>NZ_GL876931.1:237356-246075 GCF_000192575.1 Novosphingobium nitrogenifigens DSM 19370 | reverse complement strand
ATATCCTGACAGTCCAGCGAAAAACGGCGGTTGGGGGATCAAAATCATCGGTAGCCTCCAGCCCCACCCAAAACCCCAAGGCTCCCCCGAGGCGGGGGTGGGCGGCGAGAACGACCGGAGAGGCCCGCTGAAGCGGCGGGCCGCACCCGGAGGGGCGAAATGCAATGGAGCAGCGCGGCGCAGCCGGGCTTGCGGCGCGTCGTGGCGGGCCTAGTAGGGAGCGCCGACCAGACCCGCATCGAGGGAGGCCCCACAACAGCGTCGCCGCGTCAGCGGCGTCCGCTGTGCGCGGGCGTCAGCCCGCGCCTGTCGCAAGGGCGCAAATGATGGTTTGTCGGCTAATCTGGGGCGATCAGTCGCGGTGTCGCGCGCCAATGCCGCTCAGTCGTTGGCCAGTCTCAAAGCACTTCGCATCGCTTCGAAGAGCGCGCGGCCTACCTCGAGCGCCTCCGAGAGGTTGAGGGGCACGCCTTCGTCATCCTGGCGGGATTTGTCCGCACGCCAACGTTCCATGTGTTCGGAAGTACAGAAGAAGCCTTGCTGGGTGCAGAGCGAGGTGGCTGCGCAGTCGTCGGCATAAAGCTGACCCGACCATATGACGATGCCGGCGGGTTTAGCGAAGTCGAGGGTCTGGCCATTGTCGCGCGTACAAATAGAAAGTGTCTGTCCGCACGAGCGGCAGACCGAACGAATGACGCTAGCCTGGCCGAGCATTGCGCCGATCCCGAGCGCATCGATGGCGCACATGGCGCTCACCGTGATGCCGGCGACGGTCACGTGATGCTCGCTCGGACGTTCGGTGAATGGATATGCGCCGACTATACGACCGGCATCATCGAGTACGACCAGATCGCGCCCGGCAAGACGCCGTAGCGCAGCGGTGACCTCGTCGAATGAAGGGCCGACCGCACCAGCAATCTGTGCCCCTGCCGGCGCGCGGCCCGTGGCTGCATAGCCCTGCAGCACGTAGCGATGGACGCGGTTCTCGGCTTCATCCATCCCGCGCCATCTGGTGCCGATGAACGATCCGCACAGCCCACGCAGGGCCGCTTGCGCCATAGGCGTCGTGACCACGGTCCAGTCCGCAACGATATCAACGCCGGAGCGGACGCTCATACGCCGTGCTTAGCCGCAGCACGCGCCGTCCTTGCCGTCGACCTGGATCGGCGGACACGGCACGGTTCCATAAGAGCAGAAGACGCAACAGTCGCCGGACCTGGGCCTGAGCACCGTCCCGCACCCGATACAATCATAGAAGAACTGGCAGGCATTGGTTGGCATGGTCTCGGTCGCCTGATGGCCGCAATGCGGGCAAGTCAGCGTGGAGCGCAGCTCGATGACGGGATCAGACATAGCGATAGCCGAGATAGAGCAGAACGAGGCCGATGAGCAGCCCGACGAGCGTGACGATCCGCACCGCCGGGGGTGTGCAGACGCCGTCCGGTCCGCAGCGGGAGGCGGTGATCTGCTGGCGCGCCAGCGACACCGCCCCGGCGGCGAGGCACAATGCGCCGATGAGGAGTAGCGGCGTGCGATAGGGCGCTGCCGCAAGACCGATGCCGCCAAGCCATGCGCTGCCGATACCGATCGACGCCAGCAGGAATGGGAGAGCGCAGCATGAAGCGACACCGAATGCCGCGGCGATGCCTCCCAGCGTCAGCGACGCGGCGCCAACCCCCTTCGATGGGCGCGATTGCTGCGTCACGGGCGAATCCTTGTTCTGGTCATGCGCTCGTCCTAGCGTCTGTAGTTGCTACAGACTCAAGAGGTATTTTTACGATGGCTGGAACCGGCGCGATCCAGATCGGTGAGCTCTCCCGCCGCACCGGCTGCAATATCGAGACGATCCGCTATTACGAGCGGATCGGGCTGCTGCCGATCCCGCCGCGGCGTGGCCGCTATCGCAATTACGGCGCTGAGGATGTGGCGCGTCTCGGCTTCGTGCGCCGCGCCCGGGAACTGGGGTTCACGCTCGACGAGGTGCGCGCGCTGTTGGGGCTGGCGGCGGGTGGACAGGCCTCCTGTGCCGACGTGCGTGAACTGGCGGCCTCGCACCTTGAGGACGTGCGCACGCGGATCGCCGACCTCAGACGAATGGAACGGGTTCTGGCTGCGTCGGTGCGCGCCTGCGATGCGGGCCAGGATCCGGGCTGTCCGCTGTTGCAGGCGCTCCACGCAGAGATATCAGATGCCTGATCATGGCTGCTGGGCGTGCATCCAGTCGGCCGCTGCCTGCGCCTTGCTCGCCGCGGTGAAGATCGCCCGGGGCTCGTCCTTGAGCAGTTGCAGCCAGGAGGCGATATAGGCCGCGTGATCGGGTCGCGGTTCGTGCGCGATCCCGAGATCGGCGAGCAGGAACGATGCGGTCAGTTCGGCGGTCGCTTCCTCCATGGCAAGCGCGTGCCTGGTCCACTTGGCGCTGAAATCCCGGTCGAGCCGGTGGGCTGCGCCACTGGCATGAGCCGCCTCGTGAATATGGGTGGCGTAGAAGCCGTGGGCATCGTGGAAGGCTCTGAAATCCGGCATGTGAATGCGGTCTTCGGCGATATGATAATAGGCGCTGGCCGAGCCGTAGACAGTCTCGATGCCGAGCGCGGCGATAAAGGCTTCGGCGGCGGCGAGGCGTTCGCTCTCGGGCAGGTCCGGCCCCGGTTCGGGCGCGTAGCCATCGACCTGATCGGCGTTGAACAGGCTGAACGCCTTGGCGAAAAGCCGGCGGTGGTCGTCATCGTCGCCGGCGTCGTCATCCTTCGCGCGAAACTCCTTCCAGAGGATGCCGAGGCTGGAGTGCTCACCCTTGCGGACCTGCGCGCCGAGCGCCTGCCACTGGCGATAGGTGCCCCAGACCCCGCTCGTATAGCCGCTGCCATAGGCGGCCGCCCAGAGCGAGACCGTATTTATGCCGCGATAGGGCCTGCCGCTGGCGACGTTGGTCGGGCGGGTGACGTCGGCGCCGGAATGATGCCATGGCATGCGCCAGGTGGCGGTGCCGGCTTCGATGGCGTCGACGATCGCTTGCGTGACGCGAGCATAGACGTCTGAGCGTTGTGAGGCTGACATGATCTGTTCTTTCGTTCTCGCGCCGGGGACCATCCCCGACGGCGGAGGCCCGTTCGCGCCGGGCACAGGGGGGCTCGCGCACCCGTCAGGGCCGCAGCGAAGCGAAGGACGGCAGAGCCGTTGCGCGGGCGCGCCGACCGGCGCAGGACTCCGCCAACAGCCGGGGTGGTCTACGGCGCGGGAGGATCGATCCCGGCAATCACCGCGGTCAGGCGATCAAGCTCGCGCTGGAGAGCCTGACGCTGAAGATCGGAGATGCGCCGTTCGCGTAAATGCGCCCTGGCATCGGCCGCCGCGCGTTCCCAGGCCGGCCTATGGCGAGCGGTGATGCAGGCGTTGGGACAGCGGGTCGGCTCGCACAGGGCGGTGAGCGGCTGTGCCGGATCGGGGGTCGTCACGCGCTTGAGGCAGAGCGCGGTCGCGGGATCGAAGAAGCAATCCGCGAGCGGGCCGACATGGAAGGTGCGCGCGACGCTGGCGAGCATGACGCGCAGGCGGGCGCGATCGGCGATCATGGCGGGCAATGGCCCGAGCTTGACGGCGGCATCGTCGAGCGTCCGTGCGATACGCGGTCCCGCCGGACCGCCGAGCGATGCGCCGCCCTGACGCCGGTCGAAATAGTCCAGCAGGTCGTCAATCTGACCGAGCCGGCGCTGCGCCTCGACCTCAGCGCGAAACCCCGATGCGCTGGTCCCGGCATAGCCTTCGAACGCGGCGACCGAGGCGTGCTTGTACTGGATCATGCCGGCGATGGTGCCGAACGGACGGTTGGCGATGTGCCACGCGATGGTGCGCCGGAACTGCCTCGTCGTGATGCGCCATGGGTTGCCATCGGGACCGGGCGGGATGACCGGCTCATCGGGGCTGCCGAAGGCGGTGTTGAGGTGATCGCGGAAGGTGTTGAGCTGGCGCACCACCTCACTCGACAGATGCGTCTTGCTGACAGCGCGGGGACGAAGCACCGGCCAGAGCGTATCGCTGCCGCTGGCGCGTGCCGCGCCTGCCGACAGACGTTCGAGCACCGCGATCGCGTCTGCGACCGGTTCGATCGTCACCCAGCTCGCCGCCTCGCCCGCGGCGGCGCGGCGCTTGTAGATGGTCGATCGGATGCGATGCCGTTCGATCAGGCCGTCCTCGCTGCGCGCGATCGAGAGACACCCGCGCCGCATCGCCTGCACCTCGCAGTCGCGCATGCCGGTCAGGTAGGCGCACACGATATAGGCGGCGGCCTGGAGCATCCGTTCCTCGTGTGCGAGAGTCTTCGCGTCGAAGCGCTCGCGCCATGGCCGACCGCTCTCGGGATCGATGGTGATCGGCGTGTCCATGCCGCCGACCTCGACCCCCAGCTCGGCCGCCACTGCGTCGATCAACCTCGCTTCACCGCCAGTCAGCATGAAATGCGCGCCAGGCTCGGCCTGCACGTCTATCCCGGCATGGAGATGCAGGAGATGGGCGTTGATCGGTGGGGTCACGGCGCCGGTGCCCGGATCGATGCGCAGCTTGCCGTTATGAGCGGTGCCCCAGATCGGTACGCCGCGCCCCTCGCGGCGGCGGCGATCGAAATAGGCGTTCAGGCGGGCGCGGCGACGCTGCCGGCGATCCGCGTCCGGAAGGCCCGCGTCGTCGGCGGCAAGGCGATCCCGGCGCGCTTCGAGCCGATCAAGCTCGTGGCGGGCGGCGAGAATATCGTCAGCGAACATGGTGACGTAGCGCAACGACCAGGCGAGCAGCGCGGCGATAACCACTTCCGGGAAGCGCGGCGTGCAGTTCTCCCGGACATGGCGGTAGCCCGCAACGCGGGCGGGCGCCTGTCCGGCCCAGGGCTCGAATGCAAGGCCTCCGCCAGCGAGGTGGTCACGATAGTAATAGAGATCGGAGACCACTTCGAGGAGGTGACCGACGATGACGGGTCGTCGGGCAGGATCGTCGCGGAGATGACGGACATAGGCATCGACCAACGGCGGATCGATACGGGAAACGTCGAGCCGTCCGAGCCGCTCACGGGCGAAGGCGAAGAACCGGCGAGCACGGTTGAATACCTGGCGTATGCAGGCGGGTGGTAACTTCGTTCGATAGCCGGGAAGATCGACGTTGAGGCGCGCGTAGAGATAGGCACGCATCGCTGCCTGGACATCGGCATGTTCGAGCACGTCGAAATGCACGGTAACGTGGCAGCGCCGGGCGTTCTCGCGGAAGACGGCGGGACCGAGATCCCAACTCGGGTCGCCGACGCGCGATAGCTCCTCACGGATATGGCCTTCCTTGAGCGGCGCACTCGCCAGCACGGGGCGATCGTCGAAGGCGGGCGCCTGGGCATGGGCGGGCATGGTCATGTGCGGACCTCTGGCGGCAGATAAAGCCGCTCGCTCTCCATCTGCCGGCGCGCATCGGCGATGACGGCATCGGAGAAGGCCGGCAGGACCTGGGCGGTGATGCGGGCATGGACGCGGCCGAAATTGGCCGCCCAGTCGGTCGCGGGCAGGCTCAGCCTCTGCTCTTCGACGAATGCGAGGAAAGCGAGGATCGCGGGGAGCTTGCGCGCGGTGATGACGGCGTTGGGACAATCGAGACAGCCCCAGAAGGGCTGCGCGCAGGGTGATCCGGCCTCGGCGAAGGGGCTGCTATGGAAGCCCGCGCAGGCGGCGAGCCAGACATCCAGTTCGCCGTCGAGCAACGGCCCCACGTTAGCCAGCGGGATCAGCGGCGCAGCTTGATCGGGCGCTTCGCGCAACGTCTGTTCGGCGGTGGGCGGAAGCACGGTCGGCATCGCGGCAGCGACCGCCGCGCGGAAGGCGTCGGCGATGGCCGTCTCGTGCAGGGGCCGGAGCGACGGCAGATCGGCATAGTGGCGCGCCGCCACCTCGCGCGAGTGGCCGACCGCGAAGCGGGTCATGTGCCCCTCGGTCTTGGTGTACCATAGCGCCTTGTGGGTCTTGCGTAGCCGGGAGAGCAGCAGGTGGAGCGGCTTGCCGTCATCATCGCTGATGCCATGGCGCAGAGCCCAGGCTGCAAGTTGGTGCTTGAGATCGAAAATGCCACCGCGAAGGCCGCCGACGTTGTGATAGGCCCAGAGGCAATCGTCAGGCAGGTGCTCGCGGGCGGCGGCGGTGACGTCGATCAGGCGACGGATCAGGCCGCCCGGTGTGCCGCCACCGCCATCGCGCACCCGCATGCTCTTGTGCTCGGCGCCGCGGGCGCGGCGCTTCAGATAGCGCAGCTCCACCGTGCCGGCATGGGGGTTGGTGAGACAATCTGTGGTCAGCGCCTTCAGGCACTCGGGCTCGAGGCCGGTATCGAGCGTGAGCAGCACGAGCAGCGCCGGCAGATCGCGCGCAAGCAGGTGATGGCGGCCATGCAGATCGTCGATGAGCGTGCTGATCGGCAATCCGCGCCGCATGCGCATGGAATAGAGGCTCTTCAGCGCCGGATGGTCTGCAACGATAAAGCCCTGCCGCGCGATGATGGCTTCGACGTCGGCCCGCGCTCTGGCGATGACCGGGTCGCCCTCATCGATGCGGTCGTCGGCACCGAGACGGCGGAACATCGCTTCGACGTCGGTCCTCGCGGCGTCGCGCAACACGCGGGCGACGAAGGGGCTATAAGCATCGCGCGGGGTCGAGCGGCCCGCCGACGTGGCCAGTGTGTAGCGCAGCCGCTCATGCAGGTCAGGCGCAATCCGATCGGGCCAGTCTGCCTCGATCGCGCGCAATGTGTTGACGATCTTGCCGACCGTTATGTGCCGGTGGATCGCGCCCATCCCGCGGCGGTCGAGCGCGGAGGCGAACCCATCGATATGGGCTGCGCGCAGGTCGCCGACGCCAGCCACGTTCAGCGCTTCGTCGCCACGCCAGGCGAAGAACAGGCGGTAGGCATTTAAATACTGCTTGATGACGCTCGCCGCACCGATCGGTCCTCCGAGTGCGGCCGACCGACGCAGCGCGCCGGCGAAGGCGATGGCGAGCGGACGAGGATCGAGTGCGGCCATATCGATCAGGACCGTCCCGCCATGCCGCGCCTCGATGGTGAACTTGAGGCCGAGCACGGGATCAGGCTGCACGGGCTCGGGCGTGATCGGCGAGAAGACGACGGGCCGACCCTTGCGGGCACGCCCGCTCATGCGCCCTGCGGTCCCGGCAGCAGCGCGAGCAGCTCCTCGACCGCCGCATCCACCGTATCGGCGCGGGTCGCAATATGGTCGAGGTAGATATAGGTGGTGGTGAGGCTCGCGTGGCCGAGCAGGCGTTGCACCTGTTGCAGCGGGTCGCCCAGGATCAAACGATAGCTCTCCACCGGCCCCGCCGGCAATGCCGCTTCGCGCAGCCGCTGCTGGATCAGCAAGGCGAGCATATGGACCGCGAATGTGTGGCGAAGCTGGTGCGGGCTGATCGACAGCGGGAAGCCGTTCTCCGCGCACCTCTTGCAGGCGCGGGTGAAGATCACCTCCCACGAGTTGGGGCGGACAGGCTGCCCGACCTCGGTCAGCCATAGCGCCGCCGGCTCGCGGGGCGATCCATACTCGTCGCACAGGATCAGGCGGCATCGTTCCTCCGGGGTGCAGACATCGCGCATGCGGTCGAGACCGGCGCGGGTGACAGGGATCGGTCGCTCGAAGCGGGCCGCGCCATCGCGTGCGGCGAACTTGGCCACGCCCGCTGCGCGCTCGACGGCAACATAGGCGGCGATCTGACGAAGCAGCCGGCGTGGGACCAGAACGCTGCGTCCCCGGTCGCCCTTGGTGAGCGGCGGCGGGAGAGGCAGCCAAAGTTGCCCAGCATCGCCGTCAGCGCGGTCGATCGCCGCGAGCTCGGTGGTGAGCAAGCCCGACGCCTCTTCGAGGCGCAGGCCAGTGGTGACGAGAAGATCGGCGAACAGCGCGTTGCGTAGCCCATTACGGTCGCGAGCGCCGGGGCGCTCCGTGCCGTCAGGGGTGAGCCCGCGCAGGCCGACCTCGCCGAAAATGCGGTAGTCGTCCATCGTGACGAACCGGACATCCGATCGCCTGGCGACACGTTCATAGGCGTCGTTGCGCGCCGCGATCATGCCGCGACGGCCACCATGCGCCGGTCGCCACACGGCGCGGCGGCTGAACGGCGCGTCGGTGATCAGCCCTTGCTGTTCACCCCAACGGTAAAGGCGATCGAGACTGGCGACGGCGCGGTTCCAGCTTGCGGCCGTTATCCGGTGATCGGCCTCGTCGCGGCGTCGCTCACGATGATAGGCATCGACGTCGTCGCGGGTCGCAGCCCACACGGTCTTGCCGCAGGCATCGAGAAAGCGAAGCCAGACAACGACATCATAGGCATAGGCGCGAAGCGAGTGCCGCGAGCGGACGTCCGACAGCGGCAGGTCGAGAAAGAAGCGATCCAGATCGGGATCATAAAGCGCGTCGCCGCGCTGGATCAGCGGCACATGCGCATCGAGGCCCTTGGCCTCGCGGCGCTCGTAAACAGAAATGATCGACACCGGCGCGAAGCCCTCCCCCCGGACCCCCCACCCGGAAGCTGACCTTCACACCGATGCGCGCTATGGCCCGGCAGCAATCAGGCTGGCCTCCGCCAGCTCTTGGGTCAGCGCTACGGCCAGCCTGATTACTGCCTACCGTGGGCGTCCATCGCCGACCTTACTGCAATGTTGCGGGCGGCGCAGACTGTCCAGATAA
>NZ_GL876931.1:215526-237256 GCF_000192575.1 Novosphingobium nitrogenifigens DSM 19370 | reverse complement strand
CTGACCGAGCTAGGCGCCAGCTACCTGATGGCGGATCTGGGCATCACTTATACGCCTCGGCCTGATCATGCCGCCTACCTTGCAAGTTGGCTGAGCGCCTTGCGTCACGATCCCAAGGCAATTTTCAACGCCGCCGCGCAGGCGCAGGCCGCCGCCGACTGGATCCACGCGGCGCACAAAGCTGCGATTGCGCCTCTGGCGATTGCTGCATGAGGCGGGCTACAGCGCCCGCGCGCCTCTGGCCCGATGGCGCACAGGTTGCTTGTCGTCCATTGTCAGGCATTCCGCCTGCCGAATGGCTTCGGGCCTACACAGCCATGGTGGCGTCGATCCGCACCGGCATGGTTCGAGAGATGCGATCCTTCGCGCCCGTCCACCGCTGGCGCGGGACGGCGCAAAGGGTGCTGCTGCGCAATCCCTATGCCGACATCGGCCTGACCTGCTTCGACAAGCAAGCCGCTGTCTGGATCGGCGAGCGGATCGACCGTGACTACCGCATCCGCTGCGAATGGAGCGATGTCTCTGTGCCGGCCCGTCACTGGCTCGCCAGCATCGCGCCGACTTTTGCGGCCTGCGCCGAGCGCCTTGGCTTTGTCCCCATCGACACACCCATCGATCAGCCTTGGCTCGAAGCCGCCTGATCGCGTTCCTTCAGGAGATCCCTATGTCCCCCCGACTGCCTACCTCTGGCAAATGGCGCGAAGGCAGCCTTGGCCGCACCACTGCTGACTGGCCTTTCGATTGGGTTGCCGAAATCACGGCGATCGACCCTTTGACCCACAGCTACACCTGCATAGCCACGGTCCGGCAGGCCGGAACCCGCCGCTACGACGAGGCGCTATCCAACCTGCGCCTGATGACCCGAGCGCCCGCCATGTTCCGGATACTGCAAGCTGTCACCCAAGTGCTAGACATGAGCGATCCAGACCACGATGCCTTTGTCGATAGCGCCGCGGATTGCCTTGATGCGCTGCTTGAGCAGCAGGAACCCTTGCGGGCTCTGCTGAACGAATTCAGGACTGTGCAAGTGCCTGTGGCAGTCAATGATGTGAGTGACGCGTCATGCGACTCCGATTTGCGTTAGCCGTCAATCGCTACAGTCAGTTTCTTGCGCCGTGTTGCCTTCGGTTTGGGTGCAAGCGCAGACGCGGTTTCGACCACCGCCTTCGGCTTGCGGCCAAGCCCGATCTTCACCGCCAGTTCCTTGCGCTTGGCGGCATAGTCGGGCGCGACCATGGGGTAGTCGGCGGCCAGGTTCCAACGGGCGCGGTATTCGGCCGGGCTCAGGCCATGATCCGTCGACAGGTGCCGCTTGAGCATCTTCATCTTCGCGCCGCATTCGAGGCAGGCGATGGCATCGGCCTTGACCGACGAGCGCACCGAAACGGCAGGCTCGCGTTTCTCCTCCACCGGCGCGGGGGTCTGACCCAAGCCCGCAAGCGAGGCATAGACCGACTGGATCAGCAGGGGTAGTTGGTCAGCCGCAACGGCATTGTGGCTGACATGGGCGGATACAATATCGGCAGCCAGGGTCAGCAGCGTTTCGTCGGCCATAAAAATAACGCCCTCATCCATTCGGTGACAATTGTTTCATAGCGCAACTTTATGTGATCGCGATGATCCGGCATCCAGAAATCCCCCATAAATAGATTGGGGTTCCTCTCGAATTGATGGACCAATCTGCGCTTGCACCCTTTCTCGCAAGGTGCGTTCAATCCGCCGGACAATCAGGGTGTCAAAGAGTGGAGGTGGAGGCGGCGGTGCGAGCAATTCCGCTCGCCCGAAAGGTTACGCCTCATGCTCACCGACAGCGAACGCTTCGCCTTCACAGCCCGGCGCATTCACGGCTTTGCCAGCACCGGTAATGCCTATGACGCGACCCAGACCGATGATCGGATCTCCAGCGGCGACACGCTGCTGATCCTGCCCGAGGGCGTTGTCGGCGTGGCCCATTGCTGGCCCTTCGCCGTCACGCAAATGACGGGCAAACTCCACGGCGTTCAGCCGAAGGCGCATGAAGCGCTGGGCGATTTCGCTGCTGCTTTCAACATCAACACCGCCGACATCGAAGCCGCCATTGCGCTTGCCATGGCGCTCGGCTTCGCCATCGATCCCGCGCTGGCCGCGCTCATCGCGCCCATCGCCTGACGCCCATCCACCGGAGAACCATCATGCTGACCACCGCTACGCCGGCGGGCGCTGACGCGCGCCTGGAACAGATTGCCCGGCTCAATGACCGCACCCGCCTTGGCCTCGACCGCAGCGCTCGCGTAGTCATCACCCGCAATTGCCTCGAACGCCTGGCTGAGGCCGAAGGGGCGCCCGAGGAGACCATTGTCCTGCAAGCCCGCCTGATGGCGGCCTTTCGGCATTGCACCTTCTCGGAAGACAGCCCCGAGCGGGACTTTGCCGCTATCGAGTTTCTCGGCCGCAAGGTGTGGATGAAGATCGATTATTACGACGCGGCGATGGAGTTCGGCTCGGAGGATCCTGCCGATGCCTCGATCACCACGCGGGTGATGACCATCCTGCTTCCCGAGGATTACTGATGTGCGGGCAGCTTGTCGTTGACCGCGCCCACGAAAGGTTCGGCGCCGAGGTCACCATCGCCGACCTCGCGCGCCATTCCTTTCCCGACTTCAACTGCAACATCGTCCACATCTACGAGGTCTGGGCGCGACTTGAGGAGGACTGGCGTTTCGAGCTCGATCGCGATGCCAGCACGTTGGAATATGCCACGGGTGTATCGGCGCGCTTCAAGGACGGCTCGACCCTCCACATCAGCGCCTGGGCCGATTGCTGCGACGGCTCTGGCTGCCGCCATTGCCGCGGCTGAGCCTATCCTTTCAGGAGCCTTCGATCATGCGCTTTCAACCCACCGCTGAGACGCTGGCCATCGTCGCCCGCCTCGGAGGTCATTGGAATGGTCGCTATGCGCTGGTGCCGTGCCCGGCGCATGAGGATCGCACGCCTAGCCTGTCGATTCGGCAAGGGCGGCATTCGATCCTCGTCCATTGCTTTGCCGGATGCGATGGCGCGGATGTCATGCGGGCCGTCCGGCATGTGCTGGGGCATAAAGTCGGCAGCCAGCGGGCCTTGCCCGTGCCAGCCAATGACCGGCCCGCGCCGTTTCAGCACCTATGGTCCGAAGGGGTGGCGATCGAGGGGACACTGGCTCACCGCTATCTGTTCGAGATCCGGGGCATCAGCTTGAAGCCGCCTGATGTGCGGTTTCACGCTGCTTGCCCGATGGGGCGCGGCCCATCGCCCAGACGCCTGCCAGCCTTGCTGGTCGGCGTCTTCCGAGCGCAGCGCCTGATTGCCATTCAACGCTTGTTTCTGGACCCTGCAACTGGCCAGCGCACGCATCGCATGATGCTGGGCAACTCGCGTGGCGGAACCTGGCCTGCCAGCTTCGCGGGCGACACCATGCGTATCGCGGAGGGTTTTGAGACAGCCTGCGCCTATCGCCAACTTACAGGCCGCGAGGCTGGCACCTGCTTTGGTCTGCGCAACTATGCTGGCTTCGCCGTCGGTTCTGGCATCCGGCAGGTCGTCCTCCTGCCTGACAACGATCAAGAGGGAATGCAGGCGGCAGGCGCTGCGATCGCGGCGCGGCAATCGCCCCAGCAGCCCTCCAGGCTTGAGCGCTGCCCTTCTGGTTTCAACGATTGGGCGGATGCGCTTCGTCTGGGTGGCGGAGCCAGGACTGCGGCCTGACCATCAAGTCAAATTTGCCGCTGGCGGTAATCGCCGCGGCAGGCACGCATGGCTTTGCCGATGGCTTTGTTGGTCGCCTCAAGGTCGAAACGCTCTGGATTAAACTTCTTGCCGGCCCAGAGACGCATGGCTTTGTGCTCTTCATGCTCGGGGTCAAGCCATGCCTCCAAAAAGTCGGCATAGCCGGGGTATCCGCCCACATCTTCTGGCGGGCCTGCCCGCTCGCCGGTGGTGCAGCGCGGATACTTGACGCCGTCTTCCTGCTCGGCCCGGCACAATACGAGCTTGTGCTGCCAATCGTCGCCAAAGTCGTACTGGTAGGTGATCGTGAGTGTCGCATCGACCTCATAGGGAAAGGTCAGATCCTTGAGCTGGACTTCGGTCGCCTCGAACACCCGAGGGCCGTAGGAGGAATCCTCGATGGCCTCGGGCGCGCCGATGGTCAGGCCCCCGACATGGAACTGATGCAGGTGGCTGTCGGTCCACCCGAAGGCTGCCTGCAACACCTCGTGAAGCTGCGCAAAATTGAGATCACTAGGCAATTCCAGCGTGCGAGTGATCTCGGGCTCGATGCCGACAATCCGGGCTTCGACGCGAATGATGTAGGCGTAGGGATCATAAGGCTTGGACATAACTCAACATTGCCTGTGGCTGGCCATTGCTGCAAGCATGATGCGCAGCAAGCGCAGACCATAGAAAATACGCCCCTTTTGGCCTAATCTGAAAAACTATGGAACCCGACCGCCCCCTATCTCCACTGACTTGGCATCGCGGACCGAGATCGCAGTTCAATCTCGATCACGACCATGGACTTTATGCGCTGTTCTTACGCAACGGTGCTGAACTGAAAGGCATCACCCCCGGTGAAGAGGGCTTGCTCTACATCGGTCTTGCAGCGAACCGTAAGGGCCTCAAAGGTCGCTGCCATTTCAATGCGTCGACACGAAATCACTCTCCGCGAAAGAGCTTGGCGGTTCTGCTCATGGAGAAATTGACGCTCGAGCCTGTCTTGGTAGTGAAGCCCGCTTCTCGAAACACCTGGAGCTTGGCGCCGGCCTCCGAGCAACGGCTGACGGCTTGGATGCTGGAGAACCTGGAACTGGCGCCTTACCACTGCTCTTACCCGGAGCCCCTCGAGACAGAATTGATCGGGCGCTTTGCCCCACCGCTTAATCTCGCCAATTGTTTGCAATCGGCGCAACATCAGCGGATCTCGGCTGCCCGTGCCGATGTGCTCGCGAGGCTGGAGGGCGTAGCCCATCCTTTATCTGCTAATGAGCCAACATCAGGCTCGCCTATCAGCATGCCGATTCAGGCCGAGCGGCGCCCATCGCCAATTCGTTCGAGCCTGGACAGTGCCGAGGCCATTGCTGCTCACTTCGGGCTTAACCCCAAGACATACCGGCAACGCCTCCGCCAGGACATTGCATGGTATCAGAAGCCTCAAGTCTGGGCGTTTTCTCCGGGTAGCCAGGAATGGCACGATATGATCGCGGTAGCCGAGAGCATGGCCGGGCGATCTCGTTGAAGTCCTTGGCGGCAATCAGCAGGTACCAAAGGCGAGAGGGAAATGGCTGGGTGAACCCGAAAGGAGCCCAAGACCCATGTTCACCGTTCCCGAACTACCCGCGCCGGGCTCGCTTGCCGATCCCGGCTTTCTGGCCAGCGCCGCTGGCGAAAGTTGGATCGGGGCGCTGGCCGAGAAATTCCCGCACACTCGCTACTGGCGGGATCGATCCGATTGCTGGTCGCTCAAAAGCCTCAACGCCTTGGCTGCGAAGATCATCGATGCCCGCTATGACGGCAATGCCGTCGAGGAGGTCATGGAGGCCGAGTTCCCGCCCGCGGAGTTCGGCCAGACCTGGTATCACGAGGTCGCGCCCCAGTTGCGCTCGAACCTCGCAGAGGCTGGGCTGGATGACGATGACGATGCCATCGACGCCGTCCGCTATGCTTGGGAAGATCACGCCGCCGAGCGTGATGACAGCAGCGTGGCCGATCTCTTCGCCAGCTATGACCGGTGCGAATTGCTGTTCCGCTTCAGCGCCGAGCGCTGGCTCGATGATGCTCTGGTCTTCTCGCACCGCCCATGGCCCGAGACGAGCGAGCTGGCCATCACCGCCAATCTGCAATTCGCGCTGAACAACCTCGGCTACACTATCGGCGAGTTCCGCAAGGCCAGCGGCAACCGCCATCCGGCTCACAGCGCCTTGCCGCGCAACGCAAGGCGGCGGCGCACGCCGATCATCAGCCACGAGCAGCTTGCCGAAATCATCGACAATGCCTGCTCGACCTCATTCCTCTTCTGCCTCTACGCAATCGTGCCGATCCCGGAGCTGATTGCGCTCGACCTCAGCCGCCCCGTGACCTTCGAGAAATGCTGGGTGGCAACAATGGACCCGACCAATGGCACCTTCTTCGACGTGTCGGCCAACGGGCCGGTGACCGTGAAACCGGAGGACGGGCGCTTCCTGTCCGGCGGACATCTGCGCTGGTCGCCAGAGAACATTTGCGGGCTGCACACGCCCCACTATTATGCGCCCATTTCCAATCAATGAGCTTCAGGAATTTCAATAATCGTCTTCGTCGCTGCTCATTGCGTCGTTGAATTGCTCGACAATCGCCTCGGGGTCATTGTCCGCGTATCGTGTCTCAATCAGATCGATAATGTCGTCTGGATTGACACAGGCGTGCTGATTCTCAACCTCAATGACTTTGCCAAATGAAATGAGCGCAGGGGCAGGGTTGCTAAGTTGTGCCTTTTCTGCCCTCAATAGTACGTATAAGGCAGGGCCAGGTTCATTTAAGCTATTGATAAAATGTGAGGGATATGGATCATCCCGTTCGGCAAGCTCCTGGACATACTGTTCGAGAGATTGCTCTGGAGGGGGCGAATCTGGGCTTGATGCAGTCACTACGATACCCTTTGTTTCTTATATGGAACACAGTTCCATCGATAAGTGCTTTAGTTCCGGCCTGTTTCTAGACCAGTCATTGGGCTGCTATCTTGTCGTTCCAAGTTTCACTTGGCAATCAGAAACAGCCATAAAATCAGCCCGCGAGTGAAGCGGATGGAGGATGAGTGTCATGGGCGCAGGCGCCCAGAGACGCATCCAACCCTGCGGCCCACTGGAATGTAAGACGGGGCCCTTGCTAAGAGCCCGCCCCGAAAGTTGTTGAGCAATACCAGTATGTTGTGATTCACGCCTCTTTGCGAAGAGATGGAGTGAACGATGGCATGGACTGGTATTGCCCGGCAGGAGCATAGCCGAAAAGGATTGCGTTATTCCAGCGATATGACCGACCGGGAGTGGGCTTTGGCAGCGCCGTTCATCCCTGCGGCCAAGCGGGGAGGTCGGCGCCGGACAACAAACATGCGCGAAGTCCTGAACGCCTTGCTCTACATTGCGGCGAGCGGTTGCGCGTGGCGGCTTCTGCCCAAATGCTTTCCGCCGGTTTCGACGGTCCAACGCTACTTCTACGTCTGGCGCAACGCAGGCTTGCTCGAGGCGATGAACACGGTACTGGTCATGAACCTGCGCGAGATCGAAGGACGCGAGGCAAGCCCAAGTGCCGGTGTGGTCGACAGCCAGTCGGTCAAAACCACCGAAAGTGGTGGCCCTTGCGGCTATGACGCAGGCAAGAAGATCAAGGGCCGCAAGCGGCACATCCTGACCGACACCTGCGGCTTCCTCATCTTCATTCTCGTGCATACCGCCGATATTCAGGACCGCGATGGCGCCGTCGATGTGCTCAAGGCCGTGCGGCGGCGCTTCCCCTGGCTGCGCCATGTCTTTGCCGATGGCGGCTATGCGGGCGACAAACTCCGCGATGCCATCGCCGGTTCGGGCCAGTGGACGATCGAGATCATCAAGCGGTCCGACAAGGCCAGGGGTTTTCAGGTTCTGCCGCGCCGCTGGGTAGTCGAGCGCACCTTCGCATGGCTCGGTCGATGCCGCCGCTTGGCCAAGGATTGGGAAACAACCATCGCCTCGTCCACCGCCTGGGCCACAATCGCCTCCATCCGCATGCTCACCCGCAGAACCGCAAGATATTGCTACGCTTGGTGATCTTTCGAGTCAGGCACTAAAGGAAAACCTGCATGAACATCGGCACCATTCGCGCTAACGATCGCGGCGCGCTGACCGGCAGCATCACCACGCTCACCGTTGCCATGAGCTTCGGCCTGCGCGGCGTTACCTCGTACCATCCCAATGCCCCGCTTTACGAAATCTACACGCGCAGCCCAGCGGGCGCCGCCGTCCAGATCGGCGCGCTGTGGGAGCAGACCTCGAAGACGACCGGCGAATGCTTCCTGCAAGGCCGGATCGATGATCCTTCGATGGCGCGGCCGCTGCCGATCAGCGCCTTTCGCCAGAGCGACGGCAGCTACAGCGTCGCCTGGCTGCGCCCCCAGCGCCGTTCCGGCTTTCGTGTGTCGGCCTCGGCGAACGACAATCCCACTTATCTCGACGCGGCCTGACGGCTTGGCTGCGAAGCCTCGGGCGATGTTCGCTCGGGGGCATCATTCTCCTGCCTGCGGCGCTTGGCGTCATGTCGGGTTGCAGGCCTTGCTCGGCTCCGTCGGCGCGGCGCTGGGCGGCCACCGGGCGGGGAGGAGTTGAGGGGATTGAGGATGGGTGTCTGGGGCCAAGGGGCCAAAGACGCGAACCAACCTTCGGCACCCAGGACGCAAGAGGGTGTCGGGCCAGAGGAGAATACGGCCATGAATATCGGTGAACTGAAGCTCAACGGCGCTGGCGTTTACATGGGCAAGATCCAGACCGCTACGCTCGACCTCGTGGTGGGCTTGCGCCCGGTCAATTCCAGCAACGCCGCCGCCCCCAAGTATGACGTGATGGTCCGCGCCAAGAATGGCCAGTTCATCCCCGTCGGTGGCCTGTGGGAGAAGACCGCGAACAATGGCGGTGACACCTTCCTTCAGGGCCAGATCGATGATCCCAGCTTTGAAGCCCCGCTGTCGATCGCGCTCTTCTCGCAAGCCGATGGCGCGCTCAACATCGCCTGGTCGCGCCCGCGTCGTCGGGCGGAGGCTGGCTTCGCCGAAACGGCCGTGATGGGCGCAGCCAATGATGGCTTTGCCGCCGGTGCGGATGACCGCCGCGACGCTTCGCCCTTCGGCGATCTCGAACCGGGTTTTGCCAAGGCGGCCTGACGCCAACCTCCAGGATGCTTGTTCCTATGGGCGGCCCGTCTCACGACGGGTCGCCTATTTTCGTTCAATGCTCGGTGGGATCTTCGAGGTCGGGGCGAACCAGATCGACATGGCTGACGCCCAGCGCCAAGGACAGCTCATAGAGCGTGATGACGGTCGGATTGCGCCGTCCACGCTCCAAGCTGCTGAGATATTGCTGGCTGAAGCCAGAACGCTCCTCGACCTGCTCCTGAGTCAGACCTTGATCCCGACGCAGGCGCGCGAAATTCCGGCCAACCAGTTTACGCATGTCCATGCATGCAAGGATCGCGATTTACACACTTTGAGTTTATCAACTATAATATGTAATCAAGCCTCTCTGGGCATTTCGTCTCATCACGGGCCGACGATCATCATCAGCTCCGCTTGCGCAAGTTTTGTCACGCTTGTCTGATAACCGGTGTTTCCTCGACCGATCTGCCAAAGGCATCCTTCAATGACCGATCATCTTCAATCGCTTGACCGGGACGAGTATCAGGCGATTACCGCGACACTGGCCGAGATCAAGGCACGGCTCTTGGACGCCGGAGATCTGCTGGCAGCCATGCACATCGATCATGCTCTGCAATGCCTTGATCCCGAAAACCCCCTCAACCAGCAGGCTGCCGCTCAGGCCTGAACGATCAGCACTCAGCTTATACGCCTGTTGTGGCGGGTCCGCTTCGTCTCGAATGAGTGCAGCATCGCCGGTGACAACCAGTCGCCCTGCGGTGGCTGGCGAACGCCTGCCGGACTCTACGCCGTGGGTGTAATCCTGTGGGTCGGAGCCAAGCCATGCTCTGGACCTCTTGCCTGGCGACCATGAAACGGTGGCATGAAGCGAGTGCGGGCAAGCAGGCCCTTGGCAGCGCCAAGCAAGGCACCTGATTTCAGGGCGGCCCGACAGCCAAACACAACCTTGGTCGAACATCTCCGGGCAATCTGACCGGCAAGCCATCCCGCCAGAAAAGGGATGAACACTACGCCCGCGCGGGACCGTCGCAACCCCCAATTGTCGACCGAGTTACCTCCCTGCGGTCGGCGCCCGCACCACTCGAAAAATGGAGGTTTCCCTGCGCTGCGCTCCGGTGCGGCGGCCCCTCAATCGCGGGCTGCGCTTCAGTTCATCCCGGCGGGAAAGGCTCGCCGGTAAGATCTGGAGACATCGAAATGAACAAGGTTTTCCTGTCCGGCCGCATCACCTCCGACATCAGCCGCTTCGGCACCGACAGCAAGGGCGGCGTCAGCTTCACCCTCGTCACCAGCAGGCCGGTCATCAAGGACGGCCAGGTCGTCAAGGGCGACGATGGCTACGCCGAAACCTACGACCAGTTCCACACCATCAAGGCCTTCAACGGCCTCGGCAAGTCGATCGCCAACCACAAGAAGAAGGGCGACAAGCTGATTGTCACCGGGGAGATCCGCTACACCAGGAACGAGAAGGACGGGCGGACCTACTACAACACCGAGATCGTCGCTGACGAGATCGAGTTCATCTGACCCAGACGGGCGGGCCGCCCCAGCGATTTCGCAGAAATCGCGAAACAATGGCGGGCCGCCCCCAAAAATCGGACAAGCACCTTTCGGGAGCAAGCCCATGTTTTACACCTCGGCCTTCGATGAATTCGCCTGCGTCCCCTGCGGCATCACCGTCACCAACCCCGCCATGGTCGCCCGCATCCGGGCGCAATCGGCTCATCTCACCGATTACGATATCGCCGCGCATCTCGGCAACGCCATAGCCTCGTCCACCGACGCCGCGCACGGCCTCGCCTGGGAACAGAGCCAGTTCGGCGAAGCTCGCGCCGAAACCCTTGTCGATGCGGAATATTTCGACGACCTGGTCGCCGCCTGGAGCCTGGTGGCCAGCGAGCGCGGGATCGACAGCCTCGACGGTTTGCTCATCGATGTGGTGGTGCATTGAATGCTGATCGGTTGGGCACCGACAGGTGCCCAACCTACTTCCGTGACGGCGTTGCCACACCTTGTTCGAGATGTCCTCGCCGAGCTCCAGAGATTTGCGAACGCCTATCCCAGCTTGCGCGTGACCCGAAACATGCCATGTTCAACCGCTGCATCTGGAGGGTATTATGGAACCGCAATGGCTAACCTTTGGCAAGCGACTTCAAGCCATCGCATCGACGGGGATCCATTACTCACGTGATGAGTTCGACCGAGAGCGGTATGAAGAGATCGCTCAGATTGCCAATGAAATGCTTGCCACGCTGGGCAATGTTCCAGTCGAGCGGATCGAGGGGCTGGTTTCGGATTTCGCGCGAGGCTACGCGACACCGAAAGTTGATGTTCGCGGCGCGGTGATTGAAGATGATTCAATTCTCCTGGTCCGCGAACGTAGCGATGGGTTGTGGACCTTGCCCGGCGGTTTCGCCGATGTTGGCCTTTCCCCCGCTCGAAATGTCGAGAAGGAAATTCTCGAGGAGGCAGGGCTGCAAGTTGCCGCGCGAAGGCTCTATGGTGTGCGGCACAAGGCCGGATTGGGCTATCCGCCGGATGTTCGCGATTTTTACAAGATGTTTTTCCTGTGCGATCGGAATGGCTACGGCGATACCCGGCCGGGCGCGGAAACCGTTGAGGCTCGCTTCTTCGCCATTGACGATTTGCCACCACTCTCGCGGGCGCGGACCATCGAGAGCGATATAGCAGCAGCCTTTGCGTTCTCAGCGGATGCGGCGAGGCCGGCATTTTTCGACTAATAGCGGCAAGGCGTGAATGTCACTAGGCGCCTGCCCGCGCCCGCGCCTGCGGCACGGTCACCGCGCTCTATTCCGCCCGCAGGCGGGCTCCACCGAGCCCCGTTTGGGTCTCGGCCCATTCGGGTGACGATCGACTGGCGCGGGGCGCTTGGGGCACCGTAGCGTACCCCTGAAACCAACAATCTCTCTCTCTCGTAGTCCGAGTCTGGCAAGCTGGCCGGGCGCTTGTGCAAGGATGCGCGGTGCCCCCAATTTTGCGGCGGGCCAGCCCACCACAAAATCGGCTCCCCACGCCCCGCTGGCGCGGCGTCAACCGGGGTCTGGCAGCGCTTTGTGGTCGCATCGCTGATGCCAAAAACCGGTTCCCACTTTTTGGCGCGATGCTCCGGCGCAGCCAGCTTCCCGGCCAACGTCCCTGACAAGCTGGTCCAGCTCGCCCCCTGACCTCCCGTCATCACGAGGATGACGAACAAGAAGCCTTCTGGAGGTCACCATGACGCAAGCATTCGCCAATTTCGAAGCCCTCTCTGCCTTCTACCGTGAGCAGATCGAAGTCCCCGGCTTTGACACTGCCTTCACCGAGCAAGGCAGCATGGCGCAACTCTCGGTTCACGACGAACCCGCCGCCACCGACATGCCCGACCCGCAGGCCGCGCGCGGCGCGATGGAAATGGTCATCGGCACCGTCTTCGATCTCTTCCGCGGCACCCGCATGGAGGAATTCGGCCAGGACATCGTATGGGGCATCGTCAACAGCTTCCACGTCACCTCCCAGCGCATCGAGAAGCGGGAGGACGAAGCCACCAGGAAGCTGGGCGACATGGCCCGCGCCTTTGACCCTTCCGAAATCTACGCCGTCGAACTGGAAGAAACCCAGCGCATCGCCCAGACCCTGATGGACTGCCGCGAGGCGATGGAGGCCATGCGCGACTACGCCGGCGAGATCTACCGTGTCGAAACCGGCCGCCCGTTCTCGACCGTCAAAGGCACCCGCGTTTCCTCCGGCCTGACCGCCAGCCAGATCGAGGCCCGCGATTTCCTCGCCGCCCGCGCTGCCAAGCGCCGCGAAGACCACGCGCCCACTGGCCCGGTGGTGATCTTCTCCGGCGGCACCGACTGGCACGACCACGAACTTCTCTGGCAGGCTCTTGATGAAACCCACGCCCGCGTGCCCCACATGCTCCTCGCCACCACCGCCCAGCACAAGGGTTGCGACCAGATCGCTCACGCCTGGGCTGCCGCGCGCGGCGTCAAGACCGTCCGCTTCACCCTCAACCGGGCACTGGGCAAGCGCGCAGGCTTCGTTCGCAACGAACAACTGCTGAATTTGAAACCGGTCCACGCCATCATCTGCGAAGGTTCGGGCCTCCAGTCCAACCTCTTGAGCCGCGTGCGTGAGGCAAACCTGCCCCATCACGCTTTCGCCCAGCGTCACCAGCGCGCCGCTGCCTGACGTTTCGCCAGTAATCCGGGGGAGGGCGCCGCATCAGCGGCGTCCTCCTTCTCTTTTTCCGATGGCAGGAGGCACGCGGACGTAGGGGCGGGGCAAGCCCCACCCCGGGCCCACGCGCCTGATCGTGCGATCAAAGCAGCAGGACAGGGACCCGGGAAAGGCCTTTGGCGCGTTTGGCCAGTTTACGGTCAAAGGTCACAAATTCGCGGCAATGACCAGACCTTGCCAGATGGAGAGCATCGGCAAAATCCATGCCTTGTTCCAGTCCTTCAAGCGCCATGGCAACCTGTTCCGGCTCTTCCATGGTCAGGCCCGGAAGCCCGCCCAGCGCGCGCAAGGCGTCCACGATCTGCGGAGCGGTAAAGTCATATCCGGCACGCAATACCCATTCTGTCTCAAGCACAACACTCACGCCCAGAAACGTCTCTCCACCCAACACAATCTGGCGGGCGGCTTGAGCCTGATCAGCATCGTCAGCCACCAGCAGGCGCACCACGACATTGGTATCAATCGCGCGCACGCCGTTTGGCCTCCTCGGCAATCACGGCATTCATATCGTCAACCGACAAAGCAGGCTTGCTGGAATGCAACCTGCCAAAAACATCCTCGATGCTGGTTGTCGCGAAAACCGGCATGGATTTTAGCAGAACCCCGTCGGGCGTATCCTCGACGATCAGCTTGGTACCAGCGGACCAATACCGCTGGTCACGGATCGCCTTGGGCAGAATAACCTGCCCCTTGGTGGACACGGTGGTCGTAATCCGATCCTGTATGCCCATGGCATTATCCCTTGGTAAGACGAAAGTAAGATAGATGATCTTGCCCCATTCCGCAAGCCACCTGAACTCTTGTCGAGGGCCAGAGGTCTATCCGTGCGGCGCGCCTGATCCAAATCTACTGGTGATGAGGCTGGCCACAAACCCACATTTGCGGTAATGATGCTTTGTTGTAGCCGCCAAGAGGTCGTCATGAGCCGCCTGACCATCGACATCACCAGTCAACAGCATCAGAGCCTGAAGGCGCTGGCTGCCCTGCAAGGCAAGACGATCAAGCAATATGCGCTCGAGCGTCTGTTCCCCGCTGATGCGAGTGGCGATCAGGCTTGGCGCGAATTGCAGACGCTGCTGGGCGAACGCATCGAGCAAGGTTTGGCTGGTCAGACCTCGGCCTTGAGCATCAGTACCATCGTCGATGAGGAACTGGGCACGAGCCAAGCCTCTTGAGCCACGGTTACGTCCTGACAGCGGCGGCCGAGGCTGATGTCCGGTCGATCGTCCGCTACACCCGCCAGCATTGGGGCGATGCGCAAGTTCGCGCCTATATGGCCAAGCTCGAGCAAGGCATCGCTCGTCTCGCGCAAGGCTTGGGCTCCTACCGTGACATGAGCGATATGCATCCCGGCCTGTGGATGGCCCGCTGCGAGCATCACTATGCCTTCTGCCTTAAGCGCGACATCGATCCACCGCTGATTGTCGCCATCCTGCACGAGCGGATGGACCTCATTCAACGGCTCGGTGACCGGCTGTCCTTGGTCTGAATTGCCATGATGCGGATGGCTGGTCGGCGCCTAGGCCGCAGCCAGGAACCCGGTGACCAGCAGACATCCTCAAGCGTCCACGGACAATCTTGAATGCCCAGTTCCTGATGGAATTTTGGGCACACCGAACGCGGCTCAACCGCTCGGATAAGGGGTGGCCTATGATAGATAAGTTATATGAAATCAATGATATAGTCAAGTTATTCCGCCTCCGGAATTGCAAGAATGCGAATTCCGCCGGTGGAATAATAGGCCCTGTGCCGGCCTATAGCCGCCTATGTTGAGGCGGGCTCCTTATAAAGCATTGATATAGAATTTAATTTTTATTCCGCGGGCGGAATGGCCCTTCAGCCCAGATTCCACCTGCGGAAGGCCACCCGCTTGCGCAAGGCCCGCCAGTAAGCTAAACATCGCTTTGCGATAACCGGACCAGGCTTCTCCTAGTGAGGAGCCGTTGTGACCAAACTGATCCAATGCGGCCTGAGCGTCAGCCCGCCGCAATACGAGCGCATCAAGCGGCTCGCCCAGCAGCATGGCCGTCGTCAGTCCGAATGTGTTCGCTCGATGATCGACTTTGCCTTGCCGCTTTTTGAGCTTGGCCAGAAGATCGACTTCGCCCGCCTTGTCACCATGCTCGAGTTCAACACGCTCGCGCTCGACACGCTGGTGCAGAGGGCTGCGCCCGAGGAGGCGGACCGCCTGCTCGACCTCGCCATCGAACATGCGCAGACCTACCATGGCGCGTGATGGCGACATCCGTTTCGACCGGCGCCCCGTGGCCGTCGAGCATGAATCGGCGCGCGGCGAGATCGTCCGCAACGTCGGGGCCTTCACCCGTGGTTCGCAGCTTATCCGCCTGCGCTACATGATGATGATGGAAGGGCTGCGCTGGCCGATCCTGGCAGCGGTCCTCAGCTTCAGCCTGCTGCTTGTCCTGCTGCTGGCCCTGCTCATGCGCGAGCATGAGGTCCAGCTCGTCGAGATGCGGCTCTTTGCCGATTTTTGGAATCTGGTCGATCTCGACCCCGGCCACAGCGTCAACCTGACTTTGCCTGACGACAGCGTGGTGCCGATGACCATCGGCGACGTGCCCGATTATCCCGACGTCGCGCAGGCCTGGACTAAATTCATGCGCTGCATGATCGTGGCTTTGGCCGGTTCGCTGTTTTTCAGCGGCCCGCTGGCGACATGGTTCGTGCGTCTGTCGCAGAAGATTGGCGTCGACATCTTGAAGGAGCGCCACGAGCGCGGTGCCATGCTGGTCAGCGCCGCAGTGCTGGCGGGCGAAATCGATGCGCACAATGCCGCCGAATTCGCCGCCGAATTGGCCGAGCGCCACCCCACCATGGCAGCCGACCGTGTGGCTCGCGCCACCATCACCGAGCGCGTCGCTTTGGGGCTGCATGTGCCCTATGCCATGGCAGGGATCGCCTATCCCTGGCGGCTTGAGCAGACCCACGCCATGCTCATCGGCACAACCGGCGCGGGTAAAACGACGCAGCTTCGCAAACTGGTGACCGAGGCCCGGGAGCGCGGCCAACGCTGCGTGGTCTTCGACCTCACGGGTGCCTTTGTCGAAGCCTTCTACGAGGAAGGGCGCGACCACATCCTCAACCCCATGGACCAGCGCTGCCCGCCTTGGACCATCTTCAACGATTGCCAGAACTACGCAGATTACATCTCGGCCGCCGCCGCGCTGATCCCCAGCGATGGCGGCAATGCCGAGCCTTTCTGGGCCATGGCGGCGCGCACGCTCTTTGTCGAAATGTGCGTGAAACTCGCGGCCTCTGGCGAGACCACCAATGGCGCGATTGCCCATCACCTCATGTCGGCTGACCTCAAGGCCGTTCACGCCAAGCTCGCCAACACCATCGCGAGTCCGCTGACTGCCACTGAGGCGGCGCGCATGGCGGAATCCATCCGCGCCGTGTTCAACACCAATGCCCAGGCGATCCGATTTCTGCCTGATCCAGTGCCGGGAGAGCGGCCACCGTTCTCGATCCGGCGCTGGGTGCAAGAGGAGCCGGTTCCAGGCTCGATCCTGTTCATCACCTCGACCCATACCGATCTCACTCTCAACCGCGCGCTTCTCACCCTCTGGATGGATCTGGCGGTCAATGCGCTGATGGGCATGCCGCGCACCCGTGATCTGCGGATGTGGTATCTCTTCGACGAGGTTCACGCGCTCCACCGGATGCCGGCGATCGAGCATGGCTTGCAGACCGGCCGCGGCTTTGGCGGGGCCTTCGTGCTGGGGATGCACAGCTTTGACAAGCTCGCCGAAACCTATGGCGAGGAAGGCGCGATCAACCTTGCCTCTTTGGCGCGCACCAAGCTGATCCTCGCCACCGCTGACAAAAACACCGCCGAGGTTTGCTCGAACTTCATCGGATTCCGCGAGGTGCGGGAGACCGATGAGGCCTATTCGATCGGCGCGAGCCGATCGCGTGATGCGGCCACGATCACACCGCGCACCGAGGTCAAGCCGCTCGTCATCCCCGACGACATCATGAACCTGCCGTCCCTCCACGGCTATGTGAAGTTTCCCGAAGGCTTTCCGGCCGCACGCATCCGCCTTGTCTGGCGCGACTATCCCAAAATCGCCGAACCCTTCCTGCGCAAGACCGACATGCAATTGGCTGCCTACGCACCGCCGGGAGATGGCGATGAAGAAGCTACGGGCGGTGATGGCGGGCCGGCACCTGTCGTTGGGGCAGCCGAGCAGGCGATGACCGAGCCGGAGACCGAACAAGATGCTCGGCAAGAGAATGGTGAGCGCCAGCCAACCGATGCGATTGATCCGCGCGAGATGACCTCGGCGGAGGTCCAGGCCGATACGCGCGCTGAAGGGAAACCCCAGACCAAGGCTGAGGACGATGCGCAGGCCAATGCCAAAGATGCTGGCCATCTGCGCGGCAGTTTGCGCCGCCCAAGATCTTCCCCGATGCGGGAGGGCTCCGGCCCAGCGCGCGAGGAGAGGGGCAAGGATGAACCGTCGTCATTGGCAAAGTCCAATACCCCGCCATCCCCCCAGCGCCGCGAGCAGCAGATCACCATCGAGGAGCGGACTGGCCAGTCCTTTACCGATCCGGCCGAGAAGCATGGCCACCGTTCGGCCAGTGAGGATCATGAGCCATCGCCCGATCTTGGCGATGACATGGATATGGGATTCTGACCCGTGCTGTCGGTTGCTTCGGTGCGTTCGGCGGGCGGCGCTGCCAACTATTTTGCCAAGGATGACTATTACGTTGGCGAGCACGCCAGCGAGGTCAGTGGCTGGGGCGGAAACGGCGCCGCCGAACTCGGTCTTTCCGGTGAGGTGGAGAAAAAGGCCTTCGAGGATCTCCTCAAGGGCCGCTTGCCCGATGGCGAGCAAATCGGCGACCCCGAAAGGCGCCGAGCTGGCATCGACCTGACCTTCTCCATGCCAAAGTCCGCCAGCGTCCTGGCATATGTCGCCGGCGACAAGCGCCTGCTCGCCGCCCATATGCAGGCGGTTCGTCAGACTATGGGCTGGGTCGAGAAGACCTTCGCCGAGGGGCGGACTTACGGCGACAATCCCAAAGGCGATCCCATCCGCACCGGGCATCTGACTTTTGCCCTGTTCCAGCACGACACGAGCCGCAAGCTCGACCCGCAGGCGCATATCCATGTGGTCATTGCCAATCTGACCAAGGTTGCGGGCAATTGGCAGGCCCTGTTCAACGATGAACTCTGGAAGAACAATTCCCTTATCGGCAGCGTCTATCACGCATCCTTGCGGGCGATCGTCGAAGACCTCGGCTATCAGACCCGTCAGACCGGAAAGCACGGCCAGTTCGAGATCGAGGGCGTACCTGGGGACGTTCTCACGGCCTTCAGCCAACGGCGCGAGGACATCCTTGCCAAGGCTTCAGACCTTGGGCGCGATGGCCGAAATCCGGAACTCATGCGCGAGATCACCAAGCGCACCCGTGATGACAAGATCAATCTAGACGATCGCGATGGTCTTCGCGCGGAGTGGGGGGAGCGGGCTGCGGCGTTGGGGTTTGATGGCAAAGCCGTCGTTGCCGGGGCGGAGGCGAGAGTGGGGCTGCCAGCGCATAGGCCTTTCGGGGCCGCGGCAGTGCGCCATGTGATGGAGGCAGCGGCCGGTTGGGCAGAAGCGCTGCGCGAATGGCTCAAGCCTGGAGATCCGTTGCTCACGGGGGGCTTTGCCCGGTTGGGACTGTCCTCTGCTGAAGTCGGCGCCGAAATGGCGGTCGCTTCTGCGATCCGCATATTGGGGCAACGTGAGGCAGCCTTTCCGATCCACGAGGTCTCCCGCACAGCGCTGAATCTGGGCCTTTCAGGCGTGACCATCGAGCACGTCGAGGCGCGGGTCCAGGCTCTCGCGCACAAGGGCCTGCTGATCTTTGGCAGTGTGGGCCGCCCCGATGGGACCACCACCCATGTCACGACACCCGAGCATATCGCGCAAGAGCGGCGCTTGCTCGAAGGGCTCGATGCCGGGCGTGGCAGCGCGCCGATCATGCTCCCCGCAGATCAGGCCGCCATCCGCCTCCAGCAGCAAGCCGGTTTGCGACCGCTCAATGAGGAGCAGTTGGGCGCCGGCATCATGGCGCTGTCCAGCAACGATCGTGTTGTGGTGATCCAGGGTGTGGCCGGGGCGGGCAAGACCACGCTCGTTTCGACATTGGCCGAAGTTGCCCGAGGCGAGGGGCGGCAAGTGCTCGGCCTAGCGCAGGCCAACACCATGGTGGAGATGTTGAAAGGCGAGGCAAGGATCGAGGCG
Organism: Novosphingobium nitrogenifigens DSM 19370; assembly: GCF_000192575.1. GTDB lineage: Bacteria > Pseudomonadota > Alphaproteobacteria > Sphingomonadales > Sphingomonadaceae > Novosphingobium > Novosphingobium nitrogenifigens. The sequence goes on along the minus strand of NZ_GL876931.1, from coordinate 217,864 downwards.
CAAACCGTCTCGTCTTTCGTGAATCAGCATTTGCGCGCGGCTTTGGAAGGCCAAGGGGCAACCTTTGACGCATCCCGCGCCATGCTCAAGGGCACAATACTGATCCTCGATGAGGCATCGCTCGTTGCGAACAAGCCGATGAACGATCTGGTGACCATCGCCAATCGTCTGAGCGTGGATCGTCTGGTGATGATCGGAGATCGCGCTCAGTTGCAGCCGATCGATGCTGGCAAGGCCTTCACCCTGATCCAGCAGCACAGGCCCGCATTGGCCGAACTTCAGACCAGCCAGCGGCAAAGGACCGAGACCATGAAAGCGGTCGCTGCGCTCACCCGATCGGGCCATTTCGCGTCTGCCTTCAAGGTTATGGGGGATCGCGTCGTTAGCGCGGGGTCCGATTTTAGGGAAGCGGCGGCTCGCAAGTGGCTGGAACTATCGGCCGAGGATCGTGAGCGAACCGCGCTCTATGCCTCCGGCCGTGAAAGCCGCGCGGTGCTCAACGCGCTGGTGCAGGAAGGCCTGAAGGCCGAGGGTTCGCTCAGCGGAGAGGGTCTGGCCATCGCCCGCCTTGAAAGCCTGCATCTGACCCGCGAGGAACTGCGCTTCGCCCAGAATTATCGGACCGGCCAGGTTCTGGAAGTGATCGGCAAGCACCGGCCCGCTGGTTTGGATGCCGGCACCTATGACGTGATCCGCGTTTCCACCAAGGGTGTCGTCAGCCTGCGCGACAGCGAAGGACGGACCATCAAGTTCAGCCCCGATCGCCTTGATGCCAGCGATAAACATGACAGCCTGGCTCTCTCCCAGCGCGAGAACCTGGTCCTCTATGAAGGCGATCGCATTCGCTGGACTGCCAATGACAAGCAGCGTGGTCTGCTCAATTCCGCGCAAGCGCAAGTTGTTGCCATCACACGTGAGGGTGTGGAGGTGCGGACAGGTGACGGTGTGAACATGTTGCTGCCGCATGGCGACCGCATGCTGTCCCGTCTTGGCCTCGCTTACGCGATCAACATGCATCAGGCGCAGGGCATGACGACTGACAATGGCATCGGCGTCATGCATTCGGCCGAGCGCCATCTCTCCAACCAGCGCCTGACCCATGTGATGGCTACCCGCGTTCGCGATGAACTGACCATCTTCACTGATGATCGCGACGCCATGCTGCGCGCGGTCGAGAGCAACGCTGGGGACAAGGCCAGCGCGCTTGATCATGTAGGCAAGGCTCCAAGCGCAGCATCACCAGGCAGCCAAGGCCGAGACAACGAGGCACCGGCAAGGGCTGGTGATGGCGAGCGCAATGTCACTTTCGCGATCGATGGTTCGACGGTCCGCAGCCGGCCAGAACGGCAAGCATCGACCGTGCAGCAGCCTAGGCAGCCCACCATCGGCCCCGAAAAATCGATGGAGTTGGGACTGTGACCCGGGCCGGCGTCATGTCGGCCGCTCTGCCGCGGGCGGGGCCTCCCCATGGGGGAATGGTCCCACGCCTGCTCAACTCTGGGTAGTGTTCTCACTGATACAAAGGATGATTTATGCGAATTTCTGCGAAAGACACGATCTGCGGCCTACGTCCAGCCACGCTCAAGGAGCTGCTGGCGAAGGACGATTTTACAACCCCTTATGCGTTCAAGAAGCTCGGGCTGGATGTGCGTGAGACTAGCCAAACTCTGATTGACTTGTGCGAGGCGGGATGGATCCGCTTCGCGGGCACCTGGGATTACATTGATCACTGGACGGTCACGGAAAAAGGACATCGGTTGTTGGCAACTCGCTTGGGAGCTCGTTTCCCGCGTGAAGAGGGCCGCCGCATCGTTCAGGAGGTCGTCAAGCTAGCAGGCGCCATCAACCGCGAGCCGGGACGGTCCCGGCGCATCAAAGAGATCCGCCTCTTTGGAAGTGTTCTCACCGGTTCTGATGATGAGACTGCCGGCGATGTCGATCTCGTCGTTCTGGTCGAACGCCGCCTGCTGCCCAAAGAGATTTTGGGGCAACTGGAGCAGGCCGAGCGGCAATCAGCCCCTGCTCATTTCGACCATGTTGATCAAATTCACTGGCCGCGAACCCAGATCCTGCGGCAATTGAAAAGCATCTCGCGCAAAATTTCCCTGCACGGGAATGAATAGCCCCTAGATTTCTGGACGCCTTTTATCCTAATTTTGAGGACAGGAGGCGACGATGGGGAAGCCCAATTTCAGCGATGAGTTCAAGCGTGATGCGGTGGCCCAGATCACCGAGCGCGGGTATCGGGTAGCGGAGGTTTCTGAACGGCTCGGCGTCAGTCAGCATTCGCTGTACGCATGGAAGCGGCAACTGGCGAAGGCGGTGTCTGGCGATGCCT
>NZ_GL876931.1:191709-213315 GCF_000192575.1 Novosphingobium nitrogenifigens DSM 19370 | reverse complement strand
AGAAGGCGTCTAGAAAACTAGGGGCTATTCAGAACGATGATCTGACGACACTCAATGCCCCCCATCAAACTGTCAATGCCTTTGACGTCGAGAAAGAGAGCGAAGTGCCCTTCGATCCGGCGATCAAACAGGCCGCCAAGGGCTCTGATTTCGCTGAAGCGGCCATGCACCAGAGCGGCTTGGCATCAAGGGCTGCGGACCGCGTCGAAGTCCCTGAAATGCCGGACCGCCTGCCCAAGGAGCGGCACATCCAACAGCAGAACCTGCACAAGGCCTGGCACATGTGGCAACGTGGCGCCCCACTGGAGGCGATTGCCGAAATGGCAGACATGTCCAAGGCGAGCGTTTGTTCCTATTTGGCGAGCTTTAATCGCCAAGAACCGGTTCCCTATGTTTTCGATGCCAGTTTTCGCGCCACGCTGAGCCAGGCCCTTGGCGGCCAACGCAACTACTGGATCGGCGTCAACCTGACGATCTTCGGCGCCAGCCAGGCTATGATCGAAGTCCTCGCGAAACTGCCGGACAATCGCACTATCGTGGGGGAGGCGCGCCTTTACGTCGGACTCAAGATCGGTTGCAGTGGCTATAGCCATACTTTCCCCATAATCGGGCTGATCGCCGATTACGCCTTGCGCTGGTACAAGCAGATGGGAAGCCGCTTTGGCGACCTTCGTGCGAAGGTCTCGACCGTCTTTGCTCCGACGGACGGGCCGGAACCCCTGGTTGCGCCGCGACCGCTGGAATTTGCTGACTTGGAACGGCCCATGGACGAATTTCTGCGGGAGCGTTTTCCGGTTGCCGTCGACACGGGATCGAGGCGTGCACTGCAAGTCACCCTTGCGGAGCGCATTCGGTTCCAGGAGACGGATGCCTTCGGCAAACCGCGGCGCAAATTCACGCATGTCCCGATCAAGCAAGCCAGAGGGCTTGAGGCGGCTGTTCGGGCCATCAGTGCGAAACGGTCCCCCTCAGCTTGTCGCGATGAATCGCTGACACTTTGGCACACAATCGAGCCTGCCTGCCAGGCTGTGTGAATTGGTCGAGTGGAGGTCAGGTTCCGGCTGGGACGAACCTGGCCTCCATTGGATCGTATCGCACTTGGGTCACGCTTCCGTCGCTGATCTTGGAGATCAGGTCGTCAATCGCCTGAAATGGGATCAGGAACCATTCGCGCGGCTGGACGGTCCGGCCGAAGCGATCACCGGCAGCAAGGTCAAGCCGGGCCGCCGCCAAGGCCTTATGAATTAGGCCCTCCATTTTGCTGCGGTTTATGTTGAAGAGCTGGTATTCGGCAACAACCTCGACATCAGCCAGCAGGAAGGTCGGGTCATTGCGCGCATTGGCCACACGATGGGCAACACTCTGGCCGGTCACGCCGATCTTGTGGATCAGTTCCCTGTGCTCCGCGACATAGGGGTGGGCTGACTTGCTGCGCAGGACATAGATCGTGCCGCTCGCCAGATCGTCAGGCTCGGCCACATCGCCAAAAAGGGGCCCCGCGCTCAAGGCGGTGATGCGGCGCGCGGTCTCATCGCGATAGAGCGCCTTCTGGAATGACCGGGCCAGCATGGTCGCCTCAGTGCCATTGTCGTAGATGACGCGCACACGCCGGTCCTTGCGCTCATACTCCGTCACGAACGCATCCGAGGTGTCCGCGATAAGAGCCATCTGCCCAGCCACGATGAAGAAATTGCCGGGATGGATCTCTTCGAGAGTGACCTCTGTTTGATCGACTGCCTTGGCCTCGCGCGCGCCTTTGGCCAGATCGGCCTGTACCCGTTCGATTTGGGGCTTGAAGGTCTCGAAATCCTCGCACTTTTCGCGATTCGCGATTTCTTCGGCTGCACGCTTTTCCGCACGCGGCGCGACATGGCGCAACTGCGTGATGTCGTCTGGTGCGTCCGGCGCGATGCCCAGTTCCGCGAGCAGGGCATCGTCGCCCAATTCCTGGGGCGCCACGGCCGTTGGGCCATTGCCATCCAGCAGGGCATCACGATCGAGACCGGCCAGCAATTCGCGCGCTTCCGGAAGGCTGCGCAGGCGGTCTAGCCGCACCGCATAGAGGCGTTCGAAAATGTCACGGTCATCGCCGTGCCGAGGCAAATGCCCGTGCTCAGCCACAAAGCGCTGAATATCCTCAAAACCGGCAATGATCCGTTCTTGCAGCGGTGTCAGGGCACGCTTCGGCTCTGCCGTTGTCTCGACACCCAGTTCGGCCAGAAGTTCAAGATCGCTAAGCTCAGCCATCAGCCGCCGCCTTTGCCGCATGGCGTTGCAGGAAGGCGATGCCCTCGGCCATCTTGCGCTCCCAGGCATCCTGCGAGGTCAGCGAGGGAAGTCGCCCGCGCTCCCGCTTGAACTCCAGCGCGCGCTCGGCCAGCATCCGCGCATCTTCGTAGGTCAGCTTGTCCTTCTTGGCGTTGATGACAGCCTGCACCTGCAACAGGGTCTTCTCGTCCATCGCCTTGGCCAGCACGGCATAGGTGGCGTCAAACGGATTGACGCGGTCGATCAGATCGATGTCGAGGTCGGTAACGCTCAGGGCAAATTTGCGCACCCCATCGATGAAAGCCGTGCTGCCCGAAAACTCCCCGTCGACCACATCGCCGACCATCGCGGCCTTGGCCTGCTGGGTCAGCGTCAGGGCGGCAATAGCGTGCTGGCGAACCGCTTCTTGGTCATCTTCGCTGAGATCCGGGAATTTTTCGCGGATGATCTTGCCCATCTTCAGCTGAGTCAGCTCCTCGGGCACCACTTCGGTGTCGAACATGCCGCGCTCCAGTGCCGATTTGTCCTGCACGAAGCTGGCGATCACTTCATTGAGATCCTCCCGGCAAATCCGCGTCGCCTCGATGCTGGTCGGCAGCTTGAGGCCCTTGATCTCGAAATGCATCTGGCCTTGGGCGTTGACGCCAATGTTGGTCGCCCCCTCCTGATAGCCATCGGGGCCATAATCGAAATCCGGCTTCGGGCCGGCATCCTTGGGTGTGAACTCGAAACGCGGAGCCAGCACCTGTTCCATCAGCAGGCTGGCGGCGATGGCTTTGAGATAATCGTTGATGGCATCGACCACCAACGGGTCGTCAGCGGCAGGTTCCGCGATCAGATTGGTAAAGCGCGCCCGCGTCTTGCCCGGCGCATCGCGGGTGGCGCGGCCGATGATCTGGATGATTTCCGTAAGGCTGGAGCGATAGCCCACCGTCAGTGCATGTTCACACCAGATCCAGTCGAAACCTTCCTTGGCCATGCCCAGCGCGATAATCACGTCAACGAAATCGCGATCGCTACGCGCTGCGGCGGATTTCAGCGAGGCCACCACGCGATCCCGCTTGGAAGCATCATCGTCGACCAGGTCCGCGACCTTGATCGTGGCGCCGCTGGCTGTCTTGAGCAGATGAAAGCCGGTTTCCGTGTCAACCCCGTGCCATTCACCCAAATGGCCCATGATGTCCTCGGCCTCGCGGTGCTTGTCCTTCAGGCTCTCGCGCGAATTGACCGAGGGGATGTGGACGATGGTCTTGATCGTCGGGTCGAGCAGGGCCGAGATCTTCTCGGTGTAGGGGCCGGTGTAGAAGCTGTAGCCGATGTCCAGCACCTTGAGATACTGATAGCCGTTGAGCTGCTCGTAATAGGTGTAGGTGACCGTCTCGAACTTGGCTTCGTCATCGGGTGCCAGCACGGGGATGGCGTCGCCCCGGAAATAGCTGCCGGTCATGGCCACGATATGCGCCTTGTCGCGCCCGATCAGTTGGGCGAGCTGCGCGCCCAGGCGGTTGCCAGCATCGGCGGAGACATGGTGGAATTCGTCGATGGCGATGAGCGCGGTGTCGAAAGCTTCAACGCCCATTTCGTCAAAGGCAAAGCGGAAAGTCGCATGCGTGCAGACCAGCACCCTGGCATCGCTGACCAGAAATTCGCCGACAGCCTTGACCTTGGACTTGGCCACCTTGGGATCATCGGCGCCAGGCGTGTTGCACAGGTTCCATTGCGGCGCGACTTCCCAGTCGGCCCAGAAGCCATGCTTGCTCAGCGGTTCGCTGTTGAAACTGGCGCCAATTGAGCGTTCCGGCACGCAGACGATGGCCTTCTTAACGCCTTGGTTGGTCAGCTTGTCCAGCGCGATGAACATCAGCGCGCGCGACTTGCCCGAGGCAGGGGGCGACTTGATCAGCAGATATTGCTCGCCACGCTTGTCATAGGCCCGCGCCTGCATCGGGCGCATCCCCAGCTCGTTCGCCTTGGCAGTCGCGCCAGTGCCTGCGGGGCGGAAGGTGACGGTGGGGATGATGTCGGCATTCTGGATCATTTGAACAACTCGCTATGGGTTCCGGCGCGCACGAAAACGAGCGTGCCGCCCGGTCCCGCTGTGTCGTCCACTTCGTAGATCAGCAGGAAATCCCCACCGATGTGGCATTCTCTTGTGCCTGCCCATTCGCCCTTCAGCGCGTGATCGCGCCATTCGGGCGGCAGCGGCGCATCATTGGCGATCAACAGAAGCATCGCCTCTTTGAGCTGGCCCATGTCATAGCGACCAGAGCGCGAGAGGCGCTCCCAGTCTTTCCTGAACGCTTTGGCCAGATCGAACGTGCGCGGAAGCTTCGCGGACTTATCCTTCTTTGCCATCGAGTTCGGCAAACATGGTATCAGGATCGGCAAAGCGGGCGCGGCGCTCGGCGATGATTGCGCGTGCCTCGTCCAGCGCGGCGCGGGTTTCGGCGTTGGGCACCTTCAGCTCCAGCGGGAAGGCTTGGTCGACCGCGATGCGGTGGAACAGCAGACGCACGGCATCGGACGCGGTCAGCCCCATAGCCGCCAGCGCCTCTGTGGCTTTTGCCTTCAAATCATTGTCCATGCGGATATGCAGCATGGAGCTTTGAGATGGCACGTGGGGTGCGTTCATTCGAGCCTCCTGTATCTCAAATGAGAGATACGCCGATGGCGCGAAAAGTCAATGTCGCGCCCGTCATGCCGCTGCCTTGCCGCCGGTCATTTTGGTGTAGAGATCGAACAGCTTTTCGAGCCGCTCGGTGTCGTTCTTGAACCGGCGACCGATGTAGATCCGCTCCAGCACCTCATCATTGCGGTCATGCGCGTGGCGCAGGTTCTCCGGCATCGTGTCGGGATCATAGAGATCCGCGATGGTGGCCGGGAAATGCGCTTCGCGCGCCAGCAGGATGTCCTCGGCGCAGCGGGTGAGGTCGGCCTTGTTCTGCTCCGTCAGCTTGGGGACTGGGAAGGTATTGTAGCAAACACCAGATGAATATCTGTAATCGGATTTCATTCGTCCTGCGGTCAATGCAACCCAGCAGGTGTGCATTTTTGAGCAAATCAAGGCCATCGCAAATAGCGGTGCATCATAAATTGCTTGCGCAGCATCGGAAACGATCGTTTCACTTTTCTGTAAGCCGATAGGAATGTAGGTTCGTCGTTCCGATGATACTCTCGGAATGATCAATTGACTATTTCGCCCAGTGATCGTTCTTTCAAATTTGAAAGGTGTATCAACACCGAGTTTGCCTCGTTCGCTGCCGCTCTCACGGTAGCGACGGACCTTCTCAACCCGATCTGCTATCGGCGGAATTCTCATAGCCAAGTCAGCCTGGCTGTCATCAATCCAGAGGCAGTATCGCTCTATGCCATTGATAAATTCGCTGGAACCTGTGATTTTGCGGCAGAAATCATTGACCGCTGGATAGGCCTCCCTCAATTCTTCATAATCCGCTCGCGAAAGATTGAAGTTTCCCAAATCTCGAGGGATATTACCGGCATACATTTGAGGAAGGCCGTTAATTGGTTGCGGAGCTTTCTCTACGATAACGTCAGGGCCATCAATAAGATAGGCGTTGATATGGTTGGCAAGTTTCTTTACTTCTCCATCAAAAATATATTTCGGGTTCGTTGCAGAAGAAGATTTTACGCCCACGATGATGCAGATTACGTTTGCGTTGCGGCTTGCATTGTTCGACCAATAGAAGTCTTTGTGGCAGAAGGCTATTGATTGGCCATTTCTGAAAATGGGTGGCCAAATAAGTGGAACTTGTACTCCTTGGCACACAGAGTTAGTCGATACAAAAGCAAAAGATCCTCCGGATTTAATGAATTGTGAAGCTTTCCAGAACCATCCGGCGATGTAGTCGATTGCCTTGACGCTCTTTCCGCCGTCGAGTTGCCGCAAATCCGCCTTCTGACTGTCAGTTTGAAACTTGTCGCCGATATAGGGAGGATTTCCGCAAATATAGGTCTCCCCATGCTGGTGTTCAAAGCCGATGGCGGCCTGATCCAGCGGGCTCCCAAAGAGATCATCAGCGTAAATTTTTACACCAGACGATTGGACATCCATAAGGCTGAGCCAGTCGAGCCGCAAGGCGTTCCCGCAGGTGATCCAGTTCTGGCTGTCCAGCGGCAGGAAATCAGCCAACGCCTCTTTCTGTCCGCGATACAACACATCGCACTGAAACTCGGCGATGATCAGCGCCAGTCGTGCGATTTCGGCGGGGAAGGGGCGCAGTTCAATACCGCGGAAGTTGGTAAGGGGGATCTCGGTCTTGCGCTCCGCCTCGCCCCGACGCGTGTTGATGATGGCCTCGATCTCGCGCATTTGCTTATAGGCGATCACTAGGAAATTGCCGCTGCCACAGGCCGGGTCAAACACGCGGATGCGCGCCATGCGGTTGCGCAGGTTCAGCAGTTTGCGCGGATTGTCGCCAGCCTCTTCCAGCGCCGCCCGCAGGTCGTCGAGGAACAGCGGGTTCAGCACCTTCAGGATGTTGGGCACGCTGGTGTAATGCATGCCCAGCGCGCTGCGCTCATCATCGTCGGCCACGGCCTGGATCATGCTGCCGAAAATGTCGGGATTGATCTTCTGCCAGTCGAGGTTGCCGATCTGGATCAGGTAAGACCGGGCAATGCGGCTGAAGCGCGGCACATCAGTGCTGCCCGAAAAGAGCTGGCCGTTGACGTAGGGAAACACGTCCGCCCAGCGCGGCGTGCCAGCGGCCTTGCGATAGCGGTCGTCCAGCTTGCCTTCGTGGCGGGTGGGCGTGTCCATGGCCTTGAAGATCGCGCTGATAACTTCATGCGTATTGCTGGAATCGCGCTCCGACATCTGATCGACGGTGCGGGTGAACAGGCCTTCGCCGTAAAAAATGTCAGTGTCTTCCGCGAAGAAGCAGAAGATGAGCCGCGCCATGAAGTGGTTCATATCGGCCCGGCGCTCGGCTGCGGCCCAGTCGGGGTTGTCTTTCAGCAGTTCGACATAGAGCTTGTTGAGCCGGCTCGTCGCCCGGATGTCGAACGTGCTCTCACGGATCTGTTTGACGGTGGTGATGCCGGCCAAAGGCAGAAACAGGCCGAAGTGATTGGGGAAATCGGCATATTGGCAGGCGACAGTCTCGCCGGTGGCCAGTTCCTCTGCCTGAAAGTCTGCGCCATCGGTCGCAAGGATGAACTTGGCCTTGGCGGCTTGGGTCTTGGGGCTGGCGCGCAAGGCCTGAAGGGTCGCGTCGACCGCACCTCGCTCGCAGGTGGCAATATGGATGTTGCTGCGCTGAAGTACGCCGCCCGGCACGTCAGAACCATTCGACGCGCCAGTCCGCAGCTTCTTGAGCGTGGTCGCCTTGTTTCCGAAGGCTTCCAGAAAGGCATACGGAAATTCCGCCGCATCAAAGGGGGCGGCGGCAAGGTCGGTGATGGCTTGTTCGATTTCAACGGCGTTCATGGCCGGACATTAGGCTCAGCGGTAGGATAGGGGCAAGTCGGGTGCGCAGAAATGTTTCGAAGATACCACCGTGTTTTGCGGACTGACCGGAACGGTAGCTTTTATGGGCTGAGGTTCCCAAGCTGCCATAGGTTGAGGGGGATCCAAGGCTGCAATACCGGCAGATCAGTTCTTTTACTTCGGGTGAGGCTCATGGACCTTGAGCTTGACGCAGAGTAAGCTACTGAGAATGCTACTTGAGCGCAGCGTTGATTGCGGTGATCAGCTTGGTCCAAGCTGTTCGTTCTGCCTGAGTAAGGGAATTGGCGTTGTTGTCGCGGGTCCAACGCAAGAAGGCTTTCGCAAGCTTGTACTTGCTAAAGCCCGCCACGCCGGAAAAGATGTCAACGAGCGGACGACTCGACTGCTGGACGGCCTGATCGACGATATCCCAGCCAAGCTGATCCCGCGCGATGATGGGTAGTGTATCCCTCAGGAGATCTTCAATCTCGGCTTTCCCAACGCTTGGCGCATAATCTTTCGTGCGCAGAATGGCTTTCTGTCCGAGCTTATGGACAAGCGTGTCCTGTTTGGCGGCGGCGTCTCCCGCATTATCAGAATCGAGCAGAGCTGCCACTTTGAGCTTGTGAGCATGCAAGATGGTAGCGAAATATACAATCTTTCCTGCCGAATCGGCAGTGACCAAGGCGATCTTATCGTTGAGCCTAACCTCACCGCTATCGGCGAGTAGCGCCGCCGCACCCTCAAGATACCATTCGTCGGTGAGCCCTTCGAGTACGAGATTCCGCTCTTGGGCAAAAAGGCTTTGGGCCAGATCGTAGCCCAAGGCTTCTTGAAGTGGAAGCAGCGCGGCTGGATCGCTGGACGTGACTGTGGTGTGCACCTTGGTGCCGACGTTGCGGTCGTTCAATTCGACGACACGGACGTAGTCCAGCTCATTCGGCCCCACCAAAAATGGTGAGTGGGTAGTATAAATTGTCTGGTTCTTCGCGGCGAGCTTCGTTATCGTTTCACGGAATTCACGCTGCTTGAGTGCGTGCAGGCTCATGCCAGGCTCGTCCAACAGCAGAATCGCGTTCTCATGCTTGTCGGCCGCCTCGGCGAAGAAAACTACGAAAAAGGACACGAGCCATTGGAAGCCTTCGGAGCGCTGATCTAGCTCAATTTCTACGCCGAGTTCGTCCTCGACGACTACCTTGAGGTACTGCCCGTCGGCGTCGAGGCGAAGGCGGTCCGCTTCGGGTCGGGTCGCTGATGGCTTCCAAACCGAGCGAATTTCGTCGGTAAGTTGCACACTCGCAGCGTTGAGCTGATACTTCCGCTTATCAAGTTGGTCCCGAAAAGCTTGAAGCGCCTGCGGCTGATTTGCCGGTGGTTCCGGTGCTCTACCTAGGTCGGAGAGATCGCGCGCTGTGAATCCCAACAGTTGAAGTAGGCATTTATTGCCGTAATCGTACTGCTCGTCATCAAGAATATTCGAATCTAATCGATCAGCTAGGATTCGTGGACAAAGGGTATCCACTGCAGGACTGACACGAGATTGACAAAGCCGAGGTAAGATTCCTTGGTTTTGTCGTATCGTGTTGCGATGCGCCGCCAGTTCTTGAGCTTGTTGAACAGGCGCTCGACGAGGTTGCGCCAGCGATATTTTTCGCGGTCGTGCGCGATGGGCTCGCGCCGGTTGCTCTTGGCGGGTATGACCGCTTCGACGTCGGCTTTCGTCAGTTCCTCACGGATGGCGTCGGCGTCATACCCCTTGTCGGCCAGCAGCGCCTCGATCTTGTCTGCGATCATGCGGAACAGCGGGCCGAAGCCCTGTATGTCGTGACTTTGCCCAGGCGTCAGGACAAACCCGAGAGGGCGCCCTTTTGCGTCGCATCGGGCGTGGAGCTTTGTGCTGAAGCCACCTCGCGATCGACCAAGAGCCTCGGTTTCCTGAGTCCCCTTTTTATGCCGACAGCACAATGATGTGCCCGGACCACGGTGCTATCGATCATGTCGGCGGTGACGTCTCGCTCGACCATTTCCGTCAGCGTTTCCAACATCGCGTCGAACACGCCGGTCGATACCCAGCGCCGGTAGCGCCGGAACACGCTGTTCCATTTGCCATATTCGTCAGGCAGGTGGCGCCATTGCGATCCAGTGCGGGCAATCCACATCATGCCCTCGAAATACAGCCGGTTGTCCTGCGCGGGGCGGCAACCCCGCCCCCTTTCAGGCGGCAGCAATTCCCCGATGATCGCCCACTCGTCGTCCCTCAGTCCAACCCGCTCGCCCAAGGCCGCCTCCAAAAGACAGCCTTGAATCAACCGACGAGTATTCTGTCAACCTTTGTCCACGAAACCTAGGAGGCCGAGATGAATAAGAGGGCGAACCCGAAAATAGTTGCTGAACAGAACGAAGACGGGGATACGCTTTTGGAGTGAATCGAGTGCCGCGTTGCGGTCGCCAGCGATCGAGAATGCGGCCAGCAGCCGGTCGATGCGCGCGTCCTCAGAATCATCGGCAAGAGCGACTAACCCATCCACCCACTGCTTTAAGGCACCCGACAACTCGCTCGACAAGACGTTTTCGTCGCGCCACTCTTGCAACAAGGAATTGAGGCTGTCCACCTGCGCTGTCGAAGGCGCCGCGCCTTCAGCAACCGGCGTCCGGCCATCGACATGGGCTGCAAGCCGGACCGCATCCTTCCTGATCGCGCCGACCGTCGGCAGCGCCGGTGCTCCGATCAAGAAGTGGGACCCGTTGTTGGAGATGTACCGCGTGTATGAATAGCCAGTGATGCCCCTCATGGATTCCGGAAGCGCGGCCAAGTCGTCTTCATCCAAGGTAAACGTGACGGTAGCGACCGGAACGTTCTTTGGGTCAACCTTCTTCGTTGAAATATCGTTGTATTTGGCGCGCGGATAGTCGCGCAGCTCATCGAACCGCTTTATGCCTTTCGGCGGATTGATCTGCTGTAGGGCCTGCAGGACGGCCGTTTTACCTGCCTCATTCGGTCCGACGAGGATGGTTTTGCCAGCCTCGATTTCGAACACGCCCGTGTCGCGGATGCTGCGGTAGTTCTGAATGTGCGCGGTCTTCAGTTTCATGTTATCCTACCTTGGCGCTGACTCGATGCACGTCCGTTAGCGTCGATCTATTGCAACTAAGACCGACACTTAGGCAATACATTCACGTTAACTGATCCACTGTTGCATCGTCTGACGCGTCAGAGAAGGGGTGCTGCTGGTCCGTGATGCAAAGCTATCGCCTTTATGTGTCCGACTTGGTTAGTGGCCGAGCATTCGGATCTCGACAGGTTGGGTGAATGAAAGGCCGACTCTTAAGCGCGTTCTCGCAACCGCGAGCGACAGCTATCAAGGCGCATTAAAGCACGTGAGTGAACGCGGGTGGGTTGTTTTGTTTGCAATATGTTCCACATTTGATTATTGTATAGTTATGTCGGAACTTGATGAAATCGCCCAACTCAAGGCTCAGGTCGACGAACTGACGGCTGAGAACGCAGCCTTGCGCGAGGATGGCTTCCGAGGCTCGAAGGCCGAAGCGCTGATGGCGCTCGAGTATGACCGCATCCCGACTTTCATGAAGAGCCAGAAGGCCATTGCGTGGCAGCGCAAGGTTGCCACGGCGGTGATGATTGTCGTGCCTTTGATCCTCGTTGCGGTTGCTGTGTTTGGGGGGCTATATGCCTATCGGGACTATCAGCAGCGCCGAGAAATCGCGGAAAGGCTGGATCGGGTTCATGCTTCCTTTCAGGCTGACCCAGCCTTTAAGACCCAGAAATAAAGCTCTGCCCCGCTAGGGTTTGAGATCATCGCGTATTTTAGCTCCGTCTGCATTCGCAACGGAAGCTCTCGTACCAAAATCGCGTTTGGCCGCAGCATCATCCCTAGCCACCTCAGCCGCGCCCCTCTGAATTGCTGCCCTAGCGGCGTCATCGCCCGGCGCATGAGGGGTCGTTCCTGAGCCAGCATTTGACCCACGAGGCGCGCGGCCGGGCGATGATCCTGCGCTGCGTCGGCCTTGCGGCCGAGGCGTTGCCGATGGCATGGAAACCTCAGCCGGCCCCCGCACACTCCCCATCGTCGCAGCCGGATCCTGCAAGCCTGCCTGAACCGGCGCCATGCCATCGGCCGCGTATTGTTCAAGGATCTTGCCAACGATCATGTTGCGGACTTCGCGCTGATGGGGGGACGGCGTGGTGTTGGTGAGTGATGGCGCGCCCAGATCGCGGAACTCGGGGCTTGCCGCCATTTCGGCATAGCGCGAGGCAATGACCTGGCTCATGTCGTCCGAGATCTGGTAGCCGTTGCTGCGCGAGAGCGAGGCCATGCGTTCGAGGCGTTCGCCGACCTCGTCTGAGCGGGTGGCCTGCCGCTCCAGCGATTGGGCCTCGGAAAAGTCGCGCTCGATGGCGTGGCGCTTTTCCGAGAAGTTCTCGACCCGGTGGAAGGTGCCATCGCGCCAGTAGCCGCCATCGGTAAGCGTGATGTCCTGTCCATTGGCATGATAGTGCGCGACATTGCTGCCCTGGCTTTGGCTCAGGCTATCGCTGGTGCCATGGGCTTCCTGATCGCCGGTTGTCTTGGTCCACTTGTGGTCCCACGAACCGCCTGCCGATCCGCCTACATCGGCACCCAGCACCTTGCCGCCGACACCGGCCTTGACGCGTGCATTGATCCCAAATGTGTTGGTCTCGGCATGGCCCAGCGAGCGGCCGGAGGTCAGGTTCTCGCCGATCGTGCGGTTCGAGCCGGTCTGCTGCTTGGAATCGGTGCCCTGACGATCGAACTGGCTGGTGGTGTTGCCGCCCTGGCCGCCTGTCGCCGCTTCGCTACCGCTCGCACGGCGCGAGCCGGACGAGAGACTGTCGAGGGTGCGCATGCCATGGCTCCAGCGCTCGGCCGAGGTTTCGCGCATGGCGTTGGCGCGCGTGTGATATTGCGCGCCGCTCTGCTGGAGGTTGCCGGTGACGCTCTGCATTTCGCTGGCCGAGAAGCCGAAGCGACTGATCGCGCCACTCGTGTTGTAGACCGTGGAACCGTCAGGCATGGTCGAGGTGATGGTGCCATTGTCGCCGCGCATGTTGACCTGCGGGACGGAGCTGGCCGACACATTCCAGGTGGGCGCGGTGTTGACCTGATGGCCGGTCACGTTCTGGAACTGGCTGTTGCCATAGGCATAGTTGCCGGTGGTCCGCTCGACCGCGGCGGCCTCGGCCGCGTGCATCGCAGGTGCCAGCATGGCGGTGGTGTTCGAGGCGATCGACATGGCGCCTTTGGCCATGCCGGCGGCCATCACAGGCACGAACATCAGCAGGTAGCCCGCCAGCGTTTCCATGTTCTGGTTGACGGAATCGATGCCCGCCATCGTCGCCATGGTCATGCCATTGGGGGCCAGCGCGGAAAGCTGGGCCGCCGAATATTGCGTGATGAACATGTGGAGCACCGCGTAGATCGGCCCCCATGATGCGAGATAGAAGAAGCCGGTCAGATAGCCCTTGAGCAGAGCCGGGCCCGTCTGAGGGAACAGGAAGAGTGGGAAGACCACCGGGAACATCGCGTAGAAGACGATGGTGAGGACAAGATTCAGCACCGGCACCCAGGTCATCGCCTGCCGCGCGGCCGAGATATAGCTGTTCTGCGCCTGCACATCGGCGTGCAGCGCGGCGAACGTGTCGCCGCCACCCGATCCGAAATTGGCGCGCGCCTCCATGAAGGCATTCACCAGGGAGCGCTGCTGGAAAATGGTCTGGGCGCTCATCGAGGTGCCGCCATAATAGGCCTGCGCCATCGTCGGCAGGTCGTTCTTGAGCTGGGTCACTGCGCTGGCAGCCGGAAGATTGGGATAGAAGGATGGCGCAGCGGCATTAAGGCCAGCGGCGGTCAGCGCCGGAAAGGCCTGCACGATCGCCTGATAGGCGCTCTGGCAGCCGATGATCGAGGCGGTGCCACCGCCAGCGGGGATCCAGGTCGTCGAGCGCGCCGGCGAGCCCGGTCCGATGGCGGAGAGAAGATCAGGCGAACTGGCCAGCGTCGACCAGCCATTCCCCTGACCAAGCAGGATGTCATAGAAGGTGCATTGGGCCAGATAGCCCTCGATGTTGGCCTTCATGATCGGATCGGCAATCGTGAACTGGCTGGTGAGATCGTTGAGGCGCGTCGGGTAAATCATCCCGCCTGCGCTGTAGGTCAGCGCCGAAGGCATCGTGAAAACGCTCTCGGCCGTCTTGGTCAGCCAGTTGTTCACCTGGCTCGAGAAGCTGGCGACCATGGCAAGGCCGATCGGCACATTGGCGACCGCGCCATTGCCCACCGTCGGGTTGATCGTGTCGGAGACGACCACCGTGGTCGTGGGCACGATCATGCACATGTACATGGCGGTGGCCGAGAGGAACCAGTGGAACAGCACCCGCCAATTGAGCGAGAAAGCCATGACCAGCAGGCTGTAGCCCAGGCCCATCACCATCACGACTTGGAGCAGCGAACGGAAACCGCCGCCACCTGTCCAGGCGGCGACGGCGTTGAGCACGTTGACGATATACTGACCGCCCCCGCTGGTGATGACATTGACGGTCATGCGGCTCTTCTCACTGAAGGGGATGCTGGCCGAGCGACCTCTCGAACTGGAGCGCGGCGGTCATCTGAGGGGACATGGTGTTGCGCAACGTGGCCTCGATGCGGATCGTGCGTTCGAGGATCTGCTCGGTGCGGGTCAGGCGCTCGGAATTATGGACCACCTGCGCATCCAGCGTCTTGGTCACATCGCGGAGCTGATCCTGCCACTGCTTGAGGGTCAGCGGATCGGCGTTCTGGAACGAGGACTGGCCGTCAGTGACAAGTCTGTAGAACTGGCCAACGATGGTTTCGAGCAGGTCGACCGAGGTGATTTCAGAAAGGCTGGAGATGTCGGCCGAGTTCATGCCGCCAAAGCTCGCCGCGGCATTCACCACCATGATCTTGTAAAGCGGGATCGTTGTGGCGCCGAGCAGGCCGATCTCCTCTGATGTCAACTGCTGGTTGCCCTGGATGCGCCCCGCGATGTCGATCAGCAGGTTGTACACGCGGGTCTTGAGCGCATTGCTGGTGCTGACCGACAGGCTGGTCTGCGTGGGGTTGAGGCACTTGTCGGTGGTGTCGCAGGCATAAACGCTGGCGCTGTTGCCGCCATCGAGCAGCGCGGTGATGAGCGCGGGATCGCCCTGGCCCAAAAACTTGAAGGTGGGGCCTTGGGAGTCGCTGGTGCCGGGCTGGTAGATCACCGTGCCGACAAGGCTCATCAGGTATTGTTTGAAGGCGGTGTCGAAGCTCGGGTATTTTTGGGAGAGCATCGTCCAGGTGTAATTGTAGGGGCCTGCGGGGATCGTGCTGTCCGAATTGCCCTTGATCGTCGAGGATTGGCTGCCGCCGGTGCCGCAGCCCTGTTCGGATGAGGCCCAGTCCGAGAAGACGCCCTGGCTGTTGCCGATGATCTTGCAAAACTGGCTGTCACGCGCGCCGACCATGCCGGCGAGCCCCGCTGCCACCTGCTGGCCTGCCTGACAGGCATCGAGGCTGTGCTGGGTGAATTGCTGCACTTTCTGCATCATCTTCTCGATCGAGGTGCCGATCTGCGAGGAGATGGCGTTGATCGCCAGATCAAAGACAAAGGCCAACGCGCCATTGGCCGCGGCCTTCATTGCGGCGACGATCTGGTCGGTGTTGATGAAGGAAAAGCCGCCGGTGAAAATGTCGATGCCGCCGCAGCCGGCCTTGACGCTCGGCATCTGGAGCGAGCCCAACTGGTAGGTCGTTTGCGCCGGGAAGCGGACCCAGAGGTTGCCGCCCGAGTAATAGCCGCCCTGCTGACCATTATAGGCGACAGGGCCAGTGGCATTGGCCGCCCCGCCGAGGTTGGAGAAAAACGAATTGAGCTGGCCGTTCACATCGGCCTCAGCCGTTTGGACGCAGAGCAGATTGCCCAGCGCCAGCACGGCGAGGATGCGGGCCAGCCAATGGCGGATCGCTTGGGGCCAGCGCATCAGAAGTCGCTCCCCGGCTTGACGCTGGTCAGATAGAAGATGCGTTGCAGCACCTCATCCTCGGCCATGATGCCATAGCCGATGGGGATCGGCTTTTTGAGGTAGGTGTCGAAGAGCACAAGGGCCGGCACCTGGCCGCCTTCAAGGCCCATCTTCTCATACTGGCCCTGGTTCACGACATAGCGCGGAAAGGCGGGCGTCGGGCCGCCGTCCATCGAGACCGGCAGAACCGAGAGGTGGTACTTGTCCGAGAGTGAGCGGACGATGGGCGAGAAAACCTCACACGCCCCGCAGCTTGAGGAGTAGAAGAAGAACAGGCCGTAGCGTTCCGACAGCGAGGCAATGACGGCCTCACGATCGGTCTTGCGCTGGGCAAGCCATGCGGTCTTGCCCAGCGTGCTGACCGGGCGCTGGAGCGTATAATCGAGATCGGGGTGCTGCCAGATCGCCCGTTCCCACACATCGGCGAAGGTCGAGGCGCGGTCGAGCTGTTCGCGCTGATAGCGGACATAGGCAATGATGTTGTCCGAGGTCGGCTCGAGGATGGCCTTCGCCTTCAGCTCCTCAAGCCGCGCGCCGATCTTGTCGAGTTGCTGGCGGTAGCTGGGCGATGCGACCTTGGCGGTGGCGCTGGGGTGGGCAGGCTTGGGCTTGGGGCGCTCACAATAGAACCAGGTGCCGAGTTTGCGCTCGCCGCAATAGAAAGGATCGCCGGTAACTGTGGACGTGTCCACATGTTCACCTGTGGCGCTGTCCACTTGTCCACCCGTGGACGGGTCCACATTCTCACGATTGGACATGTCCTCTTGTTCCAGCGCGCTACTGGCCGGAGGGGTTCCCGAGGCCATCAGCGGGCTTGCGGTGACGAGGCTTGCGCTGGTCAGCAAAGCGATCAGCATGGCGGCGATAGGGTGTGAGGCTTGGCGCATGGCGTCAGGATCCTTGACCATGGGTTTGATAGTAGGCTTGGACCTTCTGCTGGATCTGGGCCGAGGTCTGGAGCGAGGCGGGCAGCGAGACGGCGCTGGTGAAGTCGGCAAAGACCTCGGCAAAATCCATCTTGGACAGGTCGAGCTTGGAGAACTGGTCGACGGTGAAGCCCGTGCAGGTCGGCGACTGCGGGCTGCCAAAATCCAGCCCCAATTGTGCGCGGCCCTGCTCCTGGATCACGCGGGCGAGTTTGGACTGGTAGCAGCAGTAGCTCTTGCGCTCCGTCGTGCAGACGAAGAGCGCCTTTTCCGAGCAATACTCACCGACATAGTGGCACAGGCCCATGCGGTCCTTGACGTCGAGTTGCATCTCCTCGCCCGAGCACATGAAGAGCGGCAGGAACTGGGTCACAAGGCCAAGCAGCATGGCAGGATTGCCTGAGGCGAGCCCGATCGCGGCCGAGGCCGCCGCTGCGCCGGTCAGCAGGCCAGAAACCTTGCCCGCGCAGCAATTGACGAGGCCGAAGAGCGGCTTGTGGCAGCCGGTGGAATCGCCGTCGAAGATCGTCAGCTTGTTGGCGTCGAACTGCTGGTTGGCATCCTTCATGGCGTTCATGGCCACGAGCGCATTGGCCAGATCAGGGGCTGGCGACGTCGGAAGCTGGGTGCAACTCCCGTCGATGCAATAGACATCGCCGCTGCAGGAATAGGCCTGGCTGTTCTGGGTCGCTGCAGGGGTCGTGCATTTGTAGACCTCGCTCTTGACCTGACATGCACCGACCTGAGGGGAATCGAGGCAGACCTCATGGTCGAAGCTGCAATTGCTCTTGGCTGACAGCGTCGCGCAGTCATTGGCGCTCGAAAGTGTGCTGCATTGGTAAGTTGCCTGCCATTGCCAGCAATCATGGGTGACCGCGACGCCGTTGATGGTGCGGGTGGTTGGCGATGCGTCCACGCAGACTTGCGTTGGTTGCAAGCAGGTTTCGCCAGTCGGTAGCGCCTTCACCTTGGTCTGACAGTCGCTGTCATCGACTGTGGAGCCCTGATAAGTCTGGATTGGCCCGACATAGGTGCTCCCGGGCACGCCCGGCGCCTGATCCTGCGGCGGCGGCACGAAGCATAAACTGCTGTGGTTGATGCAGTAGCTGCTCGACGCGCTTGTTCCGAAATTGGTCTGCGCGCTGCAATTGTAGGTGGTGTCGGTTTCGGTGAAGATGACCGCGATCCCCGCGCCCGGAGGCCAGGTCGTTTGGGGTGTTTTCTTGGTCTGGCTGACCTGCGTGCAGGAAGACTGAGTCGCGAAACTGCCGCAATCGGAAACGTCGCCCCAGAAAAATGTCAGGTTGTTGTTGGGGTTGTAGATGTCCCATTCCGAGGTGTGGCAGGTGTATTGGTAGGCGCTCGTGAACTGGTTGGCCCAGCCAATGGTGCAGGTGAAATTGCTGTCCGCCTCGGCCGTGCCGATCTGGCAGGAATCGTAATAGGTGCTCGCTGTCCCGCTGCTCGCAGGGATTGGCTGGCAATTACCTTGCGAACTGCCCGCAATGCCGGTGTAGCTCGTCGGGCTGCTTTCAACCTGCTTGGCGCTCGACAGGCCAAGCGTCGAGGTGTCGACTGTCGGTCGGTTGGGATTGGTGACAATGGCATAGGGCTGCGAGGTCACCGCTGCGACCGCGCCATCTCCCGCCAGGCTGTTGGGGTTCGACAGATATTGGCCCTGCGGCAGATCGGCGCCGCCATAGCCCGGCACGGCATTGGGCGCGGATTGGCTCGTGACATTGCCAGTGACCTGGCCCTGCAATTGGCTGGCGATCGCGCTGGCCGTGGCCTTGGGATCGACGGTCTGGGCGGCAAGCGGAGTGCTGGTCAGCAGGGCTGCGGCAACCACTGCACCGGACGCCATTCCACGAAGGAGGATCGAGCGCACTCTCATGGAACGCGCTCCAGGTTGGCCAGCGCTTGGCTGGCCACCGGCGCGCCGGGGCCGCGACCCTGCGCGATGGTCTCGAGCGCGAAATGCGTCGTCACATTTCCGGCGATGCGGTCAAAGGGTGTGGGCTTGCTGGCGCAGTCCTCGCCTGAACACAGATCAAAGCTGGATGATGCCACCACATAAGTGGGCACCACCTCGATGCCATAGGCCCGGAAAAGCCGGGGATCGATGCTGACATGGGCGCCAGGCGTATCGCCGATGGCCTCATGCAGCGCGGCCATGAAGGGCTTGGGGCCACCGGGCGAGAAACCGCGAAAAACCACCATGCCGCCCGCCTTGGAAACATCGGCGATCATGCGCTTGAGGGATTCAGGCGGCATCGACAGGCTGGCAAAGGCAATGAGCATCGGGGCGGATTGGGGCGAAGGCGCCATGCTGCGCCCAGCGTCCGCAACCAGCGCTTCGAGATCGACCGGATCGCCGGTCGGGTTCGCCTTGGCCCGCGCTGCTGCCTCGGCTTTCACCTTGGCCTGCGAACCCTCGACCAGGGCGGCCATGTCGTCGGCCAGATCGGCGTTGGCCTCAGCCTGATGGCCAAGCACCTGGTCGACGAATTGACCCAGATTGCGGGCGTGAGCCTGCGCGGCCTTGTTGATGGCATCGAGATCGAGCCCATCAACCTGCGTTTGCGCCAGCACGGTGCCGACACCGCCGAGGGCGACCAGTACGCCCAGAAGCAGGAGAGATTTGCGCATCTTTGACCCTCCCGTCAGAACGCGCAGCAATTGCGCTTGCGCCACAGGAGATAGCCCACGTCCTCGCCCACCACCGGATAGGTGTGAGAGGTGAGCTGGACGGCGGTCGATCCACCGGGCGGTTGGCAGGCGTAGCGACCCGTGGTGGCCGCCACGGGATTGACCATTTGCAGCCGGTATTGCTGCTTCCGCATGATCGGCATGATGTATTTGCCGCAGAGGCCCTGATCGCCCATCGTGCCCCAGGCGAGCGCCGTCCGGTGCATCTTGAAGACCATGCGCTCGGCCGCGAGCCGCATCGACTGGTCCATCGTGTCATTGTTCCCGATGTTGCCGGTCATGGGGTACATCGCGCCATTGCAGCCAGCGCACCAGAAGAGCTGGTCGAGCGGCAAGGCGGCAGTGGCGGCGACGCAATCGGCCGCACAGGCGACCTGCGCCAGCGGAAAGTCGAAGACGACGGTCTCGGGATAGACCAGCGCGGCCAGCGTATCGTCGTTCCAGGTCGGATCGATCTCGGTCATATAGGCCAGATCGAACGAGGCCTGCTCAAAGCAGATGAAATCGCCCAGCAGCTCAAGCAGATAGAACAGCGGATAGACGTAATAATGCGCCTGATATTGGGCAGACATCTGGGTGTTCCCACCCTTCTGCGAGGGGGCCGAGACATGGCCGTTGCCGACATACATGCCGGGGTTGATCGTCAGCCCGCCAAGGTTCGGGAAGCAGAAGGGCTTGGTCGTCACATCGATCAGGCGCACCGGCTCCCAGAAGCCGAAGGATAAGCCCGGCCGGATCCCGCACAGGCAGACCGGCAGGCTGGGGTTTCCGGGATCGGGCTTGTCGCTCGGCCAGAGGTCAAAGCCGCCGATCGAGAGGGGGAAGAAGCAATCCCAGCAAATGTCGGTGATGGGATTGGGGAAATGGCCGTGGCAGGTGGGCGAACCTTGCGCCTGCGCCACTTGCGCCGATCCCAGCGCCAGGCTGGCCGCGATCATTGCCCAGAACCGGCGGGCGCGGCGCAGTCGGGGCGCACCTTTGCCCGACCGGAGCCCACGCCCGAAGCGTTTCCAGAACACGGGGCGGATGCGCTTCATCGGCGTTCTCCCGATCGTTCTCCAGTTCGGGTCAGCGCCACTTCGCGGATGTCGAGATGGTCGCCC
The DNA here is from genome assembly GCF_000192575.1 of Novosphingobium nitrogenifigens DSM 19370. Classification (GTDB taxonomy): domain Bacteria; phylum Pseudomonadota; class Alphaproteobacteria; order Sphingomonadales; family Sphingomonadaceae; genus Novosphingobium; species Novosphingobium nitrogenifigens. The sequence goes on along the minus strand of NZ_GL876931.1, from coordinate 192,795 downwards.
TGCTGGACGAGCAGCGCTGGGGTGTGGGCGATGCCGAACTTGCCCGTCAGCGCGCCCATCTGATCGAAATAGAACCGCCGCTGGGTCGCCTTCATGAGGTCAGTGGGCGAGCCTTTGACCAGCACGATCCAGAGCTTGTCCGGCGCGCCTTGCCGCAAGGCCCAGTCGCGCTCTTCTGCGCTATCGCCATCAATGAAGGCGAAGCTATGCGCGAGGTTCAAATGGGTCAGCGGATTGAAGCGCTGGCCCTGCGCGGCGATCAAATGTCCGCGCGCATCCCGGATGTCCTGCGACAGGGTAACGCTGGGGTCGAAGCTCCAGCGCCGGTCGCTGGTGGCAGGCGTGATCCCTGCGACAGCATGGGGGCGGCGCACACTGGCCTCAGCGGCTTCGACAAAGCGCTGGTTCATGGCTTCGAGCTTGCCGCTTTGCCGGGCAGCCTCGAGCCGCGCCTTGATGACCGCCAGCAGATCGGGCTCGGCAATCGACCAGGTCGGGCCAAAGGTGCCAAAGTCTCGGGCGCTCGCCATCATTGGCACGGAGGAAAGGCCGAGCGCGGCAAGCAGGATCGAGGCGGGGCCGGCGCGCATCACAGGATGGGCGTCCCGATACCGATCAACCGATCGCGGCAGACAAAGCCTATCGCTGCATAGCGGCTGTCGAACCCGTCCTTGTGCGGGCTTCCGGCATAGATGCATCCCTGAGGAATGGTGCCGGTGGGGCCGGGCAGCAGATCCTCGCCCTGATGGGTCTTGGGCTTGAGGCGACCGACAGTCTGGCCGTTGACCAGCACATCGGCGCCTTGACGGCTCACCACATCGCCCGGCACGCCATAGGCGATCTTGGCGAAGGGCTTGGGATTAGCCCCGAAATGCCGGACTACAAGGGGATCATGGCCGGGCGCGAAAACGACATAATCGCCGCGCGCCGGAAAGCGTCCCGTCTCGACCAGCAGCGCCCAGTTGGGGAGCGATTCACTGGCGTTGATGAGGAAGGCGTGATGGTCGTGCCAGTCCTTGAGCGCCGACCAACTGAGGGCTGCGCCGCCAATCAGCGCGATGCAGCCGAGCTTCAGCCGCCAGTGCT
>NZ_GL876931.1:60192-190609 GCF_000192575.1 Novosphingobium nitrogenifigens DSM 19370 | reverse complement strand
GAAGCAGATCCGACAGCGCCGCGATGAGTTCGTAAAGCTGCCATCGCTCTGAAATCCCCTCGGCCCGCACAATATGGGCAAACGGCTGCAACTCCCTCGGGTCGCCGCAGCTGCAACGAATTGAGGGGCGCCAAACTATTCGCGAAGCGGCACAGGCGCCGCAAGCTGCCGCTGCATGGTCACCAGGATGTTCGAGACATAGTGGATGGTCTCGTTGATGCGAGGCACCCGGCCTGTTGCCCGCACGCGGCCTGCGCCAGCATTGTAGGCTGCCAGCGCCAGATCGAAGCGGCCGAATTCATCGAACAAAGCGCGCAGATAGCGCGCACCACCACGCATGTTCTCGCGCGGGTCCAGGATGTTGCGCACGCCCAGGATACGGGCGCTCGCGGGCATGAGCTGTGCAAGGCCCGTCGCTCCCTTTGGGCTGACGGCCACCGGGTTGTACCGGCTTTCCTGAATGATGAGGGCGTCGAACAGGTGAACCGGCAAGCCAGCCTCGCAAGCCGCTTCCGCCATGGCCGGATACCAGATGGCGCGGCGCAGCTCGGCTGCTGCGGGAAGTTGAGGGCTCGGGGCATAGCGTGGGTAGTCGCATCCATCGCGCGGGCGGGCAGCATCGATAGGTGAGGGGGCGGAGGTAGGCTCAGTGCCCTTGGCCATCTTCTTACGGCGATGACCTATGGTATCGGCTTGATTCAGGGTGTTCTCGGTTCCAAATGCAGCGAACTCATTGACCAAGCCGCCAAAGGCGTCGGGTTTGGGCTGGGTTTCCCTATTGCTCGACCCTGCCACTTGGAGGGAAAATGGTTGCTGACTACCGCTGGCAGAGGGGAAGGCCTTCAGGTCTACCCGCTGAGCGTAAGCGCTGGGAGTGATGGCCAACGTACAGGCGCTGGCTAGAAGCAATCTTAGTGTCATGGCCCAATTCCATGGATGGGCCAGGTTCGGTTATCGCTAAGGTATCATGCGAATTCATGCAGGTTTTGCAAGTCTAGCAAAGCCCGGCTGTTCAAAGGCTATGTCAGCGCTGACGAGGCCGCATATACCACTGCTCAGCTATGCCTGCTTTTCCCGGCAGGAATTCGCGCTAACGGAAAGCCACCTTTCTGTGTATCAGCCGCGCATCAAGGAGAATTGAATGCCCAGCGTCCTATACACCGTCGGCTATGAAGGGGCGGATATCGTCCATTTCCTACGGACATTGCAGGATTGCGGCATTAAACGGCTGATCGACATCCGGGATGTTCCCATATCACGCAAGCGTGGCTTTTCGAAAACAGCATTGGCGAACGCTTTGGAAGAGCAGGGCATCGCCTACATCCACCTCAAGGCACTAGGCGATCCCAAAGCAGGGCGAGAGGCCATGCGCCGTGGGGATTATCCTGCCTTTCTCGAAATCTACTCCTCCCACATCGCAACAACGGAGGGGCAGAAAGCCTTGCGTAAAGCAGTGGAGTTGGCCGAGGAGAGCCCATCGATTCTGCTTTGCTATGAGCGCAGCCCGACGCATTGCCATCGCACAGTGGTCGCAAAAGAAATGGCATTGCTCACCGATTTCACCGTCAAAAACGTGGGGGTCAACCCATGACGGCTCATAGAAGCCTGTGAAAATATGTCTTAAAGGGTTGCGTCCGTCAATGTGGTGTAATTTCGGCGGTGGCCTTGGGTCATCGTCAGGCGGCTTTGGCGGTGATGTGTAGGGGCTGATTTTCCTCCTCGATCATGGGTTGATTGAGTTCGGCCATGCCTTCGATCTGCATGTAGCGATGCTGGAGCTGCCATTCGTCGTTCTGTTCGAGCAGGACCGCGCCGACGAGGCGGACGATGCTGTCCTCGTTCGGGAAGATGCCGACGACATCGGCACGGCGCTTGACCTCCTTGTTCAGCCGCTCGAGCGGATTTGTGGAGTGTAATTTCGTGCGGTGCTGGGTGGGGAAGCCGGTGTAGGCGAGCACGTCGGTTTCGGCCTCGTCCATGCAGGCGCCGAGCTTTGGCCAACGGGTGCGGAGCTGATCGGCGACCTGCCGCCAGACCTGGGTCGCGCTTTTCTGGTCGGGTTGGAGGAAGACCTGCCGGATCGCGGCGGCGACCACGGTGTTCTGGCCCTTGGGCACATAGGACAGGGCATTGCGCATGAAGTGCACCCGGCAGCGCTGCCAGGTGGCACCCATGACACGGGTGATCGCACCCTTGAGGCCCTCGTGGGCATCGGAGATGACCAGCTTCACGCCAGTCAGGCCGCGGCGGACCAGGTCCTTGAGGAAGTCGGACCAGAAGACTTCGGCTTCCGAGGGGCCGATATGCAGGCCGACGATCTCGCGCCGGCCCTCGGTGTTGACGGCCATGGCGATTATTGCGGCGACGCTGATGATCCGCCCGCCTTCGCGCACCTTGAGATAGGTGGCATCGAGCCAGAGATAGGGCCACTCGCCGGTCAGCGGGCGCTTGAGGAAGGCGTGGACGCGCTCGTCGATATCCTTGCACAGTTTGGAGACCGTGGACTTGGAGATGCCGGTCATGCCCATGGCCTGCACCAGTTCGTCGACCCGGCGGGTGCTGACGCCGCCGATCCACGCCTCCTGGATCACCGCGACCAGCGCCTTCTCGACCATCTTCCGGGGTTCCAGGAAGCCGGGGAAGTAGGATCCGGCGCGCAGCTTGGGGATCTTGAGGTTGAGCGTGCCGACACGGGTGTCCAGCGAGCGGTCGCGATAGCCGTTGCGCCATGTGGCCCGCTCCCCACTGCGTTCGTGTCGGCCAGCGCCGATCAGGCCGTCAACGTCGGCCTCCATGATCAGCTGCAACACGTTCTCGGCGATGCTGCGCAAAAAATCCGGTTGGCCGCCCTTCGCAGCCAGCTCTTCGATCAGTAATCTGTCCTCGGTCATCGGGAACTCCTCTTCGTCACGGTTGAAGTGTGCAAACTCCACCATAACGATGAGCCCGGTGGCCACCAGCGACGCCGCATTCCGGGGTGGGGCATGCCCCACCCCGGAATACACCATCGCCTACACCGGAAATTACACCACGAGCGCGGACGCTAGCTCTTAAAGCCCTTAAACTTCATCGATGATTGGTGTTAAAGCTGCGCGGGAATGCTGTTTTTCTGGTGTGGAGAGGCTTATGGCAGTTGTCCGGACCGAGCGCATACTCATTCTATGCAAGACCTATCCGTCGCCCAGCGAGAAATATGCCGAGACATCATGCGTTGCAGGTATGACGCAGTCGGGCGAATTCATCAGGCTATTTCCGGTTCCGTTTCGCCTTATCCGCGACAGCCAGCAATTCCAGAAATGGCAATGGATTTCAGCTCACATCCGCAAAGCCCAGAAGGATCACCGGCCCGAGAGCCACACGGTTTCCGTAGACACCATCACCTTGGACGGCAAGCCGATCAGCACTAAGAACGACTGGGCTGCGCGCCGAAACGAACTGAGCAAACTTCCCCTTTTTGCCGATTTTGCGGCTCTTGAAGCCGCGCGGAAGACTGAAGGCCATACCCTTGCTTTACTTCGTCCGGCGAGAATTGATCGTCTTGAGATCACCAAGGCTGATAGTCCTAACTGGACCGAGGAGGAGCTCAAAAAGTTGGTCAAAGATCAGATCCAAGGCGGACTCTTCGACGAGCAGGATGAACGAGAGGTTCGCTTACTGCGTAAGCTACCGCACAATTTTCACTACCATTATGAATGCGTGGTTGATGGCGAGACGCGCCAATACCGCCATAAGATTGCCGATTGGGAGGCGGGAGCCCTCTACTGGCACTGCGTTGACAAGCATGGCGACGGTTGGGAAGCGCCCTTCAGGCAAAAGCTTGAAACTGATTTGCCGGCTAAGGATCTGCATTTCCTGATGGGGACGATCCATCGCTTTCCGGATCAGTGGCTAATCATTAGCATGATCTATCCCCCAAAAATTTCCACTGACCGCCCTGTTCAGTCCGAGATGATCTTTTAACCGGGTCAATGGGCAACCAGAATGATCAACAAGTGGAGGTAGTGGACGCTCACGCGGGGCAAATTTCTCATATCCACTGGTTATCATAGATTGTCCGGCGCAGGGTGCGTTGCGCTATTTTTGCCCATTCCTCTAGTTGCTCTTCGTGAAATTCAGGATTTTCGAAAATTTCTTCATCATCTTTTGGCGCTGTTACGTGGACCCATGAGTTGCGATATTTTCGTAGATTGTGAATGTCGTCCCGCAGCCCCTGTTCGATAGGTGCGCCGTCGATCAAATCCGCAAGGCGAACACGCTTTCCATAACCATATTCGGCGCGAAGATGGGTCTCGATTGCCGCAGTAGCGGCGATCACGGTTGCTAGATTTGCACCTCCGACAAAGGCATAGTCGCAATCGCGAACGATGAAGGCGCACCACTCCGACATAGTGCTGCCGCCTTTCAACAGTTCGTCATCAAGCGCGGTGATGAATGCCCATTTAGCCTCTGCACTCAATACCTTTTCCTCCAGCAGTGAATCACACACCATTACCCGCAAAGCGGTCCACACAATCAGTTTGCGGCTCTTCATCCAACGACCAATCACGTTGTCGTTCAAAATGTAAAAGTGTGTATTCTTGATCATATCGGTCCGAACGAAAACACATCTCGATGACCGGTTCAGAAAACCAGATTCCAGCAGCCTGATCGATGCCCGATCTCGTGATCTCCGTGAAATCCCGCGTCACTGCGCTGGCCATCGCAGGTAGCTCGAAGATCTCGTTCTTGGTCCGTATATATATGCCGCTTCGCAAAGCGGGTCTGCTGGGCTTAGCCCATTTCGCAAAGCCTTCATTTGACACAACAAGCATCGCACGGGTTTCGGTATATTCAAGCCAGCGAATGATCGCGGCTTCGAGGGAAACGCCGTAGCGTTCAGCCAATTTTCCGAGCTGATCGAAATCGGCGCGACTGCTGCTACGCAGTTGCTTTCGCATGTCATGCAAGGGCATCAGAAGGTCCGCAGCAAAGGTGTCGGCCTCCTCCTCAATGCCCATGCCGCCACGCTGAACCACCGCTTCATCGTCACAGAAAAACCCACCTGTCAGCGCAAGATCCTCATCCACTTTGTGACGATGGAGAATATAGTGCCCAAATTCATGGGCGATGGTAAAAGCGCGACGACCAGGTGACTGACCCTTGTCATAGAGAATACCCCACTTTCTGGGCTTCACATCGCCATAGACCAAAGCTCCGACGCAACCGGGCAGGTTACGTTCCTCGACCAGTTCGATGGCTTCGCTTGGGGCTATCTGGCGGGAGTATTCCAGAGCGAGTGAGGCTACGTCCATGGGTTTGCGGTCAAAGCGATCCGCCCCCAAAACCGCATCCAGCATCTGGGTGATGCGCACGGCTTCCTTATGCGGGCGAAGGCGAGGCGACTGAGTCACGTGTCCTTTTTGGCTCCAAGAATTTTAGCCATTTCTCGCAGCTGACGCCGGGTCTCTTCCGGCATGTGGCTATAGGCCCGGAAAAAAGCCTTGTCTTCAGCCGCCTCGAGCGTCTGCTCATCAGATCCAAGCAACCAGTCGAGCGTGACATCAAGAGCCTTGGCAATAGCAGCCAGCTTTTCAGCGGATGGTCGGGGGGGATTCTTGTTTTCTAGCTCCCAAATGTAGCTTTTTGACGAGTCCGTCGCTTGGGCCAGCTGATCGAGGGTCAGCTTCATAGCCGTGCGGCGCTGCTTGATCCTATCACCAAATTTCATGGGTACGCTGCATTTGTCATTTTCCACAATGTTCGGAGTAGGCGTACTTTACCACCCTTGACAGACGCAGGCAAGCGACCCATTTTGTTCGGAGTAGCGATACATGGAATAACCAAGATGTCGAACTGATCGGACAAGTGGAGAAAATGATGAACGCCCCGATTGCCAGCCAAGGCCGCAACCCTTTCGACGATCCCGTCGACCGGATTCTCGCCGAAATCGCTCTGAGCGCTCAACTTCCGCCTTCTCTCCACCGCAAGGCGGTAGGCCGCTACGAGGCGGTGAGGAAGTATCTGGAGGCAGATGCCGCTTTCAATGGTGAGATCGAGCATTTCTATCCGCAAGGCTCGATGGCGATCGACGGAACTATTTCCACGCGCGGCACCGATGACGAATATGACATCGACATTGTTGCGCAGTTGGGCGGCCGCTTCCGGACAATGGATCCCTTGTCGATCCTTAAGGAGTTGGAGCGTGCGCTGAAGGATTACCCGGTCCGTAAAGTGGTTCGTCAGACACGGTGCGTAACCCTTTACTACGCAGACAATATGCATCTCGATGTCACGCCGTCCTTGAGGGTTTATGGCACGGCTGATCGAGAAAGTTACATCACACATGCCAAGGGCCCGTTTGTCGGGCCAAACGATCAGTTTGTTGACATGAACGCTTACGGCTTTGCCGGGTGGTATCGCGCAAATACGCCGCTTGAGCCGCGTCTGGCAAAGGCGTTTCGCGATCGCTGGTTCGCCATGGACTCGGCTTTGGCCAAGGCTGCGGAGATCGATGAGGTCCCGGAGCAATGCGACTTTGTGGTCAAGAACACCGCGACTTTGGCCCTTCAACTGCTCAAGCGCTATCGCAACATTTGCTATGCGCATTACGATGGTCGTATCCCGCCCTCGGTCATGCTCTCTTATTACGCGGGGGTTTCTGCCCGTCCGAATATGTCGCTGTCGGATATGCTGGTGCGGGTGGCGAACTGGATCAAGGGCGACATCGATGAAGCCAACCGGCGCGGTCGGCTTCTCCATGTGGCCAATCCGGTCACGCCCGCCGACGTTTTTACGGATCGATGGCCTGCCTCCTTCGTGCAGCAGGAAGAGCTTGCCAGGCATCTTGAGCGTCTTGTCGTCGGGGTTGAAGCCGCAAAACGTGGTGAAGTTACCCCTGACAAGCTGACAAATTGGCTGCGAGCGCAGTTCGGGGACAGGGTGGTCACCATGGCTGTCGATCGCATGGCCAACACGATCGGGCAAAGTGTGCAGGACGCTGCGCATGGCTATTCACGAAAGGGAGGCCTCATTCTTCCTGCTGCAGCCGCGACCGGCATGGCTGTCGCTCCGTCGGTGGTCCGGGCAAGTCCCCATACCTTTTTCGGCGAAAGGATCTGATTATGGGCGCGCTGAGCATGAAGCAGCAGCGCGCACGTATGAAAGCCTTATGGCCAGGATTCGCGGAACGGCGGATTGATTTTGAGCAGAAATCCGTGCGCTGGGTTGGTCAGTGCCGCCCTCAGTTCATGCCTTACACACTGGATGTCCGCTATCAGTTGGGAGGTTTCCCGGAGGTGCGTGTCCTGAAGCCTGAACTCGTTCGGCTTCCCGGAAACGCCGAAGGCAGTTTGCCTCATGTCTATCCCCCTGCGGACGACCCCACGCTTTGCCTCTTCGATCCAGCTGAAAATCAGTGGAATAGTTCCATGTTTATCGCCGAGACGACCTTGCCTTGGGCTTACGATTGGATCGTTTGCTATGAAATGTGGCTCATGACCGGACGCTGGACGGGCGGAGGAAGGCATGGTCCGGCGCGCCAGATAGGAGTTATCTCGTGACCTATTGTCCTCCTAGACGTTCTGCCGGCACCATCGAACACACCCGCGTCAAGCAGCCTTGGCCGGAAGGGCGCCCCTTCAAGATCCTGTCAATTGATGGTGGGGGTATCAGAGGTGTCTTCCCTGCCGCATTTCTCGCCGAGATCGAGCAGCGCTTCCTGGGCGGAGGATCCATTGGCAATCATTTCGACATGATCGCCGGAACTTCGACGGGAGGGATCATCGCTCTGGCTCTTGCCAAAGGTATGTCCGCCCGCGAGGCCTTGAAGATTTACGAGGCACGCGGTGCCCGCATCTTCCCGCGACTGTCAGTCCTTGGACGATTGTGGCGTTGCCTTAGCTGGACACGACGCCCCAAGCACGATCAATCCGTGCTGATGAATGAATTATTGGAGGTGTTCGGTGAGGGCTTGATGGATGATGCCCGATGCCGACTGGTCATCCCCAGCTTCGAAGGGCGGCACGGCGAGCCCTTTTTGTACAAAACGCCCCATCATCCCGATTATCAGAAGGACCGGCACAAAAGGCTGGCTCATGTCGCGCTCCATACAACGGCCGCACCGACGTATTTCTCGGGCGTTGCGGATGACGGCCATGTAATGCTCGATGGCGGACTGTGGGCCAACAACCCGGTGATGAACGCTGTGGTTGATGTGCTGGCCTGTTATGAAGTCCGTCGGGAGGACATTCGTGTCTTGTCGCTAGGGACCGGAAGCGAAAGTTTTTCGGTCACCGATCGTGTGCGGCGCGGCGGCATTTTCCATTGGGTCATGCTCCGGGCTTTCAAGGCTGCGTCGAGGGCTCAATCGCTCAATGCATTGGGGCAGGCATTTCTTCTTTTGGGCAAGAGGAACGTCTTGCGGGTTGACGCGCCCGAGGCTGCTAAGCCCATTGCATTGGACGATGTGCAGCGCTCTCTTACCGAACTTCCTGCCCTCGCTCGAAGCATGGCAGATGCAACAGGCCGCCATGTCTGGGAGGTCTTTCTGCAGGATAAGGTTGAGCCTTTTGTGAAATGCCCGTTAAGTTCATCGTGATTGAGCACGATCCGGCAGGTATGCTGGTCCCGTTTTTCAAGGCAGGTCAACATGAGCAAACTGACCATCGAATATGTCTGGAGGCAGCAAAAGGACATTCCGGTGATCCTTCGCCGGACCGGCAAAGGACAAATGTTGCGGCTGCGCATGCCGTATTCCGATGACAATCGGCGATGGCTCCAGAACGACCGGCGCACCATTCCGGCCTGGCTTGCCAGCAAACAGTGCTGGGAAATTCCGAAATCCTGGTTCGACGATTTCGTGGATCGAGCGTTGGGCCGGTTTGGGAAGCTATATGTCGTGCAGCCTTATCGAGAGCAGGAAAAATGCGCTCATCAGTGCCGCAATGCAAAAGGTCATGAGTGTCAATGTTCTTGCATGGGCCAGTATCATGGGCAGGGCGATGACGGATCTTGGTTTGATGTCACGGATACGTTTTCCACACGCTGGGGCGAGCAATCAGTAGCATGCCGTCTTATGACGGCTCGGGTGCCATCACCATAATCATCTGTTTTTAATCTCTATTTTTAGCCTTCAGCTTATGAATGTAGGGCAGTTAGCCCCCTTTCACTGATCGGAAGCCGCCCTTCCGGTTCGTCCTTCATTCATTGCGGTTCGTGGTTGTCTCGTTCGATATACTCCGCCCGCCCGTCGCGATGGACGACCCAGCGGCCAAACCTCTTTTCGGCCTGATCGACGATCCAAATTGGCAGTAGGAGAGAGGCAAAGAGGGTGGCTGTGGTTTTGACCTCGAAGAGGCCTTTGAAAAGGGCGAGGGCCAAGGCGATAAGAGCCAAGGTCGCTGCCCCAAGAGCTATGGCTTTGACGATGCCAATGTACCTCGGGATCAAGTGATGACGTACGCGTTCGAGTTCATCCTTTGCCTGCCTCGTCTCCTGCCGTAGCGCGAGGCGGTCAGCCATCAGCTTTTCTACCGGAGGGTTTACCGCCTTCATTGCAGCTAAGAGGCGTTCATCGGCAATCGGTGGTAACTGGTTGTCGTTCATCTCAGGCGCTCAGGGCAAAAATCTTCTCACTCATGGCAGGGCTGATCTCGCCATGCTCCAGCAGGTATTGAAACAGCGCGCCGCCGAGTTTGATAAGGGCGTCCTGTTCCACATCGTCGCCACCGCGGCTCAGGAAAGCCCAAGCGGTCGCGATTGAACGGGCATAGATACTGTCCAAGCTTTCGGCGTCAGGCCGACCTTCGCCGGTCAAAAGCCAGTTTGCGCTGACGCCATAGACCTGGCTGAAGGCGAGGATCGCCGAGGCCGGAGGCTCACGCCCCTTTTCATAATTGACCAAGGCGCCGTGCGAAATGCCGATCGCTTCCGCGACATCGGTTTGCTTCAGCCCTTTGGCCTTCCGGATCTCCAGAAAACGCGCGCCGATGCTCATCCTGCACCCGTGCACGATTCCGCCTTGACGAAACTCACAAACATGAGTTACTCCAATAATTGTGAGTTTCTGCCAAACTCCAGATACAAACTACTACAGAGGTGCTAGTCATGCAATTGCTGACACTGCCAAAGCTGGCCGCGCGCAGCGGTTGGCCGGAGTCTCGCGTCCGTCGCATGGTCGCGCGGGGTCTGCTCTCCCATATTCGCATCAACGGTCGGCTCCTTCTGCCGGAAACCGCCATCGAAGATTATGTGGCAAACCACTTTGTGGCCGCCGCCGGTCGATCAACCCCGATGGGGCGGCTCACCCTAGCCAGTCCGGCGCAAGACCCTGATCCCAGAAACTAACCAAAGAGGAGCTCTTGGAATGGCTGTCCTCTCATCCATTCTCGATTCCGGGAGGCCGCCCAGCGAGTGGGTTGAGTTGCTGTCCACCCGGGGCCTTGTCATTTCCGAACGAGCATTGCGCGAGAAGGCCAACCGCATCGGTGCCTTCCACCGGCTCGGACGGAACATGATCATCACCGCCGATCAGATCGACCAAATTCTGGAATATCGCAAACCATGCCCCTCGAACCGTTCCGCAGAGGCCCCACGTGGTGGGCGCGCGGGCGCGTCGAATATCTCGGCGCCCCCATCACCGACTACTATCGATGCAGCACTGGCGCATCTGAAGAAGCAGGCGCGTGGGACTGGTGCCGTGCCGAGGAAGAGAGGCAAATACGCCGCCACGTCCTAGGCGAGGATGCCGAAGCGCAGCCGCCAGCCAAGTTCACACTCGCTGATGCTGTGCTTCTCTACAAGCCGAGCGAGGCGGATGCTGGGTATCTCGTTCCAATCCTGACCAAGCTTGGCTCGATGGCTGTCGCAGACATTACGCCCAAGCTCGTGCGTGAACTGGGCGAGGAGCTCTATCCAGAGGCATCGACAGACACGTGGGTTCGTCATGTCGTGACACCCGTTCGATCTGTCATAAACAATGCGCATGACCTTGGCCATTGCGCGCCGATCCGCATCAAGGGCTATTCCAAGGAGGAGCGCGTTGCGCAGGATCTCAAGCGCGGTCGGAAAAGTCGGGTCAAGAAGACGCCGGGAAGTTGGGAGTGGCTTCTCAAATTCCGCCAGCACGCGCCGCGGCGTCACGCTGCTTTGGCCATGTTCATGTTCATGACGGGGGCGCGGATCAGTCAGGCCGTGGCGATGCATCCCGACCGTCATTTGAGGCTGGATCAGAACATGGTCTGCATCCCGGCGGCCAAAGGGCACGATGATCGCTGGATCACGGTCCCACAGGAATTGGTCAGGGAGCTGGCCTCCCTACCTAGACTTTATCCGCGCGGGTTCGACCGCACGCAGGACAATTTGCGAGTCTTCGGTTTCGCAGATCGATCAAGCCCTCGAAAGGGATGGGCCAAGGCCTGCAAACTGGCTGGCATCGATCTGCTGCCATTTCACGCCGCCGGGCGCCATGGCTTCGGTCAGGAAATGAACGTGCGGCAGGGCATCGACGAGAAGGCTGCGGGTGAATTCGGCGGGTGGTCCGACACCAGTCTGATGCGCAGAACTTATACCCACGCCGAGCAGACGGCCGAGAAAATTCACGAGGCGCAACTGCGCGGCCTGAGGGCCGCCGAGGAGCGGACCAAGCTGACTCTGTTCAACGCTGGCGCCAGCAAAAAGAAGGAGAGAGCGTGATGGCCGTGTACGCGATTTGTACGGGCTCGATGCGAAATGAGGCGTTTGTTCCCGTTATTTTCCGCTTTGAAAATTTTTTCGGGAAAATCAGTTCCCATAAAATCCCCTTATTTCAGAGGGTTTTATGGTGGGCGCGGCAGGGATTGAACCTGCGACCCCACCCGTGTGAAGGGTGTGCTCTACCGCTGAGCTACGCGCCCGTCCGTGATGGGCCGCGGGCGAAACGCCTTTTGGCCGGGACAGGGGCGCGCCTCTATCGCCTTGACGCACGATTGACAAGTGGGGGCGGAAAGATATTTGCGCATGTCCCATGACCGAGCCCGAAACCACTCCGCCCGTCGAAACCGTCGCTGCCGGCGATGTTCCGCCCGACCACCTCGCGATCAATCCGCGCAGCCCGCATTTCGATGCGGAAAAGCTGCGTCGGGGCATCGGCATCCGTTTCAAGGGCGTCGTGCGCAACAATGTCGAGGAATACTGCATTTCCGAAGGCTGGGTGCGCGTGCAGGCAGGCCGCACCACCGACCGCAAGGGCAATCCCCTGACGCTCAAGCTCACCGGCCCGGTCGAAGCCTGGTACGAAGATCTCGGTGAAAACCCGCCGGTCGCCAAGATCTGAGTTTTTTCGACGCGGATTTCAACGCGGCAGCAGGATCGCCCGCTGCCGCGTTATCAATCCCGTCAGCCACGATTTGAACGCCCGGACCCGCGCCAGATTGTGGGTATCCTTGTGCGTGACGAGCCAGAACGTGCGGGTGATTCGCCGTTCGGGCAGGACCGGCACCAGCATTTTGTCCGCATCGCCCATGAAACAGGGCAGAACCCCGATTCCCGATCCGGCGGCGACCATGCGCGCCTGCGCGATGATCGAGGGCGAGCGCAGCGCGGCGACAAGGCCGGGCTCGAATTCGGAAAGATAGCGCAGCTCGGGCGCATAGAGCAGGTCGGGGACATAGCCGATCAGCCGGTGCCCGACGGCAAGGTCGGCCGGAGCGGCAGGCGTTCCCATCTGCGCCAGATAGCCGCGCGTGGCATAGAGCCCCAAGGTGTAATCCGACAGTTTTCCCGCGATCACCGGCCCCGCGCGCGGGCGTGACAGGGTCACGGCGAGATCGGCCTCGCGCTTGGAAGGGCTGAGCAGGCCCGACGAGGCGACCAGATCGATGGTGAGGCGCGGAAAGGCTTCGACGAAGCTCTTGAATGCGGGCGCGACAAGCGCGGTCGCGAAACCTTCGGTCAGGCTGACGCGCAAGTGTCCCGCAGGACCGCCGCCGCCGCTTGCCTGTTCGGCGATCCGGCTTGCCGCCTGTGCCATGGCCTCAACTTCGGCGAGCAGGGCTTCGCCCGCTTCGGTCAGGATCTGCCCCTCGCGCGTCTGTTCGAACAGCGTGGCGCCGAGGCGGGTTTCGAGACGGCGCAGCCGCCGCCCGATGGTGGTGGCGTCACATCCCAGACTCGCGCCCGCGCGGGCCAGTTGGCCAGAGCGGGCGACCGCGAGAAAGGCCTGATAGTCGTTCCAGTCAGGTGCCTGCATAATTGCAGGCATGGATCGCATTTTGCGGTGTTGCATGCAAGTGTGCGAGCGGGCAATCCCTGTCTCAACAGAGGCGGCGCCGAAAAAGCCGCACAAAAAACAAGACCTTTTGAGAGAGGATGCCGTTCCATGCGCCTGATCGACCATTTCATCGCCGGGGGAACCGCAGGATTGCCGACCGATCGACGCGGGCCTGTCTATGATCCCAACACCGGGGCGGTGCAGGCCGAAGTCGTTCTTGGCGATGCCGCCGTGCTCGAACGCGCAGTGGCGGCGGCGTCTGCCGCACAGCCCGCCTGGGCCGCGACCAATCCGCAGCGCCGGGCGCGCGTCCTGTTCCGTTTCAAGGAACTGATCGAGGCCGAGATGGCCGCGCTCGCCCATCTGCTGTCGAGCGAACACGGCAAGGTTGTTGCCGACGCGAAGGGCGACATCCAGCGCGGCCTCGAAGTCGTCGAATTCGCCTGCGGCATTCCCCACGCGCAAAAGGGGGAATATACCGAAGGCGCAGGACCGGGGATCGACGTCTATTCGACGCGCCAGCCGATCGGGATCGGGGTCGGCATCACTCCGTTCAATTTCCCCGCGATGATCCCGCTGTGGATGGGCGCGGTGGCGGTGGCGACGGGCAATGCCTTTATCTGCAAGCCCTCGGAACGCGATCCGTCGGTGCCGGTGCGACTGGCCGAACTCTTTCTCGAAGCTGGCCTGCCCGAAGGGATCTTTCAGGTCGTCCACGGCGACAAGGAAATGGTCGACGCCATTCTCGACCACCCGGCAATCGGCGCGATCAGTTTCGTCGGCTCGTCCGACATTGCCCAATATGTCTATAGCCGGGGGGCTGCCGCCGGAAAGCGGGTGCAGGCCATGGGCGGCGCCAAGAACCACGGCATCGTCATGCCCGACGCCGATCTCGATCAGGTGGTCAGCGATCTGGCCGGGGCGGCCTTCGGCTCGGCGGGCGAACGCTGCATGGCGCTGCCGATCGTGGTGCCGGTCGGGGCGGACACTGCCGAACGGCTGAAAGCCAAGCTGATCCCCGCGATCGAGGCGCTCAAAGTCGGCGTATCGACCGATCCGGACGCCCATTACGGGCCGGTGGTGACCGCCCAGCACAAGGCGCGGGTCGAGGACTGGATCGCCCGCGCGGTCGAGGAAGGATCCGAACTGGTCGTCGACGGGCGCGGCTTGGTGCTTCAGGGGCATGAGGACGGCTTCTTCGTTGGCCCGACCCTGCTCGACCACGTGACCGACACGATGGAGAGCTATCACAACGAGATTTTCGGCCCGGTGCTGCAGATCGTGCGGGCGGACACCTTCGAAGAGGCGGTCGCCTTGCCCAGCCGTCACCAATACGGAAACGGGGTCGCGATCTTTACCCGCAACGGCCATGCCGCGCGCGAATTTGCCCGCCGCGTCAATGTCGGCATGGTCGGGATCAATGTCCCGATCCCGGTTCCGGTCGCCTATCACACCTTCGGCGGGTGGAAGCGCTCGGCCTTTGGCGACACCAACCAGCATGGCCTCGAAGGCGTGCGGTTCTGGACCAAGGTCAAGACCATTACCCAGCGCTGGCCCGATGGGACCGTCGATGGAGGCAATGCTTTCGTCATTCCGACAATGGGTTGATATTATACGCGAGAGCTGCGCCGGTTGTTCGGCGATGTGCGGAGCGGTTATGGCTTGTGCCCCGCTGTCGTTGACGGTGCAGCGGGGGATCCAATCGCAGGGATCGGGGTCTGCTTCGGCAGGCTCGCCTGCCGCCGGAGCACACGAATCATGACCGACCTTTTCAGCCTGACCGAAGACCAGATCGCCATTCAGGACATGGCGCGCCGGTTTGCCGCCGATGCGATCGTGCCCCATGCGTCCGGGTGGGACGAGCGCCACGAATTCCCGCGCGAGACGATCCGCATGGCGGCCGAACTGGGTTTCGCGGCGATCTATGTCAGCGAGGAAGCCGGCGGGATCGGTCTCGGGCGGCTGGAAGCGGCGCTGATTTTCGAAGCCTTGGCCTATGGCTGTCCGACGACTTCGGCATTCCTGTCGATCCACAACATGGCCTCGTGGATGATCGACCGTTTCGGTCATGCCGACCTCAAGGCGCGCTATCTGCCCGGACTGGTCGGCATGGACCTGATGGCAAGCTATTGCCTGACCGAGCCGGGGTCGGGTTCGGACGCAGCGGCCTTGCGCACGACGGCGCGGCGCGAGGGCGACCATTATGTCGTATCGGGAACCAAGCAGTTCATTTCCGGTGGCGGGGTCAATGATCTCTATGTCACCATGGTCCGCACGGGCGAGCCGGGGCCGAAGGGGATTTCCTGCCTCGTCATCGAACGCGACATGCCCGGCGTCAGTTTCGGTGCGCCCGAGCGCAAGCTCGGCTGGAACGCATCGCCGACTGCACAGCTCATTCTCGACAACGTGCAGGTTCCGGTCGCGAACCGCGTGGGCGAGGAAGGCGAAGGTTTTCGCTTTGCCATGGCCGGGCTTGATGGCGGGCGACTCAATATCGGCGCCTGCTCGCTGGGGGGCGCACAACGCTGCCTCGACGAGGCGATCGCCTATGTAAAATCGCGCAGCCAGTTCGGCCGGACCATCGCCGAATTCCAGAATACGCAGTTCCAGCTTGCCGACATGGCGACCGATCTGGAAAGCTCTCGCGCGCTGCTTTACCTTGCGGCGGCCAAGGTTTCGGCCGACGCGCCCGACAAGACCCGCTTTTCGGCAATGGCCAAGAAACTGGCGACGGACAACGGCTCGTCGATCGTCGATCGTGCACTGCAACTCTTTGGCGGCTATGGCTATCTCAAGGACTATCCGATCGAACGGTTCTGGCGCGATCTTCGCGTCCACCGTATTCTGGAAGGAACCAACGAAGTCATGCGCATGATCGTGGGACGGGAGCTCTTGAAGTGAGCGCACCCGAAATGACTGCAGAAGCTGTCGCGACCGAGGAAGTGCTGGTGCGGCGCGAAGGCGCCACCGGGGTCCTGTCGCTCAACCGCCCGCGGGCGATCCACGCGCTCAATCTCGGCATGGTCCGCGCGATGACGCAGGCCTTGCTGGCATGGCGCGACGATCCGGCAGTGGCGCTGGTGGTGATCGACCATGCCGAAGGACGCGGGTTTTGTGCCGGTGGCGACATCGCCATGATGCGCCATTCCGCGCTGAGCGATGGTGGGGCCGAAGGGCGGCGGTTCTTTTTCGAGGAATATCGCCTCAATCACTTGATCCTCACGTATCCAAAGCCGGTCGTGACGTTCATGGACGGCATTACCATGGGCGGCGGGGTCGGTATTTCGGGACCTGCGACGTATCGCATCGCGACCGAAGCGACGCGGCTGGCCATGCCGGAATCGGGCATCGGCCTGTTCCCCGATGTCGGCGGCGGCTGGTACCTGTCGCGCCTTTCCGGGCGGCTCGGGCAATATCTTGCACTGACCGGTGCGCGGCTCGATGGGGCCGAATGCCTGTGGGCGGGGCTCGCCACGCATTACCTGCCGTCTTCCGCTCTTGCCGAGGTCAAGGCGGAGCTGGCAGCTCGCCCCGACGAGATCACCGCGATCCTCCATCGTCATTCGGTCGTGCCGGGCGACGTGAAGATTGCCGCGCAGGTCGGGGAAATCGACCGCACGTTCGCCTCGGACAGCTACGAGACCATTCTGGGCGAGTTGCGCGAGGAAGCTGGGCGGGGCAGCGAATGGGCCGGCGCGACGCTGGCGACGCTGCACACCAAGAGCCCGCAGACCTGCAAGGTCGCGCTGCGCCAGTTGCGCGACAGTCTTGATTGCGAGGATTTCGCCGCCAACATGGCGATGGAATATCGCATCGCCAGCCGCGTGCTGACTTTGCCCGATTTCGCCGAAGGCGTGCGGGCCGTCATCATCGACAAGGACAATGCGCCCCAGTGGACGCCGTCGACACCCGAGGAAGTGAGCGAGGATGCGATCGACGCGATCTTTGCCCCGCTTCCCGCCAACGAGGAATGGACACCGCTATGAGCTATGAAACGATCCTGGTCGAAACCCGGGGCCCGGTCACGCTGATCACGCTCAACCGGCCCAAGTCGCTCAACGCACTCAATTCGAGCGTGTGCGAAGACCTGATCAAGGCGTTCGCGGCTTTCGAGGCCGACCCCGACCAGCGTTGCGCGATCGTGACCGGCTCGGGGGAAAAGGCTTTCGCCGCCGGTGCCGACATCAAGGAAATGGCCGACAAGCCTGCCGCCGCGTTCTTTTCGGAGGACTTCTTCTCGCGCTGGACCAGCCATGTGGTCAAGGCGACGCGCAAGCCGTGGATCGCGGCGGTCAACGGCTTTGCCCTTGGCGGCGGGTGCGAGCTGGCGATGATGGCCGATTTCATCATTGCCTCGGAAAACGCGAAGTTCGGACAGCCCGAAGTCAAGCTGGGCATTGCCCCGGGCATGGGCGGTTCACAGCGTCTGACGCGCGCCATCGGCAAGGCCAAGGCGATGGAAATGTGCCTGACCGGGCGCATGATGGACGCCCATGAAGCCGAGCGTTCGGGCCTTGTCGCCCGTGTCGTGCCGCTGGCCGACCTGCTCGACGAGACGTTGAAGACGGCCGAGGCGATCGCGGCGATGCCGCCGCTGGCCGCGATCGGCTGCAAGGAACTCGTCAACGCCGCGTTCGAAACGACGCTGGACCAGGGGCTCCTGTTCGAGCGCCGCGTGTTCCAGGTCCTGACCGCGACCGAGGACAAGGCCGAAGGCATGGGCGCTTTCATCGAAAAGCGCGCGGGCGTATTCAAGGGTAAGTGATGCGGGACAGGGGGCTTTGCTCCCTGTCTTGTTCGGTCATTCCGGTGGAACCGGAATGACCGGGCCAGCGCCGCGCCGGAAATTCGCCACGGGCGGATTTCGACAACATCAAAATAAAAGGAGAGGATGTCATGCGCATTGCGTTCATTGGCCTGGGCAACATGGGCGGTGGAATGGCGGCCAATCTGGCAAAGGCTGGGCATCGCGTCGATGCTTTCGACCTTGCCGATGCCGCGCGCGAGCGGGCTCGGGTGGCCGGGTGCGTGCCTCACACCAGCATTGCGACGGCCGTTGCCGAAGCCGAAGTCGTCGTCACCATGCTGCCTGATGGAAAGATCGTCCGCGCGGTTTATGAGCGTGACGTGCTCGAATGGGTTCCTGCCGGGGCCTTGCTGATCGATTGTTCGACGATCGACGTGGCGTCTGCCCGTGCCGTTGCCGATCTGGCCGCGGCCAAGGCGCACCCGATGGTCGATGCGCCGGTGTCGGGCGGGATCGCGGCGGCCAATGCGGGCACGCTGACATTCATGGTCGGGGGCGATGATGCGGCCTTTGCCGCTGCCGAGCCGATCCTTGCGGCGATGGGCAAGGCGGTGATCCATGCCGGGGGCGCAGGCGCCGGACAGGCGGCCAAGATCTGCAACAACATGCTGCTCGGCGCGTCGATGGTGGCCACGGCCGAAGCCTTTGCCATGGCGGAAAAGCTCGGCCTCGACTTGCAGACCTTCTACGACATTTCCTCGAAAGCCTCGGGGCAGTGCTGGTCGATGACGAGTTATTGCCCGGTGCCCGGCGTCGGGCCGGTGACGCCTGCCGACAACGCGTACCAAGGCGGTTTCGCGACCGCGCTGATGCTCAAGGATTTGCGTCTGGCCATGGCCGCTGCTGCCGACACCGGCGCGAACGTGCCGATGGGCAAGCGGGCCGAGGAACTCTATGCCGCTTTTGCCGAGGCGGGGAATGCCGCGCTCGATTTCTCGGCGATCATCGGGACTCTGCGGGAATAAGCACCCCGCCCAGGAGAAGCGAGAGAATGACCTGCTTGGCGGTGTCGAATTCGGCACGGGTCAGGCGTGACACGCCCAGCACCGCTTTTACTTGCGGGGCGAAATCGGAATAGTGCTGGGTCATGGCCCAGATCATGAAGACGAGGTGGTAGGGATCGACCGGGCGCATTTTTCCCGCGTTGATCCACCCCTCGACAATGGCGGCAAAGGCGCGTGCCCTGTCGCGCAAGGTAGTCTGCAGCCGCGCCTTGATGAACGGCGCGCCGTCGAGCATTTCATGAGCGAAAACGCGTGAGGCTTCCGGTTCTTTCCGCGAAATTTCCAGCTTGTGCTCGATATAGGTGGTCAGTTCCTGTGCCGGGTCCCCGGCGGGGTCGATGTTCTCCAGCGGTTCGAGCCAGACTTCGAGCGTCTTTTCCAGAACGCTTTCGTACAGGTCGGCCTTGGTCTTGAAATAGTGGTGCAGGTTCGACTGCGACATGTCGGCCAGGTCGGCGATCTTTTCCATGGTCGCCCCGCTGAACCCGTGGTCGGCGAAGACCGCGATGGCGCATTGCAGGATCGTCTTTTCATTGCGGATCTGGATGCGCGTTCGCCTGGGGGCTGCCAGCGTGTTGTCCTTGCTCATCGGTCCCACCTTTTGCGCCCGTGCCGGGGCATCCGTCATCCCCTGCGCCGGTCCGACGCAGCCCGAGATCCTCTCTTCGCTAGGCGGAGCAGGGCGCGCCGTCCAGCACGCCTTTGCGGTGGGTTTGCGGGCATTCCACCCTATTACGCAGATGCGGCAAAAACCTCGTCAATGACTCTTGTCAAATTTCGATCGTTTAATCAAAGTTCGATCAGGCAAATGATTCGTGATTCCACGATCGAAAAGCCTTTCCCCACCCAGATTCCAGGGAGCCTTCCGTGCGGTCCCCCCACGTTGTCGTGCCGTTTTCCTTTCGGGCAGCCCTGGGGCAATTGCGGCCCGCTCTTTCCAGATAACCTGTCTTCCCGAGGAGTGCGTGAACATGCAGGTTGGCGTCTTTCTTCCGATCGGGAACAATGGCTGGCTGATTTCCGAAACCGCGCCGCAATACCTGCCCAGTTTCGATCTCAATCGCGAAATCGCGCAAAAAGCCGAAGGGTTCGGGCTCGATTTCGTGCTGACGATGATCAAGCTGCGCGGCTTTGGCGGCAAGACGCAGTTCTGGGAGCATAATCTGGAAAGTTTCACGCTGATGGCCGGGCTTGCCGCGGTCACCAGCCGGATCCGGATCTTCGCGACGGCGGCCACGCTCACGCTGCCGCCCGCGATCGTGGCGCGCATGGCGGTGACGATCGATTCGATCAGCCACGGGCGTTTCGGCGTCAATCTCGTCACCGGATGGCAAAAGGCCGAGTACGACCAGATGGGCCTGTGGCCGGGCGATGATCACTACCTCAAACGCTATGACATGCTGGGCGAATATGCGCAGATCCTGCGCGATTTGTGGGAAACCGGGCGCAGCGATTTCAAGGGCGACTATTTCCGGATGACCGATTGCCGGGTCAGTCCGAAGCCGCAAGCAGAGATGAAGATCATTTGCGCGGGCAGCTCGGATGAAGGTCTGGCCTTTGCCGCGGCCCATGCCGATTACGCGTTCTGTCTGGGCAAGGGCGTCAACACGCCGACCGCTTTTGCCGGGGTCAACGCCCGGTTGGCCGCCGCGACGGCAAAGACGGGGCGGCATGTCGAGACGTTCGTCCTGATGATGGTCATTGCCGCCGAGACCGATGCCGAGGCCGAGGCGAAATGGCGGCTTTATTGCGATGGCATCGACCACGAAGCGGTCGCCTGGCTGGTCGAACAGAGCCGCCCCAATGCGGTTTCGCCCACGACCAATGTCAACCAGTTGAGCGACGCGGCGTCCGCCGTGAACATCAACATGGGCACGCTTGTCGGCTCTTACGCAACTGTCGCTCGGATGCTCGACGAGATCGCGCAAGTGCCCGGAACCGGCGGGGTCCTCTTGACTTTTGACGACTTCGTCGAGGGCATCACGGCCTTCGGCACGCGGATCCAGCCGCTGATGCAAAGCCGCCGCCATGTCGCCCCGCTTCAGGCGGAGTGATCCCTTTTCCCCTCAAACCGCACAGCCGGTCTCAGATCCCAGGACCCGGACATGCCCCCCTTGCCGATCATCATCGATTGCGATCCCGGTCAGGATGACGCGATCAATCTCCTGCTTGCCTTTGCCTCGCCCGAAGCCGTCCGCGTTCTTGCGGTGACGACGGTCGCCGGGAACGTCCCGGTCGAACTGACGCAGCGCAATGCGCGGCTCGTCTGCGAACTGGCCGAGCGGGAGGATGTGCCGGTCCATGCCGGTTGCGCGCGGCCCTTGATGGTCAGTCCGCTGACCGCCGAACATGTCCACGGCGATACCGGCATCGACGGGCTTCCCGTCCATGAACCGGCCATGCCGTTGCAGCCGCTTCATGCGGTCGATTTCCTTGTCGAAACGCTGCTCGCGACGGACGAGCCGATCACACTGGTGGCGACGGGGCCGCTGACCAATCTGGCGCTGGCGCTGGCGCGCGATCCCGGGATCGCGCGGGGGATCGAGCGGATCGTGCTGATGGGCGGGGCCATGCGCGAAGCTGGCAACATCACCCCTTGCGCTGAATTCAACATGCGCGCCGATCCCCATGCGGCCGACATGGTGCTGCGCTCGGGCGTGCCGATCGTCATGCTCGGGCTCGACGTCACGCATGAATTGCTGGTGACGCGGACGCGGCTTGCACGGATGAAGGCGATCGGCAATCCGGTCGCGCGGGCCGCACACGACATGCTTGCCTTTTCCGAGCGCTACGATCTTGCCAAATACGGCAAGGACGGCGCGCCGCTGCACGATCCCTGCACCATGGCCTGGCTCTTGCGCCCGGACCTTTTCCGCACGCGCGCCTGCCATGTCGCCATCGAAACCGGATCGCCGCTTACGCTGGGGCACAGCGTCGTCGATTTCTGGAATGTCGAGGCCGGTCCGCGCCATGTGCAATGGGCCCATGAAGTCGATGCTGAGGGCTTTTTCGATCTTCTGTTCGAACGGTTGGCGCGTTTCAGCGTCGTTTCGTGTGCCGTGACCGGCTGACATCGCATCGGGGGGTATTGATGAGCGCAACCGCAGACATACCGGTCGTTTCGCTGGATCTTCACGCGCACGACGCCGACCGGTTCGGAGCGGCGCTGGGGGACACATTCCGCCGTTTCGGCTTTGCGGTTGTCGCCGATCACGCGATCCCCGTGCCCCTTCTGGCCGAGGCCGACGCGCAGATGCGGGCGCTGTTCGCTTTGCCGGTCGAGGTCAAGCGCGCCTGGTACAGGCCCGACCTTGCCGGTGCGCGCGGCTATACCCCGTTCGGCATTGAAGGCGCCAAGGGAGCCGCCCACCGCGATCTCAAGGAGTTCTGGCAGATGGGCCGGGACGAAGAGAGCCCGGGTGCAATGGCCAATCTCTGGCCCGCACAGCTGCCTGGTTTTCGTCCGGCCTTTGCGGCGCTGTTCGGAGAATTCGAACGGGTCGGGGCGGCGGTCCTGTCGGGCGTGGCGCGGCATCTGGGTCTTGCCGACGACTGGTTCGTCGATGCGGTGACCGGCGGGAACAGCACGTTGCGACTGCTCCATTATCCTCCTGTCGAAATCGAGGGGGCGGGCGTCCGGGCGGGGGCGCACGAGGACATCGATCTCGTCACGCTGCTTCTGGGGGCGGAGGAAGCCGGGCTCGAACTGCGCGATCGCGAAGGACGCTGGCTTGCCGTCCGTCCGCCCGAAGGCGCGCTGGTCATCAATGTCGGGGACATGCTCCAGCGCCTGACCAATCATGTCCTGCCGTCGACCACGCACCGGGTGGTCAATCCGCCTGAAACCCGCCGTGGGATTGCGCGCTATTCCATGCCCTTTTTCCTGCATCCGCGCCCGGACTTCCTGATCCGGACGTTGCCGCAATGCATCGGGGTGGGGGAACCCGACCGTTATCCGGAACCGATTACCGAACGCGCGTTTCTGGAACAGAGATTGTATGAAATCGGGTTGAAGAAAAATCCGAAAGAGGAGCTTGGGGTAAACTAACGGATTAATACCATCCGTTTTAATTAAAATTGTGTTGCGAATTATTTCTGAAGTGACTTAAAAAATAAATTCCAGCGAGGAAACTGTCATCACTTAACGGCGTCGAAAATCGACTTCGCCGAATGATGGTATTTATCAAAAACATTTTTGGAACTGGGCCGTTTATTCGGGGAGACCAACTGTGGCTTCAAGACTTTTCTGGACGACATCCGTCTGTGCGTTAAGCCTGACGGCATTTTCCACCATGGCCATGGCCGCCGATGCGGAAAGCCCGGCACCACCGGCCGGCGAAGCTGCCGCAGGCGATACCGGTGGGGGCGACATCGTGGTCAGTGCGCGCAAACGCAAGGAAAACCTGGTCGATACGCCGCTCGCCATTTCCGCCTATAGCGGGGACACGCTGACGGCACGCGGGGTGCCCGACATCCACCAGCTCGACACGATCGTGCCCAGCCTGACCGTCACCAATTTCGGGGCGGGGAATGTCAGCGATGCGACGCTGTTCATTCGCGGCATCGGGACGGCCGACCACCTGATCCTGACCGATCCGGGCGTCGGGGTCTATGTCGACGGCGTCTATCTGGGGCGTTCGATGGGGGCCAATCTCGACCTCACCAATATCGATCACGTCGAAGTGCTGCGCGGGCCGCAGGGGACCCTGTCAGGGCGCAACACGCTGGGCGGCGCGGTCAACGTGGTCACGCGCGAACCCAACGACAGCGAACATTACGAGTTCTTCGGCTCGCTCGGCACGCGCCTGCGCGCGACGGCGGGCTTTTACGGCAACGTGCCGATTACCGACACGCTGTCGATGTCGCTGACCGGGTCGTTCGACCACCGCAACGGAATCGGCAAGTTCGTCAACCTGCCGGGTGAAAGCACCGGTGTCGGGCAGATCGACAAGTTCGGCGGGCGTCTTGCATTGAAATGGCAGCCGAGCTCGAAAGTCTCGTTCCTGCTCGCGGTCGATGGCAGCGATGGGCATTACGGGCTTAGCCCGATGAAGAACGTGGTCATCAATCCCAACGGGTTCTCGGGGTTGCAGGCTTCGGACCTTCCGGTCAACGAGAACGACAACGGCACCGAGAATTACCAGCTGGCCAAGACCAGCTCGCGCGATCTGGGCGTGTCGCTGACCTCGACGATCAAGTTCGACGATCACCTTTCGCTCAAGATCATCGGCAGCGAACGCTACAGCGCCTATAGCGGGGGTCTCGACGACGATGATTCCGCGATCGCCTTCTCCGAATATCCCGAAACCGGATATGCCCGCCAATATACCGCCGAAGGCGCGTTGAACGGGGAATATGGCCGGTTCGATTTCGTGACCGGCATCTATTTCTTCAGCGAGCGGGGCGACGCGAACCAGCCGAACTATGTCTATCTCGGCTCGCCGGGTGACTTCTATGTCTATCAGAACACGCGCAGCTGGGCCTATTACGCCCATGGCGGGTTCCAGATCACGCGCGACCTGAAACTGTCGGGCGGCCTGCGCTATACCGACGACCACAAGAACGCCTATGCCTATATCGCCTGCTGCCTTGCGCCCGGGGCGACGCGGACCAACAACTGGAACGCGGTGACATGGGACGTGGCGCTCGACTACAAGATCCGCCGCGATCTTGCCGCCTATGCGACGATCCAGCGCGGGTATGAAAGCGGCGGCTATCCGGCGCGGCCCTATGGCGGCGCGGCGACGTTCATCGCCTATAACCCGACTTATGCCACCAACTACGAAATCGGGCTCAAGGGACGGCTGGGCCATGTCCTGCGCTTTTCGTCGGCGCTGTTCTATACCCAGTACAAGGACCTGGCCCTGCAATACAGCCAGACCACGGCCGACGGCTATCTGACCATCACCGCCAATGCCGGGCGGTCGCGCACCTGGGGCGTCGAGTTCGAAGGCAATCTCGACCTGACCAAGGTTTTCAGCATCTCGACCTCGATGAGCTATAACAACGCCAAGATCACCCAGGTCGATCAGGGCGTGATCGGCATCGTTGCGGGCGACATTCCGCAGCATACCCCGCGCTGGACCGTGGCGGTCGGCCCGCAGGCCCGGGTCCCGCTGGCTTCGGGATCGATCCTGACCGCGCGGGTCGATACCTCGTTCCGCTCGAGCATGTATGGTCAGTCGTCGAACAACGGCTGGAACTACATCAAGCCTCGCTATCTCACCAATTTCGACCTCTCGCTTGAAATTCCCAAGCGGGGCCTGACGGTGTCGGTCTACGGCAAGAACATCTTCAACGAAGTCTACGACACCGCGCGCATCGACCAGTACGATGCGGGCTTTATCGAAGTGATCCGCAGCAACGACCGCAGCGAGTTCGGCGTGCGGGTGCGCAAGACGTTCTGATTTCCCCATTTCCCCAAACTGCGGCGCCGGGAATTCCACTCCGGCGCCGTTTTTTGTCTTTATTGCCCGAAATTAACGGCGATCGAGAAATGGAGGTCGGCGTCTGCCCAGTCGGCTGGAGGCGGCGGGCATGGGGACGCGGCGCGCAGGGCACGCAGGGCAGCGCGGTCAAGCATGGCGATGCCGCTCGATGTGGAGACGCTGGTCTCGGTAACGCGGCCGCTGCGGTCGAGCGTGAAGGAAACGGTTGCGCTGCCCGTCAGCGGCAATCCGGTGGGGCGGTGGGCGGCGATATGGCTCCACAACCGGGCGGTATAGGCCGCGCGGGCCGTTGTGCCGGGTTCTGGAGAACGGGGTGGCCGCGTCTCGGGAAGAGATGCGGGAGCTTCCACGCGAGCGACTGGTTGGGCCGGTGCAGCGGATGGAGCGGGAGTGACGGACTGGGGTTCGGGCTCGGCTTGCTCTGTCGGTTGCGGGGCAGGCAGCGCCGGGGGCAAGGCGTGGCTCGGTAGGGCAGGGCTCGGGCCCGATGCGGCGATCCGGCGTGCGGGGGCGGGCATGGGCCGAGGCGCCTGTGTGGGCGGGGTCGGAGAGGGCAGCGTGATCAGGGCGACGGCCGGGCCTTGGGGGGACGGCCCGGCCATCGCGCCTCCGAGATGCAGCAGCAGGCCAAGGCCCGCCGCATGCACCGCGGTCGTGCCGAGGACCGCGACGAAACGGCGCCGGACATCATGCCGGGGAAGGCTCGCCATCGCATGCGCGGTCCCGGACACGATCAGAACCGTGCCGAAAGGCCGAGATTGACCGAGCGGCCGCGTCCCGGAACCGCGCGCCGGATCGTGCCGCCGCTCGCCGAATAGTCGCCCAGCGAGATGCCGCCGAGCGGCAAGTAATAAGCCTTGTCGAGGAGGTTCTCGACATCGACGCTCAGCCGTAGGGTTTTCCAGGTATAGGCCGTGCGCAGTGCGAGCAGGGCATAGGCCGGGGTCTGCGGTTCGTTGCGGGCCGGATCGACGCGGGTCTTGGCATCGACCCATTCGACATCAGCGCCCGCTTCGAACGCGCCGAGCGCGTGCCGGATCGCGACTTTGATATCGAGCGGCATCTGGTGATAGAGCGGGGTCTGGGTGGTGACATTCTGCCCCTCGACCCACGACAGCGAGGACGTGACCCGCGTCTTGCCGAGCGCGCCGTTGTCCCACCAAGGAGTGGTGACGGCGGCATCGACGCCGTAGAATTCGGCTTCGACATTGGCGAAGCGCAACTGGTTGAAGCCGGTCGCCACGCCCATCATCGTGGTGAAGGCTTTTACGAAAGTCGCGTCGATGTAGTCGTTGACGTGGGTGTAATAGGGCGTCGCTTTCACGCTCCAGCCCTGTTTAGGATCGCCCGCCGTGACGGTCAGGCTGAAGGTATCGGCGCGTTCGGGCTTGAGGTCCGGATTGCCGACATAGCCGTTGCCGTCGCCGTACCAGCCGATCATGCGCGACGACATGCTCCCGGTGCCCCATGTGTAGCGTTCGTAGAGATTGGGCGAACGCGTCTTGTGCGCATAGCCCAGTTCGACGAGCAGGCCTTTTGCGGCGGCATAGCTTGCAAGGAAACTGCCGCTCCAGTTGTTGTCGGCACGGCGCCGGTCGATCGCGTTGAAGGCGGCCGCTGCCGTGGCGTCGGCCATGTTCATCATGCCGGTGCCATAGGGCTGCACCGCCCCGGTGTTCATCGCGACATGGTCATAGCGGACGCCTGCCAGCGTCGAGAGCTTGTCCGACCAGCGCGCTTCCCATTCGCCGAAGCCGCCGATGCGGGTGCGTTCGCCGTTGTTGATGTTGAGGAAGGTGTCGGGGCTCATCATCATGCTGCCCGCGACCGGGGGCCACCAGTCGTTCATCGTTTCGCGATGGTATTCCTGCCCGAAATGCAGGGTGTGGACCGGGCCCAGCGGAATGTCGGCCTTGAGCGTGTAGCCGCCGGAACGGACGTGGGTGTTCATCGGCATCCCGCCGTCCGCCGAGCCGCCCTTGTCGTCCAGGAAATTCATTTCATGATCGGTCGAGCGATAGTCGGCCTTGAGATCGAGCGCGCCCCAGGCGAATTCGTTGTGCCAGTGGGCATTGAGGAACCAGCTCTTGTTGCTGGTCATGTCCATGTACTGGTTCACAAAGCCTTCGTAGGGCGAATAGTGATAGCCGCCTTTCACTTCGACCAGGCCGATGGCCCCCTGCCAGGCCAGGGCCAGTTGGTGGTCGGTCTTGCGATATTCGCTCGAATGGACGAGCCCCAGATCGCCGCCGCCCGAATAGCGTCCGGCGGAGGTGAACGAGCCGGTATAAGTCGCACTGAGCGAGCGGGTCGCGGCGGTCAGCGTGACCGCGCCGCCTGCGCCGTCGTCGTTGCTGCGGTAAAAGGCCGAGACTTCGCCGGTCAGCAGCAGGCTGTCGGATCGCGAAAAGCGGGGGGCAGGCGTGCGCACGTCGATGACCGCGCCGATGCTGTCGCCGCTCAGGCTGACAGGGGAGACCCCGGTGATGACCCGGACCTCTCCGACCGTCTGCGGGTCGGTATAGGACATCGGCGTGTTCATGTCGTTGGGGCAGGCCGAATCGACCGGGTGCCCGTCGACGGTGATCGCGAGGCGCTGTTCGCTCAGCCCGTGGATCGTGGGCATTCCCGAAAAGCCGCCGCCGGTGTTGATCGCGACGCCGGGAATGTCGCTCAGCAATCCGGCGATGTCGCTGCTGTTCGCCTGGCGCGCGCGCAAGTCCTCGCGCGTGACGGCGGTGATCGTCGAGGGCGCGGTGGTGATCGTGGCGGGCGAGGCGACGGTTTCGACGTCGATGGGGGGAAGGGCAGTCGCCTCCCGGGCAAAGGCGGGGTGCGCGGCCGAGGCAAGGAGCACGGCGACGACATGGGATTTCTTCATCTGCAAGACATTTGGCTCCGCATGAGCGGGAAACACGGCCCATGCGCGCGGCCCGAGATCCGGCACAGGTCCGAAAAACAGGGGCTGGGGCGCACAGGCATGGACGGCGGTGTCAGCGACAACCGCGCAATCAATGGCGTTCAGGCGAGAGCGGGAGGTCCGCGCAGGGGCGGTTGCAGATAGAGCCTGCGCCCGAGGGCGGGCGCGGCCATGGGGGCAAGGCCCAGCGCAAGGACAAAGGCGATCGCAGCGGCAAGCTGGATCGGATCGGCACCGCCCAGCGCGGCATGGGCCAGCGATCCGTAGGGACAGGTGTGATCGAGCGTTGCATGCTTGCCCGCATGATCGCGCATGGGCACCGCGATCTGGCGCATGATCTGCTGTCCGGTGCTTTCGGCACAGACGCCGATGGACAGCATCCTTGCCTCAGTCCCGATCATGTAACCGGCGGGAACAAGCGCGCGAATACACAGCGTCAGTGCGATCAGGAGGATCGCAAGTCGGCGATGATGCCGGAAAAAGACGCGAAGACTGTGCATTCAGGTGGCGTGATACGTCGCCCGATCCTGCTTGTCACTGTTTCATGTCAAAAGCGTCGGTTGGGGTCGCGTCGCTCAGGCGGTGCGCGGCCTTATACCAACCTGCGATGAGAGACGCTCACCGAAGGTTGGTATTATGCCCCATGCGGCTGGCGATGATCCGCCCGATCGGATCGTCACGCAGCGACGAACCGTGTGCGGGTGCGGACAGCCGCGTCCGTGATGCCCCGGATCGGGTGCCGGGCGCGTCGGGCAGCAGGTCTTGCGGGCCACCGGCTCTCGCGACGAGCATGGTGCGGGTAGCCTGTGTGTGGGTGCGCCGGGTCGTCGGGCCCGCAGTGCCGTGCTCGGGCTCGATGCCGTCGAGGAACGAGGCGTCGATGCGGCTGGCAGACTGGCCGGCGGGGCGACGGTCGATCGTGCCGCTGTCGCGGGCCATGAGCATGGTCACATGCGGCCTGTCGTCGCGGCGGGCAAGGATCGTCGCGGGACGCTCGTCACCCGCGCCGGGCTTGCGGTTGTAGATGAAGCCGTTGACCGGCCAGCGGGTGGTGCCAAGATCGCCGATCGGCGCATACCACACCCGCACTTCGCTCCAGTCGTTGTCGGGCGACACGTCGACTGCGCGAACGCCATCCTCGATCTGTCCGCGATGCCCGTCGATCGGGGACCAGTTGGCATGGCGCAAGAGAACCGTGCGCGAATCGATCACCCGGCTGACGGCGGCGACATGGCCCAGCTGCATTGCGCCATAGGGGCGGAAGCTCATGACCGCGCCGATCCTGGGGACGTGGCCGCGTGCGTAGTGGCCCTTGGCCTGATCCCACCAGGTCAGCGCATCGCCGTAAAGTTCGATTCCCGAGACTCGCCGGGCATAGGGCACGCATTGCAGGTAAGGCAGGGCTTCCCGCTCGGGTGCATCGTCCGAAATGTCCGAGGAAGGCGCGATTCCTGCCGGTCTTGCCCGGCTCTGCTGCGGCAAGAGCGCCAGCGCGAGCAGCAATCCCAACCCGGCCCATCCTGTCGAGCCCGACCCTGTAGACGATCCCTTCATGGCGCCTTGATTGCGGGAAGGCTGGTTAAGGCGTGTTCAGCGGTTAAGGTTAATTCTACGGTAGGAGTTGGTGCGGAAACGGTGTGAAACGGTACGGGGACGCAGGGTTCTCACCCTTGCGCTTGCCTTTCTGCCGACAAACCGGCACGGCAGGCGCATGTCTTCAACCACGTTGCCCCACGTTGTCATCATCGGCCGACCCAATGTCGGCAAGTCCACCCTGTTCAACCGGCTGGTGGGCAAGAAACTCGCGCTGGTCGACGACCAGCCGGGGGTGACGCGCGATCGTCGCTTTGGCGATGCGGAATTGCTGGGGCTGGCTTTCACCATCGTCGATACCGCCGGATGGGAAGACGATGATCCCTCGTCCCTTCCGGGGCGCATGCGCGCCCAGACCGAAGCCGCGCTTGAAGGGGCAACGGTGGCCCTGTTCGTCATCGACGCCCGCGCGGGTCTGACGCCGCTCGATGAAGAGATCGGTCGCCATCTCCACGAATCTTCGGTTCCGGTCGTGTTGCTTGCGAACAAGGCCGAAGGGCGTGCGGGCGACAGCGGCCTGTTCGAATCCTACGCGCTTGGTTTCGGCGATCCGATCGCTTTTTCGGCTGAGCATGGCGAAGGGCTTGCGGACTTGTTCCAGGCCTTGCTTCCCCTGATCGGCGAACCCGAAGAGGAAGAAGAGCGGAGCGAGGACGAACCCGAATACGATCCCAAGTCGGTTCTGAAACTGGCGGTTGTCGGTCGTCCGAATGCCGGAAAATCGACGCTGATCAATCGTCTGCTGGGCGAGGATCGCCTGCTGACCGGGCCGGAAGCGGGGATCACGCGCGATTCCATTGCCGTCGATTGGGAATGGCGCGATCCGGCCACCGGGGAAAGCCGTCCCATCCGCCTGATCGATACGGCCGGGATGCGCAAGAAGGCGCAAGTGGTCGACAAGCTGGAACGGCTGTCGGTGGCTGACGCGCGCCGCGCAATCGACTTTGCCGAAGTGGTCGTGCTGCTGCTCGATGCGACGCGCGGGCTGGAGCATCAGGATCTCAAGATCGCCTCGATGGTGCTCGAGGAAGGTCGCGCGCTGATGATCGCGATCAACAAGTGGGACGTGGCCGAGGACGCCAGCGGGCTGTTCAACGGCGTGCGGGCTGCGCTCGACGACGGGCTGGCGCAAGTGCGCGGGTTGCCGCTGGTGGCGGTCTCGGCCCGTACCGGCAAGGGGCTCGACCAGATGCTCGGCGCGGCCTTTTCGCTGCGCGACGCATGGAGCCGCCGCGTTCCGACGGCCGCGCTCAATCGCTGGTTCGACGATGCGCTCACGGCCAATCCGCCGCCCGCACCCGGAGGCAGGCGGATCAAGCTGCGCTATATTACCCAGGCCAAGACTCGCCCGCCCGGCTTCGTCCTGTTCGGCACGCGACTCGACATGCTGCCGGAAAGCTACCGCCGCTATCTGGTTAACGGCATCCGCCGCGAACTGGGTTTCGATGCGGTTCCGATCCGGCTGACACTGCGCAGTCCCAAGAACCCCTTCGCGTGACATGACCGCGTTTTCCCCCGATCTGCCCCGCTCGCTTGGCGCGGCACTGGGTCGGGGGATCGCGGGACACTGCCCCCGGTGCGGTGCGACGCACCTGTTCGCCCGCTTCCTGAAACCGGTCCCGCGCTGCGGCTTGTGCGGGCAGGACTGGACGCTCCATGCGGCCGACGATTTCCCGCCCTATATCGCCATCCTCATCACCGGGCATGTCATGGCGCCGGTGATGATCCTGCTCGGGCGCAACACCGATCTTTCCGCTCTGGTCATGACCGCGATTGCGCTGGTCATCGCGGTCGTCATGCTGCTCGGCCTGTTGCAACCGGCCAAGGGCGGGGTCATCGCCTTGCAATGGTGGCTCGGGATGCACGGTTTCGCGCAAAGGCCTGGCAAGGTCGAGGCCGGTGTCGATTGATAACCTGCAATTGATAATGACTTGCAAGAATGGATTTGTTAGAGGAGGCACGCGGCCCAGCGCAGTCCTGTCCCTTTCGCCGGAATTCCTTGCATGTTGATTGTCATTCCCGATGTCCTTCCCCGCGACGAGGCGCTGGCGCTCGGTCGCGAAATTGCCCAGGCCACGTGGGTCGACGGCAATGCCACCAGCGGACCGGGCGCGGCGCTGGCCAAGCGCAATCGCCAGTTGCCCGAGGATGGAGCGGTTGCCGCCGCCGCGCAGGCCCGCGTGCAGCAGGCGCTGGCCCGCAATCCGGTGTTCCTGTCAGCGGCCTTGCCCCGCGCGATCTATCCGCCGCTTTTCAATCGCTATGGTCCGGGCGAGGGCTTTGGCGATCATGTCGACAATGCCATCCGCCGCGATCCTGCGACCGGTGCCTTGATCCGCACAGATCTTTCCGCAACGCTGTTCCTGTCCGAAGGATACGAAGGCGGGGAGCTGACGATCGAAAGCGAATTCGGGCAAGTCGCCTATAGCCTGCCGGCCGGTCACATGGTGCTTTACCCCTCGACCAGCCTGCATCGGGTGACGCCGGTCATCTCGGGCGAGCGCATTGCCTGTTTCTTCTGGCTTCAGTCGATGATCCGTGACGGCGCTGCACGCGAAAGCCTGTTCGATCTCGACCAGTCGATCCAGACCCTGACGCTTGAGCGCGGCGGCGATGACGGCGAAGTGCTGCGTCTGACCAAGGTCTATCACAATCTCGTTCGTCGCTGGGCCGAATGCTGAGCTGCCCGGGCGTGTCCTGAATTTCAGGGAACGGGAAGGGCTGCGGTCAATCGGTCGAGGGCCCAGTCCGCCGCGTCGGCAATGGCCGGGTCGGGATCGTCGAGCAGGCGCCGGACTTCGTCGAACAGGGCCGGATCGCGGCTGTTCCCGGCGGCATAGAGGCAATTGCGGACGAACCGGTCGCGCCCGATCCGCTTGATCGGGGATCCGGAAAAGAGCGCGCGAAAGCCTGCGTCGTCGAGCCGGAGCAGGTCGGCAAGGCGCGGCGCGGTCAGCTCCGCGCGCGGCAGGAACGCGCGGTTGGCAGCACCGGCTTGCGCGAACGAGTTCCATGGACACGCGGCGAGACAGTCGTCGCAGCCATAGATCCGGTTGCCCAGACCCGCGCGCAGGTCTTCGGGCACCGGCCCCTTGTGCTCGATGGTGAGATAGGAAACGCAGCGCCGCGCATCGAGCCGATAGGGCGCGGGAAAGGCCTTGGTCGGGCACGCGTCCTGACACGCCGAGCATGAGCCGCAGCGGTCGGCATGGGGCGTGTCGGCGGGCAGGGGCAAAGAGGTATAGATCGCGCCGAGAAAGAGCCACGATCCGTGGCGGCGGCTGACAAGATTGGTGTGCTTGCCCTGCCACCCGATCCCGGCGGCAGCGCCCAGCGGTTTTTCCATGACCGGGGCCGTATCGACGAAGACTTTGACTTCCGCCCCCGGAACTTCGGCGACGAGCCAGCGGGCCAGCGCCTTGAGCGCGCGTTTCACCACATCGTGATAGTCCGCGCCCAGAGCATACGTCGAAATGCGGCCGTGGTCGGCATGGGCGCCCAGCGTGCGGGGATCGGCGGCGGGGGCATAACTCATTCCCAGCGCGATCACGCTTTGCGCCTGCGGCCACAGGCCTTGCGGACTGCGCCGATGTTCGAGGCGGGTCTCCATCCATTCCATCGAGCCGTGGCAGCCTTCGCCCAGCCATTGTTCGAGCCGGGACGCGCGCAGGGGATCCTCGCGCGCGGGAGCGATCCCGCAGGCGACAAAGCCGCAATTTTCGGCCTCTGTCCGGATCTTGCGGACAAGTTCCGCTGCGTTGTTAACCAAACTTGCTGCCTCGTCCGTTCATGCCTTAGGGTTAACGCCAAGCTTCGATGCTGTACGATGCGACTGACAAGCCAGTGGGAGAATTCGCCGCAATGGGCAAGGATGCCGAACCCCTGGCGGAGAATATCGATCTTGCCATCGAAGCGCGGGGCCTCGTCAAGCGGTTCGACGGAACGGCTGCGGTGGATGGTGTCGATATTTCGGTGCCGCGCGGGGCGATCTATGGCGTGCTCGGCCCCAATGGAGCGGGCAAGACGACGACCTTGCGCATGTTGCTCGGCATTATCGATCCCGACGCGGGCTATCGTCGCGTGCTCGAGCACGAACGCCCGACCGAAGTGGCGCGGCGGATCGGCTATCTGCCCGAAGAGCGCGGCCTTTACCCGTCAATGAAATCGGTCGAGGCGATCGCCTTTCTCGCGGCACTGCGTGGGGTGCCGCTGGCGCAGGGGCGTCTCCGGGCGCGCGAACTGCTGGAGGAAGCGGGGCTGAGCTATGCCGCCGACCGCCAGATCCGCCAGTTGTCGAAAGGCATGGCGCAGCAAGTGCAATTGCTCGGCACGCTGGTCCATGATCCCGATCTGGTCGTGCTCGACGAACCCTTTTCCGGGCTCGACGCGCTCAATCAGGGGCGGCTCGAACAACTCATTCGTTCGCTGGCCGCACGCGGTGCGACGGTTCTGTTTTCGACGCATGTCATCGCCCATGCCGAACGCATGTGTGATCAGGTGGCGATCATCGCGGGGGGCAAGGTTCCCTTTGCCGGACCGGTCGATGTCGCCCGCGATCGCCTGCGCCCGCAAGTGCGGCTCGAAACCCGTGCACGGGATGGTCAGTGGCGCGCGGCGCTTCCGGTCGATGCGCGTTGCGACCTCAAGTCTGGCGGCGGCGCATTCTGGTATTTCACATTGCCCGAAACGGGGGTGGAGCCCTTGCTGCGCGCCCTGATCGAAGGGGAGGCGGGAATCTTGAGTCTGTCGATCGAGCGGGCGGGCCTGCACGATGCTTTTGTCGCCATTGCCGGAGAGGCAGCGGCGCGCGCGCTCGAACAGCCCGAGACGGACGCAGGAAAGGAACGCCACTGATGCTCTCGCATCGTCTTCAGGCCGCCTGGGTGGTGGCGCGCCGCGATTTCGTGGCCGTGGTCTTTTCCAAGGCTTTCATCTTCTTCCTGCTCGGGCCGCTGTTCCCGATCGTGGTCGGTTTCTTTGCCGGGGCCATCGGCGCCAGCGTGCAGCAGAATCTCGACCGCGTGGTCGTCGGCGTTGCCATGCCCGATGGACAGGGCGACTTGCTCGTCAAGGCGCGCGATGCGCTGGCCGGGCATATGGAAGGCGGGGCGCCCGACTTTGTCGTGCTCGATCGCCTGCACCCCGGCGACCGGTTCGACGCACGCCGGATTTTGAAGGACAAACGGCTGGCCGCAGTCGTGACCGGCACGCTCGACGCGCCGGTGCTTACCGCGACGCGCGAACGCATCGATGACTGGAACGGCATGGTCGCCTTGTTCGCGGCGCGGGCCAAGACGGGCGAACCGGCGGTGTTCCCGCCCGTGCGGGGTGATGTCGTTGCAACCAGCGCCGCGCGCGAGCACAGCGGGCAGGTCCTGACCGCGCAGGCGGGGCAAGTGCTGCTGTTCCTCCTCACCATGCTGCTTGCCGGCATGGTCCTTTCCAATCTGGTTGAGGAAAAGGCGAACAAGATCATCGAGGTGCTGGCCGCCTCGATCCCGATGGACGCATTGTTCCTGGGTAAGCTCTTTGCCATGCTGGCGGTCAGTATCGTCGGCATTGCGGTCTGGGGCGCGGGCTATGGCGTGATGGTTTTGGCCGGGCTGCGCTCGATCCCGCTGCTCGCGGCTCCGGCCGTCGGTTGGCCGCTGTTCCTCGTTCTGGGCTTTCTCTATTTTGCGATGGCCTATCTGCTGCTCGGGGCGATGTTCCTGGCGATCGGCGGCATGGCCAATACCGTGCGCGAAGTGCAGACGTTGTCGATGCCTGCGACGATGCTGCAACTGATCGTGTTCTTTTTCGCCAGCTTCGCGCTTGCCCGTCCGGGCACATGGCTCGAACGCGCGGCAGAAATCTTTCCGGTCAGTTCGCCTTACGCCATGCTCGCCCGCGCGGCGCAGCACGCGGCACTGCTGCCCCATCTCGGCGCCTTGTGCTGGCAGGCGTTGTGGGTGGCCGTGATCGTGCGCGGCGGCGCGTTGCTGTTCCGCCGGACAGTGATGAAATCGGGCCCGGCCCCGCGGCGGCGCCGGGCGTCGGCCGTCTGATCAGGCTAATTGACATTAATGTAGGTTGCAGGGATAGTATCGGTGAGAGGGTCGAAAACGGCCCCCACCGGAGGATACCTGATGGCCACGATGCTCGCACCCGAAACCGGGTTTTCCTATCGCACGTCACCCACCGCCTATCTTGCCTTCGAGGAATGGCTGCGCGCCAATCCTGACCGACGGCCGGTTCACACCCACCCTTGGGATGTCAGCCGTTCGGATATCTACGTCAACGACACCTGGGGCCCGATCTTTGCGCAGATGCGCGCGCAGGCTCCAGTCAACAAGGTCGTCGGCACGCCCTATGGCGATTACTGGAACGTCACCACGCACAAGAGCGTGCTGCATGTCGAATCGCTGCCCGAACTCTTTTCCTCGTCATGGAAATATGGCGGCATCACCATCGGCGATCCGCCCGCGACGATTTCGCCCGAGGAACTCGCCGAACGGCAATTGCCGATGTTCATTGCCATGGACCGGCCCGAACATACCGGACAGCGCCGCACCGTCGCCCCGGCGTTCACGCCTGCCGAAATGGTGCGGATGGAAGCCGAGATTCGCATGCGCACCAGGCAGGTGCTCGATGCCGTGCCGCGTGGGGAACGCTTCGACTGGGTGGACAAGGTCTCGATCGAGCTGACGACCGGGATGCTGGCGATCCTGTTCGGATTTCCCTGGCAGGACCGCCGCCTGCTGACATTCTGGTCGGACTGGGCCGGGGACGTCGAACTGATCCTGGCCGACGAACTGGCCGAGCAGCGTTTCGTCATTCTTCAGGAAATGGCCCACTATTTCTCGCGGCTGTGGATGGAGCGCATGGGGGCCGAGCCGAGCCCCGATCTCATTTCGATGATGATCCATTCCCCGGCGATGAACCACATGAGTCCGCAGGAATTCATGGGCAATCTCATCCTGCTGATCGTGGGCGGCAACGACACCACCCGCAACACCATGTCGGGCATCGTCCATGCGCTCGACCGTTTTCCCGATCAGCGGACCATTCTCGAAAACGATCCTTCGTTCATTCCCAACGCGGTGCAGGAATGCATCCGCTTCGTCACGCCGCTCTCGCACATGCGGCGGACGGCGACCGCCGATACCGAGCTGTTCGGGCAGGACATCCGCGCGGGGGACAAGGTTATCATGTGGTACCTGTCGGCCAATCGCGACGAGACCGTCTTCGACAATCCCGACAAGCTCATCGTCACGCGCGAGAATGCACGGCGGCATCTTTCGTTCGGGCACGGCATCCACCGCTGCGTCGGGGCCCGCCTTGCCGAACTGCAACTGCGCGTCCTGCTTGAGGAAATGCACGAGCGGCGGATGCGCGTGCGGGTCGACGGGACGGTGGAACGGGTCCGGGCCAATTTCGTCCACGGCTTCCGCCGTCTCGACGTGGTGGTGGATCGTTTCTGATCCGCTGAGGAAACTGCGCAGGGGAACGCTCATCGGGCGTTCATCTGTGCGGGGCTAGGACGCTTCTTGTCCCGTCGGAGGATCAATGCCCCCCCGACCCCGATCCGCGACGGGACAACACTCCGAAAATCCTCAAAAACCTGTTCAGCCCGCGCATTTCGTGGCACCCAGCCTTGCGTGCGCCGTCTTGCCGTCCTTCTGCTGCTGATCGCGGTCGTTCCGGTGGTTTTCCTGCGTGACGGGGTGCATCCGTCGCGAGGCAAGCGGATCTGGCAGCGCGATCTCCTGCCCGGGCTTGTGGCGTCGGGCCTGCCCCGGCGTCTGGGCCCCTTTCGCATCGACGGAGTGTGGCAGATCGGCGGCGATGACGAGGCGATTGCCAACTATTCCGCGCTCGGCGTCCTGTCGGACGGAAACCTGATCGCGCTCAGCGACCGGGGAACGGTGCTGACCTTTTCCCGGCCCGACCGTGCGGGGTCGTGGTTCGCGCATTCGGCTTATCCCTTGCCCGATGGCCACAGGCTTGCCCGCAGGCACACCGACGGCGAGGCCATGGTTGTCCTGCCTCCCGACGACGATCTTCTTTTCGCCTATGAAGGCGTTCCCGACCTGGTGCGGTTCCACCGGGATTTCTCGCAGCCGCAGATGATTCGCATCCCCGCCCTTGCCGAGTGGCCCGACAACCTCGGACCCGAAGCGATCGCCCACCTTGCTGACGGGCGTTTCGTCATGCTCGAGGAAGGCTATCTGAGATGGTGGGACCACACCCGCCACGCGGGGTTCCTGTTCCCCGGAGTGCCGCACCCGGGCGAGGCGCCCTTGCGTTTCGTCCTGCGGCTGGAAAACGGCTGGCGTCCGACCGAACTTGCCCCGATGCCGGATGGGCGCCTGCTCCTGCTTGAACGGAAATTCACGCTGCGCGGGTTCCGCAGTGCGCTTGCCCTCATCGATCCGGCAGCGATTCGCCCCGGAGCCACGGTCGTTCCGCGGCAACTTGCCCGAATCGAGGACAAGCGTATCCGCGACAATTTTGAAGGCATGACCGTCACGCGCGAAGCTGACGGTGGGCTTGCCGTCTGGATCGTGTCCGACAGCAACGGGATGACCCGGCTTCAACGCACGTTATTGATCAAGCTGCGCCTGCTGGTCGATCCCGGCGCCTGACGAGGAAACGACAGGCATGCAAAAAGCCCCGCCGAAGCGGGGCTTTGCGTCGATCAAGGGGCGGACATCCGAAGATGCCGGCCCCGATCGGGTCAGGCAGCAGCGACAGCCTTCTTCAGCTCGCGCTTCACCTTGAGAGCGCGGGTGCTGAGCTCGGTGTCACGAGCCTTGAGCAGCCAGTTGTCCAGGCCGCCGTTGTGTTCGACCGAACGCAGACCATGCGTCGAAACGCGGAAGCGGAAGCTGCGGTCCAGCTTTTCCGACAGCAGCGTCACGTTCTGCAGGTTGGGCAGGAACACGCGCTTGGTCTTGTTGTTGGCGTGGCTTACGTTGTGACCGATCTGGCGGCCCTTACCGGTCAGTTCGCAAATGCGCGACATGGCTGAAAACTCGCTTGGCAGGTTCAAAGATGCAATCTGGAAGGCGCGGCCATTATCCAACTGACCGAAGAAGTCAAGGATTCGTGGCCACAAGCCTCCGCCGATTGCCGACGGCGTCTCCTTGCGCTAGCCCGACGCGAATGTCCACACCTCGATGGCCTTTGCCCGAACCCATGCGTCTCGCCATGGTCGAGGCGCGCAACGCGGCGCAGGTCGGCGCCGTGCCGATCGGGGCCGTCGTGATGCGCGGGGGAGAGGTGATCGCGACTGCGCACAACGGTCCGCGCGATTGCCACGATCCGACCGCTCATGCCGAGATTCTGGCGATTCGCGCGGCTGCAAAGGCGCTTGGCGCCGACCGTCTCGACGATTGCGACTTGTGGGTCACGCTCGAACCTTGCGCCATGTGTGCGGGCGCGATTGCCCATGCCCGGATCGCCCGGGTCTATTACGCGGCCCCCGATCCCAAGGGCGGAGCTGTCGAGCACGGACCGCGCCTGTTCGAGCAATCGACGGTGCTGCATCGCCCGGAAATTTATTCAGGGCTGGGCGAACTCGAAAGCGCGCGACTGCTCCGGGAGTTCTTCGCCGCCCGCCGCTGATTCGAATCAGCGGCGAAGGGGAGCGATTCGCACGGAGGCGGTATCAGGCGCGCCGCGCACGTCGCAGGCCCTGGGGCGAAAGGCGGTGTCGTGGCACAAGTGAATTTCTTCCAGCGCGCCGCCCTGGTTGATCTGAAGCCCGATCGATTCGCGCGGGTAACGCGGGTTGATCGCCGCAAAGGCCTTGCGGAACGCCCCGGCAGTGAGATTGGAGCGCAGGGCAAGGGCATTCATGTCGGGAAAGCGCAAGGCGCGGTACATGGCCGCCGCCCGGTTGAAATAGATGGCAGGCGTAGGCGCCATGCAGGTGCCGTGCTTGCCCCATTCATGCGCGAGCAGCGTCGGCGAGGGGGTGGTGCAGAGCATCTGGCGGACGACGGCGGCGGGCACTTCGCGCGTCGCCGGGGGCTTGGCCGGACACCATTGCGGCCATGACCCGTTGTCGCTGTCGGGCCAGAGACCGTGGAGAACGAAGCCGAACCGGGCCGTCTGTCCGCCGCATTCGAACGCGGCGGATGGATCGCTGAAATGGGTGCGGCAGAAATCGGGAGCCCATGTCACGGCCAGCGTATAGCTGGTGATGGGAAGCGACCGGGGCGGACCGTCCGGCTCTGCCGGAGCCGCAGGGGCAACCGACTGGGGAACGCGGCAACTCAGCGCCTGTGCCGCCACCGCCGTCGGCAGGGCGGGCAGGACGATAGCGAGCACAAGAGCAGCGAAACGGTCCATGGCTTGCCTCATAGCGGGGTGAAGTCGAGACCGATGTCGGCGGCCGGGGCGCTCTGGGTCAGGCGACCGACTGAGATATAGTCGACGCCGGTTGCAGCGATCGCGCCGATCGTGTCGAGGCGGACACCGCCCGAGGCTTCGCAGGGAACCCGGCCCGCCACGATGGCCAGCGCCTCGCGCAGCATCGGCGGGGCCATGTTGTCGAGCAGCAGGCGCGTGGCACCGGCGGCGAGTGCCGGTTCGATCTGGTCGAGGCTGTCCACTTCGCAGATCACTTCGGCAATCCCGGCGGCGAGCGCCCGGCGTACGGCTTCGCCGACGCCTCCGGCCACCGCGACGTGGTTGTCCTTGATCATGGCTGCGTCCCACAGGCCCATGCGGTGATTGTGGCCGCCGCCGGTGCGCACTGCATACTTTTCCAGCACGCGCAGGCCGGGAATGGTCTTGCGCGTGTCGAGCAGACGGGCCTTCGTTTCGCCCATGGCATCGACGTATTCGCGCGTCATCGTGGCAATGCCGGTCAGGTGCTGCACGGTGTTGAGCGCGCTGCGTTCGGCGGTAAGAAGCGCGCGGGCCGATCCTTCGATCCGCATCAGGGCGGTTCCGGGCTCGACGCGGGTGCCGTCGGTGACGAGGTGTTCGATCTTCACAGCAGGATCGAGCGCGCGGAAGAACGCTTCGGCAATGGGAAGGCCGCAAACGGTGACCGCATCGCGGCTGTCCATCACGCCGGAAAAGCGCGCCTGTTCGGGGATCACGCTTTCGCTGGTAACATCATGCCCGCCGCCGGGAAGGCCTTCGCCAAGATCCTCGGCCAGCGTGCGCGCAACGTAGGCCTCAATGTCGAAGCCGATCAGGGTAAGTCCGCTCATGTGCCCTGCCATAGCGCCAGATCGCGGGTGAGGCTACGAGATCAGATGGGGGCAAGACCAACGTCACAGGGGCCCGTCCGTCAAAGGGGCGCGTCGATGTGACCGCCGCCCCTGATCGATCCCGTCCTTTGTATCAGTGGACGAAGCGAGCCACCACGTCGCGATAGGACCGGCTGACTTTCACTTCCGCGCCCGATTGCAGGACGAGGAAGCATTCGCCGTTGGTATGCGGGCGGACCTGCCGCACCTGATCGAGATTGACGATCTTGGAGCGGTGGACGCGCTGGAACACGCGCGGGTCGAGGCGCCGCTCGAGATCCTTCATCGTTTCGCGCAGGATCAGCGAATTGTCGCCGGTATAGATGCACATATAGTCGCCCGCCGCCTCGATCCGTTCGATCGAATCGACGTCGACGCGGAAGATCTGGCCGCGATCCTTGATATTGATGAGCTTTTCGAAGCGGCCGGTCGCCGGTTCGCCTTCTTCTTCCATTTCGGGGAGCGCGTCGGGAGCCACTTCGGCGAGCACGTTCTTGAGCTTTTCGACTTCTTCCAGCCCGCGCTTTTCGGCAAGGCGCGTGCGGGCGCGGTCGAGCGCGTCGGCAAGGCGATCTTCCTCGACCGGCTTGAGCAGGTAGTCGACCGCATTGGCCTCGAACGCCTTGAGCGCATGTTCGGAATAGGCCGTGACGAAGACGAACAGCGGGGGATCGATCTCCATCACGCCCTTGACCACGCTGAACCCGTCGAAACCGGGCATCTGGATGTCGAGGAAGACGAGGTCGGGCTTTTCGGTCTTGATCTTGCGGATTGCTTCACGACCGTTGGAGCAGGTGTCGATGATTTCGACATCGGGAAAGGCGGCGAGACGCAGTTGCAGGCCCTGAATGGCCAGTTTCTCATCGTCGACAAGGATGGTGCGGATGGTCATGCTCTCTCCTTGGACCGGGGTATCGGACGTCGGCACGTCGTGATGGTGACGGGAACTATCATGACATCAACTTGCCATCGCCGTGTTTAGCGCTGGCTGAACGGATCGGGTGGGCTTGGCAGGCTCTTCGCGCGGCTCGAACGGCAATTCGACCGTGACCATGAAGCCGCCGTCGGGCCCGTTGGAAATGTCGAACCGCTGGTTTTCGCCGTAAGCCTGCGCCAGTCGGTCGCGAATATTGGCCAGACCAACGCCGGTGGAGCCCGTGGGAGAGTTGTGCGCGTCGTGGCTGGCGCCGAACAGGGTCGCGGTATCGGTGCCGGGGGGCATGCCCGGCCCGGTATCGGACACGATGATACGCAGCGTTTGTCCGACGACCTGAGCGTCGATCGTGATCTCTGCCCCTTCCTCCAGCGGGCTCACCGCATACTTGATCGCGTTTTCGACCAGCGGCTGGAGCAGCAGCGAAGGCATCTGGGCGTTGCGGGCGGCGTCCTCGATATGGAATTCGGTCTGCAGCCGTTCCTCGAAACGCATGCGTTCGATGCCGAGGTAGAGTTTGAGCGTCTCGACTTCCTGGGCGACGGTCACTCGCGCGGTCGGCTCGTTGATCAGCGTGTAGCGCAGGAACGAGGACAGGCGCGAGAGCATGGCATTGGCCGGCTCGGTCTGTTTGAGGAGGACCAGCGTCGAGATCGAATTGAGCGTGTTGAACAGGAAATGCGGGTTGAGCTGATAGCGCAGCATGGCAAGCTGCGCGCTCGTCGCCTGGTTCTCGAGGTGGAGAAGCTGGTCGTTCTGCTCTTCGACCTGGATATAGAAATTGATCGCGTAATAGAGCGCCGACCACGCCCCGAGCAGCGTCAGGTCGAGGTAGAAGACCCCGAGGAAGAGCTGCGCAAAGCTCGATTCCACATTGGTCCGGTAAAGGCTGACGACCCAGGAATCGATGAAGGCGTAAAGCCCGACTGCAACCGCAAGGGCGATCGCGGTGACGCCCCAGGTGACCAGCGCGTTGCGGTTGATGAGCGCGCGATAGATCACCGACAGGATCAGCGAGATCGAGAAACCCGTGATCGTCGCGATGATGACGATGACGAGGAACGACCACGGCACCGCATTGGCAAGGCTGGACATGGCGCGCAACACCATCGCGCCGCCCCACCCGAGGAATTGCAGGCGCCAGAACGCACGGTTCTTGTTGCCGAAGAACGGCGTCGGACGGAGCGGCAGCATTGCCATCGCGGTATCTTACCCTGTCACGCGTGTCGGCGCCATGGGGGATGCCCCGATATCGGTTGTCCCCGCACGATTGCGCAAAAAATCAATAGCCTTCGGCCGATCCCATCGGCAGGCGCGGGTCGATCGCGCCGAAGAGGTGGGCGGGCGGGATGTCCACGCCTTCGTCGTCGGCGGGCGGCGGGGTTGCCCCGGCGATGCGCGGACCGCCGACCACGATGGCGGCGATATGGTTGCCGTGGCGATGTTCGACCATCTTGTGCCCGCGCGCGGCCAGGATGGCGAGCGTGTCGGGCGAGAGGCCGAACCGCTCGTAATAGGTGACATCGGGCAGCCACTGCTGATGGATGCGCGGCGCCTCGATCGCTTCGGTCAGCGTCATGCCATAGTCGATCATGTTGGTCATGACTT
Organism: Novosphingobium nitrogenifigens DSM 19370; assembly: GCF_000192575.1. Classification (GTDB taxonomy): domain Bacteria; phylum Pseudomonadota; class Alphaproteobacteria; order Sphingomonadales; family Sphingomonadaceae; genus Novosphingobium; species Novosphingobium nitrogenifigens. The sequence continues at coordinate 146,820 of NZ_GL876931.1, read as the reverse complement.
GCAGCACGCCGGTCGGAATGCGACTTCCCCCCGGAGTGCCGATGACGAGAGCAAGCTTGCCGTCTTTGGTCACGATCGTCGGAGTCATCGAGGACAGCGGGCGCTTGCCCGGCGCGATTGCGTTGTTGGGCCCTTCGACAAGGCCATAGATGTTGGACGCGCCGGGCTTGGCCGAGAAATCGTCCATTTCATCGTTCATCAGGATGCCGGTGCCAGGCGCCGTGACATAGGCCCCGAACCAGTCGTTGAGCGTGTAGGTGACCGAGACCGCATTGCCTGCCGGATCGACGATCGAGAAATGCGTTGTGTTCTGTCCTTCGGGGCTTGCCGTCACGCCGCCGAGCGAGAGCGAGGGGGTCGCCTTGTTCATGGCGATCCCGGCGCGCAGCGTGTCGGCGTAGGCAGACGACGTCAGCTTGCCGAGGTCCATCTTCACGTAATCGGGATCACCGAGCAGGAGATTGCGGTCGTGATAGGCGCGGCGCAGCGCCTCGATCGTCACATGCGTCGCATCGGCGGAATGATAGCCCATCTTCGTCATCGGATAAGCCGAGAGAATGTTGAGCGTTTCGCAGATCACGACTCCGCCCGAGCTCGGTGGAGGGGCGGAAATCACGTGGTATCCGCGATAGTCGCATTCGAGCGGCTTCATGTCGCGGACTTTGTAGGCGGTGAAGTCGGCGGCGCTGAAAATGCCCCCGTTCTTGCGGCTGGCGGCGATCATCGCGGCCGAGATCGGCCCCTTGTAGAAGGCATCCTCGCCGTTTTCGGCAATCAGGCGCAGCGAATGGCCAAGATCGGCCTGAACCAGACGGTCGCCCGGACGCCAGGGCTGTCCGTGGTCGAGGAAGATGGCGGCGGTCGTCGCATCCTTGCGAAAGCCTTCGGCAGCTTCGGCCAGCATTTCAGCATCGCCCCGGTCGAGCACGAAGCCTTCGGAGGCGAGGCGGATGGCGGGGGCCATCAGTTCGCCGCGCGGGCGGCTGCCCCAGTGCTGGCGGGCGTATTCCATGCCCGCGACGGTGCCGGGAATGCCCGACGCCAGCCAGCCGCGCGTCGACAGGCCGGGAATGACTTTGCCCGCCTTGTCGAGATACATCGTCGCGCGTGCCGCACCCGGCGCGGTTTCGCGGAAATCGAGGAAATGCACGGTTCCGTCGGCAAGGCGCAGGGTCATGAACCCGCCCCCGCCAAGGTTTCCGGCTTCGGGAAAAGTCACGGCCAGCGCATAGGCGACCGCGACGGCAGCATCGACGGCATTGCCGCCCCGGCGCAGGACGTCGAGCCCGGCTTCGGTCGCCAGCCGGTGGGCGGAAACGACCATGCCGTGATCGGCTGCGACCGGCACCGGTGAAGCGGCCATCGCGGCTTGCGGAACGGGAGCGAGGGCCAGCGCGCCGAGCGCGGTTCCTGTCGCCAGCCTCATCAGCCAACGGTTGACGATGCGCTTCAATTTCATGCCCCTGCCTCCGAACTCGTGCAACGCGCCGGACTTAGCAGCGGATCGGAGGAGGGCAAAGGGGGCGGGATTACCCTTCCAGCGTCTTGTCCGAAGCATCGGCAAGGCCGCGGGTCCAGTATCCGGCAGCCTTGATCCATTCGCGCGGTTGAGTGGTCTCGTTGAGGAGATAGCCGCGCAGCGACCGGGCGATGCCGGTTTCCGCCGCGATCCAGACGAAGCCTTCGCCCTGCGGCAGCGTCAGCCCTTCGAGAGCTTCGAGCAGGAGTTCGGCGTCGTCCTTTCCTTCGTTTTCGGGGGCTTCGCGATGGACCCAGTGACCGGTCCATTTCGCCTTCGAGGTGAAGACCTGTTCATCCTCGACGCCGCCGACGAGGGCAAGGGTTGTCACCGGAACCCCCGCGCGCAGTTCCTCGACCCGGCGGCCGATGGCGGGCAGCGCGCTTTCGTCGCCGATCAGGAGGTACCAGTCGAAATCGTCGGGAACGACGGCCGAACCGCGCGGCCCGCCGATGTCGAGCCGGTCGCCGACTTTGGCGGCGGCGGCCCATTGGGTAGCCGGGCCCGCCGGGTGGATGGCGAAATCGATGGTCAGCGTGCGGGCCACGGTGTCGAAGCGGCGCGGGGTGAAATCGCGCATGACGGTTTCGCCCGACGCATCGGTGAAGAACAGCTTGATATGATCGTCGGGCGAGGCGCTCACGAAATCGTGCAGTTCATCCCCGGTGAAGGTCAGGCGGCGCATGTGATGGCCGAGCGGTTCGATGGCGGCGCACGTCATGGCGGATGCGGGTGATCTGGTGAAGGGGCATGGAAGTCCTTGGGGGGAGGGGATTGAGGGAATGGTTCGTTCGATGATTATCTAAGATATATCTCAGGCCGCGATCCGCAAGAGCGGAAAAGATATATCTTCGACAAATCGGCCAACCTGACCAAACTGTCATGCTTTTGGGTATTGTGTTACACTATAACATCACATAGATCTTGCGGCAGGGGACATGCTCCCGCTTTCATACCGATCCCGGATACCAGATGACTATGTTTCACCGACACTTTCTTGCCGGTACCGCGCTTATGGGCGCGCTTGCCTTTGCTGCGCCCGCTTTTGCCGATCCGGCCGCCGATGCCTCGGACGCGCAGCAAGGCGGGGGAACCCCGAACGGGGGGTCGCAGGGCATCGTGGTTACAGCCCATCGCCTCGACGAGGCGCGCGCGGCGATCCAGAAAAGCCTGGGTGCTGATTCCTATGGCGTGACCAACGCGCAGATCCAGGCTCTGCCGGGTGGCGACAACCAGCAGTTCAACCAGATCATGCTGCAATTGCCCGGCGTGGTACAGGACGGCTTTGGCCAGTTCCACGTCCGCGACGATCACGCCAACCTGCAATATCGCATCAACGGCACGATCCTGCCCGAAGGTCTTGCGGTGTTCGGCCAGACGCTCAGCCCGCGCCTGATCGACCATTTCGACCTTTTGACCGGCGCCTTGCCCGCGCAATACGGGTTGCGCACGGCAGGCATCATCGACATCCACACCAAGAGCGGCTTTACCAATGGCGGGCAGGTCTCGCTCTATGGCGGCAGCCGCAACACCATCGAGCCGAGCATCGAATATGGCGGATCGACCGGGCAGACCAACTACTTCGTCTCGGCCGACTATCGCCACAATTCGCTGGGTATCGAAAGCGTGGACGGGTCGGGAACGCCGCTCCATGATTCCACCGATCAGTTCCAGGGCTTTGCCTATGTCGATCGCATTCTGAGCGATAACGACCGGGTCAGCTTCGTCGGCGGTTATTCGAACCAGTGGTTCCAGATTCCCAACCCGCGCGGACTGGTGGCGACATCGGCTGTGCCGGTAGCCGGGCAGAGCAGCTATCTCTCTGACGACCTCAACGAGCGGCAGCTGGAACGCACCGGTTTCGGCCAGCTCTCGTTCCTGCACGACAATGGTCCACTGACGCTGCAGCTGTCGGCGTTCGCCCGCTATTCGGCATTGTCCTATCGGCCCGACACCGTCGGCGAGCTCATTTTCAACGGGCTTGCGCAGGATGCGTTCAAAAGCGATCTGGCGCTCGGGCTTCAGGCGGACGCCTCGTTGCGGATGGGGGCGGGCCACACCTTGCGGTTTGGCGCCTTTGTCCAGCACGACCACACGATCAGCAATACCAGCACTTCGGTTTTTCCGGTGGACGACACCGGGACGGCGAACGGCACGCCGCTGTCGATCGTCGACAATTCGAGCAAGAACGCCGTCATGCTCAGCCTCTATCTGCAGGACGAGTGGCAGCTTTCCTCGAAAGTCACGCTCAACTACGGTGGGCGCTTCGATTATTACGACGCCTATCGGCAGGAGAACCAGTTCAGCCCGCGCGTCAATCTCGTCTGGCAACCTTGGGCCCGCACGACATTCCACTTCGGCTATTCGCGCTATTTCTCGCCGCCGCCGTTCGAGCTGGTCGCCAATTCCAGCATTGCCAAGTTCGTCGGAACGAGCGGAGCCGCCAATTCGCTGACCGCGACTACGCCGATGGCCGAGCGGCAGCACTATTTCGACGTCGGTGTGCAGCAGAAACTGCTGGCGGGCCTGACCATCGGGATGGATGCCTATTACCGCATCTCGCGCCACCTGATCGACGAAGGGCAATTCGGCGCGCCGATCATCCTGACCCCGTTCAACTATGCCTACGGGCGCATTCGCGGCATCAATGCCTATGCCGACTATCAACGCGGGCCTTGGCTGGTCTACGCCAATTTCGCCGTGGCCAAGGCGCAGGGGCGCCAGATCGAATCGAGCGAATTCTCGTTCTCGGCATCGGATCTGGCCTATATCGCCAGCCATTACATCCACGTCGATCACGACCAGACCTATACCGCCTCGGCCGGGGTCAATTACGCCTTTCGCGACGGCGCCTTGCGCGGGCTGAAACTGGGCAGCAGCATGATCTACGGCTCGGGCCTGCGCTCCGATCTCGAACTGGCGGACGGCAGCACGGTGCCCAACGGAGCGAGCCTGCCCGGCTATGCCCAGTTCAATCTGTCGGCGAGCTACAAGCTGGACCGGCCGGGCGTCGAATTCCGGTTCGACCTCATCAACCTGTTCGATGCGAAATACCAGATCCGCGACGGCACCGGCGTTGGTGTCGGCGCCCCGCAATGGGGCCCGCGCCGGGGCGTGTTCTTCGGCATTTCCAAGGACATCTGAGGACGCGGGTGCGCGCTTGCCGGTTTCGTCACCCCAGGGCGGACCCTGGGGTGACGAAGGGCGGGGCGGCAGGGCCCCCCGGTCTTACTTCTTGAGGTTGTCGGTCGCGGTGATGAAGTCGGCGACGGTGTCGTGCAGCTTCTTCAGCGACTCTTCGTTGGCATAGACCATGTGGCCCGAGGCGAAATAGCGATAGCTGATGTTGGCCTGAAGGCTGTCGGGGATCGGCAGGTGGTGCATCTCGTACCAGCCTTCGAAATAGGGCGTGGCAAGATCGAAATAGCCGCCGGTCACCAGAACCTTGAGATCGGGATTGTATTTCATCGCGATGGCAAGGTCGGGCATGACATTGGCCGCGCCCCGGATGGGGAAAGGCATACCCGGCTGGCGATGCTCGAAGCTCCAGTCGCGGAACACGTCGATGATCGGCTTGTAGGCTTCATCCTGCCCGTAGTGGAGTGTGTCTCGGGCATAGGCGTTGAACGCCGAGACATAGGCCGACCCGATCGCGGCTGCCTGCGGATCGTAATCGGCTTCCTTGTTCAGCACGTCGATGGCCGGGCCTGAAAAGCGCGAATCGAGCCGTCCGGTGGTGAGCTCGCTGCCGACCTGCAACTGCTGGGTGAACTGCCCGCCTTCGACGCGCAGGTTCGACTTGAGAATGTAATCGGCCGGAAGCCCGATGTAAGTCGCCATGCGTTCGGCAATCGCCCGCTTTTTCGCCGGATCGAGCTGCGATCCCTGCTGCAGCGCGGCGGCGTAGTCGCCGGTGGCGAAGGCTTCGACTTCCTTGAGGAACGGTTCGAGCGCGGCCGGGCGCGTGCCGGGCAGGCGGTTGTGGTACCATGCCGTCGCCGCATACGTGGGCAGGGCGACGATATAGGGCTCGTCGGTACCGGGATTGAGCGTGGCGGTATCGACCGACAGATCGAAATTCAGGATCTGCGAGAGCAGGATAACGCCGTTGAGATCGACCATGTGGTCGGTCGTCAGCTTGTTGGCGAGCATGGCCGCGCGCGGAGTGCCGTAGCTTTCCCCGAAAAGGTACTTCGGCGAATTCCAGCGGCCGTGACGAGTGAGGAATGCCCGGATGAAGCCGGCAAAGGCATCGGCGTCGGCGTCCATGCCGAAAAAGGCCTTTTCCTTGTCCTTGCCCGCGACACGCGAAAAGCCGGTGCCGGGCGCATCGACGAAGACGAGGTCGCTGACATCGAGCAGCGACGAACCGTTGTTGATGAGGTCATAGGGGGCCGCAGGAGTGTGGCTGTCGTTGCTGGTCACGATCCGGCGCGGACCGAATGCGCCCATGTGCAGCCACACGCTCGATGAACCGGGGCCGCCGTTGAACAGGAACGTGATCGGGCGGCTGGCCGATGGGGCGCCCTTCTTGAAATAGGCGACGTAGAACATCGAGGCTTCGGCGCCGGGGAGCGCCTTGTCGTCGTCCTTGGGCTTGGTCTTCACACGCCAGGCGGTGTCGTCCCACCCGGCGGGGTGGACGACCAGCGTTCCGGCGACCGTGTCATAGGCAATGGTCTGGCCCTTGACCGTGACCGATCCGGACGAGGCGACCTGCTGCGGCTTGAAAATGGCATCGGGCCCCGACGCGCTCTTGTCCTCGGGTTTGCTGCTCTCGGTCTTATCTGCGGCGAGGGCGGGGGCGACGGGTGCCAGCACCAGGGCGGTACCGGCAAGGGCAAGTGGCAAGAGCCGAAGCGTCATTGCTGTCTCCAGATCGTTTGGTGCGTGGAAAGACGATCCACGGCAAGGCGGAGAAATCCGCGCGATAGGAGGTGCTTAATGTGCGTCGACTGCTTGGCAACCGAGGGACGGTCTTTTTGATCTCGTAACGAATGAAACGAACGGGCTGTGGCGAATATGCAACAAAAAAGCCCGGGCCGATGGCCCGGGCTTCTTGTCGATCGATCGCGGCGGGCGGCAGGGCCACCCGGCCGAAACGGATCAGCGCTTCGAGAACTGGAAGCTGCGGCGAGCCTTGGCGCGGCCGTACTTCTTACGTTCAACGACGCGGCTGTCGCGGGTCAGGAACCCGGCAGCCTTGACCGCGCTGCGCAGAGCGGGTTCGAACTTGGCAAGAGCCTGGGCAATGCCGTGCTTGACCGCACCGGCCTGACCCGAAAGACCGCCGCCCTTGACGGTGCAGACGACGTCGTACTGACCGTCGCGACCGGCAACCTGGAACGGCTGGTTGATCACCAGACGCAGGGTCGGACGAGCGAAATAGACGTCCTGATCGCGGCCGTTGACGGTGATCTTGCCCGAGCCGGGCTTGATCCACACGCGGGCCACGGCGTCCTTGCGGCGGCCGGTGGCGTACGAGCGGCCCTGTGCGTCGACTTCGCGGTCGCGCAGCGGAGCGGTCGGAGCAGCAGGAACGACCGGCGCAGCAGCGTCGGTTTCAGCAGCAGGAGCCGAGGCAGCGAGATCCTTGAGATCGGCCAGGCTGGAAACGGTATCGGTGTCAGCCATTATGCACCCACCTTGTTCTTGCGATTGAGCGACGCGACGTCGAGCGCTTCGGGCTGGTTCCCGGCGTGCGGGTGTTCGGCACCGGCATAGAGGTGCAGAGCGCGCATCTGCGCACGGCCGAGCGGGCCACGCGGGATCATGCGTTCAACTGCCTTTTCGACCACGCGCTCGGGGAAGCGACCGCCCAGGACCTTTTCAGCGGTAACCGCCTTGATCCCGCCGGCATAGCCGGTGTGCTTGTAATAGGTCTTGTTCTTCAGCTTGTTGCCGGTGAACTTGACCTTGTCGGCGTTGATCACGATCACGTGATCGCCGCAGTCGACGTGCGGAGTGAAGCTCGGCTTGTGCTTGCCGCGCAGATAGTTGGCAACGATGACGGCCAGGCGGCCGACCACCAGGCCGTCGGCATCGATAACGTGCCACTTCTTTTCCACCTCGGCCGGCTTGATCGACCGGGTGACCTTGCTGAGAGCCTTCATGGCCTTCGGGTTCCCTGAATATGAGCGCCGCATGAAACAGGAACCACTGGGGAAACCGGCCGCATGTCGACGAGTGATGGGCGCCTTTGTTGCAATTGGCGCCAGGAGTCAAGGTTTCAGGCCGGTTTGCGAGGAGGTAAAATAATACCGTTCAGCTCGAAGAGCCCCCTCGTGGCTCAATTTCAGCCGCGTCGCCCGACCGCGTGGGCCGCCCACGTCGTTGCCACGACCAGCAAGGCGCCGGTCAACTGGTGCAGGACCGCGATCGGCAGCCAGCCTCCGCTCCAGACCGTCGCGATGCCGAGCAGGACCTGGGGGCCAAAGACGCTGTGCAGGGCGATCGAGGCCGGGCGATGGCCGCTTGCACGGACTTGCCGGGCAAGCACGACCATCAGGGCAACGACGATCCAGGCCCACCAGCGATGGATGAAATGGACGAGGAAAGGATCGTGGCTGGCTGCGTAAAGCGCGCCTTTGGCCCAGTCGATCCCCTCGGGCCAGAAGCTGCCCTGCATCAGCGGCCATGCGTCGAGGCTGAACCAGCCCGATCCCGCGACGACACCGGCGCGAAGCCCGGCAAGCCAGGCGCCGAACATCAGCTGGAACGCAAGAGCGCCGAGAGTGAGCGCGGCAAAGGGGCGCAGGCGGGCCGGGCGGGCGCCGCGCGCATTCCCGACAAGGTCGAGCGCGGTCCAGACGACCCCGGCCAGCGTGGTGAGCGCCACCAGCAAATGCGTCGCCAGCCGGAAATGGCTGACTTTCACATCATGGACGATGCCCGATTTCACCATCCACCAACCGACGGCGCCTTGCAGTCCGCCCAGCGCAAGGAGAGCAAGAAGACGCGGCTTGTACCCCGCCGGGATTTCACCGCGCAGCCAGAACCATGCGAGCGGCGCGGCAAAGGCGAGGCCGATCCCGCGCGCGAGCAGGCGATGGACCCATTCCCAGAAGAAGATGAACTTGTAGGTCGCCAGCGTCATCCCCGCCGGTCCGTTGATGCGGATATATTGCGGGGTCTGCTGGTACTTCGCGAACTCGGCCTGCCATGCCGCTTCGCTCAACGGGGGCAGGGTGCCCGAGACGACATTCCATTCGGTGATCGACACGCCCGATTCGGTCAGGCGCGTGATGCCGCCGACGACGACGATGGCGATGATCAGCGCGGCAACCGCCGCAAGCCAGCGGGCAAGGCAAAGCGGACGGGGATATGCGACCTTTGTCATGGCGAGCGATCTGGGCCGGGATCGTTCCGGGTGCAAGCGGGAATGAGGGCAGGATCGACCTTGGCGAAGGGGCTCACCCCTTGCGAGATGTTACACTGTTACATATATAAGCCCCATGAGCGACTCCTGCCCCTCCCTGACGACGCGTCCCTCCGCGCGTGGCAGGCTCGACCGCTTCGGCGTGATCCTTTCGGGCCTGTGCATGGTTCATTGCCTTGCCGGGCTGTTCCTGATCGGCGTGCTCGGCATTGGTGGCGGCATTCTGCTCGATCCGGCGATTCACCGGATTGGGCTCGGCCTTGCCGTCTTGGTCGGGCTTTCGACGATCGGGATCGGCGCGGTGCGTCATGGCCGTCGCCTGCCGCTCGCGCTCGGGGCTGCGGGCCTTTCGCTGATGGCGAGCGCGCTGGTGGTCGAACACGGCCGGGGCGAGGCGCTGCTGACGATTGCCGGGGTGGCACTGGTTGCGACCGCGCATATCCTCAACCTTCGTCGGGCGTCCTGCTGCTGATTTCGCCTGAAGACACGGCTTGCACCGTGAGGCGGGCACGTTAAGGCAGGCGCATGTCCGATGAACTTCAGCTTGTCGTCAATGGCGAGCCGCGCCGGGCCATGCCCGGTTCGGTCGCCGATCTGGTCCGCAGTCTCGAACTCGATCCCGCCAAGGTGGCGGTCGAGCGCAACGGCGAGATCGTCCCGCGTTCGACGCTGGGCGAGGTCATGCTTGCAGACGGCGATGCCCTCGAAATCGTCCATTTCGTCGGGGGTGGCGATCATGTGCCGGCCTCTGATGCCGGCGCCGCCGATACCTGGACGGTGGCCGGGCGGACGTTCACGTCGCGCCTGATCGTCGGGACGGGCAAGTACAAGGATTTCGAGCAGAACGCCGCCGCCGTCGAAGCCTCGGGCGCGGAAATCGTCACGGTCGCGGTGCGGCGGGTCAATGTCTCTGACCCCAAGGCGCCGATGCTGACCGACTTCATCGACCCCAAGAAGATCACGTACCTGCCCAATACCGCCGGTTGCTTCACTGCCGAGGACGCCATCCGCACCTTGCGCCTTGCGCGCGAGGCGGGCGGCTGGGATCTGGTCAAGCTCGAGGTGCTGGGGGAAGCGCGCACGCTCTATCCCAACATGGTCGAAACGCTTCGCGCCACTGAAGTGCTGGCCAAGGAAGGGTTCCTGCCCATGGTCTATTGCACCGACGATCCGATCGCGACCAAGCAGCTCGAGGACGCAGGAGCCGTCGCGGTGATGCCGCTGGGCGCGCCGATCGGGTCGGGACTGGGGATCCAGAACCGCGTGACGATCCGCCTGATCGTCGAAGGGGCGAAAGTCCCCGTCCTGGTCGATGCCGGTGTCGGTACCGCCAGCGATGCCGCCGTGGCGCTCGAACTGGGCTGCGACGGGGTGCTCATGAACACCGCGATTGCCGAAGCCAAGGACCCGATCCGCATGGCCCGCGCGATGAAGCTTGCGGTCGAAGGCGGTCGCGAAGCCTATCTCGCAGGCCGGATGGGCACACGCAAATATGCCGATCCGTCGAGCCCGCTTGCCGGTTTGATCTGAATTTCGGGTCACACTCCGATCGGTTCGGGGAAACGGAAAAAGGCCCGGCGGGATGTCCCGCCGGGCCTTTTTGGTGTGGAACCCGAAGGGCGAACCGAAAGGCTCGCCCTTTCGGGGGATCAGCCCGCGATGCCGCCTGCCGCGAGCGCGGCGAGCGTCAGGATGTCGGGTGCGATCGAGGTCATCGGGGTGATCTGGACCGGCTTTTCCATGCCGATCAGCATCGGGCCGATCACCGCGTTGCCGCCCAGTTCGCGCAGCAGCTTGGCCGAGATATTGGCCGACTGCAGCCCGGGCATGACCAGCACGTTGGCCGGACCCGAAAGACGGCTGAACGGATAGTTGGCCATGATCGCGGGATTGAGCGCGGCGTCGGGCGCCATTTCGCCTTCGTATTCGAAGCCCGGCTGCTTGGCGTCGAGAATGGCCACCGCGTCGCGGATATTGTCCACCCACTTGCCGTAAGGATTGCCGAAGGTTGAGAACGAGAGAAACGCGACGCGCGGTTCGTGACCCATGCGACGGGCAACCGCCGCCGTTTCGATCGCGATGTGCGCCAGTTCTTCGGCCGAGGGGCGTTCATGCACGGTCGTGTCGGCAAGGAACACGGTGGTGTGCTTGGCGACCATCAGATGGATGCCGAAGGGGATGTGCCCGGGCTTGGGATCGAGCACGCGGCGCACTTCATTCAGAGTCTGGGCGAACGTGCGGGTCATGCCCGAGATCATCGCATCGGCGTGGCCGAGCGCGAGCAACAGCGAAGCGAACACGTTGCGCTCGTTGTTGACCATCCGGGTCACGTCGCGTTCGAGGAAGCCCCGGCGCTGCAGACGCGGATAGAGGTAGTTGATCATGTCGGGCACCAGCGGGGAAACCGCCGAGTTGTGGATCTCGTAGCTTTCCGGATTGGAAACGCCGAGTTCGCCGAGCTTGGCCAGAACCGCATGGGTGCGACCGACCAGAACCGGCGTGCCATAGCCGAAATCGCGGAACTGGATGGCTGCGCGCAGCATGACTTCGTTTTCCGCTTCGGCAAAGATGACCCGCTTGGGGTTCTGCTTCACCTGGGCATAGACGTTGGTCAGCACCGAGGTCGTCGGGTTGAGCCGCGCCTTGAGCTCGTTGCGATAGGCTTCGAAATCCTCGATCGGACGCTGGGCAACGCCCGAATCCATCGCCGCCTTGGCGACCGCCGACGACACGACTTCCATCAGGCGCGGATCGAACGGGGCGGGGATGATATAGTCGAGGCCGAACTGGTGGTTCTTGCCATAGGCTGCCGCGACTTCCTCGGGCACCGGTTCGCGGGCGAGTTCGGCGATGGCCTTGGCCGCCGCGATCTTCATGTCCTCGTTGATCATCGTCGCCTGCACGTCGAGCGCGCCGCGGAAGATGAAGGGGAAGCCGAGGACGTTGTTGACCTGGTTGGGATAGTCCGAACGGCCGGTCGCGATGATGCAGTCCGGGCGCGCGGCCTTGGCGTCGGGCGGCGAGATTTCCGGGTCCGGATTGGCCATCGCGAAGATGATCGGCTGGGGCGCCATGTCCTTGACCCATTCGGGCTTGAGCGCATTGGCGGCCGAAAGACCGAGGAAGATGTCGGCGCCCTTCAGTGCTTCCTCGAGCGTGCGCGCCGGGGTGTCGACGGCATGCGCGCTCTTCCACTGGTCCATGCTGTCGGTGCGACCCTGATAGATCGTGCCCGAACGGTCGCACATGATCACGTTTTCGTGACGGACGCCCATCGCCTTCATCAGCGCGGTACAGGCAATGGCCGCGGCCCCGGCGCCGTTGACCACCACCTTGACGTCTTCGAGCTTGCGCCCGGTCAGGTGGCAGGCGTTGAGCAGGCCGGCTGCCGAAATGATCGCTGTGCCGTGCTGGTCGTCGTGCATGACCGGGATCTTGAGCCGGTCACGCAGGGCCTGTTCGATGATGAAGCATTCAGGCGCGCGGATGTCTTCGAGATTGATGCCGCCAAAGCTCGGTTCGAGCAGGGCGACGGCCTCGATGAAGCGTTCGGGATCTTCGGTCGCGACTTCGATGTCGATCGAGTCGACGTCGGCGAAGCGCTTGAACAGAACCGCCTTGCCTTCCATCACGGGCTTGGATGCCAGTGCGCCCAGATTGCCCATCCCCAGAATGGCGGTGCCGTTGGAAATCACCGCGACCAGATTGCCCTTGGCGGTGTAGTCGTAAGCGGCGGCGGGGTTGTCGGCGATTGCCTGAACCGGGACCGCGACGCCCGGGGAATAGGCCAGCGACAGGTCGCGCTGCGTGGCGACCGGCTTGCTGGCGATGATCTCGATCTTACCGGGGCGGATTGTCTTATGGTAAAAGAGGGCCTCGCGTTCGGTGAAACGGACGTTGCTTTCCTCTGACATTGTCTATCCCCAACTCGGTGATGCCTTGCAGGCCGTGGCGATGTCGCCGCGATGCGGCCCTCCCAAAGAGACCGACGCGAAAGGCATGAGGGATCATACCTTTCCCGCCCGTCGTCAGGATGGCCCTGTCCGACCTTGGGTGCTGCGTCAAGCGTGCAGCAATTCACATTTGCGCTTCGGTAATTTACTTTTGTACAACTAGACGGCGTTTTTCGCGCACCTCAGAAGTCGCGCGGTTGCCAGTTCGGAATCCGTAGCGGCCGCACTGCAAAAAGCATGCTGCGCCCATCCTGCCAGACCAGTTGCAGACGCGGATCGGGCCGCTTGGGAAGGCCCGTGTCGATCAGCCAGACATAGTCCACACGCTCGATCGGAGCGTACTTGAGTGCGACGTCGACGCTGCGCAGGCGGCCGCCGGCACAGCGTTCCGACCACACGAATTCCGACGGATCGGCCGTGAAATTGCGGCCCGGACGAAAGCGCGGGACGAGCAGGTGAAGCCCCGGTACGGCCCAGTTGTCGTTGACCCATGCCTGGCGATAGATGCTCGCGAGACTGGCAAGGTGATCGCGGCGGGTATTGCGCCAGGATTCTTCGAGACACGAGTGTTCGACGAAAGCGAGAACGCGGCTGCCGGGCTCGACATGTTGCAGTGCAACAAGCTGTTTGCGGTAATCCTGCGCATAGTCGGCAAAGCTCGCGCCCGTGATGACGAGGCGCAGGCCGAGCAGGATCATGCCGGTATAGGCGACGACTTTTGCCGTTCGCGGGCCCGCCCGGCTCCAGTCCTGAAGTCCGAGCAAAAGCATGCAGGCGACCGGCAGCAGGCGCACGTCGACGAAATTGCTGCCGTTGATGTCGCTCGGGATCGCGACGAATTCGGCAAGGACGAGGAAGCCCGGCAGGAACTGCTGCCATTTCCAGCGGCCGCCGATCACCCAGCCGAAGAGGATCAGGGCATAGCACGCGATCGTGGTGGCAGCGTCGAGGATCATCGACTGATCGCGCAGCGTCAGGATCAGGTACCATTCCTTCTCGTCCCAGCGCCAGTGGTTGAAGCTGCGCGCGGGCGGGGGAGAGAACAGTTTCCACAGCACGATGACGAGCACGGTCGTCGCCAGCGGCCACAGCAGGACGGCAAGCCGCTTTGCCGCCGCGCGCCAGTCGTGGGCGGCGAGGCTCGCGCGGAACCGTGACGGGCGCCACCAGCCTTGCGGCAGGAGGTCGATCTCGCGGCCCACCGCATTGGCCCCGATCAGCAGCGGCAGCAGCAATCCGCCGATGGCATGGCACAGCATCGCGATCGGCTGGACCGCGATGAGCAGCGCGGCACGTTTGCGCGGTTGCTTTTCCAGCCAGACGGCGATGGCAAAGGACGTCAGCGAAATGCCGGTCGCGAGAATGTAGTTGAGAAAGCCGGTCAGCAGCGGGAACGAGAAGACATAGATCAGCGCCCAGCCTGCCCCATGCCCGCCGCGCGCGTTGAGCATGCGGATCGTGGCGAGGCAGCCCCCGGCATAAAGCGCGGTCGCAAGCACGGTCGACCACCACCCGGCGGCCAGGATGCCGAAACGCGCGCCGATCAGCTTCATCAGCACGCCGTCGCCGATGTTGAGCGTGAAGACCCAGCGCCAGGCGAAATACTTGCCCAGCGGGCTGTTGGGACCGGCTGCCTCGATCGCGGCGGCGCCCATGTGACCGGGAATGTCGATCAGCGGGGGGACGTCGACCAGCATGAACGGAAAGCAGACCAGCAGAACGGCAAGCGCAATGCCGGGGCCGGAAAGCCACGGCAATCCGGTGATCGTCCATTTGAATGGCCAGACTTTATGACGGACCTGCATCAGCCCCTTTGCCCTGGAATGCCGCTAACCTGTGAGATGCCTTCGCCCTTAGTGCCTGTGCCTGATTTCACCAAATGGTGAATTTTTGGCGAGGTTTCGGCGCCGTTTTTCCGGCCCCGTCGGTGCGGCGAGGCCGGAAAAACGGATTATCACACGCTTGCCCGCCCGGAATTGTCGATATCCGTGGCGGGCGGTTTGAGAAACGTTCGTTTCTGGTTTAGCCCCAGCGACGTGACTTCTCATGCCCCAACTCCGATGATGGCGCAATATCTGGCGCTCAAGCAGCAGGCCGACGGTTGCCTGCTGTTTTACCGTATGGGCGACTTCTTCGAGCTGTTTTTCGAAGACGCGCGTCATGCGAGCCAGATTCTCGACATCTCTCTCACCAGTCGCGGCGAGCACGCGGGCGAGCCCGTGCCGATGTGCGGCGTTCCTGTCCATTCCGCCGAAAGCTATCTGGCGCGCCTGATCCGCGCCGGGTGCCGCGTGGCGATCGCCGAACAGGTCGAAACGCCCGAGGAAGCCAAGAAACGCGGCGGGTCGAAAGCACTGGTCGCGCGCGACATCGTTCGCTTCGTGACGGCCGGGACGCTGACCGAAGAGGCCTTGCTCGAACCGCGCCGCGCCAATGTGCTGGCAGCGCTTTGTCTGGTGCGCGACCGGGTGGGGATTGCCGCCTGCGACATTTCGACCGGGCGGATGGAGCTGGAAGAATGCGCGCCCGGCGACATCGGCGCGGCGCTGGCCCGGCTCGGCGCCAGCGAAATGGTGGTGAGCGAGGACGGCGGGGATCTCGGCCATGCGATCCCGGCCGATGCGGTCTCGCGTCCGTCGCGGGCATTCGATTCGGAGCGGGGCGAAACCCTGCTGCGCGAAATCCACGGCGTTGCGACGCTCGACGGGTTCGGACAGTTCACCCGTGCCATGTTGTCGGCAGCTGCGGGCCTTGTCGATTATCTCGACCATGTCGGGCGCGGCAAGCTGCCCTTCCTGCTGCCCCCGACCATGCGCACGGCGGGACAGGCCATGGCGATGGACGAAGCCACTCGTGCCAGCCTCGAAGTGCTGGTCGCGCAAGGCGGCGGTCGTCGTGGCAGCCTGGTCGAAGCGGTCGACCGTTGCGTCACCGGGGCCGGTGCGCGTCTTCTCTCCGAGGACCTTGCCGCGCCGCTGACGGAGATCGGCACGATCCGGCGGCGGCTCGAACTGGTAAGCTGGCTGCACGATGATCCGCTCTTGCGCGGGGACGTGCGCGCGCTGTTGCGGGCGGCGCCCGACATCGGGCGCGCGATCGGGCGTGTCGTTGCCGGGCGCGGTTCGCCGCGCGATCTCGGGCAATTGCGCGACGGGCTGGGCGAGGCGATGCGCCTTGCCGAGCTGATCGCGATGCGTTCGGATTTGCCCGACCTTGCGGCCCTTTTGGTGCCCCATCTGCGCGGGCACGGGGCACTGATCGATCTCTTTGCGCGGGCGCTTGTTCCCGCGCCGCCGACCGAACGCGGGCAGGGCGGTTTCATTGCCGAGGGCTATGATGCCGCGCTCGACGAATTGCGGCTGGCTGCGGGCAATTCGCGGCGCGCGATTGCCGCGCTCGAAGCGAAGTACCGTGACGAGACCGGGGTTTCGGCGCTCAAGATCCGTCACAACGGCGTGCTCGGCTATTTCATCGAAGTGCCCGCGCGTCATGCCGATCGCCTGATGGCGCCCGATTCGGGCTTTACCCATCGCCAGACCATGGCCGGGGCCGTGCGTTTCAACGCTCTGGCCCTCCACGAAGAAGCGAGCCGGATTGCCGAAGCGGGTGGCCATGCCCTTGCTGCCGAGGAATCCCATTTCGAGGACTTGTGCGCCCGTGCGGTTGCCGCACGCGAGGCGATCGCCCGGACTGCCGATGCGCTCGCCCGGTTCGACGTGGCTGCCGGGCTTGCCGAACGCGCGGCCGAAGGGGGCTGGAGCCTGCCGCGGATTGTCGATGAACCCGTGCTGGAAATCGCGGGCGGGCGTCACCCGGTGGTCGAGGCCGCCCTGTCCGCCCGCAACGAGCGGTTTGTCGCCAACGACTGCCGCCTTGTTCCCGATGACCGGCTCTGGCTGGTCGGCGGGCCGAACATGGGCGGTAAATCGACTTTCCTGCGCCAGAACGCGCTGATCGTCCTGCTTGCGCAGGCGGGCAGTTTCGTTCCGGCCGAAGCTGCGACCATCGGCATTGTCGACCGGCTGTTCAGTCGCGTTGGCGCCAGCGACAATCTGGCGCGCGGGCGTTCGACGTTCATGGTCGAAATGGTCGAGACCGCCGCCATCCTGGCGCAGGCGGGCGAGCGCAGTTTCGTCATTCTCGACGAAGTCGGGCGCGGGACCTCGACCTATGACGGCCTCGCTCTGGCATGGGCCGTGGTCGAGGCGGTGCACGAGGTCAATCGGTGCCGCTGCCTCTTTGCGACGCATTACCACGAACTCGTGCGCCTTGCCGAAAGCTGCGGATCGCTTTCGCTCCACCACGTGCGCGCGCGCGAATGGAAAGGGGATCTCGTCCTTCTTCACGAAGTGGCCGAAGGCCCCGCGGACAAGAGCTATGGCCTTGCCGTTGCGCGCCTTGCCGGGGTGCCGCAGCCGGTGATCAAGCGGGCACGCTCGGTGCTCGAACGGCTCGAAAAGGGGCGCGCGACGACCGGCGGGCTTGCGGCCGGGCTCGACGACTTGCCGCTGTTCGCCGCCGCGATCGAGGCGGCCGAGGAAAAGGTCGACGCCTTGCGCGAGAAGCTCAATTCGCTCGACATCGACGCGCTCAGCCCGCGTGCGGCGCTCGATTTGCTCTATGACCTCAAACGCGAGGCGAACAGCTGATCTCCATGGCTCACCAGACTCTTCCCGAACCGGTTTCGCTCGGCGGTCGCCGCGTCCTTTTCATCATGGCGCATGAGGCCGAATACGGGCCGCATCTCAGGGCCCGGTTTCGTCCGGTCATGACCGGGGTCGGCCCGGTCGAGGCGGCCCTTCACGGCGCGCTGGCACTGGGCGCACTCGCTCACGCCGGGGACTTGCCCGATCTCGTCGTGTCGATCGGTTCGGCCGGATCGCGCACCTGTCCGCTGGGCGAAGTGTTTCAGGCGCGCAGCGTTTCGTGGCGCGACATGGACGCGTCCCCGCTCGGTTTCACCAAAGGCGTGACACCGTTTCTGGACCATCCGGTCGACCTGCCGCTGGCAACGCCGCTTGCCTTGCCCTCGGTCCGGCTTTCGACCGGAGCGGACATCGTCTCGGGCGACGCGTATGATGCGCTCGAGGCCGAGATGGTCGACATGGAGACGTTCGCGCTCGCGCGGGTCTGCGACCATTTCGGGGTGCCGCTGATGGGCCTGCGTGGGATTTCGGACGGACCGGGTGAACTGGCGGGCCTGTCGGACTGGACCAGCCTGCTCATGCTCCTCGACGAGCGGCTCGCCGCCGCCGTCGACTTGTTGCCGGCCGCCCTTTCAGAGTGAGAGGAAAAGCCCCGCGAGAGCCGCGCTCATCAGGTTGCTGAGCGCGCCCGCGAGCAGGGCCTTGAGCCCGAGGCGGGCAATGACCGGACGCTGATTGGGGGCAAGCCCGCCTGCAACGGCCATCTGGATCGCGATCGAGCTGGAATTGGCAAAGCCGCACAGCGCAAAGGTGACGATCGCCACGGTGCTTTGCGACAGGTTTTTCGCCGCTCCCAGATCGATGAACGCGACGAATTCGTTGAGCACCAGCTTGGTCCCGAACATGCCCCCGGCGATTTTCGCCTCGGTCCAGTCGGGCGCGCCGAGCAGGCGGAACACGGGGGCAAAGATCGTCCCCAGCACTTGCTGAAACGACAGGCCGGGAAAGCCGATCAGCCCCCCGAACCAGCCGAACAGGCCGTTGGCCAGCGCGACCAGCGCGACGAAGGCCAGCACCATGGCGCCCACAGCGACGGCCAGCCGGACGCCGGTCTGGGCGCCTTGCGCGGCGGCCATGATGAGGTTGGCGGGGCGTTCCTCTTCCGGTTCGGTCACGGCCTGGGGCGGGTTCTCGCCATGGGGATTGGGCAGCGGTTCTTCAGCGTCGAGTTCAGGGGGAACGGGCGGCTCGTCGGGATAGATGAGCTTGGCCATGAAGACTCCGCCCGGGGCAGACATGAATGCAGCAGCGACGAGATAGTCGATGCGAATGCCCATCGCGGCATAAGCGGCCAGAATGGTCCCCGCGACGCCTGCCATGCCGACGGACATGACCGTGAACATCTGGGCCGGGGTCAGCGCGGCGAGATAGGGGCGAATGACCAGCGGCGATTCGCTTTGCCCGACAAAGATGTTGGCCGCCGCGCACAGGGCTTCGACCCGGCTGATCCCGGTGATCTTTTCAAGGGCGCCGCCGATCCAGCGGATCACCTGCTGCATGACGCCCAGATAATAGAGCGTCGAGATCAGCGCGGCGAAGAACACGATCGTGGGCAGGGCCGCGATGGCAAAGCTGTGTCCGCCGATTTCGGGCGAGGCGAGCGGGCCGAACAGGAACGTGACGCCCGCGCGCGCATAGCCGAGCAGGTTCTCGACCCCGTGGGCGGCGGCTTCCAGGGCGAACTTGCCCGGCGGGAAATGCAGCACGAGCGCGGCAAATCCGGCCTGGAGCGCGAACGCGGGCACGACCACCCGCAGCGAAATCGCGCGACGGTTGTGGGACAGCATCAGGGCCAGCACGACGATCAGTGCCATTCCGGCAAGACTGGACAGGATATGCATGTGGCGGCCAGGCGCTCCGTCGACATGAAGGGGAGGGACCGGCATCGGGATCGCGGGTCCGCATGATTGGTAGGGCCGATTTGGCAAAGGGTCAAAATCGGCTATCGCCTTTTTATGACTCTTTCCCGACCCGCTTCTCCCGCCGTTCCTGCTTCGCTCTTCGCCTTTCCGCTTGTCTACGGGGGGCTTGTCGTTCTGGCCGGGGTGCTGGGCACCAAACTCGCTGATTGCGGCACCTGGCCGCTGATCGGGCGCATGACGGTCGAAAGCGGGATTTTCGCGTTTCTGCTGCTGGTCGTGCTGTCGAGCGCGGTCAGCGAATTGCACGGGATCGCCACTGCACAACGCATGGTGCGCTTCGGCTTCGTCCCGTTGATCCTGTCGATGGCCTTGATCCGGCTGGTCATCGATGTGGTGCCGCCCGCGCCGGTCTGGCCGCATCAGGCCGAATTCGCCCTCATTCTGGGGCAGGGATCGCGGATGCAGTTCGCCGGGCTCATTTCCTATGGCCTGTCCCAGACGCTCAACGTCTTGGTGCTCGACCGGCTGGCGCGGCGGGGGATGGGGCGCGTGCTGGTGATCCGTGCGTGGCTCGCCAGCCTTGTCAGCCAGATCGTCGATACCGTCATTTTCATCACCATCTCGTTCTGGGGCGTTGCCGGGGCGGACGGCCATCCGCTGCCGCTGGGCACGATGATGGGCAGCCAGATCGTGGCCAAGGTCACGCTTTCAACCCTGCTGGTTCCGGTTCTGGTCTGGCTGGCGGTCAAACTGGGGTACGCGCTCGATCGCGAGGCGTGAATTCATTTCAATTTCACGTGTAGTCGCGTAATGGCGCCAGCCATCATGGCTACCAATCTCGACGCGAACGACGCCTATCGTCAGGCAATGCTCGAAAAGGCGGAAACGCTGATCGAGGCGCTGCCCTATCTCCAGCGCTATGCCGGCAAGACTTTCGTGGTCAAGTACGGCGGCCACGCCATGGGTGATCCTGCGGCACAACAAGACTTTGCGCAGGATGTCGTGCTGATGAAGGCGATCGGCATCAACCCGGTCGTCGTTCACGGCGGCGGGCCGCAGATCGGCGCCATGCTCAAGAAACTGGGCGTCGAATCGCGCTTCGTCGACGGCCTGCGCGTGACCGATGCGACGACGGCCGAGATTGCCGAAATGGTCCTGTCGGGCCGGATCAACAAGGAACTGGTCAGCTGGATCGCTGCGGCGGGCGGCAAGGCGCTGGGCATTTCGGGCAAGGACGCGGGGCTCGTCACGGCCACCAAGGTCGAAAAGGTCATCGTCGATCCCGACAGCGGCGACGAACTGATCGTCGATCTGGGCTTTGTCGGCGAACCTGCAGCGATCGACACCACCATTCTCCACACCGCGTCGGCCGCCGGGATGATCCCGGTGATCGCGCCGATCGGCGTGGGTGAGGACGGGCATACCTACAACATCAATGCCGACACCATGGCGGGCGCGATCGCGGCGGCCCTGGGGGCGGCGCGCCTGTTCCTGCTGACCGACGTTCCGGGCGTGCTCGACAAGAACAAGAGCCTGCTTACCGATCTGACGCCTGCGGACATCGCGGTGCTGTCCGAAGACGGCACGATCAGCGGCGGCATGATCCCCAAGCTGGAAACCTGTGTCCATGCGGTGGAAGCCGGTTGCGAGGCAGCGGTCGTGCTCGACGGACGGGTTCCCCATGCCATGCTGCTCGAAATCTTTACCGCGCGCGGGGCAGGCACCCTGATCCGGGCCTGAAAAGGACCTTCGACCCTGCGGTCGGAGCCCTTCTTTGTTCCCTCCGGTTGCCGTTGACACACCCTCTGGGCTAAAGCGGCGGCCCGGTTTCGCGAAGGAAGTCCGACGTGCTGCTCTACACCGTCATCCAGATGATCGATTACCTGATCAGCGTGGTCAGCACGATCGTGATCGTGCAGTTTGTCATGGGCCTTCTGATCGCGTTCAACGTGATCAACACCCGCAATGACGCGGTTGTCGCGATCTGGCGTGCGCTCAATGCCTTGCTCGAACCTCTGCTGGGGCCGATCCGGCGGGCCATGCCGCAAACCGGATCTGTCGATTTCTCGCCGCTGGTGCTGATTGTCGGGTTGCAGCTGCTCTCGATCCTGCTCCGCGGCTTTGCCGCCATGGGATATTGAGTGATGACTTTGACTGCCGAACCTGCTGTTGCGGATCTGATCGACGGCAAGGCTTTCGCCGCCGGCCTGCGCGGGCGCATCGCGACCCTTGCCGGTGAATTCGAGGCGCGTGCCGGACGCAAGGCCGGGCTCGCGGTCGTGCTCGTGGGCATGGACCCGGCGAGCCAGGTCTATGTCCGCTCGAAAGGCAAGGCGACGGTCGAGGCCGGCATGGCAAGCTTCGAGCACAAGCTTGAGGCCGACACGTCCGAAGCCGACCTGCTTGCCTTGATCGAGACGCTCAACGCCGATCCGGCGGTCGACGGCATTCTGGTTCAGCTGCCGCTTCCCGCGCATCTCGACGAACAGAAAGTCATCGCGACGATCAGCCCGGACAAGGACGTCGACGGGTTCCACGTCATCAACGCGGGTCGGCTCTCGGTCGGTCAGCCGGGCTTTGTTCCCTGCACGCCGCTCGGCTGCCTCATGTTGCTCAAGGATCGTCTGGGCAATCTGTCGGGGCTCGATGCCGTGGTGATCGGCCGCTCGAACATCGTCGGCAAGCCGATGGCACAGCTGCTGCTCGCGGAAAGCTGCACGGTGACCGTGGCGCACAGCCGCACCCGCAATCTGCCCGAAGTGGTGCGTCGCGCCGACATCGTCGTGGCGGCCGTGGGGCGGCCCGAACTGGTGAAGGGCGACTGGATCAAGCCGGGCGCGACGGTGATCGACGTCGGTATCAATCGCGTCGATGCGGCCGAGCCGGGCAAGACCCGTCTGGTCGGCGACGTCGATTTCGCCGGGGCCAAGGCGGTTGCCGGGGCGATCACGCCGGTTCCGGGTGGCGTCGGGCCGATGACCATTGCGGTCTTGCTGCGCAATGCGCTGGTGGCGGCCTATGCCAATGCGGGGATCGATCTCCCGGCTGGAACCATCTGAACCGAATTCTTTCGAAAAGAGGGCGAGGCCGAGGAGCCGGGCGGGGTTCACCCCCGGCCCGGCATCGGCTATGCCCGGGCGGTGACTTTATCCCGCCCTTACCGATCCTTGGCGATCGCACTGGTTCTTGCCGGTGCGTCGTCGCTTGTTCCTGTCCTCGTACCTTGTGCCTTTGCGCAGCATGATCGCGGGGAAGGACCGCCTCCGGGTAGCGGGCGTCCGCAAGGGGCGCTGACGCCTGCGGGCAATCCCAGCGCGCTGGTCGCTGCCGAAAGTGCGCTCGGACGCCTGTCTCGCGCCAAGGGTGAAGCGGCTGCTCTTGAAGCCATGGCCGAGGAAAGCGCCGAACTCTTTACTCCGACCCGGACGCTTGCGCGCGGCTGGTTCCGGCAGCATGGCGCGCCGGTCGGCATGGGCGCGCATCAGACGCGCATGGTCTGGATGGCCTGCGACGGGACTGTGGGCGTGACGTCGGGGATCTGGAATGGCGCTGGTGATGCGCCTGCGCCCAGTGTCCTGCCCGATGCGCAGGGGCCGGGCGGCTGGTTCACCACCGTGTGGAAGCGCGGGAAGAAAGGCGATTACCGCTGGACCATGGCCATGGCCGAGCCCTTGGCGGTGATGCCCCCGACGCCCGACTGGATCACCGGCAAAGTTGCCGATTGCCCTGCCCGCCATCGTCGGGACGAGGATCTCGAGGATGGGCCGCCGGGCAAGCGGGGGGGCAAGCGCCCCGAGCCGCAGCGCCCGGTCGGACCTCCGCCTTTGCCTGCGCCGGTTCCCCTGGCTGCGGCCGCAGCGGGTTCGGACAGCAAGGACGGTCGCTCTGACGACGGTTCGCTGGTCTGGCGCACGACGGTCATGCCCGACGGTTCGCGCAGCCTTGCGGTCTGGCTCTATCAGGACGGGGCGATGAACCGTGTCCTTGCCCGTGACATTCCCGCGCCTGCGCTCGCGCCGGGCAAGGGGGGCTGATCGATGTTGGGGCAACTGTTCTTTTCGGCCTTCATCACGCTGTTCGTGGTGATCGACCCGCCCGGTTGCGCGCCGATCTATGCCGGGCTGACAGCCGAGGCGACGCAGCGGCAGGCGATGACGATGGCATTCCGCGCCAGCGTCATCGCGGCGCTGATCCTCATCGGCTTTGCCCTGTTCGGGGCGCGGCTTCTGGCGGCCATGCACATCGAACTCGACAGCTTCCGCATTGCGGGTGGAGTCATGCTGTTCCTGATCGCGCTCGACATGGTGCTCGATCGCAATACTGAAAAGCGGACCGAGCGCGCCGAAAAGGTCAAGGCGTCGCGGCCGGTGGTCAAGGACGTGGCGGTGTTCCCGATGGCCATGCCGATGCTGGCGGGGCCGGGCTCGATCGCCTCGATCATGCTGCTGTCGGCGCGTGCGCACGGGGCGAGCGAAATGGGCATCATTCTTGCCGCGTTGGCGCTGGTCATGGTGCTGGCTTTTGCCGCAATGGTTGCCGCGCGCCCGATCATCCGCCTGCTGGGCGAACAGATCGAGGCGGTCGTCACCCGTCTTCTGGGCGTGCTGCTCGCGGCACTGGCGGCCCAGTTCGTGATCGACGGAATCAAGGGGCAGCTGTTCTAGGATCTCAGCGGCAGGCTTACTGCAGCGTGACCTTGCCGTCGTCGCGGTCGCGGCGGCCGAAGAATTGCATCAGTTGGATCAGCAACTCGCAACGGCTGCGCAAGTCGGGCGCTTCGAGCAGGGCCTGCTTGGCGGCGATGTCGAAGGGGGCGATCTGCGAGACGCCGTTGATGAGAGCCGCGTCGTCGAGGCGCCCGACCGAATCCCAGTCGACCGAATACCCCTGCGCGGTCGCGAACGTGCGCGCCTCGAGTTCGAACCCTGCGCGTTCGATCGCGCTCAGGAGATCGTCGGGTTCGTCGATCAGTTCGGCCTCGACTTGCCGGAACGGCGTCTTGACCTCCAGTTCGCGCAGGATGCGGAACCGGGACAGGCCTTCGAGCACGATGTTGTAGCGCCCGTCCTCCATCGCCTCGACATCGACGATCTTGCCGACGCAGCCCATGCGGAACAGTGGCGCGCCTTCCTCGGCGGTCTGCGGCTGGATCATGGCAATGCGACGGTCGCGGGCGAGGGCGTCGGACACCATTGCCCGGTATCGGGGCTCGAAAATGTGGAGGGGCAGCTGCAGGCCGGGGAACAGCAAGGCCCCGGGAAGCGGAAAGATCGATAACCGTTCGGCCGTCACTGCCCCACCCATCACACTAGCCGAAGAGAACGGTCGACAGCTTGCGCCGCGTCGCCGCTACCCAGGGATCTTCAAGGCCGATCGCCTCGAAGATCTGCAAGAGACGCGTGCGGGCCGCGCCTTCGTTCCACGTCCGGTCCTTTGCCACCATCTTGAGCAGCAACGCGGCAGCGGCATCGCGGTCGCCCGCTGCATAGAGCCCGTTGGCATAGGCAAGGGCGGCGTCCATGTCGTCCGCATCGGCTTCGGCGGCAGCGCGCAGGCCTGCCAGTTCGCCTTCCTCGGGCGCGTCCTCGGCCAGCGCGAGCGCGGCGCGTGCCTGCGCGACGGCATGGTCCTCGGCGATCTTCGGGTCGAGTTCGGCGAGGGCGGCTGCGGCCTCGTCCTTGTGCCCGGCGGCGAGCAGGGCGCGGATAAGCCCGGCATGGGCAGGCGCATTGTCGGGCGCGATGTCGATGATCTGGGCAAAGACCGAGATCGCGCGCTCGGCGTCACCGGCGGCAAGAACTTCCTCGCCCATGGCAAGCAGGGGGGTGACGTCCTGTGCCGGAGCGTCGCCTGCTTCGACCGGGAGCTGGGCGAGCAGCTGGTCGAGATATTGCTTCAGCTGCGATTCGGTGCGCGCATTGGTGAGGTCGGCGACCGGGCGTCCCTGGAACATCGCATAGACGGTCGGGATCGAGCGCACCTGGAACTGGGCGGCGATGAACTGGTCTTCGTCGACATTGACCTTGGCGAGAAGGACGCCCTTGTCGGCATACTCGGCCGCGACCTTTTCCAGCACCGGGGTCAGCGCCTTGCACGGTCCGCACCATTCGGCCCAGAAATCGAGAATCACCAGCTTGGTCATCGACGGTTCGGCGACCGCCTTGCGGAACCGGTCGACCGCTTTCTGTTCATCGAGATTCAGGCCAAGGCTTGCCACACATAGTCTCCGCAAGGGGGTGATCGGGATTGAGCTTTTACCCCATGTGGGAATGCGGTGCCATTCGGCAAGAGACATTGCCCGGGAGGGGCCGGAGAAGGGGGTGTCCGGGGGGTGGATCTTGTAACAAATTTGACCCCCTGTGGAAAAGAAAATGCATTTGGGGGGTTGCGCCCCCCCCGCATCACGGTTATTGGCCCGCTCACCCCAGCCGGACGGCTCCTGAAACGGACGCCAACCAAGCCGGCGCAACGCACGAGCGGGCGTAGCTCAGGGGTAGAGCACAACCTTGCCAAGGTTGGGGTCGAGGGTTCGAATCCCTTCGCCCGCTCCAGTTGCCCATCACGATGGGGAGCACAAAGAAGCCACCGCAAGGTGGCTTTTTTCGTTTCCGGGCTCATCATCGAATCGCGCTGGCTTTCGCGCAAGGTTCGAAAAACTTTCTCATTTTGCGGCAAGGCGAATGGCGACGGGGCTGGACGGCAAGGGCGCCGCTACCTACATACCGATCGGTATGAAATACGAGGAGTCGCCCCAGACGGTCCATGAGGCCGACGACGGGACCGAGGCACAGTCCTGTGCCGTTGCGGTCGCACGGGGACGGCCGCGTCAGTTCGATCCGGAAAAGGCCCTGACCGCTGCGCTGCAGGTTTTCTGGCAGCGCGGATACGAAGGCGCCTCTATTGCCGAGCTGACCGAGGCGATGGGGATTACCAAGCCCAGCCTCTATGCCTGTTTCGGAAACAAGGAGTCGTTGTTCCGCAAGGCGCTCGATCTCTATGAACGCGACAAGCTTGCCTATGCGCGCAACGCGATGAATGCGCCGACGGCCAAGGGTGTTGCCGAACAGATGCTGCGCGGCGCGATCAGTCTCCAGATCGGAACCAACGATCCGCGCGCGTGCCTGGGTGTCATGAGTGCGGTCGCCTGCACGACGTTCGACGATTCGATCCGCGACGAAGTCATGGCGCGGCGGGCTTCGGCCGATCACGTCATTCTCGAACGGTTTCGCCGTGCCGAAGCGGAAGGCGATCTTCCCGCCGGTGTAACGCCCGAGGCTCTTGCTGCGTATTTGATGGCAGTGATGCAGGGCATGGGCGTTCAGGCGGCCTCGGGTGCAAGTTCCGAGCAACTGACGCAACTCGTCGAAACGACGCTGGCACTCTGGCCGGGGCGTTGATCCGCAGGCGACGGGTGATGCCGTCGCCGGGATCGAAACTTTCCTGATCGTGGACGTTCTCGGCCCTGCCTTGCGGGGTGAGGTGTGTTTTTTACCGGTCGGTACATAATTCCGGTTGACGTCGCGGCGACAGCTTTTTATACCGCTTGGTATTGAATGTCCCGGGGCGATCGACTTCCCCCCGCTTTGTCGAGACGGCAGGACCAAGCCCCACCCTTCCTGCCGATCCCCGGGACATTCGACCGTGGTGCGCTCTGGCGCGTGCCGCTTCCGGTTCCGTTCGGCCCCGCCATCCCGATCCCACAGGTGGCCGGGCGGAACCGGTCCCTACAGGATGCGGGTCATTGCTGATGCTCACGACCGGTACGGGCCGGCGCGGAGCCTGATTTCGTGCGCGTTGCGTGCGGGACGGGCGGACGTGCCGCACGGACCGGGTGAGCGCATGTGCCCGCCATCCTGCCGCCCGCTATTTCTTTCGCCGCCCATGAGCAGGAGCTGCCCGATGGACATGCACACACTGGTCGACACTGCGGTCGACACCGCCCTTTCGTACAACGATGCCGACGACACGGCGGATGACGCTGCCGATGATGCTGGCGGGGCACCGGCCGCCACGCACACATCCCGATCCCACGATGGTCGCGTCCACGAACCGGCCCACCACCACGGATCGGGTTTCCCGTCCTGGCGCAAGGCGTTCGGGCTGATCCTCCTTGCCGGGGCCGTCGGCTTTGCGGGGTGGAAGATGATGAGCCATGAACCTGCGCAAGCCATGCCGCTCGACGTGACGCTGGGGGTCGCGCATCCCTATGCCGCGCCGGTGGTTGAATGGGACGATTACGTCGGCCGTTTCGCGCCCAGCCAGACGGTCGAGCTGCGCCCGCGTGTTGCGGGGCAGATCACGGCCCTGCATTTCCATGACGGCGACATCGTCCGCAAGGGGCAGTTGCTGTTTACTATTGACCAGCGCCCCTATCGCGCGGCTCTGGCCGAAGCGAGCGCCAATGTCGCCTCGGCCCGCAGCGCACTGGCGCTCGCACGGTCGGATTATGCCCGCGCGTCGCGCCTTTCGGGTGACGAAGCGGTTTCGGCCGGTGAAGTCGACAGCCTGCGCGCGCGCCTGCAATCGGCGCAGGCCGCTCTGGCCGCTGCTGAAGCGCGTCTGCGCGAACGTGCGCTTGATCTCGAATTCACCGAAGTACGGGCGCCGATTTCGGGCCGGGTGTCGGATCGCCGCGTCGATGTCGGCAATCTGGTCGCGGCGGGCGAGGGTGGGAATGCGACTCTCCTCACCACCATCAACGCGCTCGATCCCATCTATTTCACGTTCGATTCGTCCGAAGCCCTGTTCCTCAAGTCCCAGCGCGCACGGGAAGGAAAAGGAGCCTCGCCCGAGATCGAGATCCGCCTGCAGGATGAACCCGCCTACACATGGAAGGGCAAGCTTGATTTCACCGACAACGGTCTCGACCCGCATTCGGGCACGATCCGCGGGCGGGCGGTCATTCCCAATCCCTCGCTGTTCCTGGCGCCGGGCATGTTCGGCAACATGCGCCTGTCCAACGGGGGCATGGTCACCGCATTGATGGTGCCGGATGAAGTGATCCAGTCGGATCAGGCGCGCAAGACCGTCATGGTCGTCGCGCCCGACGGAACCGTCGCGGCAAAACCCGTCGAACTTGGCCCGGTCGTACGCGGCTTGCGTATCGTGCGGGCGGGATTGGCGCCGGGGGACAATGTCGTCGTCACCAATATTCAGGCCGCGAGCCCGGGTGCGCATGTGAAGGTCCGTGCGACCCGGATCACGCCGCAGGCCCAGGCCGCCGATACCGGCATCAGCGCCCCCGCCGCCGCACAGGCGACTCTGGCACGCTGAACCCTTTCTTCTTTCGGGATTTTTCAGCCCATGCGACTTTCCCGCTTCTTTATCGACCGGCCGATCTTCGCGGCGGTCATCGCCGTGATCATCACGGTCGTGGGTGCGCTGGCTTTCGTCGGCCTGCCCATTTCGCAATATCCTGACATCGTGCCGCCCACGGTCACGGTCTCGGCGCAATATCCGGGGGCTTCGGCCGAAACCGTGGCGGCCACTGTCGCCACCCCGATCGAGCAGGAAATCAACGGCGTCGACAACATGCTCTACATGAGCAGCCAGTCGACCGGTGACGGCAAAGTCACGATCACGGTGACGTTCAAGGCGGGCGTCGATCTCGATGCCGCACAGGTGCTGGTGCAGAACCGGGTCGCGGTCGCGACGCCGCGCCTGCCCGAGGAAGTGCAACGCCTGGGCGTGGTCACGCGCAAGACGACGCCGGACTTCCTGATGGTGGTCAATCTCCAGTCGCCCGACGGGTCGCTCAACCGCGACTATCTGTCGAATTATGCCCTGACGCAGGTGCGCGACCGGCTCGCCCGCATCGACGGGGTCGGCGACATCCGCCTGGTCGGGTCGCGCGACTATGCCATGCGCATCTGGATCGATCCGGGCCGGGCTGCCGAACTCAACCTGACGGCCGGTGAGATCGTCGCCGCGTTGCGGGCACAGAACGTTCAGGTCTCCTCGGGCGAAATCGGCCAGCCGCCCTATGACAAGGGGCAGGCTTTCCAGCTCGGCGTCGAGACGCAAGGGCGCCTGACCGATCCGCAGCAATTTGCCGACATCGTCATCCGCACCGACGCGCAAGGCCATCAGGTCCGCGTGCGCGACGTTGCCCGGGTGGAGCTGGGCGCGCAGGACTATACCGTCAACACCTATCTCTCGAACAAGCCGACCGTGGTGATCGCGGTCATGCAGCGTCCGGGATCGAACGCGCTCGATGCCGCGCTCAAGGTGAAGGCGGAAATGGATACCATCGCCCGCGGCTTTCCCAAGGGCATGGAATATTCGACGATCTACAACCCCACCGAATTCATCAGCCAGTCGATCGACGCGGTCTATCACACCCTGTTCGAAGCGGTGGTGCTGGTGGTGCTGGTCATTCTGGTCTTCCTCCAGAACTGGCGCGCGGCGATCATTCCGATCATCGCCATTCCCGTTTCGCTGATCGGGACGGCGCTGATGCTGGCGGGGCTGGGCTATTCGCTCAACAACCTGTCGTTGTTCGGGCTGGTGCTGGCGATCGGGATCGTCGTCGACGACGCCATCGTCGTGGTCGAAAACGTTGAACGCAACATCGCGCTCGGGCAATCCCCGCTCGAAGCAGCGCGGACATCGATGGACGAGGTTTCGACCGCGCTTGTCGCGATCGTGCTGGTGCTCTGCGCGGTGTTCGTGCCGACACTATTCATCACCGGCCTCTCCGGAGCGTTCTATCGCCAGTTCGCGGTGACGATCTCGACGGCGACCGTCATCTCGCTCGTCCTCAGCCTTACGCTTTCGCCCGCGATGGCCGCGCGCCTGCTGCGTCATGGCGGCCCCAGCGTGGCGAACGATCTGTCGGTGCCGCGCTGGCGGCGGATGATCGCGCGTGCAGGCGACCGGTTCAACACCGGGTTCGACCGGTTGAGCGACGGATATGCGGCGCTCACGCGACGCCTGCTGGCCGCGCCGCGCAAGGTGATCGGGGTCTATGCCGCGTTGATCGCAGCGACGATCGCGCTGTTCGTGGCAACGCCGAGCGGTTTCATCCCGGCACAGGATCAGGGTTATTTCCTCGCCATCGTGCAATTGCCGCCGGGAGCCTCGCTCGAACGCACCGATGCGGTGACGCGTGAAGTCGCCGCACGCATCCTGCCCATTCAGGGTTTGCGCGGGGCGGTCATGTTCGCCGGGTTCGACGGCCCTTCGCAGACGTCGGCTCCCAATTCGGCAGCGATCTATTTCCCGTTCAAGTCGTTCGATGAGCGGCGCAAGCTGGGCGTCACCTATCAGGGCATCATGGATCAGGCGCACAAGGCGATGACCGGATACGACCGCGCCCGCGTCCTGCTGGTGCCGCCGCCGGTGATTCAGGGGCTCGGGGCAGCGGGCGGCTATCGCTTCATGCTCGAGGATAACGAAGGACGCGGCTATGACGCGCTCAATGCCCAGGCACAGGCGCTGATTGCCAAAGCCAATTCCGACAAGGGATTGCGACAGGTCTATACCCTGTTCAATGTCGGCACGCCGCGCATCTATGCCGATGTCGACCGGCGCAAGGCTGACCTGATCGGGGTTCCGCCCGAACGCGTGTTCGAAGCCTTGCAGGTCTATCTGGGCTCGACTTTCATCAACGACTTCAACCTGCTCGGCCGCACCTATCGCGTCACGGCGCAGGCCGACGCGGACCATCGCGCCACCGTGGCCGACATCGCCAATCTGAAAACGCGGTCGAACACCGGGGAAATGGTGCCGATCGGTTCGGTCTCGACGTTCCGGGACAAGACCGGGCCCTATCGCGTCGTTCGCTACAACTTGCGCCCGGCGGTCGAAATCGACGGCGACACTGCGCCCGGCTATTCGACCGGACAGTCGCTGGCGACGATGGAACGTCTGGCCGATACCTCGCTTGCCTCCGGATACGGCGGCGAATGGACCGGGATCGCCTGGCAGCAGAAGTTTGCGGGCAACACCGCCGGGGTCGTGTTCGGCATGGCCGTGCTGTTCGTCTTCCTGGTGCTGGCGGCACAGTATGAAAGCCTTGCCCTGCCGTTCGCGATCATCCTGATCGTGCCGATGTGCCTGTTCGCGGCCATGCTCGGGGTCAATCTGCGCGGCATGGACAACAATGTGCTGACCCAGATCGGTCTCGTCGTCCTGATTGCGCTGGCGGCCAAGAACGCCATTCTGGTCGTCGAATTCGCGAAACAGGCGGAGGACGAACAGGGCATGAGCCCGGTCGAGGCGGCCGTCTTTGCTGCCCGAACTCGCCTGCGCCCGATCCTGATGACCAGCTTTGCCTTCATCCTCGGCGCGGTGCCGCTGGTGACGGCCAGCGGGGCAGGGGCCGAACTGCGGCAGGCGCTGGGAACGGCGGTGTTCTTCGGCATGACCGGGGTGACGGGCTTCGGCCTGCTGTTCACGCCCACTTTCTATGTCCTGTGCCGCGCGCTGGCCGATCGCCTGCGCCCGGCCCGCCGGGCAGAGGCGCACGCGCACCTGCAACCGGCCGAATAGGAACTGCAATCATGACCTTTCAGTCCAAGACGACAGGATCCATCGGCCTGCTTCTTGCCACGACCCTTTTGGCCGGATGCGCGGTGGGGCCCGATTACCACGCGTCCCGTCCGGCGCCGGCTGCGGCGGCCCCTTTCCGGGGCGCTGCGCTCGATACCGGAACGGGACCAGCCTTTGCCGCCGCCCCGGTCGAGGAACGCTGGTGGTCGCTCTACAAGGATCCCATGCTCGACCGGCTGGTCGAGGACGCCTTGGCGGCCAACACCGACTTGCGCGTGGCCGCCGCGCGGGTGGACAGGGCGCGGGCGCTCTTGCGCGACGCTCATGCCGCGCAATTGCCCACGACCGGGATCGATGTTTCCGCCCAACGCGAACGGGTGCCCTCGATCCAGACCATTCCCGGCCTGCCGCGCGAACGCTGGGCTTATGACGGCGGGCTGTCGCTGTCCTACGAAGTCGACCTGTTCGGACGCGTGCGGCGCGGGATCGAGGCCGCGCGCGGCGATGCACAGGCAGCGCAAGCCGATGCCGACGCCATGCGGCTCGCAGTCATTGCCGACACCGTGCGCGCCTATTTCGACGTGACGACCAGCGCCGAGCGGGTGAAAGTGGCGGAGGAAACCGTTGCTCTCCTCGACAGGTCGATCCGCATCACCGGCGCGCGCGTCGATGTCGGACGGTCCGACCGGCTCGATCTCATCCGCGTGACCGCCCTGCGCGATCAACAGGCGGCGACCATTCCCTCGCTCAAGGCGGATCGCGAAGCCGCGCTGCTGCGTCTCGCAACTCTGACCGGACGCGCGCCGCAGGAATTGCCCGCCGATGTCGGCACCCGGACCGAAACGCCGCATCTCGCACAGCCGATCCCGGTCGGCGATGGCGCGGCCCTGCTCGCCCGGCGGCCCGATGTGCGCGCGGCCGAGCGGCGGCTGGCCGCCGACACCGCGCGGATCGGCGTTGCCGTCTCGGATCTTTATCCGCGCATTTCGCTGGGCGGATCGGGCGGGTTCAGTTCGCTCGGAGCCATGGATGTGCTTGGCGCGGGCGCCTCGCGCTGGGCGGTCGGGCCGCTGATCAGCTGGGCTTTCCCCAATCAGGCCGCCGTCCGGGCGCGGATCGGTGCGGCCAAGGCTGATGCGAAGGCATCACTGGCGACCTTCGACGGCACCGTCCTCACTGCGCTTGAGGAAACCGAGCGGGCCTTGTCCGCCTATGCCCGTGCAGAGGAACGGGTCGAAACCCTGGCGCGGGCGCGGGATGAAGCCGAACGCGCCGCGCGGATCAGCCTGGCCCGCCAGCGCGAGGGGCAGATCGACTTCCTGACCGTGCTCGACGCCGAACGCACGCTCGCCGGGGCAGAGGCCGATCTCGTCGCGGCGCGCCGTGCCGGAGCCTTTGCCCAGGTCGATGTCTTCCGCGCACTGGGCGGCGGCTGGCAG
The DNA here is from genome assembly GCF_000192575.1 of Novosphingobium nitrogenifigens DSM 19370. GTDB lineage: Bacteria > Pseudomonadota > Alphaproteobacteria > Sphingomonadales > Sphingomonadaceae > Novosphingobium > Novosphingobium nitrogenifigens. Next base: position 113,471 of record NZ_GL876931.1, on the reverse strand, counting down.
CAGAGCTGATCGGAAAGAGCCGCCATGGCGCATCGTGGCGCCATGGCGGCAGGACCGTCATGCCTCGTGCAGGTCGAGGCAAGTCACCGTATCGAAGGCGATCATCCGTTCCTCGTCGGTCGGAATGACCATGGCCGCGACCCGGCTTCCCGAGGCATGGATGTCGCGGGCATTGGCGGCATTGGCGGTTTCGTCGATCGCAAGGCCGATAAACTCCAGCCGCTTGGCGATCATGGCGCGGATGACGGGATCGTTTTCCCCGATTCCGGCGGTGAAGACCACGCCGTCGAGTCCGCCCATGCTGGTCGCAAGAGCGGCGATCTCGCGCGCGGCCCGGGCCGTGAACAGGGTGATCGCTTCCTGCGCGGCAGGGGCATCGCTTTCGTGCAGGGTGCGCATGTCGCTCGAGATCCCCGAAACCCCGAGCAGGCCCGAACGCTGGTAGAACAGCGTTTCGACATCGGCCGGGTCCATGCCTTCATGCCGGATGAGGTGCAGCACCAGTCCGGCATCGAGCGTGCCGCAACGCGTCCCCATGACCAGACCGTCGAGGGCGGTGAACCCCATGGTCGTGTCGACGCTCTTGCCCCCGTGCATGGCGCAAAGGCTGGCTCCATTGCCGAGATGGGCGACGACCACGCGCCCGGCGGCGAGCGTCGGCGCCACGCGTGCGAGTTCCCGCGCGATCCACGCATAGGACAGCCCGTGGAAGCCATAGCGGCGAATGCCCCGGTCATACATTGCGCGCGGCAAGGCGAAACGCTTGGTCTCGTCGGCCCGTCCGCGATGGAATGCCGTGTCGAACGTCGCGACTTGCGGCACGTCGGGCGCCAGCTTGGCCATGGCCCGGATCGCGGCGAGGTTGTGTGGCTGGTGCAGCGGGGCGAGCGCCGAAAGGCTCTCCAGCTTGGTCAGCACATCCTCGTCGATGCGGACCGGTGCTGCGAACTGGCGACCGCCGTGAACGACGCGATGGCCGATCCCGACGACTTCATGTCCCTTGAGGTGATCGACGGCCCAGTCGATCAGCTCGGCCAGCAATTCCTCGTGGCTCAGCCCGGCGCCGTCGGTCCAGCGGCGATCGACGGCCAGCGAGCCGTCGTCGGCCTTTGCCGCCAGATGCGGTGCGGTTCCGATGCCCTCGATCTTGCCCCCTGCCGCATGGCGCGGACGGCCATCGGGGTCGAGGCGATAGAGGCCGAACTTGATGCTCGACGAACCCGCATTGAGACTGACGAGACCGCGCGTCATTGCCCCGCCCCGCCTTGGGTGCCGCCCTTGGCCGCCCGCGAGCGGGCGAGCAGAACTGCGACCGCCGAGGATGCTGCGCGGGTGCGCAGGCTGTCGGCGCGGCTGGTGAGAATGATCGGAACCCGGGCGCCAAGGACGACGCCGGCAGCATCGGCGCCACCCATGAACGTCAATTGCTTGGCCAGCATGTTGCCCGCCTCGAGATTGGGCACGACCAGGATGTCGGCCTGTCCGGCGACCGGTGAAACGATGCCCTTTTCCCGCGCGGCTTCGGCGCTGACGGCATTGTCGAAGGCCAACGGCCCGTCGAGGATCGCTCCGGTGATCTGCCCGCGATCGGCCATCTTGCACAGGGCTGCTGCATCCATGGTCGCGCGCATGGCCGGGTTGACCGTTTCGACCGCCGCCAGAATCGCGACCTTGGGCTGGGGCAGGCCGAGCACGTGGGCAAGGTCGATGGCGTTGCAGATGATGTCGTGCTTGTCTTCGAGCGTGGGGTCGATGTTGATCGCCGCATCGGTGATCAACAGCGGCGTTTCGCGTCCGTCGAGCTGCATGACATAGACATGGCTGATCCGCCGCCCGGTGCGCAGACCGCTGTCGTGGGCGACGACCGCGCCCATCAGTTCATCGGTATGCAGGGATCCCTTCATCAGCATGGCGACCGTGCCTTGCTGTGCCAGCGCGACTGCTTGGGCTGAGGCGGCATGGCTATGTTCGGCAGGGATCAGGCGGAACGGCGTGATGTCGCGTCCCGCTTCCTCGGCAGCGGCGCGGATCCTGGCTTCCGGGCCGACCAGCCAGGGGGCGATGAAGCCTGCTTCGGCAGCTTCGACAGCAGCCTCGATCGCGGCCGGGCTGCAAGGATGGACGACGGCGGTCGGGACCGGCGTTCCGCCCTTGGCCATGGCGAGCAGGCGTTCGTGGCACGGGTTTTCGGTGATATGGACCTGGGGCAGCACGACGCGCGGGCGCGAAACCTTTTCATCCGGGGCGATCACGTGCGCGTCGCCGACGATCACCGGCTTGCCGTCCTGATTGGTACACTGGCATGCGAGCGTCAGCCGCCGCCGCGCTTCGTCGCGTTCGGACACGGTGACGGTGGCGGTGATGGTGTCGCCGATATTGACCGGAGCGATGAATTTGAGGCTCTGCGACAGATAGATCGTGCCGGGGCCGGGCAGGCGGGTGCCGAGCACCGCCGAAATGAGCCCTGCGCCCCACATGCCGTGGACGATCACATGGTGGAACATGTCCTGCGCGGCGAATTCGGGATCGAGATGCGCGGGGTTCACGTCGCCCGAAACAGTGGCGAAGAGCGTAATGTCATCCTTGGTCACTGTGCGCGACAGGCTGGCGCTGTCGCCCATGGCGATTTCGGCAAAAGTCCGGTTTTCAATCAGTTCGGCCATGATGGGATCTCGTTCGGGGGGTGGGATCCACGCACGACCCGACGAGCCGCGCGCCGGGCCGGACAATAGCACGCAAACCGCAAATGAGAATTGCTGAACATCAATGGGAGGGAATTGAGTGCGCCTAAATGGTGTTGTGACAGCAATGCGTCAATTGTTTCGTATATTTCATCAAAAGCGATCAAATAAGGTTTAAATTTCCTTCGAATCGGCCCGGTTCGCCTTCGGCCTGAAATCATCGCCTGCTCTGATAGTGCCATCGTCTTCCAGTCGTGCCGTCAGAAAGAGTCGCATGAGCCCTCGCTTCATTCGCCCATTGCGTTTCATGGCCCTTTTTCTTGCAATGAATGCTCTTTTCGCCGCCCGTCCCGCGATGGCCTGGTGGAACAGCGACTGGGCCTATCGCCAGTCGATCACGATCGACACCGGAGCCAACGGTGCACATCTGCAGGATCGCGCTTTTGACGTTCCGGTGATCGTACGTCTGCATACCGGCAATTTCGCATTCGATTCGGTAAAGCCGGACGGCAGCGATTTGCGCGTGGTGACAGAGGACGACAAGACGCCACTGCCGTTCGCGATCGAACGCTTTGCCAAGGACAGCGGCATCGCGATCATCCGCGTGCTGGTTCCCGTGCTCGAACCGGGTCATCCGACACACCTGTGGCTCTATTACGGTAATGGCAAGGCCGATGCGGCGAGCGATCGCAGCACCGTTCGCGACCGGCTCGCGCTGATGGCGTTCGACTTCGAAAGCCTTGAAAACGGACTGAAAGACCGCACGTCCTATGGCAACAGCCCGACGACGAGCGCGATCAAGGCTGCGCCGGGCGGGGTGATCGGTGATGCCGGGCAATTTACGGCCACCGACACCGTCTCCATTGCCGCGTCGCCGTCACTCGCGGTCAGCAAGGCAGGCGGGGCGGCCCTGTCGTTCTGGATCCATGCCAACCCGGGCGGTGCGGGATCGATCATCGCCATCGGCGATCCGGCGGCCCCTGCGCTTGCGGCTCAAGTCGGCGCGGACGGTGCAGTCATCGTCCACCTGCACGGCGTCGATCTTTCGACCGGACCGCTGAGCGCCAATGCCTGGCACCACGTCGCGGTCTCGATCAACGCCAATACCGTGATCCTCTATCTCGACGGACAGGAAAAGGTGCGCGCGAACGCGACCGACATCTTGCCGTTCGGCGGGGCCGTGACGCTTGGCGCCAATGGGGCTCTGGCAGGGTTCTCCGGGTTGCTCGACGATCTCGAATTCGACAAGACCGCGCGCGCCGCCGACTGGATCCGTGCCGGGGCCATGGCGGCCCGTCCGGAAAGCCATGTCGTCGCGCTCGGCGCGCTCGAACAGAAAAGCCAGGCTTCGGCCTATTTCTCGATGCTCGGCGGGATCGCCTCGATGGTCAGCCTCGACGGCTGGGTCATCATCGGCTTCACCTTGATCCTGGGGTTCATCGCCGGGGAAGTCAGTCTGACCAAAGTCGTGCAATTGCGCCGGATCGCGGCGGGCAACGCGCGCTTCATCGGCGCTACCGGCACGGCGACAGCGCCCGATCCGACCGCATTCTTCGCCCAATCCTCGTTCGCCCGCATCGAGGCGACCGCGCAGAAGCTGTCCGCCGTGCGCGAAGAGGACGGCAGTGTCCCGGAAGGACAGATCGAACTGGTCCGCTCGGCCGTCGCGCGAACCCAGATCGACGAGGCCGCCGCGCTCAACAAAGGGTTGGTCATGCTCACCCTGACGATTTCGGGTGCGCCGTTTCTCGGCCTGCTCGGCACGGTGATCGGGGTCATGATCACCTTTGCCGCCATTGCCGCATCGGGGGACGTCAACGTCAACACCATCGCACCGGGGATCTCGGCGGCGCTCGCCTGTACCGTGGTCGGGCTGGTCGTCGCGATCCCGACTGTCTTTGCCTACAACATCCTGATGGCTCGCATCCGCGAGCAGCTGACCGCGATGGACGTCTATGGCGAGGACGCGGTGACGCGCGCCGCGCTCGTCCTGCGCCAGGCCGCCAGAACCGGGAGCGCGGCCCATGCGGTTTAAGTACGACACCAAGGTCTATGACGAGATCAACGTCACACCGTTGCTCGACCTTGCGTGGAATCTGCTGATCATTTTCATGGTCATGGCAACTGCCACGGTTCAGGGGATCTCGGTCGATCTGCCGCGTGCCAGTTCCGCGCCGTCCCTTGCCAAACCCCACACGCGGGCGATCACCATCACCGCCGACGGACGGATCTATCTCGATACGGTAGGGGTCAGCCTTGCCGAACTCGAAGCGCAACTCGCCACCGCCAAGGCCGCTGATCCAAAGCTGCCGGTGGTGGTGAAAGGGGACAAGGGTGTGTCCTATGAACGCGTGATCGAAGTGCTCGACGTGGCCAAGCGGGTCCACATTTCCGAGCTTGGCCTCGTGACCGACAAGCTGGTCAAATAGGGCCGGACAATGCCTCAGGTCATCGCCCACGACCATCATTTCGATCCGTCACCGGGCCTGCGCTGGCTTGTGCGCGGGCTAGTGCTGGCCTTGATGGCGGGGGCGGGCCTGTGGTTCCATGCCCATGTCGTGCCGATCGGGCATGGTCCGGCGGTCCAGCGCGTGAAGCTGATGGCGCCTGATGCGACGCCGCCCCCGACGCCGCAGCCCACGCCCGAGCCACAGGACCAGAAGCCCGACAAGCTCGACGCCGACAGCACGCAGATACTCGATTCGGCCGCGCCTTCCGCACCGGGGCAGCCCGGCCCGCTCGGCGTCGACAGCGAGGGCGACGCCGGGGCCGACAGCTTTGCCCTTGCCGCTCATCCGGGCGGACGCGAACTGACGACTTATCCCGAAGGGTCCGGCTATGGGCTGGGGCGCGGGGGAAGCGGGGACGGCGTCGGGACCGGAGCGGCGGGGAAGCTCAATACCGCGTTTCTCGGGCTTTACATGCGGCGGATCGGCTATCGCCTCGAAGGGCTGCTTGCCCATCACGACGAACTGCGTCGCCAGTCGTGGCGGGCAACGGTTGCCATTACCATCGATGCCCATGGCATCATTCGCCAGGCGCAAGTGCTCGACGCCGGCGGTGATGGCCCGCTTTCCGGGCGACTCAATTCCGCGCTTGTCGGCATGGATACCGGCGAAGAGCCGCCCCATGCCGGCGACACGCTCAGGATTTTGATCCGGTCGCGGCTCGAATGACGCCTTGTGAGCGGTTTTTGCACTCGCGAAGCCGGCATCCCGGCCGGAGTTTTGTTCGTGCGGGATGCATCGTGAATTCAAGCAATTGTCCGGCGCAACAAGGCTGCTTCACCCCATTGTGCAACCCCGCGAAACTGGAGTATTGAGCCAAGTGGGACCAGTGCCGCGCAACCATGGCGCCGACGCGTTCGGCTCGGGCCAGACGAAAGGCGAGATCATGGACTTTCATGACGCCGAAGTACCCACGGACAAGGCTGCACCCTTGCCGCCTGCCCGGGAAATCCTTGCAGTCGCACGCGGTGCCGTGGCGGCACGCAGGCGACGTTCGAGCGACGACATTTCGCTGCGTCGCCAGCAATTGGATGAACAGTTCACCGCGTGGCGGGATGAACCGCTGGCTGCCGACACGCTGGATCGCATTATCGAGACGGTCGAGAGGGCGGCAGCACAAGGTGAAATGCTGGCCCATGTCTATCGCTTTCCCAGTGATTACTGCACCGACCGGGGACGGGCGGTAAACAACGAGGAACCGGATTGGCCCCATACCCTGCAAGGTCCGGCACGAACCCTGTTCGTCGTCTTGCAGGAGTGTTTCGAACCGTTGGGATACCGCATCGGTGCCGCGATCGTGACCTGGCCGCTGTTGATGCCGGGGGACGTGTCGCTTTTCCTGAGTTGGCAGGAGTAGAATTCTTAATTGTGCCGCAACCACGGCATGGGACGGAATTAGCGGCCGGGAAGGGCTTGGAAACACATCTTTAAGGCCCGCATGCCTAATGTCCCTATTCGATGGGACGGCAACAGAGTCTTGGCAGGCCCCCCGCCTCGAGCGGCGGTTGCGACAGACAGTGCGATCGGTTGATCGCGGCTGCGCATCATGGCCGTCCGTTCGCCTTTCTGGCACGTCTGATGCGCGACGAGAAAGCGAGCACTGCGATGGAATTTGCCATCGCCGCGCCGTTCCTGATCGGCATCCTGATGGCGACGTTCGAGATCATCATCCTGTTCCTTGCCCAGGCGGCTCTGGAAACGACGGCCGAAGGGGCTGCGCGTTATGTCCTGACCGGACAGGCCCAGACGAATTTCACCGGAGTGAAGGACAGCAACGGCAAAGTCATCACCACGCCGCAGCAGCAGTTCGCAGCTTATGTCTGCACGCAGATGTCCTCGTTCATGTCGTGCAACAATCTTTACGTCGATGTGAACAGCGGCTCGGACTATACGACTGTCGATCTGTCGGTTCCGCAATTCACGTTCGATGCGACCAACAATTACAAGGTTACCAACACGTTCAACTACAACCCCGGCACGCAGGGGCAGATCGTGGCGGTGCGCCTGTTCTATATCTGGTCGGTCACGTCGATCTTCGGTTTCAACATCGCCGACAGTACGCTCACGTTGCCCGGCGCGCATCGCATCCTGATCGCGACGTCGGTGTCCAAGACCGAGGTTTACACCTCATGAGCGGGATCCATCGGACTCTGGGGCGGATCGGGCGCGTCCTGCGGTGTCTGCGTCGCGATCGTTCGGGCGTGGCCTTCGTCGAACTCGCGCTGGTCGCGCCGACACTTGTCCTGCTCTATTGCGGTGCCTATGTCGTCAGCGATCTGGTCACCTGCGGGCGCAAGGTTTCGCTGACCGCCAAGACCGTCACCGACCTGACCACGCGCTATGCGACGGTCAGTTCGACCGATCTCACCTCGATCATGTCCAACAGCAAGCTCGTGCTGGCACCGTACAGCACCAGCAATGCGACCATGCGGGTGTCGGAATTGCAGATTACCGATGCGAGCCATGCCTCGGTCGTCTGGAGCCAGGCGCAAAATGCCACGGCTCTGACGACCGGCACGATCGTGACGTTGCCGACCAATTTCGCGCCGACAGAAATGCAGCCGAACACGACGACGTCGACCGTCGGGGCATACATCGTCATGGGGGAAGTCGGCTATACCTACACCCCGCTGTTCGGCGGCACGATCCTGCCCTCGCCGACGCTTTACAATCGCTATTTCATGTTGCCTCGCCTTACCACGCAGGTTGCGCACCAATGACACGCTGGATTCAACGCGCCCGGGCTCTGGCCCTTCGTTCGCGCGCGCTCTTGACCGACATTGCAAAGGCGGACGATGCCAACGTCACGCTGATCACGGCGCTGGCGATCATTCCGGCCCTGTTCGGGTTGGGCTTCACCATCGACTATGCACGTGCAGAGATGCTTCAGTCGCGGATCAATGCTGTCGCTGACGCGGCAGCCCTTGCTGCGACCGATACCACCTACATTTCCAAGACGTCGACTGTGGCTCAGGCGGCTTCGACGCAAATCTTCACCACGCAAGTCACCGACTATGCCGATTTCGTCTATACCCCGGCCAGTGATCTGACGGTGACCATCACCGACGGGGGGACGCTCAATCTCGGTCGCACGGCGCTGGTGAAATGGCGTGGCAGCTCAACCAATCTGTTCAGCGGTATTCTGGGTGTGGCAACGCTGCCCATCGGTGGCAGTTCGACGGCCTATGCCAGCTTCTTTCCCAATATCAATTTCTACCTGGTAATGGACAAGTCGCCCTCGATGCTGCTGCCTTCGACATCGTCGGGTATCAGTGCGATTCAGAAAGTTACCGGCTGCGCCTTTGCCTGCCACCAGCAGTTGCCGGGACAGAACTACGTTAAGGACTCGAGTTCACGCGCGGTTCTTATTGATGCCAATTATTACTCATCATCGTCATCTGGGTATAATGCGTACTACCTTCTATCAACGACGGCGAATAGCTCGGGAAGCTACAATCTCTACAATTCTTCCGGCGTTAAAATCGGAACGGTTTCATCGTCCAAGATTCCGAGCGGATCGTCTTCACCGGCTTCGTTGAGCTATAAGGATAACAATAATAACTCGCAGACGCTTAGCGTTCTTTATGCTGATGGGTATTGGTTGACGCATAATTACGCGAAGGTCTATTCGGACCTGAGCTCTATTCCCTTGCGTGTCGGCGCGGAAACGCTCGCGGCCCAGGATCTCATTCCGTTTGCGCAGCAGAAAGAGACCGACAACAAGGTCACCTATCAGTTGCAGCTCTACAGCTTTGACTGGACTCATTCGGGCAAAAGCAGTCCGGTGACGCAATATACCAATATGACCGACGTCAAGTCGCTGACGACGGCATCTGTGCCCGATCTCGATGGCACGCAGGACTTTTGGTATTCGAACAACAATCCCACGTCGAGCAAGAATATCAATGACATGGGTACCGAATTCCTCAACATGATGACGTCGATGAACACGGCCATGCCCAATCCGGGCAATGGGTCGACCGGGAATCCGCAGGAAGTCCTGATGATCATCACCGACGGGGTGGTCGACGAAACCATCAGCGGGTCACGCCGGACGCGCGAATTGTCGAGCACCGACATCGCGGCTTGCACGACGATCAAGAACCGCAAGATCAAGATCGCGATTCTCTATACCGAATATGCCGCAGCCACACTGACCGGGGACAGCTGGTCGCAGACCAACACGGCGCCCTATCTTCCCAACGTCCTGCCCGCGCTCAAGAGTTGCGCGTCGGTCGGCTCGGACGGTAATCCGCTGGTCTACACGGTGTCCTCGGATCAGAGCATTTCGACCGCGCTGCAGGCTCTCTTCGCGCTGACGCTGCAGGATTCGCACCTCGTTTCGTGATGCGTTCACCCTTGCGGGCCGGGCCTTTCCAGGCCGTGCCCGTTGGGTCCGGTTTCGTGGCGCCAGAGCAGGACCACGCAGGCGAGCGCCAAAAGGCTGACGCAACCGAAAAAGCCGAGCACGGCATCGTAGCCGTGCGGATGGCCGGGGCCTGCTCCCGCCCAGTCGGCAAGATGCCCGGCGATCATGTTGGAAAGCGCGATCCCCAGCGACTGGATCAGGGTGATGAGCCCGAGCGCGGTTCCCAGCCGTTCGCGCGGGACGATCATCGTCGTCGCGGGCCAGATGACCGCCGGAACCAGCCCCCAACTGATCCCCATCAGCACGGTCGAAAGCCAGGGCGACAGCCCCGTGAAGGCGAGTATCGCCAGCGTCAGCGGCAGGAGCAGAGTCCCGAAAACCAGCATCATCGCGCGGTTTCCGAACCTGTCGGCGATCACGCCGAAGAGGGGCGTGGCGAAAATCGCGGCAGCGAAAACGCCCGAATTGACCTGCCCTGCGGCCTGAAGGCTCAGATGCTTGGCATGCTGGAAATATTCGACCGCATAAGTCTGGCGAAAGGGAAAGAACACCGCCGCGTAAAGGACATGCAGCCCGAGGATGGTCCAGAACGAGCGGTCGAAGCGCAGCCGGTCGAGGCCTCGCGCAGCCGAGAGCATGTCCCCGGCATCGAACGAGGCCGGGGGCAGGGGGCGACCCGGTTCGATCAATTGAAAGACCAGCGCAGCGACGAAGCCGAGAGCAGAGACGCCGACGCCCAGCCAGAGCGGCCATTGCCACCCCGCATCATAGAGCGGCCGCGCCCATGTCGAGGACGTGTTGCACAGGAACGAGCCGACGCGGGCAAGGGACAGGAACAGGCCGGTCGCAAGCGCAATCCCGTTGCGGGGAAACCACTGTGCCAGTCCCGCGACGAGGGCCATGAAAATCGCCCCTTCGGTAATCCCGAAGATCAGGCGCCCACACCACATCAGTGCGTAAGGCTCGCCGATCGCGGTCAGGGTCGCGCCGAAAACGCCCAGAGCCGCCGTCCACAAGGCAATGCGCGACGGGCCGAAGCGGTCGATCAGGACACCCCCCACCAGCGCCAGCACGACATTGGGCCAGTAGATCGCGGCGTTGAGGCTGCCGATGTCAGCCTGGCTGAACCCGCGTTGCCGGATCAGGAGATCCGCGATCTCGCCGATGACGTCGGTCTCGTAATAAACCGAAAAGATCGCCAGCGCCGCCGCGACCAAGGCCAGCCAGCGCAAGGGCGTGGCGGGAAGATCGGGCGTGAACGTCAGTCCCGCATCATAGACCCCGGCCTCAGCCATGACAGGCCTTGCCCTGCCTTGCACATGTCATTGCGCTCACGTCCCCGGATCAACCATGCGATCCTTTTGGGTGACCATCGGTCGTGACAGCGTGATGACAGCTTTCAGAGCAGCAGGAAATCGGCGGCGCTCAGCGCGGACAGGCTGACATCGTGGAGGACGACGGATTGGGCTGCATCGTGGGTAATCACGACATCGCTGCCGACCTGATGCATCGCCGCCGTGACCGCCGCATAGTCGGCGAAGAGCGAGCTGTCGAATTGCACGGTGTCGTGTTTGGCCGATAAGGCGTCGAAGTCGAACACGTCTTCGTGGCCGAAACCTTTGTGGAAGACGAAAGTGTCGGCGCCCGCTCCGGCATACAATTGGTCGCCCGGACCGCCGACGATGACGCTGCCTTTGGCCGTGGCATGGATCGTTGCCATGCCCCTGCTCGCATTGATGGCATTGGTCTGGCTCGCGATCTTCGTCACTTCGACGACTAGGGGGTGATCAGTGACGGTTACGGTGATCTGCGACACATTGTGCCAGACCTTGATAGGATCGGTTCCGGCGAGAGGGTCGTAGACTTTTACTGTCTCCTGCACGCGGGCAAAGCGGATCGTCTCCTTGTCCGGCACTGCTGCCACTTCGGTCTTGGTGGTCGCGTTCCAGATCGTCTGCTCGTTCCACACGACAAGGTCGAAGACGCCCGACGATTTCTGCATCAGGTAATTCGACGCGGTCTTGTCCGCCCCGAAAATGGTGTAATCGAGCACGCCCGTCGTGAAGCTGCCTGCACTTGCCGCACTGTCGCCGAGGATTTGCATCAGGTTGTGCAGCGCGGTCGCGATCGGCTTGGGCGCATTGCCGTAATCGAACAGGCCGTAATGCTTGCCGGGATCCGTGCCGTTGGGATCGGCATAGGCGTCGAGCAATTCATAGAGGAAGACGGTCGAGGCCCCGGCCTTCTTCGCGTCGAAAATCATGTCGAGATCGTATTTGGCCTGAACCAGCGGATCGACGCCGTCGATGTTGGTGGTGAGCGTCGAATAGCCGGTTTCGGTGACGGCAAAGGGCTTGTTGCCGGGGATCGAGGCCATGTCCCCCTTGAGGTAGGACAGCGGCGGCAGTCCCTTGCGCCCATAAGGATGGATTGCGGCATAGTCGTAGCCCGTGGTCGAGGAGGCGCCCGCATTCATCGTGTAGCTGTAGACCGTCGTCGCCTTGAGCACCTTGTCGGCGCGGATCCCGGCATAGAGATCGTTCTGGAACGCAACGGCCGCCGCCGCGCCGGTCATTCCCTTGTAACTGGCGCCGAAGTTGTTGATCTCGTTTGGTCCCTCGATCGCGACGAGAGCGCCGGGATGGGCTGCCGAAAAGCTCGACATCTGCGCGATGCTGTTGGCGAGCGTATTGTTGGTATAGAGCAGCATGTCGAAACGGATGCCCTTGCTCGCGGCAAGGTTATAGGCCGCCTGACCCTGCATCCCGACCCAGTAGGCCGCCGTGCGGATCAGGCTTACCCCTATATAATTCAGGTCCGACAGGACGTTCTGGATATTGACGTATTTGCCGTCGGTATAATTGATCGAGGCGTTGACGCCGACCGATGCGGTGAAATCTGCGGCCCGAATGGCGGTGGTCCTGGTCATTGCCAGGACGCTACGCCGCCTTTGTTTTCCTCATCCCAACAAGTCCGGTGAATGTGGATTCAGGTATGTGCCCGAGTATGGATAAGGCGTTAACGTAATCAATTCATGGTAATATTGTTACGTAACAAATATTTCATATCTGGAATCTTGCGGTAACATCTCATGACACATGTTCTTTCCGCTCGTCAGCAGCGTCGAGTTCGGGCTGATCGACGAGCCAGACTTCGGCGCTCGTGTCGATTTCGTGGGTGAAGAACAGGCCTTCGCCGGTTCCGGCCGCAGGCGGCGGTGTCGCGACGATATGGTCGGCAAGGCGGATCGCCATGGCCAATATCATCAGGGTCGGATTGGCGTGGCCGATAGTGGGAAAGACGGAGGCCCCCGCCACGAACAGCCCGGCAACGCCGTGGACCTGACAATCGGCATCGACGACGCTGTCGCGGGGGTCGCGGCCCATGCGCGTCGTTCCCGCGCTGTGGGCCATGTCCCGGGCGACCAGTGCGGCTGTATCGCCGTCGCGCACGGCGGCGGTGGGCTCGAGGCCGGAAATCCCCGCGCGGGCAAGATCATCGATCAGAAGACGCGCCCCGTCGAGCAGGGCCGCGCGAACGGTCTCGCCCAGTTCCCAGCGGACGTTGGCGCGCTGCAATCCGAGCGCGTCGCGCACTTTGCTTAACGTCACACGATTGTTGAGGTCGGCGACTTGCTCGGCGATCAGTTCGATGTGCAACGCATCGACCTTGCGACTGCCGCCCTTGGCCAGATAGTCCTGCGCGACGAAATCGGCATTGATCCATACCGCTGCATCCGCGATCGCCTGCTTCAACCGGTCGGGAACGCGCGGACTTTCGAGCAATTTGCGACCCACCGCGCTGACGATCACGCCCGCATTGCGCATGACGATGCCCAGATCGCTCCAGACCGCGCGGCTCTTGAAACGGGCAAGGCGCCCGCAGGCGGCAATCGGATCCTGCGGCGACAGCTCGAGCGAACCGAAGGCTGCCATGTTGGGCAGGCTGTGCTGTTCCTGCGTCCCGGGGCGCAGGGCAAGGCCATGGGCATACATCGAAATGCGATAGCCCTGCCGCAGCGGGAAGAAGCCGAACAGGCGTGCCGCCGCCGCGCAGCCTTCGCCGGTGACGGTTCCGACCCGGACGGTCGGATGATCCATCAGATAGCGCCCGATGGCGGGCAGTCCCGTGCGCGTGGCCGTGCCGGGTCGGTCGAAACCCGATTGCAGCAGGACCCGCGCGTTTTCGATGGCCCCGGACGCCAGCACGATGCGCTGCGCGCGAACGAATGCCCGCTGTCCCCCGCCGAGCGAAGACAGGCATTCAAGGCCGGTCACGCGTCCTTCGGCGGCAAACAGCCGCGCGACCGTCGCATTGGTCAGCACGGTCACACCCGGCAGATCCTCTTGCCGGAAATCGTCGCCCATCCGCGTCACGTCGGTGACGACCCGGCGCGAGCGGGCAAATTGCCAGAAATGGGAATCGAAAGCGGTCATCGCTGCGACTGGTTCGGGGCGGTCCATGCCCCGCTCGGCCCAGAACGCAGCATCGTTCAGAAGCGGTCCGAGCGCGAGATGATCGGCCGCCCGCGTCAGATAGGGGGCAAGATCGGCGCGTCCGATCGGCCAGCCGGATCCGGGAACCCATGCGCGCGACGCAAAGTCGATGTCGGCAAACGGAGCGACTTTGCCCGCCCAGGCCACGGTCGATCCGCCCAGAGCCCGATTGCGCACGCCATAGCGTTGCCCCTCGGCCGACCAGAAGCGCATCTGCGGGCTGTGCCAGTCCTGCCGCGCCTGTCGAATGGCGGGATCATTGAGGCTGCCGCTCGCCTCGACGGCGTTGAGCGCCTCGTGCTCCGGGGTTTCCTCGAACCCGCCGCTTTCGATCACGCAGACGGTCTTGCCCTTGGCGGCGAGTTCGTGCGCCATGGTCAGTCCCGCCGCGCCGCCGCCAACGATCAGGACATCGTGTCCGGCAATATCCTCGGGCGAAACAGTGTCGCGTTCGAAGTCGAGATAGCGTGTGATGGCCGCACCTGTCGTTTTTGGGCAGGTGCCTTTGCGAAAAGATGCCTGCCTGGTCCCAACTCGAAAGGGAACCCGGCAGGGTGTGAAGTCAACGAACGCCCCCGGACAATTGCTTCGTAATCCGTGCGATCCACCCGACGGAAAGAAACCGAGAGGTTGAAATGCTCGATTTTATTGCCATTCCGATCTTTCGGGAATGGAGCGTTTCGGAAGAGGCTTCTTAACCGGCCGTCCATTGTTCGGCGCGTCTCTGATCCGCGACGAAGCGGCGTCCGGCGGCCCAGTAATGCCACGCGCCCCAGAAACCGGTGGGGGTGAGGAGCAGCAGGGCGATTCGCAGGGAGGCCGCGTTCGCGCCGCCCGCTCCGGCAAGGTGATCGCTGACAAATCCGACGGCCTGGGGCGCGATGACGAGATTGGCGATGTTGGACGCGAGCAAGAGGATCGCCAGCGCCGTCGCGCGCATTTGCGGCGGCACCAGATTGGACAGCAGCCCGAACGAAGGGCCGACATAGAAATAGACGCCGGGCACGAAGATCCACAGCCCGAGAATGGCGACGTCGAGATGGTGCGTCTGGTAGATCAGGAAAGTCGGCACCGAAATCACCGCGATCATGGCGCCGATGAACCACAAGGCCCGGCGCGGGTCGCTCATCGTGCCGGTCGCCATGACCCGGCCGGTTGCCAGTGTCGCCACGCTGCCCGCGACGATGTGGATCGGCCCCAGGATCGCGCCGGTCTGTCCCGGCGTCATGCCATAGGCGCGCATGAGATACGTCGGCGTCCACCACATCAGGCCCCATCCCCACAAAGTGGCGACAGCGGTTGCGATGATGAGATGGACCGCGCTTTTCTGCGAGAAAATGAACCGCAGCGCGTGCCACAGCGGGATGACGGCCGGCTTGGCAACGACCTCTTCCATCTGTCCCCGCGCAGGTTCGCGCACGGTCAGGAACACGAGCAGGCCGAGCACTACGCCCGGCAGGCCCAGCGCGTAGAACACTGTGCGCCAGCCATAAAGATCGGCAAGACGCCCGGCGAGATCGGCCCCGATCCACGCGCCGATCGGCGACCCGAGCGAATAGAACGTCACCGCCATCGCCCGTTCGCGCGCGGGAAAGAGGTCCGAGAGGATCGAGGTCGATGGGGGCGTGCCGCCCGCTTCCCCGATGCCGACACCGACACGGGTCAGCATCAACTGGCCGAAATTGCGCGCAGCCCCGCATGCCATGGTGAAAGCCGACCACAGCACCAGCGCACCCGCGACGATATTGCGCCGATTCGCCCGGTCGGCGAGTGCGGAGACGGGAATTCCGATCGTCACATAGAACAGCGCCAACGCAGTCCCGGTCAGCATGGCAATGCCGGAATCGGTGAGATGCAGGTCGAGCCGGATCGGCTCCATCAAGGTCGAGACGACATAGCGGTCGGCGATGTTCATCGCATAGACGAGGCCCAGCACGGTCACCACGTACCAGCGGGACCATCCCGTAGCGGCTTGCGTTTCGCTTTCGATCGAAAGCTCGATCTCGCCCGTCGCGCTCGCACTCTCCATGTCTCGCCTGCCTCCCCGTCCGATCAGGGCCCGTTCGATCAGGGACTCTCGATCCGGTCGTCCGAAGGTGCGGAGTATGCTGGACGAAATCGCTATCCTGTCATGCCTATTTGACATGCGACCCTAAAAGGGTGCGATCTCAGTTAACGGCGGTTTTCGCCTGGTCTCCCGGAACATTGCCGATGGCCTTGTTGACCACGACATAGCGCGTACCGAGGCGAGCATCGCTGTCCCAGCTTTCCCGGCGGGCCTGATGATAGGCGCGGCGGGCGTCGAGCACATCGATCCAGGTGACGATCCCGCCCGCATAGCGCGCCTGCGCAAGGTCGAGTGCCTGTCGCGCGGCTTCGCGTCGTTCGGCGAGTTTCGCGTTTTCGACCCGTTCGGCCTGATAGGCATTGAGCGCGTCGTCGATTTCCTGCCACGCGCGCAGCACGGTCTGTTCGAAGGAAACAGCCGCTTCCTTTTGTTCCAGTTCGCGCAAGCGGATGGTGCGCCTGCGTCGCGCGCCGTCGAACAGGGGCAGATCGACGCTCGGCCCAATACCCCACGAATGGCTGCCCCATTCGAACAGGTTGCTGGCGCGATAGGATTCGAGGTCGAAATTCCCGCCCAGCTTGATCGCGGGATAGAGATCGGCGCGTGCGACGCCGATCTTTGCGGTCGCCTCGTGCAGGCGGGCTTCGGCGGCGCGAATGTCGGGACGACGCAAGGCGACCGCCGACGGCAGACCGAGAGTAAGATCGGGCAGCGCGCCCGCCACTTCGCTTTCCTGCGGATGCAGCAGGTCGGACAGCGAACCGGGGCGGTCGCCCAGAAGCAGCGCGATCCGGTTGATCTGCGAGGCTTCCTGTGCCTCAAGCGCGGGCAGTTGCGCTTCGGCGGAGCGCAAGTCGATATGCTGGCGTTCGAGATCGAAGTGGTTCGCCAATCCGCCCTTCGTCCGTTCGGCCAGAATCCGGGTGCGTTCGCGCAAGTCGTCGATGTCCGCGCGGGCCATGGCGAGGTCGCGCTGGGCGCTGCGCAACGAGAAATAGGCCTGCGCTACGTCGCTGGCGAGAGTGAGCCGCGCCTGATCGAGCAGGGCTCCCTGTTGGGCGATGTCGGCATTGGCCGCTTCGACGCTGCGCCGCACTTTGCCCCAGAAGTCGATTTCCCACGAAGCGTCGAAGCCGCCCTTGTAGAGCGTGTAGGGTTCGCCCAGCAGCTTGGCGAGAGCGTTGCGGTTGGCCCCGCCGATCTCGTCGAACAGCCGCGTGCTGGCACCGAATTCGCTCTGGCGCTGCCCCTGGACCGTCGCACTCGCATCGACTTGCGGCAGGCCTTGCGAGGCAGTCACGTCGCGCTGAACCCGTGCCTGTGCGAAATGGAGCGCGGCGGTGCGCAAGTCGGGGCTCGCGGCAAAGGCGCGCCGTTCGAGTTCGTCGAGAACGGGATCGTGGAACCCCTGCCACCAGTCGGGCGGGAGCGGGGCGGCATCGGCAAGCGCCGGGCGCAAGGCGTCCGACCCGCTGTGCCAGCTGGTCCAGTCGGCGGGCGCAACGGCGGTGGGCTTGTGGTAATCCGGTCCGACCGTACAGCCGCCAAGGCACAGCGCCGCCGCCATGGCGAGAGTCGCGGATTTGCGGGCGAGAGGGCGAGAAACCTGCATCAACGGCATGTCCCGATCAGGAGAGGCGGTTGCGGAAAAGCCAGGCGGCAAGCGGCAGCGACACTGCCGTGATTGCCGCCAGCGGCACGAAATCGAACGCGATGTCGGACAATCCGGCCCCTTCGAGATAGATCCGGCGGGCCATGTCGATGCCGAAGCGCAAGGGATTGACCATGGTTGCGAGCTGAAGCACGCGGGGCATGTTGCGCACCGGGGTGACCATGCCCGACAGGAGCATCATCGGCATGATGACGATGAACGTGTAGAGCATCGCCTGTTGCATGTTGAGCGACAGGGCCGAGATTGAAAGCCCCAGTCCCACCGCTGCCGTCGTGAACCCGATCAGGCAGCAATAGAGCAGGACCAGCGAGCCTTGCATCGGGATCTGGAACCAGAACCGGATTACCAGAAGGACCAGCGTGGACTGGATCAGGCCGATGGTCATGGCCGGAAGCAATTTGCCCACCATGATCTGCATCGGGCGCAAGGGCGTCACCATCAACTGGTCGAATGTCCCCTGTTCCCGCTCGCGCGCAACCGAGAGAGCCGCGATCAGCAAGGTCTGCATGAAACTGAGCGAGGCGATCAGCGTCGGGAGCAGGGACCATCGGGTGAGGAGGTTGGGATTGTACCATGCCCGCCGCTCGACCGTGACGGCCGGATGGACGCCCCGAGAGCGGTTGAAGTCGGCAACGATCGTGCCGATCTGCCCGGCAGCCGCCCCGGCGGTCGAGGAATTGCGCCCGTCGAGAACGACCTCGACCGGCGAGGCCTGCCCCCGGGTCAGGCGCTGGTCGAAGTCGGAGGGGATGGTGATGGCAACGGTCGCCTTGCCTGCATCGATCATGGCGGCGATCTGGGCCGGGGTCTCGAGCGTTGCGGCGCGGCGGAAGACGCCGGTTCCGTCGATCCGCGCCAGCAGGGCGGTCGAGGTCGCGCTGCGGCTTTCATCGACGACGACATAGGGCACATTGGTGAGGTCGAACGTCGCGCCATAGCCGAACAGGACCGACTGCATCAGCACCGGCACGAACAGGATCGTGCGGTTCGCCGGGTCCTTGATCACCGCCAGGAATTCCTTGCGGCACAGCGAGAGGATCTGGGCCAGCCAGACGGTGAGCCATTCCATCTCAGTCGAGCCTCTTGCGCAAGGTGCGGGTGGTCAGGAACCCCAGGCCGACGAGATAGAGCAGCAGAATGCCGCACGACTTGAACACCAGCGGCCAGACCGTTCCGGCAAGGAAGAGCCCCTTGATGAGGTCCATGAAATGCGTGGCGGGCAGCATCAGGCTGATGGCCCGGATCGCGGTCGGCATGTTGCGGATGTCATAGACGAAACCCGAAAGCATGGTTGCGGGCATGAAGCTTGCCAGCATGGCCATCTGGCTCGCCGCGAACTGGTTCCGCGTCACGCCCGAAATGAGCAGCCCGAGCATGAGCGAGACCGAGAGGTAGAGCAGCGAGGAGACGATGATGACCCCGAGCGAGCCGCGGATCGGGACATGGAACAGGAACCGCGCCGACGCGAGGCAGAGCGCCACGTCGATCGCGCCGATCACCATGTAGGGCGCCAGTTTTGCCATGACCAGTTCGAGCGGCCGGACCGGCGTCACGAACAGCGATTCGAGCGTTCCCCGCTCCCACTCGCGCGCGATCAGGAGCGATGTCAGGAACGCCCCGATCAGAGTGATGACCAGCACCAGCAGGCCGGGAACCAGATACCAGGTGCTGATGCTGGCGGCATTGAACCAGACCCGCTGGACAAGGCCGAGCGTACTGCCGCTGTCCATGCCCGGCCCCATGCGATCCTGATCGTGGAGAACCGAAAGCTGGATCGCGCCGTCGATATAGGTGCCGATGGTCATCGCCGAGGTCGCGTCATAGCCGTTGAGCAGGACCTGTATCCGCCCTTCGCCACCGGCCTTGCGCGCGGTGAAATCGACCGGGACACGAACGATGGCATCGACGGTATGCGCGCGCAGCAAGGCAACCGCGCGGCCCATGTCGGGAACTGCAACCGGGGCGAGATAAGGTGATCCCGAAAGACCTGCGACCGTATCCCGTGCGGTTTCGGACCGGTCCTCCAGAACCACGGCGACCGGCGCATCGCGCACGTCGAAGGAAAGGCCATAGCCGAACAGCAGGATCAGCGCGGCAGGCAGCAGCAGGCCGACCATGAGGTTGCTGCGGTCGCGCAGCATCTGCCGCGTTTCCTTGCGGATCAGGGCAATGAGCCGCGTGAGAAAACCGGACATGCCGCGCGTCACGCTGCCTCGCCTTTCCGGGCCAGAGCCGCGCGCGACTGTTCGACATTGGCGATGAAAGCCGTGTTCATGTCCATCGCACGATCGCCGCCTGCCTGTTCGCGCACTTGCTGGGGCGTGCCCAATGCGAGCATGCGACCATCATCCTGAATGGCGATGCGGTCGCAATATTCGGCTTCTTCCATGAAATGGGTGGTGACGATGATCGTCACGCCGTCCTGCGCGAGTGCCGTGATCGTGCGCCAGAACGCGCGGCGCGCCATGGGGTCGATGCCGCTGGTCGGTTCGTCGAGGAACAGGATGTCGGGTTCGTGCAGCAGGCCTGCGGCCATCGCCAGACGCTGCTTGTACCCGACCGGAAGAATGCCGCTGACCGCGCCGGGTTCGAGGTCGAACTGTTTCAGGACCGCTTCGATCCGGGCATGGGCCCGTTTGCGGGGGAGCCCATAGGCACCGGCAAAGAATTCGAGATTTTCCCGCACGGTCAGATTGCCGTAAAGCGCGAATTTCTGCGAGACATAGCCGATCCGGCCGCGCGCCTCGGCCCGGGCCTTGCGCAAGTTCAGCCCCGCGACTTCGAGATGGCCGCTGGTCGCGGGAAGCAGGCCGCACAACATGCGGAACGTCGTCGTCTTGCCCGCGCCGTTGGGGCCGAGCAGGCCGAAGATTTCCCCCTGCGCGACCGAGAACGACGTGCTGGCAACGGCCGTGAAATCGCCGAAGCGACGGACGAGATCGCGCACGACGATGACCGGGTGCCCGTCCCCCTTGCTTTGGGGCACGGTGGCTGCGGGGGCGTGCTCGGCAGTTTTGCCGCTATCGCCGTCATGTTCGCGCAGCAGCGCCATGAAGGCGTCTTCCAGCTCTTCCGTACGCGGTTCGAACGGGGTGTCGGGAAGAAGCTCGCGCAGCGCGGCCTCGTCGCAATCGGGCTGGCGGATGAACCACACCCGGCCGCCGCGCGGCACGGCATCGACGATTCGGTCGGGCGCGTCGATCAACCTGGCCTGGAGAACGCGCGCGGGCATGCCCGGCGGAGGCGCGGCTTCATAGGTCAGCCCTTTTGCCCGATGGCTGAGGTCTTCGGGCGATCCCTCGGCCAGCAGGCGGCCGCGATTGACCACGAAGACATCGGTGCAGCGCGCGGCTTCGTCCATATAGGCGGTGCTGACGATCACGCTCAGGTTCTCGCCCTCGATCAATTGTTCGAGGATCGTCCACAGATCGCGGCGAGACAGCGGATCGACGCCGACGCTGGGCTCGTCGAGCAGGAGCAGGTCGGGCGAGCGGACCAGCGTGCAGGCAAGGCCGAGCTTCTGCTTCATGCCCCCCGACAGCTTTCCGGCCGGACGCGCGGTGAAGCGCGCCATGTCGGTCATTTCCAGCATCCGCGAAAACCGCTCGCGCCGCTGCTCCATCGGCACGCCGTGGAGGTCGGCATAAAGGTCGAGGTTTTCCTGCACGCTCAGGTCTTCGTAAAGGCCGAAGCGTTGCGGCATGTAGCTGATGCGGTTCTGCACGGCCTGGGGACGCAGGCTCACATCCTCGCCCAGAACCTGCAAGGTCCCGGCGTCGGGCCGCAGCAACCCCGCCATCATCCGCATCAGGGTCGTCTTGCCCGCGCCGTCCGGCCCGGTCAGCGCGGTCAAGGTGCCCGCCCGGATCCGGAACGAGAGATCGTCGATGGCATCGAACGGCTTTCCGTCAGGCGCGACGAAGACCTTGCGCAGGCCTTGTGCGACAACGGTAAAGCCGGTGTCCGTCACCGGCTCGACCCCGTTTCGAGAGTCGCGGTCACCGGCTGCCCCAGACGCAGGCGGTTGCCCGGATCGTCCACCCAGACCCGCACTTCGTAGACGAGGCTGGTGCGCAGATCCTCGGTCTCGACCGACTTGGGCGTGAATTCGGATACCGACGAGATATAGCCGATCCGGCCCGAGACATATTGCCCGGGCATGCTGTCGGTCGTCACTTTGGCGGGAAGCCCCATGCGAATGCGGCCAAGGTCGGGTTCGGGCACATAGACGCGCACCCATTTGGGATGCGTGAGTGCAAGGTTGAACACCGGTTTCTGGGGCGTTGCCTGATCGCCGGGCTGAAGCAGTCGCGACCGGACGACGCCGTCCGAGGGCGCGACCAGATGCCCTTGATCGATCTGGTGCTGGAGCAGGGCGAGTTGGGCCTGCGCCGAAGCGACTTGCGCACGCGCCCCGGCAATTTCCTCTTCGCGCGGGCCGATCCGGGCGAGGCGCAAGGCTTGTGCCTGTTCGTCGGCGCGGGCTTGTGCCGCTGTGGCGTCCCTTGCCGCGCGGTCGAGATCCTGTCCGCTGACGCCGCGCCCGTCGGTCCGCCCGGCAATGTCGCGCATGCGCTTGAGATCGTCCTGTGCGCGGGCGGCCTGCGCCTGCGCATCGGCGAGCTTGGCCCGGCTTTCGGCGATTTCCTCGGGCCGCGATCCGTTGAGCAGCTTGCGCAGGTTCTGCTGCTGCTGGTCGAGCTGGGCCTTGGCCTGCTGCGCCTGCAATTGCAGCGTGACGGTGTCGAGTTCGGCAAGCACGGTTCCCGCGCGGACCTGATCGCCTTCCTCGGCGTTCATGCGGACGATCCGGCCATTGCCGTCGAAAGCCAGCGAGACCTGACGAAGATCGACATTGCCGTGGAGGACGATTTCCCCTTTGCCCGCCTTTCCGTCACCGCAACCGCCCAGCGATGCAGTCAAAAGGCCCAGACAACCGATGGCAAGCTTTCTCATTCCGTGAATCCCGACGCACCGGAATTGGCTGTCGCACGCTTAGACTAAATTGAATTTAGATTTCAACTCCTTTAAGGAGGGGAAACCAGACAGGATCGCGCAACGATGCCCAAAACTCTTCGTGTCGCCCGTTCGGACGGCGCCGCAACCCGGACCCGCATACTCGAAAGCGCCGGAAAGCTCTTTGCGGAGAACGGCTTTGCACAGACACCGAACAAGGTGGTCGCCGAACAGGCGGGGGTGGATCTGGCATCGATCAACTACCATTTCGGCAGTCGCGACGGGCTCTATCAGGCCGTTCTGGTCGAAGCGCATCGCCGCTTCATGCGGTACGAGGAAATCTCGGTCATCGTTGCGAGCGAGCGGACGCCGGAGCAGAAGCTCCATGCCCTGCTCGCAACTCTTGCCGGACGCATCATCGATGATGCTCCGTGGAACATGACCGTGCTCGCCCGCGAAATGCTGGCGCCTTCGGATCATCTTTCCCAACTGTTCCGGGACGAAGTCGCGCCCAAGATCGATCTCGTCCTCGGCGTCCTGAGCGAGATCACCGGCATTCCCGCAGATGCGCCGGAACTCATGTGCTGCCTCATCAGCTTTGGCGCTCCCTGCGCCATGCTGATCATCTTTCCCGAAAATCTTTCCCCGATCAGCCGCACCATCCACCAGATGTCGGCGACCGCGCTTGCCGAACATCTCTATCGTTTCACGATGGGCGGCCTGCATGCCGCCGCGCAGGCCTATCGCCAGTCGGATTGAAGCCTTTCGCTCCGCCTGCCAGGCCTTGCGGGATCAGTTGTCCCGCTTTTCCCGCACGAACCGATGGGGCCAGTCCGCATCGGGCGCGGCGTGAAGGGCCTCGATTTCCGCGCTGATGGTCTCGGCCCGGCTGCGCCAGCTGCCGTGCGTGGGGTCGAAGGCAAGGAACGAACCCCGGCGGCGGATCACTTCCTGTTGCAGGCGAACCGCGTTTTCGGGATCGTATCCGGCGTTCGCCATCAACCAGACCGACAGGCGATCGGCCTCGCGCTCGGTCCGGCGCGTGACATCGATCCGTCCGTGTGCGGCTTCCAGTTCGGTTTCGTGGTCGAGCACGGCATGGGCCATTTCATGCGCGACCAACGCGGCGAGGAGATCGGTGTCCCCGCCCAACTGGTCGACATAGCGATGACCGATATGGACTTCGTCCCGCACCGCATGGGCGTCGGTCTTTCCGTCATCGAGGAAAAATCGGACGTGGCAGGTGATTTCGGGGACCACGGTCACGGTCTTGCCGCCATAGAGCCCGAAATCGACATGGCCTTCGCGCGCGGCGGTCGTATCGATCAGGTTCTGCAACCGCTGGACGCGGGCGAACCAGTCCTGCCGGGGCGGGGGCATTTCATTGGCCATCACGCGGTTGCCGATCGAGCGGACCATGGTGTTGACCACAAGTCCTGCGCGGGCTCCGGGCGCTTCGTCGGCGAGCGCCCCGACGAAGATTTCGCCCGACGTGCCAAGGCCATAGGCCGTGCGCGTCGCGCGGGCATCATCATACGTGGCAAGGTCGGCCAGCATGATCCCGGTTTCCGGGGCCGTGCGTGCGCAATAGCGGCGGTTGGCGAGCGCCAGTTTCCATCCCACGCTCTGGACCGCACTGTCGGCGACCTGAAGACCGTCGACCGGCTGGGCCGCGAGGGGGGCGGGCGTCAAGACGGCGGCAAGCAGGGAAAAGGCGGCCAGAGGAAGGGAAGCCAGGCCCGCAATCGTGGTGCCGCGCGCTCTCGTCATCCCTTGCGGGCCGCGTCGACGGCTTCCTGCAACTTGTCCCGGCCGACGGCGCCCGGGATCACCTGACCACCGATCAGGAATGCGGGCGTGCCGTTGATGCCGAGCTGGCGGGCAAAGGCCAGATTGTGTTCGAGTTCCTGTTGCGCTTCCTTGCCCGCAGCGAACGTGCGCGCGGCATTCATGTCGAGCCCGGCCTTGGCGGCGGCAGCGGCAATGCTGGCGTCATCCGGGCGGGCACCTGCGAACATGGCGGTGTGATAGGCGGCGAATTTGCCCTGGGCGGCGGCGGCAAGCGCCATGCGGGCAGCCGGTTCGCTCTGGGGCGAGATGATCGGCAATTCCCGCATCACGACCTTGAGATCGGAATTGGCCGCGATCAGTGCATTGATGTCGGCAACGCTGCCCCGGCAATAGGTGCAGGCGAAATCGGTGAATTCGACGAGCGTCACCTTGCCCTGCGGATTGCCGAGCACCGCGCCGGGGAAGGGGGTTTCGAGAGCCGCGCGCACGGGCGCCAGTTTTTCGCTGGTTTCCTTGGCCTGAAGCTTGTCCATTGCTTCGGGCAGGATTTCCGGGTGGTCGAGAATGTAGGCGCGAACCAGCCCTTCGATCGCCGTGCGCTGGCGCGGATCGATCCCTGCGCTTGCCAGCTGGGCAGAGACGGCATCGTTGCCGACCGCCCGATGGCTGGCGAAATACCAGCCGAAACCGCCCGCGGCGATACCGACCAGAATGGCAAGGATATAGGCGAAACCGGAGCGTTCGGGCTTTTGCATGACCTTGCGTCTACTTCCTCTTCTTCGTCCGCTCAATCATCGCGCGCGAGGAAAAGGCGATGTCCTGTGCCCTGAGCCAATCGGGTGATCCTTTGGGGAGAGCCGCTTCTGCCGCTTCGGCATTGCGCATGGCTTCGGGGAACTGGAGCTGCATCTGTTCCTGCTCGGCACTGGCGAGGCGTGCACGGGCCGTGTCGCCTTCTGCTTCGTAGACGACGCCGAGCTGGTACCAGGCAAAGGGATTGTCGTGATCCTTGGCCACGGCGGCCTTGAGCACGCGTTCGGCCTCGACGAAATTGGCCTTGTCCTCGGTCGCGAGCAGGGCATGACCGAAAGTCGTCGCGATCAGCGGCTGGTTCTGGGTCAACTGGACCGCGCGGCGCAGAGGCGGGATCGCTTCCTGTGGACGGCCGGATTCAAGCAGGACCTGTCCCTTGAGTTCGAGCGCGTATGGGTCGTCGGGTTCCTGTGCGAGGATGGCGTCGGTCTCGGCCAGCGCTTTGTCCATGAAAGCCTGCTTGTGATAGGCATAGGCACGGGCATAGTGCGCGGGAATGTCCGTCATGTATTCGGGGTAGGCGGTCAGCGTGTTCTGCGGTTCGGCGAGATAGCCGTAGAGCTTGGCTTTCACACGCAGGAACCGGCGCTGGAGATCGGGGTCTTCCGGCTTGTTCCATGCCGGGTCCTGCTGAAGGGAATCCTGCAAGGTTGCCAGACGGTCCGACGTCATCGGGTGAGTGCTGTAGAATTCGCTCTCGGCGTCGCGCTTGAAGCCGTAGCGAAATTCGTAGCTTTGCAATTTCTTGAAGAAGTTGACCGATCCGCGTCCGGAAATCCCCGCCTTGGACAGGAACTTGACGCTCGCGGCGTCGGCGGTCGCTTCCTGGGCGCGGCTGAAAGCGAGATATTCGCCCAGCGCGGCCTGTTGTCCGGCAAGGAAGATGCCCAGACCTGCTTCGCCCGCGCCGCCTGCTGCCGCTGCTGCGCCGAGCAACAGTGAAAGCAGGGTGATGCCGGTTGCCGGACGTGCGCCTTCGTCGTTGCGGATGACGTGGCCGCCGACGATGTGGCCTAGTTCGTGGGCAAGGACGCCTTGCACTTCTTCGGCATGGTCGGCCGCCCCGATCAGACCGGAATTGACGTAGATCGCCTGCCCCCCCGCGACGAAGGCGTTGATCGACCCGTCGTTGAGCAGGATGACATCGACATTGTGCGGATCGAGGCCTGAGGCCGCGACGATCGGTGTCGAAAGGTCGCGGAAAAGGGCTTCGGTTTCAGCGTCGCGCAGGACTTCCTGCGCCTGCGCGTCCTCACCCGCGGCAACGAGGGACAGCGCGGCACAGGCAAGGAGACCCAGTTTTTTCAGCACTTGCCTGTTATGCTCCGACTGTCTGAACCATGGCTGAAGAGCGCGCATCGGCGACATCGGATGCCGTCACGCGAGCGAGGAAGCCGGCCACCCGGTCGAGCGCGCGCCGGTCGTGCAGGAACGGGCGGGCAAAGCGCATGATGAGGCCTTCGTGCCCGATGCCTTCGATGACGTGGGTTTCGGTGCGGGCGCCAACGCCGGCCAGCGTGCGCGCAAGCGCGAGGCTGTGGCGCGGGGCGACGCGTTCGTCCCGCTCTCCGTGAAGCAGGAGAACGGGTGGGGCGTTGCCGTGGACATGGGACAAGGGCTGGGTCGCGGCCGGATCGTCCGCATGCCCGAACGTCGCGATCGTCACCGGATCGTCGAGCGGGAGGAAGTCATAGGGACCGGCAAGCCCGATCGCCCCGCGCAGGATGTCGTGGGAAAGCCCGGCCTGGGCCAGCCACGACCGGTCGAGCGCGAGCATGACCGCGTTATAGGCCCCGGCCGAATGACCCATGAGCACAATTTTTGCCGCATCGCCTCCGAGTGCCGGGGCTTCCCGGGCGATCCACCGCATCGCCTCGGCCCCGTCCTCGAGCATGGCGGGATAGATCCCGTGGGGATGCAGGCGATACCCGGCGAGAACCACCGCATAGCCGAGCGGGGCCAGCGTGCGGGCGATGAAGCTGTAATCGTGCGGATCGCCGTCCATCCAGCCGCCGCCATGGATGAACATGACGATCGGCAGCGCGCGACCTGTCTTTGCCGGATCGAGATCAGACGCCGTGGGCACGAACATCCGCAATTTCTGCGCCGGGTCGGGGCCATAGGCGTGGGACGCGACGGCCCGCACCGCGCCGCCGACGGCAAGCATGCGATCGACTCCGTCGAGCAGGGCGACGGGATTGCGGCTCATGGCGGTGCGGATCCCGGCAAGGCCGAGCCCGCCGACCAGAAAGAGGCCAAGGCCGATCCACCCACCTGCACCGATCGTGCCGGGCGCGCGCGTGGATGAGGGCAGGGGGAGCAGGGGCATCGTCACCATGGCTAACATCTCGCGCCGCGAGCGCGAAGGACGATTGTTGGCCATGGCGGACGGGAGATTGTCGGTCAGTCGGTGAAGTGTCTGGCCGCGCGGGTCAGCAGGAATTCGTCATCCGCGATTTCGCCGACGATCCGCACATCCCCGTCGGGCATGCGACGGACCATGACCAGCGCGAATTCGGCGCCGTTCTGCGCGAGGCTGGCGAGGGGCTGCGACGGCAAGGCGCGCAGGACCGCCGTCATTTCCCGGCGTCGCGCCGCGCCGACGGCAGCTCCGCCCCGGCGCAAGGACCGCTCGATCGCGATCACTCCTTTGAGACCGCCCGGTGCCGTCGTCAGGAATGCGGCCAGTTCGCCGCGTCCGAGGCCGATGCGTTCGGCATGGGCAAGCACGGTTGCATATTCGGTCAATCGCGTCTTGTCGTAGTCGGTGCCGAAAACCAGCTTCATCAGTGGAATGAGCGGCGCGCGGTCCTGCGCGACCAGACCCGCTTCGGCGATCAGGCGCGCATAGTCGTCCGGCGCCGCCCGGGCCGCGAGCGCAAAGTCCCAGGTCCGTTCGATCGCGGCATAGAGCGCCTGTCGGGTGCGGTCCTCGGTGGCGCGGGCGCGCTGGGCCGATGCGCGCGCGGTTTCGAGCCATTCGCTCAAGGAACGCGGTTCGCGCTCTTCGACCGGTTCGAATGCGGGCGGAGGAAACGTGCCGAAATCATCCTCGACCCGATTTTCGACGTAAGGAGCAAGGTCGAGCGGAATGTCGTCGTGACCGTCGCCGGAATCTTCTTCTGCAAAGGCCGTGGGGGACAGCGGCGTGACCGATGCGGCCGGGCCGTCGGCCCAGCTTCCCAGTGTGAGGCGGTCATGCGCAGGGACGGCCGGGCGTCGCACACTGGCCTGCTCTTCCAGCGCCTGACCCAGTTCGACCATCAGGGCGTCGGTCGTGTGCTGGTCGGCGAGTTCCTTCCAGTTGATGACGCCGTAAATGTGATCGATCGTTTCGTCGGTGCTGGAAAAGGGCAGCAGAATGCCGCGATAGAGAATGGTCAGCCCGTGCTGATTGACGAATTCGGCCTCGAACCCGATCGGCGCCTCGTTGGCGATGATCTGAAGATAATGATCGGTGATTCGTGACAGGACCGAGCGCCCGGGCACATCCGACAGCCGGTGGATCGTGTGATCTTCGCCGCATTCGGCAGCCAGTGCCTCGCCCAGAAAGACCACTTGGGGATCATCGATGCCTTCATCGAAACGCAGCAGCACCGAGTTGGGTGAAAAGTCGGGCCTGCCGTATTCGGTGAGGGAATCTGGCGAGGGAAAACGCCGGTTTCCAAGCAGGCTCGCCCAGAAATTGTAGGCGCGGACCTGCATCCGGCGTTCGTCCTGGCCGATGATGGGCGGGGGCGAATCGATCACTTCATCATGATCGTCGTCCGACCAGACATCTTCGGGATCCAGATTCGAACCGCGCAGGAAATCCATATGGCAAACGCACCCTTCCGAGGCGGACAGGCCGAGCAAGATCGGCGCAGCCTGCCGCATCGAACGGGTTTTCGCGCAACATGGTGAAAAATTGTCTAATGCCGACCTGCGGTGAGCTTGTCTCACCGCAGGTTGGTATCAGGCTCTCAGGTGTTGGCCATGGGCGGGAACACGCCGCTCATCGGCACGAAGCCGGGATGGAACCGCACGCGGTCGCACCAGCGGCGCAAGGCCGGACGGTCGCGCAGGCTGAGCCCGCCGTCCTCGCATGGGGCGATCGAGACGAAGGCGGCGATGTCGGCGATCGTCGGGTGCGTCCCGGCCAGCAGCCAGCCGTGTCCGGCGCGTTCGGCAAACCACATCCGCCGTTCGACTTCGTCGAGCAGGCGCTCGGCCTGTGCCTTTGCCTCGGCAAGGTCGCCGGGGACGCAGAAGGTTTGCATCAGTCGCGCGGCGCCCGCGCTGGCGGCAAGATCGCGCGCGATGCCGAGCCAGCCGACAAGCGCGGGATCGGTTGCCGGATACCAGTCCGGCCCATGGGCAAGCGCGAGATGGGCGAGGATTTCCTGCCAGTCGGTGAAGACCGTGTCGCCATCGACCAGCACCGGCAGCGTGCCGAGCGGGTTGAGCGCGAGGAATTCGTCACTGCGATCGTCATGGCCGGGATAGACGTCCATCCCTTGCAGTTCGAGGGGCAGCCCGAGAAAACCGGCGAGCAGGCGCACGGCATAGGCCGGGGCGACATGATGCGCATCATAAAGGATCATGCCACGCACTCCAGCTGGCGGCGCAAGGCGGCGAGCGCGCGGTCGGCAGCGGCGCAATCGCCATTCGCGACCAGCCCGCGCACAATGGTTTCTGTGTCGCCGAGCGGCTGCAGGGTCAGCGCAAGACCGGGTAGGTCCGCTTGCGCCAGCGCGGTTTCGACCTCGGCCAGAGGACGCGCCACCGGCACGGCACGGATCGCGGCGCCTTCACCTAGCA
The DNA here is from genome assembly GCF_000192575.1 of Novosphingobium nitrogenifigens DSM 19370. GTDB lineage: Bacteria > Pseudomonadota > Alphaproteobacteria > Sphingomonadales > Sphingomonadaceae > Novosphingobium > Novosphingobium nitrogenifigens. Next base: position 83,318 of record NZ_GL876931.1, on the reverse strand, counting down.
CCGGGGGCTCACCCACCGGATCGACACCGGTCCAGATCAGACCGGCCGACACGGCGACGGGCCACGCCTTTGCGTGGATCGAGCCGGGCACTTTCATGTCGGGCTGTGCCGGGATGAACGTGCACGCGCCACCCTTGGCAAAGCGCCAGGCGTGGTATTGGCAGCGCAATTCGTCGCCCACCACTTCGCCCAGCGAAAAGCGCACGCCGCGATGGGGGCAGCGATCTTCCCAGACTTGCACGGCGCCGTCGCTCGCGCGCCAGATCGCCAGTTCCCTGATTGCCTGGTCGTTGCCGCCAAGGGCCGTGCGATAGATATGCCCGGCAGGAACGTCGTGTTCGGCCGCAACCGCGTACCAGTTTCCCGGAACCATGGTCATGCCGCCCGTGCCTGTGCCGGAATGACGCCATAGGTCATGCCGATTTTCGAAAGCCAGCGGCGATAGGCGACCGAGGACTTGTCGGCGGCGATGGGCAATTCGGCGCCATCGGCGAGCGGAAGGCGCTTGGGCACCTGATTTTCGAGAATGGGCTTGTCCTGCATGAAGATCAGCTGCTGGAACGTGCGCAAGTCGGCGGCAGTGGTACCGTCGGGCAGGCACAGCAGCAGCGGGTGGGCAATCGATTCTTCTTCGCTCACCGGCTGGGCGAACAGGAAGATGACGTCGAAGCGGTCGCGGTGAACCGGATTGGCCTTGTAGAGGCAGGTCGCGAGCGGGCGTTCGACCTTGTAGACATAGTCGACCATGAACCCTTCGGTCGCGGCCGGGGATGCCTGCGGCTGGAACATCTTGCATCCGGTGGCGATGATCCCGCCTTCGGGCAGGGCATCGACCTTGTAGGGCAGGACTTGCGTGTGCGGGTCATCGCCCAGATAGCGGGCGTGGACATAGCCGAGATGGCCAAGATCGAGGAAGTTCTCGATCACGCGGGGGCCTGCGGTCTGGACGCGAATCGATCCCACGGTGACGGCGGGGCGGTCGGGCTCGTCCGCTTCGGGAATGGCAAGGACCGGGCGCTCGGGCGTGCCGAGGCAGACCCAGACGAGGCCATAGCGTTCATCCTGATGCAACGGCACATCATCGGTGCGGCGTGCGTGAAAGGCGCCGTCCGCATCGGCAGCAATGACGAGCGGCACGCCCAGAAGCACCGTCTCGACCGGAGGCCCGGACAGGAGGGTGCAGGTTTCCGCGACCGGGTGCCAGTCGTTCCACAGGATCGGATCGATCGTGCTCATGCTATCTATGTGCGTCCCGTTTGTTTGTCGAAATCGTTGTCGCGACCGGTTCGCCTAAGCTGTCCGGCTCGCATGTCCAGCGTCGTTTTTCGTTCGCTGCGTTGCGGTGATTGGGGCGGGTGTCCTTGTCAGGGATCAACTTCGGGGATCAACGTCGGAGATCAACCCGAGACCGTTTTGGGGGTGTTCGCAAAAGCGCAACGCGGCTATCGGGCCGGCCACCCGTTCGCTTTTTTGGTTTTGCGCACGCGAAAAATGGCGTTGGCCCGGAGCAGTGGCCGACGATAGAGTTCGCCCGCGCCGGAAAGTGGACAGGGTGGGCCCCGGAGGGACCGCGGGTGGTTGTTGCGCACAGCCGCCCGTTCGGGGTGTGACCGGTTGAGTCAGGGAGAAAACATGAGGACTTCGAAGTATCGGAGCCGTGCAGACCTGTGTCTGCCGGCTGGGGGACATTATACTCTGCGTCGCAGGCTGGGGCTGGTTTCGGCTCTGGCTCTGGCAACGGTTGCGGCGCCTGCTTTGGCACAGACCGCTGCCGCACCGGACGGGGATGGGGAGGCAGCATCGGGGGCTGCTGCGCCGATCACCGACATCGTCGTGACCGCGCAAAAGCGTGAAACCAGCGTTCAGCGGACGCCGCTTGCGGTCACCGCGCTGTCGTCCGACCTGCTCAAGCAGAATGCGGTGGTCGACGCGGTCGATCTCAACGGGCTCGTGCCGGGGCTGGTGATTTCGACCTCGGAAGGGTTCGAGCGCAATCTCGCGATTCGCGGCATCGGCTTCAACGTGCCGCAGAACGACAGCGCGCAGCCGTCGATCTCGTACCACGTCGATGGCGTCTACATCGCCAATCCGGTGGCCTTGAACACCAATTTCCTCGACGTCGATCACGTCGAAGTGGTGCGCGGGCCGCAGGGCACCGTCTATGGCCAGAATTCGACCGGCGGGACGGTCAATCTGGTCACCGCACAGCCCAAGCTTGGGCAGACCACCGGCTTTGTCCATTTCGACACCGGCATGTACGCGCTTGCCCAGTTCGAAGGCGCGGTGAACGTGCCGATCGGCGATACCGTCGCCGTGCGCATCGCCGGGCAGGGCACCCACCACGACGGCTATGCCAATGCGACGCAGGTGCCGGGCACCAACGGCCATTACGGGCTGTCGGATGAAAACAGCCTGCATGGCCGTATCACGCTGCTTTACGAGCCGACCGACAAGTTCTCGCTCGTCCTGCGCGCCGAATATGCCCATGCGCGCAATCACGAGACCGAAGGCAAGAACATCTTCGATCCCAATCCCAATCCGTGGCAGCAGACGTCGGATTGGCCGGGGATCATGAAGTACGACAACACCGTCTTCACCGGCACGCTCAATTACGACTTCGGCTGGGCCAAGCTGAAGGCGCTGGGCAGCTGGCAGATGGTGCGCCAGAACGGTTCGGTCAACGAAGACGGTCTCGACCTTGCGACGGCGGTTTCGACGTACGGCTATCCGGGCGGAACCTACGGCTATACCGACGTTCACGATCTCCAGTATTTCTATCACCGTTCGACGGCCAAGACCGGGGAAGTCGACCTCGCTTCGCCTGGTGGTCAGTTCGTCGACTGGATCGTGGGCGGCTTCTATCTCTCGTCGGACTATCACGTCGGCTATGACCAGTATGCGGTCCATGCCTATCCGACGACCGGGGATCCGTCCTCGCTCGTCAATCAGCTGTTCCCGACGGTCACCGATGCGAACTCGCTCGGCTTCGACAGCCCGAACGGGTTCTTCTATCCCTATTTCTATTCGATCTCGTACCTGACGCGCGAATCCTGGTCGCTCTATGGACAGGCGACGATGCATCTGACGCATACGCTGCGCCTGACCGGCGGGATCCGCTATACGCAGGACCGCAACAGCACCAGCATCTGCGACTATGCCTGCTCGACGCCGGTCGACGTGTCGAAGTCGAACAATGCCTGGACCGGCAAGGTCGGCGTGGAATTCGACGCCGCACCGCACACGCTGGTCTACGGCAGCTGGTCGACCGGGTTCAAGCCGGGCGGCGGCAACATCTCTGCTGCACCGATCCGCCTAGGCTACACTTACGATCCCGAAACGATCAAGGCCTGGGAACTGGGGGTCAAGACCACCCAGCTCGACGGCAAGCTGCGCCTGAACGTCGCCGGGTTCTATTATTTCTACAAGAACCTGCAGTTCGAAGGCGAAGACGCGATCGCCTATCAGGGCGGGGTCGCCAACATTCCCAAGCTCCATGTCTACGGCATCGAGGCGGAAATGAATGCGGTGCTGCCCAAGGGCTTCCGCTTTGACGGCAACGTCACGGTCGAAGGCAGCAAGATGACCGAGCACTACCTGCTGCTCGACAACATCCGCGGCTACAACATCGACAAGCAGACCTTCGCCCAATATCCCTATGGCGATACCTGCGTCTTCGCGAGCTCGGCTTGCGCAGCACAGGACGTTGCGGCCCGGTCGTCGGCCTATTATGACGTCTACGGCAATCCGGCGCCGAACCTGCCTTCGGTCACGGCCATGGGCACGCTCAGCCATGTTCTCGACCTCGGGCGCGGCAGCTCGCTGACCACTGCGTTCCAGGGTGAATATCGTCACAGCTACGTCAATGCCGCCTATGGCGACGTGGTGATCGACGGCGTCCACGTCTATCGCACGCCCGGCTACACGCTGTGGAACCTCTCGTTCCGCTTCAAGCCGCGCGATCCGCGCCTGACGTTCTCGGCGGTGATCAAGAACATCACCAATTCGGGAGCCGTGCTGGGACAGTTCACCAACCAGTTCGGCGGCGAAGTCACGCGGCAATATACCCCGCCGCGTCGCCTGATCGTGTCGGCCGAATACCGGTTCTGACCTGACCGACGAAGGACCGGGAGCGCGGGGAAAGCGTTTCCGGTCCTTTCTTTTTGGGGCCTTGCGGCGGCTTGCCGTTGGCCTTGTCCCCGCTTCAACCTATGGTCCCGCCCCATGTCGACCGCTGCCTCTTCCGCTATCGAATCCGCGCCCACCGGCTGGCTTGATCGCCGTTTCCGTTTCCGTGAACGCGGCAGCAACGTGCGCACCGAAGTGCTTGCGGGCTTCACCACCTTTTTCACCATGGCCTATGTCGTGGTGGTCAATCCCGCGATCCTCGGGATGGCGGGAATGCCGGTTGCGGGCGTCGCGACGGCAACCTGCATCGGCTCGCTGTTCGCGTGCCTATTGATGGGGTTCCTTGCCGATGCACCGGTCGCGATGGCGCCGGGCATGGGGCTCAACGCCTATTTCAGCTTCACCGTGGTTCAGCAGATGCACTTGCCCTGGCAGGTCGGTCTGGTCTGCGTGTTCCTGTCGGGCCTCTTTTTCCTCTTGCTGACCCGGCTCGGGGTGCGGCAGATGGTGATGTCGGTCATCCCGCATCACCTGCTGGCGGCGGTCGCGGCCGGGATCGGCATGTTCATCGCCCTGATCGGGTTGAAGAACGCCGGGATCGTCGTTGCCAATCCCGACACCATCGTTGCCCTGGGCAAGATGACGGCGGGCGGCCCGGTGCTCAGCCTGATCGGTCTTGCGGTCATCATCGGGCTCACTCTGCTGGGTGTGCGCGGCGCCATTCTCATCTCGATCCTGGTGACGACCGTCATCGGTATCGCGACCGGCATGGCCCCGGTTGCCCCCACGCATCAGGGCTGGGCCGACATGGGTTCGACCATTCTCGCGCTCGATCCGGCATGGGCATGGCGCCTGTTCGGCCACGGTTGGGGCGTGCTCGAAGTCGTGTTCGTGTTCCTGTTCGTCGATCTGTTCGAGAATATCGGCACGCTGGTTGCGGTCACGCGCAAGGCGGGGCTGGTTCGGCGTGACGGCACGATCCCCGGCCTTGATCGTATGCTCTATGCCGATTCGATTTCCTCGATGATCGGCGCGCTGCTCGGCACGACGACCGTCACCAGCTATGTCGAAAGTGCGACCGGCGTCGAAGTCGGCGGGCGCAGCGGGCTGACGGCGGTGGTGACAGGTCTCCTGTTCCTCGTCGCCTTGCCGTTCGCGCCTTATGCGCAACTGGTTCCGCTGGCCGCGACCGCGCCCGCGCTGATCGTGGTGGGCGCGTTGATGATGGCGCCGCTTACGGAAATCGACTGGAACAAGAGCGACGAGGCGATTTCGGCCTTCCTCGCGCTGGTCATGATCCCGCTGACGTTCTCGATCGCCAACGGCCTTGCCTTCGGCATCACCAGCCATGCGCTGATGAAAGCATTCCGGCGCGAATTCGGGCGCGAGAACTGGCTGCTCTATGTCCTGGCAGTCCTGTTCGTATTCCGCTTCGCCTATATCGCCGGGGTGTGAGCAAGCGGCGGAAGCGATCGCTTCCGCCGTCGCTTATCCTGCGCGGGCCCTTATCCTGCGCGGGCAGAGATTGCTTCCGCCTTGGCGATGAGGCGGGCGGCCATGTCGCGGTGGAGCAATTCGGCCATCTTGCCGTCGACCTTGAGCGCGCCTTTGCCCGCATTGGCGGGGTCGGCAAAGGCGGCGACAATCGCGTGGGCTTGCGCAAGGTCGGCTTCGGACGGGGCGAAGACGCGGTTGGTGGTCTCGACTTGCGCGGGATGGATGAGCGTCTTGCCGTCGAAGCCGAGATCGCGCGCCTGCACGCATTCGTCCTCCATCCGCACAGGATCGTCGATCGCGTTGCAGACCCCGTCGAGCAGGACAAGGCCATTGGCGCGCGCGGCCAGAACCGCCTGAACCAGCACGGGCATGAACACGGCTCGACCCGGCGCCTGCACCATGCCGGTATCCTTGGCGAGATCGTTGAGACCCAGCACGAACCCTGCCAGGCGGGTCGTTTCGGCCATGGCCGCGATCCGCTCGATCGCCAGCATGGCGCGCGGGGTTTCGATCATCGCCCACAATTCGACTTCGGGCGCATATCCGGCCGCATCCATCGCCAGCGACAGGGCGGTGATGTCGGTTTCGCGCTCCACTTTGGGAACGAGCAGCGCCGCGATCGGCGCATCGGCCAGCGCGGCGAGGTCGTCGGCGCCCCACGGGCTGCCCCAGCCGTTGATCCGCCCGATCAGGTGGCGATGACCGAACCCGCCCGCTTTCGTCTCGGCGACCAGCGCGGCGCGCGCGGCGTCCTTGGCGTCCGGGGCGACCGCATCTTCGAGATCGAGCACGACCGCATCGCAATCGAGCGTGCGCGCCTTGGCCATGGCCCGGGCATTGGAGGCGGGCATGTAGAGCACCGAGCGAAGCGGGGCGGCAACAGTCTGGTCAGGCATGGGTGCTCTCCTCTGGTTCGATTCGACCTTCCTCGCGCGCGGGCATAGGCGCGAGGAACCGCAAGACAAGCGTCAGGGCAAGCCACAGCGCGGACATACGCATCGACAGCACCAGCCCGCCATGATCGGCCAAAATGCCGAACGCCCATGCGCCCAGCGAAAAGCCGCCAAAGACGATCGACTGATAGATCGAGAGACAGCGGGCGAGAATCCCCTCGGGCGAGCGCAATTGCATCGCGACATTGAGGCTGGTCATCGTCGAGACCCAGCCCGACCCGGCGATGAACCCGGCCGCCAGCGCAGGCGTGAGCCCGTGGGACAGCGACAGCAGCAGCATGGCAAGGGCATAGGCCGCTGTGCCCGCGCTCACCACTGCTTCGGCTCCGAAGCGGCGGCGAATGGCGCTGACCCAGATGGCGCTGATTACCGAGCCCAGCCCGAAAGCGCCGAGCACGAGGCCGTAGTCGATCTGGTTCCCGTGCAGCAATTGTCGCACTGCCACCGGCATCAGTGCCTGAAACCCCGCCGCGCCGAAGCCGAACACCAGCCCGCGCAAGAGCACGCGCAGGATCGGCCCGGATTCCATGCAGAACGCGACACCCGCCATGATCGCCGGACCGATCGGCTCGCGCGTGGGCACCGGCACCACCGGACGCCAGCGTGACAGCACCACGATCATCGACAGATAACTGACCGCGTTGAGCGCGAAAGCCATGTTCACGCTCCAGATCGAGATGACGATCCCGCCGAGTGCGGGGCCGAGGCTGCGCGCGAGATTGAACGCGATCGCGTTGAGCGAAATGGCCTGCGGCAGATCGCCGCGATCGACTTGCGTGCGCACCGAGGCTTGCCACGCCGGGCCGTTGAGCGCGGTTCCCATCCCGACCATGAGTGTGAGGACAAGCAGCGACCAAGGCGTGATTGCGCCGAGATAGCCGAGCACTGACAGCACCGCTGAAACCACCAGCATCAGGCTCTGCGCCCAGAGCATGACCAGTCGGCGGTCGAAATTGTCGGCGATCGCCCCGGCCAGAATCCCGAGCAACAGGATCGGGATCGTGCTCGAGGCCTGAACCAGCGCGACCAGCAGGTGGCGGTCGGTCAATTCTGTCATCAGCCATCCGGCGGCGACCGCCTGCATGACCGAACCGATGTTGGAAAAGAGATTCGCGCTCCAGATCGCGCGAAATGCGGGATAGCCGAAGGGGGCCAATGCACCGCCGCTGCTGCGCGCGCCGGAGAGGGAAGGTTCATTGCTCACGGATCGTCCCGTGCCTCAATCCGTGTGCCGATGCTACCCCGCAGACGTATCCCAAGGCGTTATGGCTCGCAGGCGTTATGGTGCCGATAGACCTCGGTCGGTTCCGCACAGATGGTCCCACACGCGGAAATAGAGGCCGTAATTGCAACGATACTGTTCGTGGTGGCGGTGATGATGGCTGGCGGTGATTAACACCGTTCCGATCCGCGAATGGACGAGCGCGCGGGGGAACAGTTCCCAGCCCATGTGATTGGTGACGCCCATGATCGTCATGATGACAAGGACCGTCGCCAGAACGCCCGCCTGAATGGGCAGGACAAAGACGAGTGCGGGGATGAACAGGCCGACGATGGCCGCTTCGACCGGATGAAAGCTCATCGCGGCCCAGGCCGTCGGCGGGCGGCTGGCATGGTGCACGGCATGAATGCGGCGAAAGACGGCAGGACGATGCATCCAGCGGTGCGCCCAATAGAACCAGGTGTCGTGCAGCGCGAGCGTGAGGATCAGCGAGACCGGCATCCACCACATGGGCCAGTCCCCCGGATTGCTGTAGATCCGCGTCCATCCGCGATTTTGCCAGCCCCAGGCGATGACTCCGGCAGGCAGGCCATAGATCAGGCACGAGGCAAGGCTCCACCCGATCTCCTTGCGGATCTGTTGCCCCAGGCCGGCATAGTGCCCCGGCCGCACGCGCCGGGTCGCCCATGCGAACACGCCGCTGACCGCCAGATAGCGCAAGGCGACGATCACCGTCATGGCCAGTGCGGACAGGAGGGCGGAAAGGGCGACGGCTTCCATCCGCGTGCTTATGCCAAGGTGGGCGCGGGCTGCACAGAGGGGGCGCTATGCATGGCGCCGCGTCCGGACACGAAACGAGGGGCGGTGTTACCCGCCCCTCGTTTCGTTCGGTGGTTGTGCGTCAGGCCTCAGCTTGCCTGACGGACCCGGCCACGGTGCTGGCCGACGCCCGGTGCGTCACGGGGACGGAAACGGCGCTTGGGCCGGGCTTCGCCATCGGGGCCGTTGGCGTGTTCGGTGCGCGGCTTGCGCTGCGGATCGGCCGCCGGGCCGCGTTCGTCGCGACGGGGGCGCTGCCGATCACCCTGTGAACGGTCGGAACGGGCGCGATCGCCTTGCGGACGGTCGCCGCGGCCGGGACCGTTGCGGCGTCCGTCGTGGCGCGCACCACCTTCGTTTTCCTGCGCCGGGCGACGCGGAGGCGTGGGCAGGCGAGCTGCTTCGGCCAGGAAGTCGTCGGGCAGCGGCATCGGCGTCGGCTTCACGCCGGTCAGGCGTTCGATGTCGCGCAGATAGGGCTTTTCATCGGGCGCGCAGAAGCTGATCGCGACGCCGTCAGCCCCGGCGCGCGCGGTGCGACCGATGCGGTGCACATACTGTTCAGGCACGTTGGGCAGTTCGAAATTGAACACATGGCTGACGCCCGAGACGTCGATCCCGCGCGCGGCGATGTCGGTCGCGACCAGAATCGGGCACGATCCCTGACGGAACGCTTCAAGAGCCGCGGTGCGCTGGGCCTGCGTCTTGTTGCCGTGGATGGCGCGGGCTTCGATGCCTGCGACGCCCAGATGACGCGCGACGCGGTCGGCGCCGTGCTTGGTACGGGTGAAGACGATGCCGCGATCGAGGCTCTTGTCCGCCAGCATCGCGCGGATGCGCAGCGTCAGCAGGGCCTGCTTTTCCATCTGGTTGAGGAAGGTGACATACTGTTCGACGCGCTCGGCCGTGGTCGACTGCGGAGCGACTTCGACGCGGACCGGGTTGTGGATGAACTGGCGGCCGAGGTCCTCGATCGACTTGGGCATCGTTGCGGAGAAGAACAGGCTCTGGCGCTTGGCGGGCAGCAGTGCGGCCACGCGCTTGAGCGAGTGGATGAAGCCGAGGTCCATCATCTGGTCGGCTTCGTCGAGCACGAAGATTTCGACGCGACCGAGCGTCAGCGCGCGGCTGTCGATGAGGTCGAGCAGGCGGCCGGGAGTGGCGACCAGAATGTCGGTGCCCGGGACAAGGCGCTTGGCCTGCTTGCCGATCGGCACGCCGCCGAACACGCAATCGACCTGGAGGTTGAGATTGCGGGCATAGCCGCGCATGTTTTCGGCGATCTGCGCGGCAAGTTCACGCGTGGGCGAAAGCACCAGCATGCGGCACGAAGCGGGCTTCTTCGGCTTGGGATCGGCGGCAAGGCGGTGCAGCGAGGGCAGCGCGAAAGCGGCCGTCTTGCCGGTCCCGGTCTGGGCGATGCCGAGCAGGTCGCGCCCTTCGAGCAGGGCGGGAATCGACTGGCGCTGGATCGGGGTCGGGTCGTTGTAGCCTTTGGTGGCCAGCGCACGCAAAATGGGCTCGGCCAGACCGAGTTCGGTGAAATAGGACATCGAGGAGTGATACCTTCGCAAAAATGCGGACGTCGCCTGCGCAGAAAAAAGCGGGCAACGGCCACGGGGTCGACCAATGCGACCCGTGCGTGAAAGGGAAGCGACGAACGGCAGGGGCGTTCGACCGGGGCGGATCAGGCCAATGTCAAATTGCGGCCGATCCCACGCTGCCCGAGCCTGCCACGAAAAAACATCGCGGCCGTCCATGCGATGGAGCGCCTATACCGGTCATTGTCCTCTCGGGCAAGAAAATTGCGCGCCGATCTTGTTGCATTGCACGCAAGAGGGTAGGTGCGGGCACCCCGCTTCCAGACGGTGTTTCCCATGACAGCTTTTCTTCCCGATGCCTTCCTTACGTCGACGGCCGTCGTCGCGCTTGCCGAAATCGGCGACAAGACGCAGTTGCTGGCGATCGTGCTGGCGACCCGGTATCGGCGGCCCTTGCCGATCATCGCGGGCATTCTGGTCGCAACGATCGTCAATCACTTCTTTTCGGCGCTGATCGGATCGACGGCGGCAGGGCTGCTCGACAGCGTGTGGTTCCGTTATGCGGTCGCGGCCGGGTTCGTCGCGATGGGGTTGTGGACGCTCGTTCCCGATAGCGTGGACGACGACATCGATGCCAAGGGCGGTCGCCATGGGGTGTTTCTCACCACGCTGATCGCGTTCTTCCTCGTCGAAATGGGCGACAAGACGCAGGTGGCGACGATCGCGCTCGGCGCGCGGTATCACGATGCAGTGACGGTCGCAGCGGGAACCACGCTTGGCATGATGCTCGCCAATGTCCCGGCGGTCTTCCTCGGCAACGAAGTCATCCGGCGCGTTCCGCTTGCGCTGGTGCGCACGGTTGCCGCCATCCTTTTCGTCTGTCTTGGCCTCTGGCTGGGGGCGAAGACGGCCGGGCTGGTCTGAACGATCAGCCGTCCCGGCCCCACGATGCGGTGCGGGTATCGGCTGCGATAGTCTGGCGGCGCAGCGAGGCGCGGGCGAGGCGTTCGACCTCGACCTTGCGCCGCGCTGCGGCCAGCGGGATCAGCGGGGCCGGGCGCAGGATTTCGGCATCGTAACCGTCGGCGACGATGAGGCCGGTCGTTTCCGGGCGAAAGGCTTCGGTTTCCATGACCGCCCGGTCGAGATGGGCGGCAAGGCCCCAGAAAAAGCGGTCGCAGTGGTCGAGGTAATCGGGCCATTTGGCATCGCCGAGCAGATCGGCGCGGCTCACCTTGATCTCGACGATGATGACTTGCCCGCGCGCGTCGATGCCCATGAGATCGGCACGCCGTCCGTTGCGCAGCGGCATTTCGCCCAGGCACCAGATGTCATTGCGCGCAAACAGGCGCGTGATCCCGCGCGCCACCGCCAGGGCTTCACGCGGGAGAGGCGGGTCGAGGTCCTCGGGCAGAGCGGTCATGATGGGTTGAATAAGAACAAACATTGAACGCGTAAAGTCCGCGGTCATGTCTTGCCTCAAAGTTCATGGCGCGCCTGTGTATGGGCCAGCACCGCGAAAAGCCCGGTGCCGCCCAGCACGTTGCCGAGCAGGGCGGGCAGGATCAGGCCGCCGATCGCGGTGCCGAAACCGATCGTGCCGTGGAGAGCGAGCAGCCAGGCTTCGGTAGACCCTGCAACGACATGGGCAAACCCGCCCAGTGCGATCAGATAGGTCAGCGCGACGATGACCCAGAATTCCTGCCCCTTGGCCGAGGGCAGCGACCACGGCACGGCCGCGATCAGGAACCCGGCGGGGATCGCCATGCGCAGCGTTTCTCCCCAGTCGCGGGCGAGCAGGCGCGTAGAAAGGTCAAGCATGGCCTGATGCTGGGCTGCGGTCACGATCCATTGATGGTCGAAGGCCCAGGCGGTCGCCAGCGTGCCGACGAGGTTGGTGCCGAGCACCAGCCCCCAAAAGCGCAAAAGACGCAGGAAATTGGCGTGGCGGGGATTGGTTGCCACGGGGATCACTGCCGACAGGGTGCTCTCGGTGAAAAGCTGGAGGTGGCACAGGATGACGATGACGAAACCCATGGTGTAGCCGAAACAGGCCACCAGCGGGCGCCATGGCGCGTCGGGCAGCATGCGCTCGATCTGCGCCTCGGCCAGAACCGAGGTGCAGATCGCAATGCCCCCGGCAAGGCCTGACACCGCAAGCGACATCGTTGGCCGTTCCATTTCCTCGTCACCGTGGCGGCGCACCACTTCGTGAATCACGCGGGTGTTGGCGACCTGCTTTTCGGCGACGGCGGCCAGCTCTTCCTGTGTCAGCGCGATGTCGCGCTCGGGCTTATCGGTCATGCGGAAATACCCTCCTTGCCCGTCCGCCAACGTCCCAAACCCGCGCGGGTGCCGTGAAAAGGCCGCAAAAAGGGACAGGTCGAGCCCGATCCGCGCTGGAACGCGCTTTCTCCCCGACCATTCACATCCCCGCGCGCGAAACCCCTTTCGCTTTCGTCAAACCGCTGCTACCGGACACGAACCAAGCGCACCCGTAGCTCAGCTGGATAGAGCGCTGCCCTCCGAAGGCAGAGGTCACAGGTTCGAATCCTGTCGGGTGCGCCACCTTCCTCATAGTTTTATCCTTTCTCAGGGGCTTGGCTGGATTTTTGGCTAACCCGCTGAATGAGGTTAGCCAAAAGCATCTCGGCGGCGGCGTCCGACATGAGTTGCTGGTCGACGGCTGCGGTGTAGCGGGCGATCTCGCTATCGGTGGTGTGGCCGGTCCACGCTTTGATCTGCTGGTTGGAGCAACGGGCCTCGGCAAAGCGGCGTGCAGCGGCTTTGCGCAGGCCATGAGCGCTGCAATGGGGCAGCCCTGCCGCGTCACACCAATCACGGAATTTGTTTCCGAAGCCCTTGCGGGTGAAGGTCTTGCCGTGGGTGGTGACAAGAAAAGTGTCCTCGCCCGTTTGTGTGGCCAGAATGGATTGCGCCAAGGCTGGCAAGATCGGCAGGGAGACCGTGACCTTGGTTTTCTCCTGCGTGATGACGAGGCGTTTGTCTTGAATGGCGTTGGGGCCTAACAGCCGGACATCACCACCTCGCTGCCCGGTCCACAGCAAGAGATCAAACATCAGGCGGGCCATCGTGCCGGTGGGGTGATGCGCTTCGTACAGCGCGATTTCTGGCTCGGTCCATGTGTGAAAGCCGCCGCCATCGATGCGATAGGGCTTGGTGGCCAGCACGGGGTTTTTGTCGATTTCGCCTTGCCGATTGGCGAAGGCCATCAAGGCGCTCAGGCGTTTGCGCAGCATGTTCGCGGACGTGCGATGTGGGAGCATTTCGGCCATCATCGCCGCGACGTGGCGTGTTTCCAGGTCGGCCACACGCCCGCTGCCATATTTGGCGCGCCAGCGCTCAATCACCCCGCGATAGACGACTTGGGTGCGCGGGCTGGGATCTAGAAAGTCGGGTGAGCGGTAGTAGCGCACGATAAGATCGTCGAAGGTGCCGGGCTTGATCTTATCCGCACCCGGCTGAATCTTGGGTGCTTCGCTGGCCGTCAAACAAGCCTGATATTCCTGCCGAAACTCCTCGGTGCCGGGTGCGTGCTTGAACAGATATTGCGCCTGCCCTTTGCGGCGGAAGCGATAGCGGGCCTTGCCGTGTCGATCTCGAAAGCCTGAGACCCATTTGGGCAGCCAGCGGCGTTTCATCGCGCAATCAACCGGTCGAAGCTGTTGTCGGAAGGGCGTTGGGCAACCTCGCCCGCCCAGATGACCATGGCGCCGGCAGGGGTGATCTCGATCTTGTAGCTGGTCTCGCCAGCGGCGCGCATGGCCTTGGCCGCGCGCGTGATGGTTCTTTGCCGGACAGCGTCTGGTGCCGCCATGGTGTTGCATCCTTGCTAAGGGGAGTGAACGGGTTAGTGCGAGGGGCTGACCGCTTCCGGCTCGACCATGTGCGCAGCCGTAAATTCCTCGATGGCAGTTTCAGGCAGGAGGATCAGGCCGTCGATTTTCATATGGCGCAGACGGCGCGTCGAGATCAGGCGGCGGATGCGGCCTTCGGGCCAACCCGATTGCTGGGCCATCTCGCGGGGGCTGAGGAGTCTCGTCACGAAAGTTGCTCCTGTATATTGGCGCAGCATGGTGCTACACATGCTGCTATTGAACGTCATATATAGGCTAATGGCATACATATGTATTCGTCAAGGCAGATTTTGAAACCGTGATTGACGAGTCACGCGGTATCGGCACGCGCATCGCGGAAGTGCGACGCCTCAAGGGGCTCAGCCAGGTGCAACTGGCCGAGGAGCTAGGCATTTCGAAGCCGGGGCTTGCCAATTACGAGCGCGGCTTTCGCGTGCCGCCGGCTTCGCTTGTGGCGGACCTTTGCGAAAAGCATGGGGTAAGCGCTGGCTGGTTGCTGCTGGGCGAAGGCGCCATTTTCACGCCGGATCTGGGGCAGGTCCATCAGCGGGCCTTGGCTACCGCCTGGGCTTACCTCACCCGTGGCGGCGACGAGGTGCAGCAGGAGCATCTCATCCGTCTCAGCACTGCGCTGTTCCAATACATCTTGGCGCACGAGCAGTGTGACGAGGGCGTGGTGGACGCCATGGGCAAGCTGGTCGCCTGATCTCTTCCCCACGAAGCCCTACCTGCCTCAGCCCTCTTTCCTTTTTGATGATCGTCTGTGAACATCAATGTGGCTTGATGTAAGCGAAACCCTGTTTCGCGATCATCAAATGGTGTAGCTGTCGATAGACGATCATCAAATCGATAGGCGACTCGGGGCACATCTCACGGGGCGCCCGACGGAGACGCCAATTGCCTGTTGCCTACCATGAAGGACGATTTCCTCCCGCTGCGCTTGATCTGGGCGCGCTGTTTCCGCTGGTGGGGCCAGCCAACGCAGCCATTGCGCGGTATGAGGGCGTCCTTTCAGGCATTCCCAATCCGGATATCCTGCTCTCCCCGTTGACCGCGCGCGAGGCCGTGCTGTCCAGCAAGATCGAGGGCACACAGGTCACGCTGGGCGAAGTGCTGGAGTTCGAAGCGCAGGGCCATCTGTTCGATGAAAGCACGCCGAAGAAGGCCGACGCGCGGGAGGTCTTGAACTATCGCGCCGCCCTGCGCGAGGCAGATCGGTTGATGGCCGAGCTCCCGCTATCGCAACGCCTGATCAAGGCGACGCACCGCGTTTTGATGGACGGGGTGCGCGGCCGTCACAAAGATCCGGGCGAATACCGCCGGATCCCCAACTGGATCGGCCCGGAAGGCTGCACCATCGAGCAAGCGCGTTTCGTGCCCCCCGGCGCCGACCGTATCGAAGGTGCTATGGCGGGCTGGGAGGCCTACATCCACGCCGATGCGCCAGATCGGCTGGTGCAACTGGCCATCGTTCACGCCGAATTTGAGTCGATCCATCCGTTTCTGGATGGAAACGGGCGCATCGGGCGGCTGATCATCCCGTTGTTCCTCTATGCCCATGGGCTGCTTTCGCGCCCGAATTTCTATCTCTCGGAATATCTCGAAGCCAATCGCGACGAGTATTACGACCGGATGCTGGCCGTGTCGCGCGACGATGACTGGAGCGGGTGGGTAGCCTTCTTCCTGCGCGGCATCATCGCCCAAGCCGAGGCGAACACGCAAAAGGCGCAGGCGATCTTGGCCTTGCATCAAGACAAACGCGATAGGGTCGTGGAGATTACCCATTCCCAATATGCGGTGCGCGCTTTGGACTGGATCTTTCAGCGCCCGATCTTCCAGACGCCGGACTTCATCGCCTCAGCCCAGATCCCACCGGCAACCGCACGCAAGATCATCCGTGACCTGCGCGATAACGGCCTGCTGCGGGAATTGGTGCCGCCATCGGGGCGTGCGCCAGCGACTTTGGTGTTCCCGGAATTGCTCAATATCGCGGAGGGGCGGGATGTGTTTTGAGGGACGGGGATGCGTTAGGAGGTAAGCTCTGGCGACTTGTCTGCGATCCTTGTAAGATTCTACGGCCACAGAGGACGTTCCCGCCGCCAGAGCAGCCGTTTAAGACATCTGATCCAAACATCCATAGCTAGCTTCCGTTCATCGGGATGCCTCAGCTTGCATGGCCAGTTCTCCGTTCGGAACGCTCTTTGATAATAGCCAGCACATTGCTTTGAATGTCGCCGAGCAGGATTTCACCCCAGAGTTGCGCGTATGGGTTAACATGCGTCTTGGCGATGTAATTGGTCCGCAGGGTCAGCAGCGTCCGGCCCGCGCCCATTGGGGTGAGCGTGTAGTCGCCGGTGTCGATCTTCAGGAATTGCCCGTCGGGCGAAATATGCCGGTCGGTATAGTCTTGGAGCGAACTGTTGGTGAAGGCAAAGGCCCAGCCTAGCCGTCGCCCCGGTTGCCATTGGGTGATCCGCTCCTCGAAATTGATGTGATCGCCCCAATAGGCGGTGCGGATGGCGCCCACTCCATGTCCTCTCAATGTGGTCGCTCGCGGGCGGGGCAGGCGCAAGATGCTTTGCGTGAAATTCCATTGCCCCTCGTCGCTTCCGATATGGGCGTTAGCCACGGCAAAGGGCCAGATTTGCGCAGGCGTTGCCTCAATAACGATCGAGCGTGTGAGCGTGACCCGTTGCTCGACAACCGGAATCTGGCTTTCCATGCTGCCGCACATCAGCGGCAAGAACAGCAGCGAGGCCTGAAACCGCGCCGGATCGTCCCGCCCCTTGCGCACGCGGCGCAGAATATAGACACCAAGCCAGCCAAAGCTCAGCCAAATGGGCGCCAGCATGACAAGGCAGATCACGCCTTCGCGCAGAAAGACCGCTGATCCCACACAGACAATGGCGCCAAAGACCGGCGGCACCGAAAGGTAGAAAGAGCGCGGCCGCTCCATCGCCGGATCCCCGACGTAGCAGATCAAAGCGCAAAGATAGGCTGGCAGAATGGCCAAAAACCATAGGCTGCCAAAAGCCACGCTGTTCGCCTTGCTGGCGTTGATCAGGATATAGGCGCTGAGCGCGATGGCCAGGGCCAGAGTAAATCCGGCGAGAATGCGCCCGCGATCAGAAGGTGTCACAGTCATCATGCAAACTCCGGCTTGGCGACCATCAGCCAGAAAATGACGATGACGCCGATAAAGGCAGGCCAGCCCAACGCGAACCACCAACGGGCCAAGCGATGATAGCGGGCCGGTAATTGTCCGCCGTCGGGTGTGGCCTCGGCGATGCGCCGCATGGCGATCTGGATCGCGACCACCGGCAACCAGCAAGCCCCCACCAGAATGTAGAGCGCAATGGCGGCCATCAGCCACGGCGTCGTCAGGGGAAAACCCGCGATATGCGCCAGCCACACCCCCGTCACCGGTTGCACAATCACAGCGGGCGTGGTGAACAGCCAGTCCGCGAGTTCGACATTGCGGTTCACCACCCGCCGCGCCGCCAGCACGCCGGATCGGTTGGCCATCCAGCCATGAAAGGCCGTGCCCAGCCCCGTGCCAAACAGCAGGGTGGAACTGAGGATATGGACGGTTTTGAGGAGCAGATAATCAGGCATGGGGCTTCTCCATTGCATGGATGGCCAGAGACAGGCCGAGGACGGCAAGGTTCTTGACCAGCGCGCCAAAGGGATCGGCCCAGAGTTCGGGCGCGACGGCAGCGAGTATCAGGCTATAGGCACCCATCAATGCCACGCCCGCCAGCGCCGCCCCATGCCAGCGCAGGATCAAAGCGAGGCCCACCGCCATATCCGCCAGCGATCCGGCCCAGACGGTGCCGATCGCCGCTTCGCCGGTCAGGCCAAGGCGAGCGAGCAGATGCGTGTTGCTGGCCATGGGCGTGAGCAGCAGCGGCACCAAACCACCGGCCAGCCAGACCGCTGCCAATAGCCCGCGCAGCACAGGCCCCAGCGGCGACAGGCGCGCGGCCAGCCGATCACCCTGCGTTGCGGGGGAGCGATCCAAGGCTCGCGCGACAGGTTGAGGCACAAAGCCGAGCGCCGCCACAAATGGCTCGACCGGCGCGGCATTGCCAGCCTCCAGCATGGTCAGGCTGTCGCGCGTCATCGGCCCGATGCCCAGAGTGGCGACCCATCGCATCATCCAGCGCGGCACCGGCAGGCTGCGTGTGGCCTCGAAGCCCAGCCAGCGCCGCAGAATGGCCATCAGATCGACAAGGCGCATCGGCTCCGGCCCCACGGCATCCACCACCACGCTCATGGGCAGCGGCCGCCGCAAAAGGCGCCAGATCGCTTCCACCAGATCGTCGATGGCGATGGGTTGCACCATGCCGCCGCCCATATCGGGCATCAGCGGCAAGGCCGCCAAAGCGCTGAACAAAGCCGCGCTGCCCCCGCCGCGCCCCACCACCAGCGAGGGGCGGACAATGGCCCAGCCCAGATTCAGGCTCACCAAGTGCTCGTCTGCCGCGCGCTTGCTGCGGTGATACGCGGTGGTGCCGTCGCTGGCGCCCAGCGAGGAGATCTGGACCACCCGCGCCACCCCGGCCTGCGCTGCGCCATCGAACAAGGCGATGGCGCCTCGGGCATGGACGCCATCATAGTTCGCCCCGGCAGCCAAGATGCCCGCGCAGTTCACCAGCGCGTCATACCCCCGCAACCGCTGCGCCCAGACGGCAGTATCATCGCGGGCCAGATCGCATGCCATGTCCGCACCGCGCCTTCCTGCCACCGTCACGGCGCATCCTTCAGCGCGCAGCCGCCCGGCAAGATGCCCGCCGATAAAGCCGCCGCCCACGATCATCACGCGCATCGCGGCCTCCTCAATCGATCACCGGGCGAGGCACGCGGCGCCACACGGCCAGCCCCATGCCAGCCATCGCCATCAGGATTCCGGCCAAGGTGCAGGCCACCGTGCCCTGGATCAGTTCGGTAGGATCAGTGGCAATCCGCGCCATCGAGACAAACAGTAGCGGCAGCGCGATCATCATCACCATCGACCACACCGTCCAGAACGAGGAGCGTTCCTCGGTGCCGCACAATTCGGAGAGCAGGATCGCAAGCGGGCGGCGCAGCACAAAGGCAGCAAGGCCTGCCAGCACCAGCGTGATGACATAGGTGAGCAACAAGGCGGCAATCGGGATCAACATCGCATGGCTCCTTTCACGTAAGGGCGGTCGGGGTTGGCCGCGCCATGCCCCTTGCATCGCAACTGGCATGCCAATTGCGATGATTGCCGGAAAACAGGGGTTTTCGGCGGTGAAACGGCTCCTTGAATGTTAACGACGTGAACGGAAACGCATGATATGCTGTCAACGATGGATACAGCTCTTGGTATCATGGCCTATATCGGCGCGCTGGGCCTGACCGCACTGGCCAGCTTTGTGCTGGCAGGTTTTGTGGCCGCCAGGGCGCGAGCCTTGCCGGGGGCATGGACGCTGGTGGCTTTCCTGTGCGGGGTTGCGCTGTGGAGCTTGGCTATGGCTGCCCCCGCGATGCTGGGCGCCAGCGCAGCGCCGTTTACGCTGACGGTGATCGCGCTATCGCCCCTGCCTGCGGCGGCCTTTGTGCACCTGGTGTTCGCCTTTGCGCTGTGCGGCGCGCTGCGTCCGGTGGCATGGGGCAGCTATGGCATGGCCATTATGGCGGTGGTCGCGGGGCTTGCGCTGGGCGTGGGACGGATTGCGCCCTGGCATGGCTTTGCTGGGGCCTTTGTCCCCTCGCTGGCGGGCTGGGGTGTGCTGGCGGTTACGGCGGCGCTGTCGGTGATGGGGCATCTGCGGCTACTTCAGACATGGCGGCAGCAGAGCGGGCTTCACCGCGATCAGGCGGGCGCGGTGTTCGTGTCGAGCGGGATTGGCCTGCTGGCGCTCTCCGGCTTTGCCTTCCCCGCGCTGGGGATTGAGGCCTATCCTTGGCCGGTGCTGGCGCTGCCGCTTTACTCGGTGGCGCTGGTCTATGCGGTGGTGCGCCATCGCTTCATGGCGGCTGATGTGTGGGCGCGCCGGGGCTTGGTGTGGATCCTGCTGCTGGCGGGCGCGGGCGGTGCGGCGGCGCTGATCGCCACGCTGCCACTGGCGCTGGCTGGGCGACCAGAGGGTTTTGTGGCGACATGGGCGGCCCTTGCAGGCGCGATGGCCTTGGGGCTGTTGGTGATGGCGCCGCTCAAGCGGCTGACCGATCGGCTGGTGTTCCCCGGTGCCAGGCTGGATCTCGAGCCGTGGCGCGATGCCTTGGCGCAGGTGGCGGACGAGCGGGCGCTGGAAGCATTGGCCAACGCCATGCTGCGCCAGCATCTGGGCCTTGCCGAGGATGGGCCGGGATTGGCCGTTGTGGGCGATGCTGTGACGCTGAACGGATGGGACGATGCGCCCTTCGCCCTGCGCCACACCGCCGCGCGCGTCGCCACGCTGGTGGAAGAAGCCGCTCGCCGCCTTGCCAGCGCCCGCCGCATGGTGGAGGCCGAGCGCGAGGCAAGGCTAGCCGAACTGGGCGCACTGGCGGCGACAATAGCGCATGATTTGCGCAATCCGCTGGGCATTGTGCAGATGGCCGCCACCGGCGCTCCGCCCGAGGTGCGCGCCGAGATTGGCGAGCAAGTGGGGCGCATGAACGTGCTTGTCACCGATATTCTGGATTATGCGCGGGCGTGGACCATTGCGCCGCGTCCCATCGAATTGGCGCCCTATCTGGCCGGATTTGGCGTATCCGTGGATGTGGCCGAGGGCACAACACTGCATGCCGATCCCGCAGCCTTGCGCCGTGCTTTGGCCAATCTGGTGGACAACGCAAAGGCGATGGGTGGTGATTGCGCCATCTTTGCCGATGACCGCACAATCGACATTTGCGACAAGGGCCCCGGCATCGCTCCGGAGATCGCCGACAGCCTGTTCAAGCCCTTCGTTTCGCGCCGCCCCGGGGGCACGGGGCTTGGCCTTGCCATCGTGCGCCGCATTTTGGAGGCGCATGGCGGCACCGCCACGCTGGCCCGGCGCGAGGGTTGGACCACCTGTTTTCGCCTGACATTCGGGCCAGATTTGCGAGAGCGTGCATGATCCTGCTGGCCGATGATGAACCCGCCTTTCAGCGCCTGACCGCAGGCTGGCTGCGCGCGCAGGGGCATGAGGTAACCACCGTGGGCGACGGCGATGCCGCACGCGCCGCTTTTGCACGGCACCGGCCTGATGTGGTGCTGCTTGATCTGGCGATGCCGCCGCACCACGATCCGCAAGCGGGCATTGCGCTGATCTCCGCCTTTGCGCCGGCTCCAGTAGTGGTGATGACCGGCCATGCCGATCAGGCACTAGCGATGCAGGCGATTGAGGCGGGCGCATGGGATTTTCTCGCCAAGCCGGTCGATCCCGATCTGCTCAAGGTTGTCGTCGCCCGAGCGGTGGAGCGGGCGAGGCTAGCGCAGGAACTGGCAGCCTTGCGCGCCCGCGATGAGACGAGCGAGGACATGGGGCTGATCGGCCAATCGCCGCCGATGGTCGCCTTGCGCGCGCTGATCCGCCGGGTGGCGCCCACCAACATGCCTGTGATGGTGCTGGGGCCGAGCGGCACGGGCAAGGAACTGGTGGCCCGCGCCATTCACGCAGCCTCCACGCGCGCGAAGGGCCCGTTGGTGCCAGTGCATTGCGGGGCGGTTCCGGCCGACTTGCTGGAAAGCGAGCTGTTTGGACATCTCAAGGGCAGCTTCACCGGCGCCCATGCCGACCGCGCTGGCCTTGTCGAGGTGGCGCATGGCGGCACGCTGTTCCTCGACGAGATTGGCGAGATGCCGCCTGCCATGCAGGTCAAGCTGCTGCGCTTTCTGGCCGATGGCACCTATCAGCCAGTTGGCGCGCGCGAGATGCGCCAAGCCGACGTGCGCATCATCGCCGCCACGCATCGCGATCTTACCGCCGCCGTTGCTGATGGCTCGTTCCGCGAAGATCTTTATTATCGCCTGAAGGGACTGGTGCTGTCGACGCCAAGGCTGGATGAACGGGGGGCGGACAAGGCGTTGCTGGCGCAAATATTCTTGCGCCGCGCGGCACCTGCTGCGCGCTTTGCCCCAGAGGCATTGGAGTGGATCGCCCAGCGTGCCTGGCCCGGCAATGTGCGCGAATTGCGCGCGGCGGTGGAATGCGCGGCGGCCTTGGCGCAAGGTGCTGCGATCAGCGTCGAGGATCTGGTCTTTGCTACCGGAGAAACCGCGCCCGTTACCCTAACTCCTGCAAATTTGACGCTGGAAGATGAGGTGGTTGCATTGGAACGGCGTCGGATCGTTGAGGCACTTGAACGCACCGGCCACAATCACACCCACACCGCCCGCGATCTTGGCCTCTCGCGCGTGGGGCTGCTCAAGAAAATGGATCGGATGGGATTGCGGTAGGCGCCCTCAAACACGACGTTCAAGGCGCAAGGCCAGGCCGTCGGGAGCCGTCGTACGTTCACCTGATGAAAATCGGCAACGTACGGCGAGTTTGGGGGAGAGCGCGAACAGGCGCATCGTCGGCAAAGTTAGGTTAGGCCGCCATCAGCGTGTTTTGATTGGGTATCGATTGCCCCATACATCAAGCTCAATATCATTACGACGAACAGGCTTGCCCACCATAGCTGGACAATTGCTATGCCCACCCATGCTTGAGTCAAAGCAAGCGGCATAGCCCCCAAAAATAAAATAGCCCGAACCCACAGCAGCTTTGGGCTACCAGTTCGAATGCCAAACAGCCCCCAATCTGGGTCGAAGAATTTTTTGCGCTTTCCAGGCCATGGATCACCTCCCCGCATATCGAGGTTTATCAGATCAATACCGTCTCGATAAAAACGGCTGAACAGCATTCGCAGAAAAAGTAGAGCAGCCACCGCAGCAACGAAAATGGTCGCAGGAAATAGGCTTGGATGCAAAGGCGGGATGAAAATGTTTCCGGCTGCGAGAATGCCGCCCCCGCCAGCTATCCAAAGACCACCATTCCGAATTTTTTCGTCGCGCATTTTCTTATGTTACCACGCAGCCCCTTGTACGCAACGGTGTTGCATCCGGATATGCCGGTGTGGGCGCGGGGATGGCGATGGCCGCCCTCACTCCGGA
>NZ_GL876931.1:0-58204 GCF_000192575.1 Novosphingobium nitrogenifigens DSM 19370 | reverse complement strand
TCCGGACATTCAGCGGCCGAAACTACTTTCTGATAGTTGCCCTTAATTCATCTGCTCCGGGCCGGTCCCAAAGTGCGCCACGTTTCTGCCCGGCGCCTATCCTATAGCGGTGTGCCGAAATATGCATATGCAGCACGGCCTTGATTAGGTAGCGACCAGTTCGGCGATTTTGCTGGCAACTTCCGCCATGGACTCTTCGGCAGTGCTCAGCCCAGCCCGAGAGGCCAGCAGGAGGCTGACCTGTTCAAGTTCTTCATAAGTCGTTCCATGAACGACCGGGACAAGCCGCTCACGCCGGAGGAGCGCTGAAAGCTCTTTGTCTGCGATGCCTTCTGCCGGGAGGCGGCGCAACATAGCAGGGGTCACCAAAACGATACCTACGCGCGAATTCACCAAACCCTTGTCAATCGCCCGCATCATCGGCACCCCGAGACCAAGGTCCTTTTCGCTGAACCATACGCGGACCCCGCGCGCTTCGAGTAAGTCATGCAGTTGCTTAGCGGAGCCGTGCCTGTCATCCCATGCGTGACAGAGAAACACGTCTCGAAGATCAGGCTGCGACACCGCTAGATTCTCGACGTTTTCGCGAACCGGTGTGAGCGCCTGCACTTGTTCGGGTGTGTACCACACTGCCGAACCCGCTCCCGACCAGCGGGGCTTCGCGGTGCGGCGAGACCCGCCACCGCTACTCCGACCGCTGCCACTGCTTCCCAATGAGGAGAAAGAAGGGGTGTAGGACGGAGTGTAAGAGGGCGGGGAATAGGATGTGTAAGACCTAGAGCCACGATAGCGGGGGCCGCACACAGGGCAGTCCGCTCCGCCGCCCCGTGTGTGGCCTCGTACTGGTGCTGTACATCTAGCCATGTCTTTTCTTCTCCTTGCTAGGCTTGTTTGGAAGTTGGGGCCGTCGAGGCCATCAGGTTGTGCACATCTCTGATACTTGGCAGAGCGCCCTGGCCCGAGGCGAAATCGGCAATCGCCAGCGGGGGCTTGCGGTCCCCGAGCCTAGCACCCATGCGCCGCACAAATTCTTGGGCCAGTCGCCCAAAGTCAGACCGTAGATCCCTCGGCTTGCAACATTCCGCGTATCGCGACGTCAGTGATCCGCAGCCGCAGAGTTCGTTGTCTTTGCATTGCGCCAGACGATAATAAGGATTCAACACCTCGTTGGGTGGGGGCAGAGAATATTGCCTCCCCGGCCATCGGCCCATGACCTCCAGGTACAGGTGACGAAACGCCCACACCGTATAAAGGTCGATCAGGGACGTCAGATTCCCGCCCTCGGTCCAGACGTTATCGCCGGGCGAAAACGCACATATCGATCCATCGAAGAAATTAGTGTGGCGAGGCCCTATCCAAAGCGGGCCGCGGGGGTCATTCCAGAAGCCCCAAGCACGTGGTCCGGCTCCAGGCGCAAACGGCAGGGCGATGAGAAATGTGGCTCCGTAGTCTAGGCCCGATAAAACCGCGCTTTCGCTCTGGAGCCATATTCCGTCATCGTCAGGGAACACGCGGGAAGCAGGATATTCCTTTTCAAGGCTGGCTACCTGCGCTTCGTAGGTGGTACGAAGCAGGCCGCTGCTGATCCGTGCGGAGGCACCGGCCTGCCGTGATCGACGGGGCGTCCCCTTCCATCGGGCGGCCCCTTTCCGTGACCCGGCTGCGGATCCTCTCGGTCTTTGCTGTTCATCGTCAGTTTCCTTGCCCAGTGCGGATGATGTGACATCGGACGCGCTGGGCATAACCACGCCGTTGTCGAACACGTGAGGGAAGACATTGGCGTCCAGTTGTCTGCCGATCTTGGCAAGCATTTCCCGGGACGATGGCTCCATGTCTCCTTCCTCCAATCTTACAACGCCTCGCTCGCGTTCGTCGCTCGGCCGGCACAGCGCAGCGCCATGTCATTTGGGCTCGATCGCTTTGACGAGTCGTGCGATACAGACTATCTGTGCCCACATCAGATAAACCAGTCAAGTTTTTGTTGGTGATGGGTACATAAAGTTGTGGGGTTAAGCATGAGCCAGAATGATGCGGAAACGATCGACGATCTGAAGCCGGGGTTGCGCCGCCGCCTCGAATTCATTGATTTTCGGCTCTTTTGGGATGGCCGGATCAATCGATCAGACCTGCGAGAGCACTTCAAAATCTCGGCACAGCAGGCGTCCAACGATCTGGAAAAATTTGCTGAGTTCGCTCCTTTCAGCATGGCTTACGACCAGCACGCTAAGTCCTTTGTGCGTACTGAAACCTATAAACCAGTCTTCGTCGCCGGGCAGGCTCATCGATATCTCCTGCAATTGCAGGCACTGAAGCTGGGATGGCTCGATAAGAACCACACATGGTTTGGAGCCGTTCCGGACATTGAGGTCGTGGAGCTTCGCCGGCGGCCCGTTAGCGACGAACTGGTCATGCTGTTGACCACTGCGATCAACGAGCGGCGCCAGATAAAGGTCAAGTATTGGACGATGAGCGGCAAGCCCGCGACGGAGAGAGTACTCGCGCCACATTCACTCGCTTACGTAGCGGGCCGCTGGCACATTCGCGCTTACGATGCGGGCAATGGTGATTTTCGCGATTTCAACCTTGGGCGGTTAGAGAACGTCGAACTCAGTGGTCACAGTACGATCGATCCGAACTTCGACTTCGAATGGAAGTCGATTGGGAGGCTGCGCCTGCGACCAAACCCAGAACTGCCGCCCGAAGAGCAGGAAGCGGTTCGGCGCGAATTCGCTTTCGAAGGTGAAGAGTTGGAGAAGCCGTGCCGACTGGCGCTCCTATTCTATCTTCGCTCGGAGTATCACCTCGCAGATGACGGTATCGACAAGCGCAAACGCCACCTCGTGCTACTGAATAACGACGAACTTGAGGAGCTGAGGTTATCGGCGCGACGAATGAGCGTTATGGCACTTCAAGGTAGTGTTGAGCCGCAATGAATCTGGTAGACTTACATGCAGTAGATTGGCGCGACCCTGTCGTAGGGTTCGCTCTGTTTGGCAGCAGAGCGCGCGGTGATGAGGATGTCGAATCCGATTACGATATTCTTGTTTGGTCCAAGGGGCCGCAACCTTACACGATCCGGCTGGGCATGCACGCGATGGCGGTCTATCCTTGCGACTACCTTCTACAAAAGGCTGACCAAGGCGATTTGTTCGCAAGCCATTTGGCTCATGAGGCCAGGGAGATCTGGGATCCGCATTTCCTCCTGAAAGCACTGCGGACGCGCTTCTCGCCAAAGCAGTCGTACGGTCGTGAGATAGACTTGGCCACGCAGATTGGAATGTTCATCCTGCAATTCCACCATCGTATGCCGAGTGTCCTCATTAATCGGAGGATCGCTTGGGTCGTGCGCACAATCCTGATCGCTAAGGCGATGGAAATGGGGGCGCCAGTCTTTGCTCCGCGAGAATTGACAAGCCTACTTGGCGCACCGGAAGCTGCTCCGCTTATTGTCCTCAAGGACGATGCGGAATTTCGCCCTGATGGTTTGATCGGACTAGACTTATTTCTTTCGCGCTGGGCCGCGCCGTGGAATGAGGGCGCAGGCACGATTGAGGAATTCCGGACACTATTTGAGGTAAGCAAAAACGATTTCGGACTGCAGACTATTAAATCTTTGCGGAATGGCGCGGACGCTACAGATTATCGGTGAGCGGTGGTATCTATGCCAACCGACAGGACGCGATCTATTGCGTAAATAAATTTGGTTACCTTGCCCACCGCTTGTCAAATAAATCGTGTCGCGCCATACCTTGATATAATGGAAGACTAGCCAATGAAGTTTCTCTACTTCGCGTACGGTTCTAACATGTTGCCAGCTCGACTGCTTGGACGTTGCCCATCGGCGAAGGCTTTGGGGCTGGGCGTTGCGCGCGCATGGAACCTCGAATTTTCTAAGGCGAGTCAGGACGGATCGGGCAAAGCGACACTGGTTGCCGCCCCGAATTCAGCCATTCCCGGGGTCATTTTCGAGATCGATCTAAGCGAGCGAGAGCAGTTAGACCGGCACGAGGGCGTGGGCTTTGGCTACAAGCGCGACGACGATTTTGTCGTCGAGGGTAGTACCGTCACAACCAGCAGCTATCTTGGTACCTCGCTGGACCAAGCGCTACGCCCTTTCGATTGGTATCTCGCGACAGTCATTGCCGGTGCCGAACATCACCAACTGGATGCAGACCATGTCGCTGCTCTGAGAAGCACGCTCTTCGTCGACGATTCCAATTGGGATCGAAAGGCGCGTGTAGCTGCGATCGAGGCGATGCGAAAGCATGGCATCAAGGATTACCGAAAGCTGCTTGAAGATCGGGGATAAGCATGTCGATCATCCAATCCTACATCGGCGCTTCCCCAAACTGCCGTGCTAGAAACGCATAAACGAATGGCCGCTTCACGAGTCTGACGCCAGGAAGCGGACTTACCGGTCAGTCCGCAACCCTAGTCATTCGCTACCTGCTGGTCGAGGGTGGGTTGGTGCTTGTTTGGCGGCAAATCTATGGCCACCATAGATTGCCCTTGACCTGCCCCCCGTCAGTCCCTCAATCATAACGAGAGTCCAGCGGTTAGATACGATGTGCCCTGCGCCTGCACAAGCGCGTCGGGCGTGATGGTTTCGTCCTGCTCGAACGCTCGACGCGCTTGTGCAGGCGTCCGATTTCCCAAAGACGAGTGGGGCCGGACATGGTTGTAATCGTAGCGCCAGATGGCCAGCTTCCGGCGGGCATCGGCCAGGCTGTCGAACAGTTCCTCGTTGAGCAGTTCATCGCGCAGCGAGCCATTGAAGCTCTCGATGAACCCATTTTGCTGGGGCTTGCCGGGATCGATGTAGTGCCACTCGATCTGGTTTCTGGCGGCCCATTCCAGGATCGCCCGACTGGTGAATTCGGTCCCATTATCACTGACAATGCAAGCCGGTTTGCCATAAAGGCGCACCAAAGTGTCGAGTTCGCGCGCCACGCGGGCGCCGGATATGCTGGTGTCCGCGATCAGGCACAGGTTTTCGCGGCAACAGTCATCATTGATGGCCAGAATCCGGAACTTGCGCGATGCGCCGAACGTGTCCGACACGAAGTCCATCGACCAGCGTGCCCCCGGCGCCAGCGGCACGGGCATCGGTGTACGGCTGCCCCGCGCCCGTTTGCGTCCGCGACGCCGGCGCACTGACAAGCCTTCCTCCCGATAAAGCCGGTAGAGCTTCTTGTGATTCATGATCATCCCCTGGCGCTCGAGCATGATGCCGATCCGACGGTAGCCAAAGCGACGGCGCTTGCCCGCAACCTCCTTCATGGCGTCGCGGATGGCGCTGTGGTCGGGCGGGCGTTCGCGCCGAACCGTCTTGGGATCGACACCGATCAGCCCGCAGGCCCGGTGTTGCGAGACCTCATAGTCCCGCAACACCCGCAGCACCGCGTCCCGCCGCTGGCCCGGTGTCGTCAAACTTTTCCCAGCAAGTCCTTCAGGATGGCGTTGTCGAGCATGCTGTCGGCCAGCAGGCGCTTGAGCTTGCCGTTCTCGTCCTCAAGCTGTCGCAGGCGGCGGGCGTCGGATACCTCCATCCCGCCGTATTTGGCCTTCAGCTTGTAGAACGTCGCCGTGCTCAGCCCATGCTTGCGGCAAACCTCCACGGTCGGCAGCCCAGCCTCCTGCTCTTTGATCATCCCGATAATCTGCGCCTCGGTGAAACGGCTCTTCCTCATGCGTCTGCTCCTTCTCGTAGACAGACTCTACATCAGAATGAGGGATCTTTCGGGGGGCAGGTCACCCTACATTCCAAAATCCCAATCCCGCTCCCGCGCCCCGATTTCCTTGTCGATGCTGCGTTCTCGCGTTCGTTCCTTCTGCAACTCCTTCTGCTCAATTTTCGGCTCCTCCTTGGCAGCCGTCATCGCACGGTAGATATCCAGCGCCGAGGTTTTCCCCGCATCATGCCGCCCCACCGCGCGCTCCAACCGCTCCGCGCTGTCGAGCACCAGCGTCGGCTGATCGGCGATGCGGGTCAGGGCAACGCTCAGCGTCCGCGAGGAGGAGAGCATCTTTTCGCGGCTGTCCATCACGACAATGCCGTGCGTCGTGGTCACACCCTGCGCGGCATAGGTGTTGATGGCATAGCCAAGGTCGATGCGCTTCAAGGCGGGATCGTTGAGCGGAAGCTCAAGCCGCCGGTCCTCGGCCAGTTTCAGCACGACCCTCTCGGGCGAGATCGCCTCGACCGTCGCGGTCTGGGCATTGAGCACGCCGTGTTTGGGATTGTTGGCCGTAAACCGAATTCGATCATGCTCGTGCAGTTCGATGTCCCGCCGCTCAAACAGGCCGATCGCATCTTCCTTGAGATTGCGCGCAAGACGGTCAGGCTGAAGCGTCCAGGTGCTGTTG
Source organism: Novosphingobium nitrogenifigens DSM 19370 (assembly GCF_000192575.1). Taxonomy (GTDB): domain Bacteria; phylum Pseudomonadota; class Alphaproteobacteria; order Sphingomonadales; family Sphingomonadaceae; genus Novosphingobium; species Novosphingobium nitrogenifigens. The sequence continues at coordinate 51,838 of NZ_GL876931.1, read as the reverse complement.
CCGCGCCGAAGTTCGACCTGCGTCGGGGTCACGCTGGTGATCGTGCCGATCATCCCGCGCGTGAGGCCCTGGCGGGGCATGTCGGTGCGGATCTGGACGACCAGCCCTTGGCGATAGGGCGCCATGGTGCGCGCTTCTTCGCGGCTGAGGTTCACACGGTCGAGCACGGTGAGGCGCTGGCCATGCTGGCCGATTTCGCCGAGCGATTTCAGCAAGGCTTGCGCTTCGCGGTTTGCCTCGGCGCGCAAGGCGCGGCCGGAGGTCAGGATCAGTGTCGCCTCGCGCTCCTCGCGTGGCCGCTGTGCCCAGAGCGCCACGGCATGCGCCGCCGCATCGCCGCGAGGAACTTCGTGCGTGACTGGTTCCAGGATGCGGAAGGCCCCCGCCATGTCGCCGGCATCGAGAACCGGCGCGAGGCTGCGCATGATGTCGGATCGCGCACGGACATTGTCCGTCAGTTCAGCGGTCGCCATCCCCGCCTTTTGCAAATCGGCAAACGGCTTGCCTGCTTCGACTGCGCCATATTGGCGGGTGTCGCCCACCATCGCGAGCCGTGCGGCGCCTGCGGCATGGGCAATCCGGATCAGGTCGGCAGCCTGGCGCGAACTCAACGTCGAAGCTTCATCGACAATGATCAGCGAGCCGGACAATTCATGGATCGAGCGTTCCTTGAGGTCTGGCAGGCCATCATCGATCAGCAGCGCCTGATGGCGATAGAGGAATCCGGTGACCGAGTTGGACGGCACGCCCAGATCTTTCCCCAGTTGCTGAGCGATCTGCGCACCGACCGCCACTGCCACAACATTGCGCCCTTGCGCCTCAGCGATCCGCGTCACCGGTTGCAACATGGTCGACTTGCCCGCGCCCGCAACACCTTGAACACCGACGATCCGGTCGTTCGATTTGAGGATCAGGGCGGCGGCCGCTTCTTGCCTTGGCGACAAGCGGCGCAAACCCAGCTCGCGGGCCTGTTGCTGAACGGCCGCCTCGGCATGCCGGTCGACCAGCACCGTGCCCTGTCCTTGCCCTGCTCGCGCCAGTTCAAGCACCTGCTGTTCGAGGGCGATGGCGCCCCGCGTGGTCATCATCACGCCATCGGCATCGGCCAGCAGCAGGCCCTTGTCTTGGAGCAGGTCCACCCGCGCTTCGATATCGGCAACCTTGATCGGCCCACCGAGATTGAGACTGGCGCGGATCAGTTCAAACCGGCTGAAGCCCGCTTCGGTCTGGCTGATGTGCCGCACGCCAGCGGCAACGGCCTGGGCGCCCGCAAACTGTTCGGGCGTCAACGATCCGGCGCGTTCCGGCACGAGGGGATCACGCTCCTGCGGGGACAGGCCCATGGCTTCGACAATCGCCAGCCCTTTGGCCGCGACGCCACGCACCTGCTGCGCAATCCGCGTCCACAACGTCTGGCCCCGTTCGGCCTGCGCCATGGCCGCTTCCACCAGCGCCTTGGGTTCAAACCCGATCGCATGTGCCCGCTCGGTCCATTCGGCGCGATCGCTCTCGCGCGTTGCCCCGGCATCCTTGGTGTTGCGCGTGGCCAAGGCCGCCAGCTCGCGCTCGGCGCTGCTGCCCGAGCGCCCAGTTGCTTCCAGCGCGGCATCGATCTCGGCGCTGCGGGTCGAGAACGCAACGATCGCTTCGCGGCTGACGCCCTCGATCTCGAACTGACCGTGGCGCCCGATTTCGGCGGGCCTCGTGCGGTAGCCCAAGGCCTCGACCCGCGCGCGCAGGTCGGCATTGTGCACGGCCGCTATGGTGGTCTGCTGATCGTAGAGCGGGTCATTCCTCAGCGCCCGCCATGCACCGTCGGGACGCAAGGTAGCGTTGGCCACGACACTGTGCACATGCAACTGCGGATCGCGGTTGCGCGAGAGATCATGGGTAAAGGTCGCAGCGACCATATGGCCAGTCCGCACCGGCACTTGCGAGCCGGAGGTGGGATCAAACTTGCGCGCCTCGATCAGGTTGGCTTCGATCCAGCCCAGCGTTGCCCTGACGCTATCTTCCAGCGCGGTGATCAATCGGCGATCATCGCCCACCAGTGCCAGCAACGACACAGACTTCGGGGCCGAGAACACCAGATCGAGGCCTGCCCGGTGCTCTGCGCCCGACGGTGCCTTGATTGCGGTGCCATTTGGCAAGTGTCCGGCCAGCACGGCTTCGAAACTGGTGGCGGCGACCGGCCCGGCTAGGTTCAAGGCGTCGGCCCCTTTGCCGAACCATTGGCCGATGCTTTCAGCTTCGGGGCCCGCATAGTAATTGTCCTTGGCATAGTAAGCCGCCGCGCCGGAGGCATTGCCGATCACCCCGATCGAGATCATCACCACAGCCTCCTGGTGCCGCGGAGGCATGAACCATCACTGGAATAGCTTCCGCCAGAAAAGGCGCATTCGGCATGTTGGTCGTTACCGAAAAATGCCCGCCCCACCGGCACGGCGAACCAACCGTCGGGCAAGATCCGCGCGATCATGACCAACACAAAGAATGCCAGAGACAAGGCCATCACGGCCCCGGCGGCCAGTTCCCAACGCTCGAAGGTGCGGCTGTAGTCGAACAGCTTGATCGTTACATTGGGCCGCGCTTGCCGCACCGATTGATCCAGCCGCGTCAGTTCCCGGCTGATGGCCGTAAACGCCGGGCTTTCGTTCTGCGACCGGGCAAGCTCGTCGCGGTGCTGCGCGAGCAATTGGGCGAGTGCTTCCTGTTGCCCGTTGATTACCTCGCCAAGCCCCGTCATCTCCTTGCGGAAGGGGCCAAAGCTGTCGCGCAAGCGTCCGTTGATCTGCTCGGCTAATTTCGCTTGTGCCGCATTGATCGCTTCGGCGTTCAGCACATGCTGGCCCATCAGCGCTTCGTCGCGCTGGTCATGCGCCCGCAGCGTGGCGTTGAGGCGCTTTGTCAGCTTGTCCAATTGCCCGGTCAGCGCGATCAAGGTGGCGGGATCAATCGCCGGGGCTGACGGCGCTTCGGGTTGGGCGAACAGCGGCCTGCCTACAAGATCAGCCGCCAGGGCTTCGTCAAGCAGCGCCCGCACCAGTGCTGGCCGCGTCATCTGCCGATCCGAGGCGAGCCGATCCACGGCTGTCAGGACATGCTCTTCGACGGTGACATTGAGTTGTGCCATGTCAGCGCCCGCCTTGCCGACATGCGCAACCATAGGGCCCTAGGCGGCCTCTAGGCGGCTTGCTGGCCCGCGTCCTATGCTTTTTGCGCCGCCCTAGACGCCTATCTAGGGCATAGGATGACGGATTTCTGTGACTTTCGCCGCACGGCGCGCATGCTACCGGGTAGCGTGGTGTGTGCCTGATTTGCCTTTCACTGGGGCTCTCAACAGGGGGACGCTTGGAGAGCAGTGAGCAGAATCCGGCCCCTGTGGGGAAGCCATCCCGGCCGATAGGCCGCCGTGGGAAAAGGGTTTCTGTCATTGCGCTGCGCCTCCCTCGAACTGGGCGCTAAGGCGAGCGAGGAGGTCGCTGGCGAACAAGCCCAGCGCGCCATTGCCGATGTCCTCGCTGGCGGGCTGGAGGGGATCGACGGGCGCGAGCCGCCCATCATGCTCAGCCAACACCTGATCGCTTTGCCCCGCCCGGAACAGGCCGGTGAGGTTGAAGCCTTGGCTGCGATCCTTGCGCATCATGCCCGAGAGGCAGCGGCTGGGGGATCGGGCCTTGTAGCGATGGTCGCCGGGCAGTTCGGCGTTGCGGTCGATCATCAGGACACAGAGAGCGGCGCGTTCCCGTCCGAAATGCTGGCAGGCGCGGCCCCACGTGCTCTGGGCGATGCCGAGGCGGGTGCAGCTTCGCCATGAGGCCTCGACGATGTTGGGCCATGTTGCCCCGCCCAAAGCCGCGACCAGCTCCTGATAGGCCTGCGTGGCCACGCTGACCGCAGCCGTGGGCGTGATCCGATCGGGCGCGGCGCCGCGCGCGCTACAGCTTCGTGGTGAGTTTTTATCTTGTATATTGGGTGCGCAGTTTTCTTCCGGCGCGTCGGAAGTTTTTGGTGCACCGGGATTGGCTGCGGGCGCGCTGACAATGGCGTCGAGCATGGCGGCAAGGGTCTCCCGGATCGCGGTGAGGCGGGCGATGCTGGTGATACGGGCGGTGCGACCGCCGGGCAGGATGGCCTCGGCGCGCTCGCGCAAGGTCTGGTCGCAGGCGTGGCGGATTCGCTGGCCTAACTGGCGGATCTCTGCGCGGCATTGGCTGATCGCGCGGGCTTGCAGATCGAGCGCCTCGGCCTTGCCCTTCAACTCGCCGTAGCGGGTGATCAGGGGCGCAAGGTTGATGCCTGCCGCCCAGGTGATGATGCCATCCTGCCGGTCGCCGGCCCGCGCGCCATTGATGCCGGCGTTGCGGACGATGAAACCGGCGCGTTCAAGCTCGCGTTCGGCTGAGTTGATCGAGCGGGGCGTGATGCCCAGCGCCTCGGCAAAGCGGCAGGCCTGTGTCCAGACCGCGCAGATGCGGCCCTTGAGGTAATCGGCATCCATCGTCTTGAGGACATAGTGCCGCACCAGCGCCACGGCGGTGGACGACAGGCCGAAGCCGGGGCGGGCGACTTGCTCGAACAGGCGCAGCAGATCGAAGCGCGTTACGCCCACCGGCAGCCCCGCATGGGTGAGGGTCGTGCTCATGCGGCACCGGATTCAGCCAGAAAAGGCGCCGAAATCCGGTTAGCCAATGCTCCCGCAAACCCGCAGAAATCCGTTAGCCACTTTGGCCCGGTTTGCCTGCCTAATGGCTTGAAATCAGGAGTTTGTGGAACCCCTGTCGGGTGCACCATCATTTCAATCAATTAGTGCGTCAGAAATCCCGCTGTACGGAAAACAGGGGTGGAAAATCGCCTGCGATTGTACTTGCTCTGATGCGAGCGGATGCGGTCTTCGCTTATGCGAAGCGGGGCCACTCGCGTGTCGCCGCGCTCCCTTTTCCAGATTCGGAAATTTTGAGCCCTCCCGCGCAAGGCCTGCGCATCGGGGCGGGTCGCCACCCGTCGCCAGTCTTTCAAGCGGCCGAACATGATCTCGATGCGATTGCGCCGTTTGTATCGGCGCTTATCGTATTTGACGGGAAAAGAACGGGATTTTCGGCCCGGAATGCAAGGCTTGGTGCCCTTTTGCTCAAGCGCGTCGCGGAACCATTCGGCATCATAGCCGCGGTCAGCCAGCATCCACTGCGCCCTGGGCAAATCATCGAGCAGGGCCGCTGCGCCGGTGTAATCGCTGATCTGGTCTGTGGTGATTAAGAAGCTCAAGGGGCGCCTCCCGCGCGGAGGCGTGGATCGAAGCAGGGGCGCAATCGAAGCCGTTGGCCGCACGGGTGGGGCTTGCTTCGATTGCGCCTGCTGCTTGCGTTTCGACTGGTAAGCCTGTTGCCACATGTGGAAGCGGGGTGATCGGTTTTCCCTCCTTCGGGACAGTCGGCTTGCCGTCGTTGCTGTGCTTGTTGCAAGTGGCACGGCCCTTGCTTCCTATGCGTCACCGACATCATATCGCGGGTCCCCCCAAGCCAGAGGCCCGCCGTGCGAGGAAGGATACGCATGGCCACCGAGACATTTTACGACGTGATGCGCCGACAGGGCATCACTCGGCGCAGCTTCACCAAATTCTGTAGTCTGACAGCCGCCGCGCTCGGTCTGCCGCCTGCCTATGCCGCCGAAATCCAGAACGCGATGGAAACCAAGCCGCGCATTCCCGTGCTGTGGATGCACGGTCTTGAATGTACCTGCTGTTCGGAAAGCTTCATCCGTTCGGGCCACCCGCTGGCCAAGGACGTCATCCTGTCGATGATCTCGCTCGACTATGACGACACGCTCATGGCAGCGGCAGGTCATCAGGCCGAAGCGATCGTGCAGGAAACGATCCAGAAGTACGACGGCAATTTCATTCTTGCTGTCGAAGGCAATCCGCCGCTCAACCAGGAAGGGATGAGCTGCATCATCGGCGGTCGCCCCTTCCTCGAACAGCTCAAGGAAGCGGCTGACCACTGCAAGGCGATCATCAGCTGGGGCTCGTGCGCGAGCTGGGGCTGCGTTCAGGCCGCGCGCCCGAACCCGACACAGGCAACCCCGGTGCACAAGGTTCCCGGGCTTGCCGACAAGCCGATCATCAAGGTGCCCGGCTGTCCGCCGATCGCCGAAGTGATGACCGCCGTCATCGCCTATATCCTGACGTTCGAGCGTTTTCCCGAGCTTGACCTGCAGGGGCGCCCGAAGATGTTCTATTCGCAGCGCATTCACGACAAGTGCTACCGCCGCCCGCACTTCGACGCAGGCCAGTTCGTCGAGCATTTCGACGACGAAGGCGCGCGCAAGGGCTATTGCCTGTACAAGGTCGGGTGCAAGGGGCCGACGACTTACAACGCCTGTTCCACCGTGCGCTGGAACGGCGGGCTGTCGTTCCCGATTCAGGCCGGGCACCCCTGCATCGGCTGCTCGGAAGACGGTTTCTGGGACAAGGGTTCGTTCTACAACCGCCTCGTCGACGTCAACGGTTTCGGGATCGAGGCCAATGCGGACAAGATCGGCGTGACGGCCGCCGGAGCGGTGGGGATCGCGACGGCCGCCCATGCCGCCGCCAGCGCCGTGCGTCGCGCCCGCCAGAAGGCCGGTGACGAACCGGCCAAGGCCCATGATTTCGAAGGACAGAACTGATGACGACGCTTGCCACCCCCAACGGCTTCACGCTCGACAACAGCGGCAAGCGGCTGGTCATCGACCCCGTCACCCGCATCGAAGGGCACATGCGCTGTGAAGTGAACATCGACAGCAGCAACGTGATCCGCAACGCGGTTTCGACCGGCACGATGTGGCGCGGTCTGGAAGTCATCCTGAAAGGCCGCGACCCGCGCGATGCCTGGGCCTTTGTTCAGCGCATCTGCGGCGTGTGCACCGGCACCCATGCGCTGACCAGTGTGCGTGCGGTCGAAAACGCGCTGAAGATCGACATTCCCGAAAACGCGAACTCGATCCGCAACATCATGCAGCTTTCGCTGCAGGTGCATGACCACCTCGTCCACTTCTACCACCTGCATGCGCTCGACTGGGTCAATCCGGTCAACGCGCTCAAGGCCGATCCCAAGGCGACCAGCGAGCTGCAGCAGCGGGTGGCGCCTAACCATCCCAATTCCTCGCCCGGCTATTTCCGCGACGTGCAGACCCGTCTGCGCAAGTTCGTCGAAAGCGGCCAGCTCGGCCCGTTCAAGAACGGCTACTGGACCAACCCGGCCTACAAGCTGCCGCCCGAAGCGGACCTGATGGCGGTCACGCACTATCTCGAGGCGCTCGATTTCCAGAAGGAAATCATGCGCGTGCGCACGATCTTCGGCGGCAAGGATATCCACCCCAACTGGCTGGTCGGCGGGGTTCCCTGCGCCATCAACATCGATGGGGACATGGCGGCAGGCGCGCCGATCAACATGGCGAGCCTCGACTACGTGATCTCGATCACGCAGCGTTGCATCGAATTCGTCGAGAACGTCTACATCCCCGACGTGATCGCCATCGGCGGCTTCTACAAGAGCTGGCTCTATGGCGGTGGTCTGTCGAGCAAGTCGCTGCTGGCCTATGGCGACATCCCGGACAAGGCGAACGACTATAGTCCCGCCAACCTGCTGATGCCGCACGGCGCGATCATCAACGGCAAGCTCGACGAGATTCACCCTGTCGACCTGACCGATCCGTCGCAGGTGCAGGAATTCGTGCCGCACAGCTGGTACAAGTACGAGGACGAGAGCAAGGGGCTGCACCCTTGGGACGGCGTGACCGAGCCCCATTACGAACTCGGCAAGAACGCCAAGGGCACCAGCACCCGCATCGAGGAACTCGACGAAGCGGCCAAGTACAGCTGGATCAAGGCGCCGCGCTGGCGTGGGCACGCGATGGAAGTCGGGCCGCTCGCCCGCTACATCATCGGTTATCAGCAGGGGCGTCAGGACATCAAGGAACAGGTCGACGGCCTGCTCAAGGCGCTCGACGTGCCGATGGAGGCGATGTTCTCGACCCTCGGTCGCACGGCCGCCCGCGCGCTGGAAGCCCAGTGGGCCGCCAACAAGCAGAAGTATTTCCTCGACAAGCTGATCGCCAATATCAAGGCGGGAGATACGGCGACGGCCAATACGGCCAAGTTCGATCCGTCCACCTGGCCCAGCGAAGTCAAGGGTGTGGGCTTTTCCGAAGCTCCGCGCGGGGCACTTGCCCACTGGATCCGGATCAAGGACGGTCGGATCGACAATTACCAGTGCGTGGTGCCCAGCACCTGGAACGGGTCGCCGCGCGATAACCAGGGCAATATCGGGGCTTTCGAAGCTTCGCTGCTCAACACCAAAGTGGAACGCGCCGAAGAGCCGGTCGAAATCCTGCGCACGCTCCACAGCTTCGACCCGTGCCTTGCCTGTTCGACCCACGTCATGGGGCCGGACGGTCAGGAGCTGGCCGAAGTCAAAGTGCGCTGAAACAAGGGGATCGAACGATGCGTAATTCCGTAAAGACTGTTTCGGGCGCCTTCATTCCGGCGCTGGCTGCTTTCGTTGGCTCGACCGTTCCGGCCATGGCCCATCCCGGGCATGGCGACGGCGGGTTCGTTTCAGGCCTCGTCCATCCCCTGACCGGGGTCGATCACCTTGCCGCGATGGTTGCCGTGGGCCTGTGGGCCGCGACCCGTCCCGCACGGCAGGCGTGGATGGCGCCCGCTGCGTTCATGGCCGCGCTTGCCGCCGGGGCCGGTGCGGGCGTCACCTTTGGCGCGGTGCCGGGCGTTGAAAGCATGGTGGCCGTTTCGGTGCTGGTGCTGGGCGCGTTGCTCGTCCTTGCAACGCGGCTGTCCTCGGGCGTGGCGCTCGCGCTGATCGCCGGTGCGGGCGTTCTCCACGGCATGGCGCACGGGGCGGAGGCGACCGGATCGCTGCCTGCCTACTTCGCCGGTTTCCTTGGCGCTTCGGCCATGCTTCACGCAGGTGGCTGGCAGGCCGGACGGACGATCTTTGCGCGCGGTCAGGGCCGCGTGGTGGCGGGCCTTGCGCTCGGCATCACCGGTCTTGCCTTGCTCGCGAGCTGATCGGGGGGAGGGTTCCATGGCCAGCACCCCCGTCGACGACACGCCGCAGGGCGAGCCGCTCGTCTATGTCTATGAAGCCCCGGTGCGCCTGTGGCACTGGGTCAACGCGACGGCGATCACCTTGCTGTTTGTGACCGGCTATCTGATCGGGTCGCCGCCTCCGTCGCTCAACGGAGAGCCTTCGGCCCATTACCTGTTCGGCTGGATCCGGTTCATCCATTTCTCCTGCGGACAGATCATGGCCGTGGGCATCATCTTTCGCTTCTACTGGAGCTTCGTCGGCAACTATTTCTCGCGCGAGATCATCCGTCCGCCGGTCCTGTCGCGCAAGTTCTGGAAAGGCGTGATGCTCGAAACCAAGAGCTACGCGCTCGCCGAGCATTCGTCGCGGCGCTATGTCGGGCACAACCCGCTGGCGATCCTGTCGATGCATGTCCTGTTCGTGTGGGTGGCGGTGTTCATGGTCGTGACCGGCCTTGCCCTTTACGGCGAAGGCGAAGGGCCGGGATGGATCCACACCGTCTTTACCGGCCCGGTCCTGCTGCTGTTCGGCAACAACAGCCTGACCGTCCACACCTGGCACCACTTCGGCATGTGGGCGATGGTGATCTTCGTTCTCGTCCACATCTACGCCGCCGTGCGCGAAGACATCCTCTCGCGCGAGGCGATCATCACGTCGATGATCTCCGGCTGGCGCAAGGCGCGCAAGGTCACTCCGATCGACTGATCGCGAGACCCGTGGATTTCTCGGGGTGTGTTCCCGGGGCAGGAAGGGGGAAGCAGCGATGCTTCCCCTTTTTTGTTGTTTTCGAGCTGAGGCGATCCATGGTGCAGGCTTGGATTTTATGCTCGAAACTGCGCTTTTTCGGGTGATCCTCATCGTCTGTTTACCATTTTTCAGGATGGTAAACCGCGCGTTTCGAGAGAAGGACTTGCGGGTTGCCGTCAATACGTGTCATGCCTTCGCCGGAAGGGGGGCGTAGACCCCTCTGGTACAAGTCTGCTGCATCGCTGCCCCGCTGGTGGCCCTATGCGCTGATCGTGGCGGTGTGTTTTCTTGTACGATTGCCCACCTTCGGTAACCCCATGCTCGACTTCGACGAACAGCTCTACCTGGTTGTCGGCGATCGCATTCTGCACGGCCAGTTGCCCTATGTCGATCTTTGGGATCGCAAACCCATAGGGCTGTTTCTTTTCTATTCGGGCGTGCGGTTTCTGGGTGGTGACGGCATCATTCAGTATCAGGTGGTGGCGACCTTGTGCGTGGCGATTACCTCGTCGTTCATCTGGACCATCGTGTGCCGAGGTACGGGGATGGTTCAGGGGTTCGTGGCGGCTATTGCCTATGTGCTCCTGCTCAATGTCCTGGGGGGAACCGGAGGGCAGGCTGCAGTGATCTACAACGCGATCACCATCTGTGCCGTGTGGGCTGCGTTCCGTTCGAACGACACGCAAAGTCCGTCCCGGATCATCGGTCTGGCGATGTTCGCCATGGCTCTCATGGGGATTGCCATCCAGTTCAAATATACGCCGATGGTCGAGGGCGCATTTATGGGTTGCTGGTTTCTGCTGCGTATGTGGCAGGTGCAGATGCCCGTGCTCCGGATTGGTCTCGTGGCTGTCGGGATGGTGTTTCTGGCGCTCTTACCGACCATTGCGGTTTTTGCCTATTACGAGTGGATCGGTCATCTGGACAGCTTCGTCCAGGCCAACTTCGTCTCGGTTTTTCATCGCAGGCCGTTTCCGGCCGTGACGCGGATGTGGCAGGTCAAATTCATCCTGATCAAGGCGTTGTGCGTCATCGCACCGACCCCCCTTGCACTTGCGCTGCGCTGGCGTATGCGCCTTGCCAGCAATCCGGCGGATTTCTGGCTCCTGACCGGGTGGACAGTGTTTGCAGTACTCGGTTTCGGGATGCTGGGCGATTTTTACGACTTCTACTTCATCACCGTCCTGCCCGCGCTGTGCATCATGGTCGCTCCGCTGGTCGGAAAGGAGCGCATGGGGTTTGCCGTCGGATGCATGCTGTGTCTGTGGCCCCTCGTATTCACGCCCCAACATTATTTCCGGACGTCGGTGAACCGGCGTGCTCCCGTCCAGCTTGTTGATGCGATCACGCCCTATGTCGCCCATCGTTGTCTTTACGTCTATGACGGTCCCACAATCCTTTACCTGCTGACCCATGCCTGCGCGCCCAGTCGTTATATCTACCCGGACCACTTGACCAACCCGGTCGAGACGCCTGCGCTGGGGGTGGATCCTGCGCAGGAGGAAGAGCGTGTGCTGACATCCCGTCCGGGGGCGATTGTCACGGCGAACCAGCCTCTGGTGTTGCGCGTCGATCCGGTCACGCAGAACCTTGTCCGTACGGCACTTGCGCGCGATTATGTTCTGATTGCCCGGGTGCCGGTGATCGGACGCGTGCTTTACGTGTGGGCGTTGAAAGACCTGCATCCGGGCCCGGCGTCGATCATGGATCCCCGTGGGGCCATTCCTGAATAGAAGATTGCACTCAAGGTGGATGACCTTCTTCCACATTGAATGATCAATGTGGAAGAAGGTCATCCACCTTGAGTGGTGTGCCCTCGTTCCTCATCGTCATATCCTTCCCCTGAGCGCCCTCTTTCCATCTTCTGGCACGCGGCTTGCTTAAATGGTTTCCACTCCGTCCGGGTGGATGGAGCGTGTCCACCGTCGGTCAATTTCGAGGTCGGCGGGGCAGGGGAGTATCGATTGATGCAGGCGACGACGCCGGCGGTCCTCGTGCTGGGGATCGGCAATCTTCTGTGGGCCGACGAAGGGTTCGGCGTGCGTGCGGTGGAACATCTGCACCGGCACTGGGCCTTTGCCGACAATGTGCGGCTGGCCGATGGCGGGACGCAAGGGATCTACCTTGTCCAGGATATTCGCGAGGCGGACATTCTCGTGGTGTTCGACGCGGTCGACTATGGCTTGCCGCCCGCCACGATGAAGCTCGTCGAGGGCGAGGACGTGCCCAGTTTCATGGGCGCAAAGAAAGTGTCGCTGCACCAGACCGGCTTTCAGGAAGTGCTCGCCATGGCCGAGATGATGGGCGAGCCCCCGGCCGAGATGCTGCTGGTCGGCGTGCAACCCGAAGAGATCGAGGATTTCGGCGGATCGCTGCGCGATGCGGTCAAGGCGCAGATGGAGCCCGCGATTGCTGCCGCGCTCGACTGGCTGGCCGCGCGCGGGGTCCATGCCCGGCGGCGGGAACAACCGCTGCGCCCCGAACAGGGGATCGGCAGTCTCGAGATGTTGATCGAACGCTATGAGGATGAACGTCCCGATGCCGATGCCGCCCCGCGTCTGGGTGACAGCCGCGTGCTGACCGGCGAACAGTGGGCCGGGCCGGGCAGTGCCGAAGAGCACGAAGAGCAAGTGCGCGAGATCCTTGGCGGGCCCAACATGCGGGTCATGCTCTGATGTGTGTGGGCGTGCCGATGCGTGTGGTCGAGGTTCTGCCCGGCCATGCGGTCTGTGATTACCAGGGTGATTTGCATCAGATCGACACCGCGCTGGTCGGCGATGTCGAGCCGGGCGAGTGGCTGATGACGTTCCTTGGCGCCGCGCGCGAGACGATGGACGAGGCGAGCGCCCGCCAGGCCCTGTCCGCGATTTCCGCGCTCGATGCGCTGATGCGGGGTGAGGCGGTCGATCTCGACGCCGCCTTTGCCGACCTGCTCGCGCGGGAGCCCCAACTTCCCGATCATCTCCTTTCCGACCCCATCCCTTCCGATCTGCCGGAATGATCCCAGCCGGAGTCCCCCCGATGACGCTTTCTCCCCCCCAGGCCGAAACGGCCGACCGCACGGCGCTTTCGCCCTTGCTGACCGGCATCGTTGCCCGCCATGGCTATCGACTGGTCGATGAAGACGACCTCGACACTGTCGCCCGCGAACAGCCGCTGGTCATGCTGCTTGTTGCCGGAGACTGGTGGCGCCTCGCCGAGAGCGACGATCTGGCGGTGATCGTGCCCGAACTGGACAAGGCGATGGAGGGCCATGTCGCGGTGCTGGTCGCGGCCCGGAACGCGGAACGCGCGTTTCAGCGCCGGTTCCGTTTCACCAGTTTCCCCGCGCTCGTGTTCCTGCGCGAAGGGGAATACCTCGGCACGATGGAAGGGGTTCGCGACTGGGCGGACTATCTTGTCGAACTTCCCGAAATCCTTGCCCGCGAGCCGGAGGCGCCGCCGCCGTTCCGTATGCCCGCAGGCTGTGCCGCCCCGGCTGGAGACGCATGATGTCCGGTTTTCCCCCGATCCCCGAACTCGACGGCCTGCTCGGCGCGCTGGTCGGCCCCGGCAGCCAGCCCGAGGATTTCGACGGCGCCAAGCTCGACTACATGATCATGCCCGATGAAATGCGGGTCTTCTCGATGGCGACGATCCCCGAACGGGACGAAGCGGAGGACCATGCCGAAGGGATCGCGGCGGGCGATGCGATCCTCGCCGCACTCGATGGTGTGGCGCGCGAGGGCGGCACGGCCAGCGTCGATCTTTCCCATCTTGCGCCTGCCGACCTCGCCTTTGTCGACCAGTTGCTGGGCGAAGGGGAAGTCGCGGTCGTTTGCGGCGCCGCGTTTCAGGCGCAGGAATCGGTTCTGGCCGGGGTGTGGCGCGTGCGCGAGACGACTGCGGACGGCACGCGCCGTACCGACCGGGTGGACATCGGCGCTTTCCCGCGCGGCTTCGTGGAACAGGCCTTTGCTGACGCGCAGGACGAGGCGCGGATGCCCGGCAAGGCCATCGAGGGCGTGTTCAATGCCCCCGCGCTGATCGCGGAAATCAATGCCCATGTGCCGGGCACCGAGACGCGGGCACAGCCCCACGTCATCAATCTCTCGCTGCTGCCCCATACCGAGGGCGACCTGACCTTTCTGGAAGCGGCATTGGGGCAGGGCGATCTCATCATCCTGTCGCGCGGCTACGGCAATTGCCGCATCCGTTCGACCGGCACGCGCCATTGCTGGTGGGTGCGCTATTTCAATTCGCAGGACACGCTGATCCTGAATTCGGTCGAGATCACGCCGTTGCCGGGCGTCGCACAGGCAGCGGCCGAAGACCTGATCGACAGTGCCGAGCGCCTTGCCGAAATCATGGCGACCTATCGATGAGCGGGCAGGCTCAGGGCGCAGGCGGCGACCATTTCTTCGCCGGGTCCTTTGGCGGAGACAACGCCAAGATCGGTCCGGATACGAAGCTGGAATGCAAGATCTGCTGGCATATCTATGATCCGGCAGAAGGCTGCGCTTATTGGCAGATCCCCGCGGGCACGCCTTTTGCCGAATTGCCCGATCACTGGACGTGCCCCGAATGCGACGCGCCCAAGGCCGGGTTCATGGTGGTCGAATGACGCAAGAGCCCGATCCGGCTCTGGCGGCGCGTGTCGAGGCGACATTCGCCATGATCGCGTCGACGCGCATGGCCGGGGTTCCGGTGATGAACCCTGCGCTGGGCGTTGCCATGCGCGGGATGTGCCGCCACGGGGGTCATGACATGGGCGTTCTGGTGACGCCCTGGTTCATGAACCTGATGGCCTTTCCCGTGGAGGCCGGATCGCCCGGACGCGTCGGGGAAAAGGCCTCGCTCGCCTTGCCTTCGGGCGCGTACGAAGCGATCCGGGGGCATGAGGACGAGCTTGGCTCCTATTGGGCGGTGTCGCTGTTCTCGCCGATGGAGCAGTTTGCCGACATGGACGCGGCTCTGGCGACGGCGGACGCGGCCATGGCCGAATTGATGACCGCGCCCGAACCCGAATCGGCGCCCGAAAAGGTCGAGCCGCAGCCCAAGGCCCAACCGGCCATGAGCCGTCGCGGCCTGTTTCGCCTTGCCCGTGCGGCCGAGGATGCGGCATGAAGCCGCCTGCCATCCGGATCGCCTTTCACGGCGACACCGCGCGGGTGGGGCGTTGCGCCTTGCCCCGAACCGAAGGGCTTTTGCGCGCGATGCCTGCCGCGCGGGTGCCGCAGGCGGTGCGGCGCTTGCACGGTATTTGCGCGCAGGCGCAGGGATTGGCGTCGATGCTGGCGATCGCGGCTGCCACTGACGAGGTGGTCGGGCGCGAGGATCTGGCGCGACAGGCTATCGCTGTCGAAGCCGAAGCCATGCGTGAGACCGGGCTGCGGCTATGCCTCGACTGGCCCGCGCTGGTGGGCGAGGCGCCCCAGGCGGAGGCGGCGCGCGCGCTGATGGTGCTGACGCAGGCTGAAGTGCCCGACGTTGCGGCGATGTCGGCCTGGATCGCCGGGATTGCGGCAAGCGGGCTCCCCGCCCGACTGGTCGCGCAGGCGCCTGCCCATCTTGCCCCGGTGTTCGAGGCGCGGATCGCCGGAATGGGGGAAGCCCCCTTGCGCATCGCAGGGATCCTGTCGGGTGCGCCCTTGCCCCGGGGCGAGACCCCGGCGGCCGGGATCGGCGTCGCCGCCGTTACGTGCGCGCGCGGGCGGCTGGTCCACCGGGTGCGGGTGGAGCAGGGCCTTGTCATCGACTATATCATCGATGCGCCTACCGCGCGCCGGTTTGCCGCCGATGGCGATGCACCCGGCCTGCTCGCCCGGTGTCGCGGGCGTGACGAAGTGATCTGGGCCATGCATGCCATCGACCCTTGCGTCGCCTGGGGGCTCGACGAAATGGGAGAGGTGGCCTGATGCACGAAATGGCGATCTGTGAATCGATCCGTCAGATCATGGAGGATCAGGCGCGCGAGGCCGGTTTCGCCCGTGTCGAACGGGTCCGACTGGCCATCGGCGCCCTTTCCGGCGTGGAAATCGCTGCGCTTCAGTTCGGGTTCGATGTCGTCATGCGCGGCAGCGTCGCCCAGGACGCCAAGCTCGAAATCGAGGAAGTGCCGGGCAGCGCCTGGTGCATGCCCTGTGCGCGGACGGTCGAGATTGCCGCGCGCTATGACGCTTGCCCGCATTGCGGGTCCTATCAGTTGCAGGTTACGGGTGGTGAGGACATGACCATCCGCGAATTGGAGGTTGTGTGATGTGCACGGTTTGCGGATGCAGCGACGGTGGTGCCAGGCTGGAAAGCGGACACCACCATCACGGACACGATCATCATCACGACCATCACCATGATCACCCGCACGATCATGACCACCATCATCATGATCATGGCCACCACCACCATGACGGGGACGACCTCGATTATGGTGCGGGGCCTGCGGGCGTGTCTGTACCGGGGATGAGCCAGGCGCGGCTGATCCGGCTGGAAGCCGATATCCTGGGCAAGAATGCCCGTTACGCTGCTGCCAATCGCGACCGCTTCACCGCGCAAGGCATTCTCGCGCTCAATCTCGTGTCGAGCCCCGGCTCGGGCAAGACGACGCTGCTGTGCCGCACGCTCGAGATGATCGGTGCCGAATTCCCGGTTGCCGTGATCGAAGGCGATCAGCAGACCAGTCAGGACGCTGACCGCATCCGCGCGACGGGTGCTCCCGCGATCCAGATCAACACTGGCAAGGGGTGCCACCTCGACGGTCATATGGTGGGGCATGCGCTCGATCATCTGGTTCCGGCCGAGGGCAGCGTCCTCTTCATCGAGAATGTCGGCAATCTCGTCTGTCCGGCTGCGTTCGATCTGGGCGAAGGCGCGCGCGTCGCGATCTTGTCGGTGACCGAGGGCGAGGACAAGCCGCTCAAGTATCCCGACATGTTTGCAAGCGCGGATCTGGTGCTGGTCAACAAGATCGACCTCCTGCCCTACCTCGATTTCGATGTGGATGCCGCGATTGCCAATGCGCGCCGGGTCAATCCGCGTTTGCGCGTGCTGAAAGTCTCGGCGCGCAGCGGCGAAGGCATGACCCAGTGGCTCGACTGGCTGCGGGCCGCTCGCGCGATGGCGCTGGCCGCCCGCGTGCCTGTCGCTGGCTGAAAGGACGCCAACCCCATGTGCCTTGCCATTCCTGCGCTGGTTACCCAGCTTCACCCCGATGCCATGGCGACCGTTTCGGCGGGCGGCGTGACGCGGCAGGTGTCGGTCGCCTTGCTCGAGGACGTCGCGGTGGGGGACTATGTTCTTCTCCACGTCGGCTATGCCCTGCACAAGATCAGCGTGGAGGAAGCCGAGGCGACCTTGCGGATGATGGCCGAAGCCGGTCTGCTCGAAGAGGAACTGGCCGAAATGGGGGGGACGCCGTCGTGAAATACGTGTCCGAATTTCGCGATCCCGCACTTGCGCGCAGCCTTGCCCGTGCAATCGCGCAAGAGGCGCGGCCCGACCGCACTTATGCCTTCATGGAATTCTGCGGCGGGCACACCCATGCGATTTTCCGCTATGGG
Source organism: Novosphingobium nitrogenifigens DSM 19370 (assembly GCF_000192575.1). Taxonomy (GTDB): domain Bacteria; phylum Pseudomonadota; class Alphaproteobacteria; order Sphingomonadales; family Sphingomonadaceae; genus Novosphingobium; species Novosphingobium nitrogenifigens. Next base: position 34,470 of record NZ_GL876931.1, on the reverse strand, counting down.
GTGCAGGATCTGGTCCCTGCCAATGTGCGGTTCGTGCATGGACCGGGGTGTCCGGTCTGCGTCCTGCCGATGCGGCGGCTCGACGATGCTCTCGAACTTGCCGAGCGGCACGGGGTGATCCTGGCGACCTATGGCGACATGATGCGCGTCCCGGGCAGCGGTCGGCGCTCAATGCTGACTGCGCGGGCCGCCGGGGCGGACATCCGCATGGTCTATTCGACGCTCGACGCGCTGACCATCGCGCGGGACAATCCCGACCGGCAGGTCGTCTTCATGGGCATCGGCTTTGAAACGACGACGCCCGCGACTGCGCTTGCGATCCTTGCCGCGCGCCGCGAGGGGCTGACCAATTTCAGCGTGTTCTGCAACCATGTGCTGACCCCGCCCGCGATTGCCCATGTGCTCGAAGCGCCCGGGATCGATCCGGATCAGGCCGTGCGGCTCGACGGGTTTCTGGGGCCGAGCCACGTTTCGACGGTGATCGGGGCTGCGGCCTATCGCCCGCTGGTCGCGCGCTTCGGCAAGCCGGTGGTGATTGCCGGGTTCGAGCCGCTCGATGTCATGCAATCGGTGCTCATGCTGATCCGGCAGGTCAACGAGGGCCGCGCCGAGGTCGAGAACCAGTATGCGCGGGTTGTCACCGAAACCGGGAATGCCAAGGCGCAGGCGATCATGGACGATGTCTTTGTCCTGCGCGACACGTTCGAATGGCGGGGCCTTGGGCAAGTGCCGCAGAGCGCGCGGGCCATCGCCCCGGCTTACGGCGAATTCGACGCCGAGCGGCGCTTTGCCGTCAGCGAGAAGCAGAGCCGCGAGACCAAGAGCTGCGAATGTCCCGCGATCCTGCGCGGGGTGAAAAGCCCCAAGGATTGCAAGCTGTTCGGTCGAGCCTGCACGCCCGAGACGCCGATGGGCGCCTGCATGGTCAGCTCGGAAGGATCGTGCGCGGCCTATTACACCTATCGCCGTGCCGAAACGCTTGCCGAAATGGAGGCCGCGGAATGAGCCGTCTTTTGCGACCCGGCGCGACGGTCGAAATGGCCCATGGCGGCGGCGGCCTTGCGACGACCCGGCTGGTCCGGGAAATCTTTGCGCGCCATTTCGCCAATCCGATCCTGGCGCAAGGGCATGACGCCGCGCGGATCGAGGCCCCGTCCGGGCGGCTGGTCATGACCACCGACGCCCATGTCGTCAGTCCGCTCGAATTTCCCGGCGGCGATATCGGCTCGTTGGCGGTGCACGGGACGATCAACGACGTCGCCATGGGCGGCGCACAGCCGATCGCGCTTTCAGCCGCGTTCATCATCGAGGAAGGCTTCCCCCTCGAAACGCTCGATCGCATCGCCCAGAGCATGGGCCGTGCGGCGCGGGACGCGGGCGTGCCGATTGTGACGGGCGATACCAAAGTGGTCGAACGCGGTCACGGCGACGGCGTCTATATCGCCACCACCGGGATCGGCGTCGTTCCCGAGGGCGTGACGATCGCGCCCGAAAACATTGCGCCGGGGATGGCGATCCTCGTGTCGGGGACGCTCGGCGATCACGGCGTTGCGATCCTGTCGCGGCGGCAGGGGCTCGAATTTTCAACCACGATCGCCTCGGACAGTGCCGCGCTCCACCGCATGGTGGCCGACATGGTTGCGGCGGTTCCGGACATCGCGGTCCTGCGCGATCCGACGCGCGGGGGGCTTTCGGCAACGCTCAACGAACTGGCCGAGGCAGCGGGAGTGACGATGACGCTCGACGAAGCGGCGATCCCTGTCCGTCCAGAAGTTGCGGGGGCCTGCGAATTGCTCGGGCTCGATCCCATGCACATCGCCAACGAGGGCAAGCTCGTCTGCATTTGTCCCGCCGACCGGGCGCAGGACGTGCTCGATGTCATGCGCTCCCATCCCGAAGGGCGCGATGCGGCCCTGATCGGGACGGTCGGCGACCGGGCGGCGCCCGGAACCCCCGGACTTTTGCGCATGACCACCCTGATCGGGGGAACCCGCGTGGTCGACTGGCTCGCGGGTGAGCCTTTGCCGCGCATCTGCTAGAGACCAGTCCATGACCGGAACCGCCAGCCTTCCCACGATCCTGATCGTCGACGACGAGATCCGAAGCCTTGAATCGCTGCGGCGTATTCTCGACGACGAATTCGAGATCCTGACCGCTTCGTCCACGCGCGAGGCGCAGCAGCTTCTGGCAGACCACTGGGTTCAGGTCATCCTGTGCGATCAGCGCATGCCCGAGCGCAGCGGGGTCGAGTTCCTGACCGAAGTGAAGGAACGCTGGCCCGACGTGATCCGCATGATCATCTCGGGCTATGCTGACGCGCACGACATCATTGACGGCATCAACCAGGCCGGGATTTTCCAGTACATCACCAAGCCCTGGCACCCCGAACACCTGGTGCTGACGCTCCATTCGGCCTGCCGCCTGTTCCGCCTGCAGCGCGAGAACGAATTGCTGGCGGTCGAGCTGCGCATGGCGCCCGGCGCTGCGGGCAAAGTGGTGGACAAGCGCAAGGCCGAAGTGCGCCGCGCCTATGATTTCAACGACGGCATCATCCGTTCACCCGGCAGTCCGATGGACGACGTGTGCAAGGCCTTGGCGCAAGTCGCGCCTTTCGACGTGCCGGTGCTGCTGATCGGCGGATCGGGCACGGGCAAGGAACTGGCCGCGCGGGCGCTGCATTACGGGTCGCTGCGCTGGGACAAGCCGTTCGTGGTCGAAAACTGCGGCGCGATGCCCGATGAACTGCTCGAATCCGAACTGTTCGGGCACAAGAAAGGGGCCTTTACGGGCGCGATCGAGGACCATGTCGGCCTGTTCGAGCGGGCCGATGGCGGGACCGTCTTCCTCGACGAGATTGGCGAGGTTTCGCCCGCGTTTCAGGTCAAGCTGCTGCGCGTGTTGCAGGAAGGGGAAATCCGTCCGCTCGGTCACGGCCGCACGCGCAAGGTCGATGTGCGGGTGATCGCGGCGACCAATCGCGATCTCGAAGTGGAAATGCGCGCGGGACGGTTCCGCGCGGACTTGTTCTATCGTCTGGCCGGGATGATTGTGCGCCTGCCCGATCTCAAGGACCGGGCCTGCGACTTGCCGATCCTGGTCGACACCTTGCTCGACCGTGCGATGGCGAGCATGGGCAAGAACGTGCCGGGTGTCACCGACGAGGCAATGGCGCGGCTGGCGGCCTATGACTGGCCGGGCAATGTCCGCGAATTGCAGAACGAGATCCAGCGCATGCTGGTCCGTGGCACCGAAGGTCGCCGTCTGGGCGTCGAAGTGCTTTCCCCTCATGTCCTGGGACGATCTCCGGTGGACGCGGGCGAGGGCGCCGAAGCGGGCTTTGCCGAGGATCTCGAAGGCCTGACCGGCGATCTCAAGGAACGGGTCTCGGCAATGGAAGCGCGGATCATCCGTGAAACGTTGATCCGTCATCGCTGGAACAAGAGCCAGACGGCGCGCGAACTCGGTCTGTCGCGCGTGGGTCTTCGCGCCAAGCTCGAACGCTATGGTCTCGAAAATGTCCATCCGCTTGCGCCCGCGCGGCGCGGCGCGGTCTGAGGGAGGGCGCAGGGCATGGCCCCCACTGGTTCAGGCTTCGATCCGCTTGCCGGCGCGTTCATGCCGGCCGGGCTCGATTTCACGCCGCCGCCGATGATTTCCGATCCTCTGGTCGAATCCGCGGCACTCCTGGGCGAGATGGGGGCGGTGGGCGAGGAAATGTGGATCGACGTGATCCGCAAGATGGACAACGTCTATGCCGACCTGATCGCGAGCCAGGTCGCGCTCGAAGAACGCAATGCCGCGCTCGAACAGGCACGGACGTTTCTGGGCTCGGTTCTGGGCGCGATCAGCGACGTGCTTATCGTCTGCGACGCGCAAGGGACTGTCGAACAGGTCAATCCCGCGCTCGTCGGCCTTGTCGGGCAGGATGAAAAGGCCATCGTCGGCACTGCGATCCTGTCCCTGTTCGCAGAACCGCATCGCGCCGACATTCTCGAAACGCTGGGTGTGCTGCGGCGCGGGGAAACCGTCGTTGGGCGCGAATGGGCCGCGCTTGCCGCCGACGGGAGCGACGCTGCCCTGTCGGTCCATTGTTCGGCGCGGCACGATGCGGGCGGGCGCTTTGCTGGCATGGTGCTGGTGGGGCGGCCGATCGGGGAACTGCAACGCGCCTATCGCGAACTCGACGCCGCGCACCAGCGATTGCGCCAGACCCAGCAGCAATTGCTGACGACGGAAAAGATGGCGGCGCTCGGGCGACTGGTTGCGGGCGTTGCCCACGAACTCAACAACCCGATCAGCTTTGTCTTCGGCAACATGTACGCGCTCAAACGCTATGGCGCGGCGATCACCGAATATCTCTCGGCGATCGATGCCGGGCGCAGTCCGGCGGAAATCGCGGCCTTGCGCGATCGGCTGAAAATCGACCGGGTGCTCGCCGACATCGGCCCGCTCGTCGACGGCACGCTCGAAGGGGCCGAGCGGGTGCGCGACATCGTGCAGGACTTGCGCCGCTTTTCGGCAAACCAGCGTGAGCCGCTGGAAAGCTGCAATCTGGTGCGGCTGGTGCACACGGCGGCCGACTGGGTGGTCAAGGCCTTGCGCGAGGCGCCCGAAGTCCGCTTCGACTTGCCCGAACGCATGGAGATCGTCAGCCGCAAGGGGCAGCTCCACCAGATTCTCGTCAATCTCGTGCAGAACGCCGCCGATGCGCTCAAGACGCGCGAAGAGGGGGCAAGGATTACCATCACGGCAAGACAGGAAGGGGACTGGGCGATCCTGAGCGTGGCGGACAACGGACCGGGCGTGTCGCGCGGGCATCAGGACAAGATCTTCGAGCCGTTCTTCACCACCAAGCCGATCGGGGCGGGAACGGGGCTGGGGCTCTATGTTTCCTATACCATGGCGGCCAAGCTCGGCGGCAGTCTCGACTATGCCGATGCCCCGGGCGGCGGCGCGATGTTCACTTTGCGCCTGCCGGTTGCGGGTGAGGAAGAGGTGCAGCCATGATCGCCCCGACCCGGCCGCAACGGCCTTTGCGCCTGATATGGCTGCAATCGGGCGGCTGCGGCGGCTGCACGATGTCGCTGCTCGGCCAACAGGGGCCCGATCTCGTCACCGCCTTGCGTGCGGCCCATGTCGAAGTGCTCTGGCATCCTTCGCTTTCCGAGGCGACGGGGGCAGAGGCGCGGGCCATCCTGAACGCTGCGGCGAGCGGCGAGGAACCGGTCGACATCTTCTGCCTCGAAGGATCGGTGATCCACGGCCCCAACGGGACCGGCGGCTTCCACATCATGGCGGGAACCGGACGGCCGATGCGCGAGATGATCGAGGGGATCGCGCGGCATGCGACCCATGTCGTCGCGGTCGGGTCCTGCGCTGCCTATGGCGGGATCACGGCGGGCGGCGGCAATGCGGTCGAGGCGGGCGGACTTGCCTATGACGGGACCGCGCCGGGCGGCCTTCTGGGGGCGCAATTCCGCGCGCGTGGCGGGTTGCCGGTCATCAATATCGCCGGATGCCCCATTCATCCCGGCTGGTTCGTCGATACCATTCTCCAGATCGCGGGCGGAACAATGACCCCGGCCGATCTCGACGAGTGGGAACGCCCGCTCGCCTATACCGCGAGCCTTGTCCACCACGGTTGCGCGCGGAACGAATATTATGAATTCAAGGCCAGTGCCGAGCAGCCGGGGGATCTGGGCTGCATGATGGAAAACCTGGGGTGCAAGGGGACGCAGGCGCGTGCCGATTGCAATATCCGCGCCTGGAACGGGTCGGGCTCGTGCCTTGACGGCGGTTATCCCTGCATCAATTGCACCGGGCCGGGGTTCGAGGAACCGGGCCATGCCTTTGCGGTGACGCCCAAGATCAGCGGCATTCCGATCGGTCTCCCGACCGACATGCCCAAGGCCTGGTTCGTCGCGCTTGCCAGCCTGTCGAAAGCCGCGACGCCGCGACGCCTGAAGGAAAACGCGGCTCGGCCGATGCCGGTCGTCCTGCCGCGCGACCGGCGCAAGGGGGGCGCATGAGCGAGCCCTCGCGCCTGATCGTCGGGCCGTTCAACCGGGTCGAGGGCGATCTCGAAGTCCGGCTCGATCTCGCTGGAGACCATGTCGAGGCCGCGCGCGTGACTTCGCCGCTCTATCGCGGGTTCGAGGCCATGCTGGTCGGGCGTCCGGCCATGGACGCGCTGGTCTATGCCCCGCGCATCTGCGGGATCTGTTCGGTGTCGCAAAGCGTGGCGGCGGCCCGTGCCCTTGCCGGGGTGCGCCCGACCGGGCTCGAACGGCGTCCGCTTCCGGCCAACGGCGCCCATGCCACCAATCTCGTCCACGCGGTCGAAAATCTCGCCGACCATCTCACCCATTTCTATCTGTTCTTCATGCCCGATTTCGCCCGCGCGACGTATGCGGAAGAACCCTGGCACGCAGGCGCCGCCGAACGCTTTACCGCGCTCAAGGGAACGGCTGCCGTGCAAGTCCTGCCTGCGCGGGCAGGGCTCATGAACCTGATGGGCATTCTGGCGGGCAAATGGCCGCATACCCTGTCGATCCAGCCGGGTGGATCGACGCGGGCGATCACCCGCGCCGAACAGGCGCGGCTGAGGCTGATGATCGCGGGGTTCCGCGCCTTTTGCGAGACGCATCTCTTTGCTGCTCCGCTCGAACAGGTGGCAACGCTTGCCCATCGCGATGCGCTCTATGCCTGGGCGGAAGGATCGAGCGGCGACTTTGCCCGCTTCGTCATGATCTCGCGCGCGCTCGACCTAGCGCGCCTTGGGCGGACAAGCCTGCGCCATATCGCTTTTGGCGCCTACCCCAGCGAGGACGGGCCTCTGTTCCCGCGCGGGATGTTCGACGCCGGGATCGGCACGGCTGCGCACTTGCCGCTTTCCGCGATTACCGAGGACGTGTCCCATGCCTGGTATCGCGGGGAAAGCGGGACGCCGGGCAAGGCCGCACCGGTGCCGGACATGGGCAATCCCGATGCCTATAGCTGGTGCAAGGCGCCGCGCCTCGATGGGCGCGTGGCCGAAGTGGGCGCATTGTCGCGGCAACTCGTGGCTGGCCATCCGCTGCTCCGCGACATGGTCGCGCGCGAAGGGGCCAGCGTCGAAGCGCGTGTGGTCGCAAGAGTGATCGAAATCGCTCTGGTAACGATGGCGATGGAACAATGGATCGCCGCCATCGACCCGCAGGCGCCGTTCCAGGATACCTCACCGCGGCTTGAAACCGGGGATTCGATGGGCCTGACCGAAGCGGCGCGGGGCAGCCTCGGGCACTGGCTGCGTCTCGATGGCGGCCGGATCACCCATTACCAGATCATCGCGCCCACGACCTGGAACTTCTCCCCGCGCGATGCGGCGGGAACCCCAGGACCGCTCGAACAGGCGCTGGTGGGCGCGCCGATCCGTCCCGGCGAGACCGAACCGGTCGCGGTGCAGCACGTCGTGCGCAGCTTCGACCCCTGCATGGTCTGCACGGTGCACTGATGACCGCTGGGTCGCCGCTGCCGGAAGGCCGCCGCCTGCGCATTCGCGGGGTGGTGCAGGGGGTCGGTTTCCGCCCCTTCGTCTGGCGTCTGGCACGGGATCTCGATCTGGCGGGCGAAGTGTCCAACGACGGCGAAGGCGTCCTGATCGTGGCATGGGGGCAGCGGGCAGGGCTCGATGCCCTGGCCCGGCGACTGGTGGAGGAGGCTCCCCCGCTTGCACGGATCGCGACGGTCGATGAGGCCGAACTGTCGGAACCGGCTCCGGCCGGACCGTTCCGCATTGTCGCAAGCAGGCAGGGGGCAGCGACGACCGTCATTCCGCCCGATGCGGCAACGTGCCCGGCCTGCCTTGCCGAAGTGCGCGAACCGGGCGGGCGGCGCCATGGTCATGCCTTTGCCAATTGCACCCATTGCGGGCCGCGCCTGACGATCGCGCGTGCCATTCCATGGGACCGGGCCCATACCAGCATGGCCGACTTCCCGATGTGCGCGGCCTGCGCGGCCGAATATGCCGACCCGGCGGACAGGCGCTTTCATGCGCAGCCGATTGCCTGTCCGGATTGCGGGCCGCGCCTGTGGCTCGAGGATGCGACCGGGGCGCGGCTGGCGGACGAGCCGATGGCCGCAACCGCACGATTGCTGCGCGAAGGCGTGGTCGTCGCGATCAAGGGGCTGGGCGGGTTTCATCTTGCTTGCGACGCGCGCAATGCCGCTGCGCTCGCCACGCTGCGTCGCCGCAAGCATCGCGATGCCAAGCCCTTTGCAGTCATGGCGACGGAGGCGCAGGCACGCGCCTTGTGCGTGGTGGACGAGGCTGCCCTTGCCTTGCTGGCCTCTCCGGCAGCGCCCATCGTTCTCTTGCCGTGCCGGGCCGACGGGGGCGAAGCCCTGCCCGACGGGCTGGCGCCGGGGCAGGATCATCTGGGCCTCATGCTTCCTGCAACGCCGCTCCATCATCTCCTGCTCGATGCCTTCGGCGGGCCGCTGGTCATGACTTCGGGCAATCGCAGCGAGGAACCGCAGGCGATCGACAACGACGAGGCCCGCCTGCGTCTTGCCGGGATTGCCGATGCTTTCCTGATGCACGACCGGGCCATCGTGAACCGCTTGGACGACAGCGTCGTGGCGCTTGACGAAGGTGGCGCGCCGGTGCCGATCCGGCGCGCGCGGGGTTATGCGCCCGCGCCGCTCGCGCTGCCTTTTTCGGATCTTCCGCCCACACTGGCCATGGGCGGCGAACTCAAGGCGACCTTTGCCCTGATCCGCGGGGGCGAGGCGATTGTCGGCCCCCATGTCGGCGATCTCGAACAAGCTGCCGCGCTCGACGACTATCGCGCGATGCTCGGCCTCTATCGCGAGATTTTCGCCTTCATGCCCGCCATCGTCGCGGTCGACGCCCATGCCGGGTATCTCTCGACCCAGTTGGGCGAAGCATTGGCCGCCGAATGCGGCGCGCGGCTGGTGCGGGTTGCCCATCATCACGCGCACATGGCCTCGTGCCTTGCCGATAACGGCGTGGGTGGGGGCGCCCATCTGGGGCTGTTGCTCGACGGACTGGGGCTGGGGACGGACGGGACGCTCTGGGGCGGTGAAGTGCTGTCCGGCGATTATCGCGGGGTCGAACGGGTCGGCGGATTTGCCGCCGTGCCCCTGATCGGCGGGGCGGCGGCCATGCGTGAACCCTGGCGCAATCTCCTCGCCCATCTGCGTCATGCTTTCGGGCCCGACTGGCGCACGCGGGCTGTCCCGGTTCTGGCGCATCTGCCCGATGCGACCCGACTGGGCTTGGCCGAAAGCATGATGGAACGCGGCATCAATGTGCCTACCTGTTCGTCGGCGGGGCGGTTGTTCGATGCCGTGGCGGCGGCGCTCGGACTCCATGCGGAACGGATTTCCCACGAAGGGCAGGCGGCCATGGCGCTTGAGGCGCTGGCGCGGCCTTTCGCAGCGAAAGAACGTCCCTGGCGCACCGTGACGGGACTGGACTGGGGGAATTTGTGGCGGGCGCTGCTCGACGACCTTGCCGACGGCGTGGCGCCGGGACGGATTGCCGCACGCTTTCACCTGACGCTGGCACAGGCTCTTGCCGATGTCGCCGCGCGGGTGGGCCACGCGGGGCAGCGCGTCGTCCTGTCGGGTGGCGTGATGCAGAACCGCGTCCTGCTCGCCGCGCTGCGAAGGGCTTTGCGCGAACGCGATCTGGTGCCGCTCTCCCATTGCCGGGTTCCGGCCAATGATGGCGGCCTGGCGTTGGGCCAAGGGATCGTCGCGGCCCTTGCAGGGGCGTGACGAAGCGAAAACCGATGAATGCAACTCTGGCCAAGGAGCCCCGGCTGTGCGCCTGAATGAACATACCCTTCGTCGCAAGGTCGTGGGCGAAATGCACCTGCGGCGCTGGCCGAAGATTTCCGCGCCGATGCAGATCATTCAGGTCCTGCGGCTGGTTTCGCGCGAGGAACGCGCGGCCGAGCGGGCCATGTTGCACGATCTGCCGCAAGGGGGCGAACTCGCGCCGTTCGTCAACCAGCGCCATGCCGAAGGCGACCTTGGAGAAGGCCTGTCGTTCGTCTGGGAACAGCACAGCGAGGCCTGCGGGATCACGCTCTTCATTCGCGATCCATCGGCGGATCCCTCCGCCGCGCTCGACTGGCTCGAACGGTTCCCGGGGCAGGCCATCCGCGCGACGCGGATGCATATCGTTGCCGACGAGGCGGAAGCCGAACGGGTGCTGCCGACGATGGGCTTCGTCGAATCCGATCTGGTCAGTTGCCATATCGGGGTGACGCCCGGCCTCCTTGCCGCCGGGCTTGAACCGGTACGGCTGTGGTCGGATTTCCGCGTCGGTCCCGAAGGGCTCGGCGTGTCGCTGATCGCGGCCAATGGGGCGATCGGCAATGATCTTGCCCGCCTGCTGCAACGGTTTCAGGAACTGGGCAATTACCGCAATCTCGCGTTGATGGGCCTGCCGGTGGCGCAGGCGCATTGGCCGGGGCTCGATGCTGCCGAAGAGGCGCTGCGCCAGCTTGCGACCGATGTGGCGACGCCGGACAAGACCGACGACGCGCTCCTTGAAAGCGTTTCGGCGCTCAGCCTCGATCTGATCTCGCTGACGACCGAGACCAGTTATCGCATGAGCGCGACGGCCGCTTATGCGCAGTTGGTCGAGGAACGGCTCGCGGGTCTCGCGATCCGGTCGATCCCGGGATACCCCTGCCTCGACGATTTCACCCAGAGGCGCCTGCTTCCCGCGATCCGCACCGCGCGCGCCTATACCCACCGGCAGGACGTGCTGTCCGCGCGGGCGGCCCATTTCACCAGCCTGCTGCGCACGCGTGTCGAAACCCGCATCGAGAACCAGAACGGGCGCCTGCTCCGGTCAATGGAGCGGTCATCCAGCCTGCAACTGCGTCTGCAACAACTGGTCGAAGGGCTCTCGGTCGTGGCGCTCAGCTATTATGGGCTGAGCCTGCTCGGCTATATGTTGAAGGGCGCGGAGCATCGTTTCGAATTCATCCCGGCGGCCGAGATCATGGGGCTTCTGGTTCCGGTCGTGGTCATCTCGATGTGGCTTGGCCTCCATCGCATGAAGGCCAAGGTCATGGGCGAGCACTGATCGAGGTTTATCCTTTCGGCATCGTCGCCAGCTTGCGCTCGGCGATGCCGGCAAGGCAGGAATGCAGGATGTAATTGGCGTTCTGCGGGCTGCGGTAGCTGACGTCGAGAACTTGCGCATAGTCGAGCAGTTCGAAACCGACGACTTTGGCCGAGGCGCAGATTTCGCGGACGAGCGGGACCGCCTCGCGCATGGTGAGCCCGTTGGGAACCGGGCGCCCCGCGCCTGCGGCATAGGCGGGGTCGAGCACGCTCATGTCGAACGAGATGAAGACTTTGCCGGGCCCTGCCTTGACCGCGTCGAGTGCAGTCCGGGCAACGGCGGTCCAGCCTTCCTTCTCGACCCGGTCCATGCCGAGCATGGTGACGCCGTCGGCCCGCAGCCGGGCGGCATCCGCGCTCGTCATTTCCGGGCCGCGCACGCCGACCTGAACCACCTGATGCCCGCCGATCACTCCGTCGGCGATCAGGCGTTGCAGCGACTGGTTGTCGGAAAAGAAATGGGCGCTGCCGGTTTCGCCTTCGTAATGGGCGTCGAACTGGACGATGCCGACCTTGCCCTTGCCATACGTGTCGGACATCGCGGCGATGTCGGGATACATGAGCGAATGGTCGCCGCCGACGATAAAGGGCGCGGCGCCCGTCCTCGCCATGTCGCCGATCATGAAACGGACATGATCGACGGTACGTTCGACGCTCATGTAATCGGTCGCCAGATCGCCGTAATCGGCAATCGAGAGCACGGTGGCCGGGTCGATTCCGGTATAGACGTCGTTGCCGACAAGACCGTCGGTCGAACGCAGGAACATCGGCCCATGCTTGCCGTCGCGCCAGCCCGAGCTGAAATCGATCGGCACGCCCACGAAGGCGACTTCGACATGGCCTGCGATGAGGTCTTCCTTGCGCACGGCGACCGGGGCGTGGGCAAAGGTCGGAATGCCGCTCGGCTGGAACATGTAATGATCAAGGCTGATCGGGCCGGGATCGCGGTGGAACGCGTCGAACATCGGCGGTTTCAAGGTCGTGCCCGCGTTGAAACCGGTGGCGTCGGGATTGAGCGCGATGGCCCCCTTGTCGACGCCGGGGTGGAATGCGGCATCGGCCATGACTTGCATCAGGCCCGAGACATAGGCGTCGATTTCCGCCTGCGTGCGGGTGCGGAAATCGTTGGCGATCTTTTCGGGCGTCAGGTGGAACATCGCCAGCCGCGCCTCGTCCCTCAGGAATGCCTGCTTGTCCGGGCTGAGCACGGCGATCCTGGGCGCGATGTCGGCGGGATAGGACGAGGCCTGCGCGCTGCCGGGGAGGGCCAGCGCCAGCGCGAGCGAACCGAGCGCAACGCGGAGCGCGGTGCGGGCCGATGAGCGGAAAGGGAGCGTGCGCATCAGTTGTACAGTTTCCCGAGAGGAGCCTTGTAGCTGGATGAAAGCGGGCTCAGCCAATGCGGCTGGGTCAGCCCTTTCTGGCGCATGGCGACACCGGCAAGGCAGGCATTGACGAGGAACGCGCTGTTTTCCGCCGTGCGATACGTGGTGTCGAGGTAGGGGGCGACTTCGACCAGATCCATGCCGACGATGTTGGTTTCCGCGCAAAGCCGCCGCATGATCTGCTGTGCTTCGCGCATGGTGAGCCCGCCCGGAACCGGCGTGCCGGTGCCGACCATGAACGCGGGGTCGAGCACGTCGATGTCGAACGAGATCCACAGCTTGTCGGTGTTGCGCCGGGCTTCGCTGACGGCTTCTTCCATCACCTTGTCCCAGCCCGATTTCTCGACCTCGACCATGGTGTGGTACTGCATGCCCTGTTCGCGCATCCACTTGAACGTGTCGATGTCGGGGCCGCGTGCGCGCAGGCCGACTTGTACATAGTTTTTGCCCAGCACATGGCCCTCGTGGATCACCCGGTAGACCGGCTGGCCATGGTCGAGCAGATGCACGCGGTCGCTGGCCGCGTCATAGTGGGAATCGAAGTGGACGACGCCCACTTTGCCCTTGCCATAGACGTCCGCCATTGCCGCGACGTCGGGATATTCGAGGCTGTGGTCCCCGCCGATGACGATGGGAATGGCCCCGGCGCGGGCGATTTCGGCGACCCTCTGGCGGACATGGACGACGCTGCGCTCGGTCGAGAGATTGTCGACCGCGATGTCGCCATAGTCGGCAATGCGCAGCGCCCGTCCGGGGTCGATCATCGAATACATGTCGTTGCCGAACGGAGCCTGCGCTCCCATCGCCGTGCGCAGGGCAAGCGGGCCGTTCTTGGCATCCCGCCAGCCCGAGCCCATGTCGAGTGGGGCGCCGACGATGGCGACTTGCACCTTGCCCGCCTTGAGGTCTTCGGGAGTGAGCGCGATCGGCGCCCCGGCAAACGTCGGGATGCCGCCACCCCAGCCGCCGACATAGCGGTTGAGCGAGATCGTGCCGGGTTCGCGCTTGGGATTGAGCGCGGCGGGGCGCTCGACGGTCCAGGCGTTGAACATCGGGGACGAAGTGTCGAGCGCGATGGTCGGCTTGTCCTTGCCCGGCTGGAAATCGAGCTGCTTGCGCACGGAAATCAGCGCGGCGACGTAATCGGCGACTTCGGCCGGGGTCAGTTTCTCGAATCGTGCGAGCATGACCGCCGAGGGCACGACTTTCACGCTCTCGCCCGATTTGAGGAAGGCAAGCTGATCAGCCCCGAGCGCGGCAAGCTTGGGCTCGATCTCCTTGGGGATGTCGAGCGGCTTGGTTGGTGTCTTGGCACGGGTGACCACGGCCGGGTCTTCGCCGATTTCCAGAATTCCGGTCTGGCCGATGGCGGCTGCGGCGCCGGTCGCCGCGAGCAGGAGCGCACCCCAGAGCTTGACCTTGCGCATCGTTGGTTCCGAACCTTTCATACCGCCACGTTTATGCGCGCTTTCCTGCCCCGACAGAGCCGCGCGGCCTATGGAGTGTTTGACGTAGAAGGCCCTGATTCTCGCGGTGTTTCGCCCGAAACAGGGGCCACCGACACGCGATAGCGACTGCGCAGGCGTGTGAGCTGGCTCTGCAACGCCTGATCGGCATGGGCCGTCTTCCAGTCGTGAAGGACGAGGTCGCGCACTTCGGGGTAGGGGCGGGGGATCGCCGGACGACGGTCGTTGACGCGGACGAAATGCGTGCCCTTGATCGAGGCGACCGGTCCGACCCAGCGCCCTTGCGGCAGGGTTTCGAGCTTGTCGAGGAACGGCAGCCCGAACATCGCGCTGATCATCGACCGGCCATAGCGGGGCAAGTCGCGGCCCATCCAGAAATCGTCGCCTTCGACTTTCTCTCCGGCATTGAGCCGGGCGAGCACGGCAGCTGGATCGGCCGGGGCGTGCAGGAAATAGACGTGGTCGAAGCTGATCGAGGGTTCGAGGCTGTAGCTCTGGGCATGGGTGGCATAGAATGCCATCAGTTCGTCTTCGCTCGGCTCGGCGGGTTCGGGCGCCATGTCCATGCGCATCCGTTCGATCAGGCGTTGTCGCACGCCCTTGTCGGACAACGCGATGCCGCGCTTCAACGCTTCCTGAAACAGGACTTCGTCGTCGATGTACCGCGCGATGATCTTTTGCTGTTCGGCAGCGTCCGGGCGATGGCCCGCGAGCGTGGTGTAATCGTCGAACAGCGAGGCCTCGACCGCGGGGGACACCTCGATCGCCTGCCGGTCGGGATGCATGAAGCGGTATCCGCCGAACAGCGCGGCGGCAAGCAGGGCAAAGATCACCAGCGGATCGCGCGAGGCCGCGCGCAGGCGGTCAGATATGGACGAGGTGAGCGACATCGGCCGCGCTTTCCCCGGCAATCGAGCCGGTGCGCACGATCCGTCCGTTCTGCATCGCGGCATAGCGCGTGGCGAAACGCCAGACGAAATCGAGATATTGCTCGACCACCAGAATGGTCATGCCCAGTTCGCGGCGGACGTGGGTAAGCGCCTGTTCGATCTGCTGGACCACATTGGGCTGGATGCCTTCGGTCGGTTCGTCGAGCAGCAGCAGGCGCGGTTCGCCCGCGAGAGCCCGGCCGATGGCCAGTTGTTGCTGTTCCCCGCCCGAAAGGAAGCCCGCAGCACGGTCGCGAATGTCCCAAAGCTTGGGAAAGAGATCGAAGATGTGCTGGGGCACTTTGGCCTGACGCGCACGGGGGCCGAGTGCGGAAAGACCGGCTTGCAGGTTTTCCATGACGGACAGCTGGGGAAAGACATGGCGCCCTTGCGGTACCAGCCCGATCCCGGCGCGTGCGCGGCGATGGGGGGACAGCGTGGTAATGTCTTCTCCGCCAAGGCGCAGGGTTCCCGCGCTCAACGGGCGCGATCCGGCGATTGCGGAAAGGAGCGTCGTCTTGCCGACGCCGTTGCGACCGATCAGCGCAAGGACCTCGCCCGGTGCGAGGGCAAGGTCGATGTCCCACAGGACCCGGCTTTGCCCATAGCCCGCGCCAAGGCCGGTGATTTCGAGCAGGGGGGTGCTCATGCGGTATGTCCCAGATAGACGGCGGCGACTTCGCGGTCGGCGCGCACTTCGTCGAGTGTGCCCGAGGCGAGCAGGCGTCCCTGATGCATGACGGTGACGGGGGCTTCGAGCTGTTCGACGAAGCTCATGTCGTGGTCGATCACCAGCACCGTGCGGCTGGTGCCGAGTTCCCGCACGAGTTCGGCGGTGGCGCGGGTTTCGGCCGGACCCATGCCTGCGGTCGGTTCGTCGAGCAGGATCACTTGCGCACGGGTGGCGAGGACCATGCCGATTTCCAGCCATTGCTTTTCGCCGTGGGACAATTCGCCCGCCGGGGTTCCAGCCCGCGCGGCAAGGCCGACGCGGTCGAGCGTTTCGGCGACGAATGCGCGCTCGGCAGCGGGAATGCCGTGGCTGAGCGCTTTCCACCAGCGGCGGTCGGTGCGCGCGGCAAGGGCCATGTTGTCCTGCACGGTCAGGCTGGGGAGCACGCCGGGGGCCTGGAACTTGCGACAGATCCCGCGCGCGACGATGGCCGGTTCCGACAGCCGGGAAATATCCTCGCCCATAAAGCGGATGGCGCCGTGGGTCGGGCGGACCCGACCGATGATGGTGTCGCACAGGGTCGATTTGCCCGCGCCGTTGGGGCCGATGACGACGCGGGTTTCGCCTTGCGCCAGATCGAGGGAAAATCCGTCGAGCGCCTTGAACCCGCCGTAATCGACCGTGACCGCATCGACGTGGAGAAGCGCGCTCATGCCGGGTTCTCCCCGCGCTTGCCCGAGCGGCTGGACAGCAGTCCGGCAAGTCCCTGGGGAAAGAGTGTGACGACCAGAATGAAGAGCGCGCCCATCACATAGAGCCAGCCTTCGGGGAAACTGCTGGAGATCGCGTCGCGGGCAAGATTGACCGCGAGAGCGCCGAAAATCGCGCCGCCAAGGCTGGTGCGTCCACCGATCGCGACCCAGACGACCATCTCGATCGAGGGGGCAACGCCGATCAACGCGGGCGAGATCACCCCGGCATTGAGCGTGAAGAGTGCGCCGCCGAGGCCTGAAAGCATGGCGGCAAGGGCAAAGGCCGCCACTTTGAAGGGCACCGGGTCATAGCCGAGGAAGCGTACCCGGTTTTCCCCGTCGCGCGCGGCCCGCAGCACGGTGCCGAAGCGTGAGCCGAGCAACCAGCGCAAGCCGAGCCACGACAGGGCGAGCGCGCCGAGCGTGATCCAGTAGAGCGCGGAGGCCATGCCCGGCCCGGCGAAGAGAAAGCCGAAGATCGAGGTGAAATTGGTCAGGCCGTTGAACCCGCCGGTAACGTCCTGCCGGCTGATGATGAGCGTCGCGAATGCAAGGGCGAGCGCCTGGGTAATCAGTGCGAAATAGGTCCCGCTGACCCGGCGGTGGAACACGGCCCAGGCAAAGAGTGCGGCAACGAGCGCGGGACCGACGAGCGCGGCGGCAAGCGCGAAGACGGGGCTGTGGAACGGTTCCCACCAGAACGGCAGCGCGGTTCGCCCGCTCCATTGCATGAAATCGGGGATTTCGCCCTCGGCAAGATCGGCAAGCTTTATATGCATGGCGATGGCATAGCCGCCGAGGCCGAAGAACACGCCCTGGCCAAGGCTGAGAATTCCGCCGTGGCCCCAGGTGAGAACGATACCGAGCGCGACGATCCCCATGGCCAGGAACCGCGCCACGAGATTGGTGTCATAGTCCGACAGGCCGAACGGGATCGCGGCGGCAAGGGCAAAGAGCACCAGCGGAAGAGTGCGGGAGAAACCCCGCGATTGGAGGAAATCAGGCATCGAGCGCTCTCGTGCGGGCAGGGGCGACGCCTTGCGGGCGGAACTGGATGAACACGATGACGAAGACCAGCATCAGCATCTGGGCGATGCTGACATCGACGAAGATCTGCGACAGGGCGAGGAACAGGCCGAGGATAAGCGCTGCGACCGTGGTCCCGAGGATGGAGCCGAGCCCGCCCATGACGACGACAAGGAAAGCCGGGACGATATAGCCTTGCCCGACATTGGGCGTGACCGGGCCGAGCAGGGCGAGCATGACGCCTGCCATTCCGGCAATGCCCGAGCCGAGGCAGAACACCGCCAGGTCGACGCGCCCGGCATCGATGCCGCAGGCGCTCGCCATCATCCGGTCCTGATTGACCGCGCGCACCAACAGGCCGAGCCGCGAGCGGCGCAGCAGCAGGGCGAGCGCGCCGAGTACGGCAAGGGCGACCAGCATGATGAAGAGGCGCGCCGAGGGCAGCGTCACCCCGCCCAGTGTCCATGCCCCCGAAAGCCAGTCGGGCGCGCGTACTTCGACCCCGATCGCGCCGAAGAGGTCGCGCGCGGCCTGTTGCAGGATGAGGCTGACGCCCCATGTCCCGAGCAGGGTATCGAGCGGGCGGGCCGACAGTCGCCGGATCAACGTGGTCTCGATGACCGCGCCGACCGCTGCACTGCCCAGGAACGCAACCGGGAGCGCGACGAGAATGCCGAGCGGCCCCGGAACCAGCCCCAGCGTTCCCCACGCGAAATAGCCGCCGAGCATCAGCAGTTCGCCGTGGGCCATGTTGATGACCCGCATCAGCCCGAAACTGAGCGCGAGGCCCAGTGCCGCCAAGAGGTAGATCGACGCCAGCGACAGCCCGTTGAAAAGCTGGGTGGCAACAAGAATGCCGCTCATGTCCGGGCTACCGCGAGGCCGTCAGAGCTTGCAGGTCTTGCCGGGGAAGGCGAGCGGGTCATAAGGCTCGGGCTGGATTTCGGCTGGCGAGGAGGAGATGATCTCGAACTGCCCGTCGGCCTTGAGCTTGCCGATATAGGCTTTCTGCACGAGGCTCTGGTTCGTAGCGAACGAGACTTTGCCCATCGGCGTGTCGAACGCGCCGAGAGCCGCCGCCGCCTTGCGCACGGCTTGCGGGTCGAAGCTGCCCGCCTTTTCGACGGCGGCCTTCCACGCATAGACGTCGAGATAGCCGTGGATCATCGGGTCGGTGATCGCCGCGTCCGCGCCGTACTTCTTGCGATAGGCGGCAACGAACGCGGCATTGTCGGGGCTCGACAGGCTCTGGAAATAGTTCCAGCTGGCATAGCTGCCTTCGACAAGGGCGGCGCCCATCGCCTTGGCTTCCTGTTCGCCGATGGAAAAGCTCATGACCGGCAGGACCTTGGTCGAAAGCCCGGCGGCCTGAAGCTGCTTGAAGAAGGCGACGTTGGAATCGCCGTTCAGCGTGTTGATGACGATTGCGGGCTTCGCCTGCTGGATCTTGGCGATGATGCCGGAGAAATCGGTGCCGCCCAGCGGCACGTAGTCCTCGCCCAGAACCTTGAGCCCGCCTTGTTCGATATGCTTCTTGAGGATGAGGTTGGCCGTGCGCGGGTACACATAGTCCGAGCCGACGAGGTAGAACGTCTTGAAGCCCTGCTTCACGGCCCAGTCGAACGCGGGCAGGGCCTGCTGGTTGGGCTGCGCGCCGGAATACATGATCGCGGGCGAGCATTCGTTGCCTTCGAACTGCACCGGATACCACAAGAGGTTGTGGGTGCGTTCGAACACGGGCAGCATCGCCTTGCGGCTGGCCGAGGTCCATCCGCCGAAGACGGTCGCGGCGTGGTCGCTTTCAACCAGCTTTGCGGCCTTTTGCGCAAAGGTCGACGGGTCGGAGGCGCCATCCTCGACCACCGGGGCGATCTCTTTGCCCATCACCCCGCCTTTGGCGTTGATTTCCTCGATCGCGAGCAATTCGGCGTTCTTCACGGTGATTTCGCTGATCGCCATGGTGCCGGTCAGTGACTGGAGCACGCCGACGGTCACGCTGTTGCCCGAAACGGCCGGGCCGCTCTTGTGGCAGGCGCCCAGAGGCAGCGCGACGAGGGCAGCGGCCACCAGAAGGGCGGATTTGCGGGAACTCGGCGAAAACGCCATCTGCGATATCTCCTGAACGACGGCTCGCCCCGACAGGGGAGAGGGGAGCCCCGACCCTAGGCGGGCCCATGCCGTCGCCCCATTGGTTATTTGACGTACGGCTCTCGCTTCGCCCTTGGGCTAGGCGTGGCCCATGAGGTCGGCATGACGAAATGGTGGGTGCTCGCGCTGCTGGCATGGCTTGGCCTTGGCGGAGCGGCCCATGCGGACATTTTCTTTTCCGAAGACATCGCCCTCATGCGGGGGGAAGCGGCGAACAGCTATGAGCTTGCCGTCACGCTGCCCGAATCCATTGCCGAACCCGCGCCGGTCGTTCTTCCTGCGGGATGTCGCCAGACGGCGCTCATCCGCCAGCCCGACGGAGCGCGGGTGCATTATGCGATCAGCTTTGCCTGCGCCCATGCATTTCGCGCCGACGACGTGATCCGCACGCCGTGGAAAGCGGACGGCGCGCGCTATACTTCCAACGTCTCGAGCGATCCGATCGACGATCAGGTGGAACGCAGCCTTGCCGGAACGGGCGAGGGGATCGTGATCCCGGTCGGGGAGACGGCGGCGGGAACCCGTCCGCTGGGCGAGATTGCGGTAGACTATCTGCGGCAGGGGATGTGGCACATCTGGCTCGGCTGGGACCACTTGTGCTTTGTTTCCTGCCTTGCCCTCCTGGCACGCGGGCGGGGGCTTTTGTCGCTCGTGACGGCCTTTACGGTCGGGCACTCGATTTCGCTCGCGCTCGCCTTTTTCGACGTGGTGCGTGCGCCAATCCCGCCCGTCGAGGCGGGCATTGCCCTGTCGATCGTCTTCATGGCGCGCGAAGCCTTGCAGGTTCTGGAGGGACATTCCCATCCCTCGTTCCGGCGCAACATGGCGGTGGTGGCGGGGTTCGGCCTGCTCCACGGCCTCGGCTTTGCGACGGCCCTGCGCGAACTGGGCGTGGCGCCGGGGGAACGCGCCGGTGCGCTCGTTTTCTTCAATCTCGGGGTCGAGATCGGGCAGCTTGTCTTCGTCGCGGCGCTACTCGCCATGCTTGCCGGATTGCGGCAGATCCCCCGCAAAGTGCGCGGGCGCCCGTTCGAACAGGCGGCGCGGATCGCCATGCTCTATGGCGTCGGGATCGTTGGAGCCTGGTGGGTGTTCGACCGGGTCCTTGCGTTCGGAAGCGCCTAGAAACGCTTCCGCCAAGTGCCGAAGCGATAGGCGGCAGCGGCGAGCAGGACCGCGATCAGCGATCCGACCGGGAAGCTGAGCCAGATCGCGTCCATCCCGAGACGGGGATAGAAAAGCGCATAGAAACCGAGCCGCCCCGGATACATCGAGAGGCCAAGTATCACGAGCGGCGCCAGCACCGCGCCCGAGGCGCGCATGGTGCCGAAGAGCACGATGGTCACGCCGAAGAGCACGTAGCTCCAGCTGGCAAGGAACTGGATGTGGCGAGCCAGATCCACCGCCGGGCTGTGCGCGCCGAGGAAGAGTTGCAGCACCGGCCGATCGAACGCGAGCAAGAGCAGCACCATGACCCCGGTCATGACGAGGTTGAGCAGGACCCCTGCGCGCGTGATCGCGCCGAGCCGGTCGAACAGCCGCGCCCCGATCGTCTGTGCAGCCATGGCACTGACCGCTGCCGAAATCGCGAGCGCGGGCATTTGCAGATAGGTCCAGACCTGAAGGCTGGCGCCATAGGCGGCGCTGACCACCGCGCCTTCGCGGTTGACGAGGCCGACCATGATGATCCCGGCCATCGAGACCAGCAGCATCTGCGCGCCCATCGGCAATCCCTTGACCACGATGTAGCGCAGTTCGTCGGGGGCGGGGATAAGATGGGCGAGTTCGGCCCCGCGCAGGCGCAGCGGCAGATTGCGGGCATAGAGGTCGAGCCCGAACGCCAGCATCGAGACGAGCGCGGCAATGGTCGTTGCCATCGCCGATCCGGCAATGCCGAAAGCCGGAATCGGGCCTAGCCCGCCGATCAGCACGGGATTGAGCCCGACATCGAGCAGGACCGAGAGGATCATGAAGCGCAGCGGGGTCGCCGAATCGCCGCCCCCGCGCAGCCCCATGCCGAGGATCACCGTGACCATCTGGGCCGGCATGGCGATGAAGACCACGCGCAGATAGGAAAGCGCGAAGGCCTGCACCTGATCGGGCGTCGACATCGCGTGGAGCAGTTCGGGCGTAAAGATCCACCCCAGCGTCGCGACCAGCAGCGACAGCCCAAAGCAGAACCCCAGCGTCGTCCCGAACGTCCGCCGTGCCGCCGCGATATTCCCCGCGCCAAAGGCCTGTCCCACTTTCACCGTGGCGGCCATGCCGAAGCCGAAGGTTCCGGCAAAGACCAGGAACATGACGACATTGGCATTGGCCGTCGCGGCAAGGGCGCTGCCGCCCAGCATGCGCCCGACCCAGATCGCGTTGACCGTGCCGTTCAGCGATTGCAGCACATTGGCCATCAGCGTCGGCGCGGAAAACCGCATCAGCGTCGACAGGATCGGCCCGCTGGTGAGGTCGCCCTGGCGTCGCGGGCCTTGCGGGTTTTGGTTGGCCCCGTGGGCCGTTCCGGCGGGGGCCAAGAGAGTCAGTTCCCGCGTTCGGGGGTGGAGGGTTTCAGCGCGGCCAGCGCGGCAAAGGCGCCGCCCTGGCTTTCCCCGGAAAGGCCGTGTTCGGCGCGAGCCTTGTCGGCATTGGGGCCTTCGGCGAAAGGATCGATCGCCAGAGCAAGCGACTGGGCAAGCGCTTCGCCCAGATCGAAGGTCAGGCCTTCGTATTCGATCTCGTCGCAGTCGGACGAGGTGATTTCGATTTCCTCGTCGGGTGAGGCGGCGTTGCCGGTCGCGGGAATGAACCGCAAGGCGAGCGGTTCGTCGATCCGGACGGGGAAATCCTCGCCCGAAATCGCGCAAGGCTGGATGATCGCGGCATGAATGCGACCGGTGGCCGAGACGACATCGTTTTCCGCAGCCACCGTCACGGTCGCGGTGAACGTCTCGATCGCCGACAGGCCGAAACGCCCGGCCAGACGGCGGCGCTCGGTCTCGTCCGCGCTGTAGTCGTGGGGGCCGACAGGCAATTGGCGGATGTCGAGAATACGGGTGAATTCGGGGGTCATAGTGGTCATCGTCCGATCTCCGCAGAGAGCACGCGGTCGGCGGGCACGAGGGCAAGTCCGGCGGCAAAGGCGCGGGCGCGCCGGGCGACCAGCACGGGATCGCTGCCTTCGGACAAAGTGACGTTGCGGGCAACCGCTGCTGCCATGGCGTCTTCGCCTTCCTCCATCGCGGTGCGATAGGCGCCGAGGCGTCCGCCCAGTGTGCTCATGAGTTTGCCGATATGTTTGCCAACGACCAGGTCGCCGATGCCGCCCTGTCGCAATTGTCCGTCCATGTCCTCGACAAAAAGTTCGGTCAGGCGGACCGAGGGGGGGATGAGGCTTTCGTCGCGTTCCATGCGAATCAGGACGAGTGCCAGAATGAGCGTGATCGCGTCGAACCGGCCCGCCACGGTGTCGGCAATGCCGCAGTCGCGATACCATTCCTTTTCACGCGCGATTTCGACCACCCGGTGCCACAGGGGGCGCACGGCTGCCCGGTCGTCGTGCCGGGGACGCAGCCATTTCGCGAGAAGCGACATTTCAGAACGGTACCTTTCTTCCCTTGCCGCGTCGAATGTGCGGCGGCTTTATCGAAATTCGCTCTTCGCGAATGCTGAATCAGCCTCTAAGGCGTGAGATATAGGACGCGCGGCAGCGAAGGCAAACGACCCGCCGCGCAGTTTGAGATGCGGGCGGTGCCGATCGGCGCCGGGGCTTGATCGGAAGGCAGGCAATGCAGTTGAAGCGGATCACGATGCGTGGCGGTGCGGTTCTCGCGCTGGCGATGACAGCCGGCGGGTGCAGCAGCATTCGCGACCATCGCGGCTATCTGGTCGATCCTGCGCTGACGCAGTCGGTCCTTCCCGGGGTCGACAACCGCCTGTCGGTCGAACGCTCGCTGGGGCAGCCGACCCTGAAGAGCCAGTTCGGCCAGGCGACCTGGTACTATGTCTCGCTCGACACGCTGCAGAAGCCTTTCACGCGCCCGCGCATCCACTCTGGCTCGATCATGAAGATCGCTTTCGATGCGGCCGGGAATGTGCAGCAGGTGGCCAACGACGGCGTGGAAAAGGCCGTGCGGATCGAGCCCGACCAGCATTCGACGGCGACGCTGGGCCACGAGCGCAGCTTCTTTGAAGATCTGTTCGGCAATATCGGCACGGTCGGCGCCGTGCCCGGCGGTGGGCAGCAGGGCGGCGGCGGCAATACCGGCGGTGGCGGCGGTACCGGCCCGAACGGCAGCTGATGAGCGGCCGGGCATCGGCGGGGCGCGCTGTCTTCTGTCGCGTTCCTGCCGGGCCCTTGATCATCGCCTTTTGGCCATTCGCCTTTTGGCGCTATTGAACGGTCATCCGGCACCCCCATATGCCGGGACATGACCGACCAAGCGGCCAGCCACGGCCTGATCCAGTGGCATGGGACCACCATCATCGGGGTCCGCAAGAACGGACGCACCGTCATCGCCGGCGATGGACAGGTGTCGATGGGAAACACCGTCATGAAGCCCAATGCCCGCAAGGTGCGCCGTCTCGGCGCGCCGGGCGAGGACGGGCGCGGCAAGGTAATCGCCGGTTTCGCGGGTGCGACGGCCGATGCTTTCACCCTGTTCGAACGGCTCGAACGCAAGCTCGAAGCCCATCGCGGCCAACTGCTGCGCGCGGCGGTCGAACTCGCCAAGGACTGGCGCACCGACAAGTACCTGCGCAATCTCGAAGCCCTGATGATCGTGGCCGACGCTGAAACGCTGCTGGTCCTGACCGGCAACGGCGACGTGCTCGAACCCGAAGCTGCGGGCGATACCGTCATTGCCGCGATCGGTTCGGGCGGGAACTATGCACTCGCTGCCGCCCGCGCGCTGGCCGATTATGAAAGCGATGCGGAACAGATCGCCCGCCGCGCGATGAAAGTCGCGGCCGACATCTGCGTCTATACCAACGACCGCGTGACGCTCGAAGAAATCTGATTCCCGGGATCCCCTGCCCATGAACGACAATCTTACTCCCAAGGCCATTGTCCGCGCACTCGACGAACACATCGTCGGGCAGCAGGACGCCAAGCGCGCCGTGGCCGTGGCGCTGCGCAATCGCTGGCGCCGCCAGCACCTCGCGCCTGCCCTGCGCGACGAGGTCAGCCCCAAGAACATCCTGATGATCGGGCCCACGGGCTGCGGCAAGACCGAGATCAGCCGCCGTCTGGCCAAGCTTGCCGACGCGCCCTTCGTCAAGGTCGAGGCGACCAAGTTCACCGAAGTCGGCTATGTCGGCCGTGACGTCGAACAGATTGCCCGCGATCTCGCCGAAGAGGCGATCCGGCTGGAAAAGGCCCGCCGTCGCGAGGCCGTCCGCGAAGCGGCGAGCAAGGCTGCGATGGATCGCCTGCTCAAGGCTCTGGTTGGTGACGGTGCCAGCGAGGCGACCCGCGAAAGCTTCCGCAATCGCATTCTCGAAGGCGCGATGGCCGACGTGGAAGTCGAGATCGAGGTGGAGGACAGTCCCTCGATGCCGATGGAAATTCCCGGCATGGGCGGCGGGGTCGGCATGATCAACCTGTCGGACATGATGGGCAAGGCATTCGGCCGTCAGCCTACCAAGCGGCGCAAGCTGCGGGTGCCCGACGCCTGGGAAAAGCTGGTCGACGAAGAAGCCGAAAAGCGGATGGACCAGGACGACGTTGCCCGCGTGGCGCTGGCCAATGCGGAAACCAACGGCATCGTCTTCCTCGACGAAATCGACAAGATCGCCGTCAGCGATGTTCGCGGTGGTTCGGTCAGTCGTGAAGGCGTGCAGCGCGATCTCCTGCCGCTGATCGAAGGGACCACCGTTTCGACCAAGTACGGCCCGATGAAGACCGACCATGTGCTCTTCATCGCATCGGGTGCTTTCCATGTTGCCAAGCCGAGCGACATGCTGCCCGAGCTTCAGGGGCGTCTGCCGATCCGGGTCGAGCTCAAGGGTCTGTCCGAGGATGACTTCGTGCGCATTCTTTCGGAAACGCGTGCCAATCTCGTCGAACAGTACCGCGCCTTGCTCGAAACCGAGAAAGTCGCGCTGGAATTCACTCCCGACGCGATCCGGGCGATTGCCCGTACCGCCGCGCAAGTGAACGAGGCGGTCGAGAACATCGGTGCTCGCCGCTTGCAGACGGTGATGGAAAAGCTGCTCGAGGAAGTCAGCTTCGACGCCGAGGACCGGGTGGGAACGACCGTGACGGTCGACGAAGCCTATGTCGCCCAGCGACTGGCCAGCCTTGCCGGAAACGCGGACCTTTCGAAGTATATCCTCTAGCGACGTTTCCTGTCGCCCCCTCCGGCGCCTGCACATGCGCCGGAGGGGGTATCAGTGGGCGGCGCCGCCTTCCTCAGGTTCTGCATCCGGCCCCATCCAGCGGCGCAGCGGTCTTGCGATCAGCAAGAGCAGGACGCCCGCAACACCGACGATTGCGGCTGTCGCGATCCAGAATGTCGGCGGGCTCACATGGTCGTACCAGCCCCCCATCGGGCCGCTGATCAGGCTCGCTGCCGTGATCGACAGGGCATAGACGCCAAGCAGCGTGCCGCGCAGGCGTTCGGGCGCCCGCGCGGCGAACGTCGCCTGCATCAAGGGGACGAACAGCGCCGCACCCAGATTGGACGTGAGGTGGAACACGACCGGACCCCAGATCGGCGTGCGGCCATCGGTTCCGGCCATCAGCGGTCCGGCCGCGAGAATGAGCGTCGCGGCTGCAAAAATAAGGCACCCGGCCGCCATCTTGAAGAGCGTGTCCGGCTCGTCCCCGCGTCGGGCGATGGTGCGGAAAAGCAGGATGACAAGCGGGATGAAGGCCGCCGGAGCCAGTCCGTCGAGCGATTGCAGCCAGGGCACCGGCACTGCAAATCCGGCGACATCCATGGCGACATGGTCGCGCACCCAGACATTGTAGACGTTCCAGATCTGCGCCTGGCTGGTCCAGAACGCGACCGAAAAGGGCCAGAGCAGGGCCAGAACCACGAGATTGCGTCGGTCCTGTGTGGTGAAAGGCGTGCGAAGCGCCTTGTTCTCGCGGATCGGTTGCGGGGGCAGGTGGCGCGATCCGAAGAGATACCAGACCAGCCCGATCAGCATGCCAAGACCCGCAACCGCGAACCCGGCGTGCCAGCCATAGTATTTGGCGACCGTGCTGCATGCGAGCGGGGCGATGAAGGCCCCCATGTTGACGCAGATCGCATAGACCTGAAACGCTTCGCCAAGGCGCCTGTCGCCTGCGGCATAGAGCGCGCGGATCTGGGGTGAGAGATTGCCGCGCAGAAATCCCGCGCCGATCGAAAGCGAAAGCAGCGCCGCCAGAAAGGTGCTGTCGAACGCCATGAGGAAATGGCCGAGCGTCATTACCAGTGCGCCGACGGTCACGCCGGTGCGTCGCGAGATCGCGCGGTCGCCGAGCCAGCCTCCGATCAGCGGCAGGAACGTGATGGCCGCGAAATAGAGCGAGAACGTCTGTGTCGCGATCGCGGTATTGCCCAGAGGCCCGAACACCCATTCGAGCGTGGCGCGATAGGCATTCCATCCCCCGACATGGGCAATCCGTTCGGGCTTGAGCAATTCGCCGGTCATGTAAAGGACCAGCATCGAGACCATGCCGTGCCATGAAATGCGGTCCCAAAGCTCGGTGCCTCCGATCACCCACAGGCCGCGGGGATGCCCCAGCCAGCGCGCAGGGGCGGCAGTCACGATGCGTTCTTCTGTATCGGTCAACGATTCCATGGAAGGTCCGGGGTCATGCCGACCTGCGCCGGGTTCCTCGCGTCGCAGGTCGGTGGGGTGGGGATCTGTAGGCACAGCCTACCGACTGCCGCCGCTTGCGCAAGCGCCTGCCACGGCTTGGGTAAACGATCGGCGGCGGGTTGGAATGGCGGTGGGCCTGGGCTATTCCCCTGGCCCATGTACACGACCCCTGATGACCGCCCGATCTACCGCCTCCTGACCGGCAAGGACGACCGCGCCTTTTGCGAGCGGGTGTCCGAGGCCTTGGTGCAGGGCTGGCGGCTTTACGGTTCCCCGGCGATGACGTTCGACGCCAACGAAGGCTGCGTCAAAGTGGCGCAGGCCGTCGTCTGGCACGAGGCCGATGTCCTGAAAGGCTGACCGGACGGAAAGCGCTTATTGCGCGGCCTCGACCAGATCTTCCTCGCCGCCTTCCGAGGCTTGCCGCGCCCACATTTCGGCATAGAGCCCGTCGCGCCGCAGCAGTTCGGCATGGCTGCCCTGTTCGACAAGGCGCCCCTGTTCGAGGACGAGGATGCTGTCGGAATCGGCAATGGTCGACAGGCGGTGCGCGATCGAGATCGTGGTGCGATTGGCCGCGACCGCGCGCAAGGTGCCCAGAATGTCCTGTTCCGTGCGGGTATCGAGTGCACTGGTGGCTTCGTCGAACAGGAGGATCGGCGGATTTTTCACCAGCGTGCGGGCAATCGCCACGCGCTGCTTTTCCCCGCCCGACAGCTTGAGCCCGCGCTCGCCCACTTCGGTATCGAGCCCTTGGGGCAGGCGACCGATGAAATCGGCAATCGCGGCCCCGCGTGTGGCGGCTTCGACTTCGGCCATGGTGGCCCCTTCGCGGCCATAGGCGATGTTGTAGCCGATGGTGTCGTTGAACAGCACCGAATCCTGCGGCACGATTCCGAGTGCCGCGCGCAGCGACGTCTGCGTCACGGTGCGAATGTCCTGTCCATCGATCAGGATGCGACCGGACAGGGGGTCATAGAACCGGAACAGCAGGCGCCCGATCGTCGATTTCCCCGCGCCCGAGGGGCCGACGATCGCGACCCGGCTTCCCGCCGGGACTTCGAACGACAGGCCGTGCAGGATTGTGCGTTCGGGATCGTAGCCGAAGACGACATTGTCGAAGACAACTCCAGCCTGGCGGATCGCCAGCGCGGGCGCACCGGGGGCGTCGGCCACTTCGACATGGGTGTCGATCAGGCGGAACATTTCCGCCATGTCGGTAAGACCCTGGCGAATGGTGCGATAGACCATGCCGAGCATGTCGAGCGGGCGGAACAGCTGCGTCAGGTAGGTCTGCACGAAGACGAGCTGACCGGCGGTATAAGTCCCGTGCCACCATCCCCAGACGGTATAGGCCATGGCGCCTGCCATCAGCATGTTGACGACCAGCGCCTGGGCGATGTTGAGCGCACCGAGACTGTTTTCGCTGGCGACGGCAGCGTCCGCATAGGCCCGCGTGGCGGCCGCATAGCGGGCTTCCTCGCGCGCTTCGGCGCCGAAGTACTTTACCGTTTCATAGTTGAGCAGCGAGTCCACCGCACGGGACAGCGCCTGTCCGTCGAGGCGGTTCATCCGTTCGCGCAAATGGGTGCGCCAATTGGTGATTGTGCGCGTGACCCAGATATAGGCGACGACCGCCGCTGCGGTTGCTGCGACCAGTCCCCACCCGAAATTGATCCAGAAGATCACCGCGACGATGACCAGCTGCAACACGGTCGGCACGATGTTGAACAGCATGAAATAGAGCATCGTGTCGATGCTCTTGGTCCCGCGTTCGATTACCTTGGTCACTTCGCCGGTCCGACGGGCAAGGTGAAAGCGCAGCGACAGGCGATGCAGGCGGGCAAAGACGTGCTCTGCCAAAGTGCGCGTCGCGTCCTGCCCCACGCGCTCGAACACGATATTGCGCAAGTTGTCGAACGCGACCCCGGCAAAGCGTCCCGCCGAATAGGCCAGCACCATCAGCATGACAAAGCCGAGCACGCGCGGCCCGGTCACGTTCATCGCGTCGACCGCCCATTTGAGCGCATAAGGCAGCGCCAGCTGAAACCCGGTCGAAATCAGGATCAGGACGGTCGCAACGATGATCCGCCAGCGCAGCCCGGGATTGTCCCGCGGCCACAGGTAGGGAAGGAAGCGCTGAAGCGTACGCCAGCCATCGTGGCGAGGCGCGCGCGCGGAAGAAGCGGTTTCGGGCGGCATGTCGCAGACATAGGGATTTTACCGCGAAGTGCCAGTGGCCCGATGCGGACGTCGCGATGACGCCGCATTTGCCGATGCCGGTGTCCGGTCGGGAACCTCGAACAGGATGCGGTGCGCGGCAAAGTCGATCGCGACCCGATGGAACAGGCGCAATTGCTCCATGCCGAGGAGCAGTGCCGGGCGCCGACCGAGACCGAGCCGCTCGAACGGCGGCGCGTCGGTAAAGGCGATCAGCGTGTTGACCAGCGTAAGGCCGCCGATGTCGAGATTGTGTGCAAGGCCCATGTCGGCGGTAACCCGTTGTCCCGTGACCGAGAGCAATTGCGCGGTTTCATCGCCCTTGGCATGGGCAAGGGCACGTTGCAGCGCACGATTGCCGATCGAGGTGTCGGCGCCGGTGTCGATGATGACGGCCGTGCGCACGCCGTCGATCACGGCATCGGTCATGATCAGCTGCCCGGATTTGCGCCGCGCCTTGATGACGATGTCATAGCCTTCGTTGCCGCCCAGGCTTGCCGCGTCGCCGACGGCCATGCGTTTGCCCGCGAAATCGAGAAGGACGCGCAGCCCCTGCAACCCGTCGAGCCCGAGAATGCCGTCGGCCCCGATGTCGGCCTTGTCGAGCGTCGGCGCGGTCAGGCGATAGACGGCGCGATGGCCGAGATTGATCGCCTCTATCGTGACCAGATCGACTTCGCGCTTGCCCGCAACGCTCAGGATCAGGCCGCGCCCGGTCGGGGAAAGGCCTGCCGCATCGGCAACCGCGCGGGCGATGACCGTGCGTTCGGCCCCGGTATCGACCAGAAAATCGAACGGGCCGTGAGTGTCTTTCTCGTTGCCGACCGCGACGGATACCGTCATGCGGTCGTGATGATCGACGGCAAGGCCGAGCACTTCGCTGTCGGTCGATGGCGTTTGGGTAGAAGGCGTGGAGGCAGGTTCCGGAGTGGCCGGGGTGGTTGCCTGTGCGGCGGTCGAGGCCAGCGCCAAAGCGGCGCTTGCCACAGCCGCGACGAAACGTGCAGCCGGGTTGCGCATGATATGTTCTCTCCCTGCGCAGGTTGTACGCCTGTCCGCGCGGCAACGCCACTGCCGGATGATACGCAGGTGTGCGGAAACGGGGCTTTTGCGCTCAGGCCGAAACGGGGAGCTTCGCGCGGGCAAAGGCTTCGCGCAGTGCGGTATCCTCCTCAAATTTCGACGGATCGAACATGCCGGTTTCCCAGCGCTTTTCCTTCCAGCTGGTCGAAATGGCCGTCATGTGGCGATAGCCGAATTGTTCGTCGACAAAGCGATTGTGCGGAGATCCGAACAGATTGTGCACTGACCAGCTGGTGCGGACCGAGTCATGGGCGGCCGGAACGATGCACCATTTGGGGGGGCAGAGCCGCGTTTCGGTCAGGTCACGGTGAAGGAAATCGGCGTGGCGGCAGGTTTCGGGCAAGAGCGCATGGGGCGATGCGCCGCTGATCCATTGGCCGGGAAATTTGATGAATCGTCCCGCGCTCTGTTCGGTGGCGGCAAAGATCGATCGGTCGGAGGGTGCGCGTTCGTTTTGGGACAGCACCATCTCGTCGATATCGACATTGAGCACACTCGCCGCCTTGCGCAAAAAACGGTGGCGCGCGTGTTGCAGTGACCCGGTCTGGCAGAAATCGGAATCCCATGGGGCTTCGATCCCCCCGACGGCCCCGGCCAGCCCTCCTTGCGGGCCGTACTTGAACGGCCAGTCGATGACACGCACGACCATGTCCGGGAATGCGCGGCCAAGGTCGGCTTCCAGCTCGGCCGCAGCATAGGCCGTCGAGCCGTTGTCGTAGAGGAGGACCGCGTCAGCCCCGTGTTCGGCGCGATAGAATTGGATCCAATCGTGGATCCAGCGCGGGGCATTGTCCTTGGACAGGGTATGGAGAACGCGCTTCCCGGCGAAAAGATCCGCCATGTCGGGCTGAACGTTCAGGCGGTAGAGCCCGATCGGACCATCCAGAACGAGTTCGTTTTCCTGCCAGGGAAGCCAGATTTCCCCGCGCTTGTTCCGCTCGATATGGCGCAGGCGGGAAAACCAGCCTTTCCACATGCGGTCAAAGGGAGAGGACCGCAGCAGGGGGCCTAGCAGGTTGAAATAGGGCGGTCCCTGCAACACCATGTGGTCGCCGACGCGATAGACATCGTAGAACAGCGTGTTCCAGTCGAATTGCCCCTCATAATCGGCATTGCGCAAGGCAGTCGGGCGAGGGCTTTCCCGGCGCAGTCCGGCAGCCGGATCGAGTTTGGTGTGGGTGAGGGAGGTGGTCGTCATGCCGCTCTGAACCTTGCAGGGACACAGCTTCGCACGCCGGGAACGGCGGCTGCCATGCCGAGGATTTCGGCAAGGACCGGATGACGCAGCAGGGCGAGCGCGATGATCCAGCACACGACGCCCGCCGCCGAGGCGAGAGCCAGAACGGCAAGCGTGATCGACTGCGGCCCGGACCAGAACACGTAAGTCAGGGCGAGCGGCGCCAGCGCGGCTGCACTGGCAAGTCCGCTGCGCAGATAGATCAGCAACAACCCGGTGAGTTCGAAATCGACCACCCGATGCATGAAGCGGAAGTAGAGCGCATACCAGAACAAGGCATAGGCGATGCGTGATCCTGCTGCCGCCTCCACGCCCCAGTGGGAAAACACCCCGAGCAGGATCACCGACATGGCCGTGTCGATCAGATTGCGCGCGAGCAGCGCATTGAGCTTTCCGGCAAGGATCGGCAGGTCGCTGACCAGGGGCAGGGCTACCAGCACGACTTCGGCAAGCGCGATCATCGCCAGAAGTGGCGCGGTATGGAGCCAGGCCGGGCCATAAAGCAGGCGGATGATCGGTTCCGAGGCAAGGGCAAGACCCATCATCCCGGGCCAGACCACGCCCGAATATCCCGCACAGACGCGCAGATAGGCGGGCCCAAGCGGCTCTCCGCGATCGCGGATGCGCGCAAATGCGGGAAAGAAGACACTGCCGATTGCGCCGGAAATCAGCATGCGGAACTGGTCGGACAGACTGACCGCGCGGCTGTAAAGTCCGACGGCCGTGACCCCCAGCGTCTTTCCGACGATAAGGTCGGGCGTCCGCGTTCCGAGTGCTCCGGTCAGATAGAGTACGCTGGCCCGCGCGCCGAAGCCGACGACGCCGCGAATGCCGTCGAAACGAAGGCGTCGCGGCCATGACGGGCAGATGATCTGGGCAACAATGCCCCGCGTGGCCGCAGCCGCAACGGTCGCCCAGGCCAGCGCGAAAGAGGAATATCCCGCCGCAGCAAGGCCGACCGCCGTCCCGCCCTGAACCAGCGCGGCCGTGACATTGATCGCGAAATGCCCGCGGAATTGCATCGATCGGGCCAGCAGCGCCATGGGCACGACTGAAAGCGGAACGAACAGATAGCTGGATGCGATGATCAGCAGGATCGGCGCCAGGCGCGCCTCGTGATAGGTTGCCGCCATCGGCCATGCCGTCGCCGCGACGATGGCCGCAATCAGCAGGGAAAAAAGGATCGCGACCGATCCGCACCGCGCAACTTCGTCCTCGTCGAGATTGGTCAGGCCCGAGATGTAACGGG
Source organism: Novosphingobium nitrogenifigens DSM 19370 (assembly GCF_000192575.1). Classification (GTDB taxonomy): domain Bacteria; phylum Pseudomonadota; class Alphaproteobacteria; order Sphingomonadales; family Sphingomonadaceae; genus Novosphingobium; species Novosphingobium nitrogenifigens. Next base: position 1,351 of record NZ_GL876931.1, on the reverse strand, counting down.
AAAGGCCGAAGTCCTGCAGCACCGCGACGATCAGCGCGGTCGCAAGCCCGATCGAGAACAACCCGACTTCGCCGGGGCTGAGAAACAGCCGCGAGATCAGCACCGAGGCGATGAACTGGATTGCGAAAGAGAGGTACTGGGCCGCCATGGCCCAGACCGCCGCGCCGCGCACGCTCATCGCCGCAGGCTCGCGGTCCTCGGTCGTCGCCTGCGGGTCAGCCACGGGCTGCTGCGAGGTGAAGGGCAAGGCGCAAGGCGCGGCCGGGGTATCCGAAAAGGACCAGGCGGGCGACGGTGCGCCACAGGCCTTCGCACTGGCCGCCTTCGCGAACGAAACGGCAGAGAATGTCAAAGCCGTCGCCACCGAGCGCGGCACGCGAATAGAGCAGCGAGGGCGCGACGAAGGCGCGCACCTCGCGTGCCACGCCCGGACGCCCGAACAGTCGGTCGAGATCGTCGACGGCCGGCAATTCGTTCAGGCCGACCGTCGGGTCGGGGCGTCCTGCCTTGCGCTCGGCATAGGCAAAACGGGAAACGGCTGCCCCGATCTGTTGCACGGTGGCATGGCGACTGGAGACCTGCTCGCCATAGTGACGATAGCGCAGCAGACGCTCGGGCAAGTTGGCGATGTGAGTAAGCCCGGCCAGACGCAGCCAGAGGTCGAGATCCTCGCAATGGCGAAAGGCGCGGTGATAGCCGCCCACACTGCGAACGAGGTCCCGCCGATACATGACGGCCGGATGGCACAGGAGCGGCGCACCCGCTTCGATCGCGGCAAGAAAGCCCTCGTGATCGACCGGATGCTCGGGCGCGTTGAGCGGATAGGGTGCCTCGGCTTCGTCGATGTCTTCGGTCCATGTGCCAAGAACCCCGACATCGGGATGTGCCGCGAGAAAGGCGACTTGCCGTTCGAAGCGACGCGGCAGGCATATGTCGTCGGCATCCATACGGGCGATCAGCGGCGCGCGGGCATTGGCCAGCAATTCGTTGAGACTGGTGATGAGTCCCCGGTTTTCGCGACAGATCGGGCGGATGCGGGAATCGCGTGCGGCATAATGCGCAATGATCGACCGCGTGGCGTCGCGCGAGCCGTCTTCGAGAATGAGGAATTCGAAATCCTCGAAGGTTTGGCCCAGGACGCTCTCGATCGCGGCGGCGAGAAAACGCTCGCCGTTGTAGACACTCATGGCCACGCTGATGGTCGGTGCGGATTGAGGCATGTCTTGTCCGAAAAGCGTGGCGGTAGCGCGTGTGAGCGAGGCTAGCTCCTAGCTCGCCCCGGGTAAACAAAGCGTGAGGTGCCGTTTTTATCCCCCAGGGCCCTGATTCTCATGCCGATCCGGGGTGAGTC
>NZ_GL876930.1:8707-15098 GCF_000192575.1 Novosphingobium nitrogenifigens DSM 19370 | reverse complement strand
GTTGCCGAAATGGCCAGTGCCTTTGCCTGCGCGGCGCTGGGCATTGTCCCGACGGTGCGGCATGCCGATTACATCGGAGCCTGGCTCGAAGTGCTGCGCGCCGACGAGAAGGCGATCTTTCGCGCTGCCAGTGCAGCGAGCAAGGCCGCCGACTTCCTTCTGGCTTGTGGGGATGACCGGCCATGAACCGGCCTTTCCCCCCCGAACCGGATATTCCCGAAGTGCCGTCCGTATCGCCGCGCGTGTTCTGGCGCCGGGGCCAGCGTGGCTTGCGGCGGATGACCGCACGGCAGCGGGCGATCTTCGCGGCCGTGCGCTTCGAGGGCGCCAGCTATGCCGAGCTCGCCGAGCGTCATGGCATTACCGTCGACGAGGTGCAGGCCGAGCTGGGCAAGGCCATCTCCCGACTGATCCGCACGGTCCATGGGCACTGGTGGCAGCGCTGGTGGCCGTGGTGAAAAATTCAGGCCGCCCGATGACTTGCCATCGGGCGGCCGTCGCGACAGGGTATCTGTGTCATGCGCAGCGATCTCGACCATCTCCCCGCCAACAAGCAGCGCGAGCTGGAACGCGTGGTGCAGATCGTCTTCGAGGAATTCGAGGACGCCCTGGCCCTGGCTTCGCACGAGTGGAAGAAGAAGGGCCGTATTCTCAAGGTCCTTCTCTACGGCAGCTATGCGCGCGGCGGCTGGGTGGACGAACCGCACACCGCCAAGGGCTACCAGTCGGACTATGACCTGCTCATCATCGTCAACGACAAGCGGCTGACCGACCGCGTCAAATACTGGGCCAAGGTCGATGACCGGCTGATGCGCGAGTACGGCATTGCCGGCACGATCAAGACCCCGGTCAATTTCATCGTCCACACCCTGCAGGAGGTGAATGACGGCCTCGCCCATGGGCGCTATTTCTTCATGGACGTGGCCCGCGATGGCATCGCGCTCTACCAGAGCGATGACACCGAACTGCACCAGCCCAAGCCGAAGACGCCGCATGCCGCGCTGGCCATGGCCAAGGAGTATTTTGAGGAGTGGATGCCAAGCGCGGCAAGGTTCAAAAAGGCCGCCACATTCTTGGCCAACGATGGCGGCTTACGGGAGGCGGCTTTCAATCTGCATCAAGCTGCCGAACAGATGTACCACTGTGTCCTTCTAGTGGTCACCTTCTACACCCCGCACGTTCACAATCTGGCGTTCCTGCGTACGCAGGCCGAGCGACTGGACGTCCGTCTTGTGCACGTCTGGCCCGGCGATAATCGCAAGCAGCGGGCGATGTTCGAGAAGCTCAAGGAAGCCTACGTCAAGGCTCGCTATTCCAAGCACTACCGGATCACCGAAGAGGAACTGGCTTGGCTCGGCGAACAGGTCGAGGAACTGGGCCGTGTCGTCCACGCCATCTGTTCGGAGCGTATTGCCCAGCTGGAAATGACGGCGCGGCAGGCGGGTTAGCCGCAGGTCCAGCTGCGTCCTGGAATCTATCGATGCGAAGTGCCGCGGCGCGTGTCGCTACCGCTCAATCAGCCGCCGCCAGACTTTCCTCAATGGCATCGACCAGCATGGCGGCCAGCGCTTCTTCGGCGCGGGCGCGGGCAGATGCATCCTTCGCTGCCAGATCGCTGCGAAGCCACTGCGGTGCGCGTTCGATCACGCCGAGAATACGGGTCTTGGTCTTGTCATCCATGCAGGCCCTATGACGGCACTGTTCGCGTCGGGCAATGTGCGGGCGACGGATGGTGGAAAGGGCTTTGCCGGTTACTCAGTCTTTGTCGTCGGCAAAGGCCCGCTGTCCGCGCCGCCGCCACAGTGTGAGCTGGTTGCCGGTCTCGTCGGAACGCAGCTTTGCCGCCGCCTCGAGCAATAGCCCGAGGATGACCGCGCGATCATCGTCGGTCAGTTCGACAAGGCCCGCCTTGGCGATGAGCCCACCCAGTTCAATCAACTGTCTCGTACGCTCACGGCGCTTCACTTGCCAGGCTCGCGTGTCATGGCGCGCCTGTTGCAGAGCCAGGCGATGGTGAGCGCTGGTCGTGCGGCGTTGTTGGTTGCGCGTTGTCGCCAGCGCCTCGGCCAGGCGTGTGTTCGGGCCGCTCGCCAGAAAAGAACGCGGCGCCGCGTTTGCGCCATGCCTCCCGTCGCTGCGGATCGGTGATGGCGGCAATCGAAAGCAGCGCGCCAGCCAGCTCCTCGATGCCCAGCGCATCGGCGCCGGTCGCCTCGACCAGTTCGCCGAGCTGGCTTTGCTTGCGCGCTTTCAATTGTCTGGCCTTGGCGGTGAGCACCTTGAGGTCCTCGTCATAGTTGCGGGGCTTGCGCATGTCTGGTGTCCTGTGACGGCGGTCGGTTGTATCGCGAGGCCCTCCAGTTATCGGCCTTGACGATCAATACCAATTCCCTGAAACCTCATGGGATTCTGCCCTCCCGAGAATGATGAAATCTTTTGAGGGCGCGCTTATACGTCGTGCCGACGTGCGCTTTTGGGCGTATCTGGTGTGTCGCCATGGCGATCTACCACTTCTCCGCCAAAGTCATTTCCCGCGCTGCCGGCTCGAGCGCGGTGGCCGCCGCTGCCTATCGCTCCGCCGATCGGATCTATGATCAGCGGCTCGATCGGCACCACGATTTCTCCAACAAGACCGGTGTCGTGCACAGCGAAGTGCTGCTGCCCGAAGGTGCGCCGGAGGAATGGCGCGACCGGGCGAAGCTGTGGAACGATGTCGAAGCCGTCGAAGTGCGCAAGGACGCGCAGCTCGCCCGCGAGATCGAGTTCGCCATTCCCCGTGAAATGACCCAGGCCGACGGCATCGAACTGGCGCGGGACTTTGTTCAGAAGGAGTTCGTTGATCGCGGCATGGTCGCCGATCTCAATGTTCATTGGGATATTGGACCCGACGGCCTCGCCAAGCCCCATGCTCACGTGATGTTGGGGATGCGCGAAGTCGGCGAGGATGGGTTCGGCGCCAAGGTGCGAGATTGGAATCGCACGGAGCTCTTGACCCACTGGCGCGAAGCCTGGGCCGAGCACGTCAACGGCCGGCTGGCGCAGCTCGATATCGATGCGCGGATCGATCACCGCACGCTGGAGGCCCAGGGCATTGACCTGGAGCCGCAGAACAAGATTGGCCCGGCAGCGGCTCGCATGGCGCAGGAAGGCCTGGTGCGCGAACGGCTCGAAGAGCATTTTGCCATTGCCCGAAGCAATGGCGAGAAGATCCTCGAAAGCCCCGGCATTGCGCTCGATGCCATCACCCACAGCCAGGCGACATTCACGGCCCGAGACCTTGCCACATTCGCACACCGGCACAGCGAGGGGAAAGACCAGTTCGACGCCGTGCTGGCAGCGGTGCGCAGCTCGCCCGATCTCGTCCGTTTGGGGGCAGACGGACGCGGCGAAGAGCGGTTCACTTCGCGCGCCATGCTCGAGACCGAACAGCGGCTTGAGATGGCCACCGCGAGGCTCGACGCGCAGCGCCATCATGCCGTGCCCGCGCGCCATCTTGCGGCCGCGCTGGACCGCGCCGAAGCGCGCGGTCTGGTGCTGTCGGTCGAGCAGCGCGGGGCGCTCGAGCATGTGACCGCCAGCCGGGGCATTTCCAGCGTGATCGGCTATGCCGGCACCGGCAAGAGCGCGATGCTTGGTGTCGCGCGCGAGGCCTGGGAGAAAGCCGGCTACGACGTGCGCGGCATTGCCCTGTCCGGCATTGCTGCCGAGAATCTGGAAAACGGTTCGGGCATTGCCTCGCGTACCATTGCCAGTCTCGAGCACCAGTGGGCGCAGGGGCGCGAGACGCTGGGGCCCAATTCCATCCTCGTGATCGACGAGGCCGGGATGATCGGCACGCGCCAGATGGAACGCGTGATTGGCGAAGCACAAAGGCACGGTGCCAAGGTCGTGCTGGTTGGCGATCCGCAGCAGCTCCAGGCGATCGAAGCCGGTGCGGCGTTCCGCAGCATGGCCGAGCGGCATGGCGCGGTCGAGATTACCGAGGTGCGCCGGCAGGCCGAGGAATGGCAGCGCGATGCGACGCGCCAGCTGGCCACCGGCCGGACCGGCGAGGCACTCGAGGCCTATCATGCGGCCGGGTTGGTGGTCGAATCACCCACCCGCGAAACGGCGCGCGACGCGCTGATCGAGCGCTGGGATGCCGATCGGCAGGCTCATCCCGAGGCCAGCCGGCTTATTCTCACCCACACCAATGCAGAATGCGATGAACTGAATGCGCAGGCCCGGGATCGCCTGCGCGATCATGGCACGCTGGGTGCCGATGTCGCGGTCGAGACGACCCGGGGCCAACGCTTGTTTGCCGACCAGGACCGCATCATGTTCCTGCGCAACGAACGCGAACTGGGTGTGAAAAATGGCATGTTGGGCACCATCGAGCGGGTTGATCGCACCGGCATGGCGGTGCGGCTCGACGATGGCCGCGCCGTGGTCTTTGACCACAAGGACTATGCCGACCTCAACCACGGCTACGCGGCCACCGTGCACAAGTCACAAGGGGCAACGCTCGACCGGGTCCATGTCCTGGCAACGCCTGGGCTTGATCGCCATGGCGCCTATGTCGCGCTCTCACGCCATCGCGATCACGTCGCGCTGCATTACGCCAAGACCGACTTTGCCGACCGCGAGCGCTTGGCCGAGCGGCTATCGCGCGACCGGTCCAAGGACATGGCGCGCGACTACGCCGGCAAGGACCAAGACCGGAAAGCTGAGCTCGCTCCACCGTCAGCCAGTACAGAACAACCCGAACGCAAGCAGGGCCGCTTTGCCGGGCTGCGGCTCAATGTGCCCAGCTTTGCCAGGCCACCGGTCCAGGACCAGCAAGCACACCGCGACCTCCTCAAGCCAACCTTGGCTGCAGCGCAGCAGATCCAGACCAGGCCCAGTCTCGACCAGGCGGTCGAGCGCTATGCCCGTGCCACGGCGGAGATTGACCGCATGACCAGACAGCAACTCCCTGCGCTCAAATACCAGAAGACCGCGCAGGCCCGCGCGGCCCAGGCGCTCAATGCGCTGGCCGGCGGCAGTGCGCGCGATCTCGACACCGCGTTTCGGCGCAACCCCGGGCTCATTGGCGAAGCCGCTGGGGGCCGCACCGGCAACGCCATCCGCACCATGCAGCTCGAAGCAGAAATCCGCGCCAATCCCGAACTGCGCGCCGATCGCTTCGTTCAATCCTGGCAGCAGCTCCAGGCCCAGCGTAGCAGTCTCGCCGGCTCCAGCAACCGCGAGGCGCGTCAGCAGGTCGAAGGTCAGATGCGCGCCATGGCCAAGGGTCTGGAGAAGGACCCGGCGCTGGGCAATGCACTCAGCAAGCGCGGGAACCAGTTGGTGGGCAAGCAGTGGTCGCAGGAATGGTCGCCGGGCGTTGGTGGCCATGACCTCACCGATGCGGCCAGGACCAGGTCCCTGGCCCAGCAACTGACGCAATCGCTCGAGCGCGGGCGCGATCGAGGGCTGGGACTGTGACCGACGCACCAGCCAATCACTCAAATGCCCAGGCAGATCTCGACCGGCCCGAAGTGGCTTTCGAAGCGATGACCCACAAGCTTGCCATCCTGATCGCCGCCGTTGAAGGCTTTGCGGCCCGGCAGCAGGAATTGCACAGCCGCGATTACACCGAGGACCTCGCCCGCATTCATGCCCAGCAGGACGAAGCAGCCGCCGCGATCGAGATGCTCGCGAGCAAGCCCGCGCTGCGACTGACGCCCGAGGACATTGCCGTCCAGATCCGTCGGGCTACCGCCAAGGCGAGCGAGGTTGAACGGCAGCATTTTACTGCTGCGCGGGTCGATCTGGATCGGTCCATCACCAGGATCAGCGGGATCGTGGAATCCGCCCTGACAGCGCGTCAGCAACTGCGCTGGATGGGCATCACAGCGGTGGCCGGTGTGGTCATGGGGTTCATGCTGGGCTGGGTCGTTCCGGACTTCATCGACCAGGCAGTGCCGGAAAGCTGGCACTGGCCGGAGAAACATGTGGCGAGCGTTCTGCATCGCGATGGCTGGTCGGCTGGGGAGCGGATGCTTGAGGTCTATGATCTGCAGCGGTGGCAGGCGGTGCGGCAGGCTTCCAGCGTTTGGCAGAACAACGCCAAGGCACTGGAAGATTGCCAGCGGCGTGCGGGGAAGGTCAAAAAGGGCGTGAGTTGCTCAATCTCGGTGGGCGATCCGCAAAGGTAAATGCGGGGCCGGTTTCGTCCGTGAATGGGGACTGACCGGTTAGTCTCCTCTGGGACGCGGACCGACCCGAGCTGTCGTTCGTTCACAGGCCCGGCAATGGGCGCAAAGTTGACCTTGACTGTGCTGCTAATCTGAGTGCTTGGCTCAACAAGTGCCAGCCTACCTCGATCAGCCGCCCCAAAGTGGCTGATCGAGGGCGGCAGGGTACCGTT
>NZ_GL876930.1:0-6837 GCF_000192575.1 Novosphingobium nitrogenifigens DSM 19370 | reverse complement strand
CCATGGTCCATGGCGTGGAAATCGTGCGTGAGGGATATTTTGGACGCCGCGCGCACGCCCATTACGAGCTTGGCTATGTGCTGCCGCTATGTCTCGTGGTCTCGGTGCTGGCTTTGCTGCAGGTGCACAAGTTGTCCAACCGAGTGGTGCCGGAATGATCCGCGTCAACAACGTCCGTAAGGTCTATCCGACCCGCTTTGGTAACAAGGTGGTGCTCGACGGTGTGAGCTTGGAACTCGCGAAAGGCGAGCGGCTCGGTATTTTGGGACGGAACGGCGCCGGTAAATCGACTCTGATCCGGCTGATCAGCGGTGCGGAAAAGGCAACCAGCGGCAATGTCGAGCGGCACATGTCGGTCTCGTGGCCGCTGGCATTTGGCGGGGCCTTCCAGTACATGCTGACCGGTCGTGACAATATCCGTTTCATTAGCGGTATATATAAGCAGGATTTCGAACGGAACCTGCAGTTCGTCGAAGAGTTCGCAGAGCTAGGTCCATACCTGCGCGAACCGATTCGAACATATTCTTCAGGTATGCGCGCGAGGTTGGCGTTTGCGATCTCGATGATCATCGAGTTTGACTGCTTTCTCATCGACGAAATTGCCTCGGTAGGCGATGCGCGTTTTCACGATAAATGCAATTTCGAACTATTTGAAAAGCGCGCCGATCGTGCCATGGTCATCATTTCGCACGATGCTGCGTATATCCGCGACCACTGCACGCGCTGGGCGGTTCTCCACGAAGGCAAGCTGGTGCAATACGATGACTTTGAGGTCGCGCATGGCGAGTTTAAGCGGGTGATCGGCGTTTCGGACCGGGCAGTGGAAGACCAGGCCCGCCCGAAGACGGTGCTGACAATACGCAACCGCCTGCATTTGTTGGAAAACTCCTATCAGTCAGCAAGTCGCGACGACCGCTTTCAGGCTTTGGCACGGGAGGCTAGTTGGTGTCGAGACAAAGCGGAGTGGACACGGCGGGGGGAGGACTGGAATGCTGTCGAGCGGGCATACGCGGCGGCACTCAGGCTCTATCCTTATGAACGTAGTTATTGGACGGTGCTTGGGCATGCCATTAAGGAGCAAGGAGATCTTATTGGCGCCGAAATCTCCTATCGAACGGCCTGTGCGCATGGTGAGCCGGTAATCAATGTCGACGTGCACTTGCGCTTTGTGATCGAGCAGCAGGGGTTAGATGTTGAGCAATACCCGGTCCGCGCATTCAGGCCCGGTCCATTGAGCGAACAATTGCCCGGCAAGCCCGATGTGATGATCTTGACGCGCATCTTGTGGCAGGGCGTCCAGGTGGATGACGCAAATGTCCTTCACTTGCTTCGCGTGTCTGCAACACTTGATGCGCTGGTTGCCGCCATGGTGGCGGACTCTCATTGCGATCTTGCTGGTTCAGGTCGGACTGACCATGGGGAGCAAGGGAATGAGTCGCGTGTACTGGACATCATTGATGACGACAATTGGTTAAGTCTGGCTATCGCAATATTCCTACCGGGCTTGCGTGCCGGTGAGCGGCAATGCCTGATTGATCGGGTCGCTGAGGGTGAGTCTGCACTTTCCGTATTTTTTTCGGAAGGCATGTTTCTCGACTGGCCGTTGACTAAAGTTGCATTAAAAAATAAGCATTAACATTATAATATAATTATTTTAATTAATGGGAATTAAATTATGATAAATAAAGAATGCGAAAATAGTACGCGTGAAGTTTATAATGAGGAGTATTTTCAGGGCGATCATACCAAGAGTAATTATAGTGGATATGCAGAGGCTTCCTACGGGCCGTCACGTATTCTTGCCGAAACGCTGCATCGATTTTTTCGTCCGCTCAATTCTCTCAATGCTGGTTGCGCGGTCGGTCATGATGTCAAGCGTCTGGCCGAAATTGGCGTCGATGCTCATGGTGTCGACATTTCAGACTGGGCTGTCGAGTATGCAGGCACCCCGCGAATAAAGCGGAGTGATTTTTCTCAGAACTTGGTCAACTCGCAGTACGATTTGGTCTATAGTTATGACGTTGTTGAGCACATTTTGCCAGAGCGACTAGGCTTTGCGATCAATAATCTCTGGCAGGCGACGCGTCGCGATCTTCTTGTCGTGCCTGCGACGTATGAAAATGGCGAGACCTTTGATCCCAATGAGCCGACCCATCTTATCTTCGAGCCTTTTCGCTGGTGGGTGGATTTTGTTGTCAAGCAGACTGGCGCGCGCTTTGATGAAGAGGCGACCCAAAGGTTCGCAGAAGAAGAGCATTCAAAGATTTTTGGTTATTCGCATCGTGTCATGATTTTTTCTCGCATCGGCGCTTGAAAGTTGTATCATGAATTTTGGTCGTTTTGCAGTAGTTGTCGAAGGGTTGTTTGAAAAAAGCGACTCAATAGGCTATGATGCCATTTTCCAATTTCAGTTGATTAAGGCATTGTGTGGTGGGGAGGGTGTAAGGCTCTTTGCCTCGAAGTTTGATCGTGCGCTCCACCTGGGAGTAGAGATCGAGCCGGTCGATGATTACTGGACGTATCTGGAAGAATTTCCTGATGTTGTCACAATCTATCACTACTGCGATGGATGGCCAATAATTGATGAATATGTAATAAATTCTGGGTGTCAGTTTATTGTTCGTTGGCACAACAATACTCCGCCGTGGTTTTATGGCGCGAGCCATCGCAATTCGGCTAATCGGACGGTGGCAGGTTTTCGGACGATCTTGAACTTTATAAATCACGAGAATATCCGGTTCTGGGTCAATTCCAACTTCACGTTGGATCAATTGAAGGTCTTGGGGGCGGACGGTGACAGGGCGGCAGTCGTCTATCCCGGAAGTCGTTTTCTCGAACTTCCCGATGTGTCCAAGCCGTTCGCTGTGGAACGGTCGCTGCCGGTCCGCGCGGCGGACCAACCGATCCGGCTGTTGTTCGTCAGTCGTGTCGTCGCGCACAAGGGGCATCGGCATGTGCTGCGTTTCGCGGCTGCCTTGCAGAACGCGTTGGCGCGACCGGTTTCGGTCACGTTTCTCGGACGCGACGATCCGGCGACAACGCTGCGGGCCGACCTCATCCAGCAGGCTGCAGACTGCTCTGTCGAAGTCCTGCTGAAGGGCGAAGTCAGCGAAGGTGACTTGCACGCTGCCTATGCGGCTGCCGATGTTTTCGTCTGCTTTTCGGAGCACGAGGGGTTCGGCATGCCGGTGTTCGAGGCAATGCGTGTTGGTGTTCCGGTGATTTGCTGGGGGCGGACTGCGCTGCGCGAACTAATGCAGCACCATCCCTTTACTCTGGACTCGCTTGATTTCGAACGCGCCATCGCCGCGGTGCGGGTCATCGAGAAAGGTGACGCGCGGGCCGATTGGGAGGCGGTGCAGGACTCCATTCTGCATACTTATACCGCATCGGTCGTGGCCGGGCAGTTGACTGCGGCGATTGAGGGAGCATCCGGTTATTGGGCTGCCGAACCGGTCTTGCCGACTTCGGCCGCGGGGATGGCGGCGGCCAGGGTCAAGGCCGAACTGGATCGGGCTGTCGCTCGCGAGACCGATACCCCGGCCCTTCGCCCGCTCCAGCCGTGCGAGGCCGGGGAGAATCTGGTCACGGTCTACGATATCCAGTCTTATGAAGCGTTGCTGGCCTTCGACAGGGGGCTCGATCGTCTTCCTGCGCATGAGGCGCCGGCTGACTTTGTGCTTTTCTCCCACCGTGAATTCGTGACGGCTGGCGGACGGCGGCTGTCTGACGGCATTGCCTTTTCAGCCCAACCGACCAGCGAGAGCAAAAGTCATATCATCTTCGGGCCCTATGAACGTTTTGTGCGGGGGTACTTTGCGGCAGAATTCCAGCTGGAAGCCGAGCTGAACGGCGATCCTTCCGCCGTACTTGAACTCGACGTTGCGGTCGAAGGAGGCGCCCCGCTCGCGCGCATGCGGGTTACGGCCAAGCAACTCCAGGCGAGCGGCCCGCCGCGCCTGTTGTTCCCGATCGCCAGCGAGGGGGCGGTCGTCGAATTCCGTATCATGGTCAAGCGGCGCAAGAACTGCAATTTCCTGTTCAAGGGCGTGACCATCCGCAATATGCGCCAGAGTGTCGCTAGTCTGCAAGACAGCCCGCGCGTGTCATTGTTTGGCCTGCGGTGGTTTCGCCGCCCTGCGCTGCCCGGCTTTGGCGCTATCAAGATACCGCCCGTTGCTAGCCGGCATTTCGAGCGCGGGGATCGGCTGCGCGACCGCGAATGGTGGAACGATGCGGCGGAAGCCTATGCGGAGGGGTTGAAATTCCATCGCTCGTTCGATCATCTGGTGCAAATGGGTAACTGTCTAAAAGAGGCTCAGCGGCTTGAAGAGAGCGAGGCGGCCTATCAGGCCGCGCTGTTACTCAGACCCGACGACCGGGACGCACATTTGCAGATCGGCCGGCTCTACAAATCCTGGGACAAGCCCGAGGAGATGCACTACCACTTGCTCAAGGCAGCGCGGATCGAACGGGCATCGGCAGAAGCATTCCGCGAACTGGCGGATGGTGGCTTTGACCTGAAGTCGATGTCCGCGGTTTTCGGTTGATTGTCCAGAATGGCTCCCTTTGACACGAGCAGGCTCCTCTGGCCTCGCGAATTGTTCGACTTGCGTTCGTTTTCGCGGCGTGATCGCGAGCCGAAACGGCACATTGACGCCAGACCCCCTGAGGCAGGCGTCCGGAGTATGACAGGTCCCATGAGTTACATCTCCTCGCGTTGGGCGTATTTGCGGTCTGCCATCGCCGCCGGCGTTGTACTGGCGGCGATGGCAAGCCTGACAGGCTGCAACTCGCTGGGGGCCTCCGGGCCTACCGCACGTGCCATTCGCGAGGTCCGGCCCGAGAATGCGCGGGTCAAGGTGATCGAGGTCAACGATACCGTCGTGCGCACCATCCTTGCGACACAGGCGGATCATTCCTTCGCACGCATATTCGGTGTGGCGCAGGAACGGCATGGACTTATCGGTCCGGGTGCAACGCTCGACATTTCGGTCTGGGAATCACCCCCGGCGGTCCTATTCCCCAGCGCGTCGGCGCTGCTGCTGCCCGGTGCCTCTTCTACGGGGACCGGTACATCGTTCCAAGGCCAGGTCGTCAATGCTGAGGGCGTCGTCACCGTGCCGTTTGTCGGGCGGGTACGGGCGCTTGGCCGCTCGCCCGAAGATGTCGCGACCGAGATCGCCGCGCGGCTGTCGAGCAAGGCGCACGATCCGCAGGTTTCGGTCAGGATCGCGGACAACCAGGCCGATGGGGTGATCGTTGCGGGGGATGTCCAGTCCAGTCGACGGATCCCGCTCACGACCAAGAATGAGCGCCTGCTCGATGTCTTGACTGGTGCTGGCGGGGTTCGGCAGCCGGTCGACAAGGTGCTCATCCAGGTCACCCGGGGTACCACGGTGGCGTCGCGGCCGCTGGGTGCGATCATCCGCGATCCGGGCGAAAACATCTCGCTCTTCAACGATGACGTGGTGACAGCACTCTATCAGCCGTTCAGCTTCCAGGCGATGGGCGCAGTTGCGGCCAATACCGAAGTTAATTTCGAAGGCACCGGAATCACGCTGGCCCAAGCCCTCGCGCGGGTGGGTGGCTTGCAGGATAGCCGCGCCGACGTCAAAGGTGTCTTCGTCTTCCGTCTAGAGGACTCGCAGGCCCTGCCGCAGGATTTGCGCGACGGATCGCTGGTCACGGCCGAAGGGAAAATCCCGGTTGTCTACCGCATTGACATGAGCAATCCCGCGACATTCTTCGTCATGCAGAAATTTCCCATGCACGACAAGGATATCCTCTACGTGTCGAATGCGCCTCTGGTTGATCTTCAGAAGTTTGTCGGCCTTGTGTCGCAAATAGCCTTTTCGGTGGGAGGCATTGCCAATTCGGTGCCGTGACGCGCTCCCACAGTCGGTTGCGTCCGATCCGGAGCGAAAGTGGATGCGCCTTTTCGCGCCAGTCATAACCTGGCGTGATGAGCGCGCCGGAGGTAGGGCAAGCTGAGATGGGCTGGTGTCAATTTAAACGGCTGCAAAGGGGCGTCGATGATGGTATCCATTAAATGCGGGCGGTGAGGTACCTTTTTTGAATTGTATCTTTCAGCCTTTCGCATAATATAGGTATTTTTACGAAGAATGTATTTTTGGCTACTTGATTTTTAATATCGAGAATTTCAGAGTGTAGATGTGCAAAGATTTCATGATTCATGGGTTGGGCGCTATGAGCGTGTGGCATTAGGCTATTTATGCAAAAATATTCCACTATGGGTAAAATCTGATGACCTGACTGTTCTGGGGTTCGCTGGTGCTATTATCACTTGTTTGGGTGACTGGCTCGGTCGCGTCCATCCCCATTTTTTATGGGTGGCAGTTGGCGGCCTTGTGCTGAACTGGTTTGGCGATAGCCTAGATGGAACCATCGCGCGTTATCGCCGTGCTGAGCGTCCGCAGTACGGCTTCTTCATAGACCATACCGTCGACGGCTTCGCCATGGCCTTTGTTGCGGTGGGCTTCGGCCTGTCTCCGATGGCTCATCTCGATGTCGCGTTGTTTGCCCTCATCTGTTACTATTTGGTGGTTATCTCGACACTCACCACGTGCCTTGCAACCGGAGTGTTCCAAGTGAGCTTCGGCGGGGTAGGGCCGACCGAGGTGCGTTTGGGCATCATCGCCTGCACCGCGTCGGCGGCTGTCCTGCCAATCCCGCATAGCGTGGTCATGGGGGGGGAGATCACCTTATATGATGTGATCATTGCGAGTTTCGCGGTTGGCTTGCTTGTCACCGTTATCACCCATTCAGCCAAGACCGCCCGCACGTTGGCGAAGATCGATCCTCCACGATACTAGG
>NZ_GL876929.1:3849-9570 GCF_000192575.1 Novosphingobium nitrogenifigens DSM 19370 | reverse complement strand
GGCGACTAGTTCCTCCCGCGCGCGAATGCTGCGTTCCTTGTGATAGTCGCGCAGCGTCTCACGGGCTAACCTGTCCACATGTCCACTCGCGTGGGTGACCTCATGTGCGAGTGTGGATACAAGGTCGAGGTCATGGTCGAAAGCCGTGCGCTCGGGCATGAAGACCTTGTCGATGTCGGGGCGATAATAGGCGTCGTGCAGACCATATTCGACCGGGGCGCCAAGCCCTTCGAGGAAAGCCAGCGCATCGGCGACCGAGGTACTGATCGGCCGGACCTCCTTCTCGGCGGCATCTTCGGCGCCGTCCACCTGATCGCGGTTGAAGACCACAAAGCTACGCGCAAAAAAGCGGGCGCGACTGTCGCCTTCACCGCCCGCTTCAGCGGCGGCATCGCCGCGCTCGACCTTCTTCCAGAGAATGACATGGGTGCCGTTCTCACCTTTGCGGACCTGGCCGCCATGGGCGCGCCACTGCTGATAGGTCGCCCAGATGCCCGAGGCGTAGCCGCAGGCATCGGCGGTGGCCCAGAGGACAAGCCGGTTGATTCCGGAATAGCGCCGGCCAGCCACGCTGGTAGGGCGCATGACAGGCGCGCCGGAATGATGCCAGGGCATCCGCCATTCGCCCGCGCCGGTTTCGATCGCGGCAACAAGCTGGGCAGTGACAGTGGCGTAGATGTCGTGACGGGGCTTCATGAGATGGTCTCCTCCTGATCCGAGCCTTGCTCGCAGGTTCGCCATCCTCCTCCCGCTCTGGCGCGGAAGAAGGATCGGTTTGGTAGCTGTTCGAGGTTGAGGGTCAGGCCGCTTGGCTGAGCGGGTCGTCGGCATCGTTCTGGTTGGCCGCGTCGAGCGGCAGGTCATCGGCCTCCTCATACCCGTCGTCGAGCGCCAGCCCGCCTTCGGCCAGAGCACCCGCAATGCCGTCAAAGCGCATCATATCGGGCACCCAAGCGAGCGCCTTGGCCTTGATCTCCGGCTCAATGATCGTGTCGCCCGAACACAGGCGCGCGGCAGCCGTCGCCAGTTCAGACTTCTTCGCCGCTGCATAGCGCAGGGCGATTTCGGGATCGAATCGCCCGAGGATGCTTAAGGTTTGCGCCTTCTTGATGCGATCGAAGAAGTTCTCGGCACCCGGCCGCCAGTGCTGGGCCATGTCGATGCCGATCTCGGCGCCCAAGCGGCTTTGGAAGGTGCAGGCGTGCGCGCCGCTGGCGAGGCTCGCCTTGAGGCTCTGGCTGACAGCATAGGCGAGCCAACCCGCCTTCACGCCATCGTCCAGCGACCGGAAGGCGAGGAAGGAGGCGAAGCTGTCTTCCTCGCTGGCCCAGTCATTGGGCAGGCTGGCGCGCTGCTGTTCGAGTTCGGTCACCGCCGCGCTGGCGGGAATGCCGGTCAGGCCCGAGGGCTCGTTGCGGTCGGTGATGCGGATGGTGCAGCCCGTGTCCGAATAGCCGAAATGGCCGGCGTGGTCGCGGGCCAGGCTGAAGATCGCCAGATCAAGCGCCAGCGCCGGATCATGGGCGATGTGGAGCGCCAGCACGTCGCGGCGATCCTTGGCCATCTGCTCTTCGAGCGAGCGTGGCAGGCTGGCCGAAGGCGCAGGTTCCTCGCCCTCAATCTCGGCCTCGCCCACGGGTTCGCCCGATGCAGATGGCCGCCGCGCGGGCTTGGCCGAGGTGTAATAGGTTTCGAGGAGGCGCGGCTGCCCATCCTTGCCGAGCACGAGGAACGTGCCAACGTTGGGCTTGTCCTCTTCGGGTATCAGCAGTTCGGTGTCGGCAAGCCGATCATGCTCGGTATCGAGCGAATTGTATTCCGCCTCCAGCGCTTCGACATCATCGCCTTCATCGGGCGCGTCGAGGATCTCGGCAATCTCGGCCATGCGGTCCGAGATTTCGTCCATGCGGGCCTGCGCTTCAGCGGAGGGCTCGGCCCGGCGCGGCCAATAGGCGCGGAGGTCCTTGGTCTCGTCATAGGTGACATGGGTTGCCAGTGTCGGCTTCACCCAGGCGAGCCTGGAACCGAGTTCAGCGACTTCAGCCTCATGCGCCAGCTTCTTTGCGGCGAGGTCCATGGCGAGATCGCCATCAAGCCACCGGCCTTCGCCCTCAGCGGCGAAAAGATCGCGCTCGATCCGGCCACCGCAGGCGACATATTCGGCCTCACCGAGAAACCGTGCGATGGGGTGATCGGCCGAGAGGCTTTCCTCAGCAATCGCGCGGCGGATCGCTTGGGGATTGTCGGCCTGCCAGCTCGTCGACAGGCGCTCCCAGGCTGCTGCCTGCCGTTCGAGGTCGCCGGTCGAGCCATAGGCCATGGCGACATCGAGCGTGATCTCTCCAGCGGCAAGCGCAGCGAAAATCGGCTCGGCCAGATCAGCGAGGCGCAGGCGGCCCTGAACATGGCGGACGGTGACGCCGAAGCGACGCGCCACAGCTTCGGCATCGGCGCCGCCATCGACAATATCGCGATAGGCCCGCGCCTCATCTGCTGGCGTCATGGCCTCGCGGATCAGGTTTTCCGCAAGGCTGATCTCGCGCGCGGCGGCATCCTCGTTCTCGCAAAGACGCACGTCAATCGCGTAATCCTTCGGCAGCACGCCGCGTTCAATCAGCAGGCCGATCGCGCGCCAGCGGCGGCCACCGGCGTGGACATCGTAGAGGGTCTTCTTTCCCGCCGAGGGGCTGACGATCAGCGGCTGCAACAGGCCGTGCTCGGCGATGCTGGCGGCCAAAGCCTCAAGGCCCGCGTCGCCATTGGCCTTGCGAACATTGCTCTCGGAAAGACGCAGCTTGGCGTGGGTCAGGGTGGTTGACTGCATGATGGGGTCTCCCGCGCTTGGGTCGAGAGGCCCGGATCATGGAGACGCTTTAGCCTCCAGGGGGCCTCGCCCCCATGGCTTTCCCCTTTTCTCCATTCCAAGATTGACGCGACATTTTCATCGACAGGAGGCGCCAGATGCTTGAAGCAACCAATCATGACTCAGTGGCGACCACAATTTGAAGCAGCGCTTGAAAAGCTGGCCGAGATCAGTTCGGCTATGGACGAATTAGATCTGAAGCCGCCGATCCTTGTTGGTGGAGGTGCGGTCGAACTCTACACCCAAGGCGCGGTGAACACTGGTGACTTTGATCTGGTTTCTACGCAGCAGACCGCGCTCGAGACCATCATGATGAAACATGGCTTCATAAGGCCCTGTGGTCCGGGCGTTTCCACGCGGGGCTGGATTCATCCGGATCTCAAATTGGGCTTCGAGGTCGTCGGCAGCCGATTACTTGATGGCTATGCCGATACAAGCCTTCTCCAGATGATTGAAGTCGAAGCTCACGGCACAGTGGCCGTGATTTCCGTTGAGGATCTGATTGCCGACCGCATGGGCCAGTACGCTTCTGGCGCGGCCCAGGACATGCTCGGACAGGCCAAAGCGTTATTCACTCTTTCTGAAGGCCTTGATCTCCATTATATGGAACGACGAATTCGCGAAGAAACGGCGCAGACCTATGGCGTTCAAGACCTTGAAGACGACGCGTGAGGCCATCAGCCTCACCACGCTTGGCAAGCGTATAGCCGAGCGTCGTCTCGTCGTGGGAGCTGTCGATGTGCCCCGCAATGAGGGCAAGCGGCGCACGCCTTCCAAGCAAGCCCTACTTGATGAGATTGCCAAGGCGGGCGGCCAGTGGTGACCAGCCACCGACCGTTTTGATACCTACTAAGCCGCCAACGCCTCCACGATTTCCCGAGCGCTGTTCACCGGCATAAACAGGCGGGTCTGATAGGCAATGATCTCGGTGAAGCAGCCTTTGGCCTTCCACGAAGGCAAAGCGCGCGGATCAAAGCCGATGACCTCAAGCCGCTGTTCGCCGTTGACGCGGGAACGCTTGAGGCTGGTGCCGGACAAGGCATCGATGGGCACAACCTTGCCGCCCAGCGCCGCATCGACCAGTTGCTCGGGCGTGAGCGCAATCCGATCACCGATGCCCAGCTTGTCGAGCAGCATGTTGACCGCCTCGGCGGGCACAATGCGTCCCAGCAAAGACCGGCCATCCTGAGTGACGAGGCGGCGGACCTGCGCCTCATCGCCCAGCAAATTCCAGATCGGCAGCAGGCGTCCGGTCGCGAGATAGAAGCGCTCGGTGTAGGGTTTGGCCGCCAGATCGTCGGCCTCAGTCTGCCAGGCCTGCTCGAAGACCGCACGCTCGCAATCATCCCAGTGGCTCTCGGCGAGTTCGTCGGCGGTAAGCCAGCTTCGCCCACCAGGCCGGTGCAGCGTGAAACTGGCCACCGGCGTGCCATCGTCCATCAGGCGCGTGCGATCTGGCATCTGCAACGCCACGCGCGACGAGCGGTTATTGCGCAGCAGCCGGGACTTGGAGCCAATGCGCTTCACGATCTCGGTCAGCGGTGTGAACTTGGGCGCCCATTGCGCTTCGAGGGTCAGAAGCTGGGTCGAGGCGCCATTGGCATCCTCGCGCAGGACCCGCTCCTCGATGATGGTCAGCTTGTCAGCGACTAGTGTCTCGACGCCGGCATCGAAGGTGCCTGCCTTGCGCGCCGCATCGATCCGCGCCTCGACCAGCCCCAGAAACTCGTCGAAGACGGCGTTCTGAAGCGCGATAGGCAGCGCCAGGATGCGGTTCAGCCAGCGTTGGATCGGCGGGAGATTGTCGGTGAGGCAGCCCTCCTGCTCAAGCTGGAGGCCGGTGCGCTCGCAGAAATCGGCAAAGCCAATGCTGGTGAGCTTGCCCTGATGGAGCAGGTGGTACCAGCGCGTCAGGGCCTCGCGGGCGTAATCGCTCTCGAGATTGTCAGCAGGATCGAACAGATTCTGACCGCCCGTCTGGCGCTGACCGCGTGTCAGCGCGCCAAGCGCATCGAGGCGGCGGGCGATGGTCGAGATGAAGCGCCGCTCGCCGCGGCAATCGGTGGTGACCGGGCGGAACACCGGCGCCGAGGCCTGATGGGTGCGATTGGTGCGGCCAAGTCCCTGGATGGCGCGATCCGCACGCCAGCCCGGCTCCAGCAGGAAGTGCATTCGGCGCTGCTGGTTCTTGGCATCAAGGCTGGCGTGGTAGGAACGCCCGGTGCCACCGGCATCCGAGAAAACAAGGATGCGCTTGGCACCGCCCATGAAGGCATTGGCATCGGCCAGCGACTGGTTGGCGGTGCGCGATTCAAGCCGCTGGCTGCCGTCTGGCGAGGTCACCAGGCGGCGCGTGCGGCCGGTGATCTCGGCCACGGCATCAGTGCCGAAGCGCGAGATGATGGCATCGAGCGCAGGGACGATCGGCGGCAGTGCGCCCAGCAGTTCCAGCGTTTCGGCCTTGATCCGCAGGGCTTCCTGCGAATGCACCGGATTGCCCGCCTCATCGACCATCGGGCGCGAACGCTCATTGCCATCCTCATCCCAGTAGCTTTCCATGGCGCGGGTCGGAAACGCATTGTCGAGATAGTCCGCCACGATCTCGCGGGGCGAGAGGTCGAGCTGGATCTCGGCACGGTCCTCGGCAGAGAGGTCGGCCAGGCGCCGGTCGAGCAATGCCTCGGCGGTCGAGACCAGTTGGATGACGACGCTGTGGTCGGTGGCCAGCGCTTCCTCGATGGCGGGGAGCAGCGAGGGCAGCTTCATGGAGAGCAGAAGCTGGCCGAAGAAGCGCTGCTTCGAGCTCTCGAAGCGCGAGCGCGCCGCCGACAGCGCCTGACCGTTGAGGGTCTTGCCCT
>NZ_GL876929.1:0-3749 GCF_000192575.1 Novosphingobium nitrogenifigens DSM 19370 | reverse complement strand
GGAACGCGGCGTAGTCGCGGAATTTCCGTTATCTGGCGCAAATTTGCTGCGCATTATTTTGGTTGCGAACCTCGGCGGTCTCTGGACCAACCGAGGAGACAATCATGTTGAAGTTGCACGATGAGCTGATCGCCAAGCTCACGAATTTCCTGACGGAGCGAAATTACAATCCCGTGGTGGTTGCGAACCATCGCCTCTATGCTCGTGCGTTTCTCGATTACCTGGCCGAATGCGATATCCGGGTGGAATCCGTGACGCCCGGGCAGGTCGATCAGTATTTCCACTATGCGATCGAGGATTTTCAGGCCCGGTATGGCCGGGATCCCAGCCCACGCTGGCACAAGCTGCCGCGCACGGCGATTTCCAAGCTGCTTCGGCTTGCCCAGGGCAAATGGCCTCCCGAACCGGAACTGACCGGACCCGACGCGGCGTTCCGCCATGCGATCTGCTGCGAATACGAGGCATGGCTGCGCGACGAACGCGGTCTGGCGAGTGCGAGCATTGCGGCGGCGATGTGGGAGGCACGAAACTTCCTGCGCTGGCAGTTCGATCGCGGCGGCGGAGCTGGTCTCGCAACACTGAATGTCAGGGATGTCGATCTCTACATGGACATGCGCGGGCCTGGCCTGCGGCGCAAGTCACTGGCGGATGTTGCGGAGCGGCTCCGCTCGGTGGTCCGCTATCTGCACCGGACGGGTCGTATCCCGACCGATCTCACCCCGCACATCATCGGTCCCATGCTCTACGCCTATGAAGATGTGCCCTCGACGCTGGACACGGAGCAAATCGCGGCGGTGCTGGCAGCTGCGAAGACGGACCTGTCGCCGCGAGGGCTGCGCGATCATGCGATACTTCAGCTGCTTGCGACATATGGCCTGCGCGAAGGCGAAATCTGTCGCCTGCGCCTTGAGGACGTGAACTGGCGCGAAGAATCCCTGCATATCCGCCACACCAAGACCAATGCGCATTCCGCCATGCCGCTCCTGGCGCCGGTTGGCGAGGCGCTGTTCGATTACCTTCGCCATGGGCGGCCCCGGACCGAAGCGCGGGAGGTCTTCGTCCGGTCCTGCGCGCCCTATATCGCGATGACGAACCTGTATGGCATGGTCAGGGGACGGTTGTCGGCCGCAGGCGTCGAACCGCCCGGGAAGCGGGGACCGCATGTGTTCCGTCACGCCCGTGCGGTTGAAATGCTGCGGGCGTCGGTCCCGCAAAAGATTATCGGCGACGTGCTCGGGCATCGATCCACCGAATCCACCAATACTTATCTCAAACTGGCAACAGATGATCTCCGAGCCGTGGCACTCGATGTGCCTGGAATGGAGGTGCTGTCATGAGCGCCTGGCACGATCCCGATCGCACCGTCGTCGACGCCTTCCTGGTAAAATCGCAGTTCCGGCCGGGAAGCGTACCGACCTATCGCTGGTTCCTTCGCACCTTCGAAGATGTTGCCCGCCGGCATCCGGCGGTGGACCGGCAGATGCTCGAGGCCTGGCTGAAGGAAATGGCAAGACGCTGGCGAATGTCGACATTGCTGAACCAGGTCTGCATCGTCGATCGCTTCCTTGACCACCTCGCCGAAATCGGACTGATCGCCGACAATCCCATTGTCGCGCTTCGCCGTCGGTACAACGTCAAACACAGCAAGCCGATCTGGCGCGCGCTGGCGTCGTCCAATCCCGATGAGGAACTCGCCGCGTTGCGACAGCCTGCACCCTTCGGCAGCGTGCTGGGCGACTTCATGCGCGATCATGTCGCGCTGATGCACAGCCGGGGCTATCAGTATGAAACGCAGGGCCACTGGATATTGCGGTTCGACCGGTTCCTTCAGGCGAACCCCGAACTTGCCGGGTCATCGCTTGAAACCATGCTGGCGTGCTGGAAGGCGGCCAAACCAACTCGCAATCACGCGGCTGAATGCCAGAAGCTCGGGCGCCTCCTGACCAAGGCGCGGCATCGCCTCGATCCCGGCATCCCGCCGAAACGCTTTGACGCCCGGCCCGAACGGGAAGTGGCGCGAGAACATCGGCGGCCGCATATCTTCAGCCCGTCCGATGTCCGGAACATGCTCAATGTTGCCCGTTCCTACCCGTCGCCAAATGCACCGCTGCGACCGATGGTCCTCTACACCATGGTGCTTCTGGCCTATTGTGCCGGTCTGCGCCGCAGCGAACTCGCCAGACTCGATCTGGGCGACGTGGACTTCCAGTCGGGCACGATCACGATCCGGCAAACGAAGTTCTACAAGACCCGGATCCTGCCATTGACAGGCAGCGTCCTCGCCGAACTGCGCGCCTATATCGATGCAAGGCAGCGCGCAGGTGCGCCGCAAAATCCGGAATCAGGTCTGTTCTGGCACGGGCACTTCAATGATCGCTACACGCCGCGGTCTGTCTCGACGATGATCACCGATGTCATGCGCCGCGCCGGGTTCAAGGCCCCGACCGGGCGAACGGGGCCGCGCGTTCACGATCTGCGCCATTCGATGGTCGTCAACCGGATACTCCAATGGTACCGGGCCGGCGTCAATCCGCAGGACAAGCTGCACTTCCTCTCCACCTACATGGGCCACCGGGATATCAACTCCACGCTGGTCTACATCACCGTCACGCAGGATCTGCTGCAGGAAGCAAGCGAACGCTTCCGTGCCGTCGGCGCCCGATGCCTCACCATGGAGGCGCGGCCATGACGAGAAGCAACCCGTTCCCCTCTCTGTTGCGGGCGTTCTTCCAGGAATGGCTGGTCGAGCAACGCAGTGCTTCGGTCCATACGATCCGGTCCTATCGTGACACCTGGCGGCTGTTGCTGCGCTTTATCGCCGAGCGAAAAGGCGGCGGGGTCGCGCGAGTCGCACTGGCCGATATCTCTGCCGACGAGGTGCGCGCGTTCCTCCACCATACCGAACATGGGCGCGGGTCCACGATCGGCACGCGTAACTGCCGGCTCGCCGCGATCCGCAGCTTCTTCAGCTTCGTGGCGGACAGGAATCCGGAATATGTCGCGCAATGCGCAGAGGTTCTGACCGTACCGCTCAAGCGGGAACCGACATCCGCGCCGTGCTATCTCGAGCCGGCGGAAGTCGAGGCGATTCTCGCCCAACCCGATCGGAGCACTGTCGCGGGAATGCGCGACCATGCGTTGCTCTCGTTCCTGTACAACAGCGGCGCGCGGATCCAGGAAGCGCTTGATCTGTGCCCCGACGCGATCCGGTTCGATGCACCCCACTGCGCTCGCCTCAATGGCAAGGGGCGCAAGGAACGGATCTGTCCGCTCTGGCCGGAAACCGTGACGTTGATCGAAAAGTTACTGGAACGCCAACCGCGTGCGCCAGACGAGCGCATCTTCGTCAACCGATATGGCAAGCCGCTGGGCGCGTCGGGCGTGCGGTTCAAACTCGCCGCCTATGTTGACGAGGCAGCCAAGGCTGTGCCGTCGCTCCGGTCCAAGCATGTGACGCCGCACAGCTTCCGGCACGCAACCGCCGTCCACCTTGTAGCAGCCGGAGTGGACATTACCGTTATCCGCAGTTGGCTGGGGCATGTCAGCCTCGACACGACCAACCACTACGCACAGGCCAATCTCGAGACCAAGCGAAAGGCGCTGGAACAGGTGGGTGCGCCGGCGGCGAGCAACGTACCCCCTTCGTGGAAACGGGATGCCAGCCTGATGGAGTGGCTCGACACCCTGTGAAATAATGCGCAGGAAATGCCGCAATGTTCCGCAGTCTGGCGGGGCCTACGCCGCGTTCC
>NZ_GL876928.1 GCF_000192575.1 Novosphingobium nitrogenifigens DSM 19370 | reverse complement strand
AAGGCAAGACCCTCAATGGCCAGGCGCTGTCGGCAGCCCGCTCGCGCTTCGAGAGCTCGAAGCAGCGCTTCTTTGGCCAGCTCCTACTGTCGATGAAGCTGCTCTCGCTGCTGCCCGCTATCGAGGAGGCGCTGGCTACCGACCACAGCGTCGTCATCCAACTGGTCTCGACCGCCGAGGCCTTGCTCGACCGCCGCCTGGCCGATCTCTCCGCCGAGGACCGTGCCGAGATCCTGCTCGACCTTTCGCCCCGCGAGATCGTGGCGGATTATCTCGACAATGCGTTCCCGACCCGCGCCATGGAAAGCTACTGGGACGAGGACGGCAATGAGCGTTCACGCCCGATGGTCGATGAGGCGGGCAATCCGGTGCATTCGCAGGAGGCCTTGCGGATCAAGGCTGAAACGCTGGAACTGCTGGGCGCACTGCCGCCGATCGTCCCCGCGCTCGATGCGATCATCTCTCGCTTCGGCACCGATGCCGTGGCCGAGATCACCGGTCGCACGCGCCGCCTGGTGACCTTGCCCGACGGCAGCCAGCGGCTTGAATCGCGCACCGCCAACCAGTCGCTTGCCGATGCCAATGCCTTCATGGGTAGAGCCAAGCGCATCCTCGTCTTCTCAGATGCCGGTGGCACGGGGCGCTCCTACCATGCGAGCCTTGATGCCAAGAACCAGCAGCGCCGGATGCACTTCCTGCTAGAGCCGGGCTGGCGCGCCGACCGCGCCATCCAGGGGCTTGGCCGGACCAACCGAACGCATCAGGCGTCGGCTCCGGTGTTTCGTCCCGTCACCACCGATTGTCGTGGTGAACGGCGTTTCATCTCGACCATCGCCCGCCGATCCAGCGCTGGCTCAACCGTATTCTGGCGCTGCCCATCGCGCTCCAGAACGCCGTCTTCGATGAATTCCTGGGGCTGGTTGAGGCGCGGATCGATGCGGCTCGCAAGGCAGGCACCTTCGATGCCGGCGTCGAGACCTTGGTGGCCGACAAGCTGGCCATCATCGAGGAGCGGATCCTGCGTGAGGATGCCAATGGCGCCTTGACCCAGCTTCTGACCCTCGAAGCGCAGTGGGCGCCCAAGGTCACATCGCTTGCCGAGATCGTGAAGCGCATCGGCCCCAAGACCCGGCTGCTGCGCAATGGCCGCTCTTCGCGCGTGGCGCTGTTGATGCCAGATCGCACGCGCCTGATGGACGATGGCACACCAGTTGCCAGTTTCACGCTGCATCGGCCTAGTGGGCGAAGCTGGCTCACCGCCGACGAACTTGCCGAGAGCCATTGGGACGATTGCGAGCGTGAGGTCTTCGAGCAGTCTTGGCAGACTGAGGCCGATGATCTGGCGGCCAAACCCTATACCGAGCGCTTCTATCTTGCGACCGGCCGCCTTCTGCCGATCTGGAACCTGCTGGGCGATGAGGCGCAGGTCCGCCGCCTCGTCACCCAGGATGGCCGGTCTTTGCTCGGCCGCATCGTGCCCGCCGAGGCGGTCAACATGCTGCTCGACAAGCTGGGTATCGGTGATCGGATTGCGCTGTCGCCCGACCAACTGGTGGAGGCCGCGCTGGCAGGTAAGGTGGTGCCTATCGATGCCTTGTCTGGCACCAGCCTCAAGCGTTCGCGTGTGAATGGCGAACAGCGGCTTGAGGTCATCGGCTTTGATCCCCGCGCTTTGCCTTCGTGGAAGGCCAAAGGCTGTTTCACCGAGATCATCGCCTATCAGACCCGGCTGTTCATGCCGGTGAACAGCGCCTGCGACATCGTGGCGGCACTGGCGGCTTAGCGGCTGCTCAGAGAGAAGCCTTCAAGCTGCGGCGTTGCGCACGCCGCGCTTGATGCGCTTGCCAACAGGTAATGCCGAGCCTTCGTGCCGCGTATCCTGCGCAATGGCTTTCGGGGCCGTCATGCGGAATGATCGCAGAGTTGCGACCTCCTCAGGATGACGGGCCAGAATTTCGATCAGGCCTACCGCCGCGTCGCTCGGCGGCGTGCGCCCGCTTTCATACTTCTGGAACGCCCGCTTGCCGCCGCCGATGATGACGCCAGCCTCTTCCTGGGTCAGGCCCAGCTTCTTGCGCACGGTCTTGATGCGGGCGGCATAGGCCTCGCGCAGTTCCTTGAACGCTTCGTTATAGGCACGCAGATCCTCGCCACTATGAATGGCATCGCCATCGCCTTCGGGATACCAGCCCGGCACCTCGACGACGCGCGAGAGCGAGCCGACGCACACCGTCTGCGGGCGCGTGTCGCGGCGCAGTTCCTGCCCCGTCTCGGGGTGAATTCGCGTCTCGCTCATCTCAAACCTCCTTGAAGGATGTCAGCACGACATCGATCAGCGTCTCGCCGGCAAACTTCAGATACAGCCACAGGCCATCGCAGGGGATGTTGTAGGTGTCGTGCCACAGCCGATGGTTCGGCGGGTTGTGCGCTGTCTCGGACTTGATGAAATCGCCCGGTTCCAGCGCCTGCACGACATCGACAATATCCTCGAGCGAATAGCCGATCTTCTGGGCATCGCGGGCCGCCTTGCTCGTGATCTCAAGCGTGTCCACATCGGCGAACTTGGCCTGGATCGCTTTGAGGTCATGGTGCGGGGTCCGCTTTACCGGCATCTCTAATACACCTTAAAGGTCATTTTTCAAGAGGCGCATTTGCAAGGCTGCACGGGGGAATCGGCCATACAAACTGTTCGGATTGCTGCCTTAGCGCCCCACGCGCCGTGAGGAAACAAACGCCCAGAGAAAAGGGGAAAGCCATGGGGGCGAGGCCCCCTGGAGGCGAAAGCGTCTCCATGATCCGGGCCTCTCGACCCCAGCGCGGGAGACCCTATCATGCAGTCCACCACCCTGACGCACGCCAAGCTGCGTCTTTCCGAGAACAATGTTCGCAAGGCCAATGGCGACGCGGGCCTTGAGGCCCTGGCCGCCAGCATTGCCGAACACGGCCTGTTGCAGCCGCTGATCGTCAGCCCCTCGGCGGGTAAGAAGACGCTCTACGATGTCCATGCCGGTGGCCGCCGCTGGCGGGCAATCGGCCGGTTGATCGAACGCGGCGTGCTTCCCAAGGATTACGCCATCGACGTGCGTCTTTGCGAGAACGAGGATGCCGTCGCGCGCGAAATCAGCCTCGCGGAAAACCTGATCCGCGAAGCCATGACGCCGGCGGATGAGGCGCGGGCCTATCGCGACATCGTCGATAGCGGTGCTGATGCCGAAGCTGTGGCGCGTCGCTTCGGCGTCACCGTTCGCCATGTGCAGGGCCGCTTGCGCCTTGCCGATCTGGCCGAGCCGATCTTCGCGGCGCTCGCCGATGGTGACATCACGCTCGATGTCGCCATGGCCTATGGTTCGACCGGCGACCGCGAGCGGCAGGCAGCGGCGTGGGAGCGTCTGTCGACGAGCTGGCAGGCCGACAATCCCCAAGCGATCCGCCGCGCGATTGCTGAGGAAAGCCTCTCGGCCGATCATCCCATCGCGCGCTTTCTCGGTGAGGCCGAGTATGTCGCTTGCGGTGGCCGGATCGAGCGCGATCTTTTCGCCGCGGAGGGCGAAGGCTGGTGGCTCGATGGCGATCTCGCCATGGACCTCGCCGCCAAGAAGCTGGCGTATGAGGCCGAGGTCGCCGAACTCGGCTCCAAGCTCGCCTGGGTGAAGCCCACGCTGGCCACCCATGTCACCTATGACGAAACCAAGGATCTCCATGCCTATTGGCCGCGCCGGGCCGAGCCCAGCGCTGAAGCACAGGCCCGCATGGACGAAATCTCGGATCGGATGACCGAGATCGCCGAGATCCTCGACGCGCCCGATGACGGCGATGATGTCGAGGCGCTGGAGGCGGAATACAATGCGCTCGATACCGAGCATGATCGGCTTGCCGACACCGAATTGCTCATCCCCGAAGAGGACAAGCCCAACGTCGGCACCTTCCTCGTGCTGGGCAAGGATGGGCAGCCGCGCCTTCTCGAAACCTACTACACCTCGGCCAAGCCCGCGCGGCGGCCCTCCGCTTCGGGCGAGCCCGTGGGCGGCGACGAGATCGAGGGCGACGAACTCGCGCCTTCGGCCAGCCTGCCACGCTCGCTCGAAGAGCAGATGGCCAAGGATCGCCGCGACGTGCTGGCGCTCCACATCGCCCATGATCCGGCGCTGGCGCTCGATCTCGCGATCTTCAGCCTGGCCCGCGACCACGCCGGCCATTTCGGCCATTCGGACACGGGCTGCACCATCCGCATCACCGACCGCAACGAGCCATCGGGCCTGACCGGCATTCCGGCGGGCCCCGCTGTGACCGAACTCGAACAGCAGCGCGCCAGCCTGCCCAATGACTGGGCGAGCGAGGAGGACAGCTTCGCCTCCTTCCTCGCCTTCCGGTCGCTGGACGATGGCGTGAAGGCGGGTTGGCTCGCCTATGCCGTCAGTCAGAGCCTCAAGGCGAGCCTTGCGAGCGGCATGCACGCCTGCACCTTCCAAAGCCGCTTGGGCGCCGAGATCGGCATCGACATGGCCCAGCACTGGCGGCCGGGTGCGGAAAACTTCTTTGACCGGATCAAAAAGGCGCAGATCCTTAGCATCCTCGGGCAGTTCGATCCCGAAATCGCCCTGCGCTATGCGGCGGCGAAGAAGTCTGAACTGGCGACGGCTGCCGCGCGCCTGTGTTCGGGCGACACGATCATCGAGCCGGAGATCAAGGCCAAGGCGCTCGCATGGGTTCCCGATGCGATGCGCTTTGACGGCGTTGCGGGTGATCTGATCGACAGCGGGATAGCCCTCGACGACGGGTATGAGGATGCCGGGGACATGCCGCTCGACGCGGCCAACCAGAACGATGTCGACGACCCGCTCAATCAAGCGGCCTAACCCTCAACCTCAAACAGTCACCGAACCGATCCTCCATCCGCGTCAGAGCGGGAGGAGGATCGCTTGTCCGTGAGCACAGCTCGGATCAGGAGGAGAACATTCCATGAAGCCCCGTCACGACATTTACGCCACCGTCACCGCCCAGCTTGTCGCCGCGATCGAATCCGGCGCGGGCGAATGGCGAATGCCCTGGCACCATTCCGGCGCGCCGGTCATGCGCCCGACCAGCGTGGCTGGCCGGCGCTATTCCGGCATCAACCGCCTTGTCCTCTGGGCCACGGCCGATGCCTGCGGCTATGCCTCGGGCATCTGGGCGACCTATCAGCAGTGGCGCGCCCATGGCGGACAGGTTCGAAAGGGTGAGATCGGCACCCACGTCATCCTCTGGAAGAAGGTCGAGCGCGGCGATGCCGCCGTGGAAGCTGGCAGCGAAGGCGACAGCCGCGCCCGCTTCTTCGCGCGCAGCTTCGTCGTCTTCAACCTCGATCAGGTGGACGGCGCCGAGGAGGCCACCGAGAAGGAGGTCGCGCCCATCAGCACCTCGGTCGCCGATGCGCTGATCTTCCTCGAAGGGCTCGGCGTCCCGGTCGAATACGGCCTGCACGACGCCTATTATCGCCCCGACATCGACAAGGTCTTCATGCCCGAACGCACGGCTTTCGACCATGACCTCGACCTCGTGTCCACACTCGCACATGAGGTCACGCACGCGAGTGGACATGTGGACAGGTTAGCCCGTGAGACGCTGCGCGATTATCATAAGGAGCGCAGCATTCGCGCGCGCGAAGAACTCGTGGCC
>NZ_GL876927.1:202838-218596 GCF_000192575.1 Novosphingobium nitrogenifigens DSM 19370 | reverse complement strand
TACCTGTATTGCTGTCCCGTTCCGAACTTCACGCCCTGGTCTGGGCCGAGCCTCTCCGTCATCTCGCAAGAGGCTTCGGCATCTCGGAGCAGAGTCTCGCCAAACTCTGCGACCGTTTCGATATCCCGCGTCCTCGGCCTGGGCACTGGAACAAGGTCGCGGCTGGCAAGGAGATCGCCATGCCGGCCTTGCCGCCCGCGAAAGCCGGCATGGACGAGACGATAGAAATTACGCCCCAGTCGGCTGGAGGCATGGCAATGGAGGGAGACGCTGCTCTCGCGGCGGTCCGCCAGAATGGGAAAGCGGTGCGCGTGGCGGAGCGGCTCTCGAATCCGCATCCCATCATTGCCGGCTGGCTTGCAAATCGAAGGGGGGCGATCGCTCGGGGCCGGCTGGTCTATGACATCTGGCCCAACCGGCCGGTCCGGGCTGCGCCTTTCACGCCCGTCGAACGGCGTCGCCTCAGGATATTGGACGCCCTGTTCAAGGCCTTGGAGGCAGAGAAGATCGCCATTGCCGAGACAGATCGGCATGGTCCCGTTGCGCGGTGCGGACAGGACGAGATCGCGTTCCAACTCAGGCCCAGGCTCAAGGAAGTGCGCCAACTCCTCGCTACCGACGAGAGAGGGTGGCATGGCTCCGGCAGGCAATACAGGCGAGAACTGGTCGAGACGGATGTGCTGGTCTTCGAGATCAAGCGTTGGCTGCCCGGCGATTTGCCCCGCGTCTGGCAGGACGGTCGCAAGGGCATGATCGAGGACAGGGTAGGCGACATAATAGCGACCCTGCTTGCGGCATTCCCGATGATGGCCGCAGCCCGAGAAATGGCCGAAAAGCGGCAACGACTGCGAGAGACCGAGGAACGGAAGCGCCAGATGTTGGCGCAGCAGCTCAAGCTCGATCGCGACCGCTTCCGATGCTTCCTTGAGCAGGCCGGCAGATGGCGCGAAGCTGAACTGGCGCGGGATTTCCTCATGGCACTGCGTGCCGCGATGCCGGATTCTTCATTGGAAGTTGGTGGTAGGACGGCCGCCGGGTGGCTGGAATGGGCGCAAGGGCATGTGCAGGCCCATGATCCGCTCACCCAGGATTCGTCCGCTGTCTTCCGATCGATCTCCGACGTGACCGAGCGGACTTACCGTGATCGCTAGGTTGGGAGCCTCAGGCGCGTCGGAAGTTGGGCTTCAGAACCCTTGCGCCGTCGCGCATCTCGTCGAGCTGATCCGACCAGTACTGCATCATCCGCACGCGCTCGTCCCAATATTCGCCGCGCGTGTAGGCACGCCGGATGGCGTTGGTCTCCATATGGGCGAGTTGGCGCTCGATGGCGTCGGGATTGAACTTGCCCGTTTCGTTGAGCAGCGTCGCTGCCATCGCCCGGAAGCCGTGCGCCGTCATCTCCTCCTGGCCGAACCCGAGCGCTCGAAGGGCGGCGTTGACCGTGTTCTCCGACATCGGGCGACGCGGCGAGCGGAAGGAGGGGAAGCAGTATCGTCCTGTGCCCGTCAGCTCCCAGAGCTGCTCGAAAAGCCCGGTCACCTGCGTGGACAGCGGCACGCGGTGCGGCCGTCGCATCTTCATCTTCTGCTCGGGGATGTTCCAGACCGAGCGGTCGAAGTCGAATTCGCTCCACTCGGCCTGGCGCAGTTCGCCCGGGCGTACGAACAGATGGGCCGACAGCCTGAGCCCGAACAGGGTGATGGCGTGGCCGGTGTAACCCTCGATCGCGCGCATGAGTTCTCCGGCGCCCTTGGGCGTGGTGATGGCTGCGAGATGCTTTGCCTTGGGTACGGTCAGCGCGCCGCGCAGGTCACGGGCCGGATCGATTTCGGCCCGCGTGGTCGCGATGGCGTAGCGGAACACGCGGCTCAGCACGCTGCGCATGCGCCGCGCG
This sequence comes from Novosphingobium nitrogenifigens DSM 19370, assembly GCF_000192575.1. Lineage (GTDB taxonomy): Bacteria > Pseudomonadota > Alphaproteobacteria > Sphingomonadales > Sphingomonadaceae > Novosphingobium > Novosphingobium nitrogenifigens. The sequence goes on along the minus strand of NZ_GL876927.1, from coordinate 216,702 downwards.
CTTTCATATCGGCCGGTTGCCTCGATCGAACGGAGCACGGCAAGCACTTCCTGGGCGGTGATCTTGGCGACGGGGCGGTTGCCGATCCTGGGATAGGCCTTGGCAAGCAGCCAGCGGATTTTGCTCAGGGTAATCTCCGCCATCCCTTCGCGCTCCTGCTTGGCAACCCATTCCTCGGCGACCAGCTTGAAGCTGTTTTCCTCGGACAGCATCGCGCGCGCTTCGGCGAGCTTGGCCTCGTGCGAGGGATCGAGGCCGGCGGCGATCAGCTTGCGGGCTTCGTCGCGCCGCTCGCGCGCATCGGCGAGACCGACGTCAGGCCACGCACCGAAGGAGAGAGTGCGCTGCTTGCCGAGATAGGCGTAGTTGAGACGCCAGAGCTTCGTGCCGTTCGGCTTGACGAGAAGATAGAGGCCGGCGCCGTCGGTGAGCTTGTATTCGCGCTCCCTCGGCTTGGCGCTCGTGACGGTGGTCGCGAAGAGTTTTCCCATGGTATCGGCCCGTCCATAAGGGGCCTTCGATACCATGCAGGATACCATATTTGTTCCCGATTGGTGCCGGATCAGCCCGGATTTGACCGGACGGTCTTAGCACAAAAAACGGCTGAAATCAGCCACTTTCGGGACGTCCCCGGACGTCGCCGGAAGAACAAATGGTGCCCAGAAGAGGACTCGAACCTCCACGCCCTTGCGAGCGCCGCCACCTGAAGACGGTGCGTCTACCAATTCCGCCATCTGGGCACGGAAGCGAGAGGGCTGTGTGCCGTTCCCGCCGGGTAGGAGGGCGCCGATAAGGCAGTGTTTCGGTCCTGTCAACAAGGGTTTGTCGAAAATTTTGATTTCCTGGGTGTTCAGGGGCTGCAACGAGGGCGACCTTATACCAACCGACTGAGAGACAAGCCGGGTGCGGCCTGGTATTCGGCATTGAATAGCACGGCGCCCCGGTGCAAAGGGGCGACAGGCGATCCCGGTCCGGCGGCAGTGCGACGGGCCGATCGCATCGGCGAATCATAACTCTCGCCGGCTGGTCCGGCGTAGTTCAGGCATGATCGAGGACAAGACATGACCATCGGCAGAAAGCGCGATCTGGAAGGCAAGGTTATCGCGTTGATCGGGGGAACCGGATTCTTCGGGACTCACCTCGCGCAGGAACTTCTCGACCGCGGCGCCCGTTTGCGCGTCGCCAGCCGCCATCCGTCGGAAGGCTTCAACGTCAAGCCGCTCGGCAATCTCGGCTCGGTGCAGATCGTGGCGGTCGACGTGACCAAGCCGCACACGCTCGAAGTGGTGTTCACCGGCGTCGATGCAGTGGTGAACCTTGTCGGCGCGTTCTCGGGCGATCTCGACGCGATCCAGGGACGTGGCGCGGGACAGGTCGCTGCCATCGCCAAGGCGCGTGGCGCCAAGGCTTTCGTCCACATTTCCGCGATCGGTGCGGATGCGGGTTCGTCGGTCGCCTATGCGCGGACCAAGGCCGAAGGCGAAACGGCCGTGCTCGCGGCATTCCCCGAAGCGGTGATCCTGCGTCCGTCGGTCCTGTTCGGCGTGGACGATACGTTCCTCAACATGTTCGGCGGCCTGATGAAGCTGCCGGTCCTTCCGGTCTTCGCGCCCGAATCGCAGCTTCAGCCGCTCGATGTCGATGACGCGGCCGAAGCGATCGGCAACGTCCTTGCCAAGCCGGAAGCCTTTGCGGGCAAGACGTACGAACTGGCCGGGCCCGAGGCGCTGACCGTCCTTGAACTCAATCGCCGCATTGCGCGCGCGACGGGGCGTTCGCCGCTGTTCTGGGCCCTGTCGGACGGCATGGCCGGTCTCCTGGCCGCGCTTCCCTTCACCCCGATCAGCTGCGATCAGTATGCCCTGCTCAAGAACGGCAGCGCGGCGTCCGGTTCGCTGCCGGGCATTCGCGACCTCGGCGTCCATCCGCGTCCCTTGGAACTGTTCCTTGAACGCTGGCTGGTTCGCTATCGCAAGCACGGGCGTTTCGGCGCACGGGCGCGCAGCGTTGCGTGAATTTCCGGCCTGATCGCTTCGGGCCGGACAGCAAATTCGAACGGCCTGCCGGGATGACCGGCAGGCCGTTTGCGTATCAGGCGTTCACGTCGCCATAGTGCGTCGGCGGCTGGATCACGTCCATGCGCTCGGTCAGCAGAGGGCGGAAGCTGGGGCGGCTCTTGAACACCGAATACCAGCCACGCGCCTGTTCGTGCTGTGACCAGTCGATCCCGCCCAGATAGTCGGCGACTGAAATCTGCGCAGCGGCGGCAAGGTCGGCAAGGCTCATCGTCGACCCCGCGAGCCAGGGGCGATGGTCGATCAGGAAATCGACATAGTCGAGATAGTCGTTCGCGAGCCGGATGGTTTCGCGCAGGATCTTGCCGTCGGGCGGCTGGCGATAGATCAGCCGCTTTTTCATGCGTTCTTCCAGCAGCGGGCTGGTGACGCTGGCAAAGAAGTTTTCGTCGAACAGGGCGACGAGGCGGCGGATTTCCGCGCGATTGGTCGCCGGGCCGTTGATCATCGGCGACTTGTCGACGGTTTCCTCGAAATATTCACAGATCGCCCGGCTGTCGATGAGGACGATCCCACGTTCGGGATTGGTCAGGACCGGCGTGCGCAACGCCGGGTTGAGCATCTGGAATTCCTCCCGATGCTCCCACGGGTTCTCGCGCACGAGTTCATAGCCGATGCCCTTTTCGCTGAGCAGCAGGCGCACCTTGCGGCTGAAGGGGCAGATGGGGAACTGGTAAAGATGCCACATGACGTGCGCCATAATGGCCGAACCTGCAAAGCCAAGTCCAGAAGATCAGCAAATTCGTCGAGATGGACGAAGGGTGGGCGCGATCAGCCCTGCGTTTCGGCTCTCATCCGCAACTTGGCCTCGATCGCATCCCACAGTTTCTGCAACCGGTGGCTGGCCTCGGTCGCACCGGCAAAGGCCCCGACGGGCGTGCGGCGGGCGGCCATCTGCTCGATCACGCTGGCCATGGGAACGACCGGCCAGCCTGCGGCAAATCCCTGATGCACCTCGCGGTGCAGGCGTCGGCGGGTATCGAGCATCGAGAGGACCGGCAGGATCGGCGGATGCCCCTGATGATGGCGAACCAGTTCCTCGCGAATCATGTCGAGCGCCCGTGCCGACAGCGGGGACGGGGGCAGCGGGACGATCAGGAGGTCGGCGGCCCCGATCACCTGATCGCTGATCTCGTTGAGAACGGGCGGGCAGTCGAGAATGACGCGCGGGTAGTCGGCGGCAAGGCGCGCGGTGAGCTTGGCAAGGCGCCGCTTCTTGCCGATTCGCGCAAGCGTTGCGGGGAGATGGCGAAGGCTGTCGTCGGCGGGGAGTACTGACAGGCCCGGCCAGCGGGTTTCGACGATTGCGTCCTGCGCCCGGGTTTCGCGCTGGAAAACGGAGGAAACCGGCGTGCGGTCGGGATCGTCCGAGGCGGGCGTAACACCGAGAAGCCAGCCCGCACCCCCTTGCGGATCGAGATCCCACAACAGTGTCCGATGGTTCGAAACCATGGCGGAGCGCCATGCCAGATCGACAGCGAGCGTGGTCTTGCCGACCCCGCCCTTGACGCTCCAGACGCCGATCACTGCCATGTTGTCTCGGCCCCGCTGCCTGATTCCCGGGCAGATAGTCCGCGATTTGCCCCGATTGCGCAATCGGTTGAGGGATCGTGCGGTTGAGGGATCGTGGTTTCAGGATCGGGGGCGGGGTTTCAGCGCAGCAGTCTCATGCGTTCGCGCAAGGTGTCGATGGCGATCTTCTCGATACCGGCCTGCGGGCAGTCGGCTTCGAGCAGGGCGGCCAGCGAACGCTGCTTCTGGGCGATGAGGTCGATCGCCTGAAGCGTGTCCATGTGGCGCATGACGATGTCCCCGTCGCCACAGAGCGTCGCGCCGAGCGCTTCGACTTCCTGCGACAGTTCCTCCAGCACCACCGCGATTTGTCGGTGGGTGGCGATATTGGCCATTGGCGGCCTCCTTATCCGGGCTCAGAGTGTCCGGAGCGTCACGCCGCTTCGCCCATCTGCGTCCTGTCGCTCAGAGCCGCGAGGTTGAGCACCATGACCATGTGATCCTCGATCGCGGCGAGCCCTTCGAGGAAGGGAACGACGGTATCGTGACCGGCAGTGGGCGGGGGCGGCTGCAGCGCGTCACTGGGAACGGTGACGATGTCGCTGACCGAATCGACGATCCAGCCGCCGACTTGCGCGCCGAGCTGGGTGACGATGATCGCGTGACGCGGGGTCGGCTCGGTTGCTCGCCAGCCGAGGCGGGCCGCCAGATCGACGACCGGCAGGACCGTGCCGCGCAGGTTGACCACCCCGGCTACGTAATGGGGCACGCGGGGCAGGCGGGTAGTCGGGCTCCACGCGCGGATCTCGCGAATGGACATGATGTCGAGGCCAAAGACCTGGCCTTCCACTTCGAACGTGATGAGTTCGCGGATCATGGGTGTCCTCCTTGCCCAGTCTCGGGCCTTGGCGGTGGAAATGGAAAGGTCAGTGCGCGACGCGGCGGACGGCCGCGACGAGCTTGGCGGGGTCGAACGGCTTGACGATCCATCCGGTGGCACCCGCGGCGCGGGCACGGGCTTTCTTTTCCTCGCTGCTTTCGGTCGTCAGCACCAGGATCGGGCGGTCGCGATGGCGGCTGCCTTCGCGCAGCCGCTCGATCAGGCCGAACCCGTCGAGCCGGGGCATGTTGATGTCGGTGATCACCACGTCGACCTCGTTGAGCGCAAGCCAGTCGAGCGCGGCCAGGCCGTCTTCGGCCTGGGCGACATCGAACCCTTGCGCGGTCAGGGCGTGATTGAGCAGCGCCCGCATCGACGGGCTATCGTCAACGGTAAGAATACGGGTCACGTCACTCATGCTGGGAGACTCGCTGGTTGTGGTGGTGCCGGTTGTGGACATGGTTGGGCAATCAGAAGAGTTCGACATCGCCGAAGGCCTTCGCTGGTCGGGTGATGGGCTGGACCGGCGGTGCGAACCGGTCCTCTACCGTGCGGCAACGGACCTGACCGGAGGCCGGACGGAAATCGACGCGACGCGCGGAACTGCCGCCCAGATCGGAACGGAGCAGTTCGATGCCTTCGCGCTGCACGAAGCTGCGGGCGAAGTCGGCATTGGCACTGCCGATGCGCATCATGTTGCGGTTGACGTTGGCACCCCCATAGAGATGCGCCTTGAGCCGGCCCTTGCGTGCGCCCTTGGACAGCATCTGGTTGACCAGAAGTTCCATGAGATAGGTGCCGTAATATTCGTCGACCGAGGCCGCGGTGGCATTGGCGGGCGGTTCGGCCAGCAGGAAGTGGTTCATGCCGCCCAGATGGGCGTCGGGGTCGAACAGGCAGAGCGCGACGCAGCTGCCCAGCACGGTGGACAGTTCGACATTGCGGTCGCTGCTGACCACGGCCTGTCCCTGCATCACGGTGATGCGTTCGGGAGCCATGGATCCGGCTTGGACAATGGGGCGTTCGAACATGGTTCAGGCCGCCTTGTGGAACGTGTGGCGGGCAATCTGCCCGATCGGGGCGACGACGTTGGCAGCGCCAAGTGAAATCGCCGCGCGCGGCATGCCGAAGACGGTCGAGGTCGCCTCGTCCTGGGCAATGGTGCGCGCACCGGCTTGGGACATGGCGAGCAGGCCCTTGGCGCCGTCGCTGCCCATGCCGGTCAAAAGGATGCCGATGGCATTCTGTCCGACGACCTTGGCAACCGAATGGAACAAGACGTCGACGCTGGGGATGTGGCCTGACATCGGCTCTCCCTGACGCAGGCGGCAGCTGAGCGCGCTGATTCCGCCCACGCTGAGATGGCGATCGTCGCCCGGCGCGATGTAGACGTGTCCGTCGCGCAGCGGCATGTCGGGTTCGGCGATCAGGATCCGGGGCGGGCAATTGGCATCGAGCGTGCGGGCGACCGCAGGGGCGAAACGCGCCGCGATATGCTGCACGATCATCGTCGGCGGACAGTTTTCGGGAAAACCGCCGAGCAGGATCTGCAAGGCCTCGACACCGCCGGTCGAGGAACCGATCGCGATCACGCGGGGCCGCTCGTGCAGGCTGGTGCGCGCCTCGCTGGCCACGCGATGCGAAGTCGGTGCTCGCTCGGTAAAGCGGACGCGCGCGGCCTGTCGGATCAATCCGGCCAGACGCCCCGAATCCTCGAACGGCAATCCGCCCGTCGCCTCGGTCTTGGCGTAACAGTCGACGGCGCCGAGCGCGAGCGCGCGCGCGGTCGTCTCGGTCCCCTTTTGCGTCGATCCCGATACGACGATGACCGGCGTCGGGCGCAGCTGCATGATCTTTTCGAGGAAATCGAGGCCGTTCATGCCCGGCATTTCGACATCGAGCGTGACCACGTCGGGGTCGAGCTCGCGGATCATGGTGCGGCCTTCGGCGGCATTGGCTGCCGCGCCGACCACGGTGATGTCGCCTTCGCGTTCGAGACGCGTCTTGAGAATGGCGCGCATCGTCGGCGAATCTTCGACGACGACCACGCGGATTTTCGATTTTCCGTGGGTATCCGTGCTCATCACGCCGCTTTCCTGCGATAGACGGTCGGGCCTGTCGGGGCGAGGTGGTCGAGCGCGGGGCCGGTCACCCTTTCGCTGTGCCCGACATAGAGCGTGCCTTCGGGGGCAAGCATGCCGGCAAAGCGAGCCACGAGGCGTTCCTTCGTCGGGTTGTCGAAATAGATCATGACGTTGCGGCAGAAGATGACGTCGAAACGCCCTTTCATCGGCCATTCGCCAAGAAGATTGAGCGTGCGGAAGCGGACGATTCCGCGCAGTTCCGTGGCAATCGCGCAAGCGTCGCCGTCGGGCACGGTCCACTGGCGGCGCAAGGCGTCGGGAACGGGTTTCAGATCCTCGGTCGGGTAACGCGCGGCCGTCGCCTTGGCGAGGGCATGGGTGGCGATGTCGCTCGCAAGGATGCGCACGTCGCGGCGGGCAATGCCGATCCCGGCCTGACGATCCGGGCCGAGCAGGGTCATGCCCAGCGACCAGGTCTCTTCGCCGCTTGAACATCCCGCCGACCACAGGCGCACTTTGCCGCCGTGTTCGAGCCGATGGACCAACGCGGGGCGGACCTCGTCGCGGAAATGTTCGAAATGATGGGCTTCGCGATAGAAGAACGTGTGATTGGTCGTCAGCGCGCAGATCGCCTTCTGCCGCTCCTGATCGTCCTCGCGGATGCGCAGGACATAGGCGCCGAACGTGGCGCAGCCCGAATTGCGGACCAGCGGGGCAAGCCGCGAATAGACCAGCATGGCTTTGCCTTCGGGCAGGACGATCCCGGCCTGACGATAGACGATGTCGCTGACCGCGCGGAAATCCTCCGCGCTGTAGACGCCGGGACTGATCCCCGGCATCGCATCGTTGAAGGCGGCGGTGATGTTCATGCGGCCTCGAACAGGGTGGCGCCCGACAGGCTGTTGGCAACCAGACCGTCGACATCGACGATCAGTGCAACGCGCCCGTCGCCAAGGATCGTTGCGCCTGCGACGCCTTCGACCGAGCGGTAATGGGTGTCGAGGCTCTTGATGACGACCTGACGCTGATCGCAGATCGCATCGACGAGCAGGGCAGCACGCCCTGCGCCTTCGGTCTCGACGACGATCAGGACGCCTTCCTCGGGGCGTTCGACCGCGCCCGAGGCGCCGACGGCGGCGTGAAGCGGCAGGACCGGAATGAAGCGTCCGCGCACGTTGATCATCGCGCGGTGGGCGCCCAGACCCTGCACTTCCTGTGGATCGGGGCGCAGGCTTTCGACGACATTGGCAAGCGGCACGACCAGAGTCTGGTCACCGACATTGACAACCATGCCGTCCGAAATCGCGAGCGTGAGCGGCAGGGTCAGCGTGAACGTGGTGCCGTGGCCGGGTTCGGATTCGATCGTGATGCGGCCGCCCAGATCCTTCACGTTCTGGCGCACGACGTCCATGCCGACCCCGCGCCCGGAAATGTTGGAAATCTGCTGTGCCGTCGAAAAGCCGGGGGCAAAGATCAGGAGGTCGATCTCTTCCTTCGACATCACTGCGTCGGGGGCGATCAGGCCCTTTTCGACGGCCTTGGCAAAGACGCGCTCGCGGTTGATGCCGCGACCATCGTCGGCGATGCGGATCAGGATGCGGCCCGATTTGTGTTCGGCCGACAGGGTCAGCGTCCCTTCCGCAGGCTTTCCGGCGGCAAGGCGTTCTTCGGGCGGTTCCATGCCGTGATCGACGGCATTGCGGATGAGGTGGGTGAGCGGCTCGCCGAGGCGTTCGATCACGGTCTTGTCGAGTTCGGTGCTTTCGCCCGACACGTCGAGGCGGACATGCTTGCCCGTGCTGGTGGTCAACTCGCGCAGGATGCGTGGCACGCGACTGAACACCGATCCGATCGGCTGGGCACGAATGGCCATGGCCGATTCCTGGATGTCGCGCGTCAGCGTTTCGAGCAGTGTCAGCTCCTCGGTCGCGGCAAGGCCGTCGCCGGAAAGGCGCTGGGCCATCATCGCCTGGGCAATGACGAGTTCGCCGACCGCGTCGATCAGCTTGTCGAGCTTGTTGAGCTCGATGCGGATGGATTGCCCCATCGCGGGCGGTGCCGGAGGCGGGGCGGCCGCCGCGACGGCAGCTGGGGGCGCCGCTGCGGGTCGGGCTGGGGCCTCGGCAACCGGCTCGGGGCTGCGCGGAGCTGCTGCGACGGGCGCTGCGGCAACCGGGGGTGGGGCAACCGGGGGTGGGGCTGCCGGGGCAGCAACCGGGGTTGGGCGCGCGGGTGCGGTTCGGGCAGGCGCAGCGGGAGCAGGCAAGCGCACCGCAGGCATCGCGACATCGTCGCCGATGGCCAGAGTGCAATCGTCGCCGATGAAGTCGAAAATGTCGCGGGCAGCCGCCTCGCTGACATCGACGGGCATGGCAAAGGTCCAGCCCAGATAGCCGACGCCCGGATTGAGCGTGTCGAGCGGGGGAACCTGCGAGACGTCGCATTCGATGCAGGTGCCGCCCAGTGCGATCACTTCGCGCAGCATCAGCACCGGTTCGCTGCCGTTGCGCATGGCGCCCGCATGGGGGCGGACCTTGAGCAGCCAGGTCTTGTCCGACGGCGAATCGGTTTCGCCGCCCATTGATCCGGTGATGTCGTCGAGCATCGCGTCGAGATCGAAGTCGCTGCCTTCGCTGTCCTCGTCGTCGAAAGTCAAGACAGGAGCGGGGGCGGGAGCCGCAACAGGGGCCGGTGCCGATTCGACAACCGGTGCGGGGGCACTTCCGGCATTGGCGGCCATCGCCGCGGTCAGCTCGGCCTGCAGCGCGGCATCGTCGGGCGTGTCGCCCATGCCTTGCGCGGCGTTGACGTGGTCGCTCAGCGTGTCGAGTGCGCGGAGCATGAGATCGACGAGCGGTTCGGTGATTGCCACCGTCCCGTCGCGCACGTCGGAAAGCAGCGTCTCGAACGTATGGGTAAAGGCCTGGAGCGCGATATAGCCGAATGCCCCGGCGCCGCCCTTGATCGAATGGACGCCGCGGAACACGGCATTGACGGTGTCGTCATCCTGCGTGCCGGCCTTGCATGCGGCGAGGCCCTGTTCTGCCGCGGCGAGCGATTCCTCGCACTCGGCAAAGAAGATGGCCTGGATTTCTTCGGCGTTCATGCGTGCGCGCCTTTCCCGTTGGCGGCTGCGGAAGACCCTGTTTCGAGCAGGGGATCGACATCGAAGAGTTCCGCTTCCAGCCCGAGCTGGAGCGCGGTGTCGCGCAGGAACGGCGAGGCGTCGATCACCGCTTCACCGGTTCGCCTCGCGCTGACGAGGATCTGGAGCATGACTTCGCCGATCTGGGTGCATTCGCGGGCGTCAATGTGCAGCGCGCCCGAGCCGAGCGCGGCGATCATTTCCGGAAGCAGCGCCTCGGCCGCGGCACGGTCGCAGCGGGAAGGCAGGCTGATCGTGGGCATCTTGCGTATGTCCCCTCGTTGTCCGGTTGCACCCGGTATTTCGGTGCTCGGCGATTCGGTGCCTCGTGATTGCGCGCCAGAGGATTGGTTTTCCGGAGCGAATCGCGTTCGGCATTTCGTGACGTTGGCGTGTGGTGTTGCGGGGGTGTCGGTCCCGCGACATCCCGGCTTAACCGTGAAGCGGCAAAGGCTCGCTTGCCGGATGATTATGGGGAGATACCTACCCCCCGGCAGAGGATTTGCTGGCGGGTGGGCGGTTAACACTTTCGCTCGAAGGCGCCGCGGTACGCACGGCGCGATCAAGTCAAGGGTTAGCTTTTCATGCACGAAGCACGCGTTCTGGTAGTCGATGACTCCGCGGCCATGCGCGCCCTGTTCTCCGACATCCTGGATCAGGCGAAGAACGTCCGTGTCGTCGGCACGGCCGTCAACGCCGCCGATGCTCGCGAGCAGATCGCCGAACTCAAGCCCAACGTCATCACGCTCGACGTGGAAATGCCGGGGATGAGCGGGATCGAATTCCTCGAGGAAATCATGGAAACCGCCCCATTGCCGGTGGTCATGCTGTCCTCGTTGACCCAGGCGGGCACCGAAACCTCGCTCAAGGCTTTCGAGCTGGGCGCGGTCGAGTGCTTCCCCAAGCCGCTCAAGGCAACGCCGGAGCAGTTTTCCAAATCGGTCGGCAAGCTGGGCAAGATCGTTCTGGCCGCGGCCAATTCGAACGTCCGTGACCGCAAGGTGCGCGCGGAGCAGAAAAGCAGCGATGTCGCCTTTGAATGGAACGGCCATGTCGCCGCGATCAGCGCGTCGATGGGGGGCATCGATGCCCTGACCACCATGCTGGCCCAGTTCCCGGCCAATTGCCCGCCGACGATCGTCTGCCTCCAGGCTGAACCGATGCTGGTGGACACCTTCATCAAGCGACTCGACGACATGCTCAAGTGTCATGTCCGTCCGGCCAAGGAAGGTGCGACGCTGATCCAGGGGGCGATCTATATCGCGGCCGATCCCGAGCATCACGTCGTCGTCGAACCCGGCCATCCGCCCAAGCTGCGCCTGATGGCACGCGATCCGGTCGACGGGGCACGTCCTTCGGCCAATCTCCTGTTCGGTTCGATCGCGCGCGGTGCGATTCCCGCAGTCGGCGCAGTGCTGACCGGTATGGGCAGCGACGGTGCGCGCGGCTTGAAGCTGTTGCGCGATGCGGGCTGCGAAACCTTTGTGCAGGATCGCAAGACTGCACTCGTCAGCGAAGCGCCCGAAGCCGTGATCGCGCTCGATGCAGCGAGCAAGGAAGTTCCGCTCGACGCCCTGGGCGCGGCAGTTCTGGGACGCTGCTCGATGTCCTGATCGTTTTACCCCGACGAGCGTCGCCCTGCCCTGGATCAGCGACGCTCTCTCTGCCCGGAGCTGCGACCCCCGCAGCTCCGGGTTCTTTTTGTTGGTGCAGAAGCGGCGCGCTCTGCGACGAACGGTCCGCATAGGGGGCAACGGGAAAAGGGGGGGCAACGAGAAAAGGGGGCGAATGGCCCCCTTTCCCGTTCCTGCGATGTGTTTTCGGATCTAGTTGCTCGACCCGCTCAGAAGCGCCTGCCGGATCTCGATGAAGTCCTGCCGGATCTGTTCGAGCCGGGGTGCGTCGAAGCGCAGGACGCTGTCGAGGATCGAGGCGCGGGCCGACTGGTAAAGCTGGAGCAGCGCCGGGCCGGTCGGATTGGACCGGTCGACCCCCAGTTCGAGCGCGGTAAGCGCCGCGACCGAACGGGTTAGCGCCGCGCTTTTCGCGCCGTTGTCGCGATGGCTGTCGGCATAGATCGCCCGGCCAAGCGAGCCGGCGAGCTGTTCGAGGCAGAGATCGACCAGCTGGCGAGAATCAGCGCCACGCACGCGCGCGTCGAAATCGACGCGGCGATAGGCTTCGGATGGGTCGCGATGAAGCAGCATGTCAGTTCGACGTCTTTGTCCAGAGGGCGACCTGTTGGGTCAGGAACGACTGTGTCGACTTTGCTGCCGCCACCGCCGAATTGAGATCGGAAAACCGGCTGATCAGGGTCGTGCGCAAAGTCGCCTGCTTGGTAGCGAGATCGCTCAGCTGCGTCTGGATCTTGGTCTGCTGGGACTGCATGGTTTTGACCTGCGAGGCCAGCGAGTTCGAGTTGGTGCTGCTGTTGACCGACTGCGACAGGTTGTAGATCGTCCCATAGATGCCGTAGAGCCCGGTGGTGAACATCGCGGCAGTGGCTGCCGGTTGCGATGTCAGCGTGCTTTTGAGCTTGGCGGTGTCGAGCGTGAACGTGCCGTCCCTGTTCAGCGTCAGCCCGAGATCGCCCAGCGTACTGGGCTCGCCGGTGGCGGCATGGGGCATGACTGTGGTGCTGGACAAGGTCGCCAGCGACTGCTGCAGCGCACGCGCGCCGGGATTGTTGTTGAGCGCGGCCTTGGCCGCAGTGTCGGTGTTGAGTTCGCTGACCACCTGGTTTAGCGCGGAGACGATGTCGGTCATCGCGGTCGAGATCGAGCTGGTCGGATCGCTGAAACTGATCGTGGTCGGGTTGCCGGTATTGGTCCCGGTCAGCTTGAGCGTGACGCCGGGCGCGGCATCGGTGATCGAATTCGAACTCGATGTGCGCGTCACCCCGTCAAGGATGTACGAGGCGTCGGTCGCCGAAGAGGCAAGGCGCGAGGATCCTGTCGACGGGTCCCAGGCAAGCTGGGAGAGGCCCGGGTCCGAGGCGTTTTCCGTGGCGCTGATGGTAAAGGCGTTGGCCGCCCCTTGCGCACCCTTGATCACGAGCTGCTGCCCGTTGGTGTTGGTCGCGACATAGGCGGTGACGCCCGCGCCCGAACCGTTGATGGCCGTGGCGACGTCGCTGAGCGTTGCGCCCTGGGCGATCGTGACATTGACCGCAGGTCGTGTGCTGTCGGCGGTGAAAGTCGTGCCCGAAATCGAGCCGAGCGTGATGGTGAGGGTGCCCGACCCCACGGTCGCCGTGGACGAACTGACTGTCGGGCTGGTGACCGTCTGGCCCTGCGCGAGCTGGGTGACTTCCAGAGTGGAGGTGCCGCTGCCCGAGATGGTCCCGGCCGTTACCGTCGCAACCGCGCTGTTGGCGATCTGCGGCGTCACGGCAAGGTCGCCCTGGCTGATCCGCGTGCTGAGCGAGCTGGTCAGCGTCGACATCAGGTTCATCAGCGACGAGGCTTCGGAAATCTGCGTCGTCAGAGTGCTGTTCTTGGTGTTCAGCTGGTCGATCTGACTGGCGTATTCCGCCTGCGACAGCTGATCGGCAAGGCCGGTGACATCGACCCCGCCGCCTGCGCCCAGTTCGGTCAGAAGGGCCTGGGTTGCGCTGTTGCTCGACGTGGTCGAGGTGCTGCCGGAAGAGGACGAAGTGCTCGAAGTCGAACTGGTCGACGAAGTCGAGCTGGTCGAGCTGGTCGATGAGATCGTGGTCATGCAGCCAAGGACGTCCGTTTTTGCAGTAAGTTAAGTTCCGGTGCCAAGCTTTGTGCAGAAAGGCCGGAGCGGGGCATGGGCAAGGGGATAAGCCGGGTCACGAGGCCATGACCTGGTTGCCGACCACCAGTTCCGGGCGTCCTTCGGTGTCGAAGCGGACTTCGACCGGAACATCGACATCCGGGGTCGGCGGGCTTTCCCCGCGTTTCAGGCTGAGCACGAAGGCGAGCACCGAGGCGACGGCGGCATAAAGCTCTTCGCGGATCATCTGGTTCTCGCGGGTCGTGTAATAGACGGAACGGGCAAGCGCCGGGAATTCGAGCGTCGGCACGTTGAGCGTGAACGCCAGTTCCTTCATCGCCAGCGCCTTGTCCCCGCGCCCCTTGGCCAGAACGACCGGGGCCGGCGCGCGATCGGGATCGTAGCTCAGCGCGACGGCGAAATGGGT
>NZ_GL876927.1:195804-202608 GCF_000192575.1 Novosphingobium nitrogenifigens DSM 19370 | reverse complement strand
ATTGGTGATGACGAACTGGGCCTCGCGCAGGGCCTTTTGCATCGAGCCGTTGGCCATCGCGCGCTGGCGACGGCGGATGGCGCCCTTGTTTTCGGGGCTGCCTTCGGTTTCCTTGTTTTCGTCGCGGATTTCCTGAAGGCTCATGCGCAGGCGCTTGTTGCGGCGCAGCCATTGCACGGGAAAGTCGGCCAGCGCGATGACGACAAGCCCGGCGGCCAGATATTCAAGCAGGAGGCTGAGCGAGGACCAGGCAAAGCCGAGCTGGGCATGAAGCTGTCCGGCGCCCAGTCCGACGAGCGTCGCAAGCCGCGATTTCAGCCAGACGAAGGCGATCGTGCCGAGCAGGGCGAGCTTCATCAGCCCCTTGCCGATCTCGACCAGCCCCTGAAGCCCGAACATGCGCGAAAGGCCGTTGACGGGATTGAGGCGCGAGGCTTTGGGCAGCGCGTTTTCGGCAAGGAATGCGCCGTCGCCGAAACCGAGCTGCACGATCAGCGATGCGGCGACGACCCCGACGCCGAGCAGCAGCACCGGGGGCATCACGTCCATCATCGCACCGAGCAGGCGTGCCATCGGATCGAAATGTTCGAGGCTGTCGCGATCCCAGGCAAGGCCCGTCCGCGCGGTGCGGTCGATCGAACGCATGACCCACGGCCCGGCCAGAACGAGCCAGGCGACACCGACCGCCGTTCCCACCGCAATGTTGAGCTCGCGCGAGCGCAGGACGTCGCCGCGCTTGATCGCGTCGCGCTTGCGCTTGGCAGTTGGGGCAAATGTCTTTTCGCCGCTGTCCTCGGACATGGGGGCTCCGGTCTATTCGGGGATTATCTGGCCAGCAGCGCCGACGCATTGGTCAGCGCGCCACGGGCGATGTCGGTGAGATTGTCGCTGATGAGTGGGGCCGAAATGATGAGCGCGGTGATCCCGGCGAGAACCCCGGCAGGAAGGCCGAGCGAAAAGAGATTGAGCGCAGGCGCCGAGCGCCCGATCACCCCGGTCACGATTTGCACGACCAGCAAGAGGAGGAGGACCGGCAGCGCCATGGCCAGCGCGGTCAGGAACATGTCGGCGGCAAAGGTGTCGATCAGCTGAAGCCGTGCAGGCGTCATCCACGCCGAGCCGGGAGGAAAGACGCGATAGCTTTCCACCACCAGCGAGATCCAGTCGATGTGACCGCCGATGCCCAGGAACACGATCGTCAGCACGACGCCGAAATATTGCCCCAGCACTGCCGAATGCGATCCGCTCAGCGGGTCGGCGGCCGATGCGATCGACATGCCCATGCCCGCGCCGATCAGCTCGGCCGCGATCAGCGGCGCGGCAAAGGCGACCTGAAGGACGAAGCCGAGCGCGAGACCGATGGTCGTTTCACCTGCGAGCGCCAGCATTCCCGACAGCGAGAGCAGCGCGGGAGGCGCGGCGACCGGGGTCCAGCCGCACACGAAAACAGCAATGGCGCCCGACATGATGACCCGGACTTGCGGGGGGACGCCGGTATTGCCGAACAGCGGCGCGGCAACGAGCGCGGCACCGATGCGGGTCATGACGAAAAGAAAACGCCAGAATTCGGCTTCCAGCGGGCCGAAGCCGAAATCGAGGCCGATCATCGTCCCGTCACCGCGATCTGCGCCATGATGTCCTTGAGGAAATCCCCGACAAGGCCGAGCATGGCGCCGCCCAAGAGGACCAGCACGAGTGCAGTCACCGCCAGCTTGGGCACGAACGTCAACGTCTGTTCGTTGACCGAGGTCGCCGCCTGGATCACCCCGACGACAAGGCCCACCGCAAGACTGGCGAGCAGCACGGGCGTCGCGATCAGCGCCGTGATCCAGATCATCCGGTCGGCAAGCGCGAGCAGCGAGGAAGTGTCGTCCATGGCTCGTTCTCCTTCAGACGAAGCTCGAGGCGAGGCTGCCCATCAGCAGCGCCCAGCCATCGACCAGCACGAACAGCAAGAGCTTGAACGGCAGCGATATGACGGTCGGGCTCATCATCATCATGCCAAGGCTCATCAGCACGGACGAGACGACGAGGTCGATGACGAGAAACGGCAGGAACAGCATGAAGCCGATCTGGAACGCGGTCTTGAGCTCGCTGGTCACGAACGCGGGGAGCAGGATCGTCCACGGCACGTCGGCAGGGCTGGCAAAACGCGGGGCATGGGCCATGTCGGCAAACATGAGGAGATCGTGTTCGCGCGTCTGGCGGATCATGAAGGCATGGAATTCGCGCCCGCCGTTGACGAAGGCCTGTTCGGCATTGATCGTCCCGGCCGAATAGGGCTGGATCGCATTGGCGTTCACACGGTCGAGCGTCGGCCCCATCACGAACAGCGACAGGAACAACGACAGCCCGATCAGCACCGGGTTGGGCGGGCTCTGTTGCAGGCCCAGCGCCTGGCGCAGCAGCGCGAGCACGATAAGGATGCGGGTAAAGCTGGTCATCATCAGCACGAGGCTGGGCAGGATGGTCAGCAGCCCCATGAGCAGGAGCAATTGCAGCGACAGCGACAGGCTGCCCTTGCTCTGCGCGCCCGAGAGTTCGCCGAATGCGCGGTCGAGGGCGCCGGGAATGGCGCTTCCGGTCGGGCCGGGGTTGGCGACGATACCCGGAGCGGGAGCATTCGTCGAAGTCGTCGTCGTTTGCGAGACGGCCGACTGGCTCGACGAGGTCGACGAGGTCGCGACCGGCGCTGCCTGCGCATGGGCGGGCGCGGCAAGGCCGGGGCCGGTCGCCGCGACCAGCAGCGCGGCGCAGAACCAGCCGGCAGGCTTGCGTGCCTTATTCGCCATGGGTCTTGTCCTCGTGCGCGGTGTCCTTGCGGGGAGGGGTCGACCGGGCAGGAGCCTCGGCCAGCCGCACCAGGCCCTGCTTCGAGGCCGAAACGAGAATTTCGCGGTCGTGGAACGCGATCACCGCCAGGCGCAGCGTGGGCGAGAGCATGCGCGTCTCGACAATCTTCACGCTCGAGGGTCCTTCGCTCGTGGCAAAGCGGTTTTCCAGCCGCTTCGCAAAGCGCAGGCTGGCCCAGACCAGAACGCCGATCAGGGGCAAAAGGACAATGAGCTTGGCGATGTACCAGAGCATCAGGCGGCTCCCCGAACCTCGGCGGTCGGGGCATCCTGCCCGACCAGTTCGACGATGCGCAGGCCGAAGCGGTCGCCTTGCGCGACGACTTCGCCGCGCGCGATCAGCTTGCCGTTGACCATGACGTCGAGCAGTTCGTCGGTCATGCGGTCGAGCACGACGACGCTTTCCTCGGTCAGCGCCAGGACGTCCTTGAGCTTCATCTCGGTCTTGCCGAGTTCGACAGTCAGGCGAACGTCGACATCCATGATGAGATCGAAGCCGCGGGGCATGAAGGTCATTGCTACCTCTTGTCTGGAAATCGGGTTGTCGGGACGGGATCGGGGCAGGATCAGGGAAGGTGCGTGATTTCGATGGCGACACGGTCATCGACCGCGCCGATGGCGCCGTGACCGACGGTCTGGCCTCCGACGACCAGCGGGACCGAGCGTGCGATGGGAAGCATCAGCACCTGGCCGACCGCGAGAGTGGAAACCGTGCGCAACGGCACGCGGGTATCGACCAGCAGCGCCGTGACCGGGAGCGGCATGGCGCCATAAGGTTCGGCGAGGGGATCGCCCTTCGCCGGAGCGCGCGTGGTCGAGGTCGCAGGTTGTGCGCCCATGCCGGTCAGCGAGGAGAGTGCTTCGACGGGAAGGACCAGCCGGATCGGCCAGGGTTCGCGCGACCCTTCGGAAATCGTGATTTCGAGCAGGGCCAGCCGCGTTGCCGAGGCAAACGGCTGCAACTGGGCGAGGTCGCGGTCGCGGCGCAGCGGGCGGATGGCATGCGAACCGCCCAGAGCCCGGCCGAGTTCCTCGGACAGGATCGTCTCGATCCGCTGCACCATCAATTCCGCCGACATCGGCAATTCGCGCGGCATCGGCCGGGGCGCTTCGCCCGGTCCGCCAAAGGTCCGGTCGACCAGTCGCAGAACGGCTTCGCCGTCGATCGCGCTGGCCAGCCGGTCGAGCCCGGGCAGCACCGAATAGATGCTGTAGGCGGTCAGGCCCTCGCTCTGGAATTCCTCGATCCCGATCTCGCGCGGGGCCGCGATCGCGACTTCGGGAGGATAGCCTCCGCAAAGCCGGGCCATCGCCCCGCGCAAGGTCCGCGCCATCCGGTCCGCCGCACGCGCCAGCGCCTGGAGAACGTCGGCTTTCTCCGGACCCGGGCGCAGCAGCGCAGCGCTGTGGCGGGCCAGCGCACGTTCTGCAACAATGGCGCGTTCGGCTTTCATTGGATGATGAAGCTCTTGAAGTAGACGGAATCGACCCCGCCGAAGCCTTCGCTGTCGGTCAGGACCTTGTTGATCGCGGCGGTCAGGCGGCGCTGGAGCGCTTCCTTGCCCTGCTGGGTCTGGACGTCGCTCTCGCTGGTGTCGGCAAGCACGGCGAGCACCGCCGAGCGCAAGGCCAGCTCATGCTTCTTGAGCCACAGGATCACGCGATAGTCGCGATGGGTGGAGCAGGCGATCGACACCTGGACCAGCGCGTCCGACCCCTTGAGGTTGGAGGTGAAGTCCTCGGCGAAGCTGTAATAGAGCGTGTGGTACTCGCTCCCGCCGTCGCCATCGACTTCCTTGCCGCCGCCTTCGCCGCCGTCGCCTTCCTTCTTGGGCGGCGCATAGGGGTCTTCCTCACCCTTGCGGATGAGTTTGGGGTGGTTGTCTTCCTTGACCACGGTCTTGGTGCCCCCGCCGATCACACCGGTGGTGACAAGGGCGAATACCCCCCCGCCGCCGGCCGCCAGCAGGACGACCGCGCCGATGATCTTGATCATCATGCCGCCGCCTTTCTTGGCGGGCTTGGCGTCCTTTTCCTTCTTCTCGCTCATCGCGCCTCATGCGCTCCCTGGTCTGAAGTCATCTTTTCCGGCGGTGGTGCCGGGCGGCTGGTCGGTGCGCGGGTCGGGGGGAAGCCCCCGGGGGCGACCACACGGTCGTGACGTCATGCAAAGATTCCTGCGTTGTCGGACGGATCACCCGCGCGGGGCGTGGCCGTCGAAGGATTGTCGAGCGCGGTACGGCGCGTGTTCTGGCCGGTGCCGTCGTTCCCGGACTGGTTGCCGCTGCCGCCGGTGTTGGCGTTGGTCGCGGCGCCGCCATTTCCGGCGAGGAAGGCGTCGGCCTGCTGCCCGCCGTTGCCGGCTCGCGCGTTCTGGTCGTTGCTCTGGGCCGAGTTGTCGGCGGCGGTGTGACCGGCGGCGGCAACGGCGGGGGCAAAGCCCGGATCGGGGCTGCGCATCGTGACCGAAAGGCCATCGTCGCTATTGCTGAATTGCAGCGAGACCCGGCCGAATTCGCTATGGCGCAAGGCGACGCCGACGGTCGCTGCCGCACCGCCCGCCACGCTTTCGTCGCGGGCGCGGGCGATCGAGTCGACCAGCGTGGCAAAGTCGGTGGGCTGGGCGGCCGCCTGCGCGGCGCTGGTTGCGGCGGGCGTCACGGTTGCCGAGGCGTCGATGGTCGCTGCAGGAAGGATCGTCGCCTGTTCGGTGTGTCGATCGGCGTTCGAACCGTTCTTGCCGTTCTGCGTTTCGCTGTCGGCGGTGCTGTCTTTTTCCTTCGACGCGGCGGCGACCGACGACTGGCTGTTTGCGGTCTGGCTGTTTCCGGTCTGACCCGATGCTGAGGCCGTGCGGCCGACTTCCGTGCCCTTGACGGGCTTTCCTGCGGTGGTGGCGATGTCGGCCGTGCGCGCGGTGTTGTCGACCGGAACCGAAGCCGTCTGGACGAGAGTGGACGGGGACGCGGTCGTTTGGGGAATGGCGTCTTGCGTGGTGGATGGCTGCGTGGCGGGCGTTGCCATGGCTGGCGTGCTCACGGCTGCCGGGATCTGCTCGAGCGTCATCTGCGGCAGGCCTGCGGGAAGGGCGGCTGCCATCGCCTGCAGGTTCTGCGCAGTGGAGGCCGTGTTGCCGGTCGCATCGGTACGGGTGGCCAGCGTGGTTCCGGCCGTGGCATTTCCAGTCTGGGGAAGGCGCGAAGTGGTGTCGGCGGGCGGCGTGATGACCGGGGCAGCGGTCGGCTGCGGCGTGAGCAGCACGTTTGCCATGACCATGGTGGCCGTATCGGGCTGCACGGGCGTTGCCGGATCGCTGGCGGAGGTTGCATCCTGGCCGGCTGCATCGGTGCCGCTCGCATCTGCAGCGAGCCGGGCCGCGTGGATCTGGGCCAGATAACGATCGGGCACGGCGACCGCGAGCCGGGCAGGGGTGGCCATCGTGGCTTCGGCGGCAGGCGTGGCTTCCGCGGCAGGGGTCGGCGTTGCCGGCGGCAAGGTCTTGCCGCTTGCCGGTGCCGCGGCAAGCTCGGTCGCGGCCGCGTCGGTGGTCGCAGCATCGGTCTCAAGGGTGGTCGCAGGCGTCGTAGCGGGGGCGTTTTCGTCGGCGGCGGAAGTCTTTTGCGCGGCAAGAGTTGCCGCAAAACCCCGCAAACCCTTCGAATCTGTCGTCATGCCCTTGTCCGCCCGGGTCGAGGCATCACCCGTCGTCGCAGGCGAAGCCGACGAGAGGGAGAGGATGGAGGAGGAGGCAATCGCGGTCATCGAAGGGGCTCCCGGTTCGGTGTTGCCTGTTGTTATTCAAGAAGCGTGCCAAATCCGGGCTGGCATTCCCGTCGTTCCAAGAAATTCTTTAAATATCAGGGATTTATCAGGACTATCGCGGCTTGCGTCCGCCCAGCGGCAGCGATGCTGCGGCCTGGCGGCGGGCGATGTCGCGGGCCGTGGCGGCGGC
>NZ_GL876927.1:129437-195493 GCF_000192575.1 Novosphingobium nitrogenifigens DSM 19370 | reverse complement strand
GCCGTGGCGGCGGCGCGATCCTCGACGGCTGCGCGGCGGCGTTCGGCGGCGGCCGCTTCGGCCGCGCGACGGTCGGCATTGTCGCGGGCGCGGGCAATGTCGTTGCGGGTATTGACCGCCAGTTGCGACAATCCGGCCACGAAGGCACGCTGGCGCACGAGATCCTCGGCAAGCGTGGCGTCGTCGCGCTGGGCATAGTCGGAAATCAACGAGGCCGTGCGCTGGCCCAGCGTTTCGAGCTGGGCCAGTTGCGCTTCGGCACGACCGGCTTCGGCAAGAGCGGTCTGACGGGCAATGGCGCGAAGTTTCTCGAGCCGTTGCAGGCGTTTGAGGCGGAGGCGTTCAGCCTTCATGGCCGATCAGCGCCACGAGCTGGGCAATGCTGTCGGCAAGCGGCACGATCTCTTTCTGCGACTGGGCGAGAAAGGCGGTGAGGCGATCGTGCATGGCAATGGCGCGATCGAGCTGGGGATCGGCACCCTGGCGATAGGCGCCCATCAGCACCAGATCGCGATTGGCTTCATAGGTCGCGATCAGCGCGCGGAACTTGCGGGCGATGCGGGCATGGTCGGGCGCAACGATGTCGTTCATCACGCGGCTGAGCGAAGCGGCGATGTCGATCGCGGGATATTGCCCGCGTTGCGCCAGATCGCGCGACAACACGACGTGCCCGTCCAGAATCGATCGGGCGGTATCGACGACCGGGTCGTCCTGATTGTCGCCATCGGCGAGCACGGTGTAGAGCCCGGTGACCGATCCGCCGCTTTCGGCCGAATTGCCTGCCCGCTCGACCAGCTTGGTGATCGTGGCCAGTGCCGAAGGGGGATAGCCGCGTGCCGCGCCCGGTTCGCCGAGCAGCAGCGCGATTTCGCGTCCTGCGTGCGCGACGCGGGTCAGGCTGTCCATGATGAGCAGGACGCGGCGTCCGGCCTTGCGGAAATATTCGGCCATGCTGGTTGCCAGCATGGCGCCGCGAATGCGCAAGTTGGGGGCATGGTCGGCGGGTACGGCAACGACGATGCTGCGCTCGCGCTTGGGCCCCTGCATATGGCGTTCGACGAAATCGGACACTTCGCGCGCGCGCTCGCCGATCAGGCCGACGATGACGATTTCCGCTTCGGCCCCATGGGCGATCATGTCGAGCAGGACCGATTTGCCGACGCCCGAACCGGCCATGATGCCGATGCGCTGGCCGACGCCGAAGGTGGTCAGCGCGTTGAGCGCGCGCACGCCGACATCGAAAGTCGCGCGAACCGGCGAACGGTCGAGCGCACCCGCACGGATACCGCCCGAAGGCCATTCGCGCCCCGACATGATCGGCGGGCCGCCATCGATCGGCTGGCCTTCGCCATCGACCGCGCGCCCGAGAAAGGCTTCGCCCACAGGCAACATGCCGGGGCGCCCCTCGGGACGGACGCGGGCCCCCGGACGCAGCAGGACCGGATCGCCCAGCAACATCATCAGTGTGCGCCCGTTGCGGAAACCGATGGCTTCGGCGCTGAGCGTGCCGCGCCCGTGGGCGATGCGGCATTGCGCGCCGATCGGCAGCGACAATCCGCTGACTTCCAGCAGGCCGCCGTCACAGGCCGAGACCACGCCATAACGGCGCGGCGAGAGATCGGGATGGGTCGAGGCCATGCGATCGAGCAGGGGAAAGGCCGGATTCAGCATGTGCGCAGGGCTTCCTCAAGCATCCGGCGCCATTGGATCGGGCCATCCTCGACCCCGCCTTGCGCGGTTTCGACGCGGATCGACCCGCGTTCGAGCGTGGAATCGGGTTCGCAGTGCCAGTCTTCGGGAAGACGCGCATGGATCAGCGCGAGATCTTCGGGATGCAGGCGTATCACCCGTTCATCGTCGGCGCGGGTGAACATCGAGGCGGCCGTCTCGACACGGGCGGCAAGGCTGTTGGGGGATACCGCCGCATCGCCCAGTACGCTTTCGCACAAGGCCAGGACCGTTTCGCGCAGCCGCGCGCCGAAGGCGTCGAGCATCTGCGCATCCATGCGGCTGAGTGCGGTCTCGATGCGATGGCGGGCGGCATCGGCAGCAGCCGCTTCGGCCCGGGCGGAGCTTTGTCCGGCCTCGGCGCCTTCGGCATAGCCGCGCGCATAGGCGTCGGCGACCGGATCGGGCTCGGCCTCTTCGACCGGCACGGCCGGTTCGACCATCTGCGCCACGTTTGCCAGAAAGCGGGCGTCGGGAGCGAACCGGCTGTTGCGGGCCGACAGGGCGGCGAGCGACAGGCGCGCGAAACCCTCAGACATAGTCGTCGTCGCCTGCGCCGAAGACGATCACCCCTTCGGCGGCCAGACGGCGGGCCGCGCTGACCATGATCTTTTGCGCCTCGATCACTTCGGCCATCTTCATGCGGCCGCGTGCGGCGATTTCGTCGCGCACGCCGTCGGCCGCGCGCGAGGACATCGCGCCGAAGAAATTGTCGCGGTTCTCTTCCGGTGTGCCCTTGAGCGCGGCGATCAGCGTGTCGCTGTCCACTTCGCGCAGCAGGGTGCCCATCGACTTGCTGTCGAGCGCGAAGAGATGCTCGAATTTGAACATCTCGTTCTCGATCGCCTTGGCCAGTGCCTTGTCCTGCTTGGCGATTTCGGGAAGCACCCGCTTTTCGACGGCGCGGGCCGAGGCGTTGATGATGTCGGCCGCTTCCTTGGGGCCGCCCATGGTGAGCGCGCTCTGGCCGTGGCATTCGGTGATGCGGCGGGCGAGCATGTCCTCGAGCATGGCGATGGCCTCGGGCGAGACCGGGCCGAGGGTCGCCACGCGGTGGACCACTTGCGACTGGATTTCCTCGGGCAGGGCGTGAAGCACGCCTGCGGCAATGTCGGCGTCGAGCTGGACCAAAAGGACCGCGATCGCCTGGGGATGTTCGTCGCGGACCAGCGGCACCAGCACTTGCGGCGTGAGCCAGCGGGCGAGTTCCAGCGAGGACGTCGGCTGTTCCGGCGCAATCCGCTGCATCAGGCTTTCGGCTTTCACTTCGCCGACGGCCCGGGTCATCATCGCGCGCACGGTGCCCACGCGGTCGGGCACGATCAGCCCGAGCCGTTCGGTCCGTTCGACGAACCCGGCAATCGCCTCGGCAATCGCGGAGGGGCTGATTTCACCCAGTTCGCACATCTTTTCGCCCAGGCGGCGCAATTCGCCCGGTTCGAGCTGGCCGAGCAATTGCGCGGCCTGCTCGTCCTCGAGCAGCATGACCATCACGGCGGCACGTTCGGCGTCGCCGCCGACAAGGACAATGTTGGTTTCTTCGCTCATCGGCTTGGCTCCGCTTGAGGGTCCTTGAGCATCTGGCGCAGGACGGCGACGGCCGTTTCAGGGCGTTCGCGGACCAGCCTCTGGGCCAGTCCGACCTGACGTCCGAGCAATTCGGGATCGACGACCCCGGTGTCGGGATTCTGCGCCGGGATCAGTTCGGGGCGATCGGGTTCGGGTTCGCTGTCTTCGGCTTCGGCTGTCTCGCTGTCCTCGCTCTCGTCACTTTCGATTTTGGCCGCGCCGCGATGATCGCGGCGCAAGGCCTTGATCAGCGGACGGACGCCCAGCAACAGCGTGAGCAGGACCGCCAGCAGTGCGACGCCGTTGCGGACCATCATCGCGAACCACGGCGTTTCCCAGAACTTGGGCTGTTCGACGGTGGTCGGCTGGAAATTGCGGACGACGACGGTGACCTGGTCGCCACGCGTGGGGTCGGCTCCGACGGCGGCGCTGACCAGTTGCTTGATCTGGTCGATCTCGCCCGGCTTGGCCTTGGCCATGGCCGCCCCGCTCAGCGCGACGGCGACCGACAGGCGGCGGACCTTGCCCGGCGAAGCATTGGTGACGGCGACTTCGCGACCCAGTTCGTAATTGCGGGTCGAGGAGGTGTCGCTGCTGGTCGGGCTCGGCGCGGGAGGCGACGCGGGCGTGGTATTGGCCGTAGGCGCGCCCGGCGAAGGCTGCGTCTGGGGCGGGGGCGTGTTGGAAAGCACGCCCGGAACCCCGACAGGCGCGCCGTTGCCGGTCGTTTGCGAGGCGGTCTGGGTTTCGGACCGCACGACGCCCTGCTTGTCATAGCTTTCGCGCGCGCTGGTCTGCTGGTCCATGTCGAGATCGACCTGGATTTCGCTTGAGAAATTGCCCGTGCCCAGCATGGGGGTGAGCAGCGTCTCGACCTGCTGGCGCAGCTTGTCCTCAAGACGCGCCTGCATTTCGATGCGGTCATCGTCCCCCGGACGTCCGCTCGACAGCAAATGGCCCTGCTGGTCGATCACCTTGACTGCATCGACTGACAGGCCCGCTACCGATCCGGCGACAAGATTGACGATCGCGGTCACCTGGCTGTCGGACAACTGGCGCCCCTTGGCCAGCTTGACCATGACCGACGCGGTCGCGGGGGCGTTGTCGCGGACGAAGACCGACTTTTCCGGCTCGGCGAGATGGACGCGCACGGCTTCCACCCCTTCGATCTGCATGATCGTCAGTTCCAGCTCGCGTTCGCGCGCGGCCTGGAGACGCTGGCCCTCGACCGTGCGGCTGGCCCCCATCGGCAGCTTGTCGATCATCTGTTCGCCGGTTTCGGGCGTGGCAAGCGCGCCGTCGGCAGCCGCGACCATGCGGGCCTTGTAGAGATCGTCCTCGCCGACGGTGACTGCGCCGGTCTGGTTGTTGATCGTGTACCGG
This sequence comes from Novosphingobium nitrogenifigens DSM 19370, assembly GCF_000192575.1. Taxonomy (GTDB): domain Bacteria; phylum Pseudomonadota; class Alphaproteobacteria; order Sphingomonadales; family Sphingomonadaceae; genus Novosphingobium; species Novosphingobium nitrogenifigens. Next base: position 190,813 of record NZ_GL876927.1, on the reverse strand, counting down.
ATCGCCGCCTTGTCGAGCGCGGCGGTGACTTGCGCGCGTTCGCTGTCGTTGAGATCGGTATAGAGGACGCGCTGGGGTGCCGGGGCCATTTCGAGCCACAGCAATCCGGCCATGCCGACCGCCGCGACCCCGGCGAACCAGGGCAAGGCGCGGCGAACGGGCGCCTGGGAAGCGAATTGACCGAGGCGGGCAGGCAGGCTGCCGCCCGATGGGTCGGTGAGGGGGGCGAGCAACGATGGTCGCGGCTCGCCGGCGAGTGCGGGAACAAGGTCTGCCATGGCGGATTAGACGCCCAGCTTCATGATGTCCTGATAGGCGGACAGCAATTTGTTGCGGACTTGCAGTGTCGCTTCGAAAGCGACGCCCGATTCCTGACGGGCCAGCATGACCTGCGCGACGTCGGTCACTTCGCCCTTTTCATAGGCTTCGGTCACGGCGTCGGCCTTGGCGTCGGTGCGGTTCACCGTGTCGAGCGCAGTCTTGAGCGCATCGGTGAACGATCCTGCCGGGGCGTCGCTGGTGCTGGCGGTGGTGGTCGCGTCGCTGCTGCGCACTTGTTGCAGCAATTGCGAGCGGTCGATGATCTGCTGGCGCAGGGCAAGGATCTGCTGGACCCCTGAGGCGCTGCCGATGCCGGGGATCGAGCTCATCTACGACCTCCCGCAACGGCGATGCCGGCTTCGCGGAACGAAGCGAGGCGATAGCGCAAGGTGCGTTCGCTGATCCCGAGCTGGCGGGCTGCAGCCAGGCGATTGCCGCCGCAGGCTTCGAGCGTTGCCAGGATCACGCGGGCTTCCGACAACTGCACGATGTTCGACAGCTTGCCGTTGGCATGGCCGTTGCCGGCAAGGCTGGCGCCAAGCACGGGATCGGTCGGCGCGGTTTCGCCCGCGACCCGGACCGGACGGTCGAACACGATGTGCTGAGGCCCGATCTCTCCGGCATCCCCGGCCAGAAGCAGGGCCCGGCGCACGACGTTTTCCAGTTCGCGGACATTGCCCGGCCAGGAATGGGCCGACAGCATCGAGAGCGCCGCTTCGCCGATCCAGGGAATTGTCATGCCCGGTGCGACGTGGCGCAGCACCATGGCGAAGGCGAGCGGGGCGATGTCGTCGGGCCGTTCGCACAGCGGACGCAGCATCAGCGGGAACACGTTGAGGCGGTAATAGAGGTCGGCGCGGAAGCGGCCTTCGTCGACTTCGAGGGGAAGATCGCGGTTGGCGCAGGCGATGATCCGCACGTCCACCTTGACCGGATGCGTGGCCCCCAGAGGAACGACTTCCTTTTCCTGAAGCGCGCGCAGCAGCTTGGCCTGCAGCGGAAGCGGCATCTCGGCGATCTCGTCGAGCAGGAGTGTACCCCCGTCGGCAGCGCGGAAGAACCCTTCGCCCGCCGCATTGGCACCGGTGAAGGCGCCCTTCTGGTGGCCGAACAGCATGGCTTCGAGCATCGCCTCGGGCATGGCGGCGCAATTGATCGCGATGAAGGGCTTGTCGGCGCGGGCGGAACGGTCGTGGATGAAGCGGCTGAGCACTTCCTTGCCGGTTCCGGTCGGGCCGTTGATCAGCACCGGGATGTCGCTTGCCGCGATTCGCTCGGCCAGTGCCAGCACCGAAAGCGTTTCCGGATCTGCCGCCACCGGGCTGCCTGCCGGCTGGACGCAGGCGATCAGTGCGGCGAGCGCCCCTTCGCTGCCCCCATCGTCGTAAGTCAGGAGGTGGCGCCCGCTCGGACCGCGAACGATCGAGCTGCGCTCTCCGGAGGCATGATCGGCCCGCGCCAATTGTACCGTGCGTCCAAGTGTTGTGGCGGAGGGAAGCGGTTCGGACCGGTCGAGAAGGAAGACCGGGCGAGCCGGTTCGATCGTTCCGAGCACGGCATTGGCACGCTGCACCAGCGGCATGTGCGACGCCTTGGCTCCTTCGGAAATTCTGGGACTTTCCGAAACCCCTGATCTGTTGCGTTCCCGACTCATTTATCTTGCCCCGTCTTAACCATGCTGACGGGCGGGTTTTCTCGCGAAAACGACAAAGGGTCCGGTAATTTAAGGGGCGGGATTCTTCGCAGGGAAAGTACGTAGAACCGGCAATTTATCGCCGGGAGGGGGGTTAAACCCGGCAGCGTTTTGCCGGTCTTTGCCGCAGACACCGCGACAACCCAAACGACCGCGGACTTCTACGAAAAACGGCACTTAACCCCGGAGAATCATCATGACCGTCATCAACACCAACATCTCGGCGATCCAGGCTGCCAACGCTTCGAACTCGGCGGCTTCGATGACCTCGACCGCGATGCAGCGCCTGTCGACCGGCAAGCGCATCAACAGCGCCGCCGACGATGCTGCCGGTCTTGCCATCACCAACTCGATGACCTCGCAGATCAACGGCATGCAGCAGGGCGTCTCGAATGCCAACGACGGCATCTCGCTGGCCCAGACCGCCGGTGGCGCGCTCAACGAAGTGACCAACATGCTCCAGCGCGTCCGCCAGTTGGCCGTGCAGTCGAGCTCGGGCACTTACCAGAACTCCGACCGTACCTCGATGCAGTCGGAAGTGACCAACCTGACCCAGCAGATCAGTGACATCCTCAACAACACCACCTTCAACGGAAACAAGGTGTTCAACGTGGCTGCGGGCACGGCAACCAGCGCGGACGACAAGTCGTTCACGATCCAGACCGGCGCCAATGCCACCGACACGGTCGCCATCGTCAGCAAGGCGTTCAGCAGTTCCAACCTCTTCGACGCCACCGACACGTCGTATAACTCGGCTGCGGCAACACAGGCGCTCGACGTTTCGACCCAGGCCAATGCGACCACGACGCTGACCAATGTCGACAATGCCCTTGCCGAAGTGAACGCGACCCAGGCGACGCTGGGTGCGGGTCAGAACCGTCTGACGTCGGTGGTGAACAACCTGAACGACAACATCACCAACCTTTCGAGCGCCCGCAGCCGCATTCAGGACACCGACTATTCGGCGACGACCACGCAGCTTGCCAAGGCGCAGATCCTCTCGCAGGCTTCGAGCGCGATGATCGCCCAGGCCAACCAGAGCCAGCAGAACGTTCTCTCGCTGCTGAAGTAAGCTCTCCTACGTTCGACCCGGAATTTCGGCAGATCCGAAATTCCGGGTTGGGACAATTCCATATTGCGACATCGGCCCCCTCTCCCGCTCAGGCATGCGCAAACGCGCGTCCGGTCGGGCGGGGGAGCGGGCCGGGGCCGCACTTTTCGCGAAATTTACTGGCCAGGAATTTCGCGAAAAGGGCTCTTGCACCCTTGCCCCGCACCCGTCTCCACCGGGTTGCGGGGCTCCTTTTTATGCCGGGGTATCGTCCTGGCATGATGCCGTTCATGATGAACCTGCCGCGATTGCCCTCATGGGGGCAATCGCGGCCTCTTTGCGTTCATCGTCGGCTTTCAATTCATTGATAAAACGTAAAAATTCGAATGACAGTGAACGTGCGGCAACCGGCAAAAATTTGCCGCTCCAGCCTTAAAACCGGCAAGGATTTGCCGGTTTAGTCTTCGGAGGTCCGATCGCTCCGAACCGGTCGGACAATCCATTCGGTAAACCCGTTTACCCTGGAGACCACACGATGACTGTTATCAACACGAACATCTCTGCACTGCAGGCAGCGAATGCTTCGAACTCGGCCTCTTCCATGACCTCGACCGCAATGCAGCGCCTGTCGACCGGCAAGCGTATCAACAGCGCCGCCGACGATGCTGCCGGTCTTGCCATCAGCAACTCGATGACGTCGCAGATCAACGGCATGCAGCAGGGCGTCTCGAACGCCAACGACGGCATCTCGCTGGCCCAGACCGCCGGTGGCGCGCTCAACGAAGTGACCAACATGCTCCAGCGTGTTCGTCAGCTGGCCGTGCAGTCGAGCTCGGGCACCTACCAGAACTCCGACCGTACCTCGATGCAGTCGGAAGTGACCAACCTCAACCAGCAGATCAGCGACATCCTGAGCAACACGAAGTTCAACGGCAACGCCGTGTTCAACGTGGCTTCGGGCACGGCTTCGGCTACCGGTGCGGACGACAAGTCGTTCACGATCCAGACCGGCGCCAATACCACCGACACGGTCGCCATCGTCAGCAAGGCGTTCAGCGGTGCCAACCTCTTCGGCGGCACCGACACGACCTACAACGCTACGTCGACGACGCAGGCGCTCGACGTGTCGAGCCAGGCCAATGCGACCACGACGATCACCAATGTCGACAAGGCGCTTGCCGAAGTGAACGCGACCCAGGCGACGCTGGGTGCGGGTCAGAACCGTCTGACTTCGGTCGTGAACAACCTGAACGACAACATCACCAACCTCTCGAGCGCCCGCAGCCGCATTCAGGACACCGACTATTCGTCGACGACCACGCAGCTTGCCAAGGCGCAGATCCTCTCGCAGGCTTCGAGCGCGATGATCGCCCAGGCCAACCAGAGCCAGCAGAACGTTCTCTCGCTGCTCCGTTAAGGGGGAAACACCGGCCCGACCGGGCGTGTGTCTCCACCACGCGCCCCGGTCGGCGGTTCCCGCGCCCGGCAATCCGCAAGGATCGCCGGGCGTGCCTCGTTTTGGGGGATCGGAAATCGCGGGCGCCAGGACGATCACGCCAAATTGGCGCGATCGGGGCCTTTGCGGGCGCGGGCGAGTCCCTACAAACTTCCGGGCGGCGGAACACTGCGGGGAGGGCCAGGGGAGTGACTGCCAGCGTTTCGACGGGCAAGCTCGACGTTCTTGTGGGCCTGACCTTTGCCGGGAACGCTTTTGCCGCAGCGGGCGCCAATGCGATCACGACTGGAGTTGCGGGCTACACCGTGACCGGCGCGACCGTCACGATCGGGACGGCAGTCAACGGATATGCCGGGATCAGCTGCAAGGTGACTTCGGTCAGGGACTTGGCCGATTCGCTGGTCCTGTCGTTCGTCGTCGGCGATTCGGTTGCGGGACAGATGACACTCAACGTGATCGGTTTCGGGACGGAGGGGATCCTGCTGTCCGATTACGCCGAGGCACAGGTTGCCGCGCAGGCGGCCACGCCCTCGGCCTTGCTGGGGCATCTCTTCGTGCTCGGCACCAATGTGCCCAACGACCTGTTCCAGTCGTTCCCCTTCGCGCAGGGGGCATCCTATGTCATGCCCGGCGTCGTGATCGCGCCGATCGTCGGAACGGCGGGCCCGGATGTCCTGTTCGGGACCGGTGGGGCCGATATCATCAGGGGATATGACGGGGCCGACATCCTGCGCGGCGGGAACGGCGCCGACCAGCTGTTCGGCGGCAACGGGGCCGACACGCTCTATGGCGGTTGGGGCAACGACCGGCTCTATGGCGGGAGCGGCAACGATGTCCTTTATGGCGGCGAGAACAAGGACACCATGACCGGAGGGCCGGGGGCGGATACTTTCGCGTTCAGGCCCGGCGATTTCGGCGGTGCGACGGCGACCAAGGCGGATGTCATCACCGATTTCAGCCGCGCGCAGGGGGACCGGATCGATCTCTCGGCGATCGACGCCAACCCTGCTCGAGCGGGGGATCAGGCCTTTTCGTTTATCGGTGCGTCGGGCTTCACCCACCACGCCGGCGAACTGCGCTATGGCGTCAGCAACGGCAACGCGGTGGTCTATGGCGATATGAACGGGGACGGCATCGCCGATTTCGCGATCATGGTCGATCACCTCACTCGCCTGATCGCGAGCGATTTCATCCTTTGAGCCCAATTCATTCTCAGGCCCGCCATTCTCAGGCCCGGGACGCTCGCGATCAGTCCATCAGCAGGATCGACATGCGCCGGTTGCGCGGGTCGGCGGGGTTGTCGGTAATCAGCGGTTCCTGATCGGCGACGCCTTCGATCCGGCGGAACCGCTTTTCGGGAACGCCGAAGCGGAGCAGGGCCTGGCGAGTGGCTTCGGCGCGTCCGGCCGACAGCGACCAGTTGTTCGCCGGGTCCCCCGGTTTCCATTGCAGGCTGTCGGTGTGGCCGCGCACGGTCAGCCCGTTCTGGTCCGGGGCGATGCTTTGGGCAATCGCCCGGATCAGCTCGACCGCCTGAGGCGTGAGGATCGTGGTGCCGAGACGGAACATCGAGAAATTCGCGTCGTCGAGCAGGTCGAGCCGGATGCCGTCGGGCGTCATGGTCAGGTGGACCTGCTTGGCCAGCTGGCGCAGCTGCTCGCTCGCCTGAAGTTTCTGCTTCAGCCGTTCCTGCAGGGCCGCAGTCCGCTTGGCCTTGGACCCGCCGTCCTTGGCGCCGCCGGTCGCATCGCGCGGGATGGTCAGGGTCTTGGTGCCGGTCTGTCCGGCGCGGAACTGGTAGGTGTCGGCATCGGTCAGCGACGATCCGCCGAGCAAGCCATAGGACCCGGCGCTGCCCTGGCGCGTCTTGACCAGAGTGGGGGTGAAATAGTCGGCGATCCCCTTGCGCTGGCGTTCGGTGGTCGCGCCCAGCAGCCACATCAGCAGGAAGAAGGCCATCATCGCGGTCACGAAGTCGGCATAGGCGACTTTCCACGCGCCGCCGTGATGGCCGGCGGCCACCACGGTGATCTTCTTGACGATGATGGGCGGGGGCGGTTCCTTCCCCTTGGGCTTGGCCATGGCGAGGGTCCTTTATCCTGGCTTGGGCTCAGCGACCGCGCAGGGCGTCGAGCAGTTCGGACAGTCCGGGGCGGAAGGCATGGCCCAGACCCGAGCGGGCGCTTTCGACGACCAGCGGTTGCGGCCATCCGTGCAGCGAGGCGACGATGACCTGCTTGACGGCCTGAAAGATCATCTCGTCCTGATCGAGTACCTGCTTGAGGCGTCCGGCAAGCGGGGCGACGATGCCGTAGGCCAGCAGAATGCCCATGAATGTCCCGACCAGCGCCGAACCGATCATCGCGCCCAGAATCGTCGGGGGCTTGTCGATCGAGCCCATGGTCTTGACGACGCCGAGCACGGCCGCGACGATCCCCAACGCGGGAAGAGCGTCGGACAGGCCCTGCAATGCGTGCTGGGCTTCGGATTCCTCATGGAAATGCGTCTTCATCGCATGGTCCATCACGTCCTCGACGGCATGGACTTCCAGAGTGCCCGAGGACACCACGATCAGCGTCAAGGTATCGCAGATCAGCGAGACGAGCGCCTTGTTTCCGAGAATGCGCGGAAATTCGGCAAAGATCGTCGAGGTCTTGGGATCGGTGACATGGCTTTCCAGCGCCACCGGCCCATCGCTGCGCAGGATCTTCATCAGCTTGGTCGACAGGACGATCGCGTCGACATGGTCCTGCTTGTTGTGCTTGGGCCCCTTGAACACTTTGCCCAGCCCCGCGCCGATGCCCTTGAGCTCGTGCAGGGAGTTGCCGGTGATCGTGGCGCCGATCGCGGCGCCGCCGATGATGAGCAGTTCGTGCGGAATCGCTTCCATCACCGGTCCCAGGGCGCCGCCGGTAAAGGCAAACCCCCCGAAAACCATGACGATCAGAACGACAATGCCGATCCCCTGATACATGGATCTTCCCGTCTATTGCTGGCGGCGCGCGGGGCCGCTTATTTGAGCACGTCGAACAGCGACAGCGACGACAGGCGCATAAAGCTGGCCTGGCTCGCCTGAAGCGCGGTGGTGAGCTGCTGCAGCTTGATCGCTGCGGCCGAGACGTCGGTGTCCCCGACGGTCGATTCGGTCTTGGCCCGGGCTTCGTTCATCGCGGTCTGGTTCTGGGTATTGAGCGCGATCCAGGATTCGCGAGAGCCGACCACGGTCTGGGCCGTGCTCATCGTGTCGAGCGCCGTCGACAGCGAGGTCAGCGCGCCGTTCGCGGCGGCCTGCGATCCGGTGCCTCCGGCCTTGAGCGTGTCGGCGAGCGATTTGACCACGGTGAGAAGGTCGGTGGTGTTCCCGCTCGAATCCTTGAACGAGAGCATTTCGGGACCGGTCACGCTGCGCTGTACGCTCTGCCCGCCGCCGATCGACAGCGACTGGGCCTGGGCATTGCCTGCGTAGGTCGCGTTGCCGCTGGCATCGAGCGTATAGGCCTTGCCCTGCGCTCCGCCGCCGAACAGCGCATTGCCGTCGCTGTCGCGCGAATTGGCAAGCCCGACGAGATCGGTATGGATCTGCGCCAGTTCGTTGCCGATCGACGCACGTTCGGTATCCGACAGGGCGCCGTTGGCGGCCTGGGTCGCCAGCTGTTGCGCGCGGGCGATGTCGTTGACCATCTGCGTCATGGCCGAATCCGCGAGCTTCAAATCGGTCGTCGCCTTGCTCGCAGAGGCTGCATCGACCGTTGCCGCATTGTCCTGCAGCGAGAGCATGCGCATTTGCGAAGCCGCAAGCGGGTCCTGCGAGGCGGTGCTGAACTTGCTGCCCGTGGAGATCGAGGTCTGCACGTCGTTCGCCTGCGACTGGAGCGATGCCAGCTGCTGGGCCGAATTGGTGAAGAACGTCTGCGTGCTGGTGGTCGAAATGGTCATGGCACACCTAATTCTGGGTCTCGGCGGGACGAACCCGTCGGGCGATGCCCATCGCTCATGCGTCGCGGGGGCTCATACCGGGCCCGCCGAGACGATCCCTGCGGGCTTTGAGTATAAGAACGACGGAATCTATTTGAGATTGAGCATGGTCGTGAAAATATCCGACGCGGTCTGCATGACTTTGCCGGAGGCCTGGAACGCCTGCTGAAACCGGACGAGATTGACGGCCTCGGTGTTGAGATCGACACCTGCGGATGAAGAGAGGCTGGCCGCCGCCGCGTCCGACAAAGTCTTGAGCGTGTCGCGTGTCGTCGTCGCGGTCTTTACCGAGCCCGAGATGTCGTAGAGGATGTTGTTCATCGTCCCGGCCGGGTTCGCCGTGGACAGGGCGCTCGACAGCGCGGTGAGATTGGTCGCGTCGTTGCTGTTGGCCACAGAGCCTGCTGCTGCCGCCGCGATCTTGCTGCCGTCGGTGGTTGCCATCGACAGCGTGGCCGCCGTCGTTCCCGAAAACAGGGCGGCCCCGGTCGTACCCGAGAGGTCGGCTCCGTTCGCCTGCTGCGTGTTGACGGTATTGGCGATCGTCGCGGCAAGGCTGTCGAGATCGGTGCTGATCTGGTTGAGCTTGGTCAGCGAGGCCTGCTGCCCGGCAATTGACCCGCCCGACAGCGTGACCGGCGCGGTTCCCATGGCAAGCGAGACGGTGCCGTCGCTGGCCGTGGTCGACGACAGCGTGTTGGTGGTCGCCCCGGTGACGAGCGGCGGACCGCTGACGCCGCCCAGATTGACGTTGGCGCTGCCGTCGCTGTTCAGCGTGGTAGCGACATTGGCATATTGGCTGATCTGGCCGAGCAGTTGGTCGCGCTTGTCCATCAGGCTGGCGCGGTCGCTGGTGGTAAGGCTGCCCGCATCGGCGGAGGCGGCGCTGGCGGTCGTCGAGAGCTTGAGATTGATCGTCGCGAGCTGCGAGGCGAGCGTGTTGACCTGGCTGACGCCGTCGCCGATCTCGCCCTGGAGATCCTGCTGCGTCGAGGAAAGGCTGGTCGCGGCGATCTGGAACGCGCTGGTCATGGCCGAGCCTGCCTGCATCACCGCCGCGCGCAACGAGGTGTCGTTGGGGGTTTGCTTGAGCGAAGTCAGCGCGTTCTGGAAATTGCCGATGGTGGTGAAAACGCCCGAGTTCTCGACCGCCGTTTCGACATTGGTGAGACCGGTGACAGTGGCATTCCCGCGCGCAGTGTCCGATGCGGTGCGGCGCACTTCGGCCTGGGTATAGATGTCGGCATTGCGGGTGATGCCCGAGACGGTCACCCCGGCAAGCGAGATGTCGTTGGGCGCGCTCCAGCCGCTGGGCGAGACCAGTTCGACATTGTTGGCGGCGCGGCGGACATAGCCGTCGGTCGAGGCATTGGCGATGTTCTGGCCGGTGACGTCGAGCGCGATCTGCGCCGCGCGTGCCCCGCTTGCCCCGATCGAGAGAAGATTGCTGGTCATCGCGGATTATCCCTTTGCTGCGGCGGCAAGCTGCGCGGCGGTTCCGGTGCTGGTCGTGGCATCGGCATTGGAGGACGCCGTTTTCGGCGCGAGCTGGGTTTCGATCTGATGGGCAAGGCCAAAGGCCCCCGACTTGGCAGCGATGTCGGCAAAGCGTTCGTCCCGCATCGCGGTGAACGTGTCGTTGCCCTGATCATTGCCCCACAGGTCGTCGCCGAAATTGGTCTGGCGGGCGCTCGCGAGCATCTGGCGGACGAAGATCGCCTCGAACGCCTGTGCGGCCTGATGCAGCTTGGACTGATCGCCCGATGTGGCCGACGTGGTGGGGACGGTTGCGGCGGCAACCGCAGTCGATGGGATCGAGGTGCTCGTCATATCACTTCCATCTCCGCCTTGAGCGAGCCTGCTTCCTTGAGCGCCTCGAGAATGGCGACGAGGTCGGACGGGCTGACCCCGAGCTTGTTGAGAGCATCGACCAGCGAGGAGAGCGAGGCGCCCGGTTTGAACAGGGCGACGTGAGCGGTGCTTTCGCTCGCCGAGATCTGGCTGCTCGGCGTGACGACGGTCCGCCCGTTGCTGAACCCGTTGGGCTGCGAGACTTGCGGTTTTTCGTCGATGCGCACGACCAGCTTGCCGTGGCTGATCGCGGCGGGCGACAGGCGTACCGCGCTGTTGATGACGACGGTGCCGGTGCGGCTGTTGACGATGACTTTGGCCTGGGCCTGGGCGGGGGTCACGTCGATCATCTCGATGGTGGCCATGAGGCTCGCCCGGCGGTCGGCTCCTGCGGGAAGGCGCAAGGCGACCGTCACGCCGTCCTCGACCGAGGCGGTCTGGGGAAAGCGGGCATTGATCGCGTCGCGCACGCGGGCGGCGGTCTGGAAATCGGCCTGGAACAGGTTCCAGCGCAGCACTTCGCCATGGTCGAAACCGGTATCGACCGCGCGTTCCACCGTTGCCCCGTCGGCAATGCGTCCGACGGTCGGGACATTGACGGTCAGCTGCGAGCCGTCCTTGGCCGTGATGCCGAGGCCGCCGACGGCAAGGTTCCCTTGCGCCATGCCGTAGATCTGTCCGTCGGCACCATAAAGCGGGGTCAGGACGAGCGCGCCGCCGCGCAGGCTTTTGGCCTTGCCGATCGTGCTGACGGTCACGTCGATGCGCTGGCCGGGCTTGGCAAAGGCGGGCAGGTCGGCCGTGACAAGGACGGCCGCCGCGTTCTTGAGATTGGGCGAGATACCGGGCGGCAGTTGCAGGCCGAACCGGCCCGAAACTCCGCGCATGGCCTGGGTGACGTATTCCAGATTGTCGTCACCCGTGCCCGGAAGCCCGACGACGATGCCATAGCCGGTCAACTGGTTCGAGCGGATGCCCTGAAACTCGCCGAGGTCGCGAACCCGGTCGGCCTGTGCGGGAGGCGCCAGCGCCAGCGTCAGCGCAAGGCCGACGAGCGCGGAGACGAGACGCCGGATGGGGCGGATCGAGGGAAAGGGAAAGGCGTTGGTCATCGGGGCGGTCCGGCTCGGTTCAGAACGGGTTGACGAAGCTGAAGAACTTGGCGAGCCAGCCTTCGCGGCTCGCGCGCAGGATCGAACCGTTGCCGGTGTAGATCATGCGGGCGTCGGCGACCTGGCTCGACTGGATCTGGTTGTACTGGTCGACATCCGCCAGGCGGATGATCCCCGAGAACTGGACCCATTCATCACCTTGACTGAGCAACAGGCGCTTCTCCCCCTTGACCAGGGCAGTGCCGTTGCGACGGACTTCGGCGATGGTGACGGCGATGTTGCCGCCAAGCGTGCTCGTCTGCGAGGCATTCCCCTGACCGTTGAACGCCGCCGCGCCTGAAGAATTAAGGGCATTGGAGCTCAAAAGGGACAAGGGCCCCTTCGTGGGTGGGGTAAAGGCGAAACTGCCCGACTTTTGCGTCTTGCCCGTCGCCGATTTGGACGAGTTGAAATTCTCGACCAGGACGATCGTCACCGCGTCGCCCACGGTATGGGCGCGGGTGCCTTCAACGAGCCCTGCGTATCCGGCGTTGACGTTGAAAATCGAGCCGGTTGCGGGATTGGCGGGCGGGGCGCTGGGCAGGACGGCCTCGAAGCCGGGGCGCGGCTTGGTCACTGCATGGGCGGGCGCGGGGCGAAGGGCCAGTGCCAGCGCGATGATCGCGGGCGGGACCAGCGCGAGCAGAAGCAGGCGCATCCCGAGCGGGCGATCGGCGTTGCCCCCGGCGACCGAGCGGATGAAATGGTGGTCGAATGGACCTTCGGTCATGCTCATAGCGTCTGGTTCGCGTTCTTCAGCATGTCGTCGACCGCGCTCACCATTTTCGAGTTGATCTCGTAGGCGCGCTGGCATTCGATCATGTCGACAAGTTCGGAGACGACGCTGACGTTGGAGGCTTCGAGGAAACCCTGGCGCACGTTGCCGCGACCGTTCTGCCCGGCGATGCCGAGCTGAACCGGGCCGCTGCCGGTGGTTTCGGTGTAGAAGTTGTCGCCGATCGCCTTGAGCGCGGCCGGGTTGGTGAAGCTCGCGATGGTGATCTGGCCGATGCTGGTCGCCTGGCTCGATCCGGGCAGCGTTGCCGAAACCGTTCCGTCCTGCGCCACGGTGATGCCGGTTGCGCCTTCGGGAATGGTGATCTGGGGCTGCAGCGCATAACCTTGCGAGGTCACCAGCAGCCCCTCGGGCGAACGGGTGAAATTGCCTGCGCGGGTATAGGAAAGCTGACCGCCGGGCATCGAGATCTGGAAATAGCCGTCGCCGTCGAGCGCGAGGTCGAGCGCGTTGCCGGTCGACTGCAGCGACCCTTCGGTCATGTCCGGGGTCGTCGACTGGATACCGACCCCGGTGCCCAGATTGAGGCCGGTCGCATAAGTCGTCTCGTTCGACGACTGCGCCCCGGCGACCCGCGCGTCCTGATAGGCGAGCGAAGCGAAATTGGCACGATCGCGCTTGAACCCCGTCGTGCTGACGTTGGCAAGGTTGTTGGCGATGACGCGCATGCGCGTGTCCTGGGCTTCGAGCCCGGTGCGTGCGACGTAAAGAGCGGAGGATGGCATGGCGGTTGCTCCGTCGGGAAATGGGCGTGAAAGGCCGGAAACGGCCGGGCTGTCAGGACGACAGGCTCATGAGCGAGGTCGATTTCTCGTCGTTCTCGCGCGCGGTCGAGACGACCTTGGTGCGCATGTCGAACAGACGCTGGGCCTCGACCATTTCGACCAGCACGGACGTCGGATCGACGTTCGACTTTTCGAGAGCGCCCGAGACCAGCTTGGCGTTCTCGTCGGCGGGCAGGGCGCCGCCGCCGACCACGCGAAACAGGCCGTCCAGACCTTTTTCGATCTGCGATCCGGTATAGGAGGCCAGCTTGATCCGGCCGACCGCATTGGGCGGCTGGTCCGGATTGGCCGGGTCGTTGGCGAGGACGGTCCCGTCGGGGGAAATGGTCAGCTTTGAGCCGAGCGGAACCGTGATCGGCCCGCTTTCCCCCAGAACGGGGGCGTTGTCGCCGTTGACCAACATGCCGTTCGCATCGGCGGTAAGGTCGCCGCGGCGGGTATAGGCCTCGGTGCCGTCGCGGGCCTGAACGGCCATCATCGTGTCGCCGTTGAACGCGACGTCCAGCGGATTGCCGGTCTGGGTCATCTCGCCCTGCTTCATGCTGGCGCCGCGCACTTCGGCATCGGTCATCGCCCGGGCTTCCAGCCCCGATCCCTTGAGAGAGACCGGGGTGGCGGCCAGCATTTCCGCGCGAAAGCCGGTGGTCTGGGAGTTCGCCATGTTGTTGGCGATCACCCGTTGCTGGACCATCGACGCGGACATTCCCGAATATGCGGTATAGATCAGCCTATCCATGGTTCAGCCCCCGGTCCCCGATCAGCTCTTGAGATTGATGATGGCGTCGTTGATCGTCGTGTTCGCGTCGATCGCCTTGGCGTTGGCCTGGAAATACTGCTGGGCGGTGATGAGGTTCACCATTTCCGAGGACAGGTCGACGTTCGAGGCTTCGAGCGAGCCCGACATCAGGCTGCCGTACTGGCCGGTGCTGGGCTGGCCGTACGTCGCCGTGCCCGAGATGCCGGTCGAGGTGTAGTTCGACGAGCCCACCTGCTTGAGCCCCTGAGGCGCCACGAACGAGGCGAGCGCGACTTTGCCGATGACCGAGTTCGATCCGTCGGCATAGGAAACGCTGATGCTGCCGTCCGCAGCGACAGTGGCGCCCGAGAACTGCGAACCGGCGGCATTGGTCAGCGGGACCTGTGCGCTGCCCGGCGTGGTCGAGGTGACGTTGCCCGACGAATCGGTCGGGAAAACCTGAAGCCGGTTGCCGCTACCGTCCGTAAGATAGCCCTGACCGTCCATCGAGAACGAGCCGTTGCGGGTGTAATAGACCTGCCCCGTCACGGCCGAGCTGGTGGTGAAGAACCCGTCGCCAGAGATCATGAGATCGAGCGCCGAGCCGGTCTGCTTGACGCCGCCCTGGGCGAAGTCCTGGTTGATCGACTGCACGGTCGAACCGATGCCGACGATATTCTTGGGATTGGTGAAGGCACTGGCGGCGACGAGGTTGGAAAAATCGACGCTGCTCTTCTTGAACCCGTTGGTGTCGGCGTTGGCGATGTTGTTGCCGATCACGCTGAGATCGGTCTGGGCGTTCTGCAGGCCGCTGAGCGAGGTGTAATAGGACATTGCGGGGTCTTCTCCGGTTGCGGGAACGATGGGCCGTTTGCGGGAATGGGAGAAATCAGGCTGTCGTGCCGCCGAGCTTGCCGATCTGGTCCGAGATCGTCGAAAGCTGGGTGTTGGTCTGGTTCGCGGCGGCGAGACTCGAGAACTGGGCGAGCTGGGCCACCATCTGGGTGTTGTCGACCGGCTGGGTCGGATCCTGATGGTTGAGCTGTGCTGTCAGCAGCTTGAGGAAATCGGTCGCGCCCAGCTTGTTGAACGCGCTCGTGGTCGAAGTGGACGACGAGCTGCTGGTGCCGTTCGTCGAAGAAGTGCCGGATACGGTGGTCATGTGGTCTTCATCCTCAGGGTGTCGAGCATCAGTTGCTTTCCGGTCTGCATGGCCTCGACCACGTTCTGGTACTGGCGGGCGGACTCGGTCATCTCGACCATCTCGGCGTTCTCATCGACGGGCGAGCTCCATACGTCGCCATTGGCATCGGCGAGCGGATGGTCGGGATTGTGGGTGCGAACGGGGGTCGCGCCGGACTGGTAGACCCCCTGGACCTTGACCGAGGCGAGCCCGGTCGAGCGGTCGAGCACGGTCGCGAAAACGGCCTTGAGCGGGCGATAGGCGCCCTGCGCATTGCTTGCGACGGTGCCGGCATTGGCAAGGTTCGACGCGGCGGTGTTCATCCGCACCAGCTGGGCCGACATGGCCTGGCCGGTGAGCCCGAACAGCGTCAGCGCACCTTTTCCGGAAGAGGACATGAGCCTCAGTCTCCCTTGAGCGCGCGGGTCACTTCGCCGACCCGGTCCTGAATCATGTTGAGTGTGGCCTCGTAGCCGACCGCGTTTTCGGCAAAGGCGGTCTGCTCGGTCGAGAGTTCGACCGTGTTGCCGTCGAGGCTTGGCATGACGGGTACGCGATAGAGCGTGGACGAGGAGATCGCCTGGCTGTTGCTCGCGCCCTGGGTCATCGATTTCAGCGCACTGGCGAAATCGATGTCGCGCGCCTTGTACCCCGGTGTCGCGGCGTTCGCGATATTCGAGGTCAAGAGGCCAAGCCGCTGCGCGCGCAACTCCAGCGCCATGCCGTGAATGCCGAACAGGCTGTCGCCCATGATGCTCATGTCCCTTTCATGCAAGACTGCATCACTCCCACAGCAAGGGGCGTGCCAAATCCGCCATGACTGTCGAAAATGAACGGAAACCGGGCATTTCGGGGTCTGTCCGGCAGCATTTTGCCGGTCGGCGAAAGCGCGGCGGCAGCCCGTTGCCAGCCCCGCAAAAATCTTTTTCCAAAGGTCTAAAACCGCAAATGCAGCCGCCGTTCTGCCGTTCGCGAAAACGGGGGCAAACCCGATTGCGGTGGGCTCGCGCCCATTTCCGGCCGGTCTTTCGTTTCCGGCCGGGTCCCATTTTCGACCGGTGTCAGCGACCGGATGAACCCACTTCACACAGGACTTGCGTGCGCATGGACTTTGCCCACCTGTTCGAACCCTTGCCCGCCGCGATCGTCGTCGGCGGTACTCTGGTATCCACTGCCTTGCGGACCGGGCGCAGCGATTGCCTGCACACGCTTCAGGAATTGGGCGGCCTTTTGCGCCCCCGCCTCGACGCGGACCGGCTGCGTGGCGATCTTGCCCCGCTTGCACATGATGTGCGGCAGGACGGCGTCTATCGTGCCCGCGCGCATCCGACCGGCGACCGCGAATTCGACGAGGCGATCGACGCCATGATCGAGGCGCGTACGGCTTCGGTGCTGATGATGCGCCACGCGGTCCAGCGCAAACGGCGGCTCGCCCGGGCACAGCTCGCCAGTGCGACGCTCTCGCTTGCGGCCGATCTTGCCCCGGTTTTCGGTCTTGCCGGAACGCTTGTGTCGCTGTCCCAGCTTTCCGGGCGCGGTATCGCCCGGTCGATGTTCATGGGGGCGATCTCGATGTCGGTCATGGCAACGCTTTACGGCTTGCTGCTCGCCAATATCCTGCTTGCCCCGCTCGCGCGGGCGGTCGAGCGCCGTGCCGAGCGCGAGGAGGAAAGCCGTCAGGATGTCGTCGACTGGCTGGCATCGCAATTCGCCTCGGTGGCGCCGCGCCTGAAGCGCGATCACCGGATCGCGGAACTGGCATGATTTCGCGCGGTATCGGGGTCAGCTGGCAGACCATTCTGGCCGACCTTTCGCTGATCCTCTTCATGGTGACGGCGTCAGCTCTGGCCAATGCGCCCGACGCGCCGCTCGGGCCGGATGTCGATGACAGCGCCCCGCATCACGGCGCAGGAAAACCGCCTGCGCCGTCCGTATCTCCGCCGCAATCCCCGGCAGCGCGTCCGGCTCCGTTGACGCCTTCGCCCGAGGCTGAACCCGTGGGCGTCTGGCGTGCCGGGGCGGGGGCGCCGCCCTTGCCGCAATGGCTGCACGATGTCGCGGCCGACCCGCGCCTGCGCCTGACGATCACGGTTCATTATGCGACGGGTGGCCAGGCCGCAGCGATGGCCCAGGCCGCGCGTCTGAGCGCCGAAGCAGGCAATCGCGCGGCAGGCGCAAGGATCGTGATCGAGGCGGGCGAACCGGCCGGGGCCAGCGCCGTCGTCGGTTACGATGCGCAGACAGGCAACGGGCAGGCGGCCAACAATCAGACGGGCAATGGCACACAGCTTGCACGGTCAGGGGCATGATCAAACCCTTGCTGCGGATTCCCGTCATGAGCCTTGTGTCACGTACCGTACCGTTTCGCCCGTTTCCCGTGCTTGCCGGCATGCTTGTTCCGATCGGCCTTGCCGCCTTGTCATGGGCGACGCCTGCGGTCGCTGCGGCAGGGTTGCAGGATATTGCCGGTATCGACCGCGCCGTTGCCGCCTTTACCGGTCAGTCGATCGGTGTGCCGGGGGGCGCGGCGCGTCCGGTCGACCGGCGCTTGCGGCTTGCTGCCTGCGCCGCGCCGCTCGCGCTGTCCTGGCGCGGCGAATTTCATGCCAGCATTCTTGTCGAATGCCCCGACCCCGGCAGCTGGCACATTTTTGTCGCGACGGCGGGCGGTGGCCGTGCCGATCCATCCGCAACGCCGGTAATTCAGCGCGGACAACTGGTCACCGTTGCCGTGACCGGTGACGGTTTTGCCGTCTCGCAATCGGCCGAAGCGATGGAAGCCGGCGCGGTCGGCGCGTGGATTCGCGTTCGCACCGGCCCCAAGACCGACCCCGTTCAGGCGCGCGTCGTTCGCCCCGGATTGGTAGAAGTCCCAGTGGAATGACGTGCGCATAGGGGGTATGATCCAAAGCAGCGGTGGATTTTCGCCGCTGCCCCTTAAAACCCCCGCGCCAATACCGTTCTTGTTGGTAAGCATTTCGCAGGAGCGGACCATGTCATCATTTGAAATCGGAGCATCGCGCCCGGTTGGTGCGGTTCAGCTTAAGACGGTACAGCCCGCAAGCCAGGCTTCGGCCACGACGGCGACGCAGGGGAGTGCCACAGCTGCCGCAACCGAGGCTGCGGCATCGACGGAACAGGTGCAGACCACCGTCGATACCTCTTCCGGAACTGTGCCTGTCGATGCCGTGCGGGTCGCCGAGATTCGCAAGGCCATCAACGAAGGCACTTATCCCCTCATTCCCACAAAGATCGGAGATGCGATGATCGCTGCCGGCATGCTCCTGCAGAAGGGGCGTTGATGATGGCTGTCTCGGCGCCCGAAGGGCTTGTTGCGGTCGAAGGCCGGTTCGGCCTGCATCCGTTCGAATTGCGCGATACCTTGCGGCAGATGTTGACCGTGCTCGAATCCGAGCGGCACGCGCTTGCCCGTCTCGATGTCGACGCGATCATCGGCTGCGCGGTGCAGAAGAACGACTTGTGCGGTCAACTCGACGGCACCGCTGCAGATGCGATCGACGAGGAATGCCGCGGGCTGGTCGATGCCGCCCGGCGGCTCAATGAAACCAATCGCCGCGTGCGGAATCTTATTGCCGCCAACGTTGCCGCCCGGCTTGATGCCATGACCGGGCAACCGGCGCTCTATCGCGCCAATGGGGCTTCGGCCCGGATCGGCCGTCCCCGCTGATTTTTCGCGGTTTTTCGGCGCCGGACAATCCGGCGCCGCCGGGCCTGATCCCGATTTTCCCGATGCATTTTCCAATCTGGCACGGTCCTTGCTGAATACCTGACAGTCGCGCCCTGGCGGCGCTCTGGAAAGGCAGTTCAGTGAGTTCGTCAGACGTTTCCGTTCCGCTTCCCACTGCCGGGCAGGCATCGGGCGGCCAAACCGTGCAGGGCAGCCCTGTTCATGCCGCCATTGCCCGTGCGGCGGCGGCCACCGGCGTCGATTTCGGGTATCTGCTGGCTCAGGCCAAGCTCGAATCCGGGCTGAACCCGATGGCCCGCGCCGCCACATCGAGCGCGCGCGGCCTTTATCAGTTCACCGGCTCCACCTGGTTGCGGGCACTCGACCGCCACGGCGCGTCCTATGGGTTGGACTGGGCAAGTTCGGCGATCGACAACGGCACCGTCCGTGATCCAGCAGCCCGTGCGCAATTGCTCTCGATGCGGCAGGATCCGGCGCTTTCCGCGCTGATGGCGGGCGAGCTTGCCAACGACAACCGCAATTATCTTTACGGAACGCTTGGCCGCGAACCGGACAATGCCGAGCTCTATCTCGCGCATTTTCTCGGTCCCGAGGCCGCCGGGCGGTTCCTTTCGGTGCTGTCGGCCGATCCCGGCCAGAGCGCGGCGGCCCTTTTGCCCAAGGCTGCGGCCAGCAATCGATCGATCTTCTTCTCCGGTTCGACCCCGCGTTCGGTGGGTGAAGTGATGGACCTCATCCGTTCGCGCCTCGGCGCGGCGATGGGAGCGAGCGGTGACGGCATCGACGGCGGCATCAATGGGGGTTTGGGCCCCGCGAGCGCGTTCGGCATGGGGATGGGCGCAGCCGGCGGATATCTGCCGCTGGCGGCAATGACGCCCGATGCATCCCCGCAACCCGTGCCCCAGGGTGGCCCGCTGGCCCAGGAATTCGCCGCGACCGCTGCCGATATGAATGGTGGCGGAAACGGCGCGCGCGGGTCGATGGCCGAAACTCTGCGCACGGCATTCGGATTGGGCGACGGGGCCGGGGAGGGCGCCGTGCCCGCTCATGTCCGCGCCGCCTATGGCCAGCTCAAGGCATTCGGACTTTAAACGATGCTGAAACGCACCGCGAACCTGGGCGCACTGGCGCTCCCCACCGGGATCATGACGCTCATCACGCTGATGATCGTGCCGATCCCGGCGTTCATGCTCGACGTGTTCTTCGTCTTCAACATCGCGCTTTCGGTCGCGGTGCTGATGGCGGCGATGAATGCGGAAAAGCCGCTCGATTTCTCATCGTTTCCGTCGGTTCTGCTCTTTGCGACGCTGTTGCGCCTCTCGCTCAATGTCGCCTCGACGCGCGTCGTGCTGGTCTATGGCCACACCGGCGGCGCGGCGGCGGGGCATGTGATCGAGAGCTTCGGGAAATTCCTGATCGGCGGCAATTTCGCCGTCGGCCTGTTCGTCTTCATGATCCTGATGATCATCAACCTGGTGGTGGTGACCAAGGGTGCGGGGCGCGTTTCGGAAGTGTCCGCGCGCTTCACCCTCGACGCCTTGCCCGGCAAGCAGATGGCGATCGACGCCGACCTCGCCGCCGGGCTCGTCACCGCCGAGGAAGCCAAGACCCGCCGTCGCGATGTCGCGACCGAGGCGGACTTCTACGGCTCGATGGACGGTGCCAGCAAGTTCGTCAAAGGCGACGCGATTGCCGCCCTGCTCATTCTGGGCGTCAACATCATCGCCGGTTTCTGTCTGGGCATGTTGTCCCATGGCCTGTCGGCGGGCGATGCGGCCGAGAAATATGTGACTCTGGCCGTCGGCGACGCACTTGTCGCGCAAGTCCCCTCGCTGCTGCTCTCGATCGCGGCGGCGGTCATCGTCACCCGCGTTGCCGACAGCCGCGACCTTGCCGGGCAGATCGGCGGACAGTTCGCCAATCCCGCGACCTGGTTGCCGGTTGCCGTCATCCTCGGCGCGATCGGTTTCATTCCGGCCATGCCGCACATGATCTTCCTGCCTGCTGCTGCCATGGCCGGGTGGATCTGGTGGAGCCTGCGCAAGCGCGCTGAACGGCTTCGCGAAGCGGAAATCGCGCCGCCTCCGCCCCAGACCGATCCGTCGCGGATCACGCTCGACGAAGTGTCGGATCACACGCTGGTCACGATCGAACTGGGCTATGGCCTTGTCCATCTGGTCGATGAAAAGCGCGGATCTCCGCTGGTCGCCCGCGTCACCGGCGTGCGCAAGCAGCTGAGCCAGGCTTGCGGCTTCATCGTGCCCCAGTTCCGTGTCCGCGATTCGCTCGAACTGCCGCCCAACGAATATCGCATCCTGCTCGGCGGAGTGCGGATCGGCGGCGCGGTCGCCCGTCCCGATCGCATCCTCGCCATCGATGCGGGTGAAGCACGCCCCGGCCACGGGCTTGTCGGTGAAGCGACTCACGACCCCAGCTTTGGTTGCCCCGCGTTGTGGATCGATCCGGCCAGCCGCGACCATGCCATTGCCGAAGGCTTCCTGACGGTCGACGCCGGGACAGTCATTGCCACCCACCTGAACCAGCTTCTGGGCGAACGGCCGCAGGCCATGCTCGGCCCGGACGAAGTGCGCGCGATTCTCGATGGCGTGCGCCAGCGTTCGGCGGGAATGGTCGAAACGATTCACCCCAACCCGCTTTCGCTCGGGGCGCTCACCCGCATCTTCCGCGCCTTGCTCGAAGACGGCGTGAGCATTGCCCACCCGCTACCGATCCTGGCCGCGCTGGGGCAGGCGGTTCAGCAGACGACCGATCACGACCGGCTGGTCGATCTGGTCCGTGCCGAACTCGGGCCGATGATCGTCGGGCGGATCTGCAGTCCGACCGATCGCCTGCCGGTCGTCACGCTCGACGCCTCGCTCGAATCGATGATCGTGCAGGGGATGCAGGACCCGGTGACCGGACAGCCGGTGATCGAGCCCGATCTGGCACGCGGGATCGGCGAACGGATTTCCAGCCTGATCGCCGAGCGCGGACCCAATGCGATTTCGCCGGCCCTGGTGGTTCAGCCGCGCGCGCGGCGGGCGGTTTCCGCTGCCCTGCGGGTCCGGGCGCCGTCCTGCCTCGTGCTGTCGATTTCCGAACTGCCGCAAAGCCAGCCGATCGAGGTGATCGCCGTCATCGGCGGCGAGGCGACCGCCCCCCAGCCCGTTCGTGCCCTGACCGATCAGACCAATCGTTCCGATACCAAGGACCGGACCCAGCGTTCCGGTGCCGCCTCGTCCGACATCGCGCAACCCGAAGGACTTGCCGCATGAATTACGCTCCCCGCAGCTTTGCTGCTGCGCGTGCCTATCGCGATGACACTGCCGATCGTATCCGCCGTTTTCTCCCCATGGTTCGCCGTCTGGCCTGGCATGTTCACGGGTCCGGGCGCGCCGGCATCGATCTTGAGGATCTGATCCAGGCCGGGCTGGTGGCCTTGACCGAATGTTCACAGAAACACACCGGGCAGACCGAGGACGGCTTTGCCGCCTATGCCAAGTTGCGGGTGCGCGGGGCCATGGTCGACTTGATCCGGCGGACCGCGCCGATGTCGCGGTCCGCTGCCGACCGCCGCCGCACCTTGCGCGACCATACCGAGAGCCTGAGTTGCGCGCTCGGGCGCCAGCCGACCGAGGGGGAACTGGCCGAAGCCATGGGGCTGACGCTGGCTGACCTTGCTGACTTGCGCGCGGCGGCCGAACCCTTGCGTTTCGAAACGATCGACGATGCTTATAGCGAAAGCTCGATGGCCTTTGCCGACGACCGCCCGGACAGCTTCGCCTTGCTGGCCGACGAGGAGACTCGCCATGTCGTCGGCGCCGCCATCGCCGCTTTGCCGGAACGGTTGCAGATGGTGATCCAGCTCTATTTCGTCGAAGAGCTGAACCTTGCCGAAATCGCCGCCGTGCTCGAAGTCAGCGTGCCGCGCGTCCATCAGCTCAAGGCTCAGGCGCTCGACAAGCTGCGCAGCCTGCTGGGCGATGGCTTCGAAGTTGTGTGAGGCCCTGAGGGTTTGGGCTTCAGGAGCCGACCTTCAGGGGCGCGGCCCCGGCGCGCTCGAGGCGATGATGGGGTCGCCGAGGTTGAGATGCTTGCCGTCGGTGATGATGACCTTGTCACCGACTTTGGCAAGGCGGAACAGCTTTTCGGCAAAGGCATCGGGCACGCCGATGCAGCCGTTGGTGGCATAGCCCCTTTCGACCTTGCTGCCATGGATCGATACGCCGTCATTGGTCAGGCGCATCATCCACGGCATCGGCGCGTCATAGAGATTGGACACGTGATGCGCGTCCTTTTGGGTGATGGGGAACACGCCGATCGGAGTCGGCTTGTCGCCATAGCCCTTGAGGATCGCGGTCGCGCCGACTTCGTGCCCGTTCTCGAATACTGAAAGGACCCGCGCGGCAAGATCGACGGTGATGACCAGAGGCCCCGGCTCGCCCTTGCTTTCGTCCCAGTAATACTGGCCGAACCGGATCGGGCCGTCGATCGGCAGGATCGAACGGACGACGAAGGGGTCCTCTCGGAAAGGGCCGCCCGGCGTGGACGAGGGGGCCCTCGTGGGAGGCGGTTTGGGGGTGGCGTTCGCTGGCGGCACCGTGTCGGATGTGGTCGCCGATGGAGCCGACCGGGCGGGGGACGAGAGCACGCCGATCGCATCGCGCGCCACGTCGAGGAACAGCATCCCGCCCATGCCGAGCGCGACGAGCCCGACCACGACGAACCCCTCCCGCCCTTTCAGCCGTTTGCGCCACCAATCGATCATGCCCGCTTGTACCCCATTCCGGGTTAACCGGACATGGCGGCGCGATTTTCGCGCTTCATCGGGCGCCCCACCAGGTCAGCGCGCGCCAGACGGCTTCGAACGGTCCCTGGCGGTGGCGGGCAAGCCATGCTTGCGGCCAGCACAGCATCGCGGCCCAGCCCAGCGGAATGAACAGCGGCAGCCATCCGCGCGGCATCCACCCGGCAAGGCCGAGGCCCCAGCCCGAAAAGATCGCGGTCATCAGGATCGTCGTGCCGAGGTAATTTGTAAAAGCGCAGCGTCCCGCCGCCGCGAGCATGACCCCGATTCGAGTGGGGGCAAGCCGGGGCCAGAGCCGCATCAGCCCCGCCGCATAGCCCAGTGCCATCAACAGATGGGGAAGCGCGGTCAGCGTCTGCATGACTTCGAACATCGCGCGCGGAGGGAAATCGCGGGCCGCGATCCATGCGGCCAGCCCCAGCGTCAGGGCGCCGCCGATCCCGATCCCGCCGATCATGGTCGCCTTGAGCGCGCGGCGGCTCCATGCGCCGTTCCACAGGCCGCTGCGATAAAGACCCATGCCGATCAGCATCAGCGGCAGCGTTTCGGTAAAGGTCGAGACCGTCGTCTGGAACGGCAGCCACGGGGCCTGGCTCAGGCGCAGGCGGATCGCGGCGAGGAACGGGGCCACCAGCACGCTGCGGTCGTCGGCAAGCGATGCCGCGATGCGCATCATCATGTCCTGTTCGTCGATCCGGTCGGCGGCAAGGCCGTGGCCCGCAAGCACGGCCTGCTCGGCGGCAATCCCCTGAACCGCGCCGATGGTGTCGAGCCCGTGGCTCAGGAGAAAAAGCGCGAGACCCATCGCGGCAAGCGGCGCGGCCTGAAGCCGGTAGAGCAGCAGCGCGCAGAGCCCGCACAAGGCATAGGGAAAGAGAATGTCCCCCCACCACAGCAGGAGGTAGTGGGCATAGCCGAACAGCGCGAGCCATAGGAGCCGCCGCGCCTGCATCCACGCGCCCCGCGCACCGCGCCTCTCTGCCGCTTCGATGAAAAGCAGCATGCTCGCCCCGAACAGCAGGGTGAACAGCGCGCGCATCTTGCCTTCGAACAGGACGAACGCGATCAGGAACCACGCATCGCCCCCCGCTTCGGCATGGGGCAGATGCGGGCTGAAACTCGCGAGCGTCGGCCCCCAGAATCCGGTGACGTTGATCGTCAGGATGCCGAGCAGGGCGACCCCGCGCACGAAATCGATCGCCGCGATTCGCGTTCCGCTCACCCCTGTCCCCTTCACTGGCGTATCAGTGGGCGGTGACAAGACAGGTCAGGCCGGCAGCCTTGAGCGCGGTACAGGCGTGTTCGGCCTGCGCTTGGGAATAGCCGCCTGCCTGCAGCCGGGACAGGCCCGATCCTTCGTCGATGCGGGGATGCCCCGCCACTTCGGGCCGCGCATGGACTTTGGCCCAGAGCGCGTCGGCATTGGCCTTTTGCCCGAATGCGCCAAATTGAATGCGCCAAGTCCCTTCGGCTTTGGCCGGAGACGTCGGTTTGGGGGCAGCCTTGGCGATGGCGGTTTGCTTGACGGTGGTTTGCTTGATGGGGGAGGGCGGCGGAGTGGGTTTGGCTGTCACGGGCTTGGTTGTCACGGGCTTGGCCGTCGCAGCGGGCATGTGGCTCGGGCGCGGCGGCAGTGTGACCGGATTGGCGAAATCGGCCCCGGCAGTCACGGCCCCATCGGTACGAGCCGGTCGCGGCGTGGCGGCGGCAACGGCGGCGCGCTCGATCGGCGACACGGCCGCCGTCGACGGCGTTCCGGCCGAGCCCGGCGCGACAGGCTTGCTGCCGAGATCGGCGGCGCTCATTTCCCGGGCGCGGGTGGCTGTCGTCTTGCGCTCCATGTCCTCGGCAAGGGCGGCGCCCATCTGCCGCTGGTTGAGCGGCATGGTCGCGTTCATCGAGGCAAGGCTGGTCATGGCAGGCGCCAGCCCGGTCCCGGCGGCGCGGGTCATCAGTGCATAGGCCCGCACCGGGTCCTTGGGCACGAATTCGCCGTTATAGGTGGCAATGCCCAGAATATAGAGCGCGCGCGGTTCCCCGCGATCGGCCGAGGCGCTCAGCCAGGGCAGGGCTTCGGCCTGCCGGTGGCTCTGGAACAACAGGACGCCATAGTTGTCGGCGGCGCGGATATGTCCCTTTTGCGCGGCGCGGCGGTAGAAATCCTCGGCCTTGGCCAGGTTTTGCGGCACGCCGCGGCCCAGCTTGTAGGCCTGTCCCATGTTGAACATGGCGTCGGGATCGCCCTTGGCCGCCGGGCCCTGCCATTGCGCGACGGCGGTGTCATAGTCGCCGCGACTCCACGCATCGACTCCGTCCTTCACGTCGGCATGGGCGGGCAGCGCGCCGATCATGAGAAGACCGGCCGACAGACTGATCGCCAGCCGCGTCATGCGGCCCAGTTTCAGCATGTCGCCAAGCACCATCGTTAAAGGACCTCCACCCGAACCGCTTGTGCGGTGCCTGATTTCATAACGGATAGCGGTAAACGAATCCGTATTCACCGCGAGCCCCCTAACATGATTACCGGACTGTTGCAGGGCGATTATGGGCCCATCGCGGGATTGGTTCATGGGCGAGGATCGTCTGTTTTTACCGTTATCTGCGGTGAAAATCCCCGAATGGCGCGCCGGTTAACCAAAATTTGAGGGACTTCTGCAATCGCTGGGGGCTGACAACCATACAGGTTAGCACGGGGAAAAGCGTTGCGCGTACTTGCACTGGCTTCGCAAAAAGGGGGTTCCGGCAAGACTACCTTGTCGGGGCATCTGGCCGTCCAGGCACAGCGCGCGGGCGCTGGGCCGGTGGTCCTGATCGACATCGATCCGCAAGGATCGCTCACCGAATGGTGGAACGAGCGCGAAGCCGAATATCCCGCCTTTGCCCAGACCAGCGTGGCACGGCTGGCGACCGACCTTGCGCTCCTGCGCCAGCAGGGCTTCAAGCTGGCGGTCATCGACACGCCGCCCGCGATCACCATGGCGATCCAGTCGGTGATCCAGGTTTCCGAGCTGATCGTGGTGCCCACTCGCCCCAGCCCGCACGACTTGCGGGCCGTCGGGGCAACGGTCGAGCTTTGCGAGCGTGCAGGCAAGCCTTTGATTTTCGTGGTCAACTCGGCAACGCCCAAGGCCCGGATCACTGCCGAAGCCGCTGTCGCGCTGAGCCAGCACGGCACGGTGGCCCCGGTCACGGTCCATCATCGCACCGATTTTGCCGCCTCGATGATCGACGGGCGCACCGTCATGGAAGTCGATCCTACCGGCAAGTCGGCGATCGAGATCGCCGCGCTGTGGAGCTACATCTCCGAACGGCTCGAAAAGAATTTCCGCCGCACGGTCTTTGCCGTGCCCCACGCCACGGCCAGCATGGCGGGTAGCCTGCCCCGCCCGGCCGGTAGCGGCTTTGGCCGCCGCGTCATCGGGTCTTGAGAGGGTGATGATGGCAGGAGGGATCAAACCGCTGGCTTCACTGGGCGCAGGGCTTTTGTCCCGCGCTCGCGCACGGCGTCGCGTTCCCCTGACCTTTGTTCATGAAGCGCCCCTCGTTCACGAGCCGGGGGCCGATCCGGAAGCGGCTTTGGCGTTCGAGATCGCGCCCGTTTCCACCGACGTGCCTTTCACCGACATCGAAGGGGTTAACCCTTCGACCCTCGATGGCGCGGGTGTCGAAATCACCGATGCGGCAAATTCGACTCATGCGGTTCCCGAAGTGGTCAATCGCATGGCCCGGCTGGCCGATGCCCTTGGCGTCGCGCGAACCGGTTCGGCGGCCGCCGCGCCGATCCCGCTGGCGCCCGCTGCAGAGACTTTCGCCGTGGAGCCGTCTGCAGATGCGGCCCCGGCACGGCGCGACCGCCGGGTAGCTTTCACTTTGCGGCTCGATCCGGCGCAGCATGCCAGCTTGCGCCGTCTCGTCGCTGAACAGGGGCGCAGCGCGCAGAAAGTTCTGCTCGACGCGCTGGCTGATTACGTTGTGACACAGGACTGCGCGGGGGCGCAGGATTGTTTGGGGACGCTGGATAATCTTGGGAGGGGGGGCACGTCCGAACCGGTCTATCCGGTGGTCATGCGCCCGCGTCGCCTTTGGACCGGAAACGAATCATGATCGATCGTCTTGCCGCTTGCTCTCGCGCTTCGCGCCGTGCTGTCGTCATCGGCAGCCTGCTCGGCGTTACCATGCTCTCTGGATGTTCGAGCCATGCGCCCCATCCGGACAAACTGGCCGACAGCGCGCAGGCGGCTCTCGCCAAGGGCGATTCGGCTCAGGCCGTGACGCTTGCCGAACAGGCGGTCGCGAGCGACGGGCGCAATGCCTCGCTGCGGATGCTGCTCGGCAATGCCTATTTGCGTGAAGGCCGCTTCGAATCGGCGCGACAGGCGTTTTCCGATGCCATCGAACTGGGCGAGGACAGCAGCCGTTCCGCACTCGGGCTCGTGCTGACCGATCTGGCGCTTGGGCACAATGCGGCCGCGATCGACACGCTCAACACCTATGGCGATGTCATTCCGGCTGCCGACATGGGGCTCGCGCTGGTGATGGCGGGACAGACCGACCGTGGCGTCGGTGTGCTGACCAATGCCATTCGCAATGGCCAGAACACGCCCAAGGTTCGCCAGAACCTCGCTTATGCCTATGCTCTCAACGGATCGTGGAGCGAAGCGCAGATCATGGCAGCGCAGGACGTTCCCGCCGACAAGGTCGGCGCGCGTCTGCAAAGCTGGGCTCTGACCGCGCGTCCGGATGATTCGCGTCGCCGGGTTGCCGCCATGATCGGCGCGCCGGTGCGCGGTGACAGCGGCCAGCCGCAGGCTCTGGCTCTCGCCAATTTTCCGGCTCCGGCCCAGATTGCTCCGGCCCAGGCAGGCGCTGCGCCTGCCCCGGTCCAGCCCGCTCCTGCACCGGCCATCGTTCCCGCCTCGGCCCATGCCGACGCGGAACTGCCCGCTTCGGATCCCTCGCAGTCGGCGGTTCTGGCCCGCGTCGATCTGCCGCCGTCACGACCGGCCGCTGCCGTTCCGGCGGCTGCGCCGGTCGTCCCGGTGCGGGCTCCGGTGGTGGTGCATGACGCCGTCGTAAAGCCGGTGGCGTTTCATCCGACGCCCGCCGTCCGCAGCGTTCCGATGGTCAAGGCCCCGACTGGAACTGGTGTCGAAACCGGTGGCAAAACCGGAGTGGGCACGCATCTCGTCCAGCTCGGTGCTTTCGGGTCCGAAGACGGGGCCAAGCGCGCCTGGCAGCATTTTTCAACTCACGATCCGCGTCTTGCCGGGCATCGCAGCCTGATCGTGCGGGTCAATGTCCATGGCCACGATTTCTGGCGGGTTCAGGCGATCGGCTTCGTCGGGCAGGCCTCGGCCAATGCCCTGTGCGGTTCGCTGCGCTCGCATGGCGATACGTGCCTTGTCATGGCGATGAATTCCGCCGGACGGCCGGGCACGATCCAGACTGCAAGCGCGGCGCCGGTTCATCCGCTACCGGCACGAACCGCGCGACGCTGATCGGCATGCCGAGAAAAAAGGGCCCCGGAGCAGCGCTGCTCCGGGGCCCTTTTTCGTTTTAGGCACCACTATTTCAAGGGCCGCTGCGGCAGTCGATCAGTCGATCTGCGTGCCGCCCTTGAACAGCGCGGTCACGCGTCCTTCGACCGGGCGACGGTCGAACGGGGTGTTGCCTGCGCTGGCCGCCATCTTGTCGGACGAGACGATCCACGGACGCTCGGGATCGACGATCGCGATGTCCGCTTCTGCGCCGACGGCCAGAACCCCGGCATTGACCTTGAGCAGGCGAGCGGCAGTCCCGGCGAGCAGGTCGAAGGCGCGCGCCATGTCGATGTGCCCGTCCCGCACCAGTGTCAGCGTCAATGGCAACAGCGTTTCAGCGCCGGCCATGCCCGGTTCGGCATCGGCAAAGGGCAGCCGCTTGTCCTCGGGACCGCGCGGATCGTGGCCCGACGAGATCACGTCGATCGTGCCGTCGGCGATGGCGGCAATGACCGCGCGCCGGTCGGCATCCTGACGCAGCGGCGGCGACATGCGGCTGAACGTGCGGAAATCGACGAGTTCGAGATCCGACAGCATGAAATGCGCAGGGGTGACCCCGGCCGTCACGCGAATGCCGCGTGCCTTGGCCGCGCGGACGAGATCGAGCGCGCGGGCAGTGGTCACTTGCCGGAAATGGACATGCGCACCGGTCAACTCGGCAAGGGCAATGTCGCGCGACACCGCCAGCGCTTCGGCTTCGGCAGGCGCGCTGGGCAGGCCGAGGCGGGTTGCCATTTCCCCGGCGGTCGCAACCGCCTGTCCCACGATTCCGGCATCTTCGGCATGGGTGACGACGGTGAGGTCGAGCATGGCGCAATAGCTGAGCAGGCGGGCCATGACGCCCGAATCGCCGATCCAGCGGCGTCCGGTCGCGACCGCGCGCGCACCGGCTTCGCGCATGAGCGCGAGTTCGGCCATCTCGTTGCCTTCAAGGCCCCGCGTCGCGGCGGCGAGCGGGTGGACCCACATGTCGGGCTTGCCCGATTGCGCGGCAAAGCGGACGCGGGCAGGGTGATCGAGCGGCGGTCCCTGATCGGGCATCAGCGCGGCACGGGTGATCCCGCCGAAATGGAACGCGGGCTTGTCGACGGCAAAGACGCCCAGATCGACAAGGCCGGGGGCGACGAGTTGCCCGGCGGCATCGAAAACGGTGTCGCCCGGCTGCGGCTGGATCGCGCCGATTTCGGCGATGCGCCCTTCGACAAGGCGGATGGCGCCCGGTTGCGGGGCGCCTTCGGGCAGGACGAGACGGCCGCCGGTGATGGTGACGGGACGGGGAATCATGCGAAGCCTCCGCTATTGGCGGCAAGCGGGAGCCAGCCTTCGACGCCGCGCGCACGGCGGGTCAGCACTTCGAGACAGGCCATGCGAATGGCCACGCCGCGTTCGACCTGATTGGTGATCAGGCTGCGCGAGACATGGTCGGCAACCTGGCTGTCGATTTCGACACCCCGGTTCATGGGACCGGGATGCATGACCAGCGCGTCGGCCTCGGCCCGGGCGAGACGGTCGAGCGTCAGGCCGTAGAGATGGCGATATTCGCGCGGGCTGGGGATGAACTGGCCCTGCATGCGTTCCTGCTGCAGGCGCAGCATCATGACGATGTTGGCGCCCTTGAGCGCGGCGTCGAAGTCGTGGAACACGGTGACGCCCATCGCCTCGATTTCCGAAGGCATCAGCGCGGGCGGCGCGCAGACGCGGATTTCGGCACCCAGCGCGGTCAGGCTCAGGATGTTCGAACGGGCGACGCGGCTGTGCAGGATGTCCCCGCAGATCGTCACTTTCAGCCCGTTGAGGTCGCTGCCGCGCGGCAGGTGCAGCGCGTGACGGATGGTCAGCGCGTCGAGCAGGGCCTGCGTCGGGTGTTCGTGCTGCCCATCCCCGGCATTGAGCACGGGGCAATCGACCTTGTTCGCGATCAGGCGGACGGCGCCCGAACTGGCGTGGCGGATGACGATGGCATCGGCGCGCATGGCGTTGAGCGTGATCGCGGTATCGATCAGCGTTTCGCCCTTCTTCACGCTCGAATTGGCCGCGTGCATGTTGACGACGTCGGCGCCGAGCCGCTTGCCCGCGATCTCGAAGGACAGCAGCGTGCGGGTCGAGTTCTCGAAAAAGGCGTTGATGATCGTGAGGCCCGACAAGAGCCCCGCGCGCTTTTGCGACTGGCGGTTGAGTTCGACCCACTGCTCGGCCTCGTCGAGCAGATAGAGGATCTCATGCCGCGCGAGCTGGCCGATACCGGTCAGGTTGCGATGAGGAAACGCCAGGCCGCCTTCTGGATAGGCGCGGGCCGGCTGCGATGGGCTGGATGGGTTCGATGGTTGCATCGAAGACTACCCCCTAGGGACGAAGCGATGGGATGCCAAGTGTTTCAACTGGCGCAATGCAGCAATGACCCATAGATATCCCCCATGAAGTTCGCACGCGCTGTCTGGAAAATCCTCGTCGCCATCAAGGATGGGCTCGTTCTCCTCCTTCTCCTGTTGTTTTTCGGCACGCTCTCGCTCGCGCTGTCATCGCGGCCGATGCCGGGGCGCGTGAAGGAAGGCGCGCTGGCGATCACGCTCGACGGCCCGGTGGTCGAGGAAAAGGCGCGAATCGCGCCGAGCGAACTGCTGCTCGACGGGGACGGCGCGCATCGCCAGTACGTCGCACACGATCTCGTGCGCGCGATCGAGGCGGCCGCGACCGATACCCGCATCCGTGCGGTCACGCTCGATCTCGAAGGGTTCGGCGGGGCCGGACAGGTCACGCTCTCGCGCCTTGGCGAGGCGCTCGACAAAGTGCGCGGCGCGGGCAAGCCCGTGTTGGTGCGCGCGGTGCTCTATGACGACGACGCCCTGCAACTGGCTGCCCATGCCAGTGAGATCTGGGTCGATCCGCTCGGCGGCGTCATGGTGCGCGGGCCCGGCGGTACGTTGCTGTTCTATCACGGGTTGCTCGATCGCCTGAAAGTGAAGGCGCACGTGTTCAAGGTCGGCACCTACAAGAGCGCGGTCGAGCCCTATATCCGCGATTCGCTCTCGCCCGAGGCGCGCGAGGCCGAGACCGCCGTCTACACCGCCGTCTGGCACGACTGGCTGGCCGAAGTGAAAAAGGCCCGTCCGCGCGCCAATCTCGCGCTGGTGACGAGCGATCCGGTGAAATGGCTTGCGGCGTCGGATGGCAATGCCGCCGAAGCGGCCAAGGCGGCCGGGCTCGTCGATCGCATCGGCGACAAGGTGGCCTTTGGAAAGCGCGCGGCCGAAATCGTCGGTGGCGACCGCGATCAGGGATTGGGCGGGTACAAGGCCACGCGTCTTGGGGCCTATCTTGCTGATCTTCCTGCTCAAAAGGGTGGTAAGGCGATTGCCGTCGTCAATGTCGAGGGCGCGATCGTCGACGGGAATGCGGGGCCCGGTGTTGCCGGTGGCGACCGTATCGCCGCGCTGATCGACCGGGCCACGGCAAGCGGCGACTATGCCGGGATGGTGCTGCGGGTCGATTCGCCGGGGGGCTCGGTCACCGGCGCGGAACGGATCCGCGCGGCGGTCGAGCGGTTCAAGGCGAGTGGCCTTCCGGTCGCCGTCTCGATGGGCAATCTGGCCGCGAGCGGCGGCTATTGGGTCTCGACGCCGGCCGATCGCATCTTTGCCGAACCGGCGACGATCACCGGCTCGATCGGGATCTTTGCCGTGATCCCGAGCTTTGAGGACAGCCTCGCCAAGTTCGGGGTGACGACGGACGGGCTGCGCACGACTCCGCTCTCGGGACAGCCGAGCATCCTCGGCGGATTCTCGCCCGAGATGGAAGCCGTGCTCCAGACCGAGATCGATGCGGGCTATCACCGTTTCGTCGGGCTCGTCTCGGCCTCGCGGCACAAGAGCTATGCCGATGTCGACCGGATCGCGCAGGGCCGCGTCTGGGACGGGGGAACCGCGCGGCAGATCGGGCTGGTCGACGAATTCGGCAATCTCGACAATGCGCTGAACTGGGTCGCGGGCAAGGCCGGGGCGACCAAATGGCACCCTACTTACCTGGGTGAGGAAGCGGGGTCGCTTTCGGGCATGATCGCGCAATTGCTCTCGTCCGACGATGACGGCAGCACCGACAGCGACGGTTCGGCCGTCTATGCCGGTGGTGGTCACGATCTGGCCGCGCGGGTGGCGACGGCGCAGTTCGTTCTGGCCGGACGCATGGCGAGTGATCTCGACGTGCTGATGGGCGCGCGCGGCGCGCAGGCCTATTGCCTCGAATGCGCGGGGCTCGAACGGGGCTTTGCCGGGCAGGCGATCGGGGGCGGAGCAGGGCCGGTTTCGACCCTGCTCGGTGCCGCATCCGGGCGCCCGGAATGGCTGCTTTGGGCGGCGCGTTTCCTGCGCTGAACCTTTCCTCGGAGCAAATGCACCGGAATTGGGGGGGGCACTTGCCCTTTTTCCGCCGCTGGGATAGGGGCGGCGCTCGCCTTTCGCCGGACGCGGGCGTGGCGGAACTGGTAGACGCGCTGGATTTAGGTTCCAGTATCGCAAGATGTGGGGGTTCGAGTCCCTTCGCCCGCACCAGAGCCGTCCGGCCCGGCTCCGCCCCCGAACAAGACACGACGTCGATACGAGAAAGTTGGATCTTACGAAGATGCAGATCGTCGAAACCAGCAACGAGGGCCTGAAGCGCGCCTATACCGTGACCATCACCGCGACGGATATCGCCGCGCGAATCGAAGGCGAGGTCAAGAAGATCGCGCCGCAGGTGCGCATGCCCGGCTTCCGTCCCGGCAAGGTTCCCACGAACCTCGTCCGCAAGCTCCACGGTCCTTCGCTGCATCAGGAAGCCCTTCAGACCACGATTCGCGCCGCGCTCGACCAGCTCGTCGCCGACCACGCCCTGCGTCCCGCGACGCAGCCGGCCGTTTCGCTCGGCGAAGGCTATGAAGAAGGCAAGGACGCCGAACTGACCATCTCGCTCGAAGTGCTGCCCGTGATCGAGACGCCCTCGACCGAAGGCCTCAAGCTTGAAAAGCTGGTCGTTCCGGTTTCGGACGCAGAAGTCGACGAAGCGGTTGCCCGCATCGGCGCCAACCAGAAGAATTTCGCCGACGCCGGTGAAGACGCGGTTGCCAAGGACGGCGATCAGCTGATCATCGATTTCGTCGGCAAGCTCGACGGCGAGCCCTTCGAAGGCGGTTCGGCCGAAGATGCGCCGCTCGAACTCGGTTCGGCCCGCTTCATCCCCGGTTTCGAGGAACAGCTCGTCGGCGTGAAGGCCGGTGAGGAAAAGACGATCACCGTCACGTTCCCCGAAGACTATCCGGCCGAACAGCTCAAGGGCAAGGCCGCGACCTTCGACATCACCGTCAAGCAGGTGAAGGTTCCGGGTGAATTCGTCGCCAACGACGATTTCGCCAAGCAGCTCGGCCTTGAAGGTATCGACCAGCTTCGCGGTCTGATCCGTGGCCAGCTCGAACAGGAAACCGCTGGTCTGACCCGCACCCAGATGAAGCGTCAGCTTCTCGACGTGCTGGCCGCCGGTCACGATTTCCCGGTTCCCGACTCGATGGTCGACGCTGAATTCGAGCAGATCTGGCAGCAGCTGACCCACGAAGCGAGCCACGAGGAAAACCCCGAAGAAGCGCTCAAGGAAATCGAAGCGGAGAAGGACGACTATCGCCGCATCGCCGAGCGTCGCGTCCGTCTCGGTCTCCTGCTTTCGGAGATCGGCCAGGCCAACGGCGTTGTCGTGACCGCGCAGGAAATGGAAATGCTGATTCGCCAGGCTGCGCAGCAGTACCGCGAACAGGATCGCCAGCGTTTCGTCGAATACATCCGCTCCGAGCCGCTCGCCGCTGCCCAGCTGCGCGCGCCGCTCTATGAAGACAAGGTCGTCGACTTCCTGTTCGACAAGGCCGAAGTCGCCGAGCGTGAAGTGACCCGCGACGAACTGCAGGCCGCGATCGAAGCCGACGAAAACGGCGAAGCCCCGGCCAAGGCCGAAGGCGAAGAAGCCGCTGCGCCGAAGAAGAAGGCGACGCGCAAGAAGGCTGCCGCCGAGGAAACTCCGGCTGGTGAAGCCGGTGAAGCGACCGAGGAAGCCGCGCCCAAGAAGAAGGCGACGCGCAAGAAGGCCGCTGCCGCCGAGGAACCTGCTGCCGAGTGATCGCAGCGGCGCCAAGCCGATTGAAAAGGGGGCGATCCGGAAGGATCGCCCCCTTTTTCATGTGGTTACCCCCGCGGACGAGCGCCGGAATCGCGGGGGTCAGCCCCCCAATCGACGGGCCGTACCGCAAGGAAGGTGGCGGGGATGGACGTTATCGCCTCGGTAACGAGATCGGTTCCATGAAAGACCTTGCGTTATCGCCCTTGAACATCGCGTCCCGGCACGCGACATAGGCCAAGCACAAAGCAACGAGGAAACCCATGCTCGACCTGTTCGGCGCTTCCGGCGCCCAAGGAAAATTCACCACAGATCCGGTCACCGGGGCGCTCATCCCGGTCGTCGTCGAGCAGTCGAGCCGCGGGGAACGCAGCTTCGACATCTATTCGCGCCTTCTGCGCGAACGCATCATTTTCGTGACCGGCGAGATCGAGGACCACATGGCCTCGGTGATCGTCGCCCAGCTGCTGTTCCTCGAATCGGAAAATCCGTCGAAGGACATCTCGATGTACATCAACTCGCCCGGCGGGGTGGTGACGGCGGGCATGGCGATCCACGACACCATGAAGTACATCCGTCCGCGCGTCTCGACCGTCTGCATCGGTCAGGCCTGCTCGATGGGCAGCTTCCTTCTGGCAGCGGGTGAACCGGGCCTGCGCGTCGCGCTTCCCAATGCGCGCATCATGATCCACCAGCCTTCGGGCGGTGCGCGCGGCATGGCGTCGGACATCGAGATCCAGGCTCGCGAGATCCTGCGCATCCGCACCCGGATGAACGATCTCTACGTCAAGTACACGGGCCGCCAGCTCGAGGAAATCGAACGCGCGCTCGATCGCGACACCTTCCTCGAGGCCGACGAAGCCCTGGCTTTCGGACTCGTGGACAAGGTGTTCGAATCGCGTCCCGCTTCGGACCAAACCGGCGAAGTCGAGGGCAGCGGCGCTGCGCCTGACGCCTGAGTTTTCCTTTGTTGACGGTGCCTTGGCCTCTGGCCTGGCACCGTCGGCCTGGGAGTTTTTTTCTCTGTTTCGTGTCCGGTTGATTAATGCCCTTGCGGTAGTAGGATAACCGGGCCCGCCTCTCGTGGAGAGGCGTCTGGGATTGAAGAATGACGAAACTTTCCGGATCGGATACCAAGAGCACCCTTTACTGCAGCTTCTGCGGCAAGTCGCAGCACGAGGTGCGCAAGCTCATCGCCGGCCCCACCGTGTTCATCTGCGATGAATGCGTGGAGTTGTGCAACGACATCATCCGTGAGGAAACCAAGGCGGGGATCGCCGGGAAGAAGGACGGTGGCGTTCCGACGCCGCGCGATATCTTCGAAACCCTCAACGACTATGTCATCGGGCAGGACCGCGCCAAGCGCGTGCTCTCGGTTGCGGTACACAACCACTACAAGCGGCTGAAGCACAGCGGCAAGGGCGGCGAAGTCGAACTGTCGAAGTCGAACATCCTGCTGGTCGGTCCGACCGGTTCGGGCAAGACCCTGCTGGCGCAGACGCTGGCCAAGACGTTCGACGTGCCTTTCACCATGGCCGACGCGACGACCCTGACCGAAGCCGGTTATGTCGGCGAAGACGTCGAGAACATCATCCTCAAGCTGCTTCAGGCCAGCGACTACAACGTCGAGAAGGCGCAGCACGGGATCGTCTATATCGACGAAATCGACAAGATCAGCCGCAAGGCCGAAAACCCCTCGATCACACGCGACGTGTCGGGTGAAGGGGTTCAGCAGGCCCTGCTCAAGCTGATGGAAGGCACCACGGCCAGCGTTCCGCCGCAGGGTGGTCGCAAGCATCCGCAGCAGGAATTCCTTCAGGTCGACACGACCAACATCCTGTTCATCTGCGGCGGCGCTTTCGCGGGCCTTGAACGCATCATCGCCGACCGCCTGCAAAAGCGGTCGATCGGTTTCGGCGCCCATGTCGCCGACCCGGACAAGCGTCGCGTGGGTGAACTGTTGCAGAAGGCGGAACCCGAAGACCTGCTCAAGTTCGGGCTCATCCCCGAATTCGTCGGTCGTCTGCCGGTGATCGCCACGCTCAACGACCTCGACATCGATGCGCTGGTGCGCATCCTGCGCGAGCCCAAGAACGCTCTGGTCAAGCAGTACCAGAAGCTTTTCGAGCTCGAGGACGTGCAACTGACGTTCACCGAGGAAGCGCTCGAAGCGATCGCCAAGAAGGCAATCGAGCGCAAGACCGGTGCCCGCGGCCTGCGTTCGATCGTCGAAGGCCTGCTGCTCGACACCATGTTCGACCTGCCCACGCTCGACGGTGTCGTCGAAGTGGTGGTCGACCGGGAAGTGGTCGAAGGCCGCAAGGAACCGGTTCAGGTTCACAAGGGCAAGGAAGCCGCCTGATCCGGGCGAGCCTTTCGGGCCGACACGAAAAAAGGCCGGGCGGGATGACCGTCCGGCCTTTTTTGTTGGGTTCAGGTCTGTGCGGTTACGCCGCGATCGGCTGGATGCCGGTTGCAGCGAGGGTGTCTCCGATCAGGGAAGTTGCCTCGGCCTTGTGCCGCGCCTCGATCATGGCCAGCATGGCGCGACCGAATGCCATGAGGGCAGGATCCGCGCCGGGGATGTCGCAAAAGAGATGCCGAGGAACGCGATCGGCAGCGAGGGCATAAGGAAAAAGACAGACGTCGAGCGAGCACGTGGCGCTGCGTGGGCTCGACGGCAAGGGCTTGCCACCGAGCACGGCGCGCAAGTCGGCGGCGATGTCGACCCCGATGCGATAGCCCAGGTGGCTGATCTGGATCGGGCGGGCATTGCATTCGAGCATGTGGGGCATGCCATCGGCCTTGGCGAGCATGAAGTCGAACCCGATCAGGCCGGTTGCTCCGGTCGCCTCGATCATCTTTCGCGACATCGCTTCCATCAGGACATGGGCGCCGACCTCGACGCACGTGCTGGGGCCGGTCTCGCTCGACACGGCGAGAGGCGTTCCGGCGAAACCGGCAATGAGGCGCCCCTTCCAGGCAAGCGCGCAGTACATGGCCGGACGCCCGGCGATCGGGCTCTGGATGTCGATCGGGGCCTGTGCCGGATACCAGTCCCGTCCGAGCAGGCGGCGAAGGGTCGCCTTGAGGCGGCTTTCACCCGTCTGCATGGCCGCGAGGGCGGCCGCGAGTTCGGCTTCGTCGGCGCATTTGACGACGCCCGCTCCGGCCCAGCTGAAGGAATGCTTGAGAAACACCGGATAGCCCGCCGCGGCAGCAAAGGCGCGTGCGTCTTCCAGGGTTTCGACCGTCCGGCCGTCCGGTACCGCGATGCCGAGCGTGCGGGCGAGCGCCATCGTGTGCGACTTGAAGATGAGCTTGTCGAGCGCCTCGGGCGCGGCCAGCGATTGCGTCAGCACATGGCGGGTCCGTTCGCCGACGCCGCGCGCATAAGGCCCGTCGAGCACGGCGCGCAGCAGTGCCAGCGCTTGCTCGTCGGCGGGGATGATCATGCGCGTCCGGGTCGTGCGCACGGCCTTGTCCAGGATCCGCGCCATGCGCCATCCGGATTTGGTGTGCGGCAAGGCGACGCGATGGTCGCACGATGCGGTGTGATAGAGCGGGTTGTCGGTCGGGCAGACGATCGTCACGCCCAGTCCCGCCGTCATCAGGTT
Source organism: Novosphingobium nitrogenifigens DSM 19370 (assembly GCF_000192575.1). GTDB lineage: Bacteria > Pseudomonadota > Alphaproteobacteria > Sphingomonadales > Sphingomonadaceae > Novosphingobium > Novosphingobium nitrogenifigens. Next base: position 152,013 of record NZ_GL876927.1, on the reverse strand, counting down.
CTGAGGCAAGCGTGCGGGGCCGCTGCGTCCGGGTTCGATGGCGAAAAGCAGGATCGTCATGACAGTCTCCGATAGGGCTGGAGCCGCGCGCATTCTTTCATGATGCACGCCAGTCCGGGCCGCGCTCTGGAAAGCAGAGACCGTGCCAATCGGGAGTCGGATGGTTCAAAGTGCGCGAATGCCCGCTTTCCCTGCGGATTCGCCTCGACAGTCGATCAGGCTGGGGCCGGTGCGTCTTGCAGCTTGCATGCCCCGGTTTGCGAACTGCAAATGCGGGGAGCAAACACCTAGAGCGTTTTCGAACCAGATGGAATCATCTGGTGGCTTGGAAAACGCGGCAAAACAAGAATCTAGAGCGGCCGATCCGATGCAATCGGAACGGATTTCGCTCTAGACCACGCTTTCGCTGATCAGCGCGCATTCGTGGCCGTGTTCGTCGGTCTCGATCTGGATCGTGGCGTGGCCGATGTCGAAATCGTGGGACAAGTCTTCGGCCAGAGTGTGCAGGAACACGTCGCCCGGATGGCCGCCGGGCATGACCAGATGCGCGGTCAGAGCCGTTTCGGTCGTGCTCATGGGCCAGATGTGCAGGTCGTGGACCGCGCTGACGCCCTTGCGCCCGACGAGGAAGGCGCGAACGCGCGCTTCGTTGATGCCGTCGGGGACAGCGTGGAGGCTCATGCGCAGGGCGTCGCGGGCAAGACCCCAGGTGCTCCATCCGATCAACGCGACGATGGCAAGGCTCACCACCGGGTCGATCCACCATGCGCCGGTCAGGCCGATGACGAAGGCGGCCAGGACCACCCCGGCCGAGACCGCCGCATCGCCCGCCATGTGCAGGAACGCGCCGCGCACGTTGATGTCATGGTCGCGCCCGCCCATGAACATGACAGCCGTGGCGGTGTTGATGACGATGCCGATGGCGGCAACGACCATGACCGAGCCGGTCGCGATCGGCTGCGGTTCGAACAGGCGCCGGATCGTTTCCACGCTGATCGCCCCGAGCGCGGTGAGCAGCAGCGCCGCATTGGCGAGCGCGGCGAGAATCGAGCTGGACTTGAAGCCATAGGTGAAGCGGGCCGAAGGCGGCCTTGCGCTCAGGACGGTGGCGGCCCAGGCGATCACCAGTCCGAGCACGTCGGAGAGGTTGTGCCCGGCGTCCGCGACCAGAGCCATCGATCCCGCGATCACGCCATAGACCGCCTCGACCACCACGAAGACGGTGTTGAGCGTGATGCCCACCGCAAAGGCCCGTCCGAACGATGCCGGGGCGTGGCAATGCCCGTGGCCGTGCGCATGCCCATGACTGTGTCCATGGTCATGATGGTGATGATCGTGGTCGTGATCGTGGTCGTGTGCAGAGGCCATGCCGGTCTTGTAGCCAGAGCCGGGCGCTGTGGGAAAGGGTTTGCGGGCGATTGCCCGGCCCGGATGCGGCGGGTGGAGATGTGATGATGATGCCAGGGGGCCTGTAAGCCGGGTTCTGTCGCACCGACGGTATCCGCTTGAACACGGACCGTATCGGCACGGGCAGCCATTCCTCTCGGCGACGCATTGCTGCGTGCGCTCCAGCAACCAACCCGGGCAGCGCAGGATCTTGCGATCCTTGGCGTGAAACGCGCCTGCCGGAAATCCGGCGCGATGCCCCTATTCGGTCTTGCTCCGGGTGGGGTTTGCCGTGCCGCGGCCGTTACCGGCGCGCGCGGTGCGCTTTTGCCGCACCGTTTCACCCTTGCTGCCGGATTGCTCCGGTTAGCGGTCTGTTCTCTGTGGCACTTTCCCTGGGGTTGCCCCCGGCGGGCGTTACCCGCCACCCTTGTTTCGTGGAGCCCGGACTTTCCTCGGCATCGCAAAATGCGATGACGCGGCTGCCCGGCCCCCTGGCGCGGCTCGCCTAGCAGCTTGTGCCCGGCTCAGCAATCCTGCCCCAGGTCGCGCTGGATCAGGAGTTCGAACAAGAGGGCGCCGATCTGCCCGTCGATTTCCCCGGTGATGCGGTGCGGGCGCCAGCGGCGTTCGAACGCGCGGATGGCGGCAGCGCCGTCGGCAATGTCATAGCCATAGCGTTCGAGCGCGAGAAAGAAGGCGCCGTCGTTGTCGAAGATCAGGCGCATGCGCGGCTTGGGCTTGGCAAGGGCCAAGCGATAGCGGGCAAGCAGGTCCCAGTCGAACAGCTCGCCCGGATCGGTCTTGCGCGCGGGGGCGACGTCGGAATGGCCGACCACATTGGCCGGCGCAATGCCGTGGCGGCGGACGATGTCGGCCAGAAGCGGAACGAGTGCTTCCATCTGCGCGTCGGAAAACGGGCGATAGCCCCATTCGTGGCCGGGATTGACCAGTTCGATGCCAATGCTGGCCGAATTGACGTCGGTGATGCCCCGCCAATAGGCGCGCCCGGCATGCCATGCGCGCTTGTCCTCGGGGACCAGCGCGGTGACGGTGCCGTCCTCGTCGATCATGTAATGGGCCGAAACCTCGGCCTCGGCATCGCAGAGCCGGTCGAGCGCTTCCTCGCCGGTCTGCATCCCGGTGTAGTGCAGGACCACCATGGAAACGGGCAACTTGCGCTCGTTCCAGTTGGGCGAGGGAATCTCGCGATGGACGAGCCAGCGTTTCATGTCGCGATGGCTCCCATGGTCCGTTGCCTTTCGTGTCAGGCCGCCGGCAGCGCGGCACCCATGACCAGCGCGTCGGCGCCGACATGGTATTGCAGGCCGCCGCCAAGGCTGGAGGTCAGCTCGTGGATCATGACCGCAGGGGCAGTCTTGCTCGAAAGCGCGTCGGGTGACAGCGTGCCGTCGAGGGCATGGCCGACGGCCGGGTCGAACGCGATGCGGGGGCCCGAGGCGCGCACCACGATCTCGCTCACCGCGTGTTCGGCGGTGCCGCGTACTTCGGCCGCGATTTCGAGCGTGCCGCCGCGCACCAGTGCCTCGATCCCGATCAGGGCGAGGTTGAGCAGGACCTTGACCGCCGACTTGGGCATGGCATCGCCCGACAGCGACCAGTTGAGCGAGATCCGCCCGTTGCCGCCCACGAGAGCATCGACCACCGCGCGCGGTTCGCTCAGGGGAACGGTATCCCCAAAACCGCCCGCCGCACCGAAGGCGAGGCGAAAGAAACGCAGCTTGTCGGCCGAGGCCTTTGCACTCTGTTCGAGCAGCTCGAAGCAGCGCTGGCGCATTTCCGGGTCTTTTTCCTCGGTCAGCAGCTCAAGTCCGTTGGACATCGCGCCGACCGGGCTCAACATGTCGTGGCACAGGCGCGAGGCAAGCAGGCTGGCAAGTTCAAGCGAAGCAATGGTCATGATGTGGCGTTGAGCCCCCGGAAGAACAGATCGTGGTATCGCGGCGTGCCGGATACGGTTTCCCTTTCGCCTTAAACCCGAACCACGCGGTAGGAAAGCGGTTCGAACCCTGATGGCGCATCGCGCCAGAACCCGATGTCCCCATTCGCGACAATGGCCCAGATCCGCCCGTCGCGCGTCGCCATCGCCGCATCGGTTTCCGACGGACGGGCAAGGCCGGTGGGATGGGAATGAAAATGGCCAAGGACGGCGGGCCCCGTCCCGCGCGCTTCGCGGTATGCGGCGATGAGGGATGCGGGATCGATTTCGAAATGCCGGGCCGGATCGGGCGCGACGTTGGCGGTCGGGCGGGCCGTCGCGATGGTCGATCCCTCGCCCAGCAAAAGGCCGCAGGCTTCGAACGGGTGGCACCGCCTCGCCTCCTCGAACAGGGTGTCGAGCGCGGCGAGGGAGATGGACAGGGGGAAAAGGGACGGGGGGGAAATGGAGGGGGAAGGGGCCATGGTCGGCCCGATGATAAAGCCGATTGCCCGCCTTTCCACCCCGATCGGCGTCGAGCCCCTTGTCTCGGGTGGGCATGGTCCCATATCGGGCGGACATGGGGGAACCGGTCGACATCCTGCACGGCACATTCGAAGAGAGCGGACAGCGGCTCGACAAGGCGCTTGCCGAAGGATCGGGCCTGTCGCGCGAGCGGGTCAAGGCGCTGATCGAGGAAGGCGCGGTCACCGTTGCGGGAACCCCGCTGCGCCAGCCATCGGCGAAGTCGGTGGCGGGGACGGAATGGACCATCGCGGTGCCGGTCCCGGCCGCTGCCGAAGCGGTGGCACAGGATATTCCGCTGACCGTCGTCTACGAGGACGCGGATCTTATCGTGGTGGACAAGCCCGCCGGGATGGTCGTTCATCCCGCCGCGGGCAATCCCGACGGCACGCTCGTCAACGCGCTGCTGCATCATTGCCGGGGACAGCTTTCCGGGATCGGCGGTGTTGCCCGCCCTGGGATCGTCCACCGCATCGACAAGGATACCTCGGGGCTTCTGGTCGTTGCCAAGACCGATGTCGCGCACGAAGGGCTGGCACGGCAGTTCGCCGACCATTCGATCGTCCGCGCCTATCGCGCGGTTACCGGCGGGGCGCCGACGCCGCCTGCGGGCACGATCCGGGGCGCGATCGCGCGATCCTCGCACGACCGCAAGAAGATGGCCCTTGTGGAAGAGGGGCGGGGCAAGCACGCGGTCACGCATTATCGCACGCTCGAACGGCTGGACTCGTCCGCGCTGGTCGAATGTCGGCTCGAAACCGGGCGGACTCATCAGGTGCGTGTTCACCTTGCATCAATCGGTCATTCGCTATTGGGTGACCCTGTCTATGGGCGATGTCCGGCGCGGTTGCGGCCGGTCCTGTCCCGGCTCGAATTCCGGCGACAGGCTCTCCACGCGGCCGAGCTGGGGTTCGTTCATCCCGTCAGCGGCGAACACCTGCATTTCGTCAGTGCGACGCCCGTCGATATGGAACAGCTGATTGTCGAACTGCGCACGTGACGAGAGCGGGGTGCTTCAAAGAGGCAAAGGTGCATCTTGCATCGTGCCGAGTCGCGCTGACATGATGGACAAGCCTCGTTTCGTGGCATTTCAGTTGTCATTTGAAACTGGAAAGAATTCCTGTGTGGTCCCACCGCACGACGCCCGTTAGGGGTCGTATGCACCGGCGAACCGACGCTGTTGAAAGGACATGGTCTGGTGAGTGAACAGAACAAGGCGCTGAGTGTCCCCGCGCTGTCGGGTGAAGCCAGCCTCAACCGCTATCTCACGGAAATCCGCAAGTTCCCGCTCCTGACCGCAGAGCAGGAATACATGCTTGCCAAGCGGTATCAGGAACATGGTGATCCCCAGGCGGCTGCGCAACTGGTGACCAGCCACCTGCGTCTCGTTGCCAAGATCGCGATGGGCTATCGCGGGTACGGTCTGCCGGTGTCCGAGCTGATTTCCGAAGGGAACATCGGCCTGATGCAGGGTGTGAAGAAATTCGATCCCGATCGCGGCTTCCGCCTCGCCACGTATGCGATGTGGTGGATCAAGGCCTCGATCCAGGAATTCATCCTGCGCAGCTGGTCGCTTGTGAAAATGGGCACGACCGCCGCGCAGAAGAAGCTGTTCTTCAACTTGCGCCGGATGAAGAAGAATCTCGAGGCGTTCGAGGACAGCGATCTTCACCCTGACGACGTGAAGAAGATCGCCACCGATCTCGGCGTTCCCGAAGCGGATGTCGTGTCGATGAACCGGCGCATGATGATGGGTGGCGATGCCAGCCTGAATGTGCCGCTGCGCGAGGACGGCGAAGGATCGTGGCAGGACTGGCTGGCCGATGAGCGGCCGTTGCAGGACGAAGCGGTCGCCGATGCCGAAGAGGCCCAGGTGCGTCACGATCTTCTGGTCGAGGCGATGCAGGATCTCAACGATCGTGAACGGCATATCCTGATCGATCGCCGTCTGGTCGATGAGCCCAAGACGCTTGAGGAACTGAGCCAGGTCTATCACGTCAGCCGCGAACGAGTGCGCCAGATCGAGGTGCGCGCCTTTGAAAAGCTGCAAAAGGCGATCCAGCGGATTGCCGGAGACCGGCACCTGCTTCCTGCAGGTTGATCGTCAGAACTTTCGTCCGGAAACAAGAAACGGCGCTGATCCATCCGGATTGGCGCCGTTTCTTGTTTTGATGGCCGATCGTCGATGGCTTGTCGCGAAACCGTCCGTTTTTCCCGTCCAAAGCCGGGATGAACGAACATCATGAACGTCATTTAATCTTGCCGGAGGCCATGGGGTCAATTGTTTTGGCGTAGGAGGCGCCGTAAAGCCCTCGACGCCCGTCAGGGTGGGGTTGCTTGAAGTTTTTCGACATAGTGGGATGACGCGGCTTGCTGCCCGGCCGGAAAGTCCGGGTCGGCAGGGCCCAAACAAAGACGGTCCGGATGAATTTTGAACGTGGCGTTCCCGTGCTCAATCGCGGCGAACAGATCAGGATCCTGGTGGTCGCGGTGGTCGCGGTCGCTCTTGTGGTGGCAGCCGTGGTTGCGGTGCGGGCATGGATGCAGCCGGTCCCGGAAAAGCCGGTCGTGCTGCCCGCGGGGGAAGTCCAGCTGACCGATCGTCAGCTCGCGAGCCTGACCATCGAACCTGCGCGCGGCGACGACGGCGTCGAGCGGACCGGGGCAACCGGGCAGATCGCGGTCGACGAAACCCGCAGCACGCCGGTGTTCCTGCCTTATTCGGGCCAGATCCTGAAAGTCTTCGTCGAAAACGGCGCTCATGTCGCGACCGGCGATCCGCTGCTGCGCATCCGCACCGGCGACATCGTGGACGCCCGCAACGCCCTGTTCTCCGCTGAAGCGCAGCGTTCGGCCGCTTCGTCGCAAGTGCGCGTGGCGCAGGAAAACGCAGCGCGCGCCGAACAGATCTATCACAATGCCGGTGGCGCTCTCAAAGACCTGCAGCAGGCACGCAGCGACCTCGTCAATGCGCAGTCAGCCCTGCGGATCGCTGATTCGGCGGTCGGGGCCGCGCGTGACAAGCTGGTCGTGTTCGGCAAGACGCCGGAAGAAATCTCGCGCCTTGAAGCTGCGCGCGACATTGCCGGGCTTCACGCCGAAACCAATCTGCGCGCGCCGATCGGCGGCGTCGTCGTCACCCGCTCGGTCGCGAGTGGTCAGTATGTGACGAGCGGCGGTTCGCAGCCCGCATTCGTCATCGCCGACCTGTCGAAAGTCTGGCTGGTGGCGCAAGTGGCTGAAACCGATGCGCCGCGCGTACAACTCGGCGATCATGTCGCGGTTACCACGACCGCGCTGCCGGGCCGCGAATTCGATGCGGTGATCGACAACGTCGGCGCGCAGATCGATCCGGTGACCCATCGCCTGACCGTGCGCGCCACGATCGCCAATCCCGACGGCGCGCTCAAGCCGCAGATGTTCGCCAATTTCACCATCCGCACGCCGATGACGGCCAAGGCGACCCATCCCATGGGGCTCGTTTCGGTTCCCTCGCTCGCGGTCATTCACGAAGGCGACAGCGCACGGGTCTGGATCTATCTGGGCAAGGGCCGGGTGAAGTCGCGCGAAGTGACGGCCGGGGAAAGCCATGACGGTTTCGTCACCATCCTGTCGGGCCTCAAGCCCGGCGAGAAGGTCGTGAGCGCCGGGGCGCTCTTCGTCAACGAAGCCGGGGTCGAGTAATGATCGGCCTTGTCCGGTTTGCGCTGAGGCAGAGGCTGACGATCGTCGGCTTCTTCGTCGCCATGGTCGTGGCAGGCGGTATCGCCTTCTACAACCTCAACATCGAGGCCTATCCCGACCCGGTTCCGCCGATGGTCGAGATCGTGTCGCAGTCCTCTGGCCTTTCGGCCGAGGAAATGGAACGCAACATCACCATCCCGATCGAAGTGCAGATGTCGGGGTTGCCGCACATGACGGCAATCCGCGCCATCTCGCTGTTCGGGCTGTCGGACGTGAAGATCCAGTTCACTTACGACTTCACCTTCGAACAGGCGCAGCAACAGGTGATCAATCGCCTGGCGCAGTTGCCGCAGCTTCCCGGCGGGGTGATCCCGACGCTGTCGCCGACCAGCCCGGTCGGTGAAATCTATCGCTATCGTCTCGTGGCGCCCAAGGGGTACTCGGTCGAGGATCTCAAGACCCTGCAGGACTGGGTGCTGCAGCGTCGTTTCCGTGCGATTCCCGGCGTCATCGACGTGACCGGCTGGGGCGGCAAGGAACGCTCCTATGACGTGGTGATCGACAAGAACCGGCTGCAGACGCACAATCTGACCGTGGGTCAGGTGATTACCGCGCTCGGTCGGTCGAATGCCAACGTCGGCGGCCAGACCATCAATTTCGGGGCGCAGTCGGCCATCGTGCGCGGCGTCGGCCTGATCCAGACGGCCGACCAGTTGCAGAACACGCTCGTCGGTCGCGACGGGGCCATCCCTGTCTTCGTTCGCGACATTGCCACGGTGAAGATCGGCAACCTGCCGCGCAACGGCATCGCGGGTCTCAACAACGACGACGACATTGTCCAGGGCATCGTGCTGATGCGCCGCGGGGCCCAGTCGATGCCGACGATCAACGCCGTCAAGGCGGAGATCGATCACATCAACGACAGCGGCATCCTGCCGCCGGGCGTCCATCTCGAACGCATTTACGACCGTTCGGACCTTATCAAGGTCACGACGCGGACGGTGATGGAAAACCTCGTCGTCGGCATTCTGCTGATCTTCTTCCTCCAATGGGCTTTCCTCGGTAATCTGCGCAGTGCGTTGATCGTTGCCGCGACGATTCCCTTCGCGCTCGCCTTTGCGGTGCTGATCCTCACCATTCAGGGGGAAAGCGCGAACCTGCTGTCGGTGGGGGCGCTCGACTTCGGCCTTGTCGTCGACGCGACGGTCATCATGGTCGAAAACATCTTCCGCCACATGGCCGAACGATCGCACCATGTCGAAAGCACGCAGGACGGGCATTACACTTTCGCCAGCCGTCTTTCCTCGGTGCTTCATGCGTCGAGCGAAGTGAGCCGCGGGATCTTTTTTGCAGCAGCGATCATCATCGTCAGCTTCCTGCCGCTGTTCACGCTGACCGGGGTGGAAGGGCACATCTTCGGCCCGATGGCCAAGACCTATGCCTATGCCATTTTCGGCGGGTTGATCGCGACGTTCACGGTGGCGCCGGCGCTTTCGGCAATGCTCTTGCCCGACAAGCTCAGTGAAGTCGAAACCTTCGTCGTCTCGCGCTTGCGCAAGGTCTATGAGCCGGCTGCCGCCTTTGCCTATCGCAACCAGATCGTCGCGCTGGGCGGCGGCCTCCTGCTGGTCGTCGGGGCCTTCATCGGCATCCGTTCGCTCGGCATCGAATTCCTGCCGCATCTGGAAGAGGGCAACCTCTATATCCGTGCCTCGCTGCCCGGTTCGATTTCGCTCGAAGCGGGCGAGCCGACGACGGAAAAGATCCGCCGCGACATCATGCAAAATCCCGAAGTGCTCTCGGTCCTGTCGGCTCATGGCCGCCCGGATGACGGCACCGACGCGACTGGCTTCTTCAACATCGAATATTTCGTGCCGCTCAAGCCGTTCGACGAATGGCCGCGCGGGATGGACAAGGAAAAGCTCGTCGCCGAGCTTTCGAAGAAGCTGCGCGACAAGTATCCCGGCGTCGATTTCTCGTTCTCGCAGATGATCGAGGACAACGTCGAGGAAGCCGCCTCCGGGGTGAAGGGCGCGAACTCGGTCAAGCTGTTCGGCCCCGACCTCGAAACGCTCGAACGCCTCGCCGGTCAGATCAAGGACCAGATGGCGACGGTGCGTGGGATCACCGACCTTGGCGTCTTCCAGTCGCTGGGGCAGCCGACCGTGCGCATCGACGTCGATCGCGTGAAGGCGGCTCGCTATGGCCTCTCACCCGATGACATCAACCAGACGGTGGCTGCGGCCATCGGCGGGACATCGCCCGGCGATCTTTATGAACCGCACACCGACCGGCATTTCCCGATCATGGTGCGCCTGAAGCCCGAGCAGCGCGACAGCCTCGAAGCGGTCAAGCAGATCACTGTCGGCGCGACGGCTCCCGACGGCAGCGCGATTTCGGTTCCGCTGTCTGAACTCGCCAATATCCGCCTGACCACCGGCGCATCGTTCATCTATCGCGAGCACCAGTCGCGCTATATCCCGATCAAGTTCTCGGTCCGTGACCGCGACCTTGGCAGTGCCGTCGCCGAAGCGCAGGACAAGATCGCCAAGCATGTCGTCCTGCCACAGGGCTACAGCCTCGAATGGGCGGGCGAACTGGCGAACCTGACCAATGCGGTGCAGCGGCTCGAGATCGTCGTGCCGATCAGCCTGCTCGTCATCCTGGGGCTGCTTTACGCCAATTTCCGCTCGATGCGGGACACGCTGCTTGCCTTCAGCGTCATTCCCATGGCGATCGTGGGCGGCGTGCTCGCCCTCTTGCTGACGGGGACACCGTTCAGCATTTCGGCAGCGATCGGCTTTGTCGCGCTGTTCGGGATCGCGGTCATGGACGGCATTCTGGTGGTGACCAATTTCAACCAGGCGATGGACGAAGGGCTCGGGCGTGAAAAGGCGCTTCGGCTTGCGACCACCAATTCGCTGCGTCCGGTGGTCATGACCTGTCTGGTCGCGGCAATCGGCCTCTTGCCGGCGGCCGTTTCGACCGGGATCGGCAGCCAGGTGCAAAAGCCGCTGGCGCTTGTCGTCGTGGGCGGCATGACCATGGCTCCGATCCTGATCCTGTTGGTGCTGCCGCTCCTGATCAATCGCTTCTCCAGCCGTTTGTGGAAGGACGGAAAGCGCACCGGCGAAGAGCCGGGGCATCGTCCGCTCCCGACCGAAGAGGGAGAACCGGCATGATCGCGCGTCTTGCCCGTTTGGGGGTTCTTGCCACTCTGCTTTGCGGAGGCGCACAGGCGGCCTTCGCCGCCACCACGCCGCAAGTCGAAGTGCCGCTGCCGCCAACCCCGGCCGGGGCGGCGCCCGGCAGCGTGCTGACCACGCCGATCGCGCCTGTCAGCGGTCCAGCGCAGACGATCCATCCCGGCACCGATGTCGAGGCCCAGTGGTGGCACCGCTTCGGCAGCAAGGCGATGGACGATCTCGTCACGCGTGCGCTGGCCGCCAATACCGACATTGCCCAGGCCGAAGCCGCGCTGCGCCAGTCGCGCGATCTCGCCGGGGCAGCGCGCGGGGTTCTGTTCCCGCAAATCGACGCCGGGTACAGCTATGAACGCCAGCGGCTGTCGCGCAACCTGTCGACGCCTCTCGCTGATCCCAACCCGCAGGTCTTCTCGATCCACACCGCGCAAGTGAGCGTGAGCTATACGCTCGACTTGTTCGGCCTCAATCGCGCGAACTTGCGCTCGGCTCAGGCTGCGGCCCGGGCGGCCGAAGCCAAGGCACAGGCCATGCGCGTCATGGTCGTCGGCAATGTCCTGCTCGGGGTGATCCAGAACGCCGGGCTCGAAGCCCAGGCCGAAGCCGCGCGGGCCTCGATCGCGGAAAACCGCGAGGTTCTCGATCTCCTGCGTCGCCGTCAGGCCTATGGCGCGGTCGGCAAGGCCGATGTCGCCGCACAGGAAGCCGCGCTCGCCGCAGCCGAAGGCGCGCTGCCGCCGATCGAGAAGGCGCGTGCGGACAATCTGGCTGCGCTCGCGGTCCTGATCGGGGTGGCGCCGGGTTCGCCCTTGCCAGAACTGCCCGCGCTCGATTCGATCGCATTGCCTGCGGACCTGCCGTTGACGCTGCCTGCCGAACTCGTTCGCCAGCGGCCCGACGTTGCGGCGGCGGCCGGGGCGCTCGACGTTGCGGCGGCCAATGTCCGCGCGGCGATCGCGGCGCGTTTGCCCCAGATTACGCTGAGCGCGTCGGCGGGCGGCAATGCCACCGATTTTGCCCAGATGTTTGCCAACGGCAATCCGTTCTGGGCGGCGATCGGCGCCATTTCGACGCCGATTTTCCATGGCGGCACGCTGCTCAAGCAACAGCGCGCGGCGCGCGACGCTCTGGAAGGGGCCAAGGCGGCCTACAAGGGAACTGCGTTGCAGGCTTTTGCCGACGTGTCGAACGCGCTGACGGCGCTTTCGACCGATGCCGAAGCGCTCGACGCTGCCAAGCGCGGGCATGACGCCGCCAATGTCAGCCTCGAATTCACCCGCAAGCAGCTCGAACTGGGCAGTGTGGGAACCTTCGCGGTGCTCAATGCCACGGCTGCTGCCGATCAGGCGCGCGTGCAATATGTTCAGGCCCGCAGCCAGCGGCTGTCCGACACGGTCGGGCTGTTCACCGCGCTTGGCGGCGGACAACTGACCGCTCCGGCACCCGCGCGGTGATCGTCATCGGGCGCGGCGGGGTCATTGCACACCGCCGCGCCCAAAGGCATAGTTGCATCGACCATGGCCGATGAACCCAGCGAATTGAGCGAACTGCGGAACCCGCCGCACCCCACCCTCAAGGCTGCGCGCAGGCACGGCCTGTTCGGGCGGATCGTGTGGCTGGCGGTACGGATCGTTGCCGCGTTCCTGCTGTTGAGCGCGGCTCAGGTCGTCATCTACAAGTTCGTGCCGATCCCGTTCACCTGGACCATGTTGATGGATTCCAATGGCGCGACCCGGCACTGGACTTCGCTTGGCGGGATCGACCGGACCATGGTCGATGCCGCGATCGCCGGCGAGGATGCCAAGTTCTGCGAACATCACGGCTTTGACGAAGGCGCGATGTTGCAGGCGTTTCGCCGCAACCAGCAGGGCGGGCGCATTCGCGGCGGCTCCACTATCAGCCAGCAGACCGCCAAGAATGCCTTCCTCTGGCAAGGCGGCGGCTATTTCCGCAAAGGGCTGGAAGCCTGGTACACCGTCCTGATCGAGGCGGTCTGGGGCAAGCGCCGCATCATGGAAGTCTACCTCAACCTCGCCGAGACCGGGATCGGGACCTATGGCGTCGAGGCCGGGGCGCAGCGCTATTACAACAAGGATGCCAGCCACCTCTCGCGGCTTGAAGCGGCCCGGATCGCGGCGGCTTTCCCGCAACCCAAAGTGCGTGCCGTCGTGGGCGCGACCGGTTTCGTCCGGCGCCACGGCAATGCCATCGCCGCGCGCGCAGGCGTTGTGCGCGGCGATTATGACATGTGCGTCTATCGGTGATGGGGTGTCGGCTCCCGATTGCGGAGCCTACCGGGATGGTATCGGCCTGATCAGTCCGGTAGGGACGGATCGCGGACCGTGACCAGCCAGCGCTCGGCGCCTTCGAGCCCGATCGCGGTCAGTTCGCCGCTGGCAAAGGCGCCGGTGTCGATACCGATGCGCAAGGGCGTGATCTGCGGTTCCGGGGTGATCGTGTGGCCGTGGACGACGGCGAAATCGCGCGGACTGGTATCCTCGATGAATTCGCCGCGGATCCAGCGCAAGTCGCCCACTTTCTGGGATTCGAGCGGGACGCCGGGGCGCAGGCCCGCATGGACGAAGACATAGTCGCCGATGCGGATGATGTCTTCCATCGCGGAGAGAAAGGCGACGTCGTCGGCAGGCACGCGTTCGCGCATCAGGTCCTGCACTTCTTCGAGCGTCGCCTGCTGATAGGCTTCGGCCTCGATCGGATAGCTCAGCAGCGTTTCGCGCCCGCCGTGGCGCAAGAAATGGCGCAGCACACTTTCGTCGGTGAAGGCGGCGAGGAACATTTCCTCGTGATTGCCCGCAAGGAACCGGACGCGCCGACGTGCGCCCCAGCGGCGGGCGGCGGCGATGACCCCGGCGCTGTCGGCACCGCGGTCGACCAGATCGCCCAGGAGAATGATGGTCGTTTCGGCGGGCCCCCGCTCGGCATCGTCGGCATCGATTCGCTCGATCATCGCCGAAAACAGGTCGAGGCGTCCGTGAATGTCGCCGATGGCATAGACCCGCTGGCCTGCCGGAATGGCGGTCGGCGGCAAGGATGCCTCGGGGGCGGCGAAAAGACGTTTGATTTTCTTGAACATGGATGTGCAATCGCAGGGCCGAATATACGAGCTCGACCGCGCGCTGCGCAAGTCCTTCGGCAAGGAGATAAGGGTTATCCTCTGATACGCCCGATGTAATGGTGACTTTCATGCACCAGGTAGCCGACGGCACCTGGTGCCAAAAAGTCACATTGAGGGTCAAACGCGAAACATTTTTTCGATATCCGCTTGTCCGCCGCAACAAGACAATGCAGGCGGAAGATGTAGTCCGGATCTGACCGATAAAAAACACGGCAGTGGACTTCGCAGGCGGGACGACGCGTCAGGAACAGTGAAGAGGATCTCACATGCGTACGACCGCAAAGGCGATGCTTGCATCGTCCGTCCTTGCCATGTCGACTTTCGTTGCGGTTACCCCGGCTCTTGCAGACGATACCCAGACTTCTCCGCCCAGCCAGTGGACGATTACCGGTAGCGCCGCAGTAGCCAGCCAGTACAGGTTCCGTGGTGTCGCCCAGTCGGACAACCGACCGGTGATCCAGGGGGCTCTGACGGTTTCGCACGCCTCGGGCTTCTATGTCTCGACCTGGGGATCGAGTGCGTCGGGCGGGGATAGCCCGGTGCAGATCGGCGGAACCGAAATCGACGTCTATGCCGGTTATACCCGTCCGCTCGGAAAGTCGGGGATCACCATCGACGGCGGGCTCTACGGCTACATCTATCCGGGGGCGCCGAACGGCAACTACTATGAAATCTATGCCTCGCTGACCAAGGCGATCGGGCCGGTGACCGCCAAGATCGGCGGCAATTTCGCGCCGTCGCAGACAGTCTTCAACTACAACTGGAGCTCGCCTGCGCATCACAACATGTATGCTTATGCGGAACTGGGCGTGGGCATCCCCAAGACGCCGATCAGCCTCCATTCGCACATCGCGCATACCGGCGGCGGTTTCGACTATGGTCGCGACTATTGGGACTATACCGTCGGCGCGACCGTCAAGTGGAAGAACCTGGCGCTCGACGCCTCGCTCGTCGGGACCAATCTCGGCCGTCAGGATTTCGCGCGCAACGGACTTGCCAACGATGGCGAAGGCGGAATCGACCGGGCCAAGGTGGAAGCCTTCTATCGCACCGGAAAGCCGGTCGCGGTGGTTTCGCTGACCGCTTCGTTCTGATCCTCCCACCGGGGTGAAACAGGGGAAGGCCCGTGCCGCATCGGCGGCGCGGGCCTTTTCCTTTTCATTGCGGGCGCATGGCTCTTATGATGGGGCATGGGCATTTTGCCCGTGCGATTGTTCCACCCGCTCCCCCCCAAAAGGACGTGCCGTGACCAAGTTTCTGCATTCGATGATCCGTGTCACCGATCCGGACGCCACGCTGGCATTCTTCGAACTCATCGGTGTCAAGGAAGTGCGCCGTTTCGACAGCGAGGCCGGGCGCTTCACGCTGATCTACCTTGCCGCTCCCGGGCAGGCTGACATTGCCGAAGTCGAGCTGACCTACAATTGGCCTGCCGAAGACGGCGCTGCCGAAACCTATGACGGCGGGCGCAATTTCGGGCACCTCGCGTTCGAGGTCGAGAATATCTACGAGACCTGCCAGACGCTGCTCGATGCGGGCGTCACGATCAATCGCCCGCCCCGGGACGGACACATGGCCTTCGTGAAGACGCCCGACGGGATCTCGATCGAACTGTTGCAGAACGGCCGTCTCGATCCAGCCGAGCCTTGGGCCAGCATGCCGAACACCGGCACCTGGTGATGATAAAGATGGGGCGGGCCGGACTTCCGGCCCACCCCATTCAGAAATGCACTTTGATTTCGCCGCCGAAAAAACGCGGATTGGTGAGCACGGCGTAGGGCGTGCCGAGCGCCGAAGCCGAGATCATGCTGACCCGCTGAACATAGCGGTTGTCGAACAGGTTCTGGACAAAGAACCCGAAGGACAGGCCGCCGTCAGCGCGGGTGGCCGCGATCTTGAGATCGGTGCGATTGCGCGCGCCGTTGAGGACGAACGCACCGACATTGCCGCCGCAGAACCCCTGCGCCAGCGTTTCGGCATTGGTGCGGCAGACGCTGGTATAGGCATGGCTCACATCCATGGCGAACAGGCCCCAGCGACCGAGCGGGCGGGTGAGGCGGGCGCCGCCCGCGACCGACCACATCGGCGTTCCGGTGGGCTGCCCGGCCAGATCCTGTCCCGAGGTGTTCACCCGGCGACGATACGTGGCATCGATGTACTGGCCTTGGGCATAGAGGCTGACCGGAAGCGCGCGGGGCGTCCAGTTCGTGTCGAAATCCGCGCCCCATGCCTGTTCATCGCTGGTATCGGTCACGTATTGCGAAACCAGCGATCCGGCAGGGGTTTCCAGTCGCAGCGTCTGGCGATTGTTGTAGACATAGTGGAAGCCCGAAAGGTTCATGACCAGCCCGAGCTTGCGGAGGTCGGCCTTGATCCCGGCTTCGTAGTTGTCGACCAGCTCGTTGCGGAAGGTCGAACCGGGTTGGGTCGCAGTGAACCCGCCCGCCTTGTACCCGCGTGAAAAGCCCGCAAAGAGCAGAACGCCGGGTGCGATGCGGTAATCGAGCACGGCCCGGGGGCTGAGATTGCCGTAGCGGGCGGAGCGTTTGCAGGTGACGTTTTCGGCCACTGTCACGCCGTTCTCGCACGGGATCGAGGCATAGGCGCTCATGTCGAAAATGACGTCGAAGGCAAAGGCCGACGGCGACACCCCGGCAAGCGCCAGCGCGCCCAGACTGTTGAGCGTGGCCATGGCCGCGTCGAGGCCGGGCGCCGACCGCGATCCGTTGAACCACGAGAAATGCTTGATGTCGCGGGTATAGCGCAGACCGGTGGTGAGATTGAGGCGCGGGGTCACGTGCCAGATTGCGTCGCCGAACGCGGCCCATGCCTGATAGTGGCCGTGATTGATCATCGCCTCGTCCCAGCTCTGCCCAAGAACCGAGATGGGCAGGCCATAGGCGTCGATGAGGCCGGTCTGAAGATCGTGGAACGGTGTGCCCTGGCCGATGTTCGACAGGATCGTGTCGATCGAGTCGGTGGTCAGGCCGACCCCGGAAACCTGTCCGGCTTTCTCGTCGTTGAAACTCGCGCCCGCGACCCAGTCGACCAGATGCGAGGCGCCCGACAGGCGCAATTCCTGATAGAACGTGGTGTTGCGCTCGGCATTGGAGCTGTCGAGATAGAGGTCGGCCCGGTTGGTCGAATCCTCGTCCTCGCGGTTGAAGGTCGAGAAATGGCGCCAGTCGGTGATCGCGCTCAGTGTGACGGCGCCCATCCTGCGTTCGAGATGCAGCGACACTTCATTGAGATTGCGCCGTTCGGGATTGTCGGAAACGTCGTTGGTGATCGGTGTCCGTAGCGGATCGATCCAGGTCGAGGCCGGGGCGCCGACAGCAGGCGTCCGGGACGAGAGCGGAACGACCCGGATGCTCGGCCGCGCGTCCTGATCGACCTGGTCATGGAACCAGGTCAGCAGGACGTCAGTCTCTGTGTCGGGCCGCCAGCGCAATTGCGCGCGTCCCGACCAGTTCAGCTGCCGATTGCGGCGCTGTCCGGTTGCGGCGTCGGTATAGAGCCCGTCGCGGCGGTTGAAGACGCCGCTGACGCGCAGGGCCAGGGTCGATGTCAGCGGCACGTTGACCATGCCGTCGACGCGCACTTTGCCGTAATTGCCCGCGCGGACCATCGTTTCGGCTTCGAAATGGTCGACGGGCTTGCGTGTGATGATCGAGATGCCGCCCGCTGCCGAATTGCGGCCAAGCAGGGTGCCTTGCGGTCCCTTCAACACTTCGATGTGTTCGATGTCGTTGAACTGGGTGATTTCTCCACCCGATCGTCCGGCATAGACGCCGTCGACATAGACGCCGACCGCAGGGTCGGTGCCGATGCCGAAATCGGTGGTGGTGATGCCCCGGATGGCGATTCGCGGCTGTGTTGGGCTGCTCGCGTCAATGGCAAGACCGGGCACGAAAGCCGCGAGTCGGGCCATGTCGTCGGCGGCATGCATGTCGATGGTGGCGGCATCGATCACGCGGACCGTGATCGGCACGTCTTCCAACGGTTGCGACCGCATTTGCGCGGTCACAATGATAGGCTCGCCGGGGGAATCCCCGTCGGTTTCCGCCCGTGCGGGCGCCGCAATGGCTCCGCCGGCGAGAACCGCAGCCACCGCCAGCCCCGCGACCCGGGGCAAGCGGTACTTGCCGTTCATACTCATGTAGCCCCCCAAACCCACCTGCCCCGTGCGACCGATTTGCCGGGGAGATCATGCAGATGGGTTCCTGGGGTGCGATCTTGACCGAGAACCGAAAGCGATCAAGCGATAAGTGCAAATTACCCCTTTCGGTGATCGTATCAAACCATTGCCATGAGACTCGCGTTCCCGCCTGCGGCCGTGGTGTTGATCGAGATCGACGTTTCCCCGAGCAGGAGAGCGGGCGCATAGCCGCCGTCGGCAC
This sequence comes from Novosphingobium nitrogenifigens DSM 19370, assembly GCF_000192575.1. Lineage (GTDB taxonomy): Bacteria > Pseudomonadota > Alphaproteobacteria > Sphingomonadales > Sphingomonadaceae > Novosphingobium > Novosphingobium nitrogenifigens. The sequence continues at coordinate 133,740 of NZ_GL876927.1, read as the reverse complement.
AGCGGGTTTCGGCAGTGACGATCGGACCGGGCAGCGAGGCAAGATCGGTCAGTGCCTCGCGCAGGAACGGCTCGGCCCCGGCCACCAGTGCCCGGGCATAAGGCCCGGCAAGGCGCCAGTCGCGCGGCGTCTCGATCCGGGCAAGCAGCGGTTCGGGCAGCGCGCCAAGCAAGTCGGGGATCAGCGAGGGGGTGCCGATGACCACATGATTGCCCGTCGCGAGCGCCCAGGCGACCTGTTCGACCAGAGCCTCGCGCGTTTCGGCAAGGGCCAGGACGGTTCCGGCCGCGCCGAGACGATAGAGATTGCGTTCGCCCACCGGGCCGGGAAGTTCGCGTTCGAGGCCGAGCGGCATGGCGCAGGGCGGTGCGAACGAGGCGGCCGTGTCGCCGCACAGGGCCAGCCACTGGGTCGCGGCCGGATCGGTGGCGCCGCCGCCGAGCGGGGCATGGGGCTCGGGCAAGGCGAGGCGGGGCAGATAGAGCGGTCCGCCCGCCTTGGGGCCGGTGCCCGACAGGCCGTGGCCGCCGAAAGGCTGGACCCCGACGACTGCGCCGATGGTGTTGCGGTTGACGTAGATGTTCCCGGCATGGATCGCGCCGGTCACTTCCGCGATCGTGGTGTCGAGGCGGGTGTGCAGGCCAAAAGTCAGGCCATAGCCCAGCGCATTGACTGCATCGACCAGACGCGCGCGGTCGGTGCGGGCATAGCGCACGACATGCAGGACCGGGCCGAAGACTTCGTCGCCGAGGTCGGACAGCGCCGAAAGTTCGATGATCGTCGGGGCGACGAAATGCCCCCGCGCTGCCGAGGCGGGCAGCGGCAGGCGATGCACAGTGCTGCCGCGCGCGGCCATCCCGGTGACATGGGCTTCGATGCCCTGTCGCGCTTCGTCGGTGATGACCGGGCCGATGTCGTTGGCAAGGGTGTCGGTCGCGCCCAGGCGGAGTTCGACCATCGCGCCCTTGAGCATGGTCAGGACATGGTCGGCGATCTCTTCCTGCAGGCACAGGACGCGCAGGGCCGAACACCGCTGTCCGGCACTGTCGAATGCCGAGGCGATGCAGTCGGCCACGACTTGTTCGGCAAGCGCGGAGGAATCGACGATCATCGCGTTCTGTCCGCCGGTTTCGGCGATCAGCGGGATTGGGCGACCCTGCGGCGAAAGACGCGTGGCGAGCTGGCGCTGGATCAGGCGGCCGACTTGCGTCGATCCGGTGAACATCACCGCCGCGACGTCGGTTCCCGCAACCAGCGCGGCGCCGATGCGGCCGTCGCCCGGAACGAGTTGCAGGACATCGGCGGGGATGCCTGCTTCATGCAGGATGCGGACCGCTTCGGCGGCGACCAGCGGGGTTTCCTCGGCGGGCTTGGCCAGCACCGGATTGCCCATGACGAGCGCGGCGGCGACCTGTCCGGTGAAGATCGCCAGCGGGAAGTTCCACGGGCTGATGCAGGCGACCGGACCCAAGGGCACGGCGTCGGGGTGGGTCTGCGCCTGTGCGGCATAGAAACGCAGGAAGTCGACCGCTTCGCGCACTTCGGCAATGGCATTGGCCGCCGACTTGCCCGCTTCGCGGATGAGCAGGGCAACCAGGGGGGCAATCGCGGCTTCCATCGCGTCGGCCGCGCGGCACAGCATGGCGCCGCGTTCGGCGACCGGCACCGCTTGCCAGCGCGCGGCGGCGGCAGCGGCGAGGGCGACGGCGTAAGTTGCGCCTTCCGGGGTGGTTTCCCGCACGGTACCGACATGGTCGTCGGGACGTGCCGGATTGATAACGGGCTGCGCGGGCTCGGCGCTCAGCGAACCGGTCGGTTCGGCGCTGTACTGGCGCAGGCCTTCATGGGCGAACAGGATGCCGAGTTCGGCCAGCACGTTTTCGTCCGAAAGGTCGAGGCCCCGGCTGTTGTCCCGTCCGGGCAGGATCTGCGCGGGCAGGGCGATCATCGGGTGCGGCGAGGCGACGCCCGAGCGGCTTTCGAGCAGGGCGACCGGATCGGCGACGACTTCGGCAACCGGAATGGCCGGATTGGCGATGCGATTGACAAACGAGGAATTGGCCCCGTTTTCCAGGAGGCGGCGGACGAGATAGGCGAGCAGCGTTTCGTGCGTTCCGACCGGCGCATAGACGCGGCATGGCCGGTTGAGGTTTTCCGGTCCGACGACAAGGCTGTAAAGCGGTTCGCCCATGCCGTGCAGGCACTGGAACTCATAGTCGCCCACGGCAAAGTCCGGCCCGGCCATGGTCATGATCGTCGCCAGCGTATGGGCATTATGCGTGGCGAATTGCGGGAACACCGCGTCGCGCGCGGCCAGCAGGCGGCGGGCGCAGGCGACATAGGCGATGTCGGTATGTTCCTTGCGCGTGTAGACCGGATAATCGGTCAACCCGTCGACTTGCGCGCGCTTGATTTCCGCATCCCAATAGGCGCCCTTGACCAGTCGGACCATGATCCGTCGGCCGCTGCGGCGGGCAAGATCGACGATCCAGTCGATGACGAAGGGGCACCGCTTGCCGTAGCCCTGAATGACGAAGCCGAGCCCGTTCCATCCGGCAAGATCGGGATCGAGCGCGAGGCTTTCGAGGATGTCGAGGCTGATTTCGAGGCGGTCGGCTTCTTCGGCGTCGATATTGAGGCCGATGTCGAAACCGCGCGCCATCTGGCACAGTTCCTTCACGCGGGGCAGCAGCTCGCCCATGACGCGGTCGGCCTGTGCACGGGCATAGCGCGGGTGGATCGCCGAGAGCTTGATCGAGATGCCCGGCCCGCCATAGACCCCGCGCCCGGCAGAGGCCGTGCCGATGGCGGTGATCGCCATGCGATAGTCGGCCATATAGCGTTCGGCATCGGCAGCGGTCATCGCCGCTTCGCCCAGCATGTCGTAGCTGTACTGGAATCCCTTGGCTTCGTGGGGCCGGGCGCGGTCGAGTGCTTCCTCGATCGTGCGTCCGGTGACGAATTGCTCGCCCATCATGCGCATGGCGATATCGACCCCGCGCCGGATGACCGGTTCGCCCGCCCGCGCGATCAGACGCGTGAGCGCGGCGCCGAGCCCGCGTTCGTCGATACTGCCGACGAGCTTTCCGGTGACGACGAGGCCCCAGGTCGCCGCATTGACGAAAATGGGGCGTTCGCGCCCGAGGTGGGCCCACCAGTCGCCACCGGCGACCTTGTCGCGGATGAGGTCGTCGCGCGTTGCCGCATCGGGAATGCGCAGCAGCGCTTCGGCAAGGCACATCAGTGCGACGCCTTCATGCGTCGACAGCGCGTATTCCTGAACCAGTTGATCGACGCCGCCGGTCTTGGGAGCCGCGCGCAGTGTTTCGACGAGGCGCGAGGCGAGCGCGGTCGCAGAAGCGCGCTGGGCCTGGGGCAGTGTCGCTTCGGGCAGGAGCGCGGCCAGGCAATCGGCCTCGGGACGGCGGTATGCGCCGGTGATGGCCGTGCGCAGCGGCGAGGCAGGGGCGATGGCGGGAGCGAAGGCGGAAAACGGCGTCTGCGACATGGTGCGGCGGGCCCGATGCTGGTGTGAAAGCCCAGCCTATCACCACCCGATTTGGCAATCTGACTTTGTTTGGCGGATTTAATCTGCCATTCATCCTGAATATCGGGATATATCGGGCGATATGGCTAAAACAGAGCAAGATTTCAGGCAACTTGACCAGTTTGATCTCAAGATCATCGCGATCCTGCGCGAAGACGGTCGAATCGCGATCACCGATCTGGCCGAGCGAGTCGGCCTGTCGCGCACGCCCTGTCAGCAGCGACTGCGGAGATTGATCGATGACGGCGTCATTCTGGGATTCAGGGCGGTTTTCGACCCGCGCCCGCTCGGGCTCGAACAGATCGCCTTTACCGAAGTGAAGCTCTCCGACACCCGCGAGCAGGCCTTGCAGGAGTTCAATCAGGCGGTTCGCCGCATCGACGAAGTGGAGGAATGCCACATGATCGCGAGCAGTTTCGACTACTTGCTCAAAGTGCGCACGGCCGACATCGCGCGCTATCGCGAAGTTTTGGGGGAAAGGATTTCCCGCCTTCCACACGTTGCATCGACGTCCACTTTCGTCGTCATGGAGGCGGTGAAGGACCGCTGAAAGCCGGTTTTGACCGCAGTGCGGTACTGTCTTCGGATGGCCACACTTCCGGTTAGAGGAATGTCGAATGAGGCCAAGAGCACTTGCGGCCCATAAGGTCGGTCGATAGACGGGCCCGAAATCGAGGTTTGTCCGTTCAATGACATCATTGCATTCGTATGAGCATGAGACCGGCCGGGAGTATCTGAACCATGACCGGTAATTCT
>NZ_GL876927.1:63859-127619 GCF_000192575.1 Novosphingobium nitrogenifigens DSM 19370 | reverse complement strand
TCTCCGTCATAACAGCGCCGGTCACGCCGACGCCGACCGCAGCGCGGTCGTGGCCTGATCCGCTTGTCCCCACTCCGGTCCAGGCGATCGGAGTGGGGAAGAGCCTGCATCGGCCTCCAGCTCCCCACTTCCCAACTCCCCACTTGGCGAGTTTTGCATAAGGCACTAAAGGCACCGGCACGGGGCGGGGGCATGTCCGGTCCGAAAGGTTTTGAATGAAATTCGCCGAACCCGTCTCCGCGCTCGTCAGGGCCAGTGTCCGACGCCCGTGGCTGGTGCTGGGGATCGGTTTCCTGCTTACGGTGTTGTCTCTGGCGGTCGATGTCGGCCGCTTTGCCATGACCACCGATACGGCCGAGCTGATTTCGCCTTCCGTCGACTGGCGTCAGCGCGAAAAGGCCTTTTCCTCCGAATTCCCACAGCTCAGCGATGTGATGCTGGTCATTATCGATGGCCAGACCCCTGAGCTTGCCGAAGATGCCGCCGCCCGCCTTTCGGCCAGAATGGACGCGGACAAGGCGCATTTCCGTTCCGCCAAGCGGCCCGATGCCGGTGATTTCCTCAGTCGCGAAGGCATGCTCTATGGCAGCCGCGAGGACGTGCGCAAGGCGACCTCCGATCTTGTCGCGGCACAGCCGCTGCTCGGGCCGCTCGCTGCCGATCCCAGTCTGCGCGGGGTGGCGCAATCGCTCGACACCATGCTCGACGGCGTCACGGCAGGGCAGGTTCCGTTGAGCCGGATCGACCGTCCGATGCAGGCGCTTGCCGGTTCGATCGATCAGTCACTGGCCGGAAAGCCTGCCTTCTTTTCGTGGCAGCGCCTGCTGTCGGGTGGCAGCGGCCGTCTTGCAGCGCCCACGCGCCGCCTCGTTCTGGCCCAGCCCGTTCTCGATCATACCGCGCTCAAGCCCGGTGAAGCGGCGACCGATGCCATCAATGCCGCCGCGCGCGAACTGCAGATCGATGCTGCCCACGGGGTTCGTCTGCAACTGACCGGCGAAGTGCCGATGGCGGACGATGAATTCTCGACGCTCGAGGACAATATCGGCGTCGTCGCCATGGTCATGGTCGGCGCCATGCTGTTGACCTTGTGGTTCGCCACGCGATCGGCCCGGCTGGTCGCGGCGATCATGATCACGATCATTGCCGGGCTTGTCGTCACGACAGCGGTCGGCCTGCTCGGGATCGGGCGGTTCAATCTGATCTCGGTCGCGTTCATTCCGCTGTTCGTCGGGCTCGGGGTCGATTTCGGCATTCAGATCTGCGTGCGGTTCAATGCCGAATACCGTGTCGGTGTGGCGCCGCGACAGGCCCTGATCGATGCGGCGACGGCGCTCGGTGCGCCGCTGTCGCTGGCGGCGGCAGCCGTGTTTCTCGGTTTCGGTGCGTTCCTGCCGACGGCTTATGTCGGGATTGCCGAGCTTGGGGTCATTGCCGGGCTCGGCATGGTCATCGCCTTGCTGTTCAGCGTGACGGTGCTGCCCGCGCTCGTCCTGCTCATGCGTCCGAGCCCCGCGCAGGCAGAAACCGGGATTGCCGCGCTGGCGCCGGTCGATGCCCTGCTCGTGCGTCGGCGCCGGGCGGTGCTCTGGCTCTTTGCCCTTGCCACGGTGGCCAGCATTGCCGGGCTGCCCAAAGTGGTGTTCGACTTCAATCCGCTCCATTTGCGCGATCCGGCTGCCCCCTCGATGCAGGCGCTGGCCGACCTGACCCGCGATCCCGACCGCACGCCGAGCACGATCGACGTGCTCGCGGCCAATCAGGCCGAGGCGGCCGCTTTGGCGGCCAAGCTCGGCAAGTTGCCCGAAGTGTCGCAGGTCGCCACGTTGCAAGGGTTCGTTCCCGAGGATCAGGATGCGAAGCTCGCCCTGATCCAGGACGCTTCGATGGTTCTCGACGTGGCGCTCAATCCCTTTGATGTGGCGCCGCCGCCGTCGGATGCGGACATGGTCGGCGCCCTGCGCGGGACTGCGGCCAAGCTGCGGACGGTCGCGGCGACGCCGGGGCAGGGCGCAGGCGATGCCGCGCATCTGGCGACTTCGTTCGATCACCTGGCTTCGGCGACGCCGGCCCAGCGCGCGGCAGTCAATGCCATGCTGTCCAAGCCGCTCGGCGTGATGCTCGACCAGTTGCGCCAGTCGTTGCAGGCGCAAGCCGTGACGCTCGACACGCTGCCCGACGATCTGCGGCGCGAATGGGTGGCGCCCGACGGCAAGGCGCGGCTTCAGGTTTTCCCCAGCGGCAATACGCTCGACAATGCCGTGCTGCTGCGGTTCCGCGATGCCGTCGCCAAGGTGACCCCCGCAATTTCGGGGATGCCGGTTTCGACGCAGGCGGCTGCGGGTACGATCGCCTGGGCTTTCGTGCAGGCCGGGGTCATCGCGTTCGTGCTGGTCAGTGCCTTGCTGTTCGCGGTCCTGCGCAATCTGCGCGAAGTGCTGTTCACGCTGGCGCCGGTGGTCCTGTCGATCTTCCTGACGCTGGGCAGTTGCGTGGTGATTGGTCAGCCGATCAATTTTGCCAACATCATTGCCTTCCCGCTCCTGTTCGGAGTGGGCGTGGCATTCCACATCTATTTCGTCATGGCCTGGCGCGCAGGGGCAACCGCCCTGTTGCAGTCGAGCCTTGCGCGGGCGGTGCTGTTCAGTGCCTTTGCCACCGGCACCGCATTCGGCAGCCTGTGGATCTCGCATCACCCGGGCACGGCGAGTATGGGCAAGATCCTGATGATCTCGCTGATCTGGACACTGATCTGCGCCTTGATTTTCGAACCGGCCCTGCTCGGGCCGCCACGCGGGGAAAAGCAGGCGCGCTAAAGCAGGCGTCGGTCGAGCCGGCGCCTGCGGGTTTATCGCTCGCGTTTACGAATGGGGTGCGGGTTCGGTCTGCGTCGCCGGGGGCGATGCAGCCGGGGCAACAGGTGTCGCCTCCGTTGCAGCCGGTGCGGGTGTCTGCTGCGCGCCGGGATCGTCGAGCGGATCGGTCAGTTCCGGCGCATCGGACGGAACCGGCGTTGTCGCCTTGGCGGCGGGGGCACCGGCTGCCGGATCGGTCAACTGGGTATCGAGCTCGGTCGGGGTTTCCCGCGCCGGATTGTCGTGGCGGTGGCGCAACCCGTTGATCTCTGCCAGGCGGTTCTGCAGCCAGACCGACCGCAGCGTCGCATAGTGGTCGATCGAATCGCCGAACAGGGCCTTGAGCTCCCCGTCCGATTCGGCGCGCATGTCGAGCCCTTGTGCCCCCATCGTCGCCACCTGATACTGCCAGGTGGTGAAGGGGTGCCCGATTGCACCGGGCAGCAGGGTTTCGTCGGCGATTTCGGCGGGGAAGTCGCGCAAGGTCGTCGGCCCGAACAGCGGCAGGAAGAGATAGGGGCCCGGCCCCACGCCCCAGATTGCCAGCGTGTCGCCGAGACTGTTTTCGCGGTGGGGCAGGTTGATGCCCTTGCGCTTGGCAATGTCGAACAGGCCGCCGACGCCCGCAGTCGCGTTGATCACCGCGCGTCCGACGGTCTCGGCCATTTTGCCGGGCTTGCCCTGCAACAGGAAATTGGCCGCGATGAAGGGTTCGGTCAGCAGCGAGAGAATGTTGCGGATGCCGTCGCGCAGGGGCTTGGGCACGATATGCTTGTACCCCATCGACGCGGGTCGATAGATCGCCTTGTCCAGCTTTTCATGAACGCTGAACATCTTGCGGTTGAACCCTTCGAAAGGGTCGCCCGGCGTATGGCCGTTCCGGCGCACCGCCGGAGCGTTCACGATCGCGGGCTGCGTTCCGGGAGGAGTCGAGGGTTGCCGCGCCACAGGAGGCGCGTCGGCCACGACCGGAGCCGGGTTTTCCAGCGGCGCCGCCAGTGCCGGAGCAGTGGTGGCAAGCAGCATCACTGCCGATACGAGGCGCAAGCCGGTCAACCCGAAATCTCCTTCAATTGCCGCTCTCTCAGCCGCCCTTGGCCGCAAGGCTGTCGAGATGCGAAATCAGCCCGCGGGCACCCTGACGCTGCAGGACCGAGGCGAAATCGGATCGACGCGTGGCGATCTGGCTGATGGCGTTCTTGTAGAATACGTCGACGATCTTCCACGAACCGCCCGACTGGCGCAGGCGATAGCTGATCGCTACCGGCTGTTCGCGGGGAGCAACCAGCGTGGTGCGCACCAGCTTGTCACCGCCGCGTTCCTGAACCTGCGGGTCGACGTTGAAGCGTTCGCCGCCGAAATGATCGAAATTGCGCGCATACTGGGCAATCGTCATGCGACGGAACGCCGCGACCAGCCCGGTCTGATCGGCAGGGGTCATGGTGGTCCAGCTCGGGCCGACCGAAAGACGGGTCATCATGGCGAGATCGAACGTGCGGTCGAGGACCGGCGCGATCATGGCGCCCCGACGCTGGGGCGAACCGCCCGCCTTCATGATCGAGACGAGACCTTCGTTGAGCGTTTCCACAGTGGTGCGGGCCGGATCGACCGCCTGCGCATGGGCCGAAGCAACCATGACGATCGGGGAAGCGAGCAGGAGCGCGGCGCGAAGCGAAGTGGACAAATGCAATCTCCTCGGACCTTGCGCGGCGGCGGCCCAATTACCCGATGGGCGACGCGATTGGCCGGGCTGCGCGGCAGATCCCTGAATTTTTCCTCGTCAACGAATGTCTTCGTCAACACACGTCGTCCGGCACGCCGTTGCGCCGCGTCGCGCGCAAAGAGCGCCGGTGCGGACATGCAGTCTATGGCGGGCTGGCGGATCGGCGCATGGTGCCGTTCACCGTCGGTGGCACCGTTGCCGGTGCGCGCGAGTGCCCAATAGACCTCCGTCCGCGTTTGTCCAGCCATGACCCTGCCCGCGAGCCATAAGGAGGGGGCCCGCAAGGAAAAGACTCGTGACCGGCGGCAAGGACGAAACGATTGCGCAAGGCAGCGATTGCGTCCTGACCGCGGCGGTCTCTTGCTCGTGGGCGGCTTGCCCTGTGCTGAACCGGGCAAGATCGACGGGCATGCGAAGGGGGCGTGCGGTCTGCACGTTTTCCTTGTAAAACAGCCGCTCGGAATGCCCGAGTCGCATTGCGCGAAGCGTCCATATGACTGTTGATGGACAAAAGTTACTTTGACCCAGCGCAACGACGGACTATGGGGCGGCCATTCGCAAATGCACTAGGTCAAGGGAAAAGCGCATTGCAGCATAGTGAAACCGGGACTGGTTCGTCGCGGCCGCTCAATATCATTCTCGCCAATCCGCGTGGTTTCTGCGCAGGCGTCACTCGTGCCATCGACATCGTTGAACGGGCTCTGGAACGCTATGGTGCACCGGTCTACGTGCGGCATGAAATCGTCCATAACAAACATGTGGTCGACACCCTGCGCGCCAAAGGCGCCGTGTTCGTCGACGAACTCGATGAAGTGCCTGCTGGCGCTGTCACCATTTTCAGTGCGCACGGGGTCGCCCGTTCGGTCGAAAAGGATGCCGAGGAACGCGGTTTGCCCGTGTTCGACGCGACCTGCCCGCTCGTCACCAAGGTCCATGTTCAGGGCCGCCGTTACGTCAAGGCGGGGCGGACCCTGATCCTGATCGGCCATGCGGGCCACGCCGAAGTGATCGGTACGCTCGGTCAGATCGATGCGCCGGTCCATCTGGTCTCGACCGCCGAGGACGTGGATTCGCTCGATCTGCCGCTCGACACCCCGCTTGCCTATGTGACCCAGACGACGCTGTCGGTCGATGACACCCGCAGCGTGATTCAGGCAATCCACGCGCGGTTCCCCGACGTGATCGGGCCCGACATCAACGAGATCTGCTATGCCACGCAGAACCGCCAGACGGCGGTGCGCGAGCTGGCGGGCAAGTCGGACCTTCTGATCGTGGTCGGCGCGCGCAACAGCTCGAATTCCAACCGGCTCAAGGAAATCGGGCTCGAGGCGGGTGTTCCGGCTCATCTCGTCGATGACGGGGCAGGTGTCGATCCGTCCTGGCTCGACAATATCGACACGGTCGGCATTACGGCCGGGGCTTCGGCACCCGATGCACTGGTCGACAGCGTCATTTCGAGGCTTGCAGCCATTCGCTCTGTCACTGTAACCCAGCTTGACGGCGTCCGCGAGGACGTTCAGTTCACTTTGCCGTCCGCCTTGCGGCGCGCCGCCGTGCCGGCCAACCAGGATTAACCGACAATGGGTCTTCCCCTTCCTCAGGTCGCACGGATCGCGGCCTACACCCTGCGCCAGCACATCAAGGGCGGCAAGTATCCGCTCGTGCTCATGCTGGAACCGCTGTTCCGCTGCAACCTGGCTTGCCCGGGCTGCGGCAAGATCGACTATCCCGATGCGATCCTCAACCAGCGCCTGAGCTTTGAGCAGTGCATGGAAGCGATCGAGGAATGCGGCGCTCCGGCCGTGTCGATCGCCGGTGGCGAGCCCCTGCTCCACCGCGACATGCCGCGCATCGTGCGTGGCTACATCGAGCGCAAGAAGATGGTGATCCTGTGCACCAACGCCCTGCTGCTCAAGAAGAAGATCGACGACTATGAACCGTCGCCGTTCTTCACCTGGTCGATCCACCTCGATGGCGACCGCGGCATGCACGATCACGCGGTCGATCTCGAAGGCACCTATGACATCGCCATCGAGGCGATCGAGCTTGCCAAGTCGCGCGGCTTCCGCGTGCAGGTGAACTGCACCGTGTTCGACGGCGCGGATCCGGCGCGTCTGGCTTCGTTCTTCGACGAAATGAAGAAGCGCGACGTCGAGATCACTGTCTCGCCCGGCTATGCCTATGAACGCGCCGCCGATCAGGACAGCTTCTTCACCCGCGAACGCACCAAGCAGTTCTTCCGCCAGGTGTTCAAGCGCGGCAACAACGGCAAGGCGTGGACTTTCACGAACTCGCCGCTGTTCCTCGACTTCCTCGCGGGCAACCAGACCTATGAATGCACGCCGTGGTCGATGCCGCTGCGCACCGTGTTCGGCTGGCAGAAGCCCTGCTACCTCATCGGTGAAGGCTATGTCTCCTCGTTCAAGGAACTGATGGAAGGCACCGATTGGGACAAGTTCGGCGTCGGCAAGTACGAAAAGTGCGCCAACTGCATGACGCACTGCGGCTTTGAAGGCACGGCGGCGACCGACGCCATCCGTCACCCGCTCAAGCTGCTGGGCCTGTCGCGCAACGGCATCCGCACGAGCGGCCCGATGGCGCCGGAAGTCGACCTTTCCCGCGCCCGTCCGGCCGACGACGTTTACTCAAGCCACGTCGAGCGCGAGCTTGAGAAGATCAAGACGCAAAATCCCGGTGCGTCCAAGCGCGTCGTAAACGCGGCCTAAGCCCGCAAAGGCCATCCCGGCATGGCGCCCCGTGCGAATGAGCGCGGGGAGCTGGCCGGGATGCCGGGCGAGCGAGGCCAGCACCGGCCCGAGCGCCATATCCCCGTCCGCGCCCATGCCCACGAGAGCAGCAGGCGGCAGGGTTTCATTCGCAGCATCGGAAATGACGCGGATCGCCGCGAACGGCAGTCCGTGACGCTGTGCGACTTCGCGCGCGACGTGACTTTCCATATCGGCGGCAACAGCGCCCGTCCGGACGCGCAGCGATCCCTTTTCGGTCGCGGTCGCGACGATCGCGTCCCCGCCGGTCACTTTGCCGACAAAGGCACGCGGGAACACGCCGCGCAGGCGTTCGACCAGCGCCGCATCCCCATCCAGCACGACATCACCGGGCCGCAGGGCGGGATCGAGCGCCCCGGCAAGGCCGCTCGAGAGCAGCGGCACGCGGGCGACGCGCGCCATGGCATCCAGCTCGCGTTCGAGGCGTGCCCGGTCGCCGCCACCGGCAACGATACGCAAGTCCGGGCAGGCCTTGCGGAAAATGTCGGCTTCGCGTTTGAGGCCGCACGCGATGATCCAGGTCATGCCGGGTTCCTTTGTTCGATGAGGGTATGGGGTGCCCGATGGGAAGTCCCGCGTGGGGGCAATGCCATAAGGGGCAATGAAAAACCCGATGAGCGGGGGCTCATCGGGTTTATTTGGCTTACATCCCGACGGTGACGCGGCCTGTGTTCGATCGGCGCAGGTTGCGATACCGCGCCAGCGCCCACAGCGGGAAATACTTGGGATAGCCGTGGTAGCGCAGGTAGAACACGCGGGGGAAGCCGCCGCCGGTGTAGAGTTCCTGCCCCCAGAGGCCGTCCTCGTCCTGATTGGCGACGAGCCAGGCGATCCCGCGCCGCACCGCATCGGTGTCGACGTCGCCCGCCGCCATCAGCGCCAGGAGCGCCCAGGCGGTCTGCGATGCAGTGGAGGGCGCCGGGATATGGCCCTTGCGGTCGAGAGCATAGCTTTCGCAATCCTCGCCCCAGCCGCCGTCGGCGTTCTGGATCTGGCGCAGCCACGAAACCGCGCGCGCAACCATCGGGTCGCTGGGGGCGATGCCCGCGGCATTGAGCGCGCAAAGCACCGACCAGGTGCCGTAGATATAGTTGACGCCCCAGCGGCCGAACCAGCTGCCTTCGGGCTCCTGCTCCTTGCGCAGGTATTCGATGGCGGCGGCCATGCGCGGGCTGTCCTTCGATTCGCCGAGCTGGGCCAGCATCGAGATGCAGCGCGCCGAAACGTCGGCGGTCGGCGGATCGAGCAAGGCACCGTGGTCGGCGAAAGGCAGGTTGTTGAGGTAGTCGTATGTGTTGTCGGCGTCGAAAGCGCCCCAGCCACCGTTCTTCGACTGCAGCCCCACTGTCCATTCGACCCCGCGGTCGATCGGCATGCGGTCCTCGACCCCGGCGCGATCCATTGCCATCACGACCACGGCGGTATCGTCGAGGTCAGGGTAATGGGCGTTGTTGTACTGGAAAGCCCAGCCGCCTGGACGCACGCCGGGGCGTTCCTCGGCCCAGTCGCCTTCGACGTCGAGCACTTGCAGCGGCTTGAGCCAGTCCAGCCCGGCCTTGGCCCGCGCGACATTGGTTTCACCGCCAGCTTCGAGCATGGCGTGGGCGGCAAGCGCGGTATCCCAGACCGGCGAGACGCAGGGCTGGCAATAAGCCTCGTCCTCGTGGATCACGAGCAGGTTCTCCACCGACTTGCGTGCGATTGCCCGGGCCGGATGATCCTCGGGATAGCCAAGGAGGTCGAACATCATCACGCTGTTGGCCATCGCCGGATAGATCGCGCCGAGGCCGTCTTCGCCGTTGAGGCGTTCGATCACCCAGTCGACGCACGTCTGGATCGCCTGTGCGCGCCGCGCCTTGGGCCAGAGATTGTCTCCGGCCTTGAGCACGCGGTCGAGCGCGTTGAAGCCGATCGACCACGCGAACTTGAGATTGGCGCCCTTGCTCGCGAGCGGAGCTTTGGTGGTGGTGTAGAGTTCCTCGACGAAGATGCGGCGCGGATTGCGGGCCAGCGGCTTTTTCGCGCCGATGACCAGCAGCGGCACGATCACCGTGCGCGCCCAATAGCTCATCTTCGAAAGGTGGATCGGGAACCAGCGCGGCAGCAGGATCAGCTCGGGCGGCATCGTCGGCACCGCGTCCCAGCTGCCCGCGCCGAACAGCGCAAGCTGAATGCGGGTGAAGACATTGACCGCCGCCGCGCCGCCCGCTGCGCGGATCGCCGCGCGCGCGCGCGCCATGTGCGGGGCGTTGATGTCGTCGCCGATCATCTTGAGCGCGTAATAGGCTTTGACGCTGGCCGAAATGTCGAAGGCGCCGCCGTGGAACAGGCCCCACCCGTGGTGGTCCTTCGACTGGATCCGGCGCAGATAGCGGCCGATCTTGGCTTCGAGTTCCAGATCGTCGGGTTCGCCGAGGAAATGGCGCAAGAGCACGTATTCGGCCGGAATCGTGCAATCGGCTTCCAGTTCGAAAACCCAGTGGCCGTCGGGACGCTGGGCCTCGACCATGGCATTGGCCGCGCGATCGACAGCCAGATCGACGGTTTCGAGATTTTCGGGTGCAGTGATGGGATCGGTCATGCTCGTTCCTCTTGCCCGTTACGCCTTGCCCAGCACGGTCCGCGCCGCCGTCTCACCCGAGCGCAGGGCGCCCTCGATGGTTGCGGGCAGGCCAGTGGCGGTCCAGTCGCCGGCCAGAAAGAGATTGCGCCAGCGCGTGCGCGCGGGCGGACGCTTGGCGTCCTGTTCGGGGGTGGCGGAAAAGGTCGCGCGCTTTTCCTTGACGATCTGCCACGCGGGCATGGGCGCGCAAAAGCCATAGGCGCGCTGGATCTCGTCCCAGAAGCGGTAGGCGAGTTCCTCGCGGTCGTGATCGACGATGTCGTCGGCGGCGCTGACCGTCACTGAAATGCGGTCCTCGAACGCGAACAGCCATTGTCCCGTCGCACCGAGCAGGCCCAGCATCAGCGGGGCCCCCGGCGGCGGCGTGAACGCGAAATGGGCGTTCACGATCGAATGGAACGCATCGGGCACGCTGATTTCGGGGAGCAGGCCCTTGGCCACCCACGAAGGCACGGCAAGCACGACGGCTTCGTCGGCTACAACCGGTTCGGGCCCCGCACCCCAGTCGAGCGCGGTCACGCGGTCCCCTGTGGTTTCGATGCTGCGCAGGCGACGGCCCAGCGCGACCGGCGCACCATGGGCTTCGAGCCAGTCAGTCGCGGGATCGATGAAAGCGGCCGCCAGTGTCGGCGAGGCAATGCGCGGCAGGCTGGCCTTGCCGCCGAGCGCCAGCGATTCGCGCACGACCGCAGCGGTCAGTTCCGCCGAACCGATCGCCGGAGCGGTGTTGAGAATGGCGAGCAGCACCGGATCGAGCATGCGATCCCACAAGGGGCCAGTGGTGGGAACGCGATCGCCGACGGTCTGGCCGGGCTTGCCCGAAAGCAGCTTGCCCAGCGCGAGATAGTCCGACGCCCCTGTGCCGGGCACGCGGCGGCTCTTGACCAGCACCCACCAAGGCACACGGCCGTCATTGATGCGCAAGGTCCAGCGATCGCCGGTGGCAAGGTCGGCGAACGGGAAATCGGCCTGATCGGGGCCTTCGAGCGGGGCGATTGCCCCGACCGTGCGGCGGAAGTCGGCCACCGCGCGATTGCCCGCAAGGACGAGGTGATTGCCGTTGTCGATCACTTGTCCAAGCTGGCGGTCGAAATAGGACCGGCAGCGCCCGCCCGCGCGGGCCGCGCCGTCGCCGATGCTGACCGAAAGGCCCGCCTCGATCAGGCGAACGGCGCTCGACAGCCCGGCAAGGCCGGCCCCGGCGATGGTTGCGCGTGCGAAAGTCAATTTTTCACCAGAAGCCACAGCACGGTGGCGACAAGAAGCAGCTTGTTGGTCTTGATCCGCCGACGCGGCGGGGCCCAGCCCACTTGCAGCATCTGTTGCAGGATCCGGGCATAGACCGCATCCATCAGGCGCGGCGCGATGAGATGGCCGCGCGGACGGGCGGCAAGCACGGCATGGGCCTGCCGGAAATGCTCCTGCGCACGGACCGCGACCTGGCGCGCGACGGCATCGATCCGCGGATCGGCCGCGACTTCGCGCGGGGTGGTGAGCGCAATGCCCGCTTCGGTCAGCGCCTCGGCAGGCAGGTAGACGCGCCCGATCGCCGCATCCTCGTCGATGTCGCGCAAGATATTGGTGAATTGCAGGGCGCGGCCCAGATGATGGGCGAGGGCCAGGCCCGCAGCGCGGTCCATGCCGAAGACCCGAACCGAAAGCCGTCCGACCGCCGAAGCGACGCGGTCGCAATAGAGGTCGAGTTCGTCCCAGGTCGGCCAGCGCACGTCATGATCGACATCGGTCGCCATGCCGTCGATCACGGCTTCGAAATCGGCGCGTTCGAGACCGAACCGGCGCACTGCATCGGCGACCAGCGCCGCCCGGCCGGGCGCACCGCCCGCATAAAGCGAATCGAGATCGTGCCGCCAGGCATCGAGTTCGGCCATGCGCGCGTCGCGATGGCCCTGCTGATCGTCGGCGATGTCATCGACGATGCGGCAGAAGCCGTAGACGGCGTACATCGCTTCGCGCTCGGCCTTGGGCAGGACGCGCATCCCGGCATAGAAACTGCTGCCGGCGGCCGCTTTGCCGGCATTGATCGTCTGGGTCATGGATTGCGTCGCCGGAGCAAGGTGGGGATGGCCGCACTCGCGCCGAGGACGAGGGCCTCGATCTTGGAGTGGTGCACGTTCTCGCAGAGCGGATCGCGCCGTTCGAGGCGGTCGCACAGGCTTTCGGCGAGACGTTGGATCGCGGCGACTTCGGCAGCAAGGCGGCGGTCGCGAATCTGGGCGGCAAAGCCTGCCGACTGGCGCAGCAGGCCGTTGGTGCGATGGGCAAGACCCGCGATGATCGCGCGCAGCGACGGGCTCGCGTGGTCGGCGCCGAGGTCGGTTACATGGAGCCCGGTGTCGAGCGGAATGTAGACGCGACCGATCGTGGCATAGTCCTTGGCGCAATCCTGCAGGTGGTTGATGATCTGCAAGGCGGCGCAAAGCGCGTCGTTGGCGGCCCATGTCGCCCGGCTTTCGCCATGGACGTCGAGGACATAGCGTCCGACCGGCATCGCCGAGAGGCGGCAATAGCCGATGAGATCGTCCCAGTCGGCATAGCGATCGACCGTGACGTCGCGCACGAAGGCGTCGAGCAGGTCATGGGCATGGACGGGATCGATCCCGCGTTCGGCCATGACTTCGCGCAGGGCCATCGCTTCTGGCGAGCCCACGCCCGACAGACCCGCGCGCATGTGCGCCAGAAGCGCAAGCTTGTCCTCCTGCGGCGCATCGGGATTGTCGGCGATGTCGTCGGCCGCCCGCGCGAAACGGTAATAGGCCATGACCGGAGCACGATGCTCCGGCCGGATGATGAGGCTGGCGACGGGGAAATTCTCGTCGCGATGGCCTTTTCCTGATGCTAGCTCGGCGGCTTCCATTACTGTCCTGTGGCTGCTTGCGCGCGGCCTTTCCACATGCCCCCGCGCCCATGAGCATACTGCCATGCCGATAGCAAGGTGCAGTAAGCGTAGACTGTTGCGATCACCGGCAGCGCCACGCCCCAGAGCGGCGAGCGGCGGTAGAAACGCAGGATCGGCTGGAACGAGATCGCCATCAGGGCCCAGGCGGCAAGCGCGATCCAGCGCGCGGGGCCGGTGCAGGCGAGCGCGAAGATCGGCGGCACGCCATAGACGAGCGCGAGGCCGAGCGTGGTCCCGGCCAGGCGCCAGGGCGAATAGTTGAGCTGCGCATAGGCCGAGCGCGAGATCATCGCCGCGATCGGGGCAAAGCCGTCATAGGGACGGATCGAGCACGACCGGTCGGTAAGGCCAAGCCAGATGCGCCCCTGCTTCTTGAGCAGGGCGCCCAGCGTGCAGTCGTCGATCAGTGCGCCGCGCATGGCTCCGATGCCCCCGGCGCGTTCGAGTGCCTCGCGCCGGGCGAGCACGCAGCCGCCGGCCGCCGCGCCGATGCCGGTCGGGCTGTTCACCCGGCCAAAGGGATAGAGCATCTCGAAGAAGAAGATGAACGCGGGGATCAGCATGCGTTCGGCAAACGTGTCGCAGCGCAGCTTGGCCATGAGGCTGACCATTTGCAGCTTGCCCGCCTGGCCCCGTGCGACCAGCGTGCGCAGCGTGTCGGGCGCATGTTCGATGTCCGCATCGGTCAGCCAGAGCCAGGTCGGGGTCTTTCCGGCCCGCTCGATCCCTTGCGACACGGCCCAGAGCTTGCCGGTCCAGCCCGCTGCGAGCGGTTTTCCGGCGAGGACTTCCAGCCGGTCGCTGCCGAGCGCGCGGGCAATGTCCCCGGTGCCGTCGCTGCTCGAATCGTCGACCAGGATGACGCGGAAATTGCCGGGGTAGTCCTGGCGCACGATGCTGCCGATCGAGCGGGCGATGACGTCCGCTTCGTCGCGCGCGGGCACGACCGCGACGACGTCGGGCCAGATCGTCGGGTCGGCGGGCAGGTCGCGGGTGTCGCGTTCGCGGGCAAGCCAGAAGCCGCCGTTGCCGAAAATCAGCCCCAGCCAGATCAGGAACGAGAGAGAGGCCAGACCAGCGATGATCACCGGATCATCCCCGCCTCGCGGAACCACGCGATCGCATCGGCAAGTGCGGCCCGGTGTGGGCGCGCGACATAGCCGAGGTCGCGCTGCGCCTTGGCCGAGGAAAAGAACATGCGGTGGCGCGACATGCGTAGAGAATCGAGCGTCAGGAACGGCTCGGCGCCGCCGAGCAGGCGTGCGCGCCATTCGTTGGCCCAAGCCATGGGATAGAGCGGCCAGCGCGGCAGGCTGGTATAGGGCGGACGGCGCCCGGCGATGAGAGTGATCTCGTCGAGCATGTCGCCGAGCATGATATCGTCTCCGCCCAGGATATAGCGTTCGCCGATCATCCCCTTGTCGAACGCGAGGAGGTGGCCGTTCGCGACGTCGTCGACATGGACGAGATTGAGCCCGGTATCGACATAGGCGGGCATGTGGCCGTTGGCGGCCTCGACGATGATGCGGCCGGTCGGAGTCGGGCGTACGTCGCGCGGGCCGATCGGCGTTGAAGGCTGCACGATGACGGCGGGCAGTCCGTCACGTTCAACCATGTCCTCGACCAGACGCTCGGCCACAACCTTGCTGCGCTTGTAGGCGCCGACCGCTTCTTCGGGGCGCGCGGCGCAGGTTTCGTCGGCAATGCCGTGGTCGGACGGCTTCAACGTGGCGACGCTGCTCGTATAGACGATGCGTTCGACTCCGGCGGCAAGCGCGGCGCGCATGACCGTCTCGGTGCTCAGGCGATTGTTGATGACGATTTCTTCGGGATCGGGGGCCCAGAGGCGATAGTCGGCCGCGACGTGGAAGAAATAGCGCACGCCTTTCATCGCCATGCCGACGCTGATGGGATCGCGCGCATCGCCTTCGACCAGTTCGCCGGGGAAATCGGCCAGATTGGTGCGCGAACTGGTGGCGCGGACAAGGCCGCGAACTTTCTGTCCGCGCGCGGCAAGGGCGCGTGCCACTGCCGATCCGACGAAGCCGGAGACGCCGGTTACCAGTGCGATGCCGTCCTGATCGTTCATCTTTGCAACTCTTTCTCGGCCCGATGGCCTGGCTGAATTGTGCCTGTTGCCGCCCCCTCTATGACCTCGCGCGCTCAACGCAAGATCGTTGCGCGAATTGGGACTATCCGACAGGTATGTGCGACGATAGGAAGGCGCGCATGCTGCCCCTTGCATTCTTGACTGCTGTGCCCGGATGGGCCCTGATGCTGATGGCAGCGCTGGGCACGGGCTATACGCTCGCTGCGGCCTGGGTTTTCCGTGCGCGCTATCGTACGGCCTATGTGCCGGGCGCAGTGCCTCGCTCGAATGCGGCGGTGACTTTGCTCAAGCCGCTTTATGGTGCCGAGCCGCGTCTGGTCGAAAATCTCGCGACGTTCCTCGAACAGGATCACGACGGACCGGTGCAGGTCCTTTGCGGCGTGCAGCGCGCCGACGATCCGGCGATTCTTGCCGTTCACGAGCTCAAGGTGCGCTATCCCGACGCGCGCATCGATCTCGTCATCGATTCGACCCGACACGGGGCGAGCGGCAAGATCTCGAACCTGTGCAACATGATCGGGTCGGCCGAGCACGACATCCTCATCCTGAGCGACAGCGACATGGCTGCCGATCGCGACTATCTTGCCCGCGTCGTCGCCGCGCTCGAAGCGCCCGGCGTCGGTGCGGTCAGCTGCCTTTATCGCGGGCATGGCGAGGCCGGTTTCTGGTCGCGGTTCGGAGCTGCGGGAATCGCATGGCAATTCCTGCCCAGCGCAGCGTTCGGCGTCGCCATGGGGCTCGCGCGCCCTTGCATGGGCTCGACGATCGCGATGCACCGGGCCGTGCTCGACTCGATCGGCGGCTTTGCCCGGTTTGCCGACATTCTTGCCGACGACTATGCCATCGGCGAAGCGGTCTGGGCGCAGGGACGCGAAGTTGCCGTGCTCGGCCCGATCGTCACGCACGGGAGTGCCGAAGGCGGTCTGGGCGAATTGTGGCGCCACGAATTGCGCTGGGGGGCGACCGTGCGCGGGGTGGTTCCGGCCGCTTATGTCAGCAATGTCATGAGCATGCCGCTGCCGCTCGCGCTGGGGGCTGCCGCGTTCCATCCGGCGGTGGGGCTGGCCATGGTTGCCATTGCCTGCGCTGCCCGTTTTCTGCTTGCCGCGACGGTCGATGATGCCACCGGGCTTGCCCCGGCACCGCTCTGGCTGCTACCTTGGCGTGATTTGTTCGGATTTGCCGTGTTCGTTGCCAGCTTTTTTACGCGCAAGATTGATTGGCGTGGAAACCATTTGCGTCTAGGCGCAGGGAGCGGCTTGACCACGCTTACGGAGACAGCTCCTCAATGATGCGTACCCTTTTT
Organism: Novosphingobium nitrogenifigens DSM 19370; assembly: GCF_000192575.1. Lineage (GTDB taxonomy): Bacteria > Pseudomonadota > Alphaproteobacteria > Sphingomonadales > Sphingomonadaceae > Novosphingobium > Novosphingobium nitrogenifigens. The sequence goes on along the minus strand of NZ_GL876927.1, from coordinate 111,299 downwards.
CTGCAGGCTCCTTCTTTCCACGGCTTCGACGGCGGCGCCGGCGCGCGCTATCAGGCCAAGCGTGAAATCAAGTCGTTCTGGTATCCGACCTGGCTGGCCCAGCCCGCCGCGATGATCGAAGGTTCCAAGCTCATCGACGCGCCCGCGCACGACCTGTCGTGGGAAGACATCGCGCATGAAGTCGACAACCGCGATCTCGTCATCCTGCACACCTCGACGCCCAGCTTCCAGCAGGACCTTCACACGGCCCGCCTGATCAAGCAGCGCAACCCGAAGGCCATGATCGGCCTGATCGGTGCGAAAGTCGCGGTCGAGACGCAGGCTTCGCTCGAAGCGAGCACCGACATCGATTTCGTGTGCCGCAACGAGTTCGACTTCACGATCAAGGACGTTGCCGAAGGCATGCCGCTGAGCGAAGTCGAAGGCATCAGCTATCGCGATGCGGACGGCAAGATCGTCCACAACAAGGATCGCGCGATCATCACCGACATGGACACGCTGCCGTTCGTGTCGCCGATCTACAAGCGTGACCTGAAGATCGAAAACTACTTCATCGGCTATCTCAAGCACCCCTACATCAGCTTCTACACGGGGCGCGGGTGCAAGAGCCGCTGCACGTTCTGCCTCTGGCCGCAGACGGTCGGCGGGCACAACTATCGTACCCGTTCGATCCCCCACGTGATCGAGGAAGTGAAGTACGTCCAGCGCGAGTTCCCGCAGGTCAAGGAACTCTTCTTCGACGACGACACCCTCACCGACAACCTGCCGCGCGTCGAGGAACTGGCTCGCGAACTGGGTAAGCTCGGCATCACCTGGAGCTGCAACGCCAAGGCCAACGTGCCTTACGAAACGCTCAAGATCATGAAGGAAAACGGCTGCCGCCTGCTGCTCGTGGGCTATGAAAGCGGCAACCAGCAGATCCTGCACAACATCAAGAAGGGCCTGCGCATCGAAGTGGCCAAGCGGTTCACCCGCGATTGCCACGCGCTGGGCATCGCCATCCACGGCACCTTCATCCTCGGCCTGCCGGGCGAAACGCTCGAAACGATCGAGGAATCGATCCGTTATGCGATCGAGATCAACCCGCACACGATCCAGGTCAGCCTGGCGGCGCCCTATCCGGGCACGTTCCTCTATCAGCAGGCGATGGAAAACGGCTGGTTCGACGGCACCGATCACCTCGTTGCCGACTACGGCAACCAGATCGCGCAGCTGTCTTATCCGCACCTTCCTGCCAAGGTGATCTTCGACAAGGTCGAGGAATTCTACAAGCGCTTCTACTTCCGCCCGCGCAAGGTCGGGGCGATCGTGAGCGAAATGGTCCGCGACTGGGACATGATGAAGCGCCGCCTGCGCGAAGGCGTCGAATTCTTCGAGTTCCTGCGCAAGCGCAAGCAGGCAGCCTGATCCCAAAGGGCCATGGTTGCCAGCCGATGACGGACCAATTCTGCCGGGCCTTCGTGCCCGGCACTTGCCTTTCATGAGCCTGTCGGGCCCTGCGCCGCGTCGCGTGATCGTCACATCCGACGATTTCGGCGTCTCGCGCGAAGTCAACGAGGCGGTCGAGCAGGCTCATTGCGAGGGCCTGCTGACTTGCGCCAGCCTGATGGTGGCCGGCGACGCGGCAGACGAGGCCGTGGAGCGGGCCCGGCGCCTGCCCCAGCTCGGCGTCGGGCTGCATGTCGTCCTGGTCGAAGGACGGCCGGTGTTGCCGCCCGAGCGGATTCCCGCGCTGGTTGATGCGTCGGGCCATTTCCGCAACGACATGGTGCGCACCGCGATCGAGATCTTTGCCTCGCCTGCCGCGCGGCGCCAGCTCGCCGCCGAGATCGAGGCGCAGTTTTCAGCCTTTGCCGCGACCGGGCTCCCGCTCGATCACGTCAATGCGCACAAACATTTCCATCTTCACCCCACGATCGCCAATACCATCCTCAAAGTCGGACGCCGGTTCGGGATGAAGGCGGTGCGCGCGCCGATCGAGCCACCCGAAGTGATCGAGGCGGTCGACGGGACGCGCGGTGGTGGCCGGGTCGAACGGATCTGGGCCGGGTTCGTGCAGCGCCGCATGCGCGCGGCCGGAATGCTGGTCCCCGATCAGGTCTTCGGTCTTGCCTGGTCGGGTGCGTTCACGCCTGAACGTTTGCGTGCAGTAATCGAACTGTTGCCGCCCGGATTGACTGAAATCTATGCACATCCCGCGACCGGTCCCTATCCGGGGGCTGCGCCGGGATACCGTTATTCTGACGAACTCCTTGCGCTGTTGGACGGGGTTGCCAAGCGGACATTGTCGAGCAATGGCATCCCGACCGGCCGTTTTGCTGATTTCATGTAAAGGAGCTCGACATGGAACTCACTCGCACTTGGGGTGACTACGACGATAAGGCACCGCTGCCCGTCGGTCCGATCAAGCTGGGTAGCCCCGAGCATATGATGCTCATGAGCCGAATGCTGCTCGACACCCACGATCCTTATCGCCCGGCAGTCATCGACTGGCCCGAGCTCGACGAGGAAACGCGCAACCGGATCGTCTCCCTGCCGATCTGGGACATCGCTGTCGCGACCGAGGGGCGCGCGGGGATGAACGTCAAGACTTACGCTGAATACATCGACGAACCGCTGCTCAAGACGGCGGTGGAGATGGATGCCTACGAGGAAATGCGGCACAAGGTCGTCCTGCACGACATGGTCCAGTCCTATGGCATCGAGCTTCAGCCCGAGCCGGAATACAAGCGTCCCAAGGACCCGGAATTCGCGTTCATGCGCACCGGTTACTCGGAATGCATCGACAGCTTCTTTGGCTTTGGCCTGTTCAAGATCGCCCGCGATTCCGGCTTTTTCCCGCCCGAGCTGGTCGACACGTTCGAACCGGTCATGCGCGAGGAAGGGCGGCACATCCTGTTTTTCGTGAACTGGGTCGCATGGTGGCGCAGCAACATGCCCGCATGGCGCCGTCCCTGGTTCGAAGCCAAGGTAATTGCCGTGTGGCTCTATCTGATCTGGGAACGGATCGATACCGCCGCAGGCCTCGGCAAGGACAACACCCGGGCGCAGGAAAACAACTTCACGCTCAACGGTTCGAAGGAACTTGGTGTCGAGATCACCTTCACCGAGCTTGCGAAGATCTGCCTCTCGGAAAACGATCGTCGCCTCGAACCTTATGACAAGCGTCTCATTCGTCCGCGGTTCGTGCCCGCTGCCATTCGTCTGGCGCTCGACGTGTCGGACCGGATCGAAAAGGCTGACCTGCCCGGCAAGGTCGAGGCCTTGCGCAAGTGCGATCTTGCCGGAAAAGCCTGCAAGCTGTGGAAGTCGCTTCCGTTCGGCAAGGGCCATGCAAAGGGAGCTTTCGCCTGAACGGACATGCCCGCCTCGGGATCGTGCTGGCAACGATTGTCGGTCTCGCCGTCGCCGTCTGGACGGTGGGCGCGGCCGACTTCGCCAATGTCATGCACACGGCCGGACGCCTCGGAGCGGGCGGTTTCCTTGCCTATTGCGCATGGTCGCTGGGCATCTACGGACTGCTTGGCGCGGCTTGGCTCGCGGCAGCGCCGGGCGAGCCGGGCGCGCGCCTTTCGCTCTTCACCTGGGCGCGTCTGGTCCGCGAGGGGGTTGCCGATCTCCTGCCGTTCTCGCATCTGGGTGGTCTTATCGTCAGCGCGCGGGTTCTGGCCTCGGCCGGGATTCCGGCGCGGCGGGTCTATGGATCGCTTGTCGTCGACATGACGACCGAGATGGCGGGACAGGTCGTCTTCACCCTGTTCGGGCTGGCCCAGATGACCTCGATCCTGATCGGCAATCACGCGGCGGTCGCGCTGCGTCCGGCCATTCTGGGCGGGACCGGCGTGATGATCGCACTGATGCTCGCCTTTTTCGGGGCGCAACAACGCGCGCTCGATCTTGCTGCGGTGATCGCGGCGCGGTTCCTGCCCAATTCGACGGGGATGCTCGCGGAAATTCGCGGGGAGCTGCGGGCGATCTATGCCCGGCGGGATCATGTCCTGCTGGCGTTCGGGTTCAATCTCCTGGCCTGGATCGCGAGCGGGATCGGGGGATGGATCGCATTGCGCCTGATGGGCGTGTCGATGTCGATCTGGTACGTACTCAGCCTTGAAAGCCTGATTTTCACGCTGCGCAGCGTGGCCTTCATGATCCCCGGGGCCTTGGGGGTTCAGGAAGTCGCCTATGCGCTGGCCGGGCCCTTGTTCGGCCTGCCTGCGGAAACCGCTCTGGCGCTCAGCCTTGCCAAGCGCGCCCGCGAAATCGCTCTGGGCGCGCCAACGCTGCTGCTGTGGCAGATGAACGAGATGCGTGCGATCACCGCGAAGTCGCGGTAAGCTGCACCAGCGCGGCAAGGGCCGCGAGGACCATGCCAAGGGCGCTGACGCCGGTCCATCCATCCATCCGCCATGCCGCCATCGCGAGGGCTGATCCGCTCGCCCCGCCCAGAAACATGCCGCCCATGAACAGGGTGTTGATCCGTGCACGGGCTTCGGGGCGCAGGGCATAGACGAGGTGCTGGTGCGAGATCAGCGCGCCCTGTACGGCAAAGTCGAGCAGGATGCACCCGACCACCAGCCCGGCGAGTGCGGACCAGAACCCCAGAACCGCCCAGGCGAGCAGCGCCAGCACCGTGCCGAGCAGGATGACCGTGCGCGGGCCGCGTCGGTCGGCAAGGTGTCCGGCCGCCGGAGCCGCCAGCACGCCTGCCGCGCCGATCACGCCAAAGAGGCCCGCAACGGTTGCGCCCAGACCAAAGCGCGGCTCCTGAAGATGGAGCGCGAGCGTGCTCCAGAACGTGCTGAACGTCCCGAACAGCAAGCCTTGCGTCAGCGTCGCGCGGCGCAGGGCAGGCAGGTCCCGCCACAAGTGAATGAGCGAGGCGAGGAGCGAGCCATAGCTGTGGTGGTGATCGGCGCGGCTGGTCGGCAGCAGGATGCGCAAGGCAAGACCCGAGAGCACGGCCAGCGGCACGCCGAGCCAGAACACCGCCCGCCATCCGGCATGGTCGGCAACAAAGCCCGCCAGCGTCCGGCTGAGCAGGATGCCGCAGAGCAGGCCCGCCATGACCGTACCGATGACCGCGCCGCGCCTTTCCTGGGGCGCCATGTGCGCGGCGAGCGGGACGATCTGTTGCGCGACGGTCGCGGTCGCCCCGACCGCGAGGGAGGCCATCAGCAGCGACGCCGCATTGGGTGCGATCGCCGCCGTCACCAGCGCGGCGGCAAGAGCGAGGAACTGCACCAGAATAAGGCCCCGGCGCTCGACCAGATCGCCGAGCGGGACCAGCAGGAACAGGCCCAGCGCATAGCCGAGCTGCGTCACCGTCGGCACAAGCGCGGTCAGCGAACCGGGCAGGTCGCGCTCGACAAGCCCCAGCATCGGCTGGTTGTAATAGATGTTGGCGACGGCAAGGCCGGTGGTCGCCGCCATGGCGAAAGTCAGCCCCTTGCCGAGGGTGGGGGCGGCATGAGCCGCCCCTGCTGTCGGGGTCGCCGCCGTCACGACACGACCTCGTCGGTCGGGGCGTCCGCGAGCGTCGGATAGTCGATATAGCCGTGGGCATCGCCGCCATAGAACGTGGTCGGATCGGGCTCGTTGAGCGGAGCATCGAGCGCGAGACGGGCGGGCAGGTCGGGATTGGCGATGAACGGGCGACCGAACGCGATAAGGTCGCCGCGCCCTTCGGCCAGAGCCTTGTCGGCTCGGGCACGGTTGTAGCCCCCGGCAAGGATGATCGGCCCGGAGAAGGCTGTGCGGATGGCATGCATCAGGGCTTCGCTCCGGGTATCGGCCTCGCGCACCACTTCACGGCCGCGCACGGTCGGTTCGACCAGATGGAGATAGGCGAGACCGCGCCGGTCGAGTTCGCGCACGACATGGGCGAACAGGGCTTCGGGATCGGGATCATCCATGCCGAAGGACTTGCCCATCGGCGAGAGGCGCACGCCGACGCGATCGGCCCCGACGGCTTCCGTCACTGCATCGATCACTTCGAACAGCAGGCGCGCGCGGTTCTCGACCGATCCGCCATAGCGATCGGTGCGCCAGTTGCTCGCGCTGTTGAGGAACTGGTCGAGGAGGTAGCCGTTGGCGGCATGGACTTCGACACCATCGACGCCCGCCGCGATGGCATTGCGGGCGGCTTGCGCATAGTCGGCGACGATCAGCTGGATGCCTGCAACGGTCAGTTCCTGCGGCTCGGGAATATCGGTGAAGGTGCCCTTGCCGTCGGGGCCGGGGACGAAGGCTTGCGCGGGGACCGGCATCGTGGTCGGGGCAACCGGGCGAGCGCCGCCGGGCTGGAACACGGGATGCGACACGCGTCCGACGTGCCAGAGCTGCATGACGACGCGGCCGCCTGCTTCATGGATCGCCTGCGTCACCCGCGACCATCCGGCGATCTGGGCTTCGTCGTGAATGCCGGGGGTCCAGGCATAGCCCTGTCCCTGCGGCGAGATCTGGGTCGCCTCGGTGATGATCAGGCCCGCCGAGGCGCGCTGGCGATAGTATTCGATCGCCAGATCCGACGGGACATTGCCCGGCGCGGCGCGCGAACGGGTCAACGGCGCCATGACGATGCGGCTGGGCAGGTCGATGTGACCGAGGTGGATGGGGGAGAAGAGGGGGGAGGTCATAGGGGGCACTTTCGGTTTGGCTGAGAGCGTCATGATTGACAACGCTTCTATGCCCCCATGCGATGATAGCGATAATTGCCTGAATTTCGCGACCATCTTTGCGTATGGCGCAATGATTGCCGCTTACAGCTCCTCGCCGTGCCCCAGAGCAATCAGGATGTCGCGACGCAGGGCGATGAAGCCGGGATCGTCGCGGTGGCGCGGATAGGGGAGGTCGACTTCGGCTTCGAACACCACGCTTGCAGGACGCGGGCCGAAGACGATGACGCGCTGGGCCAAGAGCAGGGCTTCCTCGACATCGTGGGTGACGAGCATGGTGGTAAAGCCGCCCTGTTGCCACAGCCGCAGCAGTTCGCCCTGCAAGGTCATGCGGGTCAGCGCGTCGAGCTTGCCGAAGGGTTCGTCGAGCAGGAGTAGGCGGGGATGGTTGATCAGGACGCGGGCAAGCGCCGCGCGCTGAGCCATGCCGCCCGACAGTTCATGCGGGAGCGCGTCGGCAAAGGCTTCAAGACCGACGAGTGCGAGTGCCTCGTCGGTGGCGGCGCGGTGATCGCCCGCCACCCCGCGCGCTTCGAGCCCGAGCGCGATGTTCTGCCGAACGGTGCGCCACGGGAACAGGGTCGGGTCCTGAAAGACCAGCAAGCGCGCAGGATCGGGGCCGGTCACGCGCACCATGTCGGTGCCGACTTTACCCTCGCTCGGCTGATCGAGCCCCGCAACAAGGCGCAGCAGCGTCGATTTGCCGCATCCGCTGGGGCCGAGCAGGGCGACGAATTCGCCCGGATCGACGCCGAACGTGACATTGTCGATGACATCGACCGGCTCGGCGCCGGTGCGATAGGCATGGCTGACCCGGCTGATCTGAACCGAGAGGCCGGGCCGGGTTTCGTTGTCGAGTGTCGCGCTTACCACCGCACGATCCCTTTCTGCCAGGCAAGCACCCGGTCGCGGACGGCAAAGAGCAGGCCGATCAGGCCGGAAAACAGGAACGCCATGACAATGAGCGCGGCATAGATATTGGCATAGGCGGCCCATCCCTGCGCCCATTGCAGATAGAAGCCGAGACCGGCTTTCACCCCGATCATTTCCGCCGTCACGAGCACCACGAATGAGGCGCCAAGGCCCATGAACAGGCCGACGAACACACTGGGCAAGGCCGCCGGGACCGCAACCTTGCGGACGAGGAAGCGGGGATCTGCGCCGAGATTGCGGGCAATGTCGTAATAGGCGCGCGCCACGCTCGCGACGCCCGACGATGTCAGCACCGCGACCGGAAAGCCGCTGGCGAGCGCGATCAGGAATGTCGAGGCGCTGCGCGTCGAGGGAAAGCAGAAGAACGCGATCGGCAGCCATGCGGTTGCCGGAAGCGGACCGACGAAGCGCAGGATCGGATGGGCCCAGTAATGGACCGCGCGCGACCAGCCGATCGCAACGCCCAGCGAAAAGCCGAGCGCCGCGCCGATGGCATAGCCCGGGATCAGCAGGACGAGCGAAGCGAGCGCGCTTTCGGCCAGTTTGGCCCAGTCGTCGGTAAAGACTTCGAGTACCGATTCCGGGGCCGGAAAGAACGGCAGCGGCAGGAGCCCGGTCTTGTTGGTCGCATATTGCCAGATGACGAAGCCGATCGGCAGGGCGGCGAGCCAGCGGTCAGCCTGCTCCAGGCCTTCCGAACGGCGCCAAGGGGCAAGCGCTACAACCGCGATCGCAATCCCGATCGCAAGCTCGATCCCGCCGAGCAGGCCGGTGCGCGGCAGCGGAGTGACGCCCGGGACATAGAGTGCAAAAAGCCCGGCCCCGATCCACAATGCGGCGGCTCCCGCTCCTCCACGCCAGAGACGCCAGCGCGGCAGGGTGAAAGCCAGATCGCGGGGCAGGGAAGGATCAGCGGATGGGGCAAGCGAATGGGCGGGGGCTGTCACGCTGAAGGTACCTTTTCCGTTCGGTCAGGCCAGCACGTCGCTGACGATGGAACCGGCAAAGCGGGCGGGATCGGTGGTCGGCTTCATCACGCCGATGGCGCGCAATTCGGCCGTGTAGCGGGTGACGTCTCCGGCAAGGTCGCGGCCGAGCGGATGATTGGCGTGCGTCTGGGTTTTCAGGATCGCGACAAGATCATCGACGCTGGCTCCGCGCGTATAGGGAAGGAACGCGCGCGCCGCTTCGTGCGGGTCGGACGAACACAGGTTTGCCGCGTCCGCCATGGCAAGGACGAGCGCCTTGGCCGCGCGCGGGTTTTCGCGGAGCATGAAACCGCCCGCCCCGATCACGCAGCAGACCCGGTTCTGCCAGGGGTGGCTGAGATTGCTGATGACTTCGACCATGTCGCCGTCCGATGCTTTTTCCTCGAGGAAAAGAACGGGGTCGCTGTCGGCGATCGCCTGCACTTCGCCTTTGCGCAGGGCCTCGCCGAGCAGGGCTTGCGGGAACTGGCGCCATTCGACATCGCGGTCGGGGTCGAGGCCGTGGTATTTGAGCAGGACGGCAAAGGCATTGCGCGAGGCGCCGGTGATCTCGGCAAGGCCGATCGTCTTGCCTTTGAGGCTGAGCGGATCGGGCGTGACCCCGGCGCGGCGCGAACCCGACATGCGGATGCAGCCACCGTGGGTTCCGGCCAGAAGGCGCACGTCGAACCCCTGTTCGAGCGGCTTGATCCAGCGCAGGATCATTCCGACCCCGGCATCGGCCTTGCGCGTCGACATGGCTTCGAGCAGCTGGTCGGTCGATCCGGCATAACTGATGAGTTCGACGTCGATGCCGTGGCGCGCGAAAATGCCCTTGTTCTGCGCGAGCAGCACCGGGGCAAGGCACAGGGCATTGGGATTCCACGCCAGTCGCACCCGGTCGAGCCCCTTGGGCGTTTTCGGCCAGGCTTCGTGTCTGCGGGCAAGGTCGAAGCCGAGCCCGGCGACAGCTGCAGCGGCAATCCCCCCCAGAACGACACGGCGGCTGGTGCCGCCCGTTCTGGGCGGGGTTTCGGGATCGCGAATGGCGTCGTGATCAAACGGGGCCTTCAAGCCGATCTCCGCTTCATGAGTGGGAAAGCCCCGCTTTGCGGCCGGGTCGGCCCCAAGTTCAAATCGCGGTTGCTCAACCCCTCATTGATTTTGCACGATATGGGGCGGCTTGTTACCGCGCCGGGGGCAGACCGTCACAGGTCGGACCACAGCGGCTCGTCGGCGATCAGGATGCGGTGCAGTTCGCGGGGGAATTCGCCATAGTTGCGGACCGCGTAATGGACGGTTGAACGGTTATCCCAGAAGGCGACCGAGTTCTTGCGCCAGGTGAAGCGGACCTGGAGTTCGGGGCGCTTGTACTGGCGCAGGATTTCGTCGAGCAGGGCCCGGCTTTCGGCCAGTTCGACGCCCAGGATCTGCGGCTGCTGCGAGAAATTGACCCACAGGATCTTTTGCCCGGTTTCGCGGTGGGTGCGCACGACCGGATGGGCGACGATCGGGTATTCGTGGCCGACCCCTTTCAGTGCGGACAGGAAATTATGGGTGACGTGCAGGCCTTCGAGCTTCTGCTTGAGATCGTCGGACAGGGCATCCCAGGCCAGATGCGCGTCGACCCAGATCGTATCGCCGCCATTTTCGGGCAGAGTGATGTCACGCAGAACCGCGCCCCAGGTCGGGACCAGCCGCCAACTCGTGTCGGTGTGATAGGCGTCACCTGAATCCAGCACGCGCTTGAACCGTTCCCCGTATTCGCGGTCGTCGCGCGCCGCGATCGAATGAATGGCCGTGTTGGCGGCCTGATGGCGCGTGGTCGGATGCGTATAGAGCGGCCCGAATTGCGCGGCGAACGCCGCGTGCTGTTCGTTGCTCAGCGGCTGATCGCGGAAGAAGATCACCTTGTAGCGAAGCACGGCGGCCCGGATCGCTTCTCGCTGGGCCGGGGTGATCGGCCGCGACAGATCGACCCCCGATACTTCCGCACCGATGCTCGGCTGCAGGGGCGTGATGTGAAGGCCGGCATCGGTGCTGCTGTGATCTGCGAGGGTTTGTGTGGACACGATCCTGATCTCCTGCGGATGCGGTGGAAGGCAGGAGAGAGTAGGAATCGATCCCGACAATTCGCCAGCGCTTTGGGCTGATAGCAATGTGAGAATCGCTCATTATCCAAAACAGGAATTCTCATGTGATTATGAGCAGAACTTGCCGGTATGGTTTTTCTTTATTTCTGAAAACTGGCGGTTTTCCTGATGATTTGGGGTCAAGATTAACTCGATCTGCCATTTGCAAGTCTCATTGTATTTTGCCGAGCCGCTTCTCCAAGGCTTGCCTCGCTCATTCGACAAGCAGGGCATGAGGGGTTCGCAATGACTGTCGCATCAGGGGGCGATCGCGCGGATCGCATGGGCCCGGCCCATACAACTTCGGCCCATACAACTGCGGGCTGCCAAGCCTGACTTTTCCCAATTTGCATTCCTGATGCCGTCGCTCCGCGCAGGTCCTCCCGCGCCGTTGCCGCGACGCATCCTCCGCTCTGAAAGGACATGACGTGATCCGATCCCACCACGCCAGTCGGCTTGCGCTGGCCGTTGCTCTTGTTGCGGGGGGCTCGGTCGCGGCCCGCGCGGCCGATGGTCCGACCGCCACCGCGCCGACTGCGGATGCAGCCGTTCCGGGAGACGGGGACGGTGATGGCGGGGCCAATCCCATCGTCGTGACCGGTGCCGCGAAAAAGCAGACGGTCAGCGCGGGTGCGCTTGGACCACGCAGCCTGCTCGAAACGCCGTTCTCGGTCGGGACTGTCGATGCCGAGCAGATCCAGCGGCTGGCCGCCACGACGATCGACGCGGCCTTTGCCTATGACGCGGGCGTCCGCTCGAACAATTCGGGCGTGGCTTCGGGCAATACCTTTTCCGTGCGCGGCATCGCGATCGACCGCACCAACGGGTACAAGCTCGACGGACTGCCGTTCCCCTACTGGTATCAGGACCATCCGATCGAGCATCTTCAGGATATCCAGATCCTGAAAGGCGCAGGGGGCTTTGCCTATGGCTTTGCCGCGCCGGGCGGGGTCGTCAATCTGGTCAGCAAGCAGCCGACGCGGACGTTCCAGGCGCTGTTCGACTTGTCCTATCGCAGCAGCAGCATCCTGCGCGAACATCTCGACATCGGCGGGCCGCTCGATGCCGAAGGGCGCTATGCCTTTCGCCTCAATGCCGTGAACGAGGAAGGGCGGCTCTATAACGGCGCCTATAACAAGGATCAGTTCGTCAGCCTCGCTTTGACCGGGCGCGTCACCGACAAGCTCGACTGGCAACTCGACGGTTTCTATCAACGCACGCGACAGGACGATCAGGTCAACACGATCTCGATTCTGACGACCACGACGACTATCAACGGTGTGACGTACAAACCGGTCACCTCGCTCACACCGACCAGTGGAGACCTGCAACCCGGCGCGCGCGGGACGACCAAGTTCAACGACATCGTCAGCCTGACCGGGCGCGTGAACTATGAAATCGCGCACGACTGGAAAGCGAGCGTCGCTGCCCGCTATGCCGCGCTCGACGAACGGTTCCCCGGCAGTCTCGCGACGATCTATGACAATGCGGGCGACTATTATTCGACCGCCTACAACATGAACCGCCTGTTCCGCTATTACGTCGGCGATGCCAGCGTGAACGGCAAAGTGCGGACCGGCCCGATCACGCACCAGATCGCGGTGGGCGCATCGTCGCTTACAGTGCAGTTCGATTACGACAATCCGACGCGCAGCACGGTGATCGGGACCGGCTACAACATCTACAATGCCAACAATGTCCCGACCCTGAGCGGGAATGCGGCGGCGCTTTACAACAATCGTCCGCCGGTATGGACCCGTTATCAGGAAGTGCACCAGCGCGCGCTCTATGCCAGTGATACGCTCGGCTGGGGGCCGGTCTCGGTCCTGCTCGGCCTGCGCTATACCGATTACGAGGAAGTCAATTTCAATCCCAATTCCTCGACGTCGTCCTATTTCCATTACCACCCGGTTTCGCCGGTCTATTCGATCAGCGTGGCGGTCCTGCCCACGGTCCACGTCTACGCCACATATGTCGAGGCGCTTCAGCGCGGCGCGCTTGCTCCGGCAAGCACCACCAACGCCAATGCTTCCTTCGGCCCGCTCAAGACCACGCAATACGAAGCCGGGGTCAAGGCCGAAGGGCGTTGGGGCAGCGCCAATCTGGCCTTTTATCGCATCGCGACGCCTTCGGAATATACCGACACGACCAATACCTTCGTCCGCAACGGCACCGCCCGGTATCAGGGGATCGAATTCAACGCGACGCTGCATCCGATCCGCGACCTGCTCCTGACCGGGTCGGTCGCCTATCTCGATGCCAAGCAGATTTCGGGGCCGTCCAACCTGATCGGCCAGACGATTGCGGGAACGACCGATTTCCAGATCTCGGGCCTTGCCGAATATTCGTTGCCGTTCCTTCCGGGCGTGAAGCTGACCGGCGGCATCCACCATTCGGGCCGCGCCTATGGTGCCAGCAACATTTTCGTCTTCCACAGTTCGACCGTGGGTGACCTTGGCGCCAGCTATGGCTTCAACGCCTCGGGCCATGCGGTTGTCGTGCGCGCCAATATCCAGAACATCGCCGATACGCGCTATTGGGTGCCGGGATCGGTCGGGACTTCGCTGTCGCCGGGGGCTCCGCGCACGTTCACGGTCTCGGCGCAAGTCGCGCTTCAGGCCGATCATGCCAATGATGCTCCGTCCGATGGCGGCGTGATCGGGGCGGGGGCAAGTGAGCGCCATCGCGGGCGTGCCTATCTCGAACTCGATGCGGGCGGTGCATTCCCGGCGGCCTATCAGGCGGCCGTGCTGAACAAGGTCACCGATCCAACGGCGGCATCAGGAGCCATCCGCGTCGGGCAGAAGGCCGGATGGGATCTCGACGGCGTGCTCGGCTACGATCTTGGGCGGTTCAGCGTCGAAGTCGAAGCAGGCGCCAAGCGATACAGCACAGGCGCTGTCGCCTATACGAATGCCAATGTCGCGGTCGACGCGTCCGGGCGCGGGGCGGGCGACTATCCCGATGCGGGCGGGCGGACCAGCGTGTTGTCGGCCATGTTCAACGGGTTGATCAACATCGGGCACAGGGACGGGGCGACTCGCGCCTTTGCCGGCGGCGGTTTCGGTCTGGCACGGGTCTCGACCGGGCGCTGGACGCTCGACCGCACGCAGGCTTCGAACACGTTTACCTCCAGCGCGGCCAGCATGGCTGCGACACCGACCTATTTCAGCGCCGACAATGCCACCGGCTTTGCCTGGCAGGCGCTTGCCGGGGTGCGCCATCAGGTGGCCAAGGGCATCGATGTGGTCCTGAAATACCGCTATTTCGAAGTGCCGAGCCTGACCTTGCGCACGACCAACGGCAATGCGCTCAAAGGCAATCTGTCGAGCAACAGCGTACAGGCGGGCATCGCCTTCCGCCTTTGAGCAAACGGCGCTTGCGGGGGCCATCCGCAAGCGCCGTTTTTCGAGGCTTGTTCGTCCAGAGCCTGTCGAAGGACGAACGGATTGGGGCATGCCCACCGCCCGCATCAGAAGGTTCAATAGGGCTATCAGCAAGCCTCGTTGGGTGCCCGGGCCTGCACGCCCTAGATTTTCAGGCAATCCAAGGAGATTGTCTCATGACCCAGGGCCGTCAGCTTCATCTCGGCGCCATTCTCGAAGGCGTCGGCACCGATCAGTATTCGTGGCGCGATCCCGCGCTTCCCGGTGATGCCTCGATCGACATCGACTGGTACATCCGCAATGCGCAATTGGCCGAGGAAGCGCGGTTCGATCTCGTCTTTATCGTCGATTCCCCGTTCATCACGCCCGACACCGCGCCGCATTTCCTCAATCGGCTGGAACCGCTGACGCTGCTTTCGGCGGTCGCGACGCATACCCGACGCATCGGTCTCGTCGGGACGCTGACCACTTCGTACTGGGAGCCCTATAACGTCGCGCGCCAGTTCGGATCGCTCGATCATATCAGCCGGGGGCGTGCGGGTTGGAACGTGGTGACGACCGGGCTGGAAGGCGCGGCGCGCAACTACGGGCGCGACGAGCATTTCGATCATGCCGAACGCTATGAACGGGCACATGAATTCGTCGATGTCGTGCGTGGGCTGTGGGACAGCTACGAGGACGATGCCTTTCCCCGCGACAAGGTGCGCGGCATTTTCCTCGACAAGGCAAAGCAGCATCGGCTGGATCACCACGGGCGCTTCTTCCGCGTCGACGGGCCGCTTGCGCTCTCGCGTTCGCGCCAGGGGCAGCCGGTGATCTTTCAGGCGGGCGACAGCGCGGCCGGGCGCGATCTGGGCGCGGCAATTGCCGACGGCACGTTTGCCGCGGCGCAGGATTTCGAAAGCGCACAGCAGTATTATGCCGATCTTAAAGGACGTGCTGCCGCGCTCGGGCGCAATCCCGACCACATTGTCGTTCTGCCCGGCCTTTTCCCGATCCTTGCCGAAACGGATGAGGAAGCACAGGCGATTGCCCGCCGCGAGCACGAGGCGCTCGATTTCGACAAGCTGCTGGTTCAACTGGGCCGGGCGTTCAACTACCACGATTTCAGCCAGTACGATCCCGACGCGCCGTTCCCGGATCTGACCGGAGTGACGCTCAACAGTTACAAGGGCCATGCCGAACGGATCATCGCCACCGCGCGCGACAAGCAGCTGACCTTGCGCGAAGCGGCCTATCAGCTCGGCCAATGGCGCACGTCCTTCGTCGGCTCGCCCGAGACTGTGGCTGACGAGATCGAACGCTGGTTCGTCGGGCGGGCTGCGGACGGGTTCAACTTGCGCGTTACGCGTCCCGGCGATTTCGCGCTGTTCCGCGAACGGGTGGTGCCCATCCTTCAGCATCGGGGCCTGTTTCGCACCGACTATACCGCCGACACCCTGCGCGGGCATCTCGGCATTCCGGTTCCGTCCAATCGCCATGCCGCGCCTGTCGAAAGCCGGTCCGACGATCTGGTCCCTGCCGAATGATCGCTTCGGTCATTGTACGCAGTGATGTGCTGATCATCGGCGGCGGCATGGCGGCGGCCTGGGCCGCGATCGCCGCCGCCGAAACCGGTGCGCGGGTGATCGTCGTCGACAAGGGGGCAATGGGCACCAGCGGCGTGACCGCGACCGGCGGGCCCGGCCATTGGTGGGTTCCCGAAGACCCCGGATTGCGCCGTGAGGCCGTCGAGAAACAGGCGGCGAAGGCGCAAGGTCTGGGTGATCCCGAATGGATGGCACGGATCATCGACCTGACCTGGCGCCATCTTCCCACGATCGCGGCTTATTATCCGTTCGGCTCGGACGGACGGGGCGGCCGGTATGTGCAGGGTGTGCGGGGCCCCGAATACATGCGCGCCTTGCGCCGCTTTGCCGAGGCGCGCGGGGTGACCATTCTCGACCATCATCCGGCGACCGAACTCATCGCCGACGGGGAAGGCCGGATCGTGGGCGCGCGCGGTATCGTGCTGGCGACCGAGGATGCCTGGGAAATCCGCAGCGGCGCGACCGTGCTCGCCACCGGAGGCGTGGCATTTCGTTCGGGGCTGATCGGCAGCCACACCAACACCGGCGACGGCTTGCTGATGGCGGTAGAAGCCGGAGCCCTGCTGTCGGGCATGGAATTCTCGATTTCCTATTCGCTGTCTCCGGCCTGGGCTTCGACCCGGACGCTTCCCTATTACGCGGCGCGCTTCTTCGACACGGACGGGTGCGAGATCGACGTGCCGCCGCCCAAGGCAGGCCATGCGCATCAGCAGGCACTGGGCGCGGCCATGGATCGCGGACCGGTGCTGGCGGATCTTTCCGATGCACCTCCGGCGCTTCACGGATTGCTGCGGCGGATCCAGCCATTGACGGTGGCGGCATTCGAGCGGCGCGGCATTGATCTGTGGCGACAGCGTTTTCCGGTACGGCTGTTCGGCGAAGGTACGATCCGGGGAACCGGGGGAATCCGCATTGTCGATGCGGACTGCCGCACCGAAGTGCGCGGGCTGTTCGCGGCGGGCGACACGGCCTCGCGCGAGCCGGTTGCCGGGGCCGTAAGCGGGGGCGGGGCAGTCAATGCCGCCTGGGCGCTTTCCTCGGGCCGGATTGCCGGGGTTGCCGCCGCGCGTGAAGCGCAGGCCACGCGATCCGGTGCCTATGCCCCGGCCAGCGGGCTCGGTCGCGCCGGGTTGCGCCCCCGACGTGCGGCCCGGACGCTCGACGTGCCCGAAATCGTGGCCGCAGCGGGCCATGAAGTTCACGACTATCGCAAGGCGTTCTGGCGTCGTGCGGATCAGCTCAGGAATTCCCTCGAAGTGCTCGACACCCATTGGCACACTCTTGCCGACCATGGCCGGGCCGAAGGGCGCGCTCTGGTCGAATTGCGGGCAGCGGTCGCCATGACGGCCAGTGCGCGCTGGTGTCTTGCGGCGGCCCTCGACCGGCGGGAGACGCGCGGCATTCATGTTCGCGCCGATGTTTCCCGGTCCGATCCGGCGTTCGCACGGCGCTTGCTGGTCGGAGGCTTCGATCAGGTCCAGACACAGGCGGATGGCCCGCTGGCGGAGGTGGCGGCATGATCGCGGCGCTTGTCGCCGAACGCTGCACCAATTGTGCGGCCTGTGTCGCGGCCTGCCCGACACAGGTGTTCGAACCCGGCCCGACTGCGCCGGTGCTGGCTCGGGTCGATGCCTGCCAGACCTGTTATCTGTGCGAATTGGCATGTCGCGAGGATGCCTTGTGGGTCAATCCCGACGATGCGGATGCCTCGCATCCCCCGCTCGACGTCCTGCTTGCCTCGGGACAGCTTGGGCAGGTGCGCCGCGACCACGGCTGGGATGAACCGTTCGATGCCGGACAGCTGGACGATTATCGCCTGTTGGGTCCGCTGCTCAATGAAGGGGCCGAGATTGCGGCCCGACGCTATGCGGAGCAAGGCTGAGAGAGGAGGGGGAAGCGCTTGGCGCTTCCGCCGTTTTTCAGATGATGGGTTCGAATGCCTGTGCGACGGGGCGATTGGCCTTGATTTCACCTGAGGCCAGAAACGTGTCGAGAATGACCTGCTGATCGCGAATGAGCGCGGGGTCGATCGTGCCGCGCACGCGTCGTGCGGCTTCGACAGTCCCCTGCGCGACCGGCAGGGGCAGCCCGGTCTCATGGGCCAGCACTTTGGCATAGTCGCCGCCATGGGCGACCGCCCAGTCGAGCGCGTGGGCCTCGCGCTTGAGGAAGTCGGCGAGCAACGGGCGCTTGTCGACAATTGCCTGTTCGTTGGCGACATCGAAACTGTTGCCCTCTGAATAGAGCCGACCATCGACCAGAACACGCGCGCCTTCGGCAATCGCGGCGACGGTATAGGGGGCCCAGGTCGACCAGGCATCGACTGCTCCGCTTTGCAGGGCGGCGCGGGAATCGCTGGGCGAAAGGAACGAGATATGCGCCGCATCAGGCTTGTGCCCGTTGGCGATGAGCGCGCGCAGGATCAGGTAATGGCCGATGCTGCCGTGTGTCGTTGCGACCCGCTTGCCGACAAGGTCGTGGATCGTTCGCAACGGAGAGTGCGCGGGGGCAACGATCCCGAGAATGCCGGGGTTTTTCCCTTCGACCCGCTGCACTGCGACGGCTTTGGTCGGGCTGCCGCTCTGAAAAGCGAACTGGAACGGTGCGTCGCCGATCAGGCCGAGATCGACCGCGCCGCTGCCCAGGGCTTCGAGCAGGTTCTGGGCTGCGGGAAATTCGGACCATTCGACGGCATAAGGCGCGCCTTCCAGCACGCCCGATGCCAGCAGCACCGCCTTGGTCCCGCCTTTCTGGCTGCCGACTTTCAGCACGGCGCCACCGGTTCCCCGGTGGCACGCGGCAAGAGTGAGCGAAGCGAGCGATCCTGCAAGCAGGGTGCGTCGCGAAAAGGCCATGGCGCTTCCTTCAGGCCGCGCTGCGGGCAAGCCGCTGTGCGGTGTAGCGGTTGACCGGCTTGTCGAGGCCGAGCGTCTCGCGGAACGTGGCTCCGGGGTATTCGCGGCGGAAAATCCCGCGGTCCTGCAGGATCGGCACAACCTGATCGACGAAGACGTCGAGCTGTCCGGGCAGGCTTTCGAAAAGGTTGAAGCCGTCCGATCCGCGTTCGTCGAGCCATTGCTGCATCCGGTCGGCGATCTGTTCGGGCGTTCCGACCCAGCCGCCACGCGGCGTGCCGACCCGGCGCGCGATTTCGCCCAGAGTGAGCCCTTGGTCGGCAAGCGCCAGAATCCGTTCCGACGCGCTCTGGTTGCTCTTGAACCCTTCGGCGGCGACTTCGCGGGGGAAGGGGCCGTCGGGGTCGTAGACGCTGAAATTGTGGTCGTTGAACGAGCGGCCGAGCGCGCGCAGGGCGTTTTCGAGATTTCCGAGCCCCGCGAGCTCTGCATATTTGGTTTCGGCTTCCGCTTCGGTCGAGCCGATCACCGGCCTTGCGCCCGGCACGATCGCCAGCTTGTCCGGATCGCGTCCGAACCCGCGTGCGCGGGCCTTGACGTCGGCATAGAAAGCCTGCGCCTGCGCCAGGTCGTCCTGATGGGTGAAAATCGCCTCGGCATGGCGCGCGGCGAAATTGCGGCCGTCTTCGGAAGAGCCCGCCTGAAAGATCACCGGCTGGCCCTGCGGCCCGCGCGAGATGTTGAGCGGGCCTTTGACTTTCAGGAACTCGCCTTTGTGGTTGAGTTCGTGCAGCTTGTCGGGATCGAGGAACTGGCCGGTCGCCTTGTCGCGGACGAGCGCGTCGTCTTCCCAGCTGTCCCACAGCCCCTTGACCACGTCGAGGTATTCCTCGGCCAGGCGATAACGCACGTCATGGGCAAGGTGTTCCTCCTTGCCGTAATTGGCCGCGCTTCCTTCGAGCCAGCTCGTCACCACGTTCCATCCGGCGCGACCGCCGCTGATATGGTCGAGCGAGGCGAACTGGCGGGCAAGGTTGAAGGGCTCGGTATAGCTGACCGTGGCGGTGCCGACGAGACCGATATGCTCGGTCACGGCCGCAACGGCCGACAGGATGGTCAGCGGTTCGAAACGGTTGAGGTAATGCGGGCTCGACCGCGCATTGATCGAGACGCTGTCGGCGACGAAAAGATAGTCGAGCTTGCCGCGCTCGGCGGTCTGCGCCTGACGCTTGTAGAAGCCGAAATTGGTGCTGGCATCGACCAGCGCGTCGGGGTGGCGCCAGTCGTCCCAGCCGGGACCGACGCCGTGAAGGATAAAGCCGAGTTTGAGCTGGCGCTTGGGCATGAAAGCCTCCTGAAAAAAGGTCAGGACAAAGGGCTACGCATCGGTCCCCTGTGGGACCAATGCGCAAACGTGATGGCAATTCGAGATTTGCTTAAGGGTTTGGTGCGGAAATTCCGGCAACGCCGGAATTTCCAAGAGGCGGCACCGGCCCGCTCCCCCACCCGACCACCCAACGAAAGTACCCTATGGGTGGTCGGGTGGGGGAGCGGGCCGGTGCCGCCTCCAAAATTCGCTCTTCAGCGAATTTTGGCAGAGACTCCCTCTCCGTTCAGATCACGAAAAACCCGTGGGTGCCGTCGCGGCGCAATTGTTCGACGAGGCCGAATTCCCAGTCGAGATAGGCCTGCATCGCGGCCTGCGCATTGTCGGTGCCTTCATAGGGCCGCTTGTAGCGACCTTCGGGGCCACGCGGGGGCGGAGCGCCGTCGGGGCCGGTTTCGAGCGCAGCGTCCTGTGGCCAGTCGAGCACGAGCACATCCCAGCCGAGCTGCGCCAGCCACGAGGCGGTCATGTCCGCGCGGGCGCCGTGATCGTCGGCCAGCACGATCCGGGCGCCGCGCACCGGCGCATAGTGATCGGTTTCCTGAACCAGTTGCCCCCCTTGCGCATTGCGGAATCCCGGCAGATGCCCGGCGACAAAGACTTCGGGCAGGCGCACGTCGTACTGATAGAGCGTGCGGCTGGTATCCGCGCGCAGGTGCGCGAGTTCGTCGAGGTCGATGTGCCGCACGCCTGCACGATAGGAAACCTTGCGCGCGCGTTCCCGGGCTTCGTCGGCGAGGTCGCCTTCGGGAGCATCGCCCCGGCGCTGCTGCCCGGTTTCAAGGCTTTGCCCGGCGAGCGTCCAGCCGATGGTGCCGTTGCGCAGGGCGAAGATGCGGTTGGGAAGGCCTGCGTTGACCAGTGACTGGGTGCCGATGATCGACCGGGTCCGGCCCGCGCAATTGACGATGATGGTCGTGTCCGGATCAGGGGCCACGGCCCGGGCGCGCAGGACCAGTTCGGCGCCCGGAACGCTGACCCCGCCCGGGATCGACATCGTCGCGTATTCGTCGAAACGGCGCGCATCGAGAATGGCGATGTCGGCCTTTTCCTCGATCAGGGCCTGAACGTCGGGGGCGGGCAGCGAGGGGGTGTGGCGCTGGTGCTCCACCAGTTCGCCAAAGGCCTTGGAATAGGAATTGACGTCCTCGAACAATTCGTACCCTGCCGCGCGCCAGCCTTTGAGCCCACCTTCCAGAACGTCGACATCGGTGAAACCGAGCCCGGCCAGAATGGCGCGGGCCGGATCGACAAGGCCTTCGCCATCGTCATAGAGCACGACCCGGACATCGCGACGGGGAAGGCGCCAGGGCGCTTCGATTTCCAGCCGCCGCAACGGGATCTGGGCTGCGAACAGCGGGTGGCCCAGCGCAAACGCGGCTTCCTCGCGCAAGTCGATCAGCGCGATCTCCTCACGCGCCTGCAAGGCCTTGCGAATGTCTTGTGCGGGTATGCTCATGCGCGGTTCGACCTGTCCCAGATATTGGGCAATAGGCCCGAGGCATAGCCCGAGATGAAGCGCTTGGCAGCCCCGTCGGGAGCATACGTCGCGCGTTCGACCGCGCCGATGTTTCCGCCATAGACGTGGATCGAGATCGACGGACGATCGGGCAGGGCATTCCACACGCGATGGATGTCGCCGATGCGCGGGCTGACCGCTTCGACTTCGCCGGGATGGAGCACTTCGGGCGCGCCGAGGCTGCGCAGCGTGCCGTCAGGCGCGCGGGTATAGCGTTCGGATTGCTCGCTGCCGCGCAGGACGCCGATCAGGCCCCAGACGCGGTGGTCGTGAATGGGCGTGCCCTGTCCGGGGCCCCACACGAACGAGACGACGCTGAATCGTTCGCGGCTGTCGCAATGGAGCAGGTATTGCTGGTACCGGTCGGGATGGGGGCGCGTGAATTCTTCGGGCAGCCAGTCGTCATGGGCGACGAGGCGCGCGAGCAGCTTCGACCCGGTGTCGAGGATTTCGGCTTCTTCGCGCGGTTCGGCCAGAAGATCGGCAAGGCTGGTGACGAAATCCCGCAGGCGGGCAATGCCCACCGGCTTTTCGACTTCGGCAAGCGGTGACGTGCTCATCAATGTCCTCCTTGAGGAAACGGGATGACGGCATCGGACGTGGCAGTGCCGCCGAGGATGCCGAGCAATTTGGAACGCAGCAAGTGGGTGAGTTCGGCACGCTCTCCGCGCGGCAGGGCGATGCGCTCCTGCGCGGCGATGCGTCCACCGTCGAGAACGAGGATGCGATCGGCCAGAGCGATGGCTTCGTCGACGTCATGCGTGACCATCAGCACGGCGGGACGGTGCGCGCGCCAGAGATCGAGCACGAGGCCGTGCATCTTGAGCCGGGTCAGCGCGTCGAGCGCGGCAAAGGGTTCGTCGAGCAAAAGCAGCCTGGGTTCGCGAACGAGCGCACGGGCCAGCGCCACGCGCTGTGCCTCGCCGCCCGACAGGGTCAGCGGCCATGCGTCGATGCGATGGCCAAGGCCGACTTCGCGCAGGGCGTCATGGGCCCGTTCCCGCTGGTTTTCGCCTTTGAGACCGAGGACGACATTGCGCCAGACCCGCTTCCACGGCAGCAGCCGCGCATCCTGAAACACGACGGCGCGGGAGGAAGGGACGCTGACGTCCTGCCCCGGCGCATCGTCGAGACCGCCCAGCGTGCGCAGCAGGGTGGTCTTGCCCGATCCCGACCGGCCGAGCAGGGCCACGAATTCACCCGGGTGGATGTCGAGATCGAGCCGGTCGATGATCGTGTTGGCCCCGAAGGCCCGTGTAAAGTCGCGCAGGCGGACGACCGGTGGTTCGGTCGGGCTCTCGTCGGGCGCGTAAAGGCGATGTTCGGGCAATTCGAGAAAAGTCAGCCGGGCATCCATGGGCGCTTGCTCCACATGATTGGCGGAAACGGGGGGGCGGTAAATCCGGGCTCAGGCGTCGAGCAGGGCGGGCCGCCAGACCAGTGCGCGGGCTTCGATTGCGCGGACCAGTCCGTCAGCGGCAAGGCCGAGCACGGCGTAGACGAGCAGGCACACGACGATGATGTCGGTGCGCAGAAAATCGCGGGCGTTGTTGATGAGATAGCCGAGACCCGCCGAGGCGTTGATCTGTTCCGCAACGACCAGAACGAGAATGGCGATCGAGAGCGAATAGCGCAGACCGACCAGCAGCGAGGGCAGCGCACCGGGCAGGATCACGTGCCAGACGAGTTCGGCCTGGCTCAGACCGAAGCTGCGCGCGCCTTCGACCAGACGCGCGTCGACGCCGCGAATGCCGCTGAAGAGATTGAGATAGACCGGGAACATCGAGGCAAAGGCGATCAGGGCCACTTTAGGCGTTTCGCCGATGCCGAACCAGACGATGAACAGCGGGGTGAGCGCGAGCGTGGGGATCGTGCGCTTGATCTGCATGATCGGATCGACTGCCGCTTCGCCCCGCCGCGACAGGCCCGCCAGCAAGGCTAGCACGATGCCGGTCGTAACCCCGATGGCAAGGCCGAAGAGAACCCGCTCGAACGAAACCACGAGGTTCGACGGCAATTCTCCCGACAGCGTCATCTCGGCGAGCGTCCCGGCAACGGCGGAAGGGGCGGCCAGCGTGCGTTGCGGGATGAGCCCCGTGCGCGAAGCCAGTTCCCAGACGGCAAGGAACGCGATCGGCGACAACCAGCGGGAAGAGCCGAGAGTGCGGGACAGCTTGGACAGGATGGGCATGGTGGGGGAATCACGCTGACAGAGGGAATGTTCGGTCAGCCAATACCTTCAAGTCTACTTCTTCAATTGAGTTTGGCGTCGTGCTTATGAGAGATCCTCATATCGTGCCGGATGGGGCGTGAAATTTCCCTGATTTCCGGGCGTGGACAGGGCCGCCAAACGAATCCTTGATGGGGCAAAATCTCTACTATTTTGATTGATAATTTGGCGGTCCTTATGAGATGTCTTCGATTGCACCACACTCAATTCTGCCCGGGGGCCGCCGCGATGCCTGTCAATCTTCCTACCAACCTGTTGCGCAGCTTCGTGGCGATCGTCGATACGGGGTCGATGCTCAATGCTTCGGAAAAGGTCTTTGTCACCCAATCCGCGCTCAGTCTTCAGATCAAGCGGCTTGAGGAACTGCTGCAACAGGCACTGTTTCATCGCGATGGGCGCCGGTTGACGCTCACTTCGGCGGGCGAACTGATGCTCGACTACGCGCGCAAGGTCCTGAGCCTGCATGACGAAGCGGTAGCGGCGGTGACGGCCGGCAATTTTGTGGGGCCGGCCCGGATCGGCATGGTTCAGGATTTCGCCGAAGTGCTGTTGACCGGGATGCTGGCGCAATTCGCCGAGCTTCATCCCGAAGCACAGATCTATTCCCGCATTGCCGGAACCGCCGAACTCATCGCGCAACTCGAACGGCGCCAGCTCGATGTCGTGATCGGGTTCGCAGCGCCGGGTGATCCGGCGGGGATCACGCAGGCGGCGATGGCCTGGTACGGCGATCCCGCCCTGCTCGACCGCGATCCCCTGCCGATCGCGGTGCTCGAACAGCCGTGTCGTTTCCGCGAGGCTGCCATCCGCGCGCTTGAGGACGCGGGACGTCCGTTCCGCATCGCGGTCGAAACGCCCAACCTGACGACGTTGCGCGCGGCGGTGGAGGCGGGGCTCGGGATCACCTGCCGAACGCATCTGTTCCTGCGCGACGAGCCGCTAGAACATCCCGACCTGCCGCCCTTGCCGCGCGTTTCATGCATCCTGCGCACCGCCAATGCGCTCGACACCGCGACGTCGCGGCTGGCCGAGCTTGTCAGGGAGACTGTCGGCGCACTTTGATACCTTGCGGTCCCCTCTCCTATTGCAAACTCTCAATCCGGTGCGCGCGCTTCTCGATGTTGCGCGTGCCTTGCCGCGCCTACGCCTGTGGGAACCCAAGTGTAACCAGAGGTAGTCTTGCCGATGACCAACAGGCCGATAGCCAACACGACCGGGACCAGCAGGTCCTTGGCCGAACGTTTTGCCGAGCTTCAGGCCGAACGCGAACGGACCTGGGCGCCCGAGCAACTGGCGAAGAATGCGACGCAGCGCCGCGTACTGGTGGAGCGCGACGATCCGGCTTCCCGTCCCGGTGCGGGCGACCGGATCGGGCCGTTCGACCTGGTCGATGCCGACGGTCGACGGGTGCCGAGTGTCGAACTGATCGGGGAGGGTCCGGCCGTGCTGGTCTTCTTCCGCTTCGGCGGCTGTCCGGCCTGCAACATCGCGCTGCCCTATTATGACGAGGCGCTGTGGCCTGCCTTGCACGCCGCGGGGATTCCCCTGCTCGCGATCAGCGCGCAGATCCCGGTCGATCGTGGGCCGACCGAACGCCACGGTCTGCGTTTCCCGACATTTGCCGACCCCGACTATGCGCTCGGTCGCCGTCTGGGGCTGACTTTCCTTCCCGAAGACCGTCCTGCCGTTGCGCCGGGACAGCCGTGGATCGGAGCCACCCTCGGCACGCAAAGCTACGAAATCGACCAGCCCGCGATCGTGGTGCTGGAAAAGGATCACACCATCCGCTTCATCGACGTCAGCCCCGACTGGCTGGCACGGACCGAGGCGGACGTCGTTCTGGCCCATCTTCCCGAAGCGACCGGCGGCAGCGTCGTGACCCAAGCCGCCTGAATGCCCGTATCTCCTTGTTCAGGAAGGGTCCTGAGCAAGGAGATACAGCAGGCCGGAAGGGTTATTTCTGGCTGAAACCCCTCCGGCCTGCGGCGACAAGAACCGTGTCCGCTTGCGGTGAATGAATGCGGCTGCACAGCACGTCGCGATAATGGCGTTCGAGGGGATTGTTGCGGCTGATTCCCGGATTGCCGGTCAGTTCCAGCCCGATCTCGACCGCGCGAATGGCATTGGCATTGGCCAGATGCTTGACCAGGTTGATTTCCGTCGCATCGGGTGCCTGCCCGTCGTCGATCGCCTGTGCGGCCGAGGTGATCAGCACCCGGTTGGTATGGAGCAGGCCTTCGATTTCCCCGAACTTTTCCTGCACGCGCGGCAACGTCGACAGCGCGGCGCCAAGGTTGGATGGGACGCGATGGTTGAGATAGTGGGCCAGCCAGTCGCGTGCGGCACGGGCAACTCCGTCATAGATCGTCGCAAGGGCCAGCGCGTTCCAATAGAGCGCGGTCTGGTTGGTGCCGGGGCGGGGCACCCATTCTTCCGGCTCGCGCAAATCGACATCGTGTCCGGCCGGAACCGGAGTATCGCGGAACACGACCTTGTGGCTGACCGTAGCGCGCATGCCGAGATGGTCCCATTCGGGCACGATCTCGATGCCTTCGCTGCGCGGATCGACGAGAAACAGGCCCAGTCGGGGCGTGGGTTCGTCGGTGCGGGCAAAGACGGCGAACCAGTCGAGCCCGGTCGATCCGGTCGAATAGATCTTTTCGCCCGACAGGAGCCAACTGGCGTTCGGGCCATCGCCGACGCGGCGGGCGATCGCCTTGGGCAGGCCGCCGCGCACCGGCGTGCCGAGTTCGGGTTCGACGCGGAACGTGCCTATCAACCCGCCCCCCGCGACCGCTTCGTGCGCCAGCTTTTCATAAAGCGATCCCGGCCAGCGGGCATTGCGGTCGGGCGCGGCGTGAAAGGCATACGTCATGAACAGGATCAGCGCGGTCGAAGGTTCGCCCTTCGCCACCGCGCCAAGCACGCGCAAGGCCTCGACAAAGCCCGCGCCCTGGCCACCCAGACGCGGATCGACAGTCAGCCCGATCAGTCCCTTGCGCGCGAGCAAGTCGAAGTTTTCCTGCGGAAAGCGCGGGGCACGGTCGTAATCCTCGGCCCGTTCGGCAAGCTGCGCGGTGAGCGCGGCCAGAGCGGCGTCGGAAAGATCGGGTTGAATGGCGGCGATTGCCTGCGTGGCCATGCTTTCGGGCCTCCTCGAATGCGCGGTTGGAACGGGCAGGCGCCACTGCGTTGCCCGGAAAACTCAAGTTTATTGATTGAGTATAATCCGGGCAAATGAGGAATTCTTGATCGAACTGGGCCGGTTTTCATGGGTAGAACCTGCTCCGGATCAAGCAGTTCGATTCAGGCATTTCGGGCCGGGCATTCCAGCAAGGAATTCGACTCGGTCGACAGGCCCCGGCAAGTCTTGGGCCAATCCCATGTGCCGGGGGCCCGGTCCGGTTTTGCATCGAGGACGCATGTCGATCACATTTCGGGTTTTTCTGGGTGTCCTCGTCTTGTTCGCGCTCGGGCTCGGGGGCCTGCGCCTGTTGTCGGGACCGCCGCGCCATGGTGTCGTCGTCGGGTTCCAGACCGCGGTCGATCCGGGCAAGCTGGCGCAAGTGAGCGGCGCCTATGAACGGGCGCTGGGACAGCCGGTCACATGGCGCAAGTTCGACAGCGGCACCGACGTGATCACCGCGCTGGCGGCGGACGACATCGATTTCGGGGATCTGGGGTCGAGCCCGCTGGCGGTTGCCGCCACGCGCCAGTTGCCGATCGTGACAGTCGCCCTGATCAGCCGCCTTGGTCATGGCGAGGCTCTGGCCGTCCGCAACGGCAGCGGGATCGCAGGGCCGACCGATCTCGTAGGCAAGCGGATTGCCGTGCCGTTCGTATCGACCTGCCATTACAGCCTGCTCGCCGCGCTGCGCCACTGGGGGCTTTCCGAACGGCAGGTGCGGATCATCAACCTGTCCCCGCCGCAAATCGCGGCCGCCTGGGCGCGGGGGGACATCGATGCTGCCTATGTCTGGGACCCGGCGCTCAGCGAACTGCAACGCACCGGGCGGGTGCTGTTCAGTTCCGAGGACGTCGGGCACTGGGGCGCGCCGACCTATGACGCGTGGGTGGTGCGGCGCGATTTCGCCCGTCGCGAGCCCGGCGTGGTCGCAGCCTTCGTGCGCACGGCCTTGCAGGCGGTGCAGACGTGGAAGAGCGAACGCGCGAGGCTGACGCCCGCGTCGCCGCAAGTGCAAGCCGTTGCCGGGCTGACCGGGGTCGATGCGGCCAAAGTGCCCGCGCTTTTGGCGGGCAGCGACTATCCCGATGCTGCCGAACAGGCAGGGCTCGGATTGCTCGGTGGCGGGCTGGCACGCGATCTTTCCGCAACGGCCCGCTTCCTGCAATCGCAGGGCAAGGTCGATCGCGTGCTGGTCGATTATTCTCCTTATCTCGACCCGCAATGGGTCCGGCAAGTCGCCGCGGAGCAAGGTCACATGCAGGGTCAAATATTGGACCAGAAGCAGGATGGGCAACGATAATGGCGGTCTTGTCGGCAAAAGGTGCAGGGGTCGTCTATCGCAGCGCGCGCGGCCCGGTCGAGGCGCTCTCGCCGGTCACGCTCGATGTCGGGCAGGGGGAAATCGTCATTGCGCTCGGCGCTTCGGGGTGCGGCAAATCGACCTTGCTCAACATGTTCGCCGGGTTCGTGGCGCCGACCAGCGGACAGATCGTGGTCGATGACCGGCCGGTCACCGGACCCGGGCCCGATCGCGCCGTGGTGTTCCAGGACGACGCGTTGATGCCTTGGCTGTCCGCGCTCGAAAACGTCGCCTTCGGCCTGCGCCTGCGCGGCATGGGCAAGGCGGAGCGGCTGGAACGGGCGCGAGCCTTGCTCGATGAAGTCGGGCTCGGCGCATTCGGCGGGCATAGGATCAGCGAGATGTCGGGCGGGATGCGCCAGCGGGTCGGACTGGCCCGGGCGCTGGCGGTCAAACCCGATTTCCTGTTGATGGACGAACCGCTGGGCGCGCTCGACGAACTCAATCGCGAACGCATGCAGGTTCTCTTGCTGCAAGTCTGGCAGGCCACCGGCAAGGGCATTTTCCTGATCACCCATTCGATCGAGGAAGCCCTGTTCCTCGCGACCGAACTGGTCCTGTTGTCGCCGCGACCGGGGCGGATCGTCCGTCGCTATCACCCCGGTTTCGCGCGCCGTTTCCTTGCCGGAGAGCCGATCCGCTCGGTTCGTTCCGATCCCGATTTCCTCGCCATGCGCGAAGAGCTCACTCTTGCCATCCTTGCCAGCGAAGAAGAGGCCGAAGCCCATGGACAGTGAACCGCGCGGCAGCCACGCCGGATCGAGCGCGCTGATGCTGGGCAGCCTGCTCGCGCTATGGTGGGCCGTGACGGCAAGCGGGCTGATCTCTCCCCTGTTCCTGCCGGGGCCGGGGCAGATTCTGGGACGGGTCGTCGATCTTGCCCGCCACGGTTTCGTGGGTGCGAGCCTGTGGCAACATGCTGCGGCTAGCCTTGCCCGGGTCGGGCTCGCCATGCTGTTCGCGGTGATCACGGCCATTCCGGCGGGCATGGCGATGGGGCTGTTCCCGCGCGTCAATGCTGCGCTCGATCCATTGATCGAATTCTATCGCCCGGTGCCCCCGCTCGCCTATCTTCCGTTGATCGTCATCTGGTTCGGCATCGGCGAAGTGACCAAGGTCATCCTGATCTACATGGCGATCTTTGCGCCATTGGCGATCGCGACGGCGAGCGGAGTGCGCCGGGTCGATCCCGACCGTATCCGCGCGGCCCGCTCGCTCGGCGCGAGCCGGGACCAGATCGCCTGGCTGGTCGTGTTCCCGAGTGCCTTGCCCGACATCCTGACGGGTTTGCGCATTGCGCTCGGCGTCGGCTGGTCGACGCTGGTTGCGGCCGAACTGGTGGCCGCGACCCGGGGCCTTGGCTTCATGGTGCAGTCGGCTTCGCAGATGCTGGTCACCGATGTGGTGGTGGCCGGCATTCTGGTGATCGCCTTTATCGCACTGGCGCTCGAACTGTTGCTGCGTCGGATCGAGCGGCGTTTTGCGGGATGGACGG
Organism: Novosphingobium nitrogenifigens DSM 19370; assembly: GCF_000192575.1. Lineage (GTDB taxonomy): Bacteria > Pseudomonadota > Alphaproteobacteria > Sphingomonadales > Sphingomonadaceae > Novosphingobium > Novosphingobium nitrogenifigens. The sequence continues at coordinate 81,584 of NZ_GL876927.1, read as the reverse complement.
CCGGGCGCTAGGCGATAACCCGCTCGCGCGTGGCGGCAAGCTGGCGGGCGAGTTCCCAGACCTGATGCCGGATGTCGGGCACGGCGATGATTTCCCAGGCAACCCCCTTGGTCAGGGGGCCGACGGCGTGGATGCGCGGGCTGGCATTTCCGCCTTCGTCGCGCACGCGCCAGTCGGGATCGACGTCGAGTCCCATGCGGTGCGTGTCGGGGCGAACGGTGCCGCGCGCGAGTAGCGCCTTGAGCAAAGGCTCGGGTGCTTGCGCAATGTCGCCTTCCGGGCCGATGCAATTGATGACGCGCGCCGCCTCGAGCTGTTCGATGCGTTCGGTGCCACGCGGACGCCAGGTCACGGCGACGCGGTTCCCCGCCTGTCGCGCCTCGACGAGGCGCCCGGCGCGGTACGTTACCCGGCCTTCGTTGACGAGTTCGGCCAGCCGCGTGGCGATGGTCGGGGCGAGGCGGTGGCGATGCACGTCCCAATAGGGGCGCAAGTGACGCAGGAACCGCGCTTGCATCCGGTCGTCGTGGGCCTGCCACAAGGCGCGGGTGTGGGGGCGCAATTCATCGACCGCATGGTGCCAGCCCACGCTTTGCGCCCGCGCGCGCACCGCCCGGAGGAGCGCAATGCCACGCACGGCAGGTGGCGGGACCGGATCGACGGCGGGGCCGGACGGCAAGTGGCTGCGCGGCATGAGGCCGCGCCGGGACAAGGCGGTGATGGGGCCGCGATGGCCCGCCTTGTCGAGCGAAAGGATCACGTCGACCGAAGTCAATCCGGTGCCGAGCAGCAACAGTGGCGCATCGGGATCGAGATCGGCAAGTGTCTCGCCCCGCCACGGGTCGGTAACGGCAAGGCCGGAAGGAATGTCGCGGCACAGGCCCGGCAGGCGCGGTGCGAAATGGCCGAGTGCGAGCACCGCCGCGCGTCCTGGGACAGTTGCTCCATTGGCCAGAACCGCAATGACCCCGTCCCCGTCCTCGCGCAGGTCGACGACATTGTCGGATCGGATCGCCAGACGCGCGGTGGTCCGGCCAAGGCTTTCGAGCAGGATTTCGCGCAAGTATTGCCCATAGGACAGGCGCGGGACGAACCGGTTCGCCTGTTCGGCTCGGGAAAATCCGAGCCAGCGCAGGAAATGCTGGGGATCGTCGGGAAAGGCGCTCATGTTCGAGGCGCGGACGTTGAGAAGGTGTTCCGGGTGGCGGGTGCCAAAGGCCAGCCCTTTGGCCAGAGCCGTCTGATCGCGTTCGAACAGGACGCTCGGCACGCCGAGCCGGGCGAGGTTGATGGCCAGCAAAGTGCCGCTGAAACCCCCGCCGACAATCAGCACGGGGTCGTTGCCATCGCTTGCGCGCTTCATGCCAAGCTCCTGCACCAAAGGGAGTTTTTCGGGAGTCAGTGTTTGTCTTGATTCTTCTCTACCAATATAGTGGACAAAATGGCAATGCAAGCCCGATCAGTCGGGCCGGGCAATAAGGACGCCGACCGCCATCGGCACCAGGAAAGCCAGTGCGCGCAGTGGAACCACGCCGAGATCGGTGATCGCCGGGCCAGGGCAGAGGCCCACCAGCCCCCAGCCGATGCCGAACACCACCGAGCCACCGATCAGGCGTGCGTCGATCCCACGCTTGGGCAGATCGGGCAGGATGCCGCCGTCGAGCGTGCGCCCGCGACGCGCGGCCAACCAGAACAGCGGGCCCGCGACGAGAAGGCCGCCGCCCATGACGAATGCCAGCGTCGGGTCCCAGCGCCCGCCGATGTCGAGAAAGGCGCTGACGCGGGCCGGGCTGCTCATGCCCGAGATGACAAGGCCGAGGCCGAACACGAGCCCGGCCAGAAAAGCGAGCTTGCGCGTCATGAGGGCACCCCGACAAGAGCGACGGTCACGATCGCGGCGGCCATGAACACCGGTACCGAGACAAGCGATCGGGGGGACAGGCGGGAGAGGCCGCAGATGCCGTGTCCGCTGGTGCATCCGTTGGCAAGGCTGGTGCCGAGCCCGACCAGCAGGCCACCGACAGCCAGCCGCAGCCAGCCGACGGCTTCAAGTCCGGCCGCTGCCTGTGGTCCGACCACGATCCGCGCGCCTGCGCCCGCCGCGATCAGCCCGGCGATGAACGCGAGCCGCCAGCTGCGGTCCGGGCCGCGCAGGGCAAGACGCAGGATGCCGCTGATCCCGGCAATGCGACCTCGTCCCAGCCACATCAGGCCGGAAACGAGACCGATCAGGGCGCCGCCTGCAAGAGCGGGCGCGATGGCAGGTGCAACAATCAAAACTTGATCCCGACCGAAGCGCCGACGGAGGTTTCGCCGAGCGCGATGTTGGATTCACCCCCGCCGAAAGCCTGCGGGATCGAGCCGTCGCCATAGACATGGTTTTTCGGCGCGACCACGACATAGCCGGTCACTTCCACGCCTTTGCGCGAAGCCCAGGTGGCGCCGCCGGTGATGTGGTGGGCAACGACGCCGGGGGCAAGGATGTTGAGCAGTGTCTGGTTCGTCGGAACCGGATTGCCCGAATGGCTGTAGCCCGCGCGGAAAGTCCAGGCCGGGGTTGCCCGCCAGGTGACGCCGGTCTTGATCGCGGTGATGTCGCGCCAGCCGAAACCGGGACCGCCGGTCGCGCCGAAGGGGGTGCCGGTGAACAGGAGACCGATCGGATTGCCGACCGAGCTGACGCCGGAATATTCGATGCGCTTGACATCGAGTGCCAGCGTGACCGCGCGCACCGGCGTCACCGCGATCCCGCCACCCCATGCCGCGGGAACGTCGAAGCTGCCCTGATTGGAAAAAAGACCCGAATACTTGCCGAAATGGCCTGCTTTCACTTTGGTCTCGTAAAACCCGCCGATGCGGATGGCCCGGCCGATATGACCGAAATAGCCCAGCCGCACGCCCGCGCCCGTCGACCAGCTCGTGCCGAGATTGGTGAAATGCGAAGGATCGGAGGAGTATCCCGAGAAGGGCTGGATGCCATAGGCGCGGAAGGCCTGCACCACGACAATGGGCGAGATGCCGAGGCTTTGCCCCGGCAGGACCTTGACCGCCGCAGTCGGGGTGATGAAGATCTGCTTGAGATCGACGCCCGCGTCGCCCTGTGCGCCGAAGGCGGAAAAGGGATTGCGGCGATAGACGGTGTTCATCCCGCCGTTGCCGTAGATCGCGATCCCCACCGATACTTTGTCCGAAACCGGGCGGACATAGGCAAAGTCGGGAAGGACGAAGGGATTGGCGCCATTGCCGCTGTAGGTCCCTGAAAGGCCTGCGGCATTGCCGGTGATCGTCGCGGAACGGTTGGGAATGAACAGTTCGACCCCGACGTCGAGGCGGTGGCCGATTTCGGTGGCCGTTGCCGGGTTCGACGCGATGGCGAGCGCGTCTTCGGGCTGGGCCAGCGCGACGCCGCCCGCGCCCTTGGCCTTGCCTCCGATCCCGTCGAGGAAATAGCCGTCGGTCGCCCGCGCAGCCATCGGGGACATCAGTACCGCGCCGGTCATCAGCGCGGCGCCGACCCGATGGGCAAGCGGCAGGGCAGGCAGGCGGAAGCAGGGGATCATCGACGTGTCATCCTTGTTGGCGGAAATCGGCTTGGTGGTGGAAATCAGTGAGGCTCGCGGAAGGCGCGAGGTATCCGGGTCAGCCCTGCCTAATTTCTCAACTCAATAAGTAGACAAAATTCATCTGGCAAGTGCGAAAAATCCCGGTCAAGACGGCGGGAAAGCAACAGGGTTGATGTTCGATGATTGCTGCCGTGCCGCTCTCGATCGTGGAGCAGGCGATAACCTGGGTCGAAGAGGGGGCTCGGGTCGCTCTTGTAACCCTTGTGGCGATCGAGGGATCGTCCTCGCGCGCGTTGGGCGCGCAAATGGCAGTGACCCATGACGGGCGCGCGATCGGCTCGTTCTCGGGCGGCTGTATCGAGGATGCGATCGTGGGCGAGGCGCGCGATGTGCTCGACGCGGGGCAGGGGCGGGTGGTCCGCTATGGCCTTGGGTCGCCCTATATCGACGTGCGCCTGCCGTGTGGCGGGGGCATCGACCTCATGTTCACGCCCGATCCCTCGCTCGACGTCCTGCGTGGGGCCCGCGACCGGCTCCACGCGCGGCAACGCGTCACGCTGATGATCGCGCCCGATGGCGTGGGTGAGCAGGGGGCGGGCTTTGCTCTCACGCTCTCGCCGCCGTTGCGGGTGCTGGCGTTCGGGCATGGCGAGGACTTTACCGCTCTGGTTCAGCTTGCCCACCATTTCGGCGCGTTGGTCGAGGCGTTCTCGCCAATGGCGCGGGACGTCGATCTTTTGCAGGGCAAGGGGCTTTGCGCGACCCGGCTGACGCATCTGACACAAGTGCCCGAGGTCATCGGCGACGATTGGACGGCGGCGGTTTTCCTGTTCCACGACCGGGACTGGGAGGACGTGCTGCTGCCCCATGTCCTTTCGCGTCCCGCCTTCTTCTATGGTGCGGTCGGCAGCCGCCGGACCCATGCGGCCCGGCTCGAACGATTGCGCGCGCAAGGCGTGGACGAGGAAACGGCGGCGCGGATCAAGGGACCGGTCGGCCTGATCGCGGCGACGCGGGATCCGGCGACGCTGGCGATGTCGGTTCTGGCCGAAGTGGTCGAGGCTTACGTCAAAGTCTGATCCCGGGCGAGGGTGAGATCTTCGGGCGTGTCGATGTCGGACAATTCGTTGTCCAACACGGCAAGGCCTTGGGCAAAGCCGGGACGGTTGAGCAGTTTTCGTGCGCCCATGTCGCCGGTCAGGTCCAGCAGCGGTGCGATCCGCCCGGCGTCGAAACAGGCCGGGGGGCCGAGCCGTCCGTCGGGATAGCGGCAGGCGGTCACTTCATCCCTGCCGGTCCGTTCCACCAGCGCGCGCAAGGTTTCCGGACTGACGAACGGCATGTCCGCCAGCATCAGCAGCAGACGTTCCGCACCGAGATCTTGCGCATGACGCGCAGCGAGCACCAGCGAGGACGCCATGCCGCGACCGGGATCGGGATTGACCAGTGTCGGTATGCAATCGAGAAATTCGGCTCGCTCCGGCCCGCAGACGAACACGACTTGTCCGTCCAGTGCGCCTGCAGCGTCGAGCGCCCATTGCCCGAGCGGTTTGCCGCCCAGATCGATACCGGGCTTGCCCCCGCCCATCCGCGATCCGGCACCCGCGCCCAGAATGGCGATGATCAGGGAGAGGTCGTGAGCCATCGCGCGCGTTCTAGAACCCGACGCGGGGGCATGGGAAGAGGTCACATTATCCGTCACCCCGGACTTGATCCGGGGTGACGAAGAGGAGGAGGTGCCCGGAGTTCAGGATTCCGGGCACCGGCGGCGTTACTGGGCGCCGAAGTGGTAGGTCGCGGTGATGCCCCAGGTGCGGGGCTTGCCGTAGGCCTGTGCGACGTTGCCGCCGAACAGGGATTCGTCGAAAGCGTAGATGCGGTACTTTTCCTTGTTCAGGTTGTTGACGAAGGCGGCAAAATCGATGCGGCCGTCACCGGTGGTAAAGCCCGCGCGCAAGTTGACGATGTTGTAGGCTGCTTCCTGTTCGACCGGAGCGCAGAGCACGGTGAAGCAGAAGCCACCCGAATGCTGGGCATCGGCCTGGAACGAGCCGAGACCGCCGAGCAGCGGGAATTCATAGCGCAGGACCGCCGAGCCGGAGAACCCGGGCGCCTGGGGCAGCGCATGAGTGACGCGCGTCGCATTGGCATCGGGCAGCGGCACGTCGAAGACTTTGGTGTTGAGCAGCGAACTGCTCAGCTGAAGCATCAGGCCACGCACCGGATGGGTGGTGAATTCCGCTTCGATCCCCTTGGAATGGGCGTGCAGGTTGACCACGGTCTGGACCGAGCCGTACTGTGCAAACGCTTGGTAATCCTGATAATTGTAATAGAACGCGGAAATGTTCAGAGTGGTTCCACGCGTCAGGGTCGACTTGACCCCGACTTCGAAGGCGTCAAGCGTCTCGGGCTTGTAGGGCGTGCCGTTGAGGGCCGAGACTTCGCCGCCGGGGAAGGGCGTGCCCAGCGAGAAGGTGAAGCCGCCGCTCTTCGACCCGCGGTTGAAGCTGCCATAGAGCATGACATCCTTCGACGGCTTGTATTCGACTTCGGCGCGGGCGGTCACGCCCGAGAAGGACGGCGTTGCCGAAGCGGGCGAGACGGTCAGACCCGTGGCGTCCTGTGCCGTGCCGAACGAGCTGTAGCCCACTTGCGACTGGTTGAAGACGATGCCGACGCCCGTGCTCGGTTCATAGGCGTTGTAGGCGCCGATGCGGTGGTCGTGCCAATAGCGCAGGCCGCCGATGAGCTTCACGCTGTCGGTCAGGCTCCATTCGTCCTGTGCAAAGAAAGCGAAGGACTGCGTCTTCTGCGTGAAATTGGCTTCCGGCACATAGCCGTAGAACGGGTCGCCGAAGCTGCCGTAATAGCGGCCCTCGATGATCATGCCATAGGCGCCCACGGTCAGTTCGTGGCGCTTGAAGTGCGCCAGAACGCGGACTTCTTCCGATCCCTGATAGAGGCTCGACCCTTGCGAGAAAGTCGTCGCCTGGTCGGGCGTCGCGTCTTCGTCGTCGGTCAGATACTTGCTGCCGTGCTGGAAGTCGGTGATCGAGACGAGATCGAAAATGCCGAGATGGCCTTCGAGGCGCAGCGTCGCGCTGAAGAGCTTGCGATCGACATAGCCGGGATCGCCTGCCGCGGTCTTCCATGGGCTGCCGCCGAACTGGGGCATGACCTTGTCATTGCGATAGCCGGTCGCGGTCGTGCCGGGGCCGGGATTGCCGATGCCCGACCAGTACGAGCACGTTTCGTTGGCGCCCAGGAAATAGCCCTGGTTCATCGCGTTGGGACAGGCCGAAGCCGGCGTATAGATCCCCGCCATGCGTTCGTTGGGCGCGCGCAGATAGCGCAAGGTCAGGAGTGCGTTGAAATCCGACGAAGGCTGCCAGGCCAGCATCCCGCGCAAGGCCCAGTGATTGGCCGCGCCCTGGTTGGCATAGCCGGGCAGGATGTTCTGGAGATAACCGTGGTCGCGGTCGCGAATGCCGGCCAGACGGAATTGCAGCTTGTCGGTGATCGGACCGGTGATGGCCCCTTCGGTCACGATCTGGCCATAGCTGCCGGTGGTCGCGCTGACATAGCCGCCCCACTGGTCCTTGGGCTTGTTGGAAATGAACTGGACGGCGCCGCCGGTGGCATTGCGGCCGAACAGGGTGCCCTGCGGCCCGCGCAGCACTTCCACGCGCTGAAGGTCGAACGTCGGGAAGCTCGAGGTGTTGAGCGAGCTGCCGTAGCTGTCGTCCTGATAGACCGCGACGGGCGGTTCCTGTTGGTCGCCGAAGTCGTTCTGCGAAATGCCGCGAATGTTGAACACCACCTGCGACGAGGAATAGGAGTTCATTTTCAGCGTGGGGACGGCCCGGGTGAGGTCCGAGGCGTCGGTGATATTCATGTTCTTGATCGCGGCGGAACCGAGCGCGGAAATGGCAATGCCGACGTCCTGCGCCTTTTGTTCGCGGCGCTGGGCGGTGACGACGATGTCGTCGCTTTGCTCAGGGCCGGCTGCCGGGCTGTCCGAGGCGGCGAAAGCGGGAAAGGCAAGGCACGATACGCTCGCCATGGCCGCAATACGGAGTATGTATCGGACATGCTTCATCATTTTTCCCCATGAATATTTCTGAACCCTGGTTATTTTGGCAAGATCGCTATTATCGTTATTTAAAACGTACAAAGCTAAGCGCTCCGCAAAAGCAGAGTCGATGCCTTATTGAGGCAGCAGTTATGTCATGAAGCGCCGTCCTGCGCAGAGGATGGCTTTATTTAATGATTCGTCTTGCAAATCTGCGGTTTTTTGCACCGCTTTCCACAGGCATACATAGCACTGTGGCGGCTGGCAATACGCATGGGGACTAAAAAGAAAAAAAAGTTCCCATCAGGAACGTGCGTTTGCACTCGCGGTCCTGCTGCGCCGCAAAACGGGCGTTTTCACGCGCCGCGCGGGGCGCCTGCGTTCTGATAGGGAGAGAGACCGGGCGTGCGCCGTGCCTGCATCGGGCTGGTCCCGAACCAGGCGCGGAACCGGCGCGAGAAATGGCTGACATCGGCAAAGCCGCAGGCCATCGCGACCTCGATCCGGCTGAGATCGGTCTCGCGCAGCAGCCGCAACGCCGCTTCGAGCCGCAGGCGCAAGTATTCCTGCCCGATGCTGCGTCCCAGATGCGCGGCGAACAGGCGTTCTAGCTGGCGTACCGAAAGACCGGCGTGGGCGGCGAGGTCCTCGTGGTTCAGCGGTTCGGCGATATTGGCTTCCATCGCCGCGAGTGAAGAGACGATGCCGGGATGCGTCACGCGATAACGTGCGGCAAGCGAGGGGCGCTGCGATCCGCCGCCGTGGCGCGGCTGGGTGCGGATGTGCCATTCCCCCACTTGGGCTGCAAGCGCGGGACCATGCGCTTCGCCGATCAGTTCGACGGCAAGGTCCAGTCCGGCAATGCCCCCCGCACAAGTGATGCGATTGCCGTCGCGGACATAGAGCCCGCCTTCGACTTCCAGATCGGGAAAGGCTTCGCGAAAGGCGGTTTCGTGTTCCCAGTGGATGGTGCAGTGCCGTCCGGCCAGCAAGCCCGCGCGGGCGAGGATATAGGGGCCACCGGAAATGCCCGCGATGGTCGTTCCCCCTGCCGCAATGCGGCGCAATTGGGCAAAGGTGGCCGAATCACGAAAGGCCGAAGGGTTTCCTCCCGCGCAAACGAAGAGGATGTCAGGGGCGGCGTTTCGATCGAGCCGTCCGTCGACTGCGATTTCGAGCCCATTGGAGGCTCTGACCGGACCGCCGTCGACAGAATAATGCTGCCACGCGTAATAATCTGTCCCAGATAGCGTGTTTGCTGCCCGAAATGGCTCGATCAACGAGGCGTAGGGCAACATCGCGAAATCCTCGATCAGGAGGAATCCGAGGGAAATCACCGAAAGTGTGTCGCTGGCGGCCACCATTCTGTCGCTCACAGTCACTTTGAAATGACGATTATCGGGCAGATTGTTTCTTGGCAAGAAGAATGGAGCCGGTCAGGAAACCGGTCCCCGATCATGTGGGGCCGCGCCTGCGAGTCTTTTTAGCTCCCGTTTCCGGCCCGGTCGCCATGAGCGCCTTTGGCAAGGGGCGCCTGTGCGTCGACCGGATGCCACTGCCGATCCTTGTGGAAGCGATGGGACTGTCCGGCCTGCCGGGCGGGCGCATTCTTCCCTGTTCAAGTCCTGCGCGGGTTCCGGCGCGGCGCATTGCGGTGCGCCGGAACCATGCCGGGCATTCCGTTTTCAAGCTCGTCTCGCTTCAAGGTCCGGGAACACTTCCGATGTCGCAAGAAAAGTTCGTGATTACCCTTTCCTGCCCCAATCAGCCGGGGATCGTCGCCCGGGTCTGCACGCTGCTCTATGCACACCGGGGCAATATTCTCGAAGCGCATCAGTATGACGACCTTGCCACCGGTAAGTTCTTCATGCGGATGGTCTTCAACCTGGGCGAAGGCGGCGATGCCAGGGAACTGACACGCGACTTCGCGCTGGTCGGCCAGGAATACGCGATGCAGTGGCAGATCCGCTCGCTGTCCGAGCGGCAGAAAGTGCTGCTGATGGTGTCAAAGTTCCACCATTGCCTTGCCGACCTGCTTTATCGCTGGCGCATCGGTGAATTGCCGATGGACATTGTCGGCATTGTCGCCAATCACCCGCTGGAATCCTTCGCGGGCCTCGATTTCGGGGACATCCCGTTCCACTACCTGCCCATCACCAAGGATACCAAGCCCCAGCAGGAAGCGCAGATCAAGGCGGTCGTCGAGGAAACCGGCGCCGAACTGGTCGTGCTCGCCCGCTATATGCAGATCCTGTCCGACGACATGGCGGCCTATCTGTCGGGGCGGTGCATCAACATCCACCATTCCTTCCTGCCCGGTTTCAAGGGGGCCAAGCCCTATCACCAGGCACATGCACGCGGGGTGAAGCTGATCGGGGCGACGGCGCACTACGTGACTTCGGACCTCGACGAAGGGCCGATCATCGAACAGGACGTCGAACGCATTACCCATGCCGAAACGCCGGAGGATTTGGTGTGCAAGGGGCGCGATATCGAACGTCGCGTGCTGGCGCGTGCGATTTCCATGCATCTCAGTGGCCGGGCGCTCGTCAACGGCTCCACCACTGTCGTGTTCCGGGACTGACGACATGGTCGCGCAACTGATCGACGGAAAGGCGATTGCAGCCCGTCTGAGGCAGGATCTGGCCGTCGAAGTGGCGGCCATGACGGCGCAGGGGCATCGCCCCGGTCTTGCCGTCGTGCTGGTCGGGGAAGACCCGGCCAGCCAGGTCTATGTGCGCAACAAGGCGCGCCAGACGGTCGAAGTGGGCATGGAATCGTTCGAATATCGCCTGCCTGCCTCGACCGGACAGGACGAGTTGCTGGCGCTGGTCGATCGGCTCAATGCCGATCCGGCGGTCGACGGCATTCTCGTGCAATTGCCGCTGCCGCCGCAGATCGACGCGACGACGGTGCTGCGCGCGATCCTGCCGGAAAAGGACGTGGACGGCTTCCATCCCACCAATGTCGGCCTCGTCGCGACCGGTGCCGGCGGGATCGTGCCGTGTACGCCGCTCGGTTCGATGATGCTGATCGAAACGGTACGCCGCGATCTCGCGGGATTGAATGCAGTGGTGATCGGGCGCTCGAACATCGTCGGAAAGCCGATGGTGCAGCTCCTGCTTGCGGCCGGATGCACCGTCACGGTGGCGCATTCCAAAACAGTCGATCTGCCCGGCTTGTGTCGTCGCGCCGACATTCTGGTCGCGGCGGTCGGACGCCCGGAAATGGTGCGGGGCGACTGGGTCAAGCCGGGTGCCATCGTCATCGACGTGGGCATCAATCGCGTGACCGGGGCCGACGGCAAGTCGCGTCTGGTCGGGGATGTCGCCTTTGCCGAAGCGCAGGCCGTGGCGGGTGCGATCACTCCGGTTCCCGGGGGTGTCGGCCCAATGACGATCGCCTGCCTTTTGCACAACACCGTGAAAGCGGCGGCGGTGCGCCGGAGCCTCGTTCCCGCATGACCCGTTCCATCGCTGCGGTGCCCGCTCCCGAAGCAGGGCTCATGGTCGAAACCACTCGCCTGTTCGTGCGCGGGCTGGAAGTCATGGCCTCGATCGGCGTTTACCCGCAGGAAAAGCAGGCGCCCCAGCGGCTGGTCATCGATGTCGACATGGACATCGCCCCGGTGGACAGCGATTCCATCGGGGCGACGTTCGATTACGACCACGTCCGCACGGCGGTGGAGGCCGTCATTGCCCAAGGACATCACGACCTGATCGAGACGTTCGCCCGGCACGTCGGTGAACGTCTGTTCGCGCTCGGGGCCTTGCGCGCCTTGCGCATCCGCATCGAAAAACCGGCCGCCCTTGCGCCTTATGCGCAGGCGGCCGGTGTGGAACTTTGTTTGCGGGCCCGGTGAAAACGGCCGGTGACGCGACCGGGCCGATCGGTCAGGCGTGGTGGTTGATGGCCGCGACGACCGATTTCGCGAAGCCGTTCTCGACATCGGACGTCGATGTCATGCCGCCCACGAGACCGCCTGCAGCCATCGTCTTGGTGATCTTGTACTGACCCGCGACTTTGCCGTCGCCATCGGTCAGGGTGACTTCACCGTCGATATGGATCTGGCCGAGCCCGATCATGATCATGCGGGCGGCTGCGCTGCCCTGTTTGAAGCGGGTGAGTTTTACCACCATCTTGTAGGAAAGGGCGGTCGCGTTCGGAGTTCCGGGCTGCGGAGTTCCGGGCTGCGTGGGGCCTGTCTGGGCCGGGACCGCCTGGGCCGGGGCCGCCTGGGGAAGAGTGGCGAGCTGGGCCAGGATCTTGCTGCGAATGTCTTCGCGATCCTGGTCCGTTGCCCAGACGCCTTCGGCGAGTTCGACTTTCACATCGACGACGTGGACCGGGGCGGTGGTGTCGACGATCATTTTCTGCATGATCGTCGGGGGGGGGCGATCCGGCGCATCCGGCCAGCATCACGGCCAGTGCCAGTGCCATAGTCAGTGCGTTGCGTTCCTGTCGCATGGGTTTCCTCGTTCGGCTGGTCTTGTCTGTCGCAGGTCATGGGCCCGCCGCGATGCGGTTCGCGGCGGGGTGCGTGACGCGGGAAGGGGAAGCCGCCCTTAGTGTGCGGGTGCGGGCGTCGGGGGGCGGCAGGAGCGGCTGCGGCCGATGCCGTCGCCTCGGTAGGGATCGTGAAGCTCTCTTCGGCGTTGGTCTGGGCCTGCAGGGCCTGTCCGTGCTTGATGACGGCCGAGTGACCCGAAACGACGAGGCCGCCGATCAGGCCGACCGCCAGCGTCGCGCCGACCGCCGCGCCCGAATTGGCGCTGCCTTCCTGCCGATACTTGCCCGTCAGCGCGATCGTGCGGCCGCCGAGGTCGAGCGAGTTGAACGAGACTTCGAGCTTGCCCGAGCGGCCGAATACGCCGGTTCCCTTGACGTAGGTCACCGTGCCTTCGCCGGTGGTGCCTTGCGGGATAAGAACGACGCCGTGGTCCGACACGTCGCTCATCGTGGCGAACTTGAACTTGTCGCCAAGCTTGAGCGTCTTGCTGCTGAGTTCGTTCATCGGGCTGACGGCCACCAGCGCACCGGGCGCCAGCGTCAGGGTGCGGGTGGTCGGCGCAGAGACGGGAGCTGAGAGGGCCGGTGCCGAGAGGGCTGGTGTGGGCGCGGGCGGAGCAGGCGTCGTCGGTGTAACGGCGGCGGCATGTGCGGTTGCAGAAAAGGACAGCGTCAACAGGACACAGGTATTGTGCAATGCAAGGCGAATTCAACTTCCTTTCGTTGATGGCGCCCGGTCATGATGAATTGCGCCCTCCGCCTCTTCGAATATGTACGAAAAATACGATTATCAAGTTCATTTGTTATTTCTGTCCGGAATGAATGGTTTTGGGCAATTGTAAAACATTGCATAAATTTAATGTTCAATTTGGCGACGCTGTTACGTGACGTGAATTCGGAATCCGGAATTTGGTGTTCCGCCCGTTTTGATTACGAAAACCCCCGGAAGCGTGGGCTTCCGGGGGGCATGTTGGGCGGGATTGCGCGGCGTCAGCCGATAGCCGTTCGCTTTTTCTTGTCCGGGTCGTCGAAGGGAAGGGGCTGCGCGGTGGCAGCGACGATGCCTTGCTTGCCGTGCAGTTCGAGCGGAGTGCCCGGGACTGCCTTGTCTACGTCGAGGCGGACGATCGCGAGCGAGCGTCCGGTCAGTTTGGACACCATGCCGATGGTGACGAGACCAACCTGCTTGCCGTCGGCATGGAGCGTGTCGCCGATGTCGGCCGGTGCGTCCGACGCCAGTTCGATACCATAGATGCGGAAGCGTTCCTTGCCCTTGGCGCGGTAATGCGCGTCGGCGCCGCGAAAGCCGGTCTTGCCGGGGCTGACGGTGAAATCGAGGCCGAGTTCCCACAGTGTGTCGCCGGTCTCTCCGTTGGGAAAGGCCCAGAGATCGGACATGTCATAGGGATAGAACAGCAGGTAGCTTTCCACCCGCAGCAGGTCGAGCGCGGTGAACGAGGCGGGGCCGATGCCGAACGGCTTGCCCTTTTCGAGGATGGTGTCCCAGATCAGCGGTGCATCCACGCCGCGGCAGAAAATCTCGTAGCCGCGCTCGCCGGTATAGCCCGTGCGCGAGATCGTGACCGGCACCCCGAAAAGGGTTGTGCCGATGTGGCTGAAATAACGCAGGTTGCGGATGCCCGGAACGTGTTCGGCCAGAAAGTCGACCGCCGTCGGGCCTTGCAGGGAGAGGTCGTGGAGGTCGTCGTCGAACAGCATCTGGACATTGCGCCCGACGCAGGCCTGAGCCAGCGTTTCGTGGCCCGCGCCCGTGCCGTGGACGACCATCCAGTTGTTGGGCCCCATGCGATAGAGGATGCAATCCTCGATGAAATGCCCGTCTTCGTTGAGCATGGTGGCATAAGTCGAACGGCCCGGCAGGATCTTTTCGACATTGCGGGTGGTCACGTAGTCGAGCACGCCGCTGGCATGCGGGCCGACCAGATGCACCTTTTTAAGGCCCGAGACGTCCATCAGTCCCGCCTTGGTGCGGATCATGGTGTGATCGTCCTGAACGTCGTGGTCGTAGGTCCACGCCGTGCCCATTCCATTCCAGTCCTCGAGCTTGGAACCCAGGGCGCGATGTCTGTCTGCAAGAGTGGAATGTCGCCAACTGTTGGCCATCGGGGTCCTCGTTTGGGAAAGGGTGAATCAATTTCTTCTGTGGAAAATTGATTTACCAATGGGACCGACCAGTGTCGAGGTGCGTTTTTGCCCCATTGACAAAAATATTTCCCCTTGAGAAAGTTTTTCGAACGCACCCAAAGGATCGCCACGATGCCTTTTGCTCCTTTCGTCACTTTGTCCGGGGGGATGTCCCGATGACCGATCAGGGCATTCGAAGCCGCCCGAGTTATGCGCCGCTCGCTCCCGATCCGACCGGGCGTACCCATCTCCTGGTCTGCGACGGGGCAGAACCGTCTGCGACTGCGTTCGCGCCTGGCGTCGGCCCCGGCGATTTCGCCGAAGTGTGGACCGTACAGGGGCACAGCAAGGCGATCCCGATGCCGCATGTGCCGCAGGCGCAGCATGATTTCCGTTCGACCAGCCATCTCCTGATCTCGCTGCGCCATCGTCTGGCCAATGAACGCATGGGCTTTCGCCTCTATGCGGTCGGGGCCGAGGCGTTCCTGTGGGACGTGGCCAAGGCGGCCGCCGCAATCGGCATGGGCCGCGACGAATATCGCCTTCACGCGACCGGAAGCGCCGCGCGGCGCGTCTATTGCGTGCACTGCCGGACGATGAACGAAGGGGTGACCACCAATGTCGTCACCTGCTCGGCCTGCGGGGCGCAGCTCTTCGTGCGCGATCACTTTTCGCGGTTCAACAACGCCTACATGGGCGTGCAGATCGACGCCGAGGTCCCGGGCGAAACTCTGCCGATCGAGGAACTCTACCGATGATGGACACCAGCCTGCTTCTGCGGGTGGCGCGGACCGAACTCCTGTCGCCCACGCTCAAGCGCATCGTGCTCGAAGCTGCCGACGGAGGCTTGCTTCCCCCCGCTGCGGCCGGGGCGCACATCACGCTGACGCTGCCGGTCGATCCCGACGGCAAGCCGGTGCGCAATTCCTATTCGCTCGTTTCGGCAAGTGGCCAGGCCTATGAGCTGATCGTGCGCCGGGCCGTGCGTTCGCGCGGCGGTTCGCATTACGTGCACGACCGGCTGGGCGAAGGCGCGGTGCTGGAAGCGACCATTCCGCACAACCTGTTCCCCTTGTCCAATGTCGCGCGCAAGCATCTGCTGATCGGCGGGGGCATCGGTATCACGCCGATGCTGTCGTTCCTGTCGGCGCTGCGGGCGAGCGATGCGCGAGTGGAACTGCATCAGGTTGCAGCGTCCGACGAGGCGGGAGTGTTCACCGCGTTGCTCGGACCGCGTCCGGGCGACGAGATCCATGTCCATGCCGGGCGCGGCGGGCTCGATCTGGCCGAACTGCTCGCCGTGCAGCCGCTGGGCACGCATGTCTACACGTGCGGTCCGGCTGCGTTGATGGATGCTGTCGTGGCGCAGGCGAAAGCGCTGGGATGGCCTGCCAGCCACGTTCATCGCGAGGATTTCGGGGCGGCGGGCGGCGAACCTTTCGTCGTGCGCCTGGCAAAGTCCGGGCAGGACGTTGCCGTCGATGCCGAGGAAACCATGCTCGAGGCGCTCGAACGCGTCGGCGCGCCGGTGCGCTCGCTATGCCGGGGCGGGGCCTGCGGCGAATGCGTGGTGTCGGTGGTCGAAGGCGTGCCGGAACATCGCGACCATTACCTGTCGGATGCTGAAAAGGCCTCCGGCTTGCTGGTCATGCCCTGCATGTCGCGTGCGTGCAGCGACGTGCTCGTGCTTGATCTCTGACATTCGGCAAAGGATGGGGCGATGACCACCGCTTTCAAGACCGACGAAACCTTTCGCGACGATTTCCGCTATTCGAACAGCGATGCCGCGATCCTGCGCTTTCCGTTTCCGTTTCCCGAAGACACCTACATGTATTCGGTCAACATGGAGCCGCACTTTCCCGGCGGCGCGACCGATGCATTCAATACAGCCTTTGACGTCGATGAACATTACGTCGGTGAATGCCGCGAACGCGCGCTGGTGCTGGCCCAGGACCCCAACCGGTGTCTTGTCCTGCCGCACATGATGCAGGCGCAGTGGGATACGCTCGAACTGCTGATGGAAAGCATGGCGCGCGATTATCCCGAGCATTTCACGCTCGAACGCGACGGCGATCGCTGGACCTGGCACAATCGTCCGCTCGGCATCCATGACACCTTCACCTTCGGCAAGGTCGATACGCTGCCCTACGAGCCGTTCGAGTACATTGCGCGGCAGGCGCAGGGGGATTTCACCCTGCAGGACCAGCGCGAGAACACGCTCTATCTCGACGGCGGCATTGCCACGACCCAGGCGGACTGGTCGCTCGAATTCAATGTCGGCATGACCTTTCACGAATGGCACGGACCGGTGCCGGTCGCGCATGAACTGGGCGTGTTCGATCGCGCGCTGCAATACCTGATGCGCGTGCGCTATGGGCAGCCGGTGCGGCGTCTCAACTGGACGATGACGGTCAATCCGCGTCTCGACACGTCGCCGGAAAACTATCCCTTGTGGGGGCCGGACCGGACCACGCTGACGCCCGAGAACGTGGGGAAGCTCTTGCACCTGCGGGTCGAGTTGCAGACCATTTTCCGCCTGCCGCGTTCCAATGCACTGCTGTTCGGTATCCGCGCCTATCTTGCCAGTATCGAGGAACTGGCGCGCGTGCCCAAGTGGGGGCGTCGCCTGCACCGCGTGCTGCGCGACCTTCATCCCGAAATCGCGGCGTACAAGGGGACCGACCGCTATCGCGACACCGCGGTCGCCTGGCTGTCGCAGTTCGACGACGGCGCGCCGACCGAACCGGGCATCGCGGCGGGCATTTCCAGCCTTCCGGCCTGATCCGCTTTTTTCCGGCCCTTTCCCATTGCGGGGAAGGGCCATTTTTCTGCCTGTTCCGGCGCTTTGGCGCCTGTTTTTCGCCCCTGACGGAAGATACATTCTTCGAGAGAAAATAATTTTCTCAAGAGTTGACGAAGTTTCCTGTGAGGATTATTCGATTCCTATCTGATCTGGAGAATCGAAAACATGTGTGGAATCGTCGGGCTGTTCCTGAAGGATCCTGCGCTCGAACCCGAGCTGGGCAAGCTCTTGGCAGACATGCTGGTGGTGATGACGGGCAGAGGCCCGGATAGTGCGGGTTTTGCGGTGTATGGGGCTGGGGATGCGGGGCATCTCAAGCTTACGGTTCGGGGTGGTGATCTCGACTCCGTGGTCTCGGGGCTTGCCGGACTTGCGGTCGCGACGCGTCGCGACACGCATCTGGTGCTGTCTTTCCCTGTTTCCTCCGAAGAACTGGTGCGCGGCTGGCTTGCGCTCAATCGGCCCGACCTGGTCGTGACCGGTTCGGGCAGCCGGATCGAGCTTTACAAGGAAGTGGGGCTGCCGCTCGACGTTGCCAATCGCTTTGGCCTTCCCGCGATGATCGGTACGCACGGCATCGGCCATACCCGCATGGCGACCGAGAGTGCGGTGACGACCGATGGCGCGCATCCC
>NZ_GL876927.1:59935-63759 GCF_000192575.1 Novosphingobium nitrogenifigens DSM 19370 | reverse complement strand
TTTTCGACCGGGCGCGACCAGTGCCTTGTCCATAACGGCTCGCTGTCGAACCATCGCTCGCTGCGCCGTCGGCTCGAACACGAAGGTCTTTCCTTCGTCACCGACAACGACAGCGAAGTGGCGGCCGGGTTCATCAGCTGGCGCCTGCGCGAAGGCGACAGCCTGACCGAGGCGCTCGAGGCCGGGCTCGAGGATCTCGACGGTTTCTACACGTTCGTCATCGGCACCGAGAACGGCTTTGCGGTCATGCGCGATCCGATTTCGTGCAAGCCGGCGGTCATGGCCGAAACCGACCAGTACGTCGCCTTTGGGTCCGAATACCGCGCGCTGGTCAATCTGCCGGGCATCGAAAAGGCCCGGGTGTTCGAACCCGAACCGGCCCGCGCATATGTCTGGGAGCGGAACTGATGCCTGTTATCGATCTTGCCGTCACGCCCAAGCGTGACCTCAACGCCGCGCTCCATGCGCTCTCTGCCGATACCAACGAAACGCACTGGACCATCGCCAATCCCGAAGGGCAGCATGCGATTGCCGCAGGTGTCGATGCGCCGATCACGATCGAGATCGACGGCCACGCGGGCTATTACTGTGCGGGGATGAACAAGCAGGCGACGATCGTCGTCAACGGCAACGTGGGTGTCGGCGTTGCCGAGAACATGATGTCGGGCCGCGTCCATGTGAAGGGCGATGCGAGCCAGGCGGCGGGCGCGACGGCGCACGGCGGCTTGCTGGTGATCGACGGCAATGCCTCGGCCCGTTGCGGCATTTCGATGAAAGGCGTCGACATCGTCGTCAAGGGATCGATCGGCCCGATGAGCGCGTTCATGGCGCAGGCGGGCAATCTGGTCGTCCTGGGCGATGCGGGCGAGGCGCTGGGCGACTCCCTTTATGAAACCCGCATTTTCGTGCGCGGTTCGGTCAAGGGTCTGGGCGCGGACTGCATCGAAAAGGAAATGCGGCCCGAACATCTCGAAGCCCTGCGCAAGCTTCTGGCCGAAGCGGGCTGTGACGCGGGCGTCCGGCCCGAGGACTTCCGCCGCTACGGCTCGGCCCGCCAGCTCTACAATTTCCACGTCGACAACGCCTCGGCCTACTGAGGAAGCCATCCATGGACAATTCGCACATTCCCCAGACGCTTCCGCGTTATTCGGCGACGTTCGATCCGCATACCCTGTCCGAAATCCGCCGTGCGGCCGCGACCGGGATCTATGACATTCGCGGCGGCGGGGCCAAGCGCAAGCTGCCCCACTTCGACGACCTGCTGTTTCTGGGCGCGTCGGTCTCGCGCTATCCGCTCGAAGGCTATCGCGAAAAGTGCTCGACCGATGTCTGGCTCGGCACCCGCTTTGCCAAAAAGCCGCTGCATCTCAAGATCCCGATCACCATTGCTGGCATGAGCTTTGGCGCGCTGTCGGGCAATGCCAAGGAAGCGCTGGGCCGTGGCGCCAGCCTTGCGGGCACCAGCACGACGACCGGTGACGGCGGCATGACGCCCGAGGAACGCGGGCAGTCGCAGCATCTGGTCTATCAGTACCTGCCCAGCCGCTATGGCATGAACCCCGACGACTTGCGCAAGGCCGACGCGATCGAGATCGTGATCGGACAGGGCGCCAAGCCGGGCGGCGGGGGCATGTTGCTGGGGCAGAAGATTTCCGATCGCGTCGCGGCCATGCGCACGCTGCCCAAGGGCATCGACCAGCGTTCGGCCTGCCGTCACCCCGACTGGACCGGTCCCGACGATCTGGAAATCAAGATCGAGGAACTGCGCGAGATCACCGACTGGGAAAAGCCGATCTATGTGAAAGTCGGCGCGACCCGTCCCTATTACGACGTGGCGCTGGCGGTGAAGTCGGGCGCGGACGTGGTGGTGCTCGACGGGATGCAGGGCGGCACGGCCGCGACGCAGGACGTCTTCATCGAACATGTCGGCATCCCGATCCTCTCGGCGATCCGTCCGGCGGTTCAGGCGCTGCAGGACCTGGGCATGCACCGCAAGGTTCAGCTGATCGTCTCGGGCGGGATCCGCAACGGGGCGGACGTGGCCAAGGCGCTGGCGCTGGGCGCCGACGCGGTGGCGATCGGGACGGCCGCGCTGGTCGCGCTGGGCGACAACGATCCGCACCACGAGCCGGAATATCAGGCGCTCGGCACCACGGCCGGAGCCTATGACGACTGGCACGAGGGCAAGGACCCGGCGGGCATCACCACGCAGGACCCGATCCTGGCCGCGCGCCTCGATCCGGTCGCGGCGGGGCGGCGTCTGGCCAATTACCTCGCGGTGATGACGCTGGAAGCGCAAACCATCGCGCGCGCCTGCGGCAAGAGCCACCTGCACAATCTCGAACCCGAGGATCTCGTGGCGCTGACGCTGGAAGCGGCCGCCATGGCCAAGGTGCCGCTCGCGGGCACCGACTGGATCCCGGGACAGAGATACTGACCCATTCACAGCCCTCCCGCGGGGGACGGGAGGGCGCACAGACGCGGGACAGGGCCCCACGCAAGGGCGCGTCCGCACGACGGGGAGTTTAGTCGCATGTCCATCGACCTGGCCGAGATCGGGGCCGCCAAGGGGATCAAGTACTTCCTGATTTCCTACACCGACCTTTTCGGCAACCAGCGCGCCAAGCTGGTGCCCGTGTCCGCCATCGCCGAAATGCAGAAGAACGGCGCGGGCTTTGCCGGATTTGCCACATGGCTCGACATGAGCCCGGCGGACCCGGATCTTTTTGCCATTCCCGATCCCGAAAGCCTGATCCAGCTGCCCTGGAAAAAGGAAGTGGGCTGGCTGGCGGCGGACCTGTGGATGGCGGGCAAGCCGGTGGCAGCCTCTCCCCGCAACGCGCTCAAGGCCCAGATCGCCCGTGCCGCGGCCATGGGCTACCAGATGAAGACCGGGGTCGAGTGCGAATTCTTCCTCATCACTCCCGACGGCAAGACGATCTCGGACGAAGCCGATATCCAGTCCAAGCCGTGCTATGACGAACAGGCGCTGATGCGGCGCTATGACGTCATCACCGAAATCTGCGACGCCATGCTCGAACTGGGCTGGAAACCGTACCAGAACGACCACGAGGACGCGAACGGCCAGTTCGAGATGAACTGGCACTATGACGATGCTCTCGTCACCGCCGACCGCCAGGCTTTCTTCAAGTTCCTGGTCAAGTCGATCGCCGAAAAGCACGGCATGCGCGCCACGTTCATGCCCAAGCCGTTCATCAACCTGACCGGCAACGGCTGCCACATGCATGTGTCGATGTGGAAGGACGGCGAAAACGCCTTCGACGGGGGCGATGACATCACTCCGCTCGCCAAGGCCTTCATCGGCGGGTTGCTCGAATCCGCCCCCGGCATGGCCGCGCTCCTCAACCCCACGGTCAACAGCTACAAGCGGATCAACGCCCCGCGCACGACTTCGGGCGCGACCTGGTCGCCCAACTCGGTGACCTGGACCGGCAACAACCGCACGCACATGATCCGCGTGCCCGAACCCAACCGCATCGAACTGCGCCTCGCCGACGGCGCCGCCAACCCCTACCTCCTCCCCGCCGCCGCGCTCGCCGCCGGCCTCGACGGGATCGAGAACAACCGCGACCCGGGCCCGCGCCTCGACATCAACATGTACACGCAAGGCCACCTCGTCACCAACGCCCGCAAGCTCCCGCTCAACCTCCTCGACGCCATCCGCGCCCTGGAAGCCAGCGACGTGCTCAACGCAGCTCTCGGCGAACTCGTCCCGGCCTACGTCAAACTCAAAACCGGCGAATGGAACGACTTCTGTCGACACCTCTCCGACTGGGAATCCAAAACCACCCTCGATTGTTGAG
>NZ_GL876927.1:46781-59835 GCF_000192575.1 Novosphingobium nitrogenifigens DSM 19370 | reverse complement strand
TGCTGTGTTTCTCAAAAAGAAAAAATGTTAATCGAATTTAATTTGCGCGCCGATGTTGCAAATATAGGTTCGGATAATTGGAGAAATTGGAGTTGCATCTTCTTGTGGGATCGAGGGTGTAATTATCCGTTTAGGAGGCTTTATGGCTAAGAGAATTGCAGTTATCGGCGCGGGCCCGAGCGGTATGGCGGTTCTGCGCGCTTTCGAAAGCGCTCGTGCCAAAGGCGCGGAAGTTCCCGAAGTGGTTTGCTTTGAAAAGCAGGACGACTGGGGCGGCCTGTGGAAATACACCTGGCGCACCGGCACCGACCAGTACGGCGAACAGGTCCACTGCTCGATGTACCGCTACCTGTGGTCGAACGGGCCCAAGGAAGCGCTCGAATTCGCCGACTACAGCTTCGAGGAACATTTCGGTCGCCCGATCCCGTCCTATCCGCCGCGCGCGGTCCTTCATGACTACATCATGGGTCGCGTCGAAAAGAGCGGCGTGCGTCCTTATGTCCGGTTCGAAACCCCGGTGCGCTGGGTCGAATACAATGACGCAACCGAAAAGTTCACGGTTCGCGTCAAGGATTTGAAGGCCGATCGCGATTACAGCGAAGAGTTCGATTATGTGATCGTCTCGTCGGGTCACTTCTCGACGCCGAACGTGCCCTCGTTCGAAGGGCTGGAAAGCTTCCCCGGCCGCGTCATGCACGCCCACGATTTCCGTTCGGCCGACGAATTCGCCGGCAAGGACGTGCTGATGATCGGCAGTTCGTACTCGGCCGAGGACATCGGCACCCAGTGCATCAAGTACGGCGCGAAGTCGGTGACGTTCAGTTACCGCTCGAACCCGATGGACTACCACTGGCCGGATACCTTCTCGGAAAAGCCGATCCTGACCCGCGTCGAAGGCACCATCGCCCATTTCGCCGACGGCACCAGCAAGCCGGTCGATGCCATCGTCATGTGCACCGGCTACCTGCACCACCTGCCGTTCCTGCCCGACGACCTGCGGCTCAAGACCAAGAACTGCCTTTATCCGGGCGACCTCTGGAAGGGCGTTGTGTGGGAAGGCAATTCCAAGCTTTTCTACGTCGGCATGCAGGACCAGTATTTCACTTTCAACATGTTCGACGCACAGGCTTGGTACGTGCGCGACATCATCCTCGGGCGCCTGCCGATCGCGCCGGCCGAGGAACGCGCTGCCGACATCAAGAGCTGGATGGATCGCGAAGCGGCGAGCACCGGCCCTGCCTATGACATCGACTTCCAGGCCGACTATGTCCGCGAACTGATCGCGGCGACGGACTATCCGTTCCTCGACGTCGATGCGGTTGCCGCCCTGTTCAAGCAGTGGAAGCACGACAAGCACGACGACATCATGGGTTATCGCGACAATGCCTATCGTTCGGTCCTGACCGGCACGATGTCGCCGTTGCACCACACCAAGTGGATGGAAGCGCTCGACGATTCGCTCGAAGCCTTCCTCGCTCAGCCCGAAACGGCCTGATCGGTCATGGCTGGCAGTCCGGTCGACGTGGCGCCTTTTGCTGCCCTGGGGGCAGTCGGGGCGCTGCAGGAAGAACGGATCGTGGTCGAAGGCGGCGCCAGCGTCGCCTTCGATTTGCGTCCCGGCGATGCGGTGCGCATCGTCGATCCGGAAGGATTGCAGCAGGGCAGGCTCGACATGCAGCCTGTCCCTGACGGTCCGCCGGACATGCTGGTCCTGTTCGAAGGGGATTCTCCGGCAGGCGCGGAGTACCGCTTCGTTGCCGAGGCTGCGCTTTCATGCATTCTCGCCGCGCCCGGAGAGGCGATGGCCCCCGACGCGCAGAACCCGCCGACCGAACTTTATCTCCATATCACTCGCGCCGAACCTGCGGGTGCGGTTCCGCCGCCGCCGCTGGCCACAGCCAAGCTCGACATGCGGGTGCCTGCCGCCGATGCGCGCGCCTTTCGCGTCAAGGCGGGGGACTACATCCAGATCATCGATGTCGAGGGCAAGCAGTGCTCCGACTTCCTTGCCTTCGATGCCGATGCGCTCGGTCAAGGCGTCGAGCTTGGGCTCGATGCGACCGTCACCCGCACGCTGATGGGCAATTCCTTTTCCAGCCCCGGCCTGCATTCGCGTTATTTCGACGCCAACCTGCGGCCCATGGTCGAAGTGGTGCGCGATACCGTCGGGCGCCATGACACGTTCCTGCTGGCGTGCAGCGCCAAGTATTACGATGACATGGGCTATCCGGGGCACGCCAACTGCACCGACAATTTCAACCGCGCGCTCGAACCCTATGGGGTTGCCGCGAAGAAGGGCTGGCCTGCGGTCAACTTCTTCTACAACACCGTCGTCGGCGAAGACGACCTCATCACCATGGACGAACCGTGGTCGCGGCCGGGGGACTATGTCCTCCTGCGCGCGCTGACCGATCTGGTCTGCGCCTCGTCCTCGTGCGCGGACGATATCGATCCCGCCAATGCCTGGAATCCCACCGACATCCACGTTCGCGTCTATGACGCCAGCGCTGGGTTCAGCCCCGGAAGCTCGCACCGCATGACTCCCGACGCGCCTGCCCGTCTCACTCGCAAGACCGGTTTCCACGAGCGTACCAGTGCCCTGACGCGCAATTTCATCGACTATCGCGGGTTCTGGCTGCCGACCTGCTTCACCAACGAAGGCGCGATCGCCGAATATTGGGCCTGCCGCGAAAAGGCGGTGGTCATGGACCTGTCGGCGCTGCGCAAGTTCGAGGTGATCGGCCCGGATGCCGAGGCGCTGATGCAACTGGCCGTCACCCGCGACATCACCAAGCTTGCCGTGGGACAAGTCGTCTATACCGCGATGTGCCACGAGACCGGCGGGATGATCGACGACGGCACCGTGTTCCGCCTTGGCCCCACCAATTTCCGCTGGGTCTGCGGCGAGGACTGGTGCGGGGTGTGGTTGCGCGAACTGGCCGAGAAGAACGGGCTCAAGGTCTGGGTCAAGTCCTCGACCGACCAGTTGCACAACCTTGCCCTGCAAGGCCCGCTTGCGCGCAAGATCCTGGCGCCGCTGGTGACGACGCCTGCGCACCGCGCAACGGTCGAAGAGCTCAAGTGGTTCCGTTTTACCACCGGCAAGCTGGGCGACATTCCGGTCATGATCTCGCGCACCGGCTATACCGGCGAACTGGGCTATGAAATCTGGTGCCACCCCGATCAGGGCGCGGCGCTGTGGGATGCACTGATGGCGGCGGGCGAGCCTTACGGGCTGATGCCGTTCGGGCTCGACGGGCTCGACATGGTGCGCATCGAGGCCGGGCTCGTCTTTGCCGGTTACGAATTCTGCGATCAGACCGATCCGTTCGAGGCAGGCATCGGTTTTGCCGTGCCCAAGGCCAAGACTGCGCCCTATGTCGGCAGCGAGGCACTCGCCTTGCGGCGCGAGCATCCCCAGCGCGTGCTGGTCGGGCTCGATGTCGCCGGGGCTGAAGCGGTCGGGCACGGTGATCCGGTGTTCGACGGGCGGCTTCAGGTCGGGGTCGTCACCAGTGCCACGCGTTCGCCGGTGCTGGGCAAGACGATCGCGCTCGCCCGCGTCGACGTGCGCAAGAGCGCGCTCGGCCAGGCGCTCGAGATCGGCAAGCTCGACGGCCACCAGAAGCGCATCGCGGCCAGTGTCGTGCGCTTCCCGCATTACGATCCGGACAAGACCAGAGTTCGCGCCTGAGCGCGGCAGGGGGGAAAGACATGGCGAGTTTGGCAGAAGCCGAGCCGATGACCACGGGTGAAGTGGGCGCGGAAAACGGTGCCCTTCAGCGCGGGATCAGTTGGACCGGCGCATTCTGGATCGCGAGCGGGGTGCCCGCGCTGGTGCTGTTCTCGATCGGCACGATCGCGGCGACAGTCGGGATGGCATCGTGGGTGGTCTGGACCACCTCGATCTGCTTCGGCTTCATCCAGGCGTTCAGCTATGCCGAGATCGCGGGTCTTTTCCCGCACAAGTCGGGCGGCGCGTCGGTCTATGGCGCGGTTGCCTGGGCTCGCTATTCCAAGATGTTCGCGCCGGTTTCGGTCTGGTGCAACTGGCTGGCATGGTCGCCGGTGCTGGCGATCGGTTCGGGCCTTGCCGCCGGATATTCGCTGTCGATCCTGTTCGGGGCCGATGCGGCGATCAATTCCTGGCAAGTGACGTTGTTCGATCTCGGTTTTCTCAAAACCGGGCTGACCGTGCGGCTCAATGCCACGTTCTTCATCGGCGCGGTGTTCCTGCTGATCGCCTTTGCGATCCAGCATCGCGGGATCAGCTCGACCGCCAAGGTTCAGGTCGTGCTCGGCGTGATCGCGCTGCTTCCCTTGCTGCTCATCGGTCTCGTCCCGCTGCTCACCGGAGACATTCCGGCCCAGCACCTGTGGCCGATCGTGCCGCTGGCCCATGACGCGGCGGGCAATGCCGTGCCGGGGCACTGGAACGCGCCGGGCATCACGCTCTTTGCCAGCGGGCTGTTCGTGGCGGCATGGTCGACGTACAGCTTCGAGACGGCGGTCTGTTACACCCGCGAATTCCGCGATCCCAAGACCGACACGTTCAAGGCCATTCTCTATTCGGGCTTGCTCTGCGTCGTCGTGTTCACACTGGTGCCGATCAGCTTCCAGGGTGTTCTTGGCCTCTCGGGAATGCTTGCGCCCGACATCTACAGCAACATGGGCGTGGGCAAGGCCATGGCGGCGATGATTTCGGCCGGGCCGGTCATCGGCAACATGATCGTGGTCATGATGGTGCTCGCGCTGCTGCTGGCGATCATCACGTCGATGGCGGGGTCCTCGCGCACGCTGTATCAGGCCTCGGCCGATGGATGGCTGCCGCGCTATCTCAGCCGCGTCAATGAAAAGGGCGCGCCGACGGCAGCGATGTGGACCGACCTCGGTTTCAATCTGCTGCTGCTGTCGCTGTCGGACTATGTGTTCGTGCTGGCGATCTCGAACGTGTGCTACGTCCTGTTCAACTTCCTCAATCTCAATTCGGCGTGGATCCATCGTCTCGATCGCCCGAACTGGGAACGCCCCTATCGCGCGCCGCTGCCGCTGCTCGGGATGGGAACGCTGCTTTCCTTCGTCAATCTGGCGCTGATGGGCATGGGGGCTGACGTTCTGGGCAAGGGTACGCTGCTCACCGGCCTGTCGGTCGTCACCCTGATCGTGCCGGTCTTTGCCTGGCGCCACTATGTCGTCGACAAGGGCAAGTTCCCCGAAGACATGGCCGAAGACCTTCACCTCGTTCCCGAGGAAGGCGTCAAGAGCGGAGCCGGGGTGCTGCCGTTCCTCGCGATTGCAGCGGGCGTCGTCGTTGTCGTCGTCGCCCACAGCCTTGCGGTCTATTGATCCCGGCTTCTTGATTTCAGCGAGGGCGTGCCTGCGAAGGCGGCACGCCAAAGCGTTCGCGATAGCGCCGCGAGAAGTGCGCGGCGCTCGCAAATCCGCAATCGAGCGCGATTTCGGTGATCGAGCCATCGGTCGTGCGCAGGCGATGCGCTGCTTCGTCGAGGCGGATGCCCATGGCGGCCTCGGTCATGCTCTGCCCCAGTTCGGCTTCGAACAGGCGTTCGAGATGGCGCAGCGACAGTCCGACCCGATCGGCCAGATCCTGTCGTGACCATGGCTGGTCGAGCCGCGCCTCGATCAGTTCGAGCGCGCGCAGGACCGCGCGCTGGCTCGTGCCGTGGCGTTCGGCCAGGTCGCCGCGCTGCGGTCCGGCCGCGTCGCGGGGGGCGGTGCGGATGAACCATTCGCCCACGCGCGCGGCAAGGCCGCGTCCCTGATCCCGTGCGATCAGCGCGAGCGCCAAGTCGAGCCCGGCGGTCCCCCCGGCACAGGTGATCATCGGTCCATCGACGACATAAAGTCCGGTTTCGAGCGTCAGGTCGGGAAATTCGGCCCGCATGGCCGGGGCATGTTCCCAGTGGATGGTCGCGCGCCGTCCCTGCAACAGGCCCGCCCGCGCCATCAGGAACGGCCCGGCCGACACCCCGGCAATTGCCACGCCTTGCCGTGCAAGCAGGCGCAGCCACGCGAACGAGGCCGAATCGCGGAATGCGCGCGGATCGCCCCCGGCAAAGACGAACAGCATCGAACAATCGATTCGGTCGCCCACCCGCGCATCGGTCGAAATGCGCGCGCCATTCGAGGCTTCGACCGCCGCACCATCGGCGGAAATGTGAACCCATTCATAGACCGGCCGGTCCGACAGCGCATTGGCCGCCCGAAACGGCTCGATCAGCGCGGCATAGCTCATCAGGGCAAAGCCGGGCGTGAGCCATAGCCCCATGCGGATCGGCGGCGGGAAGGAAAGTGAAGGGGTGACACTTTCAGGCATGGATATGTCCTTATGGGGCAAGACCGCTCTCTACAAGCTGCATAGTTTTCCCTTCAGGAACTTTCTTCTTCCCGCGCGAAAGGCAACGATGCGCTATTCGATCCTCGAACTTGCCCGTCAGGCTCTGAGCCGTCATCGCGGCTGGAAACCGGCCTGGCGCGATGCCCAGCCGCGTGACGGCTATGACATCGTCATCGTCGGCGGCGGTGGCCACGGTCTTGCCACGGCATTCTATCTGGCAAGCGTCCATGGCCTCACCCGCGTGGCGGTTGTCGAACGTGGCTGGATCGGCGGCGGCAATGCCGGACGCAACACCACGATCATCCGCTCCAACTATGGCCTGCCCGGCAACGAGCCGTTCTACGAATGGGCGATGAAGCTGTGGGAAGGGCTGGAGCAGACGCTCAATTACAACGCGATGGTCAGCCAGCGCGGCGTGCTCAACTTGTGCCATTCCGACGCGCAGCGCGATGCCTATGCCCGGCGGGGCAATGCCATGCGTCTGCACGGGGTCGATTCCGAATTGCTCGATGTCGATGGCGTGCGGCGGCTGGCGCCTTTCCTCGATTTCGACAATGCCCGCTTCCCTGTCCAGGGCGGCCTGTTGCAGCCACGCGGGGGCACCGCGCGGCATGACGCGGTCAACTGGGGCTATGCCCGGGCGGCTTCGGATCTGGGCGTCGACATCATCCAGAATTGCGAAGTCACCGGGTTCATGACCGATGCGGCGGGCGCGGTGACGGGGGTCGAGACCAGCCGGGGACCGATCCGGGCGGGCAAGGTCGGCCTTGCCGTCGCGGGCATGACCGGGGTGGTTGCGGCCAAGGCCGGATTGAAGCTGCCGATCGAAAGCCATGCCTTGCAGGCTTTCGTCAGCGAAGGGCTGAAACCCCTTATCCCCGGCGTCATCACGTTCGGCGCGGGCCATTTCTATGTCAGCCAGTCGGACAAGGGCGGCCTTGTCTTCGGCGGCGATATCGAAGGGTACAATTCCTATGCCCAGCGCGGCAATCTCCCGGTGGTGGAGGATGTCTGCGAAGGGGGCATGGCGCTGATGCCGATGATCGGCCGCGCCCGGCTCTTGCGCAGCTGGGGCGGGATCATGGACATGAGCATGGACGGCTCTCCGATCATCGACCGCACGCCGATCCCGGGGCTCTATCTCAATGCCGGGTGGTGCTACGGCGGGTTCAAGGCGACCCCGGCCTCGGGCTGGTGCTTTGCCCATCTGCTGGCAACCGACAGTCCGCACGAAACCGCCACGGCCTTTCGTCTCGACCGGTTCCGCACCGGCCACCTGATCGACGAAAAGGGCGTGGGCGCCCAACCGAACCTCCACTGAGGAGCCGCCGAGAATGCGTATCCCCTGTCCTTTCTGCGGCAGCCGCGATTCCCGCGAGTTCGTCTATCGCGGCGATGCCGCGCCCGCTCGCCCGACCGATGGCGGGCTGGGCGCCGATGGCGAGCCGATGTTCGACTATGTCTATCTTCGTGACAACCCGATCGGGGAACTCGAGGAATTCTGGTACCATGCGCAAGGATGTCGCAACTGGCTGCGGGTCGTGCGCGACACGCGCAGCCACATGATCAGCGCGGCGGTTCTGGGCGCAGGGCACGCGACCGGGGGGCAGGCATGAGCGGCTCGTCCTTTCGTCTTCCCGTCGGCGGCCTGATCGACCGGACCCGGCCCCTGACCTTCACGTTCGACGGCAAGTCGTACGGGGGCTATTCGGGCGACACGCTCGCCTCGGCCCTGCTTGCCAACGGCGTGCGGCTGGTCGGACGCTCGTTCAAGTATCACCGCCCGCGCGGCATCCTGACGGCCGGTTCGGAAGAGCCCAATGCGCTCGTCACCTTGCGCAGCGGTGCGCGGGCCGAACCCAATACCCGCGCGACCACGATCGAGCTTTACGCCGGTCTCGAGGCAACCAGCCAGAACCGCTGGCCCAATCTCGATTTCGACTTGCTGTCGGTGAACCAGTTGCTCTCGCCGATCTTCGTTGCCGGGTTCTACTACAAGACGTTCATGTGGCCCGCGAAAGCGTGGGAAAAGCTCTATGAGCCGCTGATCCGCCGCGCGGCAGGGCTCGGCGCCCTGTCGGGACAGGAAGATCCCGACCATTACGAGCACGACCACGCCTTTTGCGATCTTCTGGTCGTGGGCGCGGGGCCGGCGGGTCTCACGGCGGCCCTGACGGCGGCAAAGGCCGGGCTGCGCGTGGTGCTGGCTGATGAAGCGCCGCTTGCGGGCGGTGCGCTTCTGGGCGAGAGGCATGTGATCGACGGCATGGGCGGGGCCGAATGGGCTGCCGCGCGGATCGCCGAACTGCGCGCCATGCCCAATGTCCGGGTGCTGTCGCGCACGGTCGTCTTCGGCCGTTATGACGACGGCGAACACGGCGCGATCGAGCGTGTTGCCGACCACTTGCCGCAACCTGCCCCGCATCAGGTGCGCCAGCGGTTGTGGAAGATCGTCGCCGCCCACACGATCATGGCGACCGGCGCGACCGAACGTCCGCTGGTCTTCGACGGCAACGATCGTCCCGGCGTCATGCTGGCCGGAGCCGTCTCGACTTATATCAACCGTTTCGGCGTCGTGCCCGGTGATCGCGCGGTGGTCTTTGCCGCCGCCGACAGCGGGTGGCAGACGGCGGCCGACCTCATCGCCGCAGGGGCCGAGGTCAAGGCGGTGATCGATGCGCGCCCGACTGTTGCGGACGCTCTCGTCGCGCCGGTCCGTGCGGCAGGGGTTCCGATCCTGTTGTCGGGGCAAGTGGTCGCGACCAAGGGCAAGCGGCTCCATACCGTTCACGCAATCGACGGGGCGGGGGCAAAGCACCGCTTTTCCGTCGACCTGCTCGCTATGGCGGGCGGCTGGAACCCGCAAGTCGCGCTGGCGGCGCATCTGGGGCACAAGCCCGCGTGGCGATCGGATATTTCCGCCTATGCAGTGGGTGAGATGCCCGTGGGCCTGCGCGCGGCAGGGGCGGCGGATAGCATTCCCGGCCTTGGCGCCGTGCTTGCCTCGGGCCATCGCGCGGCGGTGGCGGTTGTCGAAGCCATGGGGGGCAAGCCCCCCGAAACCCTGCCTCCGGTTGCCGAGGATCGTCCCGAAGCAGTCAGTCCGGTGTGGTCGAGCGGCCCGTGCACCGGCAAGGCTTTCGTCGATTATCAGCATGACGTGACGGCAAGCGACATCGACCTTGCCGTGCGCGAGGGCTTTACCAGCGTCGAGCATCTCAAGCGGTACACGACGCTCGGCATGGCGACCGATCAGGGGCGGGTGGGGCAAGTCAACGGGCACGGATTGCTGGCAGCGGCAACCGGACGCGGCATTGCCGAAACCGGGACCATTCGAGCGCGTCCGCCGGTGCAGCCGGTCGCCATCGGCGCCTTTGGCGGGCATCATCGCGGGCGTCATTTCCGTCCGACGCGTCAGACTGCGAGTCACGGCTGGTCCACGGCCCAGGGCGCCACGTTCGTCGACGCGGGACAGTGGAAGAGGGCGCAATGGTTCGCGCGGCTGGGCGAAACCAGCTGGCGTCAGTCGACCGACCGCGAAGTCATGATGACGCGAGGCGGCGTCGGCATCTGCGACGTGTCAACGCTGGGCAAGATCGAATTGATCGGGCCGGACGTCGGCACGCTGCTCGACCGGCTCTACGTCAACACCTTCTCGACGCTTGCCATCGGCAAGGCGCGTTATGGCATGATGCTGCGCGAGGACGGCATGGCGTTCGACGACGGCACCGTCACCCGCTTTGCCGAAGACCGCTTTTTCATGACCACCACCACCGCCAATGCGGCGCGGGTCATGCAGCATGTCGATTTCGCGCGTCAGGTGCTGTGGCCCGATCTCGACGCACAGGCGGTTTCGGTGACCGAGCAATGGGCAACTTATGCCGTCGCGGGGCCGGCTTCACGGCAATTGCTGGCCGCCGCGTTCCCTGATCTCGACCTCTCGAACGCGGCGCTTCCCTATATGGGGGCCCTGTCGTTCCGGTGGCAGGGACGGGCCGCGCGGCTCTATCGCCTCTCGTTCTCGGGCGAGCTTGCCTATGAAGTCAGTGTCCCGGCCGATCTGGGCGAGGCCTTGGTGCGGCATCTCTTTGCCGTCGGGGCGCGGTACGAGGTGGTTCCCTACGGCACCGAAGCTCTGGGCGTCATGCGCATCGAAAAGGGGCATCCGGCGGGCAACGAGCTCAACGGCACGACCACGGCGGCCGATCTCGGCCTCGGGCGGATGATGTCGACGAAGAAGGACTTCATCGGTCGCGCCATGGCCATGCGTCCCGCGCTCGTCGATCCGGCGCGGCCACGTCTGGTCGGGCTGATCCCGGTCAACGGCCAGTCGCAGATCCGGGGCGGCGCGCATCTGCTGGCTCCCGGTGCGGCGGCAGTCGCGGCCAACGATGAGGGCTATGTGACCTCCGCCTGCTATTCGCCGACGCTTGGCCATCCGATCGCGCTTGCCCTGCTGGTACGCGGGGACGAGCGGCACGGACAGCACGTCGTCGTCCACGACCCTGTCCGGGGCGAGGATGTCTTGGCCAAAGTCGTGGCTCCAGTGTTTCACGATCCGTCGGGGGAGAAATTGCGTGGCTGATATCGCGTTCGGCGAAGCTCTGGGCCATGGCCTTGCCACGATCCTTCCCCGGCGCGGGGCCGGGGCCGACGCGGTCGGCAAGGCGCTGGGGATCGACATCGTGCCGGGCAGCCGGGCGAGCGTCGGCGGCGACCTGACCTTGCTCGGCGTGGGGCCGAACCAGTGGTTGGCCCATGCCGCCGCCATCGCCCCCGACTGGGCTGATCGGCTGGACGAACGTCTTGCCGGGGTGGCGGGCGTGGTCGATCAGTCGGCGGCCTATGTCCTGTTCGAGATCGGTGGAAATGACGCCTGGCGCCTGTTGCAAAAGGGGCTGCCGCTCGACCTTGCGCCCGCGGCCTTCGTGCCGGGCATGGTCGCCGTCAGCGCGATCGCCCATATCGGCGTGATCGTCCACTTGCAGGCCGACGGACGCTTTCTGGTCGCGGTCTTCCGCAGCTTCGCCGAGAGCTTCCGGCACTGGCTGCAAGTGTCGATCGCGGCCATGCAGGCGGATGGGCTGATGGTCTGACGCGATCATCACGGGTTGGACAGCGGGGGCGAATCTCCTAAGACGGTAGGCTCAAACTACCAGACGAGGAGCCCCCATGGTCGGCCGCCGGACGACAACTGCTGCGAAAACCGCCCCTGCGAAGACCTCGTCGGCGAAGGGCAGCGCGAAGAAGAAGGTCGAACCGCAAGACGCCATGCCGGAAAGCTTTCCCACCGGATCGGGTGCGCCCAGCAACGATCCCCGCGCGCTGGAAAAGGCGCTGGGTGCACGCGTGCGCCAGTTGCGGCGCCAGCAGGACTTGTCCGTTGCCGATCTGGCCGGGGCGGCGGGGCTGTCCACGGGCATGTTGTCCAAGATCGAGAACGGGCAGATTTCCGCCTCGCTCACGTCGATCCACTCGCTCGCGCTGGCTCTCAACGTCCCGATCTCCTCGCTTTTCGCACTGGCTGAAGAGCGTCAGGACTGTTCCTACGTCGGCGCCGGACAAGGCGTGAAGATCGAGCGGCGCGGCACCAAGTCGGGCCATATCTACCAGCTTCTGGGCCACCTCGTCAGCGGCGACCTGGTCGTCGAGCCTTATCTCATCACGCTGGCCGAAGATGCGGTGCCCTACACCAGCTTCTCGCACAGCGGCACCGAGCTCATCTACATGCTCGAAGGCGAAATGACCTATCGCCACGGCGACCGTCGGTACGAACTGTCCTCTGGCGATACCATGCTGTTCGACAGCCAGGCCCAGCACGGCCCCGAATCGATGGGCCAGGGCCTGATCCGCTACCTTTCCATCATCGCTTACGCTCGCAACGGCTCGGGCCACGGCTCCTGAACCGAATCCGGCGCGCCGGTTCCCTAACGGGATCGGCGTGTTGGCTGTTGGTGAGGAAATGGAGCGGTGAAGGGAAGCCAAATCCTCCATTTTCTATTTTCGTTTCAGAATCTTAGAAAATAGAGACCAAAAAGCACCCCCAGCCGATCCCGGGAATCTTTTGGCTGCAATTGGATTGCCATGGACGAGAATGGCTGCAAGCATGCCACGCCGCATCGCTTCTCCAACCGCATCTTTACCTCTCACGACAACATCGTCGACCGTTGCTGCGAGGCTTGGAACAAGCTCGTCGATCAGCCTTGGCGTATCATGACCATCGGCCGCAGCAAATGGGCCCGTAGGTTCTGATCAATGCAGGTTGGTATTACTCAAACACGGCTTTTTGCAGCAAAGCCACGTAAGAAAGGAAAAATCCGAAGCCATCGAGGGCTAGAAGAAATATTCAAAACCTATTTTCTAGCGGCGAACGAGTCTCGAATCCCATCCGATCAATCCATCGTAGGAAAACGAAAGGAAAGCGGAAGCGCGCTTCCCTTCGTCGTCTTTCGACAATCGATCGAGCGGTGTAATTTTGGCGAACACGTTGAACCCAAAATCGAGACTGGCGAACTGAGGGCCCCTGTAATCTCGGATTGTCCCTTCCACGCGAGCCAGTCGGGATTCCAAAATCGCACGGTCCGCAGGCCTTTCCCCTCTAATCATGGATGGCGGATCGATACCCGCCAAGTCGTTCTTGAAGTGAGCCAACCTGAAATCGTGCCTACCTTGTTCAAGCCAATCGTAGGACCACGA
>NZ_GL876927.1:6110-45233 GCF_000192575.1 Novosphingobium nitrogenifigens DSM 19370 | reverse complement strand
TTGCGCTTAGCACAATACTCCTCGGCGACGGAGGTGAACGTCGTGGCCGAGGCCATTTCCGCGCGCATCTTGTCACGCCGCTTTTCTATCGAAGGATCGCGCCCGTCGAAGACCAGCTCACGCGCACTGTCCCGGCGGCGGCGGGCTTCGGCCAGGCCGACGGTTGGATAGGTGCCGATCGCGAGCGCCTTTTCCTTGCCGTGGATGCGATACTTCACGCGCCAGAGCTTTCCCCCTGTCGGTTTCACCAGCAGGAAAAGGCCAAGCGCGTCGCCCAGCTTGTAGGGTTTCTCTCGGGGTTTCGCGTTTCGGATCGCAATGTCGGTAAGTGGCATATTTCAGCGCCTTTCCCGTTACGAGTCCCCCACGATGGGGGTCTCTCTCACTGGCCCAGACGACGAAACCCCAAAGTACCCCCAAAATTTCCTGGATGCAGGCGGAAAAGGGCGGCCAAATCCGGACGAAGTGGAGCGCAAAAGCCCCGGTTTTCCGGGCTTTTATACCATTCTTCGGATGATTTTTGAAGGGGGGATGGAGCGGGTGAAGGGAATCGAACCCTCGTCGTAAGCTTGGGAAGCTTCTGCTCTACCATTGAGCTACACCCGCAAACCGGGAATGGGCCGGTCGGCGTCCGCAGGGGAAACCCCTTTGCGGAATAGAAAGCGCCCTTGCCATGAGGACGGGCGGGTCGTCAACATGGCCGACGCGAATTTCTTTGCTTGTCGGGACCTCAGAGCAGGGCGGGGGTGCCGACCCAGAGCATGCGGACGTCGCATGTGCCTTCGTTGCGCATGCGATAGGGGTGGCGCT
Source organism: Novosphingobium nitrogenifigens DSM 19370 (assembly GCF_000192575.1). Classification (GTDB taxonomy): domain Bacteria; phylum Pseudomonadota; class Alphaproteobacteria; order Sphingomonadales; family Sphingomonadaceae; genus Novosphingobium; species Novosphingobium nitrogenifigens. The sequence goes on along the minus strand of NZ_GL876927.1, from coordinate 44,423 downwards.
GGTCGAAATGGGCGCTGTCGCCGGGGCCCAGGACGAAGTGTTCCTGGCCGATCCAGACGCTCAGCTGGCCTTCGAGCACATACCAGAACCCTTCGCCTTCGCGGCGTGCGAGCGGGGAGGCAAGGCCGGGCGGGACGGTGATGTGAAGCGCTTCCATCTTGCGCTCTTCGTGCCGGCCCGACAGCCGGGCGTAGACAGCCGGGGCGCCGATCTGGAGCAGTTCGGGCTGGTTGCCGCGCCGGACGACTTGTCCGGGGGGCGGGGTGCCCACGAAATAGCTCATTTCGACGCCGAGCGCGGCGGCGATCGCGGTCAGCGAGACCAGCGATGGCATCGCAAGGTCGCGTTCCACTTGCGACAGGAACGGTGCAGACAGGCCGCTTGCCGTCGCCAGCGCCTGCAAGGTCATGCCCAGGCGCTTTCGACGATCGCGGATGGCGGCACCGATTGGTGGCAGGCCGGGCTGGTCCTCGGCCAATGCTGGAATGGTCATTGGTGCCTGATTAGCTGTGGTCGGCAATGATCCGCCAGCCTGCCTTGCCATGGGCAAAGACAAGCGTCGTCGGGCCTTCAGCGTCGCCGCCGTGGGCCGCGTCGCGGTGCAGGTGGAAACGTCCCAACACGAACGCGTGATCGCCGCCAAGCATATGGAAATCGACGATTTCCAGCGACAGCTGTCCCATCACGTCCCGGTTGCCGCCGTCAAAGCGTGCGCCATAGAGCGCACGAATGGCTTGGGTGCCGTGGACCACGTGCGAGCCGCTGACGTAAAGGGTGGTCGGCGCCGGTTCATAGCAGTGCATGAAGCGATCGAGATCGGCCTTGTTCCAGGCGTCCGCGCTGTCCGCCAGAACCGCTTCGACAGCGGCGCGCGCGGCGGCGGGCGTTGCGGCCTCTGCCGATGAACCTGCCGAAACCGCTGCAACCATCGCGATCATTCCCCCCATCAACGCACTGCGCACTGTCATGCCGGTCTCCCGTATCCGGAGCGTATCATAACCAGAACACAGGCCCCTTCCATAAAAATTCTGCTCCATCAAAAAAGTTTGACACAGGTAATAATTTTATGAACATTTTATGACGCTTTGTTCCACGCGGCGGGGCCGTGAGCGCAAAAGATTGCGCAAGGGGAGCAAAAATGAGGGGAATGAACATGAGGAACCGTTTTTCCACGCTGCTGTGGAGTGCGTCTGCGCTCGGCATGGCGATCATCGCGTCGGGCGCGCACGCGCACGCGCAGGAGCAGCCGGCCAGTGCATCCGAGGGCGGCGACATTGTCGTCACCGCGCAAAAGCGCAGCGAAAGCGCCCAGAAAGTGCCGCTGTCGATGACGGTGCTCAGCGCGGAAGATCTGGAAAAGCGCGGGGTGCAGAGCGTCTATGACCTTTCGCGCATCGCCCCCTCGCTCTCGGTCGTCTCGTCGGGGCCGGGCGAAAACAACCTCATCATTCGCGGTATTTCCTCGACGGCGGGGTCGGCCGCGACGGTCGGCTATTACCTCGACGACACGCCGATCGCGGCGTCGAGCAATGCCGCGCTGCTGTCGACGCGCGGGGTGATCGATCCCTCGATGCTCGACGTGGCGCGGGTCGAAGTGCTGCGCGGGCCGCAGGGCACGCTGTACGGTTCGAGCTCGATGGGTGGCACCGTGCGCTACATCACGGCCCAGCCCAACTTGTCCAAGATCGAGGGCAAGTTCGGTGCGGACCTGTCGGGAACCGAAGGCGGCGGCTTCAACTGGAAGCTCAACGGCGTCATTAACGTGCCGATCGTCAAGGACGTGCTGGCGGTCCGTATCGCGGCCTATGGCCAGCGCGACGACGGTTACATCGACCGCTATCCGATTTCCTCGACCAATTACCTTGCCGCCGACACCAGCGTCGCGCCGCAGCACAACGTCAACACCTATGACACCCACGGCGTGCGCGTGGCGGTGCTGTACAAGCCGACCGACACGCTGACGATCGAGCCTTCGTTCCTTTATCAGTACAGTCGCCTCGGCACGCCGTTCACGTTCGACGCGGTGCCCGGATCGTTGCAGAATCCGATCCAGGCGCGCGACATCGACGAAACCAATACCCAGAAAAGCTGGATCGCCAACCTGACGGTGAAGAAGGAAATCGGGCCGATCGAGATCACCTCGTCGAGCTCGTATTTCCACCGCGAGGTCAACCTGATCGACGATTCGTCCAAGGTTCTCGCCTATTATTTCGGCACCCCGACGGTTGAGCCGGTCGCGATGTACGGTAATTACCGCAACAAGGAATTCACGCAGGAACTGCGCGTCGGGACCAATTTCAAGGGGCCGTTCCAGATCATCGTCGGCGGTTTCTATCACAACGTTACCGCGCCGCTGGAATCCTCGATCCCGTTCCCGACCGACTATGCCTATCGCAACGATGCGCCCTTCAGCGGGTATTCGACGGTCTATGCCGGAACGCGCAATGCGACGATGAAGGAATATGCCGGGTTCGGCGAAGCCTCGCTGGCGATCACCCGCACGCTGACCGCCCGCGCGGGCCTGCGCGTGTTCCAGGTCGACCAGTCCTTTACCCAGACCGGCGACGGGCTGTTCAACGGCGGCTATTCGGCGGTTTCGAGCCAGTCGCACGACCACGGCGTGACGCCCAAGTTCAGCCTGAACTGGCAGGCGACGCGCGACAAGATGATCTATGCGACGATCTCGAAGGGGTATCGTCCCGGCGGGCCGAACAACCCGGCTCCGGCCAATGTCTGTGGCACCGAGGTTTCCGGGCTGGGACTCAGCCAGAACCAGTTGACCGCCTATGGTTCGGATCACCTGTGGAACTATGAAGTCGGCGCCAAGACGAGCTGGTTCGGTCATCGCCTGACTGTCAACGGCTCGCTCTATTACATCGACTGGAGCCAGGTGCAGCAGCAGATCGTGTTGCAGTGCGGGTTCAACATCACGGCCAATTTCGGCAAGGCCAAGAGCCGGGGCGGTGAACTCGAAGTCGAATTTCGTCCGACGAAGAAAGTCACGCTGGGCGGCGGTTTCGGCTATACCGATGCGACGCTGGGCAATGACGTGCCGGGAACGGCGGCCAAGAACGGCAACCAGCTGCTCAACACGCCCAAGTGGACGGCAAGCGGCTCGGCGGAATATCGCGATCACCTCAACGCCCGTCTCGATGGGTTTGCGCGGGTCGACTATTCCTACATGGGGCCGGCGAACTTCCTCTATGACACGACCAGCCCGTTCTATCATCGCCAGGGCTTTTCGATCTTCAACCTGCGCATGGGCGTGAACCCGGCATCGGGTCCGTGGGAAGCGGCGTTCTACGTCAACAACCTGTTCAACAAGGCAGGGGCCACCGACCTTCCCACCGCGATCTCGGCCGATCTTCCGACCACCCGCCGTGTCGCGCTGAACCAGCCGCGCACGTTCGGCGTGAAGCTCGGCTACAAGTTCTGAGCCGGGGCGCATGTTCGAAGCGGCAACCTACCGGCAGCGGCGCGCATCTCTTGCGCAGGCGTTGCCGGACGCCCTGATCCTCATTCCCGGCAATGCCGGGATGCCGATGGATTTTGCGGTCAATCACCATCCCTTCGTGCAGGATGGGTGCTTCCGCTATTTCTTCGGCATCGACGAGCCCGATCTGGTCGGGCTTGTCGACGGGGCCAGCGGAGAGGCGTGGCTGTTCGGCGAGGACGGCGGCATTGATGCCGCCGTCTGGACCGGCGTGACGCCGAGCGTGGCCGAACGGGCCGCGCAAGTCGGCGCGGGAGCAGGTGGCGACCTTGCCGCCTGTGCCGCGCATCTTGCCCGCGCCCAGGGGCAGGGGCGCACAGTGGCCTATACGCCGCCTTATACGGCCGAAATCCTGCTCTTGATCGCAGGGCTCGTCGGGATTACCCCCGAAGCCGTGCGGGCGGGCGCCAGTCCGGCTCTGGTCCGCGCGATCGTCACCCTGCGCGAGATCAAGTCGGCCGGGGAAATCGCCGAGATGGAAGCCGCATTGGCGGTGACCGCGCGGATGCACCATGCCGCCATGGCCGCGACCCGGCCGGGTGTGCGCGAACACCATGTGGTCGGGTGCATGGCCGGGATCGCCCGAGGGGCGGACCTCAATTTCGCCTATGCGCCGATCCTGTCGGGGCGGGGCGAAGTGCTGCACAACTTGCGGTACGACCGGACGCTCGCGACCGGCGAACTGGTCGTCAACGACACGGGGGTGAAAAGCGCGGGCGGCTATGCCAGCGACATCACCCGCACGTTCCCGGTTTCGGGGCGGTTCGATCCGCTTCAGCGGCGGTTGTACGACACCGTCCTGCGTGCCCAGCAGGCCGCGATCGCGGCGTGCGTTCCGGGCGTGCGCTATCTCGATCTGCACTGGCTGGCCGCGCGGATCATGGTCGAGGATCTCCATGACCTCGGCCTGTTCCGGGGGGCGATCGAGGATGTTCTGGCGAGCGGGGCCTATGCCCTGGCTTTCCCGTGCGGGCTTGGGCACCAGATCGGCCTCGACGTTCACGACATGGAAGCGCTGGGCGAGGATCTGGTCGGTTATGACGGTGATGTCCGCCGCAGCGACCTGTTCGGCCTGCGCAGTCTGCGCCTGGGCAAGGCCCTGCGCGCGGGGATGACTGTGACGATCGAGCCGGGGCTCTATTTCATTCCGCCCCTTATCGATCGCTGGCGCGGCGAAGGGCGTCACTCGAGTCTCATTGACTATGACGCTTTTGATCGGTTGCGCGGCTTTGGTGGCATCCGCATCGAGGACGATGTCCATGTCGGTGAAAACGGCGCCCGCATTCTGGGCGATCCGATCGGGCGGACGGCGGACGAAGTCGAAGCGGTCATGGCTGCGGCCTGATTGGCCGGGGCGGGGGCAACTCCGTTCGATGAGCTGAAAGGGGCCTTCGCCGTCGCGGGACGGCGAAGGCCCTTGTCGCAAAAGGATGCGACAAACTGTTGCAGCGGGCATCGCCGACACAACGGGGACGCATATCCCGGTGATTAAAAGTGCATGGCATTGGTCGCCGGGGGAAGGCGCATGCCAGCAATCGGACGCAACTGCGCCACGACTTATCGGCAAGGCTGGTGGGGCGTCAGTGAATGGCCATTCCCAAATGACCGCTAAGTCATTGGAAGGAATGGTGGGCGCGACAGGGATTGAACCTGTGACCCCACCCGTGTGAAGGGGATTGGCAATTTCGCGTAAATAGCTTGAAATCACGCGATAAAATCAAGCCTCCAAAATTGCCGTGTACGAGCTTTGTACGAGAGCTTCTGGTGTACGCTCTGCCTGCGTACGCAAAAGCATATCATGAGCATTGTTTAGCACAAATCGCGCCTCGCGTCTTGTCCAAACATGACCCCGGCAAGGGGCCCCCGCCTAACAAGCAAATAACCGCTGGAAGGGCGGCAACCCTTCGCAGCGGCTTTTGGAATAGCTGTGCGGCTATGGCGGAATCTTATCGCCCTCACGACTGCGTGACAAGCAGCATTGGTGGGGAGGGGCGCCATGAGCACCACCCTTGCCCATAGGGGGCTGCCCGCTGGCGTGGGGCGTTTCGATTTGCTGCGCTTGTTCGAGCAGGTGGCACGACCAGGCTTTGGCCTGTCCTCCACCGCCGTGGCGCTGGTGCGGCACTACGTCCTCAAGACCATGGATGGCGATTACCTGTCCGGCCGCATCTGCGCGGTCTGGACGCAGGCTCGCCGATTTGCCGAGCAACTGGGCCTGACGCCTCGCTCGATCAATTCGGCTGAGCGCGAGTTGGAGCAGGCTGGCTTCATCGTCCGCAACGCCGGGATCAACGGTGAGCGCGCTGGCGACCGGCAGGATGGCATCGTGGTCTGGGCAGCAGGCATCAATCTGGCCCCGCTGGTCGAACGCTATGCCGAGATGCAGACCAAGGCCGAGGCATTGGAATTGCAGGCCCGCGCCATCCAGCAATGCCGCGCTGAAATCCGCCAGTTGGGCCAGCGCATCCGTGAGGCAGGCCACGAGGATCTGCGCAAGCGGGCGGAGACCATCCTGCCCGATGGCCGCACGGCGCGGATCACCAGCATCGATCGCCTGATCGCTATCCGCGAGGCTTTGTCCGCCATGCTCGCCGCCATCGAATCCGCACCCGAACCAGAGCCCCGTGCACTGAAAACTTCCGACGCGCCGGAAGAAAACTGCGTACCCAATATACAGAACAAAAACTCATCACGAAGGCGTACCACGCGGCTCAGCGATCCGCTGGAGCGCATCCGGCCTGCGACCGCGCTGGTCGTGGCCACCGAGAGCTATCGCGGCATCGTCGAGGCGTTGGGCGGCCCGACCTGGCCCAACCTCGTTGAAGCCTCGTGGCGCAGTTGTGGGCGGCTTGGCATCGCCCAGAGCACTTGGGGCCGGGCTTGTCAGCAGTTCGGGCGGGAACGGGCGGCGCTCAGCGTGTTGCTGATCGATCGGAATACCGAATTGCCGCCGGGCCATCGCTATCGGGTCGGCTCTCCGGCCCGCTGTTTGGCGGGCATGGTGCGGAAATCAGGTTCAGCAGGGGTGAACCTCGCCGGACTGTTCCGCGCGACTGAGCGCAATGCCCAAGAGGTCCCGCCAAAAGCCCCAGCGCCTGATCATTTGATCGAGCCGCAGGTTGGACCTCTGGCCAATCTCACGGCGAGGTTGATGGTCGGCATGGAGCGGCGCGTCGCACCGGATGGGTGAACCTGTCCAACATCTCACGCGTCCAAAGGTCCATTCTCTCACAAGCCCACATGTTCACATGGGGACGGGCAAGGAAATCGCCATGACCATAATCGCCATCGTCAGCCAGAAGGGCGGATCGGGCAAAACCACCCTGTCGGTAAACCTCGCTGCCGCAGCCGAAGCCGCTGGGGCCGTCGCGCTCATCATCGACACCGACCCGCAGGCCACCGCCAGCCAATGGGGCGCATGGCGTGCCGACAAGGCGCCAGAGGTGATCGACAGCGCACCGCCGCGTATTCAGGCCAAGGTTGATGCAGCTAAGGCGCAAGGGGCGACCTTCATCGTGATCGACACGCCGCCCCATGCCGACAGCGCGGCTAGCAGGGCGGTTGAGGTTGCTGATCTGGTGCTGATCCCCTGCCGCCCCAGCGCCTTTGATCTCGCCGCGATTAAGACTACGGTCAGTCTTGTGCGCCTGTTCGACAAACCTGCGTTCGTGGTCTTCACCGCCGGTCCGCACCATGCGCCACGCATGTATGAGGAGGCCATCGAACTGGTCCAGAGCTTCGGGATCGAAGCATGCCCGAATATCCTGCCCGACCGTGCTGTCTATCGTCATGCCAGCGCAGCGGGCGCATCGGTCGTCGAGTTCGAGCCCGAGGGCAAGGCAGCTGCAGAGATAGCTGCGATTCATGCGTGGACTATCGCACAGGTGAACATGTCCACCACCGCACATGAGGGAGTGTGAGCAGATGAGCCGATTTGCCAACCTCGCCGACAAGCCTAAGGCCAGTTCAAAGCCGCAAGCTCGGCTTGCCGTGCCCGACAATGAAGAGGCAGTCGCCGCATCAATGTCGATCAGTACGCCGCCGAGGACAAACAGCCGCGCCGGTCGCAAGGCCATCGCAGGCTATTTCTCGCCCGAGATGTCGCTGGCGATGCATGTCTGCGCCCGCAAGCATGGCCTCAGCCTTCAGGAACTGATGGCCGAGGCTTTCGATGATGTGCTGCGCAAATATGGCCAGAGCCCTGTGGGGGAGTGATCCGCCTTGGGCCGCTTCAGGCGCTCATCATCAGAAATGGGGGAAAGCATTTCCACTTCCACGATGGCGGCAAGACTTTTGGAACTCACCTCACCAGCAAGGCCTGCGGCGATGCGCTCTTGGAGTAGGCTTTCAAGGCCGGCTTGGTACTCATTTTGCGATACGGATTTCGGCAAGCTCGCCACGGCGTGAATAATTGGACTTCAAGGATGGGTGCTGGTCCAGGGATTTCGTGTCGGACAAGGAGCAGGCAACTACTTTCATCGAAGTTAACACTGGACATCATGCTGACAGTGCTGCCTGCAGGGTGGACGAGTCAGCCGATCTGGTGCTGATCCCAGCCGCCTCAGTGCGCTCGTTCTCGCGGCGATCAAGGGCAAGATCAGCGTTGTAGCATTGTTCGACAAGCCGACCACGTGTTCTTCACAATTGGCTTGACTTTTAGGACTTTACGAGGATTGTCGGCCCGTTCATCTCAGTGGCCGAAGAGAATTTACGCCCTTCCCAGATACTGCGGATCAAGGTGGTTGTATCAATCTTGCGTCAGACAGTCCTGATCAGTGTAAATGTCAAACCGGGAGAGCGTCACCGCCCCAAAGGTCGTGGTGAGGGCAGCGTCGGCGGCATCTCGCCCCCGCGCCATCAGGATGCGACCGCTGCGGGGGAAATTGTGCCTTGCATCAAAGACGAACCAGCGCCCGCCCAGCCACACCTCGAACCAGGCGGAAAAGTCCATATCGCCGATCACCGCCGGCAGATCCATGTCACCCAGATATCCGGTGCAATAACGCGCTGGAATGTTCATGCAGCGGCACAGGGCAATCGCAAGATGGGCATAGTCCCGACACACACCCGTTCTTTCGTGGAACACCTCCCATGCGGTCTTGGTCGGGCGGGCAGCCATATAGTCAAAGCGGATTGCACCGTGGACATAATCGACAATAGCCTGCACCAGACCCCAGCCCATGGGCAGATGGCCAAACAAGCCCCATGCAATGTCTGTGAGCTTGTCTGTTTCGCAATAACGACTGGCGAGCAGAAAATGGAGCACATCGTCGGGTAATTCGGCGAGTGATGCCTGCCGTGCGCCAAGGTCCACCTCATCAGGTTCGAAGCGATCCTCGATGACAAAGCCGCAAGAAATGGTGATGCCGCCAGTTGGCATGGTCAGTCGCGTGCAAATATTGCCGAAGCCATCGACATAATCATAGAGCGGCACTTCAGGCGTCGTGAAAATGCGCTGTGCGGTGCGCAGATCCTTGTTGCGGGAAGCATGAACGCTCAGCTTGGCCAGCATGGGCACCGGCGCTTCGCATGTGAAACCTATGTTGTAGCCAGCGCGGATTCGCATGGGGAATGTCCTTTTTCGAAGACGTGAAGCGCCAAATCCCGCCACCCGATAGGATCCCGGGGTCAGCATGGGGCCGGCCCAGAACCGGATGATGCCTTAGGAATTCGTTCCTTGGTCATCCTGCGTTTTTTGAACAGGGGCGAGGGAGGTCATGTCCTGCTGCTGCTGGCGGGCCTGCTCGACCCGGGCGGCGCGTTCGGCCATGGTTTGCCATGCTTTTGCCGAATGCAGATGCCGTTCTCGCACATTGGCAAGGCTGCTGACTTCCGCGTCACGCAGGCTCTTTTCGGCACATGCTCTGTAATGGTTGCTTGTGGTAGCCACGATGATCCTTTCCGACCGGCGATTGGGCGCTGGTCAGGCGAACTGATCGGTGCGTTTTGATGGATTTGCGATCAACCCACCGTGTCGGCAGCCCGTTATGGCGTTTCCCGCGCCCGGCCTGCGATCTCGCTTTGCGGATCAAGCAGGCCGGGCGCGGGCCTTCGCGGCGCCGGAAAGTTCCGTGCCGCGACGGACAATCCCTGGCATCGTGATCGACACCGGGGGCTGTCTGGATCAGGCGGAAGCGAGATTGATCGCGGACTGCTTGCCGCGACGATCCGTTTCGACTTCATAGCTCAAACGCTGATCCTTGCTGAGCGTGGCCATGCCGGCCTGCTGAACAGCGCTGAAATGCACGAAGCTGTCATTCCCGCCATTTTCGGGCGCGATGAAACCATAACCTTTGTCTGTATTGAAGAACTTGACGGTGCCGATAGTCATAAATGTTTCCTTTTCACGAAAACAGGAGAACCCATCCGCAAAATTGCAGATGGAGCTGGTGGTAAGTGAAAGGAAGAAAATCCGAATTCATCGGAGTCAAATTCTGTCGCAAACGACGTTAGCGGTTAATCCTATAGGGCAATAATTTCGAAAGTCAACTTTAATCGCTTGTGCTTTTCAATCAAGAAATTTGAGGAAATTTCCAAAATCGCACCTGGCCGCCTGCCACTGACGATGGTGCCTTTACACAGCGGCTCGACGGTGCCAGCTCCGCCGAGACCAAGGCCCGCGCCAACCACCATCAGGAATGACGGAGGTGATAAAAGGCAAAGCGCTTCACGCGGCCTTCAATCAAATGCCCTTTCAGCTTGCCGCGCATATCCTCGGCGCCCTCACTGGTCACACAGACCAGATGCGTCCCTCCCGATGGCAGGGTTTCGATGTCGCTGATCCGAACCCCTGCTTTCTGGCAGATGGCGGCCACATCCGCTTCGGGCAGGCCAATGTTCATCGCGCGGCTCATCGGACCATCTCCGGCCGCCAGGATTGTGCTGCCAAGGCGCCGAGCGCGTTCTGAAAAGCCTCGATGCGGCGCGCAATGCCTGCGGCCTCGCTTTTGTGGTTCCGGCACGCATTATTGCTGGATGCGGAACTGGCGCGCATCAGCAAAATTTGATGGCGTTGATAAAGTTGATTGAGATCCATGTTTTGGCTCCATTCACGTAAGCGGGAGCACTCTGTCTCTCAGTCGAGGTTGCCTACCAGACGATTTCCGCGATATTTTTTATATAGATAATTTTTTTAAAAATGTAAGGTCTCATATTTATTTTCGTCTGATTGATAATCCATAATTTTCTAAAACCGTAAACCTTGCGCTGTCTGTTTTGAAAATATCGTTAGTCGAAAAAATGAAGTCATGCTATTGCCTAAGCATCACGAGAATCCTCGCTGCAAGCTCCCTGTGACAGAGAGACATATGTGCTCCCGCTTGCCAGCCGAGAGGACGGACATGTCCACCTATCTCGATCACATTGTTTCCGATATTTCCTGTCGCCTGGGGGGCCGCGCTCTTCATGGCTCTTTCACCCGGCCGGCGCGCCATGCCGAAAATGCGGGGTGCGAGATCGACGCCGAGAGTGGGCAGGATTTGCGGGGAACATCGCCATGGCGCTCTATTCCGCTGTGGGTTTCCAATGATCGTGCAGAATCCTATTTCGAGATCTATTCGGTCCTCCCATCACCGGCAGCCTTCGGCCAAGCCGCAGTGCAATGGCGTTGGCGCCTGTGCACAGCTGACGGCCATGTAAACGCGTCGGGTGGCGCCTATTCGCGCCATGATGATTGTCTGGCTGCGGTTAACGCACTGCGGCAATCGGCCGGAGCGGCGCGGATCAGGGATGCCGAAAAAGATTGATGTGAATTGGGCCCCGGCAATGCGGTCACATCAGGCTTTGCCGCCATGGCGATGCATTCCATCGCTTAAGGCAGGCTTGCCCGCTGACCGTCTGTCGGTGCCGTTCAGTCTTGGGCGCAATGGCCTGTTTGGCCATCGACAACGTCCATCGCCCCACCCCAAAAGGCATAAGGAGCCAAAACCATGGCAAAATCGCAAAAACGCAGCAATCGTGAAATTCGCAAACCCAAGGCCGCCAAGAGCAAGCAGGCCCCTACGCCCCTGAGCATCGAGGCATCGCCGGTACTGGCCGCCACGCGCAAGCCGAAAGGCAAGCTCTAGGACAAGTCCGTGACCGATGGCTTGCGCATTGCCTTTGTCGGCAACGCGCTGCCACGGCGCTGCGGCATTGCCACGTTCACCTGCGACCTGGAACTGGCGATGCGTCATTTGCCCGAGGTGGCGCAGACCGCGATCATCGCCATGTGCGATCCGGGTGGGCAATATGCTTTTCCCCCGCAAGTGCGATGGTCGGTCGCGCAGGATGACCGTGGCGGCTATCTAGCGGCGGCTGATTTCATCAATACGCAGGGTTACGACGTTGTCTGCCTCCAGCATGAATTCGGCATCTATGGAGGCGGGGCGGGGGAATACATTCTCGATCTGATCGCGGCGGTCGATGCGCCTCTGGTCACCACGCTGCATACCGTGCTGGACCAGCCCAATGATGGCCAGCGCCGCGTGATCGAAGCCATCATCGCGGCATCGGCGCGGGTGGTGGTGATGGCGCGCAAGGGGCGGCGGATCCTGATTGACCAATATGGTGCCGATCCTGCCAAGATTCTGGTGATCCCCCATGGCATCCCGGAAGTGCCGCTGGTTCTTCCGCAATATGCCAAGGAAAAACTGGGCTTTGCCCATCACCGCATCATCCTGACCTTTGGGCTGATCAGCCCGAACAAGGGCATCGAGACGATGATCGAGGCGATGCTGGTGGTGCTGGCAATGGTGCCTGATGCGCTTTACGTGGTGATGGGAGCGACTCATCCCGCTCTGTTGCGCGCGGACGGAGAGGCCTATCGGGAAAGCCTGCGCGCGAAGGTAACGACGCTCGGTCTTGACGGACATGTGGTCTTTATCGACCGCTTTGTCGAAAGGCCTGAACTGCTCGATCATATCGCGATGTGCGATGTCTACGTCACCCCCTATCTGGTGGAATCGCAGATGACATCGGGGACGCTGGCCTATTCGCATGGGTTGGGCCGTCCGGTGGTTTCCACGCCCTACTGGCATGCGGCTGAACTGCTGGAGGATGGATCGGGCCTGCTTGTGCCTTTCGCAGATCCCGATCGTTTGGGGCTTGCGGTGGCCGACCTGTTGACTGATGACGAGGCGCGGCTTGCCATGGGGCGCAAGGCCTATGTCGCCAGCCGGGCGATGACATGGGCCAACACCGCCTCGCGTTATGGCGAAGCTTTCCAGACTGTCCGGCGGCCCGTCGCGCTCACCCTGCCTCCTGTGGACCTGAGCCATCTGGCGGTGATGTGTGACGATACCGGACTGTTCCAACATGCCGTTTTCGCGGTGCCCGACCGGCATCACGGCTATTGCATCGACGATAATGCAAGAGCGTTGCTGCTGTGTTGCACCTTGGGCGCGACTGCGGCGTCGCGCCCTTTGATTGAGAAGCTGCGGCCGCGCTTTGCCGCTTTCCTGCAACATGGCTGGAACCCGGACAACGGCCGTTTTCGCAATTTTCTGGGCTACGACCGGCGCTGGCTCGAAGAGACGGGGTCTGAAGATAGCCATGGCCGCACGCTGTGGGCCTTGGGACGATGCGCGCGATACCGCGAAGGTGGTGTGATGGCGCCATGGGCCAGCGCGCTGTTCGCGTCGGCTTTGCATGCCGTTGCCGGCTTCACCTCGCCGCGCGCATGGGCTTTCACTTTGTTGGGGCTGGCCGACTATTGCCTGGCCCATCCGCGCGATCATGCTGCCATGCACATCCGTCTTGACCTTGGTGAGCGGTTGCATCAGCAGTTGCTGGCTTGCGAAACGGGCGAGTGGGTGTGGTTTGAAGACCGGCTCACCTATGACAATGCCCGCCTGTGCGAGGCGCTGATTATCACCGGCAAGGCGGTTGGCAGGGATGACTGGACGCAGGCCGGGCTGCGGGCTCTGCGTTGGTTGATCGAGCTGCAAACGGCGCCTGCGGGCTATTTCCGGCCCGTGGGTTCCCATGGGTTCCTGTTGGTGTCGCGCGCTGCGCCTATGCCGTTTGATCAACAGCCCATCGAAGCCTGCGCCACCGTGGCGGCCTGCATTGCCGCGATGTCCGTTGATGCCTCTCGGTCTTGGCTGGCAGAGGCGCACAAGGCCTTTGCCTGGTTCACCGGTGCCAATGATCTGGGCTTGTCGTTGATCGACCCACTCGACGGCAGTTGTCGCGATGGTCTGCATCCCGATCGCGCCAATGAGAACCGCGGTGCGGAATCGTTACTGGCCTATCTGCTGGCCCTTGCCGACATGGAACAGGCAAACCCGGCACACCGGCCGATCCAGCCTGAGCCTGACATCCTGACGTCCTCTCCCATTCAAAACCTTTTATCCTGACAGGACGCTATGCCCCATCCTTCTTTTCTCAACCGCCATGCCCTGCATTTGCGGCCCGATCCTGCACGCGTGGTGGTGCGGGCCTTTCGCCCATCGGTCGAGCCACGCGATTACAACCCGCTGGACAAGACCCGCGCCAACCACATAGTCGATCGCGTCCTCGCGCTTGACGTGGCGGAGGCCGAGGCTGTGCTGGCCGCAACGCTCGACAATTTCGATGATCGGCATCGCAACCTGCCCGCCATTTTCGAGCAGCGCGCGCAGGAGATGGAGGACGCCTTCTCCAGCCATTGCTGTTTCACCCCAACCCAGTTGCAACTGGTGGGGGCCTATTTCCTGCACGAATACAGTTTTGAGGCGGCGGCCCTGTTCAACCCCAGCATTGTGCCGCACCCCAACCAGAGCGGCGTTGCACCGGGCGCCATCCGCTTCATCCTGTCGCTGCGGGCGGTGGGCGAGGGGCACATCTCCTCGCTCACCTTCCGCTGCGGCACTTTCCTGGCCGATGGCACGCTGATGATCGAGCCCCCGACCCGCCTCGCCAGCCTGCCCCGCGTGACCATGCGCGTCGGCGACAAGCTTGACCTTGCCTTCGAGGCAGACAGCGACATCACCGAAAGAGTGATTTTCCCCGTTACCGAGGCGCAGGCCAATGGCATCGAGGATGCCCGCTTCGTACCCTTCATCGAGGAAGGGCAGACGACCTATTACGCGACCTACACGGCCTACAGCGGTCAGGCGATCCGATCGGAACTCATCGAGACCAGCGACTTCCTGACTTTCCGCCTGACCCCGCTCAAGGGTCCCGCTGCCGTGAACAAAGGCATGGCGCTGTTCCCAAGGCGGATCGGAGGGCGCTATGCGATGATCGCGCGTCACGACAATGAAAGCCTCCATCTGGTCTATTCCGACAATCTGCTGGAATGGGGTCTTGGCACACCGATCCTCACACCGGAATTTCCTTGGGAGTTCATACAGATCGGCAATTGCGGCTCGCCGATCGAACTGGATGAGGGTTGGCTGTTGCTTACCCATGGCGTCGGGCCTGTGCGGCACTATTCCATCGGCGCCGTGCTGCTGGACAAGGATGATCCCACGCGCGTGCTTGGCCGGTCGCACCTGCCGCTGGTCCAGCCGGAAAAATCAACGCGCGAGGGCTATGTGCCCAATGTTGTCTATTCCTGCGGCGCGATGCGCCACGGTGCATGGATCATCCTGCCATACGCCATCTCTGACACGTTCTCGACTGTCGCCACGGTGAAAATCGACAGCCTGCTGGCAATGTTGGCTCCAGCTTACCGATAGAGGCGAAAGCGTCGGCGGTAAAGCTCCGGTCTTACGAAGCGCCGCGACTGAGGGCAGCAGCGTTCAGATCGAGCCGCTGTGCTGGGTCAGCACGGTGACGGTCTCGAACAATCCATGGGCTTCGAATGATCGCAATAGGTCGCTGGCGTCCATCTCAGGCCGCTTGAGGCGTAAGCGCATGTTGCGGATCGCCGGGATGGCAAGGCCTTCCTCCAGCGCGATGGTGTCCGCAATGAACTCATCAGCGGTGCGGGCTTCGAGGTTTAGTCTGCCCAGCAGTTCGGCAGGAAAATCAGAGATGTTCTCGGTGACGATGGCCTGAGCCTGAGTTTTGACCGCCGCAGCAATAACGTGCTCGTCGTTCGGATCCGGCAGTCCGAGAGGATTGGCCAGAAGCTGAGCAAAGTCATCAACCATCGCCTCGGGAAAGGCCTTTGTCATTGCCGCAATAGCCTTGCGTGCACGGGCGTCACCGTCAGCGTTGCCACGCTGGTGGTGAAGCTTGGCCAATGCCCTTTCTGTCTCGTCCAAAATGGTTTGCGACCAGCGCAGCCGGAAAAATTCGGCTTCCGCCAAGCTCAAAAGCAGATTGCGGCGCCAGATGCTGACCAGCGAACAGGCATCGACGAGGGCGGTATATCGATTGGCAAACATGGCTGGCGTCAGATCAGATCGGCATCGCCTGCGATCAGATCATCAAGTGCCTGACCGCGTTCCGCATCTCGCTTGGCCTTGTAGGCGAACACGTCTTCGGCGCGCACACGCCGGTGCCGGCCAACCAGCGAATGCGGCATGGCCTGCTGCTCGAGCAGCTTGATCAGATGCGGACGCGAGACATTGAGCAGATCCGCCGCCTGTTGCGTGGTCAGAAGTTCCTGGATCGGCACGAGTGTTACAGCATGACCGCTGCCAACATGGCGCAAAACGTCGAGCAGGAGATCGGACATTGCCGGGGTCAATGTGATCTCGACCGGTTGGCGCTCCTCTGGCACCTGCAAGCGCAACGTGGCGTCGCCAGCTTTATGCGCCGCCAGAATTTGGCGCAATTGGTTGGCGATCTGGCGATCATCGGCAGAGGGCAGGCGACCACCGAAAGGCTCGGAATGGGCAGGTAGGGTCATGGCAGGCTCTCCGTCTTGGATTTATCCAATAGCGCATAATCGAAATATTCGCAACGAAATGTGAACGCGCTGACTGGATTGCCCTCGTCCCCCTCTGTGGTTTGATCGCGCATGGAGACGCTAGTCCAGAGAACGAGGCGCGTTCAAGCCGCCAACCAGACCTGGTTCAAGATGGTCGCAGCCAGCGCCGCTTTGTCCTGCGGGAAGAACCGCCCATAGTGCTTGGCAACCATTTCCGGCGTGTCCTGAATGGCATAGCTGGCCTGCTCATAGGAGCCGGTCTGTTTCAGGATGTGGGTGGCCAGCACGTCGCGGATGTTGTGGGGGCCGTGGGGCAGCAGGCCCTTGATCACGCCCCGGCCGGTATATGGGTTCCAGATGCCATAGCGCTGGATGGCCAAACGCCACGCTTCGTAGAAGGTGTTCTGGTCGTAGGCGGCATCGCGGCTTGTTGCCTTCACGGTTTTGACGAATAGCGTGCCGGGGTCTTCGGCCTCCGCCAACAGGGCGGCACGATGGCGTTCGATATAGGCCGCCAGATGTCGATAGAGATCGCCCAGATCGGGCAACACGAGGCGGAATGGCCGCCCAGAAAAGAACGAGGAATCCGCGTTCTTGAAGGCGACGGCGGGGATCAGCACCTCCCAGCCATCGGCGCGGTCGCTCCAGCGGATTTCGCCGCGCTTCAAACTTTCCAACTGACGTTCGGTGCGGGGCGGCCTGCCGGGCAG
Organism: Novosphingobium nitrogenifigens DSM 19370; assembly: GCF_000192575.1. Lineage (GTDB taxonomy): Bacteria > Pseudomonadota > Alphaproteobacteria > Sphingomonadales > Sphingomonadaceae > Novosphingobium > Novosphingobium nitrogenifigens. The sequence continues at coordinate 27,436 of NZ_GL876927.1, read as the reverse complement.
GCACACCATCAACTGCCGCAGGTTCTTCTGCCGCAGACCAAGATGCAGGCCCAGACGCAGCATCAGAAAGGACCGGATCGCTTCGGCGGTCTGCCGTGGATAGCGGCGCTCATCGGGCAGGGTGCGCAGGATTTCCTCGGTGATCTTGCGATATTCGCCCACCGGGCTGTCTGCCTCGAGAATGGGCAGGATCGGCTCGAAGGGATCACGGTGAACTTGCGCCACCCGCTCAATTTCGCGGGCGCGGGCGAGCACATGGGTATGGACAGTGTCGCAGGCGGCCTCCCAGTCCTGCCGCGCGGCCTCGATTTCCTCCGCAGAAATCAGGTTGGGGATCGGGCACAGCCTTTCCGCCAATCGCGGGGTCTGGCGGATCCAGCCTGTCTCTGGCCTCGTCAGCGAACCGATCAGGCGCAGCATGTCGGCTTCCCAACCCGTGTAGAAGCCGCGACGTCGCTCTCGCCATTGGACATACCAGTCCCAAACCGTTGGGAAGATCAAAAGCCCGAAGCTCAGATCGGCCAGAGGTACGCCGAAGCCAGCCACTTCGCCTTTGGGCGCCGCGGCCAGCGCGCCAAACATCAGCCCAAAATGCTCAATTCTCTGGGCCGAGGTTTCCTCATTCCAAACACCGCTACGGCGAAAGCCGATAGCGGTGAGCGTGGCGGTCTTGAAACGCACCAAGTCGGCCATTTCCTTGGCCAACCCGGGCGGAGCATCCCTCGCGGCGGCCAACAAGTCCGGATCGACGCCATCGGGGATAATGTTTTTGGTTGGTCTTCTGCCAGTCAGGGCCGGAAAGCGAATGGCATAGCGCTGTTTCATCGCGGCAGCCTGAAAACGGCGGTAGTCCGTGGCGCCCGACAGGATGTGTTCGCGCACCCAGGCAAGGATATCGTTACGTTCTTTCAAAGGGCGCAGGTTGAAATCATCGGGCAGGTGCCAGGCAAGTCGGCGCTGTTCCGAGGCGACAACACCCTTCAGTTTGAGGCCACCCGGCGCCCGGGTCTGGTGGGGCAGCATGGCGCGGAAATACCCTTCTGGCAGGCGATAGCGATGCTCGATCCGATTGAGCATTTGCAGGCTGGAAAGTGTGCGCGGGATGCGGGAGCCAGCGACCCAGTTCTGAATCGTGTGCCGGTTGAATGTGTCCCCGGGCCGGATGATGCCGCGCCATAACTGCCAGCAGCTGTCACCATGGCGCTGCATGTGCAAGGCCAGCGCGTCATGAAAGGTGCCGGGTTCAATCCAGTCGGCGAACAGCGGTTCGGGGAACTCGACTACAGGCGCGGCCTTTGGTCCGGGGCGATTGGTCGATGAGGCAGCGGCAGGCTTTTGTTCGGCACGTTTACCGCGCGCTGCGGCCTTGGAAGATTGCATTGAAAATAGGGATCCGGGATCGAGAGGTTGTCATTCATGGTGGCGACACCGAGGGGCGCGCTCCCTATCGACCTCTCGTCCGCAGGTATATGGGGGAGGGCGGTTTATGACCCAATTTCTCAGTAGCTATAATCGACTGAGGGTGTGCATGTGCTTGAAATGATCGTGCTATCGTGGGTTGATCCTCTTGCTCGGGTATTCATTGCCTCAAACTAAAGATCCTTTATAGCCCAATGCATTCAATTAGAAATTTCTTATCGAACGCATTGTGTCGTAGCTGCCTTCATAGCGTCTGGACTTGTGTCTTAGAAATTGCTGCGAGATCTTCTGTCGAGTAGCCTTTTTGGTTCTAAATCGGTTGGAAAATTCCCAAAATTGGGCTCCCTGGGGAAGTGGCTCGCTTCTAAGAATTTTGCCATTTTCATTCCTAATTGCAGGGGGAGTACACCAATATGGCCGTTTAGAGCTCAGCCGCTTAAGGGTGTGCTCTAAACTACCATAGGCTCACAGGGCATAGGAAAACTGCGGTGTTTGGCAAATCCTGGGTGTCCAGGGCAGATTTGCTTACGTACGAAGTTCGTACGAAGCTGCCGTCACTCCACGAATCTGAGCGGCGGAAATCCTAAATTTCCCGGAGATCTGCTAGAACTCTGACCCCGTAAATTGTCGTAAGTTTCTGCATTGAAACGTTGGAGAGATTTTTCTCAATCCAGCCATAAAATCCTGTTATTTTGGGATTTTATGGTGGGCGCGGCAGGGATTGAACCTGCGACCCCACCCGTGTGAAGGGGAATTGCGATTTCGCGTAAGTATCTTGAAATTACGCGATAAAATCGGGGCTCCAAAATTGCCGTGTACGAGCTTTGTACGAGGGTCTCTCTTGTACGCTCTACCTGCGTACGCGGAGGCTCTCTGTGCAAGGGCCCTGGCAAACATTACGCTCCGTGTCTTGCCCAAACATGATCCGGGTGAGGGGCCGCCGTCAGGTCAGCAAAAAACCGCTGAAAGGGCGGCAACCTTTCGCAGCGGCTGTTGGAATAGCTGTTCGGTTATGGCGGAATCCTATCGCTCCCGTGACTCGGTGGCAAGCGCCATTGGTGGGGGAGGGGCGCTATGAGTACCACCCTTTCCCATAGGGGCCTGCCATCAGGCGTTGGCAGGTTCGATCTGCTGCGTCTGTTTGAGCAGGTGGCGAGGCCAGGCTTTGGGCTCTCTTCGACAGCCGTAGCTTTGGTTCGGCACTACGTCCTCAAGACGATGGATGGCGACTACTTGTCGGGCCGCATCTGCGCGGTCTGGACGCAAGCCTGCCGCTTTGCCGAAGCCTTGGGGCTGACGCCACGGTCGATCAATTCCGCCGAGCGGGAGTTGGAGAAGGTAGGCTTCATCGTCCGCAATGCCGGCATCAACGGCGAGCGCGCTGGCGACCGGCAGGACGGGATCGTGGTCTGGGCTGCGGGCATCAATCTGGCCCCGCTGGTCGAACGCTTTGCCGAGATGCAAGCCAAGGCCAAGGCGCAGGAATTGCAAGCACGCTCCATTCAACAATGTCGTGCCGAGATCCGCCAGTTGGGCCAGCGCATCCGCGAGGCGGGTGACGATGATCTGCGTGAGCGGGCCGAGACCATCCTGCCAGACGGCCGCACGGCGCGGATCAGCAACATCGACCGCCTAATCGCCATCCGAGAGGCCTTGTCCGCCATGCTCGCAGCCATCGAACATCGTTCGGATTCTGGGCCGGAACCCGATCCCCGTGCACTGAAAACTTCCGACGCGCCGGAAGAAAATTGCGCACCCAATATACAGAACCAAAACTCACCACGAAAGCGTACCGCGCCAGCACGCGATCCACTCGAGCGCATCCGGCCCGTGACCGCGCTGGTGGTGGCCACCGAGAGCTATCGTGGCATCGTCGAGGCGCTGGGCAGGCCGACCTGGCCCAACCTCGTCGAGGCGTCGTGGCGCAGTTGTGGTCGGCTTGGCATCGCCCAGAGCACCTGGGGCCGGGCTTGCCAGCAGTTCGGCCGGGAACGGGCAGCACTTAGTGTGTTGCTGATCGACCGGAATGCCGAACTGCCGCCGGGCCATCGCTATCGCGTGGGCTCTCCAGCGCGCTGCTTGGCGGGCATGGTGCGGCGGGCGGGCTCGGCAGGCGTGAATCTCGCTGGTCTGTTCCGTGTCACCGAGCGCAGCGCCCAGCAGGCGCCATCACAATCCCCTGCGCCTAAGCAGACTACCGAGCCGCAGGCTGGCCCAATGGCCCATCTGACCGCGAGGCTGATGGCCAGCGTGGAGCGGCGCGTCACACCTGACGGGTGATGCTGTCCAGCCTCTCACCTGTCCAAACGTCCACATGTGAACGGGCAAGGAAATCCCCATGACCATTATAGCCATCGTCAGCCAGAAGGGCGGTTCGGGTAAGACCACCCTTTCCGTGAACCTAGCCGCCGCCGCTGAAGCCGCTGGCGCCGTTGCCCTCATTATTGACACCGATCCGCAGGCCACTGCCAGCCAATGGGGCGCATGGCGCGCCGACAAGGCGCCTGAGGTGATCGACAGCGCCCCGCCACGTATCCAGGCTAAGGCCGAGGCCGCCCAGCGCCAAGGCGCGACCTTTATCGTGATCGACACGCCGCCCCATGCCGATAGCGCAGCCAGCAGAGCGGTCGAGGTGGCCGATCTGGTGCTAGTCCCTTGCCGTCCCAGCGCCTTTGATCTGGCAGCAATCAAGACCACGGTGAGCCTGGTGCGATTGTTCGACAAGCCTGCCTATGTGGTCTTTACCGCTGGTCCGCCTCATGCACCGCGCATGTATGAGGAGGCGGTTGAACTGGTGCAGGGTTTCGGCATCAAGGCTTGCCTGTACATCCTGCCGGACCGGGCTGTTTATCGCCATGCCAGTGCAGCGGGCGCTTCGGTGATTGAGTTCGAACCCAATGGCAAGGCTGCTGCCGAGATCACCGCTCTACACTTGTGGACCATCACACATGTGACAATGTCCACCGCCGCACATGAGGGAGTGTGAGCAAATGAGCCGCTTTGCGAATCTTGCCGACAAGCCAAAAGCCAGTCCAGAGCCGGAATCTAAGGTCGATGTGCTTGGCATTGGAGGGGCTGGCGCTACATCCATACCGACCAACACCCCAGCCAAATCTAACAGCCGCACAGGTCGCAAGGCCATAGCTGCCTACTTCTCGCGCGAAATGTCGCTATCCATGCATGTCTGCGCCCGCAGACATGGACTTAGCCTTCAAGAACTGATGGCCGAGGCTTTCGATGATGTGCTGCGTAAATATGGCCAAAGCCCGGTCGGGGAATGATTGTATCAGGCGCATTCAGTCGTTTTCGGCGGCGCCAAATGGTTGCTTTCACGGTTAGAGCGCCTGCTCCAGCCCGATGAACATGCTGCGCTTTGCGCTCCATTGCAACTGACTGCCGCCAAGGCCAGCGCGCCACGCAACAACAACCGATCCGGTAAAGCGCTGGTCGGCATTGGTGGCGATGGTGTGTGCCGAGGCCCAGGCCAGTGAGGCGGCAGAAAAGGCCGCCTGACCGCTGATGATCTGGCGTTCGTCTGCCTACGCAATTGGCAGATTGGAGCTACGATCATATTGCCCAATGAATGGGCGGTGCAGCCCATGGCCCAGAACGCGAACGAGGCTGGCGCGGTTATCAAGGACAGGATTTGCGCTCGCGCTGGTAGACCTTAGAGGTATTTGGCCAGCTCCGACAATTGCGCGAGCTTGTCGCGCATGTCCGGCGAGAGATCGCCCAGCGTCTCGGTCAAGTGATGCTCGATATGATGGGCCACCAGCTTGCTCTTGGCCTTGTCGAGCGCGGCGATCACCGCCTGCAATTGCTGCGCGACATCAAGCGCGCTGCGGTTTTCCTCGATCATGGTAACGATGCTGGCAAGGTGACCATTGGCACGCTTGAGGCGGTTGACGAGATCCTTGTCGGTGGCGTGGCTCATGGCACCAGTCAGACCAGATGGCGCGCCCCGTCAAGCGCGACGATGCATCCGATGACGAGGATCACTGCGCCAGAGATCAGCGGTGCCTTGCGCACCGCCTCACCAAAGCCGCTCCAGCGCTTTTCCAGATGACGCAGGGACAGCGCCGCCAGCACGCCCGACGTGACCATGGTCAGCGCCAGCCCCACCGAAAAGCCGGTGACCAGCACCGCCCCCAGCGCCACCTGATGGAGTTGCAGGCACAGCATCAACACGGTGATCGCCCCCGGGCACGGGACAAGGCCACCGGTCAGGCCGAAGATCACGATCTGCCCGGTGGTAACCGCACGCCCGGCGAAGCGTTGGCGGATATCCTCTGCATGCGCCGCTTCGTGAGCATCGACATATCCGCCCGTGGCGAGTTCCAATTCGTGGACGGTCTCTTCGCTGGCTTCATGGTTGTGGTGGTGATCGTGGCCATGGTCATGGTCATGATGATGGTGCCCATGCGCATGGGCGGCATGCAAATCGGCCCGCGCGCGCCATAGCATCCACAGGGCCATGCCGACGATCACCACGCCCGAGGCCAACTGGAAATAAGGCTCTGTGTCTTCGGCACGGAAGGATCCGAAAGCCCACATGCCCCCCATCGCTACCAGCCATACCACCAGCGTGTGCGACAGCGTGGCTGCCAGTCCCAGCAGCACTGCCTGACGCACCGTGCCCTTCACCGCGATGATGAAGGCGGCCATCATCGTTTTGGAATGGCCTGGCTCCAACCCGTGGAGTGCACCCAGAACGATGGCGCTGGGGATGAACAGCCAGCCATTAGCGGTATTCTGGGCAAGCAGGGCGGTAAGATCAGTCATGGTCCCCGCATATCCCCCAGGGGGGGATGTGGCAAGCGCGACGATACCGCCCACAAGCATATTCAGGTGATGTGAAGCGCGATCAGCAGCCCGGCAAAACCCGCATGAAGCCCGGCCATGCTCGCCAGCAGCCAGCGCGCGACATAGCCGCGCCGAAACGCCAGATACATCACGCCAATGGCCAGCATGGTGGCCCCGGCGGCCACCAGCAGCGGCGTGCTCAGATGCCAAGGGGTGAAGAAAATGCCGAAAGCGGTGGGGATCGTCGCCTGGATCATCATCGCGCCCGAGATATTGGCCAGCGCCAGCGGATACTTGCCCTGCCGCACCCAGATGATCGCGTTCATCGTTTCGGGAAGCTCGGTGGCGATGGGGCTGAGCAGCAGCGCCAGCAATTGCGGCTGAAGCCCCAGCGCGGGGCCAAGATTTTCCAGCTGTGAAAAAAACACCCGCGAGGCGACAAAGATCACCAGCAGCGCGGCTAGCGTCTGGGCCAGCGCCATGCCGGTAGTGGGCACCGCGCGGCCGGGCTGGAACTTGAGCGGTTCAAGCGCCTCGTCCTCGGTGTCGCCGGGCGCGGCCATTTCCTGCCGTACATAGAGCGCATAGGCGGCAAGGAAGGCGAGGCCCAGCCACGGCTTCCAGGCGAACACGACAAGGCCCAGACCGATCTTGGCCACGAAGACCGCCATAAACCAGCCCTGATCACGCGAGAAGGCGAGGCTGAGTTTCGAGAGGTGAGCGGACGAGAACACCGTAGCGTGAGGAACGTGATAGCGCTCAAGATGGCGGCGATATCATACAGGCCGCAGCCGACGGCCGCGCCGAGCGCGCCGGTCGCGCACAGGCTGGCCGCAGTCGCCGTGCCCGACGGCCTTGCTGCCGTTCTTCAGGATCGCGCCACCGCCAATGAAACCGACACCCGTAATCGGCCCTTCGAGAAACCTGGCTTGCGCCGGAGACGTGCGGCTGAGGATCGCGATGCCCACCAGCACGAAGCCGCAACTGGCGATGGCAACCAGCGAGAACGTTCGGATGCTTATGCTGCGAACGTCCCTTTCGTGATCCCAACCAACCGGCAGGGCTAGCGCGTACGCAACGGCGAGACTGACGATATGGGGCATCATCTCCTAGAATGAGCTTTCAAACATGCCGCCTGCCTATTCTACGCGCCTGATCCAGATTGGAGGCTGAAGGGGATATTCGGGTCGACGGACATGAGGGTTACAGTCTTATCCACCGATGCCGGTCGCTCGCTTTCGGGAAGCGCGCCATAGAGGTCGATGGTGAGCAAGGTCATGCCGTTTTCCCCACCGGGTCGCGGTAGGCGAGCAGCCTGAGCGCATTGATGACGACGAGCAGCGTCGACCCCTCATGAACCGCCACCGCTGGCCCAATGCCGAGGCCGAGGATGGTAGCAGGCACGAGGAAGACGACCACACCGAGGCTGACGAAGACGTTCTGCCGGATGATGCCGCGCGTATGCCGGCTGAGGCCGACCGCGAACGGCAGGTGGGTCAGATCGTCGGCCATCAGCGCGACGTCGGCCGTCTCCAGCGCCACGTCCGACCCCGCCGCGCCCATCGCGATGCCGACCGTGGCGCTTGCCATCGCCGGCGCATCGTTCACGCCGTCGCCCACCATCGCGACCTTGTCTTCGCCGGCGAGCTTCTTGATCGCGGCAACCTTGTCTTCGGGCATGAGGTCGCCCCACGCTTCGTCGATCCCGACTTCGTCGGCGATCGCTTCGGCGACTTTCTGGTGATCGCCGGAGATCATTATCATCCGCGACACGCCCATCTCGTGCAGCCGACGCAACGCGGTCTTGGCAGCTTCGCGAGGCGTGTCCATCAGGCCGATCGCGCCCAGGTCGCGGTCCCCCTTGCGGACCACCATTGTCGTGCGGCCGTTCTCGCGCAGCTTCGCGATTGCGTCCTGCGCGCCCTGCCCCAGCGCCGGAATGCCCTCACTTCCGAACATCTCGGCCTTGCCGATCCACACCGTCTCGCCATCCACGCTCGCGGTGACGCCCCGACCGGTCAGGCTCTTGAGGTCGCCGGCAGTCGGCACGGCACGATCGTTCAGACGTTCGCGGCCGTCCTTGACGATCGCTTGGGCCAGGGGATGGTCGCTCAACGCTTCGACGGCGACAGCCAGCGCCAGCAACTCGCCTTCATCGGCGCCATCGACGGGCACGACATCAGTGATGCGCGGACGACCTTCGGTCAGCGTGCCCGTCTTGTCGAAAGCGATCGCTTTGAGCGACCCGAGGTTTTCGAGCGGTGCACCGCCCTTCACGAGCACGCCGCCCCGCGCTGCACGGGCAACGCCCGACAGGACCGCGCTCGGCGTTGCGATCGCGAGCGCGCACGGGCTTGCCGCCACCAGCACCGCCATCGCGCGATAGAAGCTGTCGCGGAACGGCTCGTCGACGACCACCCATGCGAACAGCAGGAGCACTGACAGGACCAGGACGGCGGGCACGAAGATCCGTTCGAACCGGTCGGTGAAGCGCTGCGTCGGCGACTTCTGCGTCTCCGCTTCGCTCACCATCTTCACGACCTTGGCAAGCGCGCTTTCATTGGAACGGCGTGTCACCTCGATCTCGATCGCGCCGCCGCCGTTGATCGTACCAGCAAAAACCCGGCTTTCCGCGTCGACTGCATCGGGCTTGGCGCGTGCCGCTGCGGCATCTGCGACCGGCACCTTGTCGACCGGGATGCTTTCACCCGTGACCGGGGCCTGGTTGATCGCGCTGGTGCCCTTGATGACGAAGCCGTCGGCAGGCAGGCGCTCGTTCGGGCGGACGATGGCAATGTCCCCGACGACCATCTGCTCGACCGGGATTTCGCTGGTCTGCCCGCCGCGTCGCACGGTCGCGGTTTCGGGCGCGAGCTTCGCCAGCGCCTCGATCGCCTTCTTGGCGCGGCCCATTGCATAATGCTCAAGCGCATGGCCGAGGCTGAACAGGAACAGCAGCAGCGCACCTTCGGCCCATGCGCCCAGCGCAGCGGCGCCGGCCGCAGCGACCAACATCAGCGTGTCGATCTCGAACTTCTTCATCCGGAGGTTGTCGATCGCCTCGCGCAGCGTGAAGAATCCGCCGAAGAAATAGGCTGCGATATAGCAGGCGGTCGGCAGCCATTCGGGCGCGCCAGCGACCAGCCTCTCGATCGCGTAGCCGATCCCCAGCAGCGCGCCACAGGCGAGCGCGAAGATCAGCTCGGTATTGGGGCCGAGAAATTCGGCGTGGCTATGGTCGTGGCCATCGCCGGGGCCGTGCTTCTCTTCGCCCGCGCCGTGGCCCCCGGGGCCGTGGTCGTGGCCGGCATGTTCATCGGCAGCGACCCGCTTGCCCACCCTCACCTTCAGCTTGCGAAGCGCAGCGCGCACCTCCTCTTCGGTGGTTTCGCGGCGATCATATTCGACCCGGACAGACCCGCTGGTGCTGGCGCTTGCCTGGACCACGCCGGGCAAGGCGCACAGCGCATCGCTGACCGTGCGCGCCCGACGTTCGTGGTTGATCCCCGTCACCTGCCAGATCGCATGGCCGTAGCGCTCGGTGATTTCGGCACCTGCGGCGCGCACCATTTCGCGCAACCGTGGCAGCGGCAGCTTGGCGGCATCGAAATGGATGCACAGCGCCGCTGGCGTGTTGCCGTCGAGACAGATCACATGCGCCCGCTCGACACCTTCGCGCTTTGACAGGGTTGATACGAGACGGTCCAGGCAGGCATCGGCCGCGTCAGGAAGGTCCGGCAACAACACTGGAATGTCGAGTTCGAGCTTGTCGTTCATGACGACCTCCTTTCGCTTTTCTTGGTTTCGGCGCGCGCGTCGCGCAGGATTTCGACACCGCCCTTGATGGCGATGATGGCGGTGGCGAAGCCGACCAGCAGGTCCGGCCAATTGGTACCCAACCACAGCACCAGCACGCCGGCGATCAGGATGCCGCCGTTGGAAATGAAGTCGTTGAAGCTGAAGGTGGTTGCGGCCCGGAGATTGACGTCCGGATCCTTGAGGCGCTGGAGCAGCCGCAGGCAGAGGTAATTCACGACGCCGGCGATCGCGGACATGACCATCATGGTAGGTCCGATGGGCTCGCTGCCCTGCACGTAGCGCCGTCCGACATCGATCAAGATGCCGCCCGCGAAGATCAGCAGCATGACGCCCGAAGCGACCGCGGCGCGTGTCTTCCATGTCTGGCCCCGGGTGAGCGCCACAAGGCTCAGCGCATACACAGCCGTATCGGACAGGTTGTCGACGCCGTTGGCGATCAGCGCGCTCGAGTCCGCGAAGAAGCCGGAAACGAAGAAGCCCGCAGCGATCGCCGCGTTCAGCAGCAGGACGATCCACAGTGTGCGGCGCTCCTGCCCGCCATTGTTGTCGTTGCCCGGAATCATCCCATCATCTCCTCAAGTGTCAGCAGGGCCAGGAAGCCGACGAAAAACATCGAGCTGATGAGCGGGGTGTCGGGTTTCTCGTGCGCCTCGACCAGCAACTCCTCCGTGACGAGGTAGAGCAGCGCCATCAGCCCGAAGCTGAGGAAGCCGGCGATCATCACCGGCGACAGCGCGGCGACCGGCACGGCAGCGAGCGCGCCGATCGGCAGCAGCAGGGCCAATGCCGAGACGATCACGATGATGCGCAAGCGCGAGCGATAGGTTTCCGCCAGCTCGTCGGTCAGCGTCAGTCCCAGAAATAACACTTCCAGAGTGAGCGCGATCGTCAGCAGGAGACCTGCCTTCTCGCCCGCCACGAAAGCGAGGCCGAGCACCAGGCCGTCGACCAGAATGTCGATGCCGATCGCGGCGAGTAGCGCCATCGGCCCCTTGAAGCGGGCCTCAAGAGCCTTGAGCCCCAGCATGGTCGCGACGCCCGCCGCCCCGCCGATCAACGTCGCGCTGGGCGATGCCTCATGCTTGACCTGCGGCAGGATTTCGGTCGCTGCCGCCGCGAACACGACGCCGGCAGCGAGATGCTGTAGGCCCGCCACGAGGCCAGGTTTCAACTTGGTGCGGCTCGCGACAATCGCGCCGAGCACGACCGCCAGCACAGGCGCAAGCGTATAGAGCAGTGCCTGCATTTCCTAGGACTCCTCCGGGGTTCGGTGGCAGACGCGGATCTTCCCGCGTCGCGTGAACGCGATCGATCCGCCCGCCACGACAGCCCGCGAATGGTCGCCGCGAAATTCTTCGCCGGTCCGTTGCGCGTGCAGGATCTCGGTTCTGCCCTTGGGCAGCCAGGTGACAGCCATCTTCAGGCCGTCGTCGATGAAGTCGACATCGGCGCGCGATCCATCGTCGCAATACATGATGCGCTGCGCGATCAATCGAGGCGTTAGATGCTTTTCATGCGCCGGCTCGACCGGTTCGCTCGGCGCGGGATTGCACGCCCCTACGACCATACCCGCGAACAGAACGGCGCCGATGCGCGCGGCTGTCAGGCCAGGTAGGTGCCGCAAGGCGCGCACCGCCCTCACCACAACACGCCTTGATCGGGCGTCAGCGGCTCAGGGGCTGGCAGTCCCGCCGTCTGAAGAAGGTCGATCTCGATCGTGCGGCATATGGCCGTGAGCGGGACATCGTGGACGCTATTGGCGAACGGATCGGTCAGATCCTCGCCGATGCTCAGCACCGCGAGGAAGACGAGTCCGATCAGCGTCGATCCGATCGGCGTGGCTAGGCCCAGGGATTCGACCAGCGCGATCGGGAGCAGCACGCAGAACACGCGCGTGAAGAGGTTCGGGAAGAACCGGAAGCCATTGGGCAGCGGCGTGTTCTTGATCCGCTCCATGCCGCCCTGCGCATTGGCGATGTCGATCAGGACGCGCTCCACAGTTGCCTGCTGGATTTCGGTGATCCGACCTTCCACGAACGCGTCGGCGTAAATGCCCGAAATGTCCTCCAAGAGCGCGTTGGCAGGGTTCAGGCGAGCGACCGCCATATCGGCGACCTCCGTTCCGGCCACACGGGCAATCTCTTCATAGGGCGACTGTCGGCGAAGCTGGCAGCGCATTGAGTGCGCAAAGGCGATCTGCCGCAGGATGATGTTGTACCGCATCTCACTGTCCTCGGGTTCCCCCTTGGTCAGGCTGCGTGTGATCCGGGCCAGGCTGCGCGACGCATTGATGAGCGCACCCCAAAGAGTTCGTGCTTCCCACCAGCGAGCATAAGCAGCGTTGGTGCGAAACCCCATGAAGAGCGCGATGGCCGTACCGAACAGCGCCGTCGGCAAAGGCGGTTCCTTGATCGGGGTCATCATGTGGAATGCCGTCACCGCCACGTCCCACACAAACAGGATCGTGAGAGGCTTCCAAGCCTCGATAATAATCTGCCTAAAACGTGGCCTCGCGCCGATTATCATATCAATTACTCTCTAAATCTCTTCGCGATCGTTATTCGATCGGTATGTTCATGATGCCCCGATAAGTGGGCTGCATCTTGTTACGGACTTGCATGGGCGCCTCAAAAGTGATGGATGCGCTGCTCTGGATGATCGCGGCGGTTGCAGTGCCGGTGGTTCCGCCACGCTCATATGCTTCGGTGACGACATCCTCTTAATCCTGGGTCTCGTAGACCTTCGCGACCACGGCATTGAGTGTGTCCGCGAAGTTCGACGCCGGAGCGGTCGGCGTCACGCCGGGCGGTGCCGTCGGCTACGCCTCACGCAAAGCGCGGCTTCGCGCAATTACTTCGGCACGAATGGCCATCACATTGGAGATCGACGTGTCAGACATCGTTTCTCTCCCGTTGCAGTGCGACATGTCGGAAGACAGGACGGTTCATCGGGTGCCCTCCCATTCGCAGGTCCGGGTGCCGCCCTCGCCTTCCACGACGGTGAGCTGCGACCCCTTGAAGGTCGCGGTGGCTGTCTTGCCGACGTATTGAAGGCCTTGCGCTGGCGCGGTCAGCGTCATGGGCACGGCGCTGCTGAAGCGCCGCAAATCGATCTGCAGGCCATTGTCCTTGTAGTCGACGAACAGCGGTTCCCCGTCGGAACAGCGATATGGATCGCGCCCCATTTCCCCGGCCGCCACGGCGCTGTCGGACGAATGGATTTGCTGCTCCGTGGTCGGGCAGTACCCGCTTCAACGGCATCATCGCGCCTTCCTCCTGTAGCGGGAGGGGTCGCGCTGACGATTAATCCCACGGGCAGGCTGACCCACCCGCCAGCGCAGATAGGTTGCGAGGCGATCGTCAGCCTCGATCATCAGGGACCGCAGGCGACGCAACATCATCGCCGCGAACGGCAGAGACATGGCCCCGCGCAGCGTGCAGTTATGTGTTAGCCTGGTGCCACCATCGTTCCCGGCCAGCTCGTACCGCTCTTCGAGCGTGAACAGATAAGGGATGCCGCAGGACCAAGCGAAGGCGTGCGGCTTATCGAATTGATCGACCCGGGCCGGCGTCCGAATTGGCCCGGCGATGCCCTGGATCGCGAAGGTACATTCCGTCGTGCTAAGCTGGCACGGGTCGTCGAGTAATACGAGCGGACTCCAAGCCCGACGATGATCCGGATCGGTGATCGCCGACCAGATCCACAGTGGCCCGCCGTGAAGCATTGAGCTGGTTATGGTGCGAGGCATATCCCCATCTCCCAGAGATGAGCGGGGCGATCGCGGATCGCCCCGCTCATCCATTAGGCCAAGTTGCTCACGAAGGTCTGACCGTGGTCATCCCCTTCATGCTTCTCATTGTCGTGATCGAGCTTCTTGATCATTTTCTGCCCGAACCGGGCATAAAGCGTCGGCAGCACGAACAGCGTCAGCAGCGTCGCCGAGACCAGGCCGCCGATGACGACGGTCGCCAAGGGCTTCTGTACCTCCGCACCCGCGCCCTCGCCAAGCGCCATCGGCACGAAGCCGAGGCTTGCGACGAGCGCGGTCATGACGACGGGCCGCAGGCGCTGCATTGCGCCGACATGGGCCGCCTCTTCGCGCGATAACCCCGACCGGATCAAATCCTGGATCGAGCTGACCATCACGAGGCCGTTGAGGACCGCGATACCCGACAAGGCGATGAAGCCCACCGCTGCCGAGATTGAAAAGTCCATGCCTCGCAAGAAGAGCAGCAGGACGCCGCCCACCAGCGCGAAGGGCACGCCGGTGAAGACGATCGCGGCATCGCGGACCGATTCCAATGCGCCATAGAGCAGGAACAGGATCAGGATGAAGCAGGCCGGAATGACTAGCTTAAGCCGTTCGCTCGCCGATTGCAGGTTTTCAAATTGGCCGCCCCATTCGAGATAGGTGCCGGCAGGCAGCCGAACCTGGCTGGCGATCGTTGCCTGCGCATCCGCAACCACCGATCCAACGTCGCGGCCACGCACGTTGGCTTGCACCACCACACGCCGCTTCCCGTTCTCGCGGCTGATCTGGTTGGGGCCATCGATGACCTTGATGTCGGCGACGCTGGAAAGCGGCACATAGCCACCCCCCGCCAACGGCACCTGCACCTGTTCGAGAAGGCCGATGTCCGCCCGTTGCGCTTCAGAGAGCCGTATCACGACCGGAAAGCGCCGATCGCCCTCGAAGATCTGGCCCGAGGTGCGCCCGCCGATTGTCGCGGTGACAATGTCCTGCACATCTTGGGCAGTGACCCCCAAACGTGCCATTGCGTCGCGATTGACGCGAATGTCGAGCATGGGCAGGCCCGTCGTTTGCTCGACCTTCACGTCCGCTGCGCCCTGCGTCTTGCGCAGCACCGCAGCAACCTGCTCGGCCGTCCGGTTCATTTGTGTGAAGTCATCGCCGAACACCTTCACCGCGATGTCGCCGCGAACGCCGGCGATCAGCTCGTTGAAGCGCATCTGGATGGGCTGGGTGATCTCGTAGGCATTTCCCGGAATCTTCGCGAGATTACCCTCGATCCGGCTGACCAGCTCCTCCTTGGGAAGCTCAGGATCCGGCCAATCCTTGCGCGGCTTCAGGATGACGAACATGTCGGTCGCGTTCGGCGGCATCGGGTCGGCCGCCAGCTCGGCGGTGCCCGTCTTGGAATAGACGAATTGCACCTCCGGCTGCTTCGACATCATCCGCTCGATCGGCACCTGCATCGCCTGGCTCTGCTGGACCGACGTTGCCGGAATGCGGAGCGACTGGATCAGCAAATCGCCTTCGTCGAGCTGCGGCAGGAATACCGAGCCGAGCGTAGTGAAAGCAAGCGCCGCCACCACAAGGCTTCCCACACCCGCACCGATCGTCAGCGTCGGGCGCTTCATGGCCCGGTCGAGACCGGGTTCGTAGCGCTTCTTCAGCCACGTGATGATGCGGCCGTCCTTCTCCTCGACCTTCTTCGACAGCCAGATCGCAATCATCGCCGGCACGAAGGTGAGAGAGAGGATGAAGGCGAAGGCGAGCGCGATGATGACGGTCAGCGCCATCGGTCCGAACGTTTTACCCTCCACGCCGGTCAGCGTGAGCAGCGGTACGTAGACGAGGATGATGATTGCCTGCCCGTACACAGAGGGACGGATCATCTCACGCGCAGCGGCTGCCACGGTCGCGAGCCGTTCCTTGACGCTGAGCAATCGGCCTTCATGATGCTGTTGCTCGGCAAGCCGGCGCAGCGCGTTTTCGACAATGATGACGGCGCCGTCGACGATCAGACCGAAGTCCAAAGCCCCAAGGCTCATCAGATTGGCCGAGACCCCAGCGCGCAGCATACCAAAGCCTGTCAGCATCATGGTGATCGGGATGACCAACGCCGCGATCAGGGCCGCACGGAAGTTGCCGAGCAGCAGGAAGAGCACGACGATGACCAGCACCGCGCCTTCGGACAGGTTTTTCGCGACCGTCTTGATCGTCGAATTGACCAGCTCGGTGCGGTTCAGCACCGGCTGAATTACGACGTCAGGAGGCAGCGAAGCGTTGATCGTCTTCAGTTTCTCAGCGACCGCGGTCGACACGATGCGGCTGTTCTCGCCGATCCGCATGATCGCCGTGCCGACGACGACTTCGGTACCGTTCTCCGATGCCGAACCCATGCGGATCGCCTGACCCGTCTTCACAGTCGCAACTTGTTCGACCGTGATCGGCACGCCGTTACGTGTCGCGATCACGGTCCTGGCCAACTCGCTGGCATTGCGAACGAGCGCATCCGAGCGAACAGCCAGACCTTCGCCATTGCGATTGACGAAGCCACCGCCGACGCTGGTGTTATTGCGCTCCAGCGCATTTCCCAGGTCCGTCAGCGTGATGCCGAGCGAGGCCAGCTTCTGCACGTCGGGCACGACGAGGAACTGCTTGGCGTAACCGCCAATCGAGTCGACACCGGCGAGGCCCGGTGTGGTCTTCAGAAGCGGCGTCACGATCCAGTCCTGCGCGGTGCGCAGGTAGGTCGCCTTGTCCTCTTCGGTCGTCAGTCGCTCGCCCTCTGGCGTGATGTAGCTGCCATCGGGCTGTTGGCCCGGTTCACCGGGCTTGTGCTTGTCGTCCTCGCGATGATCGAGACGAACGGTGTACATGTACACCTCGCCCAGGCCTGTCGCGATCGGACCCATTTCAGGGTTCACGCCGTCGGGCAGATTCTCTTGCACGCCCCGCAGACGCTCGCCCACCTGCTGGCGGGCGAAATAGATGTCCGTCGCGTCCGAAAAGACCGCCGTGATCTGCGCGAAGCCGTTGCGGCTCAACGAGCGCGTATATTCCAGGCCGGGGGTGCCGGCGAGCGCGGTTTCGATTGGAAACGACACCTGCTTCTCGACCAGCTCGGGCGAGAGGGCAGGCGCGCGGACGTTGATCTGGACCTGATTGTTGGTGATGTCCGGCACCGCGTCGATCGGTAGCCGGTAGAGGGAAAAGGCGCCGATGGCGGCGACGATGACGGTGAGGAGCAGGACTAGCCAGCGCTTCTCGACCGCCCAGGTTACGATACGGGCGATCATGGCTTAATCCTCGTGGCTCGCTTCGCCCTTGCCGATCTCGGCCTTGAGCGTGAAACTTCCGGTGGTGGCGATCTGTTCGTTGCCGGTCAGGCCCGACCGGACGATCACCGTGTCGCCCGACGCATCGCCGAGCTGGACCGGGGTCGCCTTGAAGCCGGTGGGCGTGCGCACGAACACGACCGACTTGCCCTCGAAACTCTGGACCGCCGTCGTCGGCACGCGGACCGCCCCGCTCCCGCCGCTGCCCGTGAGCTGCACGGCTGCCGTCACAGGCTCGCCGACCCGCCATTCGCCACCGCGATTGTCGAGGGTGGCGAGCGCAGGCACGAGCCGCGTCTGCGGATCAAGCGCCGGCGACACGAAGGTCACGCGGGCGGTCGCCTGACGGCCTGCCGCCTTCACCAGCACCGTATTGCCGGGACGCACCCGGCCCGCATCCTCGGGCTTGAGATTAAGCGCGATCGACACCTGGCTCAGGTTGGCGATGCGATAGAGTTCGGCATCCGCCGCGACCGTTTGTCCCAGCGTCACGGGGCGCGCAATGATCTGGCCCGAGATCGGCGCGGCAATGCCGAGCCGGTTGAGCCCGCCGCCGCCGACACCCGCCGCCGAAACCATGCTCTGCGCCTGCGTCAGGGCGATCCGCGCCTCCGTCGCCGCTGTGCGGGCGGCGATCAGATCCTGTTCAGGGGAGACTCTCTGCGCGAACAGCCGCTGTTCGCGCGCGAGGTTCGAATTAGCGAGCTGAAGCCGCGCCCGCGCCGCCTCGACCTCGCCCTTGATCTGCGCCGCCTCGCGGCTTTCGATGACCGCAATGGTCTGGCCGCGTCCGACCGATTGGCCGAGGTTACGGGTGAGCGCGACCACGCGTCCCGCAATTGCGGCCGAGACGACCTGCGTTCCCTGTGGGTCGCCCTCGATGATCGCGGGCAGCTCGATCGTCCCGGCCCCGCCGATGATCGGCCGTCCGACCTGGACGCCCGCTGTGGCGATCTGGTCGGCACCCAATGTGACGACGCCTTCACCGGCATGACCGCCTTCAGCACCGCCCTTTTCCGTGCCCGCTGCCGTCTCATTGGCAGCTGCGCCTTCGGCAGTTGCCTCGTTTCCGCCATCCTTGCCGCCGCAGGCAGCCAAGAGCAGGGCGAGCGACGCCGCGCCCGCGAGATAAAAGCTCTTCATCACTGATTCCCCCCATTGGGCGCACGAGCGGTCAGTCGCTCCACTTGCGCGCGGGCATTCTGGTAGTTGGCGAGCGCGTCGATCGCGGCGACCCGCGTGTCGGCGAGTGTGCGTTCCGCATCGAGCAATTCGAGCTGGCCGAATTTGCCTTCGCGATAGCCGATCCGTGCGATGCGGGCGGCCTCCTGGGCAGCCGCGAGCGCTGGCCCCGACGCCGCACGAGCCGTCGTTGCGGCATTGGCCGCCTGCGCCTGCGCGTCCGTGATCGCCTGTTCGATGTCGAGCGCGGTCACGCGGCGCTGCGCATCCGCCTGGGTCCGCTGCGCGGTCGCCTGTGCGATCGCCGCGCGACCATTGTTGAACACCGGGATCGGAATCGACACGGTGAACACCGCCGCCATGTCGTTGGTGGCTTCCAGGCGGCGGATCGCAGGACCGACATTGAGGTCAGGCACGCGATTGGCGCGCGCGAGCCGCACACCAGCTTCTGCGATGGAGAAATCCGCGTTCGCAGCCGCCAACGCCAAGGTGCCGGTCGTATCGACCGGCGCCACCGGGCCGTAGACGTTTGTACCCGGAAGCCGATCGAGCAGCGTGTCATCGAGCGCGCCGTCGATCGGCCGACCGATCCGGCGCGCCAGATTGGCTCGCGCCGCTTCCGCCAAACGTACCTGCCGCTCGACATTGGCATCAGCATTGATCCGAGCGACGTCAGCACGCTGTTGTTCGAGCGGGGAGGCACGCCCCGCCTGCACGCGGACACTCGCGGCGCGCAGCGCGTCGCTGGCAATCCGGGCCTGGTCGCGTGCCGTCGCCACCCGTCGATCGGCCGCGACCGCCTCGACATAGAGCTGTGTCACCTGAAGCCGGACGTCCGCCGCGATGATCGCGGCCTGAATCTCGGCCCGGGACAATTGCGCGTTGGCGACCGCGACGCGGGCGCCGCGCTTGCCGCCTAGCTCGATCGGGATTGCAAAGCCGACCGTGGATTCCGCGCTGCGGACCCCACGATACGGCCCCGAGCCCATGACGTTCTCGACCTGGCCCTGGACAACCGGGTTGGGCCGCAGTCCGGCGACCGTGCGGCCCGCACGGGCCGCATCGATCGCGGCTGTCGCCGCTTCGGCAGCAGGGGCCGAACCGCCCGCTGCACTGACCGCTTGGTCAAGCGTGTAGACCGGCGCGTCCTGCGCAGAAGGCGCGGACGGTCCGACCTGCGCATGCGCCATAGTGGCGCACGACGCTGCGGCCAGCATGGCCGCGAGGATACGATGCATATAAATGAAACTCCTGACGATGATCGAAAGGGGCGCGCCAACGCGCGCCCAAATCGGACGTCAGGCTTGAGGGGGCCTCAAATGAACCATGCCAGTGCGGCCATCGAGCGACGCAGAGGTGGAGATTGTCGGCTTGGGCGCCGTGAGTACGTGGGTCTGTTCCATCGTCGTGCGCGCAGGGGTACCAACGTCATGCCCATGACAGTAATTGTGATGGTGCGGGACGTTCTTGTCGGAATCCGACGGCACCTCGTCGATGTCCCCGGCGGTATGAACGGTAAACTCAACGCCCGCGATGCTTCCCCCCGCCAAATCGGCAGCATGAGCCATACCGGAGAAGCTGGTGAGGACCAGCATCAGGCATGTTAGAAGAGGCAAAAAGGCTCGCACGATTCATATTGTTACCACGGAGAGGTTTCCATGTCATTGCAAAAACTCGCGAGCCGGTGCCTTTGTGGCACGCCATGCCGGCCAGCTTTCCCGCAACAAGCGCCATGCCGAGCGCAGGAAGATCACGGCGATCAATCCTCCGATGATGTTCGGCCAAGCCAAGCCGGTCAGGCCGACCAATTCGGCAGCGGCGAGAACTCCGACGTTCGACGCGACATCACTGCGCGAGCACTCGAACATGCTCAACATGTTCACATTTCCGCAGCGGAAGCACCAGAGCAGCGCCAGGCAAATCAAGTTCGCAACCAGCGCGGCGCTGCCAAATCCGAGCATCAGGCCCGATGCCAGAGGAACGCCATTCGCAATCTTGTCGGCGATCTCGAAATGACCGCGACGCCGAAAGCCAGGATGATCCGTCCTTCGCCAGCGCCGCGCCCGCTTCCCTGCGCGTGCCCTGCGTTTTGCTGAATGACAGACTGATGCCGCGCGCATTGGCGCCCATCTAGCTAATCGGCCGAGCGTGGTGCTGATGAACCCACCCTTTGCTCGCAATGTTGCCGGGATGGATGATCCCACCACGGCAGTGCGGCACCTGGCCGCCGCGCGGAACTGTTCCAGCGCGCGTTGCAAGGCGCGAGCGTGGCCTTCCATGCCCGGCTTGAGGGAGCCTTTGCCAAACAAGGCACCTCGATCGCGGTGTGCCTGCTGGTGATCGACAAGCGCGCCGGTCCCAAAAGCACCGCCGTGATCAACCGGGCTACTGTTGCTGATCTGGTGCCCCTCCTCTCGAAGGTTCCACCGCGCCGTCGGGTCGCAACTGAATTGGCACTCGTGGCCACACTTCCAGTTTCGCCTGCCAAAATCACGCCCACCTTACTGGGCGGATTCCGCTCAGCCGCACCGAAACTGGCCGCAGCCAATTGCACCAGCGATGCCACTGACGCCATTTCTCTGGCCTACACCCATCGCGACACAATCGCCGATGCCGAACAGGCGGTAGGCGTCTATGTCGCCTATCGGCCCCAGCGCCTGATCTTCGAGAATGCGGCTGACCATCCTACTCAATTGGTGGAATCGGCGGCCATGGCCTCGGTGGCGCTGCCGGCCCCGAACTATGTCCCCCAGCTTCCAGCCAAAGTGGTCCGTGGCCATGTTCTCAGCCGCGCCCAGCTTGAAACGCTGGTCCACGCGCTCGATGCGACATCGTCTGATCTCCCCGGCCGCTATCGCGTGCCAGAACGTGGGCTTGAGCTGGTGCCGGATGCTGATGGCGCCAATTACCGGCGCGGCTTCTTCCTCGGCGACGGTACGGGTGCTGGCAAAGGCCGCCAACTCGCCTCGATCCTGATGGATCAATGGCTGCGCGGCCGCCGCCGCCATCTCTGGATC
>NZ_GL876927.1:0-6010 GCF_000192575.1 Novosphingobium nitrogenifigens DSM 19370 | reverse complement strand
AGCGAGAGCAATGCCCTGATCTTATCCAGACTCTGTGAGTCTGTCTTAGCGAGAGCACCTCCGGTACAATGGGGCGGATATTCGCGACGGATGGATATCACGCGCCCCATCACAATGCTGACCCGGCTTAAGCCGGGTCAGCATTGTGATTTGCCGTTTCCGGAGGCCCATGCCGCAACTGTTCTTCACGGATCTCGCCGCCCTGAAAATGCCCGCCGTTGTCGATGGCGTTGTCGATCAACTTACCACGGCCGAGATAGCGGCGATGGAAAGCTTCGGCCTTGTCGAGGGCATGCCCTTCATCCTCGGAGAGGATGGCAGCTACGACCACGACCTCAACAGGTTCTTTCGTGCCGCTCCGACCATGGGCGTTCGATCGCTGAACAGCCTGCGCGCCTATGCGCGCGATATCGTCGTGTGGCTGCGCTTCCTCGCGGAGCGGCGCGATGGAAAATCTTTATGGGCGGTGGATCGCGAGGACATCGCAGCCTTCCATAGGGCGCGCCGACTGTCATCCCCGACGCATCGCATATCAGCCCAGTCATGGAATCGTTCCATTGCCGCGCTCGACAAGCTGTATCGATGGGCGGTCGAGGAAAAGCTGATCGACAAGGCACCGTTCACCTATCGCCAGATGTGGGGGCGCACGACCGATGGGGGCACCGTCGGCATCGCAGCGAATATGGCCCGCGAGGCGGGCTCCCGTAAGCGAAACACCCGCTTCCTGTCGCTGGACCGCTATCTGCTGTTCCGCGATGTCGGGCTGCGCGGACGGCTTCCCGATGGTGGCGAAGATCCGGGCTGGTGTGGCCGCAACGGCGAACGCAATGCCCTCTTCGCGGAGCTGCTGGTGACGACCGGCTTACGGTTGCAGGAAGGTTCTAGCCTGCTGCTCGCGGAATTACCGGCACTCGACTCTCATCCCGATCAGCGTTCGATCCCGTTCCCGATCGCGGCGGCAACGGCCAAGGGCAACAAGGGCCGTGAGGTCCGATTACCG
Organism: Novosphingobium nitrogenifigens DSM 19370; assembly: GCF_000192575.1. GTDB lineage: Bacteria > Pseudomonadota > Alphaproteobacteria > Sphingomonadales > Sphingomonadaceae > Novosphingobium > Novosphingobium nitrogenifigens. The sequence continues at coordinate 5,010 of NZ_GL876927.1, read as the reverse complement.
CTACGACTGCTCAGGCGGCTGCGTGATTATGCCGACGTGGAGCGCGCAAACGCGCTGGACCGCTACGGGCTTCGCCGGAGATGGGAACGAATCGAGGCGCCGTTGATGGTCGCCAGTCATGACCGGCGATCCCTTCGACTCGACGATCAGCCATCCAGTCCGATCCGCTTCAACAACCTTAATCCCGGCGAGCGCGGCCGGTTGATCCATCGGCAGTCGCGGGAGCCGCTGGTGCTGTGGCTGACCGAAGGCGGGCTGCCGATGCCGATGGCGGCATGGGAAGCGGTGTTTATGCGGGCCAGCGCGCGATGCCGCCGCTTCGGCCTCGACATCGATGTGACGCCGCACATGCTGCGCCACACCTTCGCCGTCCACATGCTGACGCTGCTGCTGCGCGAGCAGATGGCGTGGCTTCTGGAGGAACGCGCGGGCCGGATGAGTCCCGCCTATCGTCGTCTGATCGGCGATCCGCTTCTCAAGCTCCAGCGCCTGATGGGCCACAGCCGGATCGAGAGTACCTACATCTACCTCGATCATCTCGACGAATGCCAGGCGTTGATCGACGCAGCGGTCGAGCAATGGGGTCTGGACGTCAGCGCCGCGAGCGTAGCGGCGTGAAGCGGCGGGGCCGCCGGGCAACCTTCCCGGACATCGATGCGGACACGCCGCTGGACGGAATCAATCTGGCGACAATTACCGAAACTCACGATCCCCGGCGCTTTCGCGTTCTCCTCCAGGACGGTGGGGAGCGACTGGTTGACCTGACAAGCTGGCCGCACCCTTCCTTCACGATCGCAATGGCGCCACTCGTGCAAGAGCATATCCGCCAGTTGGGTCCGGCGCCGGTCGGTCGGTCGATTTACTGCAAGGTGCTCGATCTACGGCAGTTCTGGCGCTTCCTGGATGCCGCAGGGGTGAGGATCGATGGTCTTGACGGCATGACGGCCGACTTGATCGACAGCTATGAAAACTGGCTGAGGCACAATGGGAAATCCGAACAGCATCTCCGTCGAGTGCTCAGCCATCTGATCTCGCTGATGCGTCTTGCTGTCGAAATGTACCCTGGCCGCTTCCCGCCGGACATGGAGCATCGGCTGAGCTGGCTTGGAAGCGGCGAATTTATCCACTCCCGGCCACGGGACGCCTATAGCAGCGGCATCGCAGCCGCGCTTCGCTCGGCTGCCAGGAAACAGATCACTGAGGCGGCCGCACGCATCCTACTCGGTGATACGATGCCCGGGCCAAGGCCGGACATAGCCGCCAACCCGAAGCTGAGCGGCTTCTATGCCGAGGTTCTGCTTGCCCTTGCGCGCGATGGTAAGCTTAGCACCCGCGTTCCGCCATTACGGCTGCTCAAGAGCGGGCTTCAGAACAGTGGAAGCCCGCCCTTGAGCAGCACAACGCTACACGGTACAATCTATCTGACCCGCCTCGACTTCATCGCGTTCCTGGTGTCGCTGTCACTGGACACCGGGATCGAGATCGAATGCCTCAGAAGCCTGAAGGCAGACTGTCTCCGCAATCCGACACGCGGCTATGTAGAGGTCGAATATCGCAAACGTCGCGCGCGCGGTGCGGAATGGAAACATCTGCGGATACGCGACGGGGCCAGTTCCACACCTGGCGCGATCATCCGTCAGGCCATCAGCCTGACGGCGCGGGCGCGCCGATATCTAGGGACAGATGCGCTCTGGGCCTACTGGGATGGTTATAAGCTGCTCGAGGGAAGAAACAGCCGCGGAAGCGTAGAAGCCTTCGTCACGCATCATGCGCTCACGGATCATGAGGGCTGCCCACTCAAGCTCGAGCTGTCTCGGCTCCGCAAGACCCACAAGGCCGAGCGCTATCTGCAAACCCACGGCCAGCTTGCTGACTTCGCGATCGGTCACTCGATCCCTGTTGCAGCAAACCACTATGCTGATATCCCGGCATTGAGTCACGTTCACGAACGCACGGTTGCCGACGCCCTTCATGCTGCACTGGATGCCGCGTTGAAGCCGACACTCGTTCCGCCCGCCATGGAAAAGGCCGTCCGCGCCGATCCGGGCTCGGTCGAACTCCCGGTCGCAGCCGACCGCGTTCCAGCTCTCTTGGGCGGCGAAGAGGACGTATGGCTCGCAAGTTGCGGCGGCTATTATGAAAGCCCGTTCGCGTCATCGGGGGAAGCTTGTCCGACGCCCTTCTGGGGCTGCCTTGAATGTGCGAACGCCGTGATCACGACGCGCAAGCTGCCTGCGCTGATCGCGTTCGATCTGTTCATGATCGAGCAGCGTGCGGGAATGGACGAGGCGTCATGGTCGGCTCGGTTCGGCCGCGCTCATCATCGCATCGTCGATCAGATCATACCGGCGTTCCCGGCGCAGCTTGTGGCGGATGCGCGCGCGAAAGCCTTGGAAGCGGGATCAAACCTTCTCTATCTGCCTCCCGAGCTTGCGGCATGGTGAAACAACGGCCCGCCGCTGCGCTTGCGCCCCTGGCCTCGATCTATCGCAACCTCGACGATATCGTGCTCGCGTCCACACCGCTAAGGGCCGACGCAGATCGCGATGGCCTGTCGCGGTTCGGCGATGACCTATGGGATATGAACCCGGGGGTCTTCCAGGCGCGCGCTTATTGCAAAATGAATATGCTCGACTTCAGCACTATCGGCTGTCCAGTCGAGCAGCTTACGGCCAAGGAATATATCTTCGCTAGCCTGAATGTTCGCGCTGGCGAGAGATATGGTCGGCTTCGCCCGTCATCTGCGCGAAACGCACTGCAGCAACTCCAGCGCTTCATGGGCTATGTGCGGGAGCGACACGGCCGGTTCGATACGGCGCTGATCGATCAGGAGACGATCGACGATTATCGCGTCATGTTGCTCGCGACGACGTCCGGTGGCCGCCGCTCGTTCGCACGCTACCTGAAACCGATCGTGGAACTACGCCGGTTCGCAGCCTATCTGACCTGTGGAGGTCTTGCCTTCACGCCTTGGGGCGGGCGGACCATCTACCGTGTCGCCGGGTGTAACGGTCCAAAACCTGGAGAGAACCGGACGCCGCGGATCCCCGAGCCGGTGATAGGCGCACTGCTCCACTGGTCGCTGAAATATATCGAACTCTACTCGGTCGATATATTTGCAGCACGTGCCGAATTAACAACATTGCAAGCGAAACGCGCGGCTAGGCCGCACTTACGCCCGCGAACTGACGTGCTGGCACGCGTCAATGCCTGGCTCGATGAGCGGCGGAGATCCGGGCGCGGCGTCCCTGTCTGGGAAAATCCTAACAGGACGGGTGTTGCGCCAGCGCTGTCGCGCGCGACACCCCTGCGGGGAGAGGTCATCAACCTTCGCCTCATCACGTTCCAGATCGATGTGAATATGCAGTCGGTTCAGGAAAACAGCAAAGCCTATGACCTGATCCGCCAGGCAGCGATCGAACTGGGTGTCGAGCGTGGCGGCATGGACACGCCAATCTCGATAGATCCGGATACCGGCCGGCCCTGGCGGGGCCGGTTCGATGCCCACAGCCTGGTTGAGGAAGAGGTAAACCTTCAAACGGCAGCCTACATCCTGTGCGCCTATCTGAGTGGGATGCGCGACGGCGAGGTACAGGCGATGCGGCCCGGCGCCGTAGCGCGCTCATGTAGCGCTGATGGCATGATCGAGCGTCTGGCGGTCCGCAGCACGGTCTTCAAGGATCGAGGTACACGGGGCGAGGCTGCGGAATGGATCACTATCGCTCCGGTCGATCGGGCGGTTGCTATCGCGGAACGTCTTGCCGCCCACCACCGCCGTCATCGTGGCGAAGATGAACTCTGGCTTGTTCTCAATGGGCACAATGAAACGTCAGGACATGGAATCCCGCACATCGTGGCCCAAATCAATCGGCTCCGCGCTACGATCGACCAGCGCTATGGCAAGCCAGATGAGCCTGTCTTCCCTCTGGTGGAGGGGCATCCCTGGTCGTTTACGACCTTGCAGTTCCGACGAACGCTGGCTTGGTATATCGCCAATCGGCCGTTCGGAGTGGTTGCTGGCAAGATCCAGTATAAGCATGCGTCGGTCGCCATGTTCGATGGCTATGCGGGCTCTTCGGCTTCCGGCTTCCGACAGGAGGTCGAACAGGAACGCGCACTTGGCCAACTCGACGATATCGTCGAGCATTATGAAGCGCATCTTCGCTCCAAGCGCCTAGCTGGTCCCGCCGCATTACGCCTTACGCAGGAATATGATCGCGTGGGCCGGGAGCTTGGGCCGTTCCCTGGGCGTATTGTCGACAAGGGGCGCATCAAGGCGATGCTGGCACATCTGGCACGAACGCTTCACGTTGGCCATCTGACAGACTGCTTCTTCGATCCCGCCACGGCCCTGTGCCTCGATAAGCGCAACATGGGGCAAAGAGTAGACCCGCTGCTCTCGCAATGCGCCCCGGATCGATGCCCCAACTCCTGCGTCACGATGCGGCACTTGCCGGTATGGGAAGCCTCGATCGCCGAGACGGACGTGTTGTTGCGCAGCAAACGGCTATCGTGTGTTCAGCGCGAAGCGTTGAGGCGCGACAATGAGCGGAAGCGCAAGCTGATCGCGCCTCTGAAATCAGGAGATGCTGAATGACACTGCCCGTCAGCCGCACGACCGAGGAAGCGCTACGTCAGGCGCTTGCGCGCCTCATCGACGGATGCCCAACGCGAACCGATGGTCGCCTGACCGTCGCCAACCTTGCGCGCGAGGCTGGCATGAGCCGGGCAACGGCAAACCGCGCTACCGCCATCGTGGCCGCCTGCCGTGATGCCATTGCTGCTGCCAGAGCGAGAGGTATGCCACCGAGGGGCGGGCCTGAAAAGGCGAGAGAGGAGCGCCGGGCTATGCATATCCGCGCCCAGCACATCCAGGCCCGAGCCCTGCAACAAAGGCAGGAAGAGCAGCGCGCTGCGCGCGCCGCTGTCCTGCCGTTCCCGAGAAACGCCCATGTCCAGCCTCGCAATAAAAGAAGTGAGACACCCTAGACAGTTTAGATATCTGATCGA
>NZ_GL876926.1:1474730-1476066 GCF_000192575.1 Novosphingobium nitrogenifigens DSM 19370 | reverse complement strand
CCGCCCCGCACACCTGCTCAACTATGATGTTGTAATTGCCGCAATTCAGGGCTTTTTGCTTGGGCTAAGGGGTGGATTCTGCTAGCGGGAAGCGTGTCTCCCGACGATCTCGAACTGCCTGTTGATCCCGCAGAATTGCGCGCTTTTGCTGCCGCCATGCTGGCGCGCGCGAGGACTTCTGAACAGGCGCTGGCTACCGAGCGGACTGCCCATGACGAGACCCGCGAGAAGCTGGAGGTGGCGCAAAACTCGATTCTGCTGACCGCGCTGCAGATCGAGAAGTTCAAGGTTCAGTTGGCCCGCCTGCGGCGCATGAAGTTCGGCCAATCCTCCGTGCGCCTTGCGGAGCAAGCCGATCAGCTTGAACTGACGCTGGAAGATATTGAGGCCGAGCATGCCCATGCCGAGTGCGTGGTCGAAGGCCACGTGCCCGATGATGCACCCACCAAGGCAGCCCCACGCAAGCCGCGCCGTGCGCTATTGCCAGATCATCTGCCCCGCGATGAGGTGATGCATGCCGCGCCAGATGCCGACGGCTGCTCGGCCTGTGGCGGCATGATGGGCAAGCTGGGCGAGGATGTGACCGAGGTTCTGGAATATGTTCCCGGCCGCTTCCGCGTCACGCGTCATGTTCGGCCCAAGCTTTCCTGCAACCGCTGCGATGCCATCAGCCAGGCCCCGGCTCCGGGGCTGCCTGTGCCGCGTGGTCGCGCTGGGCCCGGCCTGCTGGCGCATGTCATCGTCTCGAAGTTTGCCGATCACCTGCCTTTGTATCGCCAGTCACAGATCTATGCCCGCGAAGGTGTCGAGATCAGCCGCTCGACGATGGCGGATTGGCTGGGGCAGGCAAGCTGGCTGCTGCAACCGCTGGTCGACAAGATTGCCGATCACGTCATGACCAGCGTCAAACTCCACGCCGACGACACGCCCGTTCCGGTGCTGGCGCCGGGGACCGGGAAGACCGCCACCGGCAGGCTGTGGGTCTATCTGCGCGACAATCGACGATGGGACGCGTCGGACAGACCGGCAGCACTGTTCCGCTACAGCCCGGATCGCAAGGGTGAGCGACCACGCGAACACCTCAAATCATTCGCGGGGTTTCTGCAGGCCGATGCCTATGCCGGTTTCGAGCGGCTCTATGCCCCTGATCGTGAGCCGGGGCGGATAACGCCTGTCGCCTGTTGGGCGCATGCACGGCGCAAGCTGCATGACGTATTCAAGGCGGATGAGCATTCGGCAGCCAGCCATGGGCTGGATATGATCCGCGATCTTTACGCCGTCGAGCGCCAGATCACCAATGTGCCGGCGGAGGAACGGCGGCAGGCCCGCGCGGCAT
>NZ_GL876926.1:1188433-1473783 GCF_000192575.1 Novosphingobium nitrogenifigens DSM 19370 | reverse complement strand
AAAGCCAAGGCGCTGGATTTCTTTGCTTGGGCCGACGATGTGCTGTCCAGGGCATCGGCCCGATCACCGCTGGCCGAGGCGCTGCGCTATGCCGTAAAGCTAAAGCCTCAATTGCTAGCCTACACAGAGGACGGCAGGCTGGAGATCGACAACAACCCGGCGGAGAATGCTCTGCGGGGGATATGCCTAGGCCGCAAAAATTGGCTTTTTGCCGGTGCCGACTGCGGCGGTGAGCGCGCCGCCGCCATGTATTCCCTGCTGGAAACCGCAAAGCTAAATGGCATCAATCCGCAGGAATGGCTCGCCGATGTGCTCGACCGCATCGGCAAGGGGCATCCCATCAACCGGATCGACGAACTGCTGCCGTGGAACTGGGTAGTAGAAAGCGTATCCGCCAGCTTTGATGAAAACGGGTTGTGAGGGGGCGAGCTACGATCAGCGCAACCTCTGATCGTCGAGAATGATTTCAGCTTGCATTCCGGCCTCAAAGTTGCCCGTCCTGGCAATGTCTTCCAGCAACGCCTTGATTGAGGCGCAATCATGGGCCTCAAGGCAATAAATCAGTGTGCCGCGCCTGTTTTCCAAATCCGGCCGCTGGATAAGCCTCACCAGAACATTAAAAATCCGTGGGTCTGAATTATCTGCTAATTCCAACGCGAGCGAATGTCGCTCCGCATGATCGCAGGTTTCCTCAAACCGCTTTAGTTTCTCGATTAGCTCGGCGTCAGTCATGGATTGCGGCCATAATCTGGAAACGCATCGCCCGCTACCGGGCAATTTCTGACCACCGCCTATGTTAGAGCGGTCGAGGCCGGACGCTTACCCATCAGGAGGCCATTCCAGCCAATACTCTCACCTCTCCCGCGTCAGCGGGTTCGTTCAATCACATCAACGCCTGACAATTAATGGGGCTTGAGCCTACGTAAAGCGGAAGCCCGACAGGGTCGTGCGCATGACGTCCTGCGAATAGATGCACTCGCCCGGCCCCTGCGCGGCACCGGCCGCGACCATCAGGGGCAGCAGGTGTTCCTCTCGAGGGTGGGAGAGGCGTGCGGCTGGGGCGCTTGCCCATTGCTTCAAGCGTTCGGCGCGCGCACCGTCTTCGAGCGCGAGGCTTTCCTTGAGCCAGGCATCGAATTCATGCGAGGGGCCGGTGAAGCGGGGATCGCCATAGCCGCGCATGTTGTGAAAGCTCATTCCCGCTCCCACGATCACCACGCCTTTGTCGCGCAAGGGGGCGAGCGCGTGCCCTGCCGCAAGATGGAGCGCGGGGTCGAGGCTGTGGTCGAGCGACATTTCGACGACCGGGATCTGTGCATCGGGCAGCACGACCTTGAGCGGCACGAAAACGCCGTGATCGAGGCCGCGATCCGGGTCGATCCCCGCCTGAAAGCCGCCCTTTTGCAGCAGTTCGACTGCTTCGCCGGCAAGTTTCGGGCTGCCGGGAGCATCATAGCGCAACTGATAGGTGTGAGGCGGGAAACCGTAATAGTCATAGACCAGCGGCGGCTTGGCATTGCCGGTGAAGGCGAATCCGCGCGTTTCCCAGTGGCCGGACACGATCAGGATGGCCGAGGGCGTCTCGGGGAAATCGGCGGAAAGGCCGCGCAGGAACTGCTCCATCCCGGCCCAGACGCCTTGGGGATCGTCCATGAAAAAGCACGGGCCACCCCCGTGAGGAATATAATAGGTCGGCTGGCGAGACATGGTCGTTCCTTTCGAGGGCAGATATGGCGCGATCTCCATTGGGTGAAAATAGGCTCAATTGGAGAATGCGTTTCAACCGTGAGTGTGAAATTGTGCGAAGGGCGGCGACACATTGTCCGCTGCCGGGATCAGCCCGCGTCAGGGCCTCAATTTACAGCGGAAATGGGATCGGCCATATCCGGTACATGTCCGCAAAAGTCCTGAGTGTCGTCCCGCGTGTTTTCGCTGCCGCCCTGGCATGGATTTTGACCGTTTCGGTTGCTCACGCGGCCAATTGTTCGGTCGCGACGGCACAGGGAACGACGGGCCCGTCCGACTGGCAGACTTATTGCTGGATCGATTTTTCGTCCTACAACGACACCACCGCGCGTTCGTCGTCGGGCCAGGCATTCAGCCTGACGCTGCAGGACGGAACCGTCCTCAATTTCACGCTCAAGACGAGCGGGACCGCGCTGACCGCGACGGGGAGCCCGTCGTGGAGCGGAGCCGCGATCGGCAATACCGCGATGACCGGAATTGCCGGTTCGCCGGTGCTGTATCAGACCGGGGCGGGGACCACGACCGTGACAGTCTCCTCGATCCGGATGACCCCACCGGCTGGGGCGGGCGGGGTGACCAGCTACATGCTGGTGGCGGCCGATGGGGAATCCACCAACAGTGGGGAAACACTGCGTTTCACGACCAATGGCGGGGCCTGGCAAACGCTGGGGCAAGCAGGAGCGGTGAGCGGCAGTTCCTATCCCTCGCTGTCGGGGGCGGGGACGACCTCGGTGACGGAAACGGGCGCGACCGCCAATTACACGGGGGCCTATATCTTTGGATCCTCGACGCCGACGCAGATCGGGAGCACGCTGGTCGGGGGAGGGCTTGAGGGTTTCATGCTGGCCGTCCGCTATGCCTCGGTCCGGCTGACCATGGCGATTTCGGGTGCTCGGGTCAGTTCGTCGGATCAGTTCACTTATGCGATCACCGCGACCAGCAATGGCGCGACGCTCGTGTCGGGTACGTCCAGCGGAACCGGATTGGGGCCGTTCACGACGGCGGGCGTTTCGGCAGCCGCATCGGTTCCCCTGACGCTGACCGAAACGATGGCCTCGGGCAGCACGAACAGCCTTTCACACTATGTGACGACCTTGACCTGCACCAACAGCAATGGCGGTTCGTCGACGTCCTTGCCCAGCGGACTGGCGACAACGAGTTATGCCATCCCGAGCCTTTCCTTTGGCGATGCCCTGCAATGCACGTTTACCGAAACGCCCTATCCCCACCTTACGCTGCAAAAGGCGCTGGGAAGTGGTGGGCGCCAGTATTCGACCGACCAGTTCACCATGAACATCGCGCAGGGCAGTACGGTCGTCGCCACGACAACGACCAGAGGAACCGGCTCCACCTTGACCAATCCGGCGACCGCTCAGACGCAGGTCAGCGCGGGGACTGCCTATACACTGGATGAAAGCACTGCGGGAACCACCGTCGCGTCCCAATACACATCCGTCCTTGGTTGGACGAACGCGAACGGGAGTTCGTCGACCAAATTGCCGACCGCGCCGGGCGGTTCAATCACTCCCGCACTCGGCGACGTGGTGAGTTGCACGATCACCAATACCAAGGTCGCCACGAATGCCTCGCTGGCCGTCGTCAAGAGTTCGACGGTCCTGTCCGATCCGGTCAACGGCAGCACCAATCCCAAGGCAATCCCGGGGGCGATCGTTGCCTATACGATCACGGTCTCCAACACGGGCCCCAGCGCGGTCGACAAGAACACCGTGCTGCTGATCGACGCCTTGCCGTCGCAACTCTCGGTCGGAACGGCGGCATCCCCGACGTTCGTGCAGGGCTCTCCGTCGAGCAACCTGACTTTCAGTGCGGCGTCGAACATCGCGTTTTCCAGTTCGACGATCGCGCCGACCAGCTTTGCCGCCTGCACTTACACACCGACCACCAGCTACGATCCGGCGGTTCGCTTCATCTGCCTCAATCCTCGCGGAACCATGGCCGGTTCCACGGGAACCCCGCCGAGCTTTGCGATCACTCTTCAGGCCAGGGTGAACTAACTTTTGCGCCGCACGCCGCGGTCGAGGCCGAGGAAGCCGAACGTGCTGGTGTCGAATTTCAGCCTCATGCTGGCAAAGACCCCGCGACGGGTGTTGTTGCTGGCCGAAAAGTCGGCGTCGCGATAACCGGCAAGGTTGTAGCCGACCATGAGCAGCATATTCTTGGCCGGAACCACGCCGATGCTGGGCCCGACGGCAAAGCTGGTGGTGCCGTCCGAGACATTGGCCCGAACCGAGGCTTGTCCGCCGATCTCGATGCGGTCGCCCAGGCCGATATGCGCCGAGATTCCGGCCATGACGGTGGTTCCGCTGAGGTTGTAGCCGTCATAGGCATCGAAATTGTGGCGGATTGCCGCGAAGAGGCTGACTTCGCTGCGTTCGACGAACTGGTCGTCGTGATGGCCGCGCGGGCTCCAGTCGCTGGAAACCGATACGATCAGACGCCGTGCGTGGGCGTTGCCGCTGGTCACGCTGGTCAGCGAGGAGCCCGCACTTGCGTCCGAGAGCGAGGAGACCGTGCTGGTGGTCGTGCCGGTTCCGGCCTGGGCAAAGTCGCTACGGTATTCGGCGCGGGCGAGCCATGCCGCCATCGCGAAATGGGGGCGCCAGGCCATCGCCAGCGTCGCGTCGAGCACATCGGTCAAAGTGCCGTCGGTTCCCTGCGCATGGGTCCAGGTGACGCCGGTGCCGACCATGCGTCCATCGCCCAGCTGGCGGATGGCGCCGAGCGTCATCCCGTGGCGCGAGGACCATTCGCCGTCGCGCCATTCCGCACGCAAGGTCGTGCTCCACAGGTCCTTGCGCCAGGCGATGCCCGCCGTGACGGCAGTAAAGTTTTCGACCAGCGTGCTTGTCGTCGATCCGCTCGTCGTGCTGCTGCTGATCCCGGTCACGGCCGAGGACAACCCGGTCAGACGCGATCCTGCCAGAACCCGATTGCTGTCGACGGTCGTATCAAGCGTGACATGACGATTGAGCGACAGGCTCTGTGACAAACCGAAGGCGGCGAACGTACGCTGGCCGTTTTCGGCAATCGCCTGATCGCCGAGCCCGGCGGTCACATGGCTGCCGCGCCAGGGCTGCATGTCGAGGCCGACGCGGCCGGTCGCGGTCGACAACTGGCTCGAACTGGCCTGTTCATAGGAGGCGACGACGCGGGTGTGGCTGTTGATGGCATAGCGCAGGCCGACGGTTTCGGTGACGGGCAGGCTGGCGGCCTGGGCATTGCCGAGCGGGATCGACGAAGCCGCCGTTACTTCCAGCCGGTTATCGAGCAGCTTGTGCGTGAGGCTGCCGTCGATCAGCGTCGTCGTGCCGCTGGTGGTGTCGTCACGCTCGCGCAGAGTGGTCACGCCGAGATTGGCCTGGGTCTGGCGATCGCGATATTGCAGCTTGATCGAGCCCTGCTTGCGGTCCTCGACCGTTTGCAGGCCGGTATCGGTCCACAGGCTCGTGGCGATCGCGAATTTTTGGGAAACCTTGCGGCGCAGGTCGACGCCGATGCGGCGATGGCCGACTTCGGCTTCGCTGGTCTGGCCCACGCCGAAATTCTGGTCGGCACTGCGTGCATAGGCGAGCACGTCGAGCGCCTTGTCGTGGTGTTCGCCTTCGATCAGCCAGGCTTGCGAGAGGGCCCCGGCCAGCGTGGAAACACCGCCTTCGGCCCGGATTTCGGTATTTGCTCCGACGCGCAGGCGAAGGTCGGCGGCGGCCTCGTTGCTGCGGCCATTGTCGCCCGCATCGGTGATCGCGGTGGCGCCGATCCGCAACCGCTTGTCCCGGGTGGTATAGTCGGCGCGTCCGGCCCCGACGAGGGCATTGGCGCCGCCCAGCGTGGGGTCGATGTCATAGTCGATCACTGCATATTGCGGATTGAGCGAGGCATCGCGGGAGAGCAGGGGCTGCTTGAACGTGATCGTCCCCGAAATCGCGTCGAGCGTGTAATCGGTGTAAAGCGTCATGGTCGTGGTGGAGAGCACGACGTCAGGACGGAACCGGTCGCGCACGACCACGCTGACGGTTTCCGAATTGAGAATGATCGCGCTGGAGGACAGCGGATAGGGGCCCGACAGGCCGGTGCCGGCGATTTCGTCGTGGCGGTGGGTCGTCGATGTGCGCGCGCCGAACCCCTGGAGATGGACGCGACCCAATTGCGCCTCGGCTTTCACGCCGGTTGCGGTACGCTGGTAATGGGCCAGCCTGGTCTGGTTGAAACCGGCCTCGACGTCGCCGAAAATCGCATAGAACGTCGCGGTTTCGATCCGCAGATACAGCTTGTTGCGGCTGGCAGCGTCGAACCGGCGGCTCGTTCCGTCGCCATAGACGGTGTAATAGGCGCGCGGGTCGATCGTTCCCATCAGGGTCTGGTCGCTGGTCTGCTTGGCGCTGTCATAGGCGAGCGTCAGCAGGAATTTGCCGAGGATGCGCCCCTTGGCATAAAACGCTGCGCGGGCGTGACGGCCCAGATCGCTGGCAATGCCGCCGGTCTTTTCCATGTTGTCGGCAATGGTGCGAGCGCCGAGGCTGCCTTCGGCAAGGCCCACGAGAGTCCAGTCGACTTTGCCCGGCTTGACCCAGCTTTCGAGCGTCTGGGAATGCCGCTGGTCGTTGTCGACAAAGGCGAAGTCGAGTTGCAGCGCGCCGCTCGCCATGGTCGGGGCAAGCTCGATACGCGCGATGCCGTCTTCGCCTTTCACGGTCCAGTGCGGGCTGGCACGGCCAAGCCCCGACAGCGCGCGCGACTGCTGCATGTCGATGGCGTCGGCGCTTTCATAAGGGCTCGACAGCGTGACATCGCCCGAAATTCCGGCATGAACCGGGCGACCGTTGCGGTCGACGATGCGGACCGCAACGACCGGACGGGTGCGACCGTCGGCGACCAGATGGGTTTCGGACGGCACGATCTGCGCCGCGAAAGGGACATGGTTGAAATGGACGGTCCGCGCGAGATGCGCGGCAATCGAGCCATCGGCATTGCGCACATCGGCCGTCAGTTCGGTGGTGTCGCCTTCGAGCGGGACACCGCGCCAGATGCTGACGGCAAAGCTGTTGTCGGGTGCGACCTTGACCGCGTCGCGCATGACGCGCGGCACCGGAGTTCCGTTGGCCGACAACTCGACGGTCTGGTTGGGGCGATGGCGGATGACGACACGGATCGCGGGCGCGCGCGGGTTGTGGTCGGTTGCCGGGAACAGGAAATCGGTCGGGCCGTTCCCCATCGCCAGCCAATCGGTTTCGGCCCCGGCGGCGACGCGTTCCTCGTGAGTTTCGCTGTCCTTGTCCTTTTTGGGATCGGCGGGGGTGGTTTCGGTCCCACGCTCGTTCGGAGCGGCCGGTTGGAGCGGAGGAAGCGATCCGGGGACCAGTTGCGCATGGAAATTCGCAACCATCAGCGCGCCGCCCTGGCCGATCACGAAACGGCTGGTCGCGCTGCCCGCAGCACGGCTGCCCCCGTGGCAGGCAATGAACCGGCCGCCTTCGGGCAAAGTGTGCGGGGCGACGGCAACAACGTGGGTTCCCGGCACGATGCCGTCGAAATGATAACGGCCGTTGCGATCGGTGATCGCGAAACTGCCGTCTTCGAGCATGACGCGGACGCCGGGAATGCCGCGATGCTCCGCCGCGATCGAGCAGCCGCCCTCGGTCACTTCGCCGACAAGCGTCATGCGGCTGGCAAGGCCGTCCTCGGTCACGCGGACGAGCGCGCTTGCCGTGGAGCTGGTGCCGGTGATGTCGGTGACGGTGACGGTGTTTTGCGCACGCCCCTGGCTCGCGTCGTTGCGGACGCTGGCGGCATAAGTGATCGTGTGCTTTGCGCCTGCCGCGAGCGTGCCGAGCGAGACCGTCAGCCTGCTGCCGTCAGCCGCGAATGTGGCGTTCGCACCCGCTCCGGTGCCGTCGATGCGGACCGAATCCTTGCGCAGACGCAAAAGCGAGGAGGGAACGTCGACCATCTGCACCCCGCGCATGGCATGGGTCGTGTCGGGATTGGTCACGGTGACGGTATAGTGGACGAGATCGCCCGGCTGGGCTTCGCTGACCGAGGCGGTCTTGGTCACTTTCGCAGCTGTGACCGTGCGATCGGCGGGAATGTCGACGCGTACCGCTGCCGTGCTCGAAATCTGGAGCGTATTGCCCCACGAGGCCGGGATCAGCGTCATCGCCGTGCCGTCCGAATGCGTCAGGCCCGAGAGCTGCGCGGCGGAAAGCTTTGAAGGCGCCGTATAGGGCGAGGGCGGCGTGACCTGCAGGCGATAACTGCCCACGGCAACCTTGGGAAAGCTGTATTCGCCCGTCGCCATGGTGTGCGTGACGCCGTTTCCGTCGGTCACGGTGCCGCCGGTCTGAACGGTCGAAGGCCATGTGGTGGTGCCGTCAGGCCCATAGACTTTCGCCGGTTGCAAGGTGGTCGCATCGACGATGGTGACAGTGGCACCATTGATCGGCGTGCCGTCGGAACTGTCGAAGACTTCACCGGCCGGATCGCTCAGCACCGTCAGGCTGGTGCTTGCGGCAACCTGGGTGGTGCCGGGCAATTCGGGGGAAATTGTGACGATATCGCCATCTGCGACCGACAACGTGCAGTCGCCCGCGACCGGCTGGGGCGGAACCGCCGCCGTCGCGATGGACCCGGCGAAAAGGCCGGTGTTGATGCCGGTTTCCGCAACGGTCAGTGTTTCGCGATCGCCGCTCCTGGTGGAAATGACGACGGTGATCTGGTCGATGGCCGTGGCAGAAAGATTTCCCTGCGGCATCGAGATCTGGAAATAGAATGCGTCGCCGATCGTGATCGCGCTGGCAGGCGTGACCGAGGCCTGGGCATAGCTGGCCGCCGTTTCGGCCTGCGTCGTCGTGGCCGTGGCCGTGGTCGCCGACGCCGAGCATTGCGACGCGTGATAGGTGAGGACGGTCGAGCCGGTCGGCGATGCGACATAGGCATTGACCGTGATCGGGATCGTCGTCTCGACGAGGCTGACCGTGTTCGAGGCAACCGTCACCGTCTGGCCGCCGACGGGCCAGGATGCATAGGCGGTGTTGGTAATGGTCTGAGCCCTCGCGGCACCCCCGATGAGTGCTGCAAGCAGGCAAAACAATCCCATTACCGCCTTTGCCAGGGAAAGGTCGGCTCGAACGATCATGTGGAAATGTGATGGGGAGCGGTGTCCCGACCGCTCCCCGGCCCCCCGGAAGTCTTAGTTGATGGTGGCGCGGAAACGCATGGTGGTTGCCCCGCCTGCGGCCACGTTGTTGAGCGTGCCGGCGACCGATGCCGGGTTGCTTCCCGAGGCAGCGGTGTAGCTGCTGTTCGAGAGGTTCGCGGTGCCGTCCGAATTGCAGGCGGTGCCGGAATAGGTCCCGTTGAGCAGGATGCCAAAGCTCGAGAGGTACGTGACTTGCGTCGGCAAGGGGTCGCTGATCGAGAGAGCCGTGGTCGAGGCCGCGCCCGATGCGTTCTGGACCACGATGCAATATTCGACGACCGCGCCGGGAATGGCCTTGGGATTGGTCGTGCCGTTGATCGGGTCGGAAACCACCGAGGACAGCTTGGTCACGGTGAGCACCGGCGCATAGACGGTATAGTCGCCCTTGGCCGAGTACTTGCCGTCATACTGGCTGTCGGTCGCGCCGGTCAGGTCGGCGAAAACCGTCTGGACCGTTCCGGGTGTCCAGGCGCCGGTGCTGTTGGTAAGGACCGTTCCTTGCGATCCGCTGCCGCCGCCCTGTTCCGCAGTCGCGGTCAGAACGACGCCCGAAACCTGCGCATTGGTCGCGCTCAGCGGAACATTGGCGAGGACGAACACGGTCTTGGTCGTGTCGGGCGCCAGTTCGTCGAGATAGGTGATCTGCTGGTCGGTGCCCGCGTCGTACTGACCGTTGCCGTTGGTGTCGATGTAGTACGAGAAGCTCGTCACCGAATAGGCGCTGGTACCGCCGTGCGCAGCGGTGGCGCCGGTCGACTGGTTGACCGCACCCAGAGCGAAGTCGAGCGTATCGTTCGAGCTGTTCTGGATGGTGTAGGCGGTGACGGCGCTGGTCTGACCGGGCGAAACCGTGGTCGTCGCGGCGGCGCCTGCAACCGTGAAGATCACCTTGCGATCGACGACCACCGAGTTCGAGGCCGTGGCCGCGTTCTGGGCAATGCCGCTGACCGAGTAGTTGACGGTCGCGGTATTGGTAATGGTCGTTCCGGCGAGCGTGCCGGTCGCGTGGGCAGTGGTCGATCCAAGCATCGCAAGCACGAGCGAGGTGCTCACGCCCAGCAACTTGCTGGCGTGTTTCATGTCAGTCTCCTGATGTGTTTATCCGGTCCGGCCCCCAGAAAATGCCCGCGGACCTTGGGCTGTCTCCTGTCGCGGTTCAGCGAACCACGGCGTGATAATCGAGCGTTCCCGTTGCTCCCGGCGCGATGGCCGGAAGGACCCAGCGGACATGGGTGACGTCGGCCGCCTGCGCAGCACGGCCCGCGCCGTTCGGGCCTGTGACCTTCAGCTCGGAAAGTTTGCCCCAGGTCTTGCCGCCGTCCACCGACACGTCGAAGGCATCGGTCGCATCGGTTTCCAGGGCGACGGCCGCAGGAACCGGATTGGTCACGACGAAGTGGTCGACGCCTTGCTTGCCGGTGTTGTGATAGGTCGTTTCGAAGACGAGGTGGTTGCCCGGAACGACTTTCTGCGGTGCGACGAGTTCATGACGGCTCTGGCCGTTTTCGGTCACGACCTTGTCGAGCTTGATCGTACTGTCGAGCGTCACCGGGCCGGAGGGAGCCGCAAGAGCCATGGAGGGGGCCACGATGGCCGGAGCCACGGCCGCGACCAGACCTGCCAGCAGATGGAGCGAGAGAGTGCGCATGTCGGTCATCCTCAGTTGATCTTGACTTTGAAAGTGATGGTCTTGTCGGCGCCGCCGCCGGTCACGTTGCCCAGTGACACCGCGACACCTGTAGTCGTGGCCGTTCCCGCGTCGCTGTCCGAGGCATCGGTCAGGGCCGAGCCGTTGAGCGTGAGCGTGCCTGCCTGATACGTCGTGCCGGTCGGAAAGGCGTCGGAGACCTGAAGGCTGCTTGCCGTGCCGGACCCGGCGGTGTGGGCGACGATGCTGTACGTCACGGTCGCGCCGGGGACGGGCAGGGTGCCGCCGTAAGGATCGCTGACCGCTGCCGATTTGGTGAGCGTGACCGTGGCAAGGCTGGCGATCAGCGAGGCCAGGGCATTGGCGGTGCCGCCCGACGCGCCCACGACCGCGTCGACTCCGCCCACCCCCTTTCCGGCGAGCAGGGTTCCGGGCGTTCCCGACCCGGTTGCCGAAGTCGCGGTCAGGCGGACTTGCGAGGTTTGCGTGTCGGTTGCCGTGCTCGGCGCGCTCGTAACCAGAAACACCTTGATCGAACCGTCGGGCGCGATCTCGGGACTGGCGGTGCCGTTCGTCAGGGTGGTGTCGACGCCCGGGTCATAGGTGCCGTTGCCGTTGGTATCGATGGCGACCGTCTGAAGCGTGGCGGTAAAGCCGTTGCCGGACACCGTCGGATTGCCGGTCAGGTTGAACGTGTCGTTGCCGTTGCCGGTGTTCGACACCTGATAGGCAAGGACGGCGGTCGAACTGCCGATCGTGACCGGGCTGGTGGTAAGGGCGGTCACGGCTACGCCGACGAGCTGGTCGACTTTGACGGTCACGGTGTTCGACTGGATCGAGCTTGTCGAAGTCCCGCTCGAGAACGTGGCCGTCGCGGTATTCTGGATCAGCGTTCCGGCGAGCGTTCCGCTGGCCAGTGCCGGTTGCGCGCCGAGAAGGCAGCCGACGAAGGCGGCTGCGACCGGAAGGGTGATGGAACCACGAAAGGTGGATGTGCGTTGCATGGTTAATGCAACTAGGGTGTACGGGTTAAAACCTAGTTATTGCCCTTAGCAATTCGATCGCCATTTCGGTGTGATTGATTAGTCAATCAACTCCGAATCGCTGGTTTGGAAAATGCCAGCAAACCATTGCTTTTTGCTGCAACTGCGAACTCGGTGAAGTCATGAATAACAAGGGGATCACTGTGGGGTTCGTGCCGATGCGGTGATCCCGGCTGGTCGCGGCATTGCCGGGGATGGCGCGCAAAGCTCGGTCATGAAGCTTTGAAAATAAGGAAAAAGAAGCCGGAAACGCGTGGCGTGCAGAGAGGGATTGGGCGCGGTCACGCAGGGGAGAACGCCGATTCGGCGCCCGGCGAGATGGACCGGTTCGGAGTGGGTTCGCCATGTTTTTGACCTCCGTCGATGGGGAGGTTTGTTCAACGCCAAATTAACTTGGCTGGGTTAGCTCGGGCATCGTCCTCATCCGATGTGGTTAACTATCGTTGGGGTTAATGGTTAACGCCTGTTGTGAGGCAAGGAGCCGGGGCTTTGGAAAAGAGAATTGAGGGACGCGCTGTTGTCGGGATCGAAGCCAAGTGCAGCACGGTCATTCAGACTTGCGAGATCGACGTCGTGAATATCTCGATCAGGGGGTATTGCATTCGCCATGGCCGCATGTCGCTCCATGTCGGGCAGAAGATCGTGCTGCGGATCGATTGTCTTGAAGGGCTGGGTGGCGAGGTCGTGTGGCTGCGCGACGGTTATGCCGGCATCCTGTTCGAGCGCGCGATGTACGAACCTTCGATCGATCACATCTGTCGCTATAATCGCGATGTGAAAGGCGACGACATGTGGCAGTTCGCCGCCTGACACGGCGATAGGACAGGCTCCGGGGAGCCCCGCACGACCTTTCGCGAAGCGATCAGCCGGTCAGTGCGGTTCGATGCGAAGGTTGCGCACGTGCGCCGGATTTCGGGGCGAGGCGCGCGATGGTTGCCGCCAGCGATGCCGAGGCGATGGCCTGTTGCGCATCCGGCAGACGGGCCAGCAATCCGGGACCGGCAATCCCGTCTGCGCCATAGCAATTGGCCAGATCGATGAACTGTTTGCCGACGGCCTGTCCGGTGTTCATGTCGAAGAAGATCGCGACGATGGGTCGGTCGGGTCGGTCGCTGCTCTGGTCGATGACCACGGCCAGCCGTCCCGACCGCAATTCCAGCAGCGATCCGGTCGGCCAGATGCCGATCGTCGCCTCGAATGCGGCAAGAAGCGCGCGGTCATAGGCGCCGTGGTCGGATTTCATCTGTTGCAACGCTTCGGCGGGGTCGAGGCCGGGCCGCTCGCTGGTCCCGGTCGCCAGAAGGTCGTAGGCATCGCAGATTGCGGCCATGCGACCCAACTGGCTGAGCGATGATCCCGGTCTGGCCTGGGGCCATCCGGTGCCATCCATGCGCTCGTGGTGTTCAAGGCACGCGCGGGCGACGTTTTCCGACAATTTGCTGCGGACGACAAAGGCGTGCCCCAGCGGCACATGTTGCTGCCAGATCTCCGTTGGCAGTCGATGCGGTTCGATTTCGCGCTGCGCGTCGTCGAGCGGCAGCAGGCAGACACCGGCATCGAGCAGCAATCCGGCGAGCCCGGCTTCGTGCAGGTCGAGCTTGGACAGGCGCAGGGTGCGTCCAAGCGCGATCATCAGCGCGCTGACAGCAAGGGCATGGCGATAGGCGAACTCATTGTCCCGCCGAAATCGCATCAGGCCGTTGAAGGCAAACGGGTTGCTTTGCATCGAATCGATGATCGCATCGATGACCGGAATGATCTGGTCTGGTGCGATGGTCTTGCCCAGCCGCATCTCCAGAAAGACGCGGGAGACGATCTTCATGCCCTTTTCCGCAGCGCTTTCTGCTCGGCCGAAGCCGCGCGACGTCGCTGCGGGCAGTGTGGACATCAATCGCGTCCGGGTATGGAGCGCGACCGGCGCCGGGACGCGGGACAGGGGAGTGGGCGAGGGGGCGCTTGGTGCCGCCGGAGTCTCCGGTTCGGGCACCGCATCCGCGGCGAAGATCGGGGCATCCGCGCCCCGTTCGGTATCGATGACGATTCCCGACAAACCGCTGGTGCGGATCTGTTCGAGGCGATCGGGATCGTTCAGCAAAAAGCGCGCGCGCCAGAACGGATGACGGAACCAGCTACCTTCCAGCTTGTGGATGAACATGCCGAGCGTGACATCGGATGGATCGATCCGTTTGAGCATGGCCGCCGCTGATTTACCCCCGCTTGCTTGTCATTGTTTCCGGTCGGGATGCGACACCGTACCGATTGGCAACCAATGAACGACGAGGATGAATTCCGCTTGATCCGGGGCTATGGGAAATCCCCTAGATTCAGGGTATTGGTTTTCCGGCGTGGGGGGTCACGCAGTGGCGCGGCGTCCCAGTCGGGGAAGCCGCGTGCTGGCCAGTACGATCCCGCCAAGGATCATGCAGCCGCCGATGGCAAAGTTGGTGTCGATCTTTTCCCCAAGCAGGGCGATCCCGGCAACGACTCCGAACACCGGCGTCATGAAACTCAGCACGCCAAGCCGCGATGCGCTGTAGCGGCGCAGCAGGGCAAACCAGGTCAGATAGCTGGCAAAGGCGACGACGAGTGTTTGCCAGGTCAGCATGACGGCCAGCCATGCGGTCGGCTTGATCGCCGTCTCGCCCAAGGTCACGGCCATCCCGCCGGCGAGCACGAAGGCGCCGCACAATTGGTAGAACAGCGAGACCGAGGCCGGGGCATTGGCCAGACGCGATCCGCGCAGGATGAACGAGGAAACCGCCCAGGACGCGGCGGCTGCAAGGGACAGGGCATCGCCCAGCCGCATCGCGGGATAGCGGTCGGGATCGCCGCGTCCCAGAAACGCAAGGGCCACACCGGCAAAGGCGATGATAACCCCGATCCATTGTGCGGGGTGCAAACGCTCGTCCCGATAGCGCAGGCCGAGCCCGACAGCGGCCATGATCGGCGCGGAATAAAGGTAGATCGTCACGTGCGAAGCTGTCGTGTAACGCAAGGCTTCACCGGCAAAGACGAATTCGAGGCCGAACGTGCTGCCGACCAGCAATCCGGGCACGAGCGTCGCACGGTTGAGCCATCGTTGTTCGCGCCGGTGAAACGCGACCGCGAGTGTGCCCAGTGCCGCGAGCCCGGAACGCAACCCCATCTGCAAGGTGGCGCTCATCGCCGGGGCCGCCCATTTGATGGCAACCTGTTGGGTGCCCCAGATGAGGCAGAGGATGACCATTACCGTGGCGGCCGTGCGGTCGATCGGCTTGCGTTCGGACATGAAGTGTGTGCCTGGAATCTTTTGGATAAGGGAAATTGCGCAAACGCGAAGGAATGCCTGCCGAATCGACGGCAAGTTGCTGTCATTGCCCGTTAACGGCGTCTTTTGCACGAGCAATCGGCTTTTCTGTTGCTTGCGCCCCAGTCCTGCTTATTGCACAAAACCAATGGCCTGATCGGGCCGCATGGTAATCTGGGAAAGCGAAAAGCCCGCGATGCTGCCTGTTCTTTCCGCCGCTCTTGCCTTCGCTCCGCTCACTCTTGCCGGGGCGATGGTGCCGGACGATCCGCTGGCCCCGTCGGACAAGGGAATGGTGCAATGCTACCAGCCCGATACGAGCGGTCATACTTGCCAGTCGATCGCGGCCTATCGCCGCAATCGTGACGGCACGTTTGCCAATACGGCGACGGTCATGCCCGATCCGACCCAGCCGCTGACGCTTGAGACCGTGACCACGGTGGTCGTGCGTAATGGGGAAGTGTGCGGAACCTTGAGCCGGGACGCGGTTCTGGGCGGTAAGCTGTGGTTTTTCGGGCGGCCGGTTCCCGAGGACCATGCCGTTCCGCTGCTCGATCAGATTTCAGGGACATATACGGGGATTTTCGATCGCGAGATCTGCACGACTTATATCCCGACGCCCGGCGGCTTCATCGCCAAGGGCCGGATGGTCGGCAATCCGCATCCGTTCCCGGCACAGCGGATGATCTGGATCCGGGCCGACGCCGGGTATCGCGTGGCTCCGGCCGGCTCCCCGGCCAATCAGGGTTGAACCAGGGAAGGGCAAGGCTTGGCTGAAATCACATCGCGCACGTGTGTCTACGACGGCTGGTACCGGTTTTACCGGATCGGCGTTCGGCTGGATACCGGGGTGGAAGTCGAACGCCACCTGCTCGACAATGGATCGGCCGTGATGGTGTTGCCTTATGATCCGGATCGGCGGGTCGTGCTGTTGATCACCCAGCCGCGTGCGGGGGTTCTGGCGGCTGGGGAAACGCCGATTTTCGAGGCGATCGCGGGGATGCTCGACGGCGCCCATCCTGTCGACCGCGCGCGCGAGGAGGCGATGGAGGAGGGTGGCTTGCGGCTGGGCGATCTCGATCATGTCGCCACGGTGTGGTCGCTGCCGCCGGTCTCGACGGAAAGGACGGCGCTCTATCTCGCGCGGTATGGTGCGCAGGATCGCGTCGGGCCGGGCGGCGGCGCTGATGGCGAGCATGAGGCGATCTCGGTTTATGAAATCCCGCTCGACGATTTGCGCGGCATGGTCGAGGGCGGCACTCTGACCGATGCAAAGACGCTCATCCTGGCCCAGGCGCTGATGCTGCGGCATCAGGGGCTCTGGAACGCCTGAAAAAGAAACTCTATCAGGTCGATTGAGATTTTTGCTCTCGATTTCCCGGCTCGGCGGTGCAAAAAGCGCCGCGTTTTCCGGCAGCCCGCTGTGCGCCGGAGGGCAGGGGATAATAATTGAGGGATTCCTGATGTCTGTCGATCATCGCACGGTGCGCTTGCGCCGCCTATTGCTTGCAGCCGCTCCTCTGGCCATCGCCGTGCCGACATGTGCCTTCGCCGCCGATCAGGCGCCTGCCGAAGATGCTTCCTCCGCCCCCTCCACCGCTGCCGTGCCGGGCAACAACGACATTGTCGTCACTGCCCAGAAGCGTCAGCAGCGTTCGCAGGATGTGGCGATTCCGCTTTCCGTCGTTGGCGGGCGTGAGATCGAACGGCTGGGGCTGGTTTCGCCGAGCCAGATTCCGCAGATCGCGACCGGCGTGCAGCTGGCTCAGCCCAACGGCACCGGTTCCTACAGCTTTGCTGTGCGCGGGGTGACGCAAAACGACTTTGCCGATCACGAGGAAAGCCCCGCGGCCATCTATGTCGATGGCGCCTATGTCAGCCAGATGTCGGGCCTCGCTTTCCAGCTGTTCGACCTTGATCGTGTCGAAGTGCTGCGCGGGCCGCAGGGGACGCTGTTCGGACGCAATGCCACCAGCGGACTTGCCCAGTTCATTTCGCGGGCTCCGACAAAGGATCTCTCGGGCTATCTCAGCGTTTCCTACGGCAGCTACAATGACGTGAAGACCGAGGGTGCGGTCAGCGGTCCGTTGGTCCGGGGCAGCGACGCGGTGCTCGCGCGTCTGTCGTTCGCGACCGACAACCACGATCCGCTCTTCAAGAACACCGCCGGGTATCAGGATTCGGAAAACGGCAATTCGCAGGCCGTTCGCGGCCAGTTGCAGTTCAACTTGCCCGACGACGCGGCCAAGCTCACTCTGATCGGGCGCTGGGGGCATCAATCGGTCAAGGCCGGGGCGTGGGAAAGCGTGCCTTCGATTGCCGATCCTGTGTCCGGGTACGGGTATTTCGGAGGCAGTACCAACGCGCTCGGCTATGGTCCCAGCGGCGATTTCCAGACCCAGGGCAATGCCAACGGCTATTCCCGGATCAGCACGCTTCAGGGGACGGCGACGCTCGACGTGCCGGTCTCGGCGATTGGTGGCACCTGGACGACGGTCTTCGACTATCAGTGGCTGAAAAAGGACTATCAGGAAGATTCCGATACCACGCCGCTCAGCGTGTTCGAATTCTACAACGGTTCGCGCGTGCATCAGATTTCGACCGAAACCCGCCTCAACGGCGCGACCGGTCGGCTGAAGTGGATCGCCGGGGCCTATTGGTTGCACATTGCCGGCAATTATGACGAGGGTGCCAATGGTTCGTCCTATGGCGGGCTCGCCGATCTCTATCGCCTGACGACTGGGTCGGTCGCCCTGTTCGGGCAAGTCGAATATGCCCTGACCCGCAAGCTCAACCTGACTGTCGGCGGGCGCTATACCTGGGACTGGAAGGATATCGGCTATTCGGCGAGCTATCCCGGTTTCAGCTATGCCTTCGATGCTGCGACTTATGGCGCGCTCGCCCACCGCAACGACGGCTTCTGGTCGGGCAAAGTCGCGCTCGACTATCATTTTACCCCGACCGTGCTCGGTTATGTCAGCGTCAATCGCGGGGTGAAGGGGGGCAGCTTCAACGCGCCGCTCGATCCGACGACGGTTGTGGGCAATCCGGCGTCCTTTTCGTTCAAGCCCGAAACGCTGGTCGATTACGAAGCCGGGGTGAAGAGCGATATTTTCGGCAAGCGCCTGCGTGTCAATCTCTCGACGTTCTATTACGACTACAGCAATTATCAGGCGCTGCGTTTCATCAACCTGACCCAGCTCGTATCAAATGCGAATGCCGAATATTACGGCGGCGAACTGGAAACCCGTTTCACGCCCAATGATCGCTGGACCTTCGAAGCGAACCTTGCCTACAGCCACGGCACGGTGAAGGATATCGCGCTCAATTCCGAAGGAGCGCGCGACTATGTTCCGGCCAATGCGCCGCGCTGGTCGGGCAATGCCGTGATCCGCTACACCGTGCCGTTGAAATCGGGCAAGTTTGCGGCACAGATCGACGGAAATTTCGTTTCAAAGCAGTATTATGCGCTGACCGACGCGCCTGACACGGCTCAGAACTTCTATGCCCTGGGCAACATTCGCCTCAATTACACGACCAACAACGGGCATTGGGACATCGGCTTTGCGGTCGAGAACGTGACCGATCATCACTATGCCACGATGGCTTTCGACGTTGCCTCGTTCCTGGGGCTGGCGCAGCGGTATCCGGGCCGTCCGCGCTGGTTCTCGGGCACGGTGTCCTACCATTTCTGAACCGACGGAGATTTTCGGCTCATGCGCTTTCTTCGTTCCCTCCTGATTGCCGGGGCTGCCTTTGCGGCAGCTCCCGCTCTCGCCGCGCCGACCGCTGCCGATTTCGATACCGCGTACACGGCCTTGCACGCCGGGCGCTTCGTCGATCTGACCCATACGTTTGCGCCGGGCATTCCTCATTGGAAGGAAATGCCCAACGAAACCGTCGAGCGTCGCTTCACGATCAAGCATGACGGCTTCAACATCGACATGTTCACCCATTCTGGGCAGTGGGGCACACATGTTGATCCGCCTGCCCATTTTCACGAAGGCCTGAAGACGGTCGATCAGATTGACCCCGCGCAGTTCCTGCTGCGCCTCGTCGTTCTCGACGTGCACGAACAAGTGGCGAAGAATCCCGATTACACGGTGTCGATGGACGACGTGCGCGCCTGGGAAAAGCGCCATGGCCCGGTTCCTGAAGGCGCCTTCGTCGCGTTGCGCACCGACTGGTCCAAGCGGTGGCCCGACGATGCGGCGCTCCAGAACAAGGATGCGAAGGGCATTGCGCATTACCCCGGCTGGAGCCAGGCGGTGCTGACCTATCTGTACGAACAGCGGCACGTCACCGCGTCGGGGCATGAAACCACCGACACCGATCCGGGCCTTGCCACCAGCAAGGACGACTATTCGCTGGAAAGCTATATTCTGGGCATCAATCACTATCAGATCGAGATGCTCGCCAATCTCGACCAGGTGCCCGAAGCCGGTGCGCTGGTCATGATCAGCTTTCCCAAGCCAGAAGGCGGTTCGGGATTTCCCGCCCGCGTCGTCGCTATCGTTCCGGGAGCCTGACCATGCCCAAGCCCATCGAATATGAAGCCTCCACCGGCGAAGTCCGTGCAGTCTACGACGACATTCGTGCGACCCGGAAAACCGATTTCATCAACAATTTCTGGAAAGTGATCGCCCATCACCCCTCGACGCTGTCGCGGATCTGGGACTCGCTCAAGCGCGTTATGGTGCGTCCCTCCTCGATCGATCCGCTTACCAAGGAAATGATCTATATCGCGGTCAGCGTGACCAACAATTGCCAGTACTGCATCGCCTCGCACGGCGCGGCAGCGCGGGCGAAAGGGTTGACCGACGAACAGTTCGGCGAACTTCTCGACATTGTCGGACTTGCCAACGAAACCAATCGCCTCGCAATCGGCTGGCAAGTCGAAGTCGACGAAGCGTTCCGTCAGGACGCCTGACGAGAGAGGAGGGGCGACCTTGTCCAGACCGCCCCTTCGCTTGCAGCAAGGTCGCTCGCGAGACCGCGTCGAGGTCGGCCGCGCCCGACAATTGCATGGCGATCCGCAATTCCTCGGCAAGGCGGGCATAGGCAGCTTCCACGCCTGCGCTTGCGGCCAGCATTTCGCGACGGCGGATGCCCTGATGCGGCCCGGCCATCAGAAGTTCACCGACACGCGGCCATAGTAATATCCGCCGCTTGGCGCGAAGGGCGATGGCCCATAGACGAGCGAGGCCACGCCGGTATTGGCATCGATCGGCCCCGCTGCATCGGGGCGCACGTTGAACACGTTGGCCGCGCCGACGGAGAGCTTGGCAAAGCGCGTCACGTCGACACCGATGTCGATGTCAGTGACCCATTTGGCACCATAGCGCAGGTCCTGGCTCGAGAATTGCGAGCGCCAGTACGTCAGTTCACCGTAACGGGTAGTCTGGACGTTCACATTGACCGGATGAAGGGCCCAGTTCGCTGTCAGGACCAGCTTGGTCTGCGGATTGCCGACCGAAAGTTCGCCCTGACGGTCGCGGCCGAAGAAATAGAACCCGCTGTCGAGCGAGCCGATCGCGCCGGGGGTGTCGGCAATCTTCTGGATGACGGCCTTGTTCCAGTTGAACGAGGCCGTGAGATCGAGCTTTCCGAACCTGTCGAAGTTGTGACGGCCGTTGATGACGACATCGAGCCCACGGCTGCGCGTATCGACCGCATTGGTGAAGTAGGTCACGTATTCGGTCCCGGTATATCCGTTGGCGAGCAATGCCGCGCGGACATTGGCGCCATAGAGATTGCCGGTGCGGATGATGTGGTGCTTTACCGTCACCTGATAGGCGTCAGCCGTGATCGAGATGTCGCGATTGATTTCCCACACCGCCCCGAACCCGAAATTGACCGATTTTTCAGGCTTCAGGTTGGTTGCGCCGAGCGCACGAGCGAGAGGTGAATCATTGCGTGCAAGAACCGACAGGGCAGGCACGATATTGCCGTTGAGGATCGTCGTGCGGTTGTCGGTCTGGGCATAGGCGATTTGCGACAGCGACGGCGCGCGAAATCCCGTGCCGATCGTCCCGCGCAAGGCGAAATGGCTGGTGAAGTCGAAGCGCGAATTGAATTTGCCTCCGACAGTCGTGCCCGAGGCGTCACTGTAATGTTCGACCCGTCCCGCGACCCCGATATACCATCGACGCAGCGGATAGAGGCCGATGTCGCCATAGCCGGACAGGACACCGCGATGGATCAGTGCCTCTTCCGAAGGACGGATGGTGAAGGACGATTGCGCTCCGACCAAGGCGTATTTGCCGACGTTTACATCCTCGAACTGGTCGCCGGACTGATAGATATAGCTGCCGTTGCGATAACCGTCGGGATCGCCTGCGACCGTTCGGAACGTGTCATAGCGATATTCGGCGCCGAACGAGACTTGCAAAGGCTTGGCAAGGCCGATGTCATAGGATTTGGTCGCGTCGAGATTGCTGACCCATTCCTTGAACTTGTAAGTCGCAAGATTGCCGAAAGAGGTGGGGCCATTCGGACCCAGCGAAGGATTGATCGTCAACTCGCTGAAATGGTGCGCGCGATCACGGCCGTAACTGGTCGAAAGATCCCATTTCCAGCCCGAGAGATCGCCGTCGGCGCCGAGCACGAATTGCCAGTCGTTTTCGCTGATGTTGTTGATGGGAATGTAGCCGTTGGGGAACAGGGAATCGAAACTGGCCTGCCCGTTCTCGCGACGCACATTGTTGCCCGCCGCCGACAGACGCTGGCCGTACGTGCCGAACGAATAGAGCGCGACCGTGTCTGAAATGGGCAGGCGAGCGTTGTAGGCAACGTCCCACGCGTCGATCCGGGGATCGCCATTGTGCGCGCCGTCGCGGTTCCACGTGGCGTTTTTCGCTTGTGCGGCGGCATCGGGGGCTGTTGCCGAGCCATAGAAATTGCCGTTGGTCGCCGGGAAATTCCACCAGGCCATGCCGCGATGGCGTCCGTCGGCGCTGATGTGCAGGAACCCGCCGTCACCCAGTTTGAACCCGGCGTCGGCCTGCGCTTTCCAACTCTGCAATTCCCCCTGTCCCTGATAGAGGCTGCCTGCGGTGAATTGTGCTCCGAAACCGTGATCGGCATTGCGCAACTTGACGTTGACGACCCCGGCGACCGCGTCCGACCCGTATTGGGCCGCTGCGCTGTCTTTCAGCACTTCGACTTGCCCTACCAGACCTTGGGGAATGAGATCGAAATCGGTCGGATTGACGCCGCTGTTGTCGCCGGTCCCCGCTGTGATCTGCGCACTGTTGTGGCGGCGTTTGCCGTTGACGAGCACCAGCGTATAGGCAGGGCCAAGGCCCCGGTTGACGATCGGACGTACGATCGACGTCACGCCCGCCTGATTGTTGACGAAGTTGATCGATGGCAGCAACCGCGCAAGGGCTTCGCCGAATTCGGCACGTCCGGCCTGGGTGATCTGGCTGCCTTGAACCACATCGACCGGCGCCGGACTTTGCGTCAGGCTGCGCAGATGGACGCCGCGCAAGCCGGTGACGACAATCCCCGATGCATCCGCAGGCGTTTCGGCGGGAGCGGTATCGGCGGATGGAGGTGTGGTTTCCGGCGCTTCGGCCGTGGCTGCGCGTGCCATGCCTGCCTGCGTCAAGGCAGCCAAAGCAATCCCTGCAGTCAAAACTGCAAAAGTCGATTTCCTCATGATTTCCCCCGATCTCTCGAACGGGGGGAGCCATGGGCGAGCCTGTTGCAGTGCAGAAATCAGGATTGCTCAATCGGTTATTTCTGCGTGTAACATGCTGCATCATCGTTATGATTTAAAATGTATATTTTATTTTTATGGGAATTTCTTAAGTGCTTATGGTCTTGCCGTGTTTGGTGGGCGGT
The DNA here is from genome assembly GCF_000192575.1 of Novosphingobium nitrogenifigens DSM 19370. GTDB lineage: Bacteria > Pseudomonadota > Alphaproteobacteria > Sphingomonadales > Sphingomonadaceae > Novosphingobium > Novosphingobium nitrogenifigens. The sequence goes on along the minus strand of NZ_GL876926.1, from coordinate 1,450,996 downwards.
TTTTATTGGTGACATGCCCGGCTATCAGTTTTGCTCATGCTGTAACAAAGATTTCATCGTTGGCGGCCAGCTGAGTCATCCTTCACAGCGCATCCTTGGCCCGGAATTGCCCGGTTTGGTCTGGAGAGTGACATGATCGTCGAACCACTGACTCCCTCCATTGGCGGGCTCGTGACGGGAATGGACCTGTCGCGGCCATTGACTGACGAAGCGCGAGCCGAATTGAAAGCAGCGCTGGTTGAGCGTCAGGTCCTGTTCTTTCGCGACCAGACTCTGACCGAAGTCGAGCAGCGCGATCTGGCTGCCGGGTTTGGGCCGCTGCATATCCATCCGATCTATCCGAGCGCGCCCAATGTGCCGGAAATTATGGTGCTCGACACCGCGCTCAACGATTTGCGTGACAATGCGACCTGGCACAGCGACGTCAGCTTTACCAAGTCACCGTCGTTCGGGGCGGTTCTTCTGGCCAAGCAGGTTCCCGAAGTCGGGGGCGACACGCTCTGGGCGAGCGCCGCGGCGGCTTACGATGCCTTGCCCGAAGGGATGAAGACCTGGCTGGCGACGCTTGAAGCGACGCACGACATCGCCAAGTCGTTCCCGGCTGAACGGTTCGGCTTCGACGAGGAAACCAAGCTCAAGCTGGAGGCGGCCAAGCGGTCCAATCCACCGATCACCCATCCGGTCATCCGCACCTTGCCCGATACCGGTCGCAAAGTGATCTTTGTCAGCGAGGGGTTTACGACCGGGATTGTCGGTATGGAGCCGCCGCTGGCCGAGCCCTTGCTCGCGATGCTGTTTGCCCACGTCATTCGCCCGGAATTTACCGTGCGGTGGAAATGGCGGGCCGGAGACGTGGCTATCTGGGATAATCGCAGCACCCAGCACTATGCCACGTACGATTATGGCAAGACGCGCCGGGTGATGAACCGCGCCACGATCGTCGGCGATCCGGTGGTCTGATACCAACCTGCGCGGCGCGGTTCTCCCGTTCGGGGATCAGGCGATGGCGGGCGTTTCGGCCATCGCCGCGTAAAGCGCAAAGGGATCGATGACCGCCCGGCCGAGCGCGGTCTCGAACTCGGCCTGTGACGAGACTTGCGAATAGTCACGGCGTGCTTCGCCCGACAGGTTCGACTGGAAAATCCCTGCGGCACTGACGGGCAGGAAATCCTCGTAGGTGATCGGCGCGAGGGTGCCGTCGTCCTTGCGGCGGACATAGATCAGGCCCTCGGCGACGAGCGTGTCGAGGTCGTCGGGAAATACGGCAAAGGCTTGTGCCAGACGCTGTTCGTGCGGGATCGAACGGTCGCCGGACTGGGCTTCGCCCAGCAGGCGGTCATAAAGATCGCGGCCCTTGGGCGTGAGCGCCGCGCCGCGCTGTTCGATTTCCCCAAAGCGCGCGGTGTGGCGTCCGGCTTCGCCCGCAGCCTGATCGGTGAAGCGCACGGCTTCGGTCAGCGCCTTGAAGCTGGTCTGGCGCAAGAGGATCGGCACCGCGCGGGCCGGTGGCCCTTCGATCACGTCCTTGGCATCAATGCCCCGGCGCAGCATTTCGGCCTGCACTGCATCGATGTCGAGCGTGCGCGGCGTGAGGTGGTTGATATGCGGCCCCTTGAACGCGACGATGTCGGCGACAAGCCGATGCTGCGCGGCAAGGTGCTGGTACGTCGTCGAACTGACCGTCGCGTCGGCGTGCCAGCGGAAGGTTTCGAGCAGCGCGACGACAAAGGCATCGGCCTGCGCGTCGTCGAGCCCGCCCGCGCGTTCGGCCTGCGCGATCAGGGCGAGTGCCTCGGGGGTGAAAATCGATCGGCGCGCGAGAATGGCGCCGACTTCCGCGCGCAGGGTTTCGTCCTCGATCAGTTCATGACGCAGCAGCGAGCAGAACACGCGGAACGGATTGGCCGCAAGAGCGGTTTCGCTGGTCGGGCGGAAGGCCGTCGAATGGACCGGGACCCCGGCAGGAGCGAGGTCGTAATAGCCGACCGGTTCCATGCCCATGACGGCAAAGGCGCGCGCCATCGTCGCCAGTTCTTCGGCGGTGCCGACCCGAATGGCGCCATGGCGTTCGATCTCGATGCGGGCTTCGGCCTCTTCGCCGCGTTCGGCAAGGACCCGCGCGTTCACGTCGGCAACGATCGCCAGCAGGTCCGCATAGAGCGGCACTTCGGCCCGGTACATGTCGGACAGGGCCGCGGCAAAGCGGGTGCGGATCAGATCGGGATCGACGAGGGCGCTCATGGGAATTCCTTGACACATCTTGCCGGTCTTGCGGTTCCGGCATACCGATTGGTCATGATTTGCCTTTGCCCAGCCGCGTCATCAAGCAATGATTCCGACTGAAATCATTCCAAACGGGAATGAGCTGCCGTCGGCGCGACGCCATCTGCCGCCGACCGGGCTGTTGCAGGCGTTCGAAGCCGTGGCGCGTCTGGGCAGTGTGACGGCGGCCGCGCGCGAACTGGCCCTGACGCAAAGCGCGGTCAGCCGGCAGATCCGCGCGCTTGAGGACATGGTCGGTCGCGATCTCTTCGTGCGCGAGCGGCAGAGCCTGCGCCTGTCTCCGGCCGGGCGGACTTATGCGGGGGAAGTGCGCCGGGCCCTTGCGATCCTGAGTGCAGCGACGCTCGGGTGCCGGGTCAATCCCGAAGGCGGGGTGCTGACGCTGGCGGTCCTGCCCACGTTCGGAACCCGTTGGCTCGCGCCCCGGTTGGGGCGCTTTGGCGAGCGGCATCCGGGGATCACATTGCACTTGTCCACCCGGCTGGAACCGTTCGATTTCGCGCGTGATCCGCTCGATCTTGCCATCCATTTCGGGTCGGGCGACGACTGGCCCGGTGCAGAGTTGGTCCCCTTGATGGCTGAGCAGGTCGTGCCGGTTCTGGCTCCCGCCCTGGCCGCGCAATTGGGGCTTGAAGTGCCCCTTGCACCAAATGATGCGATTGCCGCCCTGGCCCGCGCGCCGTTGATCGGGCTCGCTTCCCGTCCTGACGGCTGGGGGCGCTGGTTTGCCGGGCACGGCGGGACGGCGCCGGTTCCGGGTATGGTGCTCGATCAGTTCGCGACTGCTGCGCAAGTGGCGATGGCGGGGCTGGGCGTGGCGTTGATGCCGGTCTTTCTGGTCGCCGATGAACTCGCGAGTGGGGCGCTCGTGGTGGCAGGAGGGCTGGACCCGGTCGACAGTGCAGAGCGGTACTGGCTCGCCTTCCCGCCGCATCGGCGCGATTACCCCCCGTTGCTCGCCTTCCGAGACTGGGTCTTGTCCGAGGCGGCCTGATCGACCAGCCAGTCGCGAAACCGGGACAAGGCGGGGGAGGCGGCGCCCCGCGCGTGGACCAGATAATAGGCCGAGCGGCTTTTCAGGCGATGGGCGAACGGTTCGACCAGAGCGCCCGAGGCAAGTTCCGGTTCGATCAGGAAACTTGGCACCATGGCAAGACCCGCCCCGGCTTGGGCGGCCTGTGCGAGCATCATGAACTGATCGAATCGCGCTCCGCCAAGGGGCGGGGCGTCTGCGATCCCCTGGCTTTCCAGCCATTCGTTCCACGCGCGCGGGCGCAAGGTCTGGAACAGGAGGGGCGCGCCGATCACGTCCTCCGGGTGAACGATCCCGTTGACCTGTGCCCAATCGGGGGCGGCGACGGCGGCCTGCTCTTCCTCGAACAGGAACAGATGGTCCGCGTCGGGCCAGTCAGGGGCGCCGAAATGGATCGCGGCATCGAACCCCTCGCGCGCCAGATCGAAAGGATCGATCCGCACGGTCAGGTTGACGATCATGTCGGGATGTCGCGCGCTCAGTTGCGGCAGGCGCGGAGCGAGCCAACGCATGCCGAATCCCGGCAAGGTTGCGATCGTCAGTTCGCTGTCGCGGGCGCGCACGGCCCGCATCGCCCCGGCAATCTGGTCCAGTGCAGGCAGCAGCGCGGCGTAGACTTTTCTTCCCGCGGCATTGAGCACGACCCTGCGTCCGCGCCGTTCGAACAGCGCGGTTCCGGCCATGGCCTCGACCACGGCGACCTGACGGCTGACGGCGCTCTGGCTGAGGCCGAGCCGAGCCCCGGCGGCGGAAAAATTCTCGGTCTCGGCCGCTTCGATAAAGGCATGAAGCGCCCCCATCGGCGGCAGCAGGTTGCGGTTGAACATGATGTCCTTGATGCGTCCGATGCATCAGTCGATGCGGATTCCGTGTTTTGAGATGTCGTTTCAAACCGATAAAATCAACCGCTCATAAAGGCCCAGCCCAGAAAGCGTCCCGGGCCTTGGTTCATGCAATCCGGTCATGATGCGGTGCGGCTTGGTTCGCACCTTTCCATGGCTGCGGTCACAAGCGAGGTCGGCAATGAGCGGGAACGAAGCACTGATGGGCGTCTACAACCGGGCGCCGCTCGAAGTCGATCGGGGCGAGGGCGTCTGGCTCCATGCGACCGATGGCCGTGTCTATCTCGATTGCGTCAGCGGGATTGCGACCAATGCGCTCGGGCATTGCCATCCGCGTCTTGTCGCCGCGCTCAAGGACCAGGCCGAAAAGCTCTGGCACGTGTCGAACATCTTCCGCATTCCCGCGCAGGAACAGCTCGCGCACAAGCTGACGCAGGCCAGTTTTGCTGACGTCGCGTTCTTTGCCAATTCGGGCACCGAAGCGATCGAATGCGCGATCAAGACCGCGCGCCGCTATCACGCCGCGCGTGGCGACGGGCACCGCATCGACGTGATCGGCTTTGCCGGATCGTTCCACGGCCGGACGTATGCGGCGGTCAATGCATCGGGCAATGCCGCCTATCTCGATGGTTTCGGTCCGCGCCTGCCGGGCTATGTCCAGATCGATCTCGATGACGAAGCGGCGCTCGTTGCCGCGATTGCGGCGCCGACGGCGGCGGCCGTTCTGGTCGAGCCGGTGCAGGGCGAAGGCGGCGCACGGGCGCTGTCGCCCGAATGGCTGCTCCGTCTCAAGGACATGTGCCGCAAGGCGGGCGTGCTCGTCATTCACGACGAAGTGCAGTGCGGCATGGGCCGGACCGGTCGCCTGTTCGCGCATCAGTGGGCGCCGGGTGCGGAGCCGGACATCATGGCGATTGCCAAGGCAATGGGCGGCGGTTTCCCGATCGGCGCCTGTCTTGCGACCCGTGACGCGGCCTCGGGCATGGTCGTGGGCAGCCACGGCACCACCTTCGGGGGCAATCCGCTCGCCATGGCGGTCGGCCTCGCGGCATTCGACCTGCTTGCCGATCCGACCCTGCTCGATCATGCGCGCCAGATGGGTGAACGCTTCATGTCGGGTCTCGGCAAGCTGGTCGTGGCCTTTGGCGACATCGCGCTCGACGTGCGCGGCAAGGGGCTGCTGATCGGGGTCAAGCTTGCCGTCAACAATCGCGAGATGATGGCGACTGCACGCGATCACGGGCTTCTTGTCGCAGGGGGCGGGGACAATTGCATTCGCCTGCTGCCGCCGCTCATCATCACGGACAAGGAAGTGGACGAGGCGCTCGACCGGCTGGCCACGGCCTTTGCCGCGACTCGTCGCCGTCTGGCGCAAGCGGCCTGAGCCGGACTTCGATGCTGGTCGTACGGCCGGGCGGTCCGGCGGATACCGACGCCCTGCTCGAACTCGCCTATCTCTCCGGCAAGGGCTTCACCAGCCTGCCGGAGAACCGCGAGACACTGGCGCAGCGGCTGGAGCTCAGCGCCGCAAGCTTTGCCGGGCAGGTCGATCCGACCGAGGCGTGGTACGTGCTGATGCTCGAGGACACTGCGACCGGGCGCATCGAAGGGGTTGCCGGGGTCAAGGGCGCGGTCGGGTTGCAACGCCCGCACTTTTCCTTCCGCGTGGTGACCTTCACGCAGTTCAGCTCGGCCACGTCCACGCGTTTCGATCATCAGGCGCTGGTTCTGGTCAACGAATGCACCGGCCATTCCGAAGTCGGTTCGCTGTTCCTGCGTCCGGGGCGGCGGCAGGCGGGAACCGGGGCCTTGCTCGCCCGCGCCCGTTACATGTTGATCGCGGCGGCGCGTGAACGGTTTTCCCAGACGGTCATGGCCGAATTGCGCGGCTGGTTCGACGAGCGCGACATCAGCCCGTTCTGGGAAGGGATCGCGGCCAAGTTCTTTCGCCTGCCGTTCGAACAGGCCGACCACATGATCACCACGACCGACGGGCAGTTCATCGCCGATCTCGCCCCGCGTCACCCGATCTATCTCGAACTGGTCCCGGCCGAAGCGCGCGAGGCGATCGGCATGGTCCACCGCCATGGCGAGGCGGCGCGGCACATGCTGGAAAACGAAGGGTTCGCCGCCTCCGGCCTCATCGACATATTCGATGGCGGGCCGACCATGGTGGTTCCGCGCGACCGCATTGCGACGGTCCGCGACGCGCGTATCCTGCCTGCACACGTGGCGGACGATCCGTCGCTGGCGGCGGCGCCCGAACGCCTGCTCGCGGTTCCGGCGGCGGCTGCGTTCCGTGCCTTGCGCGCAGGCGTGCTTGTGGGCGATGAAGCGATTGTCCTCTCCTCCGCAGTCGCCCGGGGGCTGGGGGTAGGGTCCGGCGACATGGTCATGGTGTGTTGATGGTTGAGCTGTTGCAGTCGTTCGATCCCGCGACGGGCGATCTCGTCTGGGAAGGCCGCGTGGCTGATGCCGCCGACTGTGCCGCCGCTGTTGCCCGTGCCCGTTCGGCGGGAGCCGACTGGGCCCGTCGTCCTCTGGAGGACCGCGTCGGGATCGCGCGCGCCTATGCCGAGGAACTGGTTGCCCGGCGCGAGGATCTGGCCTGCCTTATCAGCCGCGAGACCGGCAAGCTCTTGTGGGAAGCGCGGACAGAAGTCGCCGCGATGATCGGCAAGGTGGAAATCTCCATCCGTGCGCAGGCAGAGCGCGCCGGGACGAGCGAGACCGCGCAGCTGTTCGGACGGGCGGTCCTGCGCCATCATCCCCATGGGGTCATGGCCGTGCTCGGGCCTTACAATTTCCCCGGACACTTGCCCAACGGGCATATCGTTCCCGCGTTGATCGCGGGGAACACGGTGGTGTTCAAGCCTTCCGAACAGACACCTGCCGTCGGCGCGGCGATGGTCGAGGCCTGGCATGCGGCGGGCGTTCCGGCCGAAGTCCTGCAAGTGGTGCAGGGCGGGCGCGATACCGGCGCGGCGCTCATCGATGAAGACATCGACGGCCTGCTGTTCACCGGGTCGGCCACGGCGGGGCGGCATTTCCGTCAGGCGTTCGTCGATCGGCCCGGTGTCATTCTGGCGCTCGAACTGGGCGGCAACAATCCGCTGGTCGCGTGGGACAGCGAGACCGATCCCGAAACGCTCGCTAATCTGGTCGTCCATTCGGCTTTCATCACGACCGGGCAACGCTGTTCGTGCGCGCGGCGCCTGATCGTGCCGGTGGGCGCGGCGGGCGACGCGCTGGTGACGGCGCTTGTCGATCTTGCCGCGCGCCTGCCCATCGGGGCGGGTGAGGACGAGGCTTTCATGGGGCCCCTGATTTCACCCGAAGCCGCACGCGGCGGGCGGGCGGCGCTTGCCGGGCTGGTCGATGCGGGATGCCGCGTCCTCCTCGATCGCAGCATTGTCGAGGAGCGGGGCGAAGCCTTTTTCGGTCCGGTCATTCTCGACGCGACCGGGATCGACGTGCCCGACGCCGAAATCTTTGCTCCGGTGCTCCGGGTCGTGCGCGTGGTCGATTTCGATGCGGCGGTCGCGGCGGCCAATGCGACGGCCTTTGGCCTGAGTGCCGGGCTGCTGTCGGCCGATGCCGATCTCTGGGATCGGTTCATCGACACCATTCGCGCCGGGGTAGTCAACTGGAACCGTCCGACCACGGGGGCCGCGTCGGCTGCGCCTTTCGGTGGCCTTGGCGAATCCGGCAATCACCGGCCCAGCGCCTATTACGCGGCGGACTATTGCGCTTATCCCGTGGCCAGTTTCGAAGCGCCGCAACTGGCACCTGTCCCGATTCCGGGGCTGGACTGACGTCCTGATCCGGAGCCGCAGATCCAAAAATATTTCGCGCCGCCCGGAATGGTGTAACCATTGCCGGGCGGATTGCGAAATCCAGGGGGATGCGCATGCGGCCGGATGAACAGCACCTCAAGGCCCTTATGCTAAAAGGGATGGACGGCGATGGCACTGCCCACGCCGCCCTTCTGCGTGCGCTCCTGCCGCTGCTGCGCGGATTTTTCCGGCGTCGGTTGGGCGGCAGTAACGACGATGTCGAGGATCTGATACAGGAAACGCTGATTGCCGTGCACCAACGACGCGCCACTTACGATCCGCAGCGCCCCTTTGGCGGGTGGTTGTTCGCGATCGCCCGATACAAGATGATCGACCGCTATCGTCGTCGTGGCCATGCGGTCTCGTTCGACGATATTGGTGACTTCGCCGACGAATTCGCGTTCGAGGAAGCGAGCGATGCCCGCGCCGATGTCAATCGTCTGCTCGAAGGGATACCGGCCAAGCAGGCGGCGGTCCTGAGGGCGACGCGCATCGATGGATTGAGTACCGCCGAAGCGGCAAGTCGTCTGGGGATCGGCGAGTCGGATGTAAAGGTTTCAGCCCATCGCGGGCTCAAGGCTCTTGCCGCACGCGTCAGGGACAGTTTGCGATGAATGAGGAAGACCTCATCGAAGCGCTCGCGCGCGACCTCCGCCCGGTGTCCCGGCACACGCTGGGGCGTCGTCTTGTGGGCGGGATCGTCCTGGGTGGCGTGGCGACGGCCTTGGTGGTCGGCGGCTGGCTCGGATTTCGTCCCGATCTGGCGCTTGCCATGCATGGCCCGACGTTCTGGATGAAATGGGCCTATACGATCAGCCTTGCGTTTTGTGCGACGGCGGCGACCGCGCGGCTGGCCCGGCCCGATGGCGGCGTCGGTGGCTGGCTGTGGATCATGGCGCTGCCGGTGCTCGGCCTTGCCGCGATCGGTATCCATGAATTGATGACGACCCCGCGTGCGGGCTGGCTGGCGATGTGGCTGGGGGCAAGCTGGCAGGTCTGCTCGCGCAATGTCTTCATGCTGTCGCTGCCGATTTTCGGCGGCCTGCTGTGGTCGTTCCGCCGTCTGGCGCCGACACGGCTGGGGCTGGCCGGGGCGACGGCGGGATTGTCGGCTGGGGCATGGGGGGCAACGCTCTATTGCCTGCATTGCCCCGAATCCTCGGCGCTGTTCGTGCTGACCTGGTATACGCTGGGAATGGGACTGGCGGCGATTGTCGGGGCACTGCTCGGCCCCCGTCTGCTGCGCTGGTAAAAGGCGAACGCCGCGATCAACCGATCGCGGCGACAAGCCCTTCGCCCAGCCATTGGCCGAGCAAGGTTCCGGCCATGTTGACCGCGACGTCCTCGTCATGGTCACCGGCAAGATCCGCGCAGATCTCTGCGAACGTCAGCCCTTGCGCGCATTGGCGCATCACGCGTGTTTCCATGGCATCGGCCCGGCGCAGGACCGGCTCGAACCCCTGTCGCCAGATCACCAGCGTTTGCGGCTGGGGCAGGATCTGCGACGCAGGGCTTCCTTCGTCATGGGCCCCTTCGTCATGGGTCAGCGCCAGCCACAGTTCGTCGGCATTGGTCGCGATTTCGAGCAGCAGAAGCGAGGGGACAAGCGTGATCCGCGCGGTGTCCCAGTCGACTTCGCCCAATGCTGCAGGGGCGATCGGTTCGGCGTCGGGCGCGACGAAGGTGTCGCCGACGGCGCGGTCGATCATGGCAAGCTCGCCCGCCTCGGGCCGGTCGGGCCACAGCGCGGTCAGCGTGTCGGGAAATCCGTCGCCATAGGCATCGAGCGTCCAGCTTGAAGGCGGGCGGGCATCGACATGATGGGCCGCCGCCGCGTCGAAATCGCTTTCGCCCAGATAGAGCGCCGCGCGTCCGTGCGTTTCGCGCAGGGCTTCGACCAGCGTGACGCGATAGTTGTTCTGATAGACCGACAGGCCGGGCCCGACGCCGAGCACGGCGGCTTGTTCGCTTGCCCGATCCTCGTCGGGTTCGCGCAGCCATGCGCAGAACCGGCGCTGAAGTTCGGCAAGGGGGAGGATCGTGGGCGTGCTCATGCGGCAAGCTCCCCAGTCTGGACGGTTTCCGTCTGTGCGGCGTCGCGGGCGAGATCGAGTTCGACCACGAGTTCGTCGAGTTCGGGAATGTTGCCGTCGCGTTCGATCATGGTCGGCACCGGACCGGTGCGGCGGATCGTTTCGGCATAGAGCGCCCAGACTTCATCAGTCACCGGCTGGTCATGGGTATCGACAAGCCCATGGGCGCCCATGCTGTGCCCGGCCAGATGGATTTGTCCCACTGCGCCGAGTGGCAGGTTGTCGAGCCAGGACAAGGGATCGAGCCCGTGATTGGTCGCGCTGACGAAGATGTTGTTGACGTCGAGCAGCAATCCGCACCCTGTGCGCCGGACCATTTCCGACAGGAATTCCCATTCGGGCATGGTGCCGGGAAAGGCGATGTAGCTGGACGGATTTTCGAGCAGCATCCGCCGCCCGAGATGGTCCTGCGTAATCGAGACGGCCCGGCATACGGTGTCGAGCGCTTCCTCTGTCAATGGCACGGGCAGGAGATCGTGCGAATTGAACCCGTCGATCCCGGTCCAGCACAGATGGTCCGACACGATCGATGGCTCGATCATGTCGACCAGGGTCTTGAGCTTGTCGAGATAGGCGTGGTTGGGGCCATCGGCCGAACCGACCGACAGTGAAACGCCGTGCAACGCCATGGGATAGTTCGCCCGCGCCCGCAGCAGCGTGTCACGCGGACGCCCGGCGACGCCCATGAAGTTTTCGGAAATGACCTCGAAGAAATCGACCGGCGCAGTGCCGTCGATATAGGCGCCGTAATGGGGGCGTCGCATGCCGAGGCCAAAGGCACCGAGTGCGGGGATGGGGAGGGAAGACGACATCGGCATGTCCTGCTTTTGGCAAGCCCCATACGACAGACGGGCGACCGGTCGATCCGGGGAGAGATCGTCCAGCCGCCCGCGTGCCAGGGATGATTTCGTGCTGCAACGAGCTCATCCCGTCGCAGAAGCGTAAAGTCGCTCCGCTTACTTCGCCGGAGCGGTCAGGCTGCCGCCGTCGGCCTTGCACTGTTCCTTGCTCTCGGCCTTGAAACCCTGGCCCTTGCACGAATTCTGGCCCTTGCACGAATTGTGCGCGGTGGCGCAGTCCGACTGGCCCTTGCAGGCGTTGACGCCGTAGCAGTGAACAACCTTGGCCTGCTTGGCCATGGCCGGGACCGGCATGGCGGCAACCGCAGCAGCGACGAGCGCAGCCTGGCTGGCAAGGGCGAGCGTGTTGAAAGCGAACTTGGCGGTATTGGTCTTCATGATCGGTTCTCCCGGTTGTGCCGGATCGGCGTCCGGTTTTTCGTCCGGCGACGCTCGGGCGTTACAGGTCGGACGAAATATTTCCGCATCCGAGCACCGGGCGCAAGAAATTTGAATGCGCTGTAACCGTGTTTCCGGACCGAGCGAATTGCCGAACACAGGCGGCGCCGAACGCTCGCGCTGCTCCCGAAACACGCATTTCAAGGAATAGACGAATGAAGCTTTCCCATGCCTCTCTTGCCGCGACACTGGCTCTGGGCCTTGCCGCAGGTGTCGCCCATGCAGCGGACAGCAAGCCCGCGATGGAAAAGTGCTATGGTGTCGCCCGCGCCGGACACAACGACTGTGCGGCCGGTGCCGGCACCACTTGTGCGGGAACGCAAAAGACCGATTACCAGGGCAATTCGTGGAAGCTGGTCAAGGCCGGTACTTGCACCTCGATCAAGACGCCCAAGGGTCACGGTTCGCTGACCCCGCGCTGATCGCGTTGCCCTGACTCGCTTCCCTTGCACGGGTGCCGGTTCATGTTCCGCCTCGCCTACTGGAACCCGCGCCAGCCTGGTCCAGCCCCCCTCGGGACAAGGTCGTCAAGGGAAGCGCTTTTTTCCTGCCAGTCGAAAGGCCCGGCGATGACTTCTCTGACCCATCTCTACCGTCGTGCGACCGGGCTCGCCGAGCGACTGCTGCCTGCCTCGGTTCTCCTGTTGGTGGCCCGGCTCGGGATCGCCTCGATCTTCTTCCTGTCGGGACGGACCAAGGTCAGCGGCCTGCTGACGATCACCGACAGCGCCTATTACCTGTTCGAAACCGATTACCGGTTGCCGTTCCTGCCACCCCATGTCGCGGCCCATATCGCGACCTATTCCGAACACCTCTTTCCGATCCTGCTGGTCCTTGGCCTCGGCACGCGCTTTGCCGCCTTGTCGATTCTGGGCATGACGACGGTGATCGAGGTTTTCGTCTATCCCGACGCCTGGCCGACCCATCTGTCATGGGCCGGTTTGCTGCTCCCCCTGATCGCCCAGGGTGGCGGCACATTCGCCTTGGATCGATTTTTTGGCGAGGATAATATTTAATTTTCAGATTGTTTTTTAATGAATGTGATGGCGTCTCTTATGGCGAAGTAAATATTGTGAAGGTCAAGTCCCATTGATTCTTCATCAATTTTATTTTTGTTAAATATTGCGCAATGGAGTGGGATTTTATTTTTTAGAGTTGGCTGTTTTTCGAAATAACTCTGCACATGTTTGAAGTGGTGTGCGACCATGTCGACTAATAGAAAATCAAATGATCTTTTCCTCCACTCCTGTCGAAGGGTGCTCGCTTTGCGTGGATGCGCGGCTCGATCGACAGCATGAAACACCGCTACGCAAGCGAGAAAAGCATGGCGCCCTGATCTCGGATTGCTGCGAAAATCTGCAAATGTCGGATCGACTATTCGCTCGAGATAATCGGCTAATTCCACATCATCTCCATTGTGTGATTTCGGTTGCCCTGAGCCCGGATCAGCCTTCCGCGCTGCTGGTCGAGAACAGGTTGATGACCAGCGTGCCTGCAACGATCATCGCGATCCCGGCAAGGGCGGCGGCGTCGAGCTTCTGGCGATAGACGACCAGTCCGATCAGTGAGATGACGACGATCCCGACGCCCGACCACAGGGCATAGGCAATGCCCATGGGGATCGTGCGCAATGTCTGGGACAGCGCATAGAACGCGACCGCATAGCCGAAGATTACCGCGATCGAGGGCAGGGGGCGTGTGAAACCGGCGGCGGCTTTCAGAGCCGAAGTCGCCATGATTTCACTGCCGATGGCCAGTGCCAGCCAGATCCAGCCCATCCCGTCCTTCATCATGCCCCCTTTCGCGCTGCACCGGCGGTGATCTTTGCCCAATTGGGGGAAGGGGGCAACCGCTCGCACCCTTTTTGCGCAGCAAAGGGTTTTGCCTTGCCTCTCGACAGGCGCGCAATCCATGCAGGACCCACTTCGTCTCGAGGGGGAATCCATGCGCACCGTGACTGTTGCCGCCACTCAGTTCGCCTGCACCTGGGATCTTGCCGCCAATCTCGACACAGCCGAAGCTCTCGTGCGTGAAGCGGCGGGAAATGGCGCGCAGGTCGTGCTGTTGCAGGAGCTGTTCGAGACGCCCTATTTCTGTCCGGACGAACGGGCGAAGCATTTCGCACTGGCTCGTCCGCGCGAAGGGCATCCTGTCCTTGCCCGCTTTTCCGCGCTCGCCCGCGAACTGGGCGTGGTCCTGCCGTTCAGTTTCTTCGAGAAGGTCGGCTCCACCCATTTCAATTCTCTTGTCATGCTCGATGCCGACGGGCGCGACCTGGGGCTTTATCGCAAGAGCCACATTCCGCAGGGGCCCGGCTATCGCGAGAAATTCTTCTTCGCGCCGGGCGATACCGGTTTTCAGGTCTGGGACACGGCGTTCGGGCGTATCGGTGCCGCGATCTGTTGGGACCAGTGGTTCCCCGAATGCGCGCGGTCGCTGGCGCTCAAAGGCGCGGAGCTGATTCTCTATCCGACCGCAATCGGCACCGAGCCGCTCGACCCCGGTTTCGACAGCCAGCCACACTGGCAGCGGACGATGCAGGGCCACGCCGCCGCCAACATGGTGCCGGTGATCGCGTCCAACCGTATCGGCCATGAAGTCAACGAAGACGCCGACATCACCTTTTACGGCAGTTCGTTCATCACCGACCAGTTCGGCGCGCTCGTCGCGCAGGCCGGGCGAGACACGCGCGAAGCCATCGTCGCGACATTCGACCTCGACGAAATCGCGCCGCAGCGTGCCGGTTGGGGCCTGTTCCGCGACCGGAGACCCGAACTGTACGGCACGCTGACGACATACGGAGGTTAGGGTACGCGGTTAGGCGTCCACTGCGGGCTGGTTTTCCATGTGCCAGCCCAGTGCGTCGACTTTCTCGAGGATGGTATCAGCGAGCGGCGAGGGCGGAATGATCTCTGCCCAGGCGATATGGAAACATGCCAGCCAGCCTTCGATCTCCGCCTTGCCGATCGGTGCAACGAAATGTCGCATGCGCAAGCGCGGGTGACCGTATTTGTCGGTATAGAGCGGCGGCCCGCCGAGCCATCCGGTCAGGTATTCGTAGAGTTTCTGCTCGGCGCGCGACAGATCGGGCGGATGGACCGCGCGACATTCGGCGGCTTCGGGCAGAGTGTCCATCAAGGCGTAGAACCGGGCGCAGAGTGCGCGGATGACCGGTTCGCCGCCAAAGGTTTCGTAGGGGGTGACTTCTTCGCTCATGATTTCTTTATCCCCGGGCCCATTCGACGATCCGGCGTGCATCCATCGCTCCGGCAATGCGCCGGATTTCGCGTCCGCCCGAAAAGAGCATCATCGTCGGGATCGACCGGATGTCGTGTGCCCCGGCCAGGGCTTGTTCGGCCTCGGTATCGACTTTCAACAGGCGGACATGGGGTTCCAGCATGTGCGCGGCCTGTGCAAAGGCGGGCGCCATCATGCGGCAGGGCCCGCACCAGGAAGCCCAGAAATCGACCAGGACCGGCAGGCTGCCCTTGCCGACATGGGCGGAAAAGGCCGCAGCATTGACCGGCACCGGATGCCCGGTGAAAAGAGGTTGATGGCACTTGCCGCAATTGGGCGCTTCGTCGAGCCGTTCGCGCGCGACCCGGTTGCCTGCAAGACAATGGGGGCAAACGACGATTTCGTTGTCGCTCATCACTTTGATCCCTTCGCCGGTCGGTTCCGACCGGGCCCGGTGTCCATGTAGGTATCGAACCGCATAATGCCAGTGCGGAAAGCGCTTGTACGCCTTTCGTCGCAGCGATAGAAAGTTGCCATGTCAACGATAATCCATGGGGAAGAGGAAGAGCGCGCCGCGCTCTATGCCCTGACCAACGCCATTCAGCCCGCGCGCCGCGCGTGGCAACAGGTCGCCGCTGCGGCCTTGTCGCAATCGGGACTTTCGGTCGCGGTGGCGATGCCGGTGCTGTTCGTTTCGCGTCTGGGCGACGGAGTGTTGCAGGCGCGATTGGCCGAGGAAATCGGCGTTCATCCCGCAGCGCTCGCCCGCGCTCTGGTCAGCGCGGAAAAGGACGGCTTGATCGAACGGCGGGCGGTTCCCGGCGACCGCCGCGCGCGCGGGGTCTGTCTCACCGAACGCGGACGCGATCTGGCCGCGCGGATGGAAGAGGAACTGGCCTTGCGCCGCCGCATCGTGCTTGGGGACATGCCGATCGGCGATGTCGTCACGGCGGTGCGCGTGCTACGTCGACTGGAAGAACAGGTGCGGGCCGGGTTCGGGCGCCATGACGACTGACTTCCCAAAGGGGGAGGTCGACTGAAATGCCCCGGATCGGCCGTGCCGAGATCACCTTTTCGCTGACGACTTTCGCGGCGGCGATGCTGGCGCTCTACATCTCGTTTCTGGTCGGGCTGGAACGCCCCTACTGGGCGATGTTGACTGTCTATATCTCCAGCCAGCCGGTCGCGGCAGCCGCCTTGTCGAAAGGGATCTTTCGGGTCGCGGGTACCCTGATCGGGGCGGCAGCCTCGGTCCTTGTCGTGCCGATGTTCGTCGATGCACCGCCGGTCCTGTCGCTGGTCCTCGCGCTCTGGGTCGGAGTCTGCCTCTTCATCTCGTTGCTCGACCGCACGCCGCGTGCCTATCTTTTCATGCTGGCGGGCTATACCGCCGCACTGATTTCCTTCCCCGCCGTCGACAAGGCGGAGGACATCTTCAACATTGCGGTCTTGCGCGGCATGGAAATCGCCATCGGTGCGGCCTGTTCCAGCCTGCTGCATACACTGATCCCCGCCCATGATTTCGAAGCCGCGATCGGTGGGCGCATCCGGACGGTGCGTACCGAGATGGGGCGCTGGCTGGACGAAGTGCTCGACGGCAAAGTCGATGCGGAGCGTCCCGACCTGCCCAGTCGCATGGCCGGACACATGACCGAATTGCGGTTGATGGCAACACACCTGCGGTTCCATCCTGACGGTGGGAAGCTGGCGCGGGGCACGATCATGGTGCTGTGGGATCATCTGGTCCTGCTGATGCCGCTGGTCGATGCGATCGAGGACCGACTGACCGTGCTGCGCGAACCGGAAGGCACCTCATGGCCCGAAGGTCTTGCCGACGTGCTTGCCCATTTGCGGGACTGGGTGGGGCAGGAGCCTCAGACGCTGTCGGCAACCCGCGCGGGCGTCGAGGCGAGGCTTGCGGCATGGCATGAAACCCTGTCACCCGACGACTGGCGCGGTCTCATCGCGCTCAACCTCCATGCCCGTCTTGCCGAGCTTGTCATGCGGTACGAGGCGACGCAGTGGCTGGCCGAACACACCCTGCATCCCGCAACGCCGTTGCCTGCCCCGCTAACCCCGCTTTTGCGCGCGAAGGGGCGACGCCTGTGGCATCGCGATGTCGGGCTGGCCTTCCGTTCGGCACTTGCGGCGGTGATCGGCGTGCTGGGGTCCTGCGCAGTGTGGATCGTGACGATGTGGCCCGACGGTGGGACCATGGCGATGATCTGCGCGGTGGTGTGCAGCTTCTTTGCGACACTCGACGATCCGCGTCCTGCGCAGGCGAGCTGGCTCAAATGGACCGCGCTCAGCCTGCCGATCGCGGCGGTCTATCTGTTCGGGATCCTGCCCCATGTGACCACGTTCGAAGGGCTGGTGCTCGCGCTGGCGCCGACTCTGCTGGTCATGGGCGTTTTCCTTGGCGATCCGGCGATCTATGTGAAAACGATGACTCTCGTCGTCGGCTTTTGCGGGGCGCTGGCGCTGACCGCCGCGCTCGAAGCCGACTTTGCCCGCTTCATCAACAGCAACATCGCGCAATTGATCGGCGCGGCGGCGGCGATCGTGACGACAGGCTTGTTCCGGGTGATCGGTGCGGAAGCTGCGGTCCAACGTATCCTGCGGCGAAACTGGGGCGATCTGGCGCGGCTTGCTGCCGGGCGGCTGGCCTTGACCGGAGAAGCGTGGAACAGCCTGATGGTCGATCGGGCGGCACTGCTGTCGCCCCGCATTGGCCATCTGGCCTCGCTGGACGGACGGGATCGGGCGGCGGGCGATGGGTTGCGCGAAGTGCGCATCGGTCTCAACCTGATCCAGATCCGGCAAATGATCGGTGTCGTTCCTGCCGATACGCGGCAGGAACTCGTGAATCTTCAAAATGCGGCGGCAGGCTTGTGCCATGCCCAGAGCCTGCCTGATCGGACAGGGCTCGACGAGTACCGGGCCGAAACGCTCGTGGCCTTGCGTGCGGCTGGGGCAAAGTGCCGAGAGCCTTCCTCGGGCAGCGCGGAGCGGGATCTGCTCAACATTCTCGTCGGCATGACCCGGGCGCTCCTGCCCGAGGAAAGCTTGTAACCGTTACGCTTTTTCGGTGAGCCAAGGGAGGTCCGGGCCGACCGGAACGATCCCGTTGGGATTGAGCGTCTTGATTGAATAATAGCCGCGCTTGATGTGGTCGACGTTGACCGTTGCGCGCACGCCGGGAAGGGCGATTACGCGTTCGAGGTAGGCACTGAGCGCGGGATAGTCGAGCAGGCGCTGCCGGTTGCACTTGAAAATGCCGTGATAGGCCGCATCGAACCGTACCAGCGTGACGAACAGGCGAATGTCCGTTTCGGTCAGGGCGTCGGCAAAGAGGAAGGGGCCTCCCGAAGCAAGGCGCGTTTCCAGCTCGTCGAGCATGGCAAAGACATCGGCATAGGCCTCTTCGTAGGCCTCCTGCGTAGTGGCGAAACCGGCGCGATAGACCCCGTTGTTGAGCATGGGGTAGATCCGCGCATTGAGCGCGTCGATGTCCTCGCGCAGGGCTGCGGGGTAGAGGTCGAACGACGGGTCGGCCAGATCGCCGAAACCGCTGTCGAACATGCGCAGGATGTCGGCGGATTCGTTGTTGACGATCGTCTGCCGTTCGCGGTCCCACAGTACCGGGACCGTTGCCCGTCCGGTATAGTGCGGATCGGCACGGGTATAGAGCTCGTGCATGTAGGTCACGCCGTTGAGCTCGTCGCGGTCGGCACCGGGGTAGTCCCCGAAACGCCAGCCTTCATCGGTCAGCGCCGGTTCGACCACGCTTACCGAAACCGCGTCGGCCAGGCCTTTGAGCTGCCGGGCGATCAGCGTACGCGAAGCCCAGGGACAGATCAGCGCGACATAGAGGTGATAGCGCCCCTTTTCGGCCTTGAACCCGGCCTCGCCGGTCGGACCCGCGCTGCCGTCCGGGGTCACCCAATGGCGAAATCCCGAAACCTGACGGACGAAGCCGCCCTTGGCATCGGTAGCCTGGACCGGTTGCCAGTCCTGCGTCCATTTTCCATTGACGAGCATCGCGGCGACCTTGTGCAGGGGGAGGGTGGAGCCGCGCCTGAGTGGGGGGCTGGGTGGCGCGGCTCCTGGGGGGGGCTTGGGTCAAAGGACCACGCCGCCTGGGGCGGCGTGGCGAAGGGGTATCAGTTGGTCTTTTCGAAAGCGGCGCTGATCTTCAGCTTCACTTCGTCGCTGACATAGGGAACGTACTTGCTGACGCCGAAGTCCGAACGCTTGAGCACGCCCACGGCGCTGAAGCCGATGGTGTAGGCCTTGTCCATCGGGTTGACGCCCGCGCCGCCGAACGTCGCGTTGAGCGTCAGCGGCTTCGAAACGCCGTGCAGCGTGACGGTACCGATGATCTGTGCGGTGCGCGGGCCGGTCTTCACGACCTTTTCCGAGACGAAGTGGAGATCGGGGTACTTGGCCGCGTCAAACCATTCGGCGCCCTTGAGTTCGGCGTCGAGCACGCTGTTGGTGGTCGAAATGCCCGAAACCGGCAGCGACACGTCGAGCTTGGTCGCGGCAATCGCCTTGGGATCGAACGTCAGGGTGCCGGTCGCGCCGGGGATCACGCCGAAGAAATCGTTGAAGCCGAAGTGGTTGACGGTGAATTCGGCGAGCGTGTGGTGGGTTTCGACCTTGTAGGTGCCGGCCTGGACCGTCGGCACGGCAGCCGGAGTGGCGGCGAGCGCAACGGCCGGAGCGGCGATCAGCGCGAGAGCGGCAAACGAGATGGCTTTCATGGGATCAATCCTGTCAATGGGCGCGACCTGACGGAGCGCGACTGTAAGGCCAAAGGGCCAGGCAGATCACGGCGTGAACCGGCCCGGTTGACGACTATATGCCTTCATTGGGATAGGGTGATAATCCGCTCAATCGACGAATATCTTTAAACTGACAGTTTCAAATTGCTCGCTTTACCACTCTTCGGCAAGGCGCGGCATGCGTTCGGCGAGGAAGTCGATCCACGCGCTGGTGCGCGCGTTCGGGCGCCGGGTCGGGTGGGTGACGGCATAGACGGCGCCCATGTCCATCGCCGGGATGTCGAGTTCGAATTCGACGAGTTCGCCGCTGTTCAACGCCTCTGCGGCGATGAAACGCGGGCCATAGACGATGCCCTGACCAGTGCAGGCCGCTTTCACCAGCGCCTCGCCGTTGTTGGCCAGCATGCTGCCCTTGATCGCCACGCGGACCGACCCGTCGCGTCCGAAGCCCCAGGTATTGCCGCCCAGCCGCGAACTGAGCGTGTAGCTGAGGCAGTTGTGGTGTTTGAGATCCTCGACCGAGCGCGGCGTGCCGTGTTGTTCGAGATACGAGGGCGCGGCGCAGAGCGCGAGATGGACGGCGGCCAGCTTGCGCGCCTTGAGACTGCTGTCGGCCAGTTGCCCGATGCGGATGGCCACGTCCCAGCGTTCTTCGAGAAGGTCGACATAGCGGTCGTTGAGGCCGAGTTCGATCGTGACGCCGGGATGGCGCACGCCGAATTCAGCCGCGAGCGAGGAAATGTGCATGACCCCGAACGAGGCCGGGGCATTGACGCGCAACAGGCCCTCGATCACTTGCGAGCGGGCCGAGGCCTCGTTTTCCGCTTCGCGCAGTTCGGCAAGGATGCGTTCGGCGCGGTCGAGATAGTCCGCTCCCGCCTGCGTCAGCGACAGACGGCGCGTGGTGCGGTTGACCAGGGTCGTGCCCAGCCGTTCCTCAAGCTGTCCCAGATGCTTGGCTGCCATGGCCGCCGACATGCCGAGTGAGCGTCCGGCCGCCGAAAGGCTGCCCAGCCGCATGGCAAGCACGAACACTTCGATTCCGGTCAGTCGATCCGCCATGCGATCCTTTGTCTGTCATTGCGATAATGCCGATTGCGCAAGGGGTGTTATCATCCCCACAGGCGAATGCCACCTTTGCGGAAAAAGGGACGATGCGGTTCGGAATAGGGATAGCACTGGGCGGAGCGGTCGGGGCGATCGCGCTGGCCTGTTCGGGCCCGGCGACGCGCGGCGCGCCCGCTCCTTTGCTGGCCGCTGCCTCGCTGACGGTGCCCGACATCGCCCGGCTTCCCGACGATGAGGCGGGGCGGCTGGTCCGGCGCGGGCGCGATCTTGTCGCCCATACCGCCGACCGGATCGGACCGGGCACGGCGCGCGCCTATTCGGGCAACGGGCTCGATTGCCAGAGCTGCCACATCGAGGCCGGAACGCGCGCCTTTGCCTTGCCGCTGGTCGCGGCCTATGCCGACTATCCCCAATATCGGGCGCGGTCGGGGCGCGTGGAAACGATCGCTGATCGCGTCAACGGGTGCATGATGCGCAGCCTCAACGGGCGTCCCCTACCGGTTGACGGGCCAGAGATGACGGCGATCGTTGCCTATCTCCGCTTCCTCTCGAGTGCAGGAGCTTCTTCGTTCGGACGCGGGACAGGGCAGATCGCCGAGCTTTCCCGCCCAGCCGATCCGCAGCGGGGGAGCGGGATCTATGCGCGGGTCTGTGCGGCCTGCCACGGCGTGGATGGCGCCGGACAAAAATCGGATGAGGGCAAGGGATATGCCGTGCCGCCCTTGTGGGGGCGGGACAGTTTCAACGACGGCGCGGGGATGGCCCGGCTGATCCAGGCGGCCAATTTCATCCATGCACAGATGCCGCCCGGTGGTCCTGGGCTCGCGGGCGAGGACGCATGGGACGTTGCCGCCTATGTCGAAGCGCATCCGCGTCCGCACAAAGCGGACCTCGATGCCGATTACCCCGATCGTCGCACCAAGCCGGTCGATGCGCCCTATGGCCCTTATCCCGACGGCTTTGATGCGCGGCAACATCGCTTCGGTCCTTTTGCCCCGATCCGACAGGGCCACGATGGAAAGGGGATGTAGCAAGGGGCCGGCTGTGGCATGGAGCGACCGCATCATTTCTTCAACGACCGGGGTAGGCTGACATGAAGGCAGGCAGGGTCTTGGTTCTGGCCATGGCGATTTGCGCAGGGCTGGGGCTGGCCGGAACGGCACAGGCGGAACAGGCATCGGCAGGCGCCGCTCCGGCCGGGTATTACACCTTTCAGAAAGTCGTCTATCAGAACGACGGCGGCGGGCCCGATGCCAAGGCCTATTTCCAGCGTCTGCTGCATCACATCGGCGCACATATCGCGGCCACGAACGGACAAGTCGAAATCCGCGTCGTCAATTTTGCCTCGGGCGTGCAACTCTTCGTGATGGCGCGCGAGGATGCCGATCTCGCCAAGGCGATCGATGGCCTGCGGGCCAAGGGCGTGCGCTTCATGATCTGCCACAACACGCTCGCGGGCATGAAGCTTACGCCCGCTGATCTCTATGGAGTGAAGGACGAGGACGTAGTGCCGAGCGGGGTTGCCGAGATCGCCCGGCTGCAAGGTCTGGGTTTCGTCTATATCCATCCCTGATCGAGGTCCCTTGCGGCAGGAGTGAGCGATCCATGACGGACGCGGTGTTTCGGCGCGACTGGTCGTCGCCTGTGCCACGGGTGGTGCGGGCGAGCGGGATCGAACTGTTCGATGCCGACGGGCGGCGCTATCTCGATGCGGTGAGCGGCATCTATGTCGCCAATATCGGCTATGGCCTCGGCGAAATCGGCGAGGCGATGGCGCGACAGGCCGCGCAAGTGCCCTTTGTCTATGCAGGTGATTTCGCCACCGAGGCTGAAACCACGCTGGCCGAGCGGGTCGTCGCGCTCGCGCCGGATGGTTTGGCCAAGGCCTATTTCACCAGCGGCGGATCGGAAGCGAACGAAGTCGCGTTCAAGATCGCCCGCCGCTATCAGCGCGCGGGCGGGAACGAGAGCCGCTGGCGTATCGCCAGTCGCTGGCAAAGCTATCATGGCGCGACCATGGCAACGTTGGCGGCGAGCGGCAAAGTCAGCCGCAGGCGCGATTTCCTGCCCTATATGCTCGACTTTCCCAAGCTTCCGGCCGTCAGCCTCTATCGCGCGCCGCTCGGGCTGACCGCGCAGGCCTATGGCGAGGAGCAGGTCCGCGAAGTCGAGCGGCGCCTGATCCAGGAAGATCCCGCGAGCATTGCGGCCATCATCATCGAGCCTGTGACCGGGGCCGGATCGGGGGCGCTGGTCCCGCCGCCGGGCTATATCCGGGGTTTGCGCGCCCTGTGCGATCGCCACGACATCCTGTTGATCGCGGATGAAGTCGTCACGGGGTTCGGGCGGACCGGGGCTGCCTTTGCCTCGTCCAATCTTGAGGCTTTGCCCGACATCATCACCTTCGGCAAAGGCGTGGCGGCAGGCTATGCCCCGCTTGCCGGGGTTCTCATCAGCAGCAAAGTCATCGAACGGCTGGAACGGGCGGCTCCTTCAAGTCTTTTCACCGGCTATACTTATTCGGGGCATGCCGTGTCCTGTGCTGCGGGCCTTGCGGTGCTCGATTATCTCGACCGGCATGACCTCATCGCGCAAGTCCGCAAACGGGAGAGCGCATTCCTTGCTCGCGCGCAGGCGGCATTCGGTCGCCACCAACTGGTCGGCGACATTCGCGGCAAAGGCGCGCTCATGGGGATCGAATTCGTTGCCGACCGGGAAAGCCGCGCACCGCTTGATCCCGCGCTCGGGTTCCATCGCCGGGTGGTCGAGGCTGCGCGCGGGCTCGGTCTGCTCGTGCGTGGGGAAGCGGGCGTGGTCGATGGGGTGAGCGGGGATCATGTCCTTGTCGCGCCTGCCTTCAATGCGACGGAGGCCGAGCTCGACGAAATCTTTGCCATGCTCGCTGTGGCGATCGAACAGGCGGCGCGATCCTTGCATTGATCGTCCGCTTAAAATGTAGCTTTTTGTATCACTACAACAACCTGTCACAAATACGGAACGAGGGAAGAATAGCGGCCCGTGACAAGGGGTTAGTCATTCTTCCGTCGGGCTGGGGCGGAGGGTTTGGCGCGCCCTCAATCCGAAAAAATGACAGGGGTTTTATCGATGATTGTACGGGGTCGCCGCCACGCCGGGTTTGGTCAACTGGGGCTTGTTTCGTTTCTTGCCCTGGCCATGGCGGGAACCGCCCATGCCGAGGCGCCCGCCGCGCCCGAAGCCGGGGCAAAGGATGATGCCGCATCCGGCGAGGTGACCGACATTGTCGTTTATGCGCGCAAGCGGCCCGAAAACGCGCAGGCGGTGCCCATTGCGATCACCACGCTCGGCGGTGGGGAGCTCGCGAAGCAGAACCTTGTCAATTTCACCGATTTCCAGACCCGCTTTCCGGCGTTCTCGGTCTATCTGACCAATCCCAAGCAGCTCAATCTCGGCATTCGCGGGATCGGCAACAACGGTTTCAACACCGACGGCATCGACGGTTCGGTCGGCATTTTCGTCGACGGTATCTACACCGGCCGTCAGGGCATGGTCAGCAACGATTTCAACGACATCGCCGACGTCGAATTGTTACGCGGACCGCAAGGGACGAGCTTTGGCAAGAACACGACGGCCGGTGCTGTTCTCATCAACACGGCCAAGCCCAGTTTCAAGCTGGGGGCCAATGCCGAAATGAGCGTCGGCAACCAGGGCCTTGTCGAAGGGAAGGGCAGCATCACCGGGCCGCTTATCGCCGACAAGCTCGCGTTTCGCGTTTCGGGCTATTACACCCAGACCGACGGCAATTACCGCAACCTGTCGAGCATCGAGAAGCAGAACGCCCGGCAAGGTGAAGGCGTTCGTGCGCAATTGCTGTTCACGCCGACCAACAACCTGTCGATCCGCCTGATCGGGACGTGGAACCACCAGGCGTTCAACACGATGTCGCCGGTCATCACACAGATCTACAATCCCGCCGCGCTGCAGACGCGCATGGCCAATGCGGGCTATACGCTCAACACCAGCGATGCGTCGAACCCGACGGTCAATCTCGATTCCGCGCTCAATGCCCGGACCAATCTCTATTTGGGCAGCGGCACGATCGACTGGGATCTGGGCAAGGGCGGCACGATCACCTCGATCACCGCGTGGGAAAACTGGAAGTGTCTGACCAACAACGACAACGACTATACCCAGCTCAACGCCATTCCCGATTACGGCTCATGCAACAACGAGCATCAGTTCAGCCAGGAACTGCGGTGGGCGACGCCCAAGGGCGGGGCGATCGAGGCGACCGTCGGCGGTTTCCTGTCGCGTCAGCAATTGCAGGTGGATTCGCGCATTCGTTTCGGTGACCAGTATTACATCTGGGCCTCCAATCCGTCGTCGACCGATTTCCCCACGCTCAACGGCAAGACCTGGGCGCAGGGGGCCTATGCCGATGGGATCGCCGGGCTCGGCATGCAGAGCCACGCCTTGTTCCACACCAATACCGAAGCCCTGTTCGGCAATGTGAGCTGGCATCCCGACAAGGCGCATCGCCTGTCGATCGATGGGGGGCTGCGCTATACCTGGGAGCACCGGACCGAAGCCTATGCGGGCTGGGTCACGTCCAATCTGGGCAATCTCAACACGGCGCAGATCAACGACATGTCCTCGGCAGCGGCCAATTCCGCGCTGGGCTCGGTCAATCAGGCCCTGTCCGACAATTCGCTCTCGGGCGAAGGCAGCATCAGTTACAAGGTGTTCGCCGACACGATGGTCTTCGTCAAATATGCGCGCGGCTACAAGTCGGCCGGTTTCAATCTTTTGCCGGTGACCGATGCGCGCATTCTGGCGCTAGGCGGCGGGCAGTCGGTGAAGGGCGAAACCACCGACGATTTCGAAGCCGGGATCAAGAGCGAATGGTTCCGCCATCACTTGCTCGTCAACCTGACCGCGTTCCATACCGTCGTGCAGAACTACCAGGCCAACGAGTCGGTGGGCGTCGGGAATACCGCGCTCAAGTTCCTGGCCAACGTCGGTTCGCTGACCTCGAACGGCGTCGAACTGGAAGCGGAGGCACAGCTGGCCAAGGGGCTCCATGCCAAAGGCTTCATCGCCTATGACCACGCCTATTATTCCTCGTTCCACAATTCGGCTTGCCCGGCCGAAGTCACCACGCTTTCCTGCGACCTGACCGGACGGCAAGTCGCCTGGGCGCCCAAGTGGACGGCCGATGCGACGGTCGATTACACCCATGACCTGGGGCGCGATGTCGTGGGGTACGGCCTGGTCGACGTGAACTGGCGCAGCTCGCAGAACACGACGATCACGCTCGATCCGCTGGCGTGGATCAGCCCTTATGCGCTGGTCAATGCGCGGGTCGGCCTCAAGCTCGCCGGTGGGCGCTACGATCTGCAGATCTGGTCGAACAATCTGCTGAACAAGGCCTATTACATCAACATGCTCGGTCTCACGAAATCGACCGGGATCGTGCAGGGCTATCCGGGCAATCCGCGCACTTTCGGCATTCGCGTCCGCGCCGCGTTCTGATCTCCTGACCCAAGAGGCATCCGCCATGTCGCAATCGCTTCAATTCAACCGCCGTCGCCTGATGCAGGTGCTGGCCGGAACCGGGGTGCTGGCGGCGGGCGGGTGGCCGCTTGCCGGAGAGGCTGCCGTCTGGCCGCGCAATCTCTGGGCCGATCCGCGTTTCGCCGATCATCCCTTTTCGCTCGGCATCGCCTCGGGCGATCCCGCGCCCGATGGCTTCGTGATCTGGACCCGGCTGGCTCCGCGTCCGACCGAGCCGCACGGGGGGATGCCGCCGCAGCCGGTGGTGGTGCAATGGGAAGTGGCGGGCGAGGAAACATTCGCCCTGCCGCTTGCGCGTGGGGAAGCACTGGCCAGCCCGGAACTGGCGCATAGTGTCCATGCCGAAGTGGCCGGGCTGGCGCCCGACCGCCCCTATTTCTATCGTTTCCACGTCGGGGGCGAAACGAGCCCCATCGGGCGCAGCCGCACATTGCCGCTGCCCCATGCCCGGCTCGACCGCCTGCGGTTCGCTGTCGCCGGGTGCCAGCATTACGAACACGGCTATTACACCGCGTGGTGGGGCATTGCCGAAGAGCCGGTGGACTTCGTGTTCCACTATGGCGACTACATCTACGAGACCAACGAGAAGGGCGACAACGAGATCACCTATCTCGGCAATACTTATCCGCGCGCGCGGCGTCACAGCACGCCCGAACCCTATTCGCTCGACGATTACCGCCTGCGCCATGCCCAGTACAAATCGGACCGCGATCTTCAGGCCGCCCATGCGGCGCACCCGTTCTGGATGAGCATCGACGATCACGACGTCGACAACGACTGGGCGGGGCAATGGGATCAGGACGGAACGCCCCCGCAAGCCTTCCTGCTGCGCCGGGCTTCGGCGTTTCAGGCCTATTACGAGCACATGCCCCTGCGGCTTGCCTCACTGCCCGACGGGCCCCGCATGCAGATGTACCGGTCGGCGCGTTATGGCGATCTCGTCAATGCTTTCGTGCTCGACACGCGGCAGTATCGCACCGATCAGGTCTATGGCGATCGCATGGTACCTTTGGGCCCGGACTGCTCCGCACCGCAAAGCGCGATGATGGGCGCCGCGCAGGAAGCCTGGCTCTATGACGGTCTCGCGCGGTCCGACACGCGCTGGAACCTCATCGCGCATCAGGTCATGCTGATGAACCTTGTCTATCGGGATACACCGGGCGGGGCCAAGGTCTACAACATGGACCAGTGGTCGGGCTATCTCGCCAATCGCCGCCGTCTGCTTTCGGCAATCGAGACGCATGGGGCAGGGCGGACCGTGACCGTCAGCGGCGACGCGCATCGCCATTACGCGGGCGACCTTGTCCAGGACGAAGGTGACGGCAAAGTCGTCGCGTCGGAATTCCAGACCACCTCGATCAGCTCGGGTGACGACGGGCAGGGTGACGATGATTTCCGTGCCGTACAGGCGCGCGCGGACAATCCGCACTTGAAAGCCACGGTGGACCGGCGCGGCTATCTCCTGTGCGACGTCGACCGGGCGGCTTGGCACGCCGACCTCAAGATCGTCGACCGCGTCTCGACACCCGGCGGAAAGCTCTCGACATATGCCCGCCTTGTCCTCGAACACGGCAAGCCGGGATTGCAGCGTGCCTAATCAAGACATTCGATGACAAGGCTGGAAGGGTGGTCCTCTCCGTGATGGACCACGAGCGTAATCACGCGCGCTGAAAAGGCTGTGGCGTCGGTGCCTTCGCCCGTGCCCGGATTGACGGCAAAGGCGGGAAAGGCAGCTCCCGCCAAAGACAGGCGCAGGCTTTCGCCCGGCGCCAGCGTGATGCACGTGGCCTTGAGGTCGAGGTCCACCGGGACGACGCCGGTCGCTCCGGCAATGCGGGTATGTCCCTCGGCAAAGGGCAGGACTGCGCCCGACGCAGTCACTTGCGAAAGGACCGCGTGGATATCGAAATGGGCGCTGTCGGACGAAAGGTGAAGCCGTGCTCCGATCCACCCGGACAAAGTCAGCGGCTGATCCAGCGGGGCTGTCGTGAAAGTCGCAATGTCGCCGCGTTCGTCGATGGCACGACGATCGACCGGGCCCGGCGGATTGCCCATGCGGCCCCCGACACTCGGAGCCGGACGCCAGGGGTCATGAACGATCACCTCGCTTCCGGTCGCACCGGGGCGATCGAGCAGCTTGCCTGTTGCGGCATCGATACTGACCCTGCCGGTTCCCGAAAGGAACAGCGTTCGGGCGCTGCCGCCCAGCCTGTCGGCCGAACGCCACGTGCGGGTGCCCATGTCGAACAGCCGGACGCGGGAGCGGTCGAGCGGCTTTCCTTTCAGCCAGTGATCGAACCACGCGACCTGATGCCGGTCTACATCGGAGACTGCGTCGGGGCCGTAATCCTGTCCGCCGACATGACGCCCCCACGGGATATGCGGCCAGGGACCAAGATCGAGCCAGGCCAGCCCGGTCGCCTCCATGGCCCGCCATCCGGCTAGCGTACCGGCGAGCGTGAAATCGTGCCAGCCGCCGATGAACAGCATGGGCAGGGCTCTGGCCGCCAGCGTTTCGGCATGCGCCATCGGGGCAATGGCCTGCCACAGGGGATCGTCGGCTTCCGCCTCGCTCCAGCGCAGCAGATGGTTGTAACGGGCATGGCGGACCAGTGGTTCGGGGCGCAAGGGCACCGGACTGTTGCACGGAGGATTTTGCGCCGCAGCACGCAAGTCGAGCCACGCGGCCTCGTCCCCCTGATGCCGGGCGGTATCGGCGCCGACTTGCGCTGCCCAGCCGATCGCGCCTGCCAGCTGGGGAACGCCTCCTTCCTCGACCAGTTCCCCGCGCAAGTCCCAGCCGATCATGGCCGGGGCAATCGCCTTGAGTTCCGGCCCGGCAAGGGTGGCCGCCAGCAGTTGGTTCATCCCCTGAAACGAAAAGCCGTACATGCCGACCGTGCCGGTGGTGTCCGGTAGGCTTGCGCACCACGCGATGGTATCGGCGCCGTCCTCGGCTTCCTGTTCCAGCGTCCGAAAAACCCCTTCAGACGTGCCGCGCCCGCGCACGTCCTGCACCACCACGACATAGCCCTGATCGGCATACCAGCGGGGATGGGCATAGCACACCGCCGCCGCGACACGCCGACCATACCCCTGGCGCAGCAGCAGCACCGGCCACGGTCCCTTGCCGGACGGACGATAGACATCCGCGTCGAGACGAATGCCGTCGCGCGTGGTCATCGAAAGAGTTTGAGGCAGGATCTGCGCCATCGTCGCGGGGCCTTGTGGAAGGAAGGGGTGGGAGCGGTTTCAGGCGGCGTCGGGGACGTCCCAGCCGGGCATCTTGCCGGGGTTGAACAGGCCATGGGGATCGGACGTCCGGCGGAAGGCGAGTTGTTGCGGATCGGCGACCTGCATGCCTCCGTTTTCGAGAACGTAAGTATGCGGGTTGAAGACCTGACACCCGTGGCTGCGCAGGATGGCATGGATCTGGGCGAGGCGTTCGGCACTGGTAAAGCGCAGCAAGGGGATGCCGAAACAGACGAGTTCGCCATCGATGGTTGCGAATTCGAGGTGCATCGGCATTTCATCGCCGAGTTCGGCCGCGACGGCCAGGACCACCGGGCGGTAATCGGCAGGGAAACCGCATTGCAGGTAACTGATCGACTTGTCGCGCCCGATCGCGTGAAGCGTGGTGTGGTTCCAGCACATTTCATAGATCGCGGGAACGAGGCCGGTCTTTTCGCCCGGAGCGCGGGCAAAGGCGACGGAGCCTCCGAGCTCGTTCGCAGCTGCATCGGCCGACGCAAGGCTGTCCTCTCCGATCATTGCCAGAACGAGCGCGCTGCCGGCCGGAACGGTCTCGGCAAGCGGACGGACCAGAGGGATGACCGCCGCATCGACAACGGCGAGCTGCTTTTTGGCAAGGGTACGATCGCGCCCGATCCGGTCGGCAAGGTCCATGGCCGCGCCAAGGTCGGGCAGGGCATAGATGCGATCATGCCAGCGACCGAGCGGGGCCAGGGCGAGTTCGGCTTCGACGATGATGCCGTTGGTGCCATAGGCGTGAACCGCAGCCTGCGCTTCCGCGCCAGTCAGTTCGATCAGGGTGGGGGTGTCGCCTGCCGTCAGGATCTTGAGCGCAAGGACATTGCCCGGCGTATGCAACGTGCCGTGGCCGATGGCTCCGCAACCGGTCGTGCCTCCGGCAATGAAGCCGCCCAGCGTCGCGCTGCGCCATGTCGAAGGGAAAAAGCGCAGTTCCTGCCCGGTCCGGTTCAGTTCCTGCTCCAGGTCGTACATGCGGATGCCGCCCTGGGCCCGAAATGTGCCCTCGCCGATCGACAACACGCGGTCGAGCCGGGTCAGGTCGACGACCACGCCGCCATGACGCGGCATGCATTGTCCGTAATTGCCGGTTCCCGCGCCGCGCACGGTGATCGGAAGACGGTGGGCAACGCAATAGGCGACGAGTGTTTCCAGTTCGGCCAGATCGGCGGGCGTAGCGATCAGATCGGCGCGCCAATCGTCGATCTCGGCCTTGAGCAGAGGCGAGAACCAGTAATAGTCGCGCGATTTGCGGCGGGTTTCCCGTTCCCCGGTATCGCAGGCGATCGGGGCGAGATCGGCGGCGACGTGCGCCCAATCGGTCGAAGCGGCAGCATCGTGGCTGGTGAAAGACATCGGCGGAACCCTTTTCGGATCAGGGGAATGTTGGATCGGGCGCAGTGGCCAGCCGTTCGCAGAGCTGCCTGCCCATGGTGGAAAAGCCGAAGCATTGCCGGATGTTGTAAAGTGCAGCTTGTGCGCAATACTCGGGCGAGGTCGTCGCCGCGCAATCTTCGAGCAGGAGGCAGTCGTACCCGCGAAAGCTCGCATCCTGTAAGGTGCACAGGACGCACTGGTCGAGGTTGACCCCGGCAAACAGCAGAGTGGTGATCTGGAGATTGCGCAGGATCGCGTCGAGCGGCGTGTCCCAGAAACCCGACATGGCATATTTGGCAACGTGGATGTCGCCGCTGGTGTCGCCCAGTTCGTCGATGACCGCTGCGGCCCAGCTGTCGAGTTCGAGTACCCGCGCACCGTTTTTCAACGGTTGTCCGAGCCCTGCGCCCAGTCCGGCCATGTCATAGGTGTGGAGCGTCGAAGGGCCGAGATTGAGGCGATCGGGACGATTGCCCCAATTGAGCCAGATGACCGGCATTCCGGCCTTACGCACAGCAGGCAGCAGGTCGAGCAGTGGAGCGACCGGGGCTCGCGCGGGCGTAATGTCGACGCCGATCGATGCAAGCCAGCCGTCGGGGTGGCAAAAATCGTTCTGCATGTCGATGACGACAAGGGCCGTGCGCGACAGGTCGATCCGGACATCCTGCGGCGAGGCAGGAAGGTCGACGGCACGAACCGGCGGCATCACGCGCACGAAATCGGCATGCGTTTCATCGACATGCCATCGGTTGCGGGGGGAACTGCCCAAGGGACGCAGCGATGTCATGCGGCAATCCCGGTCAGGATGCGCAAGTCGTCGGCATCGAGTTCGAGCCGCTCGCCTGCGCGGATCAGTTCGGCGAACCCTTCGTTGGGCACCATGAAGGTCAGGGTGTAGAGCTTGTCGGGGCCGGTGTTGAAAATCCGGTGCTCGGTGCCGGGGCGCAGCATGAGTGCGTCGCCTTTGCCGATGGGCTGTTCAACCCCGTCGCACAGGGCTTTGCCGGTGCCCGACAGGACATAGAAGAATTCATGGGCATGGCTGTGGGTGTTGGGTGGCGTCGATCCCCCGACAGTGAAGATCTCGACCACGGCAACCGGCGTGACGCCTTCGTCCTCTGGGTCGAACAGCAAGGCGAAATAGTTGCTGTCGTCAGGAGAGATGCGGCGGACCTCGACTTCGCCGACGCGGCGGGCGATGAGGCCGTTCAGGGTTCTTGACTGCATGATGGGCTTGTCCTGATGAAGGTCAGGGAACGGGGTGAAAGCGTTCCAGCGGAAAGCGGGCGACTTCGCGGGCAAGCTCGTGGAAACGCGCAACGGCAGCCTCGGCCAGAATGCGACCGCGTTCGGCATCGGCGCCGGCGGCATTGCCCACGGCTCCGGCCGGGTTGAGATCCTGTGTCTGCCAGCCGAAACCGAACTTTCCTTCCGGGGACAGCAGGGTGAAATCGCCTTCCATGTCCTGACTCAACGACCGGAAATCGGCGGCCTTGGTCATGTCGACCAGATCGGGGCGCAAGTGCAGCATGAGCGAGGTTTCAAGCTCTCCGCCGTGGATGCCGTGGTGCAATTCGTCGGGCGCGAACAGGCCCGGAGGCATACCCATCGAATACCATGCCGCATTGACGGCCAACATGCCGTGACGGATGCGCAGTTCGCGCGCCACGACGTCGAGCACTTGCGGCTGGCCGCCATGGGAATTGAGCAGGATCAGCCGCCGCACACCCGCTCGCGCCACGCTGTCCCCCAGATCGAGCAGCAGTGCGGTGAGCGTTGCGTTGGACAGCGACAGCGTTCCAGGAAAGGCAAGGTGTTCGTTGCTTTTGCCTACGGCCTGCAAAGGCAAGGCGACGACGTCGAGATCGGCCGGGGCCGTTGCAAGCGCGCGGTCGAGCAATTCCTGATTGATGCAACTGTCGACATAGACCGGCAGGTGGGGGCCATGCTGTTCGATCGCTCCGACCGGAAGGACGGCGACGGTCGAGGCGGGCAAGGCGGTAAACGCGGGCCAGGCCATGTCCTGCCAATACCGGGCAACTCCTGACGCGCTTTTGTCCACGGAATGCAGTCCTTTGATGGAAGGACGCCATGAACATTGCGGTCGCGCCCTTGATGCGAGGAGACTAGGGCGGAGATGGATGCCGATAAAGCATCAGTTTTAGCACAATGTGTACTCTTTCAGGCATCGGTTGGTGTGGTGTCCTCTGCAATCGCCAGTTCGGCAGTCTCGTTCGAGGGCATTGCGATCGGGCCTGCATATCCGGCCTCGTCGATCATCGTCTTGAGCTTTTCGGCAAGGACGCTGGCGAGGGCATTGGGTTTGCGCTGGCTTTCGACGACCATCAATCGCTGCGCATGGCGCGAGAATTCGTGGATCGGCACATAGGCCAGACGCCCGTCGCGACGCTCGGCCTCGATATCGAAAGGCGTGAGGAACACGACGCCGTCGCTTGCCATTGCGACATGGCGCATGATCTCGATCGAATTGGTTTCCGCAATCGTCCGGTAATCGAGGCTGAGGCTGGCAAAGGCGTGATCGATATAAGGGCGGATGGCGGTGCTGGTATCCGCCAGGACAAGCGGAAACGCCGCACAATCGGCCAGCCGCAATTCGCTTTCCTGGGCAAGGGGGTGGCGCGGATTGACCACCGCGCCCAGACGCCCCAGTGCCGAATGGGCGACACGGATGGTCGGGCGGCGCGGAAAGTCGAAGCCGAGCCCGAGTTCCGCGTCCCCGCGTTCGACCGCGTCGAGAATCTGGTCGCCCGTTGTCATCAGGCGCAACCGGACATCGACGCGCGGGTTGGCTTCGCGAAATTCGACGACGGCGCGGGGGATGATGTTGGCGGCAAGGCCGCTCATCAGGGCAAGCGTGACCGAACCGCGTCGCAGCCCTTTCAGTTCTTCGACCAGCGAGAGCGTGCGGTTCATGTCGCGCATGGTTTCGCGCACGTGGCGTATGACCAGTTCGCCTGCCGCAGTCAGGACAAGGCGGCGGCCCGACCGGTCGAAAAGCGGGACGCCCAGATCCTGTTCCAGCCCCAGGATCTGGCGGCTGATCGCGGAGGCCGCGACATTGAGGCGTTCGGCAGCCTTTCGGATCGAGCCCTGGCGGACGACTTCGTCGAGGTAGCTGAGCAGGCGGGCATGGAGCACGATCGGGCACCTTGCGTCTTGATTGTGAGTGGAGTGATCTCTCAATAGCAACATTATGTGCGAAAAACGATGCTGTTTTTAGCACACAGGTCGCGTTAGCTTTCTCTTCGAAGACCAAAACGGGCCCCGGAGGGCAGGCCCGGCGCGCAGAATGAGGGGCCGCCGGGACAGGGTTTCTTGCTTCACCCCGGGCGAACACCTTTTCGATGACGATGGGCATGACGCGATCGCCGGGTCTCGTTGTGCCCGCCGACTGGACACACGAGGTCGGCAGGGCAGCAGCCATCGTTCGAACTGCGGAGAGTTTGCCTTGGGGATGCGATCTTCAGGGAGAAAACGACATGACTTTGCCTCTTATCCGCCTGTCCGGTCCGCCGCTGGCGCTGGCTCTCGTTCTGGCCGGATCCGTGCCGGCCATGGCTGCTTCGCCCACCGATGCCGGTGTTGGCGACACCAATGCGGGTGACAATGGCCAGCTCGGCGAAATCACGGTCACCGCGAACAAGGTGAGCAGCAATTTGCAGACCACACCGGTTGCAGTGTCGGTGCTGTCAGGAGCGACGCTGGATCGCGAACACATCGCCAATCCGGTCGACCTGTCGAACAAGGTGCCCGGGCTCACCATTTCCAATGCCGGCAACTATCCGCCCAACGCCACTCTGCGCGGGGTCGGGTATGACGGATTGCAGAACAATTCGGCATCGCCCGGCGTCTCGATCAATCAGAACGGCGTCTATCTGGGTACCCCCGTCAGCCTGTTCACCGACTTTCTCGACGTGGGGCAGGTCGAAGTGCTGCGCGGACCGCAGGGAACGGTCTTTGGGCAGAATTCCGATGGCGGCGCGATCAACGTGACGACGGCCGCGCCCCAACTCGGCAAGCTCGGCGGCAGTGCTGAACTGAGCTATGGCAGCTATCAGTACGGGCGCGCGCGGGGGACGATCAACCTGCCGGTGGGGCAGACTTTTGCCTTGCGCGCTTCGGCCCAGGTGACGGACCAGAACGGTTACATGAACACGCCGAACATGGCGGGGAACAAGGCCGTGGGGGACACGCACAACGTGATCACTCGCGTCGATGCGTTGTGGAAGCCGGTCGACCGGCTGTCGATCGATGTCTGGGGCGAATACTTCCACAGTTTCGCGCACGGTTCGGCGGTCAAGAACTCGGTCGATCCGCTGACCGACCCGCGCGAAACCAGCAACGACTATTATGCGCCGCAGCGGATCACGAGCAAGATCGTGGCGGGGACCGTCGCCTATGACCTCGACTTCGCGACTGTAAAGTCGATCACCAGCTACCAGTCGTTGACGTATCGCGCCCCGTGGAGCGGCGACCTGCTCGACCATGCGACGGCGGTCAGTCTTTACGGAGTGAAGGACCAGCTTCCGATCAACGATCGTTTCGCCGACACTTGGACCGAAGAAGTCGATCTGGCTTCGCGACCGGGCGGTCGGTTCAGTTGGATCGTCGGCGCCTTCTATCTGCACACCGCGAGCCACATCAACGTGCTCGAATTCCAGCAGACGACACCGATCGCCTATACGCCCACGCTCGATCCCGCGCAGGCCGGGGCGATGTACGCGGCGGGCATGAATTTCGAGAGCATTTCCCATCAGCGGCACCGCTCGGTCGCGCTTTATGGGCAGGCGACTTACGACATCACGAGGACGCTCAAGCTGACGGGCGGGTTGCGCTACACTTGGGATCGGTCGACGGCCGAAACCTCAAGCTATTATGCAACGCCGGTGCCGATGAAATCGGAATTCAACGGCCTGACCGGAAAAGTCGCGCTGTCGTGGCAAGTGGCGCCGACCAACAATCTCTATGCGCAGTTTTCGACCGGGGTGAAGCCGGGCGGTACCAATCTCAATCCGGTTGCGGTGATCATTCCGACCGCGTTCCGCAACGAGCTTGTCCGGGCCTATGAAGTCGGCAGCAAGAACGAGTTCCTGAATCGCAAGCTGCGGGTCAACGTTTCTGCTTTCTATAACGATTACCGCAACTTGCAGCTCGATTCGGAAGATCCGCTGCCATACGAAGGCGGCATGACCAATGTGGCCAAGGCCCATGTCTACGGCATCGAGGCCGAAGCGACTGCCTTGCTTCCCGCCGGGTTCCGCATCGATGCCAATGCTGCGTGGATGAACAGCAAGGTCGACAGCGACAGCTATTTCCTCGACCCCTATATCGCGCAGGGGATCAATCGCACTTACGGCATCTACACGGCGGCCGACCTGGCCGCGCGCGCGGCCGCTTTCGAGAATATCAAGGGCAATCAATTGCCCCGGGTGCCGACCTTCGCGGCCGGAGGGACGTTGGGCAAGACGACCGAAATTCCCGGCGTCGGCACGCTCGATACGTCCCTGCAACTGACCGTCCGTGCGGCGCATTGGGGACGCATCTACAACCGTGCGGGAACCGATCGCCTGCCGATGCTGACGCTCGTCAATTTCAACGCACATCTCGATATCGCCCGGACCCGTTTCTACACCGAGCTGGCCGTGACCAACCTGTTTGATGTGGCGACATTGACCTCGACTTACGCCGAGAATTTCGGAGTGGGCGGGATCTATCAGGTCTTTGCCCCGCCGCGTCAGGTCATCGGCCGGATCGGCTTCAAATTCTGAGAAAACAGCATCATCTCTTGTGAAGGGAAGTGATCCCGCATGACGACATTGACGGCAAGGTCGGGGGAATGGACACCGCGCACGACGGCAGTGGTGGCGACATGCGGGATCGGCAACATCGTCGGCGTGACGACCGTGATCAACGCGACCTTTTCGGCGTTTCTGATCCCGGTGACGGATGATTTCGGGTGGCCGCGATCGGAGTTTTCCTTCGTTCTGACCATTCTCAGCCTGATGGGGGTCGTTTTCTATCCACTGGCTGGGAGGCTGATGGACCGGGTGGGGCGACGCCCGGTCGCGCTTGTCGGCAATGTCCTGTTCGGGGCATCGATCATGGCGCTGTCGGCCATGCCGCGGTCGCAAGCAGTGGCCTATGGGCTTTTCGCGCTTGTCGGAATGGCTGCGACTTTGCCGAGCACGGTTCTGTTCGCGCGGGTCGTTTCGACATGGTTCGAGGCACGACGCGGGCTTGCGCTCGGTCTGTCGGGCGGACTGGCTTTCGGTCTTGGAGGCATGACGGTGCCGGTATTCGCCCAGGCGCTGATCCAGATGGTCGGCTGGCGCGAGGCCTATCTCGGGTTGGGGGCTCTGGTGATTGCAGTGGGGTTTCCGGCGTTCTGGTTCGGTCTGCATGAGAACGACGGGGCGGTTCATCGGGGGCAGGACGATGGGGCGATCGAACCCGAGCGCAGCTTCCTGCGCGACGCCTCGATTGTCCCGCGTGAGGCCGTGCGGACAAGGGCCTTTCGCCTGTTGTTTGTCAGCGTGGCAGCCGGATCAGGGTCGATCGCGGCGATCACTACCCACATGGGGCCGATCGCTGCGGAAAACGGGCTCGCGCCGATGGCCGGGATTGTCGCTTTGGGGGGCCTCTATCTGGCCAATGCGGTGTGGCAGATCGCGGTCGGGCTGGTGCTCGACCGTACGCGAACGCCGCGCCTTGCTGCGCCGTTTGTTTTGACGGCTGTCATCGGAACGCTGATCCTGACGCAGACCCATACGCCGGGCATGGTCATGCTGGCGGCGATCCTGATCGGGTTGGGGTGTGGAACCGAATACGGGCTGCTGCCCTTTTGCATCCCCCGCTATTTCGGCTTTCGCTATTACGGCGAGATCTACGGCTGGATCTTTGGCGCGATCATGCTGTTTCAGGGCGTGACGCCCTTCGTCATGGACGTCCTTTACGAAAGGACCGGCAGCTATCACGCGCCGGTCCTTCTGATCGGGGCAATCCTGATTGCCTGTTCCGGATTGCTGCTCGGTTTGCCGGGCTATCGCTTTGGCCGGGCAGTCGATTCCTAGGCGCGGGAAGGCCTGTCCGTAGCGCCTGCATCCGACTGCGCAGTCGGATGCAGGCGCTACGAAGACTTTCAGGTCAACCCGGCTGCATCGTGCCGGTTTCGAGGAAGCGATGGTGCCAGCCCAGCGCTTCGTTGAGGAGGTGCGGGGTGTCGCCGCCATAGCGGCTGCTTTCCGCGCGTTCGAGATAGCCGAGCAGCATCGGGCGATAGGCCGGATGGGCGCAGTTCTGGATGACCGCGCGGGCGCGCTGGCGGGCGGAGAGGCCGCGCAAGTCGGCAAGGCCCTGTTCGGTCACCATGACCTGGACGTCCTGGTTGATGTGATCGACGTGGGAGACCATCGGCACGATCGCCGAAATGCTGCCGCCCTTGGCAACCGAAGGCGCCATGAAGATCGACAGGTGGGCCGCACGGGCAAAGTCGCCGCTGCCGCCGATGCCGTTCTGCACGCGCGAGCCCATGACGCGGGTCGAATTGACGTTGCCGTAGATGTCGGCCTCGATCATCGTGTTCATGGCGATACAGCCGAGACGGCGGATCACTTCGGGATTGTTGCTCACGTCCTGCGGGCGCAGCACGATCCGCTCGCGCAGGAATTCCATGTCGGCGTTGACGCGCACGGCTTCATCGGCGCTGACCGCAAAGGCCGCGCCCGAGACCGAGAGCATCTTGCCCGAACGGAGCATGGCGAGCATGCCGTCCTGAATGACTTCGGTATAGGCGACCAGATTGTCGAACGGCCCGTCGCCGAACGCGGCCATGACCGCATTGGCGACATTGCCGACGCCCGACTGCAGCGGGGGCAGGGGCGAGGGCAGGCGCCCGACCCGGGTTTCGTGAAGGAAGAATTCCATCAGGTGGCCCGCGATCATCTTGGCGCCTTCGTCGATGTCGCGGAACTTGGCATTGAGGTCGGGTTCGTCGGTCAGGACGACGGCGCGGACCTTGTCGGGGTTAACGCGCAGAACCGGTTCGCCGATACGATCGGCAACCTTGCGGATCGGCATGTCGAACTGGCCGTTGGGAGCGATGCCCGAGGTGACGATGTCGTGCATCCCCTCGATCGCGGGATTGTGGTAGGCGTTGACTTCCACGATCACGGTCTTGGCCAGATCGAGCCAGGCCTGGTTGTTGCCGATCGACAGGGTGGGGACGATGCCGCCGTCCTCGCGAATGGAAGTCGCCTCGACAATGGCGACGTCGATGTCGCCGAAAAAGCCGGAGCGGGCCCAGGGGGCGACCTTGCTCAGGTGGGTGTCGACATAGGCGGTCTTGCCCGCGTTGATCTTGTCGCGCAGCGATGCGTCGCCGTTATAGGGAACGCGCAGGCTGATCGCATCGTTGCGGGCCAGTTCGCCGTCGAGATCCGGGCTGGTCGAGGCCCCGGTGAACAGGCGCACGGCAAACGGGTCACCCTTGGCGTGGGCATCGGCGGCTCGCTGGGCGAGGGCCCGCGACACGGCCTTGGGCGCGCCCGAAGGCGTGAAACCGCCGCAACCAAGGCCCATGCCGTCCTCGATCAATTCGGCAGCCTGTTGTGCGTCGCAGACTTTGGCGCGCAACGCCGGAGAATTGATCCGGTTATTTCCCATGGTATCCTCTTCCCTACTCTTTGAAACCAAAAAAGGCCTATCGGTGGCCTCCGGGCAACGAAACCTAGACTATGGCCTGTCCAATTGTGGTCTTTATTCGGTGCGCGATCTTTGCCAATCTGGGCGGCTGATTCCAATTCGGCGCCAATTGGGATGGCGGCTTCGCACATGGCAGCGCGACAAGAAAAACCCCGGTCCGCTCCTCCACTCGACCACCCAGTCCAGGGCATGACATGGGAAGCGGGGGTGCGGGCCGGGGCAGTTTTCGCACTTCGCCGGGGGCAAAGGCGAATCCGGACCTTGCATGGTCAGAGTGTCGAGAGACCAAGGTCGGATAGAATGGCAAAAATCCCGTCGTTTCCTGTGTGAGAGGTCGTTCCTGACCGAGTGGCCGCAGCAGGCGGAAAGTCGGGGACACGATCGCGATTTTTCTCGGCGACCGCGTCCCCCCTCTCCAACGCGTTGCGGATCGGTTGGCCGATCCTTCTTGTGATGCATCCTCAACCAAACATTTGTTTGAACGCCATCTAGAGGGTGGTGCGGGGGGCTGTCAAGCGACAAGGAAGAGCCCCCTCCGGCCGGATCAGTAGAACAGGTGGCTGCGCATCGTGCCTTCCTCGATCAGGGCGCGGCAACTGGCGATGAAGGCTTTCACTTTGGCCGATTGGCGCCCGTGCCGGGGACGCAGTGTCGAAATCGCGAGCGAAGCGGTGGCATGGGGATCGGCCACCGGGGCAAAGGCCAGTTCATCGCCGAGGGGAGACCAGGGATGGGCCGGGCGCACGATGCGCAGCGAGATGCAGTCGCTGGTTCCGACAAGCGCTTGAGCCGCCGTGCTGATATTGGTGACCATGGCCTGTCTGGGGGTGAGGCCCTGATGACGATAGAGCCCGCTGAACAGTTCAAGGGCGGGCCCGTCCTGAATGTAGATCTGCGGGAATTGGGCAAGCTCTCGCAAGGTGAGCGGGGCGCCTTCGCGATCGAGCGGGTGATGGCGGCGCATCATCGCGCAAGGCGTAGGGCGGCACAGGTGCAAGTGTTCGACCGCCGGGTCCGGTTCGGCATCGACCAAGAACGTGATGAGGACATCGACGTCTGCATCGAGCAGGGGGGCGTTGCCCTGATCCATGAAAATCG
Source organism: Novosphingobium nitrogenifigens DSM 19370 (assembly GCF_000192575.1). Taxonomy (GTDB): domain Bacteria; phylum Pseudomonadota; class Alphaproteobacteria; order Sphingomonadales; family Sphingomonadaceae; genus Novosphingobium; species Novosphingobium nitrogenifigens. Next base: position 1,410,500 of record NZ_GL876926.1, on the reverse strand, counting down.
TCTTGAGTTCGACATCGAGGCCGGGGTGCTTGCGCCGGACATGCTCGATCGCGCGGGGGGCAAGGGCCCAGCTGAGCCCTTCCTGACAACCGACCGTGAGTTCGCCGGTCAGCGTGCGTCCCTTGGGGGCGAACAGGTTTTCGACTTCGGCCAGATCCTGAAGCAGCCCGTGCGCGAGTCGAAGCAGCCTGCGTCCATCGGCCGTCAGCGAGACCCCGGCCGAGCGGCGACGAACCAGAAGGCGCGTTTCCAGCTGCTCTTCAAGCGCATCGACGGCATAGACGACAGCCGACGCCGACAGGTTGAGCCTTCCTGCCGCCGCAGCGAAGCTACCGGCCTCTACCGTAGCGGCAAAGCACCGCAATTGCTCTGTTTTCAGCATCCATACCCCGAATTTTTCGATGTTGTTCCGCAGATAATAGCATTTTTCCGGTCTAGTCTTCCATGCAAGTCTTCCTCCCACAAGAGACGACACTCTCGACGACATTGGGCAGGAACGGAAAGGGCAAGCATTTCCCCGGCGCTGTGGGACAGGATCAACCGGGCAAAGTCCGGCGACTGTGGACGGCATTTTTGCCGCGCAGGATGATTTCATGAAAACAAGCTGAAACAAAGCCTTGCTGCGCAGCATGCGGCAACGGGCGGCCTTCCTGTGCCGACCCGGCCGTCCCCCCATGCGCAGTCGGGGTATGAGAGGAGGAAGCAAGGCGAAATGGGCCGGATCACCGACGACACTCTGGGTGCGCTTGCCAATCTGGGCGAGCTGTTCGCCTGCCGTGCACGCGATTGCGACGGGTCTGTCGCGATCGTGCAGCAGGACCACGCGCTGTCCTTTGCGCAAGTCTGGGACGAGGCCGGTGCGCTCGCCGGTTTCCTGCAACAGGTCTGCGGTGTCGAGCCGGGCGATCGTGTTGCCCTGATGCTGTCGAACCGTCCCGAATTTGCAGTGGCAACGGCCGCCATCCATGCGATCGGCGCGGTACAGGTCAACATCAATCCCCACTATGTCGCGCGCGAACTGCATCACCAGCTCGTCGATTCCGGCGCCGGGACGATTATCCTGTCGGGGCGCGAGATGGCGGTCCTGCGGGTGGCGGATGCGGATTGCGTGCGTCATGCCGTGGTGATCGACGCTGAAAATGTCGAAACCTCGCCCGGTCTTGCAGTCACGTCCTATGTCGAGGCGGTCGCGGCGGGGATGTCCTTCGTGCCTTCGCGGCGCGGACGCGACGATCTGGCGCTGTTGCAATATACCGGTGGGACGACCGGACGCGCCAAGGGTGCGATGTTGAGCCACGGCAATCTGCTGTCGAATATCGCGCAGTTCACCGGCTGGATCGAAGGGGGCCTGAAGGAGACGGGGCTGGGAGGCGTGCCGCCAGTCGTGCTGACGGCCATCCCCCTCTACCATATCTTTGCCCTGACGGTGAACCTGCTCGGAACCTGGGCAATGGGCGGTCGCAACGTGCTGATCCGCGATCCCCGCGATATTGCCCTGTTGAGCGAGGAATGGGCCCGCCACGGCGTCTCGTTCGTGACCGGGGTCAACACGCTTTACAAGGCGCTGCTGGCTTCGCCCGAATTTGCCGCGCTCAATCTGTCGCAGGGGGTGGTCGCCATGGGCGGCGGGGCCCCGGTTCAACGCCCGGTGTCCGATCGTTGGAGCGAAAGGACCGGGCGCCACATCATCGAAGGCTACGGCCTTTCGGAAACCTCGCCGATCCTGACTTGCACGCCGTTTTTCGAGCGGCGCTTCCTCGGCAGTATCGGACAGGCGATGCCCGGAACCCGGATCGCCATTCGCGATGAATTCGGACAGGATCTGCCGATCGGGGAAACCGGCGAACTCTGCGCCAGCGGGCCGCAAGTCATGCAAGGCTATTGGGGACAACCCGAAGCGACGGCCCAAGTTCTGGGCGAGGACGGCTTCCTGCGCACGGGCGATCTCGCGCGGCGCGATGAAGAGGGCAATTACTATATCCTCGACCGGGCCAAGGACATGATCCTCGTTTCCGGGTTCAACGTCTATCCCAACGAGATCGAGGAAACCGTGTCGGCCTTGCCCGGCGTCGTCGAGTGTGCCTGCGTCGGCGCGCCCGATCCCAAAAGCGGAGAGGCGGCCGTGCTGTTCGTGGTTGCCGATCCTGCCGCGCTCGACGAGGCGGCGGTCCTCGATCACTGCCGCGCCAATCTCACCGGGTACAAGGTGCCACGCCGCGTTTTCGTCGTGCGTGAAATTCCCAAGTCCGCAGTGGGCAAGATCCTGCGCCGCGAATTGCGTGATGCGGCTCCGGCCATGCTTGCCGGGGAGGTTCCGGCCGAACCGGTCCGGGCGGCCTGATCCCCCGCAGGCGGTGCGCAGAGCCGCTTGCGGGAAATAAAATTCAACAACGACAACAAGACGAGGATGTCATGAAAGCTGTGCGTATTGGCGCCGCGATTGCGGCGATGGCGATGCTGTGCCCGGAAACCGGGCATGCGGAGGAATTGTGGAACGCTTACCCCTTGCGCGGTTTCTGGGAAGGTCTGCCTGCCGGGGCAACCCCGCCCAAGGGTGTCTACACCGCCGTCAGCGCCTATTGGGCCAACGATCGGTATTACGGCGAACAGGGCAAGGCAGTGCCGGGAACGGACCTTACCGCCTTCGTGGTGACACCGGTGATCGAATGGGTTCCGGGGGTGAAAATCCTGGGTGGCACATACTCCGTCGGGATCGCGCAGCCGTTCGTCTACAATACGTCGCCGGGTCTTTCGGGCAGCACCGGACGCGGGAACTGGGGCACGTTCAACACCGTGCTCTTGCCTGCCCAGCTTGGCTGGAAACTGCGCAATGTCCATGTGAAGCTGGGCGTCGGTGTCTATCTTCCCAATGCCAGTTCGACAGTATCGGATCTCTATGCGGGCAAGTTGCATAATGGCGGGTTGCCGTCGGGCAGCAATTTTGCCGCCGTCGAACCTGATCTGGGGATCACCTGGATGCACAAGGGCTGGAACGTTTCGGCTGCGCTTCATGCCGCCATTCCGGTTTCGGCATCGACGACGCCGGGATATCGCTACTGGTCGGGGTCGGAATTTGCCGCCGATTATACTATTACCAAGGCACTGGGCAAATGGACGCTGGGTGTCGGCGGGCATCAGATCAACCAGTACGAGGATGACCGCTTCAATGGCGAAGTCGTGCCCGATCATCGCTCGCAGCTTTACGGTGTGGGCCCCATTGCCGGGGTTCAGGCCGGGCCGCTCAATATCACGGCCATGTGGAACCGCACGGTTTCGGCCCGCAATGCGGTTGCCGGCGACATGGTCCAGGTGCGCTTTACCACGCGCCTCTGACCCCTTTCCTTTTCCGGTTTTTCCCTCGGCCGTGGCGGCATGGGTCCGCCACGGCTTCCTCGTTCGGGAGTATGTGTAATGTCGGATGTGTTTCTTCTCTCGGCGGCGCGCACCGCCATTGGCGGCTTTGGCGGCTCGCTCAAGGACTATCAGCCGGGCGAACTGGGCGCGGTGGCGTTGCGTGCGGCGATCGAGCGGGCGAACGTCGATGCCGCGCAGATCGGCCACGTCGTGATGGGGACTGTGATCCCGACCGAACCGCGCGATGCCTATGCGTCGCGGATCGCTGCGGTTGGGGCGGGTATTCCGCATGAAACCCCCGCTTTCAACGTCAACCGCCTGTGCGGTTCGGGCATGCAGGCGATCATTTCGGCGGCTCAGGCCATTCTTCTGGGCGATTGCGGCATGGCGATCGGCGGCGGAACCGAAGTCATGAGCCGCGCCGCGTTTTACGCGCCGACCGCGCGTTGGGGGCAGAAGCTGGGCGATACGGTTCTGCTCGACGCGCTCAACGGCGCCCTGACCGATCCTTTCGACAAGGTCCTGATGGGGATCACCGCCGAAAACGTCGCCGAGCGGTACGGCATCACCCGCGAGATGCAGGATGCGCTTGCCGTCGAAAGCCAGCAGCGTGCCGCAGCCGCACAGGCAGCGGGGCATTTCAAGGATCAGATCGTCCCGGTCGAAGTGAAGGCGCGTGGGGGCAAGCGCCTGTTCGATACCGACGAGCATCTCCGCCCGGATACCACTCTTGAAAGTCTGGCCACGTTGAAGCCGGTTTTCCGTCGCGACGGGGGAACCGTTACTGCCGGGAACGCCTCGGGCATCAATGACGCGGCGGCCGGGGTCGTGCTCGCCGGAGAGGCGGCGGTTCGCGACAGCGGAGCCAAGCCGCTGGCTCGTCTTGTCGCCTATGGCCACGCCGGGGTCGATCCCGCCTATATGGGCATTGGTCCGGTTCCGGCGAGCCGGGCTGCTCTCCAGCGGGCCGGGCTCACGGTTGCCGACCTCGACGTGGTTGAATCGAACGAGGCTTTCGCTGCGCAAGCCTGCGCCGTGGCGCGTGAACTCGACCTCGATCCGGCTCGCGTCAATCCGAACGGCAGCGGCATTTCCCTGGGCCATCCGATCGGCGCGACCGGGGCCATTCTCGTGACCAAGCTGGTCTACGAATTGCACCGCAGCGGCGGTCGCTATGGCCTTGCCACCATGTGCATCGGGGGCGGGCAGGGGATCGCGACGATCTGGGAACGGATCTGATCTCTTTGGGGATCGATGTCGCCCTTCAATCGGCGACCTCGATCCCCGCCAGCCGCAGCGCCGCGCCCAGATCCGGGCCGGCGCTGTCGGCAGCGGGCGACAAGGGTTCGGTCGCGACCCCGAGCCGATTGATCCATGCCGTGCGATAGCCGAACCATTTCGCCCCGAGCGCGTCCCAGCCGCCGAACGCGACGAAGCCGATGTCCTCGACCGGCAGGCCGAAATGCGCAGGACCCATGGCATAGGCCTTGGGCGAGGGCTTGAACGCGTTCACCCGGTCGGTGCTGAGCGGTGGTTCCATCACGCGTTCAAGACCGTGGCGGCGCATGGCGCTTGCCAGCATGTCCGCGCCGATGTTGGAGAGAAAAGCAAGACGCAGCCCCGCCTCGTGCATTCGCGTCAGCGTCGGCAGCGCATCGGGCCAGAGTGGCAAGCGCGCAAAGACCGCGACCAGTTCTGCGCGCTGCGCCGGTGTCAACGTCACGTGCATGGTCTGCGCCGTGAACGCGAGAGCCGCATCGGCAAGCGGGGCAAACCCGCTGTAACGCCCGGCCGAGGTTTCGAGCCACGAGAGCGCAAACAGCTTGTTGGTCCATGCCGAGGCAAGTGCCGCTCCCTGTTCGGGGACCATCGCGATGACCGCTGCGGCAACGGCGCGCACGTCGAACACGGTAAATCCGTCGAAGGCCAGAGCCCGCAGCTTCCGGGGTGCGTCGACGGCAAGGGCGCTTTGCGGCGCGACGAGGGCTGCCGACAGCGCGAGGCGCAAGGCATTGCGACGGTCGAGGGGAATGGACATCGGGGGCCTCCTTGCGAAGAGGCGGCTTTAGGCCATGTCTGTTCCCGCGATAATCGGCCGATACCGGCGGACACTCTTTCGTGAGGCGGGATTATCCTTGGGAGGCGGCCCGCATCGCCTCGACAAAGGCGCGGACATTGGCCGAGCGGGCGCGATTGGCCTGAAACACCAGCGAGACGGGAACCTGGGGCGGATCGTGTTCGGGTAGCAGGGGAACCAGACGCCCGCTCTCGACATGGCGTTCGACCTGATAGGACAAGGCGCGGGTGATGCCGCCCCCGGCAAGCGCCGCATCGATGGCCGCGTCGACGCTGTTGGTCAAAAGCCGTGGTTCGAACCGGATGGCCATGCGTCCGTCGGTGCTGAAGCGCCATTCGCCGTTCTGCGCGAAATTGTCGAAAGCGATGAGATCGTGGTCGTGGAGAGCGGCAACCGAGGTGGGGTATCCCCGCTCTTCGAGATAGGCAGGGCTTGCGACGAGAACGCGCCGGGTCTCGCCGACGCGGACCGCACGCAGGGCGCTGTCGGCCAGATGGGCAATGCGGACCGCAACGTCGATGCCCTCGTCGACCAGACGGACGACCCGGTCGGTCAGTGTGAGGCGGACCGAAAGGCCGGGATGGCGCCGCATCAGGTCGAGCGTGACGGGCAGGACTTTCATGCGGCCGAAGACCACCGGAGCCGTGACGATGAGAACGCCGCGCGGCTGGGTGTTTTCTCCGCTGAGGCTGCTGGCGGCGCTGTCGAGTTCGGCGAGCGCAAGGCGGCAATGCTCGAGATAGGTCGCCCCTTCGGGCGTCAACTGGACCGAGCGGGTCGTGCGGCGCAGCAAGAGAACGCCAAGCCGCGTTTCCATGTCCGAGATGGCCCGGCTGGCCGCAGTCGGCGAAATCCGGCGCGTGCGGGCCGCTTCGGCAAAGCTCTTGTGCTCGGCAACGGCGATGAAAGTCCGGATGGCGTCCAACTGGTCCATACAATCCCGATTTTCGCGATAATGTCGTGCGAATGTGACCGATTATCGCAAATCATGCGAGCAATTATTTCGATCTCCATCCCGACGGCCTCGCTTTTCCGCCGTCGCGAAAGGAGTTTCAGCCATGTCGCGCATTGCCATTCCCTCTTACGAAGATCAGCCGAGCGCCTCGCAGCCCTTGCTCGATGCAGTACAGGGCCAGTTGGGGGTCATTCCCAATCTCTTCCTCCTCGTCGGCAGCAGTCCGGCCGTGCTCGAAGGGCTGATCGCGCTCAACGGTGCCCTCGGCCGCACGCTGGACGTCCGCACGCGTGAACGGATCGCGATCGCCGTCGCCGAGGCGACCGGGTGCGACTATTGCCTGTCGGTACACAGCTTCCTCGCCGCCAACATGGCGGGGCTCGATGCGGACGAGATCGCGGCCAATCGTGCCGGACATTCGCTCGACGCACGCGCGGATGCGGCGGTCGTTTTTGCCCGCGCCGTCGTCCGCACGCGCGGCAAAGTCGACGGGACCGACATTTCGGCGGTGAAGCTGGCCGGATTTTCCGATGCGCAGGTGATCGAGATCGTCGCCAATGTCGCGATCAACGTCTTCACCAATCTCACCAACAATGTCGCCCAGACCGATATCGATTTCCCGATCGTGCGGGCCGGGGCGTGACGATGTTGCGTCCAAAGCCGCTCGCTTCCGCCCTCGCGCTGGCTCTTGCCGCGCTTTCCGTTCCGTTTTTCGCCGCGCCCGCCGTGGCCGCGCCCGAAAGGCTTCTGTCCGTGCACGAAACCTACCATTATGCGACAGTCAAGGGCCGTCAGGTCTTCTATCGCGAGGCAGGCGATCCTTCCCTGCCGACGATCGTCCTGCTCCACGGGTTCCCGAGCAGCAGTCACATGTATCGCGATCTCATTCCCGCGCTTGCCGATCGCTTTCATGTGATCGCGCCCGACTATATCGGCTTTGGCCAGTCGGATGCTCCGGCAGCCGGTGCGTTCACTTATACGTTCGAGGCGTTGACCGATCATGTCGACGGGTTGCTCGATCAACTGGGGCTGAACCGCTATGTCCTTTACATGCAGGACTATGGCGGGCCGGTCGGCTTTCGTCTGTTCACCCGCCATCCCGACCGTGTCGCCGGGTTGGTGGTGCAAAACGCCAATGCCTATCTCGACGGCGTCGGCGACATGCCCAAGCAGGTGTTCCTGCCGCTGTGGCAGAACCGCAATAGCGAGACCGAGGCAGCGGCGCGCAATTTCCTCGCGGCGGGTACGACGAAGTTCCAGTACACGGTCGGCGCCCGCGATGAAGCCGCGATCAGCCCCGACAACTGGACACACGATCAGGCCTTGCTCGATCGACCCGGTACCGAGGCCTACCAGCTCGACCTGCTCTATGATTACCGCACCAATGTCGCGCTCTACGACAGCTGGCACGAGGCCTTGCGCAAATATCAGCCGCAGACGCTGATCCTCTGGGGCAAGCACGATCCGTTCTTCATCCCGGCAGGCGCCGAGGCCTTCCTGCGCGATGTGCCCAAGGCGCGGCTGGTCTGGCTCGACGCGGGGCATTTCGTTCTCGACGAAAACGCCGGGGCCGTTGCCGCCGCGATCAAGGCGGATTTCGCCCCCGCGCATTGATTGCCCGAAGAGCCGCGTTCCGATGCCTTGCACCCCCACTTCTGCGGGGCATCGTCGCGGCTTGCGGGTCGCCCGGCCCGTCGTTGCGCCTCACGTCTCCCCGAGCGTGACGGCGGGTCGGTTATCCAGACAGGATCATCATGATGGATGAAGGATTTGAGGCCGGACGCGTGGCTTTGGTCACCGGCGCCAGTCGCGGCATCGGGCGGGCCACGGCCATTCGCCTTGCGACCGATTTTTCCGCTGTCGCCATCGTCGCCCGTTCCGAAACGGGGTTGGAAAGCGCGGCAGACGAGATCCGTGCTGCCGGTGCGCGGGCGCTGGTCCTGCCGTTCGACTTGCGCCATCCCGATGCCGCCGCCCGCGCGGTCGCGGCAACCGTCGGCGTTCTCGGTCGGCTCGACGCAGTGGCGACCATTGCCGGGGACGTCAGCCAGAAAGGGCTGTTCGATCTGGGCGACGGCGACTGGCACGATAGCCTCGCGCTGAAGTTCCACGGGATGCGGCGCATGGTTCTGGCCGCCTGGCCCCATTTGCGGAAAACCTCGGGGGCCGTGGCGATCACTTCGGGAACCTCTGCCTTCGTGCCCAAGGCTGCCTTTGCCGCCGTCGGCGCGATCAATGCCATGATCCTTGCCCTGTCGCGGACATTTGCCGAGCAGGGGCAGGCCGACGGCATTCGCGTCAACTCGGTCTCGCCGGGACCGGTCATGACCGACCGCCGCCGCCAGATGCTGCACCGCTTTGCGCAAAACCGGGGCCTCGATCCGGATAGTGCCGTGACCGTCTTTGCCCGCGAAAACGGGATCATCCGCTTTGGCGAGCCGCAGGATGTCGCCGAAGTCTATGCCTGGCTGCTTTCTCCTGCGGCTTCGTGGGTCTGCGGATCGAATTTTCGCGTCGACGGGGGCGAGGTCAAAGTGGCATTCTGACCGGGTTGCACGCACGGGCACTTGAAACCATTTGCCGCGCTGGCGCGAATAGCAGGCATCCTCTTTTCCCAGAGCGAGCGAGGCACATGCTGATCCGGAACCCGAACCCCCATCATCCGACCGAAGCCGAAGCCACGGCGGAAGGGCATTACTGGAACCGGCGCGCCATTGTGGCGGGGATGGTCGGGGTGGGGCTCCTGCCTTCCTCGGTGCTTTCGGCCGGGGAGGAACCGGCCTTGGCGCGTCTCGTCGCAAAGCGGACGCGCGACGCCGGGGAACCGGCAACGTCCTATGAAAACGTCAAGCATTACAACAATTTCTATGAGTTCGGCTTTGGCAAGGAAGACCCGTCGCGCAATGCCGGGCGATTGCGTACCCATCCCTGGACCGTGAAAGTCGACGGTCTGGTGGCAAAGCCGGGCGTGGTCGACATCGATCGCCTGACACGCCTGTTTCCACTGGAAGAGCGGGTTTATCGCCACCGTTGTGTCGAGGCGTGGTCGATGGTCATTCCCTGGACGGGATTTCCGCTCGCGGCCTTGCTCAAGATGGTCGAGCCGCTGTCAAACGCCCGCTACGTCGCCTTTGAAACGCTGCACGATCCTTCGCAGATGCCGGGGCAGCGGACCCGTTCGCTGCAATGGCCCTATGTCGAGGGACTGCGGATGGATGAGGCGATGCACCCGCTGACGTTCATGGCGCTCGGTCTTTACGGGCGCGTCCTGCCCAACCAGAACGGCGCACCGCTACGCCTCGTGGTGCCGTGGAAGTACGGGTTCAAGTCGATCAAGTCGATCGTGCGCATCCGGCTGGTCGATCGCCAGCCCCCGACGAGTTGGAACCTGACCGCGCCCGACGAATACGGCTTTTTCGCCAATGTGAACCCGGCGGTTGATCATCCCCGCTGGACACAGTCGCGCGAACGGCGGATCGGCGACTGGCTTCCCCGACGCACGCTGCCGTTCAACGGTTATGCCGACGATGTCGCCGGGCTTTATCGCGGCATGAATCTCGTGCGCAATTTCTGACCGTGGGCACGATGACCAGGGGACGAAGTCTTGCCTTGCGCTGGGGCGTGCAGGTGGCGATGGCACTGCCGCTTGCGATCCTTGTCGGGCGCTGGCTCATGATGGCGGGCGGAGTGTCGCCGCTCGATGCGGGGCTGACGGCAGAGCCGGTGGCGGAAACGATCAATCGTCTCGGTCTCTGGGCCTTGCGCGCCTTGTGGCTTGCCCTGGCGATAACGCCGCTGCGTCGGCTGACCGGTTGGGCCTGGCTGGCTCCGTGGCGCCGTCCGCTTGGTCTCTGGGCCTTTGCCTATGGCTGCATCCATCTCCTCGTCTATTTCGTGCTCGATCAGGGGGCGGCGTTCGATCTGCTCTGGGCAGATGTCGTCAAGCATCGCTTCATCCTGCTCGGCATGGCGACCTGGCTCATGCTTCTCCCACTTGCGCTGACATCGACCCGCGCCTCTATCCGTCGTCTCGGTGGCCGCCGGTGGCAGGCCCTGCATCGCCTCGTCTATCCGGCAGGCGGGGCGGCCGCGATCCATTTCATCCTGCGGGTCAAGGGGTTCCAGATCGAACCGTGGATCTATGCCGGTCTCCTTTTGACCCTGCTCGGCATGCGCATGGTTCCGCGCCGCCGGATCAAGGTGTGACTTAAATTGTAAAAAACTTTCGGTGTTCCCCTGACGATCGGGTTTTGCGGATCGTCCATGATGTGAAACCGGATCGATCCGCTTCGTGGGCAGCGCAGGGATCGGTCGGGAAGGGGAGCACATCGAATGAAACGGAAACCCAGTTTCGCAGCCATCATGGCAGCGCCCGTCATGGCCGTGATCGCCATGGCCCATCCCGTGCAGGCGCAAGCCCGGCCGCAGGGCTTTCATATTCCCGCCCAGCCGCTGTCGGCGGCCTTGCTCGAATTTTCGCGCCAGTCGCATGAACTCGTGGTCGCGGCCGGGGCGCTGACTGCGGACAAGCGTTCGCATGACGTCAGCGGACGGTTCGAAAACGAGGTGGCCATTCGCGAATTGCTGCGCGGGACCGGGTTGCTGGCCGTGCGTAATGCCGGGGGCGGCTATCGCGTGACGGCAGGGGCGCCCCGGGCCGATGCGACGCCGGTTCCGGGGGCGGGGGAAGAGACCCCCGGCATCGTCGTGACCGGGGCCCAGAGGCGCGACCAGCAGATCCTGAAAGTCCCGGCCAGCATCGCCGCGCACGACAAGGCTTCGATGGACCGGCAGGGGGTGCGTTCGCTTGACGATCTCGTGCGCCTGACCCCGGGGCTCAGCAATATCGCCACGTCGAGCTACGGCGGCGAGACGATTTCCATTCGCGGCATCAATTCGAACACCGGGGCATCGACCACGGGGATCTATATCGACAACACCCCGATTCAGACCCGCAACTATCTGGGCGTGGTCAACAACAACTATCCGCTCATTTTCGATCTGGACCGGGTCGAAGTGCTGCGGGGCCCGCAGGGCACGCTGTTCGGGTCGGGTTCGGAAGGCGGCGCCGTCCGCTTCGTCACGCCGACGCCTTCGCTCGACCGCACGCGGATTTACGGTCGCGCCGACGTAAGTTTTACGCAAGGCGGTGACCCCAGTGGCGAACTGGGTGTGGCTCTCGATACGCCGCTGGTACAGGACCGCATCGGTCTGCGGGTCAGCGCGTGGGGACGCCACACCGGGGGCTATATCGACCGGGTATCGCCCACGACCGGAGCCTTGCTGGCCAGCAATACCAACAGCGAAAACGACATGGCTTTCCGGGCGGAAATGCGCATCGTCGCCAGTGACCGGCTGACCATCACGCCGAGCGTATTCTATCAGAACACCCGCCGGGACGACATCGACCTGTTCTGGCCCTCGGCAGGGACGTACAAATCGACATACGGGATGGCCCAGCCCGATCATGACCGCTTTGTCCTGCCGGTCCTGAATATCGACTATGATGCGGGCCCTTTTACCGTGAAGTCGGTGACATCCTATTATGACCGGCGCGGCGAGCGGGTCGAGGACTATGCGCCGCTTTCGGTGAGCGCCCTTACCGGAGGGGCAATGACCTATGTCCCCGGCGTCGATTTTCACGAACGCAGCAATACGATCACGCGGCAAAAGAACTGGTCCGAAGAACTGCGCCTGACTTCGCGCGATGCGGGGAATGCCCGCTTCACCTGGGTTGTCGGCTTCTTTTTCCAGAACAGCACCCAACGGTACGATCAGGCCGAAGTCGACAATATCGACACGCTGATCCCCGCATTGTTCCCCGGATGGACCACCGAGACATTCTATGGTCGCGGCCAGTTGCCCGGCAATGTCAGCTTTCTCGAAGGGCTGACGTATGAAACGCAGGAACGGGCCGTCTTCGGGGATGCCAGCTATCGCATCACCAATCGCCTGAAAGCGTCGGTGGGCTTGCGCGTGGCGCACAACCATTTCAGCTTCGTCGACAATCAGGACGGCCCTTTCGTCGGGACCGAGGCCCTGCATTACAGCGGCGAGCAAAGCGAAACACCGGTCACCCCGCGTTTCAACCTGTCGTATCAGGCAGGGGCCGCACAGGTCTATGCAACCGCGGCCAAGGGGTATCGCATCGGTGGCGCCAATCCGCAGGTTCCGACGACTTGCGCCGGGGATCTTGCGACGCTTGGGCTCACGGCGGTGCCGTCCACCTACAAGTCGGACAGCCTGTGGAGCTATGAACTCGGCGCGAAAGGCAAATTGCTGGGCGGCAAGCTGAGCATGGCAGGCAGCCTGTTCTGGGTGGACTGGAACGGGATCCAGGCCAATGTGCCGCTGCCTTCGTGTGGTTTCGGCTACAACGCCAACCTGGGAAAGGCGGCCAGTCGCGGTTTCGATTTCCAGCTCGACGCCAAGCCCATCCACGGGCTGACGCTGTCGGCGGCGTTCGGCTATACCAAGGCGACTTATCGCACCGATGTCTTCGGCGCCGTCCCAGACGGCAGCGACAGTGCCGTTCTCCTCGCCCGCAAGGGGGACGATCTGGGAACGCCGAACTGGCAATCATCGTTCAGCGGTGAATATGCGCGCGACATTGCCCAGAATACCTCGGCCTATTTCTACGGCGCATGGCAATATTCGAGCGCCTATCACCGGACCGGGTCGGAAGGGGTGAACGGCTACAATCCCTATACCTATCGCGGAGCGGCTCTCAACAGCGTGAACTTGCGCGCAGGGGTGCGCCACGGATCGTGGGACATTTCGGCCTATGTGTCCAACATGCTGAACAGCCGCGCCTATACTTATTACTATCGCGCGCAGGCCGACCAAGGGGATGGCGGACGCGCCATGACCATGCGCCCGCGCACTATCGGCCTTACCGCCACCTTCCGCAACTGAAGGGCCACGGACCATGTCGTTTCCCACTGTCTTTCGCCTCGCCGCGACAGCCGCCGCTCTGGCCGTTCCGCTCTTGTCCGGTTCGGTCCGTGCCGAAACCTCGGCGACGTATCCTCCGGTGGTTCTGCCCGGTACGCAGGATCGTGTGCTGGCGATGATGCCGGGGCGTCCGTGCTGTCGCCTGCTCATTTCCGTGCCCGAGGGGAAAGCACCGGCTGCCGGCTGGCCGGTGATCTACATTCTCGACGGCAACAGCGTGTTCGGCACCCTGCGCGACGAAGTCCGCCGCGAAAGTGCCGACACGTACGAAGCCCCGGCGGTGATCGTGGCGATCGGCTATCCGGGCGATGACCCGTGGAACGATGCGCAGCGTCAGCACGATCTCACCCCGGCGCTTCCGTCCGGTCGTGCGCCGATCGGTCCGGCGGGCTATGCCATTCCCGACACCGGTGGGGCCGAGCGGTTCCTCGATTACATCGCCAATGTCGTAAAGCCCTCGATCACGCGGGATTTTCCGGTCGATCCCCATCGTCAGACGCTGGCCGGACACTCGCTGGGCGGATTGTTCACGCTCTACACGGCTTTCACCCGTCCCGACCTGTTCCAGACGTATGCGGCGATGAGCCCGTCGATCTGGTACGGCGATCGCTATATTCTGGATATCGAGGACAAGACACGTGCCCTGCGTGCGGGGCGACCGGTTCATGCCCGCCTTTTGCTGACCATCGGGGGGTGCGAACAGACGCCCGGCGAATGCGACCCCGGCGTGCCCGGCAGCGTTCAGAAGAACGACTGGTTGCAATGGCAGGGGCGCATGGTCGACGACGTTCGCCAGATGGCCGACCGCCTGAACGGCGCGCGGACGGGGATCGATGCACAGGCGGTGGTCTTTGCCGGAGAGCATCATGAATCCGTGCTGGGAACCTCGATCGCCCGGCTGGTGCGGTTCGCCCTGAGCCCGGCCGAGCAGCGTCCAGTTGCCGGGGAGCGCAAACCATGAAGCGGGCCGCTGCAGTATTGGGAACGCTTGGCCTGTGGCTGGCCCCGGTGGTACCCGCCCATGCGGCCGATGCATGGCCTCCCGCCGAAGGGCAGGGGCCATGCAAGGTTTCGGTCGAACGCGACGTGCCCGCGACCATGCGGGACGGCACCGTGCTCAAGGCCGATGTCTATCGCCCGGCGACCGACCGTGCAGTCCCGGTCATCCTGATGCGGACCCAGTATGGCAAGGCGAGCGCACAAGTTCGCCCGGCTCGCTTCCAGTCCCCGTCATGGTACGCTTCGCACTGCTATCTCGTCGTCATTCAGGATATCCGCGGTCAATACGCCTCTGGCGGCGCATTCTATGAATATGCCCATGATCGAGACGACGGCTATGACACCGTCGAATGGGCCGCGCGGTTGCCCGGTGCCGATGGACGGGTCGGCATGTACGGTTCCTCCTATGTCGGCGCGACGCAGTGGCTGGCGGCTACGGCGACGCCGCCTTCGCTCAAGACCATCGTGCCCTCGAACACCGCCTCGGACTATTACGAGGGCTGGACTTACGAAAACGGGGCATTCCGACTGGGCTTCATCGTGCCCTGGATGATGGAGACGATTGCGCAAAGTGCGGCTCGCAATCGTGGCGACACCGCGCTCGCCGACCGGATGAAGATCGATTATCGCGAAGCGGCGCGGTGGATGCAGAGCCATCCTTACAACCGGTTGCAACCGCTGCACCCCGACGATCCGGCCGTGGCGCCCTATTTCTTCGACGCGCTGCGCCACCCGACCCGCGACGCTTATTGGAAAGCCCTGTCGATCACGGGCCGTTACGACAAGGTCACGGTGCCGGTGCTTGCATTCGAAGGCTGGTACGACAGCTTTCTTTCTGGCGCGCTCGACAACTTTACCGGAATGCTGGCCAAAGGGGGATCGAGGGACGCCCGCACTGCGCAGCGCATCGTGATCGGTCCCTGGGAACATCTGGGCTGGGGGCGCCCGACCAGCCCGGTCAGCCCGCGTCTTGCCAATCTTGGATCGGGTGCGGACAGCCCGGTAAACGGATTGACTCTCGCGTGGTTCGACCATTTCCTGAAAGGGATCGACAACGGCGTTAGCACGGGCCCGCGTGTCGATTACTATCGTCAGGGCAGCAACGACTGGCACAGTGCCGACAACTGGCCTTTGCCTGGAACCGCCTATCGCCGCTGGTATCTGGCGAGTGCAGGGCATGCCGCAACGCTCAACGGCGACGGGACCCTGCTGCCGCAAGTCGGCGCCGGGCGCGGTCAGGGTGTCGATGCGGGCAACGAGATGGGCAGCGCGGCAATCGACGGGCAGGCGCAGGCTGCGATCGACGAATACCTCTACGATCCGCGCAATCCGGTGCCCAGTCTGGGTGGGCATTCGTGCTGTTCATGGACCGGGACCGCGCAGGGACAGTTCGATCAGTCCCCGATCGAACAGCGCGCCGACGTGCTTGTCTATACCAGTGCCCCTTTGACCGAGGCGCTCGATGTGACCGGACCGGTCAGCGTCACGCTGTCGGCTGCGTCCGACGCGGTGGACACCGATTTTACCGCCAAGCTGATCGATGTCTTTCCCGATGGGACGGCCGTCAATCTTTCCAACGGCATTCAGCGGGCAAGTTATCGCGACAGCGTCGAGCGGCCCACGCCGATCGAACCGGGACGCATCTATAGCTACACGATCCACTTGTGGCCGGTCAGTAACCTGTTTCGGCCGGGTCATCGCCTGCGCGTCGAAATTTCCTCCAGCGACTTTCCGCAGTTCGACCCCAATCCGAATACGGGACGCACCTTTGCGACCGATACCGAGGCCAAAGTCGCGCGCCAGACCATCCATCACGAGGCCGCGCACCTTTCCTATGTGACTTTGCCGGTCATTCCTGCGGCCGGGGAGGGCAAGCCCGAGGCCCCGCAACGCTGAAGCGGTCGATACCCGAGCCGGGGGTCAGCTGTGGCTCCCGGCACCGGGTTCGATGACGAAGGCGCCCGCCGCATCGCGCTTCACTTCGACCGGAAGAACTGCGTTCAGCGTGTCGAGAAACGCGGGAATTTCTCCCGATCGGAACGCCGCCGTCACGCGCAGGTCGCCGATGGCGGGCGAGGCGATGTGGACGCCGGGCGCGTAATAGCGGTTGATGTCCGAAGCCAGGTCGGCGAGGCGCGTGTTCTCGAACACGAGTTGTCCGTCGTGATGCGGTTCGAGCAAGGGAAGATCCTTTGCCGTCGCCGGACTGAGGACGATCGGATCGGTCGCGCGCACCGGGATTTCGAGGCGTTGACCCTGATGCAGCATTCGGGACTGCCCCGTTGCCGCCTTGTTGCGGGTCTCGACCAGCCCCTCGACCACTTCGACCTGTACCGATGCTGCGCCGCGATTGACGTTGAAGCGGGTGCCGATGTCGCGCACTTCCGTCGCTCCGGCTTCGACTACGAAGGGGCGGTCTGTCCTGTGCTTCACGTCGAACAGGGCTTCCCCTCCGACAAGGATCACGCGGCGCTCGTTCGCCGAATAGCGAACCACGAGCGAGGAATGCGCGCCCAGCGTGACGCGGGAGCCGTCCGAGAGGGTAATGTCCCGCGCTTGCCCGATGTCGGTCGCAAAGTCGCTTTCGCGGGTGGTCGGAGCAAGCATCAGCGCGAGGGTCGCGGCAATGGCGGCTGCCCCCAGACCGAAACCGATCAGGGCCCGGCGACCGGGGCCATGGAATGCGCGGGCCGAGCGGGCAGGGGCCAGGTCGGAGAGGTCGGGCAAGTCGGCGATGTCCTGCCATGTCTGCAGGATCTCGTGATAGGCGCTCGCGTGACGCGGGTCGGCATTGATCCACGCCTCGAAATCCCGCCGTTCATCCGCATCGAGTTCGCCGTTCTCGATCCGCACCAGCCACATGCTGGCCTCTCTGTCGATGTCGTCCTGAGGCTGGGCGCTGGATGGGGGGGCGTCTCGGAGCATGGGGCGGCTTATCCTTCCCCATCGGCGTCGCGCAAGGCGCGCTGGCATAAAGCGACCGCTTCGGCGAGGCGCATTTTGACAAGGGTGGGGGAACACCCGAGGGCGCGGGCGATCTCGGCGCAATTCATGCCCTGTATCCGATTCATGATCAGCACGCTCCGCCGCCGTTCGTCCATGTTGCGAATGGTCTGGTCGATGATCGCCAGGGGTTCCCTTGCTGATAAGACGCGCTCAGCGGTCAGATCGTCAGTGTCGGTTTCCAGATTCTCCTGCGACCGGGTGTGGGCATTGCGCACTTTTTGCGCGCGATGGTAATCGATCACGAAATTGCGGGCCGACCGTCGCAGGAATGCGCCCGGATCGAGGATCTCCCGGGGATTGCCCAGCCGGGCGAACCGTTCGAACGCGGCCTGAACGGCATCTTCGGGATCGGGCGGTCCCTTGCCGAAACGGCGTTCCAGATATTGGCGGATGGCCGTGCCGTAGCGGCGGTAGAGCATGTCCACTTCGCGCGCGGCCTGCCTGTCGGGATCGGCAAGAACTCTGTTCGGATCCGTGCTCACGCAGGACGAAACCGTCGAGGCAATGATCCTGATGGGAGCGGCAATTCCGATGGCCTCAAGAAACTCTACCGAAGTAGTTATAATGAGGGTGCTTTTCGCCGAACTCAACTTCTTTGTTGGGGAGGCGAGTGCAGGTTGGCGGATCGCAGGCGGGCGGAGCGTTTCCGTGCCCAGAGCAGGATGCCGGTGACGCTCAGCATCGTGACTGCCGCGCCGATGACCGTCATGAAGACCCGCCATGGCCAGCCGAAGACGCGCGCCATATGGAGAGCGACGATCCAGTCGGTGAAACGGTTGGCGGCAGGCGTGGTGTCGGGCGTGCCGAAGTGCAGCGCGGCGCCCGTCCTGTCGTCGAAAGCCAGTCGTGAGCCGCTCCCTTCGTCGGGAATGTCGCCGCTCGTGGTAAAGCCATAGACATAGGCGCCCGCTGTCGGGACATGCCAGAGCCATGACGTGCCATCGGCGAGTGGCGGCGTGGGGCCACGCAGCGCGAGGCGCATGCCCACTCGTGCCGCAGTCCCGAAATCCATGACCGGCGTTGCGGCGGGCGCATGGCGATGCAGGCTTGCCAGCAAGGCACGTTCGTCCTTTTGTCCGGCAAGGGCCATGACCGGCGCATAGACTTGCGGCAGATTGAACGAGACGCTCGACCACGCCAGAACCAGGAGAACGGGCCAGACCCAGAGCCCGCCGGCGCGGTGCAGGTCGAACGTCAGTTTGTGGCCCCGCGCGCGGCGCCGCACTTTCCACGATGGTTTCCAGCGGTGCCACCATGATGCACTGCCGGGGCGTGCGCTTGCCGGGCGGACCGGCAGCGTCAGGTAAAACCCGATGAAACAGTCGAGTGTCCAGATGAGCGCGGCAATCCCCATTGCCAGTTGACCGGGCGTTCCGAGCAGCAGCGAATAGTGCAGGCGATAGAGGAAAGGCAGGAGATTGACCGATCCCTGCGTGATGTCGCCCCAGCGGCGATGACCAAGTTCCCGCCCGGTATAGGGATCGATGAAAAGTTCGTCCCAGTCCGGTGCCGCCTGATGGGCTTGCCGCGTCCCCGGCGCAGGAGCCCAGGTCATGCGCAGGCGCAAGGCATGACCGGGCTCGACCGTCAGCGGCAGGAAATTGGCCGTCATCCCCGGATGACGCGCCAGTGCCCGGGCCCGCAAGTCCAGCGGATCGAGCATGGGCGCGCCGGGGGTGGGCTCTGGCGCCAGCAACAGCGCAGGCGCCGTCCAGCTTTCCAGCGTGTCTTCCCAGGCCAGTGCCATGCCGGTCAGCCCGGCAATCGACAGGAACAGCGCGAGCGTCAGTCCCGCCCAGCGGTGGAGCAGGACCCAGGTCGCACGGGAAACGGTCGGTCGAACCACGGGCGTTGTCACCAATGCCAGGAGATCGTGCCCTGTACCGTGCGGCGCTGCCCGTACCAGCACCAGCCGACCGAGGTGATGTAGCAACTGGTCAGGTACGTCTTGTCGAAGAGATTGGTGACGTTGAGCGCAAGTTCCATGCTCGACAGGCGGTGGCTGGCTTGCCCGAGATCGTAGCGGACGAGCGCATCGGCCAGCGTATAGGCCGGGCTATACGTCGCGACGCCGTCCACTTGCCCGCCATAGACATGTTCGACATGGCGCAGACCCGCCCCCAGCATCAGCCCCTTGAGAGGGCCGCTACGGGCATGCCAGTCCAGATTGACGGCGAGATTGCCGTTGCCCACGCCGATGATGCCCTGACCGATGTTGGTCGGCGTCTCGACATCGGCGACCGTGCGCACTTTCTGGTGCCCATAGGCCCCGCGAAAGGCGAACCCGCCGGGCAGGGGCACCTTGGCCTCGATCTCCAACCCTTCGGAACGGACTTTGCCCGACTGGGTGGAATAGATCGACGAGGGGATTGCGGTCAGCAGGTTCGACTGCTCGATATGGAACCATGCCGCGCTGATCAGCATGGCGCTGCCCGCAGGCTGGTACTTGATCCCCGCCTCGACTTCCTTGCCCATCGACGGCTTGGCCATGGAAACGCTGGCGTCGCTGTGCAGCACTTGTCCGCTCTGGGGCTCGAACGACGTGGCATAGGATACGTAAGGCGCGAGGCCGATCCTGGTCTTGTAGAGAACGCCGACGCGGCCCGTGAACTTGTGGTCGTGCTGATCGGTCGAGCCGTCATTGGCCACGGACCAGTCGTGGCGACCGGACAGCAGCACGCGCAATCCACCCCAGCTCATCTGGTCCTGCGCATAGATGCCGGTCTGTTCCTGATGGACGTCATAGGAATAAGGGCTGGAGGAAATGTCATAGGGCGATTGGGGAACGATCTGCGTCCCATAGACCGGCGCAAAGGCGTTGATCGGATCGGCACTGCCGAACGCGGCCAGCTCGCGGGAGTGGGCGGACTGGTGATCGATCCCGAACAGCAGATCGTGCCGGATCGGTCCGGTCGTTACATGGCCGCTCAACTGGTTGTCGAACGTCCAGTTCGAGAGGTTTTCGTTGGTGGCATAGGATCCGCGCCCGAATGTGGACATGGTAGCGTCCGTCGCCACGCCGGTTTGATAGACGGCGCCAAGGTCGGTGGTCACATGCTGATACCGCCCGGCCGCGCGAAAGGCCCAGCCGCCGCCGAAATCATGGTTCAGGATATAAGTCCCGGCAGCCTGGTTGCGGCGGAAGAAATCGCCCGGTTCCCCATCGGCAAACTGGGTGGAAATCCGTCCGTTGGGATTGGCGAACAAGGTTCCCGAGGCCGGTGCGCCGCCATAGTTGCCGTTATTGGGATCGTGGGAATAGGCGCCCAGAACCGTCAGGGTCGTGCGTTCGTCGATCTTGGCGGTCACCGCGCCGCTCACCGTCTGGCGCACGCGCTTGCCGAAATATTGCTGGGTGTCGGCGCCGTTGACGCTGCCGTAGAGCCGCGCGCTGAACCTGTCGGAAAGCTTGCCCCCGACGTCGGCATCCACCCGGTAAAGGTTGTAGGTGCCGTAAGTTGCCGAAGCCGAGCCGTAGAATTCCTTGTCGAGCGGCAGCTTGCTCGTCATCGCGACCAGGCCGCCGGGGCTGGACTGGCCATAAAGTGCCGATGCCGGTCCCTTGACGACTTCGATCCGGTCGAGGCGGGAAACGTCGATCTGTGGCGCGGCATAGCCGGTGGCACTCGAAAACTGCTTCAATCCGTCGAGGTAGATCGGCGCGTCGAAACCGCGCAGTTTGAACTGGTCATAGATTTCGGCGTTGGCGCCGCGCGTTTCGGGCGTGATGCCCGCGACATAGCGCAAGCTCTGGTTGAGGTTGGCGAGACCCAGATGGTCGATGTCTTCCGAAGAGATCACGCTGATCGATTGCGGTGTTTCGGCAATCGGCAAAGTGCCCTTGGTTCCGGCCGCTGCGCGCGTGCTGTCAGCGGTTCCCGTCACGACGATGTCGCTCGCTCCGGAAGCATCGTCGCCGATCGAGGTGTCTTCGGCATAGGCATGGGAGGACAGGAAAATGAGCGAAGTCGTCAGGAGCAGCTTGGAAACAGGTCTCATTTTCTTTCTCTCGATCCGGAACATGTCCCACACGGCGGATGCGGGAACGGTCACTCATGTCGCTGATGCGATGGCCCCGAGGGCGGGATTCCGCTCTCGATGATTTGCTAATGCGATTCGTTCGCATTTGCAAGAGTGAGGGGATGTTTCGTCGAGTTGTCCGCCCGGGCGCCGATGCATTGATCGCCGTCAAATCCGGCGCCGGACCGAGAGTTGAAAATTATCAAGAATCCGCCGCGACAAGTCGTTTTTACCGGCGGCCGCGATGCGGCACCTTGGCGCCATGCCCGCATTTCGGCGGGGCGGTGTTCACGGAGATTGCCATGCCCGTCGAGTTCGTCGGATTCCTGCATTACAATGAATCGTCCGAAAGCCTGGCTCCGCACGGGGCCGTCGTGCAGCCTGAATTCATCAAGGCATTTGCCCGCGCCCAGGAAGAGGGCGGTTTCGACAAGGCCTTGATCGCCTATCATAGTTCGGCCGGGGATGGTTTTCTGGTCGCCCAATATGCGGCGGCTTTTACCGAGCGGCTCGGGCTCCTGGTCGCGCATCGTCCGGGTTTCGTCGCGCCGACGGTCGCCGCGCGCAAATTCGCGACGCTCGATCATCTTTCGGGGGGGGCGCGCCTCGGTCAATATCATCTCGGGCGGCAACGATGCCGAACAACGGCGCGACGGCGATTACCTCGACCACGACGCGCGGTATGAACGGACCGGGGAATTCATCGACATCCTGAAACGCGTGTGGACGAGCGACACTCCGTTCAGCCACGAAGGCAAATACTATCGCTTCGAGGACAATGTCTCGAACGTCCGCCCGCTTCAGAAACCGCATATCCCGGTGTTTTTCAGCGGATCGTCGGATGCTGCGGTCGAAGTCGGCGCGCGAACGGCCGATACCTATATGCTCTGGGCTGAATCCCTTGCTGGCACCCGCGAGCAACTCGACCGGATTCGCGCGGCCGAGGCTCGGTTCGAGCGCGCGAATCCCCTGCGTTTCAGCCTGTCGGTCCGTCCGATCATCGCGCCGACCGAGGCCGAAGCCTGGGCAAAGGCCGAGGATATTCTCGGCAAGGCCCGCGCGCTTCAGGCCAAAAGCGCGCAAGCCTTCGGCATCGGTCGGCGCGAACGGCCAGGCCAGCCCCAGAACGTCGGCTCGATCCGCCTGCTCGAAACCGCAGCGAAAGGGCGTGTGGTGGACAAGCGGCTCTGGACCGAAATCGCCCAGTTGACCGGCGCCAGCGGCAATTCGACCGCTCTGGTTGGGACGCCCGAGCAAGTCGCGGAAAGCCTGCTGGATTATTACGATCTCGGCATCGACACCATTCTTATTCGCGGTTTCGATCCCTTGCGCGATGCTATCGCCTATGGCCGCGAACTGATCCCTCTCGTCCGCGCCGAAGTCGCGCGCCGCGACGCCGAGGCTGCGGGAAAATCACCGCTTCAGGCCGCTCGCGCCTGAACAAACCCGACGGGCGTGCCGCCGAGGGTGCGCCCGTTTTTCATCAAGTTTGTGAAAGAAAGGGGGAATGGTGCCGGCTGAGGGATTTGAACCCCCGACCTTCGGTTTACAAAACCGCTGCACTACCACTGTGCTAAGCCGGCCCCCTTGGCGCGATTGCTGTGGCGTCGGATGCGCATAGCCTTATCTGGCCCCGAAGGTCCAGCCCTCGGATGCAGCGATTTCGGGGGTAAGTGATTTGGGGTGCCAAAGAGTGGGGTCCGGAGCGGCCCGGCGGAGCCAGGCGGCGGTGAGGAGAGCGTCGCTCGAATGGTCATCGATCGCGCCGGTGTGGCCGAACGGCGCGCTGTCGAGAGCGGCAAGGGCGGTGTCGAGGTCTTCGCCGGTGCGGATTTTCGATCGGGATGCGCTGCGCCCGGCAGTGATCGCCGCGATGGTTGTATAGATTTCGCAGATGACCGAGCCGCTCGGCGGCAGGGGATCGATCGGCCAGACTGCGATATGGCCGGTCAGGCGATGGAGCACGCGCATGCCCGAGAGGCTCGACTTACCGACTTGCGCGGCGCCGACGAGGTTGAAATTCGAATAGGGTCTGCAGCCCATCGCCTCTTGTGCGTGTTCGGTCCTGCGCATGCGTCCTCGCCCGATGCCGAAACGATCGCCGCAACGCCCGCCGTGGCGGCGGAAATGGCGGGCGATTTCCGGGTGATCGATGAAGGCGTTGACGGCAAGGTGCGCGTCTTCGTCAGCCATGCGATCGACCATGGCCCAGAGACTGCGCGCGTCGGTCGGGCTTTCGCTCCAGCCGGGGAAAAAGGCGCCGACATCCGTGAAAGGGAGTGAGATTCCAAGATCCATGCCGACCAGCGTGTCGGGTGGAAGGTCGTCGCGCAGATAGGACAAGACTTCCGTGCGTGACCAGACATGCCCCGGACGGACCGGGGCAGGGGCCTCTCTTCCGGCCGAACACAAAGCGACCGCGATGCCGCGTTGACGTTCTCCGGCAGCACCCGACCAGTCGATCGCGAGGAAATTCGCGAAACGTTCGAGGTTCATTTGTCGCCGCGCCGTTCCTGACGCTTTTTGTCCCACCATTCGAGGCGCCGCAGCACTTCGCGCTCAAAGCCGCGTTCGACCGGGCGATAGAAGGCTTGCGGCCTCATGCCTTCGGGCCAGTAATCGGCGCCGGAAAATCCGTCTTCGGCATCGTGGTCATAGGCATAGCCCGCACCATAGCCGATGTCCTTCATCAGCTTGGTCGGGGCATTGAGGATATTGGACGGCGGGCTGAGCGAGCCGGTTTCGCGCGCGCTGTTCCACGCGGCCTTTTGTGCGACGTAGGCGGCATTCGACTTGGGGGCAGTGGCGCAATAGAGGCAGGCCTGAACAATCGCCAGTTCGCCTTCGGGGCTGCCGAGAAAGTCGTAGGCATCCTTGGCGGCAAGGCACTGGATCAGTGCCTGCGGGTCGGCAAGGCCGATGTCCTCGCTGGCAAAGCGAACCAGTCGGCGCAGCACATAGAGGGGGTCTTCCCCGGCCGTCAGCATCCGGGCAAGGTAATAGAGCGCGGCCTGCGGGTCCGATCCGCGCAGGGATTTGTGGAGGGCCGAGATGAGGTTGTAATGCCCGTCGCGATCCTTGTCGTAGACGGCCATGCGCCGCATCAGGAACTTCGACAGTTCCGCCGGATCGAGCGGCGCGGCGAGGGATACGTCGAACAGCGTTTCGGCCTGATTGATAAGGAAGCGACCGTCGCCGTCCGCCGACGCGATCAGAGCGTCGCGTGCCGCCGGGGTCAGCGGCAGGGGAACGCCGATCGTCTCTTCGGCCCGCGCCAGCAACTGGCCCAGTGCGGCAGCGTCAAGGCGATGGAGGATCAGCACCTGCGCCCGGCTGAGCAAGGCGGCATTGAGCGCGAAGCTGGGATTTTCGGTCGTCGCCCCGACCAGCGTAACGGTGCCGCGTTCGACATAGGGCAGGAAACCGTCCTGCTGCGCACGGTTGAAGCGGTGGATTTCGTCCACGAACAGCAGCGTCCGACGCCCGAGTCCAGCCATGCTCTCGGCCTCGGCAAATGCCTTGCGCAAGTCGGCCACGCCGGAAAAGACCGCGCTGATCGAGACATAGCGCATGCCCACGGCATCGGCGAGCAGGCGGGCAATGCTGGTCTTGCCAGTGCCGGGCGGCCCCCACAGGATCATCGAGGACAATTTGCCCGCCGCAACCATCCGTCCGATCGCCCCGTCCGGGCCGGTCAGGTGATCCTGTCCGATCACGTCATCGAGAGTGCGGGGGCGTAGCCGTTCGGCCAGCGGACCGTTTTCCGGCGCGGCGGCAGTGGGCGTGGGCTCTTGGGCTGGGGGAGGGGCAAACAGATCGGCCATGGTTGGAGCCAAGATAGGCGTCTTGAAAAAATTTTGCATCCGGCTCTTGCTGAACTCGTTCCGAGATATATCTTAGAGCCATCGAAATGAAAGGAGTATATATGCGTTTCGACAAGAGCCGGTGCCGCAAGGGCCGGATGGATCGTGCCGGATGGGCACGTGACGAAGACGAGGGGACGGACACCGAAATGATGGGCGGCCCCGGCATGGGGCGTCGCGGTCGGATGTTCGGGCATTTCATGGGCCGGTCGCGTGGCGGCTGGGGCGACGATGAAGGTGGTCCGTTCGGTCGCCGTGGTGGCTTTGGCGGCTTTGGTGGTCGCGGAATGGGTGGCCGGGGCGGTGGTCGTGGCGGACGGATGTTCGCACAGGGCGAATTGCGCCTCTTGCTGCTGAGCCTGCTCGGGGATGCAAGCCGTCACGGCTATGACCTGATCAAGGCGGTCGAGGAGCTGACCGGCGGGGCCTATGCGCCCAGCCCGGGCGTGGTTTACCCGACGCTGGCGCTGCTCGTCGATGAAGGGCTGATTGTCGAGGCGCCGGGCGAGGGT
Organism: Novosphingobium nitrogenifigens DSM 19370; assembly: GCF_000192575.1. GTDB lineage: Bacteria > Pseudomonadota > Alphaproteobacteria > Sphingomonadales > Sphingomonadaceae > Novosphingobium > Novosphingobium nitrogenifigens. The sequence goes on along the minus strand of NZ_GL876926.1, from coordinate 1,384,760 downwards.
GCGCGCAAGGCGTTCGTTGCGACCGAGGCCGGAAAGGCGGAGATTGCGGCTCGGAGCGAGGAAATCGGCGTGATCGTCGATCGGCTCAAGGCTCTGGGCGAAGCCAGCGACCGTGAAGCCAGTCCCCCGGTCATGCGGGCGATGACCAATCTCAAGCTTGCGCTCAAAGGCAGGGTTTTTGCCAAGGGCTTCGACGAGGACGTGGCGCACAAGATCGCCGAGATCCTCGATGAAGCCGCGCGGCGGATCGAACGCCTGTAAAAACAGCAGTGCCGGTTCATCGCGATTGTCCAAGGGGCGCCGACCGGGCGCCCCGAGGGCAAGGCTCCGGAACAGGCGTCAGCGGTGCTTTTGCTTCTGCCGGATCAGGCGGAGATAGGTTTCGGCCACGGCCTGGTTGATCCGGTCCCAGGCGAAATCGAGGCTGCGCTTCTCGCCCGCTTCGCCATGGCGTCGACGCAAGTCGGCGTCGGTCACATAAGTGCGCAGGGCCTCGGCAAAGGAATGGACCGCGCCGGGACGGATCAGGCGTCCGTTGACGTGATCGACGACAAGGCTTTCGCTGCCGGTCGCTTCGGCCGCGACAACCGGAACGCGGCAGGCCATGGCTTCGAGCGTGACATTGCCGAAAGTCTCGGTGATCGACGGGTTGAACAGCACGTCCATCGAGGCAACGGCCCGGCCGAGGTCGGCGCCGCCCTGGAACCCGACGAATGCGGCATTGGGCAGGCGTGCCTCGAACCATGCGCGCGCCGGACCTTCGCCTATCACCAGCACCTTGTGCGCGAAACCGCGCTCGACGAGTTCGTCGATGGTGTCGGCAAAGACGTCGAGCCCCTTTTCCATGACGAGGCGGCCGAGAAAGCCGATCACGACATCCTCGTCCGCAATTCCATGCGACCGGCGCCAGGCAAGGTCGCGCTGTCCGGGGTGGAAGATCGTGCGATCGACTCCGCGCGACCACAGCGAGATGTCATAGTTCATCCGCTGGTCGCGCAGGACTTGCGCCATCGATTCCGAAGGGGCGACGAGCGCGTCGCAGCGACGATAGAACCGGCGCAGAACCGCAGTCAGCATCGGTTCGATCCACGCCAGATTATAATAACGCGGATAGGTGTCGAAGCGGGTGTGGACGCTGGCCAGGACCGGCAGATTGCGTTCGCGGGCCCATGACACCGCCCGGTGTCCGGCAACGTCGGGCGACGACACATGGACGATATTGGGGGCGAAGGCCTCCAGATCGTGCCGGGCCTTGTGCCCGAGCGCGATCGGGATGCGATATTCGCTGCGTCCCGGAACGGGCAGGGCGGGAACGTTGACCATGTCCCCGGTGGCGGGGAAAGCCGGTTTTTCGACCACGGGCGAATAGATGCGCACTGACGCGCCCTGGCGTAGCAGATAGCCGACAAGGCGGTTAAGAGCCTGGTTCGCGCCATCGCGTACATAGTTGTAGTTGCCGCTGAACAGGGCGACGCGCAGGCTGGACAAGTCCGGATTGGTGTTTCCGGCGGCAGTGGGGGACTGCGAGAGGGGCAAAGAGGTCTCCATCGCGCGGCCCATACTCCGGCAGAGGCAGCTTGTCGCCTCTCGAAAATGCGGTTGGTCGCGCAAGACTATACGACAGATCGCTAAACGAGCCGTGCCGGCAAGCCGGTACGGCGCTGGCCGTCAGGGTATCGGTGCGAGTTTGGTGTTGAGCACCCAGCCGACATTGTCGTTGTCGTCGGCCACTTCCCACCATAGGCCCGCTTTGTTCCCGGTCGGATAGACCGCCGCTCCGGCAGGCAATGTGCGCAAGGCCGGGCTTCCGGCCACGGGCTTCTTCCGGATCGCCGTCGGGGCGAGCGTGGAAAAGGCTTTCGTCGGGGCCGCTTCGGCGGTGCCGGTCGAGCCGGGTTGCAGCCCGCCAAGCTGGGTCACCAGTTTGGAATAGGCATCGATGAAAGCCAGTGTGACGATCCGGCCGATGTCGGTGTTGTCGTAACCGCCGCCGACGATGCCGCCTCCGATCGCGCCGAAAATACCGCCGCCCGCACCGAAACTGATGTCGTTCTTGGCCGCATAGCCTTCGACTGTGGCGATCGTTTCGGTGGTGCGCACGTTGGTCACCGAAAGCACCGTGTTCGCTTCGAGCTTGCGCGAGCGGATGCCGCCGACAAGGCCACCGAACGTGCCTCCGAGCAGGCCGCCCACGGCAGCGCCCGCGTTGGACCCTTGGACATTGCGATTGGCGCCCTGGATCTCGGCCTGCAATACATAGTCGGCGGCCTTGATCTGGCCCCTGCCGACGTTCGAGCCGCGTTGCAGGCCAAGGTCGCCGCCGATGTCGCGTTCGCGCTGGGCCGCCTGGAGCCCAGAACCTCGGTCGACGAGATTGAAGCAGCCGGAACGCTGGACGATCACTTTCAGCAGTTTTTGCGGCGGTGCCAGATTGTACTGGGTCCAGCCGTAGGAATCGTCGCCATCCACGATCGAGATCGTGCCGAGATTGCGCAGGCAATGTGGCACGTCGTTTTCGGCGCGCTGCTGCATTTTCTGTCCGTTTGACGGATTGGCCGGGCCCGATTGAGCCAAGGCCGTGCTATGGGTTGAAATCATTGCCAATAGCGGCAAGACAAGCGCCAGTCGTGTCATGGCATTCCCCCAATCCGGCTATGAAACCGGAAAAACCCCAAGGCGTAATGCATAAGTGTCCTGGCGATGTGTATCAAGTCCGGCATGTCGGGGTCGTGACATGCGGTAAAAATTGGCTTTGCCATATTGCCATCGCGGTCGCGGTCTGGTCACCATGGGTGTCACGGAATGTATGGATCTGGAGGCAAAATGACGAAGTTTCCCAAACACCTGTTCGCCGAACCTGATCCGGATACCGACACTCTGGCCAATCTGGGGCCGCTCGCGCCGCTGGCCGGGGTGTGGGAAGGCGAGAAGGGCGAGGACGTCAAGCCGACTGCCGACGGCGCGGCTTCCCAACGCTATGTCGAACGGATCGAACTGGTGCCGATCGACCCGCAGATGAACGGGCCGCAATTGCTCTATGGGCTTCGCTATCACACTCACGTCGTCAAGCCAGGCGAAGTCGAGACGTATCACGATCAGGTCGGCTATTGGCTGTGGGAACCGGCGACGGGCCGCATCCTGCACAGCCTGACCATTCCGCGCGGGCAGGTCGCGCTCGCCAAGGGCAAGGCCAAGGCCGATGCGACGACCTTTACCGTCAAGGCGCGCCGGGGGCGGACCGAGAACGGAATTTGCTCGGGCCTGTTCCTCGAAGAGAATTTCCGCACCGACAGCTTTCGCATGACGGTGACGGTCCACGATCAGGACTGCTGGAGCTACGAGGAAACGACCGTGCTCAAGATCAAGGGCGTGGGCAAGCCGTTCGACCACAGCGACCGGAATACCCTGCGCCGGGTCGGACCGGCACAGCCCAATCCCCTGGCCCGGGACAAGGCCTGATTGCATCGGGGCGCCTTTCATCAGGGCCCACATGAAAACGGGGCGCGGAAGTGACCTTCCGCGCCCCGTTTTTTACAGTCCCGAAAGGGACGTCGCGATTACGCGGCGTCCTTCTTGCGCGAAGCCTTCTTGCGTTCGTTCGGGTCGAGGATCGCCTTGCGCAGACGGATCGACTGCGGGGTCACTTCGACCATTTCATCGTCGTCGATGTAGGCGATCGCCTGTTCCAGCGTCATCACCCGCGGCGGGGTGAGGCGGATGGCGTCGTCCTTGCCCGTCGAACGGAAGTTGGTGAGCTGCTTGGACTTGAGCGGGTTGACTTCGAGGTCATCCGGCTTGGCGTTTTCGCCGATGATCATGCCTTCATAGACCTTTTCCTGCGGGCTGACGAACAGCACGCCGCGATCTTCGAGGCCGTTGAGAGCATAGGCGACCGCTTCGCCGGTGGCGTTCGAGATCAGCACGCCGTTGGGGCGGCCTTCGATCGCGCCCTTGTGGGGGCCGTACTTTTCGAACAGGCGGTTCATGATCCCGGTGCCGCGCGTGTCGGACAGGAATTCGCCGTGATAGCCGATGAGGCCGCGCGAAGGAGCCGAGAAGATGATGCGGGTCTTGCCCTGGCCCGAAGGCTTCATTTCGGTCAGCTCGGCCTTGCGGCGCTGCATCTTTTCCACGACCGTACCGGCATATTCGTCGTCCACGTCGACGACGACGGTTTCATAAGGTTCGGTGCGGCTGCCGTCTTCGTCGGTGCCGAACAGCACGCGCGGGCGGCTGATGCCCAGTTCGAAGCCTTCGCGGCGCATGGTTTCGATCAGCACGCCCAGCTGAAGTTCGCCGCGACCGGCCACTTCGAAGCTGTCCTTGTCGGCGCTTTCGGTCACGCGGATGGCGACGTTGGTTTCCGATTCACGCATCAGGCGGTCACGGATCATGCGGCTCGTCACCTTGTCGCCTTCGCGACCGGCGAACGGGCTGTCGTTGACCGAGAATCGCATGGCCAGCGTCGGCGGGTCGATCGGCTGGGCGGCGATGGGCTCGGTCACCTGCGGATCGGCGATGGTGTTGGCGACGGTCGCCTTTTCGAGACCGGCCATGGCGATGATGTCGCCCGCGCGGGCTTCTTCGACGGGGACGCGTTCAAGGCCACGGAACGACAGCAGCTTCGAGGCGCGGCCGACTTCGATGATCTTGCCGTCGCGGTCGAGCGCGTGGATCGGCTGGTTCAGCTTGATCGTGCCCGACTGGACGCGACCGGTCAGCACGCGGCCCATGAAGTTGTCGCGGTCGAGCAGCGTCGCGAGGAAGCTGAACGGCCCTTCGGCATCGAGGTTCGGAGCCGGGACGTGGCTGACGATCTTTTCGAACAGCGGAATCAGCGTGCCTTCGCGTGCGGCTTCGTCGTCGCTGGCATAGCCGTTGCGGCCCGATGCGTAGAGCACGGGGAATTCGAGCTGTTCGTCATTGGCGTCGAGGCTGACGAAAAGGTCGAAGACTTCGTCGAGCACTTCCTGCGCGCGGCCGTCGGGACGGTCGATCTTGTTGACGACGACGATCGGCTTGAGGCCGAGCGCGAGCGCCTTGCCGGTGACGAACTTGGTCTGCGGCATCGCGCCTTCCGAGCTGTCGACCAGCAGGATCACGCCGTCGACCATGCTCAGGATGCGTTCGACTTCCGCGCCGAAGTCGGCGTGGCCGGGGGTGTCGACGATGTTGATGCGGGTCGTTTCGTCGGTCTTGGGGTTTGTCCATTCGACCGAGGTGCACTTTGCGAGAATGGTGATCCCGCGTTCCTTTTCGAGGTCGTTCGAGTCCATTGCCCGTTCTTCGACCCGCTGGTTGTCGCGGAACGTGCCCGACTGGCGGAACAACTGGTCGACGAGCGTGGTCTTGCCGTGGTCGACGTGAGCGATGATCGCGATATTGCGCAATGCGCTGGACATGAAACAACTTTCGTTAAGGGACACGGACCGACCGGACTTGGCAGGCCGGTCTCACATGGGCCCTGGCTGCATGGCATGCGCCGACAGGGCAGCCGATCAGGCTCCATGCGCGCATCCCCGGCGCAGGGCCTGGACACGCGCGCGCTTACAGTTTTGTGGGCTCTGCGGCAAGGGCGTTTGCATCTCGGACGGGCTTTGCACGCCTGCAGACTTGCGCCGGACTTGAGATTGCAAACCGTTCATGCCTTTATCCCGTGCATTCCGCAATGGGAGCTGGCGCGATGATGAACTGGATGTTGATGCCTTATCGGCGCTATGCCGAATTCGACGGGCGGTCGCGGCGGCGGGAATACTGGTCGTTCATGCTGTTCTACTGGCTGGTGATCATAGCGCTCGACGTCGTATTCGGCTTCAATCAGATCATGCGCGGTCCCGGGTCGATGATGGTCGCCTCGCAGGTCATGGGCATGGCCAGTTTGCCCAACGCCATCTTTGGTCTTGCAAGCCTCATTCCCCATCTCGCCGTCAGTGTGCGGCGCTTGCACGATCAGGATCGCAGCGGCTGGCTGCTCTTGCTCTCTTTTATCCCCATCCTCGGCTGGTCGGCGCTGTTCGTGCTGATGTGTCTGGAAGGAACGCGGGGCCCGAACCGTTTCGGACCCGATCCGAAGCGCCCTTATGACATGGATGCATTCGGCTGAGTTTGGAGTCTATAGTTCACGCAAGGCGCGGGCCGGGCGGGTGCGGAGGACCGGGTACGAGCCGCCGAGCGCCAATGCGATAACCAGCACGAGGCCCAGGGCGAGGACCCCGACGATGCGGCTCCAGTCCGGAAGCCAGGCAAAGTCGAACAGCCAATAGATGACGGCCCAGGCGGTGGCCGTGCCGAGCATCAGCGCGACCACCGCCAGAATGGCCGACAGCAGCCCGTATTCGGCAAGGACGAGGACGAGAAGCTGGCTTCGGCTGGCACCCAGTACGCGCAGGATGACGGTATCGTATTGCCGTCGCGCGCGCTGGGCAGCGATGGCGCCAGCAAGCACGGCAAGACCGGCCAGAACCGCGACCGAGGCCGCTGCCAGCACCGCCGCGCCGACTTCGCCGAGCAGGCGGCGGGCTTCGCCAAGTACGGGCCCGACTTCGATCACCGAACTGGCGGGCAGGGCGCGGACAAGGCTGGAGAGGATCGCGCGTCGCACCTCGGGCCGCTTGCCCGCGCCGGGCAATTCGATCGTCGCGGCCAGGTTGTGCGGGGCATCGGCAATTGCGTTCGGACTGAACACCAGCACATAGTTGAAGCCGAACGAATCCCAGTCGATCCGGCGGAGCGAGGCGATCGTCGCGCTGCGTTCCACGCCCAGCAGCGAGATCGTCAACCGGTCGCCCAGATGCAGGCCGAGCGTATGGGCGAGGCCTTCATCGACCGATACGAGCGGCGGCCCGGCATAGCCGCGCGGCCACCAATGGCCTGCGGTGATGACATTTCCTTCCGGAATGCTGTCGGCATACGTGAGGCCCCGATCCCCACGCAGCGCCCAGGCATCGTCGGGAATGGCCTTGAGATCGGCAACCCGGGTGATGTGGTCGGCGGGGCCATAGGCGAGGATCGAGCCGCGCAGGGCGGGGACCGTACGCACCGTAGCCCCCGGCGCAATTCCGGTCACGAGCGTGCGGAATTCGCCCTCTCGGGCCCGGGGGACGTCAAGGACGAAATAGTCGGGCGCGCGGGCGGGAACCCGGCGGGCGATATTGCCGTCGAGACTGGTTTCCACCCCGGCAAGCAGGACGAAGGCGGAAAGCGCAAAGCCGAGCGCGACGACCAGTGCCGGGGTCTGGGCTCCGGGCCGATGGAGATTGGCAAGGGCCATGCGCGCGATCGTCCCGCGCGGGTGCGGCAGGCGGGCGGCAAGGGCGGTGAGCCCCGCGCCGAGCGCGGCGAGCAGAACGAAGAGAGCGGCCGCCCCGCCGAGAAAGCCCAGCGCGAGCAGGGGCTGTGGCGCGGGCAGGACCGCGAGTGCGAGAATTCCGGCAAGCCCGATCGTGACCGGCAGGGCCGCCGCACGCCAGGGCAGCGGCAGGGGAGCGATACGTGCCCGCATCAGTGCCATCGCCGGAAAGGTCCGCGCTCGAAGCAGGGGAGGCGCTGCAAAAGTAAGCGCGATCAGCAGGCCGTCGGCAGTCGCAATGGCAAGGGCGGCCGGATCGAAGACGATCCCCGTCGCCACCGGCAGAACGCCCTTGAGCGCAAGCCCTGCCAGTGGGGTGAGCATCAGGCCGAGAGCAAGGCCGACGGCGATCGCGACGAGACTGGCCGCCCCGATCTGCAAGGCAAAGATGCGGGCGATGTCCGCGCTGGTCGCGCCGAGAATCTTGAGCGTCGCGATGGTCCCGCGTCGCGCGTCGAGGAAACCGGCGACGCCGTTGCCGATGCCGATCCCGGCAATGGCGAGTGCGGCAAGCGCGACGAGCAGCAGGAATTGCCCCATGCGGGACACGAACCGGTCGAGGCCGGGCGAAGCCTTGTCCCGCGTGCGGAATTCGAAGCCCGAGGTGGGAAAGGCCGCCTTGAACGCGGTAACGGCGGCCTGGGGCGAAGCGTTGGTGGGCAAGGCCACCCGGTATTTCCAGCGCGCCATGGTTCCGGTGGCAACAAGACCCGACCGGGTCAGGGCTTCGCCGCTCACGATCATTGTCGGGCCAAGTGCAAATCCTTCGCCAAGGCCGTCGGGTTCCTCGCCGATCACCCCGCCGACGACAAGGACCGTATTGCCGACCTCGACATGATCGCCGGGCTTGAGCCCCAGTCGATCGGCAAGCCCCGGTGCGATCCAGGCGGTATCGCCCGACGGCGCCCGGGCAGGCTTTCCGTCCGCCAGGGTGAAACGGTCATAAAGCGGCCAGCGGCTGTCGACGGCCTTGAGTTCGACCGGGACGGCGGTGTCTTCGGCTCCGGTCTTGCGGACCATGGCCTGCATCCGCACGCCTGCCGAAACCCGGCCGTTGCGCGCGATCTCGGCATATTCGGCGCGGGAGGCCGGGCGCGACGCGACGGCAAATTCGACGTCGCCGCCCAGCATGCTGGCCCCGCGTGTCGTCAGTTCGCGGTCGATCGCCCCGGTCAAGGTGCCGATCGCAGAAAGCGCGGCGGTGCCAAGGACAAGGCAGACCAAAAGCAGGCGCAGGCCCGAGAAGCGCCAGTCGAGCCCGCGCAAGGCGAGGCGCCAGGCCATGCGCCAGGACAGGCTACGCCTTTCGCTTGCGCTCATGCCCGAAGGTCGCTCTGGATGCGTCCGTCGGCAAGGCGGAGGATCCGTCCGCAGCGTTGGGCGAGGGCTTCGTCATGGGTGACCATGACCAGAGTGGCGCCAGCCTTGCCCGCGCGCTCGAACAGGAGATCGGCAACGGCAGTGCCCGTCGCGTGGTCGAGATTGCCGGTGGGTTCGTCCGCGAACAACAGGTGGGGCGCGGGGGCAAGCGCGCGGGCAATCGCCACGCGCTGTTGCTCGCCGCCCGAAAGCTGGGCGGGATAATGATGGAGCCGGTGGGCAAGGCCGACGGCGGCAAGTTCGACCCGCGCTCGCTCCATGGCATCGGAAACCCCGGCAAGTTCAAGCGGGGTCGCGACATTTTCAAGCGCGGTCATGGTCGGCAGGAGGTGAAACGCCTGTAGCACGATACCGATCCGGCCGCGCCGAGCGGTTGCCAGTCCGTCTTCATCAAGGGCCGTGAAATCCTGCCCTGCGACCATGAGCTTCCCCCCGGTCGCGCGCTCGAGGCCGGAGAGAACCGCGAGCAGCGAGGATTTGCCGGACCCGGATGGCCCGAGCAGCGCCAGCGTCTCACCGTTTTCGACCCTTAGGTCGATCCCGTCGAGCACGGCAACGCGGCCATCGCCTTCGCCCAGAACGAGGTGAAGATCGGTGGCGTCGATAATGGGGCTGGTGCTTGTCACTTGCGTTTGGTGACATAGATTGGGCGGACCCGGCAACTGTCCCGATCGGACCTTGTATGCATTTCGTCGACAAGCATTTTCCCGTGCGCCCCGCCACGGCTGGCTCCATGACCGGAAAGGGGCTGGCGCTCGCGGCACTGTTCCTTGCGCTGGGCGGATGCGGGCATGGGGTGGGCGGTGAAGCAGGCGGTGAAACGGGGCAGCAAGCCCCCGATGCAGCAATGGTCGCGCCCGAGGTGGCAGCGTCCGCCCCGCCGCGCGTGGCTCCACCGCCTGATGCACCCGTCATTCTCGCTTTCGGGGACAGTCTCTATGCCGGGTATCGCCTTGATCCGGGGGCGAGCTATCCCGCCCAGCTGGAAAGCGCGCTCAATGCAGACCATGTCCCCGCGCGGGTCGTCAATGCCGGGGTTTCCGGCGACACCACGGCGGCGGCTCTGCAACGGCTGGCCTTCACGCTCGACAATCAGCCGAAAAAGCCGGTTCTGGTCATGGTCGGGCTGGGGGGCAACGACATGTTGCGTGGCCTTCCTCCCGCCGACACTCGCGCCAATCTCGACGCGATCCTCAAGGCGCTCGAGGCGCGGCATATCCCCGTCCTGATGACCGGCATGCTCGCGGCACCCAATCTGGGGCAGGACTATCGTCAGGCGTTCAACCCGATCTGGCCGCAATTGGCGCGCAAGCACCATGCCGGGCTGGTGCCGTTCTTCCTGCAACCGGTGATCGGCAACAATGCACTTCTGCTCGACGATCACATCCACCCCAATGCGCAAGGAGTGGCCGCGATCGTCAAGGCAACCGAGCCGACCGTTGTCGCGGCCCTGAAAGAGGCAACGCGCTAGATTCTTTCGACTTTGCCTTCGTCGACGCGCCAGAATGCGGCCGGCGCGGGAAGGTCGGCGAAGGGGGATGGCTCGGTGCCGGTCATCCACACTTGTGCGCCGGAGGCAGCTAGGCGTTCGTAAAGCGCGCTCCGGCGCAAGGGGTCGAGATGTGCGGCGATTTCGTCGAGAAGCAACAGGCGCGGCCGCTCGCCTCCTGCATCGGGCAAGGCGGCATGGGCGAGCACGATGCTGATCAACAGGGCTTTCTGTTCCCCGGTCGAACAATGGGCCGCCGGGGCATTCTTGGCCGCCATGACAACGTCGAGATCGTCGCGGTGCGGGCCGGTCAGGGTGCGTCCCGCGGCGCGGTCGCGACGACGCCCGTTGCGCAGGGCGGCGGCAAAGGCGGACGCATCGACCGGTGTCTCGCCGTTATAGGCCAGAATGGGGCGGGCAAAGGGGCCGTCGTCCTGCGCGGCGAGCGCCGTGTTGAGCCGTTCGACCAGAGCGCGGCGCGAGGCTGCGAGCTGGGCCCCGGTTTCGGCCATCTGGGTTTCGAGAGCGTCGAGCCAGACCGGATCGGGTTCGTCGGCTTCGCCCAGCAATCGGTTGCGTTCGCGTAAGGCGCCTTCGTACCGGGTGGCGATGCGTGCATGGCCCGGTTCGCCCGCGAGCACGAGCCGGTCGAGAAAACGCCGCCGCGCGGTCGCTCCTTCGGCAAAGAGGCGATCCATGGCCGGCGTAAGCCAGGTCATCGCCAGCCATTCGGCAAGGCGAGTGGCGGGGGTTTCCGCGCCGTTGATCCGCACCGTGCGGCGTCCGGGGGTTGCGGGCGTTGTCGCCGTGTTCAACTGAACCGCCCCGTCTTCGAGTTCTGCGGCTACTGCGAAATCCCCGGCGCCCTTGTTCGACGCCATGTCGGCGGGGTGTGCGCGTCGCATGCCCCGTCCGGGGGAAAACAGGCTGATCGCCTCGAGCACGTTGGTCTTGCCCGCGCCGTTTTCCCCGACCAGCACGTTGAACGTCGCCATGCCGTCCAGCCGGGTCGCGGCGTGGTTGCGAAAATCGCGCAGGGAAAGGCGGGTGAGGGCCATGACGCGGGCCTTTAGGTGACTTTGCCGAGGAAGGCGAGCGGGGCCTTTCTCGGCAAGGGCAAAGCGGTCCTCCCGATCGGATGCCCTGTCGCACGGCATGACGTGCATGAACGAAAGTCAATGATGACATCATGCGGCGGTAATGTTTAATGGGGCGACAAGACGTTGCTGCAGCGCGATAGGCCGAGCCAAAGAGACGCTTCGGCGGGAACCATTTCTGCTACCGGCAGTTGAAGTGCGAATGCTTTTTCCCAGTGATCCCCGTGTGGTCCGGCTGTCCCTGCTGGCGGCTCTTGCCTGTTCCGCGTGCACGCCGCAGCGGCAGGCGAATGGCGCGTTGCACCTTTTGTCGGCCCCGGTTCACGCCGGAGATGTTTCCGCGCCGTGGTGGACGGCGTCGGGCGATCCGGTGCTCGATCACCTGACGGCAGAGGCGCTTGGGCGCGAACCGGCGCCGGTTTGTGCAGCGCCGCATGGCACGTTCGGGCAACGGCTGGTCCGGGTCTTTCATGGTGAACGCGCCGCACGGGTCGAGGCTGCGGCACAGGCCTGGGACAAGGCCGGTGCGCGGCTGACCCAGGCGCGCGACATTGGCCTTGCCTATCTGCGTGCCCGGGCGTGGCAGGCACGGCTCGCCGAACGCATGGCGAGCGAGGCGGCAATCCGCGACAATGGGGAAATCGCGCATTTTCGGCGCGAAGCCGGACTGGTTCCGGGGCTGGACGAGGATATGGCGGGGATCATGGTCGGACTTGCTTCGTCCGATCTTGACGGTGCGCGTGCCGGACTGGACCGCGCGCTCGCAGAACTGGCGCGCCTGACCGGAAAGACGCAAGCCGATTTGCGGACCTTGCTGGAAACGGGGCAGGGCGCAGGGATCGCGGTGGTTGCCGACAGGGCTGGGGACGTCGACAGGGATGCCCCGATCGAGGTTGGCGGGCGTCCTGATCTCCATGCGCTTGAAATGCGAACGCTTGCCCGGCGGGACGTGCGCCATCTCGATGCCGCTGCCCTGCAGAAGCAGATCGCCTCTCCGACCCAGCCTTGGGCGGCGCAGTGGGTGCAGGCTCTTGCCGGGGCGCAGGACGCGGTGCGCAAGGACAGAGGCGATCTTGCCGACGCCCAGGTGTTGCACCGCGATCGCGAGGACGTCGTGAACCGGGCGGACAAGGCGCTCGCCAATGCGCGGCTCGCCTATCGCAACGGCATGGCCGCTTTTTCGACGCTCTATGTAGCGGAGGCTGCGGGGCTTGCCGCGCGGGAGGCCCGCGTCGAAAGCCTGCGGGCGATCGGCGAAGCGAGCGTCCAGCTCTGGACTGACGAAGGGCGGGGCGAAGTCCCCGGGGGAGCGCCCTGTGACTGACCGTGCGGACCTCGACGTCTTTCTCGGTTCGGTGCCGCGCCGTCGGCGTCGGCATTGGCTCACGCTCGGGTTGCTCACGCTGACCGGGATCAGTGTGCTCATCCTGTTCGGGCGTTTTTTTTACGGGTCGCCTTCGCCCTATTACACGGTGCCGGTCGAGCGGGGTGAGATTGCCCCCGTGCTCGCCTTGCGCGGGCGCCTGCATGGTGACGGCGAAGTGACGATCGTTGCCGCGCAGGATGGAACGGTCGTTGGCCTTCCCGATCCGCGTGCGGCACAAGTCTATGCGGGGCAGGAGCTGGTGGTCATGGATACCGCCCAGCTGTCCCGCACCTTCGATGCCGATGTCGCGGCCAAGGCGCAGGCCGATGACGCCCAGACCCGCGCCCGCGACGCCTTGCGCGAAGCGGCGGTGCGGCTCGATCGCTATGAAAGCGTCTGGCGCCGTTCGGGCGGCCGGGTTCCCTCGCTCAATGAAATGGAAGGCGCACGTGCGGCACTGGGGCGTGCCCGTCTCGATGTTGCCGATGCGGCAACCCGTGGCGAAGAGGCCGAGCGGCAAGTGACGCGCGACCGCATCGCTCTCAGCAATGCAGCGGTGCGGGCACCGTTCGACGGTGCGCTGCTCGGATGCCAGGTGCAACCGGGCCAGATCGTTCACGCCGGGCAACCCTTGTGCACGATCGCATCCCATCCCGAGCGCCTGACGGCGACGGTGTCTCTCGGCGCAGTTGATACGGCAAGGCTTGCTCTTGGGGCCAGTGCCGAAGTCGAAGTCGATGGCATGGGCGAGGCGCGTTTCGAAGGGAAATTGTTGCGCGTCGAAGCCGTTCACGGGGCGACCGGGATCGAACAGGTCGCTGTTTTTGATGTGCACAAGGGTGAAAAGACACCGGATCGTCCCCTGCCTTTGCCGGGGCGCGACGTGACGGCCCGGATTGCCCTGCCGGGACGGGCGGACATGGTTCTGGTTCCCAACGTGGCGCTGGGTTTCCGTCTGCATGACGAGACCCGCAAGCGGGGAACCGGCGTCTATGTGACCGACAGCGACGGCGGGGAGGCGCGTTTCGTCCCCGTCACGCTGGGCGGCACCGACGGACGGCACAGCGAGGTTCTCTCGGGTGAACTGAAGCCCGGGGAGCGGGTGATTATCGGATGGCGGCGCGAAGGGGGGACTGCGCCTGCGGGGTATGGCTTGTGACAGGGTTGGATCGTTCCGACCCGACACCAGTGTTTCGCACAAAAAGGTAAGGCAGCGACCATGGACAAACCGGAACGTAGCGACGTCGGACAGATTTCCCGTCGAACTTTTGCCGGAGGCGGGATGGCTGCAGTGATGCTGGCGCTTGGTTGCGCCGTGCCGGGCGGTGCGGCTCTGGCGGCCTCCGCGAACGGTCGTTTCGGTCCCCCGCGTCGTTTCGATCGAGCCTGGCTGGTGGCCGAGGCACAGCGCCGCGCGCAACGCCCGATGGTCGCGCGGCTGGCCACGCATGCGGTGCCCGATTTCGACAGCCACGTGCGCCTGAGCTATGGCGCGGCCGAGACGCTTCCGGGTGGGTTGCGGTTGTTTCCCGCCCGTCGCGATGTGGCGACCAACATGGTGGCGATCCACGTTCTCGATAGCGGAATGGCTCGCGAGATCGTCGATACCCACGGCCTGTTCGGTGGAGGCGAGAGCGCCGACGTTGCCGGTTTCCGCGTCATGAATGCCGACGGCGCGTCGGACTGGCTTGCATTTCTGGGCGCGGCCTATTTCCGCGCTTCGGGCCCACGCGGGCAATATGGCCTGTCCGCGCGGGCCGTCGCGGTCGATACCGGGATGCCCGAGCCCGAAGAGTTTCCCGCGTTCACCGATTTCTGGATCGAGGCGAAAGGCGGCGACCGGCTGATTATCCACGCGTTGGTCGATGGTCCCTCGTTGACCGGAGCCTTCACGCTCGACACCCGGCGAGAAGGGCTCGCCATGACGCAGGCGGTCGAAGGCACGCTGTTCCTGCGCAAGGCCGTGCGCCGTCTGGGGATCGCCCCGATCACCAGCATGTTCGATTTCGGGGAAGGGCATCGTGGTGACCGGGCCGACTGGCGCCCCGAAGTGCATGATTCGGACGGCCTGGCGATCCAGACCGGCAGCGGCGAGCGCATCTGGCGTCCGCTCGACAACCCGCCGTCGCCGCGCGTCCACATGTTGCGCGCCGATCACCTGAAAGGGTTCGGGATGATCCAGCGGGATCAGGCTTTCGACCATTATCAGGACGATTACAGCTTTTATGACCGGCGCCCCTCACTGTGGGTCGAACCGGTCGGGGACTGGGGCGCCGGGGCGATCATGCTTTATGAAATGAACGGCGCCTCCGAGACGGTCGACAACATGGCGGCCATGTGGATCGCCGATGCGCCCGCGCGGGCAGGCCAGCGGCGCGATTTCGCCTATCGACTGGTGTGGACCAGTCGCGATCCGAGCGCGGACGCCAATGCCCATTGTGTCGACGTGTTCGAAGGACCGGGCGGCGTTCCCGGCGCAGATCCGATTGCCGGGGCGACGCGCTATGTCTTCCAGTTCCGGGGTGGCGGCCTTGCCGAACTCGATCGCCGCAGCGGGATCGAGGCGGTGACCGACTTGCCGCCCGCGAGCGTCCTGCTCAACAAGGCAGAGCCGGTAGGAGGCCAGCCCGGATTGTGGCGCGTGACGCTCGACGTGCGGACCGAAGGGCTCAAGCAAAGCGAGTTTCGCCTGTTCCTGCGGCGCGGACAGGACGCGTTCAGCGAGACCGTGATAAAGACAGTCCGTCCATGACCATTCCCGTGCAGCTTCCCATGCAACTTCCGGCAGAGGCACCGTTGGACATGCCGGTCCAGCGTCTTGACGGCAATCCCCCGGCCGCCATCGAGGTCAAGACGCGTCCGCATGGCATGGCGGTCAAGCGTCTGCTGATGATCCTGCTGACGGCGATGTTCAGCCTTGCCGCGTCGAGCGAAGTGCGCCTGTCGTTTTCGCGCGACGGGCTCGACCTGTTCGACGCGATGCTGCTCTTGTGCTTCGTGCCGCTGTTCACCTGGGTCGCGTTCGGGTTCGTCGTTTCGACCATCGGTTTCTTCAAGCTGATCAGCGGGGAGCATCCCGGTTTCACCGCGATCCCCAGTCCGGCATCGGCCTTGCGCCATCGCACCGCAGTTCTCATGCCGGTCTACAACGAAAGCGTCGAGGACACGTTCGGTCGGGTTCGCGCCATGGCCCGTTCGATTGCCCAGGCCGGTGGGGCAGGCTGGATCGATTTCTTCATCCTGAGCGATTCCAATCCGTTCCACGGCAAGGCGGAGCTCGCTGCGTGGGAAAAACTGGCCCCGCAGGCACCGATCCACGTCTATTACCGCCGTCGCGAACAGAACATCGCGCGCAAGCCCGGCAATATCGCCGAATGGGTGCGTCGGTTCGGCGGCGCCTATGAAAACATGCTGGTGCTCGACGCGGACAGCATGATGAGCGGGGCCGCGATCGTCGGCATGGCCGCGATCATGGAGGAGCGCCCGTCGATCGGTCTGCTTCAGACCGTGCCGATGATCACCAATGCCCGCACCCTGTTCCAGCGCTGGATGCAGTTCGCGAGCGAAGCCTATGGTCCGATCGCATCGGCGGGGCTGTTGTGGTGGTCAGGGGCGGAAGCCAATTTCTGGGGCCACAACGCGATCGTGCGCACGCGGGCCTTTGCCGAGAGCTGCGGCTTGCCCGAATTGCCCGGCAAGGCGCCGTTCGGCGGCCATATCCAGAGCCACGACATGTTCGAATCCGCGCTGTTGCGGCGGCGTGGATGGGCTGTGCACATGATCATGATCGGCGGCAGTTACGAGGAATTCCCGCCCAGCATCGTCGATTTTTCCATTCGCGATCGCCGCTGGATGCAAGGGAACCTGCAACACTTGCGCCTGCTCGGGGCCTCGGGCCTCAATGGGGCGAGCCGCTTGCACCTGTTCCTTGGCGCCACCGCCTATCTCACTTCGCCGGGCTGGCTGCTCCTGCTGCTGACCTCGATCCTGCGGGTGGGGGTCACGGGAGACTATCAGCCTGCCGGGGGCATGCCGTTCAATGTCCTGTGGTTGACGCTCGTCTTGCTGTTCGGACCGAAAATCATGGGGGCGATCTGGCTTCTGGCCGATGGGGCCCGGCGTCGGGCTTTCGGCGGTGGGTTCGCGGTGGTGCGGTCGGTCCTGACCGAGACGCTCTTTTCCATCCTGCTGGCCCCGATCACGATGGTGACGCAGACCAAGGCGCTGGTCGGATTGCTGCTCGGCATTCCGTCGGGATGGACGACGCAGACCCGGGACGCGCATCGGATCGAGGTGCGCAGCGTTCTGCCGCTCTTGCGCGAACACCTCGCGCTTGGCGCGCTGTTTGCGGCGACGGCGCTGCTCAATGCGTGGCTCGCGATCTGGCTGCTGCCCTTGACCGTGGGATTGCTCTGCGCGCCCTGGCTGATCAGCCTGACCTCGAGCGATGAGCTTGGCGATGCTGCCGGGCGAGCGGGGCTGTTCCGTGTGCCGCCTCCCGATATCGAGGACGTGGCGAGCGACGAACCGCAAGGGGAGGCGGCGACCGCCTGATTCCTATCCGTTGATGCCGATGCCGTGGCGGCGGAGGCAGTGGCGCAACTGGTCATAACTCAGCCCCAAGGCCTTGGCTGTCTGCCGCTGGTTGAAGCGATTGCGGGCGAGGTGGTGCTCGACGATGGCGCGTTCGTGCGCATCGACTGCCGCGCGCAAGTCGGTCACGCCATCGAGATCGAGGGAGGCGGATGGGGGCAGGGGTGACGGAGCCACCTCGGGCGCGGGGTGAACGCCCGACGATGGCCCGACGGGTTTCCACGGGCTTGCGAACGGATCGAATTGCATCTCCCCGACCGGGCGGTCGGGGTAGTCCCAGCGATAGACCGATCGTTCGACCACATTGCGCAATTCGCGGACATTGCCGGGCCAGGCGAATGCTTCCATTTGTGCTGCGACATCGGGGGTAAAGCCGGGCCAGGTTTCCCACCCCAGTTCCGCCGCCATCCGGCGGGCGAAATGCTCGGCGAGCACGGCCACGTCGCCTTCGCGCACGCGCAGCGGCGGCAGGGTGATGACTTCGAAACTGAGCCGGTCGAGCAAGTCTGCGCGGAACCGTCCGGCGGCGGCCATGGCGGGCAGGTCTTCGTTGGTGGCGGCAACGATACGCACATCGACGCGGATCGGACGGGATGCGCCGATGCGGGTGACTTCGCCATATTCGATCACGCGCAGGAGCCGTTCCTGGGCTGCCATCGACAGCGTTCCGAGTTCGTCGAGAAAGAGCGTGCCGCGGTCCGCTTCCTCGAACCGGCCGGTGCGGGGCCGTGTCGCGCCGGTAAAGGCGCCCGCCTCGTGCCCGAACAGTTCCGCCTCGATCAGTGTTTCGGGGAGCGCGGCACAGTTCATCGTCACCAGCGGTTCCTGCCACCGGCTCGACAGGCGATGGAGGCGCTCTGCGATCAGTTCCTTGCCGGTGCCGCGCTCGCCGATCACCAGTACCGGACGGCGCAAGGGAGCGGCCCGGCTGGTCCGTTCGACCGCGTCGAGAAAAGCGCCTGACTGGCCGATCAACTGGGTCGTGCGATCCATCGCCAAGAAATAGCAGATTTTCCCAAGTCTGGGCAAGATTTCCCAATTCCCGTGCGGGGCTTTTTGATGAAAATGGCGGTATTTCAAGAGAATGCGGATTTGGCACGCGGCTTGCGATTGGGAGGGCGAGGCCCAGCCGGGCCATTCGGTTTTTCGGGAGAGTGCTTGTGACCCAGACTGTCCGCCTTTTCGCATCGCCGCTCGGACGCGCCGTATGGGCCGGGTTTGCCGTTCTGGCCGCGCTCGGCGGTGTGGCCCATGCCAATCATGTGGTCGCCGCCCCGCATGTCATTGCCAGCCCCGCAGCGATTACCGGCGAACTGGCATGACGCCTGAGCCGGTCACGCTTTCCCGGCTTGATCGCGCCATCGTTGCAAGGCAGCGTGGCGCGGATTTTCAGGACATCGAAGGGCGGGCCGGTCCCTCGTCTTCACCGCCTCGCCACGGAGCATCGCTTATGAGCATCTTTTCCCGCACGCGCGACATCATCGCGGCGAATTTCAACGACATGCTCGACCGGGCCGATGATCCGGCCAAGATGATCCGCATGATCATCCTCGAGATGGAGGAAACGCTGGTCGAAGTCCGCGCCTCGGCTGCGCGCAATATCGCCGACCAGAAAGAAATGCAGCGCCATGTCGATCGGCTCGACCGGCTTCAGGCCGACTGGGCGGACAAGGCCCAGCTCGCCTTGTCCAAGGATCGAGAGGACCTTGCCCGCGCGGCCTTGATGGAACGCAAGAAGGCGGGCGACATGGCCGAGCAGTTGCGCGGCGAGATTGCCGTGCTGGCCGATGCGCTCAAGGCCTATGAAACCGACATCGAAAAGCTTCAGAACCGCCTGCGCGAAGCCCGCAGCCGTCAGGGCGCGATCGCCGCGCGACTGGAAAGCGCGGAAAACCGGGTTCGCCTGCGCACGCTGATGACCAGCGAGCGGGTGGATGAGGCGCTCGCGCGGTTCGACCAGCTCGAACGCCGGGTCGATTATGCCGAGGGCCGTGCCGATGCGCTCAATCTGGCGGGCGAAGGCAAGCAGAACCTTGCCGACGAGATCGCCGCGCTCGCGGCCGAGGATCGCATCGACGAGGAACTGGCCGCGATGAAGCGCGCGCTGGGCAAGGGCGGTAACGACGGAACGGGCGCGGCCTGATCCGCACAGGGGGTTAATATGGAAGATGCGATCGTACCTGGCATGGCCTTCGTCACCCTGTTTCTGGGGCTGCCGTGGATCGTGCTGCACTATATCACGCGGTGGAAGACTGCCGCGACGCTAACGGCCGGGGACGAGGCCCTGCTCGACGAATTGTACCGTCTCGCCCGCCGTCTCGACGAACGGATGAACACGGTCGAACGTCTGGTCGCGGCCGATCATCCCGAATTCCGTCCTTTGCGGGACGCGGCCGGCCTTGATGGTGCCGACGCACGGCTCAGTGAGCTTGAACGTCGCCTCGGCGGACAGCAGGAGTCGATCCGATGAACACGACCCGGACCCGGTTCTATCGTGACAAGGTCAACGGCAAGGTCATGGGCGTGTGTGCGGGCATTTCCGATTACATCGGCGTCGATGTGATGTGGGTTCGCCTTGCCTTCGTCGTGCTGACGCTGACGGGCGTGGCCTTTGTTCCGGTCATCTATTTCGCGCTGGGCTTTCTGGCCCAAAAGAAACCGCAACATCTCTATGCCGATGCCGGTGAAGAGAAATTCTGGCTGGGCGTGCGGCAGTCGCCTTCGCGCACGGCACGAGAAGTGCGGGCGCAGTTGCGCGACATCGATCGTCGTCTTGCCGAAATCGAAGCGTTCTACGTCTCGTCCAATCCGCGTCTGGCCGCGGAAATCGAACAGCTTCGCTGAGTAGGGGAAACGATCATGGACCATGGAACCCTTGCCTTGTTGATCCCGCTGGCGCCGTTCATGCTCGGCGGGTTTGCGATCTGGACCCGGCATCAGCGGCGGATCGAGGAAATCCGCGCCCAGGCGACGGCGGAAAAGGCGGCTCAATATGCCGCGCGAAGCGAACGGCTCGAAGAGCGTGTCCGCGTGCTCGAACGCATCGTCACCGATCGCGGGTACAGTCTGGCGCAGGAAATCGAGGCCTTGCGGCTGGAAGATGCTGCAACCACCGGAGAGGGCAAGCATCTCCAGTAAGCGCCAGTAAGCGCCAGGAAGCGATCAGCGGCCGGGGGGGGCGTAACCATCAGGGGGACTTGCGACCCACGGGCCTGCCGCCTAGGAACCGGGCCATGCGCACGCTCGACGACATTTACGAAGAATATGAATTCCTCGATGGCGATGAACGCTATCGCCTTCTGATCGAACTGGGCCGCGAGCTCGAACCGATGCCCGACGCACTCAAGACCGATGCGACGCTGGTGCGGGGCTGTTCGGCCAGTGTCTGGGTCTATCCCCTGGAGGAAAAGGGCGACCGGCTGCACTTTCTTGCCGACAGCAATGCCGCGATCACCAAGGGGATCGTCGCACTGGTGCTTTCGGCGGTGCAGGATAAACCCGCTGCCGAAGTGGCGGCGACCGACATTGCTGCCCTGCTCGCCCGCTTCGATCTCCGGAACCAGCTTTCGTCGAACCGGACGCAAGGGGTGCCCAACATGATCGCGCTGGTGCGCGAACATGCCGCCCGGATCGCCGGGGCAGCCTGATCGTGCACGTCTCCGGGCTCTACCTCTACCCGGTCAAATCGCTGGGTGGAGGTGCGCTCGATCGCGCCACGGTCGAGCCGATGGGCCTCTCGGGCGATCGGCGCTGGATGGTGACCAATCCGGTGGGGCGTTTCCTGACCCGGCGTGAGCTGCCTGCCATGGCGCGGCTGTCGGCGGCGGTGACCGATTTCGGTCTTGTTCTTTCCCATCCCGAGGCGGGCGATCATGCGGTCGCCATTCCGGGCGAGGGCGATTGGCACGATGTGCAGGTCTGGCGCGATCATCTCGACGCGCGCGATGCTGGCGGTGACGTTGCGCAATGGCTTTCGGGCGTTCTGGGTCGGGACGTGCGACTGGTGTGGATGCCTGAAACCGTCCGCCGCCCCGTCGATCCGGCCTTTGCTCAGGTCGATGACCGGGTCAGCTTTGCCGACGGCTTTCCCTTGCTGATCACGACGGTCGAATCGCTCGACGCGCTCAATGCCCGGCTGCCCGCACCGATCCCGATGGCGCGGTTTCGTCCCAACCTCGTCCTGTCGGGGGTGAGCGGGGCCTTCGCCGAGGACGAATGGAACGTCCTGCGCATCGGCACCTTGACCTTGCGCGTGGTAAAACCCTGCACCCGCTGTGTCATCACGACGCAGGATGTCGACAGCGGTGCGATCGCCTATCCCGGCGAACCCTTGCGCACTTTGCGAGCGATGGGACGGATCATGCCGGGGAAGGGTAAGGCGGGCGAGTCGATCTTTGGCCAGAACGCGATTCCCGACGCCACGGCGACGATTGCCGTGGGTGATCGGGTCGAAATCCTCGCCTAGAGTTTCTCGCGCACTATGGCGATGCCCGCTTCGCGCTGGCGCTTCAATTCGCGTTTCAGCACGTGGGGATCGCGGGCAAACACAAAACCGAAGCTGACGCCGCCCTGTTTGCCGATGGTCGCATGGTGCAGCTTGTGCGCCTGGACCAATCGCCGGGCATAGCCGCCGCGCGGGACATGGCGAAACCAGCGTTGATGGACGAGCCCGTCGTGGATCAGCGTATAGACGATCCCGTAGAGCAGGACGCCGAGCCCGATCCACGTCCCCGGCCACCAGGCGGCGTGCCCGCGCACCATGGGACTGCCCAGCGCAAAGAACGTGATCGAGATCGCCGCGCCGAACAGGGCGTAGAGATCGTTGCGTTCGAGAAAACCCTCGTGCGGCTCATGGTGGTCGCGGTGCCAGCCCCAGCCAAAGCCGTGCATCACGTACTTGTGGCTGCTCCAGGCGACGCCCTCCATGGCAAGGAATGCGGCCAGAGTGATGAGAGCGGCAAGCATGGAGGGGATCATAGCAGGGTGGGGCCGTTCCTGCCTATCCGTCGTGTAAGGCAAAAGGGTGCGGGGAGGGCCGTCCGACGGTCGAGCATGCTTGAAAAGCGACGCAGCCGGGCCTAACCGGCATGGCATGGCAAACACTGCACCGCGCACGCTCTACCAGAAGATCTGGGATGCCCACGTCGTCGAACGTCGGGACGATGGCACCTGCCTCATCTACATCGACCGCCACCTCGTCCATGAAGTGACGAGCCCGCAGGCGTTCGAGGCGCTTCGCCTCGCCGGACGCAAGGTGCGGCGGCCCGATCTCACGCTCGCGGTGCCCGACCACAATCTGCCGACGACGGCCCGTCGCGACGGCGAAGGCCATCGTATCCCGATCAAGGATGCGCAGAGCGCCCAGCAGCTCGCCGCGCTCGAACGCAATGCGCCCGAATTCGGTATCCGCTATATCGGCGATGCTGATCGCGAACAGGGCATCGTCCATGTCGTCGGACCGGAACAGGGCTTCTCGCTGCCCGGTGCCACGATCGTGTGCGGCGACAGCCACACGGCCTGCCACGGGGGCCTTGGCGCGTTGGCATTCGGGATCGGCACCAGCGAAGTCGAGCATGTGCTCGCAACGCAGACCCTGCTGCTCAAGCAGTCGAAGACGATGGAAGTGCGCGTCGAGGGCGAACTGGCTCCGGGCGTCAGTGCCAAGGACGTCGTCCTTCACATCACCGGCGTGCTCGGCGCGGCGGGCGGTACCGGCTATGTCATCGAATATACCGGCTCGGCGATCCGCAGCCTGTCAATCGAAGGGCGCCTGACGGTGTCCAACATGGCGATCGAACATGGCGCCCGCGCCGGACTGATCGCGCCCGACGAAAAGACGTTCGCTTACGTGAAGGGGCGTCCTTATGCGCCCAAGGGTGAGGAATGGGACAAGGCTGTCGCATGGTGGGCCAGCCTCGCGACCGATCCCGGCGCGACTTATGACAAGGTCGTGGTGATCGATGCCGCTGCCATTGCGCCCAGCGTCACCTGGGGCACCAGCCCGGAAGACGTCGTCGCGATCACCGGCGTGGTGCCGTCGCCCGACAGCTTTGCCGACGCGTCGAAGCGCGACGCCGCGCAGAAGTCGCTCGATTACATGGGACTGGTTCCGGGGCAGCGACTCGATTCGGTCGAAGTGCAGAACGTTTTCATCGGCAGCTGCACCAATAGCCGCATCGAAGACCTGCGCGCCGCTGCGGCCGTGCTCAAGGGCCGGAAGAAGGCCGATACGGTCAAGTGGGCGATCGTCGTTCCCGGTTCGGGTCTGGTCAAGGCGCAGGCCGAGGCCGAGGGACTCGATCGCATTTTCATCGAAGCAGGCCTTGAATGGCGCGAACCGGGCTGTTCTGCATGCCTTGGCATGAACCCCGACAAGGTTCCTGCGGGCGAGCGTTGCGCATCGACCAGCAACCGCAATTTCGTCGGCCGTCAGGGGCCGGGGGCTCGTACCCACCTGGTCAGCCCGGCCATGGCGGCCGCTGCTGCCGTCACAGGACACTTGACCGACGTACGCGAACTGGTTTGAAAATAACGGGACCGTTCAGGCAGCAGCAAGTGCGCGCTGCCATGAACGGGATCCGGCATCCAGAAGGGTGCTGCAAACCGGGAGGACTGAAATGAGCGATAAGGACGATATCCCGTCGAGCGGCTGGAGCGGCAAGCTGGCTCTGGCCGGTGCGGCAATCGGATCGGCTGCTGTTGCCGCCGGAGTGCTGTTTGCGTCGCGGCGCAAGGAACGCCACGAAAAGGCCAAGGCGCCGACCCTGCCGGAAACGCCGCCGGAAACCGACTGAACCGGACGAGAAGGCGCGGCAAGGCGTTGCATGCCGCGCCGGGCCGGGTATAGGCTTGGCGCCATGGAACCCGTGAAAGAGATCTCCGGCCGCGCCTATCCGTTCGGCCAGAAGAACGTCGACACCGACGTCATCATCCCCTCGCACTGGCTGAAGACGATCACCCGTGAAGGGCTGGGCAAGGGCGCGTTCGAAACCCTGCGGCAGAACCCCGACAATCTCTTCGACAGCGACGAGTTCAAGGGTTCGCCGATCCTCGTCGCCGGGGACAATTTCGGCTGCGGGTCGAGCCGCGAACATGCTGCCTGGGCCTTGCTCGACATGGGCATCCATGCGGTGATCGCGCCGTCGTTTTCGGACATCTTTTCGGGCAATGCCTTCAAGAACGGCATCCTGACGGTGGTTCTGCCGCAGGAAGCCATCGACCGGCTGGTCGAAGTGGCCAAGACCGACCCGATCGACATTGATCTCGAAGCGCAGACGGTGACGACGCCGTTCCAGGACCGTTTCACTTTCGAAATCGATCCGTTCCGCAAGCATTGCCTGATGCACGGTCTCGACGAAGTGGGGCTGACGCTCGAACGCGGTGACGCGATTTCCGGGTTCGAGGCAGAGGTTCGCGCGGACCGGCCGTTCCTTGCGCATGGCGTCGATCTGGCTGCATCGGCTTAATTGGTCGATTAAAAACACTTTCCAATCTGCCGAAAACTTGGCACGAACAGGGCGTCGGACAACGGCGCCCTTTTTCGTTGGGGCCCCGCGTTCGCAGGACAAGAGATTACGCGGGAGAAGGAAATGAAGGCCTTGCGCAGCCACGCCGTCGGCGGACCGGAAACACTCGTGCTGGACGAGGTCGCCGATCCGGTGCCCGGACCGGGGCAGGTTCTGGTCGCGGTCAAGGCATGCTCGATCAATTTTCCCGACACTCTGATCATCCGCGATCTCTATCAGTTCAAACCGGCGCGCCCGTTCGCGCCGGGCGGCGAACTGGCCGGGGTGGTTGCCGCAGTTGGCGACGGCGTCGAAGGCTGGAAAGTCGGGGATCGCGTCATCGGCATGGTCGGCAACGGCGGCCTTGCGACTCATGCATTGGTGGACCAGGGGCGGCTCTTCGCCTTGCCTGACGATGTCGATTTCGACACCGGCGCCTCGCTGCTCATGACCTACGGCACCAATTACCATGGCCTCGTCGATCGCGGGCATATCCGCCCCGGGCAGACCGTGCTGGTGCTGGGGGCGGCAGGTGGCGTCGGGCTGGCGGCGGTCGAGTTGTCGAAGGCATTCGGCGCGCGCGTGGTCGCGGCGGTTTCGTCGGAAGAGAAAGCCGCGCTTGCCCGGGACGCAGGCGCGGACGAGGTCGTGATCTATGGCCGGGCTCCGTTCGACAAGACCCAGTCAAGGGAACTGGCCGACGCGTTCAAGGCCGCTTGCGGTCCGGAAGGGGCGAACATCGTCTACGACATCGTCGGGGGCGACTATTCCGAACCTGCCTTGCGTGCGATCGCCTGGGAAGGGCGTTTTCTGGTCGTCGGGTTCCCGGCGGGCATTGCGCGCCTGCCGCTCAATCTGACCTTGCTCAAGTCGTGCGACGTCTGCGGCGTGTTTTGGGGCGCATTCACGGTGCGAGACCCGGAAAAGTTCAAGGGGCAGGTGGACGCGCTGTTTGATCTGCTGAAGGAAGGGAAGATCCGTCCCCGCATTTCGGCCCGCTATCCGCTCGACCGGGCAGCTGAAGCGATTGCCCTGCTTGAAAGTCGCAAGGCGGTCGGCAAGGTTGTCGTCGAGATCGCCTGACGCGCAAACCCGATGGGCATGGCTCATCGGGTTTTTATCGGATCAGCGGGCAGATCAACTGGCCGGAACGACCAGCACGGCAATGGTCGGGAGCGCGCCCTTGCTCAGGCGCAGGACATGATCGCCCGGCTTGAGCGAGAAATCGACGATCTTGCGGATCCCGGAACAGTCGGGACCGCGCGTGTGGGCCGAGGAATCGATCGGTTTGCCGTCCTCGATCATGTCGATCCACGCCGGGGCATCGAGCGCCACGCGATAGGTACCGGCCTTCGCAATGATGAGGTGCACTTCGCCGAGAAAGGCACCGGGCTGGCCGGACAGCGACACCGCAACCGCGTCTCCGGGGTGCGCGGCATTGGCCGGATGCGGCTCTGCGATGGCCGCAAAGGGCGCAGGGGCATGGATGACGGCCGGGCATTCTGGCTTGGCATCCTCCATTGCGGGCATCTGGGCAAGCGCCGGGAAGGGCAGGAGGGCCGCTGCGAGCGTCAGGAAGAGCCGTTTCATGTCCTGAGCTTACCTTGCCGTGTATCGGTCTGTCGACGGGCCTGTGGGGCGCCCAAAGGAAAAGGGGCCGACACTTGCGTGCCGACCCCTTTTCGACTGGATGCGGTCCGTTGACGGACGGCAGCGCGATCACATGTGGATCGGCTTGCCCCGCACGGCCATCGCCGCTTCCTTGATCGCTTCCGAATGAGTCGGGTGAGCGTGGCAGGTATAGGCGATGTCTTCGCTGGTCGCGCCGAATTCCAGAGCCTGCGCGGCCTGGGCGATCATCGTGCCGGCAACGCTGGCAATCGCCCACACGCCCAGAACGCGATCGGTCTTGGCGTCGGCAATGACCTTCACGAATCCGTCCGGTTCGCGGTTGGTCTTGGCGCGGCTGTTCGCGAGCATCGGGAACTTGCCGACCTTGATTTCGCCGCGCTCACGAGCGGCTTCTTCGGTCAGGCCGACACCGGCGAATTCGGGCTGCGTGTAGACGACGCCGGGGATGACGTCGTGGTTCACGATGCCGGTCAGGCCGGCAATGTTCTCGGCAACCGCGATGCCTTCGTCTTCGGCCTTGTGCGCAAGCATCGGGCCCGGAATGACGTCGCCGATGGCCCACACGCCGTCAACGGCGGTGCGGAAATCGTGGTCCGTTTCGATCTGGCCGCGCTTGTTGGTGGCAAGGCCGATCTTGTCGAGGCCGAGGCCGTCGATGTTGGGACGACGACCGATCGCGACGAGCACGACGTCGGCTTCCAGCGTTTCGGCAGCGCCGCCCGCTGCGGGTTCGAGCGTCAGGGTGGCCTTGCCGTCCTTGACTTCCGCGCCGGTGACCTTGGTGCCGAGCTTCAGTTCGAAGCCCTGCTTCTTGAAGATCTTGGCTGCTTCCTTGCGGACTTCGCCGTCCATGCCGGGGAAGAGCTGGTCAAGGTATTCGATCACGGTGACCTTGGCGCCCAGGCGACGCCAGACCGAGCCGAGTTCGAGGCCGATAACGCCACCGCCGATGACGGCGAGGTGACCCGGAACCTTGTCGAGAGCAAGGGCGCCGGTCGAATCGACGATCACGCCCGCGTCATTGTCGACAGGCACGCCCGGAAGCGGAGTGACCGACGAACCGGTTGCGATCACGATGTGCTTGGCGCTGACCTTGGCGCCGGCAACCGTGACGGTGTGCGGATCTTCAAAGGTCGCATAACCCTTGAGCCAGGTAACCTTGTTCTTCTTGAACAGGAATTCGATCCCGCCAGTCAGTTCCTTGACCGCAGTCGCCTTCTCGTTCTGGAGAACCGAAAGGTCGAGTTCCACGCCGGTGGTCTTCACGCCGAACTTGGCGAGCGTACCGTGGGCGGCTTCCTCGAACAGTTCCGAACCGTGGAGCAGCGCCTTCGACGGGATGCAGCCGACGTTGAGGCAGGTGCCGCCAAGCGTCTCGCGCCCTTCGGCACAAGCGGTCTTGAGGCCAAGCTGCGCAGCGCGGATCGCCGCGACATAGCCGCCGGGACCGCCGCCGATCACCAGCACGTCGTAATCGTATTCAGCCATTGCCATTGTCCTTCGCAATGCCTCCCTTGAGGGATGGGGAGGTGCATGGGGCCCGGCGAACCCGGCCTGCTCGCAGGAGTGCGGGCAGGCCTTGTGCGCCGGGGGCAGGAATATGCCTCAGAGGTCGATCAGCAGACGGGTCGGCTCTTCGATCGCTTCCTTGATGGTCTTGAGTGCGGTCACCGCCTCGCGACCGTCAATCAGGCGATGGTCGTAGGACAGCGCGATGTACATCATCGGGCGGATCACGATTTCGCCGTTACGAACGACCGGGCGGTCTTCGATGCGGTGCAGGCCGAGCACGGCCGACTGGGGCGGGTTGATGATCGGCGTCGACATCAGGCCGCCGAAGACGCCGCCGTTCGAGATGGTGAACGTGCCGCCCTTCATGTCGTCCATGGTCAGCGTGCCTTCACGGGCCTTCTTGCCGTAACCGGCAATGGCCTGTTCGATGCCCGCGAACGACAGCTTGTCGCAGTCGCGCACGACAGGAACGACGAGACCGTTCGGAGCCGAGACCGCAACCGAGATGTCGACGTAGTCGTGATAGACGATTTCGTCGCCTTCGATGCGGGCATTGACCGCCGGGATGTCCTTGAGCGCAAGGCAGGCGGCCTTGGCGAAGAAGGACATGAAGCCGAGCTTGATGCCGTGCTTCTTTTCGAAGCTGTCCTTGAACTTGTCGCGAGCGGCCATCACGGCCGACATGTCGACGTCGTTGAAGGTGGTCAGCAGCGCCGCGTTTTCCTGCGCACCCTTGAGGCGCTTGGCGATCGTCTGGCGAAGGCGCGTCATCTTGACGCGTTCTTCGTTGCGGCCCGGAGCCGCAACCGCGGCAACGGCCGGAGCCGAAGCGACCGCGGCAGGAGCCGCAGCCTTGGCCTGAGCCGCAGCTGCGATCACGTCTTCCTTGGTCAGGCGGCCACCGGCGCCGGTGCCCTTCACCGTTGCGGGGTCGATGCCGTATTCGAGCACGGCGCGACGAACGGCCGGTGAGAGAGCGGCAACGTCGCCTTCAGCAGCCGGGGCGGCAGCAGCGGGAGCTGCGGCAACCGGAGCAGCGGCCGGAGCCGGGGTTGCCGCGGGAGCGGGGGCCGGAGCGGCTGCGGGAGCCGCGGCAGCCGCGCTGCCCGCTTCCTCGATCAGCGCGATGAGAGCGCCGACCGAGACGGTGTCGCCTTCCTGGACCAGCAGCTGGCCGAGGATGCCGGCTGCTGGAGCGGGAACGTCGACCGCAACCTTGTCGGTTTCGAGGCTCGCGATGGGTTCGTCGAGAGCGACGGCTTCACCCGGCTTCTTCAGCCACTGGCCGACGGTTGCTTCGCTGACACTTTCGCCGAGCGTCGGCACCTTGACTTCAATGGACATGTCCTGAGGTTCCTTGCGGAGGTATCTGGGGAGAAATGGTTCTGGAACGTTCGCAGAAAGCGGATCAGGCCTTTGCCTTGCGCCGGATTTCCTCGCGGACCGACAGGGCCAGGGCGTTTGCGACCAGCGCAGCCTGTTCGGCAGCGTGACGCTTGGCCAGACCCGTTGCGGGCGAGGCGGAGGCCGCACGACCGGCATAGCGGGCACGTTCGACCTTGCACTTGGCGGCCTTGAGAGCTTCCTCGATCAGCGGTTCGACGAAGAACCACGAACCGTTGTTCTTCGGCTCTTCCTGGCACCAGACCACTTCCTCGAGGTTCGGCATGCGGGCAAGGCGCGCAGCCAGCGGCTCACCCGGGAAGGGGTAGAGCTGTTCGAGACGGATGATCTGAACGTCCTTGATGCCCTGCTGGTCGCGTGCTTCGAAGAGGTCGTAGACGACCTTGCCGCTGCACAGGATGACCTTGCGGGTTTCGGCATCGCTGGCGCCGTTGATGTCCGAAAGCAGGCGCTGGAAGTGCCCTTCACCGATGAACTCTTCGGCAGTCGACTTCGCCATCGGATGGCGCAGCAGGCTCTTGGGAGTCATGATGATGAGCGGCTTGCGGAACGGACGCTGCATCTGACGGCGCAGAACGTGGAAGTAGTTCGCCGGCGTGGTGATGTTGCAGACCTGGATGTTGTCTTCGGCGCAGAGCTGAAGATAGCGTTCCAGACGAGCCGACGAATGTTCCGGACCCTGACCTTCAAAGCCGTGCGGGAGCAGCATGACCATGCCGTTGGCACGCAGCCACTTCGCTTCCGAAGCCGCGATGTACTGGTCGATCATGATCTGCGCACCGTTGGCGAAGTCGCCGAACTGCGCTTCCCAGAGTACCAGAGTCTTCGGGTCGGCACTGGCATAGCCGTATTCGAAGCCGAGCACGCCGTATTCGGACAGCGGGCTGTCGTGGACTTCGAAGTGGCCGTGCGGCAGCGTCGCCAAAGGCACGTACTTGTGCTCGTCGTTCTGGTCGACCCAGACCGCGTGACGCTGGCTGAAGGTGCCGCGACCGCAGTCCTGACCCGAAAGACGCACGTTGAAGCCTTCGGTGGCAAGGCTGCCGAACGCGAGAGCTTCACCGGTTGCCCAGTCGAAGTCCTTGCCCGAGCGGAACATTTCGCGCTTGGCATCGATCACGCGACCCAGGGTCTTGTGGATCGTCAGGCCTTCGGGAACCGTGGTCAGCACGCGACCGAGGCTGTCGAACAGCTTCTGGTCGATGCCGGTCGCCACGTTGCGGCGAGCGGTAACCGGATCTGCGGGCTTGTTGAGACCGCTCCAGCGACCACCGAACCAGTCGGCGGCGTTGGGCTTGTAGCTCTTGGCCGCTTCGAACTCGGTCTCAAGAGTGGCGACGAAGTGGTCTTCGCTTTCACCCTTCCAGTTCCCGTCGATCACGCCCTGCGCGACAAGCTTTTCCGCGTAGATCGCGCTGACACCGGGGTGCTTGCGGATCTTGGCGTACATCAGCGGCTGCGTGAAGCTGGGCTCGTCACCTTCGTTGTGACCGAAGCGGCGATAGCACCACATGTCGACCACGACATCGCGACCGAACTTCTGGCGATAATCGATGGCCAGCTTGCAGGCGAAGGTCACCGCTTCCGGATCGTCGCCGTTGACGTGGATGATCGGCGCCTGAACGCCCTTGGCGACGTCCGAGGGATACGGCGAGCCGCGCGAGAATTTCGGGCTGGTCGTGAAGCCGATCTGGTTGTTGATGATGAAGTGGATGCAACCGCCGGTGTTGTAGCCGTGGACGCCCGAGAAACCGAAGCATTCCCAGACGATGCCCTGGCCCGCGAAAGCCGCGTCGCCGTGGATCAGCACCGGCAGAACCTGCTTGTGCTTGCCCGGACCGATGTCGTCGCGGAAAACCTGCTGTGCGCGGGTCTTGCCCAGAACGACCGGATCGACCGTTTCGAGGTGCGACGGGTTGGGCTGAAGGCTCATGTGAACCTTGATGCCGTCGAATTCACGGTCCGTCGAAGTGCCGAGGTGGTACTTCACGTCGCCCGAGCCGCCCACGTCTTCGGGATTGGCGCTACCGCCCGAGAATTCGTGGAAGATCACGCGATAGGGCTTGGCCATCACGTTGGCGAGAATGTTCAGGCGGCCACGGTGAGCCATGCCGTAGATGATTTCGCGAACGCCGAGCTGGCCGCCGTACTTGATCACCGCTTCAAGAGCCGGGATCATCGACTCGCCGCCGTCGAGGCCGAAACGCTTCGTGCCGACGTACTTCTTGCCGAGGAACTTTTCGTACTGCTCGCCACGGATGACGGCAGCCAGGATCGCCTTCTTGCCGTTGGGCGTGAAGTCGATGGCCTTGTCGCCGCCTTCGATGCGGTCCTGGATGAACTTGCGTTCTTCCACGTCGGCGATGTGCATGTATTCGAAGCCGATCTTGCCGCAATAGTTGCGCTGCAGGATCGAGACGATTTCACGCGGGGTCGCCCATTCGATGCCGAGAATGCCGCCGAGGAAGGTCTTGCGGTCGAGCGCAGCACCGACGATGCCGTGATATTCGGGCGAAAGGTCGGCGGGCAGGTTCTGGCGCGCAATGCCCAGCGGATCGAGATCGGCAGCTAGGTGACCGCGCACGCGATAGGTGCGGATCAGCAGCATGGCGCGGATCGAGTCGGCGGCAGCCTGTTCGAGCGCGGC
The DNA here is from genome assembly GCF_000192575.1 of Novosphingobium nitrogenifigens DSM 19370. GTDB lineage: Bacteria > Pseudomonadota > Alphaproteobacteria > Sphingomonadales > Sphingomonadaceae > Novosphingobium > Novosphingobium nitrogenifigens. The sequence continues at coordinate 1,352,787 of NZ_GL876926.1, read as the reverse complement.
TTCGTCCAGCTTGGCTCCGCCCTTCTTCGCGGCTTTCGCGATTTCAAGCTTGAGCGCCATCGGATCGAGCGCGCGGGTGAGTTCGTCGCCGGCGGCCGGATCGGTGATCGGCCAGCGCTTCGAGGACCAGCTCGGTCCGGGCTGCGGACCTTCCTGGGAGGGATCCATTTCGAATTCTTGCAACTCGTGACCCATTTTCACACTCCTTTGCCCCGGGGAGGTTGGGGCTTCGGAAACCCAGCGCAAAGGTGCGCGAGGGGTATTTCCCAATGGCGCTGCAATCGAGCGCGTCCTTGTGTCGTCCCTGGAAGGGGACAAATCAATGACCGCATGGCGCGGAATAGGGCAAATACCCTGGAATACTATCAGGGTTTCATGCCGGGTCGCCATGGCGACCTTATGATGAACCCTTGATTGCCGTGGCCGGTCGGGAAATGGCTTTTTCGTCGACCGGCACGTCAGGAAAGGAGTGATCCGACCAAAGTCGGATCACTCGCTTTTCGATTACGCCAGCGAGGGGTCGATGCCCTTGCACGCAACCAGCAGTTCCTTGACCGCGTCGACCGAGACCTGAAGGTTGGCCTTGGCCGTGTCGTCGAGGGCGATCTCGATGACCTTTTCGACGCCAGCTGCACCGATCACCACCGGCACGCCGACATAGAGGCCATCGACGCCGTATTCGCCGCTGACATAAGCAGCGCTGGGCAGGATGCGCTTCTGGTCGCCGAGGTAGGATTCAGCCATCGCGATGGCCGAAGCTGCCGGAGCGTAGAACGCCGAGCCGGTCTTGAGCAGGGCAACGATTTCGCCGCCGCCGCCACGGGTACGCTTGACGATCGAGTCGATGCGTTCCTGGGTCGAGACGCCCATCTTGATGAGGTCGGTGACCGGGATGCCGGCGACGGTCGAGTATTCGACCACCGGAACCATGGTGTCGCCGTGGCCACCCAGAACGAACGAGTTCACGTCGCGGACCGACACGCCGAATTCCCAGGCGAGGAAGGTCGAGAAGCGAGCCGAGTCGAGCACGCCGGCCATGCCGACGACCTTGTTGGTGGGCAGGCCCGAGAATTCGCGCAGAGCCCAGACCATCGCGTCGAGCGGGTTGGTGATGCAGATGACGAAGGCGTCGGGAGCGTAGGTCTTGATGCCTTCGCCGACGGACTTCATGACCTTGAGGTTGATGCCGAGCAAGTCGTCGCGGCTCATGCCGGGCTTGCGCGCCACGCCGGCGGTGACGATGATCACGTCCGCTCCGGCGATGTCCTGGTAATCGTTGGTTCCGGTGATCTTGGCGTCAAAGCCTTCGACCGGGCCGCACTGCGAGAGGTCGAGCGCCTTGCCCTGGGGCACGCCTTCCACCACGTCGAACAGGACGATGTCGCCGAGTTCCTTCTGGGCGGCGAGGTGAGCGAGGGTGCCGCCGATGTTGCCGGCGCCAATCAACGCAATCTTCTTGCGAGCCATGCTTTACGGTCCTTTTCCCGTAAGTGCGGGACAGACAGGGGCGAGCCACCACCAAGGTGACCTTCCCGCGTCCCGCATGACGGGAAAGGTCCGAGTGGGTGGCCGGTCCGTAGGCCTGTGGGAAAGGGAATGCAAGGCGCAAAAACACGGAAGTCAAGTGTTTTTGTGATAACAGTTCGCAATATCAACTGAGCCGCAGCAGCGCGTTCATCTCTTGGCAAGAAAGGCGTCTTTCGCGCCTTTCCCGACCAGGGGCGCAGCGTCGCGACGCATCTTTTTCCGCACGAGGGGTTCAAGATTGCGGCGTGGCGTCGTCCTTCATCTCGTGGAGTCGTCGCTGGCGCAAGGCCCCGGCAAGCCGCCGGTCGAGCACACGGCACACTTCGTGCCAATGGGTGGCGTTGGCGGCATCGCCGCGGGCGTCGGCGGACGAAGCCTGGGCGGCGGCATGTTCGGCTGCCGAAAGGCCGTGGAGGGCAAAAAGGCGCAAGGCAGCCTCGACGTGTTCGTCGCAGAGCATGGCCACGTCTTCGCGTCCGTTGTCGTTGACGGCCTGGGCCTGCTTGAGCCGTGAAGGCCGGACGAGTGCAGGCGAGACAATGCCGTAGCGAGGGGCGAAGCGCAGCATTCGCGAAATTCCTTTCCGTTCTTCACGCGTTATCCGGTGCGGTCGAGCGGCATGATGGGGTGCGACCCAAATCCATTCATGCCTCCCGCAAATGCGATGCCACCCGGCGGTGGGCGATGCCCGCTGCCTGATAGTTTCGGGCCATGCGCCGTTGAAGCGACACGACCTGCTCATTGCACGTCGGTCTTAGAGCCGTGCCCGTGAACGACCGGTGAGGTGGTAAAGTAAAGGAGATGCAAATTTTCGGCTCCGGTTCAGTCTCCCGAACGCGCGCCGGTCACGTGCCGGGCTGGCGAATCCAGCGGGCAGCATCGTCGTATTGCTGCTGATAGTCGGGGCGTACGGTGCCTGATCCGGGCGGGGTGTGCGTCTGGGATGTCGGCGCATTGGCGCTGTGGGGCGCGTCCGTCGCGTGCGGCAGGGGTTGCTGACCAAAGGCGGCGTTTGCGACGGGTGGGGGTGGCGCGCTGGCGCTGGCCGGAGCGATCTCTGCCTCCTGCGGTGCGGTCGCTGCGCGCAATGCGGCGAGTCGACCTGCCTCGAACGCCTTTTCGAGGGCGATCGGATCGGCGATGTCCGCGCCGGTCGAGACCCAGGTGCGCGGATGCGGGGCGGCGACGGGTTCGCCACCGCTATAGACGGCGGCAAAGGCCTGGGGTTGTCCCGCACTTCCGCTCCAGCGATAGAACCGGTGCGCGCCGATCGTGCGCAGGAAAGTCATGCTGTCCGCCCATGTCGGATGCACGGCGCTGGTGTGGTAATGGGTGGCAAGGCCGATCGGTGTGTAGACGTTTCCGGCCAGTGCGGATTGAGCGACGCGGCGCGCACGGTCCCACCAGATCGCCATCGGGGCTCGGGCAAGCGAGCCGTCGCAGGCGAACGAGAACTGGCAGCCGGGTCGTTCGGATCCCTGATAGACGACGCCGCAGACGGTCTTGGGGAAGGCGGGGTGCGCCACGCGGTTGAGCACGACTTGTGCTACGGCACGCTGACCCTCGTCCGGTTCGCGGGCAGCTTCGTAATAGATTGCAGTGGTCAGGCACTGGAGTGCGCGCCAGCGGTCCTGACCCGTGCCTGCCAGCATGATGGGGTGGGGCATCGTTTCGGGATTTGCCGGTGTCGTATCTGCGTCGTTGTGGATCGATGCCAGGGTGCGTTCCCACGCCGTCCTTGCCGGATTCGCGCCGAACAGCGCTTCGCCGGTCGCGACCTGATCCTGGGCGGATGCCATCCGGATGCCGCGCGGATCGCCCCATCCCAGCATGGCGAGGATCACCGGCATGAGCCCGACGACGACAATTCCGAGCGCCCGTCGGCGCAGGCGGTTCGTCCGGTGCAATTGCCGGCGCAGCGAGGTCATGTCGCGTCGGCGAATGCGGGCAACGAAATCGCGGGGCCGCGCGTCGCCGGCAGGGGCCCAGGTCGGGGCCCATGTCAAAGGAGGGATCTGGTCCGCGCCGCTGCCGTCCTGTTCACCGGTGTCCGTCCCGCGCGGCGGCGCAGGAGGCAGGACAACCGGAGGATAGGCGATTTCCAGTGGCATCGGGTCCGATCGGGTTCCTCATCGCGAAACGGGCGTGATCCCGTTTGGCGGCGGGATACTCCATTTGCTGTCGCAGGGCATCGCGCATTCGCACGGGTGTCCTTATATGACACGCAAACCTGCCGGGATGTTAACCGTGATCTGCGGATCGGGGTAAATGGTGCCCGGGCTTGTTCTTGCCCCATGGTGCGGCTATGCGGCGGATCAGGCCACCGGTGCCCCGTGCGAGCGGGGCCTAGAGGGAATTTTACGGGTATCCCGGACCGGAATGGCCGGTGCGCGATGCTGCGTGAAAGCTGCCCCCGCAACTGTTTCCGGAGAGTGCCTGTCCGATTGTGCCACTGGTGCCGGGTCCGGATAATCGGACCGCGCCGGGAAGGACGGGCAGGGCGAAGACCCGGATAGCCGGGAGGTCTGTCGTTCCGCAACCGGACGGGGTGTTCCGGGGGCAAGCGCTGCGATGGTCCGCTCGGCTCCGTATCCGGCTGATCTTCCCGCCACGGACGGCGAGAGCGACGTTGAGGGGCCGGGAGTATTTTTGATGCGTGCCGATTTGCGCAAGACCGTTCACCATGCTGTGCTGCTTGCGGCATGTGTGCCGTTCGCACCGGCATGGGCGCAGACAGCGGTTCCATCTCCGGCGGCGACACCTCCGGCAGCACCGGCCGGGTCCGGGCTTGATGACTTGCCTCCGCCCGAAGAGGCACAGCCCGCGCCCGATATCGCCCCGGTCCAGATCACGGTGCTGGCGACCGGTGCGCGGCTCGCCGTCGACCGCAGCGGACAACCGATCAGCGTCCTGACCGCCGAGGATCTCAACCGCATTCAGGGAACCGATTTCACCCGCGTGTTGCAGCAGGTTCCGGGCGTCACTTTCGCCAACAACGGCGGGCAGGGCGCGTTTACCGGGATCCACTTGCGCGGGGCGGATTCCGAACAGGTCCTCTTCCTGATCGACGGGGTGAGGGTGGAGGACGTATCGGCGCCGGGGGCGGGGTTCGATTTCGGCACGCTCACGCCCGGCGGGATCGACCGTCTCGAAGTGTTGCGTGGGGCAAATTCGGTCGTCTGGGGCAGCGCGGCGATCGGGGGCGTGATCTCCGTCACCACGCGCCAGACCAACGGCGTCGTGGCCTCCGTCGAAGGCGGGAGCCGAGGGACGTTCTCGGGCAATTTCGACGCGGGCGTGAAGAAGGATCGTTATGCCTATGCGATCGACGCCGGATATACGACGACCAGCGGCATTTCTGCGGCAGCGTCGGGAACCGAGCCGGACGGTTACCACCAGTGGCGGATCGGCGGGCGTGGACGGGTCAGCCTGACCGACGCGCTCTCGTTGCAGGCAACGGCGCGCTATACGGTCGGAAAGACGGACATCGACGGCTATCCCGCGCCGACCTATACCATTTTTGCCGACACCGACGAGTTCCAGCGGACCTACCAGTTTTCCGGCCGGTTGGGCGCTCATTATGAAAAGGGCGTGCTGACCCTCGATGGCGGGTATGCGCTTTCCTCGACCCGGCGTCTGGTCTTCGACCCGTCGACCACACCGGATCTGGAATATGGGTATCGCGGCACTTCCGAACGGGCCGACCTTACGGGTTCGATCAAGTTGCCTTCCGATTTCATTCTGAATTTCGGCGGGGACAACGAATGGACCCGGTTTTCGAGCACCTATGACAGCGAGGCCCATGCGCGGCTGTCGAGCGGCCACGTTCTGTTCGGGTGGGTCGGGCCGGTCGCCAGCCTTTCGGCGGCCATCCGCGTCGACGACCACAGCCAGTTCGGCACGCACACCACGTTCGGCGCCAACGGCAGCGTCAAGGTGACGAGTGCGATCCGCCTGCGTGCCAGCTATGGCGAAGGGTTCAAGGCGCCGACGCTGTTCCAGTTCTATTCGACGTACGGCAACCGCGCGCTCGTGCCCGAAACGGCGAAGAGCTATGACGCGGGGATCGAATATACCTCGCCGGACGGACGCCTGCGTCTGGGGGCGACGATCTATCGCCGCGACAGCAGCAATCTGATCAACTATGTGTCGTGCTACGGCGTGACCGACGGGATCTGCACCGATCGCCCCTATGGCACTTATGCCAATGTCGGCAGCGCCCGTGCCGATGGCGTCGAACTGGAAGCCTTTTACACGCCGACGCAAAAATGGCGGATCTCGGCGCTTTACAGCTATGACCGGGCGGTCAACCGGACGCCGGGCGATGCGAACGAGGGCAATGCTCTTGCCCGTCGTCCCCGCAATGTGCTGACGACGTCGGTCGACTGGACCTCGCCGCTCGCCGGACTGGTGGTTGGGGCGGACGTGCGGTTGCAATCGTCGAGCTGGGATGACGCGGCCAATACCATGCGGCTCGGCGCCGGAGAGCTCACGACCTTGCGCGCGAGCCTGCCGTTCGGGAATTTCCTCGACGTCTACGCGCGGGTCGAAAACCTGTTCAACGATCACCATCCGACAGCCGCCGGATACGGTACGATCGGTCGGGGTGCGTTCGGCGGCATCAGGGTCCGGTATTGAGCGTGTCGTCGGTCCGACCCGAGCGCGGTCGGCAAGGGCGGTTGCGGGGCGCCCTTGTGGTCATCGGTTGCATGGTTGCGCTGGGGAGCGGGCTTGTCGCCTTGTCCCGGCCATGGCGCGCGTCGTCGGGGCCTGTTCGCCCCCGGATCGTCTCGCTCAATCCCTGCAGCGACGCCATTCTGGCCGAAGTGGCCGATCCCGATCAGATTCTGGCGATTTCCTCGTATAGCAAGAACCCTGACGAGGCTTCGCTGTCCCCGGCCGCGGCGGCACGTTTCCCGTCCACGCGCGGGACGGTCGAGGAAGTCGTCGCCTTGCAGCCTGATCTCGTCATCGACGGCGCTTATGCAGCGCCTTCGAGCGTTACGGCGTTCGGGCGTCTCGGTATCCGTTTCGAAACCATGGGAACCCAGCGATCGGTCGCCGATACCGAAGCCGACGTGCGGCGCGTCGCGGCATTGGCCGGGCATCCGGAACGCGGGGAAGTGCTCGTCCGGCGCATGGAGACGGCGCTCGCCGCCGCCGCGCCGCCGGCGGATTTCACGCCGCTCGATGCGGTCATGTGGGAAGGGGGCGGGATTGTCGCGGGGGATGATACGCTGATCGGCGATCTGATGAGCCGCACCGGGTTCACCAATGTCGCCGGGAGGGAAGGGTTCCAGCAGGCCGACCTCTATCCGCTCGAACGCCTGCTTGCCGCGCCGCCGCGTGTGCTGATGACTTCGGGCAGCGGTCGCGCCTTGCACCATCCCGCGCTTGCCGCGCTGCATGAAACGACCCGCGCGGACATGCCGCAGAACCTGCTCTATTGCGGAGGGCCGACGGTGATCCGTACCGCCGGGTGGCTGGCCGCCTTGCGTGAGGCGGTTCGGCGCGGCGAAAAGAACGTCTCCGGGCGCAAGCCCGCCGATGAGCGCGGCCTTGCCGAGCGGGGCCTTTCATGACCCGCCCGATGCTGTTGCTGGTGCTGGCGATCCTGTTGCTGGTGGCCGTGCCCTTGTCGCTTCTGGCCGGGCAGGTGTGGATCGATCCGTTCGGATCGCCGGTGCGCAATGCCGTGCCGATCCTTGCCGAACTGCGTGCGCCCCGGGTCGCCCTGGCGCTGATCATCGGCGGCGGGCTCGGCGCGGCGGGTGCCGCGATGCAGGGCTATCTGCGCAATCCGCTGGCCGATCCCGGACTGTTCGGGATTGCGCCGCTTGCCGCACTCGGCGCGGTGCTGTCGTTTTTCACCGGCCTTGCAGTGCAGCCCTGGGCGCTTCCGGGGTTTGCCTTCGCCGGAGCGGCTCTGGCGATGGTCCTGCTCGCGTTGATCTCGGGTGGAGGCGGGCTTGGGCGTGGCGTCACGTTGTTCACGTTGACGGGCATGATGATCGCCAGCCTTGCCGGGGCCCTGACCAGTCTGGTGATCAGCCTTTCGCCCAATCCCTTTGCCTTGAGCGAAATCGTCACGTGGCTGATGGGAGCGCTTGAAAACCGCAGCTGGCACGAGGTCGTCCTGTCCGCGCCGCCGACGCTGATCGGGCTTGCCCTTCTCTGGCGGGCGGGGCCGTCGCTTGACGCGTTGACATTGGGCGAGGCCGCCGCACGGTCGCTGGGGGTGGTGCCGGGGCGGTTGCAGGCCTTGATGGTGCTTGGCGTCGGTCTGATCGTCGGCTCGGGCGTGGCTGCGGCGGGCATTATCGGGTTCGTCGGCCTGATCGTGCCGCACATGTTGCGACCTTTGACCGATCAGAGGCCTTCCGCGCTGATCATGCCGAGCGCCTTGGCGGGGGCCTTGCTGGTGCTCATCGCGGATAGCCTGTGTCGTCTGTTCCCTCTCGCGGGAGGGGAACTGCGTCTCGGGATCGCGCTCAGCCTCGTGGGCGCGCCGTTCTTCCTCCTCTTGCTTCTGCGCCTGCGCCGGGAGCTGGTCTGATGCTCGAAACATTCGACTTGCGCGTGCCTGGGCGGCTCGACGGCGTGACGACAGGCTTGGCGCCGGGGAGCGTAACGGCGATCGTCGGTCCCAATGGTGCGGGCAAGTCGACGTTGCTTTCTGCGCTGGCCGGTTTGCTTCCGGGCGACGTCCGGTTGAAGGGTCGGCGGCTCGATCAAACGCCTCCGCGGGAGCGGGCAAGGCGCATCGGGTATCTGCCTCAGTCGGCCGAAGTGGCATGGAATGTCTCGGTGCGGACGCTTGTCGGTCTCGGGCGCTTGCCTCATGGTGCGAGTGCGGATGACGATGCCGCTGCAGTCGACAAGGCATTGGCCGACGTCGATCTGTCACGCCTGTCGGAACGCGCGATCGGGCATTTGTCCGGCGGCGAGCGGGCGCGGGCGCTTCTTGCTCGCGTTCTGGCCGGGAACCCGGAATGGATTCTGGCAGATGAGCCTCTCGCAAGTCTCGATATTGCCCAGGTCCGCAACCTGCTGGCCCGCTTTCGTGACCTTGCCGGTGCGGGGCGAGGGGTTGTGCTGGTGCTCCATGATCTCGCGCAGGCGATGAATTATGCCGACCGCGTCCTTGTTCTCCACAAGGGGCATCTGGAGGCTGATGGGGCGCCGGATGAGGCGCTCGACCCCGGTGTCATTTCCCGGATCTGGGGCGTCGATGCCCGCTGGCTGGGAGAAGGCCACGGGCGAGCGCTCGCTTGGTGATTGTCACAGCAGAAAGTCGCTGGCGACGAGGTCGATCGTTCCCTTGAGAGCGATGACGAGATCTGCCTTGCCGTCACCGTTCATGTCGCCCTCGACATAGGTCATGCCGTCGGCGTGAACATAATGCAGTTCCCCGGCAATTTGCTGGCCGCTTGCGGAAAACGCCGCATCGCCGATGAACTTGAATGGCTGAAGTCCACCGCGGCTCACGTTGGTGTCAATGGCGGAGAGATCGATGATGTCATGTTCTGCATGATTGAAATCGGCAATGACGTCGGCCGTCACGCGGGTTTTCCCGGTATCGCCCGCGACGAAATAAAAGCTGTCGGCGCCTTTGCCTCCGTAAAGAACATCCTTGCCGGTGCCGCCGACGAGGATGTCGTTCCCGCTTCCGCCGCGCAGTTCATCGGTGCCGGCGCCTCCGAACAGGATGTCGTTGCCGTTGTCGCCGTTGAGTTTGTCGGCCCCGCCATCACCGTAGATGGTGTCATTGCCTCCCCAGCCATGGATGATGTCTGCTCCTTTCAGGCCGGCGATCACGTCGTCCTGTGCGGTTCCGTTCAATTTGTCCGCATGATCGGTCGGAATATTGGTCGTCGGCGCATCGACTTCGACAATCCCTGACGTTGTCGAAAGCAGAAATGTGTGACCGTCGTTCAGCAGAGTGAGTTCCGATCCCCATTTCAGCGTGGAGAACGTATAGCTCCCGCCGATCGCGATGTGCTGGACAATGATGCCGTTCTCCAATGCGATTCCATCGATTTCGTTGGTCTTTGTATCGATGGCGTAAAGGATGCTTCCATCCGCATTGAACGTGATGCCCGCGCTGTAGCCCAGGTCAGGATAGCTGGTGGCGAGATTTGCGATATAATGAAAGGCGCCGTCGTAAAGATGAAGCCCGCCGCCGGTGACAATGGCAATTCGTCCTGTACTTCCCGATCCGACGAATGCTTCAATTTCATTCGCATAGCCCATGACACCATTCTGATAATCAGTGGTGTTCGCAATGGTGGTGCCGGATGAGTTGATGAGGAAGTAATCGGCAGACGACAAACCAAGCTGTCCAACCAGGATATTGGTGCCGGTTGCCGATTGTACCAGAGATGGCGCACTTCCCAAGCCGGAATAGAAATTGCCAAAGGCCGAAAACGTGACGGTATTGAGGTCAAGCTTTACCAGCGGCGCCCACCCACTCCAGCCCGGAAGGATGTTTTCCGACAAGATGACGGTATTGTCGTCGGTGAACGAAACACCTGCAAAGGTGTAATTGCTGCCTGTCGCGGTATATTGGTAGGTCTGAACGTAGCCGGAGGCGACATCGACCTGATAGACGGCGTCCACCGTTACGTTACTGGTCCACATATTGGACTGAGATGTCGAAACCGGTGTCTGTTCGGTTATGACGAGCTGGGTTCCGTCATGGGAAATGGCAATTCCGCCGAGGTTGTTGCCGACCAGCCATTTGTTCAGCAGCGATCCGGTTGATGAGCTGTATTCTCGCACATATCCGTCGTTTCCGGCGACGAAAATGTCCTTGCTGTCTGGGGAAACCACAAAATTTTCGTAACCATTGGTTCCGACAAGCAATCTTGACATTCTGATTCCCCCAAGGAATCCGGAATTACTGCTATGTTGTTTACCCTTTTAGTCAAGGGTGGGAAATGTCCGGATTGTCGGTCATTCCGAGAGACAGCGGCAGAGTGTCTTGCCGGTTTTGAGGTCGAGGTTGCAAGATGCCAACGAGGCACTTGCCTCTATCGAACAAATATGGAACACGACGGCCCATGTCCCTCAGCACCATTTCCGTACGCGGCGCGCGTGAGCACAATCTCAAGGGCATCGATGTCGATCTGCCGCGCGATGCGCTGATCGTCATTACCGGGCTGTCGGGGTCGGGCAAATCCAGCCTGGCGTTCGACACCATCTATGCCGAAGGGCAACGGCGCTATGTCGAGAGCCTGTCGGCCTATGCCCGCCAGTTTCTGGAAATGATGCAGAAGCCGGACGTTGAACATATCGACGGGCTGTCGCCGGCGATCTCGATCGAGCAGAAGACCACCAGTCGCAACCCGCGTTCGACGGTCGCCACCGTGACCGAGATCTACGACTACATGCGTCTGCTGTGGGCGCGGGTCGGGGTTCCCTATTCCCCGGCGACGGGGCTGCCGATCGCGGCCCAGACGGTCAGCCAGATGGTCGATCGCGTGATGACCTTGCCCGAAGGGACGCGCGCCTACCTGCTGGCCCCCGCGGTTCGCGGGCGCAAGGGCGAATACCGCAAGGAACTCGCCGAGTGGCAGAAGGCGGGCTATACCCGCGTGCGCATCGACGGCGAGTTCTTCGCAATCGAGGATGCCCCCGCGCTCGACAAGAAACTCAAGCACGACATCGAAGTCGTCGTCGACCGTATCGCGGTGCGCGAAGGGATCGAAAGCCGCCTTGCCGACAGTTTCGAGCAAGCGCTCAAGCTGGCCGAGGGGCTGGCCTATATCGATCTTGCCGACGGCCCTGTGCCGGGGCGCGAGGAAGAGGCCAAGGCTCTTGGCGAGGCAAAGGGCAAAGGGAAGGGCAAGGCGCTCAAGGGGTCGGGCCTGCCGGTCAACCGCATCGTCTTTTCCGAAAAGTTCGCTTGCCCGGTCAGCGGATTCACCATCGAAAGCATCGAGCCCCGGCTGTTTTCGTTCAACGCGCCGCAAGGGGCCTGTCCGGCATGTGACGGCCTTGGCGAAAAGCTGCTGTTCGATCCGCAACTGGTCGTGCCCAACGAGCATCTTTCGCTCAAGCAGGGGGCGATCGTTCCCTGGGCCAAGTCCAATCCGCCCAGTCCCTATTACATGCAGGTTCTGGCCAGCCTCGCCGACTATTTCGGGTTCGGGCTCGAAACCGCATGGGACAAGCTGCCCGGCGAAGCGAAGGTGGTGATCCTTTATGGGACAGCGGGCAAGCCGGTGCCGCTGACCTTCGTCGACGGGCGCAAGACCTATACCGTGCAAAAGGCATTCGAGGGGGTGATCGGCAATCTCAATCGCCGCCTGCTCCAGACCGAGAGCGTCGCGACGAAAGAGGAACTGGCCAAGTACCAGACGGCCCAGCCGTGCGAGACCTGTCAGGGCGCGCGCCTCAAACCCGAAGCTCTGGCGGTGAAAGTCGCCGGAGAGGACATTTCCGCGATCACCCGGCTCTCGGTCGCGGCGGCTGGGCAGTGGTTTGCCGGGCTGGAAGCGCATCTGACCGGGCAGCAGCAGCAGATTGCCAAGGCGATCCTGAAGGAAATCAACGAGCGCCTCGGTTTTCTCAACAATGTCGGGCTTGATTACCTCAATCTCGACCGGACTTCGGGAACCTTGTCGGGCGGGGAAAGCCAGCGGATCCGACTGGCGAGCCAGATCGGCTCGGGGCTTTCCGGCGTGCTCTATGTCCTCGACGAACCCTCGATTGGCTTGCACCAGCGCGATAACGACCGTCTGCTCGAAACGCTCAAGCGATTGCGGGATCTCGGCAATACGGTGATCGTCGTCGAACATGACGAAGACGCGATCCGCACGGCCGACCACATCGTCGACCTCGGGCCGGGCGCGGGTGTCCACGGTGGGCAGATCGTCGCCGAAGGGACGCTGGCCGACATTCTCGCCAATCCCGACAGCCTGACCGGACAATACCTGACCGGCGCGCGGCGGATCGAGGTTCCCGCTAAACGGCGCGCGGGCAACGGGCAGTTCATCACGGTCGAGGGCGCGCGGGCGAACAACTTGCGCGACGTGACGGTCAAAGTGCCGCTGGGGACCTTTACCTGCGTGACCGGGGTGTCGGGCTCGGGCAAGTCGTCGCTGACGATCGATACCTTGCAGGCAGGGGCTTCGCGCGTGCTCAACGGCGCGCGTGTCATTGCCGGGCCTCATGACGCGATCCTCGGCCTTGAACAGTGCGACAAGGTGATCGAGATCGACCAGTCGCCGATCGGGCGGACGCCGCGTTCCAATCCCGCGACGTACACCGGTTCCTTTACCCTGATCCGCGACTGGTTTGCCGGACTGCCCGAAGCGGAGGCACGCGGGTACAAGGCCGGTCGGTTCAGCTTCAACGTCAAGGGCGGGCGCTGCGAATCCTGCCAGGGCGACGGGCTGATCAAGATCGAGATGCACTTCCTGCCCGACGTTTACGTCACTTGCGAGGAATGCGGGGGTAGGCGGTACAACCGTGAAACGCTCGAGGTGAAGTTCAAGGGGCACTCGATCGCCGACGTGCTCGACATGACGATCGAGGATGCGGTCGAGTTCTTCAAGGCCGTGCCGCCGATCCGCGACCGGATGCAGATGCTGGCCGAAGTCGGGTTGGGCTATGTGAAAGTGGGGCAGCAGGCGACGACTTTGTCCGGAGGCGAGGCGCAGCGAGTCAAGCTGGCCAAGGAACTGGCGCGCCGTTCGACCGGAAAGACGCTCTATGTGCTCGACGAGCCGACCACCGGGCTTCATTTCGAGGACGTGCGAAAACTTCTCGAAGTGCTCCATCGTCTTGTCGAGCAAGGCAATTCGGTGGTGGTGATCGAGCACAATCTCGACGTGATCAAGACTGCCGACTGGATCATCGACATGGGCCCCGAAGGCGGGGTGCGTGGCGGTGAAGTGGTTGCCGAAGGGACGCCTGAAACGGTCGCGGCCAATCCGCGCAGCTTTACCGGACAGTATCTCAAGCCCCTGCTGACCCGCTGAAGCAGGGGCATTCCTCGATTGTCGGGGCCACCGATCTAGGCCGGTTGATCCGCCCTCCGTAAATTTCCGGTCAGGGTACGTGCTCTAACGGCCTAGTCATCTGGAACTGAAATAAGCATCATTGTATGATGTGATTTCCCGAGAGGGGATCGCAGCATGGCAAACACGATTGGCCGGCTAACGGCGGCTCTGATTTTGGAGCCGGAGGAACGCGAATATCTGGAACGGCAAGTCCGGCGGCAGCGTGTAGCGCGCTCGATGTCGGAGAGGTGTCGGATCATCTTGCGCTGCGCCGATGGCATCCAGAGCAAGGTTGTTGCTGCCGAACTGGGTGTGCATGAACACACGGTTGGCAAATGGCGGCGGCGTTTTTTGAAGGATCGTGTCGAGGGGCTTTTGGACGAAGCCCGCGCAGGATCGATGACGATCAGGTTGCGGCAGTCATCGAGCGGACCTTGCGATCGATACCGGCTGACGCAACCCACTGGTCGATCCGCTTCATGGCGGGCGCGACAGGCTTTTCCCATACCACGTCCGGCGCATCTGGACCGCCTTCGGACTGCAACCGCACCGATCAGAGACGTTCAAACCGTCAAGCGATCCGCTGTTTGTCGATAAGGTCCGCGACATTGTTGGCCTCTATCTGTCCCCGCCCAACCGCGCGCTCGTGCTCAGCGTCGACGAAAAGTCGCAGATCCAGGCGCTTGATCGCGAACAGCCGGTCCTGCCCATGATGCCCGGCGTGCCCGAGCGCCGCACTCACAGCTATGTTCGTCACGGAACGACATCCTTGTTCGCGGCGCTCGACACCGCATTGGGCTTCGTCATCGGCAAATGTTACAAGCGGCACCGGGCAGCCGAATTCCTCGACTTTCTCAAACAGATCGATGCCAGGGTACCGCCTGATCTCGATATCCATATCATCATGGACAATTACGCCACTCACAAGACTGCGCTGGTCAGGGCATGGTTGGCACGGCGCCCTCATTATCACGTCCATTTCACGCCGACATCAGCATCATGGATCAATCAGGTCGAGCGCTGGTTTGCCGAACTCACCCGCAAGCAATTGCGCCGCGGTGTTCATACCTCCACCGCTCAGCTCGAACAGGATATCGGCGCATTCATCGAGCAGCACAACCAGAACCCAAAGCCATACCGCTGGACCAAATCCGCCGATGAAATCCTCGCCTCCGTCAAGCGTTTCTGCCAAGCTACAGAGCGCAGATTATGCGGCGAACTTTAGATTCAGATGACTAGGGCATTGGTTCATCATGCATCGGATCCGTGGGATTCGAGTTCAGGAGCTTGCTTGCAATGAATTTTTCCCGTCTTAGTCTCGTCGTCCTTGCGACGCTGGTTTCCGGACCGGCGTTCGCTGCAGCGCCTGAGCAACCGATGTTATCTGCGCCGTCGCCTGCCGGGACGACGCTCGGCGGACCGGCCATTCCCGGGGTCTGCTATCTTTCTCGCGATGCGGTTCTCACCAACAGCAAGGTGGGGCTTTACGCCACGGAACGCCTGAAGCAGATCACCGCCGCAGCACAGGCCGAAGTCACGGCTGACCGCAAGCCCGTGGATGCCGAAATCGCGACCTTGCGTGGGCAGGTGGGCAAGATTTCCGAAAATCAGCTTCGTGCGCGCGATAAGACGCTGGGCGAGAAGCTGGCTGCGATCAAGGGCAAGGCAGACTTGCGCACCCGAGAGATCGAGCAGACCCGTACGAAGGCGATCGAAGGCATTTTTGGTGAGGTTCAGCCGGTCATCGTCTCGGTCTATACCCAGCACGGCTGTGGAATTCTGCTCGATCGTAAGATGGTTCTCGGCGGAAACCTGACTAATGACCTTACGGCACAGGTCGTAGCTGGTCTGGATGCCCGACTGACGACATTGCCTGTCGAGAAAGTGATTTTGCCAGAAGCGGTTCGTCCCAATTGATCGAACAAAACCGTTTCCTCGAATGGCGGGCTTTCCCATACGGATACCCGCCTTCTTGGCCGCGCGTTTTTGGCGGTTTAGCTGCTCGTATTCTGGGCCTGAGCCGTAACGCGGGCGAGGAAAGCGATGGCGTTCTTGATGTCCGCTTCGCCGATGGCGCCCATGACCATGATCGTACGGCCTGCGCGGTTGTCGCGAATGGCGATCGCGGGGGTTCCCTGAACCCCCGCCAGTTCGCCGACGCGCATTTCGCGAGCGAGGCGCTGGTTGGTCTGCTCGGACACGCTGCACTCGGCGAGGGCTTCGCGATTGCGGGCGCCCGAGGTGGCGGCGAGTTCGGCGACCGGATCGCCTTTCCCTGCGGTGCCGGCGCCGATACCCTTGCCGTTGCTGCCGGTCATGGCCATCCACCCGTCGAGGAAGCGGTAATAGGCGAGGGGGCCGGCCTGATCGCCGACGCACAGCGCGGTCGTCGAAGCGAGCATGGCGTTCGGGCCGTGAAAGGGCAGGGGGAACAGGCGCACGGCGAGATTGACCTTGCCGCCCGACGTGTCGACGACATGTTCAGGTTGCTGCCCCAGCACCTTGCAATAAGGACATTCGGGATCGAGGTAGACGATCAGGCTGAAATCCGCGTCGGCCTTGCCGTAAAGGCGATCGTCCTTGCCGATGGGAGGGAGAAGCGGGGCTTCCTGCCACCCCGTTTCCGCGCTGGGGTCACCGCTGGTTTGGCCCCCTTCGTTCTGGCCTGCGCCGTTCTGGGCCGCGACAGGAAGAGCAGAAAGCGCCAGTGTTCCTGCAAGTGCGCTCGCCGCAAGGCGGGGCCAGTAACGCAACAGCGAAAAGGCAGTCATGGGGACAGGATCCTTGGCATGGGGGGCATGGGTGTGGGTGCCCGCCTTACCTCGCCTTGTCATGTCCGGGGGCAAGCCGCAATGGCTTGCCCCCGTTTCCGTTGTTCGCGCAGATGGGCGCTCAGATTTCCAGCTGGCTGCCCAGTTCGATCACGCGGTTGGTCGGCAGGCGGAAGAACTGCATCGCGCTTTCCGCGTTGCGCACCATCCAGGCAAAGAGCTTTTCGCGCCACAGGGCCATGCCCGGCCGCTTTGACGGGATCAGCGTCTGGCGCGCGAGGAAATAGCTCGTTTCCATCGGCTTGAACGGCCCGCCCGCACGGTTCTCGGCGGAAAGTTCGGCCGGGATGTTGGCTTCGTCCATGAACCCGATGCGGATGATCATGCGGAAGAAGCCGTGGCCGATGTCCTCGATGGTCCGGCGCGAAGCCTGGGGTACGTGCGGCACGCCTTCGGTCACGACGGTCAGGATGACCACGCGCTGATGCAGGATGTGATTGTGCTTCAGGTTATGCAGCAGCGCCGGGGGAATGCCTTCGCTGGTCGAGGACAGGAACACCGAAGTTCCGGGGACACGACGGACCTTGTCGCAGACCGAGTTGAGGAAGAGGTCGAAAGGCATCGAATCCTCGGCCAGCCGTTCGCGAAGGATGCGCCGTCCGGTCGACCATGTGGTCAGCACCGTGAACACGATTGCCGCGATCAGCAGCGGGAACCAGCCGCCATCGGGGATCTTGGTGATGTTCGAGGCGAAATAGGCCCCGTCGACAAGCAGGAACGCACCGGTCAGCGAGCCTGCTAGGAGCGGCGGCCATTGCCACACGGCGAAAGTCAGGATGCCGAGCATGCAGGCGGTGATGAACATGGTCCCGGTGACGGCGATGCCATAGGCCGAGGCCAGATTGTTCGACGAGCGGAAGCCCACCACCAGCAAGAGCACCAGAACGAGCAGCAGCCAGTTGACCAGCGGGACATAGATCTGCCCGGCGGCCTTGGCGCTGGTGTGCTGAATGCGGATGCGCGGGAGGAAGCCGAGCTGGATTGCCTGTTGCGAGATCGAATAGGCGCCCGAGATCACGGCCTGGCTGGCGATGATGGTGGCCATGGTGGCAAGGATCACCAGCGGCAGGCGACCCCATTCCGGTGCCATCAGGAAGAACGGGTTTTCGACCAGCTTGGGGTTCTTCAACAAGAGGGCCGACTGCCCCATGTAGTTGATGAGCAGGCAGGGAAAGGCAACCCAGAGCCAGGCGATCATGATCGCCTTGCGGCCGAAATGGCCCATGTCGGCATAAAGCGCTTCGGCCCCGGTCACCGCCAGGACGACCGAACCCAGGGCAAGAAACGCCAGCATCGGGTCGAGCGCGAAGAAGCGGTAGGCATAGATCGGGTTGAGCGACCACAGGATTTCGGGTGCATGCATGATGCCCATGATCCCGAGGATGCCGATGACTGCGAAATAGACCAGCATGATCGGGCCGAACAGCTTGCCGACCGCCGCCGTCCCGCGCGACTGGATCGCGAAGAGACCGATCAGGATTGCGATCGAGATCGGCAGAACCAGCTTTTCAAAGGCGGGTTCGACCACTTCGAGCCCTTCGACCGCCGACAGGACGGACATGGCCGGAGTGATGATCGCGTCGCCGTAGAACAGCGCCGTCGCGATGATCCCGCACAGGACGGTCATCGTGCTCCACTTGGTCTGTCCGAGCTTGCGCCCGATCAGTGCGAGCAGGGCAAGGCTGCCGCCTTCGCCCTTGTTGTCGGCATGGAGGATGATGAAGACATATTTGATCGTGACGACCAGCGTCATCGTCCAGAAGATCAGCGAAAGCACGCCGAAGATATGCGCGGGGTCGACCGCCAGCGGGTGCGCGCCGATGAAGCTTTCCCGCAGCGAATAGAGCGGGCTCGTCCCGATGTCGCCGAAAACGACGCCGATGGCGCCGATGGCGAGCGTGCGCAGACTGTCT
The DNA here is from genome assembly GCF_000192575.1 of Novosphingobium nitrogenifigens DSM 19370. Classification (GTDB taxonomy): domain Bacteria; phylum Pseudomonadota; class Alphaproteobacteria; order Sphingomonadales; family Sphingomonadaceae; genus Novosphingobium; species Novosphingobium nitrogenifigens. The sequence continues at coordinate 1,334,508 of NZ_GL876926.1, read as the reverse complement.
CCGTGATGATGGTTGTCGCAGTCCGCGGGGGCGGCCTGCTGGGCGACGGGATCGACCTGGTCCGCAGAAGCGGCCGGAGTCGCATGGAGGTTGTCGGTCATGGATGGGCCGCTACGCTTCCTTCATGACGGCGACGAGAAACTTTATGCCTTCTTTATGCTCTCGACAGATCGGGTTCAGGAACGGCACCGTGCGAGGGTGAAACCTGTGCCGAATCTCTTTGCCCCGAATCTCCTCGTCCCATCCGGCCCCGACGATCTTGTGCCTGCTGCCGGCCGCAAGGCGGCGGGCGGGGTGGGCCCGCTGGTCGCATTCGTGCTGCTGGCGCTGGTCACGCTGGCGGGCGAGGGGCTCGCGGTTCACGGCAACGATGCCGATATCGCGATGCTCTACCTGATCCCCGTGATCTATGCCGGGACGCGGCAGGGATTGGGAACGGGGCTTGCGACCGGTCTCGTCGCGACGATCGCCTACGATTTCTTTTTCGTGCCCCCCCCGGTTCAGTTTCGCGATTGCCGATCCGTCGAACGTGGTCTCGATGGTGATCCTGATCGGAGTGGCGGTGGTTTCCAGCCAGCTTGGCGCGCAAGTCCGCAGCAAGGCGAGGCTGGCTCAGGCCAATGCCGATCGCAACGGGGCACTCGCCGGGTTTGCGCGGGTGCTGATGGGGGTCAATCGTCGCGAGGAATTGTGGGATGTGCTGAGCCAGGAAATCGCGCGGCTGTTCGATGTGCGCACGATCGTTGTGGCACCCGATCCTCCGGGCGAAGGCGGGCGGCATCTGGTGGTCAAGGCGGCGATCCCTGCTCGGGGCGATCTCGACCTTATCGACGGGGTCGCGGCGCGCTGGGCTTTCGACACCGCCCGTCCCACCGGCCCGGGCAGCGACAGCATGGCGGTGTCGGAATGGCATTTCCATCCGGTACGCGGCGGCAATGTCGCGCATGCGGTTCTGGGCGTTGCGCGCGAGGATGCCGGTACGCCTTTGGGACCAACGCAGTTGCCGCTTCTGGCAAGCCTCCTCGATCAGGCGGGGCTGGCGCTCGCCCGGATCACCGTCGAGGAGGAAATGCTCGCTCTGGGCAAGATCCAGGAGCGCGATCGCCTGCGGGCGGCCTTGCTCTCCTCGATCGGCCATGACTTGCGCACGCCGCTGACGACGGTGCTGGGCATGTTGCGTGCCATCCGGCCCGAAACGCCGGTCCAGCAGAGCCAGCTCGACATGGCGCGCGGCGAGGCGGAACGGCTCGATCGTTTCGTGGCCAATCTGATTGACATGGTGCGGATCGAAACGGGAGGGCTCGACCGCGCGCTCGAACCGGTCGACCTCTCCGAGGCTGTGACGGCCGCGCTTGACGATTTGCGGCGGGTTCTGGGTGGCCATCGCATCGCGGTGGAAGTCTCGCGCGACTTGCCGCTCGTCCTTGCCGATCCGGTCCTGCTTCATCATTGCCTGATCAATCTCATCGACAATGCGGCCAAGCATGGCGGATCGCGGGGCAAAGTGGTCGTTCGCGCCCGTGCGGCGGGCGAGGGTCTTGCCTTGTCGGTTCTCGACGAGGGGCCGGGTATTCGGCCCGGCGAAGAACAGCGCGTGTTCGGCATGTTCACCCGGCTGGAAGGGTCGGACCGGCGCGGGGGAACCGGGCTGGGGCTTGCCATCGTCAAGGGCTTTGCCCAGGCGATGGGGATGGAAGTCGCCGCAGCCAACCGTTTGGAAGGGCAAGGGGCGGTATTCACCCTTTTGATTCCACCGGGAAATTTGCGGCAGGTCGACAGCGCCGCCTGAACCGGGCAGGGAGAACGCGAAACAACGGGGGCGTTCATGGGTGGTTCGGTTCGAATTCTGGTCATCGACGACGAACCGTCGATCCGTTCGCTTCTGCGCGCCGCGTTGGAGCCTGCCGGGTATCGGGTCAGCGAAGCCGATCTTGCCGCGACGGCCATGACTGCGGCCCATGACGAGACGCCGCAAGTCGTCCTCCTCGATCTTGGCCTTCCCGATCGGGACGGGCTCGATCTCATCGCCCCTTTGCGCAAGGCCGGGGCCGCAGTGGTGGTCCTGTCCGCGCGGGACGCGACCGCGCAGAAGGTTGCAGCGCTCGATCGCGGTGCGGACGACTATGTCACGAAGCCCTTCGATACCGAAGAAGTGCTGGCCCGGGTGCGGACTGCGCTACGCCACAGGACCGGGCCGGAAGTGCTGGCGGCGGCCTTGCGCTTCGACGACGTGGAAATCGATCTGGCCGCGCGGGTCGTGCGCAAGGACGGGGTGGAAGTCCATCTCGCGCCCAAGGAATTCGCCATGCTTGCCGAGCTTGCCGCGAATGCGGGCAAAGTAGTTACCCATGCGCATCTCCTGCGCACGATCTGGGGACCGGGACACGAAAGCGACGTCGAATACCTGCGGGTTGCCGCGCGTGGCATTCGACGCAAGCTTGAGGGGGATGCGGGCGACCAGCCGTCTCGCATCCGCAACGAGCCGGGTGTGGGCTATCGCCTTGCAGTGGCCATCGCGGGGTAAGGCGGGGGCGGCGCTGCCGGATCAGTGCGGCCGGATCAGTGCGGCCGGATCAGTGCGGCCGGATCAGTGTGTCTGGGGCAGCGTTCCGGGTGTGGTCGGTGGGGGCGGATCAGTGATCTTGACGGCGGGAACCTGAATTCTCTCGGCCGGGTCGCGTACCGCGCGGCGGTCGTTGCTCTTCGTCGTAACGCCGTCGAGCGTGCGGAGCAGCGGGGTCAGCAGCGGCAGGTCATCGCGATGGCGAACGCGGTCGAGATGGCGCTCGTCGTTATAGCGATCCTGCCCCGGCAATACGAAGTCGGGTTCCATGCCGCCGATCAGGGCCATGATCTTGGCCGCGTCGATATAGGCGGTCGCCTTTGCCGAGTTATACGTGCTGCGCGTGTTGAGCAGTTCGAGCGCGAGCTGCAGGACGTCGAAAGTGGTGTAAAGCCCCTCGCGCTCCTGAACGACGGCGCCTTCATATGCCTTTTTCGCGGCAACGGCTGCCGCGGAATAGTGGTCGATGGCTGCCAGTTGCGCTTTCCAGTCGTTCCATGCGGCCGCGACCGAGGCGCGGGTGTCGCGCATGGCGCCGTCGATCAGGCGCCAGTCGGAATCGTTGGCGGCGACCGCGTCGGCGATCTTGGTCCGGCGGACGCCGCTTTCGAACAAAGGACCGGTCACGACGACCTGGGCCAGTTCCTCGTTATAGCGGGCATAGTTGTTGTACGGGCTCTGGCTACCATAAAGAGCCTGCGCCTTGAGATCGACGCGGGGGAGAAGGTCCGCCTTGGCCGCCGCGACGGCCGCTCGCGACACGCGCTCGCGTTCGTGGGCGGCGAGGATCACCGGGCTGTGCTCCTCGGCATAGGCATAGGCTTCCTCAAGCGTGCGGATCGGCAGGTCGAGCAGCGGAGGATCGGCAAGGTCGGTGGCGGCCCCGACACCCACTTTCTGAACGAACGTGGATTCGCTTGTCGCGGCATCGCGCTGGGCCGCATAAAGCTGGGCACGGCCGAGTTCGACGCGGGTCTTGACCTGCTCCAGGTCGGTGACGGTGATCTCGTGGGACTTGAGCCGGGTCTCGTTGTCGAGCAGTTCCTGTTCCAGCGCGACAAGGTTGTCGCGGGCGATCGCGACTTCGGCCCGGTCGCGGATCAGCCCGGCATAAGAGGAGATCGCGTCGTACAGCGCCTGTTGCTCGGTCGAGCGCAGAACCTGCTTCTGATAGGCGCGCTGGGCAAGCGCCGAGCGTTCGCTGGCGAAATTGCGGCCAAAAGTGAACAGCGGCATGGTCAGGATCGCCATGGCCGAATTGCTCCAACCCCACGAGGTCGTCGGCGTCGTCTGGCCAAGCTGGCGTTGCAGCGCGGTCGGATCGAGGTGATCGCGCTGGAACCCCATCATCAACTGATAGTCGAGTTGGAGACCATAGGCCGCTCGCGCTTCGGGGACGCGATAGTCATAGCTCTTGACCAGCGACCGTTGGGCAAGAAGCGCAGGCGAAGTCCAGTACGCAAGCCCCATGGCCGTATGGAAATCGCCCACGGCCTGCCCGGACAGGGCGGCATCGCGAATGTCGCGCGGCGTTTCGGGCGGCAATTCCACTTCGATCGATGCGCGGCCGTCTTCGGCATCGCTCTGGACGATTTCCCGGCGGACCATGTTGGACTGATTGTCCGCCTGATCATCGGGGGGACCGACCAGCGCCGGTGCATGTCCGGTGGTGGAGGTTTGGGCTTGCACGCCACTCGACTGCATGAGCGCGACAAGGGCGAGACCGAGACAGAGTGCGGCCTTGCGGTTGCGCGGCTGCCGATGTGCAGGAGTGGGGATCATGGTGGACACGCTCAATCGTCGCGGAACGCGCGCACGAACTGGTCGCGGAGCGGCTTGGTGAGGTACGACATCAACGAACGCGACCCGGTTTCGATATAGACTTCGGCTGGCATGCCGCTGCGCAGGTCCAGATGCTCGCGGCGGAGCATGGCCTGATCGATCTCGACGCGGACGGTGTAGTAGGCCTGCTTGGATTCCGGGTTCTCGGTGCGGTCTGTCGCGACATAGATCACCTTGCCCGGAATTTCCGGCGTGGCTGCGCGGTTGAAGCTCGAGAACCGGATTCGGGTGACCTGCCCCTTTGCCACCTGGTCGATGTCGGTCGGGCTGATCATCGCCTCGACCACCATGGTGTCGCGGTCGGGCACGATTTCCATGATGGGTTCGGCCGGGCGGACGACATCGCCGATCGCGACGAAGGCGATCTTTTCGATCGTGCCCGAATAGGGGGCCCGGACGTCGCTGCGCACCTGGGAATCGGTTGCCGAGACACTGCGCAACTGCTGCTGGTTGAGCGTCGAATTGATCTGGTTGAGATCGTTCCCGGCCTCGACCCGGCGCGTCTGCGTCAGCTGGATCGACTGGGCTTGCGCTTCGGTGATCTTGGCGCGGGCCTGCGCGATCTGCGCCTGAAGCGATCCGAGGCTGCCGTCCATGTCGACGGCCGTGCGTTCGAGCTGGTTGAGGCGGCTGATCGTCACAAGCTGCTTGTCCCAGAGTTCGCGCGCGCTCTGGCGCTCGGGCTCGATCAGCTTGCGCTGCTGGCGCAGGGCCGCGATCTGGGCTTCCAGTCCACGGATTTCCTCGTTGTACTGAGCGACACGCGCCGACATCTGCGACTTCATGTCGGCCTCTTCGGTCTGGCGCATGGTGAAGAGGTGTTGCTCGTCCTCCATGGCCTTGCGCGCCGTCGGCGTGTTGGCCCCGGTCAGTTCGGTGGGGAAATCGATCCGCGATTGTCCGAGGCGCTCGGCTTCGAGCCGGGCCTTTTGCGCAAGTAACTGTTCGACCGTCAGGCTGGAAAAGCGTTCGTCCGCGCCGGTCACGCGGTCGTCGAAGCGCAACAGCAACTGGCCTTCGGTCACGTGCTGACCGTTGGTGACCAGAATCTGCTTGATCACGCCTCCGGTCGGATGGGCGATCCGCTTGACGCGCGTTTCGACGGAAACCTGTCCGCCGCCGATGACCGCGCCACCGATCGGCACGGCGATCGCCAGCACGAAGAGCACCATGAGCAGGAGCCCCGTCGCAAGAAGCAGGCGACCAAGCAGGCGCGGCGACCGTGCCTGCGGCGGCGCGCTGTTATCCCAGAGATGAGGGATAAGCGCGCGGGCGGCGTCGGGGGGGAGGGGCGCATTCATGCTTGGGCTCCGTTCGGAACGGCGCGGCCTTGGGCGGCAGCGGTCGGTTCGGAAACCGCAGGACGCGAACTGTCGTTTTCCTGCATGCGGCGAAGCACGGTGTCGCGATCCCCGAAATCGGCAAGGCGGCCGCCCTGAATGATGGCAAGATGCGTGGCTGAGCCCAGTGTCGCCGGGCGATGGGTAATCATGATGACGATCCCGCCACGCCCCTGCACGCTGGCGATGGCATTGGCGAGCGCTGCGTCGCCGGTCGCATCGAGATTGGAATTTGCTTCGTCGAGAACGAGCAGGAAGGGATCGCCGTAAAGTGCGCGAGCAAGCCCGACCCGCTGGCGCTGTCCGGCAGAAAGCTCGACGCCGCCCGCCGAAACCTGCGTCTCATAGCCGTCGGGCAGCGACAGGATCGTTTCGTGCATGCCTGCCGCCCGGGCAGCGGCGATGATCGCTTCGGATGTGGCGTCGGGATCGAAACGGGCGATGTTCTGACCGATCGTGCCATCCACGAGGTCGATCGTCTGCGGAACATAGCCGAGATAGCTGCCGAGGGTGTCGGCATCCCACTGATCGAATGTCGCGCCGTCGAGGCGAACTTCCCCGCGTGCCGGTTTCCATATCCCGAGGATGGCGCGGACCAGTGTCGTCTTGCCCGCTGCACTGGGGCCGATGATCCCCAGCACTTGTCCTGGGTTCAGCGAGAGGCTGATACCCTGAACGGTGAAGCGTTGCGTGCCCGGAGGAGCGACCCAGATGTCGCGGATCGCGAGTTCGTGCGACGGGCGGTCGAGAGCGACGCCCCGTTCTGCCGGGCGGCGGAATGCGGCGATGGCCTGAACCACCCGGGTCCAGCCGGTTCGGGCGGCAATCAGGCCTTTCCAATTGGCGATCGCCATGTCGACCGGAGCCAGCGCGCGTCCTGAAAGAACCGATGAAGCGAGGATTACGCCGCCGCTTGCCTGATTGTCGATCACCAGCAAGGCGCCGACGGTGAGGATCAGCGACTGGAGCAGCATGCGGAAGGATTTGCTGGCCCCGCCAAGGCGCGCGACCGTGCGGGCAAGGAAGGACTGGGCGCCGATGAAATCCTGTTCCCAGGTCAGCGTGCGCTGGATCAGCCGTTCCTGCATCCCCATGGCCAGTGCGGATTCGCTGAAGCGGATTTCCGCCAGAGTGGCAGCCGACCGTCGGCTCGTGATGTTCGCCAGTTCGCGCGATCCCGTCTGGGTCCGTCGATTGGACCATACGGCAAGGCTCGCCATGATCGCCGAGCCGATGAGTGCGGTCAGTCCCAGCCACCAGTGCAGCGCAAAGAGCACCGCCATGAACACGATGACCCACGGCAGGTCGATCAGGGCCAGCGGACCCGATCCGGCAAGGAACCCATGGATGGAATCGAGGTCGCGGATGAATTGCAGGCCGTCCCCGCGATCCTGTCCCTGGCGCAGCGGTCGCGTGACGGTCGCGTAATGGACGGCTTCGAACAGATCGTCGTGAACGCCGTTGGCGATGCCGAGCAGAGCCTCGTTACGGATCGCTTCGAACAGCGACTGGAACACGTAGACCAGCACGAGCATGCCGAAGAGGCCGAGCAGGGTCGGGATGCTGCGGCTCGGCAAGACCGAGTCATAGACCAGCATCATGTAGGCCGAACCGGCGAAAACGAGCACGTTCAAAAGCAGACTCGCCACCGCAACGAGAGTGAGACTCCCCCGGTAACGCTGCAAGAACATGTTGAAAAACTGTCGATCCACGCCTGCTCCCTGCGCCACTTTGCCTAAATTAACGGGATTGCTTCATCAAGACAACCGGGGCGCAAACGCCACCAATTCGGTGCGATCGCGATTTTGGCCTGAATGAAATTAAGGATTACCGATCAGTAATGATGGGCCGTGGTAGGAGGCCCGATTGCGCATCGTGCGCAAGGGGGTGCCGCTCTTGTGCGGCGGGATACCTTTTTCGGCGCATGTTTCTTGGATTTACGCAGCAAAGGCAGTGGGTTGGGTGATCCGCGCAGATGTCCGGACGGGCGCAAGCTGCACAGCATCGGCAATATCGATGATGGCGCGGATTGCGCGTGCTTCCTCTTCGGTCAGGCCTTCGAAATCAGGCACGAAGGCATAGCACGCCTCGACCAGGTTTCCCGGGCTGCGCTGCAATTCGGCGAGATAGTCGTCGAGGGTTGTGCATCCGTCGATGTCGGACCAGCGAACGCCGCCCGGTGCCGGCCGCTCGTGGAATGCCCAGAGCGCGGCGACGGCGCGGTCGCTTGCTTCCCGCACGCGATCCCCCAGCGCGTCGCCGGACGCGCGGGCTTTCAGCTTCTGTCGATAGCGACGCTGGCGCTCTGCATTGGTCATTGCCATGTCGCCGTGTTTGCGCGCCAACATCGGGCGCGGCAATCCGGTAACACGCGGTTACGTAACCATCCCTATTCGCCGCGTTTCAACGAGATAGCGAACACCTGACGGGTTAATCGCAGGGCTCGCTGATCGCGAGAAGAGCGAGTTCGGTGCGGTTGTCGATGTTGAGTTTCTGATAGATGCCGTGAAGGTAGACTTTGACGGTCCCTTCGCCGATGTTCATTTCCGCGCCGATGTCGCGGTTGCGCATGCCGCGCGCCACAAGGCGGGCAATCCGGCGTTCGCGCGTGCTGAGGCGGTCGAGCGGACCTTCTGTTTCGGGATGGAGCGAGAGGTCGAGTGCACGCTGGAGCAGGGCAGGCGCGATGGCTTTCTTCCCCCGGGAAACCTGTGCGAGCGCGTCGAGCAGCTCGTCCTCACTCCCGTCCTTGAGCACGATGCCCTCGATGCCCGCACGCATGGCGGCCATCAATTGCCGGTCGGTCAATTCTGCCGTCAGGAGAATGATCGGACGATGGTCGCCGCGCTTGCGGACCGCATCGAGCACGTCGATCCCGTTCATGCCAGGCATATTCACGTCGAGCAGCACGATCTCCGGATCATGCGTCTTGATCGCCGACAGGGTTTCTTCGCCGCTTGCAGTGTTCGCGACGATACGGAAACGGCTTCCGCGCAGGATGGCTTCGATCCCTGATCGGATGAAGCAGTGGTCATCGGCGACCAGCAAAGTAGTCATGACGCTTTCCTGATTGGCACTTCGATATGGAGTTCGACGCCCGGGTTCGTGTTGGCGACGTTCAGCCGGCCGCCCAATGCGCGGATGCGTTCATCGATCGACCGTGGCGCCGTCGGGGCTTCGGGAAAACCTTTGCCGTCATCCCTAATGCGGATGCGCAAGGTTTGGTCCGGCTCCCTTTTCAGAACCAGTTCGATATGACGACATTCTCCGTGGCGAACTGCATTGGCGACCGCTTCGCGTACGAGTTGCCGCAAATCATAGGCAAGGCCGATTGGTACGTCGAGAGCGACGTGCGCAGAGATCAGGTCTGTCGAGATCTGCCAGTGCTGGCCGATTTCGTCGAGCACGGACTGAAGTTCGGCAATGACATCCGCGTCGCGGTCGCCGTCGGTGGCGTTCCGGAGGCGGTCGATCATGGCGCGAAGGTGTCTCTGTTCGGTACGAAGTGCGCTCTTGATGGCGACGATTTCCTCGTCGGGATCTTCTCCCCGCCGACACCATCCGCGCAAGGCTTCGAGACGGAAGATCGTCCCTGCCATGAATTGCGCGACGCTGTCGTGGAGGTCCCGCGCAACCGCATTGCGGACATTGGCGACCGCAATCGATTGGGCAAGGGCGGCGGTTTCCTCGTGTTCCAGTGCTGCGCCGATTTCCCGTGCGAGCGAGCGTGCCACCGGAAGATCATCGACGCAGGGCGCGTCCATCGTCCATATGAGCAGTTCGCCTTGCGCACCATTGAAGGAGAAGTTCGCGGAAATTCCCTCATTTGCGGCAAATGTATTTGATAATTCAATGAAATAATGTTCCCGCAATATGCCCAGGCGATCGTCCGGGGTGGACGTGATCCGTCGCCCTTTCCGTGTGTCGAAAAGGACGGCTGTATCCGGATCGTCAGCGTGTCCGGCCTGGTCGTCGAAGGGGAGGCGCTCGACGCGGATCTGCCCATGCTCGCGATGGAAGACTTCGGTCCAGAGCTCTTCCTCGTGCAACAGCGCAATCGCGGCTTTTTGGGCGTGAAGCGTGTCGCAGGTGAAGGTCAGGGCGCTCGAAATCAACTCCATCTTTCGTTTGCCGGGGATTCCGCCCGGATCGGGCAATGGCAGCATTCGGGGCGTTTTCGGTCCTGCACCGAGCCACACGAGCATGATTGACAGAGCGATGAGATAGGTTTCGCGGTGCAGAAGTTGGTGAACGCTATGTGCCAGGCCGAGGATGCTGGCACCTGTTCCTACTGCGCCGTAAAGCATCGTCAGCGTGATCGCGGTTAACCCAACCGTCCGCATGCCCCAGCGCAGCGAGGCGGTGATGAGCAGGAACGCGGCAAAAGCGAGAAAAGGGCTGTGAAAGTTGCCGTCGGCTGCCTCGGTGAGGAATGCTGCGGCGGCAAAGGCGAGAATGTCGATGCCCTGGACGAGAGGGGCGAATCGATATTCATGCCACCAACTCCGCATCGCGACGAAGACGAGCAGTGCTGACCAGGCTGCGTAGAGAATGACCATGATGTAGCCGAGATCCGCCGCATAGGCGGTTCCGGGCGGATCGAGCCATACCGCCAGAAGGAATACGCTGGCCAGGCTGGCGCGACTCACGGCCAGAAGTCTGCCGATTCCCCTGATCGACATGCGGCTGGATATATGGCCGCGGTCCATGTGACGCCCCCTCCCGCAGATTTCCCGTCGGGAGTTACCGGGAGGGGCCCCTTGTCGGCAATCGTTTCTGTCATGCCTTGGTCGGATTTTCCTTCGATCGGAAACGGAGGCATATTCGCAAAGTCTCGCCGGGTTTACCAATTTTTGCCAGTTTGTTAGGGGTTAACCTTAAGTATACACACGTCTTGGGGTTGGTGGCGCTACGGCCCCGGACGACGGGCTGTAGTGCGGGCCCCAACGGCGTTACAGGGGATGCAATCGTGATCAGTTCATCGGATCCTGCACAGGTCGATCCGCTCGAGATGCTGACCGCGAAGCAGCGTCAAGTTCTTGATTTGCTTATCCAGCACAAGACATCCAAGGAAATATCCCGGATGCTCGGGATATCGCCCCACACGGTTGACCAGCGCATCATGCTTGCCCGTGGGAAGTTGCAGGTGTCGACCCGTAACGAGGTGGCTCTGGCCTATCGCCAACTGCTTGAGGCAAAGGGGGAAACATCCGTTTCAGCCACATATGGACAATCCATATATGGGTCGCCGGATCTCCCTGAACCATCCGAACTGGTGCAAACGGTTGCTCAGGAAGTCGCGGCGGAAGTGGTGGTTCCGATCAGGGTTCAACCAACGGGGCCCATGGGAAATCAGTTGCATGAGACAGCTGTCCCCATCCCGGAGCCGGAACGGGTAAGCCACTACCACGTACTTCCCGAAGCGTTCGACGGGCAGGGGGGGACTCTGCTGCGGGTGGGTGCGATTGCCTTGATCACGGTATTCGTCACTCTCGTCGTCATGGGTGGTTTCGCGATGTATGCGCAACTTGCCCACATGATCGACGGATAAGCTCGCAGCAGGATCAGACTTGCGTCGTCGTATGCTTTCCTAGTCCAGAAGTGATCGGCGCCGGGGGGCGCCGATGGGAGGCCAGACATGTTGATGACTTCAATGACGCCGCACGTTGCACAACGCCGGATCACCCGTGACCTGCATGAAGCCGAAGCCGCCTTGAACGAGGCTCTGCTTCTTCAGGCCCGTCTTCTTTCCACCATGGTCAATGCCCGCCGCGAAACCGGCGTGGCGCCGTTCCTTGGCCAGGACGCGCTGATGCGTCTGGTCAAGAGCCAGCAGGCAGTCGTTGATGCCGGTGGCGAACTGGCGCGCGTTCATGGACGCCTCAATGCCATCGCCGAGGAAATGACCGGCGATGCTTGCCCGTCGCAGGCCCAGATGGACGTCGACCTCGCGCTCGTGGGCGACGAAGCAGGGTTCGAAACAGCCGCTCGCGCGGCCTGATCCGACGATGGTGGTGTCGGGGACAGTCGCACGGACATACTGAATGCTCTCGTTGTGGCTGCCCCGACTCCTGCTGTGTCTTGCCATTCCGTTCGCCGCCCGCAAGGGTGACGAGCCGGAGCGGCTTGCGGCGATCGTTCTCCTTGCGACTTTCCTGCTGGACGCCGTCAACCATCTGGTTTTTGGCGATCCGGCGTGGTTCGAAGTCAATCCTGGGCATTTCGTGATCGACCTTTGGGCGTTCATCACGCTGACCTGGGTGGCCCTTCATGCCAATAGAGCCTGGCCTTTATGGGTCAGCGCGTTGCAGGCGATCGTCGTCGTCGGTCATTTCGCGAAGCTGTTCGAGATCGATGTGGCCCGGATCTCGTACTGGGCCATGACGCAACTGCCGTATTGGGTGCAATTGCTGATCCTGATCGGGGGGACGTGGACCCACGCCGAACGTGAACAGCGCATAGGGCGGTATCGTTCATGGCGATCCGTCCCTGCAACCAACCGAACGGCATGATCTGCGCCTGGAGTTAGGCATGACCATGCATTACATTTCAAGCACCCGGGCCGGGACATCCGCGCGGCCCGGAAAGGTGGAGCGCGCGTTGCGTGCTGCGCCGGTCGCACCGATCACACTGGTTTCGAGCGAGGACGAAGAGGCTGCGAGCCGCCGTCGCCGTGTCGCGCTGGCTCTGGCACGGGAATTCTATGCCGGGCGGAGAAGGCGTTCGCGTTTTTTCAGCGCGGATCTGTTCGGCGAACCGACCTGGGATATCCTTCTCGATCTTTATGTCGCATCTTGCGAGGGGCGCAGCGTGCCGACGACAAGCGCGTGTATCGGCGCACACGTTCCGCCGACGACGGCCTTGCGCTGGTTGCGTATTCTCGAAACGCGGGGACTGGTTGCGCGTGAAGAGGACGGGCGCGACGGGCGCCGTACGTTCGTTCACCTGACCACGCGGGGCATGACAGCGATCGAATCGTTCCTGGGAAGCATGGGCAATGCGCTCAGCGTTGCTCTTGCCGGTGCGGCAAGGGAAAACCTTGCCGAAGAAGAAGGGATTGCAGTCGCTGCCGAATGAACGCGGTGGGCGGACCTGAGGTCCGCCCGATCCGGCTTAACGACGATGTTCGACCGCGCACTTGCGGCGGCCTTTGCGGGCGATTTCATGTCCGGCAACGCCCCCGGCAACCGCGCCGACGAGAGGTCCGGCAACGCCCCCGGCGATGACCTTGCCCAGCACGGCGCCGCCGACGGCACCGATGACGGCACCCTGGGTCTTGGTCAGGCGCTTGCACTCACGGGCTTCTGCGGGGCTGGCGGCACATGCGATGGCGCCCGCAGCCAGAGCTGCGGCGACCATGGCTGCCGGTAGGCGATGCCGCCGCGTGATGTTCATCATCATTGGGTCCTTCCTGATCCTGTCGTGCCGGAGCCGACCGTCATCGCGACGGGATGGCGCGCGGCATCGAGCGAAACGATCAAATCGGCCCGAGGTTCCCTTTCGGCAAGAAGATTTCGGGTTATGCGCTCGTAGAAAGCGACGAAACGGCGCACGCCTTCATCGTCCATGATCCCAGGGGTGCTTCCGTCTGCCGCGCGGGTTTGCGCGCGCAGGGCCCGCTCCTGTTCCTGGCGCCAACGGACGACCGTTTCGAAGTCGGGCGCGCGCAGCAGGACAAGGGCGTCTATCCGGGCCCAGAGGGCGGCGTAAGGTCCGCCAAGTACGTCGTTGACATAAGTTCGCCAGCGTCCGTCCGCATCGGCTTCGGTTTCGAGTGCATTGACCGCGCGGGCGAGCGTCTCAGCCGGTTCGGGTCTTGCGCCAAGGCACCATCCTTCGAAAATCAGCAGCCGGGTGCCGGCCGGTACGCGGTCCGTTTCCGCAGGAGGGCGGCGGTCATCGCGTGCCTTGTCGAAACGCGGCAGAACGACCGTTTCCCCCCGATCCAGCGCGTCGATGACGCGCAGGCCGAGCGAGACGTCATGGGTGCCGGGAACTCCGCGCGTGGCGAGCAGGGGATGGACCTTCGCCGAGAGTTCAAGGCGTTCGGCGCGAGTGAGGTAAAGATCGTCGAGCGACAGGCAGGCGGTCGCGATCCCCTGCGCAGTCGACGCCGTCGCCAGAGCCCGGGCAAGAGTTGTCTTGCCCGAGCCTTGCGAACCGGAAATGCCGAGGACGACGCAGTGGTCCGGGCCCGTTCGATCGAGCCGGTCGTGCGCAAGAGCGAGCAGTGCGGCAAGGAGATCCGGGTCGACGATGGGCGGCTGGGCTTGGGGCATTGTTTGACTGTGCCGAGCCGGGCGACTTGGGCAAGCGATCTTTGTTATCCTCTCCAGCAAGGGAATCGCTTTCCCCGACGGGCTGTGCTTGACCGGGAGTTCGCCCGGGGGATCATCATCGTGAGTGGGCTATGAGCTACAAATGCGATTTTGCCGGAGAGCGGCACGTTTTCGATACGCTCGCGGCCGTCATGGCCTGTGCGACCCCGGCGCGTTCGGGGGATGCGCTTGCCGGTCTTGCAGCGCAAAGCGCGGCAGAGCGGGTTGCTGCAAGGGCTGTGCTTGCGGATCTGCCGCTGCGGCATTTTCTCGATCATGTGCTGGTTCCTTATGAAAGCGATGAAGTCACCCGCCTGATCATCGACGGCCACGATGCTGCGGCTTTTGCGCCCATCGCGCACATGACTGTCGGTGACTTGCGCGATTGGCTGTTGCGCACCGAAACCGATGCCTCGGCGCTGGCGGCCGTTGCGCCGGGGCTGACTCCGGAAATGGTTGCGGCGGTGTCGAAACTGATGCGCAATCAGGACCTGATTGCGGTGGCGCGAAAGGTCCGGGTTATTACTGCCTTTCGCAACACGATCGGTCTGGAGGGACGGCTTTCCACGCGTCTCCAGCCCAATCATCCGACCGACGATCCGCGCGGGGTTGCCGCAGCGGTTCTCGACGGATTGCTCCACGGTGTCGGGGATGCGGTCATCGGGATCAACCCGGCGACCGACAGCGTTCCTGGGGCCAGTCGCCTCATTCACATGCTCGACGATCTTCGCGAGCGTTATGCGATCCCGACCCAGACTTGCGTTCTCACGCATGTCACCAATGCCATCGCAATCATGGCGCGCGGGGCGCCCGTCGATCTGGTGTTTCAGTCGATTGCCGGGAGCGAAGCTGCCAATCGCGGTTTCGGGATCGATCTTGCTGTCCTGCGTGAGGCGCATGAGGCCGCTCTCGCGCTCGGCCGGGGAACGGTCGGGCGCAATGTCATGTATTTCGAGACCGGTCAGGGTTCCGCGCTTTCGGCCAATGCGCACCATGGCGTCGATCAACAGACGATGGAAACGCGCGCCTATGCCGTCGCGCGGGCCTTCGATCCCCTGTTGGTGAACACGGTGGTCGGTTTCATCGGGCCGGAATACCTCTACGACGGCAAGGAGATCATCCGGGCCGCGCTGGAAGACCATTTCTGCGGAAAGCTGCTGGGCCTGCCGATGGGGTGTGACGCGTGTTACACCAACCATGCCGAGGCCGATCAGGACGACATGGATACCCTGATGACGGTGCTGACCGTGGCAGGGTGCACCTTCCTCATTTGCGTTCCGGGCAATGACGACGTCATGTTGAGCTATCAGAGCCTGTCCTACCATGACGCGCTGGCCTTGCGGGCGACGCTTGGCGTGCGTGGGGCGCCTGAATTCGAGGCCTGGCTGGACGAGATGGGGCTGCTTGATGCGCAAGGCGGCATTCGCGCGCTGACCGATGGGGCGGAAACTCTGGTCCGGCGGCTGGGTGACGCGAGTCTGGCCGCATGAGCGACGAGGTTGAACGTACGCCCCCCGATGCTGCTGCGCTCTGGCAACGGCTGCGTGCAGCGACGCCTGCGCGGATCGGCCTCGGCCGGGTCGGCAATACCCAGCCGCTCAAGGATGTCCTGCGGTTTCAGCTGGACCACGCCCGGGCACGGGACGCGGTTCATGCCCCGTTCGATGCCGAAGCCCTGGCGGCGGAACTCGCGCCCCTCTCGACGCTGATTGTCGAAAGCGAGGCGATCGATCGTGCCACTTACCTGCGCCGCCCCGATCTTGGCCGCAGGCTCTCTGTTGAGGGCAAGGAGCGTCTCGCCGCAGCGATGAGGGAAGATCCGTCACGCCTCAACTGCGATGTCGCGATCGTCGTGGGGGACGGTCTGTCCGCGACGGGCGTGCAGGGGGGAGGCGCTGCGCTGGTAAGAGCCCTCGTGCGGGAGCTGGGTGACTTGTCTCTGGCCCCGGTGGTGATCGCGCGACAAGCTCGGGTTGCGCTGGGCGATGATATTGGTGAAGCGATGCGGGCACGCGTGGTCGTCATGATCATCGGCGAGCGCCCCGGCCTCACCGTTGCCGACAGTCTCGGCATTTACATGACTTTTGCCCCCCGGCGTGGACGGGCGGACAGCGAGCGCAACTGCATTTCCAACATTCATGCGCAGGGTGGCCTGGCGCCCGAGCAGGCCGCCGCAACACTGGGCCGTCTCTTGCGCGAGGCGATGCGGCGCGGGCTGTCGGGGGTCGATATCAAGGACGACGCCGAGACGCTGCTGTCGCCGCCGCCCGCGCTGGACACACCATGAATTCGCCCCGAGACCGGAGATCACGATGAGCGCATCCCAGGAAGGCGGCCTGCAACAACGCCTGAGCGTGTTCCACTTGTGGGGGATTGCGGTCGGCCTTGTTATTTCGGGCGAATATTTCGGCTGGAGCTACGGCTGGGCGGCGGCCGGAACGCTGGGCTTTCTTGTCGCGACCGTTGCGGTTGCGGCGATGTATGTCGCGTTCATCTTTTCGTTCACCGAACTGACGACGGCGATCCCACATGCGGGCGGGCCGTTCGCCTATGCCACGCGGGCGTTTGGGCCAGTGGGCGGCGCGATCGCGGGTTTTGCGACGCTGATCGAATTCCTGTTTGCTCCTCCCGCGATCTCGCTCGCCATCGGGGCCTATCTGCGGGTGCAGTTTCCCTCGCTTGATCCGGCGGTCGCCGCGACCATGGCCTATGTCGCTTTTGTCACGCTCAACATCGTGGGCGTTCACATTGCGGCGACTTTCGAACTCTTCGTGACTTTGCTGGCGGTCGCCGAACTGTTGGTCTTCATGGGCGTGGTTCAGCCGTCCTTCCACCTTTCCAACTTCCTTGCCGGAGGCTGGGCGGGGAAGGATCATTTCAGCATGGCAGCGATCGGAGGAATCTTTGCCGCACTGCCGTTTGCGATCTGGTTCTTCCTTGCGATCGAAGGTGTGGCGATGGCTGCCGAAGAGGCGCAGGATCCGCGCCGCACGATCCCGCGCGCCTATATCGCGGGGGTTCTGACTCTGGTCGCGCTGGCATTCGGCGTGATGATCTTTGCCGGTGGTTCAGGCAACTGGACCGAAATCGCCAATATCAACGATCCCCTGCCGCAAGCGATGAAACGCAGTGTCGGCAATTCGAGCGGCTGGTTGCACATGCTTGTCTGGCTCGGCCTGTTCGGTCTGGTTGCCTCGTTCCACGGCATCATCATGGGATATGCGCGGCAAATTTTCGCACTTGGCCGGGCGGGGTACCTGCCGCGCGTCTTCGCCCGCCTGCATCCGCGGTTCCGCACGCCGGACGTGGCGACGATCGCAGGCGGCGTGGTTGGTGTCGCAACGATCTGGTCCGACAACGTGGTCCATATTGCCGGGCAATCGCTGACGGCGAGCGTCGTGACGCTTTCGGCGCTGGGCGCCTTGCTCATGTACATTATCTCGATGGCGGCGCTGTTCCGCCTGCGTGCAAACGAACCGGATTTGCAACGTCCGTTCAAGGCTCCGCTCTATCCGCTGGCCCCTGCGTTCGCGCTGGGCATGGCGGCGCTCGCATTCGTCACGATGATCTGGAACAATCGCGAGATCGCGGCGATCTTCGCGGTTCTGATGGTCGTTCTGGTCACCGGCGCGCTGGCGTTTCGCCAGCGCGGTCTGGAAGCGGTCGCCGAACCGGCGGAATAGAGGCTATTCGGATTCGAGTTCGTCGGCCGGAGCATCGAGCCCTTCGACGATTTCCTGCTTTTCGTCAGCGGGCAGGGTTTTGTCGCGGTCAAGCCAGCGGCGAAATGCATAGAGCTTGCCCGCGTCGATCCGCCCGGCCTGCCATTGGTCGATGAGATAGTCGGCCGCCTCCGGAACGCCGCCCTTGATGGCCGTGAAAGTGTAGGCGAGCGCATCGTTGGGGACTTGCCACTGCGGGTCCTTGTCGATCAGGCGTGCGGCTTGCCAGGCGCCTTGCGCCGAGCCCCGGTTGGCGGCGAGGCGATACCAGTGGATCTGGCGCCCGCGCGTATCGATAAGGGGGAGGGCACCTTTCTGCTCGTGGTAGAAATCGCCCAGCCGCAGTTCGGCGGCGACATCACCTGCATCGGCCATCGCGGCGAGGCAGCGGCCTGTCGGGGTCGTCTCGACCGGAACTCCGCGGGCGAGCCCTTCGGCGGCAAGGGGGGCATGGGCGTCACAGGAGAGCGGTGTGGCGTGAGGGGGATGATGGCACGCTCCGAGCAGCAGAGGGGCCAGAACGCCTGTGGCGGTGATCGGGCGAAAGCGGGTCGTGCTCATTTCCCACGCCGCTCCATCGCTTCCTGATAGGCAAAGTCGCTGACGGAACCGCTGCACTCGCCGGGGCGGATAAAGATGCAGTTCTGGCGATCCTCGAACGGTAGTGAGGCCTGCCGGTAGCAGGTCACGAGCCTGAACCCCGGCGGGAGGCTTTCGCCGGTCAGGGTCGAGGCAATCGCGACGTTGAAACGCGTTTGCATGGCCAAGGCCTGTTCTCGCGCCTGAGGTCCGTCGAACAGCAGGACCGGGACGTCGCGGTTGAAATAGCTCATCGCCATCGACGGGTGATTGTGCGCATCGAAGCTTGCAAGGCCGCAGAGTCCGGGTTGTTCCCCGGCGAGCACCAGAGTGGTGAATTGCTTGTCGCCTTGGCCCCAGTAAGCGACAAAAGGATTGCAAAGTGCGACGGTGACACTGAGCGCGAGCCATAGTGCGGCAAGCAGGCTCAGGCGCAAGCCGTCGGAGAGATGAAGGTCGGCGAAGGGCGCACGCGTAAAGAGAAGATTGAGAATGTCGACCGATCCGAGCGCGGCCAGCAGAATGAGGCTGGTGGTTCCGAGCAGGACGAAGCGATATTCCTTGTGCGCGATCGCGGAATGCATCGCAAAGACGATGAGGGCGAGTGCGAGGAGGACCGGATAACGACGCGCGCCCATCAGACAGGCGGGGACGAGGAACAATGCCGTCCATCCCCACGTCTCGATCTGGAATGTTGTGAGCCAGGTCGGCGGCATGGTGCCGAACTGCTCGCTTCCCCCGGCCATGATGTTGAACGCGATGCTGCGCCAGATCCACGCCAGCGGAGCCTGCCCGCAGGCCATGTCGCACAGCCCGCCGATCGCAAGGCCGGTAAGCGCGCCTGCAAGCAGGGGGGCGATCGTCCGCCGCGGGGCAGGGGCAAGCGCCCACAGTGCGGTCACGGCCATGGCCGGCAGGTAGTGAAAGCGTACGACGAAGCCGAGCGCGAGCAGCAAGCCGAGGCAGGCGGTCGGGCCAGGAGCCGGGCGCAGGCGCACGCGGCGGGCCAGCGCGATCGCGGGGAACAGCAGCGAGAGGACGATGCCCTCGGCAGACGGACGCACCGCGAAATAGAAGACTTCGCACCAGATAGCCGCGACCCATGCTGCGACAAGGCCGTGCAGGCGGCTGATCGGGCGGCCAAGATCATACCATGCCCAAGGCACCGCCAGCGACAGTGCGCCGAGCGTCGTGCGCATGAGATAGATGTGAAGCTGGCTGTCAGGCGCGATTCCATGGCCCAGTGCCAAGGGCAGAGCCAGCACGGCCGGAACGAACCAGCCACGGATGCCTTCGCGAAATTCCCACGCGTGAATCCAGTGCCCGGTCACGATGCCATAGGCCGGTTCGAGATACTGCCAGACTTCGTCGGCATGAAACGCCGTCATCTGGCTGGCCAGCGCGCCGCGAAAGAACGCGGCCACGACCATGATCGCGATGAACGCGCGGGACAGGCGCCGACGTGCGACGTGCGAGGCCGGACCGCTGGCGGTTTCTGCCTCTATCCCCCGATCTTGCGGCTCGCCGCTCATTGTTCCCCTTGCCATATCCCTGCGTGCGCTCGCATATCGACGCTGGCAGGGGCGGACAAGGTCCTTGCGCGTCGGCGATAGGGATCCCCTTCGTCGCGCTTGACGGAAATAGGGTGCGCGATCGTGTTTCGCGTTTCTCTTGACGTTCCGCGTGCCAGGGCATAAGGGCGCCAACTTCCCGGATGGATCGTTCTGCGATTCCGTCTGGACAGTTTCGAGCTGAACATTGCCGGTGCGTGCGGGTTTCGGGGCAAATCCCCCGGGTTCGCGTCATCCGTCAAAGTAACCCGGTGCTGCGGCACGGGTGGAGCGTTTTCGGCTTGTACGGAAAAAGGCGATGCCCGGTCTGTCGATGCGACAGGCGGCTATCAGTCGTTTTGCGTGCGATCCCGTGTTCACTTCACCGCGTGGCGTAATGCCAACAAGCCAAGGTGAAGTCTTCACATGCCCACGATCAACCAGCTGGTCCGCAAGGGCCGCGTTCCGCAGAAGACCAAGAGCAAGGTCCCTGCGATGGAGCAGAACCCGCAGAAGCGCGGCGTCTGCACCCGCGTCTACACGACGACCCCGAAGAAGCCGAACTCGGCTCTCCGCAAGGTCGCGAAGATCCGTCTGACCAACAGCCGCGAAGTCATTTCGTACATCCCCGGCGAAGGCCACAACCTGCAGGAACACTCGGTTGTGCTCATCCGCGGCGGCCGCGTTCGCGACCTTCCCGGTGTGCGTTACCACGTCCTGCGCGGCGTGCTCGATACCCAGGGGGTCAAGGACCGCAAGCAGAGCCGTTCGAAGTACGGCGCGAAGCGTCCCAAGTAATCCGGACGAAGTGAACCGGCGCATGGGCCTGCCCGCAATGGGTGTGGCGGCGCTGGCGAACCAACGGAAATTCGGGCCGGCCTCGATCCGGCCCAGTCAGAAGGAATTCAAGCATGTCCCGTCGTCGTCGTCCGGAAAAGCGGGTGATCCTGCCCGATCCGAAGTTCGGTGATCAGGTTCTGTCGAAGTTCATGAACAACCTCATGTACGACGGCAAGAAGTCGGCTGCCGAAGGCATCGTCTACGGTGCGCTGGAAACCATGCAGACCCGCGCCAAGGCGGATCCGCTCCAGCTGTTCCACGATGCGCTCAACAACGTGAAGCCGCAGATCGAAGTGCGTTCGCGCCGCGTCGGTGGTGCGACCTACCAGGTTCCGGTGGAAGTCCGTCCGGAACGCGCTCAGGCTCTGGCTATCCGCTGGCTGATCACGGCTGCGCGCAACCGTTCGGAAACGACCATGGCTGCGCGTCTGTCGGGTGAGCTGCTCGACGCTGCCAACAACCGTGGCAACGCGGTCAAGAAGCGCGAAGACACCCACCGCATGGCCGACGCCAACCGCGCGTTCAGCCACTACCGCTGGTAAGGGTCCGGATTGCCGGGGCAGGGGGTGGCTTGCTCCCTCCCGGCGATCACGTCACACTAAGGTCACAGAACTGAACCAATGGGCGGCAGGGCCGTTTCGGCCAACGCCCATCGACCTCAAGGAACCCAACATGGCACGCAGCCATCCGCTCGAGCGCTATCGCAATATCGGCATCATGGCGCACATCGACGCCGGCAAGACGACGACGACCGAGCGCATCCTCTATTACACCGGCAAGTCCTACAAGATCGGCGAAGTCCACGACGGCGCCGCCACCATGGACTGGATGGAACAGGAACAGGAACGCGGCATCACGATCACGTCGGCCGCGACGACCTGCTTCTGGAACGATCACCGCATCAACATCATCGACACCCCCGGCCACGTCGACTTCACCATCGAAGTCGAACGTTCGCTGCGCGTGCTCGACGGTGCTGTCGCGTGCTTCGACGGCGTTGCCGGCGTTGAGCCGCAGTCGGAAACCGTGTGGCGTCAGGCTGACAAGTACGGCGTGCCGCGCATGTGCTTCATCAACAAGCTCGACCGCACCGGTGCGAACTTCAAGTACTGCGTGCAGTCGATCATCGACCGCCTCGGTGCCAAGCCCGCCGTGCTCTACATTCCGATCGGTCTCGAATCGGACCTCAAGGGTCTGGTCGATCTCGTCCATAACCGCGGCATCGTCTGGAAGGACGAAAGCCTGGGCGCCGATTTCGAATACGTCGACATCCCGGCCGACCTCGCTGACGAAGCCGAGGAATACCGCCAGGCGCTCATCGAACTCGCCGTCGAACAGGACGACGATGCGATGGAAGCGTACCTTGAAGGTAACGAACCCGACGTCGCGACGCTGAAGGCGCTGATCCGCAAGGGTACGCTGGCTCAGGCGTTCGTTCCGGTCTGCTGCGGTTCGGCGTTCAAGAACAAGGGCGTTCAGCCCCTGCTCGATGCCGTCGTCGACTACCTGCCTTCGCCGCTCGACATTCCCGACGTGCAGGGCATCAACCCCGACACCGACGAGCCGGACACCCGTCCGACCGCCGACGATGCTCCGTTCTCGGGCCTCGCGTTCAAGATCATGAACGACCCGTTCGTGGGCAGCCTCACCTTCCTTCGCATCTATTCGGGCACGCTGACCAAGGGCAGCTACCTGAATTCGGTGAAGAACAAGAAGGAGAAGGTCGGCCGCATGCTGCTGATGCACTCCAACAACCGCGAAGACATCGACGCGGCCTATGCGGGTGACATCGTGGCTCTCGCCGGTCTGAAGGAAACGACCACCGGCGACACGCTCTGCGCTGAAAAGGCGCCGATCATCCTGGAACGCATGGAATTCCCCGAACCGGTCATCGAACTGTCGGTGGAACCCAAGACCAAGGCCGACCAGGAAAAGATGGGCGTCGCGCTCAACCGTCTTTCGGCTGAAGACCCCTCGTTCCGCGTCACCACCGATCACGAATCGGGCCAGACGATCATCAAGGGGATGGGCGAGCTCCACCTCGACATCATCGTCGATCGTATGCGTCGCGAGTTCAAGGTCGAAGCGAACGTCGGCGCACCGCAGGTCGCCTATCGCGAATACCTGAGCAAGCCGGTCGACATCGACTACACCCACAAGAAGCAGTCGGGTGGTACCGGTCAGTTCGGTCGCGTGAAGGTCAAGGTCTCGCCGGGCGAACGCGGTTCGGGCATCATCTTCAAGGATGAGATCAAGGGCGGTAACATTCCGAAGGAATATATCCCCGCGATCGAAAAGGGCATGCGCGAAACCGCCGCGAGCGGTTCGCTTCTCGGCTTCCCGATCATCGACTTCGAAATCCTGCTCTATGACGGCGCGTATCACGACGTCGACTCGTCGGCGCTGGCCTTCGAAATCGCTGGTCGCGGTGCGATGCGCGAAATCGCGCAGAAGTCGGGCATCAAGCTGCTCGAGCCGATCATGAAGGTCGAAGTTGTCACCCCTGAAGAATTCATGGGCGACGTGATCGGCGACCTCAATTCGCGTCGTGGGCAGATCCAGGGCACTGACAGCCGTGGTAACGCCCAGGTCGTCGAAGCCATGGTCCCGCTGGCCAACATGTTCGGCTACGTGAACCAACTCCGCTCGTTCACGCAGGGACGTGCGCAGTACACCATGCAGTTCTCGCACTACGACGAGGTTCCGGCCAACGTCGCGAACGAACTGAAGGAAAAGATGGCCTGATAGTCGTCCGATCTGCTGCCCCGGCTTGTTCGGGGCGGCGGACGGGCCGATGTCGGTCCCCTCTCTCGCTCCGTCGGAGAATGCGTTTCGCGGGCGACGAGGGAGAGGACCGGCATCGGTCGCGGGGTTTGCCGCGAGGCAAATTTCGTTCAGGATGGTTCACGGCTAACGAGAAGCTTGCCTGTTCTTGACGATCAGGCTAGGGGCGGCGCCTGATTTTCTGGCGTGAGTCCGGCTGGTGCCGCCTCCCACAGCAATCAACCAAAGTTTGAGAAGAAGGTTTGAGCAATGGCTAAGGCTAAGTTTGAGCGGACCAAGCCGCACTGCAACATCGGCACCATCGGTCACGTCGACCATGGCAAGACCACGCTGACCGCGGCGATCACCAAGGTTCTGGCGGAAACCGGCGGCGCTACGTTCACCGACTACGCGAACATCGACAAGGCTCCCGAAGAGCGCGAACGCGGCATCACCATCTCGACCGCGCACGTCGAGTATGAAACCGAAAACCGCCACTACGCGCACGTCGACTGCCCCGGCCACGCCGACTACGTGAAGAACATGATCACCGGTGCTGCCCAGATGGACGGCGCGATCCTGGTCGTGAACGCTGCTGACGGCCCGATGCCGCAGACCCGCGAACACATCCTGCTCGCTCGTCAGGTCGGTGTTCCGGCTCTGGTCGTGTACATGAACAAGGTTGACCAGGTCGACGACCCGGAAATCCTTGAACTCGTGGAACTCGAAGTTCGCGAACTGCTGTCGTCGTACGACTTCCCGGGCGACGATATTCCGATCATCAAGGGTTCGGCTCTGGCCGCTCTCGAAGGTCGTGATGACGCGATCGGCAAGGACTCGATCAAGGAGCTGATGGCGGCGGTTGACGCCTACATCCCGCAGCCCCCCCGTCCGACCGACAAGCCGTTCCTGATGCCCGTCGAAGACGTGTTCTCGATCTCGGGTCGCGGCACCGTGGTGACCGGCCGTATCGAAACCGGTATCGTCAAGGTTGGCGACGAAGTCGAAATCATCGGCCTCAAGCCGACTGCCAAGACCACCGTCACCGGCGTCGAAATGTTCCGCAAGCTGCTCGATCAGGGTGAAGCCGGCGACAACGTCGGTGCGCTGATCCGTGGCATCAAGCGTGAAGAAGTCGAACGCGGCCAGGTTCTCGCCAAGCCCGGTTCGGTGACCCCGCACACCGAATTCTCGGCAGAAGTCTACGTTCTGTCGAAGGATGAAGGTGGCCGTCACACGCCGTTCTTCGCCAACTACCGTCCGCAGTTCTACTTCCGCACCACCGACGTGACCGGCGAAGTCGTGCTGCCGGAAGGCACCGAAATGGTCATGCCTGGTGACAACGTCACGCTCGGCGTCAAGCTGATCGCTCCGATCGCGATGGACGAAGGTCTGCGCTTCGCAATCCGCGAAGGTGGCCGTACCGTCGGTTCGGGGGTTGTCAGCAAGATCACGAAGTAATATAGGCGCCGCTCCGGCAGGGAGATTCGTTTCCCTGCCGGACGGTTTCTCGATCAGTTGACCCGCTTCTCCCCCGCAAGTGCCAAGGCATCGGGGTAGGCAGGGCGGGCCAGCTGGTTTTTTCTTTTCGCTCTTTCGCATCGGTAAACGGACATGGAAGCCCAGAACATCCGCATTCGCCTCAAGGCCTTCGATCATCGTGTGCTTGACCAGGCCACTGGAGAAATTGCGGAGACCGCCCGCCGCACCGGCGCGCTCATCCGCGGCCCCATTCCGCTGCCGACGCGCATCGAAAAGTTCTGCGTCAACCGCGGCCCGCACATCGACAAGAAGTCGCGTGAGCAGTTCGAGGTTCGCACCTACAAGCGTCTTCTCGACATCGTGCAGCCCAATGCGGCCACTGTCGACGCGCTGATGAAGCTGGACCTCGCGGCCGGCGTGAACGTCGAAATCAAGCTGGCTTGAGGCTTTCAGTCTCGCCACGGTCTCGACGCTTCGAGTTTCGGAACTTCGCAAAAAGTTCCACGTTCCTTCCGGAATTCCGGTCTTCTCCGGTTTTCGGCTAAGCGGCTTCAGTCCGCTCTGACATAGGGATACCTCCGGCATTCGCCGTCTCCGTTAAGAGGGGAGGGCACTTGGCCGGGAAAGCGTCCCCCGTTGGTTCCTGCATCGTTTCGGTGTGGGGGCATTCAGCCCGGACGGGGGCACGTTTCACGATACGGGCTGAACACGCCTGTGGGGGATGGGCCCCCTCAGGCCTCTGTCAGGAGTATTGGATCATGCGCACCGGCGTGATCGCGAAGAAGGTGGGGATGACCCGCCTTTTCCAGGAAGATGGTCGGCACGTTCCGGTCACCGTCCTGTCGCTTGAAGATTGCCAGGTGGTTTCGGTCCGCACCGCAGAACGTGACGGTTATGTCGCGCTTCAGCTGGGTGCTGGCGAAGCCAAGCAGAAGAACGTTGCCAAGCCGCAGCGTGAACACTTCGCCAAGGCTGAAGTTCCGCTCAAGGCCGAAGTCGCGGAATTCCGCGTCGCCGACGATGCGGTTCTCGAAGTCGGTTCGACCATTGCTGCCTCGCACTTCGCGATTGGCCAGCTGGTCGACATCACCGGCCACACGCAGGGCAAGGGTTTTGCCGGTGCGATGAAGCGCTGGGGTTTCGGCGGTATGCGTGCCACCCACGGCGTGTCGATCTCGCACCGTGCTCACGGTTCGACCGGTAACCGCCAGGATCCGGGTCGCGTCTTCAAGAACAAGAAGATGGCTGGTCACATGGGTGACCGTCAGCGTACCCAGCAGAACCTTGAAATCGTGCGCACCGACGACGCGCGCGGCCTGATCTTCGTCAAGGGCTCGGTCCCGGGTTCGAAGAATGGCTGGCTGCTCGTTCGCGACGCTGTCAAGGTCAACCGTCACGCTGAAGCGCCCTATCCGGCCGGTCTCAAGCTGGCTTCCAACAACAACGAAGTCGCTGTCGAAGCGGCCGAAGGCCAGGAGGGCTAAGTCGTGAAGGTTCAGGTCCTCACTCTGGACGGAACTGCCGCTGGCGACGTCGAACTTTCGGATGCCGTGTTCGGTCTCGAACCGCGCGCTGACATCCTGCATCGCGTCGTTACCTGGCAGCTTGAAAACCGTCGTGGCATCGCCCGCAAGGCGCGTGAACGCAGTGACGTTGCTCGCACCGGCAAGAAGTTCGGTCGCCAGAAGGGCGGCGGTACGGCTCGTCACGGTGACCGCAAGGCTCCCGTCTTCATCGGCGGTGGTAAGGCTCACGGTCCGCGCGTTCGCGAGTTCAATATCTCGCTGAACAAGAAGGTCCGCGCGCTGGGTCTCAAGATGGCTCTCTCGGCCAAGGCCAAGACCGGTCTTGTGGTTGTCGACACGCTCGATCTCGCTGACGCCAAGACCAAGGTTCTTGTCGGCAAGTTCGCCAAGGCGGGCTTCGGCAAGAAGGTGCTCGTCGTTGACGGCGAAGCGGTGAACGAAGGTTTCGCTCGCGCAGCTCGCAACATCGTCGGCGTGAACGTGCTGCCCGCCATCGGCGCCAACGTCTACGACATCCTGAAGCATGATACGCTGGTGCTCACCCGCGCGGCGGTCGAAAAGCTGGAGGCGCGTTTCAATGGCTAAGGACGCAATCGACACGCGGCACTATGACGTGATCGTGGCTCCCCACATCACCGAAAAGGCGACGCTGCTTTCCGAGCACAACGCCGTTGTCTTCAAGGTCGCTGAAAGCGCGACCAAGCCCCAGATCAAGGCTGCGATCGAAGCGATCTACGATGTGAAGGTCGCTGCGGTGAATACCTTGACGCAGAAGGGCAAGACCAAGCGCTGGAAGGGCAAGCCCTACCGTCGCTCCGACGTCAAGAAGGCCGTCGTGACTCTGGCTGCTGGCCAGACGATCGACGTGACCAGCGGTATCTGAGGCGGGTAGAAGAACCATGGCACTCAAGAGCTACAACCCGACCAGCCCCGCACGGCGCGGCCTGGTCCTCGTCGACAAGTCGACGCTGTGGAAGGGCAAGCCGGTCAAGGCGCTGACTGAAGGCAAGTCCAAGACCGGTGGCCGCAACAACAAGGGTCACGTGACCAGCCGCGGTATCGCGGGCGGTCACAAGCAGAAGTACCGCTTCATCGACTTCAAGCGTCGTAAGTGGAACGTTCCTGCGACCGTCGAACGGCTCGAATACGATCCGAACCGCACCGCGTTCATCGCTCTCGTGAAGTACGAAGACGGTGAGCAGGCTTACATCCTCGCTCCGCAGCGTCTTGCTGTCGGTGACGTCGTCGTCGCCGGTGAAAAGACCGACGTGAAGCCCGGCAACGCGATGCTTCTGTCGCAGATGCCGGTCGGCACGATCGTGCACAACGTCGAGATGAAGCCGGGCAAGGGCGGTCAGATCGCTCGTTCGGCAGGCACCTATGTCCAGCTCGTCGGTCGTGACCGCGGCATGGTCATCGTTCGTCTGAACTCGGGCGAGCAGCGCTACCTGCGCGGTGACTGCATGGGCACCGTCGGTGCCGTGTCGAACCCCGACAACTCGAACCAGAACCTGGCGAAGGCGGGTCGTAACCGCTGGCTGGGTCGTCGTCCGCTGACTCGCGGTGTCGCCAAGAACCCGGTCGACCACCCGCACGGTGGTGGTGAAGGCCGCACTTCGGGTGGCCGTCATCCGGTGACTCCGTGGGGCAAGCCCACGAAGGGCGCCCGTACCCGTCACAACAAGCGCACGGACAAGATGATCATCCGTTCGCGCCACGCGAAGAAGAAGAGGTAAGACCCCATGGCACGTTCCGTCTGGAAGGGCCCCTTCGTCGACCTGCATCTCCTGAAGAAGGCCGAAGTGGCTCAGGATGCCGGTCCCCGCGCGGCTCCGATCAAGACTTGGTCGCGTCGTTCGACCATCATTCCGCAGTTCGTTGGTCTGACGTTCAACGTCTACAACGGACACAAGTTCATCCCCGTCTCCGTTAGTGAAGAGATGGTCGGCCACAAGCTCGGTGAATTTGCGCCCACGCGCACTTTCCCTGGGCACGCCGCTGACAAGAAGGGCAAGCGCTGATGAGCAAGCCTGCAGCTCCCCGCCGTGTCGGTGACAAGGAAGCGCTGGCGGTCGGTACCACGATCCGTGGTTCTGCCCAGAAGCTCAACCTTGTTGCTGCCCTGATCCGCGGCAAGTCGGCCGAAGAGGCCCTCAACATTCTCTCCTTCTCGAAGAAGGCGATGGCTGTTGATGCGCGCAAGGTGCTCGCTTCGGCGATCGCCAACGCGGAAAACAACCACAACCTGGACGTCGACGCTCTGGTCGTCGCCGAAGCCAGCGTCGGCAAGTCGATCACGATGAAGCGCTTCCACACCCGTGGTCGCGGCAAGTCGACCCGGATCCTCAAGCCGTTCTCGCGGCTGCGGATCGTCGTCCGCGAAGTTGAGGAGGCCTGATCCATGGGTCACAAGACCAACCCGATCGGTCTGCGTCTGCAGATCAACCGCACCTGGGACAGCCGCTGGTTCGCCGAAGGCCGCAGCTATGCGCAGCTCCTCAAGGAAGACCTGACGATTCGTAAGTACATCGTCGAGAAGCTGCCCCAGGCAGCGATCTCGAAGGTGGTGATCGAACGTCCCGCCAAGGTGTGCCGCGTGTCGATCTATGCCGCTCGTCCGGGCGTCATCATCGGCAAGAAGGGCGCTGACATCGAAAAGCTTCGCGCGAAGCTTTCGACGCTCACCGCCAGCGACGTGAAGCTGAACATCGTTGAAATCCGCAAGCCGGAAATCGACGCCAAGCTCGTCGCTCAGGGCATTGCCGACCAGCTCGTCCGTCGCGTCGCTTTCCGTCGCGCGATGAAGCGTGCCGTTCAGTCGGCTCTGCGTCTTGGTGCCGAAGGCATCAAGATCACCTGCGGTGGCCGTCTGGGCGGTGCGGAAATCGCCCGCGTCGAATGGTACCGTGAAGGTCGCGTTCCGCTGCACACCCTGCGTGCGAACATCGACTACGCCGAAGCCGAAGCCCACACCGCCTATGGCGTGATCGGCATCAAGACCTGGATCTTCAAGGGCGAAATCCTGGGTCACGACCCGTTGGCGCAGGATCGCCTCATGCTCGAGGCTCAGACCTCGGGTGTGCGTCCGTCGCGCTGAGGGATAAGGTAAGCGACCATGTTGCAACCCAAGAAGACCAAGTTCCGCAAGGCGTTCAAGGGCCGTCTCCACGGCAACGCCAAGGGCGGCACCGACCTCAACTTCGGTTCCTACGGCCTCAAGGCCCTGGAACCGGAACGTGTCACCGCGCGCCAGATCGAAGCGGCTCGTCGTGCGATCACCCGTCACATTCGCCGTCAGGGCCGTCTGTGGATCCGCGTGTTCCCCGACCTTCCGGTTTCGAAGAAGCCCGCCGAAGTCCGTCAGGGCAAGGGCAAGGGCTCGATCGAATACTGGGCGGCTCGTGTGAAGCCCGGCAAGATCCTGTTCGAGCTGGATGGCGTGCCCGGTCCGCTCGCGGCTGAAGCTTTCAGCCGTGCAGCGATGAAGCTGCCGATCAAGACCAAGGTTGTCGCTCGCCTGGGCGACACCTCGCACCTTGGCGGCGAGTAAGGAGGAAAGATGATGGCCAAGTTCGAAGACCTGCGCGTCAAGAGCGACGACCAGCTTTCCGCTGATCTCGCCGAACTGAAGCGCGAACAGTTCAACCTGCGGTTCCAGGCTGCAACCAACCAGCTGGAACGTCCGGCCCGCATTCGTGAAGTGCGTCGCCAGATTGCCCGCATCAAGACGCTGCAGACCGAACGGTCGGGCGCCGGCAAGGCCTGAGGAGAACCGACGTGCCCAAGCGTATCCTGATCGGGACCGTGGTTTCCGACAAGAATGACAAGACCGTGGTGGTCAAGGTCGAGCGCAAGATGAAGCACCCGCTTTACGGGAAGATCATCCGTCGCTCGAAGAAGTACCACGCCCACGACGAAGCCAACACCTATCGTCTGGGTGAAACGGTCCGCATCGAGGAAACTGCTCCCTATTCGAAGCAGAAGACCTGGAAGGTGGTTGATCGCGTTCAGGCCGGTAAGACGGCCGCGATCGAAGCCGACATCTGATGGCATTTTCGAAACCCACCTTCGGGTGGGTTTCGGGATGGCGGCGCCGGCTCTCTTTCCCGCCCGGGATCTTTGGGTTTAGTCCAATTAGGACTTGACCTGGGGACACGGTTGGGGAAGAGGACCGGCGCCGTAGGCCTAGAGAGTTTTGGAACTGCCGGACTGGTTCCGGCAAGCCAGTGAGAAGGAACCGGATCAATGATCCAGATGCAATCCAACCTCGACGTCGCTGACAACAGCGGCGCGAAGCGCGTCCAGTGCATCAAGGTGCTGGGCGGGTCGAAGCGTCGCTTTGCCGGCGTCGGCGACATCATCGTGGTGTCGGTGAAGGAAGCGCAGCCCCGTGCTCGCGTCAAGAAGGGCGACGTTCACCGTGCGGTGATCGTGCGCACCAAGAAGGACGTCCGTCGTCCCGACGGCAGCGTCATTCGCTTCGACACCAATGCCGCCGTTCTGGTCGGCAAGAACGAAGAGCCCATCGGCACCCGTATCTTTGGCCCCGTGGTCCGCGAACTTCGCGGCAAGGGCTTCATGAAGATCATCAGCCTTGCTCCGGAGGTGCTCTAATGGGCGCCGCCAAGATCAAGAAGGGCGACAGCGTCGTCGTTCGTTCGGGCAAGGACAAGGGCCGTACCGGCACTGTTCTTCAGGTTCTTCCCAAGGAAGACAAGGTTGTGGTCGGTGGCGTGAACATCGCGACCCGTCACCGCAAGCCGAGCCAGCAGAACCCGCAGGGTGGTCTCGATCGTTTCGAAGCTCCGCTGCACGTTTCGAAGGTTGCCGTTGCCGACAAGGACGGCAAGCCGACCCGCGTGCGCTTCGAAATCAAGGACGGCAAGAAGGTCCGCGTGGCCGTGAAGTCCGGGGAGACGATCGATGGCTGACAAGTACGTTCCGCGCCTGAAGGGCAAGTACGACGTCGAAATCGCTCAGGCGATGCAGGCGAAGTTCGGCTACAAGAACGCGCTCGAAATTCCCAAGATCGAAAAGATCACGCTCAACATGGGCGTCGGTGAAGCCAGCCAGGACAAGAAGAAGGTCCAGACTGCCGCTGCCGAAATGGAAAAGATCGCTGGTCAGAAGCCGGTCATCACCAAGGCGAAGAAGTCGATCGCGCAGTTCAAGCTGCGTGAAGGCATGCCCATCGGTTGCAAGGTCACTCTGCGCCGTGAACGCATGTACGAATTCCTCGATCGCCTGATCACCATCGCGATGCCCCGCATCCGCGACTTCCGCGGTCTCAACCCGAAGTCGTTCGACGGTCGCGGCAACTATGCGATGGGTCTCAAGGAACAGATCATTTTCCCTGAGATCAGCTACGATCAGATCGACAAGGTGCGTGGCCTCGACATCATCGTCACCACCTCTGCCAAGACCGATGACGAAGCGCGCGAACTGCTGCGCCTCTTCGGTTTCCCTTTCCCCCAGGATGCCGCCGAACAGGCGCAGGCTGCCTGAGGCCATTCTGACAAGAAGAGCTTAAGTCCATGGCGAAACTGAGTTCGATCAACAAGAACGAGCGTCGTAAGAAGCTCGTTGAAAAGTATGCGGCCAAGTATGCCGCTCTCAAGGCCCAGGCTGCCGACGAGTCGCTCGAGGAAACCGAGCGTCTGATTGCGCGCCTGAAGATGGCTGAACTGCCGCGTAACTCGAATCCGACCCGGATTCGCAACCGCTGCAACACCACCGGCCGTCCGCGCGGCTACTATCGCAAGTTCGGCCTCTGCCGCATCGAGCTTCGCGATCTCGCCAACAAGGGGCTGATCCCCGGCGTGACCAAGTCGAGCTGGTAAGGATAGAGCGATGGCATTGACCGACCCCCTGGGTGATATGCTCACCCGTATCCGCAACGGCCAGCGCGCGAAGAAGGACTCTGTTCTTTCGCCCGCGTCGAAGCTGCGTGCGCACGTGCTCGAAGTCCTTCAGCGTGAAGGTTACATTCGCGGCTTTTCGGAAGACACCACCGGTGTTCACCCGCAGCTGCGTATCGAGCTGAAGTATTTCGAAGGCCAGCCCGCGATCAAGCATGTTGCTCGCGTATCGAAGCCGGGCCGCCGCGTCTATTCCGGTTCGAAGGAACTGCCGATCGTCCGTAACGGCCTTGGCATCACCATCGTCTCCACTCCGCGTGGCGTGCTTTCGGATGCCGAAGCTCGCGCCGCGAACGTCGGCGGCGAAGTCCTGGCGGAGGTGTTCTGATGAGCCGCATCGGCAAGAAGCCGGTTGCGATCCCCGCTGGGGTGAGCGCCGATATCGCCAACGGCCAGCTGACCGTGAAGGGCCCGAAGGGCACTCTCACGCTGACGCTTGCCGACGAGATCACCTATGCCATCGAAGATGGTTCGATCTCTGTGCAGCCCGCCAACGACACCAAGCGCGCCCGTGCCTTTTGGGGCATGCAGCGTACGCTGGTTTCGAACCTCATGACCGGCGTGACCGAAGGGTACACCAAGACCCTTGAAATCACCGGCGTCGGCTATCGTGCTACGGCTCAGGGTGCAAACCTGAAGCTGCAGCTCGGCTACAGCCACGACGTGGATTTCGCCGTGCCGGAAGGCATCGAAATCAAGACCCCGGATAACACCACGGTCCTGATTTCGGGTATCGACAAGCAGAAGGTCGGCCAGGTTGCGGCCGAGATCCGTCGCTGGCGCAAGCCCGAACCCTACAAGGGCAAGGGTATCAAGTACCGCGGCGAGTTCATCTTCCGCAAGGAAGGGAAGAAGAAGTAATGGCCAAGCTGTCTCTCTTCGATCGCCGCCGCCGCCGTGTCCGCACTGCGCTCAAGGCGCGTGCCGGCGGTCGTCCCCGCCTGTCGGTGCACCGCTCGGGCCGTCACATCTACGCTCAGATCATCGACGACGCACAGGGCCGTACGCTCGCTGCTTCCTCGACGCTGCTGAAGGGCGAGAAGTCGATCGGTTCGAACGTCGACGCTGCAGTCAAGGTTGGCAAGGATATTGCCGAGAAGGCCAAGGCCGCCGGCATCACTGCTGTCGTGTTCGATCGCGGCGGTTTCCTGTTCCATGGTCGCGTCAAGGCGCTGGCCGACGCTGCCCGCGAAGGCGGGCTGGAGTTCTAAGTCATGGCTGACGAAACCATTGTGGAAGGCGAAGTCGCCGTTGAGGCGACGGCTCCTACCGAAAGCCGCGAAGGTCGTGGCCGTGGCCGTGGCCGTGGTGGCGAACGCGGTGAGCGTGGCGAACGCGGCCGTGGCCGTGGTGACCGCGACCGTCGTGGTCGTGGCAACAACGACGAGGAAGGTGGCGAGGAGCTGATCGAAAAGCTCGTCCACATCAACCGCGTCTCGAAGACCGTGAAGGGTGGTAAGCGCTTCGGCTTTGCCGCGCTCGTCGTGGTCGGTGACGGCAAGGGTCGCGTTGGCTTCGGCCACGGCAAGGCCCGCGAAGTGCCCGAAGCCATCACCAAGGCGACCGCTTCGGCCAAGAAGAAGATGATCCGCGTTCCGCTGAAGGAAGGCCGCACGCTTCACCACGACGGCAAGGGCCGTTTCGGTGCGGGCAAGGTCAACGTCCGTTCGGCTCCGCAGGGTACCGGTATCATCGCCGGTGGTCCGATGCGCGCTGTCTTCGAAAGCCTGGGTGTTCACGACGTGGTGACCAAGTCGGTCGGCACCTCGAACCCCTACAACATGATCCGCGCAACTTTTGACGCGCTGCAGGAACAGACTTCGCCGAAGTCGGTTGCCCAGCGTCGCGGCAAGAAGGTCGCCGACCTGCTCGGTCGCGGCGGCGCTGCTCCGGTGGAGGCTGAAGCCGCCGCCGAAGCCATCGTGGAGTAAGCTGCCATGGCGACTATCAAGATCAAGCAGGTCGGTTCGCCGATCCGCCGTCCTGAGCACCAGCGCAAGATCCTGATCGGTCTGGGGCTCAACAAGCTCAATCGTGTCGTCGAACTTCAGGACACTGCCGAAGTTCGTGGCGCGATTGCCAAGCTCCCGCACCTGGTTGCGGTCGTCGACTGAGCCTTCGGGCACTGTCGACAGGCACAAAGAGCCCCGGCCGCGAGGTCGGGGTTTTTTGTTTGGGGGCGGGGAGGGGTGACAAAGTGCTCCTGCCCCGCTAAAGGGCCGCCTTCCTACAAGCGCGACTCAAAGCGAAAGCGAGTGCAACATGACCAAGCTTAACGACATTCGTGACAACAATGGCGCCCGCAAGGGCCGTATCCGCGTCGGCCGTGGTATCGGTTCGGGCAAGGGCAAGACTGCCGGCCGCGGCCAGAAGGGTGCCAAGGCACGTTCGGGCGTATCGGTGAACGGCTTCGAAGGCGGTCAGATGCCGCTTCACATGCGTATCCCGAAGCGCGGCTTCAACAACATCTTCGCCAAGGACTATGCTGAAGTGAACCTCGGCCTCGTCCAGAAGGCGATCGACGCGGGCAAGCTCGACGTGTCGGCCGTGGTCGATCACGCAGCCCTCAAGGGCGCTGGCCTGGGGCGCGGCGGCAAGGACGGCGTGCGTCTTCTTGCCAAGGGCGCGCTGACCACGAAGGTCAGCTTCAAGGTTGCCGGGGCTTCGAAGGGCGCCGTGGCTGCCGTTGAAGCGCTCGGCGGCGCTGTCGAAGTGACCGTTAAGGCCGAACCGGCCGCCTGATCCGGGGATTTCCGGCTTTGTGATGGGCGCAGGGGTGTTGCATCCCTGCGCCCACACTATATTGGCTGGATGGGGTATGCGTTGGTGGGGGGCTCTTGGAGAGTACGCCACCCTCGCGACGTGTCTAATGGGTCCGAAAGGCTTCGGTTTCGATCATGGCTTCACGCGCTGACAACATCGCCAGCAATCTCAACCTGTCGAATTTCTCGAAGGCGACTGAGCTGCACAAGCGGATCTGGTTCACGGTCGGCGCGCTGATCGTCTTCCGTTTCCTGACGTTCGTGCCGCTGCCCGGGATCAATCCGGCCGCGCTCAAGGCGTTCAGCGACCAGACCAACGGCGGTATTCTCGATCTGCTGAACATGTTCTCGGGCGGCGCGCTCAAGAACTATTCGCTGATCGCGCTTGGCGTGATGCCTTACATCACGGCCTCGATCGTCGTGCAGCTGGCTGCTTCGCTCCATCCCGCTCTTGCCGCCTACAAGAAGGAAGGCGAGACCGGGCGCAAGAAGCTCAACCAGTACACCCGCTATGGCGCGGTGTTCCTGACGGTCGTGCAGGGCATGGCGATTGCACGCGGCGCGGTTGGCTATCAGCTCGAAGTGCTGCCCGAGATGATGTTCTATCCGATCTGCATCATTTCGCTGATCGGCGGGACCATGTTCCTGCTGTGGCTGGGTGAGCAGATCACCTCGCGCGGGATCGGCAACGGCACCTCGCTGATCATCATGGCGGGTATCGTTGCGCAGATGCCGAAGTTCTTCGGCAACCTGTTTGAACAGGGGCGTACCGGACAGCTCAATGCATTCGCCATTATCGGCGTGATGATCCTGCTCGTTGCCGTCGTCATTTTCATCTGTTTCATGGAGCGTGCGACCCGCCGCTTGCTGATCCAGTATCCGCGTCGTGCGACCCAGCACGGCATGATGGCCGCGGACCGCAGCCACCTGCCGCTCAAGCTCAACACCGCAGGCGTCATCCCTCCGATCTTCGCCAGCTCGCTGTTGCTGCTGCCGCTGACGATCACGCAGCTTGCGGGCAAGTCGATTTCTCCGGACACGATGGCCGGGAAGATCGTCGTTTCGCTGAACCAGTACCTGGGGCACGGCAAGCCGGCCTACATGCTGCTTTATGCGCTCGGGATCATCTTTTTCAGCTTCTTCTACACTGCGGTGGTCTTCAATCCTGAGGAAACCGCAGATAACCTGAAGCGGAACGGCGGGTTCATTCCGGGCATTCGTCCGGGCAAGAACACGGCGAACTATCTCGATTATGTGCTGACCCGCATCACCGTGCTCGGCGCTGCCTACATTACCATTGTCTGTGTTGTGCCCGAGTGGATCATGGCCGAGACAGGGATGGGAACTGTTTTCTTTGGCGGCACCAGTCTGTTGATTGTCGTCAACGTTACGGTCGATACCATTACCCAGATCCAGTCGCATCTGCTGGCGCACCAGTACGGCGACCTGATCAAGAAGGCCAAGCTGAAAGGTCGTATGCGTTGACGCTGAAGCAACGCGGACGATGAAGAGGGGGAATGCCAAGTGAATATCATCCTTTTGGGCCCTCCGGGGGCCGGTAAGGGAACCCAGTCCCAGCGCCTTGTCGAACGACATGGGCTGAAGCAGCTTTCGACCGGCGACATGCTGCGCGCAGCGGTCAAGGCCGGGACGCCTGTCGGGCTCAAGGCCAAGGCGGTGATGGACGCCGGGGAACTGGTGTCCGACGAGATCGTCTCGGCACTGATCGGGGACGAACTCGACGTCATGGGGCCGGGGCAGGGAGCCATTTTTGATGGCTATCCGCGCACCGCGGCACAGGCCGAATCGCTCGATGGGATTTTGGCGTCGCGTGGGCGCAAGCTCGACCATGTGATCGAACTGGATGTGGACGAGGACGCGCTCGTTGAACGTATCACTGGTCGCTATACCTGTGCGACTTGCGGCAAGGGCTATCACGACACGTTCGAGAAGCCCGCTGTCGAAGGCACCTGCGACAAGTGCGGAGGTCACGAGTTCAAGCGCCGTCCGGACGACAACGAGGAAACCGTGCGCACTCGCATGGCTGAATATCGCGCAAAGACGGCTCCGATTCTGCCGATCTATGAAGCGCGTGGTATCGTTGCCCATGTCGATGGCATGGCCCAGATGGACGACGTGACCGCCGCTATCGAAGCGGTTATCGCGTAAGAGTGCATAATCGCGTAAGGGATTGTCCGGAGACGCGATCATGCGTGTCCGGATATCCGCTTGCGGGAGAATGATAATGGCATCGTGGTGGCGGGGCGGCATGGCCGTCGGGTCGAGTGCCCTGATCGGGCTTTGCCTTGCGCCTGTCCCCGCTTTTGCTGATGTCATTGCGCGAACGGATATGGGTTTCGTTTCGCGCAATGTTGTCGAGGTCGCCGCTCCGCCCGAAGCGGTTTGGAAGCGTTTTGTGACGCCTTCGGCCTGGTGGTCGTCCGAGCACACCTTTTCCGGGGATTCCGCCAATCTGACACTCGATCCCGTGCCTGGGGGGTGCTTCTGCGAGAAGCTCCCGGGTGGCACCAAGCTGCGCCCACGTGGCGGCGTTCAACATATGCGCGTTGTCTTCGTCGACGATCTCAAGGCCATGCGCCTCGCAGGGGCGTTGGGTCCGTTGCAGAGCGAAGGCGTGAGCGCGGTCCTGACGGTGACGTTCAAGGCGACCGATTCGGGCACCCGGGTGCTGTTCGAATATGTCGTCGGCGGCTTCATGCGCTACCCCATCGACAAGATTTCCGGTGCGGTTGACGGGATGCTGGCGAGCCAGTTGGTCGAATTGGCGAAGACGCTTGGGCCGGTGAAGGCGAGGGCACCGGAGAAGGCTTTGCCGAGTACGCGAGGGGCAACGCCCGCTGGGCTGGAAAATACGGCGCCACCCAGTGCTGAGGCGAAAGCGGCCGAGGATCAGGGGTTGGGGCGTGACGGCCTGTTGTTGCCGCGCGGGCGCATCTGGAGCCTTCCTGCCGGAGAAAAGAACGCGGTTGCCGCAGATGCGGGGAAGTCCGTTCCTGTCGACGACAAACCGTCGCAGCAGCCGGTTCCTGTGACGGGCGGGGTTGCGCCCGCGAGAGATAGTGCGCCAGGTGAGGTTGCGCCAGCTTCCTCAGGCAATCCGGGGCTTGCCGGGGCTAAGGCTGGGAAGGCGCCCAAGGCGGCAGCGCGTGGCGCGAAAGGCAAGGCTGCCAAGGTTGTGAAACCGGTGCCCGTCGATCCCGACGAACCTTCGCTCGATGCGGTCAATTCGCTTTTCGATGCGACGGTGGGTTCTACCCCGGCAGCGACGAGCGCTGCGCCGTCACAGTCCCAGTAAGAGGGCTGGCCCCAGTTTGGGCCCCGACTTCCATCCCCTTGTGTCTATTGCGCGCGGCCGCGTTTTCTTTTGCAAAGATGCAACCGAAACAAGGTGATCCGCTGGTTCACGGCGTCCTGTGCACGGGCGATAACCTGGCGTGGGGGCGCGTCATCCTTTGGGCTAATAGGGAGTTCCAAAGGCCTCTCTGCCATTGCCAGCACGTCGCATTGCTGATTACCTTCCTCCTAGGCCCCGAGTTGGAGGTCGCATGAAAATTCAAGAGGAGAATGGATATGAGCTGGAAGCGTCCCAAGATTGTCGAAATCGCTCTCGGTGCGGAAATCAACTGCTATGCGTGCGCCGAACTGAACGCCTGATCGTTTCATGCGCATGATCGTACTGGGGGCGGCCGCGGGTGGCGGTTTCCCCCAGTGGAACTCCAACGCGCCGGGATGCAATCGGGCGCGATTGGGTGATCCGGCTGCCCCGGCGCGTACACAGGCGAGCCTTGCCGTCAGTGGCAACGGTACGGACTGGTATGTCCTCAACGCGTCGCCCGACTTGCGGCAGCAGATCGGGCAGACCGAGGAATTGCATCCGCGCGAAGGTCTTCGTTCCACGCCGATCCGCGGGGTAGTGTTGACCGGCGGCGACGTCGACGTGATCACCGGCCTTCTGACCTTGCGCGAGCGTGAGTCGTTCACGCTTTATGCGACGACGTCGATCCACGGCATTCTCGATGCCAATCCCGTGTTCGAAGTGCTGGCACGCGATGTCGTCGAGCGGCGGACCGTGTCGCTGGACGAGCCGATTGACCTTGCCGGGGGTTTGACCGTCGAACTGTTCGCGGTTCCGGGTAAAGTGCCGCTTTACATGGAAGTGGGAAGCGGGATGCAGCCGGTGGTGGTCGATGGCACCACGGTTGCCGCGTGCATTCGGCAGGGCGAACGGCGGGTCTTTTTCATTCCCGGTTGCGCGGCCGTGCCCGATTGGCTGGCCAAGCGGATCGATGGCGCCGATGTCCTGTTTTTCGACGGCACGCTGTGGCGTGACGATGAAATGATCCAGTCGGGCGTTGGCCAGAAAACCGGGCAACGCATGGGGCATATCAGCCTCTCGGGAGAAAACGGAACCCTCGCGGCGCTGGCACCGATAAAGATCGGACGGCGCGTTCTGGTCCATATCAACAATACCAATCCGGTCCTGCTCGCCGATTCGCCCGAACGGAAGGAAGTCGAAGCAGCGGGATGGACTGTCGGAGAGGATGGTCTGAGGATTTCACTATGACCGAGACACTGCTGACCCCGGACGAGCTCGAAGCGGGACTCCGCGCCATCGGCCGCGAACGCTATCACAACCTGCATCCGTTTCATCGCCTGCTTCACAGCGGGAAGCTCAATCGTGGGCAGATTCAGGCCTGGGCGCTCAATCGCTATTATTATCAGGCCGCGATTCCGGTGAAGGATTCGTTCCTGATGGCACGGCTGCCCACGCGCGAGTTGCGGCGGGAATGGCGTCGGCGGATCGAGGATCACGACGGTCGCCCCGGTGAAGCGGGCGGGATCGAACGCTGGCTGAAGCTGGTGGAAGGGGTGGGGCTCGACGCCGCGATGGTGGAGCGGGCCGATCTCATCCTGCCCGAGACGCGCTTTGCGGTGGATGCCTATATCCATTTCGTTCGGGATCGTTCGGTGCTGGAAGCGGTGGCTTCGTCGCTGACCGAACTGTTTTCCCCGACGATCATTTCCGAACGGGTTTCGGGCATGCTCGCGAACTATGACTGGATCACACAGGATACGCTCGCCTATTTCACACCGCGTTTGACACAGGCGCCCAAGGACAGCGATTTCGCGCTGGCCTATGTCCGCGAACATGCCGACACCGTTGAAAAGCAGCAGGCAGTGCTCGCGGCGCTGCGGTTCAAGTGCGATGTTCTGTGGAGCCAGCTTAACGGGCTCTATCTCGCCTATGTCGCGCCAGGCTTGATCCCGCCGGGTGCTTTTGAGCCGAGCCTTGAAGAGGTCCTGGCATGACAGGACAAGTCCTGCCCAC
The DNA here is from genome assembly GCF_000192575.1 of Novosphingobium nitrogenifigens DSM 19370. Lineage (GTDB taxonomy): Bacteria > Pseudomonadota > Alphaproteobacteria > Sphingomonadales > Sphingomonadaceae > Novosphingobium > Novosphingobium nitrogenifigens. The sequence continues at coordinate 1,293,953 of NZ_GL876926.1, read as the reverse complement.
TGATACGGTTCCCCGTTTTCGTCGTGGCGTGAAGCTGCGCGAGGACAAGGCACGGGGTGGATGGGTCTTGCTTGCTCCTGAAAAAGCCTTTGTTCTCGATGAAATAGGGGTTGAAGTTCTGAAACTGGTGGATGGTGTCCGCTCGGTTTCCGCGATCGGGTCGGAGCTGGCCGAACGGTTTCAGGCGCCGGTCGATGAGGTTACCGGGGACATCGCCGCGATGTTGGCCGATCTGGTCGCGCGTGGAGCGATCGAAGGGTGAGTGTCGTGCCGCCACCGATGGGCCTGATTGCGGAAATCACGCATCGCTGTCCCTTGCAATGCGCCTATTGTGCCAATCCGCTCGAACTCGTTCGGCCGACCGAAGAGCTCGATACTTCCGGCTGGAAACGGGTGATCGAGCAGGCGGCTGAACTGGGTGTCCTGCAATTCCATTTCACCGGTGGCGAACCGCTCGCGCGGCGCGATCTGGTCGAACTGGTCGCTCATGCTGCGGCGAACGGGCTTTACACCAATCTCATCACCTCGGGTGTGCTGTTGACCCCCGATCTGATGGCGGCGCTGGTGACGGCGGGCATTGACCATATCCAGCTCAGTTTTCAGGAGGCCGACCCGCAGGCGTCCGACCGGTTCGGCGGATACAACGGCGGTCATGCGAAGAAGATCGCCGCTGCGGCGATGATCCGCGAATCCGGACTGTCGCTCACGACCAATTTCGTGGTCCATCGTCAGAATATCGACAGCCTTCCGGCCATGCTTGCGCTGGGCGAGGAGCTTGGATCGGAACGGATCGAGATTGCGCACACCCAGTATTATGGGTGGGCCTTGCGCAATCGCGATGCCCTGTTGCCGACCCGGGAACAGCTTGAAGCGGCCAATGCGATCGTGGACGAGGCCCGTGCCGGGCTCGCGGGGCGGATCGCGATCGATTACGTGGTGCCCGATTATTATGCGGCGCGACCCAAGGCGTGCATGGGAGGGTGGGGGCAGAGGTTCCTGCACATCCTGCCTTCGGGCAAGGTTCTGCCGTGCCATGCGGCAGAGACCATTCCTAGCATGACGTTCGCGTCGGTGCGGGACCAGAGCCTTGCCGCGATCTGGGAGCATGACCCCGCTTTTGCCCGGTTTCGCGGGACGGCGTGGATGCCTGATCCATGCCGGAGTTGCGACCGTCGCGAAATCGACTGGGGCGGTTGCCGGTGCCAGGCACTGGCGCTTGCCGGAGACGCGGCGCGGGTCGATCCGGTCTGCGCGCGCTCGCCCGAGCACGATCTGGTCGAAGCGATTATTGCGACGAGAGATCGTGACGTGACCAGCGGCGACCTTCCCCCGCTGGTGCCGCGCCGCTATCAGTCCTAGAAGCGGGGGGCGATGACCGATCCCCTTTGCGACAATGCGCCCTTGCGCGGGCTTTATCCGCCGATCGAACCTTATGAGACCGGATGGCTCGAGACCGGAGAGGGTCATGCCATCCGCTATGAACGCTGTGGCACGCCCGGCGCGAAACCGGCGGTGTTCCTCCATGGCGGACCGGGTGGGGGCATTTCGCCGGGGCATCGGCGCCTGTTCGATCCCGCTCGTTATGATGTACTGCTGTTCGATCAGCGCGGCTGCGGTCAATCGACGCCTTATGCCTCGCTGGAGGCCAATACGACGTGGCACCTGGTCGCCGACATGGAACGGTTGCGGGTCCTTGCCGGGCATGAACGCTGGCTGGTGCTGGGCGGATCGTGGGGCAGCACGCTGGCTCTTGCCTATGCGCAGGCCCATCCCGAACGCGTGAGCGAACTGGTCCTGCGCGGTATTTTCACGGTCGGCCGGGCGGAGCTCGACTGGTATTATCAGGAAGGCGCATCGGCGGTTTTCCCTGAACATTGGGAAGATTTCCTCGCGCCGATCCCGGTGGAGGAACGCGGCGACCTGCGCGGTGCCTATCACCGTCGGCTGACTGGCGACGATCCGCAGGAACAGGCCCGTGCGGCGCAGGCCTGGACTTTGTGGGAAGGGCGGACATCGACCCTGCGTCCGGCAGCACTCGACGGGACCGGTTTTTCCGATCCCCACTTCGCGCTCGCCTTTGCGAGAATCGAAAATCACTTCTTCATGCATGGCGGTTGGCTGGACGAGGGACAGCTTTTGCGTGATGCTGATCGTCTGGCCGCCATTCCGGGGACCATCGTTCAGGGGCGCTATGACATGGTGTGTCCGATCCGGACGGCCCATGCGCTGCACCGTGCATGGCCTTCGGCCCGATACGAAGTGGTCGAGGATGCAGGACATTCCTGGCTCGAACCGGGCATTCTCGACCGGTTGATCCGGGCCACCGACTGTTACGCCGGATAGGAGATGGGCGAGGACGATCTGACGCCGGGGCGCCGTGCCGTCGCGGGGTTCGTCATCTGGCTCGCGATTGCGGTGACCGTGCTCGACAGCACGATCGCCAATGTCGCCTTGCCGGTCATGGCGCGGGATTTTGCCGTTTCTCCCGCTGCGGCCTTGTGGGTAGTGCAGGGGTACCAACTGGCGATTCTGGCCGGGGTGCTGACTCTGTCGGCGGTCGGCGAACGCTTCGGCTATCACCGGGTCTATCTTGTGGGCCTGGGTATCTTCACGCTTGCCTCGCTCGGTTGTGCCGCAGCACCGGGGCTTGACGTGCTGGTCCTTGCGCGTCTGGCGCAAGGGTTGGGGGCAGCGGCGATCATGAGCGTCAACGGTGCCTTGGTCCGCCACACTTTTCCCGCGCGGATGCTGGGGCAGGCGATCGGCATCAATGCCTTGGTGGTGGCGATTTCGGCGATGGCCGGGCCGCCGCTGGCGGGACTGGTTCTGCAACTGGCCGATTGGCGCTGGCTCTTTGCCGTCAATCTCGTGGTCGGGGTGCCTGCCTTGGCAGCTGGCGCGGTGGCCTTGCCGCGCGTTCGCGGCGCACTGGCCGAGATTGACGCTGGGGCGTCGGTGCTGTCGGTGATTGCCAGTCTCGGGCTTCTGGGCGGTCTTGCGCAAGGGCATGGCGTGATTGCACTCGGCGCCGTGGCGTTGGGGCTCATCGCGCTGGTTCTGCTGGTGATCCGCTCGCGCGGGCGGGCCTATCCTCTGCTTCCGGTCGATCTCGTGGCGCTTGCGCATTTGCGGTCGGCCTATCTGGCCTCGATCGCCAATTTCGGCGCGCAAGTGGTGATCGGGGTGTCGCTGCCGTTCATCTTGCATGACGACTTCGGATTTTCGCCGGGCATGACCGGGCTGATGATGGCAGCGATTCCGCTGGGGCTGGGGGCTGCGGCGGTCTGGGGCGGTCGTTTTGCCGATCGCACGCCGGGGCAAAGCGGCAATGGTGGCCTCGGCATGGCGGCGCTCGGGCTGGGCGGGATTGCGCTGGCACCCCACGGAACCGTCGGCGCGGTGGTGCTTGTCGTCGGTAGCCTGATCGCGGGGGCCGGTTTCGGTCTGTTTCAGCCAGCCAACAACCGGGTCATGCTCGGTCGGGCGCCCCGTGATCGCAGTGGGGCGGCGGCCGGCATGATGGCCCTGTCGCGCTTGACCGGACAGTCGCTGGGCGCGGCCCTCGCCGGATTGCTGTTCCGCCTCGGCGTCACCGGGCAAGCCGGGTTCGCCGGTGTTGCTGCGCTCTGCGCCTTGCTCGGCATGATGGCATCGCGAGGGCGATCAGCCGCCGGTGCCTCCGTCGATGCGGGGCAGTGAGTCGATTTCGATTGCGGGATAGAAATGACTGACGCTGCGCTGCAATTCATAACGCGCGGCCTGCATTCCGGCAAAGCGCGCAGGAATCGCGATTTCGCCCGCTTCGGTCATGTCGAGGCCTTGGGCCGAAGCGTCATGGAGGGCCTTGTCGAGCCAGGTCAGCCAGTCGCGTGTCTGGGCAATGCCGCTGCCGTCCTGATCCCACGGGCCATGTCCGGGAACGAGGCGCCGATGCGGTATCGCGGCGAGCCGGTCGAGCGAGGCGAGCCAGGTCGAGAGGGTCGCATGGGGCGTTGCAGGCGCCCGGTCCTTGAACACGAGATCCCCGGCAAGCAGGGTGCCACTCGCTTCGTCGAGCGCGACCAGGTCGCTGGCGGAATGGCCCGCGAGCGAAAAGAGTTGCAGGTGTCGCCCGCCAAATTCGAAGGGACCTGCGGCAAGGCGGCGTCCGGGCACGACCACTTCGGTGCCGCGCATCCAGTCGGCCAACATGCGGAACATGGCGTCGCTCATGCCCGGGCCGTCGCGTTCGATGTCCGCGATTGTTCCGGGCAGGGCTGCAACAATCGCGGGATCGAATGCCGAAGCGCCGAGGCTGTGATCGGGGTGAAGGTGGCTGATGAGGACGAGCGCGGGCGGCTTGCCGGTGAGCTTGCGGGCGAGCGCGGACAGCGCGGTTGCGTAGTTTCGTGATGGGCCGCAATCGAACAGGATCGGTCCGGCGTTACTTGCCATGATGACGCAATTGGCGATGGCGCCGCCGTTGGCAAAGGCGATCGGGGCATCGGCCCCGCGAACCAGCCAGATGCCCTCGGCCAGAGCGACAGGCACAAGGTGATAGGTCCCCGCGAACTGTTCGGCTTGGGCCGCGCCCGTCAGAGAGACGAGGCCCCCGGCAAGCATCCCGAGCGCGCCGCGACGGGTAAGGGCGGTCATGGGTGCTTCTCCGGCTCGGCCGGGTTCAGGATCCCGTCGAAGTCGCGCCCGTTGCTGTCATGCATGGCAATGGTCAGGGGGCGGGCTTCACCGGCAGGCAACAGCATCGTGAACGCGGGATCTTCCGAAACCGAGCCGGTGACGGCCATGTGGCTCAATTCCTGTTTTCCGGCCATGATCCGGATGGTTTCGATGTTGTAGGCGGGAATGTTCTCGACCAGCCCGGTGTCCATCGGATGGCGCACGGCAAAGCGGATGCGGGTCGCCTGTGCCGAGCGATAGACCGCGCCGCGCACTTCTCCCAGATGCTGGGCCCAGTCGCCCTTGGCCCGACTGACCGGAGGGGCAGAGCAGCCGCCGCCTGCGGCATCGACCCAGACCCCTGCGACATGCCAGGTGCCGTCGGGCGTTTGCGCCGCGACCCGTACCGGGGTGCGCTGGTCGAGCTTGATCCGCAGCGACAGCCATGGGGCTGCCTCTCCGGGGGTGAAATCGACCGGCAGGGGCAGGGGGTCGAGATCGACCAGCACGATGATGCGCTTGACTGTTCCCAAAGCCCTGGCGTCGAGCGTCATGGGAAAGACATGCTGATTTTCCGCGATCACCGGAACGTCGACATGGACCGCCGGGTCGAAGACGACCTTGTCCTTTCCGAACAATCGTTCGGCATGCATGTCCCACAGCGGGGACCCAAGGGGGTCGGTCGGGGGTGCCGCCATTGCGGAGGTCGAACCCACGAGGCCTGCGAGTGCCGCAAGGCCGGTCAATAATCCTCTCATACCATGTGGCAATTTAGCGGGCCGCGCTTTGGTCTAGAACTGTACCAAGGGAGTAGGGATGTGCGTGTGACGGTGCGACGGAAAGTGGAGCGCAGACGCGTTCTTGCAGGAGCAATGCTGCTGGCCGGAGTGGCTTTCGGCGTCAGGGCGAGCGCGATGGAGGCCTCCACGCAGGAGTTGCCGCTGTTCGACAGGCTGGGGTTTCGTGCCACGCGTTATCGCGCGGTGATCGATCGTGCGCCCACTCCGGCGATTTCCATGCCGCTCGATCGCGCCTTGCGCCTGCATCCGGGAAAGGACGCTCTGTTTCTCGATGTCCTGCCGGCAGAGGGAGGTCATCTCGACCGGACCAGCGGGCGATGGATGCTCGCCGAATCGCATGACACGATACCGGGTTCCCTGTGGTTTCCCGAAACCGGACGGGGCGTGGTCGATCCGCTTCTCTGGTCGGCCTTGACCGCCCGTGTCGAGGCGGTCCGCCACGATCATCCCGACTGGCCGATCGTGGTCTTTTGCCGTGCCGACTGCTGGATGAGCTGGAACGCTTCGCGCCGCCTTGCCCGTGCAGGTGTCGCCAATGTGTTCTGGTTCGCCGAAGGCATCGACGGATGGCACGATGCGGGTCGCGCGCTGGTGCAGGTGGTCCCGGAAACGGTCTCCGTGGCGCAGGTCCGGAACGCGTCTTGACCTAAAGTACGATTGGCGCGGGTAGGGGTGACGCGCAATTTCGTGCTGTACGTCCGAGGTGGATAGTCCCTGCGGTAAACCCCGGTGCGGACGCCGTTAAGACGACAGAGTTACCAGTTTTCGAACCGCGCCCGGCACGGCTTTTTCGGATCCGGTCAGGGCGCGGCGGAATGTCAAAGGAGAGTTCGATGCTGCAAGAGGCCATCAGCAAGTTTGCCGCAAATTCGCCGATCAAGGAACGTTTTGAAAACTTCATCGGCGGCAAGTGGGTCGCTCCGGTTCGCGGGCAGTATTTCGACAACATCTCGCCGGTGACCGGCAAGCCGGTCTGTCAGATCGCACGCGGCACAGCCGAAGACATCGAACTCGCGCTCGACGCGGCCCATGCCGCGCGTGCCGCCTGGGGTCGTACTTCGCCGACCGAACGCTCGAACATCCTGCTCAAGGTTGCCGACCGTCTCGAAGCCAATCTCGACCTCCTCGCTCTTGTCGAAACGATCGACAACGGCAAGCCGATCCGCGAAACCACTGTTGCCGACATTCCGCTCGCCATCGACCACTTCCGCTATTTCGCGGGCTGCATCCGCGCACAGGAAGGCTCGATCGGCGAAATCGATCATGACACTGTCGCCTATCACTTCCACGAACCGCTGGGCGTGGTGGGGCAGATCATCCCGTGGAACTTCCCGATCCTGATGGCCGCGTGGAAGCTGGCTCCGGCTCTGGCTGCGGGCAACTGCGTGGTGCTCAAGCCTGCCGAGCAGACCCCGATGTCGATCCTCGTTCTTGCCGAACTGATCGCCGACATCCTGCCCGCCGGTACGCTCAACATCGTCAACGGCTTCGGCATCGAAGCGGGCAAGCCCCTTGCGACCAGCAAGCGCATCGCCAAGATCGCCTTCACCGGTGAAACCACCACCGGCCGCCTGATCATGCAGTATGCCAGCGAAAACATCATTCCGGTGACGCTGGAACTGGGCGGCAAGAGCCCGAACATCTTCTTTGCCGACGTGGCGGATGAAGACGATGACTTCTTCGACAAGGCGCTCGAAGGGTTCACCATGTTCGCGCTCAACCAGGGCGAAGTCTGCACCTGCCCGAGCCGCGCGCTGATCCACGAATCGATCTACGACCGCTTCATCGAACGCGCGATCGCGCGGGTCGAAGCGATCAAGATGGGCAGCCCGCTCGATCCGGCGACGATGATCGGTGCGCAGGCGTCGAACGACCAGCTCGAAAAGATCCTGTCCTACATCGCGATCGGTCGCGACGAAGGCGCCGAAGTGCTGACCGGCGGGACCCGCGCGGTTCACACCGGTGAACTCGAGGGTGGCTATTACGTGACCCCGACCGTGCTCAAGGGCCACAACCGGATGCGCGTGTTCCAGGAAGAAATCTTCGGCCCGGTTCTGGCCGTCACCACCTTCAAGACTGACGAGGAAGCGCTGGCGATCGCCAACGACACCGCGTTCGGTCTCGGCGCCGGGGTGTGGAGCCGCAATGCCAACACCTGCTACCGCTTCGGCCGTGAAATCCAGGCCGGTCGCGTCTGGACCAACTGCTACCACGCCTATCCGGCCCATGCCGCGTTCGGCGGGTACAAGCAGTCGGGCATCGGTCGCGAAACCCACAAGATGATGCTCGACCACTATCAGCAGACCAAAAACCTGCTGGTCAGCTACAGCCCCAAGAAGCTCGGCTTCTTCTGATCGTGTGAACGGGGACGGCATGTGCGGGTGCGCATGCCGTCCGTCTTTGTATTTCTTGACCATATTGCAGGCGTCGCGCGGGGCGTGCATCCTGTCGAACATAGGGACGAGGTGCGGCAGGCCGCCGCATGAGGCCATCGACAGGAGACAGGAACATGGCGGAAGACAGCGCCGCGAACAGCCAGATCGTGTTGAACGTGCTCTATAACGAGCCCACCGATCCGGCAGCGTTCGAGGCCTATTATGCGCAGACCCACTTGCCGCTGGTCGACAAGATCGCGGGTCTTGCCAATGCGGTGCTCATCAAGGGCCTGCCCAATCCAGACGGCAGCAAGCCTGCCTTCTACCGTATCGCTCAGCTCTATTTCGACAGTGCCGAGCAAATGGCAGCATCGATGGGGTCGCCCGAGGGGCAGGCGGCCGTCGCCGATCTTGCCAATTTCGCAACGGGTGGCGTGACCGTGGTGGCGGGCACGACGACCTGATTCCAGCCCAACCAGGGCAACCCGCGATCGGCAGCGACTTTGTCTGTCGGAACGCGGGTTGCCGGGAGCCCCGACGATGACCGAGACCCTTTCGAGCCAGTCTGTTTCCCCTGCCGACGCAACTCTTCCGCCACGCATTCTGGCCTCGCCCGAGGCGCTCGAGCTGATGGCGAAGCTGGAGGCGGTCCACGGGCCGCTGATGTTCCATCAATCCGGGGGGTGTTGCGATGGGTCGGCGCCAATGTGTTACCAGCGCGGGGAATTCCGTGTCGGCGGGCAGGATGTCCTGCTCGGGGTGATAGGCAAGGACATTCCGGTCTGGATCGGAGCCACCCAGTTCGAATATTGGCGCCATACCCAGGTGACGATCGATGTCGTTCCCGGGCGCGGCGCGGGCATGAGCCTCGAAGCGCCCGAAGGGTTTCGCTTCATCGTGCGCAGCCGGGTCTTCACCGACGAGGAAGCGGCGGTTCTGGAAGCAGCCGGGGATCCCCCGCGGGGTGATACCTGGGTTCCCGAGGCAAGCGGCGGGAGCTGAGGCGCCGCGGCCGCATTCCGTAGCGTCCCGCCCGCCGGCAATGGTCGAACATGCGTCATTGGCGCTTGGCTGATCGGCCAGGGTGCGCTAAACGACCGTGTTAGACCCGAAAATCGGGCATTTCGGGAGAGCGAGATTGGCGGAAGCCGGCGTCTTGGATGAACTGATCGTCATCACGTCGCATTGTGGTGACCCGGAGATGGTCGTCGCCGATCTGGCGCGGAAGCTGTCCGGGCGCGCATTGGCCGGCGGTCTCATCTTCTGTTCGCACCGTTTCGCGAAACAGCCCTTTGCCCGATCCCTGCAGAACATTGTCGGACAGGTCCCTCTGGTCGGTTGCACCAGTGCAGGCGAACTCAGTGATCGCGGCTATGATGAAGACAGTGTGGTCTTCATCGGTTTTCCCGCAGACAGTTTTCGCATGGCGATCCACTGTTTCGACGATCTCGACCGGTTCGATCCCGCAGTGGGCGGGCAGGCGATCCGTGTCCTGGCCAGTCAGATGACGCGTGAAAGCCTGATCGTCGAAGGATTCGTCAATCAGGCCGCGCTGTTTCTGGTCGACGGGCTGTCCCATCGCGAGGAACTCCTGGCGATGACGGTGCAGGACGCCCTGGGCAAGACCCTGCTGGTCGGGGGCTCGTCGGGTGACGGAATGCGGTTCCGCGAGACGGCTGTCATGGTCGGCGGGCGCTTCCTCCACGACGCAGCGGTCGTCGTCATGCTGGCGAGCCGCCGCCCCCTGCGGGCGTTCAGCGCGCATCATTATCTGCCCGGTGGCGACAAGATGGTCGTGACTGCGGCCGATCCCAAGGAGCGGGTCGTCTACGAGATCAACGCCCGCCCTGCGGCAGAGGAATATCGTCGCGTCGCCGGAGGCGGTCCGGGGCCGCTCGATTCCGCGTTTTTCGCGGCCCATCCGCCGATGGTGCGCGCCGGAGGCAATCATTACGTCCGCGCGATCCAGTCGGTGAACGGGGACGGCAGCCTGACCTTCTATTGCGCGATCGACGTTGGCGTGGTGCTGACCGTTGGCGAGCCGGTCGACCGCCTGAGCCAGCTTGAAGCCATGTTCGACGAGATCGAGACCGAAGTGGGCGAGATTGACCACGTGATCGGGTTCGATTGCGTGCTCAATCGCATCGATGCCGAAAGCCGGCAGATGTCGGGCGCCGTGTCCCAGCTTTACAGCCGTCGCGGTGTGGTCGGCTTCAACACCTATGGCGAGCAGTTCCGCGCTGCGCATATCAACCAGACCCTGAGCGGTCTCGCCATCGGCCGATGAGCCGGCAGCCGGTAAACTGGGGCCTTGCCGGAAACGAACCGGAAGATGACGTGGTGTCGCTGCGCGCCCGCGTCCAGCAACTCGAAGTCATCAATGCCGCGTTGATCGACCGCATCGAACGGGCGAGTTCGTTCGAGGGCAATGCCTTTTCGATGTTCGAAACGGCGATTTCGCTCGAGGCGCTGGTACGCGATCGCACGGCAGCGCTCGAATCCGCCCTGGATCAGCTGTCGCGGGCCAATTCCAGCCTTGCCCTGGCCCATCGCGTTGCCGAGGAAGCACGAACCCGTCTGCGTGACGCGATTGAATCCTTGTCCGACGGGTTTGCGATCTATGACGGCAACGACCGTCTGGTCGTGTGCAATGCGGCTTTCCGGCGGCTCTGGCCCGAAATCGCCGAGCTTTCCGACGACCTGCAATTCAGCGAACTCGCCCGCGCGGTCGCCGAGCGGGGGCGCACGATCGGCTCGCTCGTGTCCCCGGATCGCTGGGTTGCCGATCGCATGGCGCGTCACACGCTGGCGCGCGGGATCCATATTCAGGCCTTGAGCGACGGGCGCTGGTTCCAGATCAACGAGATGCGCACGTCCGAGGGCGGCGTCGTCGGGATCTATACCGACATTACCGAGGTCAAGGCCGCAGAAGCTCGTCAACATGCTCGGCATCTGGGCGAACACAACCTCGCCTTGCAATCGACGCTCGACACCCTTTCCGAAGGGGTCTGTCTCTATGACCACAAGCACGGGCTTCAGGTCTATAACGGCGGACTTGCCCGTCTGCTCGGCTTGCGCGAGGATCATCGCCCGATTGCGACCCATGCGGGGCTGGTCGAGCATTGCCGCGCGCTCGGGCTCGACGAACCGGGCATTCTCGACTGGCGGGCGGCGCCGGGCGAGCGGCAATCGCGGACCTGTCGTCTGGGCGCGCGCGTGGTCGAGATCCGTTCGACGCCGATCGAACCGGGCGGCATGGCCTATAGCTTCGACGATGTGACCGACCGTCAGCTTTACGAAAAGACTTTGCGGGAAGCGGCCGAAACTCTTGAGCGGCGCGTCACCGAGCGCACGCGTGAGCTCGAAGCCGAAGTCGCCGAAAGGCGCGCGGTCGAGGCGCAGCTGATGTCCGCCAAGACGGCGGCCGAACATGCCAATCGATCGAAGACGAGCTTCCTTGCCGCTGCCAGTCACGATCTCTTGCAACCGCTCAACGCGGCGCGGCTTTTCGTTGCGGCGCTGAGCGAGCGGCGGCTGGCGCTGCCCACGCGAGCGCTGGTGCGCCAGACCGGGGTGGCGCTTGATTCGGTCGAGGAACTGCTGGAGGCCTTGTTCGAGATTTCCCGGCTCGATGCCGGGGCGGTGAAACCTGAAGTAACCACGATCGAGCTCGACCGAATGCTGGGCGCGCTACGCATCGAATTCGCGACCCAGGCGAAACAGGCCGGACTGATCCTGCGCATTCCCGATACCGGGCTGTGGGTGCGTTCGGACATTCGCATGTTGCGCCGTATCCTGCAGAATTTCCTGTCGAATGCCTTGCGCTACACCCGCGAGGGCGAAGTCTCGATCGATGTCATGTGCGAGGATGGGGAAGCGCGGATTGCCGTGTGCGATAGCGGTCCGGGAATCCAGCCGCAGCACCTGACCACGATTTTCGAGGAATTCCGCCGGGTCAATCCCGACCGCTCGACGCCCGGCAACGGGCTTGGCCTCGCGATTGTTCAGCGTGCCAGCCAGACGCTGGGGCATCGGATCGAAGTGACCTCGACACCTGGGGTCGGATCGCAGTTCGCCGTCCGCGTGCCGATCGGCGAGCCTGTGCGCGAGGCACCGCCATTGTCGCGCTCCCGCGAACGGGCAGAAGTCGCCGGACAGACCGGCAGCATCGTCATCATCGACAACGACCCGTCGATCCTGCGCGGGATGGAGGCTCTGCTCGAACGCTGGTCCTATCGCGTCATCACCGCGCATTCGCTTGAGGCGCTGATGGAACGGGTCGAGGGCGGAAGCGTGCCGGGATGGCCACCCGCCTTGATCATTGCTGACTATCACCTCGACGACGGCAAGCTGGGCGATGACATCATTGCCGAACTGCGCGCGCGGATCGGTGCGCCGGTGCCCGCGCTGATCATTTCGGCCGACCGCAGCGAGGAAGTGAAGGGGCGCATCCAGCAGGCCGCGCTGCCCATGCTGCAAAAGCCTGTAAAGCCCGCGCAATTGCGCGCTCTGATCAGGACGCTCTTGAGCTGATTTCGCAGGAGAGCCGCAGCCAGGTTAAAACGAAACGCCCCGGACGCAAGCCCGGGGCGTTTCGTTTTGCGACCCGGCAAGAGCCAAGATTACTGGAAGCCCACCCGATTGGCGAGAATGACCGCCTGTGTGCGGGAATAGGCGTTGAGCTTTTGCAGGATCGCCGAAACGTGCGCCTTGACCGTGGTCATCGAGACGTCGAGCTCGAACGCGATCTGCTTGTTAAGCTTGCCGTTGACGAGATGGCGCAGCACGACTTTCTGCTGCGGGGTCAGGGCCTCGATACGGGCGAGGATCGACGCGCGTTCGCGGGCATCCTCGTTGTCCTCTTCGAGAATGTTGGGGATGTAGATTTCCCCTTCGAGGACCTGTCGCAAGGCTTCGACGATTTCCGCGCGCTTCAGTGATTTCGGGATGAACCCCGCAGCCCCGGCGGCGAGCGCCTCGCGCACGGTGATGCGGTCGAGCGCACCTGAAACCATCACGACCGGAATGCTCGGGAAACTGTCGCGCAACCGGTTCAGCCCGGAAAAGCGGGAAACGTCAGGAATGTTGAGGTCCAGGAGGACCATGTCGACTTCACCGGCGGCTTCGAGCGCTTCAATCGCTTCGGACAGCGCACCGGCTTCGAGAATGACACACTCGGGAAAGCTGATTTCCAGGAGGCTTCGCATACCGTCTCGGACCAGGGAATGATCGTCGACAATCAGTACTCGCTCCATGGGCACAACCATGTTCCTGTCGTTCAAAGAATTGAACATAGCATGGTGGTCCGCGCTTGTCCCAGCCGATCGGCTCGTGGTTTGGCCTATCTGGTGAATGGTGATTTCTCCCCGGCAATCGAGCGGGTGACCCCGCCGGTCTGTCCCATGGGGACAGGACCGGCGGGAACCACGATCATTGCTTGGGCAGCTTGAACACCCAGAGCGAACCGCCCTGGCTGATTTCCTTGAACGTCTTGGCGACTTCGCCACCCCAAAGCGGAACCGCGCCGCCCCAGCCGGACATGACGGCCACATACTGTTCGCCGTCCATTTCCCAGGTGATTGGCGAGCCGACCACGCCCGAGCCGGTCTGGAACTTCCACAGTTCCTGGCCGGTCTTGGCGTCGAACGCCTTGAGGTAGCCTTCGGGGGTGCCGGTGAACACGAGACCGCCCGCAGTGGTCAGGACGCCGCCCCAGAGCGGAGCCTTGTTCTTGTATTCCCATGCGATCTTGCCGGTGGTCGGATCCATCGCGCGGAGCACGCCGATATGGTCGGGTGCGATCGGCTTGATGGTGAAACCCGCGCCGAGATAGGCCGCGCCCTTCTTGTAGGCGATGGGTTCGTTCCAGATGTCCATGCCCCAGTCGTTCGACGGGATGTAGAACATGCCCGTCTGCTGCGAATAGGCCATCGGCATCCAGTTCTTGCCGCCAAGGAAGCTCGGCGAGGAGAACACGACCTTGCCCTTTTCCGAACCTTCGGGCGCACCGGGGCGGCCGTCGGCGGTGAAGTTGGGGCGACCGGTCTTGGGATTGATGCCGTCGGCCCAGGTCGTCTGCATGACGAACTTCGACGCGCTGATGAACTTGCCGGTCAAGCGGTCGAGCACGTAGAAATAACCGTTACGGTCGGCTTTCGCGCCTAGCTTCATCGGCTTGCCGTTGATCGTGGCGTCGAACGGAATGAATTCGTTCACCCCGTCAAAGTCCCAGCCGTCGTGCGGGGTGGTCTGATAGTGCCACTTGATCACGCCGGTGTCGGCATCAATCGCCAGCGTCGAGCTGGTGTAGAGGTTGTCGCCCGGACGCATGTGGCTGTTCCACGGTCCCGGGTTGCCCGTGCCCATGTAGATCAGGTTGGTCGAGGGGTCATAAGTGCCGCCCAGCCAGGTCGCACCGCCGCCGGTCTTCCACAGGTCGCCGGTCCAGGTCGCGTTGAGCTTGCCGGTCATGCCGTTGGGCTGACCGTGGAGCGTACCGATGTTGCCTTCGACGGTGGGACGTTCCCAGATCAGTTCGCCGGTGTCGACGTTGCGGGCCTCGATCTTGCCCACGATGCCGAATTCACCGCCCGAGTTGCCGTAGATCACCATGTCCTTGACGATCATCGGCGCGGCGGTGGCGGAATAGCCGGCCTGATAATCGGCCATGGTCTTGTTCCAGATCACCTTGCCGGTGTGGCGGTTGAGCGCGACGAGGTGCGCGTCGAGCGTGGCGAAGATGATCTTGTCGCCGTGGATGGCGGCGCCGCGGTTGACCACGTCACAGCAAGGCATGATGCCGTCGGGCAGGCGGGCGTCGTATTCCCACTTCTTGTCGCCGGTGCGGGCGTCGAAAGCAAAGACGCGCGAATAGGAACCGGTGACGTAGATCATGCCGTCGTAAACGATCGGCTGAGCTTCCTGACCGCGCTGTTTTTCACCGCCGAGCGAAGAGGCGAAAGCGGGAACCAGATTCTTCACGGTCGTGGTGTTGATCTGGGTCATCGGGCTGAAACGCTGTGCCCAGGGACCCATGCCGTAGCTCAGGACGTCGCCGGTCGACTGCGCGTCGTTGTTGATGTCCTGGCTGCTCGGGCCGCTTTCCGCGAAGGCCGGTGCTGCCAATGCAACCGCGAGCGAGACAAGACCTGTCAGGCCGCGCGTGAAACTCCCCTTCATGCATGCTCTCCTGTGACTTCTGCGCCCCCCGTTGACGAGGCGAAGGCTGTCGCGAAGCAAAGGGACGCAGGTCCCCTCGAAAGACTGTCCTTCCGAATGCTTCCTGCGGCACCCTATCCGATGAAAGGGGGGCAGCAATTGAACCTTGGGACAATCACCTCGTCCGATTTGGCAATGGGCCGTCCCGGTGCCCGCCGGGCACGGCAATGCGGCCGCCGGGCCAGTGCCGGACGACCGCATCGGGTGGAATGCGGGACATGGAAATTCAGGCAGCGACCGCCGCGTGCCAGGCAACGCCGTATTGCGCGAAGATCGACTCGATGCGGCCGTTCTTCGTCATCTCGACGATGCTGTTTTCCAGAAGGTCGCCGAGCGTGCGGCTGTTGTCCTTGACCGCCATGGCGATGTCCCATCCGGGCGAAAACAGCGCCGGGATCGGACCCTTGCGACGATGCACCGCATTTTGCGGGCGATCGTGCAGGGCCGCCTCGACTTGGGCGCGTGTCGCGAGCACGGCATCGGCCTTGCCCTCGACCACCGCCTCGGTCGCTTCATAGCCGCCCCGGTAGTGGTGCACGTCGTTGCGCAGGACGCCGCCGAATGCGGTCAGCAGGTATTCGTCCGAGACCGTCGCGGTTTCGGCGGCAAGGCGGCGGCCGTGAAGCTGTGCGGGCGGAACTTCGCAATCGCTCTGTTCGTTGCCGCAGGCCATCGCAAAGCCCTCGCGATAATAAGGCCCGAGGATCGCGACCTGATCGTTCTCGATCATGATCTGCCGGTCGAACGGGACATGCATCATCACGTCGCAGACCTGAAAGCCGAGCAAGCCACCGCGCCAGACGGTGTTGCGCAAGTCGGCGGCGATGTCGTCGCCGGGCATGAAGGCGATGACTTCGGCCCGCACGCCGATCTTTTCGGCCATGGCCCGGGCAAGGTCGGCGTCGATTCCACGAACGACGCCACCCTCGACCCAGGACCAGGGGCGGTTGTCGGCATAGACCGCAACGCGCAGAACCCCGGTCTCGCGGACCTTGGCAAGCGGCGCGGCCTCTGCCTGCCGAGGCAAGGCGACTGCCGTCGCGGCCGTCAGCGCCCCGGCAAGGAACGCACGACGAGCCATCCAGTCAGTCGCGGACCGATGGGGCTTGGGCCGATCAGTCATCGGTATGCTTGGTTTCGAGCCATGCGCGAATGGCCCAACCGGCCTTCTGGCCCAGGACTTCGCCCATCGGCGGCATGTAGACCTTGCCGTCGTGGCTCGAGCCGTGGTGATAGCGCTGAACGAACCATTCGTCGCCGCTGTCGCCGAGTTCGAGATAGCGCAGGTCCGGGGCGATGCCGCCCGAGATCGCGTCGAGGCCGTGGCAGCGGGCGCAGTTCTGGCCATAGGCCGACTGGCCGATCTCGATGGCCTTGGCATTGCCGCGATAGGGGTTGTGCGTGAGCCAGGTGTCGTTGTCCGGCTTGATGTCGGGCAGCGCGCTGGTGTCCACCGGCTGGGGCGTGACATTGCCGTGGGCCAGCAGCTGGGTGCTGACGCCCATCGTTGCAGCGACCATCGCACCGGCCAGGACCAGGCGCCCGACAACCTTCGCAGAAACCTTGGACGTAAACTTGCGGCTCATTTCAGGATCCTCCAGTCGGGCGCGGCATAAAACGATTCCTGCCGGGTCCCGTCACAATCACCACTCTCGATCGTTAGCGGAATACTGTAAGGTCCTGACCCGAACCCATTGTACCTTCGTACAGTATGCCCATCAGGGCGGGGCGAGGATAAAAGTTCCATGGAAATCACGGCATCACGCTCCCTGCGTCCCAACCGTCGGCGCAATCTTCTCCGTCGCGTATTGTGCGCTGCAGCATGGGTGGCATTGGGCAGTCAGGGCATCGCTGTCGCCCATGCCGAAGGGGCTGGAACCGCCTATATCTCGAACGAGCGCGGCAACACCGTCAGCGTGATCGATCTTGGCAGCGGAAAGGCCGTGGCGACATGGCAGGTCGGCGCAAGGCCGCGCGGTATCGCCCTGTCGCGCGATGGCGGGAAAGTCTTCGTCGCGGTCGGAAACGACAATGCTGTCGAAGTGCGCGATCGCAAGACCGGCGCGCTGATCTCGACGTTGCCGTCGGGGCAGGACCCGGAGCAGTTCTATCCCTCGCGCGACGGGCGCCTGCTGTTCGTCGCCAACGAGAACGACGCCGCCACAACTGCGATCGATCTCGCCCGCGGGCAAGTCGCTTGGCAAGTCCCTGTAGGGCGCGATCCGGAAGGGGTAACGGAAAGTCCGGACGGCAAATGGCTGGTTGTGACGAGCGAGGACCAGTCGTTCCTGACCTGGGTTGATCTTGCGACGCATCAGGCCGTCGACCAGACGCAGACCGAGCCGCGTCCCCGTCATGTCGAATTCACGCCCGACGGCCGCGAATTGTGGGTGGCGGATGAAGCGGGGCAAGTGGTCCAGATCGTCGATCCGACCAGCCACAAGGTCACTGCGACGATCCCCTTTGCTCCGCCCGAGACGCAGGCCTACAAGGTGCTTCCCTGCGGCATTCGCTTTACCCGCGACGGCAAGCTGGCCGTTGTTGCCTTGGGCCGGGCCAATCACATTGCGCTCGTCGATGTGCCGACCCGCAAAGTGCTGGGCTATGTCCGCGTCGGCGGGCGCCCCTGGCATCTGGCTTTCAGCCCGGACGAGCGCGACGTGATCGTCGCCAACGGGACCACCGACGATGTGAGCATAGTCGATCTGGCGACGCGGGCGGTGCGGGCGACGATCCCTGCCGGTGGGGGACCCTGGGGCGTTGCGATCGCGCCCTGAAAACCCGGTTCGAAAAGACCCTCGAGAATCGCGTCGCTTTTTGCTGCGTTCGGTTGGGTCGGAAAACTTGCAACGAATTGATCGTGTTGCAGGATTGGATGAGGTTAATTACGGATATTCCGGCCGTTTACGGGATCTATGCGTCCGTCGTCCGCATTGGTCCAAAGTATCAGGTCCCAAAGTCCAATTCCTGACATGGCCGCATGGTCGCATTCTCTTCAATGTGACTGCACAAATTTCGCAGCACAATGAGGGGAGTTCGATGCCAATGAAAAGGTTTCTCGGCGGCAGTGCCGTCGCTATCGCGCTGTGCCTGGTTTCCACATCGGCCTACGCAGGTAGCAGCGCCGCACTTCTCAAGCGCCTGCACGACAAGGGCATCTTGAGCGACGAAGACTATTCCGAACTTTTGAAGGAGGACACCGAGCAAGCGCAGAACGCCGTGACGGCGCCGCCTCCGGCTCCGGTACAGGCCCCCGCGACGGGCGGCGGTCGTATCATCAAGGCGACTGACAGCGGGATCGGTTTTGAAGTCGGCGGGGCGACGATCAAGTTTTCCGGTTCGGTCAACGGCTTCTACGTCAGCGATAACGGGCAGACGCCCGGCGCCAACACCACAGTCGTGGGCGGCGTGACCAATGTCGGCAACAGCACCAGCGCAGTTCGTAACGGTCTCTTGCCCGGCTTCTTCAAAATCGACGTGACCACGACGCAGGGCGGATGGGACGTCGGCGCGCACTTCGGCATGTATCCGGGTATCAACAGCGCCGCGTGGGGCACGCTGGGAGCCAACAACGGCGGGCAGCCGACCGCGCTTGCCACGGCCGGCATCGACTTCCGTCAGACGTACCTGACGGTCGCGCGCAAGGGCTTTGGTGAGTTGAAGATCGGTCGCGACGTCGGCCTGTTCGGCCAGGACGCGATCCTCAATGACATCACCCTGCTGACGCCCGGTACACCCGGCAGCAATATCGCGCCCAGCAATACGACGCTCGGTCGCATCGGCGTCGGTTATATCTACACCGACTTCCAGCCGCAGATCACCTATACGACGCCCAGCTTCATGGGCCTGAAGGCGAGCGTTGGTGTGTTCCAGCCGCTGGCATCGCTGACCGGTCCGACCGAGTCCAACACCCAGCCGGGCTTCCAGGCACGCATCGCCTATGACACCAAGCTGGGCGGTGTCGGTCTGCATTCGTGGGTGTCGGGTATCACGCAGAAGCATGATATTCTCGGCGGCGGCTCCTATGTCGGTCGCGGTATCGACTTCGGCAGCAAGGCGACTGTGGGGCCGGTCTCGGTGCTCGGGTACTACTACACCGCCAAGGGGCTGGGCACGACCGTGCTCAACCTGTTCGACACCGACGGCAACGGCAATACCCGCGGCAGCGAAGGCTATTACTTCCAGGCAGTGCTCAACCACGGAAAGTGGACTCTTGCGGGCAGCTATGGCGCCAGCTTGCTGCACTTCGCCGATGCCAGCGATGCGGTTTCCAACCCCACTCTCGTGCGCAGGAACGAGAGCGAAGTGGGCCAGGTCCGTTACGGCCTGACCAGCTGGGTCACGCTGATCGGCGAATATACCCACAGCCATTCGGTGGCCCACAACAACAACTCCGCCTCCAGCAACACTGTCGCGGTCGGCGGTATCCTGTTCTTCTGATCCACATTCCGGTCGGGTCTGCGCCGTTGGGGGCGCAGGACCCGGTCCTCTCCCCGGGCAGGGTGGCAGGCGGTGTTCCCGCTTGCCGCCCTGCCTGGCATTTGGTGGGCGCCGATTGCCTTGGGAATGGCTTTGGGGCAGGGGGCAAGGATGGATCAGGCAGCCGAATTTGACGTGATTGTTCTTGGCGCAGGTGCGGCCGGGCTCATGTGTGCGGCCCGTGCGGGGCAAGTCGGGCAGCGGGTTCTGGTCGTCGACCATGCCGACGAACCGGGGCGCAAGATCCTGATTTCGGGCGGCGGCCGCTGCAACTTCACCAATATCCATGCCGCGCCCGATCGCTACCTCTCGCAAAATCCCCATTTCGTTCGTTCCGCGCTCAGCCGGTATGGGGCGCAGGATTTCCTCGAGCTGGTCGAGCGACACGGGATCGCGTGGCACGAAAAGACGCTGGGGCAGCTCTTTTGCGACGGGTCTGCCCGCCAGATCCTGGCCATGCTGCTCGACGAATGTGCGCAGGGGCAGGTGGAGATCGCGTGCGGTGCGCCGATCACCGATGTGACCCATGCCGACGCGCAGTTTCGCGTGGCGTTCGGCGGGCGCGTGGCGCGTGCGCGGGCTCTGGTGATCGCGACCGGGGGTCCTTCGATTCCCAAGCTCGGCGCGACCGGCTTTGCCTATGATCTGGCGCGCCGGTTCGGGCTCAAGGTGGTGCAGCCGCGTCCGGCGCTCGTACCGCTGACGTTGCCGGGGGACGAGGCGCTGTTTCGCGGTCTTGCCGGTGTGGCAAGCCCGGTCATCGCTCGCTGTGGCAAGGCGTCGTTTCGGGAGGCGGCGCTGTTCACCCATCGCGGGCTATCCGGCCCCGCGATCCTTCAGATTTCGTCCTACTGGCAAAACGGAGAGGCGATCGGCATCGATTTCCTTCCCGATGAAGCGGAAGGCTGGCTCTTGGCAATGAAGCGCGAGCAACCGCGGGCGAGCTTGCGCAAGGTGCTGTCGGCGCGGCTGCCCGACCGGCTGGCGGACGCCTTGTGCGAACGGTTGGGCATGACCGGCGACCTCGGCAATCTGTCGGATCGGGTGTTGTCGGCGGCGGCGGCCCGTCTTTCGGGCTGGCTTTTCCACCCCAACGGCAGCGAGGGTTTTGCCAAGGCCGAAGTGACGGTCGGCGGGATCAGCACGGCCGAGCTGTCGTCGAAGACGATGGAGGCCAAGCGCGTTCCCGGTCTCTTTGCCATCGGCGAGGCCGTCGATGTGACCGGATGGCTGGGCGGGTACAATTTCCAGTGGGCCTGGGCGAGCGCGGTCGCGGCGGCTCAGGCGATCTGAAGGCCTGGAAGGCGGCAGGGTGCCGATCTCCAACAAAAAGAGCCGCGCCGGATTGTCCGGCGCGGCCCATTGCACGCGATCTCGCCTGGGTTAGTGCAGGGTTTTGAGATAGGCGATGATCTCTGCGCGCTTGGCAGGGTCCTTGAGACCAGGGAACGACATCATCGTGCCCGGCACCATCTGCATCGGGCCGGTCAGCCACTTGTCGAGAGCAGCGTCGTTCCAGGTGATCTTCTGCGCTTTGAGCGCGGCGGAATAGTTGAACTTGGCCGACGCAGCCTTGCGGCCATAAACGCCCCACAGGTCCGGGCCGATCTTGGGACCGGCGTCCTTGGTAGCATTGTGGCAGGCGGCGCAGCGGGCAAAGGAAGCGGGCGCCGGCGCGGCATGGGCAACGGCCACCGAGGCAAGCGCGGCACCGGCGAGCGCAAGCGACTTCAGCAGGGTCATGAATGGTTCTCCCGTCAGGATGCGCAGTCTGTACTGGCTGGGCACCGCCCTGCCACTGCTCGGGGGGCGGGGGTATTGCACTTATGGCCGGGGGCGGCTCGGCCCCCGGATTCAGTAAGCAGTCATTTGCCCTGTGGAACGAGTCGGATCGCGGTGCCGCCTCCGGGCGCGAGCCAGATCGGCAGCGTGTCCCCCTTGCGGATCGCACGCGTGTCATAGGCGATCCGGTGGCGGCTTTCGTCGGCATAGGTGATGCCGTCCGCGTCCTTGTAGATCGTCGCGGTATAGGCCTTGCCCGCAGGCAGGAACCCGAAGTCCAGCGTCAGCGTGCGCGCCGTCGCGTCATTGACGCCGCCCACGTACCAGTCCTGGCTCGCACGATCCTTGCGGGCAAAGATCGCATATTCGCCGATACTGCCCGCGATCAGGTGGCTCTCGGCCCAGTCGGCGGGAACCGCGCGGATGAACTCCAGCTCACGCGGGTATTTCGCCAGATTGTCGATGCTGTCGGCTGCCATCTGGATCGGGGAATAGATGGCAAGGTAAAGCCCGAGTTGCTTGGCAAGGGTCGAGGCCAACGGGACGTGGTCTGCCCCTTCGAGGCTGAGCACGCCGGGGGTGAAATCCATCGGCCCCGACAGCATGCGGGTATAGACCAGCGTTGCCTCGTGCGAGGGCGGATTGGAGAACGCCCCCCATGCATTGTATTCCATCCCGCGCGCGCCTTCGCGGGCGACCCAGTTGGGATAAGTGCGGCGCAGGCCGGTATCCTTGACCGGTTCGTGCGCGTCGATGGCGATGTGGTACCTGGCGGCGGTCTCGACCACTTTCAGGTGGTGTTCGACCTGACGCTGCCCGTCGTGCCATTCCATGCGCAGGCTGCCGGGGGTGTCGCCGGGCGCGACGATGCCGCCGCCGTCGGCGACATAGCCGGTCTTGACCAGGCCGATGCCGACCGAGGCATAGAGTTTCATCGCGTCGTCGAGCTGGCTTTCATAATTGGCGATGTTGCCGCCGGTCTCGTTATGACCGATCAGGCGCACGCCTTTTTGGCGGGCATAGTCGGTCACCGCTTTGAGGTCGAAATCGTCGGCCGATTTCGTGAAGCTGAACTGGTCGCCGTGGCCGAGCCAGTTGCCGTTCCACCCTTTGTCCCAGCCTTCGACCAGGACGCCGGAAAAGCCGTGCTGCGCGGCAAAGTCGATATAGTCCTTCGTCCGCTGCGTGGTGGCGCCGTGACGCGGACCTTCGGC
This sequence comes from Novosphingobium nitrogenifigens DSM 19370, assembly GCF_000192575.1. Classification (GTDB taxonomy): domain Bacteria; phylum Pseudomonadota; class Alphaproteobacteria; order Sphingomonadales; family Sphingomonadaceae; genus Novosphingobium; species Novosphingobium nitrogenifigens. The sequence continues at coordinate 1,271,429 of NZ_GL876926.1, read as the reverse complement.
CCAGGTCCAGTCGCCCTTGATCATGTTCCACCAGATGCCGATGTATTTCTGCGGCTTGAACCAGGAAACATCGCCCAGCTTGTTGGGCGCGTTGAGATTGAGTTCGAGATCGTTTTCGACAAGTCCCGCCGCATCGTCGGCAATCCGCATCGTGCGCCATGGCGTGTCGAAGGGGAGATCGCGTACGACCCGCGCCCCGCGCGAGGAGGGCGAGAGCGTGGTGCGGAATTTCTGCCCGTCCTCGCGCTTGAGCCAATAGGCGGCATAATCGACCAGAGCCGCTTCGTGGATGGCGATGTGGGTGCCGTCGTCGAGCCGCATGGTCACCGGGGTATGCGCGGTGGCAACGCCATCGATCGGGGTTTTCTGATAGATCTGTTCGTAGCGGTTCCAGTCGCCGCCGGTGATCCACCATGCGGTCCCCTTGGGCACGATCGAGAATTCGGTTTCCTCGTCGGCAATGCGCATGGTGGTCATCGCCGCCTGCTTGGGCAGTTCGTAGCGAAAGCCGATGCCGTTGTCGAAAAGGCGGAACCGGACGTCCATCAGCCGCCCGCCTTGTTCGCCGGACTGGCGGAAATGGACGAGCATCTCGTTATAGTGGTCGCGAACATAGCGGCGTTCGCCCCACGGCTGTTCCCATGTGTCGTCGCCCGAGGCCGTTTCGCTGCCGGTCACGCTCCAGCCGCGCACCATGTTGAGCCCGTCGGTCAGGATGAAGCCGAGCAGCGAGGGCGCAACCAGCGCCTTGCCCTTGCGCGACAACGACCAGCGCGCGCGTTGGTCGTTGTCGATGGCAACGCACAGGGACAGCGTCGCGTCGGGCGACGTGCGGCACAGCGGTGCGGCCGTATCCGCATGGGCAAGCGGGGCCGTTGCGGCAAGGCCCGCGATCACGGCCCCGGCAAAGGCTCTGGAAAGAGTGAAGCGAACAGGTTTCAAGCAGACGTCTCCCGGATGATTATCGCTCCCCATGGAGGGAGGTGGCCGTTATCGGCCTCGTTGACGGCCAGCAGGACATCGCCGACCGGGCATTTGTGAGTGTGGCGCTGACCACCGATGTTGAAGGCGCAGTGGATCGCTTCGCCATCGACGCGGCGGGTGAACGAGAGAAGGTCGCCTTGCGCGCGGATATGGTCGATGGCCCCGTGGTGCAGTGCCCGATGCCCGCGACGCAGGGCGAGAACCTGTCGCGTGAAATGCAGGAGAGCGGTCGGATCGGCTTCCTGTGCATCGACGGCACGGGCGATATTGCCCGCCGAGAGTGGGAGCCACGGCGTTCCCTTGGTAAAGCCGCCGTTGGGCGCACCGGCCAGCCACGGCATCGGTGTGCGCACGCCGTCGCGACTGAGCGTCAGGGGCCAGTTGGCGATCGCCTCGGGGTCTTTCAGCAGGTGGAACGGGATCTCGTCCTGAAGCAGGCCCAGCTCCTGACCCTGATAGAGGAAGATATTGCCCCGGAGCGAGGCGAGCAGGAGCAGCAGCATCCGCGCAAAGGCCGGGCGGTTGTCGTCCCCGGCCCAGCGCGAGAGGCAGCGGGGCGCGTCGTGGTTCTCGAACGCCCAGCTCGGCCATCCTTCGGCAAGGTGGTCGTGGCCAGTATGACCGTGAACGGGATGATCGGGCCATCCGCGCATGACCCGCGCGACAAGCTCCGCCGTCAGCTCCGGCGCATAGAGAAAGTCGAAGCCATAGGCGCTCGACAGGCGATGGTTTCCGGCGGTGTAGGCCTTCATCCAGCGCATGGGATCATCGCCGCCGACTTCGGCAACGGTAAAGATCGCGCCATGCTCGTCACAGATCCCGCGAATGCGCTCGACAAAGCCGATCACGTCGGGATGGTTCATGCTGTAGACCTTGGCCTGATAATCGTAAGGCCGGGTGCGCGGGCCGTCGTTGTCTGCCGGGGGATTGTCGGTCAGCGCCGGATCGAACATCGAATGGTTGAGCGCGTCGAAGCGGAAACCGTCGACCCCGCGCTCCAGCCAGAACCGCACGACATCGAGCAGGGCATTCTGAACCGCAGGGTTGTGGACGTTGAGCTGCGGCTGTTCCTTGAGAAACTGGTGATAGTAATATTGCCGTCGCCGCCCGTCCCATGTCCATGCCGGGCCGCCAAAGACCGATTGCCAGTTGTTGGGCGGCGTGCCGTCAGGACGGGGATCGGCCCAGACGTACCAGTCGGCGAGCGGATTTTCCCGGTCCGAGCGGCTTTGCGCGAACCAGGCATGATGGTCCGAGGTATGGGCAAAGACGAGGTCGATTGTGACTTTCAGGCCGAGGTCGTGTGCGCGGGCAACCAGCGCGTCGAAATCGGCCAGAGTGCCGAAAGTCGGATCGACATCGCGGTAATCAGCGACGTCATAGCCATAATCGGCCATCGGGCTGGTGAAGAAGGGGGAAATCCAGATCGCATCGACGCCGAGCCGGGCAACGTGATCGAGATGGGCGGTGATGCCTGGAAGATCCCCGATCCCGTCGCCGTTGCTGTCGGCAAAGCTGCGCGGATAGATCTGGTAGATGGCGGCGCCGCGCCACCATTCTACGGTGTCGTTCTGGTTGGAGTCCTTCAAAGTCCGGCACACCTCGTTCATCGTTCGGCCTCGCAAATCACATAGCCCAGCGCGGGCAGGGTAAGGCGGACGGACCCCGGCGCATCCGCCTTTGCCGGGCATGGCCCGGCAAGGGCATGAAACGAACGCGAACGGGCATCGACTTCGACCGCGGCGGAAAGCGACCTCTTTTCCGTATTATAGGCTATCAGTACTTCATGACCGTCGGTTGGGTCGATCCGCGAAACGGCGAAGATGCCCGGGACCGTCGATCGTGCCCGGATGATCTGGGTTCCCGTGCGAAGGGCAGGGGTCTCGCGGCGAATGCGGGCAAGATCGGCAATCGCTCGGAAAATCGGATGATCGGTGGCGAAATGCGGCGTGGCCGTGGTCGTTGTCGTGCCGATCAGTTTTTCGGCGTTGTAGCTGGCGACGTGCGATCCGAACTGGTCCTCGCGCGCGTCCTGGTCGCCGCCGGTCCCGGCAAAACCCTGTTCGTCGCCCGCATAGATCGCGGGGACGCCGCGCAAGGTCAGCAACATGGCATGGGCAAGGATCGTTCGTTGCAGGACTTCCTCGTCGCCTGCCTGCGGTAGTGCCTGCCGGATGGCCCAGCCGATGCGGCCGTTGTCGTGGTTGCTGACGAACGTGACTTCCTCGCGCGCGCCTTTTTCCCCACCGGCATAAAGCGCGTCGGCGGCGAACATGTCCTCGACACGGTCAGTGCCGCCGGTTCCGGTCACGGCATCGATCACCGCACGGCGAAACCCGAAATCGAGCGTCGCGGGAAAGGCGGCGATCCGGGTGAAGCGCGCCTGGTTGGGGGCATTGCCCGCGTCCCCGGCGACTTCGCCGAAAATCGCGAAATGGGGTATTCCGTGCGCCTTTGCGACGGCGCGGATGGCGGGAATGAAGGCGCGCCAGAACGCGGGATCGACATGCTTGGCGGTGTCGATCCGGTATCCGTCGATGCGATAGCGGGTGATCCAGTCCGAATAGATCGCGATCATGCCCCGGATCACCCGGGGGCTCTCGGTCATGACGTCGTCGAGCCCGGAAAAGTCGCCCATGGTCGAGCTTTCGCCCGCGAACGTCGAATTCCCGCGATTGTGATAGATCAGCGGATCGTTGAGCCAGCCGGGTACCTTGGCCTTTTCCTCGCCCGGATCGATCACCGGGGTATAGGCATAGTCCGGTCGGGTGAGGTGCGCGAAATTGGCCTCAGTGCCGATGGCGTCACCCAGAAAGCCCGGATTGATCGGGGCCCCGTCGATCCCGCCGCGCCGTTGATAGGGATAGTCCGCGCGGCTGCGATAGGGGCAGTTGCCGTCGGGGCATTCGCGGTAATGGATGACGTCGGCGGTGTGATTGACGACGATGTCCATATAGACCTTGATGCCCCGGGCATGGGCTTCGCGGACAAGCCGGGCAAAGTCGGCATCGGTGCCGAAATGGGGATCGACGCGGGTGAAGTCGGTGATCCAGTAGCCGTGATAGCCTGCGCTTTCATGGCCCGGAGCGCCCTGAACCGGGCGATTGCGGAAAATCGGGCCGACCCAGATCGCCGTCGCGCCCAAGGCCTGGATATAGTCGAGACGGCGGATCACGCCGACAAGATCGCCACCGTGATAGAACCCCTTGTCCGAGGGATCGAACCCGGTCTTCAGCCGGTCTCCCATGAGGCCGCCGGTGTCGTTCGCCGGATCGCCGTTGTCGAACCGGTCGGGCAACAGGAAATAGACGATTTCGTCGGCGGCAGGGCGCTGCGCCAGCGGAACGGTGGTCGCCGCAAACCCGGTTTGCGGTGGGGCCAGCGCCAGTGCGGCGAATGCGGCTCTTGCGATCAGGCCTCTTGCACGCGCGCCGAAACCCGCTGTGCGTGCCGGTTGGTTTGCAGGCACGATTTCTCCCCTCTTTTGTCCCCTTTGCCATCGCCTGAGGAGGCCGTCACAAGAATACGTATACCGCAAGGGATCGTGCAGGGCGGGCTGCAATGCCGGATCGCGAGGAGGGGAAGGGCGGGAATTCAACGCCTTGTCCGCATGGCGCGGGGGTCGCTTAAACGGCAAGGCGCGGTCGAAGGATGGTAGGGCGCCCTGGCTCCGGTTGTCAGGGTTCAAGCGCGCGATTAGCCTCGGTGCATCATGGAACGCCATCCCCACATGCTTCGCGCCATTGCCGTCATCGGCGGCGGTTCTGCCGGTTCGATGACTGCGGCGGCTTTGGCCGAAGCGGTCGGTCGCACCATTCCGATCACCGTCGTTGAATCCGATGCCATCGGGACAGTCGGTGTGGGGGAAGCGACCATTCCCCCGATCCGTTCGTTCAATGCGCGGCTGGGCATTGCCGAGGCCGATTTCCTGCGCGCCACGCGCGGCAGTTTCAAGCTGGGGATCGAGTTCGTCGGCTGGGGCACGCCGGAAAGCCGCTATTTCCATCCCTTCGGCACGCATGGGGCCGATTTCGATCGGGTTCCGCTCCATCACTGGTGGCTGCGCGAGCGGCTGGCCGGGGACATGCGGCCGTTCGACGACTATGCGATGTGCTGGGCTCTCGCACGCGAGAACCGTTTCGGGCCGCCGGTTCCCGATCCGCGCATGGTCCATTCGACGCACGACTATGCCTATCATTTCGATGCGGGTCTCTATGCCCGGTTTCTGCGCGACTATGCGCAGGCGCGCGGCGTGACCCGGATCGAGGGGAAGATCGTCAGCGCGGGGCGCGATGGTGAGAGCGGATTGCTGACCCATGTGGACTTGTCCGACGGGCGGCGGGTGGAGGCCGATTTCTTCGTCGATTGTTCCGGTTTTCGAGGGATTCTGATCGAAGAAGTACTGGGCGCGGGGTACGAGGACTGGACCCATTGGCTGTCCTGCGATCGGGCTGTTGCCATGCCGTCGGCCAATGCCGGGCCGATCACGCCCTATACCCGTTCGACCGCGCATCGTGCCGGATGGCAATGGCGCATTCCGTTGCAGCATCGGCAGGGCAACGGCCACGTCTATTGCTCGGCGCATCTGGACGATGACGAGGCCGTCGCGGTCCTGCGCGACAATCTCGAAAGCGAACCGCTCGGCGATCCGCGTTTCCTGCGTTTTACCACCGGTCGCCGCCGCCGGGCCTGGGTCGGCAATTGCGTCAGTATCGGGCTGTCGTCGGGGTTTCTCGAACCGCTGGAATCAACCAGTCTTCACTTGATCCAGATGGGGATCGAACGGCTGCTGCGGATCTTGCCCGATCGGCGTCACGATCCGCTGGGCCCCGAAGAGTTCAACCGGGCGACGGCTGCCGAGTTCGAGCGTATCCGCGATTTCATCATCCTGCACTATCATGCCAATTCCAGGCCCGAGCCTTTTTGGCGCGCTTGTGCCGCAATGGCGATCCCCGACGAGCTTGCCTACAAGATCCGCCATTTCATGGGCGCGGCGCGTCTGGTCTCTCCCCATGACGAACTGTTCCGCAATGCAAGCTGGCTGGCGGTCTATTTCGGGCAGGGCATGATCCCGGATGTCTACGACCACCTTGCCGATGCGCGGAGCCACGTCGACGGGGCGGGGCATTTGCGCAACTTGCGCGACATGATGCGCCGGGCGGCTGCGACGTTCCCATCCCACGACAGCGTGCTCGCGCGTTTCGCGCCCGACGTCACGATGGCATGACGGAAGGGGCAGCCTGTCTCGTCGGAGACGGAGCGGGGCAGTGGCGGGCAAGGAACTGGGCGTGGTCGGAAAGAGTGCTTGCCTGCTTTGCTGTGACCTGACGCAGCAGCGTCAGCAGTTCGACCACTTCGGCGGGGGAATGCCCATCGGCGAGAGGGTGCCAGCCTTCAGGCATGATCCCCTGACCGATCAGGACCTGAAGCCAGCCGACTTCGGCGAAAAGCTCTTCGTTCTGTCGCGTGATGCGGCCGTTGGCGCGAAACAGCGCGAGTTTTGCCGCAAGCGTTTCTGGGACCGCCATCGTTGCGCAGGTGCGCCAGAAAGGCTCGGGCCGGGAATTGGCATGATAGTGCAGGATGATGAAATCGCGCACCCGTTCCCATTCGAACACGGTCTCGGCGTTATAGGCGGCGACGTCGGCGGCGCGGATCGGCCCGTTGGGCAGGTATCGGATCACGCGTTCGATGGCTGATTGCACCAGATGGATGCTGGTTGATTCCAGCGGTTCCATAAACCCGGCGGCAAGACCCAAGGCGACGACATTGCGGTTCCAGAACGCCTTGCGCCGTCCGGTCGAAAAGCGCAGCGTGCGCGGCTCGCCGAGCGGTTCGCCGTCGAGATTGGCAAGCAGGACCGCGAGCGCTTCCTCGTCGCTGGTATGGGCCGAGCAATAGACGTGGCCGTTGCCGATGCGATGCTGCAACGGGATGCGCCATTGCCATCCCGCACGATGCGCGGTCGAACGGGTATAGGGGGCAAGGCTGGGAGCGGGCGCACAAGGGATCGCAATCGCCCGGTCGCAGGGCAGCCAATGCGTCCAGTCCTCGTATCCGGTTTCGAGCGCCTGTTCGATCAGAATCCCACGAAAACCGGAACAGTCGAGGAAAAGGTCGGCGGCGATGGCCCGGCCGTCGGAAAGGACGACATCGCGCACTTCTCCGCTTTCGCCGTCGCGGCGGACCTCTACGATGCGTCCTTCGTGGCGGGTGACGCCGCGGGCTTCTGCCCATCCGCGCAAGAACCGGGCGTAAAGCGCGGCATCGAAATGAAAGGCATAGGGAAGGTCAATGCCGTCGGTCTTGGCAAAGCGGTTGCTCCATGCAGCCTGCGCATTGAGTGAATAGGCGTCGAGCGGTTGTCTTTGTCCAAGTTGGCGCCCGCGCAGCCAGTAATGGTGGAACGGCACTGTTCCGGTCGGGCGTCCGACGGACCCGAAAGCGTGGATATACCGGCTTGCCGCCGTGCCCCAGCCGACGAATTCAATCCCCAGTTTGTAGGTCGCCTGGCTTGCCCGCATGAAGGCATATTCGTCGATGCCGAGCGCAGCATTGAGCAGGCGGATCTGCGGAATGGTCGCTTCGCCCACGCCGACGATCCCGATTTCCTCGGATTCGACAAGAGCGATGGAAAACCGCCCCTTTGGCAGAAACCGGGTCAGTGCCGACGCGGCGATCCATCCGGCAGTGCCGCCGCCGACGATGGCAATTCGGGTGGGGGGCGCATCGGTCATCGAGGACCACCATAACAAGGGGGCACGGGCGGACAAGCTGTCGCCCGTGGCCGGAGGTTTGCGTATTCGGGTTTTATGCGGACCTGCGATGAAAGAAGCTCACCGCAGGTTGGTATTACCAGAACTTGACCGTCATCCCCGCGAGATAGGTCGCGCCGTACTGGTCGCGGATGTTCACTTCGTTGGGGTCGTTGTTCACATAGGAAATCGTCTTCGCGTTGGTCAGGTTGTGCCCCTGAACATAGAGCGAGACACCCTTGAGCGGACCCGACTTGAAGTCATAGCCGATCTGCGCGTCGAGCGTGGATTGCGCCTTGGTAAGGTTGGCGGTCACCTGCGCGTTGAAGAGCTGGTAATCGCCGAGATAGTCGCCGCGATGGGTGTACGAGGCGCGGGCGTTGAAGCCGTACTTTTCGAAATAGATCTGCGCCTGGAACACGTCCTTCGACAGCCCGGGCAAGGTGATGACATTGCCGTTCGAGAAGTGGATGTGGCTCGACGTGCGGGCATAGTTGGCGATCACGCCGAACCCGTCGAGCGCGGGGGTCAGCACTGCCAGCGGCACGACTGCGCTCACTTCGAAGCCCAGGACCGATCCTTTGCCATCGTTGATCGGCGCCGATGCCCAGCCATTGGTCGTGTAGGCCGAGTCCGTCAGTTGCCCCGGATTGGTGACGAGCGCGGTATAGGCCGAAAAGTCATAGGCGAACGTGGTCGTTGACGCAGGTCCGCCGTTGTTGACGTTGCCGGTGTTCAGGATCTGGTTCTGCGTCGCGAAATTCGAGATGTGCTTGTAATATCCGGCCAGCGCGATCTTGCCCTGATCGTGGGCGAAGTACTTTTCGACGGCAAGGTCGACGTTGTCCGAGAAGTAGGGGCGGATATAGGGATTGCCGCCCGTCCCCTGAAGGATCGGGGTCTTGCCGTTGATCTGCGGCACGGTGGTACAGCCGTTGGTGCCGCAATAGCTGACCGAGAACGAGGCGTTTTCGTTGTCGAGCTTTGACCGGGCCAGCGTCCGGCTGGCGGCAAAGCGGATGAACGTGCTGCGCGCGACTTCGAAGCTGGTGTTGAGGCTGGGCAGGAAATAGGTGTAGCGCGCCCTGCCATAGGTCGGAACCACCGTGGTCGCATTGGTGGCAACGCCGCCGGTCGAGCTCTGGTTGGTATACACGATCTGCGCGCCGATATTGCCGCGAATGCGCACGTCCCCGGCATTGCCGTCGAAATTGAGCTGGGCATAGCCGGTGAGCAGCCGTTCGCGAACGGTCCAGTCGCGTGCGACATTGCTCGCTTCGGATTGGGGCGCGGTGCGCAGGAGGTTTTGCGCGGCCAGCGGATTGATCGCGATGATGCTCGTCCCCGTCACACCATAGGGCGTCACCGACCCGTTGATGATCGAACTGGGGATGGCAACACTGCTGGGACCGCCGTTGAGCGCGGGCCAGCTGCCGCATCCGGCGACCGTCGAGGTTCCCGCCGCGCCGGGCAGGCAGACGAAGTAGCCGTAATAGCTCGAGACCTTGTTCTCGTCGCTGTAATTGACGCCCACTTCCCAGCGGCGGAAAAAGCCGGTGCCGATGTCGCCGTCGAGTTCGGCGCGCAGGTTCTTGACCGTGTCGGAAAGGTTGGGAACATTGTTGAACCCGACCTGGCCCCAGCCTTGCGGATCGGTCAGTGAGACCTGGTTGGGATCGGCGTAATTGGCCCCGGCGATGTTGACGCCATAAGTGCCGTCCTGTTGGCGGGTGATCGTCGCGGTCGCCGGGTTGGTGTTGTTGAGGAACGAGGTTCCCGCATAGATTTCGTACGTGTTGTCGTGGCGGGTGGCGTGCGACACGCTGGCATCGAGCACCAGCTTGAGCGAACTCGACAAGGCGATCTTGGTGTTGAGGCCCAGAGCGTAAGTCTTGGCATCCGACGTGTTGTAGTCATTGCGCAGCACCGGATTGACCAGCCACTGTTCGGACGCGACATAGCCGTTCTGCGCAGTTTCGGTTCCCGCGATAGGCGTGTCGTGACTCCAGCTAGCCAGCGGCAATTCCCAACCGCGCGAATATTCGCGGGTCTTGGATTGGGTATAGAGCCCGTCGAGCGACATCTCGAAGCCGTCGTTCGGGCGGAAGACGACATGACCGAACCCGGACTGGCGATAGAGCGTGTTCGAATTGGCGTAGTTCTGGATGTCGTCGGGACCGATGTTGCCGAGCGAGTCCGGATTGGTCGGGCCGTAGTAGTTCCCGTTTCCGCCCCCGGTTGCCCAGTGGTAGTCCTGCGTCGGGTCCTTGATCGCCGAGGCGCCGAGCGAAACACCGATGGTGTCGTCGGCAAAGCGGTCGACATAGACGACCGTCGCCTTGTACCCCTTGTTGCTCGCTTCGGGATTGAGCGCGCCATATTGGCCGACGGCGCCCTGGATGTTCAGGCTGAACGTGCGCTTGGCTTTCAGCGGGTCATAGGTCTGGAGATTGACCGTCCCGGCAAGGCCCTGATTGAGGAGATCGGCCGATGGCGTCTTGATGACGTCGATTTCCTGGAACAGGTCGCCCGGATACTGGCCATAGTCGAAACGGCGGTTGTCATCGACGGTGGCGACGATGCGGCCGTTGAGCGTGGCGGTCGTGTAGTCGGGGCCGAACCCGCGGATCGAGATGTACTTGGCACGGCCTGAGGCCTGCTGCACGGCAAGACCGGGCAGGCGCGAGAGCGCGTCGCTGATCGAGACGTCGGGCAGCTTGCCGACGTCCTCGGCCGAAATCGCCTCGACCACCGACGTCGAGAGTTCCTTGATCCGGTTGGCATTGGTGATCGACCGGGCATAGCCGCTGATCACGATCTGGTTGGCAGTATCCTGCGGAGCGGCGCTTTTCGTGTCGGGCGCGTCGGCTGGCGGTGTTGTGGCCTGACCGGCGGTCTGCGCCATGGCAGGCGCGATGCCTGTGATCGCGACCACAGCTACACCGGCCTTCAGAAAATTGCGGAATCGCGCAGCCGAGCCGAAGCTCTCCAACCGCTTTGCCATCTCATCCTCCCTGCCTGTGCGCTTGGCGCATCTCGGCTTATGCAAATATCGGGAGCGATCACGATCGCGTCGATCGTGCATCCCCCGCTATCACAGTTCTGCCGTTCGCCGGGCGGGTTGGAAAGAAACCGGCATACGTATGTCAGTCTCATGCATGTCAGTGTCATGCATGCCCGATCATGCGGCGCCTCTTTTCTCGTCCTGAACGGCTTGCTATCCAACGCATAGAAACAAGAACACAACGGGGGGAGGGGATTGGTCGTCTCCATGAGTTTCAAGCCGACATCGTTCGATATTGCGCAGCGCGCGGGCGTGTCCCAGCCGACGGTGTCGCGCGCCCTGCGCGGACATCCCTCGGTCAGCGAGGCGACGCGGTTGCGGATCGAGGCGATTGCCGCGCAGCTCAACTATGCGGTCGATCGCAATGCTTCGCGCTTGCGTTCGCGCACGACCAATACGCTGGCGCTTCTGTTTTTCGAGGATCCGACGACGGACGGGACGCTGATCAATCCTTTCTTTCTCTCGATGCTTGGCTCGATCGCACGGACGTGTGCCCAGCACGGCTATGACCTCCTGACCTCGTTTCAACAGTCCTCGCGCAACTGGCACGTCGATTACGAATACAGCCGCAAGGCCGACGGCATCATGCTGCTCGGATACGGCGACTATGAAACCTATCGCGAGCGGCTGGATCAGCTCGAAAGCGAAGGCACCCATTACGTCCGCTGGGGGGCGGTCATGCCGGATCAGCAGGGCATGACGATCGGGTGCGACAACCGTCTCGGCGGCGAGCTTGCCGCGCGGCATCTGATCGCGGCGGGCTATCGCCGCATCGCCTTTCTGGGCGAAGCGTCGAGCCACGCGCCGGAGATCGAACACCGCTATCTCGGTGCCTGCGAAGCGATGCGGACGGCGGGGCTGGAGCCCGACCCGGATCTTGTGGTCAGCGCGGTCACGACCGATGCCGCCGGGTACCAGGCCGCGCGCGAATTGCTGGCAAAGGGTAAGCCTTTCGACGCGGTCTTTGCCTCGTGCGATCTTGTCGCGATCGGCGCCATGCGTGCCTTCGAGGAAGCGGGCGTTTCGATTCCGGGTGACATCGGGATCGTCGGTTTCGACGACATCCCGCTCGCCTCGTTCACGCACCCCCCGCTGACCACCGTGGCGCAGGACCATGCGCAGGCCGGGGCCGCGCTGGTCGAAGCTCTCATTGCCAATATTCGCGGGGGGCAGCCCGGGCTCGACATGCTGCCGCCCCGGCTGGTCGTTCGTCAGTCGACGCGCTGATAAACCCGCGCCCGTTCCGGGGCACGGTATTCGTATGCAATCGGGTTGTGACGACGCGGTCGGCATGCCAGCCTTTCGCGCTCCGGCCGCAGATCCGGGGCAAGACGAACAGTGGGAGAGCATCGAATGGAAAAGCCGCGCCGGTCGTTTCTCGGCCTGTGCCGGATCAGCGTCGGCTTCTTTGGAATACAGGTCGGTTTCGCGCTTCAGAATGCGAACATGAGCCGGGTGTTCCAGTCGCTCGGCAGCGGAGTGGATGATCTTTCCGCGCTCTGGGTGGCAGCTCCCCTGACCGGATTGCTGGTACAGCCGGTAATCGGGCACATGTCGGACCGCACATGGCTCGGCCGGTTCGGGCGACGGCGGCCCTATTTCCTTGCCGGGGCCTTGCTGGCCGCGCTGGCGCTCGTCGCGATGCCCGCTGCGACAAGCCTGCTTCCCGCCGCGCTCCTGTTGTGGATGCTTGATGCCAGCATCAATGTCGCGATGGAGCCGTTTCGCGCCTTTGTCGGCGACAGCCTGCGCCGGGATCAGCATGCGGCCGGGTATGCGGTACAGACGGCCTTCATCGGCGCAGGGGCGGTCGCGGGTTCGATCTTCCCTTATGTCCTTGCCCATTTCGGGGTGTCCAACGTCGCTGCGACAGGGGCGATCCCCGATACCGTGCGGATCAGTTTCCATGTCGGGGCGGCAGCACTCGTGCTCGCGGTTCTGGCAACGGTTGTCGGCACCCGCGAATATTCCCCGGCGGAAATGGCTGCCTTCGGAGAAGCCGAAGTCCCCGTCGCTGCGCCCGATCTCGCCGCGCGCGGCTGGCGCGCCTCGCTTGGCTGGCTGGTTGGGGGCGGGGCGGTCATGGCCGCCGTTCCGGTCCTTCATTTCCAGAAGGAAGTTTACCTGCTCGGTGCCTTGCTCGCCGGATATGGCGTGCTTTCGGGGCTTGCCGTGGCGCTGGCCCGGAGCGGACGAGGGGGCGGAATGCTGGCCTCGATCGTCGGTGATTTTTCCGGGATGCCGCCGCTGATGAAGCGGCTTGCCGTGGTCCAGTTCTTCAGCTGGTCGGCCATGTTCATCATGTGGATCTATACGACCCCGGTCGTTGCCCAGCGGTTTTTCGGCGCGACCGATCCGGCAAGTGCTGCCTATCAGGACGGCAGCAACTGGGTCGGCGTGCTCTTCACCTGCTACAACGGCTTTGCCGCACTCTTTTCGTTGTTCCTGTTGCCGCGCCTTGCTGCGGCGTTTGGTCCGGCGCGGACCCATGCGCTGTGCCTGCTGGCCGGAGCGGTGGGGTTTGCGGGCTTTCTCGTCCTGCGCGATCCGCGCGCGCTGATCCTTGGCGAAGTCGGCATCGGCATCGGCTGGGCGGGCATCCTTGCCATGCCTTACGCGATCCTCGCGTCCAGCCTGCCGCAAGCAAAACTCGGGGTCTTCATGGGGCTCTTCAACGTGTTCATCGTCGTCCCGCAATTGCTGGTGGCGACGGTCATGGGCTCGGTGCTCAAGACCTGCTTTCCGACCCAGCCGGTCTGGACCATGGCCTTTGCTGCGGGCTCGCTGCTGATCGCGGCGGGATTTGCGGCGCGGTCGCGGGGCGCTTTGTAAGGTCGGGCGGTTGACACGGGTTTGTCATCCCCGGCAGGCAGGGCTCCAAGAGCCCGTTCTGCCTGTCGGGGAAGGAACTTGCCCATGCTTGATCGCCGTTCGCTTTTGCGCCGCTCTCTCGAAGGGGCAGCGCTCGCGGCCATATCCCCGACACTGGCGCGGGCCGCTGCGATAGGTCCCGATCGTCGCACCGGCACTTTGGGCGACATTGCCCACATCGTCGTGCTGATGCAGGAAAATCGCAGCTTCGATCATTATTTCGGGACCATGGCGGGCGTGCGCGGGTTCGGCGATCGCTTTCCCATCCCGCTCGTGCCGGGGCCGGACGGCAAGCGACGCTCGGTCTGGGACCAGCGCGACGATGCCAGCGAGCACCCGCGCCTGATCCGCCCGTTCCGCATGGCGACGCGCGCGCATTTCGACCTCATGCGCGTGGCGGGAACCCCGCACAACTGGCCCGACGCGCAGGCCGCGTGGGACCATGGGCGCATGGGGCATTGGCCCGAGGCCAAGACCGAACGCGCGATGGCCTATTTCGGGGCCGAAGATCTGCCGTTCCAATATGCGATGGCCGATGCCTTTACCCTGTGCGACGCCTATCACTGTTCGATGCAGACGGGGACCAACTGCAACCGGCTGTTCCTGTGGACCGGCACCAATGATCCGATGGGCAAGGGCGGCGGGCCCGCGATCGAAAATCCCGACGACGACCTGACCAAGCCCGATACCGCCAGTTCGCCACGGTTTTTCTGGACGACCTATCCCGAACGGCTCGAACAGGCTGGGGTGAGCTGGGCCGTCTATCAGGACATGGCCGACTTTTTCAGCGACAATCCGCTGGCCAATTTCATTCAGTTCCGCGCGGCCTATCGCGGCGATCCCGGCGCACGTCCGGTGCTGCGGGACAAGGGGCTGTCGACCCGCGCGCTCGACGCCTTGCGCGCCGATGTCCTTGCCGACCGGCTGCCGCAGATCAGCTGGATCGTCGCCACCGCCGAAGGGTCCGAACATCCCGGGCCGTCGAGCCCGGCGCAAGGGGCGGCTTATACGGCCGAGGTCATTGCCGCGCTCACGGCTAATCCGGCCGTTTGGGCACGCACGGCCCTGATCGTCAATTTCGACGAGAACGACGGCTTTTTCGATCACGTCCCGCCACCCGCGCCGCCGTCGCCCGATGTCGATGCGCCGGGCGGATTTGCCGGGGACAGCACGATCGCGACGACCGGGGAATATCACCGCCTGCATGCGCCGGGGGCGATGAGCGATTTTCCGGGGCTGCGGGGGCGTCCCTATGGCCTCGGCCCGCGCGTGCCGATGTACGTCCTGTCGCCATGGACGCGCGGCGGTCGGGTCTTTTCCGAAGTTGCCGATCACACGTCGGTCCTGCGCCTGATGGAAGCGCGTTTCGGTGTGGCGGAAAGCAATATCACCGACTGGCGCCGGGCGATCTGCAGCGATCTGGTACCAGTGTTCGATTTTTCGGCGGGCGCGCGTCCTGCGGCGCGCGGCGCGCGCCTGACGCCCGCGCTCGAGGCGACCATGCGCGACGCGCCTGCGCGTCGGGCCGCGGCACAGGCCATCGCGAACCAGCCCGCGCCCTCTGCTCCTGAAGATCAGCCGCTGCCCCGGCAGGCACCAGGCATTCGGCCCGCCTGTCCGAGCCGCTATCATCTCGAAACGACCGGCGAGCTTGATCCGGCGCGCGGCGTGTTCCGCCTGCATCTTGCAGCCGGTGAGGGATTGGGCGCGGTGTTTCATGTCTACGATCGCCTGCGCCTGTCGGCGGTGCCGCGCCGCTATACGGTCGAAGCGGGCAAGGCGCTGGAAGGCGAATGGCTGCTGCAAGGAAAGGACCGCGCCTATGACCTCTGGGTGCTCGGTCCGGGCGGTTTCCACCGGGCCTTCGTCGGACGCGGCGGGCACGAACCGCAAGTGGCGTGGGAGATTGCGGGCGATCGCCTGCGCGTAAGCGTGGGGGCAGGACACGGCGGTCTTGCGGTTCGCCCCGGTGCCTATGCGGCGCAGCATGGCGAATGGACGGTTCCCGCCGATGGCGGCACGCACGAGTGGCTGCTCGCGCCCACGCATGGGTGGCATGATCTCGTCCTGCGCGGTCCCGAAGGCTGGGAACGCCGGATCGCGGGCTGCGTTGCGGGGGCCTGGCCCGCGATCAGCGATCCTGCGCTCGGCGTTGTTCCGCCGATAGGCATCTGATCGCCCGGTCCGGCATTTTCGTTGGGGGCCGATCTATAAAACTTTCTCCCCCGGTCGTTCTGGATTGCGGGCTCCACCGGCCCATGCTGACACCGAAGACCGGGCGCTTTGCGGTGCCCGGTCTTTTCGTTTTTATCGTGTACCTTGTGCCACTTGCAGGCGAGGGGCGAGCATGGTCTATCTGGAGCGATAAACGGCACGGAAAGGTGTCGCGTGGTATGGCGGACCAATCCGTTATGCTGCGACAGAGGGTCTGCGAAAGGTTCTAGCGGTGACTACCCGTCGGCAATGGCTCAAATCGACTGCGGCTTTGGCCGGAGCGGGGCTGGGCGGGGCCCTGTTGCGGCACGAAGTGGTTCCTCATGGTGCTGTCGCCGATGTGATCGAGGCGACGAGCGCCGGGGACATGTCCGTCCTGATCGACCCGATGATCGGGACCGGCGGGCATGGACATACGACTCCGGCGGCAACGGTTCCTTTCGGCATGGTCCAGCTGGGACCGGACACCGACGACCGGCGTTGGGACGCCTGTTCGGGCTATCATCATGACGATACCACGCTGCTCGGTTTTTCGCACAATCACCTCAGCGGAACGGGCGTGGGCGATATGCTCGACGTGCTGGTCGTGCCGCGCACCGGCCCGGTCGTGCTGTCGCCGGGAACGCGGCAAAAGCCCGAGGGCAGCTATCGCCAGGCATTCGACCATGCCGACGAGATAGCCGAGCCGGGCTATTACGCGGTTCGCCTCAAAGACAGCGGGATCGAGGTCGAGCTGACCGCGACGGCACGTGCGGGGATGCACCGCTATCGCTTTCCCGCCGCCGGGCATCTGCTGATCGATTTCGATCACGCCATGCAATTGCCCCATCATCATCACACCCGCGTCGAAGGCATGTTGCAGCAATTGGCTCCCGATCTACTGGTCGGCAGCCGACGGGTTCACCAGTGGGCGAACGGGCGTGAGATCCATTTCGCCATGCGCCTGTCGGTGCCTGCTGCGGAAATGCAGTTCTTTGCCCATGATGCTCCGGCAGCGGCAGGGGCCACCGGCCTTGTCGGCGGCGGGCTCAAAGTTGCAATCATGTTGCCCGATGCGGCATCCGCACCGGTCATGGTCAAGGTGGGGATGTCGGGCGTCGATCTTGCCGGGGCGATGGCCAATCTCGACGCGGAAATGCCCGACTGGGATTTCGAACGCATTCGCCGGGCCGCACGTACGGCGTGGCGCGAACGGCTCGACAGCGTGCGCTTTGTCGGCGGCTCCCCTGCGGAACGGCGGATCATGGCGACCGCGCTCTATCATGCGGCGGCCGCGCCCAATCTCTTCGCCGATGCGGACGGGCGCTATCGCGGCATGGATCGCGCCGTCCACACTTTGGCCAAGGGGGAAGGCAACTGGAGCGCCTATTCGCTCTGGGACACCTATCGCGCGTTCCATCCCCTGCTGACGCTGATAGACCCCGACAAGAATGCGGCCTTTGCCCGCAATCTGGCGCGGATGACACTGGAAAGCCCCTCGGGGCCGCCGGTCTGGCCTTTGCAGGGGATCGAGACCCATTGCATGATCGGCTGGCATTCGGTCGTGGTCATCGCCGAGGCCTTGACCAAGGGCGCGCCGGGGATCGACCTCGCCACGCTCTGGCCACGCCTGCGCCGTCTTGCTTTCGAGGAAAAGGGCAACGGGCTCGAACCCTATCGGCGGCTCGGGTATGTCCCGGCCGATATGGTCAGCGAAGCGGCCAGCAAGACGATCGAATATTCCTATGACGACTGGGCGATGTCGAAGATCGCCGAAGCGGCGGGCGCGACGCAGGATGCCTATGCGCTGCGGCGTCGCTCGCTCAGCTGGCGGTCGATTTTCGACATCGATACCAAGTTCGTGCGCCCCCGCTTTTCCGACGGGAACTGGCCGGGGCCGTTCGATCCGCGCGCGGTCGATCACGACGGCGGGTACTGGCGCGATTTCACCGAATGCAACGCCTGGCAGGCGACGTTCCTGGCTCAGCATGACATCCACGGGCTGATGGACCTCATGGGCGGGGATGCCGCGCTCGAAGCCAAGCTCGACGCGCTGTTTTCGGCCGACAGTCGCCTTGCCCCGGGAACCCCGCCCGATGTCGCGGGGCTGGTCGGGCAATATGCGCACGGCAACGAACCGAGCCATCACATCGCTTATCTCTATGCCTGGTGCGGCGCGCCGTGGAAAACGCAGGCGCGCGTGCGCAGCCTGATGGCGACGATGTACCGCGATCAGCCTGACGGTCTTGCCGGAAACGAGGACTGCGGCCAGATGAGCGCGTGGTTCGTGCTGAGCGCGTTCGGGATCTATCCGGTCGATCCGGTCAGCGGGATCTGGATTTTCGGGTCACCCCTGTTCGAACGGGTCGAATTGACCGTTGCAGGCGGGCGGCTGGTGATTGAAGCTCCCGGCGTCAGTGCCGAGGCCGTCTATGTCCAGAATGTCTTCTGGAATGGAAAGGCTTGGGACAAGAGCTGGATTCCCCACGCCGAACTGGTACGCGGGGGGCATCTGGTTTTCGAAATGGGGACGACACCCAATCGCGAATTCGGTCGGGCGCCAGAGGCACGCCCGCCACTCGCTCTGGAAGCCGGAGCAGCGTGACGCGGGTCGACGAGATGATGGACATGGACTACGCATTTTCCGACTTTTCCGCACCCGAACCGCGCAGCCGCCGCCGGGTCTTGCGCGAACTGGCGGGACTGGGCGCCGTCGCGGTTGCCTTGGGCGAAGGGACGGGCATCCTTCCCGAAGGCACGCCGCAGGCGATGGCGGCCGATTTCGTCTCGCGCCGCCCGCCAGTGTCGGCCCGCCGTTTCGTCAGCCCGGCGGTCGAGGCGGAGATCGCCCGCGTCAGCGCGATGATCGGTGACCCCGAACTGGCGTGGCTTTTCGCCAATTGCTATCCCAACACGCTCGATACCACGGTCGAGATCGCGATGCGCGGGGGAAAGCCGGACACGTTCGTCATCACCGGCGACATTCCGGCGATGTGGTTGCGCGATTCCTCGGCACAAGTCTGGGGCTATCTCCATCTCGCGCGCGACGATGCAGCGTTGCAGCGGCTCTATCGGGGGCTGATCGCGCGCCATGCGCAGTGCATTCTCATCGATCCTTATGCCAATGCCTTTGGCCGCGACCCCGGTGCGACGCGCACGCCATTGTGGTGGGCTCTGTCCGACCAGACGCAGATGCGCCCGGGCGTTGCCGAACGGAAATGGGAAGTGGACTCGCTGTGCCACGTGGTGCGGCTTGCCTATGGCTATTGGCGCGCGACCGGCGACAGCGCGCCTTTCGATGCGCAATGGCATCAGGCCGCACGGCTGATCGTCTTTACTTTGCGTACCGAACAGCGGCGCGACGGGACCAGCCCCTATCGTTTTCAGCGATCGACTCCCAGTCCGACCGACAGCCTGCCGATGGGCGGGATGGGATCGCCTACGCGCAAGGTCGGGCTGATCCATTCGATGTTCCGTCCGTCGGACGATGCCTGCGTCTTTCCCTTCCTGATCCCCTCCAATCTCTTTGCGGTACAGGCCTTGCGCTGGCTTGCGGAAATCGCGGCCACGGTCCTTCATGACGGGGCGCTTGCCCACGATGCGGTCGCGCTTGCCGATGAAGTCGCCGCGGCGGTTCAGGCATGGGGGCGGATCGGCGACGGCGCAAACGCCATCTGGGCCTATGAAGTCGACGGGTTCGGCAACACGCTGTTCATGGACGATGCCAATGCGCCCAGTCTCGCCTCGCTCGCCTATCTCGGCTGCGTGGCAAGGGACGATCCCATGTTTCGCCGGACGGAGGCGCGGTGCTGGAGCACGGCCAATCCCTATTACTTCGAACGGGGCGGCAACAGCGGGATCGGTGGGCCGCATGTCGGCATGAACATGATCTGGCCGATGTCGCTTGCCGTGCGCGCGCAATCGAGCGACGATCCGCGCATTGTCGCCAATTGCCTTGCCCAACTCAAGGCAACCCATGCCGGGACCGGGTTCATGCACGAGGCATTCGAAGCGGGGAACCCCGCTCATTTCACCCGCATCTGGTTTGCCTGGGCTAATGGCCTGTTCGGGGAAATGATGATCGACCTTGCCGCCCGGATGCCGGACCTGCTCGGCGCGGGGCGATGAGCGCGATGGACAGGGTGTCCCGCCGCACGGCACTCGGATTGCTTGCCGCGGGGTTTTCCATACCGGGATGGGCCGCATCGGAGGCGGGCCGCGAGGCTGTCGTCGAAACCCCGTTCGGGCGTCTTGCGGGGCAGGACCGGGGTGGCGTGCGGGCGTTCCTTGGCATTCCCTATGCTCCGCCGCCGGTCGGGGGCGGGCGTTTTGCTTCGCCCGGAAAGCCTCCGCGCTGGACCGGAACCCGCCGGGCGCAGGTCTGTGGCGCGCCTTGCCTTCAGGTCAACACCGACTTTCCCGCATGGGTCGATCCTCTCGCGGGATCGGAAGATTGCCTCTATCTCAATGTCTGGACACCGGCGGAACCGGGCGAGCGGCCCTTGCCGGTCATGGTCTGGGTCCATGGCGGCTGGTTCCTGTCGGGATCGGGCGGCTTGCCGCTTTATGACGGCGCGCGGCTTGCCGCGACCGAACGCGTCGTGGTGGTGACGGTCAACCATCGGCTGGGCCCGCTCGGTTATCTCTGGCTCGGAGATCTCGATCCGCGCTTTGCCGAGGCGGCCAATCCGGGACAGCAGGATCTGGTGGCTGCGCTCCGCTGGGTTCGCGAGGGGATCGGGGCGTTCGGCGGTGATCGGGCCAACGTGACCGTGTTCGGGGAATCGGGAGGCGGGTTCAAGACCGGCACCTTGATGGCCATGCCCTCGGCGCGGGGGCTTTTTCACAAGGCGATCCTGCAATCGGGTTCGCTGACCCGGGTGCAGGATCGCGACCAGGCAAGCGAAGTCGCCCGCACGGTCATGGCGCGGATGGGGATCGAGGCCAATCGCCCCGAACGCCTGCGCGAAGTCCCCGTCTCGGCACTGGTGGCTGCCGACTGGCCCTTGCTCGCCCATGCGCGGGGTGGACCGTTCTTTCAGCCGGTCGCCGACGGCACGGTCGTGACGGCTTTCGACTGGAGCAAGGCTCCGCCCGCTGGGGCCGCCGGACTGCCCATGCTGATCGGCACCAATCGCGACGAGGCTGCGGCCTTTGCCGGGATGCTTGCGCCTCCGGTCGATGACGCAGGGATTGCCACCATGCTGGACGATGCGGCGCCGGGCAGGGGCTTTGCCGATCCCGGCGCGGGTCTTGCCCTGGTGAAGGCGGTCGCGGCGGCGCGTCCGGGTCTTTCACCGCAGGCGCTGTTGTTCGAGACGGCGACGCTGGCAGGATTTCGGCATAGTGCGATGGTCATGACGCAAAGCGCGGCCCGTGCGGCGCCGGGGAACGTCTTTTCCTATCGCTTCGACTGGAAAACGCCCTGCTTTGGCGGAGCCTGGGCCTTGCACGGTGGGGAAATCCCCTTCGTCTTCGGCAATCTTGCCTATGGCGCGGCGTGGGATGGAAAGGACAATGATGCCTTGCGCCGCGCGGCCGATCCCGTGGGAGACGCTGATCGTCTTGCGCGGGCGATGATGGGCGCGTGGGGTGCATTTGCGCGGACCGGGCGTCCCGATCCCGCTTGGCCCGCCTATTCGGATGAGAGCCGGATGGTCATGCTCTTCGATCGGACGATCCGCGCAAGTTCGGACCCGGATGGCGACTTGCGGCGGATCGTTGCCGATTATGATATCAGGCTTTGAACGTCCCGATTACCAGACGCGATAATGGAAATCATAGCCGCTGGCCTTGGCGTCGCGGGGGTGGATTTTCACTTCGCCGTGGACGGCCGCATAGAGCCCGGTGCCGCCGGTCACTGCGAGCGTGCTGTCCGCGCCGTCATAGACCGGTCCATCGACGCTGATCTGTCCCTTTTCGAGGAACAGGGTCCAGTGGCATTCCATTGTCTTGCCGACGACGAGACGGACGCAATAGCCCTGATCGTGGCCCAGTTTGACCTGATTGGCAGCGTCGTAGATCGGATTGGTAAACGTGGCGAGGTCGCCGACATTGTCCGCCGCGCTGCCGCCATGGAGGCTGACCACATCGGTTTCAGCGCGTTCGACAAGGTCGATTTTCATTTCGACCGGGCTTGCCGCATGGGCCGGAGCCGCAACGGCAAGGGCAAGAGCGGGAGAGAGGATCAGGGCACGAAGCATCGTTGGCCTCCTTTTTGGGACATGACGGCAGGGTTCAGCCCGCACTGCGAGGGCGCCAGGCGTCTCCTGCCGGAGAATCGCTGCGATCATAAGGCCGTCCGATCACCATGTAGACAAGCCCCGAGACGACTACGGCGACAAAGGTCATGACCATGCCCCAGGATTCGTACCACGGCAGGTCGCCGCCGCCCGGCTGGAGCATGTCGGCAATCGCGCTCACACCCCAGACCAGACCGACGATGTTGATCGGCCAACCCCAGCCGCCCAGGCGGAATTTCCCGTGCGGGCGCCAGCCCTTGGCGCGAGCAAAGAGAGCAGCCATGACCACCATCTGGAACCCGGCATAGATCCCGACGACGGCAAAGCTGACGATCGTCGCAACGGCATTGGCAAAGAACATGCCCAAGACCAGAATGGCCGCCGCGATCACGCCCGACAATGCGAGTGCATTGGTCGGAACGTGGTGGGTTGTCGAAACCTTGCGCAGCCATGTGCTGGCGACAACCATGTCGTCGCGGGCATAGGCATAGGCAAGGCGGCTTGCCGCAGCCTGAAGGCTGAGCACGCAGGACAGGAACGAGACCAGCACGACCACGATCACCGCCTTGGTCCCGATCGGGCCGAAGGCCGCCATCAGCGCATCCTGGATCGGCGTCGTCGAGCGACCGTCGATCACCGCCCCGATGTCGGGCAGCGACAGGATCAGCGCAAGGCACACGAAGATCGATGCGGACATACCGATATAGATCGTCGACTTCATCGCCTTGGGAATGGCAACGCCCGGATTGGGGGTTTCCTCGGCGACGTCACCGCAGGCCTCGAAGCCATAGCAAGTGAACAGGCCGACGATCGCCGCTGACATGAAGGCCGGGAAATAGGGGCCGCCATGCGAAACGCCGTGGGGGTCGAGGATCACCGAGACCGGTTGGTGACGGTGGAACAGCAGGAGGATCGCCCCGACCACCAGCGCGCCCAGAATTTCACAGATGAACCCGAACATGGCGACGCGAGCGAGCGTTTTCGTGCCCGCAAGATTGGTCAGAGTCGAAATCGCGACCAGCGCAATGGAAATGAGCCCGGAATTGACCGGCGTCGCCTCGAACCCGAACAATTGCGCGACGAAGGGGGCCGCCCCCGCCGACACGCCCGCGATCGAGGTGAACAGCGCCCAGCCATAGACCCAGCCGGCCATCCACGCCCATTTCTTGCCGACAAGGCGGCGGCACCAGGGATAGAGGCCCCCGGCGATGGGAAATTGCGAAACGACTTCGCAAAAGGTCAGGCAGACGATCATCTGGCCGATGGCGGCAATGCCGTACCACCAGATCATCGGCGGCCCGCCCGAGGCGATCGCCGTGGCGAACAGCGAATAGACCCCGACCACCGGCGAAAGATAGGTGAACCCCAGAGCGAAGTTCTCCCACAGCGACATGTTGCGGTCGAACTGGGCGGAATAGCCGAGCGCTCTCAGCTCTGCATCGTCGTCGGCGGTCGTTTCGGTCATGCTTGCTCCCCGGTCATTGCTGGCTGCGACCCCCGATCACAGCTTGATCATGATGTGGCGCGGACAGGTGTAGTCCTCCAGCGCATAGAGGCTCATGTCCTTGCCGTAGCCCGACTGCTTGAACCCACCGTGCGGCATTTCGCTGGTGAGCATGAAGTGGGTGTTCACCCATGTGCAGCCATAGCGCAGCGCAGAGGCGACACGCATCGCCTTTCCTACGTCGCGCGACCATACGGACGAGGCGAGGCCGTAATCGGAATCGTTGGCCCAGGTGATCGCGTCCTCGATGTCGTCGAAGCGCGTGACGGAGACGACCGGGCCGAACACTTCGCGGCGGACGATCTCGTCGCTCTGACGCGCGTGGGCAACGACGGTGGGCTGGAAATAGAAGCCCTTTTCGCTGCCCGCTGCGCCGCCGGTGGCGATCTCGATATGCGGTTCCTCGGCCGCGCGCGCGACGAACGCAGCGACACGCGAAAGCTGACGTTCGGAAATCAGCGGGCCGATCTCGTTTTCTTCATCGTCCGCCTGATTGTAGCGCAAGGTTGAAACCGCGCCGGCAAGTTCGGCGACCAGACGGTCGTAAACGGGCGCAGCGCAATAGATCCGGCACGCGGCGGTGCAATCCTGCCCCGAATTGTAGAAGCCGAAAATGCGCAGGGCCGAAACCACTTCGTCAATGTCCGCGTCGTCGAGGACGATGACCGGCGCCTTGCCGCCCAGTTCGAGATGAGTGCGCTTGATCGTCTTGGTCGCGGCCGAAAGAACCTTGCGTCCGGTGGCGATGTCGCCCGTGACCGAGATCATCGCCACCGAGGGGTGGTTGATGAGATGGCTGCCGACGCTTTCGCCGCGTCCGTAAATGACGTTGATGACGCCGGGCGGGAAAATGGCGGCGGCGTCCTCGGCCAGCTTGAAGCTGGTCAGCGGAGTGAGTTCCGAAGGCTTGAGCACGACGGTGTTGCCCACGGCCACCGGCGCCGCGATCTTCCAGATCGCCATCATCAGCGGATAGTTCCACGGCGCGATCGAGGCGATCACCCCGATCGGGTCGCGGCGGATCATCGAGGTGTGGCCGGGCAGGTATTCACCCGCCAGCGGTCCCTGCATCGCGCGGGCGGCTCCGGCATAGAACCGTACGCAATCGACGATCGCGGGAATTTCGTCGTTGAGCACGCAAGGGTAGGGCTTGCCGCAGTTGAGCGCTTCGAGACGGGCATAGGTTTCGGCCTGCGCCTCGATCCGGTCGGCGAGCTTGAGCAGCAGGTTCGAGCGTTCCGCAGGCGAAGTGCGCGACCATGTCGTGAAGGCGGCTTCGGCAGCGGCAACCGCAGCTTCGACCTGAGCGGGGGAAGCCTCGCCGACTTCGCCGATCAGGCTGCCGTCGCGGGGGTTGATAAGTTTCTCGGGGGCTTCCTGTCCTGCCTCGAAACTGTCGCCAATGCGCATCAGGTAAGTCATGTCGACGCTTCCTTTTGTCGACCGGGCGATGGCAAGGCGCGCGCAAGAATGTTGCGGGTGCCCACGCCGGTCTGTTGCGAGGAAAAGGCTATCGGAGCGTTTGAGGCTTCACCATTTCAAATAAGGAAACCGCGCTTTCGCATTTGACGAACGCTGAGCGAGGGTCATCCGACGTTTTCTTCATGCACCGCACTCTGTCCGCGCACGACGGCAAGGAAACCTTTGAGTGCGGCGGACTGGTTGGTGCCCCGGCGCCAGGTGATCGCAACCCGTGCAGGGGTCGGCGGATCGCGCAAGGGGCGCGCTTCGACCCGGTCGCCTTCAAGTGACCAGCGGCGATAGGCCAGGTCGGGCATGGCCGCGACCCCCGCTCCGGTCGCGACAAGGCTGCGCACCGCCTCGACCGAGCGGGTGCGGACCAGCACGTTGAGTTTGAGCCCCAGACGCCGCCAGTGCTTTTCGGCGGTTTCGGCGATTTCGTCGGTGGCCAGCAGGATCAGCGGCAGGCCGTCGAGGGCTGCATGATCGATGGCGCTTTGCCGGGCCAGCGGGTGGTCGGCGGCCATCCACAGCCGATAGGGCGATGCGGCGATCTGCATGGTCTGCATCGCCTGGGCCGGTTCGCCCGCAGGCAGGATCATCGCCGCCGCATCGACTTCGCCGCCGATCAGGAGGTGTTCGAGATCCTCGCGGCTGTCCTCCACGATCGAGACCTGGGGATTGGGGTAGGCCTGGCGAAAGCGTGCAAGCTGTTCGGCAAGGACATAGCCCGCGAGCAGGGGGGTGACCCCCAGATTGAGGCGGCCGCCCACTTCGGTCAGGTCGTCTTCAAGGCTTCGTCGCGCCTGTGCCACGGTGTCGAGGATCGAGCGGGCGTGGCGGAGGAATTGCTGCCCCTTGAGCGTCAGTTCCATGCCTCGTGCGCGCCGTTCGAACAGGCGGCAGGCCAGATGCTGTTCCAGATCGTGGATTGCGACCGTGATCGAGGAGGGTGTGACATTGAGCGCCTTGGCCGCGCCCGACAGCGAGCCGAGTTCGGCAATGGCCACGAAATAGCGGATTTGGCGAAAGGAGAATGACACCGTTCGAAGCTATCGAACGCAAGGTGCGAGTCAACACGGGCGGGGCGGTCTTGTAGCGTCCGATCCAAAAAGGGTGGCGCGGATTTCAGCGATTTGGCGGCGGTTTTCCGGTTTGGATCCGGCGAGAATTGCTTTCGTAAATCCGGAAACTTCAATTTGCATATTTGAAATTGTGAAACCCGAAATCGTCGGGCCTAATCCGATTCCGCAGCCATATTGCGCTGCAACGTATCGCTCCATCGTCAATCCGGTGCGGGTCGCGCTGCTTCTCGACCGCCATCCCCAGTCCGGCGTGCGACACTTGTGTTGCGCGCAGGGAGAGGGCGTGCGGTCGGGACCAGGGGGGTGCAGTCCGAACCGAGAAAAGCACCGGCCACACCTGATCCGGCCGCGTCGCACGAAGGGAGTGCGATCTTGCAAGGAGGAGGTGTAATGTCGCAATCGTCCCCCACTGGCCTATCGCGCCCAGTCCTGTCCCGGCCGCTCGCTTTCGCGGTCCTGTTGCTCGCCGGGGTGGCGCCCGTTGCGGTTCATGCCGCCGATGCGCCGCCGGTCATGAGCGGAAACGAGATTGTGGTGACGGCCGAACGGAGGGCCTCGACGGTCCAGTCGACGCCGATTTCGATGACGGCCTTGAGCGGGGCGCAGTTGCAGGCGCGCGGGGTCAACGATCTTCAGGCCGTCGTTCGCGACGTTCCGGGGATTTCGATGCGCACTTCGGGGCCGGGGCAGACCGAGCTCGAAATGCGCGGGCTTGCCTCGTCCGGGGGATCGTCGCCGACGGTCGGTTTCTATCTCGACGAAGTGCCGCTGTCGCCGCCCGCCGCCTCGCTCAACGGCAAGGTGGTGCTCGATCCCAACCTGTTCGACCTCAATCGCGTTGAAGTCCTGCGCGGGCCGCAAGGGACGCTCTATGGTTCGGGGTCGATGGGCGGCACGGTCAAGCTCATCACCAACGAGCCCAAGCTCGACCACATCGAGGGCGCCTATGACATGTCGGTTTCCGCGACCGAAGGCGGGCACCCGAGCGGCGGCGGCGATCTCATGATCAACCTGCCGCTGGTCAAGGACAAGCTCGCCCTGCGCGTGGTCGGAACCGAGAAATATACCGGCGGCTGGGTCGACCGCATCGTCGGGGCTGCGGATTTCCCGCTCGAAAGCGGCAGCGGGTGCGGCAACGGGATCAGCTCGTGGGCCGGATACGGCTGTGTGCGCGGCAATGTCGACAAGGCCTCGGTCACGGCCGTCCACCACGACGTCAACTGGACGCGCCTGTCGTCCTTGCGCGGAAGCCTGCTCTATCGCCCCGACGAACGCCTGAGCGTCACGGTCAACGGCATGTACCAGCGCACGATCGCGGGCGGCTACAGCGAATACGACCAGGGTTCGGCCAAGGAAGCCCATTATCAGCCGTTCGATTTCGCCGAACCCTTCGCCGACACGTTCTGGATGGTGGGCGGCACGATCAAGTATGACGCCGGGCCGGTCGAGATCACCTCTGCCACGTCCTATTGGCACCGCGTCGAAACACAGACGATGGACGCGGCCGAGCTGGTTCAGAACCTGCTCGCGCTCGATACCTATACCGGCCCGATCGGCTTTACCGAGCGCGACACGTCGCACCAGTTCAGCCAGGAACTGCGCTTTGCGACCAAGACCGATGGGCCGTTCCAGCTCGTGGGCGGTTTCTTCTATTCCTCGCTGGTCTCGACATGGGCAGCGGACAATGCGGCACAGGCCTATGCCGGGTATTCGGTCGGCGGCGCGGATGCCAATCCCGAAGGGATCGTCTATCGTTCGTACAACCCCTATCGCATGGAGCAGTACGCCGCGTTCGGCGAAGCCTCGTACAAGCTGACGCCCGCGTTGAAGGCGACGGTCGGCCTGCGGTACTATGAATTCCACACCCATGTGGACATGTGGCAGAACGGGATCGGGACCGCGACGGGCAATGCCGATCCGACGACGCTGACCGTTGCGACGAGCGCGCGCGGGGTCAATCCGCGCTTCAACCTGTCCTATATCCCCAATCCGCGCCTGACCATTTACGGCACCATTGCCAAGGGGTTCCGTCCCGGCGGCGTCAGCCTGCCCGCGCCGCAGGAAACCTGCGGCAATCAGCCGGTCAAGTATGGTCCGGATTCGGTGTGGAGCTATGAAGTCGGGGAAAAGGCGAAGCTTGCCGGGGGCAAGATCTCGTTCAACGCCGACTTCTACCTGATGAACTGGTCAGGAGTGCAGCAGCAGATCACCCCGCCTTGCGGCTATCCCTATACCACCAATGCCGGGAACGCCCGCGCCTATGGTCCGGAAGTCGAAATCACGGTCACGCCGGTCCACGACCTGACGTTCTCGCTGAGCGGGACAGTCACTTCGGCCAAGATCCGCTCGGTCGATCCGGGCACGGTCGGCGTCTCGGTGGGGCAGCCCATTCTCAACATTCCGGGTGCCACGGTGAACGGATCGGTGTCCTATACCGCGCATCTCAATGCCGAAACGACGCTGACCGCGCGGGTTGCCGACAATTTCGTCGGGCGGGTCTATGACATCGCCTATAATCAGCAGCGGCTCGATCCCTATAACCTTGTCGACATGCGGCTCGTCCTTGCGCGCTCGCCATGGAGCCTGACCGCGTTCATCAGCAACCTGACCAACGAGCGCGCTGCACTGACGGTCAACAACACCGCCTTTGCCTGGCTTACCCCGTCGCTGACCCGTGTTTCGGTCAATCAGCCGCGCACGTTCGGCCTGACTTTCGCGAACAAGTTTTAAAGATCGGCCATTCCGGGCAAATGATGATTGGTGATGCGTTCGCGGCAGAATGTCGCGAACGCATCGGCCGTGCGGGTCTGGCGCAAGTTGCGCGCGGTCAGCAGGCCAAGCTGCATCGGCGGGAACGGATCGGACAGCGGGACATAGGCGAGCGGACGGCCGTTGACCGCAACGCGGCTGGCTGGCCGTGCGGTCAGCAGGGTATAGCCGAGGCCGCTGCCGACCATCGAACGGATCGTTTCGGATTGTTCGGAGCGGGCGACGATGTTCATGGGTACGCCCGCCCGTTTGAACAGCGACAGGAAATAGTCGCGGCTTACCGGCAGGTCGAGCAGGATGAACGGCTGCCCGGCAAGGTCGGACAGTGACAGTCGACCGCTGCGGGCAAGGCCGTGCTCGGCAGGCAGCACGATATAGGTCGGCAATTGGGCCAGCGGCTCGAACGCGATGTCGTCGGCCTTTTGCTCATAACTGAGGGCAAGATCGATTTCCGCGCGGCGCAGGCGAGTAACGAGTTCGGCCTCGTCGTCTTCGATCATCGACAGCTCGACACGGGGGTGGAGCGCGACGAAATCGGCCAGCAGTTCGGGCAGGATCAGCGGCGAGAGCGTGCGGAACGCGCCGACGCGCAACGGGCCGGCAACATTGCCCGCCATGTCACGCGCCAGATCGCCCAGATCGTCCGCCGCGCGCAAGAGATCGCGCGCCGCGATCAACAGGCGTTCACCCGCCGGAGTGAGCGACAGCCCCTGCGCATGGTGGCGGATGAACAACTGCACCCCGAACTCGTGTTCGAGCTGGGTGATCGCGGCGGAAATCGAGGGCTGCGAGATGTGCACCCGTTCCGAGGCGAGCGTGATGCTGCCCGCCTCTCCGGCCGCCACGAAATAGGCCAGTTGCCTCAGTGTGAAACGGGTTGCCATCTTCGATCAGGGATCGCCCGGAACGCCATAGGACGGCGCCGCATCGGGATGCAGCGCGCGGGTCACATAGTCGTGCATCTGCGGCTGCCACAATGTCCAGAGCTCGCGCAGGCGTGCGATCGGCGCTTTTTCGGCCCAATCGACACGCAAGTCGGCAAGGGGCCAGGCTTGCTTGTCCACCACCAGCATTCCGGCCGAATGGACCGGGCCTTCCTCGCCCCCGGCGGCAAGGGCCGCTTCGAGTGCGAACAGGAGCCGCTCGCCGAGCGGAGCCTCGGGCGAGGCGGCAAAGGCTGCAAGCATCGACGGCAGGACCGCATCGCTTGCCAGCATGTTGCCCGCTGCGACGGCATCGGTGCCGAGAAGGTGTCCGTTGCGACCAAGGGCGCGCGTCCCGCTGAACGCCGCGACACGGCCTTGTGCGTCGATTGCGGTCACTTGCCGCCACGGCGCATGGGCGCCAGCCTCGGCCTCAAGCGCGGCAATCGCGGCCGGGGCATCGGTGCCCGCCGCCATCAGGTCGAGCCCGCGCGGGCCGAGGCGCGGGTCAGTCACGTTCTGGCTCGCCACTGCGCCGACGCCCGCCCGCGCATGGGCGCAACGCGCGGCGACGGCGGGACTGGACGAGGACAGGGCGACGCCGAATTGCCCGGTGCGGGCACAGCGCGCGACGATCGAGAAGGTCAAGGGATCACCGCCGTGGCTTCGATTTCGACCAGCCATTCCGGGCGGGCGAGGGCCGAGACGACAAGGCCGGTCGAAACCGGGAAGACGCCTTTCAGCCAGAGCCCCATTTCGCGATAGACATCCTCGCGATAGCGCACGTCGATCAGATAGACGACGACGCGGCAGATGTGGGACAAGTCGCCGCCTGCCTCTTCGAGCAGCATCTTGATGTTTTCCATCGCCTTGCGGGCCTGAAGCGTGGCGTCGCCGACATGCAGGCTTTCACGGGTGTCGAGATCCTGCGAAATCTGGCCGCGCACGAAAACCATGCGCCCGCTGGCAACGACGGCCTGGCACAAGTCGTTGTCGAGGTTCTGTTCGGGATAGGTTTCGCGGGTATTGAACGGGCGGATGCGGGTATGAACGGGCATCAGGGATCCTGTTGCTGGAAAAAACGGGCGGGACTGGATCAGGCGGGGTTGAGCGCGCCTGTGCGTTCGGCGATCCGGTCGGCAAGATAGGCCGCATCGTGCCATACGCCCCAGATGAAGGCCGAGGCACGGCGCGACAGGCCGGGAAGGCCGAGAAAATGCAGCCCCGGCACATCCGACACCCCGCGCTGGTGACGCGGATTGCCGTCCGCGTCGAACACGTCGATGTCGACCCATCCGAAATCGAACGCATAGCCGGTTGCCCAGACGACCGAAGTGATCCCTGCCGCCCTGAGGTCGAGCGCGATGACCGGATTGATGACACAAGCCGGAGCCGCGCCGATCACATGGGCTTCGGGCTCTTCGGGCAAGTCGAGCCCTTCGCGGGCGACATAGTCGTCGGCCTCGCGCAGGACGGACAGATAATCCGCATCGCCCGCCGCGATGGTTTCCGCCAGATTGTCGGCAAAGTGGACGATCCCGTCCTCATGGCTTTCGGCCCGTCCGACCAAGGTGATCCCGCTATCGGCGAGAGCGCGGAAATCGACCGTATGCCCGCCATGGGCACCGCTGACCGCGATTGTCACATGTTCACCGGCCGTGGCGGCGGGGGGGAGGTCCCACTTGCCCAGAACGCCCAGCCACCAGACGAAATCCTTGCCGCGATAGCGCCGGGGAGGGCGGTTGTGCGGCCCGACGGCAAGCCAGGTCGGCTTGCCCGCGCGGTTGAGTTCGTCGGCGATCTGCACGCCCGAGGATCCCGCGCCGATGACCAGAACGCCACCTTCGGGCAATTGGGCGGGATTGTGGTAATGGGCCGAATGGATCTGGACCAGACCGTCCTGAGCAGGGATCAGGGCAGGGATCACCGGTTTCTGGAACGGACCGGTCGCGACCACCACCTGTTGCGCCGCGATCGTGCCCGCGCTCGTTTCGGCAAGGAACGAACCGTCGGCGCGGCGGCTCAGCCGCTGAACCGCGACGCCGGTGCGGATCGGCGCCTCGATGCGGCGGGCATAGGCTTCAAGATAGTCGGCCACTTCCTCCTTGCCGGGGAAGCCGTCGGGGCCGGTGCGTTCAAAGGTCTGGCCCGGAAAACGGTCGTGCCATGCCGGGCCATTGGCAACCAGCGAATCCCAGCGTTCCGAGCGCCAGCGTTCGGCGATCCGCGCGCGTTCGAGGATCAGATGGGGCAGGCCATGGCGGCCCAGATGCTCGCTCATGGCGATCCCGGCCTGTCCGCCGCCGATCACAAGGGTTTCAACCGTTTCGCCGTCCATTTGCGCTGTGCCTCCTGCCGTTATGAGCCGAGACTAGGGGGACGACTGGTTTTGCAAAACCACAAATAATGTCAACACTGCTTCGGAAAAGCTGAAGTTGTCAGACGAGGGATACCCCGGCTTCGAGCCGGTCGATCAGGCGCGCCAGCATCGCGTCGCATCGGGCGAGTTGTTCCTCGGTCACGAACTCATCGGGCTTGTGTCCTTGCTCCATCGATCCGGGGCCGCAGATGACGGTCGGAACACCCAAAGTCTGCGAGAACAGGCCGCCTTCGGTCCCGAACGCGACCTTGATCGGGGCGGCATTGCTGCCCGACAGGGTGCGGGCAAAGGCAAGCGCGCCGGGGTGGCGGGTGTCGAGGCCGGGATAGGCGTTGACCGCTTCGATCTCCAGCGCGGCTTCGGGAAAGTCCCGGCGCCACGGCGCGATGATCCCTTCGGCCCGGGCGCGGATTTCGCGTTCGATGGCCAGCGGGTCGTCGCTGGCCATATTGCGGATCTCGAATTCCAGCTCGCAAGTCGCAGGCACGATATTGAGCGCCTCGCCGCCCCGGATCGTGCCGACATGGATCGTGGAATACCCCACGTCATAGGCCGGATCGGGCGTGGTCGCGGCCAGTTCGCCCTGCAACGCGCGCAAGGCGGCAATGAAATCGGCGGCAAGGTGAATGGCATTGAGCCCGGTCGGCGCCAGTGCCGAATGCGCCGCGCGCCCGCGTGCCACTACGCGAAAGGCCGACTTGCCCTTGTGCCCGGTGGCGAGCGCCAGACCGGTCGGTTCGCCGATCCACACCAGCAAGGGGCGCAAGGGGCGCGAAGCCAGCAGATCGAGCAGCGAACGCACGCCGAGGCATCCCACTTCCTCGTCGAAACTGATCGCCAGATGCAGCGGCGTACGCAACGCCCGCCCACTTTCCGTGATCCGCCCCGCCGCGATCACGGTCGCCAGCGCACTGGCGAGAAACCCTTTCATGTCCGCCGTTCCGCGCCCGTACAGCCGCCCGTCCTGGGCATGAAGAACAAACGGATCACGGCTCCACGGTTGTCCCGCCACCGGGACCACGTCGCTGTGCCCGGACAGGACAATCCCCGGCACGCCTTCGGGGCCAAGGCTGATCCACATATTGGCGCTATCGCCATCATCGGTCAGCTCGACCCGAGCCCCCACCGGCTCGACCAGCCCCCGCACATAGTCCACCAGCGCCCGATTGCCGCTACGGCTGACTGTGGGAAAGGCGACAAGGCGCTCAAGAATGGCGCGACTGGCAGACAGGCTCATCCTGCCTCCATCGGTCAGGTCCGCCCGCTTGTACACGTCGAAATTTCCGAACCTTTGCTTCGGCGGGCCCGATACGCGGGGGCAGGCTGTTCAGCCCCGTTCGGAGTACTCGCCCTGAAACTGACATCAGGCCGTGAACGGATCGGCGCGATCAGAGCCGCGACATGTAACGCTGTCCATGTTTACAGCGGTTGACCTGCGGCAGCTCCCGGCCAGATCTCGCCGTTCCGCTACGGCCTCTGGAACGTCGGCTTACGTCGAAACCGGTCTTCCAGAAGTCGGACCGCCGCCGGTCGGAAACGCGCGCGTTCAAGTCGTTCGTGCTCCGGGGCGACGATACCAAAACCCGTCATTAATTCACAACGTGACGGGCACTCCACGCCGATTGATTAGATAGCGGTTGAATTTGATCGACGAGGCGCGTTTTTTCGACACCTATCGCCGCTGAGGGTTTCACAGCGGCTATTTGGAGGATGAGATGGCGAAACTTCGCGTCGAAGGTCCGCAGGCCAGCGAAGCCGGCCGCTGGATGGTGCGCCTCAATGTCAAACACCGCTCAGGTGTCGAACGTTATGGTGTCGCCCGGCTCACCAACAACGCTAATGGAAAGGCGCTC
The DNA here is from genome assembly GCF_000192575.1 of Novosphingobium nitrogenifigens DSM 19370. Taxonomy (GTDB): domain Bacteria; phylum Pseudomonadota; class Alphaproteobacteria; order Sphingomonadales; family Sphingomonadaceae; genus Novosphingobium; species Novosphingobium nitrogenifigens. The sequence goes on along the minus strand of NZ_GL876926.1, from coordinate 1,237,345 downwards.
GACGTCTTGCTGCTCGGTCATAACCGGGTCGATGCGATCTTTATGCCTTACGATATTCGCGAACGTCTCGGCATCGACAAGGGCGGCGAATTAGACTTTTCGTTGCGAAAGGTCGGACTCTGGGGCCTGCTCCGCTGGTATGTGCGTTCGCCCGATCCTGCCGTGTTCATCCCCGCTTGGATCGCGGTGATCGGTCTAGCGCTCGCCATTGTAGGACTCGGCCTCGCCGCGTTGCCGCTTGTCTGCACCTAGCATAAGCCCGACGGCAGCGCGCCCACCCAAGACGTTTTATTCCCGATATACCATTCACCGAACTTGCCGTGCGGGACAGCCTGACGGTAGTAGGTTTAAAAGACTGGGGCTGGGACATAGCCGCACTTGGTGATTGTCGGGGAGACCTTGTACGACATACAGGCGCATTTCGCGGCAAGAGGCGATGGTAACCTGATCGCAGCACAGCGCGGACAACTGAAGGTTAACGAAGTCGATGAACCTCGCAGAATTTGAAGGTCGGTACGGCGCAACAGAGCGTCGCCGCTATCTCATCGGCTTGCTCAAGAACGAGCTTGATCACATCGTTGCGCAGCAGTGGCTTTATAGCGTCTTCGTGTTCGGCAGCCTCGTGAACAGTGACAAGGACGAGCCCGGCGACATCGATGTTCTCCTGTGCATCAGCAAACCCTTCGGTGCGGACCCCTGGAGCAAGATCACGGCGAGCGACGACATTCATATCAAGAGCTGTCAGCTGTCCCCCAATTTCGACCCCGAGGCCCGGGCACTTCCGTCGCTACGGCCGTGTCACGGCGTCGAAGAAATGGTTCGGCTATTCAACGAGAGCACAAAAAATACCGATGAGAATATTGAGATCTCGGCGGACCAATGCATCGAGGTGACGCTCTAGCCGGCGACTGCCGCCTCCAATTGAGCGTCAGCTATCCTCGCAACGCGGTTCCAAACCCGACATTCGCCAACTGGCCCACCATTCTCCTTCCCTGCCGCGGCTCGCTGTCTTTCAGAACGTCCGGTTTCCGTCTGAAAGCGGGCCCTGTCGAAGCCCGCGCGGGAATGGCGGCAAAGTCCCATTTTAGTCATGCTGTTCGTAGCAGTTGGCTCAGTGGGGATGGCTGATCGCGGGACTTGGGGCGGGCGCTTTAACGACCGCCGTGGTTGGCAAATTCGCTGCCCGCCCGGCGCAGTTGTCCGGGCGGGGCCTTGGCTGGGTTAAGCTTTTACGCGCAGGTTTTTGGGGTCGTACCAGGGCTTGAGGCTGGCTTCGACGGGGTAGCGTTTCCAGGCGATTTCGACTTCGAGGGACTGGGCGTCGAGAAAGGCCTGATCGACGCCTTCGGGGTGTTCGATATAGCCCATGCCGAGCGAAGCACCGATGCGGTGGCCGTAGGCGCCCGAGGTGACCGAACCGATGATGCGGTCGCCCGACCAGATCGGTTCGTTGTGATAGACGAACGGGGCGAGCGGGTCTTTCAGGCGCAACTGGACAAGGCGGCGGCGCGGTTTTCCCGCTTCCTTCTGGCGGAGCAGGGCTTCGCGGCCGATAAAGCCGCCGGGCTTGTCGAAAGCGACGGCAAAGCCGAGGCCGCCTTCGAGTGGGGTGTCTTCCTCGCCGATGTCATGGCTCCAGTGGCGATATCCTTTTTCCATGCGCAGCGAATTGAGCGCGAAATAGCCTGCATGGCCGAGGTTGAAGGCTTCGCCCGCCGCGACCAGCGTGTCGAAGACGTGCGTGGCGAATTCGGCGGGAATGAAGAGTTCCCAGCCCAGTTCGCCGACGAACGTGACCCGGTTGGCCCGTACCCGCGCATAGCCGAGGTCGATTTCGCGGCTGGTCCCGAAGGGGAAGGCTTCGTTGGAAAAATCGGCCGGGCTGACCGCCGCGAGCAAGTCGCGCGATTTTGGTCCCATGACGGCAAGCGCGGGGAGGCCCGAGGTCACATCGACGGCAAAGACATGCGCGTCATCGGGAATGTGCCGCTTGAGCCAGGCCATGTCGCGCCGTTGCGAGGACGCAATGGTGACGACCATGAACGAGGTTTCGGACAGGCGGGTAATGGTGACGTCCGCCTCGATCCCGCCGCGCGGATTGAGCCATTGGGTATAGACGAGCTTGCCCACGGGCACGTCGATCTCGTTGGCGGACAGGCGGTTGAGGACTGCCAGCGCGTCGCGCCCTTCGACATGGTATTTGACGAAGCAGCTATAGTCGAAGAGCACCACGTCGCTTGCCGTGCGGCGGCATTCGGCGGCAGTCGCCTCGAACCAGCTGGGCCGTCCATAGGAATATTCGACGTCGGGGCGGCTGCCGGGTTCGCCGAAGAAACCGGGGCGTTCGAAACCGACAGCTTCGGTCATCCACGCTCCTTGTGCAAGAAGGCGGTCGTGGAACGGGCTGCGGCGCACATCGCGCGCGGTTTCGAACTGGCGGCCGGGCCAGTGCATGTCGAGCAGCGCACCGAGGCTTTCGGTCGTGCGGTCATAGAGGTATTTGCGATTGGTCTGGAACACCGCCGTCCGGCGCACGTCGACATCGGTCAATTCGACCGGTGCCTGACCGTCGCGGATCCAGTCGGCCATGACTTTGCCGACCCCGCCTGACGACAGGATGCCGATCGAATTGAACCCACAGGCTGAAAACAGGTTCTTTACCTCGGGCGTTTCACCCAGAAGATAGCGGTTGTCGGGGGTGAAGCTTTCCGGACCGTTGAAGAACAGCTGGATGCCAGCCTTCGCCAGCAGCGGCACGCGATCGACTGCGCGGGCGAGGATCGGTTCGAAATGATCGAAATCCTCGGGCAGCGTGTCGAAGCAGAAATCGGGGTTGATCCCGTTCATGCCCCACGGCTTCGCATTGGGTTCGAAACAGCCGAGCAGCAGCTTTCCGGCGTCTTCCTTGTAATAGGCATATTCGTCCGACACGAACAGCACGGGCAGATTGCGGGGCAGTTCGGCAATCGGTTCGGTAACGATATAGAAATGCTCGGCGGCGTGGAGCGGCAAGTGAACGCCGATGGTCGCGGCCAGATCGCGCGACCACATGCCGCCGGTGATGACGACTTTCTTCGCGCGGATTGGCCCCTTGTCGGTCATGATCCCGACTGCCTTGCCGCCTTCGACCAGGATCTGGGTAACGGCGGTCTGTTCCAGAATGCGGGTGCCGCCCATGCGCGCGCCCTTGGCATAGGCCATGGTCACGTCGATCGGATTGACTTGCCCGTCATGCGGGAACCAGAAACCGCCGACGAGGCCATCCGTGCTGATCGGGCCCCAGCGTTCCTGAATTTCGCCGGGCGTGACCGGTTCGACCGGAAGGCCGAAATTGCGCCCCATCGATGCCCCGCGCGCCAGTTCCTCGTACCGGGCCTCGGTCTTGGCGACGCGCAGCGATCCGTTCTGCTTGAACCCGGTGGCAAGCCCGGTTTCCTCTTCCAGTCGCCCGAACAGTTGCCCGGTATAGAATGCCAGTTCGGTCATGCGGCGATTGGCGCGCAGTTGGGTGACGAGCCCCGCCGCATGCCATGTCGTGCCGCAGGTCAACTGCTTGCGTTCGCACAGGACGACATCGGTGATGCCGATTTTCGTCAGGTGATAGGCGATCGAGCATCCCGCGACGCCGCCGCCGATGATGACGACTTCGGCAGTGGAGGGAAAATCGGTGGTCATGGCATGGCTCCGGTCGGCGCGGGCGAAAGGGAATGCGCGTCCGGATGAAACTGTCGCGGTGATGGGGTGTCCCGCAATACCTTGGGCGGGTTAACCCCGTTGTCCTGCGATCAATGCCGGGGGCGGAGATAGTCTTTCAGCGGGTCGCGCCCGACGGCAAGGTCGGTCGCGCCGACGGCTGCGATGAACAGCGAGAACACTTCGGCCTGCGACCCGATGCCGAGCTTGGTATAGATATGCTTGCGGTGAACCTTGACCGTCTCGACCGCGATGTCGAGTTTCTGCGCAATCAGTTTGACCGAATGGCCGAGGAGGATGTGTTGCAACACATCGAATTCGCGCGGGGTCAGCAGCGATCGGCCGAAATTGGTCCGCGCGTTTTCGAGCGCGCGGTGAAATTCGCCGGGCGTGCGTCCGTCGGTCGGCGCGGGCGGGGCTTCCTGTCCCATATCCTGCCACGCGGCAGCAAGCAGAGTGACGACCAGTGGCGCGATGGCGCGGGCGGCTGCCAGTTCGGCAGATGAGAACGGGCGCTGTCCGGCGACGCGGCTCAGGGACAGCAGGACATGGCCCGATTGCCGGTCGCCGCTGCAAAAACAGATCTCGTCGATGAGCCCCGCCGCTTCATAATAGGTGCGGTAATACTCGCTCTGGTCGAAGTTTTCCTCGATCACTTCGCTCAGCGCGAGCATCCCGCGCATGCGGCAGCGTTCGAGTGCGAGATAGAACGGGTCGATGACGTAATTGAAGCGCAGGTATTCGGTGATGCTGATCGTGCGGCGGCGAATGTCGGTGCGGTGCTGAACCAGCCTTGGCCCTTCGTCGCGCGGGACATGGACCATCAGGGTGCTTTCGATGCGCAGGTGGTTTTCGATCGCGCCAAAGAGAATGCGCGCGGCCACGACCGGGGATGCAGCCTCCTGCACCCGGGCGAGCATGTCGTACCAGTCCCGGCTGGTCAGGTATTCGGGAGTGAGGCTGGGGACGGGCGTGTTCATGCGGGCGATCTTTTTCCGCCCCGCCCGGCGGGCGTCAACCGCGTGCGCCATCAAGGGTTGCGGGATCAAAGATAGGGCGGGGTGCAGGCCGAAATGACTTCGGCCGGTTCGTCGCCCGCATTGCGGAACCGATGGGGCAGGCGGCTGTCGAAGAGATAGGCTTCGCCCGGACCGAGTACGCGGCGCTGCGTCCCCACGGTAATCTCGACTTTGCCCGCAACGACAAAGCCCCCTTCGTGCGCGGGATGTTCGAGCAGGGTTTCTCCGGTATCCGCGCCGGGCAGATAGCGTTCGTGCATGATCTGCAGCCCGTGGGCGAGGGCGTTGCCGATCTGGCGCATGATGATCATCGGTTCGCCCTGCGAATCGCTGCGTCCCAGTTCCGAAGTCAGATCGACGAGTTCGTCGGTGCGGAAAAAGACCTGATCGGCTTCCTTGCGTTCCGGCTCGAAAAATTCGGCCATCGACAGGCCGAGCCCGCCCAGGATGCGGCGCAGGGACGCGATCGAGGGGCTGATCCGGTTGGATTCGATCTGCGAGATCTGGGCATGGGGAACATCGGCGCGCGCCGCCAGCGCGCGTTGCGAAAGACCGGCGCGGCGCCGCAATTCCAGAAGGCGTTGGCCGACGTCGAAAACGTCCCCGGATGTATCGGTCATGCGTGCCTCCTGCCTTGCCGCGGCAGCCCTAGCATGCTGTCGCCTGAGCGCATATAAAACACTTGCTCATAATTTTGAACAGGCGTAATTCCGGCGTCCTGATCTGCCCGACGGCGTGGCGCCGGGGGCACCCAAGGAGAGGTTTCCCGCCATGGCCGGCATGACCAAGTTCGATTGGAGCGACCCCTTTTTCCTCGACAGCGAGTTGACCGAGGAAGAACGCATGATCCGCGATGCAGCAAAGAGCTATGCCGCGGACCGTCTGCAACCGCGCGTGATCGAAGCCTGGTCGCAGGAACAGACGGACCCGGAAATCTTCCGCGAAATGGGTGAACTCGGCCTGCTTGGCCCGACGGTTCCCGAAGTCTATGGCGGCGTTGGCGCTTCCTATGTTTCCTATGGCCTGATCGCGCGCGAAATCGAACGGGTGGACTCGGGCTATCGCTCGATGATGTCGGTGCAGTCCTCGCTCGTGATGTACCCGATCTATGCCTATGGTTCGGAAGAGCAGAAGCAGAAGTATCTGCCCGGTCTTGCCCGTGGCGAACTGATCGGCTGTTTCGGCCTGACCGAACCCGACGCGGGTTCCGACCCGGCGGGCATGCGTACGCGCGCTGAAAAGACCGCGACCGGCTATCGCCTCTCGGGTGCCAAGACGTGGATTTCCAACGCGCCGATCGCGGACGTCTTCATCGTCTGGGCAAAGTCCGATGCCCATGGCGGCGCCATTCGCGGCTTTATCCTCGAAAAGGGCATGGCCGGGCTCGTCGCGCCCAAGATCGGGGGCAAGCTGTCGTTGCGCTCGTCGATCACCGGCATGATCCAGATGGACGCGGTCGAAGTGGGCGAAGACGCGCTGCTGCCCGGCGTCGAAGGGTTGAAGGGGCCGTTCGGCTGTCTCAACCGTGCGCGCTACGGCATTTCGTGGGGCGCTCTGGGGGCGGCGGAATTCTGCCTTCACGCCGCGCGTCAGTATGGCCTTGATCGCAAGCAGTTCGGCCGTCCGCTTGCCGCGACGCAGCTTTATCAAAAGAAGCTCGCGGACATGATGACCGAGATCACGCTTGGCCTTCAGGCTTCGCTGCGGGTCGGGCGCCTGATGGACGAAGGTCGCTTCGCGCCGGAAATGGTCTCGATCGTGAAGCGCAACAATGTCGGCAAGGCGCTCGACATCGCGCGGATGGCGCGCGACATGCACGGCGGCAACGGCATTTCCGAGGAATATCAGGTCATGCGCCACCTCGCCAATCTCGAAACCGTCAATACCTATGAAGGCACGCATGACGTTCACGCGCTGATCCTCGGCCGCGCGATCACCGGCATCGCGGCGTTCTGAGCGTGAGCGGCCCCGGCACCGAGGCTTTGGGCAAGGATGGCGAGGGCGAGCGGGTCAAACCGCTCGCCGGGCTGAAAGTCGTCGAACTGGCGCGGATTCTGGCCGGTCCCTGGGCCGGGCAGATCCTTGCCGATCTCGGCGCCGACGTCATCAAGGTGGAAAGTCCGGCGGGTGACGACACCCGCAGCTGGGGCCCTCCGTTCATCGAATATGCCGACGGTACGCGCGATGCGGCCTATTTCCATGCCGCCAATCGCGGGAAGCGGTCGGTCACGGCCGATTTTACCACGACCGAGGGGCAGGCATTCGTTCGCGAGCTGGTTGCCGACGCGGATGTGGTGATCGAGAATTTCAAGCTTGGCGGGCTGGTCAAGTACGGGCTCGATTACAAGAGCCTCAACGCACTCAATCCGCGTCTGGTCTATTGCTCGATCACGGGCTTTGGACAGGATGGTCCTTATGCCCCGCGTGCGGGCTATGACTTCATCGTCCAGGGCATGTCGGGGATCATGGACCTGACCGGGGAGCCGGATGGCGCCCCGCAAAAGATCGGTGTCGCCTTTGCCGACATCATGACCGGCCTTTACGCGGTGATCGCCATTCAGGCCGCTCTTGCCGCGCGCGAACGGACGGGGCAGGGCGATCATATCGACATGGCCCTGTTCGACACCATGGTCGGCGTGCTTGGAAATCAGGCGCTCAATTATCTCGTCTCGGGGATCAGTCCCAAGCGCATGGGCAATGCCCATCCCAATATCGCGCCTTATGCCGTCTATCCGACGCGCGACGGGTGGTTCATCCTGGCGGTCGGCAACGACGGGCAATTCGGCAAGTTCTGCGAGATCGCGGGATGCCCGCAATTGCTCGGCGATCCCCGTTTTGTCGGCAATGCTGCGCGGCTGGCCCATCGCGATGTGCTGGAGGATGCAGTGCGGGCGGCCACGTCGCAATGGGCGCGCGATGATCTGCTGGCGGCACTGGCTGCGGCAGGAGTTCCGGCCGGGCCGATCAACACGGTGGCCGACGCCTTTTCCGATCCGCAGATCGTTTCGCGCGGAATGCAACTTGATCTTGCTGCGGACGACGGTACGCCCGTGCCCGGCGTTCGCACCCCGATCCGCTTTGCCAACATGGATCTGGCGCTCGATCGACCCTCTCCCCGCAAGGGGCAGGACGGGGCGTAGTTCTCTCTTCAAAAGGCGCCGCCCTTTTAAGAATTCACCCTAAAAATGTCTATACATATTCCTGCCGCCGTGGCAGTCCCGTGTAACCAGAAGGCGCAACGGGACGAGGCGTGTGGAAGCAAGGACCGGCATCGACGATCATGGGCAGGCGGGCGCCTGTGCCATCGTGCGGGCGGCGTTTTTGCGGCCCCAGCCGTGGGTCAACGGCGGCGGGCTGACCCGGGTCATTGTCGACCGGCCCGATACGCTGCGCCTTAGCCTTGCAACAATTTCCGAAGCCGGGCCCTTTTCGCGCATTCCCGGCGTCGCGCGTCAGTTCGCACTGGTCGCGGGCCGCGTCGATCTGACCGGTCCGCAGCCGCCGTTCCCGGCTGTGCTCGACGCGCTGGCGCCGCCGCTGGCCTTTGCCGGTGAAGTCCCCGTCGATGCGCGGCCGATCGGTGGTCCCGCACTGGCGCTCAACCTCATGGTTCCCCTGGGCGCGCCGCCTTGCCGCATGTGGCGGCAGGAAGGCGGCTTTGCCGATAGTGTCGTCGCGGTCTTCGCCTGCGATCCGGTCGAAGTCGACTTGGCCGGACAAGTCATTCGGCTCGACGCGCATGATACCTTGCTGGTGAATGCAGGATCGGTTGCACTGTCGGGGCGATGCCTCCTGATCGGGCAATGACGGCGTTCGGGATCCGTGCGGGGCTGGCCTGCGTTGCTGCGCTGGCGACGGCCGTTCTCGGCGGGTGTCGGGACGAAGAGGGGAAGGGGGCGGACCGGGTTCTCGTCGTCGGTACCGAAGGGCTTTACCCGCCGTGGAACTATACCCGACCCGATGGGCAACTCGCCGGGTTCGAGCCGGACTATGTGCGGATTTTGTGCGCCCGATTGCACCGCCGGTGTCGCATGGTGGCGATGGACTGGGACGGCATGGTCGGCGCCTTGCAGACCGGCAAGATCGATCTCATCGCGGATTCGGTGCAAGTGACGCCCGAGCGTTCGCAAGTGCTCGGCTTTACTCGGCCTTATGCCATGACCACCGGGGTTTTCGTAACCTTGCGCGATCATCGCCTGGCGGGAATGGCCGACAAGGGCGCGATGATGGATTTCGACCGTCCGGGCCCCGCGCTGACGGCGATGACCGGACGGCTCAAGGGCAGCCTTGCGGGCAAGGTGATCGGCGTCGAGATATCGGGCGCCTTCGACAATTTCCTCAACCAGACGCTGGGGAGCGGGGCGAGCATCCGCTATTACCACACCATGGGAGAGCGCGACCTCGATCTCCTCAACGGACGGATCGACGCCACGCTCGAGGATGAGGCTTATATGCGCCCCTTGCTGGCGACGCGGGATGGGGCGGCTTTGACGATGGCCGGGCCGCGCGTCATCGGCGGAGCCATGGGCGGGGGCGAAGCACTGGCGTTCCGTCCCGGCGACACGGCCCTGCGTTCGGCATTCGATGGCGCCATTGCCGCCACGATTGCCGACGGCACGGTCCGGCGGTTGGGTCTCAAGTGGTTTCGCATGGATGCGTCGCCCGCGCAGGCGGCGGCGGAGCGAAAGGGCGCCCGATGAGCGAGCAGGACTTGCCCGCATTCGCGCTGCTCGGCTTCGGCACCGATGGCTGGGGGCGTGTGCTCGTTCTCGGGGCGGTGCTCACACTCGCGCTCTCGCTGGCGTCGATGACGATCGGTAGCGTGCTCGGCGCGCTGCTCGCCTGGGCGCGGGGATCGCGCCGCGGATGGCTTGCGCGCCTGGCGACGGCTTATGGTGTGATCATGCGCGGCGTACCCGAATTGCTGGTCGTGCTGCTGCTCTATTTCGGTGCGCCGGGGCTTATGGCGGCGGTGGCCGGGCTGTTCGGATTGCCTGCACCGGGGTCGCCGCCCGCGTTCCTGACGGGGAGTCTGGCGATCGGGCTCGTGTCGGCCGCTTATCAGGCCGAAGTCTTTCGCGGCGGGTTGCTGGCAGTGCCAAAGGGGCAGGTCGAGGCGGCTCTGGCGGCGGGGATGGGGCCGTGGCTGCGTTTTCGCCGGATCGTCCTGCCGCAAGTGCTGCACCATGTCCTGCCGCCCTTGGGCAACGTCTGGCAGTTCAATCTCAAGGATTCCGCGCTGGTCGCCATCACCGGCCTTGCCGAACTCATGCGGGTCAGCCTTGTCGCGGCCGGGTCGACGCGGCGGCCGTTCCTGTTCTTTGCTGCCGCGATGGTTCTCTATCTCGCGCTGACCAGCCTGAGTTCGGCGGTCTTTCGCCGGATCGAGGCGCGGGGCAGCCAATGGGCGGGGCGGCGATGAACGCGGACGTGACCTTTCTCGCGGACACCGCACTTGCCATTGTGCGGGCGGTTCCGGTGACGCTCGGGCTTTTCGTCGCGAGTGCAATCGGCGCGAGCCTTCTGGGCGGGGGACTTGTCGCGGCGCTGACGGCCGGTCTTGCGCCGGTGCGCGGGATTGCCCGGGGGTGGATTTTCCTCTTTCGCGGAACGCCGCTGCTGTTGCAGATCTTCATGGTCTATTACGGGCTGGCGGCGCTCGGCCCGGTACGTCAGGGACCGTTCTGGCCCGCGTTTCGCGATCCGCTGTTTTGTGCCGGGCTTGCCATGACCTGTTGCTGTTCGGCCTATATCGCCGAAGTCCTGCGCGGGGCCCTAGCGGCGATCCCGGCGGGACAGATCGAGGCGGCCCTGGCCTGCGGTATGGGCCGCGTTACGCGCCTGCGCCTGATTGTCCTGCCGCAAATGCTGCGCCTGGCCTTGCCCGCCTATGGCAATGAACTGGTGATGATGGTCAAATCGACTTCGCTTGCCAGCACCATCACCGTGCTCGACGTGACCGGTGTGGCACAGCAGGTGATCGCCCATTCCTATCGCACGCTCGATGTGTTCTGCCTTGCCGCTGGGGTCTATCTGGGCCTTACCGGGGCTTTGACCGCTCTCTTGCGCTGGGCCGAACGGCGGCTCGATCCCACGGTTTCCGATGGCGCCGGGGAGGGCGCTTCCCGATGACAGACGCAATTCCCGTGCTGCGCGCAACCGGCATCGAAAAGAGCTTCGGCGGGCGCAAGGTGCTCAAGGGCATCGACCTCGACGCGGCCAAGGGCGAAGTCATTTCCATCCTGGGCGGCAGCGGGTCGGGCAAAAGCACGTTCCTGCGTTGTCTCAACCTGCTCGAAATGCCCGATGTGGGGGAAATCTCGATTGCCGGAACGCCCGCGCCGCTGGTCCGTGATCGCCATGGGGCGTTGCGGGTGTCCGACGCCCGCGCGCTCGGCTCCATGCGGGCGCGGACGGCCATGGTGTTTCAGGGGTTCAATCTCTGGTCCCATATGCGCGTCATCGACAATGTCATAGCCGCGCCCGTTCACGTTCATGGCATGGCCCGCGAGGAAGCGGTCGAGCGTGCGCACGCCTTGCTCGAACGCGTCGGTATGGGCGGATTCGCGCAGCATTGGCCGCGCCAGTTGTCGGGGGGGCAGCAACAACGGGTGGCGATCGCGCGCGCACTGGCGACCGATCCCGAACTGATGCTGTTCGACGAGCCGACTTCGGCACTCGATCCCGAACGTGTGCGCGAAGTGCTCGATCTCATGCGCTCGCTCGCCGCCGAAGGACGCACCATGCTGGTCGTTACGCACGAGATGGCCTTTGCCCGTGATGTCTCGACCCGCGTGGTCCATGTCCGCGAGGGACGGATTGAGTCGATGGGACCGCCCGCGCAGATGTTCGGCCCCGACGCGTCCCCCGCCTTCCGCGCTTTTCTTTCCGCTTAAACCGGGCCTTCCGCTTAAACGCCCGTAATGCCCGCGCGGACCAGCGCGGCTGCGTCGGCCATCAGATCGCTCATCGGCCGATCGTCGGCATAGGGCGCGATTGTCGCGCGGACGTGCGCGTGAAGGCGTGCCGTGGCGGGCGCGCGTTCGTGGGCCGGAATGGCGATGTCATGCGCCTCGGTCGCGGCGGCAAGCTCGATCCCCAGGATCTGTTCGACGTGGCCGACGACGCCCAGCGCCTTGAGTGCGGCGGCGGTCTGGTGCGAGAGATAGTCCTCCTGCAACGCCGAGGTGATCCCTCCGTCGAGGCTGGCCGGGGCGGCGAGACGCCGGTTTTCCGCAACGAGAGCCGCCGCAGCATATTGCGCGATCATGTAGCCGCTCGACACGCCTGCTTCGGCTGCGAGAAAGGCGGGAAGGCCACTCACCATCGGATTGACGAGCCGGTCGAGGCGTCGTTCCGACATCATGCCGAGGTGGGCGGTTGCCGTCGTCAGCGCGTCGAGCGCAAGGGCCAGTCCGGCCGCAACGGCATGGGCTTCGGAGGCAGCACGCGGCGCATCGGGGGTGCCGAGCACGACCGGATTGTCCGTCACCGAGGCGAGTTCGACGTCGACCATGGTGCGGACATGGGCCAGCGCGTCGCGCACGGCCCCGTGCACTTGCGGTACGGCGCGCAGGCTCAGCGCATCCTGCAACCGCACGCCCGCGCCAAGGCGCGAACTGCCCGCGAGCCATGCGCGCAGGGCCGCTCCGGTCGCCGCAATTCCGGGCGACTTGCGCAAGGCCAGAACGTCCTGCGCAAAGGCATCCTCGCGCCAGCCGAGGGCTTCGATGCTGAGCGCGGCAACGCCGTCGGCCGAGGTGATGGCGCGATCCGCGCGTGCGAGGGCAAGGGCGCCGAGTCCGGTTGCGCAAGGCGCTCCGTTAAGGAGGCTCAACCCTTCCTTGGCTTCGAGAACCAGAGGTTCGAGCCCAGCCCGGCGCAAGGCTTCGGCTCCGCTCACGCGCTCGCCGCCCATGTGGGCATGGCCCTCGCCGATCAGGACCAGCCCGATGTGCGCCATGTGCGAGAGATAGCCTGCCGAGCCACCGGCAGGGACTTCGGGTACGATGCGATGGGCAAGCAGCGCGAGCAGGGCTTTGACTGTCTCGATCCGCACGCCCGAGCGGCCGTGGGCATGGTTGTTTGCCTGTGCTGCGATAATGGCGCGGACTTCGGCTTCGGGAAGAGGAGCGCCGATCCCGCAGGCGTGGCTCATGATCAATTGGCGGGACAGGCGTCGTTGCAGGGCCGGTTCGACTGCCCGGTCGACCAGGGCGCCGACGCCGGTGTTGACGCCATAGGCGGGAATCCCCTGCGCAATGATTGCTTCGACCAGAGCGCGTCCGTCTGCGATCCGCTCTCGCGCGGCCTTGCCCAGAGTGAGCGGAGCGCCTTGGGCAACGGCTGCAAGGCTTGCCGCATCGAGGGGACGGTCGAGGCAGAGCTGGGTGATCATGGCGCAATCTCCTGCATGATGGGTCTGCTGCGCAAAAGGGCAGTGCCTAAAAAGGGTGGCGGTGAAGGGGGGGAAATACCTTGCGTAGGTTACCTATATGTATAGTCATATTTGGGTGTGTTCGTCCATCTCCTGATGGAAATGATGAATGCAGTCATGCTGTTGCGCGGTTGCATCGTTCGCACAAAAATTGGGGGTGGGGGCTTTCAGTGGGCGCCCATTGGCACTAGGCGCGCCCGCCAACGATAACCGGAGATGACTACGATGAGGGTCACCAACAAGGTCGCACGGAGCCTGACGCTCCTTTTGGGTGGCGGGTCGCTGCTCGCACTCGCCGCCAATCCTGCTGCGGCACAGGAAGCTGCGGCAAAGCCGGCTGCCGACACTGGTGCCGGGGAAATCGTCGTGACCGCACAAAAGCGGTCCGAAAGCATTCAGCACGTTCCCATCAGCCTTCAGGCGCTGGGCTCGGCGACGATCGAACAGCACCAGATCCAGAGCTTCGACGACTACGCCAAGCAGCTGCCGAGCGTGTCGTTCCAGTCGTTCGGTCCGGGGCAGAGCCAGCTCTTCTTCCGCGGCATCACTTCGGGCGGCGACGGCATTCCGTTCGGTGCGCTGCCGACCAGCGGCGTCTATGTCGATGAAATCCCGGTCACCACGATCGGTTCGATGCTCGACATGCATATCTACGACATGGCTCGCGTCGAAGCGCTGTCGGGTCCGCAGGGTACGCTCTACGGCGCCAGCTCGCTGTCGGGCACGTTGCGCATGATCACCAACAAGCCTGAACTGGGCAAGACGTACGGCAGCATCGACGGCACCGTGTCGAAATACGGCAAGGGCGACGTTGGCGGAACCATCGAAGGTTTCGTCAACATCCCGCTCGCCCGCAACGTCGCGATCCGCGCGGTGGGCTGGTACGAGCACGACGGTGGCTACATCGACAATACGTATGGTGAGCGCACCTATCAGCGTCCGCATACGGTGGATGGATCGGTCGTCAACAGCCCGATGACCGTCAACAACGGCGCTTACACCAAGAACAACTTCAACGACGTCGACACCGCCGGCGGACGGATTTCGGTGCTGATCGAAACCGATACCGGCTGGAAAATCACGCCGCAGTTGATGGGCCAGTACCAGACCTCGCACGGTTCGTTCCTGTACGATCCGCGCGCAGGCGATCTGCAGGTCCATGACTATGCGCCCGAACGCAACCGCGACGACTGGTTCCAGGCTGCTCTGACCATCGAAGGCAAGATCGCCGACTGGGATCTGGTCTATTCGGGTGGCTACATGGGGCGCAAGATCCGCACGTCGGCCGATTACAGCTATTATACCGTCGCTTACGATGTGAAGCCCGACTACAATTACTTCCTCGACAAGAACGGGAACAACATCGATCCGACGCAGCGGTATCAGGCCAACCAGAACCTGACCAAGCAGACACATGAACTGCGTATCAGCTCGCCGAGCAGCAGCAACCTGCGCTTCACCGGCGGCCTGTTCATGCAGCATCAGACCAACCATTCGTACCAGAGCTTCTATGTTCCCGGCGTTGGCGAGAACACCTGGAGCAACTGGGCCGACGGGCAGGCGGTCTATGGCGACTCGATCTTCATGACCAACGCGCACATCACGTTCCGTGACTATGCCGTGTTCGGTGAAGCGAGTTACAACATTACCCACAACCTGACTTTCACGGGCGGGATCCGCGGGTTCATTTCCGACAACTCGCTGCGCGGCTATTCCGGTTTCTCGTCCTACGCGCCTTCGTCCTGTTCGTTGCCGCTGGCCAATCCGGAAGCCTGCACCAACATCGACAAGCGCACGACCGCGAGCGGGGAAACCCACAAGCTCAACCTGACCTGGCAGATCGACCGCGATCACATGGTCTATTTCACCTATTCGACGGGCTATCGTCCGGGCGGCAACAATCGTCGCGCCGGGGTCAATGCTTATGGCGCCGATACGCTCGACAATTTCGAACTGGGGTGGAAGACGAGCTGGTTCGACCACAAGCTGCGCTTCAACGGGGCGATCTACTACGAAAAGTGGAACAACCTGCAGTATGCGCTGGTCGTCGAAGGCAGCGGCGGGATCACCAATATCTACAACGCGGGCGACGCGCGGGTCTATGGCGCCGAGTTCGACTTGCAGTTGCATCCCATCGCGGGTCTGACCCTGTCGGCGTCGGGTGCCTATAACGATGCCGCGCTCAGCACCGATTTCTGCTCGGTCAATTCGGCGGGGAACCCCGATTGCAGCACCGGCAGCGTTGCTGCGCCCAAGGGCACGCGCCTGCCGATCCAACCGCGCTTCAAGATGGCCGCGACTGCGCGCTACGAATTCGCCGTCGGCAAGGTCAACGCCTTCGTCCAGGGTTCGCTCAATACCCAGACGGATTCGACCAGCATGCTTAGCGTTTCGGACAACCAGTTGCTGGGGAACAGCCAGGGCTTCACCACCGCCGATTTCTCGGTTGGGGGCAAGAGCGGTGACTATTCGGTCCAGCTGTTCATCCAGAACGCTTTCGACACGCGCGGATCGCTTTCGCACAACGTGTTTACGGCGGCTTCGACTTCGGGTCAGTACTATCGCATCTACCCGATCAAGCCGCAGTACTTCGGGCTCAAGATCGGGCGGAAGTTCTGATCAACCGAACCCTTTGGGGCGCATCGAAAGGGGCGGGGCCGCGCGCGGCTTCGCCCCTTTCTTTATGCAGGCGTCCTTTACGCAGAGGTCGCGCCGAAGCGGGCCACGAGTTCGTAGCGGTCGGCGACGAAATGCTGGCGGACGTGGGTGATCGTGTCTTCGCCGCGCCAGGTGCGGCGGACCAGCACAAGGCAGGGGCTGTGGCGCGGAATGCCGAGGGCCCGGGCGACTGCGGCAGGGGCGGCAACCGCGCTGATGCGGTTTTCCGCTTCGGTCCACGGAACATGTGCGATCAGCCATGATCCGGGCGGCGTTTCGCCAAGATCAGCCTCGGCGATCTCGGGAACGATTGCCAGATTGACGAGCCGGTCTTCGTGGGCAAGCGGCTGCCCGTCCGCATAGTGTACCCCGGTAATGCGCAGCACTTTGCCTGTCGCACCCAAGGCCTCGGCATCATCATGGTCGCCGCCGAGCACGGTCCGCGCCCCCAGTTGCCAGCGGTAATCCTGACCGCGCGCGGCGATTTCCGCGCCGAGGTCGGGCACGTCGAGAACCATCGACTGGGTGCGGGGTTGCGCGACGAACGAGCCGGCCCGTTTGCGTCGGTCGAGCATGCCCGCTCCTGCAAGCGCGGAGAGGGCCTTGTTCACGGTCATCCGCGCGCAGCCATATTCGGCCATCAGCTCGGTTTCCTTGGGAATGCGGTCGCCCGGGCGCAGCTTTCCTTCCAGAATGGCGCCCTCGATTTCGGCGCGGATGCGTTCGTGCAAGGGGGCTGGCTTCATGCGATCAATCCGGGAAGAACGGCGCGATAGCGGTTGACGATGGTATCGCGCGCGTGATGGCGACCGCCCGATACCACCTTGGCGCCTCGACGCCAGACGCAATCGACGCCAGCGCGCCCGGCGGCAAAGATCCACCCGTCGAGCAAGGCATCGCCGTTGCGCCCGATCAGACAGGGATGATTGCTCTCGAGGCTGATGAGGTCGGCGGCTTGTCCGACCCGGAGCCCGGTCGCGCCGCCCAGCGACACCGCCCCCCCGTCGAAAGCGGCGCCAAAGAGCGCGGCCCCGGTGCTGCCGCCCGGACCTTGCGCCAGAAGATTGCGGCCGCGCCGGGTGAGGCGTTGTCCGTATTCATAGAGCCGCAGTTCTTCGCTGGCGTCGATCATGACGTTGGAATCGCTGCCCACGCCCCAGCGGCCGTTGGCTCTGGCAAAGTCCTCTGCCGGAAACAGGCCGTCGCCCAGATTGGCTTCGGTGATCGGGCACAGCCCTGCAACTGCACCAGTCGCGGCAAGGGCACGGGTTTCCTGTTCCATCATGTGCGTGGCGTGGACAAGGCACCAGCGCGCATCGACCGGTGCATTGGCAAGCAGCCATTCGACCGGGCGGGCGCCGCTCCAGGCGAGACAGTCGTCGACTTCGCGGACCTGTTCGGCGATGTGGATATGGATCGGGTTTTGCCCTGCCATCGCTTCGAGGCCGCGCAGGTCCTCGGGCGTTGCCGCGCGCAGCGAATGGGGGGCAAGGCCGAGCACAGCGTCGGGCAGCGCGCCGAGCGCGCGTGCTGCATGGTCGCGCAGCCGGGCAAAGCTGTCGAGGTCGTTGAGGAACCGCCTTTGCCCCTCGTTTGGTGCCTGTCCGCCAAAGCCGCCGTGGGCATAGAATACCGGCAGCAGTGTCATGGCGATGCCGCTCTCGTCTGCCGCTGCTGCAATTGCCGCACTCATTTCGGCGGGGTCGGCATAGGCCGTCCCGGCCGGATCGTGATGCAGGTAATGGAATTCGCCGACGCGGGTGAAGCCGGTTTCGAGCATCTCGACATAGGCAAGGGCGGCAATCGCCCGCAATTCGTCCGGGCCCATGCGTTCGAGGAAGCGATACATGACTTCGCGCCAGGTCCAGAAACTGTCGTCGCTGGTGCCGCGTCGTTCGGCGAGCCCCGCCATCCCGCGCTGAAAGGCGTGGCTGTGCAGATTGCCGAGACCGGGAAGGCCGATGGCGTGGTGTTCGTCGTCGGGTGAGGGGGGCGCGCCGGTATCTATCGCGGTGATTCGTCCCTCGCCAACGGTGATCCGCACGTCGTTGTGCCAACCGTCGGGACAGAGCGCGCTGGCAAAGTGAAGACGCTGAACCATCGCGGAATTCCTTTCTTTCGGGCTGCGCAGAAGGCGCTTGCGGCGTGCAAATAATGTCTATACATAATCGAAACGCGAGGCAACAACCATGATCGCTTCGCCTCTGCGGCTTGTGCAATTCCCTTTCAGCAAGGAGGCCTCCCCGATGTCCGACGCGCTGGTCTGCGACACTCTCTGGAGCGGTGCGCGGCTGCTGACCATGGCCGATCCAAAAGTGCCCGACGCGCTGATCGAGAACGGTCTTGTCGCGTCTCGTGACGGGCGGGTTGTCTATGCCGGTCCTGCGGACGGTGCGCCCGATTTTGCGGCAGCACGGACGATCGCCTGCGGCGGACGTCTGGTGACGCCGGGATTCGTCGATTGTCACACGCATATCGTTTACGGCGGCAGCCGCGCGCTCGAGTTCGAAGCCCGTCTTGCCGGAGCAAGCTATGAGGAAATCGCGCGGGCAGGGGGCGGGATCGTTTCGACGATGCGCGCAACCCGTGCCGCCAGCGAAGCCGATCTTGTGGCGCAAAGCGCGCCGCGTCTTGCCGAGCTTCTGGCCGACGGCGTCACCACGGTCGAGATCAAGTCGGGCTATGGTCTTGAACTCGGTGCGGAACGGCGGATGCTGCGCGCGGCCCGCCAATTGGGGCGCGACCTCGGGGTCTCGGTCTCGACGACTTTCCTGGGTGCCCATGCCTTGCCGCCCGAATTCGCCGGGCGCTCGGACGCCTATGTCGACGAAGTGGCGCAAGTGATGCTGCCCGCTCTTGCGAGCGAAGGGCTGGTCGATGCAGTCGACGCCTTTTGCGAAGGCATCGCCTTTTCGCCTGCGCAAGTTGAACGCCTGTTCGGCGCGGCCGAGGCGCTGGGCATCCCGGTCAAGCTTCACGCCGAGCAGCTTTCCAACCTGCATGGGGCCGCGATGGCCGCGCGTCACGGGGCCTTGTCCGTCGATCATCTCGAACATCTCGATGATGACGGGATTGCCGCGATGGCTGCATCCGGCACTGTTGCCGCGCTTCTTCCCGGCGCATTCTATTTCACGCGAGAGGAAAAACTGCCTCCGGTCGCGGGCCTGCGGGCCGCCGGAGTGCCGATCGCGATTGCCACCGATTGCAACCCCGGCACCAGCCCGATGACATCGCTTTTGCTGACGATGAACATGGCAGCGACGCTGTTCCGCCTGACGGTGGCGGAATGTCTCGCCGGGGTGACGCTCCATGCCGCGCGGGCGTTGGGGCGCAATGATATCGGGGCGCTGGTGCCCGGCAAGTGGGCCGACCTTGCCATCTGGGACGTCACTGCGCCCGCCGAACTTGTCTATCGCATCGGAGGGCGGCCCCTTCATGCGCGTCATTGGAGGGGTCGTTGACCACCACGATTGTTCTTTCGCCCGGAGCTGTCAGCCTTGCCGATTGGCGCGCCGTGTGGAGTGGCGCTCCGGCGCGGCTCGATCCGGCCTGTGCGCCCGCGATTGCAGCCGGGGCTGCGGCGATCGCGCGCATTCTGGCCAAGGGTGAGCCGGTCTACGGCATCAATACCGGCTTTGGCAAACTGGCGAGCGTGCGCATCGAGGATGCTGACCTTGCCCGGCTTCAGCGCAATATCGTGCTCAGTCATGCGGCCGGAACCGGAGCGCCTTCGCCGGTCCCGGTGGTGCGCCTGATGATGGCGCTCAAGCTCGCGAGCCTTGCCCAAGGGGCAAGCGGCGTGCGGCCCGAAACGGTTGCCCTGCTCGAAGCCATGCTCGAACGCGGTTTGACGCCGGTCATTCCGGCGCAGGGGTCGGTGGGCGCCAGCGGGGATCTTGCCCCCTTGTCGCACATGACCGCGACCATGATCGGGGTCGGTGAAATCGACTATGCCGGGGAACGGCTGCCTGCGACCGAGGCGCTCGAACGCGCAGGGCTTGCCCCGATCGAACTGGGCCCCAAGGAAGGCCTGGCTCTCCTCAACGGGACGCAGTTCTCGACGGCCAATGCGCTTGCCGGGCTGTTTGGCGCGGAACGCCTGTTCCAGGCAGCGCTGGTGACCGGTGCGCTTTCCACCGAAGCGGCCAAGGGTTCGGACACGCCGTTCGATCCGCGCATTCACACTCTGCGTCGTCATGCCGGACAGATCGAGACGGCCGCAGCCCTGCGCGCACTGATGGCGGGCAGTGCGATCCGCGCCAGCCATCGCGACGACGATCCGCGCGTCCAGGATCCCTATTGCCTGCGCTGTCAGCCGCAGGTCATGGGCGCAGCCCTGACCGTTCTGCGTCAGGCGGCAGCGACGCTGGCTGACGAAGCCAACGGCGTTTCGGACAATCCGCTCATTTTTCCCGAAGCCGACGAGGCGCTCTCGGGCGGCAATTTCCATGCCGAGCCGGTCGCTTTTGCGGCGGACATGATTGCCTTGGCGATCTGTGAAATCGGCTCCATTGCCGAACGCCGCATTGCCATGCTGGTCGATCCGGCGCTGTCGGGTCTCCCGGCGTTCCTGACGCCGCGTCCGGGGCTCAACTCGGGCTTCATGATCCCGCAAGTAACCGCTGCCGCGCTGATTTCGGAAAACAAGCAGATGGCCTATCCGGCCAGTGTCGATTCCATTCCGACCAGCGCCAATCAGGAAGACCACGTCTCGATGGCAGCGCACGGCGCCCGCCGCCTTGCCGCGATGGTCGCCAATGCCGAAGCGGTGATCGGGATCGAATTTCTGGCGGCGGTGCAGGGGTGCGAGTTCCACTTGCCGCTCAATTCCTCGACTGCGCTCGAAGCGGCTCGCGGGTTGCTGCGTGAGCAGGTTCCCGCACTCGATGAAGATCGCCATTTCCATCCCGACATGGAAGCGGCCAATGCGCTCATTCGTGCGGGCCGGTTGGCGGACGTGGTGGTGCCGGGCCTGCCGCAGGCCTTGCCGGGCGTCTGCTGATGGATTGGCTTACCATCCATCGCGGGGAGGCGCCGCTCGTCGTCGCCTTTCCGCACGGCGGGGCGGATCTGGCGGGGCTTGAGGACCGCTTCGTCTCGCCCTGGCTGGCGCGGCGGGATGCCGACTGGTGGATTGCGGATCTCTATGCCTTTGCACGGGACATCGGTGCCACGCTGGTTGCCACATCGATCAGCCGCAGCGTGATCGACTGCAACCGCGATCCTTCGGGCGTTTCGCTCTATCCGGGGCAGGCGACGACGGAACTGGTTCCGACGACCACGTTCGACGGAGAGGCGCTCTATCCCGCACAAGGGCCCGATGCTGCGGACATCGCATCGCGTCGGGCCGCGTGGTTCGATCCCTATCACGCGGCGCTGGCCGGAGAGATCGAGCGCCTGCGTGCGGTCCATCCGCGTGTCGTCCTTTATGATGCGCATTCGATCCGCAGCCACATCCCGCGTCTGTTCGACGGCGCCTTGCCGCAGTTCAACATCGGCACCAACGGCGGCGCGACCTGTGCGCCCGAACTGGAAAGCGCGATCGCGGATATTTGTGCCAACTCGGGCATGTCTCACGTCGTCAACGGCCGTTTCAAGGGCGGCTGGACCACGCGGCACTATGGCCGCCCGCATGAGGGTGTTCATGCCGTGCAGATGGAACTCGCCATGCGCGGGTACATGGCCGAACCCGACACGATCGATTTCACCAACTGGCCGACGCCGCTTGATCCGACGCCTGCCGTTGCCCCCACCTTGCGCGCGGTGCTCGCCGCCGCACTTGCCTTTGCTGCCACCGGAGAACCCGCATGAGCAACCGCATCGACAATACCCGCGTCATTCGTCCCGCGACCGGAACAGAGCTTTCGGCCAAGTCCTGGCTGACCGAGGCGCCGTTGCGGATGTTGATGAACAACCTGCATCCCGACGTTGCCGAACGGCCCGAGGAACTCGTCGTCTATGGCGGCATCGGTCGCGCCGCGCGCGACTGGGACAGCTTTGACAAGATCGTCGCGACGCTGCGCAAGCTGGAAGACGATCAGACCCTGCTGGTCCAGTCGGGCAAGCCGGTCGGCGTGTTCCGGACCCATGCCGATGCGCCGCGCGTGCTGATCGCCAATTCCAACCTCGTCCCCAAGTGGGCCAACTGGGAGCATTTCAACGAACTCGATCGCAAGGGTCTGGCGATGTACGGCCAGATGACGGCCGGTTCGTGGATCTATATCGGCACCCAGGGCATTGTTCAGGGCACTTACGAAACCTTCGTCGAAATGGGCCGTCGCCATTATGACGGAGACCTGTCGGGCAAGTGGCTGCTGACCGCCGGGCTCGGCGGCATGGGCGGCGCACAGCCGCTGGCAGCCGTCATGGCCGGGGTTTCGTGCCTTGCCATCGAATGCCAGGCGAGCCGCATCGACATGCGCCTGCGCACGGGATACCTCGACCGCCGCGCCGATACGCTGGATGAAGCCATGGCGATCATCGCCGAGGCATGCGCCGCGAACAAGCCAGTCTCGGTGGGCCTGCTCGGCAATGCCGCCGAACTGCTGCCCGAAATGATCGAAAAGGGCATCCGCCCCGATCTCCTGACCGACCAGACGAGCGCGCACGACCCCATCAACGGCTATCTCCCGGCCGGATGGACGGTCGCGGAATGGGTCGAAAAGCGCGAGCGCGAACCCGAAGTCGTCGCCAAGGCGGCCAAGGCAAGCATGGCGCGCCATGTCGAAGCCATGCTGGCGTTCCAGGCCATGGGCGTGCCGACCACCGATTATGGCAACAACATCCGCCAGATGGCCTTCGACGAAGGCGTGACCGGTGCGTTTGGTTTCCCCGGCTTCGTTCCGGCCTATATCCGTCCGCTGTTTTGCCGCGGCATCGGTCCGTTCCGCTGGGCGGCGCTCTCGGGTGATCCGGAAGACATCTACCGCACCGACGAGAAGGTGAAGGAGCTGATCCCCGACAATCCGCACCTCCATCGCTGGCTCGACATGGCGCGCGAAAAGATTCAGTTCCAGGGTCTGCCCGCGCGCATCTGCTGGGTTGGTCTGGGCGACCGTCACCGCCTTGGCCTCGCGTTCAACGAAATGGTGGCCAAGGGCGAGCTGAAGGCGCCGATCGTGATTGGTCGCGACCACCTCGATTCCGGTTCGGTGGCGAGCCCCAATCGCGAAACCGAAGCCATGCGTGACGGTTCGGACGCCGTGTCCGACTGGCCGCTGCTCAATGCCCTGCTCAACTGCGCGAGCGGCGCGACCTGGGTTTCGCTGCACCATGGTGGCGGCGTCGGCATGGGCTATTCGCAGCATTCGGGCATGGTGATCGTGGCCGACGGCACCGACGAAGCTGCCAAGCGGCTTGAGCGCGTGCTGTGGAACGACCCGGCGACCGGTGTCATGCGTCATGCCGACGCGGGCTATGACATCGCGCTCGACTGCGCGCGCGAAAAGGGTCTCGATCTGCCCGGCATTCTCGGCTGACCGGTGCAGGGTCGGCTCTCTCGGGCGGGCCCTGCCGTCTTCTGGTCCGACCGCCTTTGCCCCAAGGGGCAGGGCGGTCGGCGGAAGGTCTTGTTGTAAGATTTCTCTTCCTGTGGGACTCCGGTCGCAAGAGGCCGGTGAGCCTCAGGGAGAGAGTGCCATGACTGCCCATCGCCCGCGCCTTGCGCTGGGGCGTATTCTTGAAATGAACCTTGGCTTCCTCGGGCTCCAATTCAGCTTCGGGTTGCAGCAAGGCAATATGGCGCCGATCTACAGCTATCTCGGCGCCGACGAGAGCCAGTTGCCCCTGTTGCAACTGGCAGGGCCGATGACCGGCCTCTTGATCCAGCCCCTGATTGGAGCGATGAGCGACCGCACGTTCGGGCGCTGGGGGCGGCGCACGCCCTATTTCGTGACCGGGGCGGTGATGACGTCAGTGGGACTGGCGTTGATGCCCCTGTCCTCGTCGATCCTGATGGCGGTTTCGCTTCTGTGGCTGCTCGATGCGGGCAACAACATCACCATGGAGCCTTATCGCGCCTATGTCGTCGACAGGCTCGATCCGCCGCAGCAGGCGTTGGGGTTCCTGACCCAGTCGGCCTTTACCGGCCTTGCCCAGATGGTGGCGTTCCTGACGCCGTCGATCCTTGTCGGGCTGGGCATGGACCGTGACTGGGTCGATGCCCATCACATTCCCTATACCGTGCGCGTCGTTTTCGCGCTTGGAGCGGTTCTGTCGTTCTCGACGGTTCTGTGGTCGATCCTGCGCGTGCCCGAATTGCCCTTGTCCGAAAACGACAAGGCCGCGATCCGCGCTCGGCGCAACGGTGGGATGGCGGTCCTTGCCGAAATCGGCAACGCCCTGCTCGCGATGCCGCAGACTATGCGCAGGCTTGCGGTGATGAGCCTGTTCCAGTGGTTCGGGATGTGGGGCTACTGGACTTACGCGGTCTATTCGCTGGCCCGCACGATCGGGCATACGGCCGACCCGCACAGCACCGCTTTTCACAGCGCGGTGCTGACCTTTGGCGAAATGGCAACCTTCTACAATCTCGTCGCTTGTGTCGGGGCATTTGCCATGGTTCCCGTGACGCGCCGGATCGGGGCTGCATCGGTCCATGCGTTTGCCTTGCTTTGCGGCGGCGTCGGGATGATGACCTTGCCGTTCGTGACCGCGCCCGTCGGGGTTTTCGCGCCCGCTTTTGGGATCGGCCTTGCCTGGGGCAGCATCATGGGCAATCCACCGACCCTGTTGGGCCAGGTCGTCCCGGCGTCCCGTATCGGCGTTTACATGGGCCTCTACAACGTGATGATCGTGGTGCCGATGTTGCTCTTTTCCATTGTCATGGGGCGCCTCGACATCGGCTCCCTTTCGCTTGGGTTCGGCCTTTATCGCGAACTGCTGGGCGGCGATCCGCGGATGATGATGCGCCTGTGCGGAGCATGCCTGATCGCGGCTGCCATGGCGACCTTGTGGGTGCGGAGGAACGGGGCGCCGGTTCAGCGCTGAACGAGCGCGTGGCGTCCCAGTTCGATGGCGCCGGTAATCCCCGCATCGTCACCCAGATGCGGCGTCACGAGATACGTCTCGAGCCCCGGATCGAGACGGGGATGGCGGACATAGCCGCCGAGCCGCTCTTCCGTCGCCTTTCGCAAGGCTTCGACGAGGCCGGGCGTCTTCATCACTCCGCCGCCGAAGATCAGCCGATCGGGCATGTGCAGCAGGACCAGATCGGCCGCGAGATCGGCGATATAGCCCGCGACGAGCAGGAGGTCGGCAGGCGCCTGCGCCAGCTGGTCGAGCGTCTTGCCCCACCGCTTGAGAATGGCAGGACCGCTCGCCAGTCCTTCGACGCAGTCACCGTGATAGGGGCACACACCCGGAAACGGATCGGCGGCGGGATCACGATGGGGGCGGATATGGCCCGCTTCATAATGGGAAAATCCCATCATCGGGCGACCGTCGCGGACGATCCCGGTCCCGACCCCGGTGCCGATGGTGGTATAGGCCATGGTCTTTACGCCCTGGCCCGCGCCGGTGAGCCATTCGCCGATGGCAGCGCCATTGACGTCGGTGTCGACCACGATGGGTACGGCGAATTCGTCCAGTGCATCCTGATACCGCGCCCCGGACCAGCCGGGCTTGGGCGTCGTGGTGATCGTGCCATAGGCCGGGGAAGTCGGGTCGATGTCGATGGGGCCGAAACTGGCGACGCCGAAGCTGTCGATCGCTCCGTGTTCGGCCGAAGCGGTGCGGAAAAAGGCGACCACATCCGCCCATGTCTCGCTCGGGTGCCGCGTGGCGATCCGGGTGCGGGCGACGATGGTGCCGTCGTGGCGGGCGAGAGCGCAGATGAACTTGGTGCCGCCTGCCTCAATCGCGCCGATAAGCCCGTTCGCATCCGATTGCATTGTCGGTCCTTTCCTCGTCCCGCCGGTTTATCCGGTTTTCAAGCCGGACTGGTGGCACGCAGGGCGGTATCCTGCAATCGTTTCTGAACCGGTTACGGGCGTCGGTAGTCGCGCACGATCCGACCTTCGGCAAGGACGTGGCCGACTGTCGCGTAGTCATAGTCGGCGGTCGTCGCGGTGTCCGGCAGGTCGATCCGGGCGATGTCGAGCGCCTTGACCGTGATCACGTAATGATGGGCCGGATCGCCCTTGTCGGGGCAGGGGCCGTAATAGCGAGGTTGTGGTGCATCGCCGTCGGGGCGGGCCATGCGGGCTCCGGCGGGAAGGGGGCCGTCGGGATTGCCTGCGCCGCGCGGCAGGTGATCTGCCGTCCCGGGAATGTCGATCACGACCCAGTGCCACCAGCCCGATTGGGGCGGGCGATAGGGATCGTACATCGTCACCATAACGCTTTTCGTGCCCGCAGGGGCACCGCGCCAGACGATCTCGGGGGAGACCTCTCCCCCCGTGCATCCAAAGTCACGGCCGGTGAAAAGGTCGGGAATGAGTTTTCCGGCGGGAAGGTCGGGGCTGCTGACGGCAAGAGCGATCGGTGCGGTTGCCCCGGCCGTTCCGCTCGCCAGAAGAGACAGAACCGCAAGGGCAACCTGCAACCGCATGGGCTCAGGCGCCTTCGGCCAGAGCGACCGGCGCACGGCCGATCCGGGCACGGATCCAGTAGGCGACGACACAGGCCGCAAAGACGCCGGTCGAGAGCAGGACTTCAAGATACTGGTCGGGCGAGAGCAGCATCATGACAAGGACGGCCAGGATGCTGATTGCGGCGGCATAGCTGACCACAGGGAACAGCCACACTTTCACTCCCAGAACTTCGCCCGACTTTTCGAGACGCTTGCGCAGCTGGATCTGGGCGAAGGCGATCAGGAGGTAGACGCACAGGATCGTGGCACCCGACGACTGCACCAGGAATGCGAACAGGCCGTTGGGCGAAAGAACCGAGGTCAGCACCACGCCAAAGCCGAGTACCGAGGCAAAGATGATGCCGCCTGCCGGCACCTTTGTCGAGGAAACCCGCGTGAACAGACCCGGAGCATCGCCGCGCTGGCCCATTTCATAAAGCATGCGCGACGTGACGTAGATCGCCGAGTTGAGGCACGAGATGATCGCGGTGAAAATGACCGCGCCGATCAGGGCTTCGGCGCCGGGGATATGGATCATGCCGAGGGCTGCGACAAAGGGCGACTTGCCGGATTCGACGAGATCCCAGGGCAGGATCGCCTGAATGACGGTGATCGACCCGATGTAGAAGAACATGATGCGCAGGGCGACGGTACGACCCGCACGAACGACGTTGCGCGCCGGATCTTCGGTTTCAACGGCCGCGATGGTCGCCACTTCGCTGCCCATCATCGAGAAGATGACGGTCGGGATCGCAAGGAAAACCGCGCTCCAGCCCGAAGGGGTGAAGCCGCCGTGCTGTTCGAACTGATGGGCAAGGGCGGCAAGGCCAGGGCCGAAGCCGAAGACATAGCCAAGGCCGAGCGAAATGAAGCCGATGATGGTCACGACCTTGAGGCTGGCGAACCAGAACTCGAACTCGCCATAGGTCTTGACCGACATCAGGTTGACCGCCGTCATCGCCGCGATCAGCAGGGCGGCGAGCGCCCACATCGGCAAGGGGATGAACGGCATCAGCATGTTGGCGCCCGCGATCGCCTCGACCGCGATCGTGATGATCCAGAAATAGGAATAGAGCCAGGCATTGGTGAAACCGGCCCAGGGGCCGAGACCGAGCGAGGTATAACCGGTGAACGAACCGACGCCGGGGCGGGCCATCGCCATTTCGCCCAGCATGCGCATGATGACGAAGACGAGGAGCCCACACAGGAAGTACGTTGCCAGCACCGCAGGACCCGCGATGTGGATGGCGACGCTGGACCCGACGAAGATGCCCGCGCCGATGATGCCGCCGATCGAAATCATCGTCACGTGGCGCGATTTCAGTGAATGGTCGAGCGATTCGGTCTGCGCCATGAAATACTCTTGCTAGTCAAAAGGATCCGGTCAAACGGCAAGCCGACCCCTTGCCGGCTTGCCGCGCCAACCTGTTATTTTGCCGGTTTCTTGCCCGCTTTCACTTGCGCTTCATAGCCCTGCCGCTCGGTGTCGAGAAGGTAGGCGTGGATGTCTTCGACGTCCTTTTCGCTGACCAGATCGTTGAGCGGAGCCATGCCGAGCGATGCCAGCGCCCCCTTGAGCACGATGTCCTTGAACATGGCGTGCACTTCGGGGGGCAGGCGCGAAAGGTCGGGAGTGACGCCAGGGCCGAAGCCGTGGCAGCGCGAGCAATATTCGGTGAACTTTTCCTCGCCGTGCAGCAACTGGGCCTGCGTCGCCTTGAACGGCGGCGGGGCCGGGTAGTCGAACGGCGCTACCCGCTTTTCGGGTTGCGGAACCTCGCCGCCGCCCAGCTTGAAGACCAGGATGCGGTTGGTGTTCATGTTGCGATAGGCCGCGCTCGAAGGCGGAATGGGGAAGCTGATCCCCGAGCCGCCGTAGCCGACCTGAACTGCAACGTACTGCACGCCGTTGATCTTGTAGGTCATCGGCGCGGCCATGATGTGGCTGCCGGTCTGGATGGTCTTGAGCGGGGCACCGGTCTTGGCGTTGTAGACCCAGAGGGTGCCGTCGCCACGCCCCTGCACGACGACGTTGCCTGCCGTCGACAGGACGCCGCCGTCATAACCGCGATTGCCTTCCGAGGTGACCTGCTGCCAGACGATCTTGTGATTGACCGGGTCCCAGGCTTTCAGGATTTCGCGGACCAGCTTGGTGCCCGGGCGTTCCTTCTGCAATTCGGCCTTGTCGGGCATGGGGCCGAACAGGCGCTTCATCGCGGCGGGATCGTAAGTCTCGTCGGGGATGATCCCGTCGGCGTTGAAGAAGCCTTCGATATGCTTCAGCTTGCCGCCGTTGTCCGCCATGTTGAGGATGACGTTGGGCACATCGAGCGAGGGGATGTAGACCAGACCGCTCTGCGGGCTGAACGACATCGGGTTCCAGGTGTGCGCCCCGGCCCACGAGGGGTACACGTTCTTGGGCTTGAGCGTGTAGTCGGCCGTTTCGGTGAACTGCGGGCGGCCGGTCTTGAGATCGACGCCCTTGGCCCAGTTGACGTAGGAATAGGCGTCAGCGCCGAGAAGTTTGCCGGTCTTGAGGTCGAGCGTGTAATAGAAGCCGTTCTTCGAGGCCTGCATGACCACGCGATGCTTCTGCCCTTCGAACGGCAGGTTGGCGAAGATGAACTTCTGCACCGCGTCGTAGTCCCAGGAATCGCCCGGCGTTTCCTGATAGTACCAGTTCATGCGCCCGTTCTGGGCATTGACCGCGATGATCGAGGCGTTGAACAGGTCGTCGTGGCGCTCGGCCGCGTTCTTCACGCGCAGATAGGGCGACGCGTTGGCAGTACCGAAGACGATCTGGTCGGTTTCCGGGTCGTAGGAGAGACCGTCCCAGACCGCGCCGCCGTTCTGGTAGCGCCCGTCGCGATTGGGGCCCCAGGACTTGGCTGCCATTTCGAGCTCGGGATGTTCATAGGGCTGGTTCGGCGCGGGCGGCACGGTGAAGAAGCGCCACTTGAACTTGCCGGTCTTGAGGTCCCAGGCCGAGATATAGCCGCGCGAGGAGCCGTCGCCGAGGTCGGCACCGGAATTCCCGATCACCACCGCGTCCTTGGTCAGGATCACGCCACCGGTCGAGGCATAGACTTCCTTGCGGTTGATGATGGTGTCGGCCTGCCACTTCTCGGCGCCGGTCCTGGCATCGAGCGCATGAAGCTTGCCGTCTTCGGATGCGACGAAGACCATGCCGTCGCGATAGGCGATGCCGCGGTTGACCGTGTCGCAGCAGGCATTGCGGGCCGACATCGGGTCGATGCCCGGATCGAATTGCCACAGCAGCTTGCCGGTGGTCGCTTCGAGGGCATAGACGATGCCCCAGACGCCCGAGGTATACATGACGCCGTCTATCACCAGCGGCGTGGCTTCCTGCCCGCGGTCGGTGCCCATGTCGAACGCCCAGGCAAAACCGAGCTGTCCGGCGTTGGAATCGTTGATGTCGGTCAGCGCCGAGAAATAGGTCCCGGCCTGATCCCCGCCGGAGAAGGGCCACTGTTCGGCGGCGACGGGATAGGGCACCGACGATGTGTCGAGGCCGCCCGCGATCGACGCGGTGCTGACAAGGGCAAGGCCCGATGCCAGTGCTGCAGCGGAAACCAGAGCAATGGCGGAGGCGCGCAGACTCATCTTCTTCATCGGGTCATGTCTCCGTCGGAGGGTGGCCTTTGGGTGCGCTCGCATTGCGCGAAAGGCCTGAACTCAACAAAAGGGGCGGCGCAACGAAAAAGGACATTGCAGCGCAAAAAGGGTGGCGAGTGTCGCATTTCGTATCGGGCGGCGGCGAAGGCGGACGGCCCGGATCGACAAACGCGTGATCCCCGGAACCGCGCCGTCGCGGCCGTTCCGGGGATCGGGGTCATGCGGGCTCGTGATCAGTTGCCGAAGTGGAACCGGGCGGTGATGCCCCAGGTGCGCGGACGGGCATAAACGCTTTCGGTCGAGCCGAAGTAGAGCGAGCCGTCGTAGGCATAGGAGCGATAGGCGCGGTTGAACACGTTGTTCACGAAAACCGACAGATCGAGCTGGGTGCCTTTGGGCGTGAAGCCGAAGCGCAGGTTTTCGACCGTGTAGCCGCTTTCGCGTTCGACCGGAGCGCACAGCACGGTGAAGCACGACGAGGACTGGAACAGGCCGTCGGCCTGAACCGAGGCATTGCCGCCCGCCAGCGGGAATTCGTAGCGGATCAGCGCGCTGCCCGACCATTCGGGGGCCTGCGGCAGGTCGTGACGAACCAGCGTTACGCCATCGGGCAGAAGCACGTTCGAGACGTGGCTCTGTTCCCAGGATCCCGAAGCCTGCAGCGTCAGGCCGGGGATGGGATGCGTGGTGAATTCGGCTTCGATCCCGCCGGCCTTGGCCGGAAGGTTGCGGACGACCTGCGTGTAGCCGGACTGCACGAAGGCCTGGTAGTTGTGATAGTCGTAGTAATAGGCCGCGACGTTGAAGCTCGAGTGCATCGGCAGGCTGGTCTTGATGCCGATTTCATAGTCGTTGAGCGTTTCCGGGCGATAGGCGATCCCGTTGATGGTGTCGTAGACCGCCTGGCCGAGCACCGGGGTGCCGGTCGAGAAGGTGAAGCCGCCCGATTTCGAGCCACGGTTGTAGCTGGCGTAGATCAGCGTGCTGGTGCTGGGCTTGTAGTCGATTTCCGCACGCACGGTCGCGCCGCTGAAATTCGGGCGGGCATCGGCCGGGGTCGCGGTGATCGTGCCGCCGGTGGTGGTGCCGGTCGGGTCGTTGAACGAGATGCCGTCCGGGCCATAGTGCATGTTGAACCCGGAGTAGTACTCGCTGGCGTTGTAATAGCCGACCTTGTGGTCATGCCAGTAGCGGACGCCGCCGATCAGCTTCCAGTGGTCGTTGAACTTGAATTCGTCCTGCGCAAAGAACGCGTAGCTTTCGGTGCGCTGGGTGAAATTCACGGTCGGGTCATAGCTGTCGAACGGGGTCGCGTACTTCGCGCCATAGGTGCCGTCGATGATCATGCCGAACGCGCCGAAGACCAGGTAGTTCTTGCCGAACGCGGTCGACGCGCGCAGTTCCTGCGAATACTGGTTGGTCTTGTTGCGCTGGTAGAAGATCGTGCCCGGCGCATAGCAGGTGACCGAGCTCAGGCCGGGGCAGGGGCCGGGGGTATAGCTTGCCCCCTGAACATAGGAATACTCGGGCTGGCTGTCGCCCATTTCATTGTAGAACTTGTTGAGGTGCTGATAGTCACTGACCGAGACGAGGTCGAAAATGCCGACATGCGCGTCAAGGCGCAGCGTGGCGCCGAAGAACTGGCGGTCGACATAAGGGTCGCCGGTTGCGGCGATCGACCAGGGATTGCCGCCCTGCCATGCGATCACCGACTTGTTGTAATAGCCGGTCGCGATCGCGCCGGGGGTGTTGCCGTTGTAGGCGCTCCAGTAGCTGCAGACCTGATCGGCGGCGAGGTTTTCACCCTGCAGGTTGCTGTTGGGGCACGAGGGTGACAGCGCGTACATGCCCGCCTGCCGTTCGTGGTCGGCTTCTGTATAGCGAACGGTCAGCTTGGCCTTGAAATCGCTCGACGGCGTGTACTGGAAAATTCCGCGCAGGGCCCAGTGGTTGTTGGCGCCGCGATTGGCTTGTCCGGGAATGACGTTCTTGATGTAGCCGTCGTCGCGGTCATAGAGGCCCGAGATGCGGACGTCGAAATCCTTGGCGACCCGGCCCGAGATCGCGCCTTCGATCACGGCCTGATTATAGCTGCCGTAGGTTGCCGAGACATAGCCGTCGAGGTGATCGGTCGGCTGTTGCGAGATGAACTGCACAGCGCCGCCGGTGGCATTGCGGCCGAACAGCGTTCCCTGCGGACCGCGCAGGGCTTCGGTGCGGGCAAGGTCGAAGATCGGGAAGCTCGCCGACGACATCGACGAGGAATAGCTGTCGTCCTGGTAGACGGCGACCGGCGGTTCCTGTTCGTCGCCATAGTCGTTCTGGGCGATCCCGCGCATGTTGAAAACGACCTGCGACGAGGCATAGGCGTTGAAGCGCAAGTTGGGGATCGCGCGAACGATGTCGGTCGCGTTGTTGATGTTGAGGTTCTTGATCTGCTCGGCGTTGAGCACCGTGATCGCGATGCCGACGTCCTTGAGCTTCTGCTCGCGGCGCTGGGCCGTGACGACGATATCGGGGGCGGCGCTGGTGTCGGCAGCGGGCGTCTGTGCGGCGGCTGCGGTGGTCGCGGCCTGAGCCATCGCGGCATCGGGTGCGAGTGCGGCAAAGCCCACGCCAGCCATCAGCAGCGCAGCGAAGGCGCGCTTGCGTCCGGATATATTATTACCGGCAGTGGAACCAGAATCGACGATGCGCATGATGAGCTTCCCCTTAAAGCCTGACTTTATTGCGGCGTGCCGCGTTTTTTCCCTGTGGCGGATCGTGCAGCAAACGTCGGTCGCCAGCAAGTTGGGCAGGGGACTCCGGATTTTGCATCTGCGAAGATGAAGGGGGGTGTTGGGATTCCTGGAAATCTATAAAAAACAATTGGATGAATGTATCGCCCACCCTTGTTCGCTATTAAATTTCCCTAATACAGGTCATTAACTTGCTTGATGGGAAAAAGTGTTGCCAACAAGATACAGTAATCCCGTGCGGCGCCCGGGGGGTATTCCCGGGTGCCGGACAGGTCATGGGGCAGCACTGGTGACGTGCTGCGCGGGAACAGAAATCAGCCGCCGAACTTGATTTTTGCGCTGATCCCCCAGGTGCGCGGCTTCGCATAGACGCCTGCGGAATCGCCCCAATAGAGCGAACTGTCGAAAGCGTAGGTGCGATAGGCGCGGTTGAAGATGTTGTTGACGAAGAAGGCCAGATCGAGTCGGCCGCCCTTGGGGGTGAAGCCGATGCGGGCATTTTCGACGTGGTACGAGCCTTCCTGCTCGACCGGCGCGCACATGACGGTGAAGCAGAACTTGCCCGTGTAGAGCGCGTCGGCCTGAACCGAGGCATTGCCGCCTGCGAGAGGAAATTCGTAGCGGATCAATCCGTTGCCGGAGAAACCTGGGGCCTGGGGCAGGTTGTGATTGACGACGGTGACGCCGTCGGGAAGCACGACGCCCTTGACTTCGCTGTCCTGCAGCGCGCCCGAGGCCTGGATCGTGAGCCCTGGAATGGGGTGCACCGTAAAGTCGGCCTCGATCCCCTTGATCGTCGCAGGCAGGTTGCGGACGACCTGCGTGTAGCCGACCTGCACGAAGGCCTGGTAGTTCTGGTAATCGTAATAGAACGCCGCGAGGTTGAACTGGACGTGGCGTCCGATCTTGGTCTTGAGGCCGATTTCGTAGTCGTTGAGCGTTTCGGGGCGATAGGGAATGTTGTTGATCGTGTCGGTGATCGCGACGCCTGGATAGGGGGTGCCAGTCGAGAACGTGAAGCCCCCCGATTTCGAGCCGCGGTTATAGCTGAAATAGATCAGGGTATCGCGGCCGGGCTTGTAATCGATTTCCGCGCGCGCAGTCACGCCGCTGAAACTCGGTGTCGCGGCCGACGGCGAGACGGTGATGTCCGCGCTGTTGGCAACGCCTGTCGGGTCGTAGAACGAGATCCCGCCCGGGCCCCAGTTCAGCGTCAGCCCCGAGATGGTTTCATAGGCGTGATAATCGCCGCGTTTGTGGTCGTGCCAGTAACGCAGGCCGCCGATCACTTTCCACTGGTCGTTGAACTTGAATTCGTCCTGCGCAAAAAAGGCGAAGCTGGTGGTGCGCTGGCTGAAATGGACGGCCGGATCGTACTGGTCGAACGGGGTCGCGAACTTGGCGTAGTACTTCCCGTCGAGGATCATGCCGAAGCCGCCGAAGACGAGGTAGTTCTTGCCGAACTTGGTCGAGGCGCGCAGCTCCTGCGTATACTGGTTGACGCTCGACCCCTGGATAAAGACCGAGCCCGAGGCATAGCAGGTGACCGATTGGGCCGGAGACGGGCAGGCGGCCGTGGTATAAGGTGCAAGCGCGGTGCCTTCCGGAAAGAAGATTTCCGGGTCGCCGTCGCCGACTTCCTGATAGTACTTCTTGAGATACTGGTAGTCGCTGATCGAGACGATGTCGAAGGGGCCAGCCTTTGCCTCAAGCCGCAGGGTTGCGGCGAACATCTTGCGGTCGACATAGGAATCGCCGGTGCCGGCCGTCTTCCACGGATCGCCGCCCTGCGAGGGCGAGATCGCGGGATTGGTATAGCCGTTGGCAGTCGATCCCGGAACGCCGCCATTGTATGACGTCCCGTAATAGTTGTTCCAGTACTCGCAGACCTGATTGGCGGCGAGGAATTCGCCCTGCAGCTGCGCATTGGGGCAGGCAGGGCTGAGCGAATACATCGACGCCTGCCGCTCGTGGTCGGCTTCGCCGTAGCGCAGGGTGAGGCGGGCGCGGAAATCGCTGCTCGGGTCCCATTGCGTGATCGAGCGCAAGGCCCAGTGATTGTTGCCCCCGCGATCGGGTTGGCCGGGGGTGATGTTTTTCAGATAGCCGTCGTCGCGGTCATAGATGCCCGACAGGCGTTCGGTCAGGTTGCTGGTCAGCCCCCCGGAAATGGCGCCTTCGAGGATCGACTGGTTGTAACGGCCGTATTGCGCCGAAAAATAGCCTTCGAGCCGGTGGGTAGGCATGTTCGAGATGAACTGCACCGCGCCGCCGGTGGCGTTGCGTCCAAACAGCGTTCCTTGTGGTCCGCGCAAGGCTTCGGTTCGGGCAAGGTCGAAGATCGGGAAGCTCGCCGTGCTGATCGAACTGGCGTAGCTGTCGTCCTGATAGACCGCGACCGGGGGTTCCTGCTGGTCGCCGTAGTCGTTCTGGGACACGCCGCGAATGTTGAACACGACCTGCGACGAGGCATAGGCGTTGTAGTGAAGGTTGGGGACCGCGCGGACGAGGTCGCTCGCATTGTTGATGTTGAGCGCGGACAAGTCCTTGTTGCTCAGCACCGAGACGGCGATGCCGACGTCCTGAACGCGCTGTTCGCGACGTTGTGCGGTGACGACGATGTCGGGCGTTCCGCCGGTCTCCGTTGCGGCCGGTTGCGGAGCCTCTGCTGCCTGTGCCGTGGACGGGATCGCGCCCCCCAGCGCGGTTCCCGCAAGGGCGATGATGGCGATGGCGCGCAAGCGGTCGGCGCGCGCAGCCTTGCCGCGCGACGACGACGCGGCAAGGCTGCCGCGGTCGATATCTTGCATGATGTGCTCCCCTTCAGAGTCGGCATGCCTCCAACACGCCGACCGACTTCAGGAGGGTGCCTTAGCCCCCGAACCGCAACAAGGCGCCTTCGCAATCCTTTTAAGCGGGTAGGAGCAAGGGTGGTGAATTCTCAGGAGCGGTAAAGTAATGGAAAATCATTGCCTTGCTGCACTTCGGCAAGGTGCGGTCGAAGATCGGGGTGTGATCCAGATCAAGGAGGCCGAAATTTCCCCGGCCTATGGCATTGCGTGTTTTCCCATTCGCCCGATACCCTCTCGGGGGTATCTTGTGCTATATCGTGATGCCCTTTCCGCCGCCGTGGCAGGAGGGGGCAAAAGGCATGTGTGCTACGCGGTTTTGTTTAGACCGGCTTATATTCGGCATTAGTGTTCCGTATGGTCAGAAGCGGCATTGCCGCATGGCAGGCCTTGCTGGCATAGCATTGGCGATCCCGTATTGAAGAGCCTGAGGGGCAAGCATGAAGACGACGGCGCGCGTGGTTGTTATTGGTGGCGGTGTGGTTGGCGTGAGCACGCTTTATCACCTTGCCAAGCTGGGGTGGTCCGATGTCGTTCTGGTTGAACGCAAGGAGCTCACTTCCGGTTCGACCTGGCATGCCGCAGGTCTGCTGCCCTTGTTCAATCTGAGCTACTCGGTCGGCAAGCTGCACCAGTATTCGGTCGGCCTTTATCCGACGCTCGAAGAGGAAACCGGTCTCAACGTCGGTTTCTCGCGCGTGTCGAACATCCGTCTTGCCAACAGCAAGGACCGCATGGATGAATACCGGTATTACGCCGGTGTTGCCAAGACCATCGGCGTGGACGTCAAGTGGCTGACCCCCGAAGAAGTCAAGGAAATCTGGCCGCTCGCCGAAACCGACGGCATCCTTGGCGCGATCCAGCACCCCGACGACGGTTACATTCAGCCCGCCGACCTGACCCAGGCCCTGGCCAAGGGCGCGCGTCAGCTTGGCGCGACGATCTATCGCAATACCACCGTTACCGGCATCACGCAGAAGGCGAACGACGAATGGGTGGTGACCACCGATCAGGGTGAGATCACCTGCGAGCACGTCGTCTCGGCGACCGGCAGCTTCGCCCGCCAGACCGGCGCGATGGTTGGCCTCGACATTCCGGTCGTTCCGGTCGAGCACCAGTACATCGTCACCGAGCAGCACCCCGCGATCATGGAGCGCCGCAAGCAGGGGCTGCCCGAAATGGGCGTGCTGCGCGAATCCGACGCCAGCTGGTACATGCGCGAAGAAGCTGGCGGCCTTCTGCTCGGGCCCTACGAAATCGGCGCTCCGGCCTGTTATGTGAAGGGTCCGGCTTCGAACAGCGAATACGAACTGTTCCCCGACGCGCTCGAACGTCTCGAACCCTATATCCTTTCGGCCATCGCGCGCGTTCCCGCTTTCGGTGAAGTCGGTGTCAAGAAGGTCTACAACGGCGCCATCGCCTATACCCCCGACGGTTCCCCGATCGTCGGTCCGGCCTGGGATCGCAAGAACTTCTGGCTCAACGAGGGCCACTCGTTCGGCATCACCGCCGCCGGTGGTTCGGGCTGGCAGCTGGCGCACTGGATCGTCAACGGCGAACCCACCATCGACATGATGGGCGTCGATCCGCGTCGTTTCGGTGACTATGCCGGCGAAGGCTATCTCATCGAGAAGAACGAGGAAGCCTACGCCAAGGTGTTCTCGATCCACTATCCCGATGAAGAACGCGAAGCGGTCCGTCCGCTGCGTCGCACGCCCTGCTATGACCGCATGAAGGCACTCGGCGCGGTGTTCGGTTCGGTCTTCGGCTGGGAACGTCCCAACTGGTTCGCGCCGCAGGGCTATGAGCTGACCGAAGCCGATCTCGACAAGGCCGACGTCATTCTCAACGAGAACCATCCGGTCGTTCCGGGTGAAGCGATCCGCGAAAAGTGGTCGTTCCGTCGTTCGAACTATTTCGAGCACGTTGGCGCAGAATGCCGTCATGTCACCGAAAAGGTCGGCCTTCAGGACATGAGCGCTTTCGCCAAGTGCCTGATCACCGGCCCGGGTGCGGAAGACTGGCTCAACAGTCTGCTTTCGAACACGGTTCCCAAGAAGGTCGGCAAGGTTGCGCTGTCCTACCTGCTGACCGACGAAGGCGGGGTTCGCGCCGAATTCACCGTCTACAAGAAGGCGCCGCAGACCTATTACCTCGTCTCGGCCGGTGCGCTTGAGCGCCACGACCAGGACTACCTGCTCAAGGCGCTGCCGAACGACGGTTCGGTCCGTTTCGAACGCCTGACCACGGCCATGGGCGTGCTCGTCCTTGCCGGGCCCAAGGCGCGCGACGTTCTTGCCAAGGTGACCCGCACCGATCTCTCGAACGAAGCGTTCCCGTGGCTCACGGGGCAGTCGATCTCGATCGGTGGCGCCAAGGTCGACGCTTTGCGCGTCAACTTCATCGGTGAACTGGGCTGGGAATTCCACCACCCGATCGAGATGCAGAACTACATCTTCGACAAGCTGATGGAAGCGGGCGCCGAGTTTGACATCAAGCCCTTCGGCATTCGCGCGATGACGTCGATGGCGCTCGAAAAGAGCTACAAGCTGATCCCCCGTGAACTGTCGATCGAATATGCCGCGCTTGAAAGCGGGCTCGACCGTTTCATCAGCTTCAAGAAGCCGGCCTTCAAGGGACGCGAGGGGCTCCTCGCTCGCAAGGAAGCCGGTCTCAAGTGGAAACTCGTGACGTTGGAAGTCTTCGGTGTGACCGATGCCGACGCGCGTGGTTCCGAACCGATTTACCGGGATGGCGTGTTGGTTGGCCGCGCTACCTCCGGTGGCTATGGTTGGCGTGTAGGCAAGAGCCTGGCGCTGGCGATGGTCGCACCTGAACACGGCGCCTTGGGTACCGAACTCGAGATTTCCATTCTCGGCAAGGGACACAAGGCCGTGGTGATCCCAGACTCGCCCTTCGACCCCGAAAACCACGCATTGCGGAGCTGATTGCGATGCAAAACTTCGATTCGATTGCCGAACTGTTGAACCAGGATCGCCGCGGCTACACTCTCCCGCAGGGTCTTTATACCAGCGAGGAAGCGTTCCGCTTCGACACCGAGGTGATGTTGAAGAAGGTGTGGCTCTATGCCTGCACCGTGGCGCATGTGAAGAAGCCGGGGGATTACTTCGTCTTCGATCTGGCCAACAATTCGGTCATTATCACGCGTGGTCGCGACGGTGAAATCCGCGCGTTCTACAACACCTGTACCCACCGCGGCGCCAAGCTGTGCGAGGCGCAGAAGGGGTCGATGGCACGCGTGATGTGTCCGTACCACTTCTGGACCTTTGGCCTCGACGGCAAGCTGATCGTGGCGCGGGGCATGCCGGAAGGCTTCGACAAGGCCCAGCACGGCCTTCGCGAAGTGGCACTCGAAAACGTCGGCGGGCTGATCTTCATCTGCCTTGCCGACAATCCTCCGCCGATCGATCGCGCCAAGGCCGACATCAGCGAAGCGATCGCGTTGTACGACCTCAGCAAGCTCAAGGTCGCGGCGCAGGATGATCTCTATGACCAGGCCAACTGGAAGCTGGTCATGGAGAACAACCGCGAGTGCTATCACTGCGAGAGCAACCATCCGGAACTGCTGAACTCGCTCAACGGTGCGGGTTTCGGTCGCGGCAACCCTGAAGAAGGATTGTCCGAGGACACCGACGCGGTGGCCAAGGAAACCGCGCACTGGAAGGAACTGGGGATCTATCGCGATCTCATCGAGTTCCCCGACAACTGGTGGCATCGCGTGGCGCGCCTCGGGCTCGCCCACGGTGCGGTTTCGCAGACGCTCGACGGCAAGCCGGCTTCGAAGAAGTTGATCTGGCCGATCGATCATGCCGAGCCGACCAGCATCTCGGTCTGGACGCACCCCAACTCGTGGCATCACTTCATGTGCGATCACGTCGTGTCGTTCAGCGTCGTTCCGGTTGGTCCGGACAAGACGCTGGTTCGCACGACCTGGCTTGTCCACGAAGATGCGGTGGAAGGCGAAGACTACACCGTTGAAAACCTTACCGCGGTGTGGAAAGCGACGAACCAGCAGGATCGCAAGCTGGCCGAACTCAACCACGCCGGCATCGGGACCGACGGCTATCGCCCCGGGCTCTATGCAGTCGAGGAAAATCTGGTCGACGCATTCAAGACCTTTTACGTCGAACAGAGCAAGCTGGCACTCGAACCGAGCGCCTGACGCAGATCCCATCCGGCCGGGGCATCCCGGCCGGATTTGCGTCTGGAGCATCGCGCAAGGTGCCGGTTCTGCCGGTCCTTGCGAAAAAGCGATGCTGTAACAAGGAACTGGAGTGGGCAGCGCATTTCCTCAATGAGGCGGCCCGTCCCAGAAGACTGGATGGCAAGGACTGGATATTCCCCCGATGAAGCGCTTTTCCGGACTTAATCTCTTTGCCGAGGCCCTGCGCGGGCATACCGGCTGGCCAGAACACTGGCCTGACAAGGAACCCAAGAAGGCCTACGACGTGATTATCGTCGGCGCGGGCGGTCATGGTCTGGGGGCGGCTTACTACCTTGCCTCCAAATATGGCGTTCGCAATGTCGCGGTGATCGAGAAGGGCTGGCTGGGCGGCGGCAATGCCGGGCGCAACACGACCATCATCCGTTCGAACTATCTCTATGACGAAAGCGCGCATCTGTTCGATCACGCCGTCAAGCTGTGGGACGGTCTGAGCCAGGAACTCAATTACAACGTCATGTATTCCAAGCGCGGCGTGCTGATGCTCGCGCACAACGTCCATGACGTGCAGAGCTTCAAGCGGCATATCCATGCCAACCGCCTGAACGGCGTCGACAACGAATGGCTGACGCCCGAAGAGTGCAAGGCCTATTGTCCGCCGCTCGACATTTCGCCCAATGCCCGCCATCCCGTCATCGGCGGCGCGCTGCAGCGTCGCGGCGGCATTGCCCGTCATGACAGCGTGGCTTGGGGCTATGCGCGCGGTGCGGTTGCACATGGCGTCGACATCATCCAGAACTGTGCCGTGACCGGGATCCGTCGCGGACCCGATGGCGCAGTGCTCGGCGTCGAAACCGAAAAGGGCTTCATCGGCGCGAAGAAGGTCGGCGTTTCGGCGGCCGGCAATACCTCGGTCGTGATGAAGATGGCCGGGCTCGACTTCCCGCTCGAAAGCTACCCGCTGCAGGCGCTGGTGTCCGAGCCGGTCAAGCCGATCGTGCCTTGCGTCGTGATGTCGAACACCGTTCACGCCTATATCAGCCAGTCCGACAAGGGCGAGCTGGTGATCGGCGCGGGCACCGACCAGTACGTCAGCTATTCGCAGCGCGGCGCGCTCCATATCCTCGAGCACACGCTGGCGGCGATCTGCGAGATCATGCCGATCTTCACCCGCATGCGCATGCTGCGCAGCTGGGGCGGCATCGTCGACGTGACGCCCGACCGTTCGCCCATTCTCGGCAAGACGCCGGTTCCGGGCCTTTACGTCAACTGCGGCTGGGGCACCGGCGGGTTCAAGGCAACGCCGGGCGCTGCCGACCTGCTTGCCTATACCATCGCCCATGATGCGCCCCATGCCATCAATGCGCCGTTCCATCTCGACCGGTTCCGCACCGGCCGCCTGATCGACGAGGCCGCCGCTGCGGCGGTCGCGCACTGATCCTGTTTCGACGAGAGACGCGATGATCCTGATCCATTGCCCTTACTGCGAGGAAGATCGCCCCGAGGTGGAATTCACCTATGGCGGCGAGGCGCACATTGCGCGCCCGCTCGATCCTTCCGCGCTTGATGACCGTGAATGGGAAACCTTCCTGTTCGTTCGTACCAACGAGCGTGGTCTCCACGCCGAGCGTTGGCGCCACCTTCACGGTTGCGCCCGCTTTTTCAATGCCATCCGGGACACTGTGACGGACCGTTTCGAAGTGACGTACAAGACGGGTGAACCTCGTCCCGATCTGACGGCCACCACCAAGGCGGCAAAGGCCGGAGGCAAGGCATGACCGGTTATCGTATTCCTTTCGGCGGCCGCATTGATCGCAGCCGTCCGCTGACTTTCACGTTCGACGGTCAGTCCTATGAAGGCTATGCCGGTGACACGCTGGCATCGGCTCTGGTGGCCGCAGGCGTCACTGTGTTCGGTCGTTCGTTCAAGTACCACCGCCCGCGCGGTCTGGTCGCGACGGGCGTCGAGGAACCCAACGCCCTGATCTCGCTCGATCGTGGTGCGGACCGGGTGACGCCCAACCTGCGCGCGCCGCAGATCTCGCTCTATGAAGGGCTGGTCGCCAAGAGCCAGAACCGCTGGCCTTCGCTCAAGCACGACGTTGCCGTGCTGAACGACGTTTTCGGCGCGTTTTTCCCGGCCGGGTTCTACAACAAGACGTTCATGTGGCCGCGTTCGGCTTGGGAAAAGCTTTATGAACCGGTGATCCGCAACCTTGCGGGTCTTGGCGAAAGCCCGGTCGCGCGCGACCCTGATCACTATGACGCGACTTATGCACATTGCGAAGTGCTGGTCGTGGGCGGTGGGATTGCCGGGATGGAAGCCGCTCTCGAAGCGGCGGCCAAGGGCGGCCGGGTGTTCCTGATCGACGAGCAGGACGAACTGGGCGGCGGCGCTCTGGCCGATACCACGCTGTGGGCGACGGTCGATGATCTGCGGGCCCGTCTCGCGGCGGCCGACAACGTCACCGTGCTGACCCGCACGACCGCGTTCGGCTATTATCACCAGAACTTCATCGGGGCTTCCGAGCGCCTGACCGACCATGTCGCGCCGTTCGCCGCAAAGGGCGCCCGCGAAAAGCTGTGGCGCATCCGCGCCGGTGAAGTCGTGCTGGCACAGGGGGCGATCGAACGTCCGCTGGTGTTCAACGGCAACGACGTTCCCGGCGTGATGCTGTCGAACGCGGCGCGTACGCTGGCGCTGCGTTATGGCGTCGCGGTCGGTCGTCGCGTGGTCGTCATGGCTGCGCATGACAGCGGCTGGCGCGATGCGCTGGCGCTTCATGCGCTGGGCATCGACATTGCCGCGATCATCGACATGCGCACGGTCGTTCCGGGCGATCTTGCCGACGAAGTGCGTGCGGCGGGCATCCCGATCTATCCGGGGCATGCGGTGACGGCGGTTTCGGGGCGTCTGGCGGTCAAGGGCGTGACGTTCGCGGCCTATGGCACAGGCAAGCCGCACAAGCTCGCTTGCGACGCCGTGCTGATGGCCGGTGGCTGGACGCCGAGCGTTCATCTGTGGAGCCATGCCAAGGGTTCGCTTGAATGGAGCGATGCCTGGGGCGCCTATCTTCCCGCCAAGGCGATTGAGAATTGCCGCGTGGTCGGTGCCTGCGCCGGGGCGTGGGATCTGGGCAAGGGCGAGATTTCCTCGGCGCTTCCCAATGCCATGTCGGTGCGCAAGCAGAAGGCTTTCGTCGATTTCCAGAACGACGTGAAGG
This sequence comes from Novosphingobium nitrogenifigens DSM 19370, assembly GCF_000192575.1. Taxonomy (GTDB): domain Bacteria; phylum Pseudomonadota; class Alphaproteobacteria; order Sphingomonadales; family Sphingomonadaceae; genus Novosphingobium; species Novosphingobium nitrogenifigens. The sequence goes on along the minus strand of NZ_GL876926.1, from coordinate 1,194,338 downwards.
CGCGCGACATCCATCTGGCGGTGCAGGAAGGCTTCCGCTCGATCGAGCACATCAAGCGCTACACCACCAACGGCATGGCGACTGACCAGGGCAAGACGAGCAATCTCAATGCCTTGCAGATCGCTTCCAATGTTCTGGGCAAGCCGGTCACGGACATCGGACTGACGACGTTCCGTCCGCCTTACACTCCGCAGACTTTCGGGTCGCTGATGGGGCACCACAAGGACGCGCTGTTCCAGCCGCTGCGCAAGACGGTCATCGACGACTGGGCTGTGGCGCAGGGCGCGGTGTTCGAAAACGTCTCGCAATGGCGCCGCGCGCGCTATTTCCCCAAGGCGGGCGAGGGCATGGATGCAGCGGTCGGGCGCGAATGCCAGGCCGTCCGCAGCTCGGTCGGCATTTTCGACGCTTCGACGCTGGGCAAGATCGAGGTGGTCGGTCCCGATGCGGCCGAATTCCTCAACCGCATGTACACCAATCCGTGGAAGTCGCTTCAGCCCGGCCGCTGCCGTTACGGTCTGCTGCTGCGCGAAGACGGCTTCATCATGGACGACGGCGTGTCGGCCCGTATTGCCGAGGATCGTTTCCACCTGACCACCACGACCGGCGGTGCGCCGCGCGTGTTGTCGATGATGGAAGACTATCTTCAGACCGAATGGGCCGATCTGGATGTGTGGCTCACGTCGACGACCGAGCATTGGGCGGTGATCGCGCTGCAGGGGCCGCGCGCCCGTGACGTGATTGCGCCGCTGGTCGAAGGCATCGATCTCTCGCCCAAGGCGTTCCCGCACATGGCGGTGCGCGAAGGAACGATCGCCGGGGTTCCGACGCGTCTGTTCCGCGTCAGCTTCACCGGCGAACTGGGCTTTGAAATCAATGTCCCGGCAAGCGAAGGGCAGAAGGTCTGGGACGCGATCTTCGCCTCGGGCAAGCAGTACGGCATCACGCCGTACGGCACCGAAGCGATGCACGTCCTGCGCGCTGAAAAGGGCTACATCATCGTCGGTCAGGACACCGACGGCACGATGACGCCCTACGACATGGGTCTCGATTGGGCCGTGGGCAAGAAGAAGGCCGACTTCGTCGGCAAGCGCTCGCTCGCACGTCCCGACATCGTGGCCAAGGGACGCAAGCAGTTCGTCGGTCTTCTCACCGAAGATCCCTACGAAGTGCTTGAGGAAGGCGCGCAGATCGTCGTCCATCCCGACGAACCGGTCCCGATGACGATGATCGGCCATGTCACCTCGTCCTATCGCAGCACCACGCTCGGCCGTTCGATCGCACTCGCGGTCCTGGTCGACGGGCATGCCCGCATGGGTGAGACCGTCCATATCCCGATGCCCGAGGGCGTCATTCGCGCCAAGGTCACCGGTCCTGTGTTCTATGATTCCGAAGGGAGCCGCCTCAATGATTGAGATCGCCCCGCTGGCCGTTTCGGCGGCTGACATCAAGTTCGGCACGGCTCCTGTCGAGGGTACCATCCTCGGCAAGGCCGTGCGCCTTTCTCCCTCCCAGCCGCTGGTGCGCTATTCGCTGCGGGCCAAGGACATTGCCGTCCTTGCCGAAGCGCTTGGCCGCAAGCTGCCGGAAAAGATCGGCACCTCGCTCGACGGTATTGCCCGTCTCGGGCCCGATGAGTGGCACGCGCTGCTTCCCGCCGGGACCGGGCTGCCGCTCGTCGAAGGCAAGCCCCTGGCCGTGATCGACGTCTCCGCGCGTTCGGTCGGTATCGTGGTCGAAGGCCCGGGTGCTGCGGCTCTGATCGAGCGGGGATGCCCGCTCGACCTCGCACAGTTCGCTCTGGGCCGTGCAACGCGCACTGTGTTCGAAACGGTCGAAATGCACCTTTGGGCACTCGCGCCCGAACGGTATCATGTGGATGTATGGCGCAGCTTTGCGCCGTGGCTGTGGAATTCGCTGGCCGAAGCGATCGTCTGATCCAACGGATCAGGCTGCCGATCCTTCGGGTCGCACAGCAGAGCGGGCGCCCGGCATCGAGCCGGGCGCCCGTTTTCATTTGATCTGGTCGGCAAGCCAGGGGAACTGCTGGATCAGTTGCCCCATATTGTCGGTCAGCATGACTTCACGGGCCATCTGCGCGGTCTGTTCGGCAAGATTGCCCAGTTCCGCTGCACGCCCCACCACTTGCACGCGGCGTGAAAAACGCCCGCGCGGCAGCGGTTCGATGCGCAGGTGTTCGACCAGGGAGGGCATCGCGACAAGGCACAGCGCCGAGGTGATGCTCCAACCGATCCCCAGCGCGACCGTCGTCAGCTGCTGGTGAATGATGTCCACCTCGATCACGTTGGGCAGGCGCAGCTTCATGCGGGTGAGCTGGCTTTCGATGCGCTGCCCCATGCCGTGATCGAGAGCGTATCGCACGAATGGCAGGCGTCCGGCCGCTTCGACCGGGTCGGTGCTGCCGGTGTAGTCGCGGGGGAAGATGAGGACGAAGGGATCGTCCATCACGTCGTGATGCTCGATGCCCGGGTGCTTTTCGAGCGTGTTGCTGCCGGTTACGAGCATGTCGACCCGACGGGCGAGGAAATCCTGCTGCTGGACCAGCGAGATGCCCGAACGGATGCGCCAGCGGCCGACGCGCATGCCGAATCGGCCCAGCAGCGGTGCGGTCAGCAAGGTCGCGAAGGTTTCCGACATGGCGATGGTGATCTGATCAACCGGCAGATTCGCGCCTTCGCGGACTTCGTCGATGACTGTCCGCGCGCTTGTCAGCAGCTTGCGCGCACGCTCGTAAAGTGCGCGCCCGGCCGGTGTCAGCCCCAGCGGCCGCAACGAACGATCGAACAGGGGCGTTCCGATTCCCCCTTCGAGCCGAGTGATCGTTTGTGACACCGCCGACTGGGTGATGCGCAGCTGGGTCGCACTGGCGGTCATGCCGCCAAGCTCGACGGTGACCACAAACACCTCGAGCGCGTGAAGATCGAATTCCGATGGCAGTCTTTGCATGCCTTACCCCTCAAGCCTGAATCCAAATCAGGCCGACTTAAGGTTTGTATCATTCATGCTTATCATCTGCCAAGGGAATTCCCGTCGGGCAAAGGGCGGAATAGACAGGGTTTCACAACAAAGGTGGCAAACCCCGGGGGTATCGATCATCGCAATGGAAAAGCCGCAATTTGTGCTCCTCGTCTCGTGTCAGGACCGCAAGGGGATCGTCGCTGCGATCGCCGGTTCGATCGCTGCACAAGACTGCAACATCATCCACAACGCCCAGTTCGGCGACGTCTACACCGGTCGCTTCTTCATGCGCGTCTCCTTCGCCGGGCCCGAAGGCCTGACCACGGAGAAGTTCAGCGAGGCGTTCCTGCCGGTCGGCGCTGCCTATAACCTCGACTGGAAAGTCCACGACCTGCGCGTCAAGCAGAGGGCTCTGGTCATGGTCAGCAAGGGCGGCCACTGCCTCAACGACCTGCTCTATCGTACGGCGACCCGCTATCTGCCGATGGAAGTCACCAGCGTGGTGTCGAACCACAAGACCTGGCAGCGCCGCGTCGAGCATGAAGGCATTCCCTTTCACTACATGCCGATCACGCCGGAAAACAAGGAAGAGCAGGAAGCCCGCCTGCTCGAGATGATCGATGAGCAGCAGGTCGATCTCATCATCCTTGCCCGCTATATGCAGGTTCTCTCGGACGCGACCTGCCGCAAGCTGGAAGGCCGCGTGATCAACATTCACCATTCCTCGCTTCCCGCGTTCAAGGGGGCCAAGCCCTATCACCGCGCATGGGAACGCGGCGTGAAGATGGTCGGCGCGACCGGGCATTACGTGACTGCTGATCTCGACGAAGGCCCGATCATCGCGCAGGATGTGTCGATGGTTGACCATGCCGACACGATCGAGGACCTGATTGCACAGGGCCAGGAAACCGAAAGCCGCGTGCTGACCCGTGCGGTCAAGGCGCATTGCGAACACCGCGTGATGCTGAATGGCGCGCGCACGGTCGTGTTCAAATGAGCGGGGACGGGCAGGCGCGCGAGGAGCGCCTCTATGCCGATCTTCAATCGCTCGGAATCACGTGGACCGCGCTCGAACATGAGGCGGTCTTTACGGTGGAGGAAAGCGAGGCAATCCACGGCGCTCTGCCCGGCGCCCACACCAAGAACCTGTTCCTGAAAGACAGTGCGCGCGGGTATTTCCTTGTCACGGTCGATCATGCCGTGCGCGTCGATCTCAAGGCGCTCGCGCCGGTGATCGGGGCAAAGAAGCTGAGCTTCGGCAAGGCGGAGGACATGGAAAGCCTGCTCGGCGTCACGCCCGGTTCGGTCACGCCGCTCGCCGCTATCAACGATGGCGAAGGCAAAGTGCAGGTCGTTCTCGACGAACGGCTTGCAGGGGCCGAGGCGGTTCACGTCCATCCGCTGCGCAATACCGCGACGATCGGCTTTTCCGGGGCCGACCTCGTCCGCGCACTGGCGCATTGGGGGCATGACCCGCTGATCGCCGCCATTCCCGAACGCGCGTGATTGCGAAGGAAACCTGCCGATGATTGCTGGTGTCTTCGACTTGTTCAAGATCGGCATTGGCCCGTCGAGTTCGCATACGGTCGGGCCGATGGTGGCTGGACGGCGGTTTGGCGAACGCGTGCGCGACAAGGGACTCTTGCCCCGCGTCGCCCGGGTCGAAGTCGCGCTCTATGGCTCGCTTGCCTTGACGGGCAAGGGGCACGCCACGGACAGCGCGGTCATTCTCGGCCTTGCCGGGGAAGTTCCGGCGCTGGTCGATCCCGACTCGATGGCGGGGATCGTCGCGCGGGTGCACGAGACAGGCCGCATCGCCTTGCTCGGCACGCATGAAGTCGATTTCGCGCCCGAACAGGATCTTCATTTCTATCATCGCGAGCGCAAGCCGTTCCACAGCAACGCGATGACCATCATCGTGCGGGATGCCGAGGGAGAGACGCTCGATGAGTGTTTCTATTATTCCATCGGCGGCGGTTTCGTTCTCGATGAGGACGAAGCCATGGGCAACATGCGCGAAGGCGACATTGCCGCCGACGTGCCGCACGATTTCGCCTCGGCCGCCGACCTGCTGGCGATCGGGGAAGCCGAGGGGCTGACTTTTGCAGAGATCATGCTCGCCAACGAATGTGCGCGCACGCCGCTTTCCGAAGTGGAATCGGGGCTTGATCTGATTGCCGAGACCATGGCGGCCTGCATCGATCGCGGGTGCCGTAATGAGGGGATTCTTCCCGGCGGCCTCAAGGTGCGGCGTCGTGCCGCATCGCTCGCGCGTGAACTGGGCGTGCGGCAGCAGACCGTGCTCGGCGATCCTCTCGCCGTACTCGACTGGATCAATCTCTGGGCCATGGCGGTCAACGAGGAAAACGCAGCCGGAGGACGCGTGGTGACGGCGCCGACCAATGGCGCTGCCGGGATCATTCCGGCGGTCCTGCGCTATTACGACCGCTGTTATCGCGGGACGCGTGAAGGACGTCGTATCTTCCTGCTGACGGCGGCCGCGATCGGCGCGCTGTACAAGCGCAACGCCTCGATCTCGGGCGCGGAAGTCGGTTGCCAGGGGGAAGTCGGTGTCGCCTGTTCGATGGCGGCGGGCGGTCTGACTGCCGCTCTTGGCGGCAACAACGGCCAGATCGAGAACGCGGCCGAAATTGCGATGGAGCACAATCTCGGGCTGACCTGCGACCCGGTCGCGGGGCTGGTTCAGATCCCGTGCATCGAACGCAATGCCATGGGTGCGGTCAAGGCGATCGACGCCTCGCGTCTCGCCATGCTCGGCGATGGAACCCATATGGTCTCCCTCGACAAGGTTATCGAAACCATGAGGCAGACCGGCTACGACATGCGTGACAAGTACAAGGAAACGTCGCAAGGCGGCCTCGCCGTCAATGTTGTTGAATGTTAATAGGTTATCGGAGTTTTCTGA
>NZ_GL876926.1:1096050-1186892 GCF_000192575.1 Novosphingobium nitrogenifigens DSM 19370 | reverse complement strand
ACCGGAAGTCTATGTCGCGGTCGGCATTTCGGGCGCGATCCAGCACCTTGCGGGGATGAAGGACAGCAAGACCATCATCGCCATCAACAAGGACGAAGACGCGCCGATCTTCCAGGTCGCCGACATCGGCCTCGTTGCGGACCTGTTCACCGCCGTTCCCGAGCTGGTTTCCAAGCTCTGAGATCGCGTAGGGCGCGCAGAACCTCCGTTCACATCCGTCACCCGGGGCGGAGCCCGGGGTGACGGATGTGGAGCGAATGGTTTGTCCATGAAAAAAGGCCTCGCCGGGAACGGCGGGGCCTTTTTGCGTTCAGGTGGCGGGGCGCCAGGGGTCGATGTGGGACATCATGCCGAGGACGCGATGGCGGGCGCGGACGACTTCCTCGGTTTTCTGGACGATGGTATGTCCCGCTTCGACGGTGATGTGGGCGTCGATCTCGATATGAACATCGACCATCAGCATGTCGCCCATCTTGCGCGTACGCAGGTCGTGGCAGCCACGCACGCCGGGGGCGGCAAGGATCGTCGCGCGGATCGCTTCGACTTCATCGTCGTCGGCCGACTGGTCCATCAGGTCGTGCAGGGCTTCCCAGCCGAATTCCCAACCCATTTTCAGGACCATCGCTCCGACCAGCAGTGCCGCGACCGGGTCGAGGAAGGGATAGCCCATCAGGTTTCCCGCGATCCCGCATCCCACCACCAGCGACGAGGCCGCGTCGGACCGCGCGTGCCAGGCATTGGCGACCAGCATTCCCGATTTCACCCGCTTTGCAACGGCGAGCATGTAGCGGAACAGCCCTTCCTTTGCGACGAGTGCGACGCCTGCAACGTAGAGCGCGGCGACATGGACTTTCCCGATGGCTTCGTGATGTTCGATCTTGTCGACCGCATTCCACAGCATGCCGATGCCGACGCCTGCCAGCAGGAGGCCGAGCGCGAGGGATGCGGCGTTCTCGAACCGGTGGTGGCCATAGGGATGGCGTTCGTCGGCTTCGGCCTTGGAATGGGCCGAAACGAACAGCACGAGGAAGTCGGCGACAAGATCGGACAGCGAATGGATGCCATCCGCGATCAGGCCTGAGGACCCCGAGACAAAACCGATCACAACCTGCAGCGCGGAGAGAGTCGTGTTGACCGCGACGCTGACCCAAGTGCTGCGCGAGGCGGCGCGAGCCTTGGTCTGCGCGTCGAACTCCTCGTCTTCCATGTCCATTGCGGGGTCGTAACCGTGCATCGTCGCGTCCTTGTTTCCTCGCTCTCCCATGCGCCGCGAAGATGAACGGCGAACGACAGCTGGTTCAGATCGTACCAAGCGACAGATGCTAGATTTGTCGAGCGAAAACCGCTGGGGATTGAAGGGAGTTTATCATGCGCAAGGTTCTGGCTGGGGCTGTCATGCTGGCAACGGTCTGTTTGGGCAGCGCGGCACAGGCGCAGGAATGGGGCATTCGGCTGGAATACGGACAGCCCGGTTATGGTCCGGGATATGGCCGTCCGGCGCCGGTCGACTGGCATGGGGACTGGCGGGGCGACTGGCGTGGGCGCAACGACATGGTCTGCTCGGGCCAGCGCGCAGGGATGCTGGAACAGCGGCTGCGGCATGAAGTCGATGAAGGCGATATCGATCCGGGTACCGCCGGACGCATGCATGAAAACATCGACCGGCTCGAAGATCGCCAGCGGCACGAATGCGCCGAAGGCGACTGGGATTCGGTCAGCCGGATCGCCGGACGTTACGACGAGATCGAAGGCTGGATGAACGCCGAAGCCCGTCGCTCGCACTGGCGCGGCGGCTGGTGAGCGCCGATCACGATTGCGTCAGAAGTGCAACGGCCCAGGCCGACGCGATCATCAGCGCCTGAGCCGGGACAACGCGTGCCGCAAACGCACGCGTCCCGGCGGTTGCGGAAAACAGCATCTTGGCAAGTGTGCTGGTGGTGCAGGCAATGAGGATCGGCACGACTGCCTCCACAGGGGTGATCGTGCCGTCGCTTACTTGCGAGGCGACTGCGATCGCCGCCGCATGGACATCGAGAACCCCGCCGATGGCGGAGGCCGCCGCGAGCCCCATGCCGCTGAACCATGTGCGCAAGGCTGCGGCAGCGACGAGCATGAGTGCGAGCATGGCGGCAAAGGTCAGGGCCATGACGAGATTGAACGAGCGGCTGAATTTCGGCGGTTCGGCGGTGGTCCGGTGCCACGCTTGCGCTGTAAACAAGGCGCCGGCCACAAGTGCCGCCAGTGCAGCCGCCCCGACAGGAGCGATGGTTGCAACAAAGGCGCGGTGGTCGGTGACCTCGATCACGACAGCCATCTGCACATATGTCGCGACCGTCGAGAGGATCGCGGCCGCGGCCCCGGCGATCAGCGAGCCCGGATTGGCGCGGACCCATGCGCCCATGGCGCCGATCGTTGCCGAGCTGGAAATGAAACCGGATGCAAGGCCCAGGACCGGAACGCCCAGCTTTGCGCCGAGCAGGCGGGTCGCGACTTCGCCCAGGGCATTGATGCCCAGGATCATGATCACGACCAGCCAGATCGAATGGGGATTGAGCGCGCCGAACGGTCCCATCTGCCGATCCGGCAGCATCGGCAGGATGATCAGCGTTGCCCCTGCAATCAACAGGACATCGGTGACTTCGCCTGCCGTGACGGTCTGTCCCACGAAGCGGTGAAGCGGATCGCGTGCGGCCAGAACGATCGCGATCAGTACGGCCAGAGCCCCGGCCGCAAGGGGCTGCACAATGGCGAGCGCGCCGAGTAGCGTTGTTGCGATCAGGGCGATTTCGGTGGTGATTCCCTGATCACGCGACGTCCTGCGACGCATGGCGCTGACGAGTGCCAGAGTGGTGACGCAGGCCACGGCGAGCCCGGCCATCCACATCTGCGGCATCGCGGCGGCCCCTGCGCCGAGCAGGGCCGCGACCGTGAACGTGCGCAGCCCCGCCGTTGCCGGGCGCTGGGCCTTTCGCCGTTCCCGCTCGGCTCCGATCAGGAGCCCGATCCCCAGCGCGACCAGCATATGTTGGAAAAGAGCGGTGTCCGGCATGGTCAACCCGATCGACGAAGGCCTGTTGGTGGGCGGAAGGCGTTAGGGGGCAAGGGGGATCGACAGCCGGGCGTCCAGTCCGCCTGTCGGTGGCGTGACCAGTTCGAAGGCGATGTCGTAGACTTCGGCAATGTCGCGGGCAATGGCAAGGCCGAGCCCGGATCCGGGGCGGGTTTCATCATAGCGGACGCCGATGGCGCAGGCTCCGTCGATCTGTTCCGGGGTCATGCCCGGCCCGTCGTCGGCGATTCCAATGGTGCAATGGGTCGGCGTTGTCGAGATCGTGACGAGAATGCGGGCCCGGGACCATTTCCCCGCATTGTCGAGCAGGATCGAGAGCAATTCGGACAAGTCCGACGGATCGACCGCGACGCGGACCGAGAGGCCCGGCGGATGGTGCAGCACATACGTCCTGTCGCGATGCAGCTTGTGCATCGCGCTCAGCAGCGGAAGGAAAATCGAGGGAACCGGGCTGGCGTGGCCTGATGTCTTGGCCATCGCGGCCGATCGGGCGCGGGCCAGATGGAACTCGATCTGCTGGGCCATGGCCTCGCTCTGGTGCAGCAGGTTGCGTCCTGGTTCCTGCGTCGCGGGATTGGCGGCGAGGTGCTCGGCTTCGTCGATGATCACGGCGAGCGGCGTGCGCAGGCTGTGGGCAAGGTTCCCGGCCTGAACCCGGGCGCGTTCAATGATGGCCTGGTTTTCGACGATATAGGCATTGAGGTCATCGACCAGCGGGCTGATTTCAGTGGGGAAGGGGCCTTGCAGGGGTTCGCGCCGTCCGCTGCGCAGTTCCGCGACGGCAAGGCCGAGGCGATTGAGCGGCTTCAGCACGAATGCGATGGCCAGAACCCCGGTGCCGATGAGCGCGACGGCAAGCGCGAGCAACCAGAGCGACAGTTCGATCGTGAAATGAGCGATGGATTCGTCGAGATAGCGTTTGTCGGTCGCGATCACGTAATGGATGACGCGCCCGTCCGGCGTCAGGCGCGTGAAGCCATAAGTGATGGCAGGGCCCGTCGGACCGCGATCGACCATGTGGATCACTTGCGGGGAATGCGCGACATTGTCGTCGAGCGCACCGTGCAACATCGAGGCCGAGCGCAGCGTATCGCCCTTGTCGACGGTGACCTGCCAATAGAACCCCGACATCGGTTCGAGATAGCGCGGGTCGGAGAGCGGTCGCGAAAGCGCAATGTGCCCGTCGGGGGCAACCGCGACGAGCCCGGCCAGTTCGCGCACATGACCATAGAGTTCGTCATGATATTGCAGTTCGATATGCTTGATGAACACGCGGGTGGCCGAATACCAGATCCCGCCGATGCCCAGTGCCACCCACAGGAGAATGGCGAAGAGGAAGCGCAGCCGCAGGCTGGATGCGGGACCGGAAGACATCGCGGTCATGCCAGCAACCTGTAGCCGAAGCCGCGCAGGGTTTCGATCCGCTCGCTGCCGATCTTGCGGCGCAGACGACCGATGAGCACTTCGACCGCGTTGGCCTGTCGTTCGCTGTCGAGGTCGTAGAGGTGGTCCATGATTTCGCTCTGGCTCAACGGTTTTCCGGCATGGCGCAGGAACAGGTGAAGGAGGCGGAATTCCATGCGCGACAGCGCCAGTTCCTCGCCTTCCAACTCGGCTTTCTTGTCCGCCGGATTGAGCCGCAAAGCGCCTTTTTCGATCCAGGCGTCGGCCGCGCCCTGCTGACGGCGCCAGACCGCGTGGAGGCGGGCGAGCAATTCTTCGAAGCGCACCGGTTTCACCACGAAATCGTCGGCTCCGGCATTCAATCCTTCGACCTTGTCCTGCCAGCTTCCTCGGGCGGTGAGAATGATGACCGGGCATGCGATCCGGCGCGCGCGCCAGTATCGCAGGAGATCCATGCCCGAGCCATCGGGCAGATTAAGGTCGAGAATGACCGCCCCGATCTTGTCGAGGTCGGGCCATGCCTCGCCTTCGGCGCGGTTCGTGGCGACATCCACGGCAAAACCGGCCCCGCGCAGGCGTTCGCCAAGGCGCGAGGCCAATTGGACATCGTCTTCGACAAGCAGCAACCGCACAGCACGATCCTCTCTTTTGCGGGGCAAGCATACACTGACAAACTGACAGGTTGCTGTCAGCTTGCCCCTGTATGGCCGGGACTCATGAAAAGCCCCGCCCTTTCCGTCCGTCTGGCCGTTCCGCTCTGCGTGGCGTTGGCCGCTCTTTCCGCTTGTGGCAAGCAGGCGGCAACCGATGCGGCGGCTCCGGCCGAAGCGACCAAGGGTGACGGGACCATCGCGCTGACCGCTGCGCAAGTGGCCAATCTGGGGATCGGGACCGAAGCGGCCCGGGTTGCGGATGCGACGCCGGTCGGGACTGTGCCGGGCGTCGTATCATTGCCGCCCGATGCGCGCGTGGCGGTCACCACGCCTTATGCCGGAACGGTGGTCAAGGTCGCGGTCATTCAAGGGCAGGACGTGCGGCAGGGCGACGTACTGGCCGTGGTCCGCGCGAGCGAAGCGGTGCAATACGGCGCCGCGCTCGCCCGGTCGCAGGCCGAATTGCCGGTCGCGTCGGCCAATGCCGCCCGCATGAACCAGCTGGCACGCGAGGGGATCATCGCTCCTGCACGGGCGGACGAAGCCCGCGCGGCCTTGCGCGCAACCGAAGCGACCGTTGCGGAAAATCGCCGCCTTCTGGCGATCGGCAGCGCGGGGCGTGACGGCACGATCACATTGCGGGCACCGATTTCGGGACGCGTCGCGAGTGTCACGGTCGATACCGGGGCGCCGGTCGGGAACGGCGCGGCGCCGTTCATCGTCGAGAACGTCGCGGCCTTGCGGCTCGATCTGCAAGTGCCCGAGCGCCTCGCGGGGCAAGTGCGGCAGGGCATGACGATCCATGTCGAACAGGACGGTCGCGTGGTTGAGGGCACGGTCCTGTCGGTCGCGCAATCGCTCGACCCGATGACCCGCTCGCTGGCGGCCAAGGCTAGCCTGCCTGCGGGCAGCGGTTTCGTTCCGGGCAAGGGCGTCATGGTCACGATCGCGGGTCCCGCCCATGGCGGCGGCGTGTCGGTGCCAGCCTCGTCGGTGGCACATATCGAAAGCGGGGACATCGTCTTCGTGCGCGAGGTCAAGGGCTTTCGCCCGGTCAAGGTCACGGTTGCCGGGCAGATCGGCGATCGCACGTTCCTGACGTCCGGGCTGGCGGCGGGGGCGGTCGTCGCGACATCGGGTGTCGCCGAGCTCAAGTCCATGAGCCAGGGGCAGTAAGGCCATGTTGCGCAAACTGGTCGAACGCGCGCTCGCGTGGCGCATCGCGATCATCGGGCTGGCACTGGTTCTGGCGGGGCTCGGCGTGTGGTCCTACATGAACCTGCCGATCGATGCCTTTCCCGACATTTCCTCGACGCAGGTCAAGATCATCCTGAAAGCCCCGGGCATGACGCCCGAGGAAGTCGAAAGCCGGGTGATCGCTCCGGTCGAGCAGGAAATGCTGGGCATTCCGCACCAGACGGTGCTGCGTTCGGCGGCGAAATACGCGATTGCCGACATCACGATCAATTTCGACGACACCACCGACGTCTACTGGGCGCGCAATCAGGTCAACGAGCGCCTGTCGGGCGTCATGGGCAATCTGCCTTCGACGGTGTCGGGCGGGATGGCGCCGATCTCGACGCCGCTGTCGGACATGTACATGTTCACGCTGGAAGGGCCGCAGAGCCTTGCCGAAAAGCGGCGTGTGCTTGACTGGGTTATCCGTCCCGCCTTGCGTACCGTGCCGGGCGTGGCCGACGTCAATTCGCTCGGCGGCATGGTCGAAACCTTTGAAGTGGCGCCCGATGCCAATGCACTGGCTGCGGCCGGGCTGACAGTTGCGGACCTTTCCTCCGCGATCAATGCCGGGAACCGCAATGACGGTGCGGGGCGCCTTGCCACCGGCGAAGAAGCGCTGATCGTCCGGGCGACCGGCGCGATCCGCAATCTCGACGATCTGTCGGCGGTCGTTGTCCGTTCCGGGCCGACGGGCGTGGTGCGCGTGGGTGACGTTGCGACCGTGCGGGTCGGATCGCTGACCCGCTATGGCGCGGTGACGCGCAACGGCACGGGCGAGGCGGTCGAAGGGCTGGTCATCGCGCTTCGCGGGGCGGACGCGTCGAAAGTCGTTGCGGGCGTCAAGGCGCGGCTCGACGAGATCGCCCCGACCCTGCCGACCGGCATGAAGGCCAATGTCTTTTACGACCGTTCCGATCTGATCGAACGAGCGGTCGGAACGGTCGAAGAGGCGCTGATCGAGGCGACGGTGCTGGTCGTCGTGCTGTTGCTTTTGTTCCTGGGGGACGTGCGGGCGTCGGTCATCGTCGCGCTTGCCTTGCCGATGGCCTCGTTGCTCACCTTCATCTTCATGAAATCGATCGGGCTTACCGCCAATCTGATGAGCCTTGGCGGGCTGGCCATCGCGGTCGGCATGCTTGTCGACGGGGCGGTAGTCGTCGTCGAGAACGTGGTCGAGCGTCTGTCCGATCCCACTCACGCGCGCGCGAGCAAGCTTGCCAATGTCTTTGTCGCGGCAGCCGAAGTCGCGACTCCGGTCGCAAGCGGCATGGCGATCATTGCGCTCGTGTTCCTGCCGCTGCTCACCCTCGAAGGGCTCGAAGGCAAGCTGTTCTCGCCGGTTGCACTCACGATCGTCCTTGCCCTGCTGTCAGCGCTGGCATTGGCGCTGACTTTGATCCCGGTGCTCTCGTTCTATGTGTTGAAAGTGAAAGCTGACGAGCATGGCGGGCACCACGAACCTTGGCTCATGCGCAAGCTCTCGCCGAAATATGCCGCGCTTCTGAACGGTGCGTTCGCGCGCAAGGGGATCGTTTTTTCGCTGGCGGGCGTGTCGCTGGTGCTGACGGTCTTTGCCTATACGGTCACGGGCAAGACGTTCCTGCCGACGATGGACGAAGGCAGCGTCATCGTGCAGTTGACCAAGGCGCCGTCGATTTCGCTCTCGCACAGCCTTGCCGACGATCAGAAAGTCGAGAAGACGATCTTGGGCAAAGTTCCTGAAGTGACCGATGTCATCGCGCGCACCGGATCGGACGAACTCGGGCTCGATCCCATGGGCCTCAATGAAACCGACAGCTTCCTCAAACTCAAACCGCGCGCGGAATGGCGGGTGGGGGACAAGGAATGGGTCGTCGACCAGATCCGCAAGGCGCTGGCCGGTCTTCCCGGGATCCAGACGAGCTATACCCAGCCCATTGAAATGCGCATTTCGGAAATGCTGACCGGCGCGCGCGGCGATCTTGCGATCAGGATCTTCGGGTCGGATAACGCCGAACTGGCGCGCATCGCCGCGCAGATCCAGGGCCGCCTGAAAGCCATTCCCGGCACCAGCGAGGCGCTGACCATGGCCAACGATCGGGTTGATTATCTCCAGGTCGACATCGATCGCATTGCGGCCGGCCGTGCGGGCATGCCCATCGACCAGTTGCAGGACGCCATGCGTGCACAGATCGAGGGCGTTCGCACCGGTGTTGTGGCGCAAGGCCTGCGCCGGGTTCCGATCGTCATTCGCGGCAACGGCGGCGATAGCGGGCAGACCCCGCAGGCCTTCGCCGATCAGGTCTATCGCTCTCCCAGCGGCCAGATCGTGCGGGCAAGCGATGTTGCCAAGGTCGAACGTATCGACGGCCCGGTGAAGATCGAGCACGAAAACGGCTCGCGCTTTGCGATGGTGCAGGCGTTCGTCTCGGGGCGTGATCTTGTCGGCTATGTCGATCAGGCCAAGGCCGACATTCAGGCGCATGTGAAGCTGCCGCAGGGCTATCGTATCGTCTGGGGTGGTCAGTTTGAGAACCAGCAACGTGCCTCGGCCCGGTTGGCGATGGTCCTGCCGATCTCGCTCCTGATGATTTTCGTGGTGCTCTATGCGACGTTGTCGAGTGCGCGCGCTTCGCTGCTCATTCTCGTCAACATTCCCTTCGCGCTCGTCGGGGGCATGATTTCATTGGCGATTTCGGGCGAATACCTTTCGGTTCCCGCGTCGGTCGGGTTCATCGCGCTGCTCGGGATCGCGGTGCTCAACGGTCTCGTCATGGTCAGCTATTTCCGGCAATTGCGCGAACACGGGATGCCGTTGGCCGAAGCGGTCCGGCACGGCGCGCAACGGCGCCTGCGTCCGGTGCTGATGACGGCGAGCATTGCCGCGTTCGGTTTGGTGCCCTTGCTGTTCGCGACCGGGCCGGGATCGGAAATCCAGAAGCCGCTGGCCATTGTCGTGATCGGCGGTCTGATCACCTCGACCCTGCTGACGCTGATCCTGCTGCCGATCCTTTATGAAAAGTTCGGCGAAAACCCGGCCGAGCGAGCCGCCGGCGATCGGGAGGCTACCCATGCGTAAGGCTTTTTCCAGCGCTCTCGCGCTCACGCTGGCATTGGCGACGGGATCGGCGCTGGCTGCACAGGACATGCCCGAAGCCGGTTTGCCGTCGAAGGCCGACGTTCTGGCCGCGCTCGACGCGCATCCCACGGTCGAGGCCGCCAATGCACGTACCGACGCCGCGCGGGCAGACGCGCGGGCGCTGTCGCGCGGGCCGCACGAATTCATTGTGACCGGCGGTTATGCCAGCCGGACCGTCAACGACGGGACCGGCGTCGCCAATGGGCGCTTCGACGAATTCGAGGCGCAAGTAACGCGGCCCATCCGCCTTCCGGGCAAGGCGACGCTCGATCGCCGCATCGGCGCGCAAGGCGTCACTTATGCCCAGAACATGGCCGAGGATGCGCGGCATCAGACTGCGCTGCTCCTCGCGCAGTCGTGGTGGGACTGGCTCGGGGCCGCGTCGGAGGCGACGGTCGATCGACAGGCGGTCGAAAACTATCGCGCCGTGCTCGCCAGCGTGAAGCGCCGCGCCGCGTTGCGCGATGCCTCTGCTCTCGAAGAGGATCAGGCCAATGCCGCGCTGGGGACGGCACAGGCCCAGGCCGAGCGCAGTTCCGGGCGCGAAACCGTTGCTCGCGCGCGGCTGTTTGCACAGTTTCCGGGGTTTCCGTTGCCTGCCGCCGCGCCGGATGTGCCCGCGCCGCATATTCCCGATGGCGGCCTTGCCCCGATGCGGCAGCGCATTCTTGGCCGCAGTCACGAACTGGCCGCGGCCGAGGCGCTGGTCGGGCGGGCCGATGCACAGGCCGCACGGGCGCGCAAGGAACGGACCGGCGACCCTTCGTTCGGATTTCGCCTGTTTTCGGAAAAGGGCGGCATGGAAAAGGGCGGCGGCGTCTTGTTCTCGATGCCGTTTGGGGGAGGCTATCGTTCGGCCCTTGCCGACAAGGCGGGAGCCGAGGCCAGTGCGGCGCAGGCCGATTTGCAGGCAGTGCGGCGCAACATTGCCGAGACGGCCGATGCCGACCTTGCCGATGCGCAGACGTCCTATTCGGCGTGGCAACAGGCGCGTGGTGCTCTCGATGCACAAGTCGCCGCCTTGCAGAAGACGCGGCGCGGGCAGCAACTGGGCGAAATCGGCCTTTCCGATGTCCTGCTTGCCGAACGCATGGTCCACGAAGCGTTCCGCACCGAAGCGACGGCACGAACCGACGCCATGAGGGCCCTGACCAAGATCCGCATCGACAGCCACGAATTGTGGATCGGCGACGACGACGACAAGGAACCGGCCAAACCGGCGGAAGATCAGCCGCCCGCGAATTGAATGGCGTTGCCCGCTTTTGCTCTTATGCTTCGCTGACATAGAGTTCGCGGAGGCAGTCATGAAAGTGGGCATTGTCGGGGCCGGGCTGGTCGGATCGGCAGCGGGCTATGCGATTGCCCTGCTAGGGGCGGCTTCGGACGTGGTCTTCGTCGATCGCAACCCGGCTCTTGCACTCGCGCAGGCCGAGGACGTTGCCCATGCGGTGCCGTTTGTCGGGTCGTGCCGGGTCAGCGCGGGAGACTATGCAGCGCTGTCCGGGGCAGGGGTCGTCATCCTGGCGGCCGGGGTTCCGCAGAAACCGGGTGAAAGCCGTCTCAGCCTGCTGTCCCGCAATGCCGAAGTCTTTGCCGACGTGATTGCGCAAGTTCGTGCGGCGGCGCCCGAGGCTTTGCTGGTCGTGGCGTCGAACCCGGTGGATATCATGACCGGTGTCGCGCAACGCTGTTCCGGGCTGGAAGCAGGGCGGGTCATCGGCTCGGGCACCATTCTCGATACGGCCCGGTTCCGCAGCATGGTGTCAGACCATCTCGGCGTGGCGGTGCAGTCGATCCATGCCGCGGTTCTGGGCGAACATGGCGACAGCGAAGTGCTGGCGTGGTCTTCGGCGCATGTCGGGGGCGAGCCGCTGGATTTGTGCGCAAGGGAACTGGGCACGCCGATCACGGCGGAGGTTCGCGCGCGGATCGATGAAGGTGTGCGGCGGGCTGCCTATCGCATCATCGATGGCAAGGGGGCGACCTGGTACGGCATCGGGGCTGGGCTTGCCCGGATCGTACAGGCCATTCGCGATGATCAGCGTGCAGTCCTGACGGTTTCGGTCCGCACGCCTCATGTCGAAGGCATCGAGGATGTGGTGCTCAGCCTGCCGCGCGTTGTCGGGGCGTCCGGGGTGTCGGCGACGGTCCTGCCGGACATCGCCGCCGACGAGCGCGCAGCCTTGCGAAGATCAGCGGAAATCCTGAAGGAAACCGCCGGTTCCCTCTGGTAGGAAAACCGGGGTTTTCCCGTTTTTCGTCATTGATTTTCGCCAAGGACGAACGGGGCCGAATCTGCCATTGAAATGCTTGTTCGATCCCGCCCGGTTCGGAACGGGTGAGGGGGGATCGTCACGAGTTGTCATCGGCGCGCGGGGTGGACGGGGCTTTCAGGTCCTACCCTAAATCCGGGGGGATGTGCCGCCTGACGGGCGATGGAGCCTCCCCATCGCCCGTCAGTGACATTCCGCTTGCGGCAACATGGAAAACGCGGTCTTTTCCTCGAGCGGAAGGCCAAGGTGAAAGCCTTGCCCCATGTCGCATCCCATCGCGGTCAGAGCTGCCTGCTGGTCGGTCGTTTCGATCCCTTCGGCAACGACGTTGAGATCGAGATTGATCGCAAGGTCGAGAATCGTGTGGACGATTTTCCGGCTCTTGGGCTGGTCGAGCGCGGCGATGAATGAGCGGTCGATCTTGATCGTGTCGAACGGCAGCGAATGAAGGTAGGACAGCGAGGAATATCCGGTCCCGAAATCATCGAGACCCGTGCGGACGCCGATCCCGCGACATTCCTCGAGAACCCGGCGCGTGCGGTCCGCATCGAGGATCGCGACCCCTTCGGTGACTTCCAATTTCAGGCAGTGCGGGGGAACCCCGGTGTCCTCGATGACCTTGCGCAGATAGGCGACGAAGTCGCTCTGGAGGAACTGCTGCGGCGCGATGTTGACGGCAATGAAGGGGAGGTCGTCCGAGCGGCATCGGGCATGGAGACGCGCCATCGCCTGACAGGCTTCGTGCAGGACCCAGTCGCCTATGAAGACGATCAGGCCGGTTTCCTCGGCCGTGGGGATGAATTCATAAGGCAGGACCAGCCCGCGTTCGGGGTGCTTCCAGCGGACAAGCGCCTCGAACCCCTTGATCTCGCGCGATGTGAGGTCGAGGATCGGTTGATAGTGGAGCACGAACTGCTTTTCGCGAATGGCTTCGCGGATTTCCCGTTCGAGTGCCATGCGGAGGCGGACCGATTTGCCAAGCGTGCAGGTGAACACGACCGTATGGCCGTGGCCTGACGATTTCGCCTGATACATGGCGAGATCGGCGTCCCGCTGGACTTCGTCATAATCGTGGTAGGATGCGTTGCTGAGGGCAATGCCGATCGAGGCGCTGATCGTGATTTCGTCCCGTCCGACTTCGAACGGCATCGACACTTCGGCAAGAATGCGTTCGGCAATGGCGAGCGGGATGGCAGGCGTGTTCACGCCTTCGAGCAGGACCACGAATTCGTCGCCGCCGGTCCGGGCGAGAGTGCCCTTGGCATCCTTGCCTATATCGACAAGGGCCTCGTTCATGGCGTCGCGCAGGCGGGCCGCCGCTGCGACCAGTATGCAATCGCCTGCGTGATGGCCGAGCTTGTCGTTCACCGCCTTGAACCCGTCGAGATCGATGACCATGACGCCCAACCCCTTGCCGGTGGCGGGCAGACGGGCAAAGGCGCTGCTCGCCCGCTCGTGTAGCAGGACCCGGTTCGGCAGCGTCGTCAGCGCGTCATGAAGCGCGTCGTGGAGCAGCGCCGCGCGCGACCGGACCCGCTCGACAACTCGGCTCAATTGTATCCCGATTTGCGCGATGGTTTCCGACATGGCCTCGGACGGCGACACCGCGTCATGGGAGAAGAACTCGCAGACCGCGAAGACTTCGCTGTTGGCGATCACCGGAAAGGCACAAGCCGAGATCACCCCGCATTGGGTGGCAAGGTCCCGGCGCAGGAACTCCGGCTCGGCGCGCATGTCGTCAATCCAGTGCATGCGTCCGTCGGCAAGGACGCGTCCGGGAAGACATGTTCCGCGCGGAAAGCGGGCGTTCCGTGAATAGTCGACGAAGGGCATCCAGCCGACAGGGGCTGCGAGATGCCAGCAATCGCATGCGACGACGTCTCGCCCGCCTTGCACCAGATAGGCATTGCCGAAATCCCAGCCCATCTCGACACAGATTTCGGTGATGGCAAAGGCAAGTGCCTCGCGGATTTCGTCCGCATGGTTCGCGCGATCAGTGATGCGTTGCAGCAAGGCGAGATGGCGGCGGCTTTCACGAAGCTCGCGTAGTCCGTTTTCAGCGATTTCTTCGGCTTCCCGTCGCGCCTTGCGTTCCCGGAGGAGCTGGCGTTCCAGTCGTTCTATCCGGGTGCCGTCATCAACGGTCTCGAAGATCGGTGGCTGGGGGATGGGTTCGAATTTCACGATTGCAAGCACCGGATTTGTCGGGAACGGGCATGGGGCACCGTTCCCGCGACGCCGCAGGGAGCGGCGGGGAAGGCCGCTGACGGAGTGAAACCAAGACCTTTCATGCCGGGGGCTTTCAAGCGCGGGGGGCGTGTTCAGCTGCTGCCGGACGCGGGTTCGGGTCTGCCACATCGGGTTTGGAACAGCCTTAACGGCGCGTAGCGTAACAACCCGCAAGGCGTGGAACTTCATGTTAACTACGCCTCGCTAGCACAATAGTGCGGCAGTCGTCTGCCATCGTCCGGCGGGGTGCGCGATCCCGGCGGGGGGATGCTGCAACGGCGGTTTTCCGGGGGTGTTCCAGTGCTGCGCATCTATTCCTGCACGGTCGAACATCATCAGCTTGCCCTCGTCGTCCTGGCTGCGCTGATCTGTCTTGCCAGTGCCGTTACCGGAATGCTGCTGATGCGCCGTGCGCTGGTCGTAGGGGATCGGCGGTGGATCATGGGGGCCGGGGGCGCGACCGGGTTCGGCCTGTGGTCGACGCATTTCGTGGCACTGATGGGGTATCGTCCCGATCTGCCCGCGACCTATCGTCTGATGCCCACAATCGTTTCGCTTGGCCTTGCTATCATGACAGTCACTGCGGGTCTGTGGCTGGCTGCCCGATACCGGGGGCGCGGAGCCTCGACGTTGGGCGCTCTGGTCGTCGGATGCGGTGTGTCGGCCATGCACTATGTGGGTGTCGAGGCTCTGGCGCTGCCCGCCACGATCCGCTTTGAACCCGATCTCCTGGCGCTGTCGGTCGTTCTGGGCGTGGCTCCGCTCGAACCGGCCCTGCGGCTGATGCGTGCGCAGCGACGGATCGAACTCTCTTGCATCCTGCTTTTCCTCGGGGTGGTCATGCTCCACTTCACGGGCATGGCCGCGATCGTGCTGATCCCTTCGCGCATGGACGATGCGGGGCGCACGCTGTTGTCGGCCCAGACGATGTCGACGCTGACCGGCGTGGCGGCGACGTTGGTCATTCTGATCTGTCTGGGCGCTCTCGCCCTCGCTCGGCGCACCGACGCGCTGTTGCGCGCCGGCGAGCATCAGTTTTCCATTCTGGCGCGCAACATTTCCGATTGCGCGCTTTACATGCTGACCCCCGACGGGCGGGTCGCGAACTGGAACACGGGCGCCGAACGCCTGAAAGGCTATGTCGAGGGGGAAGTCGTCGGACAGCCTTTCGAGATTTTCTATACGCCTGAAGATCGCGCGCAGGGAACGCCCGCCATGGTTCTCGCCCATGCGGCGCGGGAAGGGTTGTACCGAGGCGAGGGGTGGCGTTGCCGCAAGGACGGGACGCGTTTCTGGGCCCACGTCACGCTCGAACAGATCCATGACGACGATGGCCGCATTGCCGGTTTCGCCAAGATCACCCGGGACATGACCCGTTTGAAGGAGGATCAGGATCGTCTGGCCGCGATGAAGGCCCAGCGAGATACCGCGCTCGGCAACATGCTGCACGGGCTCGCGCTTTTCGATGCTTCGGGACGTCTGGTCCTGTCCAATTCGCGCCTTGCCGAATTGTGGGACATTGCCGGGGCAAGGGTCGTTCCGGGGATTTCGCTCGTCTCACTCGTCGCGCTGATGGTCGAGGGATGCGAAGGCGTCGATCGCGCCTTTGTCGCAACGATGCTGCAACAGGCGATCATGGCTCCGCCCGAGAATCCCAGCCAGTCGGTCATCGTCGAATGCGGCGATGACTTCATCGTTTCGGTATCAAGCCGGCGGCTGGAGGACGGCGGCTGGGTCGCGACGTTTTCCGATGTCACCGAACGGCGCCGGGACGAGGCACGCATTGCCCATCTTGTCCTTCACGATCTCCTGACCGGTTTGCCCAATCGGGAGAATTTCAAGATCTGGGCCGTCGGCGAAATGGAACTGGCGGCCCAGCGGGACATGCAGTTCGCTGTTGTCGCGATCAATCTCGACGGGCTGCGGGTGGTCAACGACACCCATGGTCAAGCTTTCGGCGATCATGTCATTCGTGAACTCGGCGCCCGGTTCAAGGCCGTTTGCGGCAAGGGCGAGCGGATCGCGCGCCTTGGCAGCGACGATTTCGTCGCCGGGAAAATGGTCGGCGACGAAGCGGCCCTGTGGGCGTTCATCGACCGTCTGAAAGCCTGTTTCCAGACCCCGATCGAGGAGCAGGGGCTCTCGGTCGATGTTTCGGCTTGCATGGGGGTCGCGATATTCCCCCGGCATGGCGGTGATCCGAACACGATCTTCAACAACGCCGATCTCGCGCTCCATCGTGCCAAGGACAGCCTTGGACAGGATCTGTGCCTGTTCGACCCGGCGATGGACGAGGACAAGCGCAGTCGCCGTCAATTGGCTGTCGATCTGCGGGGCGCGGTCGAACGCGGGGAAATGCGCCTGTTGTTCCAGCCGCAGCATTCGCTCAAGAGCGGAGCGCTTATCGGTTACGAGGCGCTGGCGCGCTGGCACCATCCGGTTCGCGGGGTCGTCAGTCCGGACATCTTCATCCCGATTGCTGAAGAGACCGGCGAAATCTTTGCCATCGGCGAATGGGTCCTGAGCGAAGCGGCAAGAGTGGCGATCCACTGGCCGAGCCATCTCAAGGTGGCGGTCAACCTGTCCCCGGTCCAGTTCCAGCAGGGCGATCTCCTGCAACGGCTCATTGCGGTCGTTCTCGACGCCGGGGTGTCGACGCGACAGATCGAGTTCGAGATCACCGAAAGCGCGATCATTGCCGACAGAACCAAGGCGCTCTATATCCTGCGCCGGATCAAGGCCTTGGGCATTTCCATCGCGATCGACGATTTCGGGACCGGGCATTCCTCGCTCGACACCCTGCATGCCTTTCCCTTTGACAAGATCAAGATCGATCGGTTCTTCCTGCGTCAGGCGGCCACCAGTTCACAGGCCGTCGCGATCGTCCGGGCGGTGCTGGCGCTGGGCAAGAGCCTCGACATTCCGGTTCTGGCCGAAGGGATCGAAACCGAAGAGCAGATTGCCTTCCTCGTCGCGGAAGGATGTGAACAGGGGCAGGGCTATTATTACGGACGGCCCCAGAACGCCCCCAGTCGCGAGGATCTTGGGCGGGCATTTCCGCCGCCGACCATAGAAGGGATCGCTGGTGCGGGCCAATGAACAACGCCGATCTGCAAGGTCGGCTGATCGATTTCATTCCACTCCATTCTGCCTTTGAAGGTCTTTACAAGTTGTCTTCGACCGGCAAGCAAGATGGACGTCTGCGGCACAGTATCCCGCCGCCAAACCAGGAGAATTCGATGACCGAACCGCAGCCTGTAACGAACGGGCCTGCCAAAAGCGGGGGGGCGTCGATACCACTGGCGACGGCGTTGTTTCATGACGGGGCGTGGCATCGCAACATCATGCTTTGGCTGGCCTTGCTTGCCATTGTGGCGGCGATTGGCGGTCTTGCGGTCGATCCGTCGATGGCCTGGGCGGCTCTTCTGGCGGTGAGTACGGCGGTGCTTGTCGTGGTGCTGATCGATCTGGGGCAGGTCCGCCACAGCTTGCGACGCAATTTTCCCGGGTCGGCGCGGTTCCGCTGGCTGTTCGAAAGCCTGCGCCCATTCTCCCGCGCCTATCTGGTCGAAGGCGATCTCGACGGTCGTCCCTTCAGCCACGAGGATCGCAATCTCGTCTATGCCCGCGCCCATGGGATGACCGATGCGCATCCTTTCGGCACCGAACTCGACGTCTATTCGGGTGAGTATGAATGGCTTGCCCATTCGATTGTGCCCAATCCCGACGCTGACCCCGCCATGCGGGTGGCGGTCGGCTCGAACCAGTGCAAGCAGCCCTATTCGGCCTCGCGCCTCAACGTTTCGGCGATGAGCTTCGGCGCCTTGGGTGCGCGCGCGATCGAGTCGCTCAATCTCGGCGCGAAAATGGCGGGGTGCTATCACGACACCGGCGAAGGCTCGATGTCGGCCTATCACTTGAAGCACGGAGGCGATGTCGTCTGGCAGGTCGCCTCGGGCTATTTCGGCTGTCGCGACCGGCAGGGGCGGTTCGATCCGGTTATGTTTGCCGACCATGCCGCGCATCCTTCGGTCAAGATGATCGAGATCAAGCTCAGCCAGGGGGCAAAGCCGGGCCACGGCGGCGTTCTTCCTGCGGCCAAGGTCACGCCCGAGATCGCGGATACGCGCGGGGTTGCCCTTGGTGAGGATTGCATTTCCCCGCCGCGCCACAGTGCCTTTTCGACGCCGCGCGAGCTTATGGAATTTGCCGGAAAGCTGCGGGACCTGTCGGGCGGCAAGCCGGTCGGGATCAAGCTGTGCATCGGCATGCCGCACGAGATTTTCGCGATTGCCAAGGCGATGCTGGCGACCGGCATCATGCTCGATTTCGTGGTGATCGACGGGGCCGAGGGCGGCACCGGCGCCGCGCCGCAGGAATTGTCCGATCGCGTTGGCATGCCGTTGCGCGAAGGTCTGGTGATCGCCCGTAATGCGCTGGTCGGGGCTGGGCTGAAAGGCGAAGTGCGGCTGGCCGCGAGCGGCAAGGTCACGTCGGGCGCGGGGATCGCGATCAATGCGGCCTTGGGCGCGGACTGGTGCAATGCCGCGCGTGCCTTCATGTTCTCGCTCGGCTGCATCCAGTCGCTCAAGTGCCACACCGGACGCTGCCCGACCGGCATCGCCACCCAGTCGGCAGCCCGCCAGCGTGGCATCGTCGTCGATGAAAAGGCCGAGCGCGTGGCCCGGTTCCATGCGACCACGATGAAAGCCCTGCACGAAATCATCGTCGCGACCGGGCTCGACAGTCCGTCGGATTTGCGCCCCTCGCACTTGCGGCAGCGGATCAACGTTGCCGAAATGCGGCAGTTTGACGAGATCCATCACTTCGCCCGTCCCGGCGAACTGATCGCCGGAAGCCAGGATCCCATTCTGGCGCGGTGGTGGAATGCCGCCAGTGCCGAGACGTTCCGCCGTGTCGACGGAGACCGTCTCAGCCCGGTGTGATACCAACCCGCGATGAGTTTCTTTCATCGCAGGTTGGCAAAGGCCGCGCGCCGTCTGAGCGCCTATTTCGCGGTGACGCCCAGCACGGCGAGTGTCAGCGTTTCGATCCCGGTGCGGATGGCGACATCGTGTGTGGGCGCAAAAAAAGGCGAATGGTTGACCGGCACCGGCTTGCCCTCGGCCTTGAAGCGGTCGAACGCAGCCTGATCGTATCCGCCGATGGAGAAATAGACCGAGCGGGTCATCCCGGCATTGACCAGTTCGGAATAGTCTTCGCTTGCGGTCCAGCCGGGTGCGGTTTCGGGGATCAGGACGACCTTGTCGGCACCGAGTGCGGTCTTGAGCAAGGCCGCCGACGATGCGGCAAGCGCCGGATCGTTGACGATCGGGCTGGCGGTGAAGGTGTGGCGAATGTCGGGCGCAGGGGCATGGGCCATTTCCGCGACGGCCCGTGCCGTCGTTTCGACGCCGTCGTTCATGACCCTGCGCACGTCGGGGTCGTAGGACCGCAGTGTCAGTTGCAGGTCGGCATGGTCGGGAATGATGTTCGACACGCTGCCCGCGTGAAACGATCCGACGGTGACGACGCCGAATTTCCACGGGTCCTTCTGTCGGGCGATGACGCTTTGCACGTCGGTCACGAAATGGGCGCCTTCGACAATGGGGTCGATCCCCTTGTCCGGCATCGACCCGTGCGCGCCTACGCCCTTGAACGTGATCAGGATGGTATCGACCGCCGAGGTCGTCGGGCCCTGTTTGACATGGACGGTCCCGGCCAGCGTGGGATCGACGTGGGCCGAAAATCCGTAGTCGGGCTTGGGAAAGCGCGTGAACAATCCGTCCTTGAGCATGGCTTTCGCGCCTGACACCTCTTCCTCGGCGGGTTGGCCGATGAAGACGAGCGTTCCTTGCCAACGGTCCTTCATCGCGACGAGGGCGCTTGCCGTGCCGATCCACCAGGTCATGTGATTATCGTGGCCGCAGGCGTGGGTGACGAACGTCGGCTTTCCGTCCTCACCTTTCTGTTGCGCGCGGCTGGCATAGGAGAGGCCGGTCTTTTCCTCGATCGGAAGCCCGTCGAGTTCGGTCCGGACAAGGACAGTGGGGCCCGTGCCGTTGTGATAGACTGCGACCACCCCGGTCTTTCCGACATGTTCGGTGACGGTAAAGCCAAGCTTGCGCATGCGCGCAGCCAGCAGCGCTGCGCTGCGTTCCTCCTGGAACGCGAGTTCGGGGTGGCTGTGCAAATCGACGTAAAGCGCGTCGAGATCCTTCCATTCGCGGTCGACGATCGCGTCGACGTCGGCTTTGGTCGCTGCCGGTTGTGCAGCGAGTGCCGGAGCGGATGTCGCGAGGGCCACTCCCGCGACCGACGCCATGATCGACAGGGCGAATGTTTTCATCGTGATCTCCGCAAGTTGGATGGGTGCTTCCTACAGCACCAGTGTCGGGTCGGTAAGGGGCATGCCCCGGTCGAAGCGATCGATAGCAAACGGCCGCATGACCGGATCGATCGTTCCGGTCGCAATGGCTCCTGCCATCAGGCGCCCGGCGCCGGGGCCTCCGGCAAAGCCATAGGACCAGCCCGCGCTGAACCACAGACCCGGACAAGCCGGATGCTCGCCGAGCAAGGGGGCATAGTCGGGTGTCGCGTGGATCAGCCCGGCCCAGTGGCGCAGGATGCGGACATCGGCCAGTTGCGGGAACAGCCGCAGATAGACAGAGGCCGTCGTCGCCATGACCGGAATGTCGGTGCGCAGCGTGAAGTGGGGGCTTTCGGGTGCCTCTGCCGCGCCGACGATCTCTCCGCGCGGGGTCTGGTGAAGGTAACAAAGGCTGTCGATGATCGCGAGACCAGGCCGGATCACCGGGCGCAGCGGTTCAAGCGCCATAATCTCGAGCCTTGTTCCGTGTCCGGGCAGAGTGACTCCGGCAAGGTCGGCCATCATCGGATTGTGCCCGCCCGCCGCGACCAGCACTGTGCTCGCGCGGACGAGGTGGTCGCCGACCCAGACACCGGCGATCCGGTTGTCCCTGCGTTCGAACGCGGTGACGCGGGTGCGGTAGCGGATGTCGACGCCTTGCTCGCGGGCGGCGGCGAGCAGGCCTTTCATCGCGGCGTGGTGTGGCGCAATCCCGCTGTCGGGCAGATGCAGCGCCCCCGACACCTGCCCACGGTCGATCGCGGGAAGCAACCGCGCGATGTCGTCGTGCGAAAGGAGCTCGGAGTGAATGCCAAGCTCGGCATGAACCTTGCGCGCCTCGCGCAGGGTATGGGCGGTCGAGGCCTTTTCGGCGACCATGGTATAGCCGCGCTGGGAGAACATGACGTTGTGGCCGATCCGTTTCGAAAGGCCACGCCATTGCTCGGCGCTGTAGCGGAACAGGCCGGTCCATTCGGGTGTCCCGAACGCCCCCCGGATCAGCGAGCCGTTGCGTCCCGAGGCGCCGCCCTGCCAGTACCCGGCGTCAAGGACGAGGACATCGCCAAACCTGTGTTCAGCGGCGAGGTTGTACGCGGCGGCAAGCCCCTGGATCCCGCCGCCGACGATGATGACGCTCGCCGAACGGGGCAGGGGGCGTTGCGGGGCGGTGTGGGCCATCACAGCGGTTTGACCAATCCGAGAAGACCGGCCGCCTGGGCCACGGTGATGCGCCGTCCGGGCGCGCGGCGGCTGGGCCGGGTCGCGACCACCGTTCCGGTATCATGGGCGATGACGGCCGCCATCTGATGCCAGCATGGGAAGCCCTGGCACGGCCCCATCCCGCAACCGGTCAGGCGCTTGATCACTTCGGGATCGGAGTGCCCTTCGCCAAGGGCATGACGGATTTCACCGACGGTCACGTCCATGCACGGGCAGGCGTGCGCGCTGTCGATCCGTCCCGGCGGCACATGCACCGGTTCTGCGGGCAAGGCAGCATTGCCGACCCGCTGGACTGGAACCGCTGCGGCCTGTTCGTCGTGGCAAGCCAGTTGCAATTCCCCGTCGGCGACGAGTTGATACCACAAGGTATCGTCAGCGATCCAGGGACCGGCATGGATGACAAGGCCGCAGGAAATCCGGTCGCGTCCGAACAGCGCGGCCTCGACGCGATCCTGTCCCTCTATCCGGGAGAGCGAGGCGACCGGGCGTACCGCTGCCACCCTGATGCCGAAGCTGTCGAGCATTCGGGCCAGCTTGTCCTCAAGACCGGTTCCGACGACGACCGCGACGTCGTCGATCGCTCCGGCTTCTGCCAGATGCAGCGCAGTGCGGGCGTTGATCACGCCGGGCAAGTGATTGCCGGGAACCAGCGGAGGGATCGACGAAGACCCCGTCGCTAGCACGACCCGGTTCTGTCGCGTGAGGATGGCCGGTCGGCGCGGATCGTCGGGCGCTGCCAACGCGAGCGTTCCGCCGCGATAGAAACCGAAGACTTCGTGTCCGCCGCGGATCGTGACGGGGGCGGCAAGTCCTTCGAACTGTCCGGGCGCGGGGGCGGTTCCCCGCGTGATCAGGACGACGCTTTGCCCCTCGCGCGCGGCATCGAGCGCGGCCTCTACACCTGCAGGGCCGCCACCGACCACCAGTACGTCCGCCTCCAGCGTCTCGGCCGGGGGATCCGGGCGTGCGGGCGATGCATCGGGGGCTTCGGCAACCCCGGCAAGGAAGGCCAGTGTCCGTTCCCATGGCTGGAACAGCGGTGATCCGCTCTTGACCAACCCGCTGTGCTCGAACCCGCCATAGACGGTTGCTGCTGGAATGGCGCGGGCAAGGCGCAGGACGTCGAACCGGGGGGATGGCCAGGTATTTTGCGCTTCGGCGACAAGGCCTGAGTGGACCAGCACTCGATCGGCCCGTACGTTGGGGTGTCCGTCCACGCGAACAAGTATGCCCGCGACATGGCTGCCCGAAAGACCGAGCGGCAAGTGGCGCTTGCGCGTTGCAGCCAGCGCCATGATGCCGTTCCGCCAAAGCGCAAGGGCGAGTGTGTCGCCGGTCTGCGCGGTGTAGCGTTTGCCGTTCCAGGTGAAGTCGCAAGTGAAGGCGGTGTCGCAGGGCGTCATTCCGTGCCTTTTCATGGTGCGACGCAAACCGTTCCGGGCCGATCGCTGGACGGGACAATGTTCTGGTTTCTGGCAGTCCCACTCCGTGGCGTCCACCGGTCACGCGCACCCTTTTTCGGTCAGAAAATGTGCTGGCGGAGCGGGATCTTGCTCTTGCTTCCCTCTCTCGAAAATCGGCTGCCGGAACGACCGGGATAGCCGGATCCTTCGCTCGTTTGCATTTTTATTTCGGACTGTTGCATTTCTGCAATGGTGCGGCGCGGCATTTTCCCCGTTTTGTCAAACGAGGGTCAGAGCCCCCCCAAGTCTATACGCTGTTCGCAGTATGGATGGCCATTTTGCATGGCGGCACCTCCAATTCCGGATCGCGTTCGCATGGACGAACGAGACCTTTGTGCCCGCGGGGGCTCGAAGCACAGAATGAGGGAACACCGAATGAAAGCAATTTTGTTCACCACGACGGCGTTGGCGATGGCCCTGCCGGTGGCGGCCCATGCGGCCGATGCCACCCCGGTGACCGCACCCGACGTCGCAAGCGACATTATTGTAACCGGTACGCGCACCACCGGTACCAAGGCTGCGGACAGCGCCGCTCCGATCCAGCTTCTGAGCAGCAGTTCTTTCCAGAATGTCGGCCAGCAGGATCTGACCCAGATCCTTGCGCAAAGTCTTCCTTCGCTCAACTTCCAGGCATTCGGCGGCGACACCGCCAACCTGACGCTCACGGCTGCCCTGCGCGGGCTGAGCCCCAACGACACGCTGGTTCTGATCAACGGCAAGCGTCGTCACTTCACCGCCAACCTCGCGGTTCTGGGCGGGTCGCCTTACTCCGGTTCGGCTGCCACCGATCTCAGCTTCGTTCCCACCGCGTCGATCTCGCGCATCGAAGTTCTGCAGGACGGGGCCGCCGCGCAGTACGGTTCGGATGCGATCGCGGGCGTCGTCAACATCATCCTCAAGAGCAGCGATCACGGCGGCAGCCTCAGCACCACCGGAGGCCAGTACTATCAAGGTGACGGCAAGACCTCGCAGACCTCGATCAACGCCGGCTTCAAGCTGGGCGATCGCGGCTTCATCAACCTGACCGGTGAATACAAGTACCACGATTTCACCCAGCGCGGCACGTGCGACCGTCGCTATTACACCCCGACCTGCCAGGTCCGCAGCGACATCAATCCGATCGACGCTGCCGGTGTGATCCAGAACAAGTTCGCGCCGAACGTGAACAACATTCTGGGCGATGCGCAGTACAGCCTGTTCAACCTCGCGTTCAACGCGGGCTACGAATTGACCGACGGCGTTCAGGCCTATGCATTCGGTTCCTACGGCAACCGTCACGCTTCGGCTTATGAAAACTATCGTCGTGCGACCCGCGTCTCGGGCGTGACCAGCACCGGCGAAACCGTCTATCCGTTCCCGGCCGGCTTCAATCCGCGCGAAATGCTGCGTGAAGAAGACTTCTCGCTGACCGCCGGCCTGAAGGGTGCCATCAAGGGGTGGAACTGGGATCTGTCGGGTACTTACGGGCGTGACTCGGTTGCGCTTTACACCGTGGACTCGGTCAATCCCGACATGTGGGCGCAGATCCAGGCCCAGAATTCGACGCTCGTCACGCCGCAGCGGAATTTCTACGACGGCACGATCAGCAACAGCGAATGGTCGGTTGACCTTGACGTCAACAAGGACTTCGAAGTCGGTCTGTCGAAGCCGATCACCTTCGCGTTCGGTGGTCAGTACCGCAAGGATGCCTATGGCATCGGTTCGGGCGAATTCGGTTCGTACTATTCGGGCGGTGCGCAGTCCTATCCGGGCTTCTCGCCTTCCGACGCGGGCGTGAACGTCCGTCGCGCCGAAGCGGCTTATGTCGACTTCGCGATCGACCCGATCAAGAACCTGCACCTCGACCTTGCCGGTCGTTACGAGCACTATTCCGACTTCGGTTCGGTCTACACCGGCAAGGTCACGGCCCGTTACGACTTCTCGCCCGCCTTCGCTCTGCGCGGCACCGTCTCGAATGGCTTCCGTGCGCCGACCCTCGCCGAAGAATTCTATTCGTCGGTCAACGTCGGTCCGGGCTTCGTCGCCGGTCAGTTCCCGCCGAACTCGTCGGCGGCTTCGGCGCTTGGCTTCAGCAAGCTGCAGCCTGAAAAGTCGACCAACTTCTCGGTCGGTTTCGTAGCTCACCCCGCGCCCAAGCTGCAGATCACTCTCGACGCCTACGAAATCCGCCTGCGCAAGCGGATCGTGCCTTCGGCGACGATCTTCGGCTATGACTCGAGCTACACCCACAACAACGGTGTCGTTTCGCAGGCCGTTCTCGACGCGCTGCATGCACGCGGGATTTCGACCGTCGATGCGACGTCCTATGCGGGCATCAACATCTTTACCAACGGTGCCGACACCCGCACCCGCGGTATCGAGGCGACTGTCGACTACGCTTCGGACTTCGGTTCGGCGGGCAAGGTCAACTGGAGCATCGGCTTCAACTACAACCAGACCAAGCTGCAGCGCATCTATCCGCTGCCCGCGCAGGTCACCAACACGCTCGATTACAGCCAGTCGCAGCTGCTCGACCTCAATGCGCAGACCGGCCTCACCACGGCAACGCCGCGCGTGAAGACGATCTTTAACGCTTTGTGGACCATGGGTCGCCTCTCGGTGAACTTCCGCGAAACGATCTACGGTTCGACCAGCCAGGCCGTCAGCTACAGCGGCAGCGGTTATGGCGACGGTGCGACCGTTCTGCGGATCGGTACGGCCGGCATCACCGACCTCGACATCGGTTACAAGGTGACCAAGAGCGTTCGTTTCGACATCGGCGCGAACAACCTGTTCGACAAGAAGGCGCCGACCGTTCCCAACTACAACGGTCGTCCGACCAACGGCAGCAACGTCTACGACGCGCCGTACACGTTCACGCCGTGGGGCATCAACGGCGGGTACTACTACGCCCGCGCCACGTTCAACTTCTGATGAGACGGACGGTGGAGGGCTTCTGACGGCAGCCTTTCCACCGATCCGGAAAAGCGGGGCCCCTAGGCCCCGCTTTTTTCTTTCCGGCACTCCTGCTTGACCGTATTCAGATGCCCATGACCGATCCTGTTGCCAGGGCCGCCGCTGCGCTGGCCACCGACCCTCGCTCCGCCGCACAGGCCGCGCGTGTTCTGGTCCAACGACAGCCGGGTGATCCGCGCCCCCGCCTGATCCTCGCCTCGGCCTTGCGTCGCCTTGGACAGGTGCCCGAAGCCTTGCCTTTGCTGATCGATCTTGCCCGTGCGTTTCCGCGCGCGGCGCGCACCCGCTATGAATTGGGGCTGTGCCTTGACGCTGTCGGACAGCGAGGGGAAGGGCTCAATCAGCTTGAACAGGCCGTGGCTTTCGAACCCGGGCTCGTCGATGCGTGGCAGGCACTGGCCGACATGGCTTTCGCCGACGGGGACGAACCCCGACTGATGCGTGCACAGGCGGCATTGGCACGGCTTGCTGCCGGAAACCCGCAAGTCGGAAAAGCGGCGGAACTGGTCGTACTCGGTCGTCACGCCGAAGCCGAACCGATCCTGCGTCAATATCTTCAGGGCTCTCCACGCGACGCCGAAGCAGCGCGGTTGCTCGCCGCCTGTTACGTGGTTCAGCGCGCCTTCGATCATGCCGAGACCTTGCTGTGTCATGCGCTTGCCATCGATCCCGGTTTCGTGCGGGCCCGTTTCGACCTTGCCCATGCCCTATTCGCGCGGCAGCAGGCGGAGCCCGCGTTGGCCGAACTGGCGCCGCTTCTGGCAGCCGATCCCGCCAATCCGGCTTATCGCAATCTCAAGGCGGGATGTCTTGCCCTGATCGGGGACGATGCGGGGGCGGCTGCCATTCACGGTGCGCTGGCGTCCGAATTTCCGCACAATGCCCGGATCGCGATCAATCACGGACACGCCTTGCGCACGACCGGTGCGCGCGATCAGGCGATTGCCGAATATCGCCGCGCTCTGGGACTGCATCCGGGGGCTGGCGAAGCGTGGTGGGGGCTCGCCAATCTCAAGGTCGGGGCTTTGACCCAAGAGGACGAGGCGCAGATGCGCGCGTCGCTCGCCACGCGCCTCGGCGACGAAGACAGGCTTCATATCGAATATGCACTGGGTCGCCGTGCCGAGGATGCAGGCGATATTGGCAATGCGTTCGCGCATTACCAAGCCGGAGCAACGCTTGCCCGCCGGCGGCAGAATGGCGCGGTGCCCGACTATGGCGCCGAATTGGATCGCACACGCGATGTCTTCACCCCGGCGTTTTTGGGCGAGCGGGCCGATTGGGGCGATCCCGACCCTGCGCCGATCTTCGTTCTCGGCTTGCCCCGGTCGGGTTCGACGCTGGTCGAACAGATTTTGGCGAGCCATGGCGACGTTGAAGGGACAATGGAATTGCCCTTCGTTCCAGCGCTTGCCGGACAAGTCGAGAAAGCAGGAGGCCTTGCCGCGCTCGATCGCGTGAGCCGGGACGAGGTTGCCCGGTGGGGAGCGGAATACCTGGAGCGTACCCGCGTCCATCGTCGGCTTGGGCGACCCCGCTTCATTGACAAGATGCCCAACAATTTCAGGCATATCGGATTGATCCGGCTGGCCTTGCCCAATGCCAGGATCATCGATGTCCGGCGCAATCCGATGGCGTCGTGCTTTTCCTGCTTCAAGCAGCTTTTCGCCGAGGGGCAGGAGTTTTCCTACGATCTCAATGACCTCGCGGCCTATTACCGGCATTATCTGGCGACGATCCGGCATTTCCACGAGGTGGCGCCGGGTGCGGTTCATACTCTGATCTACGAGGATCTGGTCGAGGATACCGAGGGGCAGGTGCGTGGTCTGCTCGATTATCTCGACTTGCCGTTCGATCCGGCGACCTTGCGCTTTTTCGAGAACGACCGGGCCGTGCGCACGGTGAGTTCCGAACAGGTACGCCAGCCGATCTATCGCAGCGGGCTCGACCACTGGCGCGCGTTCGAAGCCCATCTTGCGCCTTTGGCGCAAGGGCTGGGGGATGCGCTGGAGAGCTGGCGGGGCTGAACGGACAGGTTTTCAGGTGTCGTAGCGGGCAACCATGTCCTTGACCGGCAGGCGCGCTTTCATACGCACGGCGAGTGCGATGGTTCCGCTGATCTTGCGCTGCACGAACAGGGTTTCGGCGGGGGGAATGTGCCAGCTCGCGCGGTCGGACGCGATCGAGGGCACTTCGGCGCGGATCTGTTCGGTAAAGCGGCGGTCGGCGAAATCGAAATCGTCCGCCCGGTCGAGCAGACCCAGGATCGTGTCGATGATGCGGTCGAGCGCGGGACCGTGCCGGGCGAACTGGTTTTCGGACAGGAAGCCGATTTCGATCAAAGCACGACACAGGCCCGGCTTGTCGGTGTGCAGGCCGGAATGGACAAGGGCCGCATAGCCCTCGCGGACGCGTTCGGCGACGGGGCGTGCAGCTCCGAAATCGAGCAGGACGATTTTGCCGGTCGCTTCCTGCCAGCGATAATTGGCGAAATTGGGATCGGTCTGCATGAAGCCGAAGTCGAACACTTCGCGCAGGACAAGGCCCAGCAGCGCGGCCATGGCGCGGTTGCGCACGTCCTGATCGGCTTCGCCGAGCGTGTCGATCGATCGCGCCGCGATGAAATCCATGGCGAGCACATGGCGCCCGGTCAGATCCATTGCCGGACGCGGGACCAGAAAGGCCGGGTCGTCGGCGAGAAGGTCGGCGTAACGGCTCATCTGCGCCGCTTCGCGCAAATAGTCGGCTTCCTCGTGCAATTGCCGCTTGGCCTCGGTGAGGAGGGGGGCAAGGTCGAGGCCCGAAGGCAGCAGGCCCGAGACTTTGAGCAAGGTTGCGACATTGTCGACATCGGAATCGATGCTGCGGGCAACGCCGGGATATTGGACCTTGATCGCCAGCACGCGTCCGTCGGGAAGTTCGGCCCGGTGGACTTGACCGATCGACGCGGCTGCGACCGGGCGCGCGTCGAACCGGCGGAACCGGCGGCGCCAGCCCGGACCCCACGATGTCGCCAGCACTTTTTCGAGCTGGGTCGGGGGCATGATGTGAGCCGCATCGCGCAGCCGGGCAAGGATCTGCGTCAGTTCGGCAGGAAGCATGTCACCCGCGTCGAGCGAGATCATCTGCCCGAGCTTCATCGCGGCCCCGCGCAGGCGCGACAGCTGTTCGGTCACGCGGACGGCATTGGCCGGGGTCAGCAGCAGGTCCGACATCGTGGGGCGCTCGCCCTGGGCCAGCCGTCGTGCGCCTTCGGCCACGACTCCGCCGGCAACTCCGGCTGCCAGTTGTCCGAATGCGCCGAGGCGCGACAGCCGCCCGGAAGGGACCTTGCGTGCATCGCTTGTCATCGCCGGGGGTCTTTGTCGTTTTCTGCTGCGCGCGCAAGGGGGCGCGTGGTGGTTTGCCCTTCAGGTCAGATAGGCGTGGACGATGGCGACCAGTTCCTCGGCAGCCTGGCGCCGGGTGTCGTCATCCGGGGCATCGGGATCGACCATGTGGTCGCGGATATGATCCTCGATCACTTCGGCAATGAAACCGTCGAGTGCGCCGCGACAGGCGGTGGCCTGCTGCAACACGCGCGCGCATTCGGTATCGGCCTCGACGGCGCGTTCGATCGCCTCGATCTGGCCGCGCAACCGCTTGAGCCGGTTCAGTAGTTTCTGCTTTTCCCTGGCGACGTGGCCCATGATGAAAACCCAGCCCGGTAAAGGTCGGAGGACCCGTGGAGGCGCTCGTGTGACGGGATGATTTGAGGGTTGATGGATACCCCCCTAGGGTATATCCGCCCGGCTGTCGAGTCGCGGGGAGCGCGCTCCGTCTGGCCGTCATGCGTGGCGGTCTCATGACGGTCGGGGATCCCGCGTCCGTTTCGCAACCCTTTCGAGACTGAGCCCAGAGCCATGCATCGAAGTTCGAACCAGACTTCCTGCGAGTGCGAGAGTTGCTGCCTTGTCGCAGGGATTCCGATCGCAAGGCTGCCGCGCCTCGTCGCGGGGAAGGACATCGTTCGCGCCATCGCGCGGGGGTGATCGGTCCCGGCGGCGGGTCTGCGACCTGCCTCAATGCCGAGGATCAAACTCCATGACCGTTTTCCGTTTTTGCCTTGCACTTGCCGTCATGGCGCCGCTTCCCGCGTTCGCTGACGAAGCTGACGTGCCGCAGCAGGACTTTGCCATCCACGCGCAATCGACGCTCGTGGCGCAAGGAACACCGGGCTTTTCCTCGCCTTATGCCGGGACCAACAGTCTTGCTCCCAATCAGGCGCGCGAAACCTGGGATGCGACGATCTATGCCGGGGTGAGGCCTTGGCAGGGCGCCGAACTGTGGGTCAATCCCGAACTCGACCAGGGGTTCGGGCTTTCCAATACGCTGGGTGTTGCCGGTTTCCCGAGCGCCGAGGCGTACAAGGTCGGCAAGAGCAATCCCTATTTCAAATTGCCGCGCCTGTTCCTGCGTCAGACGATCGGGCTGGGCGGGGGCAAGTTTGCCGTCGATGCCGCTGCCAATCAGTTGCGCGGGATGCAGGACCGCAACCGTCTTGTCATCACGATCGGTAAATTCTCGGTCGTGGACGTGTTTGACACCAATTCCTATGCGCACGATGCGCGCTCGGACTTCCTCAACTGGTCGTTGGTCGACGCCGGGGCGTTCGACTATGCTGCCAACGCCTGGGGCTTCACGTTCGGCGGGGCGCTGGAATGGTATCAGGGCGCCTGGACCGTACGGGCGGGCCTGTTCAACCTGTCCAAGGTTCCCAATCAGCCTTCGCTCGAAACCGGGTTCGGCCAATATCAGGTTCTGGGTGAACTCGAGCATCGCCACAGTCTGGGCGGGCATCCCGGCGCCGTGCGCATGGGGTTCTGGATGACGCGGGGGCGGCTGGCGCGGCTGCGCGATCTGATCGCGGCGCATGACGCTACGGGCGTGATGCCCGACAATGCCGACTTGCGGTCGATGCACGATCACTGGGGCGGTTATTTCAATGCCGAGCAGGAAGTGACGCCGACACTTGGCCTCTTCGCGCGCCTGTCCGCGTCTGACGGGGTGACGGAAGCCGACGATTTCACCGACATCGACCGTAGCGCATCGGTCGGTGGTCAGGTGAAAGGAGCGGCCTGGGGCCGGCATGACGATCGCATCGGTTTTGCAGGCGTGGTCAATCAGATAACCCGGACGCATCAGATCTATCTCGACGATGGCGGCTACGGCACGCTGGTTGGCGACGGGCGCCTGCCGCATCCCGGCTCGGAATGGATCGCTGAAGGTTGGTACCAGGTGCACATGGATCGCCATGTCGACCTGACGCTCGATTACCAGTTTGTCGCCAATCCCGGTTACAACCGTGATCGTGGGCCTGCGCATGTCTTTGCGCTGCGGCTGCGTGGCGCAATCTGATGGGGAACGCGATGCCCACGATTTCCGCGGCACGTCCGGTTTCCGAGCTTTTCTCGGTCGATCCTGCGGCGCTGACGACTTCGGCGGTCTGTCTCGGCGCGGCTTTCGTGCTCGGGGTCGCCATCGGGCTGGAGCGTCAGTGGCGCCAGCGCAGTGCGGGCTTGCGCACCAATGTGCTGGTGGCGCTGGGCGCGGCGGCCTTCGTCGACCTGGGGTTGCGCGCAGGGGGCAGCGACGGCCTGTTGCGCGTGATTTCCTATGTCGTTTCGGGGATCGGTTTCCTCGGCGCGGGCGTCATCATGAAGGACGGACCGCAAGTGCGCGGGCTCAATACCGCAGCCACGCTCTGGGCCTCGGCGGCGGTCGGGGCCTTTGCCGGGGCGCGGTTGATCGTCGAGGCGGGGATGGTCACGCTGTTCGTGCTGGCGGGCAATACCTTGCTGCGACCTCTGGTCGAATTCGTCGATCGCCGCCCCTTGTCGCACGGGGCGACGGAATCGCTGTATCGTGTCCATCTCACGTGTGCACCCGATCGCATTGCCATGGGGCGCGATCTGTTGTTCGAGGAGCTGGACAAGTTCCATTATCCGATCCGCGAGATCGAGACTCTGGCTCATCATGACGATGCTGTGGAACTGGCCGCCGTGCTGGTGCCGTCGAGCGCGAAGGCTACGGATCTCGATACGATCACCGATCATCTGGCCCGCCATCACGAAGTGATCGGCGCGACCTGGACTGTCAGTTCCACGAGTTGAGGAAGAAGCGATGACCCCGGACCGTCATTCCGCCCGCCCGCTTCCCGCCTTTTCGCGGATGTTGCGCCTGACCCGGCCCAGTCGGGAAGACGCGATCGCGTTCGTCATTCTGGGCGGGTTGGCGGCGATTTTCTTCCGTACCGCAGAGGCAACGGTCGCGCCGCTTTCGACGCTGCAACTCGAACCGCTGACGCTCGATCCGTCCTATCTGCCTTATTATGCCTTGCGCACGGTGTTGCGCATGTTCGTCGCCTTGTTCGCATCGACCGTGTTCACACTGGTGGTGGCAACGCTGGCGGCGCGCAGCCGACATCTGGGGCAGTTGATCGTGCCCGCGCTCGACATCCTGCAATCGGTGCCGATCCTGGGCTTCCTGACCTTTACCGTCACCTTCTTCATGGGGCTCTTCCCCGGCAGCGTGCTGGGGGTCGAATGCGCGTCGATCTTCGCCATTTTAACCAGTCAGGCGTGGAACATGGCCTTCAGTTTCTATCAGTCGCTGCGGGCGATCCCGTCCGATCTCGAAGAAGCGACCGTCATCTATCGCCTGTCGCCGATCCGCCGGTTCCTGAAACTCGATCTCCCTTTCGCGACGCCCGCGCTGGTGTGGAACGCGATGATGTCGATGTCGGGCGGCTGGTTCTTTGTCGTCGCGTCCGAAGCAATCACGGTGGGCAAGACGACGGTGACGCTGCCCGGGATCGGGTCGTGGCTCGCCCTTGCGATCGGTCGCCGCGATTTTCTGGCGGTGGGCGAGGCGGTCGCGGCGATGGCGCTGGTGATCGTTGCCTATGACCAGCTTTTCTTCCGCCCCATCGTCGCCTGGGCCGATCGGTTCCGGTTCGAGATGACCGCGTCGGCCGAGCGGCCTCGGTCGTGGGTCTTCGATCTCTTGCGCCGGACCCGGCTCTTGCCGGTGGTGCTGGCGCCGCTGGGCGCGATAGGGCGCCTTTTGCTCGCATTCGAGCCCCGTGTCGGGCGGCGAAAAGCCATCGGACCTGCGCGCAGCTATCCCTTGCTGGAAAAGGTGTGGCAGGCTCTGGTCATCGTCGCCGCGACCGCCGCGCTGGTCCTGCTGTCGCGCTATATCATGCGTTCGCTGATGTGGGGTGACGTGCTGACGGCGGTCCTGCTGGCGGGGCTCACCATGATCCGCGTCATGGTCCTGATCGCGCTGGCAAGCCTTGTCTGGGTGCCGGTCGGGGTGTGGATCGGCCTGCGTCCGGTCTGGGCCGAACGGTTGCAGCCGCTGGCGCAGTTCCTTGCCGCGTTCCCCGCCAACGTCCTGTTCCCCTTTGCGGTCATGGCGATCGTTCGGTTCGATCTGGCGCCCGATGTCTGGTTGTCGCCGCTGATGATCCTTGGCACCCAATGGTACATCCTGTTCAACGTCATTGCCGGGGCAAGCGCCATTCCGACCGACTTGCGCGAGGCGGCGTGGATGTTCCGGGTGCGCGGCTGGCAATGGTGGCGTCAGGTCGCCTTGCCGGGCATTTTCCCCTATTACGTGACCGGGGCCCTGACCGCGAGCGGGGGATCGTGGAATGCCTCGATCGTCGCCGAAGCGGTGGACTGGGGGAACCGCCATCTCGTCGCGCGTGGTCTCGGCAGCTTTATTGCCGAGGCGACGACGGCGGGCGACTATCCCCGCGTCGCGCTGGGCATCGGGGTGATGAGCCTGTTCGTGCTGGGGTTCAACCGGCTGCTCTGGCGTCCGCTCTATGCCTATGCCGACCGGCGCCTGCGTCTGTCGTGATCCCCTCCTTTCTCCTTTCGCATTCCGACCGAGGATAAATCGCCATGGCCGAAGCCGCCAAGCCCATGCTGGTCGAAGTCAAGGGACTGCGCCACTATTACTCAGGCCAGGACCATCTCGTGCTCGACGATGTGAACCTGACGCTGGCGCAGGACGAGATCGTCGGCCTGCTCGGTCGTTCGGGCTCTGGCAAGTCCACGTTGCTGCGTTCGATCGCCGGGCTGATCCGACCGAGCGAAGGCATCGCGCGGCTGGTGCCGGGGCCGGATGTGCCCGATCCGACAGTGGCGATGGTGTTCCAGACCTTTGCCCTGTTCCCTTGGCTGACTGTACTCGAAAACGTGGAGATCGGGCTCGAAGCCTTGCGCGTTCCCGCCGATGAGGCGCGCAGCCGGTCGCTGGCGGCGATCGACCTTATCGGGCTCGACGGCTTTGAAAACGCCTATCCCAAGGAGCTTTCGGGCGGGATGCGCCAGCGGGTCGGGCTGGCGCGCGCGCTGGTGGTCAATCCTTCGCTCCTGCTGATGGACGAGCCATTCTCTGCGCTCGACGTGCTGACTGCCGAAACGCTGCGCACCGACTTGCTCGATCTGTGGTCGGAGGGGCGTGTCGCGATCAAGTCGATCCTGATCGTCACGCACAATATCGAGGAAGCGGTGCTGATGTGCGACCGCATCCTGGTGTTCTCGTCCAATCCGGGGCGGGTCGTCGCCGAGATCAAGGTCGATCTGCCCCAGCCGCGCGACCGGCTCGATCCCGCGTTCCGCGCCTTGGTCGACGACATCTATGCCCGCATGACTGCGCGGACCGAAATCACCGCGCCGATGCGGGCCGACGGACTGTTCCCCGGCACCGGCATCGCGATGGTCCTGCCGCGCGTTTCGACCAACTCGATCGCGGGGCTGATCGAGGAAGTCGACGGCACGCCGTTCGAAGGCAAGGCGAGCATGGCCGATCTTGCCGACTCGCTTCAGCTGGAGGCGGACGAATTGTTCCCGATGGCCGAAACGCTGCAATTGTTGCGCTTTGCCGAATTGCGTGGAGCCGAACTGGTCCTGACGCCGACGGCCCGCCGTTATGCGCAGAGCGACGTCGACCAGCGCAAGGCTCTCTTCGCGCAAGCCCTGACGCAGCATGTGCCGCTGGTCCAGCATATCCGCCGCGTGCTCGACGAACGCGCCAGCCACGAGGCGCCCGCGCGCCGGTTCCGCGACGAACTCGAAGATTACATGAGCGAGGACTACGCCGACGAGACCTTGCGCACGGTCACGCTCTGGGGCCGTTATGCCGAGATTTTCAGTTTCGACGAGGAAGCCGACCGCTTCAGCCTCGAAGACGCGGAATGAAGGCAGGCGTCGTCGTGCGATAGCGGCGATAGGCTTCGCCATAGCGGGCGAGAAGGCGGCCTTCCTCAATCCGGCTGCCGATCACGAGATAAAGGCTGCCCCATAGCGCGGTGGCCAGTGACAGTTCGTCGATGACCCGGCCCCACAGCAGCAGCAGGGCAGCGCTGTAGAGCGGGTGGCGGATATAGCGATGAAGCCCGGCGATGACGAGCGGCTGGTCCTCGTCCTCTTCGCCGCGCAACTGGGCCCAGCCAAGGAAAGGCCCGATGCGATAGGCCGCAAGGCCGGAGAGGAGCAGCACTGCGCCAAGGACGGTCATGCCAAGTTGAACGGCATGGACCGGCGCGGGCAGGGGCAGCATGTGGGCTCCGCGCCCGAGCCATGCCCCCAGTCCCATGACAGCTGCGACCTCGACAAGGGCGAGAGCATTGAAGACAAGGCGATGGGCCCGCCCGAACAGGCGCCCGAGACCCGTCCTGACCCCTGCGCCTGCCGTCCCGCTGTGCAGAACGGCAAAGAGCAGCCAGGCGGCCGCATAGGCAAGGTGGGCAAGGATCGACATGACCTGAGACTATCCGTTTCGAGTGTTGTCGGCAAAAGGATCCGCGCTCAAAAGGAAGATGCGCACCACTGGCCGCGCCTGCGTGCTTGGGATAGCATCGCCTGCGATGGTGGGTCTCGTTCTTATCGCCTTGTTCTGGCTGATGCGCCTTGCCGCGCTGGTCATTGCTCTCATGACGGGTGTTGCCTTGGCGCGCGGCCATGCGCGGCGGACCGCTCTTTTGGGAACGCTCGCGACGTTTCTGGTGCTCGGCTACGGGGTTTATCGCGCACACATGGCCTTGACCGACTGGTACTGCGCAACCGACCGCCATCCCGACGCCTGCCGCAGTTTGCTGGGCCGGGACTAGCCGACCTTCACTTCTCGGTCTGGCCTTCGAGGCGGTAACCGACACCGGGTTCGTTGCGCAGCAATTTGGGCACCGCGGGGTCGGCTTCCAGTTTTCGGCGGATACCTCGGGCCGTGACGCGCAGGTATTCGACGTCGTGTTCGTGGCCGGGGCCCCAGACGGCGCGCAAGAGTTGTGCATGGGTGATGACGCGGCCGGGATGGCGCGCCAGTTCGACCAGCATCGCGTATTCCTTGGGCGTCAGGTGGACGTCCTCTCCGGCGCGGGTGATCCGCCGGGCAGAGAGGTCGATTTCGACGTCGCCCAGAACGACCTTTTCCGAAAGGCTGGTCGCGGCAAGGCGATGGCGCAGCGCGGTGCGAAGGCGCGCGCGCAGTTCCTCGCTGTCGAAGGGTTTCATGACATAGTCGTCGGCGCCAAGGTCGAGCGCGGTGACTTTCTGGTCGGTGTCCTCGCGCGCGGACACGATGATGAGAGCCGCGCCCGTGGCCTTGATCAGGGGAACGAGTTCCAGTCCGTCGCGGTCGGGCAGGCCCAGGTCGAGGAGGACCGCATCGGGCTTGTCGATGGATAGCGCCGCCATGGCCGCGCGTGCATCGGCGGCCTCGATCACCGCATGACCGGCGCGGACAAGGGCCGTCTGGAGCAGGCGGCGGATGGCCGCATCGTCCTCGACCACCAGAACGCGGGTCGGGCTCATTGGGGATCTCCGGTTATCAGATGCGCTTCGTCGAAGCGGATGGTGAAGCAGGCGCCGGGATGATCGGCGCGATTGGCGGCGCTGATCCTGAGGCCCATCGCCATGCAGAACCCGCGCACGATGGCAAGGCCAAGGCCGGTGCCGCCCTTGCGGTCGGACCCTTCGATCCGGGCGAACGTCTCGAAAATCCGGTCCTCGCTTCCGGGGGGAAGGCCGGGACCTTCGTCCATGACCATCAGGGCAAGGGCGCCGGGTT
Organism: Novosphingobium nitrogenifigens DSM 19370; assembly: GCF_000192575.1. Lineage (GTDB taxonomy): Bacteria > Pseudomonadota > Alphaproteobacteria > Sphingomonadales > Sphingomonadaceae > Novosphingobium > Novosphingobium nitrogenifigens. The sequence continues at coordinate 1,149,776 of NZ_GL876926.1, read as the reverse complement.
CGCGGCGGGCGGCAATGGTGATGGGGCTGTCGGGATTGCCGTATTTGGCGGCATTGTCGATGAGGTTGATCAGGCACTGGTGAAAGAGCTGCGGATCGACCACGACGAACGGCAGGTCGGGCGAGACTTCCATGCGGATCGGATGGCGCACGAGTTGCCCGCGCAAGTCGTGGACCGCGCCGGTGATGGCATCGGCCAGATCGACCGGCTCATGCGTTCCGGTCAGCGCGCCTGCCTCGATCCGGGCCATGTCGAGCAGATTGGCGACGAAACGGCGCAGGCGATCGGCTTCGGCGCGGGCAGAGCCGAGCTGTTCGGCCTGTGTCGCATCGGCCGGGGCAATTGCGGCCAGGTTGCCGATGATCGCGGTCAGCGGCGTGCGCAAGTCATGGCTGACCGAGGACAGCAGCGCGGTCCGCAGCCGATCCTGTTCGCGCAGCTTGGCAACGCTGGTCATTTCGGTTTCGAGCGCGATGCGTTCGAGGGCAAGCCCTGCCTGATCGAGCAGGCTGGAGAGCAGTGGCATCTGATCGGTGCGGACGGGGGCACCGGTATCCTCGCGCGCGACGCCAAGCACGCCGAGCACGCGCCCACCGGCAGAAATGGGTGAGAACATCCATTCGCAGGCGGTCAGGGTATCGGACCCGCGTCCCGCCCGGCGGTCGTTGTCATAGGCCCATCGCGCGGCCGCCCGGTCGAGCGTTTCCAGGCGGTCGTCGGGGGGATTGGCGGCCCGCACGACCAGTGCCGCTTCTTCGGGCAGCATGAACACGGCGCGCACGTCGAGCAGGCGCGCGACTTCGGCGCAGAGCACTTGCCCGAGTTCGGTTTCGTCCGCGATTCCCGTTACTTGCCGGGCGAAACCCGCAAGCGCGCTGTTTTGTGCGGCGCTGAGACGCGCGAGCAAGGCATGGTCGCGCACGCGCGAGGCCATCTGGCTGACGAGAACGGCGATCCCGAGCAGGACCATGACCGTGATCAGGTTTTGGGGATCGGAGATGGTGAAGGTGTAGAGCGGCGGGATGAAAAAGAAATTGTAGGCAAGCGAAGAGGCAAGGCCGGTGACGAGCCCAGTGCGCAAGCCGAAACGGGTCGCCGCGACCAGCACCGGCAAGAGATAGAGCAGCGCGATATTGGTGATGTTGCCGAGCCCGGCGATCGAATGGCCGACCATGGTGACGAGCGCGACCAGAACCAGCGAAACGGCATAACCGGTCGGAGATCCCCACCGGTTGGGGCCGATCCGTTGCGCGGAGGCTTGTCGTGCCAGCGGCGGTTCTTCCTCCAGCGCAAGGACCTGAATCGCGACGTTCGAGCTGTTGCGCACCATGTAGTCGACGACCGAGCCGTGGCGCCATTCATGCCAGCGCGAGCGCGGTGCCTTGCCGAGGATAAGCTGGGTTGCGCGGGCTTCGTCGAGAAAGGTGACAAGGCCATCATAGACGGTCTCGGCGGGAATGGCGGCGGTCTGTCCGCCCAGATGCTGTGCCAGTTCGAGCGTCCCGGCAAGCTGGCGCGCCTCGGCGTCGGAATAGGCAAGATCGCGCGCGGTCTCGACATGGACTGCGCTCCACGGCGCGCCGAGGGCGTCGGCCATGCGCTTGGCCGCGCGCACGAGCTGGATCGCGCCGGGATGTTCGGAGACGGCGACCACCAGTCGTTCTCCCGCAGCCCATTTCCCGGCAAGGGCATGGGCGCGGACGTGATCGAGCATTTGCGCGTCGATGGCCTGTGCCGCCCGGCGCAGGGCCAGTTCGCGTAAAGCCGACAGATTGGATTTGGAAAAGAAATGCGCGAGCGCCCGGCTGGCTTCCTCGGGCACATAGACTTTGCCGTCGCGCAGCCGCTCGATCAACTCGTCGGGGGGAAGATCGACGATTTCGATCTCGGCCTGTTCGAGCACGCGGTCGGGCAGGGTTTCGCGCACACGAACCCGCGTGAACGAGGCAACGACATCGTTCAGGCTTTCCAGATGCTGGATATTGAGAGTCGAGTGGACGTCGATCCCGGCATCGAGGATTTCCTCGACATCCTGATACCGTTTGTCATGGCGGCTGCCGGGGGCATTGGTGTGCGCGAGTTCGTCGACCAGGACCAGCGCGGGACGACGCGCGAGCACGGCGTCGATGTCGAGTTCCTCGAGATGGCGGCCATGATGGACGATCATCTTGCGCGGGATCATCTCGAACCCGGCGGTGCGGGCGACAGTGTCCATTCGGCCATGGGTTTCGACAAGGCCGATGACGACATCGATGCCCGACTGGCGCAGGGCGACCGCGTCGTCGAGCATTTCGCAAGTCTTGCCGACCCCCGGCGCGGCGCCGAGAAAGACTTTCAGTCTTCCGCGACGGCCTTCGCCGGGGCCTTTGTCGGCGCCGTCCGTGGTTCCGTTGCCGAGCGCGAGCGTGCGCAGCAGCGCGTCGGGGTCGGGGCGGGGCGGTTCGTTCATCGCGCGCTATTTGCGCCTTTGCCCGTGGCCCTGTCGAGCGCGAGATTGAGGCTGAGTACGTTGACGTGCGGTTCGCCCAGAAATCCGGCAAGCGGCAACTGCGTCGCGCGATCGACCATGGCCGAGACTTGCGCTGCGGGCAGGTGACGGGCCGCGGCGACGCGATCGACCTGCCAATGCGCGGCCTGCGGGCTGATGTCGGGGTCGAGCCCGGAGGCCGAGGTCGTGAGCATGTCGACCGGGGCGCCGGGATTGGCTTTCACATCGGCGGCGACGCGATCGACCAGAGCCTTGGCCGTGGGCGCAAGGTTCGATCCGCTCGACGCGGTCGGATCATAGCCCTTGCCAGCGGCCGACGGGCGGGGGTGGAAATAGCCGTCCCCGCCAAAGCCCTGCGCGATCAGTTCGGACCCGATCACGGCATGGCCCTGATGGACGAGCGAGCCGTTGGCCTGATGCGGGAACAGCGCCTGGGCGATGCCGGTGACGGCGGCCGGATAGGCAAGGCCGGTCAGGGCAAAGAAGAGCCCGGTCATGACGATGGCGGGGCGGGTGGAGGAAAGAACATCGTTGAGCATGGGAGAAAATCCCCGAATTCGGTCAGATGCGTTTGTCAGGCGAGGTGAAGACCCGACACGACAAGGTCGATGGCCTTGATCCCGATGAAGGGAGCAAGAAGGCCGCCTGCGCCATAGATCGCGAGATTGCGGGCAAGCAGCGCGCCTGCGCCGATCGGACGGAAGGTGACGCCCCGCAAGGCAAGCGGGACCAGCACGGGAATGATCAGCGCGTTGAAGATGATCGCCGACAGGATCGCGCTTTGCGGGCTGGCGAGGTGCATGACGTTGAGCGCGGCAAGGCCGGGATAGAGCACCACGAACATGGCCGGGATGATCGCGAAGTATTTGGCAACGTCGTTGGCGACCGAGAACGTGGTGAGCGCGCCGCGTGTCATCAGCAACTGCTTGCCCAGACCCACGATCTCGATCAGCTTGGTCGGATCGCTGTCGAGATCGACCATGTTGCCCGCTTCGCGTGCGGCCTGCGTCCCGGTGTTCATGGCAACGCCGACGTCGGCTTGCGCCAGGGCAGGGGCGTCGTTGGTGCCATCGCCGCACATCGCGACGAGGCGGCCGCCCTGTTGCTCGGCGCGGATCAGGGCGAGCTTGTCTTCAGGCGTGGCTTCAGCAAGGAAGTCATCGACCCCCGCCTCGGCAGCGATCGCAGCGGCAGTCAGCGGATTGTCGCCGGTGATCATGACCGTACGGATGCCCATGCGGCGCAGTTCGACGAAGCGTTCGCGCACCCCGGCCTTGATCACGTCCTTCAACGCGACGACGCCGAGCAGGCGACCGTTTTCGGCAACGCCGAGCGGGGTTTGCCCGAGCCGTGCGATTTCCTCGGCATTGCGGCGCAGTTCGGCCTTGGCGGCTTCGGTCGCGCCGGGATTGGCGCGAATGATGGAATCGATGGCGCCTTTCTGGATCAGGCGATCGGCGGTCTGGAGGCCGGAAAGGCGCGTCTGTGCGGTGAAGGGGATGATTTCGGCCCCTTCGGGAAGCGCGGCGGAAAGGCCGTGGCGTTCGCGGGCAAGCGTCACGATGCTGCGGCCTTCGGGCGTTTCGTCGGCAAGGCTGGCATGAAGCGCGGCATTGGCAAGGTCGGTCGTCGTGACCCCGAGCAGGGGACGGAACTCGCAGGCGGCGCGGTCGCCGACCGTGATCGTGCCGGTCTTGTCGAGCAGGAGGACGTCGACGTCGCCTGCCGCTTCGACGGCACGCCCCGATTTGGCGAGCACGTTGAAGCGCACGAGGCGATCCATCCCGGCAATGCCGATGGCTGAGAGAAGGGCCGCGATGGTCGTCGGGATCAGCGTGATGAGCAGCGCGGCAAGGACCGCGACGGCAATCCCGCCCCCGGCATAGGCGGCAAAGGCCGGGATCGTCGAAACCGCGATCAGGAAAATGATGGTGAGACCCACGAGCAGGATGGTGAGCGCGATCTCGTTCGGGGTCTTTTGCCGCTGCGCCCCTTCGACAAGGGCGATCATGCGGTCGAGGAAGCCCTGGCCCGGTTCCTGGGTCACGCGGACCCGGATCTGGTCGGAAATGACCCGCGTCCCGGCGGTGACGGCGCTGCGGTCGCCGCCGGCCTCGCGAATGACGGGCGCCGATTCCCCGGTAATGGCCGCTTCGTTGACCGAGGCGACCCCGGCGACGACTTCCCCGTCGGCGGGGATGAGGTCCCCGGTTTCAACAAGGACTTCGTCGTCCTTTTGCAGGCTGCTTGCCGGGACGAGTTCATAGGAACCGCCCGTGCCCTGAAGCCGCTTGCCGGTCAGTTCGCTGCGCGTTGCGCGCAGGCTGGCGGCCTGTGCCCGCCCGCGCCCTTCGGCAAGGGCTTCGGCAAAAGTGCCGAACAGCACGGTCAGCCAGAGCCAGACGATAAGCTGAAGCTGGAAGCCGATCGAGAGATGGCCTTCCCCGAGGAACAGCAGCAGGGTCAGCAGCACCGCGACGGTGGCGGTGGTGAACATGACCGGATTGCGGATCAACTCGCGCGGGTCGAGCTTGCGGAAAGCCTCGCCGATCGCCGGGACGACCAGCGTCGGCGAAAACATCGAGGTGGGAGATGACGCGGAAGACATGAGGTTCGTGCCCCTGAAATGTCTGATGTGCGAATGTCAGAAAGTGGTTCCGGCCAGCATCGCGACCTGTTCGGCGATCGGGCCGAGCGCGAGAGCGGGCAGGAACGTGAGGCCTCCGACGATCAGGATGATCCCGACGAGCAGGCCGATCCACAGCGCCCCGGTGGTGGGGAACGATCCGGCGGTTTCGGGCGTGTATTTCTTCTGTGCGAGAGAGCCCGCAATGGCGAGGACGGGCACCATCATGAAGAACCGCCCGACCCACATCGCAATGGCCAGCAAGCCGTTGTAGAAGGGCGTATTGGCCGAGATCCCGCCGAAGGCCGAACCATTGTTTCCGGTCGCGGAGGTGAAGGCGTAGAGGATTTCGGAAAATCCGTGCGGCCCCTTGTTGAGCGGTCCGGCGAGCCCTGCGGGAAGGACGGCGGCAAGCGCGGTGCCGCCAAGGATGCACAGCGGGAGGACGACGATCGCCAGAACGGCGAGCTTGACTTCGCGACCCTCGATTTTCTTGCCCACGTATTCAGGCGTGCGCCCGACCATCAGGCCGGCGATGAAGACCGCAAGCAGGGCGAAGAGGAGGAAGCCGTAGATCCCCGAGCCGACTCCGCCGACGACGATTTCGCCCAATTCGATGTTGAACATCGGGATCATCCCCCCCAGCGGCATGAAGCTGTCGTGCATGGCATTGACTGCGCCGCAACTGGCCGCCGTGGTGACGACGGCAAAGAGCGCGCTTGCCGCCGTGCCGAAACGGGTTTCCTTGCCCTCCATGTTGGCGCCGGGAAGACCGGCGTGGTGGAGCAGGGGATTGCCTGCCGCTTCCTGCCAATAGGTCACCGCGACCCCGGCAAGGAACAGGACCATCATGGCCGAAAGGATCGCCCAACCCTGTCGCGTGTCGCCCACGGCCTTGCCGAAGCACCAGGTGAGACCGACCCCGATGGCGAAGATCGAGAGCATTTCGAGCAGGTTGACGATTGCCGTCGGGTTTTCGAAAGGATGCGCGGAATTGACGTTGAAGAAGCCGCCACCGTTGGTGCCGAGCATCTTGATCGCTTCCTGGCTGGCGACCGGACCGACGACGAGCGTCTGGTGCGCGCCTTCCAGCGTGGTCGCGTCGATGGTGCTGGCAAAAGTCTGGGGAACGCCCCCGGCGACAAGGACCAGCGCATAGACGGCGGCGATCGGCAAGAGCAGGTAAAGCGTCACGCGCGTCAGGTCGGCCCAGAAATTGCCGACGAACTGCGTCTGGCGCCGTGCGAAACCGCGAAAGAGCGCAAAGGCGACGGCAATGCCGGTCGCTGCCGACAGGAAGTTGTGTGGCACCAGCGCCAGCATCTGCGACAGGTTCGACAGCGTGCTTTCCCCGGCATAGGCCTGCCAGTTGGTATTGGTGACGAAGCTGACCGCCGTGTTCATGGCAAGATCGCCTGACAGGCCGGGGAGACCGCGCGGATTGAGCGGCAGCACGGCCTGAAGGCGCAGGATGGCGTATGTCGCAAGCGCGGTCGCCACCTGGAACAGCAGCATGGCGACGGCATATTGCCGCCATGTCTGTTCGCGCGTCGGATCGATTCCCGACAGGCGGTAAAAGGCGCGCTCGACCGGGCCGAGCACGCGGTGGAGCGGTGTCCGGCGACCTTCGTAAAGCGCGAAGAGCCAGAGGCCGATGGGTTTGGCGAGCGCAAGAGTGATCGCCGTGAAGACGAGGATCAGCGCCCAGCCGGACAAGGTCATGCCCGCAGTCATGAGTGGTTCCTTTCGATCAGAACTTTTCAGGCCGCATGAGCACGGCGACGAGGTAGCCGAGCAGGGCAAGAGCAGTCAGCCCGGCGAGCACGAGGGAGGGAGACATCAAGGCACTCTCCTGTCACGACGCGTCGCACAGACGCATGAAGCCCAAAGTCAGGAACGAAAGGCCGGCAAGCATGGCCAGCCATACAAGGTCTATCATGGCAACGGGTTCTCTCGCATATGCGAATTGGTCCGGTGACCCGCCGTCGCAACGGGCAGGACGAGTGCGCGACGACGACGGGTCGAAAAGTGCCCTGCGTCCTTTGGGCGTAAAGGTTCCACGGCGAAGGTGGCAGCCTGCATAAGGGAAGCGTAAAGTCGGCCTGCGCGAGCGCCTGTCCGACCACATTGCCGGGTGCTCGATTTTTTGCGACAAAGCGTTCACTTCATTGCATTGGATCGAACGGTCCGGTGCGGGCATGGTGGCCGGGCGGACATATCCGCCAATGGCCAGGCGGCCGTCCATAGAGGGGAAATCGTCGATGATCCGTCGTCTGGCCTGCGTGTTTGCAGGCCTTGTTCTGACCGTGCCGGGCACGGCGTCGGCTGCCGATGCAAAGCTCGATAAGATCGCGCGGACGGTCGTGATGACTGCGTTTTCGCCCGAATATGCCGCACTCGAAGGCAGTGTGGAGGATCGCCGCTCTTGGACGATCAACGGCATGACGCTGCTGACCGGGAAACTCGCCGGAAAGCCGGTGGTGCTGATGCAGAGCGGCGTCAGCGAGGTCAACGCGGCCATGAACACGCAAATGGTGGTCGATCGTTTTGCAGTGCGGCGTATCGTCTTTTCGGGCATCGCCGGGGGTGTCGATCCGTCGCTGTCGATCGGCGACGTCGTGGTGCCCGAGCAATGGGGCCAGTATCTCGAGGCCTCGTTCGCCCGTGCGACGTCCAAGGGGTGGCAGCCTCCCGAGACGTTTCCCGGGGCGCCCGCCAATTGGCAGTTCATCTATCCGCGCGGGACCACGGTGACGCGCGCCGATGCCCCGCCGCAGCGGTTCTTCACGATGGCCGCCGACCCCGCGCTGGTCGCGCTTGCGCGCAAGGTGGTTCCCGCGATCAAGCTTTCTGCCTGTGCGGAAGCGGTCGATCGGGAGGCAAAGGCATCCCCATTGTGCCTGCCCGCCGCGCCGCGCGTGGTCGTGGGCGGGACCGGGGTTACGGCGGGGATCTATGCCGACAACGCCGAATTCCGGCAGTATCTGGCGTCAGCATGGCATGCCCGCGTGCTCGACATGGAAAGCGCGGCAGTCATTCAGGTCGCCTATGCCAATTCGGTTCCGGCCATCGTTTTTCGCAGCCTGTCCGATCTTGCCGGAGGCGATGCCGACGCCAACCGCATGAACACGTTCATGCACCTTGCCTCGATCAATTCGGCCAAAGTGGTGCGCGCCTATCTGGCCGCGTTGCCGGACTGAAAACGGATATTTCATACGTGACGATTCAAGTTTTTCGCGGGGAAATCCTCTCGGTCGCGCGCGATCCCGCGCTTGATCCGGAGGCTGCCCTCCATCATGCCGACGGCCTGCTGGTGGTCGAGGACGGGATCATCGTCGACCGGGGCGATCATGCCGATCTTGCCGAACGTTACGCCGGGGTGCCGGTCGAGCGGATCGAGGGGCTGATCGTCCCCGGTTTCATCGATGCCCATGTCCATTATCCGCAGATGGACCGCATCGCGGCCCATGGCGAACAACTGCTCGACTGGCTCGAACGCCACATCTTTCCGGCCGAGGCTGCTTTTGCCGATCCGGGCCATGCCCATGCGGTGGCCGGGCCCTTTCTCGACGAATTGCTCCGCCACGGCACGACCAGTGCGCTGGTCTTTGCGACGGTTCATGCCCATTCGGTCGATGCCCTCTTCGAAGCGGCCCTTGCCCGCAACATGCGCATCCATGCGGGCAAGGTGCTGATGGATCTCGGCCCGCCGGACCTTTGCGACACGGCGCAGGCCGCACGCGAGGAAAGCGAGGCCCTGATCCGGGCGTGGCGCGGGCGAGGGCGGCTTGGCTATGCAGTCACGCCCCGGTTCGCGCTGACGTCTTCGGACGAGCAACTGGCGGTTGCGGGCGACTTGCTCGCACGGCACCCCGATGTGCTGCTGCACACGCATCTTTCCGAAAACGTTCGCGAATGCGCCGAAGTCGCGGCGCGCTTTCCCGAGGCGAGCGATTATCTCGATGCTTACGACCGTTTCGGCCTGGTCGGCGCCCGATCGGTCTTTGCGCACGGCATCCACTTGTCCGACCGTGAATGCGCGCGCCTTGCCGAGACCGGCGCAGGCATCGCGGTTTGCCCGTCGTCCAATCTGTTCCTGGGATCGGGGTTCTTCGATTTTGCGCGCGCCGGGGCCCATGGCGTGCGGTTGGGGCTGGGGAGCGACATTGGCGCTGGAACGTCGTTCTCGGTGCTTCATACCTCCGGCCTTGCCTATCAGGCGGGACTTGCGGGTGGTTATCGGCTCGATCCTTTCCGCGCCTTGTGGCTGGCAACCGCAGGCGGGGCAGAACTCCTGCATGTCGGGGACAAGGTCGGGGCGCTGGCGATCGGTCAGGAAGCCGATTTCGTCGTTCTCGATTCCGGGGCAACGTCCCTGCTCGCGCGGCGCACGGCGGGGGCGCCTCTTGCCGAACGCCTTTTCGCGCTGCAGGTGCTGGGCGACGACCGGGCGGTGTCACGGACTTATGTCATGGGACGCCGCGCGTGGGATCGCGACAGTGCGCGGTTCGAATTCTTTGGGGGAGCATGACGCATGGGCGTTGACCTGGATGCCTTCATCACCGGCCTGCCCAAGGCCGAACTTCATCTGCATATCGAAGGCAGTCTTGAACCCGAACTGATGTTCGCGCTGGCCGGGCGCAATGGCCTGTCGCTGCCTTATGCCGATGTCGAGGCCGTGCGTGCGGCCTATGCCTTTTCCAATCTTCAGGATTTCCTCGACATCTATTACGCCGGGGCGGCGGTGCTGTTGACCCGGCAGGATTTCCACGATCTTGCCATGGCCTATTTCGACCGGGCGGTTGCCGATGGCGTCGTCCATGCCGAAATCATGTTCGATCCGCAGACCCATACCGCGCGTGGCGTGCCGTTTGCTTTCGTCATCGAAGGGCTGCTTTCGGCGATGGCCGAGGCACAGGAACGGCATGGCATCACCAGTGCCCTCATCATGAGTTTCCTGCGCCATCTCTCCGAGGAAGAGGCTTTCGCGACGCTCGCCGAGGCCGAATCCTGGCTCGACCGGATCGCGGCCGTGGGCCTTGATTCCTCCGAAGTTGGCCATCCACCCGAAAAGTTCGCTCGGGTCTTTGCCGCTGCCGCCGCCAAGGGGTTGAAGCGCGTCGCCCATGCCGGAGAGGAAGGCCCGCCCGCCTATGTCCATGCGGCGCTCGATGTCCTTCATGTCGATCGCATCGACCACGGCAACCGCGCACTGGAAGACGCGGATCTCGTCGAGCGGCTGGTCGGGGAAGGGATGACGCTGACCGTCTGCCCGCTTTCCAACCTGAAGCTCTGTGTCGTCGATACGCTGGATCATCATCCGATCGACCGGATGCTCGCGCTCGGCCTGCATGCCACGGTCAATTCCGACGATCCTGCGTATTTCGGCGGCTATGTCGCGGACAATTATCGTGCGATTGCCCGCGCACGCGGGCTTTCGCGCGCGGACCTTGCCCAATTGGCGCGCAACAGCCTGACCGGATCGTTCCTTCCGGCCGATGCGGTTGCGGCCCATCTCGATCGACTGGAGGCTTTCGTTGCCACGCATTGACCGCCTGTTTTCCGTTGCCGCGCTGACCGTCGGACTGTTGCTCGGCACGACGGCCCATGCAGAAACGGGGCACGCTACCGCAACCCATGCCGCAGCGGCCAAGCGCAAGGTCATCATCGACGACGACGGCTTTGCCCTGATGCAGGCGATGCTGGTCGAATCCGGGGATGTCGACGTGCTCGGCCTGACCAGCGTTTCGGGCGATCTCTGGGCCAATCGCGTGACCGCCATGGATCTGCGCGGGCTCGAACTTGCGGGACGGTCGGACATTCCGGTCAGTGCGGGCGCGACGTTCCCGCTCGTCAATACCGAGGCGCAGACCGAACGCTGGGAAGCGCTTTACGGTAAGCTGACATGGAAAGGCGCGTGGATGAAGAACTGGGTCGAGCCGACCCAGCAGGCGACGCCGCCCTATTACGGCCCCAACGATCCGGTCACGCTGGCCTGGGGCGATCCCGCGCACAAGCCGACCGGGGAACTGGCGGCCAATTTCCTCATCCGCATGGTGCACAAGTATCCGGGCGAAGTGACGATCGTCGCCTGTGGTCCGATGACCAATCTGGCGCTCGCCCAACGGCTCGACCCGCAGTTTGCCTCACTGGCGAAAGAGCTGGTCTACATGGGCGGCAGCTTTAACCCCCGGCAAGTGCTCGACAATCGCTCGGCCGCTGATTTCGCGCGCGAATTCACCAATTCCCCGCGTCGTGAATTCAACATCCGCTTCGATCCCGAGGCGGCGAGCATCGTCTCTCGCGCGCCGTGGCGCCATATCACCGTCGTTCCGGCCGACCCCTCGACCGCCACGCAGCAGACGCCCGAACTCATCGAGCGGCTGGCAAAGGTCGCGAGCCCGGATCTTGCCCGGCTGATCCGCAGCCTGCCGACCGGCTTTCCGATGTGGGACGAAATCGCCGCCGCGGTTTTCCTCGACCCCACATTGGTCAAGCAGCACGAGCGGCTTTACGTCGATTACGAGACTCAGTTCGGGCCGAGTTATGGCGACACGCTGTCCTGGCGCGAGCATTATCAGCCTGGCTTGGGCGAACAGCCTGCCGATGTCATCGAAACGGTCGATGTGCCCCGGATGGAAGCCCTGATCGAACGCCTGATGGCACGCAGCCGGAAACCTTAATTTTCCAGCGAAGCGGGGAAGCCCAGTGCGGGAAACCCCGCTTCCAGTTCGCCGAGCACGATTGCTGCGGCATAGGACGGGGTGCGGGCCGATGCCGTGCACAACGCCAGCGTCATCGGGCGCAGCACGGAATCGGTAATCCGGGTGAATTGCAAAAGTCCCTGCTGGACTTCGCTGGCAACGTCGAGAGACGTCAGCACGCCGACGCCGATCCCCTGCTGCACCAGCGAAGCGATCATCTGGATATTGTCCGACGTGGCCTTGCGGTCGAGTGTGATGCCGCAGGCGCCTTCGAGAATCTCGATCTGCTGACTGACCGCAAGCGGGCGGCTGGGGACGACCACCGGCGAACCGGCGCAGACGGAAAAGCGCGCTTCACTCATGCGGCCGATCGAATGCCCGGGCGGCGTCACGAAACCCAGCACGACATCGACGAAGGACCGCACGGTCAGGTCGCGGAACGACTGCGGCTCGAACATGATGCCGAGATCAACTTCGCCATCGGCGACGAGACGGCGGACGGTATCGTTGCCTTGCACGCGCAAGCCGACAGTGATCCCGGGATAGCGTGTCTGGATCGCGTGGATGACGGCCGGGATCTGTCCCTTGGCCAGCGCATCGATGACCGCGATCTCGACATGACCGCGTTTCAACCCACGCAAGTCCTCAATCTGGGCCATGACATCGGCAAGGTTCTTTTGCCAGCGCCCCCCGGCCGCCATCAGCACTTCACCCGCCGCCGTCAGCCGCAGGCCCGTCGGCAGGCGTTCGAACAGCGGCATTCCGAGATCGGCTTCGACGTTCAGGATCTGGCGGTCGATCGCGGAGGCCGAGACATTGAGTTCGTCGGCGGCGCGCCGGATCGAACCGTGGCGGCCGACGGCAATAAAGTACCTCAGGAAACGGGAAAACGCCGGCATCGACTGCTCACATTTTTCGAACGGACTGTATAGTTCATTGCGTTTGCTCGCTCTGCGTCAACCCCTTAGCTTCGGTAAACAGGAAATTGGCAGAAGGGGGCTTCAGCAGATTTTCGTGATCCCGGCTTTCCGGCGGGGCGGTTTATCCCCTCTCCCGTCCCACCGGAAATCTGTCTATCGACCGGATATAATGGTATTCTTCTCTCGCTCCGCACTTGTCGCTGCTGCCGCTTCGCTCTCCCTCGTCTTTGCGGCACTATCCCTTGCAGCGCAGGCGGACGATTGCGCACCCGCCGGGCCGTGTTCACACCCACTGCCTGTGCGGGTCGTAATCGTCACCATGTTCGAGATCGGCAAGGACAGCGGTGATACCGCAGGCGAGTTCCAGACGTGGAAGGAACGACGCCACCTCGACACCCGCATTCCTTTCCCGCAAGGTTATCACGACCTTTTCTATAATCCCGACAGCGGGATACTCGGCATTGTTACCGGCGTCGGATCGATCCGGTCGTCGGCGGCGATCATGGCTTTGGGGCTCGATCCCCGCTTTGATCTTCGCCATGCCTATTGGCTGGTGGCCGGGATTGCCGGGATCGATCCCCAAAACGCCTCGATCGGTTCTGCCGCATGGGCGCGCTATGCGGTCGACGGCGATCTGGCGCACGAAATCGACGCGCGCGAAATTCCCTCCGACTGGCCCGACGGGCTCTTTCCCCTCGACAGCAAGGGGCCGCTTGATGGCACGTCGCGTACGCCCGACCATGGCGAGGTCTTTGCGCTCAATCCCGCTCTTGCCGACTGGGCGTTCCGGCTGACCCGCAATGTCGTGCTCGACGACAATGCCGCTGTTGCCGCCGTGCGGGCCCGTTACGTCGGTTTCCCGGCGGCGCAGCGCCCGCCGTTCGTGCTCGAAGGCGATAATCTGTCAGCGATGCGGTTCTGGCACGGCAGCTTGATGAACCGTTGGGCCAACGACTGGGTGCGCCGGTGGACCGGGGGCAAGGGTGAATTCGTGACCTCGGCCATGGAGGAAAGCGGCACCATGCAGGCGCTGGACTATCTGACCCATGCCGGGAAAGCGGACCGGGATCGCGTCATGGTCCTGCGCGCGGGCAGCAATTACACGCTGCCGCCGCCCGGAACCGATGCCGCGCACAGTCTGGCGCAGGAAAACCTCGGCTATTCGGGCCTCGGGGTGGGAATCGAAAATCTCTATCGCGTCGGATCGGTAGTGATCGACCGCCTGCTGGCCGATTGGCCCCATACCGAAAAGGAAATTCCGCGATGAATGTTCGGCAGGGGAGCGCCCAGCCAGCCGGTGCCCCGCCTCTGACGCTTGTCGTCAATGTGCGTGTCCTGGTCACCATGGACGATGCGCGTCGCGAGATTGCCGAAGGCGCGTTCGCTTTTTCCGCCGGTGAAGTGACGGCGGTCGGAACGAGCGCGGACCTGTCGCCTCTGCGTGAAGGGGCTGCATCGGTGATCGATGCGCGCGGCTGCGTGGTGACGCCCGGCCTCGTCAACACGCATCACCATTTGTACCAGACTTTGACTCGGGCCTTGCCGGGGGCGACCGATGTGTCGCTGTTCGGCTGGCTCAAGCGGCTCTATCCGATCTGGGCGCGCTATCGTCCCGAAGACGTCTTCGCCGCCACCCAGTTGGGGCTGGCGGAACTTGCCCTGTCGGGATGCACGCTCAGCTCCGATCATCTTTATCTCTTTCCCAACGGCGTCGTGCTGGAAGACACGATCGCTGCGGCCGAGGCGGTCGGCATGCGTTTCCATCCGACGCGCGGGGCGATGTCGGTCGGGGAAAGCGCAGGGGGATTGCCGCCCGATAGCCTGGTCGAGCGCGAGGAGGCGATCCTTGCCGATTGCGTCCGGGTGATCGACCGTTTTCACGATCCCCGTCCGGGCGCCATGGTCCGGGTCGGGGTGGCGCCGTGTTCGCCCTTTTCGGTCAGTGAAGGGCTGATGCGCGATGCTGCCTTGCTGGCACGGGACAAGGGCGTGATGTTGCACACCCACCTTGCCGAAGACCGTGACGATGTTGCCTACAGCCTCGAACGCTTCGGTTGCCGTCCGGGCGAATATGCCGAGCGGCTGGGGTGGACCGGCACCGATGTCTGGCATGCCCATTGCGTTCAGCTCGATGCGGCGGAAATCGCCTTGTTCGCGCGGACCGGCACGGGCATTGCCCATTGCCCCTGTTCGAATTGCCGTCTCGGTTCGGGGGTCGCGCCGGTGCGTGCGATGCTCGACGGTGGCGCTCGGGTCGGGCTGGGTGTCGACGGGTCCGCATCGAGCGATGCCGGACACATTCTCCATGAAGCGCGGCAGGCGATGCTGTTGCAACGTGTCGTCGGCGGGGCCGAGGCGATGGATACCCGCACAGCGCTGTATCTTGCCACGCGCGGGGGCGCCGAAATCCTCGGGCGGCCCGATTGTGGGCAAATTTCGGTCGGGAAACGCGCCGATTTCGCGATCTGGGACGTCGAAACGATCGCTTCGCTCGGGTCGTGGGATCCTGTCGCGGCCCTGGTTCTGGCGCCGCCCGCCGGAGTTCGCGATCTTTATGTCGAAGGCCGTGCGGTCGTGCGGGAAGGGCATCTGGCGCGTGTGAGCGGAGATACGGTTCGCCATGCGGCGCGCAAATCCCTCTCGCGCCTGATGGCCGAAAGCTGAAAGGGGCGTGCAAGGCATTGGGTTTCGCTCGTCCGCCTGCTAGGCGGCACCCATGCTGACGATTTCGGATCTTACCGTGCGCCTTGGCGGGCGCGACATCATCTCGGGCGCGAGTGCGGCCATTCCCCCGCGCGGCAAGGTCGGGCTGGTCGGGCGCAACGGCGCGGGCAAGTCGACGCTGGTCAAGACCATAATCGGCGAACTCGAACCCGATACCGGCAGCGTGGACATGCCGCGTGGATGTCGTCTGGGCTATATCGCGCAGGAAGCGCCCAACGGTAGCGCGACGCCGTTCGAGACGGTGCTTGCCGCCGATGTCGAACGGACCCGGTTGATGGCGGAGGCCGAAACCGAGACCGATCCTCACCGGCTCGGTGACATTCATGAGCGCCTGATCGCGATCGATGCTTATGCGGCGCCGTCGCGGGCGGCGCGCATTCTGGTCGGGCTCGGTTTCGATGAAACGATGCAGGGGCAGCCGCTCGATTCCTTTTCCGGTGGCTGGAAAATGCGCGTGGCATTGGCCTCGCTGCTGTTTTCCCAGCCTGACGTCCTGCTGCTCGACGAACCGTCGAACCACTTGGACCTCGAAGCGACACTGTGGCTGGAAAACTTCCTCAAGTCCTATCCGGCCACGCTGATCGTCATCAGCCACGAACGTGACCTCCTCAACAATGTGGTCGATCACATCCTGCATCTTCAGGGTGGCAAGCTGACGCTCTATCCGGGCGGCTATGACGCGTTCGAGCGCCAGCGGGCCGAACGCGCGGCACAGGCCGCTGCCTTTGCCGCCGCGCAGGAAGCGCAACGGGCAAAGCTTGCCGAATATGTCGCCCGCAACAGCGCGCGTGCCTCGACCGCCCGACAGGCGCAATCGCGCGCCAAGATGCTGGCGAAAATGCAGCCGATTGCCGCTGTCAGCGAAGACCCCAGCCTGAGCTTTGCTTTCCCCGATCCGGAAGAATTGCGTCCGCCGCTCATCACACTCGACATGGCGGCGGTCGGGTATGGCGACAAGCCGGTGCTGCGGCGGCTGAACTTGCGCATCGATCCCGATGACCGGCTCGCGCTGCTCGGTCGCAACGGCAACGGCAAGACGACGCTCGCGCGCTTGCTCGCCGCGCAACTGCCGGTGATGGAAGGGGCGATGAACACCAGCCCCAAGATGCGCATCGGCTATTTCACGCAGTATCAGGTGGAAGAGTTGTCGGGCGATGCGAGCCCCCTCGAACACATGACGCGCGCCATGCCGGGCGCCACTCCGCAGGCTGTACGCGGGCAATTGGGCCGCTTCGGATTTTCCGGGGAACGCGCCACCGCCGAAATCCGCACTTTGTCGGGGGGCGAACGCGCGCGTCTGGCGCTGGCCCTGGTGACGCGCGATGCGCCGCATCTGCTGATCCTCGACGAACCGACCAACCACCTCGACGTCGATGCGCGCGAGGCGCTGGTTCAGGCGCTCGCGACCTGGAGCGGAACGGTCATCCTGATCAGCCACGACCGGCACATGGTGGAACTGGCGGCCGACCGGCTTGTCCTTGTCGATGAAGGCACTGCGCGGCCTTTCGATGGTGCGATCGAGGATTACATCGATTTCGTGCTGGGGCGGAATCAGCCCAAGGACGAGAACTCGGCCAAGGCGAAAGGCGGGGCCAAGGCCGACCGGCGCGCCAGTGCCCAACTGCGCGAGCAATTGCGCGGGCTGAAGAAGAAAGTGACCGATGCCGAGGCCAAGATGGCCCGGCTTCAGGCCGAGATCAGCGCGTTCGATCAGGCCATGTTCGAACCGTCGAGCGCCAAGGGCGATCTTGCCAAGCTGACCATGGGCGAACTCTCGCGCCGTCGGGGCATGGCTTCGACCGCTCTTGAAGAGACCGAGGCGCTCTGGCTCGAAGCCAGCGAGGCTTACGAAACCGCGATGGAAACCGGGCAGATGCCCGGATAACCTCGGGTCAAAAGGTGAAATGGCGTCTGGGCAAGGCGTGCGAGCGACTTTATGGACCGCGTCCATGACGGCCACGGCTTCCCCATTCGCCCCCGCGCGCATCGAAATCGTCGAGGTATCCCCGCGCGACGGTCTGCAGAATGAAAAGACGCCGGTTTCGACCGCCGACAAGCTGGCCTTGATCGATCGGGCGCTGGCCGCGGGGGTGCGCCGGATCGAGGCGACCAGCTTCGTCAATCCGCGTGCCGTGCCGCAGATGGCCGATGCCGACGCGGTGGCAGCGGGCCTGCCCGAGCGGGATGACGTCACTTACATCGGTCTCGTCCTCAATCTGCGGGGCGCCGAACGGGCGCTGGCAACCGGACGCATCGACCAGCTGGGCGCGGTTGCGGTTGCAAGCGATGCTTTCGGGATCGCCAATCAGGGGATGTCGAGCGCGGATTCTGTCGCATCGGCCCGCGCGATCATCGACGCCGCCAAGGCTGCGGGAAAATCGGCGCAGGCAACGATCGCCGTCGCCTTTGGCTGTCCGTTCAGCGGCGAAGTGTCCGACGACATCGTGCTGGAAGCCGTGGCGGGACTGATCGCGGCCTCACCGTGCGAGATTGCTCTCGCCGACACCATCGGCGTTGCCGATCCCGCGCGGGTGGCGCGCCTTGTCGCGGCGACGCGTGCTCTTGCGGGCGCGATACCGGTGCGGGTGCATTTCCACAACACGCGCGGAACCGGGCTTGCCAATGTCTGGGCAGCGATCGGAGCGGGGGCCAGTGTGGTCGACGCTGCGATTGGTGGTCTTGGCGGATGTCCGTTCGCACCGGGGGCAGCGGGAAATGTCGCAACCGAGGACGTCGTCTACATGCTCGAACGGGCGGGCGTGCGCACGGGGCTCGATCTCGACGCGCTGATCGCGGCCAATCGCTGGCTGGCGCCGGTGGTGGACAAGGCCTTGCCCGCGATGGTCGCGCGCGCTCCGCACTTTCCACGCGATAAAGCGTAAGTAAGGGATTGATTGTGTGACGGAATCTTCCATTCCCCAAACCGCTTTGGGTGACTTGCGCGTCGTCGAGATGGGGCAGTTGATCGCGGGCCCTTTCTGCGGGCAGCTCTTGGGCGATATGGGCGCCGATATCATCAAGATCGAGCCGCCCGGCGCAGGTGATCCCATGCGCGAATGGGGCAGCGGCACCGACAAGGTGTGGTGGGAAGTGATCGCGCGCAACAAGCGGTCGGTCAGCGTCAATCTGCGCGTGCCCGAAGGACAGGCACTCGCCCGGCGCCTGATTGCGCAAGCCGATGTTCTGATCGAGAATTTCCGTCCCGGAACGCTCGAGAAATGGGGGCTCGGGCCCGATCGCCTGCTTGCCGAACAGCCTGGCCTCATCATCGCGCGCATGTCGGGATATGGGCAGACGGGCCCTTATGCCGATCGCGCCGGGTTCGGCGGCATCGGCGAAGCGATGGGCGGTTGGCGCTATATTGTCGGTGAGCCGGATCGTCCGCCCAGCCGCATGGGCGTGTCGATCGGCGACACATTGACCGCGACGTATGGCTGCATGGGCATTCTGGCCGCGCTGCACGTTCGCAACCGCACCGGGCAGGGGCAGGTGATCGACGCTGCGCTTTATGAAAGCGTGCTTCAGGTCATGGAATCGCTGGTGCCCGAATACGACCGTGCCGGGATCATCCGCGAACGCGCGGGATCGATTCTGAAAGGCATTGCGCCCTCGAATGTCTATCGCTGCAAGGACGGCGAATTCATGATCGGCGCGAACAAGGATTCGCTCTGGCAGCGGCTGGCCGAAGCGATGGGGCGGCCCGAGCTGGCGCAGGACCCGCGTTTTGCGACCCATGTCGCGCGCGGAACCAACCAGGCCGAGATCGACGCCTTGATCGAGGATTGGACCAGGACGCTGACCATTGCCGAAGTCGAGGCGAAAATGATCGAGGCGGCCATTCCCGCCGGGCGAGTCTATCGCGCGCCCGACATGCTGGAAGATCCGCATTTCGCCGCGCGCGAGGCGATCGTCACGGTTCCGACCGAGCGTTTCGGTGATCTGCGCATGCAGGGGACGTTCCCGAAATTCTCCGTCACACCGGGCAGCGTCCGCCGCCCGGCGCCCGCGCGTCCCGGACAGGACAATGCGCAAGTGCTGGGCGAGTTGCTGGGCCTTGGCGCTCAGGAACTCGCGGAACTGGAAAAGGCGGGGGTGATCTGACGGCACGGGATCAGGCGACCTTTTCCAGCATTCCGGCAAGCTGGATGCGTTCGTCGCTGTCGAGGCGGGATTCCATCGTGTGGTGGATGGCGGTGGAATAGGCCGGCCACATCGCTGCGCGCTGTTCGCGTCCGGCAGGGGTGAGATCGACGATCTGCCCGCGCGCATCGCCGGGGCACGGCATGATCGTGACCAGGCCTGCGCGTTCCATGCGTGAGAGCAGGCGGGACAGATTGTACTGTTCGATGCCGAGATAGGCTTGAAGATCGCGTGGGCGACCCGGGCCGCGCCGGTCGATGGCGGCGAGGATGTCGTACCATTCGAGCGGGGGAAGCCCGGCGCGCTTCAACTCGCGGCGTGCCGCGCGCATGGCGCGAGCACCTGCGTCGAGCAGGCGGTCCCAGGCAAGCAGAGTGATGGCGGCGGGCTTTGTCATGCCCATGATGATGCGTCGGGAGGGCGCAGGCAGCAATTCCGGCCGATGCCGGTGCATGCGTTAACCATTCGGCAGGAAGGCGTATCGATGCCGCGGCATGGTTCCGATCCATGTCGGTGCATCGAAAATTCATGCAGGGACATCCATTTTTGAATGCTCCTGCATGAACTTTTGATGCCGTTGCATTGGGTTATGCGCCGATGCCTTCCTCGATCTCGGTGAAAATGCGGTCGTACGCGGCCAGAATGTCACCCGTTTCAATCTGCGCGTCGAGGCGTTCGCGATCACGGCTGCGGAACCGCGCTTCGGCGCGCTTGATCGCTTCCTGGCTCATGCCCGAGCTTTCGAGCGCGCAGCGGGCAAGGGCGATGGCCGATTCCATCGTTTCGCGGATGACTTTGGTGGCGGGCGTCGGCTTCAGCTGGATCAACGCGCGGCGATCAAAGACGCGGACGTGGATGGCGGCCTTGGGAAAGGCGGCGTGGACCGCATGGATAAGATCGCTGTCGATCTGATCCCCGTCGAGGCAGAACACGATCAGTTCGGCGTCCGCGGCCCCTGCCTGACGCAGCACGTCGAGCCGGGTTCCGTCTCCGAAATAGACTTTCGCGCCAAAGGTTGCCGCCGTGTCGATCATGCCGATATCGCGATCGATCAGCGTGACGGCAATTCCCCCGGCGAGCAGCATCTGGCCCACGGCCTGTCCGAACCGGCCATACCCCACGATCAGTGCATTGGCGCAATCGCCGCTCGGACCTTCGCGCTCCTGTGCGGGGCCGGCGGGGACTTCGCGGAACCGGCGGGTCGCCTTCATCAGGAAAGGCGTCGTTGCCATCGACAGTGTGACCACCGCACCGAACAGGCTTGCGGCCTGAGGCGCGATCAGCATGGCCTGAGAGGCCTGCGCAAAGAGCACGAAGCCGAATTCGCCCCCTTGGCTGAGCAGAAGACCAAGCGCGAGGGCATTGCGCCAACCCATCCCGGCGAGTTTCCCGACCAGAAAGATGACACAGGCTTTCACCGCGATCACCAGCAGGGCCATGGCGATGACGAAAAGCGGATCGCGCTCGATGGCGGTGAGATCGAGCATCATGCCGACCGAGAGGAAGAACAGGCCGAGCAGAATCGATCGGAAAGGTTCCACATCGGCTTCGAGTTCGTGGCGATAAGGCGTGTCGGCCAGCATCACCCCGGCAATGAAGGCGCCCAGTGCACTCGAAAGCCCGAGCATTTCCATCATTGCGGCCGCAGCCAGAACAGTGAACAGCGCCGCGACCACGAACATCTCGCGCTCGGCGAGATTGCCGATCAGACGGAACAGCGGCCGAATGAGGTAGCGTCCGGCCAGGACCAGCGTCACGATCGCGCCGACGGTCTCGAGGCCCCGGATCCAGCCGGGCTCTCCACCTGCTGTCGTCGGATTGCGGCTCAAGGTCGCAATGATCGTGATCATCGGGATGATCGACAGATCCTGAAACAGCAGGATGGCAAAGGCGCGCTCGCCAAAGCGGGTCTTCATTCGCCCCGACGATTGCAGCATCGGCAGGACCTGCGCGGTCGAGGACAAGGCAAGCGGCAATCCCAGCGCAAGCGCGGCAGCCGTTGAAAAATCGGTGGTGAAGTGGAGCGCGGCGGCAAGGGCAAGGCCGCAGAGCGCCACTTGCGCAAGGCCCACGGCAAAGATGTCCTTGCGCATGCGCCACAACCGCGTGGGATCGAGTTCCAGCCCGACCAGGAACAGCAGCAGGGTGATGCCGAGTTCGGCGATCCCCATTTTCTGTTCCGCTTCGCCGACAAGGTCGAGAACCTGCGGCCCGACGACAACGCCCGCGAGCAGATAGCCCAGCGTCGCCCCGAGGCCGAGACGACGGAAAACCAGCACGAAGGCAAGCGCAAAGCCCAAAAGCAGCACGCCGTCATGAAGAAGCGGTGTGGGCTGGCTGGCGTGCAGGGTCTCTCTCCTCTGTTATGGTTTCGCGTTGTGCCGGGGCTGGATGGTTTCGTGCGGCGTTCAATCCCTTATGCGGATTTCGTGCTGCCTGATTTGTCCCTGTCGAGGGCGATCGCGTCAAGTTGACGCGCGGGTCAACCCGGCAGATTGCTTACAATATTGACATCGTTGTAGGTAGGCGCGAAGCAAGGGGACGGCTCGCCATGGCAGAGCCATGATACGGGAGAATTCGATGTCGGTTGCAGGAACCTATGAAATCGTCACCAAGACCCCGATGGGGGATCAGAAATCGGTTCTGACCATCGAGGCCAGCGGTGACAGCTTTACCGGCAGCAATGTGGGGCAGATGGGCTCGATGGATATTTCTGACGGCAAGATCGACGGAAATGTCCTCACCTGGTCGAGCCAGCTGACAGTTCCCATGCCGATGAAGCTCGATTGCAAGGCGACCGTCGATGGCGATGCCATTGCCGGGGCGGTGACGGCGGGCATGTTCGGCAGCTTTGCGCTGAGCGGCACGCGTATCGGCTGAAATACGGACCTCGCGGCAAGAGTCCCTTAACCGTAATTTCGACCTGTCATGCGGCTCGGGCTGCGCCTTTGCGCGAATCAGGGGGATTCGCGCAGGGCATGACCGGGGTTGGCATGATGACGGGGGATGCGGGCATTTCGACAAAGGGCGGATCGCGTCGTCTTGTCGGTCGGATTGCGATCGATGCGATCAAGTTTGCCTCGGTTCTTGTCGGTGCGGGCCTCCTGCTGCGTACGGGTGCTGCGGTGCAGGCTGTTTCGGCGATCAGCGGACCTCCTGTTCACGATGCGGTTCCAGCGATGCCTTCACGCCGGATTTCCATGCCGATTGTGGAGCGCATTGCGGGGCCGGTGCCTGCGCGCCTGCGGATGATCGCGAGTGGTGCGCATGTCGGTGAAAATCGGGCAGGACGGCGTCACAGGGCGTTCGGCACGGAAACAGGTGGCGCGGCTCCTGTTTTGCCCGAGGGGCAGGCGTCGCTGGCGTCCGTTCCTATCCTCGCCGGAACCACGGGGTTCGGCCATGAGGCTCCGATTGCCAGTGTTCCCGGCCTGATCGTTTCAGGGCAGGCTGTTCCCGTTCCTACCGCTCCGGCAACTGCCGGGCTGGCTGCCGCGTCGGTTGCGCCGATGGCGGGCCTGCATGCGCGAGCTGTGACCCATACCGATGTCGCCGAGGCGATGCGCCAGCCCGCGTCGGCCTGGGATTATTACGAGCCGCTGCCCAACGAGGTCGAGCCGGCGGCGGGGCGAGGGGCTCCTCCGGCGTCTTCGGCTCCGGTTGCAGGCGCGGAATCGCAGGCAGACATCGACACGGTCTTGCCCAAACCGGCCTTCTGATACGATTTGATGCAAACCTGACGGCAGAGAACGGCTTCGGCGACAATTTAGTATTTTCGTTGCGACCGCTTTGCGCGCTAGGAGAGCATGGCGGTCGTTCTCCCGTGCCGCTCTTTGGATCGTCCTTGTCGGGGATGGGCTGAAGAGCCTCGCACCCGGCGCGGCCAGTGCTCTGGCTGGTGCACGTGGGGGACGCCATCGCCGTGTTCATGGAGGTTTGCCCTGTCGAGTTTCGTCGAAGCTGAAGGCGGTGTGCGCCGATCGCGGCCGCGCTGGCTGGTCTATGTGCTGGTGATTGCCGGGCTGCTTGCTGTCGCTCTGGTTGCGCGCTGGCTGGCGACCGGAGGGGCGGCCAAGAATGCGAAGGCCGGGCGCCCGCCCGCTGCCGTTGCGGTCGCGAGCGTGGAAGTGGGCGACATGCCCGAAACGGTGAACGAGATCGGCACGGTCACACCGATCGATACCGCCACCGTCCACAGCCAGCTTTCGGGCTACGTCATGGGCATCCTGTTCAAGGAAGGCCAGATGGTGACGCAAGGACAGCCGATCGTGCAGGTCGATCAGCGGCCTTATGATCTGGCACTGGCGCAGGCTCAGGGCACTCTCGCCAAGGATTCCTCGACGCTGGTTTCGGCCAAGCTCGACCTCAAGCGGTATCAAACGCTTTCGCTGCAGGATTCGGTCGCGCGCCAGACGCTCGACACCCAGCGCGCCACCGTCGGGCAGCTCGAAGGCACGATCGCGGCCGATCGCGCGGCCGTCGGTACCGCACGCCTCAATATCCAGTACAGCACGATCAAGGCTCCGTTCACCGGCCGCATCGGTTTGAAGCAAGTGAGCGTGGGCAGTTATGTCACGCCCAGCGATACCAGCGGCGTTGCAGTCGTCACGCGTATCGATCCCATCGACGTGGTCTTTTCACTGCCCCAGGCCGACCTTGCCAGCGTCCAGCGCAAGGCGGGAACCGCGCAAGGGCTTCCGGTCACCATTCTCGATCAGGATAACAAGACTGTCCTTGCCCACGGCAAGTTTTCGACTTTCGACAACCAGATCGACACGACCACCGGCACCGTCAAGGCCAAGGCGCGGGTCGCCAATCCCGCGACTGCCGGAGCCACGGGCGAGAAAGCGCCGCTCTTGTTCCCCAACCAGTTCGTCAACGTGACGATGCTGGTCGATACGCTGCATCAGGTGACGATCGTGCCGGTTTCGGCCTTGCGTCACGGTGCGCAAGGGGACTTTGTCTTCGTCGTGCAGCCGGACAAGACCGTGAAGATCCGCGTTGTCCGCATGGGGCCGAGCGATGGCGTCCACACCGCGATCCTGTCGGGGCTGAGCAAGGGGGAAACGGTCGTTTCCGAAGGCGCGGACGGTCTCGATGACGGATCGGCCGTTCGCCTGCCCGAAGGAAAGGGCAAGGGCGGCAGCCATCGCAAGCAGGGCGGAGCCGACGCGCAGTGAGCGACAGCGAGATCGCGGGCGAAAGTCCGGCGGAAGGGGCTCTGCCGGGCGGACCGTCCCGTCCTTTCATCCTGCGACCGGTGGCGACCACGCTGCTGATGGTAGCCCTGTTGTTGGCGGGACTGATCGCCTGGGGCCAATTGCCGCTCTCGGCTCTGCCGCAAGTCGATTATCCGACGATTCAGGTCCGGACCGTCTATCCCGGCGCCAGCCCTGACGTCATTGCGCTGACCGTCACCAGTCCGCTCGAACGGCAGTTCGGGCAGATGCCGGGGCTGGCGCGGATGACGTCGAATTCCTCGTCGGGGGCATCGGTCGTCACGTTGCAGTTCACGCTCGGCGTCTCGCTCGATGTTGCCGAACAGGAAGTGCAGCAGTCGATCAATGCCGCCAACTCGCTGTTGCCGTCCGACCTGCCGACCCCGCCGGTCTATGCCAAGGTCAATCCGGCTGACGCGCCGATCATCACCATCGGCGTCAGTTCGAAGACGCGTTCGCTCGGTGAAGTCGAAGGCATTGTCGAGCGCCAGTTTTCCAACAAGATCGCGCAGGTTTCCGGTGTCGGCCTCGTCACCCTGTCGGGTGGTCAGCGTCCCGCCGTGCGGATCGTCGCCAATGTCCAGGCGCTCGCCAATCACGGGCTGAGCCTCGAGACCATTCGCAACGCGATCAGCAATGCCAATTCCAACATGGCCAAGGGCAGCTTCGACGGCGAAACCAAGAGCTGGACCATCGATGCCAACGATCAGCTCGGCAGCGCGACCGATTACCGCTCGCTGGTCGTCGCCTGGAGCAACAATGCGCCCGTTCACCTCTCCGACATTGCCAGTGTCGAGGACGGGGTCGAAAACGTGCGTACCGGCAGCTGGATGAACCGCCAGCCCGCCGTCATCATCGATGTTCAGCGTCAGCCCGGCGCCAATGTCATCTCGACAGTGGATTCGATCAAGGGGACGCTGCCCGATCTCGAGGCGCAGCTGCCTGCCGACATCAAGGTCACTGTCCTGACTGACCGGACCGAAGGCATTCGTGCCTCGGTCTCGGACGTGCAGTTCGAACTGGTGCTGGCGGTCCTGCTGGTCGTTCTGGTGATTTTCCTGTTCCTGGGATCGATGCGCGCAACGATGATCGCGGCGATCTCGGTTCCGCTCAGCCTCGTCGGGGCCTTCGCCGCAATGTGGGCGCTGGGCTTCTCGATCAACAACCTGACGCTGATGGCCTTGACGATCGCCTCGGGTTTCGTGGTCGATGATGCCATCGTCGTGATCGAGAACATCGCGCGCCATATCGAGACGGGGATGAAACCCTTCGACGCCGCGCTCAAAGGCGCAAGCGAGATCGGTTTCACGATCATCTCCCTGACCGTCAGCCTTGTCGCGGTGTTGATCCCGCTCTTGTTCATGGGCGACGTCGTCGGGCGCCTGTTCCGCGAATTCGCGATCAGCCTTGCGGTGACCATCGTCCTGTCGGCGGTGGTGGCCCTGACTGTCGTGCCGATGCTGGCTGCGCGCATGTTGCGTCCCGAGCATGAGGAACGACGCTTCGCCGTCGTCGATGGCGTGATGCATGGTTTCGACAAGCTCGCCCATGCCTATGGCCGGGCGCTCGGCTGGGTCATGCAACGCTCGCGCCTGACGCTCACGGTCTTTGCCGCGAGCCTCGTTCTGGCCGGCGTGCTGTTCTGGGTGATCCCCAAGAACCTGTTCCCGGTTCAGGATACCGGACAGATCCGTGCCACCGTCGTCGCCAGCCCCGATGTCAGCTATACCCATATGGCCGCCTTGCAGCAGCAGGTCGCGGATGCCCTGTTGCAAAGCTCGGCCGTCGCGTCGCTGTCGTCGAATGTCGGGGTCGATGGCGTCAATACCGCGCTCAATCAGGGGCGCATGGTCATCAATCTCAAGCCGATCGAGGAGCGCGCGACACAGGCAAAGGTGATTGCCGACCTGACCGAACGGGCCGCCAAAATCGCCGGGGTCCGGCTCTATTTCCAGCCGGTGCAGGACCTGACCATCGATACCGAAACCGGGCTCACGCCTTACCGGTTCGCCTTGCAGGGCGCCGATCAGGATGTCGTCGATCAATGGGCGCGGCGCCTTGCCGATCAATTGAAATCCGATGCCACGCTGGCCGACGTCAACACCGCTGGTCTGGGGCAGGGGCGGGCGGTCATCGTCGATATCGACCGCGATGCCGCCGCACGTCTGGGCATTTCCGCGCTGACTGTCGACAATGCTTTGTACGACGCTTTTGGTCAGCGCATCATTTCGACAATATATACGCAGTCGAGCCAGAACCGCGTCATCCTCTCGGCCTCGCCGAAAATGCTCGCCGATCCTTCGGCCCTCAGCCAGCTTTACATTCCCCTGCCTTCAGGGTCGCAGGTTCCGCTCGGAACCGTGGCGCGGGTACGGGAAGGCTGGGTTCCGCTCGTGCTTGCGCGGCAGAACCAGTTCCCGGCGGCCTCGATCGGTTTCGATCTGGCTTCCGGCGTTTCGCTCGGGCGCGCGGTGACGTCGATCGAGACGGCGGAAAAGGCCATTGGCCTGCCTACGTCGGTCACGACTGACTTTTCGGGGGCGGCATCGGCCTTCCGTTCGGCGCTGTCGAACGAGGCCGTGCTCGTGCTTGCTGCGATCATCGTCGTCTACATCGTGCTGGGCGTTCTTTACGAAAGCTTCGTCCATCCGGTCACCATCCTCTCGACTTTGCCCTCGGCGGGGGTCGGGGCGCTGATCGTGCTGGCGACGACGTCTTATGGGCTGGGCGTCATCGGCATCATCGGCATCGTTCTCTTGATCGGGATCGTGAAGAAAAACGCGATCATGATGATCGACTTTGCCATCGTGGCCATGCGTGAAGAGGGGCATGATCCCGAAACGGCGATCCGTGAAGCGGCGCTTTTGCGTTTTCGCCCGATCATGATGACGACGTTTGCCGCGCTTTTTGCCGCAGTCCCGATGATTTTCGGCCAGGGCATGGGTCATGAGCTACGCCAGCCGCTCGGTCTTGCCATTGCCGGGGGTCTGATCCTCAGCCAGGTGCTGACCCTGTTCACGACGCCGGTAATCTTCCTCGCCTTCGAACGCATGCGCGAACGCCGCATGGGCAAGAGCACCGGGGCGGAGCTGGCGCAGGCGTGAATATCTCGGGCCCCTTCATCCGGCGACCTGTCGGCACCATTCTCCTGACCATCGGGGTGGCGCTGGCGGGGATCGCCGCCTTTCTGAAACTGCCGGTCGCACCGCTGCCCAAGGTCGATATTCCAACGATCATGGTGCAGGCCTCGCTGCCCGGTGCGAGCCCGGCGACGATGGCGAGCACCGTCGCCAGCCCGCTCGAACGCCGACTACAGACGATCGCCGGGGTCAACGAAATCACCTCGCGCTCGACGCTCGGGCAGGCACAGGTCATCATGCAATTCGACCTGTCGCGCGACATCGACGGTGCCGCTCGCGATGTGCAGGCTGCGATCGCCGCGTCGCGCGCCGACTTGCCGAGCACGCTCAAGGCGCAGCCGACTTATCGCAAGATGAACCCGGCCGACGCGCCGATCCTCATTTTGACGCTGACCAGCGCCACGCGTAGCCCGGCGCAGATCTATGACGCAGTCTCCAACATCGTCGAACAGCGCCTGTTGCAGGTGGACGGCGTTGGCAATGTCGAATTGGGTGGGGCGGCGTTGCCGTCGGTCCGTGTCGAGATCAATCCGTTGCAGCTCGCACGCACGGGGATTGCGCTCGAAGACGTGCGCACGGCTCTGCAGTCAGCCAGCGCCAATCGTCCGCGCGGCGTCATCGAAGGGATCACGACCGGCGATTCCGGGCGCGCGTGGCAAGTCTATTCGAACGAGCCGTGGATCAAGGCCGCCGATTTCGCACCGCTGATCATCGCATGGCGCAATGGTGCGCCGGTTCATCTGTCCGATGTCGCCAAAGTCGTCGACGGCCCCGAGGACATTCGCACCATGGGGCTGTTCAATGGCAAGAAGTCGGTGCCGATCATCGTCACGCGCCAGCCCGATGCCAATATCGTCGCGACGGTCGATGCCCTCAAAGCCCAATTGCCCGCGCTTCAGGCGCAGCTTCCCGGCGATATCAAGCTGGCAGTCGCGACCGACCGCACGGTCACGATCCGCGCTTCGCTGGTCGAAGTCGAATTCACCCTGCTGATTTCGACGCTGCTGGTGGTTCTTGTCGTCAGCCTGTTCCTGCAAAGCTGGCGCGCGACGCTCATTCCGGCAGCAGCGGTGATCGTCTCACTGCTCGGCACGGTCGGGGTCATGTATCTCTCGGGCTTTCTGCTCGACAATCTCTCGCTCATGGCTCTGACCGTCGCGACCGGGTTCGTTGTCGATGACGCCATCGTTGTGGTCGAAAACATTGCACGCCATGTCGAAGAAGGGATGAAGCCTTTTCCGGCGGCCCTGCGCGGGGCCAAGGAAGTCGGTTTCACGGTTCTTTCGATTTCAGTCAGCCTGGTTGCGGTTTTCATTCCGCTCGTTTTCATGGGCGGCATTCTCGGGCGGCTCCTGCGCGAATTTGCCCTGACGATGACGACGGCGGTAGGGATCAGCCTGATCGCCTCGCTGACAGTGACACCGATGCTGGCCTCGCGCGTGCTCGTGCCCGAAGAGGACAACAAGCCTGCCGATCCCTTCAGTCGGGCGCTGTTCAATGGATCGCGACGCCTGTTTGACTGGATGCAGCGCAGCTATGCGCGGCAACTCGACTGGGCGCTCCGGCATCGTGGGCCGGTTCTCTTGCTGTTGCTTGGCGCGGTGGTGCTCAACGTCTATTGCATCGCCATTGCGCCCAAGGGGTTCCTGCCGCAGCAGGATACAGGCAGCATGATCGGCGGGCTCCGCGTCGATCAATCGCTGTCCTTCAACCAGTTGTCGGCAAAAATGACCCGGATCGAGGGCATTGTCCGCTCTGACCCGGCCGTCGATACCGTCGTTGCCTTCGCCGGTGGCGGGCGCGCGGGGTCCGGCTTCATGTTCGTGACGCTGAAGGCACGGGACCAGCGGGTTTCCGTCGATGAAGTCATTCAGCGCCTCCGCCCGCGTCTTGGGAAGGTGCGCGGGGTCAGTCTGTTCCTCAACCCGGTACAGGATCTTCAGGTCGGCGGACGCCAGACGACCAGCATGTACCAATATGTGCTGCATGCCGAAACGCCCGACCAGCTTGCCGATGCGGGCGACCGGCTCGTTCGCGCGCTCAAGGCAAAACCCAACGCAATTTCCGACGTGGACATCGACCAGCAGGATGCCGGGGCCAGCGCCTATGTGGTCGTCGATCGCGACCGTGCGAGCAGTCTGGGCGTACCGGTGACGACGATCGACAACACGCTCTACGATGCCTTTGGTCAGCGGCAGGTCGCCAATATCTATCAGGGTCTTAACCAGTATCACGTGGTGATGGAGGCGGACCCCGCCTTTGCAGGAAAACCCGAGGCGTTGCAGGGGCTCTACCTGCCGGTCGGCGGCAGCATCGCAGTGGCGCGGAGCGCGACCTCGTCCAATGCCTCGCTCGGCAACAATGCCGCCATCGGCAGCGCGGTCAGCACGTCGGCGTCCTCGCTGGTGCCGCTGTCTACCGTGGCCCATTGGGTCTCGGCCTCGACCAATGCAGCGGTCAGCCATTCGGACGGCGAACCTTCGGCAACGGTTTCCTTCAATCTCCCGGCCGGGGCCTCGCTGGGGCAGGCATCGCAAGTGATTGCCCAGACCCAGGCTGCCCTGCGCCTGCCGGCGACGGTTCACGGCGATTTCGGCGGCACGGCCAAGGTGTTCCAGCAATCGACTGCGACGATCCCGCTGTTGATCGTGGCCGCGATCTTCGCGATCTATATCGTGCTCGGCATTCTCTATGAAAGCGCGATCCACCCCTTGACGGTGCTGTCCACGCTTCCCTCGGCCGGGCTGGGGGCGATCCTTGCCCTGATCGTGACCGGCGGCGAATTCGACATCATTGCGCTTATCGGGGTCATCCTGTTGATCGGGATCGTCAAGAAGAACGCGATCCTGATCATCGACTTTGCCATCGATGCCGAACGCTCGCTCGGGATGAGCCCGTTTGATGCGATCCGCGAGGCGAGCCTTCTGCGCTTCCGACCGATCCTCATGACCACGCTTGCCGCGGCACTGGGTGCCTTGCCGCTGGCGATCGGGTTCGGAGACGGGGCCGAGCTGCGCCGTCCGCTCGGGATCGCCATTGTCGGTGGCCTGCTGGTCAGCCAGGTGCTGACGCTTCTGACCACGCCTGTCGTCTATCTCGCGCTCGACAAGTGGCGTCGTCGCTCTCCCCATGAATATCTGCTGGCCCGGCACGGGGCGGCGGATCGGGCGGAGGCGTGATCGTCATGTGTCGATGTTCCCCCTGTGGATGCCGTAACCCGATGCCTTACCGTTTGCGCTCCGTGCTTGCCCTTTCGGCCCTTTCCGCTCTTGTCGGCGGTTGCTCGATGGCTCCGACTTACCATGTGCCGACCAGTGTGACGCCGACGCCGACGTTCAAGGCCGATCCCGGCTGGGCAGTCGCCCAACCGTCGGACGACGCGGCAAAGGGGGCCTGGTGGACGCTGTTCGGCGACGACACGCTCAATGGGCTTGAAGCGCGCGTGCTCGTCACCAACCAGAACCTTGCCTATTATCGTGCCGCCTATGCACAGGCACTGGCAACGGTGCGGGTGGATCGGGCGGCCTTGCTGCCCACCGCCAGCGGCAGCGCCGGGGTGACGCATCAGGATACCTTTGCCAGCGGGTCGAAAGCCGTGAGCACGTTTTCCGTGACCGGAAGTGCGAGCTGGGTTCCCGACCTCTGGGGCAATCTCACCAACACGACCCGCGCCGCCCGGGCTCAGGCCGAGGCCTCTGCCGCAGAACTCGCCAATGCCACGCTTTCGGCGCAGGGCACGCTGGCGTCCGACTATTTTGCCTTGCGCGGGATCGATGCGCAGGCGGTCATGCTCGATGCGACGATCGTTTCTTATCGCCGCTCGCTCGAGGTCACGCGCAACAAGTTTGCCGCCGGGACTGTCAGCAGCGCGGACGTCGACACCGCGCGGACGACGCTCGCCAATGCCGAGGCCAGCCGTCGCGATCTCGATCGCCAACGCGCCGCCTATGAAGCCGCGATCGCGGTGCTTGTGGGCGAAAATCCTTCGACATTCTCTCTGGCGCAGGTGACCTGGCATCCGGTGGTGCCGGACGTGCCGGGGATCGTTCCTTCGGCGGTTCTGGAACGGCGGCCCGACATTGCCAATGCCGAACGCCTTGTCGCGGCGGCCAATGCCAATATCGGCGTGGCGAAGGCCGCGTTCTTCCCGACAGTCACGCTGACGGCTTCGGGCGGATCGCAGTCGAGCACGATCGGATCGTTGTTCGGTGCTTCGACCTCGCTGTGGTCGCTTGGAGCCAGTGCGGCGGAAACGCTGATCGACTGGGGCGCTCGTTCGGCCAAGGTCCGTGGTGCCCGTGCGGCCTATGACGCGTCGGTCGCGACCTATCGCCAGACAGTCCTCAATGCCTTTCAGGAAGTCGAAAGCGACCTGGCTGCTGTCGGCGCATATCGGGCGGAGGACGCCCAATATGCGACGGCGTCCCAATCGGCCGATCGCGCCGAGACGGTGACGCGCAATCAGTATCAGGCCGGTACGGTCGATTTTACGAGCGTCACCCAGGCACAGGCGACGGCCTATACCGCGCGGGTCAATCTCATTTTGAACACCGTCTATCGCCAGACGACCGCTGTCGCGCTGATCCAGGCGATCGGTGGGCAATGGACGGGTTCGGTCGATCTTCACCCCACGCTGCCTGCGCCCCAACCCTCTGTGCGCTGACCCTCACCGCTTTGCGCGGGCGGTGGTTTGGCGCTAGGGGGCGTGAATGATCACCGTTGCTGCGCTCTATCAGTTCACGCCCTTTGTCGATCCCCTTGCGCTGCGAGCGCCTCTTCTGGCCTTGTGCGAGGAGCAGGGGATCAAGGGAACCCTGTTGCTGGCCGGGGAAGGGATCAACGGTACCATCGCGGGCAGCGGGCAGGGCATTGCCGCGGTTCTCGACCACATCCGTGCCTTGCCGGGATGTGCCGAACTCGACGTCAAGTTCTCGACTGCCCCGACCATGCCGTTCGGGCGCATGAAAGTGCGGATGAAGCGCGAAATCGTCACCATGGGCGTTCCGGGCATCGATCCTCTCGCCAGTGTCGGTGCGTATGTCGAGCCGCAGGACTGGAACGCCCTGATCGCCGATCCGGATACGATCGTGATCGACACGCGCAATCATTACGAAGTGGTGGCGGGGACTTTCCGGCGCGCCATTGATCCCCATACCCGCACCTTTCGCGAATTTCCCGAATGGTTCCGCCGCGAACGGGACGCGTTGCTGGGCAAAGGACGCCAGCCGAAAGTGGCGATGTTCTGCACCGGGGGGATCCGCTGCGAAAAATCGACCGCTTTCCTGAAAGGGGAAGGGGTCGACGAGGTCTATCACCTCAAGGGCGGGATCCTGAATTATCTTGAAAAGGTGCCGGCCGAGGACAGCCTGTGGGAAGGCGAATGCTTCGTCTTCGACGAACGGGTCGCGCTGGGGCACGGATTGGCGCAAGGCCATCATGTCGCGTGTGTAGCATGTGGCGCGCCGGTCGGGGAAGCGGATCAGGCTTCGCCGCTTTATCTTCCGGGGACAAGCTGCCCGTTGTGCGCAGACCATCCCGAGGGCTGAACCTGATTGTCAGGATTGACCATCATCGTTCTGAAAAATATGAAAATTTGGCGCGCCCTACAGGATTCGAACCTGTGACCACCAGCTTAGAAGGCAGGTGCTCTATCCAGCTGAGCTAAGGGCGCGCGCGCATTGCGCCATAATCGGCGGCGGGGTTGGTTGCAAATGCTCTTCAAGGATTTGGCACCCTTGTTGGGAAAGCAACCGGGGGCTTCTTTGCAGTGCAGCCCGGATCGGTCATGTCTCGGCCCGATCATGCGGGAGAGACGGGATAATGGGTGTGAACGGATATCGGGCAAGGCATCGTCGGGCGGGCCTGATGGCGGCCGGGATGCTGGCGTTGACGGCACTCGGCGGCGTCGGGATGGGCGGGGCTAACGCGCAAGCGGGTGACGCCGATCCCGGACACGACACGTTCGATGCCTATCGTGGGGACCGTTCCACCGGTTGGCTGGGCCAGACCCGCTCGGAAGTGTTGGCGCGTAACGGCATGGTTGCGACGAGCCAGCCGCTTGCCGCCGAAGCCGGGCTCGAAGTGCTCCATGCCGGAGGCAACGCTTTCGACGCGGCGGTGGCTACGGCGGCGGCTATCAATGTCGTCGAGCCCGAAGCGACCGGCATGGGCGGTGACATGTTCATGATCGCCTGGGTCGCCAAGGAACATCGCTTGGTCGCGCTCGATGCGTCTGGCCGGGCCCCGCTTGCCGCGACCGCCGCGCACTATCGCAAGGCATTCGGCAAGGACATGCCCGAGGAAGGGATCCAGTCGGCAGTGGTCCCGGGGGCCGTCGATGGCTGGGCGACCTTGCTCGACCGATACGGCAAGCTCGGGTTCCGGGAAGTTCTCAATCCCGCGATTCGTCTCGCCGATCAGGGTTTTCCGGTCAGCCAGCGGATCGGCACGGAATGGGCGATGAGCACCGACACGCTTTCGAAAGACAGCGACACCGCCGCGATCTATCTCAACCACGGCAAGGCGTGGGGCTGGGGCGACATCTTCCGCAATCCCGATCTGGCCAAGGCGTTCCGTCTTTTGCAACAGGGCGGACGCGACGCGTTCTACAAGGGGCCGATTGCGCAGGCGATCGTCGCCAAGTCGAAAGCGTCCGGCGGCCTTTTTTCCATGGCTGATTTCGCCGGGATCCATGCGCGCTGGGTCGAGCCGATCAGCACTACCTTCCATGGCTATACC
The DNA here is from genome assembly GCF_000192575.1 of Novosphingobium nitrogenifigens DSM 19370. Taxonomy (GTDB): domain Bacteria; phylum Pseudomonadota; class Alphaproteobacteria; order Sphingomonadales; family Sphingomonadaceae; genus Novosphingobium; species Novosphingobium nitrogenifigens. The sequence goes on along the minus strand of NZ_GL876926.1, from coordinate 1,115,077 downwards.
ATTCATGAAATGCCGCCGAGCACGCAGGGTTTTGCCGTGCTCGAAATGATGAACATGATCGAGCAGTGCCCGGCGCGGTTGGGATTGGCGCCCGATCGGATCAATCCGAAGTCGGCCGATTTCTGGCATCTGATGGTCGAGGCCAAGAAGATCGCCTATGCCGATTTGCGCAAGTACAACGGCGATCCCGATTTCGCGCCGGTCCCGGTCGCCCGGCTGATTTCCAAGGACTACGCGGCGCAGCAATGCGCGAAGATCGACATGAAAAAGGCTGCGGCGCTCGATCCGTCCGAAGAGCCGCTCGGGGGCACGGCCTATATGACCACGGCAGATGCCGAGGGGAATGTCGTCTCGTTCATCTATTCGATCTACAATTTCTTTGGGTCGGGTGTGACGGTTCCGGGTTATGGCTTTCTGCTCAACGACCGGGCGGCTGCATTCAGCCTGCGTCCCGACAGCCCCAATGTGATCGCGCCGGGCAAGCGGCCGTTCTATACGCTGGTCCCCGGTTTCGTGACGAAGGACGGCAAGCCCTTCCTCTCGTTCGGGGTCATGTACGGCGATCAGCAGGCACAGGGGCAGGCACAGGTTTTGGTCAATATGCTGGCTTTTGGCGCCAATCCCCAAGCGGCGGGCGATGCCGCGCGGTTCGCCCATGCGCAGCGAACCAATCGCCTGCAACTTGAAAGCGGGCTGTTCGATGCGGTCGGTGCCGATCTCAAGGCGCGCGGGCACGATGTCCATTCGGCCAACGGGTTCGACATGGGCGGGTATCAGGCAATCATGATCGATCCGGTGACCGGGGCCTATCGTGGAGCCTCCGACCCGCGCAAGGACGGGCAGGCGATCGGCTATTGAGCGGGATCAGGCGACAGGCGACATGTCGGCGACTTGCCTGCGCAGCCAGTCGATGAAGCGGGCGACGGCCGTGTTCCCCGTGCTGCGAGCCGGAACGACAAGGTAATAGGCGCCGTCTTCGGGGATGACCGGCGGCAGGCCGACGGGACGCAGGCGCCGGTCGGTGACAAGGTCGCCGGTTACCGAAAGCCATCCGAGCATCACGCCCTGACCTGCCATGGCGGCTTGTGTTGCCTGCACGTAATTGTTGAAGCGCAAGTCGCCGCTGCTGCGCTTGCGCGTGAGACCTGCCTTGGCGAGATAGCCGTTCCAGCTGCGCCAGGACGCATCGTCGACATCGACATGGATCAACGGCACCTGATCGAGGCGATCCGGGGCCAGTGATGCGCCGTCCAGGAAATCGGGTGCGGCGACCGGATCGATGCGTTCCTGGAACAGGGGGATGACCTCTCCATCGCGCCAGCGCCCGTGGCCATAGCGGAACATCACGTCGGCATGGGGCGCGTCGGGGGCGGCATCGTGGGGCGTCGTCATTACGCTGACGCCGATGTCGGGGGCCTCGACGCCAAAGGACGACAGGCGCACCATCAGCCAATAGGTCGCAAATCCGATCGAGCATGAAACCCGTAGCGAGCGGTCGCGCTCTGCCTGGAGCCTGCCGATCTGCGCAATCGCATCGGCAATCATGCCGAGCCCGTCACGGGTCGCGATCAGCAGGACTTCGCCTTCCTCAGTGAGGGTGAGCGGGCGGCGATTGCGGTGAAGGAGCGGTGCGCCGATCCATTGTTCGAGATCGCGCAGGGACTTGCTGATCGCGGGTTGCGACACGTTGAGCGTGCGCGCGGCAAGCGACAGGCTGCGATGACGCGCGATCGCTTCGAAAACGGTCAGCAGCCGGAGCGGCGGCAATTGCCGGGACTGGGTCATTGCCGCCGCTTGCGCTTCAGTCGCGATACGAGGGATCGTCGGCGTCGAGGCACGACTTGAGATAGTCGAAATGGGCAAAGGCCATGCCGCGATAGGCGTCCCAGCCGGTTGCAGTGCGTTCGGCCACTGCGTCGGTCATGACGGACAACGGCTTGCCCGTCGCATAGGCCCGGAGCAGCGTTTCGGCCGCCTTTTCGAAGAAATAAAGGTGCTCGAACGCCTCTGCGACGGTCTCGGCAGTCACCGTGACGCCGTGGTTGGCCATGACGAGATGCGGTGCGGTTGCGAGAAGTCCGGCAATGCGAATGCCTTCCTCCTCCTGATCGGCGATGCCCCCGCATTCGAGATCGACTGCGTAACGCCCGAAGAAGCGGGCGGTATTCTGGTCGATCGGCAAGAGACGCGGGTCCGAGAGCGTCGTCAGGGTCGTTGCCGCGATCGGATGGCAATGCAGGATGACCCGGGCTTCGGGTACCCGGCGATGGGCATTGCCGTGGATGCACCAGGCGGAGGCATCGGGGGCGTCGGGGCGTTGCATGACATCGCCGTCGTCTGCATCGAGCGCCTGCAGGTCGCTTGCCCGGACGGTCGCGAAATGCTGCCACTTGCGGTTCATCAGGAACCGGCGGCCATCCGTGCTCAGCGTCGCGCTGAAATGATTGCCGACCGATTCGTGCCACCCGAACCGGGCGGCGAGGCGGAATGCGGCGGCCAGATCGATCCGCAAGGCCGCTTCATCGATGGGCAGGGCCAGGGGAGCAGCGGGGAGGGGGCTTTGCGCATTCATGCCTTGAACCGTCCTTCACCCGAAAGAATGCGCCACATGCTACGCAGTTCGCCGCGGTCGGTATAGGTGCCGCGCAAATGGCGTTCCCCGCTTTCGGCAACAAAGGCGGCGCGGGCATGCACGATCCGGTGATTATCGAACACGATGCATTCCCCGGCGTTCAGGCGAAACCGCATGAGAAAGCGTTCGTCCTGCAGCAGTTTTCCAAAGCGGCAGAAGGCCGGGTAATAGCGGTCGAGAAAGCGCTGATCGTGGTCGAAGACATCGGCCATGTGCTGGCTGATGGTGACGCCGGAAATGTCGCCCTGGTCATCGAGTTCGATCACCCGCTGACGTGCGCGCATGTCATAGCGGTCGTGTTCGTTGTAAAAGGGCACGGTCGTTTCGCACAGCAGGCGGAAATCGTCCGGGTGCGTCCGGCGAAGTTCGGCCGCGACCGCAGCGCCGTCGACGAAGAGGCTTTCCCCGCCTTCGACCGAATTGCGACGGCAATGCAGGAACTGGACGCCAGGCGGCAGGTCTTCGGCCGGGACATCGGTGTGCAGTTCCAGTGCCTTGGCTGTATAGGCCAGATTGTCGGGATCGACGTGGAGGCGAACGTCGAAATAGAGCCCGAAAAAGGTGGGGCGGGGAAATCCGATCAGGCTTGCTGTTTGGGGGAGCGCCTCGTCGCTGTTGGGAACGCCGGTGACGATCGCTATGCCCTCGGTCAGCAAGGCATGGACCCAGCTCTTCAAGGCGGCGCGGTCGGAGCGGATAGCGTCGAACGCAAAGCGCGCCATGGCCGGATAATGATCGGATAACCAATGACGCCGGGGCAGGATGGCCGGATCGTGGCGCGGGCGCGCATCGGCATGGGCGGCAAGCCATGACAAGGCATAGGTCGAGCGGTGGCCGGACCCGGCCCACGTCACATGGAGGGCATTGCCGTCGCACTCGACTTGCGCGGGGTGCGGGGCCTGGGCTTCGGCGAAGATGTCAAAGACCCGCTCGCGTGTTTCCGGATCGAACGAACTTGCGCAATTGTCGCGCAGCCAATGGTAATTGAAATAGGCAAGACGCCCGTCGTCGAGTGTGACGTCGAGGCCATTGTCGTGCAGCACGACGGGATCGAGAAAGAGGCTGGCGGACATCGGGGATTTCCCTGCGGCAAAAGGCGGTTTCTGCCCGTCATGGTATCGGGCGGGAGTGCCTGCTCAAGCCGTGAAAAGATCATCCCGTCATAACCATATGGTTATGAAAGTGCGCCCGAAAAGGTATCTTTGACGGGCGGGCGATCCGGGGTAGCCTTGGCGTCATGAACGATCCCCAGCTTTCCCGATCAACGCTTTCCCGCATCGACGGCACTGCCGGTGCGCGCCGGCATTTCCGCTATTTCGACTACATGATGGCTTCCTTCGTCGGCATTCTGCTGCTGTCGAACCTGATTGGTGCGGCCAAGTTGTCGCGTGTCGGCGGAGTCGAATTCGGGGCGGGGATCCTGTTTTTTCCCGTCTCTTATGTGCTGGGCGACGTCCTGACCGAAGTCTACGGCTACGCCAACGCCCGCCGCTGCGTCTGGATGGGCTTTTTCGCGATGGTGTTCATGGCGGTGATGAGCTTTGTCGTCGTGGCCATGCCTCCGTCGCCGGACTGGGGCTGCGCGTCGAGCGGGGACGCCCTGTTTGCCGAAGTGGTTGGCCGGACTTCCAAGGGGGCGGTCTGCCAGACGACGTATGTCTCGGTCTTTGGCAGCACGTGGCGCATCGTGCTGGCGTCGCTCATTGCGTTTTGGGCGGGTGAATTCGTCAATTCCTTCGTGCTCGCGCGGATGAAGGTGATGACGCAAGGGCGCCATCTGTGGACGCGGACCGTCGGTTCGACCGTGTTCGGGCAGGCGGTCGACAGCGTCCTCTTCTATCCGATCGCGTTCCTGGGCACATGGAGCCATGCGGCCGTGCTGACCGTCATGGTGACCAACTGGGCGATGAAAGTGGGTTGGGAAATCCTGCTCACGCCGTTCACCTATTGGATCGTCGGGTTTCTCAAGCGGCACGAGGGGGTCGATGTCTTCGATACCGACATCGACTTTTCCCCGTTTGCCCAGACCGACGCGGTTTGACGGCGCACGCCCCGACCCATCCGCAGGATCAGTCCGCGATCAGGGCAATGGCAATATAAAGCAGGATCGCCGAGCCGAACCCGGCGAGCGTGCCGATCACGAAGCCGAGGCGTACCAGCATCGGGTCGATGTCGAAATGGGCGGCGATTCCCGCACAGACGCCCATGATCTTGCCATTGGCGCGGTCGAGGCGGAAACGGTTGCTCATGGTCCGATGATCCTTGTCGAAAGCAGGCATGATCAGGCGACGTAGCGGGTGGCGGTCGTGCCGCCGGTGGTTTCGGCCGCAACCGGAACGACAACGGTCGTCGCGATCAGGGAAAAGGACAGCGCAAGCGCGAACGAAAGGATGGAAAGAGTCTTCATGGTTCGGATACCCCTGTTTTGATGCAATGATGGTCGTCCGGCCATTCCGGCGCTCACTTTCGCATCAACTGCCGGATGATTTGCACGGGGTGTGCCAAACTGCGGAAACGCCGGAATTGAGCGCTTTCTTGTGTCTCGGCATCGAGGATGAGCGGGAGTTTTCGCCAAGGATTCGGAAAAATCGCCGATATTTGGTTGGTGCGAATTTGGTTTCGTTCCTGCTGGGCCCTTGCCTTTTGTCCGGGGCTGCACTACATGGCGGTCAATCCCGACATTGTGAAAGCAACGTCAGGCTGGTGTCAGGAGGCACCGGCGCCAAACTGCTTTGGTCGTGTCGGAAGTGCTGCAAGGAGTTCGAATGGCAGATATCGCGCGGATTATCGAGGTTGTGGAGCCTGAGGCGAAAGCGCTGGGCTTTGATCTCGTGCGCGTTGCGCTGTTCGGAAAGACTGAAGTCGGCGACGAAGAGCATACGCTCCAGGTCATGGCCGAGCGGCCCGAAACCGGGCAGCTGCTGATCGAGGATTGCGCCGAGCTTTCACGCCGGATTTCCGACCGGATGGACCAGTTGGAAGAGGCGGGCGAGGATCTTATCGAAGATGCCTATCGTCTCGAAGTCAGTTCTCCGGGAATCGATCGCCCGCTGACCCGGCCCAAGGATTTTGCCGGGTGGGTCGGGCATGAAGCTCGCATCGAGCTCAAGGATCTGATCGATCGTCGCAAGCGCTATCGTGGCGAGCTGGTCGGTTTCGATCCTGCAACGAACACCATTTCGATCGAGGAGGACGCTGTGGTATATGCCGTGCCGTTCGACCTTGTCGCTCATGCCAAGCTCGTCCTGACGGACAAGCTGATTGCCGCTTCCCGCCCGATCGACATGACCGGCGCGGATGACATCGTCGAGGAACAGGAAGACTAAGTCATGGCCAGTGCGATTTCCGCCAACCGCGCCGAGCTTCTCGCGATCGCCAATGCGGTCGCCAGCGAGAAGATGATCGACAAGTCGATCGTCATCGAGGCGATGGAAGAAGCGATCCAGAAGTCGGCGCGCAATCGCTATGGTGCCGAAAACGACATTCGTGCCAAGCTTGACCCGCGTTCGGGCGACCTGCGTCTGTGGCGCGTCGTCGAAGTCGTCGAACACGTCGAGGACTACTTCAAGCAGGTCGATCTCAAGCAGGCTGAAAAGCTGCAGCCCGGCGCCAAGATCGGTGACTTCATCGTCGATCCGCTGCCGCCGGTCGACCTTGGTCGTATCGATGCGCAGTCGGCCAAGCAGGTGATCTTCCAGAAGGTCCGCGACGCCGAGCGCGAGCGTCAGTATGACGAATTCAAGGATCGCGCGGGTGAAATCATCACCGGCGTGATCAAGTCGGTCGAATTCGGCCACGTGATCGTCAATCTCGGCCGCGCGGAAGGCGTCATTCGCCGCGATCAGCAGATCCCGCGCGAAGTGCCTCGTGTCGGTGAGCGCGTGCGTGCGCTGATCCTGCGTGTCGAGCGTACCAACCGCGGTCCGCAGATTTTCCTCAGCCGCGCACACCCCGATTTCATGAAGCGCCTGTTCGCTCAGGAAGTGCCCGAAATCTACGACGGCATCATCGAGATCAAGGCTGCGGCCCGCGATCCCGGCAGCCGCGCCAAGATCGGCGTGATCAGCCGTGACAGCTCGATCGATCCGGTCGGTGCCTGCGTTGGTATGAAGGGCAGCCGCGTTCAGGCCGTCGTTCAGGAGCTGCAGGGCGAAAAGATCGACATCATCCCCTGGAGCGAAGACACCGCGACGTTCGTCGTCAACGCGCTGCAGCCCGCAACGGTCAGCCGCGTCGTCATCGACGAAGAGGAAAGCCGGATCGAAGTCGTCGTTCCTGACGATCAGCTCTCGCTCGCCATCGGACGCCGTGGTCAGAACGTGCGTCTGGCCTCGTCGCTCACCGGCTCTGCCATCGACATCATGACCGAAGCGGAAGCTTCGGAAAAGCGTCAGAAGGAATTCACCGAGCGCTCGAAGACGTTCGAGGAAGAACTCGACGTCGACGAAACTCTCTCGCAGCTGCTGGTTGCCGAAGGGTTCAGCGAACTCGAGGAAGTCGGCTATATCGACATCGCCGAACTGGCGACGATCGAAGGGTTCGACGAAGAACTGGCGACCGAGTTGCAGAACCGCGCACTCGAAGCACTTGAACGTCGCGAGGAAGGTCAGCGTCAGGAGCGTCGCGCTCTTGGTGTGGAAGACGCCCTTGCCGACCTGCCGCACCTGACCGAAGCGATGCTGGTCACACTGGGCAAGGCAGGCATCAAGACGCTCGACGATCTCGCAGACCTTGCGACCGACGAACTCATCGCCCGCAAGCGTGGTGGCGAACAGCGCCGTCGCGGCGGTAATGACCGTCGCGATCGTTCGGAACGCTCCGAAGACAAGGGCGGCGTGCTCGGCGAATACGGCCTGAACGAAGAACAGGGCAACGAGATCATCATGGCGGCCCGCGCGCACTGGTTCGATGACGAACCGGAAGTCGAAGCCGTCGAAGTTGAACCCATTTCCGAGGAGGCCGCCGATGCGGAATCCTCGCAATGAGCCGCTAACCCCCAAAAATAGGGGTTCTTCCCGTGGGCCGATGCGGTCCACGGGTGCCCCGGCCGTGGCAAAACGGACCGCCGGCCGGAGCAACGATGCTTCGGACGGGCCGGAGCGTCGTTGCATTCTGAGCGGGCGGCACGAGTCGCGCGACACGATGATTCGTCTGGCGATCTCGCCGGACGGTGATGTCCTTCCCGATGTGTTGGCGCGTGCGCCGGGACGGGGGGCATGGATCGATGTCAGCCGGGCCGAGCTTGACGAGGCTGTTGCCAAGGGCAAGCTCAAAGGCGCGTTGGCGCGGGCGTTCAAAGGCGCCCCGCTGACTATTCCCACCGATCTTGGCGCGCGGATTGAATCCGCGCTGACAAAGGCGCTGGCCGACCGGCTTGGCGTCGAACTGCGCTCGGGCACGATGGTGCTGGGCACGGAGAAGATCGCGACCGCCGCGCGCAGCGGGGCGGTGGTGTTCCTGGCTCATGCCGCCGATGCGGCGGGCGATGGCGCTTCCAAGCTGGCCCAGGCCTGGCGAGTGGGCGAGATGGCCGAGGGTACAGGACTTAAAGGTATCATCTTGCCGCTGGACCGGGCGGCGCTGTCTGTGGCATTGGGCCGCGACAACGTCGTTCACCTGGCGCTGACCGATGCCGGGGCCGCTACTCGAGTGGCCTCCCTCCTTGGGCGCCTCAAGCATTTCCTCGGGTGCGATACCGCCGATGATGCGGCTGCATCGACTGCAGCCAACGACGCAATTGATACGAAGGGCGAATGAGTTCGATGAGCGATAGCGACAAGAAGCCGACACTGGGCCGCAGGCCGTTGGGTCTGAAGACCTCGGTGGAGGCTGGAGAGGTCAAGCAGACCTTCAGCCACGGTCGCACCAACAAGGTGGTGGTCGAGGTGAAGCGGCGCAAGATCATGCCGCGTCCCGGCGAAACCGCTGCGCCCGAAGCTCCTGCTGCGGCAGTGCCAGAGCGCCCGGTGCAGCAGCAGCGTCCGACTCCGCCCGTCGCGCGTCCGACTCCGCCCCCGCCCCCGCCAGTTTCGCCTTCCGCTTCGCGCGAAACGCGTCAGGAACTGCAGGCTCGCCTGCTGCGCGAGGCCGAAGAGGCTCGTCTTGTCTCGCTTGAGGCAGCGAACCGTCGCGAACAGGAAGAACGCCTGCGTCAGGTCGAAGAGGCCAAGCGTCGCGTCGAGGAACAGCAGCGCCGGGTGGAGCAGGAAGCTGCCGCAGCCATCGTCGAAGTCGAGGTCAGCAAGCCCGTCGAAGCCCCGGTCGCCGCTGAACCTACTCCCGCGCCGGTTGCCGTACCTGCACCTGCACCCGCGGCGGTCGCGCCCGCAGCTCCCGTTGCCGCGCCGGTCACCGCCAAGGCTCCCGAAGCGCCTGCGGCTCGCCCGGCCCAGGCTGCAGCGCCTGCTCCGCGCAAGTTTACGCCGGTCGCTCCGGTCAAGCGTCCCGAGCCGGCCGCAAAGAAGCCTGCTCATGCACCGCGTGACAAGAATGCCAATGACCGTCGTCAGGCGGGCAAGCTGACCGTCACCCGCGCGCTCAACGAGGATGAAGGCGCTCGCGCCCGTTCGCTCGCCGCGCTCAAGCGTGCGCGTGAAAAGGAACGCCGTGCGCAGTTCGCCGGGCAGCAGCACCATCGTGAAAAGCAGGTCCGCGACGTGATCGTGCCCGAGGCGATCACGGTTCAGGATCTGGCCAACCGCATGGCGGAAAAGGCGGCCGACCTCGTCAAGGCGCTGTTCAAGATGGGGATGATGGTCACCATCAACCAGACCATCGACCAGGACACCGCCGAACTGCTGGTCACCGAATTCGGTCACAACATCCAGCGCGTCAATGATAGCGACGTCGACATCGACACCGCTTCCGACGTCGATGCGGATGCGACGCTCAAGCCGCGCGCGCCGGTCGTGACCATCATGGGGCACGTCGACCACGGCAAGACCAGCCTGCTCGACGCGCTGCGCGGAACCGACGTGGTCCGCGGCGAAGCCGGCGGCATCACGCAGCATATTGGTGCGTACCAGATCAAGACCAAGGGCGGTGACTACATCACCTTCCTCGACACGCCGGGCCACGAGGCTTTCACCGAAATGCGCATGCGCGGTGCCAATGTCACCGACATCGTCATTCTGGTGGTTGCTGCCGACGACGGACTCATGCCGCAGACGGTTGAAGCCATCAACCACACCAAGGCTGCCGGTGTGCCGATGATCGTGGCGATCACCAAGTCGGACAAGCCCGAAGCCAATCCGCAGAAGATCCGCGAACGCCTGCTCGAACACGAAGTCATCGTCGAAGAAATGTCGGGCGATGTGCAGGACGTCGAAGTGTCTGCCAAGACCGGCATGGGTCTCGACACGCTGATCGAGAAGATTCTGCTTCAGGCCGAACTGCTCGAACTCAAGGCGAACCCGGACCGCGCCGCCGAGGCGACCGTGATTGAAGCCAAGCTCGACAAGGGCAAGGGACCGCTTGCGACCGTCCTCGTCCGTCGCGGCACGCTCAAGGTCGGCGACATCTTTGTCGTGGGCACCCAGTCGGGCCGCGTTCGCGCCATGCTAGACGACAAGGGTCGTCAGGTGAAGGCAGCAGGTCCCTCGCTTCCGGTCGAAGTGCTCGGGATCGGTGGTGTGCCGATGGCCGGTGACACCCTGACCGTGGTCGAAAACGAAGGCCGCGCTCGCGAAGTTGCCGCCTATCGCCAGGAAAAGGCGACGGCCAAGCGCACGACTTCGGCGCCGACCAGCGTCGACACGATGTTCTCCGCGCTCAAGGCGAAGGAAAACGTCATCGAGTACCCGGTCGTCATCAAGGCGGACGTGCAGGGTTCGACCGAAGCCATCGTCAACGCGCTTACCCGCCTCTCGACCGACGAGATCAAGGTACGTGTGTTGAATTCGGGCGTTGGTGCGATCACCGAAGGCGATGTCACCCTGGCACAGGCAACGGGCGCGCCGATCATCGGCTTCAACGTCCGTCCCAATGCCAAGGCGCGTGAGTTGATCGAGCGCAACAAGGTGCGGCTGAAGTATCACGACGTGATCTATCAGCTGACCGACGAGATCGCCCGCGAAATGGCCGGGGAACTCGGACCGGAACGCATCGAAACCGTTGTCGGTCGCGCCGAGATCAAGGAAATCTTCCCCGCCGGGAAGAAGGACAAGGCCGCCGGTCTGCTCGTGCTCGAAGGTTATATCCGCAAGGGTCTCAACGCACGTCTTACCCGCAACGACGTCATCGTGTCGAAGACCACGATCGCCTCGCTGCGCCGGTTCAAGGACGACGTCGCCGAAGTTCGTGCGGGTCTCGAGTGCGGTGTGGTCCTTCAGGACACCAACGACATCAAGGCGGGCGATACGCTCGAAGTCTTTGAAGTCGAAGAACGCGCACGTACGCTGTAATCCGGCAACGGGGCTGGGGTGACCTGCTCCCTTCCGGTTCACAGGTCGGGCCCGGTGGTTTGTCCGCCGGGCCTGTCGTGTTGTTTGTCGGCTTCCATCTGATCGGGAAACCTTCATTATCATGGCTCGCCAACCCCAGACGCCTGAAACCCGCTCGGTCCGCCTGCTCAAGGTGGGGGAGCAGGTGCGCCACATCCTGTCCGAACTCCTTTCGCGCCAGCAGGTGCACGACGACGTGCTGAGCGCCCATACGGTGTCGGTGACCGAAGTGCGCATGTCGCCCGATTTGCGCCATGCGGCGGTTTTCGTGAAATCGCTGCTGGGTGCCGATGAAGAGATCGTGCTCAAGGCGTTGCGCACCAACACCGCGTTTTTCCAGAAGGAAGTCGCAGGGCGGCTGAAGCTGAAATACGCGGCCAAGATCCGCTTCCTGCCCGATGAGAGCTTTGACGAGGCAAACCGGATCGACGCGTTGTTGGCTGATCCGCGTGTGCTCCGCGACCTGGAAGACGAGCAGGACTGATCGGCTTTTCGCCCGATGGCCAAGCTTCACTTCTACTACGCCAGCATGAATGCGGGCAAATCGACGGCCTTGCTTCAGGCTGATTTCAATTATCGCGAGCGCGGAATGGCGACCATGCTGTGGACGGCGGCGATCGACGATCGTCCGCCGGCCGGTCGCGCAGAGGATCGGGGTGGGCAGGATCGCGGCGCGATCGCTATTTCGAGCCGGATCGGTATCGGCGCGCCCGCGCATCGGTTTTCGGAAACCACCGACCTGTGGGTTTCGATCGCCACCGCGCACGCTCTTGAACCGCTGGCGGCGGTGCTCGTCGATGAGGCGCAGTTCCTCAGTCCGGCGCAAGTCTGGCAACTGGCGCGCCTTGCCGACGAAGCTGGGCTGCCGGTGTTGTGCTATGGTCTGCGGACTGACTTCAGGGGCGCGCTGTTCCCCGGCTCTGCTGTACTGCTGGGCATCGCCGACAGGCTTGTTGAATTGCGGGCGGTCTGCCATTGCGGCGCCAAGGCGACGATGAACATGCGGACCGATGCCGATGGCGTTCCGGTCCGCGAAGGCGCCCAGACCGAAATCGGCGGCAACGACCGCTATCTGGCGCTTTGCCGCCGTCATTTCCGCGAGGCGCTTGGATTATGAGCGATACCGAACTTTACGTGCCGCTGGCCGAAGGTGATCTCGAACTCGTCCTTTTGACCGAAGCCCATCGCGAAGGTCTTCGTGCGGCTTGCGCGCAGGACAGCGATGTCTGGACGGTCTATCCCACCTGCTGGATCGGCGAGCATTTCGATCTCCAGTTCGACAAGCTGCTGACGGCCGCTCCGCACCGGCGTGCCTATGCGATCTGCCGTGGCGGCGAGGTCGTCGGGATGACCGCGTGGATCGACCAGGGGCAACCGGGCTGGTCGATCGAGATCGGCAACAGCTTCATCGCGCCGTCGCTGCGCGGCACCGGGTTCAATCGCCGGGTCAAGCAGTTGATGATCGATCACGCCTTTGCCTGCGGGCTGGAACGCGTGGGCTTCAAGGTGGACATGCTCAATGAACGCAGCCGTGCCGCTGTCGCCAAGCTCGGCGCGGTGGAGGAAGGCGTCCTTCGTCATGAGCGCAAGACCTGGACCGGGCGCGTGCGGGATACTGTCTCGTTCAGCATCCTGAGCGGTGAGTGGAAGGCGGCGCAAGGCGCATGAATTCCGCACTTTACGATGCGGCGACGATCATCTTGCCGATGATCTTCGCCATCGTGTTCCACGAAGTCGCGCATGGCCTGATGGCCCGTCGGCTCGGGGACCCGACCGCGTCGGTGATGGGGCGATTGAGCCTCAATCCCCTGCGTCATGTCGATCTCTTCGGCACGATCATCCTGCCCGGCGCCCTGCATCTGGCGGGATTGCCGGTCTTTGGATGGGCAAAGCCCGTTCCGGTCGATTACAACCGCCTGCGCAATCCCAAGCGTGACATGGCCTTTGTCGGCGCGGCAGGTCCGGCGACCAATTTCATCCTCGCCACGGTGAGCGCGATTGCGATCGGCCTGATTGCACGGGGGCTGTCGGGGCAGAGCCACATCGCGCCGGCCTTGGCCTTCGTGCTCGATAATCTTCAGAATTTCATTCTTATCAATGTATTCCTCGGGGTTTTTAACCTCCTTCCACTACCGCCTTTCGATGGCTCGCGGATCCTTCGCGGCATCTTGCCCTGGCCTCTGGCACGCTGGCTCGACCGGATCGAGCCTTACGGCATTCTGGTGTTCCTCACCCTGTTCGTCATTCTTCCGCAAGTGGTGCCTTCGCTCCATGTCGTCGACAATCTGATCGGTCCGCCGTCCAGCTGGATGCTCGCGCACCTCGGCCGTCTCGCTGCGGCCGTTGCCGGTGCGCCGATGACTGCCGCAAACGGAGGCTGATCCGATGGTCGATGGCTGGATCATTCTCGACAAGCCGCTGGGGCTTGGCTCGACCCAAGGTGTGGCGGCGGTCAAGCGCGTGCTGCGCCAGTGCGGGTACGGCAAGGTCAAGGTGGGGCACGGCGGCACGCTCGACCCCCTGGCGACGGGCGTTCTGCCCATCGCCATCGGCGAGGCGACCAAACTTGCCGGGCGCATGCTTGACGCCACCAAGACCTACGCGTTCACGGTCCGCTTCGGGCGACAGACCGACACGCTCGACCTTGAAGGAAAAGTCATTGCGACCAGCGACGTGCAGCCGACGCCCGGAGCGGTAGCGGCGGTCGTCGCGGAACGCTTCACCGGCCCCATCGAACAGGTCCCTCCGGCCTATTCGGCGATCCTGATCGACGGGCGGCGTGCCTATGATCGGGCGCGGGAGGGTGAAGAGGTCGAGATGAAGTCGCGGCAGGTCACGATCCTCCGCTGGGACGCGATCGAAGAAGGCGAGGAAGGGGGCGAATGCTTCGCCACGTTGACCGTGACGGTGTCGAAAGGGACCTATATCCGCAGCCTTGCGCGGGACATCGCACTGGCATTGGGAACGCGGGGCCACGTCACCATGTTGCGCCGCCTGAAAGCCGGTCCCTTTGGCATCGCTCAGGCGATTTCACTGGACAAATTGAACGAAACGGCTAATGGCGGCGACCTTGTGAACGTCATCTTGCCGCTGGAGGCAGGGCTGGTCGATATCCCGGCTCTTGACCTCAATCCCGAGCAGGCAAGGGCGGTCCGTCAGGGCCGCGTTCTTTCGGGGTTGCCCCAAACCGATGGGCTTTGGCTGGCGCGCTCGGGCACTGTGCCTGTCGCCTTGGTCGAACTTTCGGGCGGAACCATGAAGGTTTCGCGGGGTTTCAATCTTCCTGATGTCGCGGAGTGAAGAGAATGTCGGTTACCGCTGAAAAGAAGCAGGCCATTATCGTCGACAACGCCCGTGTGGCAGGTGACACCGGTTCGCCGGAAGTCCAGGTCGCGATCCTGACCGAACGCATCATCAACCTCACCGAACACTTCAAGTCCCATCACAAGGACAACCACTCGCGTCGCGGCCTGCTCCAGCTGGTCAACAAGCGTCGCAGCCTGCTCGACTACCTCAAGAAGAAGGACGTCGACCGTTACAACGCTCTGATCCAGAAGCTGGGTCTGCGTAAGTAAGCAGGCAGAAAGCGGCCCCATGTGGGCCGCTTTTTGTATCGGCCAAAGGCCTGTGCCCATTGGGGGGCTGCGGGCTTGGCCGAATGACTTTTGGGGGGTTTGACCGCAATCCGGCGGCGGCCCTTGGGGCGAAAAAAGCCTCGCACCGGACCGGGACGGTACCCCGGCAGTAAATCCCGTGCGGCAATAGGGCCGTGTGGGCTGAAGGAAACGCAATGTTCGACGTCAAGACCGTATCGCTGGAGTGGGGCGGAAAGACCCTCACTCTGGAAACCGGCCGTATCGCTCGCCAGGCTGACGGCGCGGTTCTCGCCACTTATGGCGAAACCGTGGTCCTCTGTGCGGTGACTGCCGCCAAGTCGGTGAAGGAAGGGCAGGACTTCTTCCCGCTGACCGTCCACTATCAGGAAAAGTTTTCGGCCGCCGGGCGCATCCCGGGTGGCTTCTTCAAGCGTGAACGCGGCGCCACCGAAAAGGAAACGCTGGTCTCGCGCCTGATCGACCGCCCCGTGCGGCCGCTGTTCCCTGAAGGTTTCTACAACGAAATCAACGTCATCGCTCAGGTCATGAGCTATGACGGCGAAACCGAACCCGATATCGTCGCGATGATCGCCGCTTCGGCTGCGCTGACCATCTCGGGCGTGCCGTTCCTCGGCCCTATCGGTGCGGCTCGCGTCGGCTTCAAGGACGGCGAATACCAGCTGAACCCGAACATGGCGCAAGTGGCTGAAGGTCGTCTCGACCTCGTCGTCGCTGCGACCGACACCGCGGTGATGATGGTCGAGTCCGAGGCCAAGGAACTGACCGAAGACGAAATGCTCGGCGCGGTCATGTTCGCTCACGCCGAAAGCCGCAAGGTCATCGGCGCGATCATCGAACTCGCCGAAAAGGCGGCGAAGGATCCGTGGGAAGTCGATCTCACTGACAACACCGCCGACATCAAGGCGAAGCTCAAGAGCATCGTGGGTGACGACATCGCGGCAGCTTACAAGCTGACCAACAAGTCGGAACGCGCCAACGCCCTCAACGCTGCACGCGACAAGGCCAAGGCTGCTTTCTCGGAAGAAAGCCCGCAGACCCAGATGGTCGCGATCAAGACCTTGAAGAAGGTCGAATCCGACATCGTCCGCACCGCCATCCTGAAGGATGGCCAGCGCATCGATGGTCGTACCGTCACGCAGGTTCGCCCGATCGAATCGATCGTCGGTTTCCTGCCGCGCACCCACGGTTCGGCGCTGTTCACGCGCGGTGAAACGCAGACCATCTGCACCACCACGCTCGGCACCAAGGACGCCGAGCAGATGATCGACGGCCTCGACGGCCTGACCTATCAGCGCTTCATGCTGCACTACAACTTCCCGCCCTATTCGGTCGGCGAAGTGGGTCGCTTCGGTGCGCCGGGTCGCCGTGAAATCGGTCACGGCAAGCTGGCATGGCGTGCGCTCAACCCCGTGCTGCCGAGCAAGGAAGACTTCCCCTACACCATCCGCGTTCTCTCGGACGTGACCGAATCGAACGGTTCGTCGTCGATGGCGACCGTGTGCGGCGGCTGCCTCTCGCTGATGGATGCGGGCGTTCCGATCCTGCGCCCCGTTTCGGGGATCGCCATGGGTCTGATCCTCGAAGGCGACGACTTCACTGTGCTGTCCGACATCCTGGGTGACGAAGATCACCTCGGCGACATGGACTTCAAGGTGGCCGGGACCAGCGAAGGCATCACCAGCCTGCAGATGGACATCAAGGTCGCGGGCATCACCGAGGAAATCTTCCGCACGGCTCTGGCTCAGGCCAAGGGCGGTCGCGCTCATATCCTCGGCGAAATGACCCGCGCTCTGGGCGAAGTCCGCACCGAACTGTCGGCCCATGCTCCGCGCATCGAAACGATCTCGATCGACAAGTCGAAGATCCGCGAAGTCATCGGTACCGGCGGCAAGGTGATCCGCGAGATCGTCGCCACCACCGGCGCGAAGGTCGACATCGACGACGAAGGCGTGATCAAGATCAGTTCGGCCGACGTTGCCCAGATCGAAGCTGCCAAGAAGTGGATTCTCGGCATCGTCGAGGAACCGGAAGTCGGCAAGGTCTACAACGGCAAGGTCGTCAACATCGTCGACTTCGGCGCTTTCGTGAACTTCATGGGCGGTCGTGACGGTCTCGTCCACGTCTCGGAAATGAAGAACGAGCGCGTGGAAAAGCCGACCGACGTCGTGAAGGAAGGCCAGGAAGTCAAGGTCAAGGTCCTCGAGATCGACAACCGCGGCAAGGTTCGCCTGTCGATGCGTCTGGTCGATCAGGAAACCGGTGCCGAGATCGAAGACACCCGCGCTCCGCGTGAGCCGCGCGAGCCCCGTGGGGATCGCGGTGGCGACCGTCGTGGCCCCAAGCCCGGCGACAAGGGTGATCGTGGTCCGCGCCGCAACGACCGTGGTCCGCGTCGTGAACGCTCGGACCGTGACGAAGGTCCGGCTCCCGATCACATGCCGGCCTTCCTCAAGTCGGACGACTGAGGCAGCGGCACTCACTCTTGCAGTGAGAGCATAAAAAGGAGGGGGCGGAGTGATCCGCCCCCTTTTTTTGCGTTCGGGTCGATGGTGGGCCTGATGTTCGGGGGAATGGGATGCGGGGAGAGGCCGCTCAGGCCGCTTCGCGTAGAGGCCTGGGGGCGGTTCGCCCGGCGATGACGATGCAGTTGCGGCCTGCATTCTTGGCTGCGTAGAGGGCATCGTCGGCGGCCTTGAGAGCCGCGCTGCGCGATTTGCAGGCAAAGACGTCGGCAATGCCGCCCGAGAACGTCACGCGTCCCAGCGGCATGTCGTTGACGCGATTGACGAGGCGTTTGTCCGCGAGTTCGGCGCGGGCGGCATCAAGCTTGGCCCAGGCTTCATCCACGCTGACGCCGCGCAGGAGCACGGCGAATTCCTCGCCGCCATGGCGGGCGACATGGCATTTGGCGAGACTGATCCGCCCGAGAACGTCGGCGACATAGCGGATCACCCTGTCGCCGGCGGGGTGGCCATGGACGTCGTTGATCCGCTTGAAATGATCAATGTCGCAGAACGCGACGCACAGCCCTTCACCGGCAAGCCGGGCCTCGCGCATTTCGCGTTCGAACATGCCGTCAAAGGCACGGCGATTGGGCAGGCCGGTCAGATGGTCGTGATTGGCGAGGCGCCGGGCTTCTTCGAGGCGCTGTTGCAGCCTGTCGATGCGCGCTTCGCTGGCGGCCAATTCACCTTCGACGGACCGGGTGTGATCGAGCATGCGGCGCGTGAGCGTGGTCAGGCGGGCGACGAGGTCGTCGCTTGCCTTCGCCTCTTGAAGATCGGCGACGTGTCCTTCGAGGGCCGCCGAATAGCTTCCGGCGGCATCGCGCGCTCCGGCCATGGTCTTGCCGACGTCGGCAAGCGTCAGTTCAAGTTTCCCGACCAGTTCGGCCATGGCTTCGGCCGTCGCATCGCGGGAATGGGTTGCGCTGGCCTCTTCGAGCCAGGCCAGCGTGACCGGTAGTCCCTTTTCGGTGCGTTCCAGAATGCGCTGGGTCAGGCGGGGATTGCCGCCCGTGACGCATTCGTAACCTACGGTCAGGGTGAAGGGCAGGATTTCGAGATCGTGGTCGATCAGGAAATCTGAGACTTGCGAGAGCAGGCGGCGCTTGGCCGGGAGCAAGTCGTAGCGCCCTTCGTTATCAGACGAGCGGGACGGTTGGGCCTGTGTCGACGGATGCTCGGGATTGCC
Source organism: Novosphingobium nitrogenifigens DSM 19370 (assembly GCF_000192575.1). GTDB lineage: Bacteria > Pseudomonadota > Alphaproteobacteria > Sphingomonadales > Sphingomonadaceae > Novosphingobium > Novosphingobium nitrogenifigens. The sequence goes on along the minus strand of NZ_GL876926.1, from coordinate 1,096,694 downwards.
GAGCCCGAGCCAGCGGCGCCAGCCTGACTGGCGAGGCGCTTCTGGCAGGGGTTCTTCGTTCCGGTCGTACTCAGTCATGTTCTCAAGGACGCCGCTTGCGCAGAGAACTTAACCAATCGGCGCCGCCAGTTACCGCATTCGTCATGCTGCACCGCGGCGCCGGAGTTCATTCAACGTACGCGCGGCCCGCCGAACGGCATCGGCGGGGGAGGGCGGCGATGTCCACGTGGCAACTGGGCCTGATAGGCGCGGCCGCAATGTTCGACGCAATAAGGGAACCCGGGGTTCACCTTTTCACCACAGAAATGGAAGTCGGGCTCACCCGGGTGCCCCACCGGCCAGCGGCAGATGCGGTCGTTAAGGTCGAGCAGGCTCGTCTTGTCGGCGATTTCCGGGCTGGGACGTGCGGGAACCAGGCGACGCGGCGGAGCGGGCGGGATCGGTGCCTGCTGTTCGCCGGGGCCCTGACGCAGGAACCCGCCGGGGCCGACCGACACGATGCGCGGTTGTGGCGCAGGTGCGGGCTCGGACGCCGCTGCGCTGGCCTGCGGGGCCGATGTGGTAGGGGGCGGGGCTGCCGGTGCGACAGGCTTGGGCGCCGGAGCGGCTGCGACCGGAGCGGCAGGCGGCGGCGGTGCTGCGGG
>NZ_GL876926.1:1079177-1095767 GCF_000192575.1 Novosphingobium nitrogenifigens DSM 19370 | reverse complement strand
CGCGGCTGCAGGCTTGGGGGCCGCGTTTTCGCCCTTGTCGCTCGGCTTGACCGGGGATGGGCGGGCCTTCAGGCCAAGGCGGTGGGCTTTGCCGATCACGGCATTGCGGCTGACCCCGCCCAGTTCCTCGGCGATCTGGCTGGCGGTGGCACCACCTTCCCACATCTTGGTCAGTTTTTCGATCCGCTCTTCCGTCCAGCTCATGCCAAAGTCCTTCACGGGCGCAGGATACGCCCTCTTATTTCAAGTTCGGACAACGGCTTTGCCGGTTGTCCGTCGCTTGCCTCATGCGACAAGCGGTTGGGCTCCTTGCCCACCGCTTGCCATTACCTGCCGGGCGCGATACCGCACCATGCATGGCCGATCAACCGATCCCCGCGGCGTCGCGGCATGAAACCGTCTCAACGCACCCCCGTCAACTGTCCGTCGGGAATTTCCCGCCACCGGGAACGCCGATTTTCCACGGCTTCAACCGGTTGGGGCTGTGGACCCTCTATATGAAGGAGGTCCGTCGTTTCTTCAAGGTTCAGACCCAGACGATCTGGGCTCCGGCGGTGACGACGCTTCTTTATCTGGTCATTTTCACGCTGGCACTGGGGGGCGGTGGTCGCGTGGTGCTGGGCGTGCCCTTCGCCAGCTTCGTTGCGCCCGGCCTCATTGCCATGGGGATGGTCAACAATGCCTTCGCCAACTCGAGCTTCGGGCTCTTGGTCGGTAAGATCCAGGGTACGATCGTCGATTACCTGATGCCGCCGGTGTCCGAGGCCGAACTGCTGCTGGCACTGGTCTCGGCGGCGGTGACGCGCGCCATTCTTGTCGGCCTGGTGCTTTACGGCGCGATGTCGTTCTGGCCGGGGATCGACCTCTCGATCCATCACCCCTGGGCGGTTGTCTGGTTCGGACTGATGGGATCGGTGCTGTTCGCGCTGATCGGGGTGCTGACCTCGATGTGGGCGGAAAAGTTCGATCACAACGCTGCTGTCACGAATTTCATCATCACGCCGATGGCGATGCTGTCGGGGACGTTCTACGTTATCACGCGCCTGACCCCGCTGTTCCGCACGATCAGTTCATTCAACCCGGTGTTTTACGTGATCTCGGGTTTCCGCTTCGGCTTTCTGGGGCAAAGCGACATCGGCGCGACGAATGACGCCGTGCTCAGCGGTGCGGCAGGCCTTGGCGTGCTCAATGCCGTACTGGCGCTGATCACCTATGCCCTGCTCAAGGCAGGTTGGCGGATCCGGAGCTGATCGGCTGCAAGATCCAAGCCCGGTCGCGTAAAGGCGACCGGGCCCAAGTCGGGCTACCGGATCAGTGCGATAGCTTGCGACGCAGGCGATAACGCCCGTCGCGGAAACCTTCGAACATTTCCGTCAGCGAGGGGTGGTCCACCGGCCCCGATTCCGCGTCATCGGCCAGATTCTGCTGGCTGACATAGGCGACGTAGTTGTTTTCGTCATTCTCGGCGAGAAGGTGGTAGAACGGCTGATCGCGCGGCGGACGAATGTCCTCGGGAATCGATTCGTACCATTCCTCGGTATTGGCAAAGACAGGATCGATGTCGAAAATCACGCCGCGAAAATCGAACAACTTGTGCCGGACCACATCGCCGATGGCGAACCGGGCCACGCTGATGTCGGGGGCGGTGATTTCCTTGCCCGCCTGAGGCGAAAAGAAGCTCGCTTGCTGCATAGGTTATATATAGGTCCGTCGCGGGGCTCAAACAAGCGACCGGTTGTGGATTGTCTCTCCCTTCGTGTGATTTTGTGCATTACCCCCCTTGGCAAGTCAGAATCCATGCGCTAACGGCGCCTTCCCGACCGGGACAGCTCACGCTTCCCAATGACACTTCGCGGAGAGGTGGCAGAGTGGTCGAATGCACCGCACTCGAAATGCGGCATACTCGCAAGGGTATCGAGGGTTCGAATCCCTCCCTCTCCGCCAAGCCTTTCATCCCACAGCTCGCCATGGTGCGCTATTTTACGCACCAATGTGTTGAATATCCGCGATTTTCTCTGGTCCGGGAACTCCTGCGGATTTGTCTGTCGCCGAGCTCGTGTGGGATCATGTGTGGGATTGGCGAAGGACCGGTGGGTTTGTTCCGGACCGTTTCGATGATAGATTTCCGGGCATGGGAAAGCTCACTGCCTCGATGATCAAGGAGCTGCGCGAGCCGGGGCGCTATGCTGACGGCGAGGGGCTCTACCTCAGGATTTCGCCTTCTGGCGGCAAGAGCTGGGTCCTGCGCATCCAGGTGAACCGGGTCCGGCGAGACATCGGGCTGGGCGATGCCAATTACGTCTCGGTCAAGACTGCCCGGCTCGAGGCAGGCGCGGCCAGGCGTCTCGCTGCCCTGGGTATCGATCCGCTCGAGGAGCGACGCAAGGTTCTCAAGGTGATACCGACCTTTGAGGAGGCGGCGAGGCGCGCACATGCGGAGATGCTCAAGGGCTGGAAGAACGGCAAGCACACCCAACAATGGCTCAAGACGCTCGAGCTCTATGCCTATCCCAAACTGGGCAAGCTGACGGTCGACAAGATCGACGGACCGATGATTCGCGATGTGCTTGCAGAAATCTGGCTGAAGGTCCCCGAGACGGCCAGGCGTGTGCGCCAGCGCATCGGCGCGGTGCTCGACTGGTCCTATTCCAACGGCTTTCGCGATAGCGAAGCGCCGATGCGTTCATTGACCAAGGGGCTCCCGCGCCAACCCAAGCGGAAAGGGCATTTTGCGGCGCTGGCCTATCATGACGTCGCCAGCTTTCTGGACGATCTCCGCGCAAAGCCTGCCTGTGCCAGCGCTCTGGCGCTTGAGGGCCTGATCCTGACTGCGGTTCGCTCAGGAGAAATCCGCAATGCCCGCTGGTCCGAGCTGGACGAAAACCTGACGGTCTGGACCATTCCGGCTGAGCGGATGAAGATGGGCGTGACGCACTATGTGCCCCTGTCTCGCCAGGCGGCCGATGTCTTCCGCAGGGCGCGAGACCTGTGCGTCGAGGGCTCTGATCACATCTTTCCCGGGCCGATTTCGGGCGCGGCCCTGTCGGATATGGCTTTGCTGGAGCTGGTCCGTGGCATGGCGGTGCCGGTCACGGTCCACGGCTTCCGGTCCAGTTTTCGTGATTGGGCGGCAGAGGAGACCGATGTGGCCGATGCTGTTGCCGAAGCCTGTCTGGCTCATGCCGTGGGTGACAAGACCAAAGCTGCCTATCTGCGCACGGACTTCTTCCGCAAGCGTGCCAGGTTGATGCAGCAATGGGCGGACTATTGCTTGCCGCCGCCCAGGGCGACAGCCGTTCACGCGCCGCCGATATCTGCCAGTTCCGTGCAGCGCCCGGCGATCGGCGTGGTGGGCGCGGCGCGGCCCCTGCCGGTGCTGCGGCGGCGATCGGTGCGATGACGACCATAGCGAAGGCCACGCAGCCTCAGACAGGAGAAAATCCATGGCAAAGGACCGGGCCGCAGAGCCCAAACTGCCGCCGGGCATGGCATCGGGCGAGCGGCTCGCCATTCGCGTTCCGGAAGCTGCTGCTCTTCTTGGGCTGAGCCGCAGCAAATTCTACGATCTGGTTGCAGCAGGCGAGATCCCGTTGATCAAGGTTGGCAGTGCATCGATCGTCGCCATGCGGAGCCTGGAGGCCTTCATTGAGCGGCGATTGACCGAACCGGTCGTGGTCAAACCACCCAAGCCACCGCTTGGCCCGCGTCGCCGGGGATCGTTTCAGCGAATGTTGCATCCCTAGGTTGCGTGTTCCGACCTGGGCGAGAGTGTCTGCCAGGTGGGTGGGGGCGGATTGGAGAGAAGAGGAGGGGCAGGGAGGCTGAGGCCCCCCGGGAGGTTAAAGCGTCCCCTGATCCGGGCCTCGCACATGGTCCCGGAGACCTTTCATGCACGCCACTGCCGTCCCATACGCTCGACTGCGCGTGTCGCAGGCCAATGTCCGCAAGATCGAACGCGATGCCGGGCTTGATGCTCTGGCAGCCAGCATAGCCGAGCATGGTCTGCTGCAACCGCTCGTCGTCAGCCCGGCCAAGGGGCGCAAACCCTTGTTCGACATACATGCCGGGGCAAGGCGCTGGCGCGCCATCGGCCTGCTGATCGAACGGGACCTTTGGCCTGAAGATCGTATGGTCGATGTGCGGTTGCTCGACTGCGCCGAGGCCAGTGCGCGCGAAGCCAGCCTTGCCGAAAACATCCTGCGCGAGGCGATGGCACCGGCCGATGAGGCGCGCGCCTATCACGATGTCATTGCCGATGGTGCCGACGTCGAGGCGGTTGCGCGGCGGTTCGGCGTGACTGTGCGCCATGTGCAGGGGCGGTTGCGTCTGGCTGACCTGGTCGATCCCATTTTTGAAGCGCTGGCCGGCGGCGACATCACGCTTGATGTCGCCATGGCCTATGGAGCAACTTGTGATCAGGCACGTCAGTTGCTGGTCTGGGAGCGTCTGTCCGGAAACTGGCAAGGCGAAAATCCGCAGGCGATCCGCCGCGCGCTTGCCGACGATGCTCTGGCGGCCGACCATCCTGTCGCCTTGTTCCTGGGAGAAGCGGAATATCTTGCCTGCGGAGGGCGGATCGAGCGTGACCTGTTCAGCGAGGAAGGGCAGGGCAGTTGGATCGATGGCGAACTTGCGCGCGATCTGGCCATGCAAAAGCTTGCCCATGAAGCCGATGTCGCGGCGCTGGGTTGCCGCTTGGGCTGGGTCCGGCCGTGTCTTGCGTCCTGTGTCACCCACGACCAGACACGGGATCTACAGGTCTATTGGCCTCAACAGGCCGAGCCCACGGCCGAGGTATTGGCACGCATTGCGGAAATCGAGGCGCGAATGGGTGACGTCGCCGACGCCCTCGATGAGGCACCCGATGGTAGCGAGGGCGGTCTGCTCGAACAGGAATACGATGCGCTTGCCCTCGAGCGCGACCGGTTGCGCCGAACCGATCCGATCATTCCCGACGAAGACCGGCCTCGGGTCGGAACGTTTTTACGGCTCGATCTGGCCGGGCGGCCGCAACTGCACGATATGTTCTACCGGATCCGGACTGTGGATGCCGATGAGGAAGGTCGGGTGAGTGAAGAGCGAGGCCCGATGGATACCGAGGCTGCGCCCGCTCCTTCTGCGTATCCGCGTTCCCTTGAAGAACAATTGGCGATGGATCGGCGCGATGTCCTGGCGCTCCATGTCGCGCGAGATCCGGAGCTGGCGCTCGATCTGGCGATGTTTTCTCTGGCCAGCGCGGTGGCGGAACCTGGATGTCCGATCCAGACCGGTTGTACGGTTCGTTTGGGGGATCGAGGAGACCCCAAGGGGGTGAACGGCATTCCGCCATCACATGCCGCCCTCCAGCTTGCCGAACTGGAAGCAGTCCTGGGCCGGGGCTGGTGTCAGGGAGATGACGCCTTTGCGGCCTTCCAGGAATTTCGTCGCCTTGATGTCGATACCAGGCTCGCCTGGCTGGCACTGGCGGTAGGGCGCGGCCTTCGCGCAAGTCTGGCCGGAGGTGATCATGACCTTCCGTTCCAGACTCAGCTGGGGGCATTGATCGGCATCGACACTGCTCAGACCTGGCGGCCGGGCGCCGAAGGCTTCTTTGATCGCCTGCGCAAGGCTGCGATCCTTGAGATCCTTGGCGATATCGACCCGAGTCTTCCTGCTCGTCATGTCGTGGCAAAGAAGGCGGAACTGGCCGGCATTGCAACGCGGCTCTGTGCCGGAGAAGCAATCGTCGAGGCCGACATCAGGCAACGTGCCCTTGCCTGGGTACCAGAAGTCATGCGTTTCGTGACGCCGCTGCCGTCTGCGGCCGAGGACGATGACGCATCGCATCAGGCCGGACAACCGGCCCAGGCCACCTGATCAATCCATTCATGTCGACAGAAGGACGCCGCCGCAATCGGGCTGCGTCCGTCGTGCGAAAGAGGGAGACCCTCCATGCAATCGCGTCACGATGTCTATTCGCAGGTCACCAGCGAGTTGGTGACCGCTATCGAGGCAGGCGCCGGGGAATGGCGTATGCCCTGGCACCATGATGGTGCTGCGGTGACCCGTCCAGAGAATGTGGCCTCGAACCGTCGTTATCGTGGGATCAATGTCCTGGTCCTGTGGGCCGCCGCCCAGAACCGTGGGTATGCCAGCGGTTTGTGGGGCACGTATCGGCAATGGCACGCGCTTGGCGCGCAAGTCCGCAAGGGGGAGCGCGGCATCGCCGTGGTCCTGTGGAAACCGTGGTCAGGAAAAGAGGACGGATTGCCTGCCGAGGGAAGGGGCGCAGAGCGTCCCGGGCGGATGTTTGCCCGCGCCTTCATCGTCTTCAATCTTGCGCAAGTGGATGGCTATCAGCCCCACGCCCCGCCGGTTCTGCCCGAAAGCGAGCGCATCGTCCACGCCGAAGCATTCGCTGCGGCACTGGGGGTTCCGATCCGGGAAGGGGCCTATAATGCGCATTACCGCATCGATCTCGATGCGATCTTCATGCCCCCGTTTTCGGCATTCCGCAGCGCTGTCGATCATGTGGGTACGCTGTTGCATGAGTGTGGCCATGCCACCGGCGCCCGGCATCGGCTCGATCGTCGCTTCCAGGATCGTTTCAGGGACGATTGGCTTCCGATCGAAGAGGCCTGCGCGGAATTCACGGCCTCGTTCGTGCTGGCCGATCTCGGTTTGGCGCATCATCCCCGACGGGATCATGCTGCCTACATCGCGTCATGGCTCTCTTTGTTGAAGAATGATCCCCGCGCAATCTTCACCGCTGCGGGCAAGGCGCAGCAAGCCGCCGACTGGATGTGGGCGCAGCAGCCATCCGCTGACGTTCTTGCCGCGTGAGCCGCTTGTCAGCCCTGATATCGAGCTGGCGATACATGTGCGCCTTGCACCGGATGACCCCGCGCCAGCGCGCGATCTTCTGGGCTGTGCGCCTCGATGGCACCAGTTATGACGATCTGGCCTTGCGTCACGGAATCGGCATCGGGGATGTTGAGGCGGAATTTGCCGCAGCGCTTCGTCAGCTTTGCCGCGCTGTCCAAGGAAGCTGGTGGAAACGCTTGCGACTGTGGTGAAAATTCAGGTCGTTCGATGGCTTGCCATCGGACGGCTATGGCGACAGGGTGCCTGTGTCATGCGCAGCGATCTCGATCATCTTCCCGCCAACAAACAGCGAGAGCTGGAACGCGTGATGCAGGTCGTCTTCGAGGAATTCGAGGACGCCTTTGCTCTGGCCTCGCACGAGTGGAAGAAGAAGGGGCGGATTCTCAAGGTCATCCTCTACGGCAGCTACGCGCGCGGCGGCTGGGTGGACGAGCCACACACCGCGAAGGGCTACCAGTCGGACTATGACCTCCTCGTCATCGTCAACGACAGGCGCCTGACCGACCGCGTCAAATACTGGGCCAAGCTCGACGAGCGGCTAATGCGCGAATACGGTTTGGCCGGCACGATCCGCACTCCGGTCAATTTCATCGTTCACACCCTGCAGGAGGTGAACGACGGGCTGGCCCATGGGCGCTATTTCTTCATGGATGTGGCCCGCGATGGCATCGCGCTCTACCAGAGCGACGATACCGAATTGCACCAGCCCAAGCCGAAGACGCCGCATGCCGCGCTGGCCATGGCGAGGGAGTATTTTGAGGAGTGGTACCCCAGCGCGCTTGTCTATCTGGGTACCGCGCGTGATCTTGTCGCGCAGGGGAGAACCAAAGAGCCAGCCTTCATTCTCCACCAGTCTGCTGAGCGCCTTTACCACTGCGTCCTTCTGGTAGTGACCTTCTACACGCCACATGTCCACAATCTCGGCTTTTTGCGGACACAAGCCGAGCGACTGGACGTTCGCCTCGTTCACGTCTGGCCCAGTGACAACCGCAAGCAGCGCGCGATGTTTGAGAAGCTCAAGGAAGCCTACGTCAAGGCCCGCTATTCCAAGCATTATCGGATCAGCGAGGAGGAACTGGCCTGGCTCGGGGAGCAGGTCGAAGAGCTCGGCAGAGTCGTACATGCCATCTGTTCGGAACGTATTGAACAACTGGAAGAAACGGCCCGGGCTGCTGGATGACCGGCATCAGGTCGCTGTCGCTCGTGCCTTCGGATGGGGATGGAATGACAGGCTTTGGATAGCGTTAAAGCCTCGTCGGGAAGAAACGGCGCTGATGGGCCGTTAGTCGCGAGGCAAGTTCGGGCGCCAGCAATCAGATGGCTACGACATGTATGAGCAGCTCGACTATGCCGGTTTTGGAGGACGGTCCGAAACGGCAGGTCACGACCAGAGCCGGTCGTCGTGCGACGAACACCGGAATGGCAGTTCGCTCCCAAAGCGATCTAAAATCTGGTCGGCGCCAGTGCAACTGGCGTGCACTGATTGTTGGCGCCTCTACAGATTTTGCACCTAAGGCGCCTTGGCCAGTCTGCGCAGGGCCTGTGGTGGCTGTCCATACTGCCGCATGAACGCCTCACGCATGCGGCGAATGTCGACGAAGCCCGCTTCGCGCGCGATCTGGTCCATCGGGTGGCGCGTTTCCTCGATCAGCAACCGCGCGGCTTCCAGTCGCATCTGCTCGACTGCCTTGGCCGGGGTCTGGCCGGTTTCCGCGCGGAAGGCACGGGCGAACTGGCGCGGTGAAAGAGCGGCGACCTCGGCCAGTTCCTCAACTGTCAACGGATTGGCGAGATGGGCCTTGGCAAAGATCACCGCCTTCTGGATGCGGTCGCTGCTGGGGGCGAGTTCGAGCAGTTCGGAATGCTGCGATTGGCCCCCGGCGCGGCGATGGTGCATGACGAGGCGGCGGGCAATTGCGCCTGCTACGTCGCGACCGAGATCTTTCTCGATCAGGGCTACGGCGAGATCGAGCCCCGCCGTCAGTCCTGCCGAGGTCCACACTGCGCCTTCGTTGATGAAGATACGATCATCCTCGACGCGGACGTTGGGAAAATCCTCGCGCATCTGGCGAGCGTAGGACCAGTGGGTTGTCGCACGGCGGCCATCCAGCAGGCCCATCTGCCCAAGCAGGAAGGCTCCAGTGCACAGCCCTGCCACGCGGCGAGATTCCCTTGCAATGATACGCAGGGTTTCGAGCGTTGCTTCGTCCTGTCGTGGCGGGGGCACAAGGCCGGCGAGCAGGAGCAAGGTGTCTACCTGACCCACTTCGGCGAGCGGTACTGTGGGAACGGCAAAGCCGCTGGACGAGGTGACCGGGCCGCCTTCTACCGAAGCAATCGAGAGGGTGTAGTAGGGCTCGTCCTTGATGGCGTTGGCAAGTTCGAAGGCCGCCTGCACGCCCAGAGCAAGAAACTGGAAGCCGGGGGTGAGTACCATCGAAACGTGTGGCATGCGGCCTCCAAACAGCATGTCCTAAAAACGTAGTTTATACGTCATATCAGACATCGGTGTATGCGTCCATAAGGTCCGTGTCGAGAGCAACGGCGCTCTCCCCGACAGCAAGAAGGACCATGACCATGACCACTGCATCCAAGGGCACGGCTCTCATCACCGGCGCATCGACCGGCATCGGCGCGATCTATGCCGATCGCCTTGCTGCCCGCGGCTATGACCTCATCCTCGTTGCCCGCAACAAGGACAAGCTGCAGGCGCTGGCCGCGCAGATCTCGGACAAGACCGGCCGCTCGGTCGAAGTGCTCTCTGCCGACCTTGGTGACGCTGCCGATCTTGCCCGCGTCGAGAAGGTCCTGCGCGAGGATGCCAGCGTGACGGCGCTGGTCAACAACGCCGGCATCGGCACGCACACCACGCTGCTGGAAAGCGATGTCGAGAAGATGGCGGCGATGGTGCAGCTAAACGTCACTGCGCTGATGCGGCTGACCTATGCCGCGGTGCCGGGCTTCGTAGCGCGCGGTGGCGGCACGGTGATCAACATCGCTTCGATCGTGGCGGTTGCCCCCGAGCTGCTCAACGGTGTCTATGGCGGCAGCAAGGCCTTCGTCCAAGCCTTCACCACTTCGCTCAACCACGAACTGGCCGACAAGGGCATCCGCGCCCAGGCCGTGATGCCGGGTGCCACTCGCACCGACTTCTGGGCGCTGGGCGGGCTTCCGGTGGAGCATCTGCCGAGCGAGATCGTGATGGACGCAGAAGACATGGTCGATGCGGCGCTGGCCGGCCTTGACCTGGGTGAGACCGCCACGATCCCGGCGCTGCGCGACATCGAACTGTGGAACGCCTTCGAAACCGCCCGCGCCGCGCTCGGCCCGCAGCTTTCGGCCACCCGTTCCGCCCCCCGCTTCCACGTCGAGGCCTGATCCTTCCCTCCAGCCATCCTCTCCAGACAAAGGACAATTCGACATGAAACTCACCGGCAATACCATCTTCATCACCGGCGGCACCAGCGGCATCGGCCGTGGCCTGGCCGAGGCGCTGCACAAGCTCGGCAATCAGGTGATCATCTCGGGCCGCCGCACCGCGCTGCTTGACGAAGTGACCGCAGCCAACCCCGGAATGGCCTCGATCCAGCTGGACGTGACCAGCCTCGACAGCATCCGGAATGCGGCGAACGAACTGATTGAGCGGTTCCCGAACCTCAACGTCGTGTTCAACAACGCCGGGTTCATGCCGTTCGACGATGTGAGCGAGCCGGTGGATGACGATCTGGCGCAGGATCTGATCACCACCAACCTGCTCGGCCCGATCCGGGTGACATCTGCCCTGATCGAACACTTCAAGACCCAGCCGCAAGCCACCGTGCTCTATACCAGCAGCGTGCTTGCCTACGTGCCGATCGCCAGCAACGCGATCTACTCCGCCACCAAGGCCGCGCTCCATTCCTACGCCCTGTCGCAGCGGTTCCAGCTTCGCAACACCGGGGTGCAGGTGCAGGAAATCGCGCCGCCGTGGGTCGATACCGACCTGATCTACAAGAGCGGCGATCCGCGGGCGATGCCGTTGCCAGACTTCATCGAGCAGACGCTGGTGGCGCTGGCGACCGATGCGCCCGAGGTGATCGTCGATAGCATCAAGGTGATGCGCGACAATCCGGGCGCCAATGAACACACCCTGTTCGAGGCCTTCAACCAGAGCCTTGTCGACAATCCGATCCCGACTGGCGCCTGAGTCCCACCTCCCGATCAATTTCTTGAAATACGAAAGGAAAGACCATGTCTCGTATCACCATCCCCGAAACCGCCGCTGCCCCGGAAGGATCGCAGGCCACGCTGGGCGCGATCAACGGCAAGCTGGGTCGGGTGCCTAACTTCTTCCGCGTCCTGTCCAACAGCCCGGCAGTGATCAATGCCCACACAGCGTTGAACCAAGGGCTTGGCAAGGCACTTGATCTCAAGACCCGCGAGCGCATTGCCCTTGCCGTGGCGGCGGTGAACGGCTGTGAATACTGCGATGCGGCGCATAGCTACACCGGCTACACTTTCGCCAAGCTGAGCAAAGAGGAAGTGGCACTTGCCCGCCAAGGCACCTCGGCCGATCCGGACGCTGCAGCAGTTACAGCCTTTGCTCGCAAGGTAGCAGAGGTTCGGGGCAAGGTTTCGGCGGAAGACATCGCAGCCATCCGCAAGGCTGGCTTCAGCGAAGGTCAGATCGTGGAGATCGTGGCCGTTGTCGCCGAAAACTTCTTCACCAACCTGATCAACAATGTTGCTGGCACTGAAGTGGATTTTCCGGCGATCTAGGTCAGCGCTCTCAAAGCTGAAAATCCGGCAGCCTTGTGCGGTTCGAGACCGCACAAGGCTGCGGCTTATGGAAGGACGGCTAACGGCAACGCCGGTCGTTGATCGGATCTTCCACGAACAACCGCTTTGTCCCACGACGCCGCGTTCCGCTGTTGGCGGCAGCCGACCAACTCATGCCGTTCAATAGCGGCTGCGGGAATGTCGGCTCGCGCGGGAACCGGTCATTCAAAATGCGAAGGCTGCCGGGCTTCAAGGCATCCCAATCTCCTCTGTTCTGGCTATCACACGCTTACCCCCAGAACAACCATTCGCCGAGGATGTGCTCAATGCCGATTTCGACGCATGTCCCCCCAAGTCCACGCAGGGGCAGGGCGATCGTCCGCATCACGATGTGAGGCGTCCGCTTTAAATGGACGTCCAGAAACTCACATTGTCCAGGACGCAATATGCTGGGTGCCAATTTTGAGATTTTTGGCGTTCACGACCCCACCTACGGTTTGGGACCAATCTCCTTCCGCTTCTTTAGGAGCCCGATGAGTTGCATGGACGAAACCAGAGCGAGCAGCAGCATAAGCGAGAGCGTGAGCACGAAGAAGCCCTTGACGTCGTCGAAGCCCCATTCGCGCCAGCGCATCCATGCCTCGACGACGATCGCGATTCCACGAGGCAGCAAGATCAACGTCGCGGCGAGGGTGGCACCAGCGAGCGGCAGCGCCTTAGTGAACAGCGCCGTCACGACCTGGGCGCGCTGAGGCCCGCGATCCTCCTTGTCGTCGGCGGGCGTGATAGCCAGTGCTGCTGACACTGCGGGCAGCCATAACGTGTATAGCGCAGCGAGCACCGCAAGAACGAGGCTCGCCGCCGAGATGGCGTCAGGGAGATGCTCGGTGGTGCTCACCGATAGAGCGCCTGCAGCTCGTTGTACGCGCCGTTCGCCACGACATAGGTGTCAAACGTACCGGGCTTGCGGCGGATCGGCGCACGCGGCGAATTGGCAGCTGCGAGCTGACCGTTGAGCATCTCGATCACCACCGCGTTGGGGAAGCGCGCCTCGCGCTCGGCGCCTGGCTGGCCTTGGCACGCTGCGATGAAGCGGCGCGCCGCCGCCTCCATCACGCCCTTGAGGCGATTGCGGTGCCGCGACAGCGTAGCGCGCAGCAGCGCCCGGCCCTGCGCGCTGGTCAGATTGAACAGCCGCGCGATCCGTTCATCAGTTGGGAAATCGGCGGCAGGCAAGGCCATCAGGATTGCGACGAGCCGGCGCTCGCGCAGGTCGGTGACGCTGGTCATCGCCTGCCCGGCGAGCATTTCCACATATTCGCGCAGCGCCGCCGGGGCGTAGGGCTGGAAATGCTGGGCGAGGTCGGCAGGATTGCAGCCGAGTGTGTCGGCGGCGGCGGCCGCCTCGTCGTCAGACAGATCGAGGGTGAGGGTCAGATTGAGCTGAGGCATGACGACCAGCCTAGACGAGCCGCGCCCGCCGGGCAACGCGCCGCCACACGCCTTCCGCCACTCCTGCGCGGGGGGCAGCGCTTGGCCCGGTTCATGACGCTGCGAGGCGCCCGCCGAGGAAGTCCTTGTACTTGCCAGGCTCACAGAGTCGATGCGCCTCATCAAGATCGTCGCGCGCATCGGAGTCGTTCAGCGCGCGGCGTACGTCATAGCGCTGCGCCAGGAAGCTGGAGCGGAAATACGCCTGCTTGCTGTCCAGTCTCGCCAGCGCTGTGTCGATCGCGATGAGCGCATCTGCAGCCTTGTCCAGCGCGAGTTGCGCCTGCGAAAGCCGGTACAAGGCAAACGCTCCCGGCTCTGCAATGCGGAGCAGGACTGCTTCCGCTTCGGCGGGCTGATCCATCTCGATCAGCAGCTGGCCGTGCTTTTGGAGGCCGAAGTCTGTCGGCGCCTCGACCGCTTCGTAGTAGCGCAGTGCCTGCTTCTGGAAAGCCGCCCCATCTTGCGCTTTACCCACCTCGGCGAAGACTTCGCCGCACGCGGCGCGGGTCCGGTCGTCAAGCATCAACGGATCGATCAGCTCGACGCTTGCAAAGACGCGCAGGAGACGGTCACGATCGTGCCACGACCAATGGCGCGCGACAGCGGCGAAGGCAAGGAGTGCGTCCTCGGCGCCAGCCTTGGCGGCGACGACGATCTCGCGTTCGATCAGGTCGGCGTGCTTGTCGAACAGCGCCTGACGCCATTTGCCGCCCGCGGACGGCAGGGATTGCAGCGTGGCGAGTGCGACATTGCTGGACACCGCGCCTGCGGCACCTGCGGCGGTGAGTACGATATCGGCCTGCTCCGCCGCGCAGTCGACCCTCTCCTTGGCGCGACCGTAGAGGCGGACCAGCTGCAGGCGGCTGGCAGGGAGCGGGTGTGGTCCTTCTAGCACCTCCTCAAACATTGCCTGGGCCTCGGCGTCGCGGCCGACATTCTTGAGTGCCTTGGCGTAGTGATGGCGGATCTCTGTCTCGGTGCGGCTGTCGAGCCCGCCGAGCGCCGCGAGGCGCTCGTAAACCGGGAGGCGCGCACGCAGATTGTCCTTGGCGCCACCGACGGAAGCGAGCTTGTCATGTCGATAGAGCCCTTCGATCGTCTCGAGCACGGCGCGGACCTGCGCTGAGCGTGGCGCGGCGGCGTTGACCGCCAAGGCTTCCGCAGCGTCGGCTGGGTCCGGCAAGAGGTCAGGGCGCGTCTCGCCAGGCTTCCAGATCTCAAGCAGCGCGACGAGGAATGCCGGACGCGGATCGCGTGCGGCGAGCACCTCGAGCTTGGCGCGCATCGTCGAGGCGAGTACGCGGAGCGCAAGGCCTTCCTCGGCCATTAGCGCCTCGATCACGTTCTCCAGCGTGTCGTCGAGCGTCGCCATGCGCTCGGGCGTCAGCCAGCGTTGCGTCATGACGCTCGCTTGAATGATGTCGTGGAGGCGTAGCGTGCTCGGCCGGTCGGGCGCAGTGAGACCGTGCTGACGCAGCTTGGCGATGCCGATCCCGCCGATCGCGCGGCGCAGAAACCGCAGATCGCAGCTCGCTTGGCCCATCCATTCGAACAGCTGGAGCTCGTGGCCGAGCGCCGACCTGAGGCGGCCAAGCAACCGGTCGGCGAGACGCTGATCGCCCAAGGTTAACTCGGGGATCGCGGCACAGTCTTCGGCGATGTCGTTCCAGCTCGTGCCGTCCTTGACGACGCGGTTGAGGAGCGCGAGGCTGAGCGGGTGGCCGCCGACGGTGTGCAGCAGCGCGTCGAGGATGGCGTCGGGACAGGGATCAGCGAGACCCTGATCGAGGATCGCGCGCGCCTCGTCGCGCAACAGCATCGGGACCACCACGTCCCCCTCGCGCGGTGTACGCCGGGTGAGAATGATGTGCGAGCCGTCGCCACAAAGGGGCGCAAGCTCGTCGGCTCCAATCGTGTCGGCGATGTCGTCAATGATCAGCAGGCAGCGATGCGCGCGGAGCATCGCCGCAACATTGCGGCTGTCGCCGCCGCGCCAGAGCGCGATCGCCTTAAGGTCGGCGGTGCGGCGTAGCGTGTCTCCGTCGATCCACATGCAGGTGTCGTATCTCCCGCGATGTTCCTCGGCATAGGCGGCAGCTGCCTCGGATTTCCCTAGCCCGCCGATGCCGGCTATGGTCGCGACCGGGCCGCGCGCGGCGAGCGCGTCGGCGATCATCGCGCCGACCTCGGGCCGATCGACATGGCGCGAATCGACGCCCGGCACCGCAAGGCTGGCGGCGGCGTCGTCGATGATCGCCGCGAGCGCGGGCAGATGCTCGACTAGATCGTCGATTGCCGCGTCGCTCGGCAGCAGCTCGTCTACGATCACCTCGGCGATGCGGCGCGCGTCGTAAACATGGAGCGCGCGCGCGAGCATACCCGGCCAGTGCTGCGTTCGCTGGGTGAAGGCCGGGATGATGCCCTCACCCGCCTTGCGCGAGGACAAGAGGTAGATGTCGGCGACGGTGGGATGCTTGCGCAGGACGTGGAGCAGGTCGTCCCTAGCCTTAGGCATCGACCCCGAAAAATAGTCCTGATCGATCGAATATTCGGCGCCGACTCCGCCGGCATCGTCATAGCTGTCAATAGTGTGCCCGACCGGGCTCAGCTGGGCGTTGAGGCCACGATGAACGAGGACCACGTCCAAGTGATGGTCGAGGAATTTTGCCCCGAAGCGTTCGAACATCGGTCCCGGACCGATGCGGCCTATCCCGTCCATCAGCCGCGCAGTATAATCAGCCCGCAAGGATTCGCGCATTTTACTTTACCTTCTTTCGACGCGTTTAGGATGGCCGGTTTTGAAGGCGACCCTGCCGTCATTTCACGCCGAATTGCTAGTTTCGTATGTCGAACACCTGATCCGCGCTCTCTTGGAGGTGATCTAGGGTCGCTAAAGCATTGGTTGTCTTGGTCAGCTCTGTAACAGATAGCCATCTTGGCTGCCGCTGACGAGATGGATCGCGCTCTTACCGCATGGCGCTATATCTATTTCCCCACTCGCCGCTCGGGAGCCAACACCTCGTTATCGGCCCAGCTTCTGTCGTGAAGCGATACCGAGAAGGAAACACTGAACATCGGCTTACGCTTAAAGAGCCGACGTTCAGCCTGTGGCGTGTGAACGACCGCTAAGTCCCACGAGGCGTCCGTCGTTGCACCGGCAGCAGTCGACCAATTCAAGACATTTAGCGTCGTTGATTTGAGCGACGGTGAACCGCGCCGGGATTGCCGGAGGCCATTTATCTTAAATTAGGCGGCCAGTGGGACGTCGTCCAGCATGGCATAGTAGCGCTGCTCGGCTTCGACCGGCGGAATGTTTCCGATGGGCTCCAAGAGCCGCCGATTGTTGAACCAGTCCACCCATTCCAACGTGGCGAACTCAACGGCTTCGAATGAGCGCCAAGGTCCGCGGCGATGGATCACCTCGGCTTTGTAGAGGCCATTGATCGTTTCGGCCAAGGCATTGTCATAGCTGTT
>NZ_GL876926.1:585928-1078076 GCF_000192575.1 Novosphingobium nitrogenifigens DSM 19370 | reverse complement strand
GTGAGGAACGGCAGCGACTATCGCCATCACTTGCGCTCCGTCAATGCCAGCGATTGTCTTGCAAGCGGATCGCAGGCCTGCCTCGTCAACGTAGGGCAGGAATTCGGGGAGTGCGCCATAGACCCCGGGGTCGTCCACAAAATAGGTCCCCTGAAGGTCGGTTTCCAGATCCGTTTCAGTAAAACAATGAGTATGATCGAACGCTAAAAGCTCGAACCACCCACCGGCGGAGCGGAACATCACATTATCGCGATTGGGCCCAGGGATAACATGGTCTGGCGGCGGACAGCGATCAGGATTGCGGACCCAAGTGTCGAAGGCGATTATCAGCGATAGATCGCCCCGGTTGCGTAACCGGCCGAGGCAGCTTCCTTCAGGGTCACCGGTGATGACCTTTTCTTGGGCTTTCGAGAGGAAGGCTGGGCCCATTGCGAGGCGCCGACCGTTGATGGTTTCGATTTCCAGATCCTGAAGATCTATGATCGCAAAGGGAGGGACATTCAGCCCAACCAAGGCCGCCAGTTCAGAGCCGACCAGTTCGCATGCGAGCGACTCATTGCCCTGCTTGTTACCCATGCCCTTGAGATAGGCGTTGCCCGCATCGGTGCTGACGAGAACGACCTCCGTGCTGCTCTCATAGCGGTCGATGACACGCTTGATAACAGTGGGTTGCCAGTCCTGTCCGCATCGCATGGTGCCATAGGTGGCGCGTGGGCGCGCGATGTCAACGAAATTGCCTGAGCCGGGGATCCCAACCTGTACATATTGGGACGATGCGCATCACCGGCATGGCCATCTTCAGATGGAACCGGTGAGTTCGACATCGCTGTCGGTCCTTTACCCCGTCACTTCCATCTCGATCGTGGTGGAGAACCCACCCCCGGGCATGATTTCATGCCGTACGGAGGTGACGAGCCAGGCGTGGGCGTCGATTTCGGTCTTGAACCCTGAGGCGGCAATGCGAACCCCCGGCCCGATGGCCGCACGCCCATAAGGCAGGATGAGCGAAAGCCGCGCTTCGGCGCGGGTGATGCGGGCGTGTTCGCCTTTGGCGGCGGCTTTGGCGTCATCGGCTGTGGCATAGACCCGCTTCATCCGGCGGCGGTGGTGGCCGCCGTGGCCGACGGTGATGCGGCGGCCCTTGTGGGGGTCGTGGTACTGGGCTTCGGCGCCGTCCTGCGTGTTTTCGCGGGCGGCGCGGCTGTAGTGAGGACTGGCGCAGTCGCGGCGGGCGAGTTTGAGGGTGGGGAGCTTGGCTCCGGTCGCGGTGGTGGCAGCGCCGATCGGGGTGAAGAGGAGGCATCCGGCCTTGACGGTGGCGGCCGCGTCATAGCGGCGGGCAAGGTCGCGCAGGAAGGTGATGTCGCTGGTGTTGGCCTGCTCGATCGAGCCGACCACGGTGTTTGCAAGGTCGGGATGGCAACGCGGGGTGAGGGCGTTGTCGCGGGCGACTTGTGTGACGATGGCGCCGATGGTCTGGCCGGTGAACATGCGGTTGCGGCGGTTCTGCAGGGTGGTGCGCAAGTCGGCCGAGCGGGCACGGATGGTGACAAGGTCGGGCTCGCCGCCCTGCCACTCGACGTCCTGGACGATGTAGCTGCCCTTGTCGACAAGGCCGACGGCAACGCCGGTGCCGCGCTGCCAGCCCAGCGCGACGTGCAGGACCGCGCCTGCGGGCGGCAGGGCCAGCGCGCCGTCGGTGTCGTGGAGGACGAGCTCGAGACTGTCGGCTTCCTCGCCGCGCGCTTCAGTGAGGGTGAGGCTGGACAGGCGCGGGGCGAGCTTGGTGGTGAGGTCGACTGTGCCCAGCAGCACGCGCCAGGCGGCAAAGGGCTGGACATAGGCCTGTCCGGCCATGCTCTGCCCAGTTGTTGCCAGGCCGCTCACTGCCAGCCTCCCGCACTGGCCGCGATCGTGCCGGTCATGGCCATGCCGTCGTCAACGCGCTTGAGCTCGATGGTGAAGTCGACCGCCCGGGCGACGCCGGTGTCGATAAGCGCGCGGTGGGTCTCGTCGAGGCGCGTGATGACATAGGTGCCGAAGATCGTCCCGGCGCCGTTCATCAGGATATAGCCTTCGCCGGTATCGGCCATGGCGGCAAGGCGATCGAGCGAGGAATAGCGCCCGGCAAGCTCGGGCACGACTTTGCCGGGGAGGGTGATGGTGTCCTCGCCGGGCCCGAGGAACTGGCTGGCCGCGCGGGCGCCGAAGCGATCGGTGCTGCCGTGGCGCCAACCCCGGGCGCGCTGAAGCTCGTCGAAGAGCAGGCTGTCGGCGGTAAAGACGAAGAGGCCAAGAGCCGCGAACATGGCAGGACCTCAATAGGCGCCGAGCGCGCGGACGCGGGTCCGGCGGTCGATCAGGTCGAGAACACGGCGGGCAAGGGCTTCGGCATTCTCGCCCGGCTGCTGGTGGATGTGGAGCGTGACCGGCGCAGGGGCGCGGGAGCCGGTGCCGCGCGCGGGGGCATGGATGGTCCCGGACATGGCCTGGCTCATCCGGCGCATGGCGGCGACGGGCTTGTGCTGGTGCTGGTCAACGCCCAGGGCAAGGCCGGTGGCGATGTGGCCGCCCATTTCCATCATCAGCCGGGAAGGGCTGTGCATGACGAAGTGACTGCGGACTGCGGCAACGCCTGCCTTGGCCATGAGGAGCATCCTCCCGGCGAAGGAACCCGGTTCGATTGAATTGACCAGGCCATCCATCATCTGCGAGCCGAGTGTGGTGAACCACTGTTTCATCGCGATCCATCGCGTCTTCAGCCATTCCCACCCGGCGGTGAAGGCAGCTTTGATCTTGTCCCAGTTGCGATAGACGGCATAGCCGAGCAGGCCGATCGCAACGACAACCCCGGTGATGATCAAGGCCATGGGATTGGCGAGCATCATTGCCCCGGCACTCAGAAAACCCCGGCCGAGCCCGAGCACCGCCAACCGCGCGATCGAGAGCACGCTTGCCAGGCGCGGGAACAGCGCGGCGATCGAGCCCAGTTCCTTGTACTTGCTCCACAGGTCCCAGAGCTTTGCGACCGGCCCCAGGGCCGATCCCGCGACGTATTTCAGTGCTCCAAGGCCGATCTTGGCTGCAATGGAGCCCATGACAAGGCTGGAGAGGGCGCCCGCCAGTTTGGGATTGGCTTCTGCCCAGCGCGAATATCCGCTGACCATGCTGTTGATGACGCGCAGGAATTGGGTCGCAGCCGGCAAGAGGGTTTGACCCATCGTAATCGAAAGTTCCGACAGACCGCCTTTGAAAGAGGACCATGCCACGCTGGGGTCCTGGGTTTCACGTTGGCGGAAGGCGGCATCGACGGTTCCCGATGACTGGCGCGAGACCTGATTGCGGATACGCAGGTAGTCGTTCTGGTCGAGGATCAGCTGCCGCAAGGCGCCCTGGGCCTGCATGTCCTCGAATGCGAAGGACAGCTTGGACAAATCGCCGCCGGTGGCCTTCTTGGTGATCTCGGCAATCGCCTCCAACGGGGTCTTGCCCTCTGCATATGCGCGCTTGAGCGCGTTGGGCAGGTTGACGCCGAAGTTCTTCTGAAAGGCGTCCACGGTCGCCTTGCTGTTGATCTTGGACAGCAGGTTCTCAAGATTGTTTGCAGCGGTGGCAGAATCGCCGGTGCCGCGCCGCGCGATTTCCAGCGCAGCGGTCAGGTCGGCGACCGCGCCCAGGCCCTGCTGGCCAAGGGCACGGGCCTGGGCCGTCAGTGCGGGGAAATATTGCGCCATGTCGCGCACTTCGAAGGCGCCCGCCTTGCCTCCGGCAGCCATGATGTCGAGCGCGCGTCCGGTCTCGTTCAAACCGATTTTCAGGTTGTTGAGATTGGCAAAGGCCGCGTTGGCGCCGTCGGCGATATCGACCTTGAATGCCGTGCCGAGACGCCCGATCGGACCGATCATGGCAACGGCCTGGCGTGGATCGAGGCCCATACCGGCCAGCACGTCGACGCCCGATCGCATGGCCTCGGGCAGCTGGTGGGCTGCGCGGGCCAGCGTGATGATATTGCCCGCCATCTTGGCGGTTTCCGCGTTGGTCAGTTCCGCCTTTTGCTGGATGTCGACCATGCCGCTGCCGAAATCCATTGCCGAAGCACCGGCCAGCACCAGCGGGGCGGCAAGGCCGACGCCGCCCATGACGCTCTGGGCAGCGTCGGCCTTGATCGCTTCGCCCCGCGCAACAAGCTTGCTGGTGCGGGCGTTGATGGCCATGACGGCGTTCTGGCTGGCAATGGTTTTTTCCAGTGCCATCTGTTTGAGGATCAGCGGCGTCTGGGCACTCAAAAGTTTGTCGACGTTGCCGGTCGCCTTGCTGATCTGGCTGTCATAATCCTTCAGCTCGGCGTTGACCTTGCGCAGTTCCTTGTACTGCTCGTTGAGGACCTGCTTGCCGGTTTTGCCGAGACCGATGATGTTCTTCATCGCCGGGGACAGATCGTCGATCCCGTTGAACCGGACGACGAGATTGAGCTTGTTGTCGGCCATGGGATCAGTCCTCGGCGCGGTTCATGGCATTCCAGCGATCGACGGCGAGCGCGCGCCAGGCGAAGAGCTCGTCGAGGTCCATCCCGGCCATGTCAGCCGGGCGCCAGTGGAAGATGACGGCAATGTCAGCCATTGCGGCTTCGACTGTCAGCCGCCCAGCATCTGCGCCACCGCGGCCTTCTGGGCCGGGCTCATAAAAAAACCGGCGATGGTGCCGCCCACTTCGGCAAGATCCTCGGCCGAGAGCGCGGCAACTTCGGGATCGGTGAGGAAGGGATCGCAGATGCGCGGCAGGACGGTCAGCACGGCGTTGACGTCGGCGGTGACAAGCGCCTGCAGGTTGAGGCCGCGCAGTTCTCCGGCTTTGGGCTTGCGCAAAGTCAGAGTTTCGATCGGGCCGCTCTCGCGCGCGATCGGCTCGACGAGCGTGACGGTGGCAGAGGCGGGCGCGGTGAACGTCTTGGCGGTATCGGGGCGGGCCATCGGGGGTGTTCCTTGGTTTGCGGGCTGGTGGTCCTCCCCTGCCGGTGCGCCCGCATGGCACCGGCAGGGAAGCGGGGTGTGGGGCAGATCAGCCGCCGACAGCGGCGCGGATATCGGCCCAGCGATCGGTGCCCATGACGATGAAGATGCAGTTGACGAGATCGATCTCGATCCAGGTCACGCCGTCGACGTCCATGCGGTAATAGGTGACGTTGAGCGTTGCCTTGTGGCTGGTGTCCGATCCGACCTTGGCGCTTCCAAAATCGATCTCGTGCCAGCGGCCGAGCATGAAGACCTCGAGCGCGCGGACCGTGCCGTTGCCGTCTTCCTGATAGGCCCCGGCAAAGCGGTTGAGGACGCCATCGTAAAGGCCGGTGCCGAACTGGCGGATCGCCGCGTCGGTGAGGCCCCCGAAGGTGACCGAGGCTTCCATGGTGTCGAGGCCCATGTCGATCTTGAGCGTGCCGAGCATGCCGCCCGCGCGCCAGTCCTCGGTCTTGAGCGCGAGTTTGGGCAGGCCGACTTCGGGAATGATCCCGGCATAGCCTTCGCCGTCGATGTAGTGGCGGAAATCCTTCAGCTTCGAGGGGAAACCCATGGGGGCAGCTCCGGCAACAGGGGAATGGGAAGAGTGGGGAGGACAAGCGAGGTGCGCGCCCTTGCCCTGCGTCAGCTGGTGGCGAGCAGGGTGGCGAAGTCGACGTAGTACTTGTCGGTCAGGCGCTGGTTGAAGGTGAGCCCTTCGAGCGGGGCTGCGGGGGTAAAGTCGTAGTCGAGCGCGAGCTGGCCATTGGCAAGGTCGGCACCGGCATTGGCGGCCGGGTCGTACCAGCAGGTCGCCCCGATCAGGAGGCCCTGCTTGACCAGCTTGCGGAAGTAGCCGTTGGCGGTGGCGACGATGTCCTTGACGAGGCCAACGGTCAGCGGCTTGTCGGCGAAGCGGAAACAGGCGTCCTCGATACTGTCCTGCAGCACCTGGCTGGTGCGGACCGCGCTCTCGAAGGCCCAGTGCGCGTCCGAACTGGTGGTGCGGTTGCCCCAGAAGCGCCACCCGTTCTTGCGCACGAGCGTGGTGATATTGGCGCTGTTGAGGAGAGCGGCATCGGTGGTGGTATCGTCGAGGCCCCACGAGACGGGTTCGGCAAGGCCGGTGATCCCGGCAATCTCGACATTGGAAAGGGTCTTGTGCCACCCGGTCGCCGCATCGATCGCGGCGCGCAGGCCCAGCGCGCGGCCTTCGATATCGGCGCCCCCGACGGCACTGTCGGGCCAGAGCAGCATGAGCTCGCGCGCGCCGAACCCGGCGGGATAGGCAAGGGCCCCGGCAAGATCGGCGGCCGGGACCAGGGCATAGGCCATGCCGCGCAGCTGCTTGGCGACGGTGGCAAGCGCGGTAGTGACCGCCTCACTCGCAAGCCCCGGCGCGCCGAGGATGCGCGGGCGATAGGTGGTTACCTGTTCGGCGGTGAGCAGCTTTTGCAGGCCTGCCTCGACGAGGGCATCCTGTCCGTCGGCACTGGTCTCGACGCGCACGACGATGACGAGCGGGCTGCACTGGTCGGCGATGGCGGCAAGCGCCACGGGCAGGGTGCCCTGCGTCCCGGTCCTGGCGAGCGCGGTGCGCACATCGTCGATCAGGACCGGGGTATTGAGCGGGAACAGGGCCGCATCGGCATCGCTTCCGGTGGCGACCATGCCGATGACAGCGGTCGCGACACTGGTGATCGCGGTCGAGGCGGTGGTGAGCAGGTTGGTCTTGATGCCGTGGAAAACGGGCGTGGTCATCGGGGCGGCTCCGGTCGGGGCGGGTATGAACAGGGCGAAACTATGGTCAGGAAAGGGGAATGGTCAGGCGGGTGAGGGCATTGGCGCTGGAACCTGCGGCAACGATCCGCCCGGTCAGGGACACGCTCGCCTGCCCGCTCGCGAAATCGCCGTCCCAGGCGACTTTGCTGACCGCGATGCGCGGTTCCCACCGGGCAATCGCCATGGCTGACGCTGAAAGGCACAAGAGGCGCGTTGCCGGGTTCATCGGCATGTCCGAGAGTTCGAACAGGACCGAGCCGTAATCGCGGCGCATGGGGCGAGTGCCGAGCGGGGTGGTGAGGATATCGGCGACCGACTGGGCGATATGGTCTTCGTCGGTCAGCGCCTTGCCGGTGGTGCGGCTCATGCCGAGCGAGGTCATTGCGGCCCCTCCGACATCCCCGAGGGGGTTGCATGGCGGTGGCCCTTGCCGCTGATCCCGCCCGCGACGACATCGCCGTCGGCGGTCAGTGTCCCGGTCACATGAACGTCGCCCAGAACTGTGAACAGCCCGCCCGCAGGCAGCGCAAACACGAGCGCATGCGCTTCCGCATCATAGGACAGCCGCGCCCCGTCGGCGTATTCACCGAGGATCTCGATCAGGCTGTCCCCGGCAGGCGGAAAGGCGTCCGACACCACCCCGCGCAGCACCACGCCCGCGCCGATCTCCCCGCCCGGGCACAACAGGACCACCTGCTCGCCCTGGCTCGGGGGCGACCACGTCCGCGTGCGCCCCGCGCGCATCTCGATCCAGCGCAAGGGACCGCTCACGACCCCGTCGTCCAACTCGACCGTGCACAGCGCCCCCGCCAGATCGACCGCTGCCACAGCGCCGAAGCGGATCAGCCGGTCAGGATCCGTCGCAGGTTCACAAAGCATCGCCATGCCGCAACGCTGGCAGAGCCAGCGGCAGCACGCGATGGGCGGGCGTTGTGGGGAAGGGGGTTACAGGGGAGGGGGGCTTTCGACCAGATTCCGGCATTCGCTTCGTGCGACGGGAGCGTCCGGCTCAGGCAAGATTAGCCGTCCGTGTATCATGAGGCTGCCAGGCGCTCGCTGACATGGATGAAGCTGACCTGGATCAGAGGTTTGAATTGTACCTGTGCAGTAGAATTAAGATCCACGAGCGACTTCCTAATGTGGAAGTTGTAGCCCATAGTCTTCCCGCAGCATGTCAACGATTTTCACCAAGGCTCGGTATATATTCAACTCGTTAGCGCCAACCTTGTAGTGACCGGTGATAAGGGCCTCTGGTGATAGGTCATCTTGACGATCCCAACGCTTCTCGTTCGAGGTGTCGGACGTGTAAAAAGTGACAGGGTAGCGAAACTGGCGGCCTGAGCTCTCGAGATAGCCCCAAGAGCGGTTTTGAATGTTGGCATTATAGCAGGAGGAACCGATAATCTGCTCCATGCGCTGCAATAACTCCCGGATTGGCGCCACCTTTGTACGAGTTCGAACGATCTGACGATATGTTGCCAGTTCGCACTCTACTTGCTGAAATTGTAACCGATACCAATCATGCTCGGCAGCCGCCTTGTGCTTCACTGCCGCCACAATTGTCATCGGTATGTCCTCAGGTGCGAGTTCCTCTAGCGCCGTGTACGCTTGGATTTCATCGTGAACGTGGTTTGCGCGCGCCTCCCATGTGTCGTGCGATTCCATGGCTTCCCGGATAATATCATCCTTGACGGTGAGTGCGGCCGCAAAGTCTGCCGAACTGAACTCCCGATAACCGGAGGATTCCTCTTCGATAGTATGCTCCTGCATATCCTTATCATCGGGCCATTCCTCGGCCGCGCTCTTTAGGATTGCGGACATGATTTCTGCCGGTATTTCTGTCATTTTCCATCCACCATTTGCCACGAAGATTTTCGCGCATTCAGTGACGGAAAGAAATCGAAAAGCGCACGCCCCAATCAAAGCCCACTTACTTCAATCGCCGCCCCAAACCACCTCCGCTCACCCCCGAGCGCTCTCACCGCCCTTTGGCGATCCATGCGACAGGAAATCCGGTGGTTCCGCCGCTGTTTGATGGCTTGGTGGCGGCATAGAACTGCTTGGTGCTGATAGGATAGCCGAAGGCGTTGTCGACATAGGCGCCCTGGGACGAGGTGTTGCCGATCACGAAGGTGTCGACCTGCTGGGGGAACTCGATCGGAAAATCGAAATTGCCGCCCGAGGACTGGATGGTGCCCCATTGTTCGATCAGGAAGCCGCCGTTTCCGTCGGGCATCTTGCGCCAATGTCCATTGGCGTTGTTGCCGGAGGGGAACCAGGCGGCGAGCAGTTGCGCAGGCGTCTGTCCGCGCCAGAGATCGGCGTCGAGTGCGGAATTGATGCCGTCGACGCCGGTGAGCTTGGCGAGGATGTCGGCGGGAGTGTAGCTGTCGGCGGCAAGCGGGGTGAAGCCCAGGCGCGCGACGATGTCGGCGTACCATGCGCCCTGTTTCCCATCGAGCAGATCCGCGTCGAGCTTTGACCCGTCGCCGTCGACGCCGAGCAGCCACCCGAGAACCGAGGCGGCGGCAGCTTTCGGCGTGAGCGCGATGGTGGCGTCCGTCCCGGCCTGCGCTTCGGCGGGCGTGGCAAAGCGGGTGACGCCCATGACCGTGGTGCTGGCGGGCGGATTGGTGAAGCCCGAGCCGGTGACGGTGATCATATCGGCATTGAGGCTGGCGTCGGTCAGCACGATATCGACCGCGAGCATGCCGATGGCCCCGGCCGCCTTGGTGAAAATCGGGGTGGCCTGCCCATAGAGCGCGAAGAGCGTGCCGTCGGCAAGGTAGACGGCAAAGGCGTTGAGGGCATAGGCGTCGCTGCTCGCGTCCTCCATCGCGATGTGGATGGTGTGGGGATCGACGATGGTGCCGCCGATCGCGGAGATGCGCTTGATCTCCCCGGCAAGGCTGGTGTCGGCAGGGGAAGGGGCGATCGTGCTCGACGAGACGCCGATCGCGGTGATGGTGACCGCCTTGGTCCCGGTATTGGTGGCATTGACGAGCGCGGCGCGGCCCGCGTCGGTGATGGTCATGGTGACGGACATGGGGCTTCCCTCGGGTCAGGCTGCAGTCGCGGACAGGCGCGCGTAGATGCTGCCGCGCGCGAGGGCTGCAAGGCCGATCGCAGCGGCAGCGTTGGTGGCAATGGCGACAGTAAAATGCGCACGGGCAGGCTTGGCCCGCTCGATGTCGGCAATCAGGCCCTCGACCAGATCGGCCGAAGGCGCGGATGTCTGGCCGCCGACGGCAAGCGAGAGGCTGAAGGTATAGGGATCGCCCCGAGGCGTGGTTTGCCACCACTCGGCGAGGTTGAACGATCCGCCATAGGCCGCGATGATCGACTTGATCGCCTGGACCGTGCCCTTGTGACGGTGAATGGCGATAGCCGAGGCGATCCGCGCGCGGCGCACGGCAAGAGGCCATGTGTCCGAGAGCTTGTCGACTGCGAGCGTCCAGGCAAGCCAGGGCAGCAAGGCCTCGGGGCAGGCCTGCGGGTTCCACAGCGCCCGCAAGTCGACCGGCAAGGCGCCGAGGCGCGCGGCCATGGTTTTGGCGAGCGCGGTCTCGAGCGGGGTGGCATTGGGCGGGAGCAGGGTCTCGTCCATCAGACGGTCCCGCCGTCGGTGACAGTCATGGCGGTGCAGTTGCCGACTTGCTGCTTGCCGGGGACAATGTCGGCCGGGGGGCTCGGCAAGGCGACATTCTCGACCCCGTCGACCATGAGCGCGCCGATGATCCCGGCGCGGGTAACAGCCACGCCGAGCTTGCGGCACGATGCGACATAGGCGGCAAGCGCGGTCTGCGCAGCGGTGAGCGCAACACTGCGCGCGGCCGAGGAAAAGAACGTGAGCGTCGCCGCGATTGCATAGTCGAGCGGGACAGCCCCGGCGACGATCACTTCGTCGGTCAGCGGGCGGATGCTGTCGGCATTGAGCCTTGCCGTGACGGCATCGAGCACGGCTTGGGCAGGCGTGCCGTTGCCGTCGGCCACAAGCACCGTGACCAGAACTTGCCCGGGCGAGGGACTGTCGATCGAGACGTCGGTGATGGTCGGATCGGCCGAGAGCGCGTGGAAGAGATAGGCGCCCTCGGGCCCCGCCACCGAATAGCTTTGCGGGGCGAGCACAGTGCGGCGGCGCAGATCGTCATCGGCCTCGTCGATCTCGTCGATGCCGTTCGCAGGATCGGCCGGAGTGAGGATCTCGCGCTCGACATCCATGAGCGCGGCAAGCTGGTCGAGATCGCCGCCTTGCGCATAGGCGACCATGACGGCGCGGGCCGCGTCGTTGACGCGCTGGCGCAGCACCATCTCGCGATAGGCCCCGGCTTCGAGCAGCTTGTAGGCCGGATCGCTTTCAAGGATCGCGGAATAGTCGATGCCCGCTTCGGTGCAGTAGCCCTGAAAGCTCGTCAGCCACTGGCCGAGCAGAGTCTCGAACGAAAGCGTCTCGACGACGTCGGGGGCGGGCAGGCGCGAGAGGTCGACGCCGGAAAAGTCGCTGGAGGCAACGGCCATGGCTCAGACCACCCGGTAAAAGGCCGCCGTGTCGAGCGGGTTCGCGGCCGAGTTGAGCGCCAGCACGTTGACGGTAAAAGTGCTGTTGTCGGTGACGTCGAAGTTGAGCGCGCCGAGATTGAAGCGGCCGCCGTTTGAGACAGGGGCTGATCCCTCGGTCTCGATCCGCCAGCGGCAGGACCAGCTCGTGCCCGATCCCCGGTACATGGCGAGCTCGATGCGGAAGCCGACGGCCGCGCCCCATGCCGGAATGCCGGTCAGCGAGACATTGCCGGTGCTCTTGGTCGTGCCGCTCGACAGGGCCTGGGTGAGATTGAGCGCGATCTGCCCGCTTGCCGCCCAGGCGGAATTGAACTGCCCTTCGATCACGATCGTCTGCTGGGGGTAGGCGAGATAGGCGGCCGAGACTTCCTGCCAGGCGAGCATGCCCGGGGAAAAGGACTGGCTCAGGATCGGCTGAAGCGAGCCGCCGGTGGTGGCGGAAAGAGTGATGCTGCCAGCGTCGCCCTTGACCGCGAAACGGTAGTTGGTGGGGGAATTGGCCGCCGGGAAATAGACCGAAGTCTGCGCGCTGGTCCGGTGGGGCATATAGGTGCCGTCGGAATAGAGATCGGTGATCTCGGCCGCGACCGCGCCGAGCAGCGGGAACAGGGTGGCAGCGCTCGAGCCGATGCGCCCGCCGATGCGGAACTCGCGCGATGCGGACGCGGCGAAATAGCCGATGGTGTTGGTCCCGCCGCTGAAATGGAACGTGCCGCCATAGAGCGGCCCTGCGCCCTGGAACGCGCCATAGGTGATGAAGGCATTGACCGTGCTGTTCCAGTGCGAGCCGGGACCGCCGAAGCCGCCGCCGCTCGAGAGGAACGCGCCGGAGAACTTGCCCTCGTAGATGGCGTCCTCGACATAGACGGCCGGGCCGGACAGGCGGGTCGCGGTGATCGCGGTCGAGGCTACGGTCTGGATATTGCCGACGAGCCATGTCGAGGCATCGACTTGGGCAAGGACGAGGGTTCCGGCCGCGATCGTGCCGCCCGACAGGAGCTGACCGACGGCAAGCGCGCCGGTGCCGGTCGCGGTAACGGTAAGGGTCGAGGTCATGTTGTCGCCGGTCGGGACGATCGAGCCGGTGAAGGTGGCAAGGGGGACTGCTGCAAGCTGGGCATTGTCCTCGGTCCGGCACCCGTCGAGAACGGGCTGGGTCTGGCGCGATCCACTGCCGAAGCGGAAGGCGCCCATGGTGTGGCCGCCGGTGCCGATCACCCCGGCATAGCATCCAGAAAGAGCGATCGTCGTATAGCCGACTGCCCAATAGCCCGGGCCGGTGCCGCACAGGAAATTGCTGAGCATCCCCGAGAGCATGGTGAGATCGCTCATCTGCGCGGTGAGCGCATACCACTTGCTGGCGATGGCATCGGGGTTGGTATAGCCGAAACGCACGGCCGCGACTGCCGCGCCTCCGGCGGCCATGATGTTGCACAGGACAAAGCTGATCTGGTCGCTGGTGAGGCCGAAGACAGCATACTTCGACGCGGCGCCCAGGTCCTGGATCTCGACATTGTGAAACGTGAACAGGTTGGTGCCTGACTGGACGGTCTCGCCCAGCAGGATCATGCAGGTGTGGAGGCTGGTCGTGGTCGACGTGACGAGCACGTTCTCGAGCAGCCCGCGCCCCTGGTTGGTGAAGTCCATGGCGGGCCAGGCTTCGGCAAGGTCGGCGATCAGCGTCGTGCTGAACCGCTGGCTGCCGATCACGCGCAGGGCGCGGCCGTCCTTGGCATTGGCTTTGCCGAAGTTGAGGGAGCGGGTGAAGCGATAGCGGCGGCCGTCGAGATGGAGGGCGACGTTGTTCGCCTTGCAGAAGTCGATCGCGGCCTGGATCGCGGCGGTGTCATCGGGCAGGGCGGCATAGGCGGTCGCCACCGAACCGCCGATCGCGCCGAACTGGGTCAGCGTGACGAAGGTCTGCGAAACCGGGAAAGCCTTGGCGAAGGAGGCCTTGGCAAGAGCGTTGGGCATTGATGCGCGCTCCTTCAGGCCATGCGACAGGCGACAGTGCCGCCGGTCAGAGTGATTTGCAGGAACCAGGTGGCGGCCGGATCGGTCTCGCGGTCCATCGCTTCGTTGACGATCGCGCCGGACGCGCCTGCAAAGGTCCAGATCGCCCAGGGCACGCCGCCTGCGGTCACGGCGATCCTGGTCGCCCCGCCATCGGTCGAGCGCAGCAGTTGCGCGGTGCCCGACGCGGTCGCCGTCGCGTTGAGCGTCAGCCACCAGTCGCGGCCGAGCGGGGGCGTGAAGGGGCCGATCACATGGGTTTGCGTGTCAGCGACAGTCTGGGTGACCGGCGCGTTGCCCGGCCCCTGGAAGGGCGCGGCAAGGAGCGTGAGCAGAGCCGCAAGGGCGTCCTGCCGCCCGGCAGTTGCGGGCAGGTTCTGTGACAGGGTGGTCATCAGGCCGCGCCTCCGTAGAGGAATGTGAGGACGTATCGCCACCCGCCCGCGACTTGCGCGAAATCGATCTGGTACCCGGCGATGTCGCAAGCGAGCGTGGGCGCCCCGGAAATGAGGACGCCGTTCCCCGCGACAGTGACCGGGTGGACGTCCCAGGTCCCGGCATTGTCGCGCAGCGAGATGGCGCCGCCGTCGGCGGGCAAAGTCACGGTGACAGGGCCAGAGCTCGTATCGACGGAGAGGCTTTCTCCGGCGGTTGCGAGGTGATCGGCCGAGATCACGGTCCATTCGAGAGCCGCAGAGGCGACGGACGAGGCGATTGCCAGCGCCTGCCTGGCATAGCCGAGCGCCTTGTCGGAATTGGTTCGGGCAACGGGGTCGTAGCTCATGGGAGCCACGAGACACATTTGGCGTTGGCTGCGCCATGTGCCGCTGTTGTGCGTGGGGTGCCTCACAAGGCGCGCGGGTTGAGAGAGCCGCGCGCATCGGGCCTGCTGGGGGCATGTTCCAACCGACAGGCGGATAATGACCGATCACCTCAAACAGGCAGGCGATGTCGGCGCGACGGCGATCGGCGTCGTCTCGCTGACTTCGCACATGATCTCGACGGCGTCGCAATGGGCGCAAGTGCTGACGCCGATTGCCTCGCTCGTGCTCACCTGCATGGGCATCGTGTGGTGGTGCATCCGCTTTGGCGAATGGCGGCAGGCGACGGGTGAGCGCCGTGTCGGCGAGGAGGACGCCTCGTGACGCGGACGTTTGCCGATGTGCTGGCTTTCGTGCTCGCTCGCGAGGGCGGCTTCGTCAACGATCCCCGCGATCCGGGCGGCATGACCAATCTGGGCGTCACCGCGCGGCAGTGGCAGGCCTGGACCGGGCACGGCGTCAACGAAGCGGTCATGCGCGCGCTGACCCCGGCTGCGGTCGGCAATTTCTACCGTTCCGGCTACTGGCACGCGATTGCGGGCGAGCAGCTTCCGATTGCCCTCGCGCTCGCGGTCTTCGACTTTGCCGTCAACGCCGGGCCCGCCCGCGCGGTGTTCGAATTGCAGGAGCTGGTCGGCGCGCATGCGGATGGCAAGGCGGGGCCTGCCACGCTGCGCGCGGTGCAGGCCTATGCCGCCGGGATCGGGCTTGTCCGGCTGATCGACCGTTATTGCGACGCGCGTGCCGACTTCTACCGCACGCTTGAGCGCTTCCCGATCTACGGCAAGGGCTGGCTCGCCCGGGTCGAGCTCGTGCGGCGGGAGGCCATGACATGGCTTGGCTGAAGCAGACGCTGACCGGCGCTGATAACGAGACGCTCGCGATCGGCCGCGTGCTCGGCATGGTGATCGCGGCGGTGCTGCTGATCGGGTTGCCGGTGGCGGCGGCCGCGACGGTCGTCTCGGGCCGGGTTCCGGTCGATGTCTGGGCGCGCCTCTTCGATGCGCTCGGGATCTATGTGCCTCTCGTCATCACCGCGACGGCCGCGCTGATCTGGGGGACCAATCCCACCGAACCCAAACCTTCCGCGCCTCTGCCGCGTGACCAGGATGGAGCCCCCCAATGACCCGCTTCCAGATGCTCGGCGCCCGCGTGGGTGTCGTTCTTACCCGCCTTCGGCACGCATGGGCCGTGCTGACTGGCGCTGTTTCCTTGCCCAGAACGCTCGAGGAGTACCGCCTTATGACGTCCCTGACCCAGACCGCCGCCGCGATCGACGCGCTCAACACCGCAGCCGGTGCCCTGATCGCCAAGGCCCAGTCCGACGCGGCCGCGCTGGCAACGGCACAGGCCGACATCGCCAATGCCGACGCCGACACCGCGCAGAAGGTTGCCGTCGTCACCCAGGCGATCAACGCCGTGCTGCCGCAGTCGTCGGTCGCTGTCGATCAGGTCACTGGCGATCCGGCACTCACCGATCCGGCAGCCGCACCGACCGCCTGATGTTCCACCGGCGCCGGGCATCCCCCGGCGCTGCAATCGGGAAAGGCCGCCCCATGGCCCTGATCCTCGACCTGCTGGCCAAACTCCGCCCCGTGCTGGCGCGTTTCTGGCCGCACATTCTCTCGGCCGCGCTCGCGCTCGCCGCCTGGCACTTCTGGACCCGCGCGGTCGCCAATGCCGAGGCGGTCCGCACCCAGGCCGCCCAGTTCATGCAAGCCCAGGCCGACGCAGCCAAAATCGCGCAGGAAGCGCTCCACCATCAGGAAGCCGAATACCAGGCCAAGGCCACGGAGACCCAGAATGCATACGAGGTTCAACTGGCCGACGCGCATGCGGCTGCTGATCGGTATATCGCTGCTCACCGCCTTGCTGCTCTGCCTCCCGGCCTGCGCACCCAAGCCGCTCAAGGTGATGCCAGCGCAACCGCTCCCAGCACCCAAAGTGGCGGTGCCCCCCTTCCTTCAGGCGTGCCCGCCGACCCCGTCGTGGTATCCGCCGACGACGTGCAGGCCTGCACCGGCGCGGTGAGTTATGCCCTTAAGGCTCACGACTGGGCCGGGGAGTTGGGGCGGTAGGGGGGGAATGAGGGGGCGGAACTGCATCAGTGGACATACGAACGGCGATAAGAGCAGTCTTTCGCAACGCTGATTTTACGCACGGGCGTCGTTTTGCCCCGAACACCAAGCGTGATTACGGCGCGATGCCGAGGTCTTTCGGGCGAGCCTTGCTTGAGCGACAAGCATCCGAGCAATAGCGGACCTGTTCCCAGTCACGGGCCCATTTCTTGCGCCAGGCATAGGGGCGGCCACAGGTGGTGCAGATCTTTTGCGGAAGATCTGATTTTTTGCGTATTTTCACCATGGCAGGCGCTGCCCATCCCAGGCGAAGAAGCCACCGTTGTCCTCGGGCGACAGTGTGTCGATCACTTGTAGAAGATGTTCCGCTGATACTTGGGGCGTGAACAGCTTTTCGGGTGGGACGCCAGCGCGAAACGGTGCTGAAAGCTCGGTGGCCACCGTGCCGGGGTGTAGCGCCACAACAATGGCGTGTGGGTGGGTGCGGGCCATCTCGATGGCAAAATTGACCACGAGCATGTTGAGCGCGGCCTTGGCAGCGCGATAGCTGTGCCACCCGCCCAGTCTGTTGTCGCCAATCGAACCGACACGTGCGGATAAAACAGCAAATACCGAGCGGCGGTGGCGTTGCAGGCGGGGCAGCACATGCTTGGCGATGAGTGCCGGGCCTATGGTGTTGATCGCAAACAGATGCGCCATGGTGGTGGTATCGATATGGCGCAGGGTTTTTTCAGGGGCGATACCTTGCGCCGGATCGTGCAGAAGCCCGCTGGACACCAGCACTAACTCGGGGGCGCTTTCGAAGCCGGCAACTGCTTCGACGATGCTCGCTTCCTCAGTCAGATCATAGACGAAGGGCACAATGCCGGACTGGGGGGCTATCGAGCGCCGGCCACCGGCATAGACCTGTTCATAGCGTCCGGAGGCGGCCAACTGTGCAGCAAGTTTACCGCCAATGCCGCCGCTCGCACCAAAGATCACCGCGCAGCTCATCGCATCAGCATCTGCAATGTCGGTCGAAAACGCAAAAACACGCGATAGAGACACTCCAGTCCCCACAGCACCGGGCGCCGGCGGGCAGCAAGTCCAAGCCAGCGCAGGCGTGGAATGGCCCGCCACATCGCGGCAAACGCGGCTGCCCCATCGAGCAAAATGCCGTTTTCGCGCGCATGCAGGCGCGTAAGCATCAGGTAGCGGTCGCGTGGGCAGGCCTGGGCAGGGTCGGTCAGATCGACAAAATCGATGCGGCCTGTCCGATCCCAACTGCGCATCAGCGCAATCTCGCGCAGGCACAAGGGGCATGCGCCATCATACCAGACTGCTAGTCGGCGGGGATCATGTGAGGGAGCGGACACATAGGCCATGCTCCCAGCAATGCTCCCGCATCCTGATTGTCACCATCTGGACCTTGGGGAAAGCGCGCGTCCCTGTCTTTCTTGTTGGCCAGGCACAAGCCGCTCAAAGTAATGCGGACGCAGCCACTCCCGGTGCCCAGGGTGGAAATTTCAGTTAATGTTGCAAATGTAGATGTGCCAATGTGACTTATGATTTATAGGAATTTATGCGCTCAATGGCTTTAGTTGCAGAGTCTATTAGATCCTCAGAGCATGGTTCGCACTGAGAAATGAAATCGAATGTCGTTAGGGCTGACTCGATGCGGGGGTCTTTGTCCGGACTTATTTTTGAATTTTTATCCGAATTCATCATTACAAATTTTGAAATGTCATAGGCTTCCCTTGTGGAAATTTGGCGGAAAGCAATTAATTCAAGGTAGCGCTTTAATTCAGAAATATAATTTCCGTTATTTTCAGTATTCATTTTTTTATGCCATAAGTTTATAATGTGGCTAACTGACCATCGGTGGGGCCAGAGGGGCGCAGTTCCAGTCTCTTGATCGGCAAATGTCTCGGAGTGCCCATCCAGCAAACGTCGTTGCAGGTTTCCGCGATGCCCTTCGCGACGAGGTGTGTGGAAGAAGGCGCCTCTGGGTGCCTTCTTGTTGCGATCAATTTTCTTGCAAGCCGTTAAGGATTGCTTTGCAGAAATGACTGCTTTGAGCATTGTCTTCGCCGAGTAAGCGTGAGTGCGTACTCCGAGGAATGGCCCAGATTGAGGCTTGGCCGCAAGATTTGGGTGGTTGATGAAATTTCCAAATCGGTCGGAAAATCCGGATTTCACCCGGTGAAGTATTGAAAATCAATGAGTTATTTAATCTTAATTGATCGACTTAACTCTGATGATTATTTGGAATATCGAAAATAAAATGCGAAAAATAAAATTAACAATTTATTAAAGTTAAATTTTATGCAAATAGGTTCTATTCATTTTTACAATGAGAACTTCTTTATTTATTTGAATTATTTCGGTATTTTTTGTATTATTTCTTCCTGAGTGTGGGCTTGATTGCGCGATCCTCTAATGGGCCAAAAATCAACCGTGGCGTTGACGTCCAGCACAAGCGGATGCTTCCGAAATGGATGGTTTTGTTCATCTGTTCCCCGGAGCAGGATGTGATCGAGGTGATCTTGCCGCAGTCTTTCCGGTCGTCTGTGCCATTGCAGAGGGCACGACGGACTTATGCAATCTGTGGCCCTCACTTCGCCAACCATTCCATGACCTCGGCCATGATCATGTCCCTGTCGGCGGCACTGAAGCCGAGCAGCGGTCGCTCGGGGTAGCGCACGGCGATAGAGCGGGGGATGCGTGGGTCGACGGGGGCGACGAGGCCGAAGTGATGGATGGCGGCGGTGTCCCGCACGCGGGGGGTGAAGCCGAGGGAGACGCCCTCGGTGCTTGGCTTGACGGTCATGTTGCGGGCGAGTTCGATCCGTTTGAACATCCGCGCGGATTTCTGTCGCTGGCGCAGGCGCGGGCGGGCGGCCTTGGTCTTGCGCGGAGGCTTGGCCTTGCGCGGGGCCATCGGCAGGCCCTCGGGGGTGAGATTGGCGGCGACGCGGGCGGCGTTGAGTTTGCGCAGAACCTGGCCGACTTTGCGGGCAAGGGCGACGCGGCGGGGTGGGGCGAGGTCGGCGGCCATGTTGGCCAGCCAGTGTTCGAGCTCGTCGAAGGCGTCGGTGTCGGCCATGGTTCAGGTGCCCGGCCGGGGCCAGACTTGGGTGCCGTCGATCGAGAGCGCGCGGAACGGGACGGGGGTGGACCCGGCAAGCGGGGCGTCGCCCAGGAGGGCGGCATAGTCGGGCTCGGCGATGTGCTCGAGCGAGGCCGAGCCGTCGGGGTTGGTGGTGACGACGACGGTCTCGGTGAGGTGCAGGCGGATGACGAGGTCGACTTTCTCGCTGTCGACGCGATCGGCCTCGAAGGCAAAGCCCGCGCTGCCGGGCTGGACCTGGTCGGGCTGGTTGGTCTTGAGCCAGTCGCTGACGAGCAGGAAGACAAGGCTGGGATGAACGGTCGCGTCGAGCAGGGTGAGCTCGAGCGTGTAGCTCCATTCAAAGCCGCGCCCGGCGGTGTTGGTCGCGCGGATGCGGCCTTCCTTGACCTCGATCCAGAACAAGTCGGGATTGCGGGTGAGATCGGGCAGGCGGGCAGAAAGAACGGCACGCAGATCGTCGGCCTTGCGCATGGGATCAGCTCCAGAGCGAGACAGTGGCGATCGTCTGCGGGGTCTGCGTATCGATCACCGGGAGAACGACGTCGATGCCGCCGGGCAGAGTGGGCCCGAGATCGGCAAGGCCGGGGTTGAGGGTATAGGCCTTCTCGACCACGCCCCCGGCGGTGGTGCCGAGCTCGCGCCAGCAGACAAGGTCGAGCGTATCGCCCTCGAGCGTGGTGGTGATGAACGTGCTCGCGTCGGTCACGGGATCGGCGCCGTCAGATCAGCTCGACCGCGACGCGGGTCTGCCCGAGCATGTCGCGGCGGGCCTCGACCGACCAGCGGTAATAGTCAGCGCCCGTTTCCTCGATCGCCTCGACGCGCGGCTGCTTGGGCGTGATCGTCGCCATGTCGCGGTACTGGTCGGAGACCTCGGCCATGGCGGCAAAGCGCACTGCGCGCAGGTAAAGCGCGGAAAGGCGCGAAGCGCTACCCGCAGGGGCACAGAGCCACATGGCTTGCGCCGCGGTATAGCGCGGCCGCTGGCGATGGAACGGGGCGCAAGGAGAGATCGGCCGCCGATGCGTCGGGCGATGATCGGGAACCATGAGCGAGACCAGCTGCGCGGCGGTGACTGCGCCAAGGTTCGCCGCCCCGGCGCCAAGCAGTTGCGCAGCCCATTCGGCAAGATCGGCGGTGACAGTCAGGACCGCGCCCTCAAGGCTGGCGAGCAGGCGCGCGTCGGTCACATAGTCGGGCAGGCGGCAGGCCTCGCGCGCGGCATTGGCGTCGATGTCAGGCCACCAGCCATCCCCGGGGAGGACAAGCCCGGCAGGCGTTGCAGGCGCAGGCGGCAGGGAGATCAGCGGGGACGAAGACATCGGGGCCATCCTTGGGTGAGGCCAATGGGGCAGCGGCAAGTGGGGGGTGGGGATCGGGAGCGCAAAAGGCGGCTGCCCTGTGCTCCGTCACCGCCCCCCGGCGCCGTGGGGCGATTCCGGTCAGGTGTCGGGGGTAGCGGGGGTATTCGAGGCGGCGGCCTCGCGCAGCTTCTTCGCCTCGCGCTCGAGCCCCTCGATCAGCTTCTTGACCCCGCAGCCGCTGTCGAGCTCGAGCGCGCGGCGCAGATGGTCAAGCGCCGCGGCAATCAGCGCGGGGCGAGCCCCGGCAGGGGCGCTCTCGGCTTCGGGATCGAAGGCCTCGGCCCGCGCCTTGAAGGCAAGGCCGATTGCCTTCCTGAGCTTGGCCCGCACTTCGTCGGGCATGTCCTCGTCCTCGGTAAGATCGTCGACCACCTGCAAGGTGGTCAAGTCCACGATCGCGACAGGCGCAAGGCCCGCTTCGGCCACTTCCTCGGCAATGAGCGTGGCAGGCGTGCGCTTGTAGCGCTCGGGCAGGGTCAGGCGATGGGCGATCACATGGCGGGCCAGATCGAGCGCGAGGGGCCAGTCGGCAATGTCGATCGCCCAGACCATCATGTGGGTGACGATATCGTCCTGCGCGGGCCGCTCGGCGGCAAGGGCGCCGGTGATCCAGTCGCGATAGCGCGCGATCATGCCGCGCTTGGCGGCGATCTTGCGCTCGACCGACTGGATCTGGGACAAGCGGCGCAAGTCCTCGCCCAGGGCCGCGCGCAGCAGGGCATATTCCTGCCCGACCGCGCCCGAGGTCGGCATCGGGGCAGGGCCGGTGCCTGAGGTTCCGGCAGCCTTGCGGGCAAGGACCTGTTGCATGTGGCGGCGTGCGGGCGAAGTCATGGGCAAGATGTCCGTATCTTGAGGCAGGCCCCACCGGCGCGATGCAGGCGGCCGGTGGGGAAGGGGACGGGTGGTTACGCGGCAACGCCTTCATCGACGCCGACAGCGGCGATATTCTCGACCATGCAGGCAAAGTTGGCGTCCTCGACCACATAGGCCTCGTTGGAAGACTGGTAGTCGACCACGCGGTTGTACTGCGGCTCGTCGCGCAGCATGCGGCGCTGGTGGCCTTCCTGGTAATAGATCGAGAGGTTGTCGAGACGGGTGATCATCAGCTTGCCGGTGGGCATGTAGGGTACGCGCACGGCGGGAAGCTGGCCGATGCGCTTGGTCGACATGATGACATCGGTCGCGAGGCGATCCATCGGGTCCTTGGGCGCATTGATGATCGGGAAGTACTTGTCGTGGAGCATGTCGCTGCCCACGACCACGACGAGCTCGGGATCCTCGCGCGCCCAGGGCGGGAGCAGCGTCATCTTGGCGTCCCAGACCAGCGCGTCGAGATCGACATAGTCCGCGCCCGTCGGTCCCCAGGTGACCTTGCCCGCGACTTTGGCCCCGGCCGAGAGCACGCGCGCGGGATTGTTGGCGCGCATCCACTGCAACCACCCGATGTTCATGCCCTTGAGCGTGGGATCGGCGACCGGATCGAAGCTCGCATCGACGCTGACGCCGTTGAAGCCGATGAGGATGCGGTCGAGCGCCTGGCGCTTGATGATGGCATCGCGCATGAGCACTTCGAAGTTCGGGAACTTCGCCCACATGTCGAGCTTGTTGTACTTGAACAGGATGTTGAACTCGGTGGGGGCGAGTTCATAGGGGAACTGGTCGAGGCCGGTGGGATCGACCGGCACGCGGCGATTGCCCGCATCGGTATTGGCGCGGCTCGCAGTCGGGCTCGCGACATTGAGGCCGAGGGTCTCGCCCTTGAGCTGTTCGACCGGCACGACATTGATCATCGAGAGGAACGCGCTGCTGTCCTGCATGCGTTCGACCAGGCGCTGCTGCACGCTGGGTTCGGGGGTGAAGTGGACCGCATCGGCCCCGCCGACATAGGCGTTCTCGACATTGTTGAGCTCGGCAATGCGCTGGGCAAAGGCCTGGTACTTTGCCCGGGTAGTGTTCTTCATGAGGGAGAGTCCTTGAGGGGGAAGGAGGGCGCGGGCAGGGAGGAAGGAATAGCGCTCAGCAGTCGGTGCGCTCGATGTCGGGACCGCCGGTGTGGACCGGGCGCTCCCGGAACTGCGTCGCCGGGGTCGAAGCGAGGCGCTGGGTCAGCTCGGCAAGATCGGTCTCGGTCTTCGCGCTGCGCTCGCCCAGCTTGTCGAGAGTGTCGACCGCGCGGCTGAACAGGGCGAGGCCTGCCTGGGCAAGCTCGCGCACCTGCGGATCGGCAAGGGCCGCTGTGAATGTCGAGGGCTTGCTGGCGCTGTTGTGCTGGTGCGCCGGTTCGGCGGGCGGCGTCACCACTGCCGGGGCGGCAGGGATGACGGGGGCGGCGGCCACGACCGGCGTTGCTTCGCTCGACGCGGACAGCCCCAGCGCGCGGGCGAGCACGCCCAGCATCTTCTTTGCCGCGCTGTCCTCGCCGCCCGAGTCCCCGCTGCCGTCTTCCCCGGCTGCATGGGCTGCGGGCGCATCGGCAAATTCGATCGCGGCTTCCTCGAGCGCGGAGAAGAGATTGCCCGGGTCCTGCTTGCGTGCGGCAAGCGGCGAGTGTTCGCCCTGGCGCGCGCAGAAAGAGAGCATCTCGGTCCCGAGGCTGGCCGGATTGTCGGTGACGGCAAGGCCCACGAGATAGGCCTTGTTGCTCCCGGCAAAATTGGGGTTCACTTCGATCGAGGTGAAGAGCTTCTGCTTCTTGCTCGACAAGTCGACGAGCGGATCGTGGGCATCGACTTCGGCATAGAGGCCGAGCCGGTTTTCCAGCTTGCCCCCGACATTGAGCTGGACGGGCTCGGTGCGCAGCGAGAGCACGTCGCCATAGGTGCCGAAGGGCCCTTCGGGGGACACACCGCGAATGTGTTCGAGATTGACGCGGGCCTGATACGTGACCGGGTCATAGGTATCGGCCATCTCGCGCAGCCAGCGTTCCTCGATATTGCGCCCGTCAGTGGTGGCGCCCGAAGTGGCGACACGAAAAAACCTGGTCTTCTGGCCCATGGATCGCTCCGGGTTGGGATTGGGTGGGGGCCGTTGCGCTGGGCACCGGCAATGACGGCAAATGGCCGCAAATGCCCCGTCCCTGGCAATGCGCGCGCGTTGTGACCAACGCGGCCCACAACGGGCAGCCGTCGAGGCGGACGAGCCGGAGCGTTAGCGTGCCCGGCATGGACGAAGGCGATGACATCGACAGCGGCACAGGAGCCGTTGCCAAGCGGGTGCAGGCGCGCAGCCTCTACTGGCGCGGATGGACGGTGAGCCAGATCGCCGAGGAACTCGACTTGCCGGTCTCGACCGTCGGCACCTGGAAACAGCGCCACCGCTGGGACGAGGCAAGCCCGATCGCGCGGGCGGAGGAAGGCCTGCTCGAACGCTACCTCATGCTGCTCGCCAAGGAGCGCAAGAGC
Organism: Novosphingobium nitrogenifigens DSM 19370; assembly: GCF_000192575.1. GTDB lineage: Bacteria > Pseudomonadota > Alphaproteobacteria > Sphingomonadales > Sphingomonadaceae > Novosphingobium > Novosphingobium nitrogenifigens. The sequence continues at coordinate 1,053,948 of NZ_GL876926.1, read as the reverse complement.
GGCAGCGACTTCAAGGAGATCGATCTCCTGAAGCGCCAGTTCGAAGGCCTTGCCCGCGTGCGCAAATTCATGGGCGGGGGCAACGAGGTCGATCTCAATCCCAAGGTCGCCAACCGCAACAGCCCCGACGTCAAAAAGCGCAAGGACCAGGCGAAGAACCTGATCACGCCGGAGATGGTCGCGCAGCTGCCCGACGATCTCGAAGGCGCGCTGTTCGGCTATCAGCGCGAATGGCTGGCCAGCACCTCGCTGCGCACGCGCATGATCGTCAAGTCACGCCAGATCGGCGCCACCTGGTACTTCGCCCGCGAACGCCTGCTCGTCGCGCTCGAGACCGGCAAGAACCAGATCTTCCTCTCGGCAAGCCGCGCCCAGGCGAACATCTTCCGCACCTACATCGTCCAGTGGGTGCAGAAAGTCTGCGGCGTCCTGCTCAAGGGCGAGCCGATCGTCATCCAGCGCGGGGAAGAGGAAGGGGGCGAGAACGGCGAACGCCTCGATCCGGTCGAGCTCTACTTCCTCGGCACCAATTACCGTACCGCGCAAGGCTATCACGGCGACGTCATCGTCGACGAGTGTTTCTGGATCTACGGCTTTGAAGAGCTGTTCAAAGTGGCCAGCGCCATGGCCACGCACAAGCAGTACACCCGCACGCTGTTTTCGACGCCCAGCACCCTGGACCATGAAGCCTACGGCATGTGGAGCGGCGACCGCTTCAACCGCCGCCGCGCCAAGGCCGACAAGGTCCGCATCGATATTGCCAACGAGCATTTGCGCGACGGCAGCCTCGGGCCCGACGGGGTCTGGCGGCAAGTGGTCACGATCTTCGACGCCATCGCCAAGGGCCTCGACCTTGTCGACGTCGACGAGCTCCAGCGCGAGAACGGGATCGACGAGTTCGACAACCTGTTCCGCTGCATCTTCCTCGACGACAGCCAGTCGATGTTCCCCTTCGCGCTCATGCGCCGCTGCATGGTCGATGCCTGGGAGGTCTGGCAGGACTATCAGCCTTATGCCTTGCGTCCTTACGCGGGCGAAGTCTGGCTGGGCTACGATCCCAATGCGAGCGAGGACAATCCGACCAGCGACGACGCGGCTCTCGTCGCGATCGCGCCGCCGTCGGCGATCGGCGGCAAGTTCCGTATTCTGGAAAAGAAGCGTTTGAAGGGCCTCGACTTTGCCGGGCAAGCCGATGCGATCCGCGAGATGGCGGGCAAGTACCGGGTGACCAAGATCGGCATCGATACGACTGGCGCGGGCAAGGCGGTGCATCAGCTCGTCACCAAGTGGTTCCCGCTCGCGACCGCCTACATGTACTCGGTGGCGACCAAGAGCCAGATGGTCCTGAAAGCCAAGAATGTCATCGCCGCCGGTCGCCTCGAATTTGAATCCGGATGGCATGACATGCTCTCGAGCTTCATGGCGATCCGCCCCAAAGTGACGAGCCAGGGCATTTCCTATGTTGCCGGGCGCGGCGGGGGCGTGGGCCACGCCGACCTTGCCTGGGCGGTCATGCACGCGCTCGCCTTCGAACCCCTCGACATTACCGAGCCTGCCAGCGGCGGCTCGCGCCTGGAGTTTTTCTGATGGACCCGACCCAGCCTCTCGAGATCCCGGGCGAATACGGCTTTTCCGTGATGTCCTTCGGCGAGCCGGAAAGCGTGCTCGCGCGCGACCAGTTCTTCGACTTGTTCCAGGTCGTGCGCAATGCGCGCTGGTACGATCCGCCGGTCAGCCAGATCGGGATTGGCCGGGCCTATCGCATGGCCCCGCATCACCAGAGCTGCATTCTCTTGAAGCGCAACCTGCTGAGCGCCAGTTTCCAGCCAAGCCCGTTGTTCACCCGTTCGGACTTTGCGCGCTGGGCGCTCGACTGGCTGATCTTCGGCAATGCCTATCTCCAGGTGGTGCCGAGCATGGTCGGCAAGGCCATGGCCTTGAAACCCAGCCCCGCCGCCTGGACCCGGGTCGGGCTGACGCCGGGCGCCTACTGGTTCGTCCAGCCCAACCAGTTCCTGGCCGATGCCTATGACTTCGCGCCCGGGACCGTCCATCACATGTACGAGCCCGATCCCTTGCAGGAGATCTACGGCATGCCCGAGTATCTCTCGGCGCTGCAATCCGGGCTCCTCAACGAGAGCGCGACGATCTTCCGCCGCCGCTATTACCTCAACGGCGCCCATGCGGGCTTCATCCTCTATGTGAGCGAGGAAGCGATGAGCCAGGCCGACAGCGAGGCCCTGGGCACCGCGCTGCGCCAGGCCAAGGGACCGGGCAACTTCCGCAACATCCTGATCCACATTCCCAAGGGCAAGAAGGACGGGGTGCAGATCCTCCCCATTGCCGAAGTCGCGGCCAAGGACGAGTTCCTCGCGATCAAGGAAGTGACCCGCGACGACATGCTCGCCGCCCACCGCGTCCCGCCCCAGCTGCTCGGCATCGTGCCCAAGAACGGCACCGGCTTTGGCAACGTCATCGATGCCGCCCGCACTTTCTACCAGCTCGAGATCGTCCCCATCCAGCAGCGCATGCTCGAGCTCAACGCATGGCTCGGCTTCGAAGCCGTCCGCTTCGCCGAACCCCAGGACATCGCAGGCCTCGCGCCTGCGGGTGTGGGCGCGAGGGCCTGAACCACTCGCGCGCCACCCGCACGCCATCAACCCGACAGCACTTCGCCTGAAGGCGGGGGCAGGGCTGCGTCAACAGCCCGAACCGGCGGAGATGGACCGCCATGACCCGAACGGCACCCATCCGGGGCCATCCCGCCTGCCAGCGCTGGCGCGGGAACGAATAAGGAACATTGTCATGGAGGCAAGAGCTCGAATCGCAGCCGGTGAACCCGCGTTGCCGTTTTCCCCGGTCGATCCCGTCCGTCCGCCTGCGCCCTATATCGGCGGCAAGCGCGCGCTCGCCAAACGCCTGGTCGAGCGGATCAACGCCGTGCCCCACGAGACCTATGCCGAAGTCTTCGTCGGCATGGGCGGGGTTTTCTTCCGCCGCGATCACCGCCCGCGCGCCGAAGTCATCAACGACTGGAGCGAGGACGTGGCGACCTTCTTCCGCGTGCTCCAGCGCCACTACCTTCCGTTCCTGGAAATGCTGCGCTGGCAGATCACCAGCCGTGCCGGGTTTGAAAAGCTGCTTGCCATGCCCGCCGACAGCCTCACCGATCTCGAACGCTCGGCCCGCTTCCTCTACCTTCAGCGCCTGGCCTTCGGCGGCAAGGTCCGCAGCCGCAACTTCGGCGTCTCGCCCGGCGCCGGCGCCCGCTTCGACGTGACCAAGCTCGGCCCGATGATCGAGGCCGTCCATGAACGCCTGTCCAGGGTGGTGATCGAGCGCTTGCCCTGGTCCACCTTCCTCGATCGCTACGACCGCCCGGGCACCCTGTTCTATCTCGATCCGCCTTACTATGGCTGCGAGCGGGACTATGGCGACGACCTCTTCACCCGCGACGAGTTCGAAGCCATGGCCGCACGCCTCGCCCGCCTCAAGGGCCGCTTCATCCTCTCGCTCAACGACCACCCCGAAGTCCGCCGCATCTTCGCCCCCTTCGCCATCGAGGGCGTAGGCGTGCGCTATACCGTCGGCGGGCAGGAGAAGGCCCAGAACGCGCGCGAGGTGATCATCTCGAACTGATCGGTGCGCTTGCAGTGACGCTCACATGAGGGGCCGGGGCGAAAGTCCTGGCCCTTTTTTGTTGCCATGGACGCAGGGGAGGGCGGGTGCCCCCTGCTGCGGGGGGATGCAGCAGGGAGCTGGCAACCCCACGGTGGCGGGGTTGCGGGTGCATTTAAGCGGGCGACCCGAACGGCTCTGATGAGCTTCGTTGGGAATTCCCTAGTAAATACATGAAGAAATGGAAGGGTGTTTGGGTCGCAATGACCATCCCAGACTGGGAAATCATATTATTGGATATGGCAATCACATTTTTAGATAACGTTCTTGCATGGATCTGGTGGGATTGCGTTAACGACTTGGGCTCGGGCCGCGTGATGGTGTGTTGGGAGCGCCCTCGACCAGCGCCACCTTGCCCCCACGGGCCCCGGCAGAAATCCCCGGCGCTCCACCCCGCGCGCCGCCATTGCCCCCACTCCTCGCCTCATCCTTTCCCCCTTCGATTTTTCGCAAAAGGGCAGGATCGGACGCAGTGAAATGGACCGGAGAACTGCGGAGTTTTGGGAAAGCTGAGCGCGAACGGTGGTTTCGCACTTTGACGCACCTCGACGAGGAAATGTCCGTTGCCTGGTGAGGCGCGCGGATCAGAGCGCTTTTGCGTTTTGGTGGAGGGTCACTCGGGGGGCTCCTAACATCCCTAATTTTGGGGTGAAATTGCATATAACCATATGAAAAACAATGATATTAAAATTAGCCCTGTGGCATAACCTGACATGATGGCTGCGCTAACAAAACCACCAATGCATTGAAAATAAACGATATTATGAAAATCAAATATTATGTCCAACATCCATAAGGTGGTTATGTCGATGTTATGCGGGACGTTATGTCTGAAACCCGCAGAAATCCGCCGATATTATGTTTGTTAGGTCGTTCCCCGACATACCCTGCAGGTTTTGGACGTTGGGGACAGCGAGCCGAGTATGGTATCCAGATTGCCGCTGAGAAGGTGTCCGACCCTCTATGGTATATTCTATGGTGAGGCCTTGCCGGTGGCTCGATATATGCTTTTAAATCATGCGGTTGCTGGCGTTATTCGATTATCTCCCTCTCCGCCACCTAAGCCGACAAGGCTTTTCCCAACATTTCTGTTACTTGTTGAGCCAAGCGCGAGCGGCCGACTGGCCCTCTTCCTTGAGGCGCAGGATGCGGTGGAGGCTGGCGTCGTGGGGGCGGCCGAGGTCCTGGGGCTCGAGGTGGTCGGCGATCGAGATGCGGTGGATCTGTAGCGAGCGCAGGCGGCGGGTGACTTTGGAAAAGCCCGAGAACGTCTTGCGGCATCGCTCGATCAGGGCTTCCAGAGCTTCCAGTTCGCGTCGGTAGCTTGTCATGAAGGCAAGTTCGAGCGTCCGCTGGCTGATGTCTCCTGCGGCTGTCGGCGGGTCGTCGATCGCATCGGCCAGCAATTCGACCACGATCATCCGGCGGGACCGGCTTGACCAGACGAGTTCGCGCAAGGGAGGATTGGCGCTGAAACCGCCGTCCCAGAAATATTCGCCGTCGATCTCGACGCTTTCACTCAGCCGGGGGAGGCAGGCGGAAGCCAGAACCGCTTCGATCGTGATCTCGGGCGCCGTGAAGATGCGAGCCGAGCCGTCTTTGACGCGTGTCGCCGAAATGTGCAGCTTGATCGGGCTCCTGGTCCGCAGGCGTTCGAAGTCGACGAGGTCGGTCAGGATCGAGCGCAAGGGATCGAAGCCGAGCGGATTGAGTTGGGCCGGTGACAGGATGTCGAGAGACCCGCGCAAGGCTCCGGCGATCAGCCAGTGATCGGTGAGCCAGGCGGGCATCGACATGCGGGAAACCCGGTCCCAGAAACGGGCGAGCAGGGCGCGCGCTTCTTCAGGACCACCTTTCGCGAGGCCTGAGGCAAGCAGGACGCCGTTGACGGCGCCTGCGCTGGCGCCGCTGATCGCCTCGATCTCCATGCGGGCTTCGAGCAGGGCGTCGAGGACGCCCCAGGTGAACGCTCCGAGGGCTCCGCCACCTTGCAAGGCGAGCATGAGTCCACCAGATCCGGCGGACGATCGTCCGATGGGATTGTGCATTGCAGCATCATAGGCGATCCGGCACCGGCAAGCCAGCGCTTCCCGGTGTCCGGAACCTCGGTTCGTCGAAAAGTTGCTTCCCTGCTGGTGACGGCGCCGAACAGGCGCCCGTTTCAGGGATGCGTGGGTTCTGTGGTCGGTTGCGGCTGCGTCACGGGCGGCATGCAGGACGGATCGGGCGCCGGGAACGGTGTCGGGCCGTGGCGATGAAGGGCCGCAATGTCGGCGCGGCGCTGACACAGGTAGCGTTCGCGCGTCGCGGCATAGGGATTGGCCGACAGGTCGCGCAACCGGTGCAGGCGGTCGTCCATCTCGATCCGGTCGTCGATCGTGCCGAGGACGGCCACCGGGACACCGTAAGCCGGGCGGGTGAAGGGCCAGCCCACCGCAACCGGCAGGAACATGCGATCGCCGACCGTCCCGATGAGATCGCGAACCGTGGTCGGGCCGATGATGGGAAGGAACATGTAAGGCCCGGCACCGACTCCATAGAAGCCGAGCGTATTGGCAAAGCCGTTGACCCGATGTGGCAGGCGGAACGGTTTTGCGACAGCGACGTCGACCAGGCCTCCGACCCCCGCAGTGGAATTCAGCGTGAAACGGGCGAGTGTTTCCCCGGCCTTTCCGAATTTGTGCTGCAACAGGTAGTTCACGAAAACGACCGGTTCGCGCAAATTGTAGAGCACGTTGTGAATGCCGCGGCGGATCGGGCGGGGAAGGACGTGTTCATAGCCCTTTGCGACCGGGCCGACGACGGCGCGATCGACTGCTTGCACGGCCGCATAGGATTTTCGGTTGGCCCCTTCGAGCGGATCGCCGGGCGACCGTTCGTGTGCCCTGACGACGATGTTGTCTGTCGTTTCAGACTGATCGGTTGTTTCGGCGGCGGGTGCATCAGTCGCGCTTGCCGGGGTTTCGCTTGCCGACTCTGTGGCAAGGCTTGCCGTGACCGGCTCGGCATGGGCGACGACCGGCAGTACCGGGATGGCGAGAGCAAGAAGGGCTGCGGACCGCAGCATCCGATGTCGTGAATGGGGCAGGGAGGGCGAGACCCATGCTGGTCGGCTGTTTGTCTCGTTTGCGCCCATAATCTTGCTTTCCTCCACCCCGTTTCTCTCCATTCCTGCGCCCGTGTCGAAATGAGGACGCCACCATCGGGGGATCTCCGCAGTTGGAAAACGCAACTGCGGAGGATGTCGTTGCATGGCGTCTGTCTTGCGGAACACGGGAGCCATGGGCATGAATTGCACTTTCCCCAGCGCGCAGGCGCAAGCAGTCATCAGGGGCCCGGGGGCGTCATGAACCCGGCCCGTTGCGAGGAATGGATGGAGGACGCACGTTCGGCCCTCAATGGTCTGCAGGCCTTGTTCGCCGGCAATCGGCCCGTGCTGCTGCGTTTTCTGACGGCTCGTTGCGGGGATGCCGGGATGGCCGAGGATCTGCTTCACGAACTCTGGCTGAAACTTGAGCGGATCGCGCCCGGCCCGGTTGCCAATGGTCAGGCCTATCTGTTCCGCATGGCCAACAATCTGGTGCTCGATCATGCAAGAGCGCGCCAGCGGGCGATGCGCCGCGATCGCGATTGGATCGACGCCGACGGTTCGGCGTCCCTCGATCCCGAAGATCGCCTCGATCCGGCCGACAGTGCAGAAGAGATATTGCTCCGCCGCCAGGAAGCCGACCGTCTGCACGAAGCGATTGCGGCTTTGCCTGAAGGTGCGCGTCGAGCGCTCTGGCTCTATCGGATCGAGGAAAAGGGGCAGGGCGAGATTGCCGCCATTCTCGGGATCAGCCGGAGTGGCGTGGAAAAGCATCTGGCGCTGGCGATGAAACGTCTGAGAGCGCACCTGTGTGCCTGCGGATTGCTTGGGCCGACGTCGTCCGGGGATCGGGCCGGTGGGGAGGCCAAGCGATGACCGGGCTCGATGCGATCCCCGAGGACATCGTCGACGAAGCGATTGCCTGGCACCTTGCCAGCCGGAGCGACGCGATGGACTGGGGCGCTTTTTCCGCATGGCTCGAGGCCAGCCCCCTCCATCGCGAGTGCTATGACCAGATCGCGCAGGTTGATGCCATGGTTCGGCGGCAGGATTTCGTGCCGATCGAGCGGCATGACGCTCCCGCGCAGGCGTCAGAGCCGGAGTCGGTAAAGGAACGCCTGCATCCTGGGCGGAAGATCGCGCTGGCATTGGCGGGGGCAGCGACGCTTGTCGCTTCGATTGCCGTAGTGGCATGGCATCCGGGGCTCTTTGGAACGGCGCCCCATGACGAGCGCATGGTCGAGACCGGCGCGCTGACGCAGGAAGTCGTGCTGGGGGACGGATCGCGGGTGATGCTCGCTCCGCACAGCCGCCTTGCCGTGGGCGACGGGGACCGGCGCATGACGGTCATCGGAGGTGCTTATTTCGTGGTGCCTCATCGACCCGGGCGTGTCCTGTCGATCGCGGCGGGCGGTCTGGTGGTTTCGGATATCGGCACGCGTTTCGACATTCAGACCGATGGCCCGCAAGCACGATATGTGCGCGTTGCCGTTGCCGAAGGACAAGTCAGCGTGAGCGGGCCGACGCTCGATCAGGCCCTGCCGATGAAGGCGGGACGCGGTCTTGTCTTCGATGCGCAGGCGGGCGAAGTGCGGATCGCGCCGGTCGCGCCCGATCGCGTCGGTGGTTGGCAGGATGGGACGCTTACTTACGCCGATACGCCGCTGGCTCTGGTGGCGGCAGACCTGACACGGTATGCGGGGCGTGGATTGGACGTGCCGGACGAGTTGAAGGGCCGGCGTTTTTCGGGGACTCTCGTTTTTGCGAAGGGGCACAGTTCGGCGCAGGATCTGGCAGGGCTCATGGGGCTTGTGCTGGTCCATGGGGCTGATCGCGACCGGCTGGCCCGTCCCGACGATCGCCCATAGCGCGGATCGGCGCGAACTGGTCATTCCGGCGCAGGCCTTGCCGCGCGCTCTGGCCGAATTGGCGCGCCAGGATGGTATCGCGATCGGTGCCGAAGGAAGCCTTCCCGATCGGCAGGCGCCCGCATTGCGCGGACGGATGACGCCGGGAGAGGCGCTGGCCCGCTTGCTTGCCGGGACGGGCCTGATCGCGCGGGAAATTTCGTCGGGCGTCTGGCGGATCGAGACGCGTCCGGTGCAACCGCCTGCCCGGCGTCCCGCAGGTCCTTCGCCCGTCGTTACCGCAGGGCCGATCCTGGTCACCGCGACCAAGCAGCCGCTTGGACTGGATCGCGTGGCACAGGCGATCGCCCTTTTCGCCTTGCCCGAAGCGAGCGGCGCGACGCAGGCGGGGCAGGGGAGCGCCTTGGTTGCCGAAGGGATCGATGGTCTCGTGCTGACCGCACAAGGGCCGGGGCGGAACCGCATGTTCATCAACGGCGTCGCCGACAGCCCGTTCAACGGGGGCAGTGCGTCGCCGGTCGCGGTCTATGTGGACGACACGCGACTGACGTATTCGGCGCCCGATCCTGATTTGCGGCTGGTCGATGTGACGCGCGTTGAAGTGTTGAAGGGGCCCCAAGGTGCCTTGTTCGGAACCGGCGCGCTGGGAGGGATCTACCGTGTCGTTACCAACCGGCCCGAGCTGTCCGGCTTGTCCGGTAGTGTCAGCGCGGGTTTCAGCACGGTGATCGGCGGCGGCACCGGACCGAGCGGCGCGGCGATGGCCAATGTGCCCATCGTTGCCGATCATGCTGCTTTGCGCATCGTCGGCTACGCCAGCAGCGAACCGGGATGGATCGACACAGGCGGGCGCAGCGACAGCAACAGGACCCATGTCGAAGGAGTCCGGGGCGGGCTGGGAGTGGCGGTCGGAGACTGGCGCGCGGATGTTTCGGGCCTTGCCCAGTGGATCAACAGCGGGGACAGCCAGTACAGCTATGCGCCCGGAGCCCGCAATCGGGCCGGGCAACTGCCTGAGCCCCACGACAACGACCTGATCCACACCGCCTTGCGGGTGGAAGGGCCGGTGGGCGAGGCGCGGTTGGTGGCGACAAGCGGATATAGCTGGCACGACGTGCGCGACCAGCTCGACGCGACGCAAGGGGCCGAGGCGCTGGCGTCGGCGGCGGGGCTCTCCAATCCGGGACTTTTCGCAGATCTGCGAGAATACCGCGTCTGGGACAGCGAAGTGCGTCTGTCCGGGGCATGGCGGCGGCTGCATTGGGTGCTCGGGCTTGCCCATGTCGAAGCGCGTGAGGTTGAGGATCGCACATTGTCGGCGAATGGATCGGCGGCAAGCGATCATACGGTGCAGCTCGATCGCACGGTGCAGGTGGCGCACGACACCGGTCTTTTTGCCGACGTGGTTGCGCCGGTGACTGGGCGACTGGATGTGTCGGCAGGGTTGCGGCTATTTTACGATACGCTGACGACCGGACGCAGCGATCTCGCCACGAGCAGTGCCTTTGCCAATACCCGGACCGGCGTCAGCCCGGAAGGCGCGCTCAGCTGGCGCCCCCATCCCGGACGGCTGATCTATCTGCGGGTGGGATCGGCATTCCGGCAGGGCGGGCTCGATACGCAGGGCAATGGCCAGATCCGGACCTATCCGGGCGACAGGCTGACGACGCTGACGTTCGGCTGGCGCGAAACGGCGGGTGACGGTAAGCTGATCGAGGTGAGCCTTTTTCACACGTGGTGGACCAATGTGCAGTCCGACATGTTGCTCGCCGATGGCCTGATCGAGACGCGCACGGCAGGGGACGCGTCGATCACCGGGATCAGCATGGGACTTGCCCGTCCGCTCGGCGGTTCATGGCGGATCGAACTGGGTGGAACGGCTCAATCGGCGCGGCTGGTTCGCAGTGAGCTTGGCTTATCGCTCGACGACACGCGCCTGCCATCGGTTCCCGATTATACGGCGCGCATTGCAGTCGGACGCGATTTCACGCTTGCGCGCGGGCAGGGGCATGTGCGGCTCGCCCTCAACGAGATCGGCCCTTCACGCCTCAGCTTTCAGCCCAGTCTCGACCGCAAGATGGGGCATGTTCTCGACAGCCGACTGGAACTGGGGCTGACGCGCGGCGCCAATCGCGTGGATCTGGTCGTCACCAATCCGCTGGCGCGTAGCGGAAACCGCTTTGCCTTCGGGAACCCGTTTCGGGCGGATGTGGCGCAATATACCCCGCAACGCCCGCCCGCGATCAATCTCACGATCGGGCGGACGTTCTGAAAGGCTGAGTGCCCGGTCGTTCGGACGGACGTTCTGGAGCGAACATCGGTGTTCACCGTTTTTCGCCGATGTCGCATGCATTGCGTGAATTGTCGCATTTGCGTGCGGGCGCGGCTTCGCTGTTCGGACTGTTTTTCGGGGCGATCGTGACCGGGCCCATCGCGGACCGGCGGGGGGCGTCGTCCTATCTTCGCCTGGAACATGGTGGCCGTGGCGGCGGTCCGGTCGGTACGCTGATCTACAATGCCTTTCTTCTTGTGGGAGCGTTCGTCGGGGACGCAAAAAGATGAGCGCCGGCAAAAAGTGAGCGCCGGCAGGGGGATTGCCAGTGCTGCCTGCCGGCGCTCATGAGGTTCAGGACGCGGGTCGCAGGTTCAAGGTCGCGTCCAGGTCTTGGTTTTTCCGCTGTTTGAAGTGACGGTCGCGCTGCCCTGTCCGGCAGTGCCGGTAGCACCATAGGTCGTGCCGGAGGGCGCGGTGACCGAGCCGGTGCCGGTGGCGATGCCGGTCGATGTGTTGTAGCTGCCCGAGCCCGAGGCGGTCGCGGTATTCCCGTTGGCGCCGGTCGCGCTTCCCGAAGCGGTTCCGGTAACGGTCCCCTGACGCGGGTTGTAGGTGCCGGTGGCAGAACCCGAGGCAGTGCCGCCGCGGGCGCCGGTCGCCGACCCGGTTGCGGTCGCGGAGGTTCCCGTGCGGGTCACCGAACCCGAGGCAAAGCCGCCACGGGGGCCGGAGAAGCTGCGGGCTTGTGTCGCAAGCGGGGTCGCGACGGCGGCAATGGCGAGGATCAGGGCAATCTTGCGCATGGTGTCGGTCCTTTTGGACATCGGTGAGCTTGGGTAAGCTGATGTCTGCAAGGTACGGAGACGCCCCGATTTCCGACAGCGCAAAGGTGTTTCAAGCCATGACAGGCGCCGGATTTGCAGGGCCGTTCTGTCATTGCTTGTCGCATTCGCGAATTTTTCTTGGGCGCGCGCTCAGGGCGGCGGGATCAATCCGGCATCGGGAAGGTGGCCATGATGGCGCAACGTGCGGAACAGCGCGTTGATGACCGGGTTGGACCAGCCGCAATTGGTGGCAAAGTCGCGCTGAAGGGAGATGTGGTGCAACTCGTGCGCTTCGGGCGTCATCAGCAGGTGTGCGCGACGCAGCATGCCGATGAAGGCCGGATTGTCGCGGCGGTGCAAGGTGCCGTGGAAATACTGGGCAAAGGCGCCGCCGAGGATGAACGTGCTGCCCAGGCCGAGCAGCCAGCCGGGCGCATGCCCCCACAATGCCACCGCATTGAGCGCGAGTGAGCAAGGCAGCGCTCCGACGATCAGGGTCGAGCCGATCTGGCGCCAGAGCGACCGTCTGCCGAGCGCATCCGGACGAGGGTGGTGGTTCTTGAAGTCATAGGCGATCCGCTCGAACGCATTGAGCCGGGACATGCGCGCGCGGGCCATGGCCAGATACTCCTCGCTTTCGCGGGATCCTTCGTAAAAGAACATGTCGGCAAGGCCGCGACCGGTCGGGCATGGGTGATAGTCCATCAGCATGTGGACGAGGCCGGAAGCGAAATCGGCCAGATACCACCCGCCCAGAAGCGCCGGGACTGTCAGCCAGTCGAGGCGCATGATCATCGCGCCGAGATTGACTGCAAGGCTGGCAAGAAAAATCGGCATGACGATGCGTTTCATGCCCGAAATCCGCTCAATTGTGTCCCTGGCCCCATCATGGGCCGATACGCGTCCGGCCGGGCTATGGGAAGCACCGGCAACAAATCCCGATTGCTGAAAGCCTTGCGATCTGGGATGAAGTGAAATGCGCGTGAGGCTGGACATGCCCGGCAGGCGGAGCTTTCCGCCCGGTTCGCAATGGGGGCATTCGAACACGCGCAACGAAACAAAGCATGTCGGAGACGTTGTCGTATGCCCGAAGGATCCAATACCGGCCGCTACACTGCGGTCGCCGTGGCGCTGCACTGGCTTGTCGCCATCGGCATCATTTTCAACCTCTGGAAAGGGCTGGGGTTTGACGACCTGCCCAAGGATCAGGTTCACGCGGCGGTCGCGCTGCACAAGTCGATCGGGATCACCATCATCGGTCTCGTCGCCTTGCGCGTGCTGTGGAAAATCGGACATCCCGGCCCGGCGCCGCTCGCCAGCCTGAAGCCGTGGGAGCGCAAGCTTTCGGTCGGCGTCCATCACTTGCTCTATCTGTTGATGATCCTCGTTCCCGTCGCGGGCTGGTTCGCGGAATCGGCGTGGAAGGGCTCGGTGGGCAAGCCCCTGGTGCTGTTCGACGCGATCCCTTGGTTCCATCTGCCGTTCTTCAATGGAATGGATGATGCGGGTCGTGAATTCTGGGACGGAATTTTCGGCGAAACACATGAAATTGCCGCCAAGATCCTGATCGCGGCGCTGATCCTGCACATTGCCGGTGCGCTCAAGCACCAGTTCCTCGACCGCGAAAAGCAGTTTCAGCGGATGTGGTTCGGCAAGTGATGCCGTGACGATGCGGCGGTCACGGCCGCCGCATCAGTCCTTGCGGGTCAGTTCCGCGATGCGCTCGCGGGCCTGCAATTCCATTGTTTTCAATTCGGCGATCGTCATCTGCAAGGCGGCACGCTGACGTTCGAGCTGGCGCAGGCGAGTGCGGACCTGGGCCAGCAGATGCTGCATCTGTTCCAGTTGGGACGGATCGGCATCGTAAAGATCGAGGAAGTCCTTGATCTCGCGGATCGAGAAGCCGAGCCGCTTGCCGCGCAGGATCAATTGCATCCGGGCGACGTCGCGCCGCGAATAGATGCGGGTATTGCCCACGCGCGCAGGTTCGATCAGCCCCTTGTCCTCGTAAAAGCGCAAGGTGCGATGCGTGATGCCGAGTGCGGCTGCGACTTCGTTGATCCCTTTCAATCCGGCCAGCGCATCGTCGGCCTCGCGAGAGGTGAACGACGGGAGCGGGAGATCGGAAACGGTATCGGGATCGGTGCCGGGTTGATTTGCCAGTTCATCCATGGTGCGACGACCGCTTTCTCCCGCGCATTGATCGGGAATGGGACCAGAATCCTGACGGGAGATCAATGCGCAAAGTGCAACCCGCCCGCATTCGGTGTTGATAGATCATTGTGCCGCACGGGCGCGTTCCTCTTCCACCAGTTCCTTTTTTGAGAGCTTGCCGATCATCGTGCGCGGCAGGCGGTCGCGGATCTCGATCGCCTTGGGCAGCTCGATCTTGCTCAGCCGTTCGGACAGGAACGCGCGCAAGTCTTCGGGGGCAAGGCTGGTGCCGTCGTGCAGTTTGATGAAGAGCTTGGGGCTTTGGCCGCGATAGGGATCCGGGATGCCGATGGCGATCGCTTCCTCGATGGCAGGGTGTTCGTAGGCAGCTTCCTCGATCAGGCGCGGATAGACGTTGTAGCCACCGCACAGGATTACGTCCTTGATCCGGTCGACGAGGTAGAGGTAGCCGTCGGCGTCGAAGTACCCGACGTCGCCGGTGCGCAGTGCCCCGTCGATGAATGTTGCGGCGGTTTCGTCGGGGCGTTTCCAGTATCCGGCCATGACCTGCGGTCCGCGCGCGCAGACTTCACCGCGTTCGCCTACGCCCAGAATGCGTTCGGGATGGTCGGGGTCGCGGATTTCCAGAATGGTGCCGGGGAATGCGACGCCGCAGGAATCGTCGCGCGCTTCGCCGAAGACGGGATTGCAGGCAATGACCGGTGACGCTTCGGTCAGGCCATAGCCTTCGCAGATGCGCGCGCCGGTCCTTGCCTCGAACGTGTGGCGCACGTCGTGGGGCAGGGGGGCGCCGCCGGAAATGGAGGCGATCACTGTCGAAAGATCGGGAATGTCCTTGTCCGGCAAGGCGTTAATTGCGATGAACAGGGTCGGTACGCCGAAGAACATCGTCGGTGGCTTGCGGCGGATGGTCGCCAGCATGGCTTTCATCTCGAAGCGCGGCAGCAGCACGAGTTCCGAACCGATCAGCACCGAGAAATCGAGTACGGCAGTCAGCGCGAAGACGTGAAAGAACGGCAAGACTGCCAGCGTGCGCTGAGGCGGGGGCAGATCGACGCCGATGTGGCGCTGTTGTTGCAGGGCATTGGCCGTCAGATTGCGGTGCGTGAGCATGGCGCCCTTGGGAATGCCGGTGGTCCCGCCGGTATATTGCAGCACGGCAAGGTCATGCGGGGCCACCGCGACCGGATCGGGCGCGGCGCGGTTGGCGATCAGGTCATCAAAGCGCACATGGCGCACGCCACCGGTTTCGCGTGCCGGAATGCGGGCATGATCGCGCCGCTTCAAGAAGCGCCAGCCCAGGCCTTTGAGCCAGGGAAGAATGCCCGCCATTGGGCAGACAAGAATATGGCGAAGCGCGGTTTTCCCCGCGATTTCCAGCACTTTGCCGTGAATTTCCGCGACGTCGGGAACCGCGATGGCGCAGGCGCCGGAATCGGTCAGGAGATGGGTCAATTCCCGCTCGGTATAGAGAGGATTGAGATTGACGATGACCACCCCGATCCGCGCCGCCGCGTAATAGAGCGCAATGTAATAGGGCGTGTTGGGGAGGCAGAGCGCGAGCCGATCGCCTTTCCTGAGCCCCAGATCCTGCAAGCCGCGCGCGGCCCGGGCGACATATTCGCCGATCTGCGCCCAGGTCCATGTGCGGCCGAGAAAATCGACGCCGATGCGATCGGGATGATCGCGCACGGTGCCCTCGAGCAAGTCCCCGATCAGCATGACCGGCGGTTCCCAAGGCGTCGTGTCGGCGGGCCCGGATGCGGGAGAATGGGGCTCGACGGGCCGGATCGGTGCACTCGTCATCATCTGTGCCTCGCAATGCATGGGCGAGGCGCCGGGGCTGTGACCGGGGTGTTGCGAAACCGCGCGACGGGGTGTGATCGGCGCGCGGGAATCCCGGCAATTCCGGGCAGACCCTTCATCATGGACGCATCCTCTTGTCCCGTCGGGCGGGTACTTGCCTGCCCAATCCTGCCCGGCGTCTTTCGCCGTGACGAATCGGATCATGCACCAAAATCAGGTTGACGCATAGGGAAAGTTTGGCACCATTAGAGGAGATGGTGCGGTCGTGCTGATTCCGTTGGATGACGGGCGACGCAACAGACACCCGGATGAGGGTGCGCAAGCTGGAAGGATGTTCGATGCCTGATGTGGTTGTTGCCGGTTTTGCCCGGTCTCCGTTTCACCTCGCCGGAAAGGGTGCGCTGGCCCGCACCCGTCCCGACGACCTTGCCGGGGCAGTCGTGCGCGGGCTGGTCGAGCGGACCGGCGTCGATGTTTCCGCGATCGAGGATCTGGTCGTCGGTTGCGCTTTTCCCGAAGGCGAGCAGGGCTTCAACGTCGCGCGTCTGATCGGGATGCTGGCGGGACTGCCGCAATCGGTGGGCGGCATGACGGTCAATCGTTTCTGCGGCTCGTCGATGAGCGCGGTGCATTACGCGGCGGGGCAGATCGCGCTTGGTGCCGGCGAAGTCTTTGTTGCGGCGGGGATCGAATCGATGAGCCGGGTGCCGATGATGGGGTTCAACCCGCTGCCCAATCCCGAGCTTGCCAAGACCAGCGCCGCCTATATCGGCATGGGTGATACCGCTGAAAACCTTGCCACGCGCTACGGCATCGACCGCGCGCAGCAGGAAGCCTTTGCCGTTGCCAGCCAGCAGAAGGCCGGGGCTGCGATGGCCGCAGGTCGCTTTGCCGACGAAATCGTGCCGATCGTGACCAAGGGCGGAACGGTCGATGTCGACGGATGCCCGCGTCCGGCGACGACGGCCGAGACTCTTGCCGGATTGAAGCCCGCGTTCAGCGCGACCGGGACGGTGACGGCGGGCACGTCCTCGCCGCTGACAGACGGGGCGAGCGCGGTCCTGGTGGCGAGCGAGGCCTATGCCCGCGCCAACGGGTTGCCGATCCTTGCGCGCATCCGCGCCACGGCGATTTCGGGATGCAGCCCGGACATCATGGGCATCGGTCCGGTGGAATCGAGCCGCAAGGCGCTGGCACGCGCGGGGATCGGCGTGGGCGATCTCGACGTTATCGAACTCAACGAAGCCTTCGCCAGCCAGGCGCTGGCCTGCATCGCCGATCTCGGGCTCGATCCGACCAAGATCAATCTCGACGGCGGGGCGATCGCGCTCGGCCATCCGCTGGGCGCGACCGGTGCGCGCATCGTCGGCAAGGCGGCGGCCCTGCTCAAGCGGGAAGGCGGTCGTTTCGCGCTCGCTACCCAGTGCATCGGCGGCGGACAGGGCATCGCGACGGTTCTGGAGGCGATCTGATGAGCAGCATTGCAACTGAGCCGGTGCGCAAGGTCTGCGTCATCGGCGCCGGGGTGATGGGCGCGGGCATCGCCGCGCAAGTCGCCAACGCCGGGGTTCCGGTCCTGCTGCTCGACATCGTGCGCGATCCTGCCGATCGCAATGCGGTGGCAGCAGGGGCGCTCAAGCGTCTGCAAAAGGCAGAGCCCGCCGCATTCATGTCGAAGCGTGCGGCCAAGCTGGTCGAAGTCGGCAATATCGAGGATGATCTCGCCCGGGTCGCCGAATGCGACTGGGTGATCGAGGCGATCATCGAGCGCCTCGACCTGAAGCACGCGCTTTACGAAAAGCTGGAGGCGGTGCGCCGTCCGGGCACGGCCGTAACCTCGAATACCTCGACGATCCCGCTCGGGCATCTCGTCGCGGGACGTTCCGAAGGCTTTGCGCGCGATTTTTTCATCACCCACTTCTTCAACCCGCCGCGCTATATGCGCCTGCTCGAAGTGGTGGCAGGGCCGGCCAGCGATGCGGCACTGGTGGCGCGGATTTCCGACTTTGCCGACCGCGCACTGGGCAAGACGATCGTGGCTTGCAAGGACACGCCGGGCTTCCTGGCCAATCGTGTCGGTACGTTCTGGTTGCAGAGCGCGGTCAATGCCGCTTTCGATCTGGGCCTGACGGTCGAGGAAGCCGATGCCATTGCGGGCAAGCCGATGGGCGTGCCCAAGACCGGGATTTTCGGCCTCGTCGATCTGGTCGGGATCGATCTCATGCCGCATCTGAAAGCGAGCCTGACCAGCACGCTTCCCGCAGACGATCCCTATCATGCGATCGCGATCGACCATCCGCTGATCACGCGGATGATTGGCGAGGGCCTGACCGGGCGCAAGGGCAAGGGCGGTTTCTATCGCATCAACCGCGAGGCGGGCAAACGTCGCGAGGCGATCGACCTGGCAAGTGGCGAATACCGTCCGCAGGCCAAGCCTGCGTCGTTGCCGTCGGCCGCGCAAAAGGATCTCAAGGCCTTGCTCGCCCTGCCCGGAAAGGCGGGGGCCTATGCCTGGGCCATTCTGGGCGCGACGCTGACCTATGCGGCATCGTTGTTGCCGCAGGCAGCCGATGACGTGGTTGCCATCGATGCGGCGATGAAGCTCGGCTACAACTGGAAATACGGGCCGTTCGAACTGATCGACCGGATCGGCGGAGCCGATTTCGTCGCCCGGCTCGAAGCCGATGGCAAGGCCGTACCCGAAGTGCTGCGGATTGCGGCGGGGCGTCCGTTCTATCGGATTGAAGCGGGCAAGCGGCAGTACCTCGGGCTCGATGGGGCTTACCACGATCTGGTCCGTCCCGACGGCGTGCTTCTGCTCGAAGACATCAAGCTCGGGGCAAAGCCGATCATCCGGAACGCGTCGGCCGCCTTGTGGGACATCGGCGACGGCGTTGCTGCGCTCGAATTCACGAGCAAGATGAACGCGATCGACGGCGAGATCCTGAAATTGATCGGGCAGGCGGTTCCGCTGGTTGCGAGCAAGTTCAAGGCTCTGGTCGTCTATAACGAAGGCAGTGCCTTTTCCGCCGGGGCCAATCTCGGCCTTGCCCTGTTTGCCATCAACATCGCCGCATGGGGCGAAATCGAAAAGATGGTGAGCGGCGGGCAAATGGCGCTCAAGGCGTTGAAGTATGCGCCGTTCCCGGTCGTGGCGGCGCCTGCCGGACTGGCGCTGGGCGGCGGGTGCGAAATCGTGCTCCATGCCGACGCGGTGCAGGCCCATGCCGAAAGCTATATCGGCCTTGTCGAATGCGGGGTTGGTCTGGTTCCGGGATGGGGCGGGTGCGGCGAAATGCTGGCGCGCTGGCAGGCGGCCAAGGGATTGCCCAAGGGCCCGGTTCCGGCCGTTTCGAAAGTCTTCGAGACGATCTCGACCGCGACCGTGTCGAAATCAGCGGCCGAAGCGATGGACCTCGGGTTCCTGCGCCCGACCGACGGGATCACGATGAACCGCGATCGTCTGCTGGCCGATGCCAAGGCCCGTGCGCTCGCTCTGGCCGAAGGGTATCAACCGCCCGCGCCGCCGACCTATCGCCTGCCGGGCGCCGGGGGCAAGGCCGCGCTGGAACTGGCGGTTGCGGGCTTCCGCGCGCGCGGCATGGCGACGCCGCACGATGCGGTCGTCGCGGGACATCTCGCCGATGTCCTGACCGGGGGGGAAGCCGACCTGGTCGATACCGTGGCCGAAGGGGATCTCCTCGCGCTCGAGCGCAAGGCGTTTCTCGCGCTGGTCCGCCATCCCGGCACTCAAAACCGGATCGAGCACATGCTCAAGACCGGCAAGCCCCTGCGCAACTGATACCAAGGGAGAGACGAGATGCAGGTCTATTCTGCGCCTTTGCGCGACATGCAGTTCGTGCTCAACGAACTGCACACCGATGACGGCTTTGGCGATCTGTCCGCCTTTGCCGAGATTACCCCCGAGCTTGCCGAAGCGGTCCTGACCGAAGCGGCGAAACTGTGCGAAAACGTGCTTCTGCCGCTCAACCGCAGCGGCGACGAGGAAGGCTGTCATTTCGAGAACGGCGTGGTGCGCACGCCCGCCGGGTTCAAGGATGCCTTCCGCCAGTTCGTCGAGGGCGGCTGGAACGCGCTGGTCCTGCCCGCGAAATGGGGTGGGCAGGGGCTTCCCGAGGCGCTCGGCAAGCTGGTCGAGGAAATGATCTGCGCGACCAACGTGTCGTTCAGCCTCTATCCGGGGCTGACCAATGGTGCGATCGCGGCGATCGATGCCTATGCATCCGACACGCTCAAGGAAACCTATCTGCCCAAAATGGTCGGCGGCGAATGGTCGGGGACGATGTGTCTGACCGAACCGCATTGTGGCACCGATCTCGGCCTCCTGCGCACGCGTGCCGAACCGGCAGGCGACGGCAGCTACAAGGTTTCGGGCGCGAAGATCTTCATTTCGGCGGGGGAACAGGACCTGACGGACAATATCGTCCATCTCGTCCTCGCTCGTTTGCCCGATGCCCCGCGCGGGGTGAAGGGGATCAGCCTGTTCCTCGTGCCCAAGTTCCTGCCCGATGCGGCGGGGGCCTGGTCGGTGCGCAACGGCGCGCATTGTACGATGATCGAGCACAAGATGGGCATCAAGGCATCGGCGACCTGCCAGATGCTGTTCGAGGAGGCGACCGGCTGGCTCGTCGGCGAACCCCATCGCGGGCTCGAAGCGATGTTCACGATGATGAATGCCGAACGCGTGGGCGTCGGCATTCAGGGGCTCGGGATCGGCGAGGCGGCCTATCAGTCGGCTGTCTGGTACGCCAAGGAACGCGTGCAGGGCCGTTCGCTGTCGGGGACCAAGCATCCCGACAAGCCTGCAGACCCCATCATCGTCCATCCCGACGTACGCCGCATGTTGCTCACCATCCGGGCTTGGAACGAAGGATGTCGCGGCATCGCGGGCTGGATCTCGCGCGCGCTCGACGCGGAAAAGCACGGGGAAACGCCCGAAGTCCGTCAGCGTGCGGCCGATCTGGTTGCCTTGATGACGCCGGTGGTGAAGGCGCTTTTCACCGATCTCGGCCTCGAAAGCGCGAGCCTTGCGGTGCAGTGCTACGGTGGCCACGGCTTTATTCGCGAAAGCGGCGTCGAGCAGTATATGCGCGATGCGCGGATCGCCATGCTCTATGAAGGGACCAACGGCATTCAGGCGCTCGATCTGGTCGGGCGCAAGATGCCTGCGGAAATGGGCCGCTATTTGCGCAGCTTTTTCCACCCGGTCTCGGCCTTCATCGAAGAGAACGGCGGCGAGGGGGCGATGGCGCCCTTCGTCACCGGGCTCAAGCGGGCATTCGAAGCCTTGCAGGGCGCGACCGCGATGATTGCCGAGCGCGGGATGAAGGATCCGGAGGAAGCAGGAGCGGCCTCTGCCGATTACCTGCGCCTTCTGGGTCTGGTCGCGATGGCGTACACCTTTGCCAAGTCGGTCCGGATTGCTCAAGCCAGGCTGGCAGGCGGCGAAGGCGATCTCGCATTCTACAAGGCGAAGATCGATACGGCGCGGTTCTTCTACGATCGCCTGTTGCCGCAGGCGACGGCGGCTTTCCTGGCGATCAAGGCCGGAAAGGCGTCGATCATGGCCATGGACGAAGCCGCATTCTGATCCCGATGGACCGGCCCGCGATCATCGTGGGCCGGTCTTATTTGACGGTCACATCCTCGAACCGCTGGACTTTGCGCAGTTCGGGAAAGATCCAGCCCCACAGCCCAGCGATGGCGACGGCCATGATACCGCCGAAGACCACCGAACCGGCCGGGCCCATCAGTGCGCCGACCAGCCCCGATTCCATTTCGCCCAGTTCGTTCGATGCCGTGATGAACAGGCTCGACGTCGCGCCCACGCGCCCACGCATGGCGTCGGGCGTCACCACTTGCACCAGTGTCTGGCGCACATAGACCGAGATCATGTCCGCCGCACCCGACAGCGCGAGCATGGCAAGCGAGAGCCAGAGCCACGAGGACAGGCCGAAGATGGCCGAGGCCGCCCCGAACAAGCCGACCGCGATCAGCATTTTGGGGCCAACGCCATGCGTGATCGGACGGGCCGACAGCCACAGCGCAGTGCCGACGGCCCCGACCGAGGAGGCCGAACGCAGGAGGCCGAGACCGGCTGGGCCGACATGCAGGATGTCGCGGGCAAAGGCGGGCAGCATGGCGGTCGCTCCGCCGAAGAGAACCGCGAAGAGGTCGAGGCTGATCGCGCCGAGCAACATGCGGGTGCGCACGACATAGCTCAGACCCTCGGCAATGCGTTCGAGCGGGCGTCCGGGCGGTGGTGGGGGCAGGGGCTTGCCCTTGCCGATCGCCAGTTGCGCGCCGAGCGCCGCCGCGATCAGCGCGACCGTCAGGGCATAGGCCCATGATCCGCCCACGCCATAGGCATAGCCGCCCAGAACCGGCCCCATGATCCCGCCGATCCGTCCGGCAACGGCCCCGACCGCGATGGCGCGCGGCAGCACTTCGGCCGGGACGAGCAAGGGCCCCAGGGCATTCATTGCAGGCATGTAGAAAGCGCGGCACGCGGCGAATGCGGCAGCTGCGCCATAGAAAAGCCCAAGTCCGTCATACCCGGAAAGGCTGGCGGCAAGGAGAGCTGCGACACTGAGCATTTGTCCGGCCAGCGACAGCCGTACCAGCGCGCGCCGGTCGTAACGGTCGGCGGCAAGGCCCGCGACCGGATTGAGCAGGAGCACGGGCAGGAACTGGGCAAGGCCGACCAGCCCGATGCGCAGCGACGCGGCGCGCATGTCGAGCGAGGTGCGGGCAATATCGTAGACCGCCCAGCCCAGCACCACGACGAAGTTCGATTGCGCCAGCATCGCCAGAATGCGGGCGAGCCAGAACCAGCGATAGGCCGGAATCGCAAGCGGATGAGGGGGATGAGTGGCGTCCTGTGTGGCGGACGCGCTCACGGACGCAGGGCCGGGCGCGAGTGCAGGCCGTCGGTCAACGGGCTGGCGTGGCGAATGTGGCGAATGCGAATCACGATCAGGGGCATGACGCAGACATCTGTGCCTGCCAAGTCGCAGAATGTATTGGCATATCTTGATCGGTCATGATCCGGGGTCAATCGGTCTCGGTCACGGCAACGCCATGGGTGGCAAGCGCGGCGCGAAGCGGCTCGCTGGTGATCCGGTCGGTGACGAAGTGGTCGATGACGTCGATACCGGCAATCCGGATCGGGGCCGGGCGACCGATCTTGCTGCTGTCGGCAACCAGGATGACTTTGCGGGCCTGTCGGATGATGCGGCGGGCGACGAGGACTTCGTCGGCGTCGAAATCGAGAAGGTCGCCGTCCTCGCTGATCCCCGAGGTGCCGATGAGAGCAAGGTCCACGCGGAAATTGTCGATGAACTGGTCGGCAAGGGCGCCGATCACGGCTCGGTCGCCCGCTCGGACATGGCCTCCGACGGCCACGACATCGATTTCCTTGCGTCCGGCAAGGCAGTCGACGACGTTGAGATTGTTGCTGACCACCATCAGCTTGTCATGATGGACGAGATGCCGGGCGAC
The DNA here is from genome assembly GCF_000192575.1 of Novosphingobium nitrogenifigens DSM 19370. Taxonomy (GTDB): domain Bacteria; phylum Pseudomonadota; class Alphaproteobacteria; order Sphingomonadales; family Sphingomonadaceae; genus Novosphingobium; species Novosphingobium nitrogenifigens. The sequence continues at coordinate 1,030,713 of NZ_GL876926.1, read as the reverse complement.
GGCTTCAGTGGTGGTGCCGATGTTGATGAAAAGCGAGGCGCCCTCGGGGACGAGTGCGGCGGCGGCGGCTCCGATCCGCGTCTTGGCAGCGGCAGCCATGCCGCGCCGTTCCTCGTAACGCGCATTGGCGATGCCCGACCCCAGCGACGCCCCGCCGTGCACCCGTGCAATCAGGCCCCGGTCGGCAAGGTGGTTGAGATCGCGCCGGATCGTCTGGGGCGTCACCTCGAGTTCGGCGGCAAGCGCGGCCACGTCGACTTCGCCGTCCCGCCTTACGCAGGCAAGGATTTCCGATCGCCGGGAGGATGCTCCGCGCCGGTCAGCCATGGTGAAGCCCGGCGAGGAAAGCATCGATGAGCGGCGCTGCCTGGGGCAGGGTGTGCAGGCCAAGCTTGCTGCGCCGCCACAGGACGTCTTCGGCCGTTCGCGCCCATTCGTTGCGGTAGAGATAGACGAGTTCGGCTTCGGTCAGGCCGCCACCGAAATCCCGGCCGAGATCACCCGGAACGCGGGCCCCTTCCAGAATCTGTTCCGCGCGCGAGCCATAGGCACGGGCAAGGCGGCGGATGAGGTAATGCGGAAACGCGGGGCGTTCTGAGGCCAGTTCGGCAACGAAGGCATCGAAATCGCCGCCCGGGAGATCGCCGCCGGGCAGAACCGCACCTGCGGTCCAGGCCGGGCCCGCCATCGGGAAATGGGCGCTGAGCTTTTCCATCGCATGTTCGGCCAGCTTGCGGAACGTGGTGATCTTCCCGCCGAAAACGCTGAGCAGGGGCGCGCCGCCGTCGGTGTCGAGATCGAGCACGTAGTCGCGGGTCACCGCCGAAGCACTGGAGGCATGATCGTCGTAAAGGGGGCGAATGCCCGCATAGGACCAGCACACGTCATCAGTGCCGACGTCCGCCGAGAAATAGCGGTTGACCGTCTCGATCAGATAGGCAGTTTCGGCCTCAGAGATCGTCGCCTTGGCGGGTGGTCCTTGCCAGGCTTCGTCGGTGGTCCCGACAAGAGTGAATTCGCGTTCGTAGGGAATGGCAAAGACGACGCGGCGATCCGGGTTCTGCAACAGGAACGCATGGTCGCCGTGATAGAGCCGGGGCACGACGATGTGGCTGCCCTTGACGAGGCGGACGCCGCGCTTGCGGGCCTGGCCCCCTTGTGCTGCGCCCCCTTGTGCCGGATCCTGCGTACGCTGGAGTACGTCTTCGACCCAGGGGCCGGCGGCATTGACGATGGCGCGGGCCGAAACCGTTCGCTCGCCGGTGCTGTCGGCAAGGACGGCTTCCCACAGCGCCCCCCGGCGCCGCGCGGAGACAAGGCGTGTGCGGGTCAGCACGGTCGCTCCCCGGCTGGCGGCATCCATGGCATTGAGCACGACGAGACGGCTGTCTTCGACCCAGCAGTCGGAATAGATGAAGGCCTTGCCCGCGCCCGGCTTCAACCCGGCGCCCAGTGGCGAGCGGGCCAGATTGACGGTTTCGGTCGCGGGCAGTCGCTTGCGCCCGCCGATGTGGTCGTAAAGGAAAAGGCCGAGCCGGACCATCCACGCCGGACGGGGCGAATTCATCTGTGGCAGGACGAAGCGCAAGGGCCAGATGATGTGCGGCGCCATGCCCCACAACGTCTCACGCTCGATCAGGGCTTCGCGCACGAGCCGGAATTCGCCGTATTCGAGATAGCGCAGGCCGCCGTGAATGAGCTTGGTCGAGGCGGACGAGGTGTGCTGCGCAAGATCTTCGGCCTCGACCATGAGAACCGACAGGCCGCGTCCGACTGCATCGCGAGCGATCCCGGCGCCATTGATGCCGCCGCCGACGACCAGCAGGTCCCATGCCGGTTCGGCCATCGCTTGCCTGTCGGTGATCATCGTGGAAAGCTCCGGAAGTGACGATTGGAGGCGGTTTTGTGGGCCTGCCTCGCAAAACGAATTTGAAACGAACGCTGAAAGCCTATAACGAACATAAAACGAAAATGCGAGAGGGTTGATCATGAGCGTCGGCGAACACATTCTGGCGATTGACCAGGGCACCACATCGACCCGAGCGATCGTGTTCGACCGCAGTGCGCGGCCGGTCGCCACGGCCCAGCGCGAATTTGCGCAGCACTATCCCGAAGCCGGTTGGGTCGAGCATGATCCCGAGGACATCTGGGGCGACGTCCTGGCAACCGCGCGCGAGGCGATTGCCGCAGCCGGGCTGACCGCGGGGGCGATTGCCGCCATCGGTATCACCAACCAGCGCGAGACGACCGTGGTCTGGGACCGGGCGAGCGGAGAGCCGATCTATCGCGCCATCGTCTGGCAGGACCGTCGCACGGCCGCGACCTGTCACAAGCTGAAAGCCGATGGCATCGGGGACATGGTGGCGAGCCGTACCGGGCTTGTCGTCGATCCCTATTTCTCGGGAACCAAGATCGCGTGGATTCTCGATGCCGTGCCCGGCGCACGGGCGCGGGCCGAACGCGGAGAGCTTGCTTTCGGGACGATCGATTGTTTCCTGCTCTGGCGCCTGACCGGTGGCATGGTCCACGCGACCGACGTCACCAATGCCTCGCGCACGATGCTTTACGATATTCATCGTCAGCAGTGGGACGAGGATCTGTGCCGCCTCATCGGCGTGCCTTCGGCCATCCTGCCGCAAGTCCATGACAACAGCCGCCTGTTCGGCACCACCGCGCCGGGACTGTTCGACCGGCCAATCCCGATTGCGGGCATGGCCGGCGATCAGCAGGCCGCCTTGTTCGGGCAGGCCTGTTTCAAGGCGGGCGAAGCCAAGTCGACTTATGGCACCGGTTGCTTCATGCTGCTCAACACCGGAGAGACGGCGGTGCAGTCGACCGGCGGGTTGCTGACGACGGCGGCCTATCGCCTCAATGGCAAGATGGCCTATGCCCTCGAAGGCTCGATTTTCGTGGCGGGTGCGGCGATCAAATGGCTGCGCGACGGTCTTGGCGTGATTACCCATGCCAGCCAGACACACGACATGGCAACGCGGGTCGAGGATTCCCACGGCGTCTACATGGTTCCCGCCTTTGCCGGGCTGGGCGCGCCATATTGGGACCCGGATGCGCGCGGGGCGATCTATGGCCTGACGCTCGGTACGACGCAGGCGCATCTCGCCCGCGCCGCGCTTGAAGCGGTGGGCTTCCAGACACGCGATCTGGCCGCGACCATGGCCGCCGACGGGGCGACCTGGCCTGCGGCCTTGCGTGTCGATGGTGGCATGGCGGCAAACGACTGGCTGTGCCAGTTCCTCGCCGACTTGCTCGACACGCCGGTCGAACGTCCCGATCATCTCGAGACGACCGCGCTGGGCGCGGCATTCCACGCGGGTCTTGCGGTCGGTGTCTGGAGCGGTCTCGACGCCCTCGCACAGACGTGGCGCCGGGGCGCGCGGTTCGTGCCTTCGATGGATGCCGGGCACCGTGCGGCCCTGCTCGCCGGATGGCAGGACGCGGTCTCGCGCACGCTGTCCCGGCGTTAAGATAGAGCCAAGACCCTTTCCCGATTGTGGTTTTGCGGACACGCCGGGCTCCTGAATGGGGAGTCCGGCGTTTGCCCCTCTTTATCCTGTCGCAAAGCCTCCCTATGAGCCCGGCGCATTCAACCATGCTTTTTTGTCATGGTTGGTTTGCCGGATGGAACGATCCGTCCGCCTGTCCCGGTTCTGCGGCGTTGGGACGCCAGGCGTCCGGGATGGATCACAAAGAGGGGCTTTGATGCAGTACCAGTTCACCATGTCCGCCCGCATGCTTGGCAGCATTGCGCAGGCCGCCCTCCTTGTCGGGCTGGCCGCGGTTGCCGCTCCGGCACAGGCGGAAGAAGCCGCAACGGCTCGGGGTGGGAGCCAGGACGGCGAGATTGTCGTGACCGCGACCCGAGCGGGCGCCGTGTCGGTGGAAAAGGTTCCGCTGGCAATGTCGGTGATCAATATCGAGAACGTCACGCGCGCCGGACAGGGCAACCTGTCGGATCTCGGCAAGTTCGACCCGTCGCTCTCGATCACGGAAAGCGCGCCGGGCTTCAACAAGTTTAACATGCGCGGGCTTGCAACCGGGGGTTATCGCACGTCCGACACTTCGGACCGTTCGCTGGTCGCAGTCTATCTCGACGATACGCCGATCTCGCTGCAGGGGCAGACGCCCGATCTCAAGGTCTATGACCTCGAACGCGTCGAAGTGCTGCGCGGGCCGCAGGGCACGCTGTACGGCGCCGGTTCGATGGCGGGGACGGTCCGTTTCGTCACGGCCAAGCCCAAGGCCGACGCCTTTTTCGGCAGCGCCGAGGCGGGAGCCGCGATCACCGAACATGGCGCGGGCAGCTATAACGGGCGCCTGATGATCAATCTGCCGCTGGTAAAGGACGTGCTGGCGGTGCGCGCCAACGGCTATATCGGTCGCGATGGCGGGTATATCGACAACGTCGGCGCCTATGCCGGGGTGAACCGCAATGCGAACACGACCAAGCAGGCGCGCGTCGCACTGCGCTGGACGCCTTCAACCGCATTCACGCTGGATGCTGCGTTCACCTACGAACATTCGAGCGCGCGCGGCCTCAACATCGGCATGAGCGGGTTGTCCGACTACACGACGTTCACCAACGGTCCGGAAGGCACGCGCGACAATTTCCGCCTCTACCAGATTTCGGGTGACTACGATCTGGGTGGCGTCCATCTGATCGTGAGCGGCGCGCATACCGATCGCGAGATCGGCTACGTCAACTCGACCGAAGCGACCATCGGCTATTTCTTCCAGTCCTATGGCGCGCCGGTGACCGGCAACGGGACTTATCCCTTGTACAACGCGCCGACCAGCTTCGACCCGGCGGTCAGCAAGCTCATCCCCTATGAGCAGTACACCATCAACCAGCGGGTCCGGGATTCGATGGTCGAGGCGCGGCTGGCTTCGGACAACAACGGGCCGGTGCGCTGGACGCTCGGCATGTTCTGGGAAAAGCAGGCCCGCCATCTGGTGCAGGACATTCCCGTCGCCGGGTTCGACACGCTGTCCTATCAGAACGCGTTCTACGGCCCCTATTCGCAGACGTCCGACGGTCTCTACAATTCGCAGACGGTGGATTCCGCGTTCCAGCCCAATGACATCTTTTCGGGGCTTCAGGACACCAACGAGCGCCAGATTGCGGTCTTCGGCGATGCGACCTGGCACCTGACGCATCGTCTCGACCTCTCGGCGGGGCTGCGCTGGTTCGATTTCCACCAGACCTATTACCTGTTCGAAGGCGGCACTTATGGCGTCGTCAACAACGTGCCGCTGACCCAGAACGCCTACCTCAAGTCGAGCGGGGTCAATCCGCGCTTCAACGTGTCGTGGACGACCGGGCGTGACAGCATCGTCTATGCCGAAGCGGCCAAGGGCTTCCGTTATGGCAACGCGAACCAGCCGGTTCCGATCGGCGACAGTGGCATTGCCCAGACCTGCAAGAACAATCTGGGGGCCTATGGCTATTCCAGCGCGCCGGCGACGTTCGGGCCGGACAAGCTGTGGTCCTATACGCTGGGCCAGAAGGCAAAGCTGGCTGGCGGCAAGGTCACGCTCAACACCGATGCCTTCTTCATCGACTGGCGCGATGTGCAGACCCGGCTCCTGCTCGATTGTTCGTACTTCTTCACTGACAACAAGGGTACGATCCATTCCAAGGGGATCGAGGTCGAGGCGACGGCAAAGCTGACTCACAAGTTGACGATCGGCGGCTACGTCTCGTTCACCGACGCGCGGGCGAGCGGCAACATCCCGACCGTGGGCGCGTTCGACGGCAATCAGGTGCCCTATTCGCCGCGTTGGAAGACGTCCGCGACGCTCTTTTATGACACCCCGCTGGCCGGTGGGCAGGCGCTCCACGCCCAGCTTTCCTATCGCTATCAGAGCGCGCAGTTCACCACGTTCAACCCGCAGGCGACGAGTTATTCGGACGGCGTTCTGACCGCGACCGGTGCCAGCTCGACGTATGCCCGCATCCCCCAGCAGCATGACGTGTCGGCCTCGCTTGCATGGGATTTCGGCTCGACCGAAGTCGGGATCTACGGCAACAACCTCGTCGATGGGGTCCGCATCGTGGATGTGCAGCGAGCGACTTATTACAAGGTCTATCAGCCCGGCGATCGCGTGGCGTGGGCGCGTCCGCGCACGATCGGGGTGCGGCTGCGGCAGAGCTTCTGATCGCTCCACTCTCGGGACTTCCCGTTTCCGGGCGCCCCATGCCCCTGCTTGCCTGAACCGGCAAACGGGCGCATGGGACGCCTTGGGGACAGACCGGCTGCGCATCATGGCGCCGGTCTTGGGGAGGCAGTGGAATGACATGTGCCGCAAGGGTCGCGGGGACCTCTGTGCGGTCGGTACTGGGCGGCGGCATCGTCGCTCTGGCAGGGCTGTGTGCGACACCGGCCCATGCCGCCGACGAGGAAATTCAGGTCTACATGAACGAGTTCAACGATCTCCATCAACTGGGGCTCGACGTTCATGTGAACTATGTTCCGTCAGGTGACCGGACGCCCGACTATACCGGCGCGGAAATCGGGGTGCACCGTTTGCGGGTGACGCCCGAATTTGCCTATGCGCTCGACCGGCATTTCGAGCTTGGGGCCTATCTGCCGCTGACGACGCTCGACCATACCGGGACGTTTCGGGTGGAAGGAGCCAAGCTGCGCCTGAAATGGATGGGCAGCCATACCTCGCACGGGTTCTTCTATGGCCTGAACTACGAACTCGGGCGCGTGGACCACAAACTCGACCAGAACCCCTGGAACAACGAGATCAAGCTGATCGGCGGTTGGGAAGGGGACAAATGGATCATTGCGGCCAACACCAATATCGATTTCGCCGTCTCGGGACCGGCCAAGGGGCCTGCCGACATCGAGCTTGCCACCAAGGTCGGCTACAAGTTGACCCGGGCGACCACGATCGGCTTCGAAAGCTATAACGGCATCGGCACGGTCAGGAATTTCGGTGCCGTCTCGGCCAGCGATCAGGCAAGCTATCTCGTCGTCGATACCCGTATCGGCGCGTGGGACCTCAATGCCGGGGTGGGCAAGGGCTATGGCACGAACAAGGATGACGTGATCGTCAAGTTCGTGATCGGGGTCCCGATGGGACGATAGGTTCCTGTCACGCCCCCGCTGCGACGCGCTGGCGGTCTTCGCCATTGTTTTCGCTGCGTGCGAAATGGCGGATGATCCAGTCGCGGAGCAGGAAGATTGCCGGGTCCGACAGATCCTCGGCATGGGTCTTGAGGTAATAGCCGTAGCCGTCGGCGGAAATGCAGTTGAACGGCATGACCAGATTGCCCGCCGCGATCTCGTCGGCGAACATGTCGATGTCGGCAAGCACGACGCCCGAGGCGCTCATGGCATAGCGTACCGCCGAATAGGCGGTGTCAAAGGCGAGCCCGTCGCTGGTGTCGAGCACCACGCGCTGCTGGTCGGCATAAGTGCCCCACAACAGGCCGCGCGGTTCGTTGTCGAGCTTTACGTGCAGAAGTTCGGCGTCGGAGAGAAAGCGTTCAAGCGTCTTGCCCTGATGCTCGGCCCACGTCGCGGGCGAGCAAAGCGGGGCAACCCGGACCATCCACAAAAGATCGGTCACGCGGTCGTCGACATTGGGGCGGTCGAATTCGATGGCCATGTCGACATTGCCCGGCGGGGTTCCGGTCACGTTGGACGTGGTGACGTCGATTTTGATCTCGGGGTGTTCGCGCCTGAACCCGTGCAGCAGGGGCAGCGCGGTCTGATAGAGCAGCGAGGGCGGGATGTGCAGGCGCAGCGGGCGGCTTTCGCTTTCGCGGTTGCGCACGGTGTTGATCGTCTGTTCGAGCCGGTCGAGGCACTTGGAAACCACCGGCAAGAGCACTTCGCCTGCCGGGGTCAGGCGCAATCCTCCGGCCGAGCGTTCGAACAGGGCCTTGCCGATCAGGTCTTCGAGACTGGAGACGTGGCGGCTCATCGCGCTTTGCGACACGGTGAGCGCCTGCGCCCCGGCCGTAAAACTCAGATGGCGGCCCACCGCCTCGAACGCGCGCAGGGCGTTCAAGGGGAGCCAGCGCCGGTTGATCAGGCGGTTGGGCGCTATGTCTTCGCCTCCGTTACGCTTGACACGCGACGCAGGCGTTGCTGCCCGACCCGTTTCGTCGCTGCCGTCATTGATCCTGGTCAACAGTACTCTCCGATCTTTGCGCCCAAGCCCATCCGAAAAATCGAATGCGGCCATGACATAATGGGATTCGCCGGTCTGCGCGGGCCCATGTCATCACTTTGGCATCTCAGGGTTTGGCGCGAAACAGCCTTCGCACCGAGTGGGGCGCTCGTGCGGGTTTGCCAAGCCTTCGTGCTCGAAGGGGAGATGACAGGTGGATCTGGCGGAAATCAAGCAGGCCTTTGCGACTCGTCGACCCGGCTACAGCCTGCCACAGTCGCTGTACAACGATCCGGCAGTCTTCGATTTCGATCTCCACGCCATTTATGGGCGGTCGTGGCTGATGGCCGGGTTCGCATGCGAAGTGCCGACCGCGGGCTCTTATACCTCGATCAAGGTCGGGCCGTGGCCTGTCCTCATCATCCGGGGCAAGGACGGCACGATCCGGGCTTTCCACAATTCCTGTCGCCATCGCGGGGCGGTCCTGTGCAAGGAAGGGGTGGGGCGCACGCCGCGTATCGTCTGCCCCTATCACCGCTGGACGTATGCGCTCGACGGCGAACTCCTGAACGCGCCGCGCATGCCCGACGATTTCGAGACCGCGACCCACGGGTTGCGCTCCATTGCGCTCGAAGTGGTCGCGGGGGTGATCTACATCTGCCTTGCCGACAATCCCCCCGCGTTCGATGCATTCCGCGAAGGGATGGAGGCCTTGCTCGGGCCGCACGACCTTGAAAACGCGAAAGTGGCGCGGGTCGAGACGCTCGTCGAATATGCCAACTGGAAACTGGTGCTCGAAAACGGGCGCGAATGTTATCACTGCCAGGGCTCGCATCCCGAATTGTCCAAGACCTTCCCGATCGATGCGAGTGCCTATTTCGATTACGGCGGGGCCGATCACGCCGCCCGGTTCGAGGCGCGCATGGCCGAGCTCGGGCTTCCCTGCGGTCCGGTCGGCGAAGACTGGTGGCAGGCGCTGCGCTTTCCGCTCAATCCGGGGATGACATCGATGACGATGGACGGCAGCCCCGCTTCGCGCAAGCCGATGTGCGCGGTGGGCGGCGGGGACATCGGTTCGATGCGCTGGGCACTTGAACCCCACAGCTTTGCCCATGCGACCGGCGAGCAGGTATTCTTCTTTTCGGCCATGCCGACCGGGCCCAGAGAAACGCTGGTGACGGCCAAGTGGCTGGTTCACAAGGATGCGGTCGAAGGCGTCGATTATGACAGCAATGCCATGGCGCAGTTGTGGCATGTGACCAATATCCAGGACAAGGATCTGGCCGAGAACAACCAGGCCGGGGTCGACAGTCCCGGCTATACGCCGGGACCCTATTCGCCCGAAGCCGAAGTGCTCGTGCTGCGCTTTGTCGACTGGTACTGCGCGCGGGCCGAAGAGTATCTCGCGGAAAAGCTCGGCAGTGCGAAAACCGGCGAAGGGGCGATGCCCCATGCCGCATGATCCGCGCGGGTTCCATCCCGAAACGCTGGCCATCGCGGGAGGGTATGATCCGGCAAGCGCAAGTGGCGCGGCGAAACCTCCTGTCTATCTGAGCAGCACATTCGTCTATGAAAGTGCAGGGCAGGCCAAAGACATCCACGAGGCCTATTTTCGCGGCACCGGGCCCGAGGCGGGCAAGCCGCATTACATCTATGCGCGCTTGTCCCATCCCAATCTCGCCATGCTGGAAACCCGGCTGGCCGCGATTGACGGCGCCGAACGCGCGGCGGTTTTTGCCTCGGGGATGGCGACGCACAGCGCCATTGCCCTGCAATACCTGCGCCCCGGCGACAGCGTGTTGCACAGTCGCCCGATCTATGGCGGCACCGATGCGCTCTATAACCAGATGCTGCCGCATTTCCGCATCGCCACAGTTCCCATTCTCGACGGGTGCGATGGCACTCATATCCGTGCGCAGGCACAGAAGGCTATGGCCCAAGGGCCGCTCGGCCTCATCGTCATCGAGACGCCCGCCAATCCGACCGCCGCGATTACCGATATCGCGCTGGTCGTCGCGGTCGCCGAAGAGATCGGGCGCCAGACCGGTCGTCGTCCGCTGGTCGTGTGCGACAACACTTTTCTCGCGCCGTTTGCCCAGCGACCGGTCGAATTCGGCGTCGATCTGTGCATGACTTCGCTCACGAAATATTGCGGGGGGCATAGCGACTTGCTTGCAGGCGGCGTTTCCGGGCGTGCAGAGGTGATCGATCCGCTGCTCATGCTGCGCACAATGCTGGGTAGCCATTGCGATCCGTTCACCTGTTGGCTGGTCCTGCGCTCGCTTGAAAGCGTGCATGTCCGCTCGGAGCGGGCAATGACCAATGCGGCGGCGGTCGCGGCTTTCCTGCGCGATCATCCCAAGGTTGCCGGGATCACTTATCTGGGATTCATTCCCGAGGGGACGCCCCAGCGCGCGGTGTTCGATCGGCAGTGCAAGGGAGCGGGATCGACGTTCTCGTTCCATCTCCATGGCGGCGAGGCCGAGGCGTTTCGCCTGCTCGATGCGCTGCGTCTGGTGAAGCTGGCGGTCAGTCTGGGGGGATCGGAGACGCTCGCCTGCCATTCGGCAAGCACCACCCATTACAATGTTCCCGCACCTGATCGGCTTGCCGGGGGCATCACCGAGGGAACGATCCGCATGTCGGTCGGCATCGAGCATGTCGATGACCTGATCGCTGATCTCGCCCAGGCGCTGGAGCAGGTATGACGCAACGCATTCATGATCCCCACGCGATCGACGGCAAGATCACGGCGCCCGACGAGCATTTCGACATGGTCGTTGTCGGCGCGGGTCCGGCCGGGCTTTCCGCTGCGCTGGAAGCCGCCAGGACGGGGCAACGGGTTCTGCTCGTCGACGAACATCCCGTGTCCGCGCTCGACGTCGGCAGCGACGTTCCCCTGTGGTTCGGAGGACGCGCGACGGCGGCTGTCCAGTCGCCTGCGCGCCTCGTCGAACAACTCGTCGAGAGTGAACCGATGATTGCGCAGTGTTTCGAGGCGGGCGTCGATGTCCGCCTCGGCACCAGTGCCTGGGGGCTCTATCGCAATCGGGAAAATTGCAGCGCGCTTCCTTGCCCCATGCTCGGTCTTGCTGATGCAGAGCGGGCATGGACGGTTGGTTTCGACCGTTTGGTCCTTGCCACTGGTGCGCGCGATCTGGCCCTTGCCTTTCCCGGATGGGATCAGCCGGGTGTCATGGGGGCTCTGGCCTTCCATATGCTGGTGGCGCGCTATGACGCCTTTTCCGGGCGGCGGTTGGTGGTGCTGGGGTCGGGTGATCTTGCGCTCGAAGCGGCCTTGCTCGCGCATGCACGCGGGCTCGATGTCGCGGCCCTCGTCGAAGTGCGCGATGCGCCGCAGGGCGATGCAGCGCTTGTGGCCCGGATCGTCGAGGCGGGCATTCCCGTGCTGACGGGTTGCGGGGTGACGATGGCGACGGGTGGCGCGGATGGCGTGGAAGCGATCATCGTGGCGCCGCTCGGCGATGGAGAGGCAAGAACGATCGCCTGCGACACCATCGTCATGGCGATCGACAGCGTTCCTGCAATCGAGCTTGCCGAAGTTGCCGGGGCTGTCGTCACGACCGATCCCTCGCGCGGAGGCGCCGTCGTCGGGGAAGGCGAGGTCCTGCCCGGCATCGCCGTCATCGGTGCCGCAACGGGCGGGACCGGATCGTTCGATCGCATGACCTATCGCGCCGACTGGCTGCGGGCGCTCATCGCGATGAGCCCGGCGACGACGATCGTGTGCCAGTGCGAAGAAGTGACGCGCGCCGATCTTTTGAGGGTACAGCCACCGCGTTATCTCGCGCGGCCCGAGCGGCTGGGGTGTCGCTCGCTGGCGACGCTGCTCGATGACGGGCCGCCCGATCCCGAGCAGGTCAAGCGGTTGACGCGCGCCGGGATGGGGCTGTGCCAGGGGCGACGGTGTCGCGAGCAGGTTTCCCTGCTTCTGGCTCTGGCCGCCGATCTGCCGCCAGCAAAGGCGCCGCGCGGAAACTGGCGCGCGCCGGTGCGACCGGTCCCGCTCGGCATTCTCGCCGATTGGCAGGAACGCGCGGACATGGCGCAAGGGTGGGACGTGTGGTTCGGCATTCCCACCCAATGGATACCCTATCGCGACATCGGCACCGAAGCCGAAACGCGCCATCGCGAGGCACTGGGCGGGAACATGCACCTGTGAGAACGGGATACGACGTCATCGTCATCGGCGCCGGGGTGACCGGCCTTTCCACCGCATGGTGGCTGGCGCGCGAAGGCATCAGCGTGCTCGTCCTCGACAAGGGTGTAGTGGGCGCAGAGGCTTCGAGCCGCAACGGCGGCGGGGCCAGCCATTACCAGAGCCCCCTCTTTGCCGAGGAACAGCGCCTGTGGCCGCAAATGGACGAATTGCTCGGCTATCCGACCGAATTCCGGCCGGAACGGGTGATCATGGCTGTCACCGAAAAGCAGCTCGGTCATTACCTCTATATCGGCGAGATGTGCAACGCGATGGGCTGGCGGGTCGACCCTCTCGACGCGCAGCAGGTGCGGGCGATGGTGCCGATCGCGGGCGACAATTGTCTTGGCGGCATCCATTTGCGTTTCGGCGGTCATGCCAATCCGCAACGCACGGTTCAGGCCTATGCCTGGGCCTTGCAGGATCATGGCGGGCGCATTGTGCAACATTGCCCGGTCACGGCGATCGAGGCGCCCGGGGGAAGGGCGCGTGCCGTGGTGACCCCGCAAGGGCGGTTCGAATGCGATGCCCTGGTCGTTGCGGCCGGGCCGCAGATCGCGGGCTTGCTCGCGCCGCTCGGGATCGATGTGCCCTTGGCGGCCGCGCGGGCGGAGATGATCGTGACCGAACCGCTCCCCCTGATGCAGTTGGGGGGCGTTGACGGGAACGGTCTCTATGGGCGGCAGACTTTGCGCGGTAATCTCGCCTTTGGCGGCGGACCGCACGAATGGATCGACACCCGTGCGGAGGGGCCGGGCGCGCGACCGAGCACGCCGCTTTTGCGCGGCCTTGCCCGGCGCGTTGCCGAACTCTTTCCGCGAGCGGCCCATTGTCGCGTGATCCGCTCGTGGGCGGGCATCGTCGAGAACACGCCGGATGGACGCCCGATCCTCGACCGGCTCGACAATGTGGTCATCGCCACCATGTCGGGCGTCGGGTTCGGCCTTTCGCCCGCGACCGGACACGCGCTGCGCGATCTGGTGGTCGAGGAGACCTGTACCTTCACCGATCTGTCGAAACTGGCGCTCGCGCGTTTCGACGCAGTGGCGCCGGACTGGCGGGAAATAAAGGGCTGGATCGCGGAAAGTTCGGCCGGGTAAATTAGCGATTAGGGATCAATCGGATATATTCGTTTGCAACATGGATGCTACTCCCCGCGCCGGTGATGGTAAGAGGATTGCTTCATGGTGTTGTGTGGTCAGGTTCGGAAAGCTGGCATTCTCGGGAGTATCATGCTTCTGGCCGCTTGTGCGCATTCGCGCCCGCCACTGGCCAGTCCTCTTGCCATCCCCGCCAGCCGGTTGAGTTCCTTTGATTCGAACGATCCGCAACCGACCTCCACTTTTGCAAGGAGCATGGCGGGCGCGGTCAGCTTGCGCAAAGGCAGTGATGATCCGGTCTGCGCCTTGCCCCGGTTCGCCGGGGTGGCACCACGGAAAGGCGGCGCTCCCCAATATGTCGTTCTTTCCGGGGGCAGCCTTCACGGCGCTTTTGGTGCCGGGTTCTTTCTGGGCTTGCAGGATCACGGCGCACTTCCCCCTGAACCCGATGTCGTGACCGGGGTCAGCACTGGGTCGTTGCAATCGACATTCCTGTTCCTGGCGCGCCAGCCGGCCCCGGCCGACCGGAAATACGGCTGGATCGGAGGCCTTGCTACCAAGACTTTGCCCGGAGCCGACAACAGCGCGCCTTTGAAGGGCGGGCGCTCCAACATCGAGGATCTGGCGCTCGCCTACAGCATCAGCAAGGAAGGCGACATTCTCTCCATCGTCCCGTTCGGCGGCATCGGCATGCTGATCGAAGGGTCGAAGGGCAACCTTGCCCCGTTGCGCAAGCGGCTGCTGGAGCTGATCACGCCGGGAACGATCGATGAAATCGCGGGCGAAGCCTGTCGCGGACGCAAGCTTTTCGTCGGTGTCACCGATGTCGACGATGGCCATGGTTATGCGCTGGACCTCACGGCCCTCGCGCTCAAGGCTTATGTCGGGGAAAAGCCCGACCAGCGCATGACCGAAGTGCGCCGTGCCTATGTCGAGGCGCTGTTGGCGTCCTCGTCCGTGCCTGTCGGTGCCAAGCCGGTCAGCCTGCGGACCCGCGAATTCGATCCGGCCCCGGCGGAGGTCAGCACCATCCATCTCTATATCGACGGCGGCGCCCGGTTCGGGGTGTTCCTCGATCAGATCCGCGCTTCGGAAAGCATGGCACGCGTCGGCGGGGCACCGGGGGGAGAAGGGGCCGTCACTCTGGTCGTCAACACCAGCCTTGCCATGCCGCCGTGGCAGGAGAGCGATGCAGCCGGCCACGCCCCTCGCGCGCCGAAGGACAAATGGTCGCTCGTCTCGCTCGCCTTGCGTGGGATCGATGTGATGGAAAATCAGGTCTATCAGGCTTCGGTGGCGTCGGTCATGCACGATGCCGGGCATCTCGATTACGCAACCTTGTCCAATGCGGGGATCGTCGAAAACGGCAAGCCTGCCGAGACGCCCAACGAGCATGTCTATGACGGGAAGACGTGCAAGGAATGGCACGATGCCGATACCGCCGACATGCATCCGGTGCAGTTCTATCCGCGCTACATGGCCTGTCTTCTCGACTATGGGCGGCGGCGCGGACAGCTTTCCGAATGGAACCGTTGAAGCCCAGTTTGGGGCAATGCCATTTTCGCGCGCGGGAATGACATTTTTAGACGCGACCGCCGGGCCTGCTGCACCTTACCCCTTGTTTTGTCATGGTGCGCATCGCTTCCCTAGCCTGGTCCCGCTATTCGGCTCTCTCGCTTTTGCGGGGCGCGATCGGCGGGCATCGCCACTGGGGGCGGGCATGGCGCGCGGCAGAGCCTGCGCCATCCTATGACGTCGTTGTCATCGGCGGGGGTGGGCATGGTCTGGCGACGGCCTATTATCTCGCCGCCGAACACGGCATCCGGCGTGTCGCGGTTCTGGAGCGCGGCTGGATCGGGGGCGGCAATACCGGCCGCAACACCACGATTGTGCGGTCCAATTACCGCCAGCCCGAATTGCAGCGATTGTTCGAATATTCGCTGAAACTCTGGCACGGGTTGTCCGACGAACTCAACTACAACACCATGTTCTCGCCACGCGGTGCGCTTTTCCTGGGCCACAGCGATGCCGACATGATGCGTCTTGCCGAACGCGGCGACGCGATGCGGGCGATGGGGCTGGATGCAGACCTGATGAGCCCCGACGAGGTCGCGCGGCTGGTGCCGTTACTCGACATGTCGAAAGAGGCGCGCTGGCCCATTTTCGGGGGCCTGATCCAGCGACGGGGGGGAACCGCGCGACATGACGCGGTGGCATGGGGTTTCGCGCGTGCGGCCGATGCATTGGGCGTCGACATCATCGAGAATTGTGAGGTTACAGGCTTTCTGCGCGACGCGGACCGGGTGACCGGGGTCCGCACCACTCGTGGCGACATTGTCGCGGGGCGAACGGGAATCTGTGTTGCCGGAAACAGCGGCCATGTCGCCGGGCTTGCCGGGATTCGCCTGCCGATCGAAAGCCATACGCTTCAGGCCTGGGTGACCGAAGCGGTCAAGCCGATGATTGACACGGTCGTCATGTCACAGACGCTCCACTGCTATTTCTCGCAAAGTGACAAGGGCGGGATCGTCGGTGGCGGCGATCCCGATTTCTTTCCAAGCTATGCCCAGCGTGGGGCTCCGATCCGGCTGGAAGAGTCGATTGCGCAGGCGATCGCGCTCGTGCCTGCCTTTGCGCGCCTGCGCATCCTGCGCACATGGGCGGGGGTCACCGACATGAGTTTCGACGGCTCCCCGATCATCGGTGAAATGCCTTTGCCCGGCCTCTATCTCAACGGAGGCTGGTGTTACGGCGGGTTCAAGGCAACGCCGGGTTCCGGGCGGCTCTATGCGCACCTGCTCGCGACTGGGGAGAGCCATCCGGTCGCCGCGCCCTTCGACCTTGCTCGCTTTGCCCAAGGGCGGACCATCGACGAGGCCGGGGCCGGTCCGATGCCGCAGAACCGTTGAACAGGGGGCGCTTGCGATGATGCTGATCCCATGCCCTCACTGCGGTCCGCGCGTGCAGGAGGAATTTGCCTATGAGCGCACGCTCGACAGTGTCGTTCGCCTCGATGACGGGCCCGTGACAGCGATGAGCAGGCTCTATACCCGCGCCAATCCGCGTGGGGAGGAGATCGAGATCTGGAGCCATGTCCATGGTTGCGGACAATGGCTGCGGCTGCGTCGTGACCGCGTCACTCACGCGATTTCCGACGTGGAGGCGATCTGATGCGGCACGGATCGGGCGTTCGCGCGGGGAAGGTGCCCTTCACGTTCAACGGGCAGGCCTACTGGGGGCAGGAAGGCGATACGCTGGCCGCCGCGCTTCTGGCCAACGGCGTCAAAGTGGTGGCGCGCAGTTTCAAATACCATCGTCCGCGCGGGATCATGGCTGCGGGAGTGGAGGAACCTTGCGCGCTGGTGACGGTGGGCGACGGGGGACGCCGCGAACCCAATACGCGGGCAACCGACGTCTTTCTCTATCCCGGTCTCGTGGCGACAAGCCAGAACGCGTGGCCTTCGCTCTCGTTCGACATCGGGGCAATCAACGGGCGTCTCTCGGGGCTGATCCCGGCGGGGTTCTATTACAAGACGTTCTTCGGGCCACCGTCGCGCTGGATGCTTTACGAACGCGTGATCCGTCGGGCGGCCGGGCTCGGCAAGGCGCCGGTCGAGCCCGATCCCGATGGATATTGCCACCGTGCCGCCTTTGCTGACGTGCTCATCGTGGGGGCAGGTCCCGCCGGTCTTGCCGCAGCTTGTGTGGCCGCTGAAAGTGGCGCGCGGGTGATTCTGCTCGAACAGGATGCCCTGCCGGGGGGCAGCCTTCTTGCTCATGCGGTTTCCATCGACGGCGTACCCGGTGCAGAGTGGGCGCGGGGCATGGTCGATCGCATTCGTGCAGCCGGAGGCCGGGTGCTGTTCCGCACGACCGCGACAGGGTATTGGGACGACAATTTCATCACGGCGGTCGAGCGGCTGGCAGAACCGGGGCAGGTCCCTTCGGGGCCGGTGCAATGCTTGTGGAAGCTACGCTGCGAGCGGGTCATTCTGGCGACCGGCGCGCTCGAGCGGCCATTGGTCTTTGCCGGGAACGATCTGCCCGGCGTGATGCTGGCGAGTGCAGCCCAGACTTATGCGGCGCGTTATGGCGTTGCACCGGGACAGCGGGCCGTCGTCGCGACGTCCCACGATGCCGGGTATCGCGCAGCCTTCGCGCTCGCTGATGTCGGGGTTGCGATCGTTGCCGTGCTCGACACGCGATCCGATCCGGTGGGGCCCTTGGTTCACGCTGCGCGTTCCCGCTTTCCGGTTCACACTGATGCCCGCGTCCTGTCCGCGCGCGGACGCAAGGGTGTGCTGGTCGGGCTGGAGGCTGCGATCGGCGGGGGCAGGCAGACGTTCGCGGCAGACCTTCTCGCCATGTCGGGCGGGATGAGCCCGGTTCTGCACCTGCACCGACAGGCTGGGGGCGCACTGGTACACGATCCCGTGCGCGACGCGTATCTTCCCGGAGAGGGGCGGCAGAACCATGTCTGCGTCGGGGCGGCGACCGGTGAAGGGGATCTTGCGACGATCCTGTCCGACGCGCTTTGCCGCGTCCCTGTCGAGGACCCGTTGGGAGCGGCGGGGGCGGCTTGGCCTGGGCCGGTCTGGCGACAGGAAGCACGGGGCAAGGCTTTCGTCGATTTTCAGCATGACGTGACAACGGCCGATCTGGCCCTCGCGCAACGCGAAGGGTTCGTTTCGAGCGAGCATGTCAAACGCTATACGACGCTCGGCATGGGCACCGACCAGGGCAAGACCGGAGCCATGGTTGCCCTGGCTCAGATGGCCGACTTGCGCGGTGTCGCCTTGCCCGAGGCGGGGCTGACGACATTTCGTCCGCCTTATACGCCGGTGACCATGGCCGCATTTGCAGGGACCATGCGCGGCGATCATGCGGGACCGATCCGCCGCCTTCCTCTTGCCGCGATGCACGAGGCCTTGGGTGCGCAATGGGTTCCGGCGGGTGTGTGGATGCGCCCGCGTGCCTATCCCGCACCGGGAGAGACTATCGGCGAAGCGAGTGTGCGCGAGGCGCGGATGGTGCGCAACCGGGTCGGCATCGTCGATGTTTCCAGCCTTGCCAAGTTCGAGATCGCCGGGCCTGACGCGCTTGCGCTGGTTCTGGCGGTCTGTGCAACGCCGGTTTCCAAACTCGCGGTCGGACGCGGGCGCTATACCGTGATGTTGCGCGAAGACGGCATGGTCATGGATGACGGGACCGTCTGGCGTGTGGCGCATGATCGCTGGCTGGTGACGAGTTCGACCGGAGGAGCGGCCCGTATGGCGCGTCACTGGACCTATGTGCGCGACGTGCTCCTCGACGGAGCGCGGGCGGCGGTCGTCGATGTCGGCGAACGCTGGGCGGGCATCGCTCTTGCGGGACCCAGCGCCTGCCGCGTCCTGACAGGGCTGATCAATGCGGCGGCTCCGGCGCATATGGGGCTCGTCGACGCCACGATTGCCGGTGTCCCGGTCCGGGTGCTGGCGGCAAGCTACAGTGGGGAGCGCGCGTTCGAGATCCATGTCGCCGCCCATCGCGTGGGGCCCGTTTGGCAGGCGCTCCATGCGGCGGTCGTGGAGGCTGGGGGCGGTGTCTATGGCCTTGATGCCATGGATCATCTGCGGGTGGAAAAGGGGCATGTGGTCATCGGTGCCGAAGCCGACGGGCGGACCACGCCTGCCGACCTCGGGATGGGGGGCATGCTGCGTAAGGCGGGCGGGTTCGTCGGCTGGCAGGGGCTCATGCGTCCCGCGTTGAGCGAGACAGCGGGGCGCCGCCACCTTGTCGGCATTACCGCGCTCGATGACGAACCTCTGCCCGAAGGAGCGATGCTGGTCATGCAAATCGGTGAAGAGCCGCAAGGGCATGTAACGACCGCTGCGCCGCGCATTGCTGCGGGCGAGGGGGCATGGATCGGCCTTGCCCTGCTGACCGACGGCGTCGCGCGGCACGGAGAGATCATGGTCGCCTGGTCGCCTGTGCGGGACAAGGCCGTTCGCGTGTGGGTGGGGCCGCCGATGTTCCACGATCCCGAAGGGGTGCGCTATCGTGACTGACTTGATCCCGTCCCCGGCCGATGACCTCGTCGCGCTCGACCTCTGGCGGGGAGAGGACGTGGCCCGGCTTGAGGCTGTTCTCGGCTTTGCCTTGCCGGGGCCGGGAAAGGCAGTGCCGGTCGGGTCTGGATATGTCCTTCGCGTCGGGCCGTGGCGATGGTGGCTCGACGGGGACGGCTTCGATGGCGGGGCGATCGCCTCTGCACTGGGCGAACGGGGCGTCATCACGCCGCTTGGTGGGGCATGGCGCCGCGTCCGACTGGTGGGCGATGATTGGCGCGGCCTGCTCATGCTCTCGGGGCTTTTCGATGCGGAGGTTTCGTCCTTCGGTCCGGGTTCGGTCGCCTCGACGCTGTTGTGTCACGCCCCGTGCTGCGTCCATGTCCTTCCGGACGCGGTGGCGGAAGTCTACGTGCCGTCGAGCCTTGCCGAACATTGCTTTGCCGAATGGGAAAAGGCGGGATGGAAAATACGGCTCGCTGCGCCCGCCATCTGGTCAGCGTGACGATCAAGGATTAGGCACGGCGACGAAGTGAGGCGGATCAAGGGGAGTTCTCGGGAATGACGCATGCGAAACTCCCTGCTGCACCGTCCAACGGGTTTTCCTGGGCAGGACTCGGTGCCGTCGGGTTCCGGCAATGGTATGTGCTGGCTCTGCTGTCGCTCGTCTACGCCCTCAATATCGCAGATCGCTATGTCATCACGACGGTGATGGAGTCGATCCGGCTCGATCTGCATCTCACCGACAGTGCGGTGGCCTTGCTGACCGGCGTGGCGCTGGCGATTTTCTATGTCAGCATCGGCATTCCCATTTCCGCGCTGGCCGACCGCTATAGCCGCCGCAACATCATTGCTGCCGCTTTGGTGATCTGGTCCGCGCTGACGGTCTTTACCGGTTTGTCGCGGACGTTCACGCAAATGCTGTTGGCCCGTGTCGGGGTCGGCATCGGGGAAAGCGGGGGGACGCCGCCTTCGACGTCGATGCTTGCCGATTGCTTCCGCGCGCGTCAGCGGACCATCGCGATGACGATCTGGACGCTGGGGGCATCGCTCGGGGCCTGGCTCGGAGCCGATGTGGCCGGGCGGGTCGCCGACAGCTTCGGATGGCGGGCGGCGTTCCTTGCCATGGGTGTTCCGGGGCTCGTTCTCGGGATCGTGATCTTCGTGACTGTCCGCGAACCGGTTCGCGGGGCGATGGACGGTGACGAGCGGCGGGGAACCACGGCCGCCGTGCGCCGCGCCGAACGCAAAGTGCCGCTTGCCCGCACGTTGAAAGTCATTCTCTCCCAACCCGCGACGATGCACCTGATGATGGGCGGGGCCGTGACGGCGCTGTGGGGCTGGGGCCTCATGTGGTGGACGCCGACCTTCCTTCAGCGCGCCTATCACCTGACCGCCGGACAGGCCGGGGCCATTCTGGGGCCGATGCACCTCATCGCGGGAAGTGCGGCCACGATCGGGACCGGGCTGTTGATGGCGACCGGCCCGATGGCCAATCCCCGCCGGGTCCTGTGGATGATGGCGATCACGGTGGCGGTGATGACGGTGCCGTCGTTCTTCGTTTACTGGACGCACGATCTGGCGACGGCGAAGCTGTGCCTGTGGATTTTCATCCCGGCCATGTATTTCTACATCGGCCCCTCGTTCGGGCTGCTCAACAATGTCGTTCCGCCGCAGATGCGCGCGACGGCGAGCGCGGTCACGCTGCTCATGGCCAATATCGCCAATCTGGTGGTCGCGCCGCAATTCGTCGGCTTCGTTTCCGACCATGTCGCGGGGCAAGGTGGTGCAGACGCGAACTCGCTGCGCTTTGCTCTTCTGCTGCTCGCGCCGACCGGATTGTGGGCGGCCTATCACTATTGGGCGGCAATCAGCCGGATCGAGGCCGAGGCGGAAAGGCTTGCTGCGACCGAACTTTGACGGATTTGCCTTTTCGTCATGTCGGGATAAAAACGGGTCAACCGTTCGACCTTTTCGAAAAGGAATCCGTCGCGCATGGCTTCTCCGGGGACCCCGACCTTTGATCAGCTGCGCATTTTCCTGGCCATTGTCGATACCGGCAGTTTCGCGGCGGCCGGACGCAAGCTCAACCGCGCGGTCTCGGTCATCAGCTACGGCATCGCCAATCTGGAAGCGCAACTGGGGCTTACGCTGTTCGAGCGTGAAGGCACGCGCAAGCCGCAGTTGACGGTTGCGGGACGGGCTCTTCTTGCCGAGGCGCGCACGATCTCGGCCGGACTGGATGGCCTGAGAGCCAAAGTGAAAGGGCTTCTCGACGGGCTCGAGGCTGAAGTCGATCTTGCGGTCGATGTCATGCTGCCCGCCGAACGGCTCGGGCGCGTGCTGCGCTCTTTTTCCGAGACGTTTCCGACGGTGCAGTTACGCCTTCATGTCGAGGCTCTCGGCGCTGTCGCGGCATTGGTTCTTGATGGCACAGCCTCGATTGGAATCTCGGGGCCGCTGGCGATGGGAGTCGAGGGTGTTGAGGCAGTCGCGGCGGGATCGACCCTGATGGTGCCGGTTGCGTCGCCCAACCATCCGCTGGGCCGGATGTCGTCCATTCCCCCCGGCGTTGCGCGCGATCATATTCAACTCGTGCTGTCGGACCGATCCCGCTTTACCGAGGGGCGCGATTTCGCAGTGCTCAGTCCCAAGACATGGCGGCTTGCGGACCTTTCGGCCAAGCACGCCTTGCTGCGCGAAGGGGTGGGGTGGGGTAACATGCCGCTGCCGATGGTGGCATCCGATCTCGAAACCGGCGCCCTCGTTCGGCTGAACCTGCCCGATCACACCGGCGGGCGCTATCGTCTCTCGGGGATCTGGCGGCGCGATTTGCCACCCGGTCCCGCCGCGCGCTGGTTGCTCGACCAGTTCGTCGAACTGGGACATGACGATCACCCCGATGCACTGCTCGCTGAACTGTAGATCTCGATTTCTTTCATTCAGAACAGGGCTTCGTCCAAAGCCTATAGGGTAAACACGTAATCGCCAAACCTTCCCATATTCAGCAGTTTGGAGGCACGAAGTTCCTCCAAGAGGACTGACGGGACATGTTGAGGCGGATCTCCATCGATCAGGTCGAACTGGGGATGTTCATCCACCGGCTTGAAGGGAACTGGTTCCGCCACCCGTTCTGGAAATCACGTTTCCTTCTGCTCGACGATGCAACTCTCGAAACACTTCGGGGCAGCTCGGTCCGGACTGTGCTTATCGATACCGAAAAGGGTGTCGATGTGGTGGAGGAGCCCGAGGTCGTCGTGACCGAGGCTGCAGGTGTCGCTGGAGGCGTCGCGAACCCCACGCCGGTGATGCCCCCACCGCAAAGAGCGGGCGCGATGCGGGCGCGGGCTGCCTTGTCGGACGAGATCGTCAAGGCCGAGCGGCTCGCCCGGCAGGCGGGCAAGGCGGTCAATCGCCTGTTCCTTGAAGCGCGCCTGGGCAAGCGGGTTGCCGCCGGTGATATCGAACCTGTCGTCGACGAGGTCTATGCCTCGATCCAGCGCAATATCTATGCCTTTCACGGCGTTCTGCGATGTCAGAGCGATCAGTTGCATCTCTATCGCCATGCGCTGGCGGTTTGCGCATTGATGGTTGCGCTTGCTCGGCGAATGCAGCTTTCGGCGGAAGAAACGCGGCAGGCGGGGATGGTCGGGTTGCTGATGGACATGGGTCTTGCGCATCTGACCGCCGAAGCGGGCGTTGCCGATTACCGCGATCTGCCCGACGAGATCGGCGAAGGGCATGTCCTGCACGGGCATGTCCTGCTTAAAGCGGCGGGCGACATTCCTCCTGCGGTCATCACCGGTTGCCTGCAACATCACGAACGCCTCGACGGCAGCGGCTATCCCCATGCCTTGCGGGGAGAGGAAATCGGCTCATTCGGTCGCATGGCCGCGATCTGCGACCTTTATGACAACATGGTCTGTGGCCTGTCCGGACATGCCCTGGTCGATCCGGCTCTGGCCGTGGAGCGATTGCGCGCGATGTGCGACGTTCTCGATCAGGACATGTTGTCCCGTTTCGTCGAGGCCGTGGGCGTCTATCCGATCGGATCGTTCGTGCGCCTTCGCTCCGGGCGGCTCGCCATGGTCGTGGACGAGGATCTGCACGACCCCGGATTGCCGGTAGTGCGCGTCTTCGCTGGGCCCCGGGACGCAACCGGTCATCTGCCGCAGATCCGGCCGGAACTGATCGCCCTGGCGCATTGTTATGGCGAGGATGCCATCGATGCGATTGCAGATCTCGACACGACCGATCTGCCTCCGGTCGAACACTTGCGCGAGATGCTGATGGCCGGGGCACGGCGCAGTTCGGGCGCTTGACGGCAAGACCGTCGCCACAGGACCAAAAAAATGGCCAGCCAGTTGCCCGGCCGGCCTTGGAAGTTTTGGGAGAGGATGCCTGAAAGGCCTGCTCCAAATGGTTGATCAGCGGTCCCGGTGCAAGTGAGAAGCGGGAAATTCCGGTTGCATGATTTGCAACTATATGGCCGATGTTCGCGGAATCTTGGATGCAATCCTATGAAAGTTCTGTATAATTATCGGTGAAATGGTCGTCCGCCTGTTCAAAGGGGCATAAGGCGCTCTTATCCTATGAGACCTTGTTCGCTTCTGCCGGGGCAAGGAGATCGAGAGCCAGTGCTTCGGCAACCTTGATTCCATCGACCGCAGCCGAAAGAATCCCTCCGGCATATCCGGCCCCTTCGCCTGCAGGATAAAGACCGCGCGTGTTGATGCTCTGGAAATCGGGCCCACGGCGAATCCGCACCGGTGACGAAGTCCGGGTTTCAACGCCGGTCATGATGACGTCGGGGTGATCGTATCCCGGAATCTGACGGCCAAAGACCGGAAGCGCTTCGCGGATCGAGGCGAGGACGTAGTCGGGAAGGCACTGGGCCAGATCGGTCAGGTGGACGCCCGGCTTGTACGAAGGCACGACCGTGCCGAAATCTCCCGAGGATGCACGCCCGGCAAGGAGGTCGCCGACTTTCTGTCCCGGCGCGCGATAGCTGCCGCCGCCCGCGACAAAGGCGAGGCTTTCCCATTTTCGCTGGAACTCGATGCCCGCAAGGGGGCCGCCGGGATAATCGCGCGAGGGATCGATATCGACGACAAGGCCCGAGTTCGCATTGAATTCCGCGCGGGAATACTGGCTCATGCCGTTGGTGACGACGCGATCCTTTTCACTGGTCGCGGCAACCACGCGTCCGCCCGGACACATGCAGAAGCTGTAGACCGTGCGCCTGGTCGAACATTGATGGGTCGCCGAATAGGCCGCCGCGCCGAGGATCTTGTTCCCCGCAAATGTGCCGTAGCGCGCCCGGTCGATCCAGCTTTGCGGATGTTCGATGCGCACGCCGATGGCAAAGGGTTTGGCCTCGACGTGGACGCCGCGAGCATGGAGGACGCCGAAGGTGTCGCGTGCAGAGTGACCAACCGCCATCACGACATGTCGCGCGGGCAGGAAGCTGCCGTCGGACAAGTGGAGGCCGACCAGCTGGCGTTGACCGCTTGCGTCCTCTTCGACTTCGAAATCCTCGACGCGCGTCTGGAAACGGTATTCGCCGCCCAGTTGCTCGATGGTTTCGCGCATGCTCATGACCATGGTCACGAGGCGGAACGTCCCGATATGGGGATGCGCTTCGTAAAGGATGTCGTCGGGCGCCCCCGCCTTCACGAATTCGACCAGAACCTTGCGACCGAGGTGGCGCGGGTCCTTGATCCGGCTGTAGAGCTTGCCGTCTGAAAAGGTGCCTGCGCCGCCTTCGCCGAACTGCACGTTTGATTCCGGATCGAGCACCGAGCGGCGCCACAGGCCCCAGGTGTCCTTGGTCCGCTCGCGCACGGCTTTGCCACGCTCGACGATGATCGGACGCAGCCCCATCTGCGCAAGGATCAGGCCTGCCAGCAATCCGCAAGGCCCGGCGCCGATCACGACCGGACGCGGTCCGTCCCAGCCTGCGGGAGCCATGACCGGAAAACGGTAGGCGGTGTCGGGCGTTGGCCGCACATCCTTGTCCCCGACATGACGGGCGGCAACCGCCTCTTCGTCGGAAAGCGTCACATCGATGGCGTAGACGAGCTGGATCGCGCTTTTGCGGCGGGCGTCGTTACCGCGCTTGGCAATGCTGTAGCGGACAAGGCCGGGGCGCTCGATTCCGAGCCGGTCGCAGATCGCGGCTTCGAGGTCGTCGGCGGAGTGGTCGAGCGGGAGCTTGAGTTCGGTCAGGCGAAGCATGGATGTCTCCTAGACAAGCATGCGGCCAAGGGGAAGGCGCGGTTATCCGCTTCCCCCCGCAAGGATCGTGTCGAGGATGGCCGGGTGCAACGGTTGTTCGAACCGGCAGCCCGCCTCGAAATTGTCGACCCACACGACGCTTGCCTGCCGCGGGGGTAATCCCGGTAGGGTAATCCACAAGGTTTCGCCGACACGCAGGCGTTCCGGGGTGGAGAGCCGCGCGCCATCGCACGAGAGGTCGAGCGTCGCGCCGACCATGCGCACGGTCGATCGCCGATATTGCACTTTGGCTTCGATGCGGGAACGCTCGGCCCGCCGCCGTTGCGCGAAGGGGGAAGGGTCATCGTCGGTATTGCCCATCGCACACCTCGCAGGGGGTCGAAAGTGGAGAAGCAGCCCTCTTCCTATCATGAAGTTTTCTCCAAGATGAAGAAAGAGTTGGCGTCTCGGGCAGAACTCGTTTTTCTTGAGGCAAGGCAGGATGATGGTGCTGCCGTCTCTTGCCATGTTTCTGGAGGTTCCATGCTTCGTCCCGGTCGTCTTGCCATGGGTTCGTTTTGCGGGCTCGGTCTTGTTCTTGCCGCCGGTGCGCTGACGACGGTCCCTGCCGATGCAAAGCCGAGTTCGGCGTCGGGGGGAACCGGCGTCAATGCGGCGGCGCTGGCCGTTCATCGTTCGCTGCTGACGCTCGACACCCATCTCGATACACCGGCCTCGCTTGTCATTCCGGGCTGGTCGATCATGGTTCGCCACGATCCCCGCACCGATTATACGCAAGTCGACCTGCCCCGGATGAAGCAGGGCAATCTGGGTGGCGGGTTCTGGGCCGTCTACACGCCGCAAGGGGCGCTCGATCCGGAGACGACGCGGGCAGCGCGTGATTCCGCGTTCATGCGTGCGGTTGCCATCCGTGAAATGGTGGCCGCACATCCTGCCTCTTTCGCCCTTGCCGACAAGGCGGCCGATGCCGCGCGGATTGCCGCGAGCGGACGCCGGGTGGTCTATCTGTCCATCGAGAATGCTTGGCCGCTGGGCGACGACATTACCCTGTTGCGGACCTATTACCGTCTGGGCGTGCGGATGTCGGGCTTTGCCCATTTTCGGAACAACCAGTTCGCCGACAGCGCGACGGACAAGGAAAAGTGGGGCGGACTGAGTCCGGCGGGCAAGGGCCTGTTGGCCGAAATGAACCGACTGGGCGTGGTTGCGGACCTGTCGCACAGTTCGGACAAGGCGTTGGAAGACGCGCTCACCTTGTCAAAGGCACCGATCATCCTGTCTCATTCAGGATGCCGGGCCGTGTTCGATCATCCACGCAATATCGACGATGCTCACTTGCGCGTGCTGGCAGCGAAAGGCGGCGTCATCCAGATCAACTCGGTCTATGTGAAAGCGTCGGCGCCCAATCCCGCGCGCGAGGCGGCGATGAAGGCGCTGGAGGAAAAGTACCCTGAGAGCCGCAATCTCTCCCCGGCCGAACGCGCGGCGTACCTTGCCGACCGGCGCGAGATTGACCGGCGCTATCCCGAAACCGGGCGCGCGACGTTCGACGACGTGATGGCCAACCTGCTTCACGCGATCAAGGTCGCGGGTGTCGACCATGTCGGCATCGGCGCCGACTGGGATGGTGGCGGCGGCGCGACCGGTTTCGAAGACGTGACGTATCTGCCCCGGATCACCGCAGCCTTGCTCAAGGCGGGCTACACGCGCGAGGACATTGCCAAGATCTGGTCGGGCAATGTCCTGCGCGTGTTGGCTGCGGCAGAGGAAGAGGCTGCACGCGAAGCCCGGGCAGGGTGACGCGTCAGCGGATTTCCGCTTTGAGGCCGAGATGATTGGCGAGTGCCTTGAGATCGCGTTCGGCGCCATCGTTGATGAGGGGCCGGATCGGGGGCTGTACGGTGAGGACCAGGCGGTCTTCCTCGACCGCAAGATGGCTGCCGGAAAGGGCAGGCGCGGTACAGCCGGTGAAACGGCGGCATAGCCGGGTGGCAAGGCCCCAGGCCTGAGCTTCGCGCAGGGTGCTTGCCGAAATCAACGAAGTCAGGCGCGCGGGAATCTCGAGCTTGCCGGTATGGGCGATCATGGCGACCGCCAGCATGATGCGTTCGCGGGTTCCGGCCCCGACCCAGCGTTTGCGCAAGGCCCAGTTGCGGGCGATCTCGCTGCGCAAGTTGGGCTCGACCGTGGCAGCGGCAAGGCACAACATGGTGGCCGCGAGGCGAAGGCGTTCGCGCCGCTCGCTTCCTTCGGCAAGGCGGGCCGCAACGGTCCAGCCCGCGACCATTACGCCGATGTTGGAATGGACGCCCAGTTCTTCGACGAAGGCGGACATGCCCGCGACCAGCGGGTCCTGTCCGCGCACGGCGGCAGGCATGTCTTCGTAAAGGACGCCTTCGCGCAGCCCCCAGGCGGAGAAGACGAGTTTCCCCGGTTCGAGGCATTCGATCAGCACCGCCAGCAGTGCCGCCGTGTCGGGAAGGCTGTTCATGCGGGCAGTGGAAAGGCCAGGGAGCGGTGAAAGCGTGTCGACCTTGCGTCGGGCGAGTGCCTTGGCAAACTTGATCGCCTCGGGCGCATCGAGCGCGAAGCCGTGGGGGTCGTCGATCGGCCATTTCATCTGGGCCATCGCATAGCGGGCAAAGGCCCGCAGCGAGCCGCCGACGAGATAGAGCGTGGCGCCCGGTTCCGCTGCCCAGTCCGCCTTTTTCAGGGCCTTTTCGACAGTCTGGGCAAAGATGCGGTCGCCCCCTGCGCGCAAGGCACTGAGCCGCAATGTGCCCAAGGGCATCGAGACGCCGTGGCGGCAGGAATCGCCGTCGATATCCACCAGTTCGAGACTGCCGCCGCCGAGGTCACCGACAATCCCTTTCGCACCCGGAAAGGCGCCGAGGACGCCGTGGGCGCTCGTGACCGCTTCCTCTTCGCCCGACAGCAGGCGTGGCGCAAAGCCGAGGGCTGCGACCTTTTCGAGGAATTCGCCACCATTGGCCGCGTCACGTGCCGCAGCGGTGGCAACGACGTCGATCCGTTCCACGCCCTTGAGTGTCAACAGCGTGCGATAGCGGGCGAGCGCCGCAAGCGCGGCAGCCGAGGCGCGTTCAGACAGGAGCCCGGTTTCCGCCACGCCCTTGCCAAGGCGAGCGGTCACTTTTTCATTGTGCAGCACTTCGGGAGCCCGCAGCGGCCCGCCATAAATGACAAGCCGCACGGTATTCGATCCGATGTCCACGATCGCGCGGGGAGAAACGCGGCGGGGACGGCGCTCGGGGTGGCTCATGACGTGCTCAGGCGGTTGTCGCGCCGCCACGGCGCAAGGCGAGCTTGGGCACTTTGCGTCCCTTGGTGAGCGCGGCGCCACGGCCGGAAAGCGATGGATTGGTCATGAAATAACGATGCACATTGAACGGTTGCGGTCCCGGATCGGTTCGGCGGTAGTTACCATGAGCGTCAAGCTGCCAGCTTTGTTCGGTGTCAAGAAGATTGGCGAGCATGACCTGATCGAGCACCTGATCGTGGACGGTGCCGTTGCGAAGGGGAACAAGGACTTCGACCCGGCGGTCGAGATTGCGGGTCATCCCGTCGGCAGAGGAAATGAACACCCGCGCCCGCTTGTTGGGCAGGGCCGAGCCGTTGCCGAAGGCCCAGATGCGGCTGTGTTCGAGGAAGCGGCCGATGACCGACTTGACCGAGATCGTCTCGGACAGCCCCGGAACGCCCGGTTTCAGGCAGCAGATGCCGCGCACGACCAGGCTGATCGAAACACCTGCCTGGCTGGCGGCGTAAAGCCGGTCGATCAGGCGGCTGTCGGTCAAGGCGTTGAGCTTGGCCCAGATCGTCGCGGGTTTGCCTGCCTGTGCATAGGCGATTTCGCGATCGATGCATTCATAGAGCCGGGCACGCACGCCACCGGGCGAAATCGCCAGCATCTCCATGCCCTTGGGTTCGATATAACCGGTGATGAAATTGAACAGCAGTCCGGCATCGCGACCAAAGCGCGGGTCGGCGGTGAAAAACGACAGGTCGGTATAGATGCGGGCAGTGATCGGGTGATAATTGCCGGTGCCGAAGTGGCAGTAAGTCCGGTATTCGTCCCCTTCGCGGCGCACGACCATCGACACCTTGGCATGGGTTTTCCAGTCGACGAAGCCGTAGATCACCTGAACCCCGGCGCGTTCGAGCTGGCTTGCCCAATGGAGGTTCTGCTCTTCGTCGAAACGGGCCTTGAGCTCGACGACTGCCGTCACCGACTTGCCCGCTTCGGCGGCGGCGATCAGCGCGGCGATGACCGCCGATTGCTTGCCCGCGCGATAGAGAGTCTGCTTGATCGCGACGACATCGGGATCGGACGCTGCCTGATGCAGGAAGTCGATCACCACGTCGAAGCTTTCGAACGGATGCTGGATCACGATGTCCTTTTCGCGGATCGCCGCGAAACAGTCGCCATTGTGTTCGAGAACGCGCTCGGGATAACGCGAGCTATAAGGCTCGAACTTGAGATCGGGACGCTCTTCGTCGACGAGAGCTGAAAGCCCGCTCATCGACAGGGGGCCGGGTGACTTGATCACGATGGCATAGTCGAGCCGCAGCTTTTGCCGGAGCATCTGCTCGGCTTCGGGATCGAACTGGTCTTCGAGTGTGAGCAGAATTACCCGGCCGCGTCGGCGCCGCTGGATCGCAGTGCGGAAATAGCGGACGAGATCCTCGGCATCTTCCTCGATCTCGATGTCGCTGTCGCGCAGGACGCGGAAAATGCCGTGGCCCTGAATGCGGAAGCCCGGGAACAGGCGAGAAGCCTTGCGTCGGATCAGTTCCTCGATCCCGATCCAGGTCGCGGGTTGTCCGGGCAGACGGACGAAGCGGGGAAGGGCGGGCGGGACCAGCACCATTTCATTGACTTCGGCCCCATCGGCAATGCGGACCAGCGAGAACAGGATCCCGCTGCCCTGATTGGCGATGAAGGGGAAGGGGTGCGCAGGGTCGATTGCCTGCGGCGTCAGCGCGGGCAGGACGTGGCGCTCGAAATAATCAGCGAGGAATTCGCCTTCGCTGCGGTCGAGCTTGCGCCCTTGAATGAGGCGGATACCCTCGGCTTCGAGCAGGGTGCACAGCTCGGTGAAGATGTCGTATTGCGCCTTGACCAGATCGCTGATGGCGCCGTGAATGCCCTGCAATTGCTGGCTGGGCGTCAGGCCGTCGGTCGAGACCTCATCAATCTGCCGCCGTACTTGCGCGGCAAGGCCCGCGACGCGGACCATCATGAATTCGTCGAGGTTGTTGCCCGAGATCGAGAGGAAGCGAAGCCTTTCGAGCAAGGGGTAATTCGGATTCTGCGCTTCGGCCAGCACGCGCCGGTTGAAGCTGAGCCAGCTGAGTTCGCGATTGAAGAACCGATCGGCGGGCAGCGGACGCGGAGGAGCAGCGACCGGAGGTTCGGGGCTTTCCCCAACTTGCATGGGGATATGGGCGTCCGTGTCCTCGGTGTGCATCGTGGCGACCTTTCGCGGCTGTGTCGATTTTCTTGCGGCCATGGTCAGCCTTGATGACTCCCGAATTACATCCTGTGCGACTTTTGCACACCGGCAGGGCGTGCTGGCAAGACCGATAAATGGCTCCTCAACAGATGGTTGCTCCGGGCGCGAAAGCGACGCTTTGTCCGCGCAAAGAACTCCTTCTATTTCTACTTTAAAAGTAGAGTATAAGAATGGCTGTGCGTTTCGGGGGACAGGGAGGGTCTCGCGGCGGGATCGGGTCGGGAAAACGGCGGGGAAAAGCCGTAATTCCGAAGGGTTTCGCCAGAGGATCGGGCCGTTTCCTGAAAATCGTTCGTCATAGCTATGTCGCTGCGGATCGTTGCCGTGCGGCTCAAGAGGAATGTCTGATGCCCAATTCCAAGCTGCTTCTCATCGGTGTCGCACCGCTCGCGCTGGTCGCCGCCGCGCCCGCGATGGCCGCGTCGGCGGATGCGGCGCCTCAGGCTGCGACGGCCGCCACGACCTCTGCGGCCGCTGACGAAGGGGACGGCGGCATCATCCTCGTTACGGCCCGCCATCGCGCGGAAACCTCGCAGGCGGTGCCGATCTCGCTGTCGGTTCTGAGCGGCGAACACATCGACCGCACGGGCAGTTTCAACATCGGCCGCATCCAGCAGCTGACGCCGACGCTGCAATTCTATTCGCAGAACCCGCGCAACACCTCGCTCAACATTCGCGGACTCGGATCGCCGCTGGGCCTGACCAATGACGGTATCGAGCAAGGCGTCGGCATCTATGTCGACGACGTCTATTATGCGCGCGTTGCATCGGCGACGTTTGACTTCCTCGACGTCGATCGGGTGGAAGTGCTGCGCGGGCCGCAGGGTACGCTCTATGGCAAGAACACGACGGCGGGCGCGGTGGACATCACGACCCGCGCGCCCACGTTCGACTTTTCCGCCCGTGCCGAAGCCAGCGTCGGCAATTACGGGTTCAACCAGTTCAAGGGCGCGGTCTCCGGCCCGCTGAGCGACAAGGTCGCCGTCCGTTTCGCGCTGTCGTCGACCAATCGCAACGGCACCGTCTACAATCAGGCAACCGGCCATTCGATCAATGGCCAGAACAACATCGGCGGCCGCGCGCAAGTGCTGTGGAAGCCGAGCGACAGTGTGAAATTCACGCTGTCGGGCGACTGGAGCCGTCAGAACCCGGAATGCTGCGGCCTTGTCTATGCCCGTGTCGGAACGACGCAAAGGGCGGCAAACCGTCAGTATGCACAGCTCGCCTCGACGCTCGGCTATACGGTGCCCAGCACCAATCCGTTCGACCGGATCGCCGATCTCGATACCCCGCTTCGCGCGCTCAACGAAAGCGGCGGTCTTTCGCTCAAGGCCGAAATCGACACCGGCCTCGGCAAGGTGACGTCGATCACCGGGTGGCGTTTCTGGCACTGGGATCCGTCGAGCGATCGCGATTACCTCGGCTTGCCGATCACCACGGTGTCGCAGAACCCGTCGCAGCAGCATCAGTACAGCGAGGAAGTACGCCTGGCCCATGAAGGCAAGCGGATCGATTTCACCGTCGGCGCTTTTGGCTTTTACCAGCAGGTGCGTACGCAGGGCTTGCAGGTACAGGGTTCGGCGGCCAGCAAGTGGTTGCTCAAGCCAACGACTTCGGCCAGTGCCTGCTACAACACCAATTGCCTCGACGGGCTGACTTCGACCAACAACATCGCGCTCGATAACGCCAGTGCGGCGCTTTACGGTCAGCTGACCTGGAAAGTCACCGACAAGCTGTCGATCCAGCCCGGCCTGCGTCTGAACTATGACTGGAAGAGCGGCCATTACAATTCGACCGTGACCAATGCGGCGGGTAATTCGGTTCAGTTTTCCGCGAACAACACCGCGGCTGAACTCGATCAGCTGTCGCAGCTGGCGCCCGAGCAGTTCGATGCGCGCTACAGCGCCTGGAATTTCTCGTACGACGTGACGGCGAGCTATGCCGTGACGCGCGACATCCACACTTATGGATCTTATGCGCACACGTTCAAGTCGGGCGGGGTCAATCTCAACGGGGTGCCCGCTGATTCTAGCGGGGCGCCGCTCCTGCAATACGCGACGGTCCTGCCCGAAGCGGTCGATCATTTCGAAGCCGGGGTGAAGACGCAGTTCCTCGGCCGTCGAGTGACCTTCAACCTCGACGCTTATCGCACCGAAATTCACAACTATCAGGCGAGCGTCAACAACGGGCAGCAAAGCGCGCTGCGCGGCTATGTCGCCAATGCCGGTCTGGTGCGGGTGCAAGGCTTCGAATGGGACCTGTCGGTGCGTCCGTCCTCGCGCATCAACGCCTATTTCAACGGCGCCTACAACGATGCCAAATATGTCCGGTTCACCAATGCGCCGTGCCCGCCTGAACTTTCGGGCGGCAGCAGCGGGGCGACGGCTTCTCCGGCGGGAACCGCAGGCGGCGTCAGCCCGACTTCGTGCGACATTTCCGGACAGCGCTTGCCGGGCGTGTCGAAGCTGACCTTGTCCTATGGCGCCGAAGGTAATCTTCCGGCGAGCGTTTTCGGCAAGAGCGGCGAAGTCTATGCCGGTGTCGACGGCAGCTATCGTTCGGCATTCTCGTCGAACCCGTCGCCTTCGGCCTATACCTGGGTTGACGGCTATACGCTGACCAATTTCCGTATCGGTTTCCGCACCGATCATGGCTTCGACATCTATGGCTGGGTGCGTAATGCCTTTGGCACCAATTATTTCGAACAGCTGTCGGTAGCGTCGGGCAATACCGGCCTGATCGTCGGACAGCTCGGCGATCCGCGGACTTACGGCGCGACGGTGCGCGCTTCGTTCTGATGGCGTGAAGGCGCGGGAGCACGATCGCTCCCGCGCCAACCGTTCAACTGCGTTCGATGAAATCGGTGAAGGCGCCAAAGGCTCCGCCTTCGCCGCGTCGGTCACCGCCTCCCGGAACGGCGGCGGCAAGCATCCGTCCGGCAAGGCGCGAGAAGGGCAGCGACTGGATCCAGACTTTGCCGGGGCCGGTCAGACGAGCCAGAAACACGCCTTCGCCACCAAACAGCATGGTCTTGACCCCGCCTGCGGCCTGCACGTCGAAATCGACCGAGGGCGTGAAGGCGGCAAGGCAGCCGGTGTCGACGTGGATCTGTTCGCCTGGCGCCAGTTCGCGCTCGATCAGGGTGCCGCCCATCTGAACGAAGACCCAGCCGTCGCCGTCCAGCCGCTGCATAACGAAGCCGTCACCGCCGAACAGGCCGGTCATGATCCGTTTCTGAAACGCGATGCCAATGGAAACGCCTCGCGCCGCGCAGAGGAAGCTGTCCTTCTGACAGATCAGCGTTCCGCCCAGGTCGGCAAGACGAAGGGGAAGGACAGTGCCGGGAATGGGCGCGCCGAACGCGACGCGTGCTTTGCCGGTGCCGCGATGGGTAAAGACCGTGGTGAACAGCGTCGCTCCGGTCAGCAGGCGTTTCCCCGCACCCAGCAGCTTACCCATAAAACCATTGTCGGCCGCTTCGGACCCGTCGCCGAAGACGGTCGTCATTTCGACGGAGGCGTCTTTCCACACCATCGCTCCGGCTTCACCCACAGCGCTTTCGCCGGGATCGAGCTCGATCTCGACGAATTGCAGGTCGTGGCCCTTGATCGCGAAATCGACGTCGTCGGCCAGCATGGGATTGCGGGCATTCTGCCACGGACTGTTGGGTGCCATGAAGTGGCTTCCTCCTGATAAGCGGATGCGTTGCCCCGTGTTAGGCCGGACGCATGACACTCCCAATCCGCGATCGACGAACCGCCTTCAGCCCGGCACGGACGTCGCGCGGAGCCCGGCGAAAAAGAAGCGTGAATAGGCCTGCGCCCAGCGTTCGATCTCGGATGGAGACGACGCACCCTCTGTCCCGGCAAGACGGGCATGACCGATCAGGCCTTCGAGCCAGAAACGGGCGGTCTGGGCGACGTCCGCAACGATGATGCCACTGCCGCGCAGACCGGTTTCGAGTGAACGGGTGATCGTCTCGATCGCGTTGCGATAGGCCATGCCGCGCATGTTGGGGTGATGGTCGCCCGCTTCCTGGTCGAGCCAGTCGATCAGGCGTTCGAGCAGGACGCCGTCGGGCGAGAACAGCATCTTGATGGTGTTGGCGGCCTTGATGCAAAAGGCCTCCTCGATCGTATATTCGCTACCGGGTTGTTCGATCATGTTCGCTTTGCGACCGATCCGGTGGCGCAAGAGCGCTTCCATCAGCTCGGCCTTGCCTGCAAAGCGCGAATAGATTGTCGCTTTCCCGATATGGGCATGACGGGCAACGCGGTCGAACGTGAAGTTTTCAAAGCCTGCGGTTAGCAATACTTCCCAACTGGCGTCGAGGATCTTGCCTGAAAGGGCTTCGGCTTCCGCGACTGACGGACGGCCCCGTCGCACGCCAGATGCGACATGGGGGTCGTCCGTGCTCTCGTCGGCGGGATTGTGGTCGGCCGAGAGTTCGTCGGGATGGTGCGGGGCTTTGCTTACGGTCGGTTCAATGCCGAAGCGTGCTGCCGAGTTCGCCGAGTCCGGTTTGCCGGAATTCCGATCGCAGGGATGCACGGATATTATCCTGCGGCAAGTCGATGGCAGCCGGCATGTCGTCCGGCGTGAAGCTCATGGGGCAGCTCATGGCAAGCCCCTCCGAATAGGCCTGCAAGAAACGCCGGCCCAGGTTCGAGACCCAGTTCATCCTTCCCATCCTTATGCCTTAATGGCTTATAGGAATAGAAAAGTGCCTGAAATTTCGGCGTGGTCAAGAGGCTATAAACGGAACGAAAACGGCTCATTTCTGCGCCTCCCAGCCAAGGCCCAGGGCCTTTTCGACGGCGACGAAATCGCTGGTCAAAGTGCCGCCTGCGGAAATTTCAGCCATTTTTGCACGCAGGGCCTGTCGCTCGGCCTTGAGGGCATCGGCACGCGAAAGCGTTCCGCCCTGGGCGCGCTGGACCTGGAGCCCGGCAAGGTGTTCGGCAGCCTCGCGCGACTCGGCGGCCTTCGCCAGCGCGATGCGCTGACTGCCAAAGCGGGTGAGCGAGGCTTCCGCGTCCTCGAGCGCGTCGAGGACGGTGCCGCGATATTTCGCCTCGGCCTCGACAAGGGCGCCGCGGGCATTGCGCTTGAGCGCGACCGTGCGGCCGCCGTCGAGGATGTTCCACTTGATCTGGGGCATCGCCAGCGCGACGAGGCTGCCGGGGTTGAACGCGTCGCCCACGCTGGTTCCGCCAAGGCCGAGAATGCCGGTGAACGTGACCTTGGGAAAACGGTCGGCGATGTGGGCGCCAACATCGGCATTGGCGGCAGCAACCTGCCGTTCGGCCACGCGAATGTCGGGGCGGCTGCGCAGCAGGCGCGCGGGATCGCCGATGGCGACCGTGCTCGGGACATGGAGTGGCGGGGCAGGATGGGCGACAAGGTCGTCGAGAGCTCCCGGTTCGCGCCCGATCAGCACGGCCAATTGGTCGGCCAGAACCGTGATTTGGGCACCGGTGTCGCTCGTGTCGCTTTCGCTCTGGGCGAGCGCGCTCTTTGCTTCGTCGACATCCTGGGATCCGACCGTGCCCAGCTTGAACCGCTGCGTCGCATGATCGAGCAGGCGGCGGTCGAGATCGACCTGTTTGTCCAGCAGGGTGGCATGCGCCTGCGCCACGCGCAGCTCGGCATAAGTCCGCACGACTTCGGCGGAGAGCGAGACCGCCGCGTCGGCTGCAGAGGCTTGGGCGGCGTCCATGCGGTCGCGTGCGGCTTCGGACCGACGGCGATTGGCACCGAACAAGTCGAGTTCCCACGATGCGTCGAAATTCTCGGCGTAGATCTGCTTCGACAGCCGCGATTTGTCGTTGGTGAAGGCGCCCGGCAGGGCGACTTCGGCTGCCGATGCGCCGACATTGGCCTTGGGCGTGAAGGCGGCATTGGTCGCGGCAAGATTGGCGCGGGCCTGCGTGATCCGCGCCTGGGCTGCGGCCAGCGTGGGCGATCCGCTCAACGCCTTGGCCACCAGATCGTCGAGTATGGGGTCGCCGAGGGCTTCCCACCATTGGGCCGAAGGCGCGGTGGCGGCGGTTGCGTCAGGTGCGCGCAGGAACGTGGTGCGTTGCGCCGCATTGGGCGCGACGGCGGGCACGCCATGGTAATCCGGCCCGACTGTACATCCGGCGAGAAGGAGAGCGAGAGCAGCGAGGGAAAGGCCGCTCCGAAAGCGCGGGGTAAGGGAAGCGGACATCAGTGCATCGCCATCTTCTGAGGGCCCTTGGGAAGTGGGCGCAGGAGCAGGACAAGCGGAACGACAATCACGATCGCAACGGCGAGGGCGGTGAATTCATCGCTGAAACTCATCACCATGGCCTCGCGCAGAACGGTCGAATCGATCGAGCGGATTGCGCCGTCGACAGCTTCGAACCCGGTTCCGAACTTCGCGGTCTCGCTGGCGACCCAATCCTGAATGCCGACATCGTTGGCAGGCATCGCGCTGTAGATCGTCCAGTGGTGAAATTCGACGCGGCGTTCCTGCAAGGTGGCAAGGAGAGCGAGCGCGATCGAACCGCCGAGGTTGCGTGCGGCATTGAACAGGCCCGAGGCGTCACCTGCTTCGTTGGGTTTCACGCTGGCGATCGCGGCCTGGTTGAGGAACAGCATCGACAGCGCCTGACCCAGTCCGCGCAGCAATTGCGAGATCACGAATTCCGATCCGTCCGATTGCGCGGTCAGTGTCGTGTCGAACCAGCACGAGGCCGCCATCAGCAGAAGGCCGGTCGCGACGACCGCACGCAAGTCGAATTTTGCGACCAGAATGGGAAACAGCGGCATCATCATCGCGGCCGGAATGCCCGACAGGAACACGATCCCACCCGATTGCTGTGCATTGTATCCTGCGATTGCCGCCAGAAACTGCGGAATGACATAGGACGTGCCGTAAAGCACCGAGCCGACCACCAGGCCGAGCACGAAGACGGCGGCAAAGGCCCGGTTGCGCAGCAGGGCAAGCCGGACGACCGGCCGTTTGGCAAAGACCTGTCCCAGGCCGATCATGATGAAGCCTGCGGCGGTTACCGCGCTCAGACGCCAGATCAGCGTGGATTCGAACCACTGCTCGCGATTGCCTTCCTCCAGCACGATGGTGAGGCCGCCAAGCCCTGCCGCCATGCCCAGAATGCCCAGCCAATCGGCGTGGAGCAGTTCTTCCAGCTGCATTTTCTGGTGCTTGAGGCCGACGATCAGGAAGATCATCAGCACGATGCAGACCGGAATGTTGATGAAGAAGGCGTAATGCCAGCTGTAGTTCTCGGTCAGCCAACCACCCAGCAGCGGTCCCAGCACCGGCCCCATGATCAGTGTCGATCCGAACAGCGCGGTGCCGACCGGTTGTTGCGGACGAGGCAGGCGGGTGGCGATGATGGTCATGCCGGTCGGGATCATCGCCCCGCCGGTAAAGCCTTGTCCGACGCGCCCGGCGATCATCTCGGGCAACGTCGAGGCCAGGCCGCAGGCAATCGAGAACAGGGTGAACAGGCAGGCCATGACCAGCAGGAAACGGCGCAGGCCGAACACTCGCTCAAGCCAGCCGGTCAGGGGAATGATGATGATTTCCGCGACCAGATAGGACGTCGCGATCCACGTTCCCTCGGTCGAGGATGCGCCGATTTCCCCCTG
The DNA here is from genome assembly GCF_000192575.1 of Novosphingobium nitrogenifigens DSM 19370. GTDB lineage: Bacteria > Pseudomonadota > Alphaproteobacteria > Sphingomonadales > Sphingomonadaceae > Novosphingobium > Novosphingobium nitrogenifigens. The sequence goes on along the minus strand of NZ_GL876926.1, from coordinate 991,796 downwards.
AATGGTCGGAAGTGCGGAATTGACGATCGAGATGTCGAGCGTCGCCATGAGGGCGCCGATGGCCCCGGCGATCACGGCCAGCCACGCGGTCAGATCCGCCTTGTCGGGGTTATGCGGCGGAGGAGGGGCGGCAGCCGCGCCTTTCCCGGCGCTCATTTACCGGTCCTGCTTCTGTTCGGTGCGGATCTGGCGGATCGCACCCTTGGCCGACGACGTATCGACATCGACCTTGATCGACAGGCCGGGGACCAGCACGCGGCGTGCTTCCGGTCCCGCGTCGATGTGGATGCGCACCGGCACTCGTTGCACGATCTTGGTGAAGTTGCCGGTGGCATTCTGGGGCGGCACCAACGAGAAGTTGGCGCCCGTTCCCGGCGTGATGCTGGCGACGGTGCCGTGGAACTCGACGCCGGGCAGGGCATCGACTTCCATCGTGACAGGCTGGCCCGGACGCATCAGGCCGATCTGGGTTTCCTTGTAATTGGCCTCGACATAGATCGCCTGAACCGGGACCAGCGTCATCAGCCGCTGTCCGGGCTGGACGAACTGGCCAAGCCGGACCGATGAGGATGCAACGGTGCCGCCGATGGGGGCGAGGATGCGGGTGAAGCCGAGGTCAGTCTTGGCCGAATCCTTTTGCGCGGCGGCGGCCTCGATCTGCGAGGCGGCCTGACCCAACTGGGCTTGCGCGGAGGCGAGCTTGCCCTTCGCGGCGTCGACGGCGGCTTTCTGCGCCGCGACCTGGGCTGCGGCCTTGTCCCGGTTGGAAATGTACTGGTCGAGCGTCTGTTTGGGTTCCGATCCCGAGGCGACGAGCGGGCGATAGCGCGCCACTTCGCCGCTATAGAAGGCAAGGTCGCGCTGGGCCGTGGCAAGAGCGGCCGAAGCCTGCTCGACACCGGCTTCGGCTTCGGTCACGGCCGCTTCGGACGTTGCCTGTCCGGCGCGGGCCACGTCTTCCTGCGCGTTGGTCTGGGCAAGGCGGATGCGATAATCGGTGGGGTCGACCTGAACCAGCAGGTCCCCGGCCTTGACCGCCTGGTTGTCCGCGACCTTGAGTGCCGTGACATAGCCTGACAGCTTGGAACTGATCGTGATGCCGTCGGCTTTCACATAGGCGTCATCGGTCGACTGCACGTACTGGCCGTGATTGAGGTAGCCGACATAGGCATAGATGCCCAGGCCTCCGCCTATGACCAGCGCGACGATCCCCGCGCGGGCAAGCAGGCGACGACGGGCAGTTTTCTGCTCGGCGGGCGTGTGGGACTGGTCCGGCGTGTCGGTCATCGGGAATCCTGCTGGTGCGTTTGCGACGGTTCCGAGTCCGGCATGTCGTCAAAATGCCTTAATGGAACGAAACCGTTTCGTTTTCAGAAATCGGTAATAGCCTGACGGGAGGCAAGTGCAAAGTTTGAAAAGTGCATTGCATGAAATGTAATTTGCACCTCGCTCCCGCCATGCTGCGGCCTTCCTTGCCCTTTTTGCCCGCAAAACGGGGGAATGGCGCTGTCGCAAACACGCAACCTTTGCGGCGCAATCCTGCAAAACCTCAGGAAGTCCGGGAATTTTTGCAGATTGATCGAAAAGCTCAATCAATCTGGGCGGAATCAATCATTGGAAAATGGCAGCCGCAGCGCATAACTCCCGGCTCACAGGTTCTGGCAACCGCAACACCCAACCGCAAGAGAGGGATACTCAAGACCATGTCCATCGTTGGTACCAAGCTCAAGCCGTTTGCGAACACCGCTTTCTATCAGGGCAAGTTCGTCGACCTGACCGACGCCGATATCGCGGGCAAGTGGGCCGTCTTCTTCTTCTATCCGGCCGACTTCACGTTCGTCTGCCCGACCGAACTCGAAGACCTTGCCGACAAGTACGAAGAGCTCAAGGGCCTCGGCGTCGAAGTGTTCAGCGTTTCGACCGACACCCATTTCAGCCACAAGGCATGGCACGACAGCTCGGCGGCCATTGCCAAGATCAACTACTACATGGTCGGCGACCAGAACCACGACCTGTCGAACAACTTCGGCATCCTGCGTGAAGGCGTCGGCCTTGCCGATCGCGGCACGTTCGTGGTCGATCCCGACGGCGTGATCCAGCTGGTCGAAATTACCCCCGAAGGCGTGGGCCGCAACGCGGAAGAACTCGTCCGCAAGATCAAGGCTGCGCAGTACTGGCGCAACAACCCCGGTCAGGTCTGCCCGGCCAAGTGGGAAGAAGGCGAAGCGACCCTTGCTCCGTCGATCGACCTCGTCGGCAAGATCTGATTGATTGGGGCATTCGACAGGGCGGTTCCTGTCTTCGGGCCGCTCCTTGATCGAATGCCCGCTTTTTGACCGGGGCGCCTGATCCCACGCCGAAAGCGCCCCGGATCTTTGCCGGGCGGCTGCCGATCCCACTCGGGTGGCCGTCCGGTACTTCGGCCGATATGGTCGGCATGCAAATGCTGACATTGAAACACGAGCTTCGGCTCGAACCCATTGCGATCCCAGTCGTTTTTGTCCCGCGCTGTGCGCGCCGATCCCGCGCGTCCGCTCAAGAGTGAACTGCCATGCCCATTCTCGATGCTGCCACCACTGCCCAGCTCAAGGCTTACCTGGCCAACCTGCGCCGGCCGATCGAATTGGTCGCCAGCCTGGGTGAAGATGCCAAGTCCGCCGATCTGAAGTCGCTTGTCACCGAAATCGCCGCGCTCTCCGACAAGGTCACCGCGCGGTTCGACGGAACCGATGCACGCCGCCCCAGCTTTGCCATCCGCGCCGATGAAGGACGCGCCGAGGCGGTTTTCGCCGGGCTCCCGTTGGGACACGAATTCACTTCGCTCATTCTTGCGCTGCTCCATGTCGGCGGACACCCGCCCAAGGAAGACGCCGAACTGCTCGATCAGGTGCGGGCCCTGCCGGGGCCGCTGCATTTCGAGACGTTCTTCTCGCTGTCGTGCCAGAATTGCCCCGACGTGGTGCAGGCGCTCAACATCATTGCCGCGCTCAATCCCGAAGCGACCCACGTCGCCATCGACGGCGGGCTGTTCCAGGACGAAGTCGAACGGCGCAAGATCATGGCCGTCCCGACGGTGTTCCTGAACGGCGAACCGTTCGGGCAGGGGCGCATGGATCTGGCGCAGATCGTCGCCAAGCTCGACACCGGTTCGGTCGCCCGCGCGGCCGAAAAGATCGCGGCCAAGGAACCCTTCGACGTTCTGGTCGTCGGCGGCGGTCCTGCCGGTGCGGCAGCGGCGATCTATGCCGCGCGCAAGGGGATCCGCACGGGTGTCGTTGCCGAACGGTTCGGTGGACAGGTGCTCGACACCATGGCCATCGAGAATTTCATCTCGGTGCCCCATACCGAAGGACCCAAGCTGGCCGCCGCGCTCGAGCAGCACGTCAAGGACTATGAAGTCGACGTGATGAACGTGCAGAAGGCTGTCGCTCTCAAGCCTGCGAACGGCGATGGCCTCGCCACGGTCGAACTGGAAAACGGCGCCAGCCTCAAGGCAAAGACGGTGATCCTCTCGACCGGTGCGCGCTGGCGTCAGATGGGCGTCCCCGGCGAGGACGACTATCGCAACAAGGGGGTCGCCTATTGCCCCCATTGCGACGGCCCGCTGTTCAAGGGCAAGCGCGTGGCGGTGATCGGCGGCGGCAATTCCGGCGTCGAGGCGGCGATCGACCTTGCCGGGATCGTGGCCGAAGTCACCTTGATCGAGTTCGACAGCAAGCTGCGCGCCGATGCCGTGCTGCAGGACAAGCTGCACAGCCTGCCCAATGTCACGGTCGTGACCTCGGCGCAGACGACGCAGGTCAACGGCAACGGCGAGAAGGTGACCGGCCTTGTCTATCGTGATCGTGTCAGCGGGGAAGAACACACGCTCCCGCTCGAAGGGATCTTCGTGCAGATCGGTCTGGTGCCGAACACCGAATGGCTGAAAGGTACGCTCGCGCTCAGCAATCGTGGCGAGATCGAGATCGACGCGCGTTGCGAAACCAATCTGCGCGGCGTCTTCGCCGCCGGGGACGTCACCACCGTGCCCTACAAGCAGATCATCATCGCGATGGGCGAAGGCAGCAAGGCGGCCCTGTCGGCTTTCGACTACCTGATCCGCAACTGACCGATCGGTCGCCCGGCCATCCACTCCTTGCGTAAAGGGGTGGATAGCCGGGCATCCGGGGCTTGCCGCGCCGGGTTCCTTCGTTAAAGCGTCCCCTTGTGAGCGCAGCCATTGTCATCGGCGCCGACCGTTCCGGTGCGCCGATCAGAATCGATATCGAAGAGCTTCTCGCGACCCGCCTGCTGGTGCAGGGTAATTCCGGGTCCGGAAAGTCGCATCTTCTCCGCCGGTTGCTTGAACAGAGCGCCAATCTGGTGCAGCAGGTCGTGATCGACCCGGAAGGCGACTTCGTGTCGCTGGCTGACCGCTTCGGTCACGTCGTGGTCGACGGATCGGCTTATGATCAGGCCGAGATCGTGCGCATTGCCGCCCGCATCCGCACTCATCGTGCCTCGGTGATTCTGGCTCTCGACGGTCTCGAAATCGAATCGCAGATGCGGTGCGCGGCGATGTTCCTCAACACGCTGTTCGATGCGCCGCGCGACGAATGGTATCCCGCGCTGGTGGTCGTCGACGAAGCGCAGATGTTTGCGCCTGCCGCAGCCGGTGACGTGGCCGATGATGTCCGGCGCCTCTCGCTGGCCGCGATGACCAATCTGATGTGCCGCGGGCGCAAGCGCGGTCTGGCAGGTGTGATCGCAACCCAGCGTCTGGCCAAGCTTGCCAAGAACGTCGCGGCGGAAGCCTCGAACTTCCTGATGGGGCGCACTTTTCTCGACATCGACATGGCGCGCGCTGCCGATCTTCTGGGTATGGAGCGCAAGCAGGCCGAAACCATCCGTGATCTCGAACGCGGGCACTTCCTCGGCCTCGGGCCCGCGATCGCGCGGCGCCCGGTTTCCGTGCGGATTGCCGATGTCGAGACTCGCGCCCGCAACGTGGTGCACGGGTTGATGCCCTTGCCCAATGTGGCAGGCTCGGAAATGGAGGACCTGCTGCTGACCGAAGTCAGCATGCCCGAAATGGCGCCGCGTCCTGCGCCTGTCCCTGAACCCGTGGTCGATGCCGGTGAATTGCTCGAACAGATCGAGGACAGCCAGCCGCTTGCCGAACAGGTCGAGCGTCCGGTTGAACCCAGTCTGTTCGAAGCAGAAGAAAACGCGAGCGCGATTGTCGAGATTCTCGCCGAAATGGCGGTCGAACCCGATTGCACGTTCCAGCCTGCCGCCCAGCTTTTCCAGGATTTCACCGTGCGTTGCCGCATGGCGCGGATCACCAACAGCGGGATCGATCTTGCAGCGTTCCGTCGCCGGTTCGCCATGGCGATCGCGGGCATTCCCGATGACAAGGCGCCGCAATGGCGAGAAATCGTCGCTCTTTCGGCCGATGTTCCCGACGATCTCCTGGCTCCGTTCCTGGTGCTGGCGGTTGCGGCAAGCGAGGGCGCGGTCTGTCCGGACGACGATCGTCTGGCCGAAGTCTATGGCACGCGTTCGTCGGGGCGTATCCGCCGCTTGCTCGACCATCTCGAGCGTCAGGGGCTGATCGTTGTGCGGACCGATTACGGCGGTCGCCGTTCGGTCGGCATCCCGGCACTGGGGCTCTTGACCCAGCCAGCCTGAACGGCAAACTGTGATCGCTAAAAAAGAAGTGGCTATTCAGCCCGCCGACAGCCATGGGCGCGTAAGCAAATACGGTCCTTAGGGGAGTTTTTGACATGAAGTTTGCCGCCGTGATGCTTGCTGGTGCCGCGCTCGCCGCCGCCGGGATTGCAACCAACGCCAATGCTGCCGGGGGTGACGCTGCCCACGGGAAGACCGTTTTCGCCCGTTGTGCTGCTTGCCACGACCTCAACACCGGCAAGACCCTGCTGGGCCCCACGCTGAAGGGCATTGTGGGCCGCAAGTCGGGCTCGATCGCCGGTTTCGCCTATTCGCCCGCGATGAAGGCCAAGGGTGTGGTGTGGACCCCGGGTAACCTCGACCAGTTCATCACCTCGCCGACCAAGTTCGTGCCGGGTACCCGCATGCCCTTCGCTGGCCTGCCCGATGCGAAGGATCGCGCCGACGTAATCGCCTACCTGCAGCAGGCGGCTCACTGAGCATCTGATCCAAGGCATAAGTTTTGGTGATCTGGAACGGTCGGTGCGCTTGAGCGCATCGGCCGTTCTGCGTTTTGGGGCGGTTTTTTTACAAGCTCGGGATGCGCCATACGTATGCGATTGGACTTCCTGCCTTTGAGAGGCCTAGCAATCGCCAACCACGATGGCGCCGAACTATGGCGCTGCGTCAGGAGAGGAAAACATGGCACTTGCCCCCGGCAGCACCGATGCCGCCGCATCGACCGACGAAGGCTATCACATCGATGCGCCCGAACTGCGCATGCTCGTCCTGGGCTTGTTCTTCCTCTTTGGGGGCATCACGTCGCTCAACGACGTCGTCATCCCCAAGCTGAAAGACCTCTTCACGCTCGATTACATGCAGGCGATGCTGGTGCAGACGGCGTTCTTTGCCGCCTATGCGATCATCGGCATTCCCGGAGCCGCCTTGGTCAAGCGGATCGGCTATATGCGTGGGGCAGCGTTCGGGCTTGCGACGATGATGGTCGGCTGCCTGCTTTTCATTCCGGCATCGAACAGCGCGACTTTCGGCCTGTTTCTCTTTGCCCTGTTCGTGCTCGCGAGTGGCGTGACGATCGTTCAGGTGGTTACGAACCCGCTGATCTCGCTCCTCGGGTCGCCGCATACGGCGCATAGCCGCCTGACTTTTGCTCAAGCGTTCAATTCTGCTGGAACTGTGATCTTTCCTTATTTCGGCTCGGTGCTGATTCTTGGGTCGTTGGCAAAGAAGAATGCAGGGAGCCTGACCGGGGCCGCGCTCGACGCCTATCGGGTCGCTGAAACGCAAGTGGTCGAGCATGCTTATCTCGGCCTTGCCCTTGTCCTCGCGCTGGCGGCAGGCATCGTCTTTGCCAATCGCAATCGCCTTCGCGGAGAGCATCATTCGGGCGGCTCGATTCTGGGCAGTCTCGACCTCTTTGCCCGCCCGCGCTTTGCCTTCGGGGTCGCCTGCATCTTTCTTTATGTCGGTGCCGAAGTCTCGATCGGCTCGCTGATCGTCAACTACATGAAGCAGGCGCATGTTCTCGGTCTCGACGAACAGAGCGCGGGCAAGATGATCCCGTTTTACTGGGGTGGGCTTCTGGTCGGCCGTTTCGCGGGCTCCGCGATCCTGCGCATGATCGATCCGGCAAGGGTTCTTGCGTTCAACGCGGTCGGGGCGATCGTGCTCATTCTGGTGACCGCGAACACCACGGGCGAATTGGCGGCTGTGACCTTGCTTGCGATCGGACTGATGAATTCGATCATGTTCCCGACGATCTTCAGCCTCGCGAGCGAAGGGCTGGATGAGCGCGCCGCCGACGGGTCCGGGATCCTGTGCGTCGCGATCGTCGGCGGCGCGGTTCTGCCGCCCTTGACGGGGCGTCTTGCCGACACGACCGGCAGCCTTCAGTTCGCACTGATCATTCCGGCGCTGTGCTACGTCGTGATCGGCGCCTTCGGTCTCTTTTCGCGCCACAAGGGGAAATGGGCGCAGGAGTGAGCGATTTTCCGCTACGACCACGGGGAAGGGGCGTGCATTGCCCCTTATCGTGCAAAAATTGTCGCGGTCATTCAGGCAAACGCGGGAAAACCTGACTCTTCACGTTGACAATCATCGCGGAGCGGCCATTCTCGCGCCATGCTGTCGCAGAAAACGCGTTATACGATCCGAGCCCTTCAACATCTGGCCGATGCCTTTGGGCAGGGATCCGTGCGGCTTGATGCGATTGCCGAGGCGCAGAATATCCCGCGCAAGTTTTTGACCGTAATCCTGTCGGAAATGGCGCGCGAGGGCATCGTCATTTCCCAGCGCGGTCGGGACGGCGGCTATGAACTGGCGCTGCCACCGGTCGATATCCGCTATGGCGACATCATCCGACTTTGTCGCGGCAGTCTGGCGTTGGTTCCTTGCGCCAGTCGCAACGCGCATGAAACCTGCGCGAATTGCCTGCCCGAGGAGGAATGCCGGTTGCGCGGGTTGATGCTGCAATTGCGCGATGAAACGGCAGCCATTCTTGATCGTATCACGCTTGCCGATCCGATTCAGGTCGAGCCGCCTTTCGATCAGATGGATGATCTCGCTCACGTCTGACGAAGACGGCACCTTTTCGCGACGTTCCGGGTCTTGTGACTGCGAACGTGGCTTGGCGGCGCGCAGGTCGCTGGTTATACGGACGGCATGACGCTTCAAGCCCTTGGCCGCCATCCGTTGCGCCTTCCGCTCCTTGCCCTTGCCACGCTGTCGATCGGCCTTGCCGGTTGTGCAGGCGGCAACAAGACAAAGAAGGACGTCGCATACGTCGCGCGTGACGTGGACACGCTCTACATGGCGGCAAAGCTGCGTCTGGATCAGGGCGATGCCAAGGCAGCAGCGGCGCTGTTCGACGAAGTCGAGCGTCAGCACCCTTATTCCCCCTGGGCTCGTCGCGCGCAGTTGATGAGCTCGTTCAGCTATTACATGGCCCGCGACTATGCCAAGTCGATCCAGGCGGCGCAGCGTTTCCTGTCGATCCATCCGGGGAACAAGGACGCGCCTTACGCCTATTATCTCGTCGCCTTGTGCTATTACGAGCGGATCAGCGACGTCACCCGCGACCAGAAGGATACCCAGCAGGCGCTGCAGGCTCTGAACGAAGTGATCCGTCGCTATCCTGCGACCACTTATGCGACCGATGCCAAGGTGAAGCTTGACTTGGTCAACGACCACCTTGCGGGCAAGGAAATGGAAGTCGGGCGTTTCTATGAACGCAGCGGCAAATGGCTTGCCGGGACCATGCGTTTCCGCGCCGTCGTCGACAAGTATCAGCAGACCAGCCACACGCCCGAGGCGCTCTACCGCCTGGTTGAATGCTACCTCTCGCTCGGTATCCCCGAGGAAGCGCAGAAGGCAGCTGCTGTTCTCGGCAACAACTATCCCGGCAACGAGTGGTACGAGCGCGCGTTCAAGCTGATGAACAGCAAGGCCCCGGGCATTCACGCCAGCTGACCGGAATTCCCGCCCCCCGGCCGGTTTGGGATGACCACGGGCCGGGGGGGGCGGGCAAGATCAGGCGGCGATGGCCGTCCGCTCCATGCGACAGGCGAGCGCTTCGGTGATGGCCGCCTCGAACTGGTCGGTGGCACGATCCCAGGAATAGCCGGCGCCGTAAACGGCAGCGCCGAGACGATCGCAGCACAAGGCGCGCCGGATTGCCGTGCCGAGATCCTCATCGAGTGCGCCCACCTGCATCGGCAGATCGGCGAGGGGGCCGCGCCCGCTCTGCCCCACGATGTCGAGGGGACCCGGAACCGGATAGGCCGCCACCGGCAGCCCGCAGGCCAATGCCTCGATCATGACCAGCCCGAAAGTATCGGTCCGGCTCGGAAAGACGAAGACGTCGGCCGAAGCATAGGCACGCGCCAGTTCCTCGCCCGCGAGCGCGCCGACAAAGACGGCTTGCGGATATTTTACCCGCAACCCGGCGAGATCCGGCCCGTCGCCGACGATCACCTTGGTTCCCGGAACGTCCGCGTCGAGAAAGGCGGTCAGGTTCTTTTCGACCGCGACGCGACCGACATTGAGCATGATCGGGCGTGGCAGCGAATCCCACTTGGGAAGCGGTGCATGATCGGGGCGGAACAAGTCCGCATCGATCCCGCGCGACCAGATGCGGGTATGCCCGATTCCCTGTTCGGCAAGTTCATCGGCCAGCGTCTGCGTCGAGACGAGCACGGCTTCGCTCGGCGCATGGAAACGACGCATCAACGGCCAGAAATGCGACGGGGACAGGCCCGTGCGCACGGCGGCATAATCGGGAAAGCGGGTGTGAAACGCGCTGGTGAACGGGATCTTGCGATCCTTGCACCACGCACGCGCGCTCCAGCCGATCGGGCCTTCGGTCGCGATATGGACGATGTCCGGGGCAAAATCGTGAAGCGTGCGGCGCGTGCCGAACCGGGGCGCCATGGCAAGACGGATTTCGCTGTAACCGGGAAGGGCGACCGTGAAGAACTGCGCGGGCGTGACCAGCATGACTTCGTGGCCGCGCCGTTGCAGGCATTCGACCGTCGTCGAGAGAGTGCGCACGACGCCGTTGACTTGCGGAGCCCAGGCGTCGGTACAGATGGCAAGCTTCATGCATTTTCCTTTGCGCGCGCGCTCGGTTCGCTTGCCGGGGCAAGGGGCTCGGCGATGTCCTCGATCGTTTCGGTCACGCGGATGCCTTGCGGGCGGGCGCATTCCTCGGCCCAGTCCACGATCGAGATTTCGCCCAGCGCATCTTCGACCAGCGCGGTGCAGCTTTCGACCCAGTCGCCGTCGTTGTAATAAGTGACGCTGCCGATCTGGCGGATTTCGGCGCAGTGGATATGGCCGCAGACAACGCCGTCGACGCCCATGTCGCGCGCTGCGTGGGCCACCGCTTCCTCGAAATCGCAGATGAACTGAACGGCGTTCTTCACCCGCTTTTTCATATAGGCGGACAGCGACCAGTAAGGCAGCTTGAACTGGCGGCGGATCACGTTGACCCAGCGGTTGGTCTTGAGCAGCACTTCGTAGGCCTTGTCGCCGAGAAAGGCGAGCCAGCGGGCATAGAGCACCACGCCGTCGAAGCCGTCCCCGTGCGTGACGTAAAGGCGGCGGCCGTCGGCGGTGACGTGGATGGCATCGAGCGCCAGTTCGACACCGCCAAAGCTCATCCCCGCATAAGGGCGCAGCATTTCGTCATGGTTGCCCGCGATCAGCACGACCCGCGTTCCCCGATGCGCCATTTTCAGCACGCGGCGGACCACTTCGTTGTGCGCGTCGGGCCAGTACCAGCCTTTCGACAGGCGCCATCCATCGACGATGTCACCGACGAGATAGAGCGTCTCGCACTCGATCGATGACAGGAAATCGAGCAACAGCGGGGCGTTGCAGCCGCGCGTGCCGAGATGGATGTCGGAAATCCACACCGTGCGCACCTTGCGCTTGGGGCGGAACCCGCGCGGTTCGGGAACGTCGAGCCAGGCCGGGATCGAGGCCGCCAATTCCGTGACGAGAGGCAACGAAGTCTGGGATGCCCTCATGAGCGCGCGATTTGCCATCGCCTGACCTTTATGCAGTGTGGTTACTGCCTCGAATCATTGTCACAATCACGTTTCGTTCCCATGGCAGTCTGTCACGTCGGTGCAACAAACCGGGCGCCTCCGGTTCGGGGCATTTCGACGGAGGATCAGGAATTGTCCCTTTGGGAAGAGAGGGTGACGCGGGCGATGACGCAGGGTAAGGCGAAAGGGTTCGGGAACCGGAAATGCTGACCGCTCTAGCCATCCGCAATGTCGTTTTGATCGAGGCGCTCGATCTGCCCTTCCACGCGGGCCTGTGCGTGCTGACCGGGGAAACCGGGGCGGGCAAGTCGATCCTGCTGGATTCGCTTGGACTCATTCTGGGCGATCGGGCCGATGCCGGATTGGTCCGTGCCGGTGCCGATCAGGCGAGCGTGACGGCGACGTTCGAATTCGATCGCTTGCCCGAACCCATTCGCGCGGCCTTGCACGAGGCCGAAGTGGATGTCGAACCGGGCGAGCCGCTTCTTATCAAGCGCCGTCTGCGTGCCGACGGCGGCAGCCGCGCGTTCATCAACGACCAGCCGGTCGGCGTTGCCTTGCTGCGCGAGATTTCACGTAATCTGGTCGAGCTTCACGGGCAGCATGACGATCGCGGTCTGGTCAATGCGCGCGGCCATCGCGCCCTGCTCGATCGGTACGCCCATGCCGATGTCGGCGAAGTCGCGACCGCCTGGACCCGCTGGGCCCGGGCGGAAGAGGAACTGGCAACCGCCCGTGCGGCGGTCGAGGCTGCACGCGCGGACGAGGAATTGCTGACCGCGCATCTTGCCGAATTGACCGCGCTTGCGCCCGTCATCGGCGAGGAAGAGGATCTCGCCGAACAACGCGCGGCCATGCAGAAGGGCGAGCGGCTTTCGGGCGATCTTTCGGCCTTGCAGAGCCTGTGGGAAGGGTCGGATTCGGCCCTCGCCATTCTGCGCAGCGCTGCGCGGCGGCTTGATCGCATCGCCGGGGAACACCCCTTGCTGGGCGAGGCGCTGGCCTCGCTCGACCGTGCCGTGATCGAGGCCGGAGAGGCCGAGGATCGGATCGGGGCGGCGATCGATGCCTTGGCTCATGATCCTTTGGCCCTCGACCGGATCGAGACGCGGCTGTTCGATTTGCGGGCGGCCGCGCGCAAGCACGGTTGCACGGTCGACGAACTGCCGGTGAAGATCATCCACATGCGCGAGGCGCTCGACGCGATCGAAAACGGTGAAGGACGTATCGCCGCACTCGAACGCGCGGCGCAGGAAGCAGGCCTCGACTATCGCGCCAAGGCCGAGTCTCTTTCGGTCGAACGTGCCGAAGCTGCTGGGCGGCTTGACGCGGCGGTGGCGCAGGAACTCGCCCCGCTCAAACTCGATGCGGCGCGTTTCCGGACGGCGGTGGTCCGCTTGCCCGAGGACCGCTGGGGCCCTGGCGGCGTTGATGCGGTCGAATTCCTTATCGCTACCAATCCCGGCAGTCCCTTTGCCCCGCTCGGAAAGATCGCGTCGGGTGGCGAACTCTCGCGCTTCATTCTCGCGCTCAAGGTTGCGCTGGCGGAAGAAGGCGGCGCCGCGACGGTCATTTTCGACGAAATCGACCGGGGGGTCGGTGGCGCAGTCGCCAGCGCGATCGGCGAACGGCTCGCCCGGCTTGCCCATGGCGGGCAATTGCTGGCCGTGACGCACAGCCCGCAGGTGGCAGCGCGCGGCAACACGCATTTCCTGATCGCGAAGTCGAGCGAGGGGATCGTGACTCGCACTTCGGTCACTTTGCTCGATCCGGCGGGGCGGCAGGAGGAAATCGCCCGGATGTTGTCGGGCGCCGAAATCACGCCCGAAGCCCGCGCTCAGGCGGACCGCTTGCTCGAACAGGCTTGATCGGGCAAGCGCGCGTTCATGACAGGAGACATGCATCCGCTCGACCGCCCGGTGTGGTCGGCGCTCAACGGCCCGCAATCCGCACTTGCGCAAGGAACCTTGCCCGCATTGCGGATCGATCCCGCTTATGGCCCGTTTGCGGCAGCTGCACCGGGACACGAGGCTGCGCTTGCAGGGCTGCTTTGGGACGCGGACGATGAAATCTGGCTGATCGAGGGGGCTATTCTCTCGCCGCCGCCCGGCCTTGCCGTGCGCAAGGAGGCCCATCTCGTGCAGATGGTGGCACAAGGCCCCGCCGGGGCCGCCGATGACGACGATCTGGTTCTGCTCGGCGAGGCTGATGTGCCCGAGATGACCTCGCTTGCGCTTGCCAATCGACCGGGCCCGTGGGGACCTTCGACATGGCGGTACGGCTCTTTCTACGGTGTCCGCCGGGAAGGGCGTCTCGTCGCCATGGCGGGGGAACGGTTGCGCCCGACGCCCGGCTTCGTCGAAGTCAGCGGTGTGTGCACCGATCCTGCCTTTCGCGGTCAGGGTTTTGCGGCAAAGCTTATTCGGCAAGTCATGGCAGGTCATCGCGCACGGGGCATGGCGTCGTTCCTGCACAGCTATGCCGACAATGCCGGAGCGATCGCGCTTTACGAGGCATTGGGATTCACGGTGCGGGCCGAGCGGTACGTTACTATTTTTGGAAAGGCTTGAGGCGTGACGATCGACGCCATGACCGAGGCGGATGCCGCCAACGAACTGATGCGCCTTGCCCGGCAGATCGCGTATCATGACCGGCTTTATCACACGCTGGATACGCCTGAGATTGCCGACGCGGAATACGACGCGCTCGTTCGCCGCAATGCCGAGATCGAGGCCGCGTTCCCTCATTTGATCCGTGCGGACAGCCCCAGTCGCAAGGTCGGGCATGACGTTGCCGCCTCGCCGCTGTCCAAAGTCACGCACGAGGTTCGTATGATGAGCCTCGACAACGCCTTTACCGACGAGGAAGTCGAGGAATTTGCCGCACGCGTGCGCCGTTTCCTCGCGCTTCCCGCCGAGGCCGAAGTGGCGATGACAGCCGAGGACAAGATCGACGGGCTGTCGTGTTCGCTGCGTTATGAACACGGGCGCCTCGTGCGCGCGGCGACGCGCGGTGACGGGCAAGTGGGCGAAGACGTCACTGCCAACGTCGCCTTTATCCCCGACATTCCCCAGCACTTGTCCGGCGATGTGCCCGAGGTCTTCGAGATCCGGGGCGAAGTCTACATGGCCAAGGCCGACTTTGCCGCGCTCAACGTCGCGCAGGAGGAAAAGGGGGAAAAGCGCTTTGCCAATCCGCGCAATGCGGCGGCCGGGTCGCTGCGGCAAAAGGATGCCAGCGTCACGGCCAGTCGTCCCTTGCGATTTCTGGCCCATGGCTGGGGAGCGCACAGCGGCCTTCCGGCGCAGACCCAGTACGACGTGATGCAAGTGATTGCCGGGTGGGGCGTGCCGGTCTCGCCCTTGTTGGTGCGCTGTGCGACGACGGCGGACATGCTCGCCCACTATCGCGCCATTCAGGCCCAGAGACCCGATCTTCCCTATGACATCGACGGAGTCGTCTACAAGGTCGACCGCCTCGACTGGCAGGAACGGCTCGGTTTCGTCGCCAAGGCCCCGCGGTGGGGCATGGCGCACAAGTTTCCCGCCGAACGCGCCGAAACGGTGGTCGAGGCGATTGATGTTCAGGTCGGCCGCACCGGCAAGCTGACCCCGGTCGGGCGGTTGCGCCCGGTGCTGGTAGGCGGCGTCACCGTCACCAACGTGACTTTGCACAATCGCGATGAAATCGCCCGGCTCGGCGTTCGCGTCGGCGATCGCGTGGTGTTGCAGCGTGCAGGCGATGTCATTCCGCAGGTCGTCGACAATCTGACGCGCGAGGAAGCGCGCGAGGCTTATGTCTTTCCCGACCATTGTCCCGAATGCGGATCCGAAGCCGTCGCCGAGGAAGGGGAAGTCGATGTGCGCTGCACCGGCGGGCTAATCTGTCCGGCGCAGCGTACCGAGCGGCTCAAGCATTTCGTCAGCCGCGCCGCGCTCGACATCGACGGACTGGGCGAAAAAACGATCGTCGAATTCTTCGCTCTGGGCTGGCTCGAAAGCCCCGCCGACATCTTCCGCCTCAAGAACCGCCGCGCCGACATCCTCGGGCGCGAAGGGTGGAAGGACAAGTCTGTGGAAAACCTGTTGATGGCGATCGAGGCGCGGCGGGCGCCCGATGCTGCGCGACTGCTGTTCGCGCTGGGTATCCGCCATGTCGGGCAAGTGACCGCGCGCGACCTCATGAAACGGTTCGTGACGTTGCCTGATTTGCGCGCCGTTGCCGAACGGGCTCACGCAGGCGACGAGGACGCGCGGGCCGAACTGCTCGGGATCGACGGCGTCGGCCCGGTCGTGGTCGAGGCTTTGGGTGAATTCTTTCACGAACCGCACAACCGCGCCGTTTGGGACGATCTGCTTTCAGAACTCAGCCCGCCGCCCTATATTGTCGAAACGAGGGCAAGCGTGGTTGCGGGAAAGACCGTTGTTTTCACCGGCAAGCTCGAAACGATGAGCCGGGACGAGGCCAAGGCGCAGGCCGAGGCGCTCGGCGCACGGGCGGCGGGATCGGTATCGGCCAAGACCGATCTGGTTGTTGCCGGCCCGGGCGCGGGGTCGAAGCTCAAGCAGGCAGCAGCGCTCGGCATCGAAGTGATCGACGAGGCGGCATGGGCCGAAATCGTCCGGAATGCGGGGTAGGGTCGGATGGCGTTGCATACCTGGTGGCTGTTCATCGTCACCGTTTTCTTCATTTCCGCTTCGCCGGGGCCGAACATGCTCCATGTCATGACGCGTAGCCTCGAACATGGTGTGTCGCTGGCGATCATGGCAATGATCGGCTGCTTCACGGCGGTCCTGTGCCTGCTGGCAGCGTCAGCGGCGGGGCTTACCGCAGTGCTCCTTGCCATTCCCGGCGCCTTTTCGGTCATGAAGATCCTTGGCGCGGGGTATCTCGTCTGGCTCGGCTACAAGGCGTGGACGTCCCCTGTCGCGGAAGGGGAAGGGACCGTCGATATCGCCCCGGAAACCAGCACGCCCTCGCGCTGGCAGCTGTTCCGCACAGCTTTCACGATCAGCATCAGCAATCCCAAGGCGCTTGTCTTTGCAGCCGCCTTCCTTCCGTTGTTTCTCGACCCCGCGCGGCCAAAGAGCGGTCAGTTCGCGGTCATGGTCGCGACATTCGGGGTGGTCGAATTTTCGTGGTATTTCATTTACGCGCTGGGTGGGCGCAGCCTTGCCCGCTGGTTGCAGCGTCCGGAACGGCGGCGCCTGTTCAATCGCGTGACCGGCGGCGTATTCGTCGCATTCGGCCTTGCCATGGCCGGGACGCGGGCCTGATCGAAAAGGCCCGCGCCGCAGCGCAGCTTCACCAGCGGCGCGACCATTCCGGCAATTGGCCGACGCGGGTCGTGCGCACCCGGCCCATCAGTCGCCGCCGCAGCCACAGGATCGACCAGTCGCCGCGGGTCATCCGGGCGGCAAGGCGCATGCCTGCTCGCGCATAGGCGGCCCGCACGGCCGGTTCCTGCGTCGTGAGCAGTCCGGCAAGCAGGATATGTCCGCCCGGCGCGACCGCTCCGGCAAAGGACGGGGCCAGTTCGACCAGCGGTCCTGCCAGAATATTGGCGATCAAAAGGTCATAAGGCGCACTCGTCGCAAGGAGCGGATGATCCATCCCGGGGGCGATCACCATGGCGAGCTTGCCTGGGCCGTCACCGAGCGAAACGTCGTTTGCCCGCGCATTTTCGACCACGACCGGGCCGCAGACGGCATCGATGTCGCTCGCGATCGCGCGCGCGCGCGGCCAGAGATGCAGGCCGGCAAAGGCAAGGAGGCCGGTGCCGGTGCCGATGTCGGCGAGATTGCGGATCACGACTCCGCGCCGCTTCATCGTTCCCAGCATCGCGAGGCACCCGGCCGTCGTTGCATGTTGGCCGGTGCCGAATGCCTGGCTTGCGGGGATCAGGAAATCGCGAACGCCCGGTTCGTCGAGCGGCGGAAATTCGGCGGTATGGACGTGGAACGGCCCTTCGCGGATGGGCTCCACGCCCGCCTGGCTCAGCGTGACCCAGTCGGTCGGAGGCAGGTGTTCGACTTTGGCTTCCGGCGCGTTTCCGTCGAACAGGGCTGCGAGCGCCGAAAGATCCTTCTTTCGCGGCTTGCGCGACAGCCACGCTTCGAGTTGCCAGTCCTCGGGACGGTCTTCGGCAATCTCGCTTCCGGCGATCACGATCTCGGGATCCCAGTCGAAGGCGTCCTCATGGGCGACGAGGGCGGCCTGAATCAGCGTACGTGGGCCGTGGAAAGTGACTTTCCAGGCATCGTCGGCACCGGCGAGGTCATCGGTATCGGCGACTTTGGGGGATGTGTTACCGGACACTCGGTTTGCTCCATTGGCCTTTTCGGCAGTTTCCCGGGCGCTTTAGGCAGCGTGGGCGGGGGCTGCAACGGGCTTTGGCAGGGGCGGTTTTGCGCGATCGGGCCGCCTAAATCGGCTCCGACTCTTAATACCTATGCATGTTACACCCCTGCACAGGTTGCGCGTTGCGGCATTTTCACTAATACGAATCGCAACCGCGTTGCGGGATATTCCCGCGACACCCTTTTGCTTGAGGAGTTTCCATGGCGCAGGCACACAGCAACAGGCCGATTTCGCCGCATCTCCAGATCTGGCGCTGGGGCCCGGCGATGCTGGTTTCCATCCTGCACCGTGTCACCGGCAACGGGCTTGCTTTTGCAGGCCTCGCCCTGTTGCTCTGGTGGGTCGGTGCGATCGCCGGTGGTGAACAGAGCTACCAGACTTTCATCAGCTTCGTCTGGACCGGCGCCGGTTCGCCTCTCGCCGCCCTGACCGCGATCCTGGCAAAGCTCGTCCTCGTCGGGCTGACCTGGGCGTTTTTCCAGCACATGGCCAGCGGCCTGCGGCACCTCGTGCTCGACATCGGCGTTGGCTACGAACTGCACACCAATGCGCGTTGGTCGGTGCTGACGCTGGTCTTCTCCGTCCTTGCCACCGCCCTGTTCTGGGCATTCGTGCTGATGCCGCGCTGATCGCGCGACCGGCTTTTCCGGCCTCGTCCGCTCCGCCGTCCGGAGCATGGGGCCGCCTCTTTGAACGAGGGTTACATGGGTAACGGTACTTCCATCGGCCGGGTGCGCGGGCTGGGTTCCAGCCATCAGGGTGCGCATCACTGGCTTCTCACTCGCCTGACGGCGGTGGGCAATCTCATCCTTATCCCCTACCTGATCGTCAGCCTCGCGCTGCTGCCTGACTTCGAATGGGCGACCGTCCACTCGTGGCTGGCCAAGCCGGTGCCCGCCACCGCGCTGATCCTGACCTTCATCAACACCTTCTATCATGCGCGCCTGGGCATCCAGGTCATGCTGGAAGACTATGTGCACGAAGAAGCCGGCAAGATTGCCGCGTGGCTTCTGGTCAACATCGTGCCCTTCGCCGCCGGCGCTTTCGGCGTCGTCTCGGTCATCCGCATCGCGCTGGGAGCTGCCTGAGCCATGACTGCCGCATACAAGATCATCGACCATACCTATGACACCGTGGTCGTCGGCGCTGGTGGTTCGGGCCTGCGCGCGACCATGGGTTCGGCTCAGGCCGGTCTGCGCACGGCGTGCATCACCAAGGTGTTCCCGACTCGCTCGCACACTGTTGCGGCACAGGGCGGCATTGCCGCTTCGCTGTGCAACAACACGCCCGACCACTGGACCTGGCACATGTACGACACCGTCAAGGGGTCGGACTGGCTGGGCGACCAGGACGCGATCGAATACATGGTGCGCGAAGCGCCGGCCGCGGTCTACGAACTCGAACACGCCGGTGTTCCGTTCAGCCGCAACGCCGACGGCACCATCTATCAGCGTCCGTTCGGCGGTCACATGCAGAACATGGGCGACGGCCCGCCGGTTCAGCGCACTTGCGCCGCGGCTGACCGTACCGGTCACGCCATGCTGCACGCGCTCTATCAGCAGTCGCTGAAGTACGACGCGGACTTCTTCATCGAATATTTCGCTATCGACCTGATCATGGAAAACGGCGTTTGCCGTGGCGTGATCGCGCTGTGCCTTGATGACGGTTCGATCCACCGCTTCCGCTCGCACGCCGTTGTGCTGGCGACCGGCGGTTACGGTCGTTGCTACTACACCGCGACGTCGGCTCACACCTGCACCGGCGACGGCGGCGGGATGGTGCTGCGCGCGGGTCTGCCGCTGCAGGACATGGAATTCGTGCAGTTCCACCCGACCGGCATTTACGGCGCGGGCGTTCTCATCACCGAAGGTGCGCGCGGCGAAGGCGGCTATCTCACCAACTCGGAAGGCGAACGCTTCATGGAGCGTTATGCTCCTTCGGCGAAGGACCTTGCCAGCCGTGACGTCGTGTCGCGTTCGATGGCGATGGAAATTCGTGAAGGCCGTGGCGTGGGGCCGCACAAGGACCACATCTACCTTCACCTCGACCACATCGACTCGAAGGTTCTGGCCGAACGTCTTCCCGGGATCACCGAAAGCGGCAAGATCTTCGCGGGCGTCGACCTTACCCGTCAGCCGCTGCCGGTCGTGCCGACCGTCCACTACAACATGGGCGGTATCCCGACGAACTATCATGGCGAAGTCGTCACGCTCGGCGCCGACGGCAACCCCGATACGGTCGTTCCGGGTCTCTTCGCGGTTGGTGAAGCAGCCTGCGTGTCGGTCCACGGTGCAAATCGCCTCGGCTCGAACTCGCTGATCGACCTTGTCGTGTTCGGTCGCGCTACCGGTCTGCGTCTCAAGGAAATCGTGAAGCCGGGCGCTGCCCACGCTTCGCTGCCCAAGGACAGCGCCGACCTCGCGCTTACCCGTCTCGACCACTTCCGCAACGCCAAGGGCGGTTCGCCGACCTCGCAGATCCGCGTCGAAATGCAGCGCGCGATGAGCCAGCACGCGGCGGTGTTCCGTACCGACGAAGTGATGGCCGAAGGCAAGGTGAAGCTTGCCAAGACCTACGAACGGATGCAGGACGTTGCCGTCTCCGACCGTTCGCTGATCTGGAACTCGGACCTCATCGAAACGCTCGAACTCGACAACCTGATCTCTCAGGCCAACGTGACGATGTGCAGCGCACACAACCGCAAGGAAAGCCGCGGTGCCCATGCGCACGAGGACTTCCCGACCCGCGACGATGCGAACTGGATGAAGCACACGATCGCATGGTTCGATGGCTGGGGCGGCAAGGGCGGCAACATCCGTCTCGATTACCGTCCGGTCCACGAATACACGCTGACCGACGATGCCACCTACATCAAGCCCAAGGCTCGCGTGTATTGATCACGCAGGCCCAAGCCTGATCGCGAAAAGGCCGGGGCGGAAACGTCCCGGCCTTTTTCTTTGGTTTGTCGATGGTTGCTGCGAAATCTTGTGCGGCTTGCGGAGCCGCTGCCGCATGGTCTTCAGACTTGTTGTGAAGAAGCGGCGAGCTCGGTGATTTCGCTGGTGATGGTTTCCTGGCGCAGGCGGCGTGCGTCGGCGGTCAGCGTGTCGAGGCGTTGTTCGACATTGCCGCGCGCAGCGATCATCGCGCGCATGCGAGCCTCGTTCTCGGCAGCGTAACTGAGCATCAGGGCTTCGCACAGTTCGGCGAAGACATATTCCTCGCTCAGCCGCGTCAACAATCGTGCGGGTGGAAGATTGAACAGGGGCGGCTGTCGCGATCCGCTTGGGGCGAACCGCCCGAAATCGAACGGCAGCAGATTGCGGTCGGCGATCCGCGTCTCGGCACTGTGGCCTGGACGGGCATGGACGATGGAGACCGAGCGCGTGTTGCCGTCGAGAAGACGCGCGTAAAGAAGATCGCCGACCCGCGTCGCAAGGGCAGGAATTTCATCGGCATGGGCTGCCATCGGCAAGCTGTGCCACGGTGAAATCCCCCGATCCTGCGCTTTGGCGAGTGCGTGATCGCCGACCAGCAGAAGGTCCTTGTCGGAGCGGACCTGTGCCATGGCGCGGTCGAGCAAGGCCTCGTCGTGGCGACCGGTAAAACCGTGTTCACCGCACAGGGCGATGACAAGATGCCCGTCTTCGCGCCGTGGGGGGCCTGCAGCCGCCGGCGCAAGAGCCAGTGTCTCGCCAATGGCCTCAGCCACGGTTCGCGCATGGGCGCGAATGCCTTCGAGTCGGGTTTCCGCTTCGCGCAGACGGACGGCAGCGATCCCGCGCATGGCGCCGATGACGGCGGACAACTGGCGAACGCTGCCGATCCGAGCTTCGATCTCGCTGAGGCGTTCAGCCATTGCCGACTGCGCGGATCAGCGCCGATTTTTGCGCATCGTCGAGCGTTCGCCCTTCTTCGATCGCGGTGATCGCGTCATGGGCGCCGGCATCGATCCGTGCGCCGACCTTGCTGCGCAAGGCGCGCAAGTCCTGCGTCGACAGCGTGTCGAAAGCGCCGTCTTCGAGTGCAGCGAGCAAGGCGATCTGGTCGATTGCCCGCAAAGGGGTGAAGCGCGGTTGTTCAAGCAAGGCGCGGATGGCCTGTCCGCGTGCGAGCTGTCCCTTGACCCGGGTGTCCGACATGCCGCCGAAACGCGTGAACATTTCAAGCTCGAGGAACTGTGCGTATTCGAGCCGGACACGTCCGGAAAACTGGCGCATGGCTGGTTTTTGCGCCTTGCCCCCGACGCGGCTGACACTGAGCCCGACATTGACCGAGGGGCGCTGGTTGGCGGCAAAGAGGCGGGAATCGAGAACGATCTGACCATCGGTGATCGAGATCAGGTTGGTCGGGATATAGGCGGAGAGATTGCCCGCGTCGGTTTCGGCAATGGGAATCGCGGTCAGGGACCCGCCGCCCAATTCCGCCGACAGCTTGCCCGCACGTTCGAGCAGGCGGGCGTGGAGATAGAAGACATCCCCCGGATAGGCCTCGCGCCCCGGCGGCTCGCGCGTGAGCAAGGCGAGTTCGCGATGGGTAGCGGCGTGTTTGGTCAGATCGTCGACCACGATCAGGGCATGCTGTCCCCGCGCGCGGAACCATTCGCCGATCGAGAAACCGGCAAAAGGTGCGATCCATTGCAGGCCGGGGGCAGCCGCTGCCGGAGCGACCACGAAAATGCAGCGTTCGGGCGCGCCATGGGCGCGAACGGCTTCGATGGCCCGCTCGACGGCGCTCGCGCGCTGGCCGACCGCGACATAGATGCAGATCATGTCGCTGTATTTCTGGGCGATGATGGCATCGAGCGCGAGCGAGGTCTTGCCTGTCGCGCGGTCGCCGATCACAAGTTCGCGTTGACCGCGTCCGAGCGCAAAGAGCGCGTCGACGACAAGGACGCCGGTTTCCACCGGTTCGGAGACGAGATCGCGCTCGATGATGGCCGGAGCCGGGCGCTCGATCGGCCAGGTTTCGTGACAGGCGGGAGCCGGGCGTCCGTCCAGCGGACGGCCGAGCGGATCGATGACCCGGCCAAGCAGGGCTTCCCCGACCGGGACCCGCACGACATCGCCCGTTCCGCTTGCCCGGGTGCCTGCTCCGAGGTCGGGCAGGTCGTCGAGCACGACGGCCTCGACCGTCTCGGTGTCGAGCGTCAGGGCAAAGCCCATCGCGCCGTTCGCGAATTGCAGCAGTTCGCCCATGCAGACTTCGGGAAGCCCGGCGATGCGGGCAATGCCGTCGGCAGCGTGAACGACATGGCCAAAGCTTTCCGAGGCAGGGCCGAGCGGAAGGGCGTCCAGGCGCGCCTGTTCGCGGGCCAGCCATTCTGCGTCGCGGGGGGAGGGATCAGCCTCGCTCATCATGGTCCTCGCGGGTGGCGATGTGGTCGAGATCGGCACGCAGGTTGTTGCGCACGATCGCGTCGGCGCTCGACAGTTCAAGGCCTGCGATCAGGGTGGGATCCTCGGCAAAGGTCAGGTCGAGCGTCTGCCCCAGCGCGGTTTCGAGCGTCTGTCGACACGTCTGCCGGGTTGCCTCGTCCGGAGTGCGGGCGAATGTCAGAGTGATCGGCCCTTGCGCAATGCGAGCGCGCGTGGCGTCGGGAAGGGCGCCCAAGGCTTCGACCAGTCCGGGAAGCCAGGCTTCGGCCCGGGTGAGCCCCGGCGCGCGAGCCAGCAGGCGCGCGGTGATGTCGGCGGCGAGCAGGCGCGCGCGCAAGCCGATTTCACTGTCCGCTTCGGCGAGAAGGCCTTTGGCCTTGGCTTCGGCTTCCGCGCGCGCCGTATCCGCTTCGGCGCGCGCTCCATCGAGCAGGGCCTTGCGCTGTTCCTGCGCTTCAGCTTCTGCAGCAGCGAGTGTCGCAGCTTTTTCGGCCGCGAGTTTGTCGCGCTCTGCGTCGAGAGCCTTGCTTTCGCTCTGAGCCTGATCCCGGGCGGATGCAGCCTCGTCGAGCAGGCGCTGCGCCTCGGCCTGTCGCGCGGCGACGATGGCGGCCAGCGGTTTCAGCAGGAAATGTCCCAGAAGCGCCACCAGAACCAGCAGGTTGATTGTCTGCAGGCCCAGTGTCCACCAGTCGATGGTCATGGCGCGTCAGCCGCCGTTGCCGTGGATGAACGGGTTGGCGAACAGCAGGAGGAGCGCGACGACGAGGCAGTAGATTGCCATGGTTTCGATCATCGCCAATCCGACGAACAGCGTGCGGGACAAGGTCCCCGCCGATTCGGGCTGGCGGGCGATGGCATCCATGGCCGCCGCGACGGCGCGGCCTTCGGCAAGGGCCGGACCGATCGCGCCGAAGGAGACGGCAAGTGCGGCGGCCAGAATGCTGATCTGTTCGGTGGTCATGCCGGTTTGTCCTTTTCGGTCCTGTCGTTGCCTTCGCTGACCGCCGCGCCGATGAAGACCGTGGCCAGAATGGCGAAAATATAGGCTTGTACCGCCCCCGTCAGCAGGTCGAGCGCCATAAGCGGGATGGGGACGAGCAGGCCCGCGAGCGAGAGAATGATGCCGACGACGAAGACCCCGCTCATGACATTGCCGAACAGGCGGATGATGAGCGAGAAGCTGCGGGTGATCTGCTCCACCAGATTGAGCGGGATCATGACCCAGGTCGGCTCGGCAAAGCTTTTGAGATAGCCGACAAGGCCTCTGGCGCGGATGCCGTAGGCAATTGTCGCGACCAGCACGATCAGGCCGAGCGCGGCATCGGTTTCGAGATGCGCCGTCGGCGGTTCGATACCCGGAACGAGCGAGCACCAGTTGGCGATCAGGACGTAGATCAGGATCGTGCCGATAAGGCCGCGATAAGGGGCAGGGTCGGATAGGATCACCTCGCGGATTTGCCCGTCAATCGTGCCCGCGATCATTTCCGCGACCGCCTGAACCCGACTGGGACGCATGGTGAGGTGACGGCGGAGCCAAAGGCTTCCCGCCAGCAAAGCGGCCATGATGACCCACGTCACGACCACAGGCTGCGTCACCGGAACCGGCCCGACGTGAAAGAGCGGTTCGAGGACGAGCGGGGAATTCACCGCCGCAACCCCATGATGACGATGCGTCCGGCAAAGATCCCGAGCGCGCCCGCCAGCAACGGGCCGGTGCCGGTGCGCGCAAGGGCATAGAGAGCGCCGCCCAGAACGACCATGCGCAGGGCATGAACCGCAAGGGCAGTGCCGGTGCGTCCATCGACGTATCGGGTGACCGCAAGGTTGAGGCTGGCAAAATGGACGAGGCCCAGCACCAGTCCGCCGAAAAAGGCGAGGATCAGGAGAAGGTTGGCAGTCATAGCTTGCGGTGCATCCATTTCCATGCGGCCCAGCCGCCGATCACCGCGCCCAGCATCAGCAGCGGCGCGGACCAGAAAATGCCGGTATCCAGTTTGCGGTCGAGCCAGCGCCCGGCGAAAAGGCCAAGCAGCATCGGGCCGACGATTGTCCACCCCAGAACGCCGATCTGTCCGAGGCGGGCGGCGAGCGAGGGTTCGGGATCGCGGGCGCCGGCATCGGACCGTTCGCGTGCCTTGCGCGCGGCTTCTTCCATGGCATTGCGGGTCATGACCAGTTGCCTCCGGAAGATCCGCCGTCGGGCATAAGGTAATGAACCATCTGTCGCACGGCACGGGCATGGAGGCGCGTCTGTTCGGCGCGGGCCCGACGGTCGGCGTCGGTTTCGCCTTCCTGCGCATGAAGGACGTCTCCGGCAAGATCGGCAAGCGCCCCGCCGGGAACGCCTTCTCGCGCGGCAATCGCCACCTGACCGTCGCGCACGGAGAGGACGCCCGCGCGCAAGGCGCAGACCTTTTCGCTGCCGTCGCTCAACCGCCAACGCACCACTGACGCCGGCAGGACGGTGAGGAATGCGGCATGGCCGGGCAGGATGCCGAAGCTGCCGGTTTCGTCCTCTGCGCGCAGGGCCACCACATCGTCGCAATCGACGAGCATCTGCGTCGGCGTCGCGATGGTGAGGTGGAGCGGCGCTCTCATGCAGCGGCCTTCTTTGCGGCGGCTTCCTTGGCCCGGCCTTCGTCGAGCGTCCCGATCATGTAGAGCGAGGCTTCGGCCCAGTCGTCGCATTCCCCGTCGAGAATGGCGCGGCATCCGGCAATCGTGTCGGCCAGCTTGACCGACCGGCCGGGCGTCCCGGTCAGTCCCTCGGTCACGGTGAAAGGCTGGGTCAGGAAACGCTGCAGGCGGCGAGCCCGCCCGACGATGCGGCGGTCTTCGGCACCCAGTTCCTCCATTCCGAGCAGAGCGATCACGTCTTCGAGCTCGCGGTAATGCTCGATGGCGCGCCGCACTTCGAGGGCGGTCGTCGCGTGTTCCTCGCCCACCACCAGTGGATCGAGCAGGACGGACGAGGAGGCGATCGGGTCGACGGCGGGATAGATCCCTTCGGCGGCCATGGCGCGCGAGAGGACCACCATCGAGTCGGCATGGGCGGCAATCGTGGTGACGGCCGGGTCGGTGAAGTCGTCGGCCGGAACATAGACCGCCTGAATGGCCGTGACTGAGGCACCGCCGACTGAGGCGATGCGTTCTTCGAGCGCGGCGACTTCGCTGGCGAGCGTCGGCTGATACCCCACGCGCGAAGGCAGGCGCCCGAGCAGCCCTGAGACTTCCGCGCCCGCCTGAACGAAGCGGAACACGTTGTCCATCAGCAGCAGGACATTGCGGCGCGCTTCGTCGCGGAACCATTCGGCAATGGTCAGCGCGCTCATCGGCACGCGCCAGCGGGCGCCGGGCGGTTCGTTCATCTGGCCGTAGACGAGGACGGTGCGGTCGAGCACGCCTGATCCGCGCATGTCGAGCAGCATTTCGTGTCCTTCGCGCGAGCGTTCGCCGACACCGGCAAAGACCGAAATGCCGTCATAGCCCGCGACCATGGCGTGGATCAGTTCCATGACGAGCACGGTTTTGCCCACACCGGCGCCGCCGAACATCGCCGCCTTTCCACCCTGAGCCAGCGGCGTCAGCAGGTCGATGACCTTGATCCCGGTCATGAACAGGTCGGACGTGCCGGTCTGGGCCGACAGCGGCGGCGCGGCGCGATGGATTGGCCAGCGTGGGGTGTCGCCGGGCAAGTCCGCGCCATGGTCGCCGACCGTGCCCGTCACGTCGAGCAGGCGTCCGAGCACGGTATCTCCCACCGGCACGGTGATCGGCGCCCCCGTCGCCAGGGCGACAGTCCCCCGGCGCAATCCGGCCGTCGGCCCGAGCGCGAGGGCGCGAACCTGCGTGGGGTCGAGGTGGGCCTGCGTTTCGGCGACGAGCACGCGGCCGTCGGCAAGAGCAATGTGCAGGGCTTCGTTGATTGCAGGAAGCGACCCTTGGGCAAAGGCGACATCGAGCACGGCCCCGCGCACGGCGGAAACCAGCCCATGGGAAAGGGTGTCGGCGTTGCTCTGTGTCGCGTTCATCAAACCTGCAATCCGTTCACTCTCTGTGGTGCGAGACTACGGAAATCCTGCTGATTTGTCAGCGGAAAATCCCGGTTTCGCGAAAGATGCCGGTGTATCGACCGGTCATTTGCGCTTTGCCGTCTCTTTCGGGGCCTGAGCTGGCAGCGGGGGGAAGGTGCAATGCTGGCTCACGCCATAGCCTTTGAGGAATGAGCGGCGCAGGCTGCCCGCGTAAAGATAGAGCTGGCGCTTGCGGTCGCTGGCATTGGCGCCGGATACCACCCGGACGACGCCGTCGAAGGGGATGAAGCTGCTGACCACTTCGCGGGCGGCAGTACCGACGGCACGCGTACGCTTTTCTCCGGTGGTAAGGGTCGGAGCGGAGTCGATGTCGGGGCCCAGCGCGCTGTCGAGTGCTGCAATTTCCAAGGCCAGCGATGCGCATGTTGGAGAGTTACGCAGTCCATAGGGGTCGGCGAGCGCGGCATCGAGAATCGGCGCGAGCCGATCACGCTTGATATTGAGGTCGTCGAGCGGCTTGGTGGCAATATCCTGCGCGGTCACGGGCTTTGGCGCGACGACGGTTTGCGCCGATAGGGGCAGGGCCAGCCCGAGGGCCGCAACCAGACCCAGGGGGAGGGCGGAGCGGGGGAAATTGGACATGGTGGGTTTCGCAGCCTCGCAATTCAGTGCCCATCATAGGACCGCAAGGCCTTGGAAAGCGAGTGCAAAGGGCGTTTGCAGGATTGCTGTCGTGCAATCGCGCTCATTTGCCGGTGTCTTTGCCTGCTCCTTGGGTGGCAAGAGCCTTGTCGCGAGGTGTCGCCGGGCCCGCCGGATAGCGGCAGCCATGGGTCGTTCCATACCCTTTCAGGAATGCGCGGCGCAGGCTGCCTGCATAAAGATAGAGTTCGCGTTTGCGCTGGGCGGCATTGGCGCCGGTGATTTCGCGGATCACGCCGTTGAAGGGGATCAGGCTGCCGACGGCCGCGCGGGCGGCATTGCCGAACGCCCGGGCCCGCTTCTGCTTGAGCGTTGGCGAGGGTGCGGTGTCGATATCCTGTCCCAGCGACGCGTTCAGTTTCGTCACTTCGCGCGCGAGTGCAGCACAAGTGTCGGGGTGCGGAATGCGGTAGGGATCCTCAAGCGCCAGCCGGAGCGTGTCCGGCACGCGGTCGCGTTTGAGATTGAGGTCGTCGAGCGGCTTTGTCGCGATGTCCCCGGCGGTGACCGGTTTGGGCGCAACGACAGTCTGGGCCTGCCCCGGCATGGCGGGCAAGGCCGCCAGCGCCATCGTTGTCAGCAGCAGGGGCCCAAACCGGAGGCGGGCGGAAGGACGAGGACGGTCAGTCATTCCCCTTGAACGTATCGCAGGCCTTCGGGTTCCCTCCGCTGTCGAGACCGGTCTTGAGCCAGTGCATGCGCTGTTCCGCGCTGCCGTGGGTAAAGGCCGCTTCGACCGGGGTGCGACCGGCTTCCTTCATCAGGGTGTCGTCGCCGATCTGGTGTGCGGCTTTCAGGCCGGACTCGATGTCCCCGGCTTCGATCCGGTCCTTGTTGAGCGCGGCCCAGACACCGGCATAGCAGTCGGCCTGAAGTTCGAGCTTGACCGACAGCGGGTTGGCTTCGCCCGGATTGCGTTCCTGGGCGGTGCGGACCTTGTCGGACGTGCCGAGCAGGTTCTGTACATGGTGTCCGAATTCATGCGCGATCACGTAGACGCGTGCGAAATCGCCCCCTGCGCCGAGCTTCCCGGCGAGTTCGTCATAGAAGCTGGTGTCGAGATAGATGCCCATGTCGCTTGGGCAATAGAATGGTCCCATGGCGCTTTGCGCTTCGCCGCAGCCGGATTCGCCTTCGCGCGAATAGAAGACCAGCTTGGGCGCGCGGAACGGCACGTCCATGCGGGCAAGGACCGGTTTCCACGTCTTGTCGAGCGAGGACAAGGCGTTGCAGCTTTCGTGACTATAGGCGTTGATGTTGCAGCTTTGCTGGAGCGTGTGCCCGCCTTGCACGGCGGACGAACCGCCGACCGGGCCATGGGCGGCAAACTGGAACGCGCCGAAGAGGGCGACCCCGCCCAGGAGGACCGCGACGCCGGTGCATCCGAACATGCGCCAGACCGTGAAAAGCAGCCACATCGGCAGGCCGCCGAAGCCCCCACCTCCACCAAAGGAGCGCCCCCGCTGGTCTTCCACATCGATCGAGGAATCGTAATCGTCGAGCCGCACTGTCCTTGTGTTCCTCTTTGTCGTGGTCCTGACCGGCTGCTGTTCTGCCAGTTTTCCACCACGGCATCGCCATGCCATCGCGCCGCCGCTTTTGCCACTCCTGCGATGAACCGAAGCTGTTCAGGCAATTGGGAACTTGCGCCATCCTTCGCCATTTGTCAGGCAGGGTTCGTGCGACGGGACGTTGGGGATCGACGATGGAGTGTTGGCAGGTAGCGGGGTGGAGGGACCCGGACGGGTCTTGGCTGCTTCGTACTCTGGCCATGGCACTGGCATTGCTGCTGTCCCCGATCATGGCGTCCGATGCGGTTTCGGCGCGCTCTCGTGCGCCCCAGCCCCAGGTGAACAGCCCGCTCGAAGCAGCCTTGCGGCGACATGTCGAAACGCTTGCCAGTGACGAGTTCGGCGGCCGTGAGCCGGGAACCGACGGCGAGACGCGGACTTTGCGGTACCTTGCCCGCCAGTGGTTCGACATCGGTATGGTCAGCGGGACCAACGATCCGGGCAACGAATGGTTTGCGCCGGTCGAAGTGGTCGAGCGCGTGCCCGACCTTAGCCGGATGGTGTTCCTGCGCGGTCATCGCCGCCTGCCCATTGATGGCAACGGCGTTTTTGTCGTGACGTCGGGTTTGCGCAGCCTGATCGAGGATGCGCCGCTGCTCTTCGTGGGCAAGGGGGCCAATCCCGATGCCGCGCGGACCGAACTTGCCGGGCGGATCGCGGTCATTCTCGATAGTCAGACCGTCGCCGCCGAAGGCGAAGGACAGGACGCGCGCGCAGGGCGCCTCCTTGATGCAGGAGCGGCGGCGGTGATCACCGTGCTCGATGCAAAGCGCACGATCGAGGACGTGGTCTCGCGGCGTCGGCGTCCCGGCTATGCTCTCAACGGCGAACGTCTGGGCGGGGACCTGCAGGCCTACATGACTCCGGCGGTTGCCGAGCAGATTCTGGCTGCGGCAGGCGGCGGGGGGCTCGACGCCTTGCGCACGCTTGGCGAGCAGGAAGATTTCAGTTCGCGCCCCATCGGCCTCACCGGCACGCTCGAGGCGACGAGCCGCGAGACGCGCATCCATACGCACAACCTGATCGGCAAAATCGAAGGCAAGCGGCACGATCTGGGCGCGGTCGTGCTGGTGGCGCACTGGGATCATTTCGGGCGTTGCGCCGAACCGCCTGCCGAACACCTGATCTGCAACGGCGCTGTCGACAATGCCAGCGGCCTTGCCGTCGTGACCGAGGCGGCGCGCATGCTGTCGGCCGGGCGCCAGAGCGATCGCGACATCTATGTCCTGGCGACGACCGGCGAGGAAGTCGGGTTCCTGGGTGCGCTCGCCTTTGCGGAAAATCCACCGATCCCGCTCGATGCCATTGTCGCGGTGCTCAACGTCGACAGCACCGGGCTCGTGCCCGCCGGGCTTCCGGTCAGCGTGATCGGGTCGGGCATGACCGATCTCGACGACGGGATCTCCACCGTGCTCAAGGGATTGCACAAGAAGGAGGTCTCCGGAAATGCTGCCAATGCCTATGTCCGGCGACAGGATGGGTGGGTGTTCATCCAGCATGACGTTCCGGCCGTGATGGTCAGCAGTGCCTATTCCGATCAGGCCCGGCTCGACCGTTTCATGGACGAACGCTATCATCGCCCGACCGATATCGCGGCACAGGTGCAATATGGCGGCATGGCCGAGGATGTCGTGCTCCAGGTTGAACTGGCCCGTTTTTTTGCCGATTCCCGTCGGTTTTCCGGGCCGCCGGTCCCGCATCAGGAGATCACCAAGCGGTAGGCGCAGATCTCTTGTGCAAGGAGGCAATAACCCCTCTAGCCATATTCGCCCCGCTTGATTACATGGGCCGCCACGATTCCCCCCGGAGAGAAAGTGGCCGCCGTGATCGATATTCCGCTTGGTTTGACTTATGACGATGTCCTGCTGCGCCCGGGGGCGTCCGACATCCTTCCCAGCCAGGCCGACACGCGTACGCGCCTGACGACCGGAATCTCGCTCAACATTCCCGTGCTGTCCTCTGCTATGGACACTGTGACCGAAGCCGACATGGCGATCGTCATGGCCCAGCTTGGCGGCATCGGCGTTCTTCACCGCAACCTGACTGTCGTCGAACAGTGCGCCGCCGTCCGCGCGGTCAAGCGTTTCGAAAGCGGCATGGTCGTCAATCCGATCACGATCGCGCCCGACGCCACTCTGGGCGAAGCGCAGGCGGTCATGCGCAGCCACAAGATCAGCGGTATCCCGGTGGTCGAGGCTTCGGGCAAGCTGGTTGGTATCCTCACCAACCGCGACGTGCGTTTCGCCGACAATGCGTCGCAGCCGGTGCGCGAATTGATGACGCAGGAAAATCTCGCGACGGTCAAGCTCGGCACCAGCGGCGACGATGCCCGCCGTCTGCTGCATCAGCGCCGGATCGAGAAGCTGCTGGTGGTCGACGAGGCCTATCGTTGCATCGGCCTCATCACGGTCAAGGACATCGAAAAGTCCGAAAACTATCCCAATGCGACCAAGGATGCGGCCGGACGGCTGCGCGTGGCCGCAGCGACCACGGTCGGTGAAAAGGGCTTTGCCCGGACCAAGGCCCTGATCGAAGCCGAATGCGACGTCATCGTCATTGATACGGCCCACGGCCACAATGCCGACGTCGCGCGTGCGGTCGAAGCGGTGAAGAAGCTGTCCAACGATGTCCAGGTGATCGCGGGCAACGTTGCCACCGCCGAAGCGACCCGTGCGCTGATCGACGCAGGGGCGGACGCGGTGAAGGTCGGCATCGGGCCGGGCTCGATCTGCACCACCCGCATCGTTGCCGGTGTCGGCGTGCCGCAGTTGACGGCCGTGATGGAATGCGCCGAGGAAGCCGGGCGTTCGAAGGTTCCGGTTATCGCCGACGGGGGCCTGCGCACGTCGGGCGACGCGGCCAAGGCGCTTGCCGCCGGTGCCAGCACGATCATGATCGGGTCGCTGCTT
Source organism: Novosphingobium nitrogenifigens DSM 19370 (assembly GCF_000192575.1). Classification (GTDB taxonomy): domain Bacteria; phylum Pseudomonadota; class Alphaproteobacteria; order Sphingomonadales; family Sphingomonadaceae; genus Novosphingobium; species Novosphingobium nitrogenifigens. Next base: position 959,623 of record NZ_GL876926.1, on the reverse strand, counting down.
GCCGGGACCGAGGAAGCGCCGGGCGAAACGTTCCTGTACCAGGGGCGCGCCTACAAGTCCTATCGCGGGATGGGTTCGGTCGGCGCGATGGCGCGCGGTTCGGCCGACCGCTATTTCCAGCAGGACATCAAGGACCAGATGAAGCTGGTTCCCGAAGGGATTGAAGGCCAGGTGCCTTACAAGGGCCCCGCTCGGGACGTCGTCCATCAGCTGGTCGGCGGGATCAAGGCAGCCATGGGCTATACCGGCAGCGCGACGATCGAGGACCTTCGCCACAATGCGAAGTTCGTGCGCATCACCAATGCCGGTCTGCGTGAAAGCCACGTCCATGACGTGACGATCACGCGCGAGGCCCCGAACTACCCCACCCGGTAAGGCTTCGGGTAGCGCACTCCCGTGAACCCTGCGGCGCGTGTTCAGGCGGCGATCGACATCCTTGACGAGGTGATCGCAGCCGCGCGTCGGCAGGGCGCGTCGGCAGACCGCATTGCGGCCGAATGGTTTCGCCAACGTCGCTTCGTCGGGTCGAAAGACCGGCGGGCGATCCGCGATCTCGCCTGGGACGCGATCCGGGCCTGCGGAGATATTCCGGCGGACGGACGCGCCGCGATTCTCCGTCTTGCATCGGGCAATGCCGACCTTTCTGCCCTGTTTGATGGATCGCGGTATGGTCCGGCTCCCATCGACCCGTCGGAACGGCCCGCTTCGGGCGGTGTCGCGCCGGGCTGGCTCGTCCGGCGTCTGACCCAAAGCGGTCTCGACGAGCGTGAACAGGCTGCGCTTCTCGATCGCGCGCCACTCGACTTGCGCGTCAATCGCCTTAAGGTCACGCGCGACGCCTTGCTCGCTCGGTTGCCGGTTGCCGCAGAGCCGGGGCCTGTCCCCGATTCCCTGCGTCTGGCATCGGGAACGCCGGCGGAAAGCTGGCCCGAATTTGCCGAAGGTCTGTTCGAGGTGCAGGACGCGGGCAGTCAACTGGCCTGTACCGCCCTTCATGCTCAGCCGGGCGAAACCGTGATCGACCTTTGCGCCGGAGCAGGGGGCAAGACTCTGGCTCTTGCAGCGGCGATGGAAAATCGCGGGCGCCTTGTCGCCTGCGACATCGACCGGGCACGCCTGTCGCGGTTGCCCGAACGGGCTGCGCGGGCAGGGGCCACGGTCGAAACCTGCCTGCTCGACGCGGGGCGCGAACGGGAAGCCTTGCGCGGCTTTGCCGGCAAGGCGGACGCGGTCCTGGTCGATGCGCCGTGTTCGGGGACGGGCACATGGCGACGCAATCCCGAAGCGCGCTGGCGCCTTACGCCTGAGACCATTGTGCGTTATGCGCGGGCGCAGGCCCATGTCCTCGATCTTGCGGTGGAACTGGTTCGTCCCGGCGGTCGGATCACGTTCATCACCTGCTCGCTGCTTGATGAAGAAGGCGCCGATGCGGTTGGCGCCTTTCTCGCTCGTTATCCGGGATGGCGCACCGTGCCTGTCGATGCGCCGATCGGGCGCGGGCACGGGCCGGGCTGGCGCCTCACTCCGGGACATGACGGAACCGACGGGTTTTACTTCGCAAACCTGGTGGCCGCATGATAATCGATACGGCCATGCAAACCGGTCGCACACGAAAGACCGATACGCCGGTCAAGGAGTTGCTGATGCGCTATTTTCCCGCCGCCCTTGCCTTGTCTCTCGCACTGGCCGTGACGGGGAGCATGGGATCGGCGCGGGTCAACGATCCGGTGGATCCACGGGCGCAGGCTTTGCTGGCAGCAGGGCGGGCCGCGCTCGAACATGGCGATCTCAACAGCGCCACGGATGCTTTCGAAGCCGCGCTGACGATTGATCCGGGTTATGTCGGGACGTTCGTCGCGCTGGGCGATACTGCGCGCAAGGGAGGCCTGCCCGGCAAGGCGATCCATTATTACAAGGTCGTGCTGGATCGCGATCCGGGCAATCTTGCTGCGATTTCCGGTGAAGGCACCGCGATGGCGGAGAAGGGCGCGCTGGACAAGGCGAAAGCCAATCTCGTTCGCCTCGAAGGCCTGTGCGGCAAGGGATGTGGCGAGACGCAGGCTCTGGCGGCTGCGATTGCCAAGGGACCCGCGCCCAAGGTCGTTTCGGCCGAGGCGGTCAAGCCGCAACCGGTGGCCGAAACGAACTAAGGGCAGGTCTTATCTCCGGAACGGGCCTGAAACGGGCCCGCAACCGGGAGCAAATCAGATCAGAGTGCGGAATTCTTCGAGCACCTGGCGATAGACGCGGCGCTTGAACGGCACGATCAGTTCGGGAAGCAGTTCGGGGTCGACCCATTTCCATTCGGCAAATTCGGCCGGGTTATGGACGTTGAGATCGACCTGGCTGTCTTCGCCGTTGAAGCGGATCAGCAGCCACTTCTGGCGCTGACCGCGATAGCGCCCCTTCCACAGCTTGCCGATGAGTTCGGGTGGCAGGTCGTAGAAATATTCCTCGCGCGATTCGGCAAGGACCTGCACCAGCTCAGCGGTTATGCCGGTTTCCTCATAGAGTTCGCGCAAGGCCGCCGGGCGCAGTTCCTCGCCATCGTCGATCCCGCCTTGCGGCATTTGCCAGGCGTCGCCTTCGCCGGTCGAGGCCTCGCCGCGCAGGGCACGTTCGCGGCTGTCGATTCTCTGGCCCACAAAGACCCGGCCATGCGCATTGACAAGCATCACGCCCACGCAGGGGCGATAAGGAAGCCCGGCAAATTGATCAGTCGCAGATTGATCAGTCATCATATCCGTTCCAGTTGCTGCCGGATGGCAGCGAAGATGGTCGCAATGTCGTCCTGTGCGCTCGGGATCGCCTTGCGCAACTGGATAAAGCCATGGATCGTCCCCGACATCTCGAGGAACGTCAGGCTGGCTCCGGCGCGGACCAGTTCCGCCCCGTAGACCCGCCCGCTGTCGCGGATAGGGTCGAGTCCGGCGGTCACTAGCACGGTCGGCGGGGTTTGCGCATGGTCATTGTACACAGGATAGGCACGCGGATGCCCGGCTTGTGGCTGATAAGCATTGGAAAACCATGACATGGTGTCGGCCGTCAGCATGAAGCCGTCGGCAAATTCGCGAAACGAGGGGTGATCGATGCGGTCGTCGGTGACCGGATAGATCGGCGCCTGCAGAATGACCGGCACGGCGGCGGGCTGTTCGACCAGTGCTCGTGCGGTCACGATGGCAAGATTTCCCCCTGCCGAGTCGCCGGTCAGGATGAGGCCGGTCGCGATGCGCCCCAGTTCCGGCGGATTTTGCGCGACCCAGCGTGCAGCGGCCTCGCAATCGTCCGGGGCGGCAGGGAACGGGTGCTCGGGGGCGAGGCGATAATCGACCGCCACCACCGGAAGGTCGAGCGCGCTTGCAAGTTCGGTACAGAACGCATGGTGTGTGGCAAGGTCGCCGATGACGAAACCTCCGCCGTGGAAGAACAGGATGACCGGCCCCGGTTCCCGTTCCGCGCGCGCGTCATAGAGGCGCAAAGGGATCGCGCAGGCAGGGCCGGGCGCGGCAAGATCGCGGATGACGGGCAGGGGCAGCGGTTCGCGTTCGCCAACGCTCGTCATCGCAAGATACGTCTGGCGCGCCAATTCGGGCGTCAGCGCGCTCATCGGCGTGCTGCCCATGGTGTTGAGGAAATCGAGGAAAGCCCGGACATCGGGGCGGATGAACGGGGTGTCGGCGGGCGGGGTGTTGACCGTTTCGAGTTCTGCCATGATCTGCATTGATCCTCTCAACCATTGGGGCGGCCCACTGGTGCGGGCCGGAGTCGCGCATCGGGCGCAGAGGCCGATTGTGGGACTTCATGGCATGGGTAAGTGCGGTTTTGAAACTTGACTAGGTGCCTTGGGCGCGATCATGGATAGGGAAACAAGGGCGTTTGAGAGGCTGTAGCCGGTGATCGGGCAAAAATCGTCACTGTGCGGGTTTGGAATCATGCGCGAAGAGAATTTCTTTTTTGCGCTTGACGCGAACGGGCGGTAGGCGCGCCGGCAAGGTTATACAGATTTGTGACCGGATTTGTGATGGGGCAGGGCCAACGGCGACAAACCGGCCCCCGCGAGCGAGGAATACGATGGCGACAGCAATGATGGACGGGCCCGATGCGCTGACCGGCGGAAAGGACAGCGCGGGGCTCGCGGCTCCCGAGGCAGTGGTAGTCCGTTTTGCCGGTGACTCCGGCGACGGGATGCAGCTTACCGGCGGGCAATTTACCCTTTCGACCGCGCTTTCGGGTAACGATCTTTCGACGTTCCCCGACTTCCCGGCAGAAATCCGCGCGCCGCAAGGGACGCTGTTCGGCGTTTCGGCGTTCCAGATCAATTTCGGCTCGACCGAGATCGATACCGCCGGGGATCGTCCCGACGTGCTGATCGCGATGAACCCTGCTGCGCTCAAGGTGAACCTGCCCCTGCTCAAGCCGGGCGGGCTCATCATTGCCGACAGCGGGGAGTTCTCGAAGCGCAACCTGGAAAAGGCCAAGTACGAGAGCAACCCGCTCGAGGACGGCAGCCTTGAAAAGTGGCAGCTGCTCTCGTTCGACATTTCGGCACGCACGCTCGATGCGGTGAAGCCCTTCGGCCTTGGCAACAAGGAAGCGCTGCGCTGCAAGAACATGTGGACGCTCGGCCTTGCGCTGTGGATGTTCGACCGCGATCGTCAGCCGCTGATCGACTGGCTCAATGGCAAGTTCGCCAAGAACAAGGTTCTGGCCGACGCCAACATCGCTGCGCTCAATGCCGGTCACGCCTATGGCGAAACCGCCGAACTGTCGGGCCCGCTGCGTCAGGTCCACATCGGTCCGGTCGAAAGCGAACCGGGTCTCTACCGCACGGTCACCGGCGCTGAATCGATCAGCTACGGTCTCGTTGCCGGGGCCCAGCTTGCCAACCTGCCGATGTTCTTCGGCGGCTATCCGATTACGCCCGCCTCGTCGATCCTCCACAACCTTGCCAAGCTCAAGGAATTCGGAGTGACGACGTTCCAGGCCGAGGACGAAATCGCCGCGATCGCATCGGCGATCGGCGCGTCCTATGCAGGACAGCTCGGCGTTACCTCGTCGTCGGGGCCGGGCATCGCACTCAAGACCGAGGCCATGGGCCTTGCGGTCATGACCGAATTGCCGCTGGTGATCGTCAACTCGCAGCGTGGCGGTCCCTCGACCGGTCTTCCGACCAAGACCGAACAGTCGGACCTCTATCAGGCTGTCTATGGCCGCAACGGCGACGCGCCGATCCCGGTGATCGCCGCGCGCAGCCCGTCCGACGCGTTCGACTGCGCGATCGAGGCTTGCCGTATCGCGACGCAGTACATGACCCCGGTCATTCTGCTGACCGACGGCTACATCGCCAATGCCTCCGAACCGTGGAAGGTGCCCGATCCCAAGGCTTATGAGCCGTTCCCGGTCACGTTCCTTGAAGAACCCAACGGTCCCGATGGGGAGCTTCATCCCTTTGCTCGCGACGAAAAGGGCGCTCGCCCCTGGATCAAGGCCGGCACGCCGGGCTTGATGCACCGCATCGGCGGGATCGAGAAGAACCCGCTGACCGGTGCGATCGACTATTCGCCCGCCAGCCACCAGATCATGAGCGACGCCCGCAAGGCGAAGGTCGATGGTATCGCCAAGAGCATTCCGGCGCAGGAAGTCACTCTGGGTGATGCGAGCGGCAAGCTGGTTCTGGTCGGTTGGGGCAGCACGTTCGGCCCGATCCATCAGGCCGTTCGTCGTGCGCGCCGCAAGGGGCTCGACGTCAGCCATGTTCACGTCCGTCATGTCTGGCCCTTGCCGGAAAATCTCGGCGACCTTCTGCGCGGATACGAACGCGTGCTGGTCCCCGAAATGAACTCCGGCCAGTTCAAGACCGTTCTGCGCGACCAGTATCTGATCGATGCCCGCCCGCTGACCAAGACCAGCGGCCAGCCTTTCACCATTGCCGAGATCGAAGCCGCGATCGAAGCAGCGCTGGCCTGAGGGAACCATTTCCATGAACGAGATGACCGCGATCAAGACCACTATCAAGGATTGGGAAACCGATCAGGAAGTTCGCTGGTGCCCGGGCTGCGGCGACTATGCGATCCTGAAGGCGGTGCAGCGCACGCTGCCCGAAATCGGCGCCGACCCGTCCAAGACCGTGTTCGTGTCAGGGATCGGCTGCTCCAGCCGTTTCCCCTACTATGTCGAAAGCTATGGCTTCCACACGATCCATGGGCGCGCTCCGGCGTTTGCCACCGGGATCAAGCTTGCCAATCCGGAGCTCGACGTCTGGCTCGTGACCGGTGACGGTGACGGCATGTCGATCGGCGGCAACCACACGATGCACGTGATCCGTCGCAACGTGAACACGCAGATCCTGTTGTTCAACAACGAGATCTACGGCCTGACCAAGGGGCAGTATTCGCCCACCAGTCGCGAAGGCACGCCGTCGCCGACGACGCCGCTCGGCTCGGTCGATCACCCGGCCTCGCCTTGCGCATTCGCGCTGGGCTCGGGCGGGCGCTTCATCGCGCGCGCCTATGACGTGTCCAAGGATCTGACGACCGTTCTCAAGGCCGCGCATGCCCATCAGGGCGCTGCGTTCGTCGAGATCTTCCAGAACTGCATCGTCTACAACAAGGATCGTTTCGACGATTTCACCGCCAAGCCGGTGGCCGATGCAACCCAGCTCTGGGTGAAGCACGGCGAACCGATGCTCTATGCCAAGGGCACCAAGGGTATCGCGCTCGATGTGGCGGCGCTGCGTCTCAAGGTCGTCGATGTCGTCGATGGCGACTGGCAGGCGGCGGGCGTTCTGGTCCACGACCAGACCAACCGTGCAATTGCGCACATGCTCGTCGAAATGCCGTTCGGTGCTTATCCGATGGCGCTCGGCGTGATCTATGACGATCCGCGTCCGACCTACGAAAGCGCGCTGCTGTCGCAGGACGCCAAGGCGCGTGCGGGGCGCACCCCCGATCTCGCCGCCTTGCTGGCCAAGGGCCAGACCTGGACGGTCGAGGGCTGATAACCTTCCTCTCTCTGTAGTCCGCGATCTGCCCCAAAGGGCAGGTCGCGGGATTGCCGGGGGAGAGCAGAAGGGGGCGATGACCGCCCCCGTTCTTGTCTGGCTGCGCCAGGATCTTCGTCTGGCCGATCAGGCCGCATTCCTTGCTGCCGCAGCCGAGGGACCGGTTGTCCCGGTCTATGTTCTCGACGACGAAACCCCGCGACATCGCCGGATGGGCGGCGCGTCGCGCTGGTGGCTTCACCACAGCCTGAAAAGCCTCGACGAGGGGTTGCGACAACGCGGTTCGCGTCTGATCCTTCGGAGGGGACCTGCGCATCGGGAATTGGCCGAACTGGCGCGCGAAGTTGGTGCCCGGCGCGTCCATGCGCTTGCTCATGTCGAACCCTGGTGGCGCAATGCCGAACGAGCAGTCGCCAAGACGCTCGATCTTGTCCTTCACGAGGGTCAATATCTCGCACCCCCGGGAACCGTGCTGACCGGATCGGGTCTGCCCTACAAGATATACACCCCGTTCTGGCGAGCCTTGTCGGAACGGATGCCGACGCATCGACCGGTGCCAGCGCCGGGCAGGATCGATGCACCGGCATCATGGCCCGACGGTGACCGCCTTGATGACTGGACCCTTGTGCCGACAAGGCCGGACTGGGCCGCCGGTTTCAGGACGAGATGGACGCCGGGTGAGGTCGGTGCGCACGAACGGCTCGACATGTTCATCGGCAAAGCGTCGCGTTATGGCGAGTGGCGCAATTTTCCCTCGGTGGAGGGGACTTCACGGCTTTCCCCCCATTTGCATTTCGGCGAGATTTCGGCTGCGACCGTATGGCACTCTGTCGCCGATGCGGGGGGATCGGTTTCCACTTTCCTCGGCGAAGTGGGTTGGCGGGATTATGCCGCCAATGTGCTGTTGCAGATGCCCGACTATGCCGGACGCAGCGCGCGCGAGGCGTTCGAACGGTTTCCCTGGCGCGAGGATGCGGACGACTTGCGTGCCTGGCAGACGGGGATGACCGGCTATCCGATCGTCGACGCGGGAATGCGCGAACTGTGGGCGACCGGATGGATGCACAACCGGGTCCGCATGATCGCGGCCAGCTTCCTCGTAAAGCACCTGCTGATTGACTGGCGGGAAGGCGAGCGGTGGTTCTGGGACACGCTGGTGGATGCCGATCACGCGATCAATGCGGTCAACTGGCAGTGGACGGCCGGGACGGGCGTCGATTCCAACATGTTCGTCCGGATCATGGCGCCGCTGACCCAGTCACCCAAGTTCGATGCGGCAGGCTATATCCGCCGCTGGGTGCCCGAGTTGTCCGATGTAGCGGATGCGGACATCCACGATCCGCGCATTCGTCCTCGGGGCTATCCGGCGCCGTTGATCGACCATCCCCATGCACGGGCACGCGCGCTTGCCGCCCATGCCGGTTTCAAAGCTCAAGAGGGCTGATCGGGATCGAGGCTCAGCCCCAGGTTCGAATGGCGATTGACGATCTCTTCGAAAATCGCGGGGTGAAGCATGGTGTCAAAGGCCGCGCCGACGATTCCCGCTTCCCACCAGATCACTTCGGCCTGCATCGCCTCAAAACCGGGGAATGTGATCCAGCACCGGTTTTGCGGTTGCAGCCGTCCGGGGGACGAGGCGGTAAAGCCACCAAGCGACAGATCGCGGACGGTTGTCGAAAAGCCGCGCGCGCCGGAAGGACGCAAGGACGCGGTGATATGGACCCGCACGCGGGGCGCACTGCGATCCTCTTGCGAGGAATGTTCGTAACTGCCCGGGCCGAACCGGGAATCGTTCCAGGTGGTGCTCATTGGCTCTGCCTCGAGTCCGCAAACGCCTGCCGTTACCCGACGGAATTCGCCTCATCCTGAGAGGAATACCGCTTGGAAAATTAACCCGTTCTTTGCTGATTAGGTTAATTCGGCATTTGTCGCGTGACGCTTGGGTCAGGCCGGTCTTTCGACCCGTTCGCGGTGGGGGCTGGCGAAGTCTTCGCTTGCAAGTGCCGTGATCCGGTCCGCCACGACTTCGGGTGCCTTCACGCTTTCCGGGTCCTCACCCGGATAGGCTTTTGCCCGCATGCCGGTGCGCGTGGCGCCGGGATCGAGAATGGCGACGCGGATCGCGGAAATGCCGCGCACTTCTTGCGCATAGGAATCGAGCAGGTTGTCGAATGCCGCCTTGGTTGCGCCATAGGCCCCCCAATAGGCGCGCGGATTGGCGCCGACGCTGCTGGTGACGCCGATCACGCGGGCACCCTTGCTCTTTTTGAGCAGGGGGTGAAAGGCCGCGATCAAGGCCTGCGTTGCCGCGACATTGAGCACGAGCGCGCGATTGAGATCGCGCGGTTCGATCTGCCAGACCGGGGTGAGGACCGGCAGGACCGCCGCATTGATGACCAGGATGTCGAGTGCTTCCCAGCGTTCGGCTAGGGCGGTCGCAAGGCGGGCGATGGAATCGGGCTCGGCCAGATCGGCAGGCGCGATTGTCGCGCTGCCGCCTGCGTCGAAAATCGACTGTTCGACGGCTTCGAGGTCGCGCGCCGTGCGCGCGACCAGAATGACATGGGCGCCTGCCGCAGCAAGAGCCTTGGCGGTAGCCGCACCGATGCCCCGGCTTGCGCCGGTGACGAGTGCGACCTGTCCGGACAGCGGACTTGCGCCCATGGTCATCAGGCGACCGTTTCGATACCGCGCTCGGCGGCTTCCTTTTCACCCAGATCGGTGAGCCGGGTCGGGTATTCGCCGGTGAAGCAGGCGTCGCAATACTGCGGGCAGCTGCGATTACGCTGGGATTCGCCGACCGCACGATAGAGACCGTCGATCGACACGAAGGCAAGGCTGTCGGCCTGGATAAAGCGGGCCATTTCCTCGACATCCATGCGCGCGGCGAGCAGCTTGGACCGTTCAGGCGTATCGACGCCATAGAAGCAGGAATGCTCGGTCGGCGGGCTGGCAACGCGGAAATGCACTTCGCTGGCGCCCGCTTCGCGCATCATCTGCACGATCTTGAGGCTGGTGGTGCCGCGCACGATCGAATCGTCGATCAGCACAATGCGCTTGCCCGCAACGAGCGCGCGGTTGGCATTGTGCTTGCGCTTGACGTCGGCGTTACGCTTGCCGTCCGAAGGCTGAATGAAGGTCCGGCCGACGTAGTGCGAGCGGATGATCCCCAGTTCGAAGGGGATGCCCGACTGGCGCGCGAATCCGAGAGCTGCGGGAACGCCGCTGTCGGGAACGGGAATGACGAGGTCTGCGTCAACGCTCGATTCGAGCGCGAGCTGCTCGCCGATTGCCTTGCGCACTTCATAGACCGAAAGGCCGCCGATGAGGGAATCCGGGCGGCTGAAATAGACGTGTTCGAAAATGCACATCCGCGAGGACGGGCTGCCGAACGGGCGATGAGTTGAAATCGTGCCGTCGGGAGCGACCTGGATGAGTTCGCCGGGGTCCACTTCGCGGACCAGTTCTGCCCCGACGACGTCGAGAGCGACCGTTTCGCTCGAGAAGATCACTGCATCGCCCAGTTTGCCCATGACCAGCGGGCGGATGCCCAGCGGATCGCGGCAGGCAATCATACCTTCGGGCGTCATGCAGATCAGCGAATAGGCGCCTTCGACCAGTCGCAGGGCATCGACGAAGCGATCGAGCAGGGTGGGGTAGCGGCTCGTCGCGACGAGGTGGATGATGACCTCGGTGTCCGAGGTGGACTGGAAGATCGCGCCCTTGTTCACGAGATCGCGACGCAACGTCATCGCGTTGGAAATGTTGCCGTTATGGGCGATGGCAAAGCCACCGGCGGCAAGATCGGCGAAGAGCGGCTGCACATTGCGCAGGCCCGACCCGCCGGTCGTCGAATAGCGGACGTGGCCAGCAGCCATACGGCCGGGCAGTTCCGAGATCGCCTCGCCGGTCGAGAAATTCTGGGCGACATGGCCAAGCCCGCGCCGGGAATAGAATTCCTGGCCATCAAAACTGGTAATGCCGACGGCTTCCTGGCCGCGGTGTTGCAGGGCGTGGAGGCCGAGTGCGGTCATGGCGGCGGCGTCGCGGGACCCCAGCACACCGAAAATGCCACACTCCTCGCGGAGCTTGTCACCGTCCGCATCGCGGAAAGGATTGGTCAGGTTCATTGGTCTCGCGTCAGTCCGCAGGCGCAAGGGATTTAGCCCTTGCTGGTTGGCCGAAAAGCGCCCGCACACGGGTGCCTTGCGTTTTGCGCGCCATGTGGCGCCGTTTGATCCGGAACGCAAGGGGCAGCTGAAACATTGCCGTCACATCGCGGTGGTCCCTGCAAGGGCGCGCGCCATGCGGTTCGAAACGGACATTGCCCTTTCGGGCATTTTAAATCGAAATTCACCACTATGGGGTCAATGGGAGGCATGCGGATTCTGCGTAGCCCGATAATGATTCTGACTGTGTCCCTGGTCTATCTGGCCGGGGTCGTTCTGGCTTGCGGGTATATGCGGCTCGACGGCAGCGTCGCGATGATCTGGGTTTCGAGCGGTGTTCTGGCGGGTGCTCTCGTTGCGGTGGATCGTTCGCGATGGCCGGCGTTGCTTGCGCTTTGCGGAGCCTGCAACATTGCGGGGACCGGGTTTCTCGGACTGGGGTGGGCTGTCGCACTGCCGCTGATGGCGATCAATCTGGCAGAGGCCGTAGCAGGGGCGACCCTGCTTCGCCGACTGGTCGACCGTTATTGGCCCAGAGCAACCATGGAAATCGTTTCGGCGATGCTGCTCGGCACGATGCTGTTCATTCCGGTGATCAGTGCGCTGTGCGCTGCGGGCGTCGCATGGGGGCTTGTCGGACTGCCTTTCGCCCCGTCGTTCGTGAACTGGTGGATCGGCCATGCGGTGGGAATGATCGTGGTGCTTCCCTTCGCGGCAGTTCTGATGATGCGCCTTGCGGATGGGCAGGCGCCGTTCGGGGAGCACCGTCATCTGCTGTCGGTGTTGATGGTGGCAACGATGCTGCTGTTGTGCATCGGGGTTTTCTCGCAATTCAATCGCTGGACGCTTGCTGCGCCGCTTACTTTTGCCCTGTTCTGTGCGGTCTGGGCGGATGCTCTGGTTGCACTCACCATGCCGATCATCGTCGTTGCGGTCGCCACGGCGTTCACGATCCGCGGGATCGGTCCGCTCTCGACCGGGCTCGGCGACATGGCGGACCGCGTCCATGCCGGGCTTCTTTATGGCGGGATGGTTTCGCTCGGCACGTTACCGATCGTGACCGAGCAGGCACGGCGGCGTCGCGAACTCGCGCAACTGAGCCTCTCGGAAGCCCATTATCGGGCGATGTCCGAGCGGGCCGACGACCTCATCGACGAATTGCGGCGCGCGGCCTTTACCGATCCGTTGACGGGCCTTGCCAATCGTCGCCTGTTTTTCGAGACTTTGCGCGAGCGGGCCACCGGTACCGAGCGGGCCTGTCTGGCCATGGTCGATATCGACCACTTCAAGCAGGTCAACGACAGGTACGGACATGCGGTGGGAGACGCGGTCCTGTGCCATTTCGCGGATCTCGCCCGCTCCACGTTGCGCTCGCGCGATTTCATCGCCCGCATCGGCGGGGAAGAATTCGCGATCATCATTCAGGACACGACGATCGAGCAGGCATGCCAGGTGTGCCAGCGCTTGCTCGACCGGCTTGCGGCATCACCCGTCGATACTGCCGCGGGCCCAGTCTCGATCACGCTCAGCAGCGGCGTTGCGGCCGTCGGTCCCGATTGCGACGCTTCTCTCGCAGCGGCGGACGAAGCCTTGTACCAGGCGAAGCGCGACGGGCGATCCCGGCTCGTTTCGGCGGCCTGATAGCGCGGAGATGCGGCGGGGCGTGCGCAAGAGCATTGCCACCTTGCGGGTGAGCGCCTAGATCGGGCTTCTCTAGTCGCAACCGCGAAAGTGGCCTCCCGCTTGTTCCTGTCTTCCTTCGAACGGACCATCGCCCGGCGTTATATCTTGCCCGGCCGAGGTGAAGCCTTCATCGCACTTGTGGCCGGGATCAGTCTGGTCGCGGTCATGCTCGGCGTTGCGGCGCTGGTTATCGTCATGAGCGTCATGAACGGCTTTCGCGCCGATCTCATGGACAAGATCGTCGGGCTCAATGGCCATGCGGTCATTCAGGCTTACGGTGGGCGCCTCGACGATTGGCAGGGCCTTGTCCGCCAGCTCGAGAAGACGCCCGGCATTACCCGCGCGACGCCGCTGATCGAACAGCCCCTCCTGGCGACGTTCAACGGCCGTGTGGAAGCGATCATCGCGCGCGGCAATACGCAGGCGGACATCGCCCGCATGGCCGAAAAGAAAGTCGCCGGATCGTTCAAGGACATCCAACCGGGCGCAAGCGAAGTTGCAATCGGCTCGCGCCTTGCCGAAAATCTGGGCGTGCAGGTCGGCGACACGATCACGGTCATCAATCCGGCGGGGCGCACGACGCCATTCGGCACCGTGCCGCGCGAGATCGGCTATCGCGTCGCGGCGATTTTCGAAGTCGGCGTCTATGACTACGATAATGCCTTCGTCGTCATGCCGATCCCCGACGCGCAGACCCTTTTGCTGACCGGTGACACCATCGGCATGATCGAGGTCATGACCAAGGATCCCGATACCGTCGGGCAAACTCTGGCGCCGATCAAGCAGGCGTTGAACGGGCGCGCGGTCGTGACCGACTGGAAGACCTTGAATGCCAGCCTGTTTCAGGCACTGGCGGTCGAACGGGTGACGATGTTCGTTGTCCTGTCGATCATCGTGCTGGTCGCGGTGTTCAACATTCTCTCTTCGCTCATCATGCTGGTGCGGGCCAAGACGCGGGACATTGCGATCCTGCGAACGATGGGGGCAACGCGCGGCAGCATGGTCCGCATTTTCGTGACGATCGGCTTCGTCATCGGCGCCGTCGGGACCGTGATTGGCCTTGGTCTCGGGCTGGTGTTCCTGCATTTCCGCCAGAACGTCGTCGATGCGGTTCAATGGATGACCGGGCAGAACCTGTGGGATCCTTCGATCCGGTTCCTGACCGAATTGCCGAGCCGGGTCGATCCGGTCGAAATCGGCGGCATTTGCGGCATGTCGCTGCTGCTCAGCTTCCTCGCGACGCTCTATCCGGCGTTGAAGGCTGCAAGTACCGATCCCGTGCAGGTGTTGCGCTATGAATGATCATCAGGGGCCGGTCGTCAAACTGGTCAATCTCAAGCGGACCTTCCATCAGGGCGGCGTCGCCATCGAGGTGCTGCGCGGCATCAATCTGGAGATCAATCCCGGCGAGATCGTTGCTTTGCTTGGCCCTTCGGGTTCGGGCAAGTCGACCATGCTTCAGGCGATCGGCCTGCTCGAAGGCGGTTTTGAAGGAAAGATCGAGATTGCCGGGACCGAGGCTTCGGCCCTGTCGTCCGACGCTCGCACGACCTTGCGGCGCGATCATCTCGGCTTCGTCTATCAGTTCCACCACCTGCTTCCCGATTTCAACGCGACGGAAAATGTCGTGTTGCCCCAGTTGATCGCGGGACAGGCGAAAGGGCCTGCGAACGATCGTGCGCAAGAGCTGCTGACGGCACTGGGGCTCGGGCATCGGCTCGATCACCGGCCGAGCCAGCTTTCCGGCGGCGAACAACAGCGCGTGGCAGTGGCGCGCGCGCTCGCCAATCGTCCGGCGCTGGTGCTGGCGGACGAACCGACCGGCAATCTTGACGAAGGCACGGCCGATCGTGTGCTCGAAGAATTCCTGCGGCTCGTTCGCGGCGAAGGCAGTGCCGCGCTGGTCGCGACGCACAACGAACGCCTTGCCTTTCGCATGGATCGCGTGCTCCGTCTGCATGAAGGCCTGTTGGCCTAAGCTTCGCCGGGAGAAATAAGCCGTGGCCGATCCACGCACGATTGCCGATTTCACCGCGAAACTGCCTAATGGCGAGGATGTTTCGCTTGCCGACAAGCGCGGCAAGGTCCTGCTGGTCGTCAACACCGCGTCCCAGTGCGGCTTCACCCCGCAATACGAAGGGCTGGAGGCGCTCTGGCGGCGCTATGGCGCGCAAGGGTTCGAAGTGCTGGCCTTTCCCTGCAACCAGTTCGGCGGGCAGGAACCGGGCACGGCTGACGAGATCGCGACGTTCTGCAAAGTCAATTTCGGGCTCAGCTTCCCGCTGTTTGCCAAGATCGACGTGAACGGCCCGAATGCGACGCCGCTTTTCCAGTGGCTGAAAGCCCGGGCACCGGGCATTTTCGGCACCCGGTCGATCAAGTGGAATTTCACCAAGTTCCTGATCGACCGTTCGGGTCGCGTCGTGCGCCGCTACGGCTCGCGCGCCAAACCCGAAGCGATCGCTCGGGACATCGAGAAACTGCTCGGCTGATCCTGGAAGAGTTGAAGATAACCCGTCTGCCCCGGCTCCCAACTCGGGGGGCTTTGGCATAAGGTCTTGCCATGCCTCACGCGCCGTTCGTTTCGCTTCGTGTCTTTTCGTCCTACACCATGCTCGACGGCGCGGTGGATCCCAAGGTCATTGCCAAGACGGCGGCGGAACGCGGATTTCCCGCCATTGCGATCACCGATC
The DNA here is from genome assembly GCF_000192575.1 of Novosphingobium nitrogenifigens DSM 19370. Lineage (GTDB taxonomy): Bacteria > Pseudomonadota > Alphaproteobacteria > Sphingomonadales > Sphingomonadaceae > Novosphingobium > Novosphingobium nitrogenifigens. Next base: position 944,078 of record NZ_GL876926.1, on the reverse strand, counting down.
GTAACGGACTTTACGGCTCGGTCGCCTTTGCCAAGGCGTGCAAGGACGTCGGTGTGCAGCCCGTCATCGGGACCATGCTGGCGGTTGCCCGACCTGAACGCGGTGGCGCGACGACGACCTTCGGGCCACAGGCGCCGACGATCGACTGGCTGGCGCTCTATGCGCAGGATTCGACCGGCTACGACAATATCTGCCATCTGGTCAGCCGCGCGCATCTCGATCGTCCGCTGGAATTCGCGCCTCACGTCCGGGTAGAGGATCTCGCCGGGCATACCGATGGTTTGCTTTGCCTTTCCGCCGGGGGCGAAGGTGCGATCACGCGTCTTCTGGCCGAAGGGCAGCAGGATGCTGCAGAGGCTTATGCTGACGAGATTGCGGGCTTGTTCCCAGACAGGTTCTATATCGAACTGGCCCGGCGCGGTGATCCGGTCGAGGAACGCGCGGAAGACGCGCTGATCGACCTTGCCTATGCGCGGGACTGGCCGCTCGTTGCGACCAACCCTGCCTGTTTTGCCGAACGCGCCTTTTACCCCGCGCATGATGCCATGTTGTGCATTGCGAGTTCGACCCATGTCGACAGCGCCGATCGCCCGCGCTCGTCGGTCGAATGGTGGATCAAGCCCGCGCCGGTCATGGAGGAATTGTTCAAGGACATTCCCGAGGCGCTCGCCAACACGTTGGTGGTGGCCCAGCGTTGCGCGGCGATGCCGCCCAAGCGCAAGCCGATCCTGCCCAGCCTTGCCGGGGACAAGGAAGGCGAGGCCCGCATGTGCGCGGCGGACAGCCGCACCGGCCTTGTCGCGCGGTTGATGCCTTATTACCCCGCCGATACCCACGAGGAATTGTCGGCTCTTCTGACCATGGGGCCCGAGGGTGAGCCGGTCGAAGCCGAGTTCCCTGCACTGAGTGCAGCCGGAATTTTTGGCGAAGTGTGCAATTATCGCCATCGTCTCGAATTCGAGATCGGCATCATCAACCGCATGGGCTTTGGCGGCTACTTCCTGATCGTTGCCGACTTCATCAAATGGGCAAAGGAACATTCGATTCCGGTAGGGCCGGGCCGTGGTTCGGGCGCGGGCTCGCTGGTCGCCTGGGCGCTGACCATCACCGACCTCGATCCGATCCGGCTCGGCCTGCTGTTCGAACGTTTTCTCAATCCCGAACGCGTGTCGATGCCCGACTTCGACATCGACTTCTGCGAAACCCGGCGCGGGGAAGTGATCCGCTATGTGCAGCGCAAATATGGCGAGGATCACGTCGCGCAGATCATCACCTTCGGTAAGCTGAAAGCGCGAGCGGTTCTGCGCGATACCGGGCGCATCCTGCAGATGAGCTATGGGCAGGTCGACCGTCTGTGCAAGATGGTGCCCAACCATCCGACCGATCCCTGGCCGCTTCCCCGTGCGCTGAACGGCGTTGCCGAGCTCAAGCGCGAATACGATCGCGACCCGGAAGTGCGCCGCCTGATCGATCTGGCGATGCAGCTCGAAGGTTTGCCGCGCAACAGCTCGACCCACGCGGCGGGCGTGGTTATCGGCGACCGTCCGCTGGCACAGCTCGTGCCGCTCTATCGCGATCCGCGTTCGGACATGCCGGTGACGCAGTTCGACATGAAGCATGTCGAGGACGCGGGGCTGGTCAAGTTCGACTTCCTCGGGCTCAAGACGCTGTCCGTCTTGCGCAAGGCCGTCGACCTGCTCGGCAAGCGGGGGATCCAGATCGATCTTTCGACCCTTGGGTGGGATGATGCGCAAGTCTATCGCCTGCTGCAATCGGGCGACACGGTCGGCGTGTTCCAGCTGGAATCGGAAGGCATGCGGCGCACGCTGGCCGCGGTGAAGCCGACCAATTTCGGCGACATCATCGCGCTCGTGTCGCTGTACCGTCCGGGGCCGATGGACAACATCCCCCTGTTCGGTCGACGCAAGAACGGCTTGGAAGAGATCGAATACCCTCACGACAAGCTGGCGGGCATCCTTTCGGAAACCTACGGGATTTTCGTCTATCAGGAACAGGTCATGCAGGCCGCGCAGATCCTGGCCGGATATTCGCTCGGCGACGCCGACTTGCTGCGCCGCGCGATGGGCAAGAAGATCCAGGCGGAAATGGACCAGCAGCGCGCCCGCTTCGTCGCGGGGTGCAAGGAAGTCTCGCAGATCGACGCGGGCAAGGCGAACGAACTGTTCGACTTGATCGACAAGTTTGCCGGTTATGGCTTCAACAAGAGCCACGCGGCGGCCTATGCCTTGCTCGCCTATCAGACGGCATGGCTCAAGACGCATTATCCGCATGAATTCTATGCCGCCGCGATGTGCTTCGACATGCATCAGTCGGAAAAGCTCAACATCTTTGTCGACGACATGCGGCGCAACGGCTTTGCCCTGGCTGGGCCGGACATCAACCGCTCGGTCGCCGAATTCACGGTCGAACGCACCGAGGAATCCTACGCCGTGCGCTATGCCCTCGCCGGGCTGCGCAATGTCGGCGAAAAGGCGATGGAAGCGATCGTCGCCGAGCGCGAGGCCAATGGTCCGTTCCAGACGCTCGACGAATTGTTCCGCCGTCTACCGGCCGGGGCGATGAACCGGCGCCAGCTAGAAGCGCTGGCCGCGGGCGGCGCGCTCGATTGCCTTGAGCCCAATCGAGCCAAGCTGATTGCCAATGCCGAACTGCTGATGGCGGTTGCCGATGAAGCGAGCCGCGCGCGGACATCGGGGCAGGGCGGCCTGTTCGGTGGTGACGACCATGTGGAACAGGCGACCCGTCTGGTCGAGACCAAGCCTTGGAGCCGCGCCGAGCAGATGGCGGCCGAACGCGAGAATTTCGGTTTCTATTTCGCGGCCCATCCGGTCGAGGAATATCGCGCGATTTCAAGTGCCAATGGTGCGCGCACTTATGCCAGCCTGATGATGGGGGGGGGCACGGCGACGGGCCGCACCGGAGCGGTCATGGCCGCGCTCGTCGAAGGGGTGCAGAAGCGCAAGACCAAGCGCGGCAAGGACTTCGTCATGGCCGACTTTTCGGACAAGAGCGGGCTTTTTTCCGCCTGCTGTTTCGAAGAGGCAATGGTCGAGCCGTTCGTGCAATGGGCGCGCGAAGGGACCTGCGTCCTCCTGAATGTCGAACTCGATCGCCCCAATGCCGATGAACCGCCGCGCGTCACCGTGCGCGGGGCTCGTCCGCTGGCCTCGGTCACCAGCGCCTCGCGCATGATGCTCCAATGCGAAGTCAGCGAAATCGACGCGGTGCAGGAATTGGCCATGCTCTTGCCGCGTGCGCCCGATGCGAAAGGCGAAGTGCGCGTTCACCTGCGCACCGGCGGGCCGCGCGAACCCTGGGCGTTTCTGGGAAGCGATTTCTGCCTGGACAGTGAATTAATCGAACGGTTGATTCCGATCGAAGGTCTTGCCAATGTTGCTCTGACGGCGCGTCCGGAAAGGCATCTCCGGCTCGTCGAATAAAAACACGACGACATGGAGAGATGGCGATGCTGGGCGGGATGCAGGACTGGAAGCTGCGGGTAACCGCTCTGATCGATCATGCCGGGCGCGAATACGGGCATCGCGAGATCGTCTCGCGCTGGGCCGACGGCAGCGAGAGCCGCACGACCTGGGGTGGGGTTCGCCACGATGCCTTGCGCATGGTGCAGGCTTTGCAACGGTTGGGCATAGCCCGCAACGATCGCGTGGCGACGCTCGCGATGAACCACCATCGTCATCTTGTTGCCTGGTACGGCGCGATCGGCGCAGGCGCGATCCTGCACACGATCAATCCGCGGCTGTTCGACGACCAGCTCGATTTCATCGTCAATCATGCCGAAGACCGCGTGCTGATTTTCGACAAGGTCTGGGCGGGCGTGGTCGAGCGGATGAAGCCGCGCTGGCCGACGATCGAGCACTATATCTGTTTCGATGGTGAGGACTGTTGCGGGGATGCGGGACAGGTGCCTTCGTTCGAAAGCTGGATCGCGGGCGAGGACGGCCAAGTCCAATGGGTCGATGGCGACGAGCGTGACCCATGCATGTTGTGTTATACCAGCGGCACGACCGGCAATCCCAAGGGCGTCCTCTATGAACACCGTTCGACCATGCTCCATGCGATGACGTGCATGACGGCGCCGGTCTTCGGGCTCGACAGCCGCACGGTGATGATGCCGATCGTGCCGATGTTCCATGCCGCAAGTTGGGGAACGCCATGGGCCGGGGCGGCGGCGGGGGCGAAATTCGTCTATTCGGCGGTCAACGATCCGGCGGTCCTGTGCGAGCTGTTCGAGCGGGAAAAGGTGACCGCCGCTGCCGGGGTTCCGACCGTCTGGCTGGGCATGCTTCAGCATCTGGAGGCGACGGGAAAGCCGATCCCGCCCAGCCTGATGCAAGTCGTCTGCGGCGGCTCGGCGATGCCGCGCGCCATGGTCGAGACGTTCATGAAAGCGGGACGTCGTGTTGCCCATGCCTGGGGCATGACCGAAACCTCTCCGATCGGAACCACGGGCGCCGAAACCGCCGACTGGGACGACTTGTCCTTTGACGAGCAGGTTCGGATCAAGGCGATGCAGGGGCGCCCGCCGTTCGGCGTCGAATTGCGCTGCGTCGATCTGGGCGATCCCGGCAAAGTGCTTCCCCGCGACGGGGTGACGGCCGGGGCCTTGCAAGTGCGCGGACCATGGGTGGTGAAACGCTATTTCAAGGCCGAGCGCGATGCAGTCGATGCCGAGGGCTGGTTCGATACGGGCGATGTTGCAGTGATCCATCCCGACGGCACGCTGCAACTGACCGACCGGACCAAGGACGTCATCAAGTCCGGCGGAGAGTGGATCAGTTCGGTGGAACTCGAAAACGCGGCGGTCGGTCATCCGGCCGTGGCCGAAGCAGCAGCCATCGGCGTGCATCACCCGCGCTGGGACGAGCGTCCCTTGCTGGTGGTGGTGCGCAAGCCGGGCGCGGTGTTGGAGGAGGCGGACTTGCGCGGATACCTTGCCGGGCAAGTGGCCCGCTGGTGGGTGCCGGACGAAGTGGTCTTCATCGATGCCTTGCCGCACACCGGCACCGGCAAGATCAGCAAGAAGGACTTGCGCGAACGCTTTCGCGATCATCGCTGGCGCGCCGAAGCGGGAGCGCACTGACGCGGAGGTGAAACAGTGACCGGCGATGGCGGGGCGAACTCGAAGAGGAGTCGTTCATGCGCGTCGGGATGCTGTTTCGTCTGGGTTTCGTTTCCGCGATCGCGTGGGCGACGGCAGGTGTCCCCGCGTTTGCCGCGCCACCCGACCATGTCGAACTCGCCCGTACGGATGCGGCAACGGTCGCTCTCCATTGGACGTCGTCCGATCCGGTCGACGTGCTGGTGGCCGAACGGGCCGATGCGGCGCCTTACGCCGCCGTGGTGGTTGCGCATCGCGTGGCGGACGGCAAGGCCAGCGTGGCACTTGCATCCTCGGTCCGCCGTTATGTTCTCTTGCGCAACGCCCGGACGGGCGAAATCACGCGTGTCGGCGAACGGATCCTGCCGTTGGAGGCTGGATCGAATTTTCGCGATATCGGCGGCTATCCCGCTGCCGGTGGGCGACATGTGCGCTGGGGCCTGATTTTCCGGTCGGGGGCGACCCCGATGCTGACGCCGGGCGACCTTGCGGAAGTCGGGCAATTGCATCTGACCAATATGGTCGACTTGCGCTCGGACGAAGAGCGCCAGCTTGCCCCGACGCGGATCGACGGCGTGCCCTATACTGCGGTCGGCTATTCGATGCGCGATGTCATGGTGCCGGGCGGGATGGAAGGAGTCTATCGCGGCCTGCCGACGCTGATGCAGCCGCAGTTGCGTCAGGTTTTCGCTCGCCTTTTGCGCAAGGAAGGGCCGCTCGCCTACAATTGCTCGGCAGGGCAGGATCGCACGGGTTTTGTCACCGCGGTCATCCTCTCGGCTCTGGGCACGTCTTATCCGGTGATCGTCGAGGACTATCACCTGTCGACGCAGGCCCGGCATCCTCAATTCGAAATGCCCAGGATCGATCCCGCCCAGTTCCCCGGAAATGCTGCGGCACAGCTTTTCGCCCATTACCAGCAAATGCCCAATGCCAACGTGCCGCAGCCTTTGATGGGCAAGGACGGCAAAGCCTTTCTTGACACTGCCTTTGACGAGATCAGGGTAAAGTGGGGGAGTGTCGAGGGGTATCTGCACGACGCTCTTCACCTGACCGATGCCGACATCGCCGCCTTACGTCAGGCCTATACGGAATAAGGCGCATCTCTCGTCGTCAGAACAATGCCAATTGTCCTTCTGGGCCGGGAGGGCGAAAGCGGCTGATATCCAGCAGCGGCTTTTCCTGCGCTATTCCGGCGCGACGGCGAGCAAGTCGCATGCGGGTGCGGATGAGGTCGGCCCAGACGCCGCGCGCTTTCATGCGTGAAAAGAAGGCCGGATCGTTGTCCTTCCCGTCGCGCATGGCCCGGATGATCCCCATCACTTTGTCCGCGCGGTCGGGGAAGTGGGCTTGCAGCCATTCGCGGAACAGTGGGGCGACTTCATGGGGCAGGCGGATGACGATCCAGCTTGCCGTGCGGGCGCCCATCGCACCGGCTTGCTCCACGATCTCCTCCAGGAACATGTCGGTGATCGCCGGAATGATCGGCGAGACATTGACCCCGACGAAGATCCCCGCCTGAGCCAGTCGTCCGATCGCTTCAAGCCTCTTTCCGGGTGTCGAGGCGCGCGGTTCGAGCCGTGATGACAAGCGGGCATCGAGCGATGTGACCGAGATGGCGACTGCGACCAGATTTTCGCGTGCGAGTTCGGCAAGGAGGTCGAGATCGTCGCAGACCCGCGCCGACTTCGTCGTGATCGTCACCGGATGGCGGGTTTCGAGACAGAGTTCCAGAATCTGCCGGGTCAGGCGATAGCGCCGCTCGATCGGCTGATAGGGGTCGGTATTGGTGCCCAGCGCAATGGGCTGGGGCCGATAGTTCCGGGCCGCGAGTTCCTTTCTCAGGAGGCGGGCGGCATCCGGTTTGGCAAACAGCCGGGTTTCGAAATCAAGTCCCGGCGACAGGTCATGCCAGGCATGCGTGGGCCGCGCATAACAATAGACGCAGCCGTGCTCACAGCCAGAATAAGAATTAACGGATTGGGTAAATCCGATGTCTGGCGAACTGTTCCGCGTGATGATTGTGCGCGGATGTTGAATGGTAACAGTTGTGCGGAGCCTAGGGATTTCGCCATCTACGGCTTCTTGATCGTCAAGCCAGTCGCCGTCTGCTTCCCGCTCTGACAACCCAAAACGGCTGCTGGTCTGATTGTGCGTTGCGCCTCGTCCACGTTCCCTAAGCATTGCGTCGTCAGAACATAAAGAGAACAAATGGTCAAGCCATACGATTGTCTACATCAGGCGGCTAGGGGTTGGAGGAGCGACGGAGAACGCGAGCAATAGGAATGGAAAATCCAAAGGCCGCTAGTGAGCAGCCGCCAATAACATAAGCTGCTCCAAGTAGGCTGTTAATGGCAGTGAAGCCCGACAGGATTCCTATCGCTCCAAATGCCATTCCGAATATCGCCATACTGATAGGCATAACCGCCAGGATTTTAAGCAAAGTAGGCCAGTAAGGACGTCTAGGAAGGGTTGGCCTGCCCTCGATTGATTTACGCCATTTCCGACGTGCACCAATCATTGGTGCTTTAAGATAATCCTCTCGTTCTTCAGAAGAGACAGGAATCCCATACGACCAAGCGTTTGGGTAGTAGATAAATCCATCCGCAGCTTGTTCGAAGCTGAGAGATAGGATCGCTCGCTGCTGCTCAGGTGATGAAAAGGCCATATCCCACTTATAAATAAGTCGTATTCCACATCAACGTCTGGTTCGGGCTACACAACTGTTACGGGGATGCTCACACCCGCCATAGGCATTGATCGAGCGGTCGAAAGGGATGTCGGGAGAGGCATTGCGCGTCAGGATGGTGTGCGCGGCGAGTTCGGTGACCGTCGTGCGCAGGCGGGGCGTTGGCCCGTCCAGATCCTCGACCTGATCGAGCCAGTCCCCGTCCGTCGTGCGCAAGGGCAGGGCAAAGCGACCGCTTGCCTGATTGGTGACCGCGCCTCTGCCCTTGGTGGTTCGCATAAATGGAACATAATGCGAACATTGTCACCCTGTCAAACATGCCGGGAGGGAAGGGGCTTATTCCTCTTCGTAAAGTCCCCAGCCGCTCGGTTCGCCGCTGTGCTGGCGAGCGAGCGTGGTGAACCGTTGTTCCAGTTCGGTGATGGTCTCGGCAGTCGGAACGATTTCGAGCGTGATGGCCACGTCCCAAGGTTCGCCTTCGTCTTCGGGCTCGAGAATGTCGGCTTCGAAGTCTTCGGCCTCGATCGCCTGAAGAAAGGCCTCGGCATTGGCCTCGTCGGAAAAGACGTGGGTGAATTCGACCGCCGCAGGGCGTGTGAGGTCGAAACCGTCGGCGGCGAGATCCTGAAGGATGGCGGTGTTTTCTTCGAGCAGGGTCGTCATGCGGCTGTGCCTCGCGGGGGGAACGATTTTCCGTTGCCTAACCCACCTTCAAGGCAGTTTTACGACTATGAGATCAGCCGCGCGCAAAGTGGGGCAGAACGTCGGCAAGGATCTGGTCCCAGACGATGGCGGCGGCTTCGGCATTGTCGGGCAACGTGAAAATCGCGGTTCCGCGCGCCAAGACGGCGGCGGAGCCGTCGAGCGCCATCGCCGATCCAAGAGCGGGATGGCACAGGCGCCGGACGAGTTCCCCGAAACCGGGAAGAGTGCGCGTGGCGACACGGTCCACCGCTTCGGGGGTTACGCCTTGCGGTCCGATCCCGGTTCCGCCTGCGACGATTACGGCGTCGATGGTGCGATCGTCGATCCAGTTGTTGAGGCGCGCGCCAACCCGGTGAAGATCGGGCTTTTCGCTGGCCTTGGTCACGAGCGCATGGCCGTGACCGCGAATCCGCTCGGCAAGAACCGGCGCTGCGCCGCCATCACCCATGGCGCCGTCGGCGACGGTCAGAAGGGCAACGGCAACCGACTTCGACGTGTGTTCGGGCTCAATTATCACGCGTGGCGAGCCTGACGCTGCTGGCGCCGGCAAGCCCGGGGAACTTGGGCCACATTCCCTGAACCAGACCCAGGCGGCTTTCCGACGGACCGCCCGCCTGTCGTTCGTACATCCAGTAATTGCGCATGACCGCCGCGACGTATCCGCGCGTTTCCCAATAAGGGATCGATTCCATCCACAGCAGCGGATCGCCCTTGTCGTGGATCAGCACGTTCCAGCGGTCGATCGGCAAGGGACCTGCGTTGTAGGCGGCGATGACCTTGGGCAGCAGCCCTTGCGTCGCAGGCTTGTCGCGCAGCTTTGTCAGATAGGACTGACCGAAGGCGAGATTGACGTCGGGCAGTTCGAGTTGCTTGTCGCGTCCCTGCATGGCCGGATCGACACGTGCTAGATCGCGGGCGGTGCCGGGCAGGACCTGCATCAGCCCGCGCGCACCGGCAGGACTCGTCACTTCGGTCCGGAAATTCGATTCCTGCAGGGTATGGGCGAAAAGCAGGGCCGGATCGACTTTCCAGCCATTGGCCGGAACCCATTTGGGAGCGGGGAAGCGGGCCGCTTCGTCCGCATGGGCACCTGCGGGGGCGTTGCTGGCCATCCACAGCTGCGTCGCGGGAAGGCCGAGATCGCGCGCAAGGCGTGACAACGGCGCGTAAAGCGAGGGATCGCCGATCCGCGCCTGATAGCGCAGGACCTGGTCGGCAAGGCCGTCCGAGCCGACTTCGGCAAGCTGCACCGCAAGGCGGACATTGGGAAGAGTGCGCAGCTTCTGCCAGTCTTCCGAGCTGAAGTCGGGCGGAGTGCGGGCCGCTTCCTCGCGCAGGCCCAACGCTTCGGCGGCAAGCATGCCGTAAAGCGTATTGCGCCGCGCCGCCGCCGCACGCAGCGCCGGCGTGACCTTTTGCGGGTCGCCCGCGCGTGTCCATGCACGCGAGGCCCAGTAATTCCCGGCCGAGGACAGTTCCGGATTCTCGGTCATTCCGGCGGCGCGGGCAAAATCGTCCGCCGCTGCGGAATAGTCGGCAAGGCGCCAGGCTGCGAGCCCGGACGTCCACATCGCCTCGGCGACCCACGGACCGCTGCCGCCGTCGAACGCCGACTTGGCGACCTGGCGCGCCGTCGCGTCGTCGTTGTTGATATAGAAGGCCCAGCCGACCTTCTGTCGCCATTCGGCGCGTGCATCGCTCGACAAAGTTGCGTCGATGCCGTCGAGAAGCGCGCGGGCCCCGACCGGATCGTCGGCCTTGATCCGTGCGTCGATGGCAGCGGCAACCGTGTCGGGCATCGTGCCGTCGGCAGTCTTGCGCGGCTTGGCGCGTCGCGCGAGCGTTGGTTGCAGGAACAGCTGTTGCGCGTTGGGCAGCGTTGCGGGAAGGCTCGTCGCTCCGCGCTTGAGCGCAAGTCGCGCAAGGGCTTCGGACCAGGGCAAGTCAGGCGACTTGGTAAGAAGATCGGTCAGCGGCTGCAGTTCGACCCGGGGCGAACCGGATGCCAGATAGAACTGGGCGCGGGCCACGTCGTGCAGCGGGCCGTCGGGGCGCTGGTCGAGCAACTGGCGCGTGCCGGTCCAGTCCTGCCGCGCGAGCGCTGCAAAGACCTGCCGGTAATAGTCGCGATCATCCTGCGAGAGCAGCGTCGGAACGGCGGTGCGGTCCGCACGGCTGCGGAAATATTCGGCAGCAGCCGAGTTCGCGTGCGCCGGGACGGCGACGGCAGCAGCCATCACCCCAGCGGTGGCGAGTGTCGAAACGCGGAAAAGCCGCTTGGAAATCACGTTGCGTTTGCCCCTGTCCAGTCCAGCCAGCGAGACCACAGCTTCGCCTTGAGCGCCGGCCGTGCCACCATCGTTTCCAGATCGTAAGCCGATAGTACCGGAATGCCTGCATCACCTTGGTAAATTGGACGTAAATGCCAGCAGGTATTCGGTGAATCGTTGCCCAGAAGCGTTGAAATGCCGCTTTGGCCGAACAGAATGAGGCGTTCGGGACGGATCAGCCCGACATGATGGGCAATGAGGTCGCCAAGACCCTGTTTGGCGAGATCCGCCCAATCGGGAGCCGCGACTCGCGCCGGAAGGGCCGAGGCGAGATAGATTTCAGCCCGCGACAATCCGGCTGCGGCCAGAAATCCGTCAAGAAGATTGCCTATCGGACCGGCAAGCAAAGTTTCCCGGTCCGATTCTTCGGGCATCGGCACGATCACCATCAAGGGTGGCGTCTCGGGGCCGACAGGGGCCATGCGCACGGCGCCGGCGGGCGCCAAGCTTGCTTCCGACAGCCACCAGGGCACGAATTCGGCCAGCGTCGCGGGCCATGCCGAGCGGCCGCCGCCGATCGTTTTCGTCACGGCTTCGGGGGCTTTTGCCGCCGATTTCGTCAATGGTTTGACGGGTTTTGGATTGCTTGCGGCAAGCCAGTCCTGCGGTTCGTCGGCAAAGTCGCAATCGACGCCCGCATCGTGCCACCATTGCAGCGCGGCGTTGATCGCCGCCGCCAGCGAAGGGCCCGACAATGCGGTTTCGACACGAGGTATCTTGTCGAGAGTCATGATTTACGGAAATGTTCCACCATGGATAGGGTATTGACCTTGGCTGTCTCAGCTTTCAAGGCAAACCCGTATATCAATTACGCAGTTAATCCTGTCTTCGGACCGGATGGGCGTGTTGCAGGACGGAGCGGGGAATGAGTGAACGGGAATCGATGCCCTATGACGTTGTCATCGTCGGCGGTGGCCCGGCGGGGCTGGGGGCTGCGATCCGGCTGAAGCAGGTCAATCCGGACATCTCCGTCTGCATTCTCGAAAAGGGTTCGGAAATCGGCGCGCACATCCTTTCGGGTGCGGTTGTCGATCCCAAGGCTCTTGACGAATTGCTGCCCGAATGGCGCTCGTCCGGGTGTCCGATGGCCGAAACGCCGGTGACCGACAACTGGCACTGGGTCCTCACCAAGACGGGCAAGTATGCGGTTCCGCACTGGCCGATGCCTCCGTTCATGTCGAACGACGGCAATTACACGGGCAGCCTCGGCAACCTGTGCCGCTGGCTCGCTGAACAGGCGACCGAGCTTGGCGTCGAAATCTTCCCCGGCTTCCCGGCTGCCGAAGTGCTTTTCGATGAAAAGGGCGCGGTCATGGGCGTTGCGACCGGCGACATGGGCGTTGCCCGCGACGGCACGCACAAGCCCGATTACCAGCCCGGCATGGAGCTTCATGCCAAGTACACGCTCTTCGCCGAAGGCGCGCGCGGGCACCTGACCAAGCAGCTCAAGGCGCATTACGACCTTGAACGCAATTGCCAGCCGCAAGTCTACGGTATCGGCATCAAGGAACTGTGGGACATCGATCCGGCCAAGCACGTGCCCGGTCGCGTCCTGCACACGCAAGGCTGGCCGCTGTCGGAATCGAACAGCTGGGGCGGCGGCTTCCTCTATCATCAGGCCAACAACCAGGTCGCGCTCGGCTTCGTCACCGCACTCGACTACGCCAACCCCTATGTTTCGCCTTACGAAGAGTTCCAGCGCTGGAAGCAGCACCCGGAAATCCGCGCGATTCTCGAAGGCGGGCGCCGTGTGGCCTATGGTGCGCGCGCGATCAACGAAGGCGGTTGGCAGTCGGTTCCCCATCTTGCGTTCCCCGGCGGTGCGCTGATCGGTTGCTCGGCGGGCTTCGTCAACGTGCCCCGGATCAAGGGCAGCCACACTGCGATGAAGTCGGGCATGCTCGCTGCCGAAGCGATTGCGGCGGCGATCTCGTCGGGTCGCGAACATGACGAACTGGGCGAATACGACACCGCCGTTCGCGAAAGCTGGATCGCGGTCGAGCTGAAGCTGGTGAAGAACGCGCAGCCGCTCGTCGCCAAGTTCGGCGGCGCGCTCGGCACCGTGCTGGCGGGCGCCGACATGTGGGCACGCGTCCTGCGGATCAATCCGGTCAAGGCGATGAAGCATCACATCGATGCCGAAGGAACGCAGCGCGCGGACCTTTACAAGCCGATCGAATATCCCAAGGCCGACGGTGTCATCAGCTTCGACCGCCTGACCAACGTGTCCTATTCCTACACCAATCACGAGGAGGACCAGCCGTGCCACCTCGTGCTCAAGGATCCGGACGTGCCGGTCAACGTCAACCTGCGGCTTTATGCGGGGCCGGAAGCCCGCTTCTGCCCGGCCGGGGTCTATGAATTCGTGGGAGTTGCCGAAGGGCAGCCGCGCCTGCAGATCAACGCGCAGAATTGCGTCCACTGCAAGACCTGCGACATCAAGGACAAGACGCAGAACATCAACTGGGTCACGCCCGAAGGCGGCGGCGGTCCGAACTACCCCAATATGTGATCATCCCCGAACGGGATTTTCCATCCGGCGATAGGTCGGATCATCAAAAGGGCGTCGGGGGCTTGCTCCGGCGCCCTTTCGCTTGCAGGGAGGGCGCGATGACTGCCGACCTCTATCACGAAACCGCCTACGCCAAGATCAACCTGGCGCTTCATGTCCGTCGTCGCCGTGCGGACGGATATCACGAGCTCGAAACCGTTTTCGCATTCGTCGATGCGGGTGACGAACTGGTCGCGACGCCTGCGGAGGCCGACCGGCTCGAAGTCGTCGGCGAATTCTCCTCGGCGCTTGAAGGCGATGGCGACAACATCGTCACCCGCGCCTTGTCGCTCCTGCCGCATGGGAAAGGCTGGCACGTCCGGCTCGACAAGCGGTTGCCGGTCGCGGCGGGCCTTGGCGGCGGTTCGGCCGATGCGGGCGCGATTTTCCGTCTTGTCGAACGGGTTAACGGCCTTCCGTCCGATTGGGAGGTGCATGCCGCAGGTCTTGGTGCCGACGTGCCGGCCTGCGTTGCCAGCCGGGCGCTGGTTGGGCGCGGCACCGGGACCGACCTTGCCGAAGTGGACAACGATCTTGCCGGGACGCCGGTGCTGCTGGTCAATCCGCGCGTTGCGCTGCCGACCGGTCCGGTCTTTCGTGGTTGGGATCAGGTCGATCGCGGCCCCATGCCCGAAGGCGACTTGCGTACGATCGCGCTGACCGGGCGCAATGATCTCGAGGCGCCCGCCGTGGCGCTGGTGCCGGTCATTGCGCAGGTTCTGGAAAAGCTCTCGCGCAGCGGCGCGTGGCTATCGCGGATGTCCGGGTCGGGAGCGACCTGTTTTGCCTTGTTTGACGATGTGATGGCGCGCGATGCTGCTGCCGCTTCGCTGCCGCCCGAATGGTGGCGCCTTGCCGGAAAGCTGATCTGACTATGGGCGAAAGCGGGGAAGCCTGGCGTCTCGTCGGGACGCCGCGCGCGGGCGGGATTCTGGTCGTTTCCGACCATGCTTCCAATCGCGTGCCTGCCGACATCGATCTCGGGATTGCCCCGGCGCTGCTCGATTGCCATGTCGCGGTCGACATCGGGGTTGCCGGGATTGGCGAGCGGCTTGCCGCGCGGCCCGGATTTGCGGCCTTTCTCGGCAATGTCAGTCGCCTTGTCTGCGATCTCAATCGCCACGAGAACGAGCCGAGCGTGATCCCGATCGCCAGCGATGGCCATGCCGTTCCGGGCAATGCGCTCGACCATGCGGGCCATGAGGCCCGCATCGCACGGTTCCACCGTCCCTATCACGCTGCGCTGGCGGATCTTCTCGACCGCGAGCCGCCAGGGCTGATCTTGTCGATTCACAGTTTTACGCCACATCTCGAAACGAGGCCCGATGAGAAACGCCCCTGGCATATCGGGGTGCTTTACAATGAAGACCGCCGGGGTCCGGGCGTCGCGCTCGATCTTTTGCGTCAGGAAAACGGTTTGTGCGTCGGGGATCAGGAGCCCTATTCGGGGCAATTGCTCAACGAAACGATGAACCGTCATGCCGAAGGTCGCGGGCGCCTCTATTTCGGGGTCGAAGTGCGTCAGGACCTGATCGCGGATGCGGCGGGGCAGGAGGAATGGGCCAATCGCCTGGAACGGGTTGCGCGTGGGGTTCTTGCGCATTTCGCCTGACGCACATGCGGCCTTTGCGCATGTGACCTGATGATCCGCCAGAAGATCCGCCAGAATATCCGGTTGCAAAATTACCTTTCGACCTTTCGGGCAGGCTGGTTTAGGGCGCACGGTCATATCTTGTCCGTTGCGACAGCAAGTCCGGAGTCGACCGCAATGCCCGCCTATCGTTCCCGCACCACCACCCATGGCCGCAACATGGCCGGCGCCCGTGGCCTGTGGCGTGCGACCGGCATGAAGGACAGCGATTTCGGCAAGCCGATCATCGCGGTGGTCAACTCTTTCACCCAGTTCGTGCCGGGCCATGTCCACCTCAAGGACCTGGGGCAGCTCGTCGCCGGTGAAATCGAGGCCGCGGGCGGCGTTGCCAAGGAATTCAACACGATCGCGGTCGATGACGGCATCGCGATGGGGCATGACGGCATGCTCTATTCGCTGCCCAGCCGCGATCTGATCGCCGACAGCGTCGAATACATGGTCAACGCCCATTGCGCCGACGCGATGGTGTGCATTTCCAACTGCGACAAGATCACGCCGGGCATGCTGATGGCGGCCCTGCGCATCAATATCCCGGTCGTCTTCGTTTCGGGCGGACCGATGGAAGCGGGCAAGGTCATCCTGCGCGGCAAGGAGCACGCGCTCGATCTCGTCGACGCCATGGTCGCTGCGGCTGACGAAGCCTATTCCGATGAGGAAGTGAAGACCATCGAGCGTTCGGCTTGCCCGACCTGCGGTTCATGCAGCGGCATGTTCACCGCCAACTCGATGAACTGCCTGACCGAAGCGCTGGGGCTGTCGCTGCCGGGCAACGGGTCGATGCTGGCAACGCATGCCGATCGCGAACGCCTGTTCCGCGAAGCCGGGCGCCTGATCGTCGATCTGGCGCGCCGGTGGTACGAACAGGACGACGCATCGGCGCTGCCGCGTTCGATCGCGGGGTTCAGCGCTTTCGAGAACGCGATGAGCCTCGACATCGCGATGGGCGGTTCGACCAATACCGTCCTGCATTTGCTTGCCGCCGCGCATGAAGCGGGTGTCGATTTTACCATGACCGACATCGACCGCCTTTCCCGCCGGGTTCCCTGCCTGTCGAAAGTCGCCCCGGCAAAGGCCGACGTCCACATGGAAGACGTCCACCGTGCCGGCGGGATCATGGCGATCCTGGGCGAACTCGAACGCGGTGGGCTCATTCACACCGACCTTCCGACCGTTCACAGCCGTACGCTCGGCGATGCGCTGGCGAAGTGGGACGTGGGCCGCAGCAACGCGGCTTCGGTGCAGGAATTCTTCCGCGCGGCGCCGGGCGGCGTGCCGACCCAAGTGGCGTTCAGCCAGAGCCGTCGCTGGGACGATCTCGATCTCGACCGTGAGAAGGGCGTGATCCGCTCGGTCGAGCATGCCTTTTCCAAGGATGGCGGGCTTGCCGTCCTGACCGGCAACGTCGCGCTCGACGGCTGCATCGTCAAGACTGCCGGGGTCGACGAAAAGATCCTGAAGTTTGCAGGCCCCGCCGTTGTTTTCGAAAGCCAGGATGCGGCAGTGACCGGTATCCTCACCGGACAGGTCAAGGCGGGCGACGTCGTCGTCATCCGTTATGAAGGCCCCAAGGGTGGGCCGGGCATGCAGGAAATGCTCTATCCCACCAGCTACCTCAAGTCGAAGGGGCTGGGGGCGGCTTGCGCGCTCATCACCGACGGTCGTTTCTCGGGCGGCACGTCGGGCCTGTCGATCGGTCACGTTTCGCCCGAAGCGGCCGAAGGCGGTGTGATCGGTCTGGTCGAAAACGGCGACCTCATCACCATCGACATTCCCGCCCGTTCGATCGTGCTCGGCGTGAGTGAAGAGGTTCTCGCCGCTCGCCGTGCCGAGATGGAAGCGCGTGGCGAGGCTGCCTGGGCGCCGGTCAAGGCGCGCACGCGCCGGGTCTCGGTCGCGCTGCAAGCCTATGCCGCGATGGCGACCAGCGCCGCCCGGGGTGCCGTGCGCGATCTGTCCCAGCTCAAGCGCGGACGTTGAGCAGGGCTTGACCGCGTCGTCAAAGCGCCGGATGGGTAAGGGCATGCGCGGCATGCCCTTTTCCTTTGGCCCATGGATGATGGTGGTGGCGTCATGCGCCGCCCTCCCGGCATGCGGTCGACCGACCGGCGATCCCGAACCTGCCATGCGGACAATCGACTGCGCTCTTGCCGGGGCCAGTGCATTCACGCCGGTGTGCCGGGTCGAACAGGCCGGGCTGGTTCTCGTGGTTCATCACCCGGACGGCGGATTTCGCCGCTTGCACAAGGTCGCCGACGGGCGCGGGGTCATCTCTGCCGACGGGGTGGAGGAAGCTCTTGTCGCATGGGCCAATGACGGGCGGCTGATGGTGACGGTCGGCCCGGATCGCTATCTCTTTCCCGCCAAGGTGAAACCCGACAATGCCCCGAAACCGTAATGCGGTGCTTTCGCAGGTTCTGACCGTTGCGCAGATGCGCGCGGCCGAACAGGATCTGATCGCGGCCGGAACTTCGGTCGAAGCCCTGATGGAAAAGGCGGGGCACGGCGCAGGCGCCTATGTCCACCGCATCAGCGCCGGACGGTCGGTTGCCGTGCTGTGCGGGCCGGGGAACAACGGCGGCGACGGCTATGTGATTGCCCGCCACCTTGCCGACCGGGGTGTCGCGGTGCAGGTCTTCGCGCCGCTTCCGCCCGGGACGGCGGCGGCTGCCGCTGCGCGCGCGGCCTTTGGTGGAACGATCCACGAGGGGATTCCGGGCGATCTGCCTCATGGCGAAGTCTTCGTCGATTGCCTGTTCGGCAGCGGGCTCACGCGGGCCTTGCCCGACGATCTCCATGCCTTGCTTGTTCGACTGGCCGCACGCCATCACCGTCGGGTCGCGGTGGATCTGCCCAGCGGGGTCGAAAGCGACAGCGGTCTGCCGCTCAATTCCGCTCTGCCGACTTACGATCTGACCATTTCGCTCGGCGCGTGGAAACATGCGCATTTTGCGATGCCCGCTGCCGCGATGATGGGGGCGCTGCGCCTGATCGATATCGGGTGTGGGGCGGTGCCCGGGGTTCCGCATGTTCTGGCGCGCCCATATCTGCGCGCGCCGGCGGCCGATGCGCACAAATATCGGCGGGGCCTCCTCGCGATTGTCGGGGGCGCGATGCCGGGCGCGGCGCTGCTGGCGGCGCGGGCTGCCGCTCATGCGGGCGCAGGCTATCTTCGCCTGATCGCCGGGGCCGAGCCGGATGGGATTCCCGCAGATCTTGTCGTCGTGCGTGCCGATCCGGGCGAGGCGCTTGAGGACGGACGCGTTGCCGCCGTGCTGATCGGGCCGGGACTGGGCCGCGATGAGGCGGCCAGGGTGCGCTTTGCCTCGGTTGTTCGCTGTGGGTTGCCCACGGTGGTCGATGCCGATGCATTGATGATCCTGCATCCGGCGCCGGGCGTCGGCCCGGGCATGATTTTTACCCCGCATGAGGGCGAACTCGCGGCGCTCGAGCGCGCCTATGGTCTGCCCGGCATTGGTCACAAGCGCGAGCGCGCGGTGGCACTGGCGGCGGCAAGCGGCGCGGTGATCGTTGCCAAGGGCGCCGACAGCCTGATTGCCGGGCCTGACGGACGGCTTTTGCTGGCCCCGCGTGCCTCGTCGTGGTTGTCGGTTGCAGGCAGTGGCGATGTCCTGGCCGGGATCATTGCCAGCCGCCTTGCCGTGACGCGCGACCCGTGGACCGCTGCTGCCGAGGGGCTGTGGCTCCACGGCGAGGCCGCCGCACGGGCGGGGGCAGCTTTTTCAGCGACCGGTCTTGCCGATTGCGTCGCACCTGCATTGGGGAGTTTGTTGTGAGTGAGGCGGGTCTGATCGTTCGGGTCGCGGCAAAGGGGGACGGCGCGACTGCGGATGGTCGTCATGTGCCGCTGTCGGCGCCCGGTGACGTGCTGGAAGCCGACGGGACGTTGACGCGTGGCCCCGATCATGTCGATCCGCCGTGCCGCCATTTCCCTGCCTGCGGCAGTTGCCAGTTGCAGCATTTGTCCGAGCGCGCGCTCGAAACCTATGTCGCCGACCGGGTGGCAGGGGCCGCGCGCGGGCAGGGGATCGATCCGGGCGAGATGCCTGCGGCTCATGTCTCGCCTCCGTCGAGCCGTCGCCGCGCCTCGCTTCATGCCCAGGCGATCGGTCGCCGGGTGGTGATCGGTTTTCGCGAGCAGGGGTCGCACAAGATCGTCGATCTCAAGGAATGCGCGGTGCTTGCGCCCGCTCTGTTCGCTCTGGTCGCGCCTTTGCGCCGTCTGTTCGAAGCACGCGCCGATCGCAAGCTGTCGGTCGATATTGAGCTTGCCCTTGCGGATCAGGGTGTTGTCGTCGGTCTGTCGGGCTATGTGGCGGAAGGATTGGAGCAGACCGAGGCTCTGCTCGATTTCGCCCGCGACAACGGGCTTGCCCGGCTGACGACCGACGCGGGATATGGGCCCGATACGGTGTGGGAGCCGGAACCGGTGACCGTCACTCTGGGCGGAACCCCGGTGGCGCTGCCGCCCGGCGCGTTTCTTCAGGCGACGTCCGATGGCGAGGCGGCGCTTGTCGGGGCTGCTCGGGAATGGCTGGACGGCGTGGGTGTCGTTGCCGACCTTTTCTCAGGCCTCGGCACTTTTGCGTTCGGTCTGGCCGGATCGGCCGGAGCCGCGCCCAAAGTGCTCGCGGTGGAAGCCGCGCGCGACACGCATCTTGCCTGCCAGAGCGCGGCGCGGATGAACGGACGCTCGGTCCATGCGCTTCACCGTGACTTGTTCCGCAATCCGTTGCGGACCGAGGAACTCGATCGCTTTGGCGGGGTCGTGCTCGATCCGCCGCGTGCGGGTGCGCGCGAGCAAGTCGGGCAGATCGCCGCGTCGAAAGTCGCGCGCGTCGTCTATGTCAGCTGCAATCCGGCAAGCTGGGCACGCGATGCGGCGCAGTTGATCGAAGGCGGTTATCGTCTTGCCGCCTTGCGCGCGGTGGGCCAGTTCCGCTGGTCCACCCACGTCGAACTCGCCAGCTTGTTCGTTCGAGACTAACGCCGCTTGAGGATCAGGCGGCGATAGTAGCGCAATGGGCCATGTTCCTGGCCTAGCCACAGGCCGTTCTCGGCAGCGATCCGGGCTGCGACCGTTTCCATGTTGTCGCGCGGGGCGACATGGAACAGGTCGAGCCAGCGACGAAGCAGCATTGCCAGAGGGCGCGGCATGGTGGTGAGATCGCCGAAATCGACGATGTGGAGTTGCCCGCCCGGCGCCAGTTGTCCGGCAGCATGGACGATGGTCCCACGCCAGTCGGGGATCATCGACAAGGCATAGGATAGGACGATGTGGTCGAAGCCGTCCTCGCCGAACAGCGCGGCGGTGTCGAACGATGTCGCATCACCCACGGCGAGCAGAGCGCGCGTGCCCAGCTTCGCCTGTGCATGGTCGAGCATCTCGCGCGAGATATCGAGCCCGAACAGACGCGCGCCGGACCAGCGCCGCCCGATCAGCGCGAGATTGCGCCCCGTCCCGCAGCCCAGTTCAAGCACGCGTTGGCCAGGGCGCACATGCATTCCCGCTATCAGCCGGTCGCGACCGAACAGGTAATATTTGCGCGTCGCGTCATAGATGTGTTTCTGCCGCCGATAGATCGCGTCCATCAGCGCCCCATGACCGGGAAGCGTGCCTGCCGTGTTCATGCGCCAAGCTCGTAGAGATGGACGCCGCCGTAGATCGACGAGCGGTCGCGCCGGGTATAATCGGCCGAGGCTTCTCCGTGATAGGTCCAGCGGGCGAGCAGGTCGTCGGCGACCCGGCCGGGGAGCAGGCTGGGCTCGGCCGCAGTGCGGAACAGGACGCGCGCGCCGGGGCGGGCGGTGCGGGTGATTTCCCGCCACAGGGCATTGAGTTGAGCGTCACTCATCCAGTCCTGCGCGTCGAGCAGGACATAGCGGTCGAGCGAGGCATCCGGCTGCGCGGCGAGATGTTCGGTCAGGTTGGCGTGGCGGACGGTGACGCGGTCGGCGCGGGCGCGCACCTTGTCCCAGTTCGCTTCCTGCAGATAGGGGGGGAGGGGCGCATCGGCGTCCCTGCTATACCCGCGCGAAAAGGCCTGCCACGCGAAATAGTTGTCCTCGACCGCGAAGTCGCAGGCGAGCTTTTCGAGGCGACGGCGCAGGACTTGCGCCATCGGCTGATCCCCAGCGAGCGCGTCGAACTGGGCGGGCGGAATGCCGAGGCCGAACAGTGCGGCAGGCTGTTCGGTCAGCCAGCGGACGAACTTGCGATCGAACACCGGCGCCATCTGCGCCTCGAAGATGGTGCGCTGGGCTTCGCGCGTGGGCGCGTCAAGAATGGCGTGGAGATCGACGCGATAGAGACGGGCGAGCAGGTGGGCCATGCCGATGAAGCCGCCGAGCAGTCCGCGCTTGTAGATGCCCTTGCGAAAGCCGCCGATGCGCCGACGCAGCGTGAGGTCGCGTCCTTCCCAATAGCTCCGCGTCGGTTCGTCGAGGAAGGGGGCGACATAGGCGTGATAGGCCGCGATGTTCGACGGACGGTCGGCTTCGGCAAAGAAACGGCGGAAATGCTTGTAATCGGGCAAATGCTGCGCCGAAGCGAGCTTCAGCTTGTTGAGCGCGATGTGGGCGGTGTTGAGATCGACGGCCGTGATCGCCGCCGGATCGGCGACGAGATAGGAGAGGACGTTGCATCCGCCGCTGGCAATCGCGACCACCCGGCTGTCGGGCCGGATCGCCAGCGCCTCCATGTCGATTTCCGGGTCTTCCCAGATCTGGGCATAGACCAGCCCGCGAAACGCGAGGGCAAAAGCGTGATCGAGCACTTTTCCGGCAACACCGGCGCCTTTGCGGACGACGGCATGCGTGATCGGCGGCTTTCCGGCATTGTCGGAAGTGTTGCTGCCCTGTGCCTGCCGTGCCGATTTCATGACCATGCGTAATGACCCTATGACAATTTCATATAGGTATACGACGGTGCTGTTGCGGATTTGTGGCAAGCGTGCGGGCGTCAGGCCTCGGCGGAAATCGTCCGTGCAAAGGCGATCGGATCGACATTGCCGCCCGAAAGGATGACCGCCGTGCGCCCGTCGGCAGGAACTTTCCCGGCCATCAGTGCCGCCAGAGCAGTCGCCCCGCCGGGTTCGACGACAAGGTGAAGCGCGGAAAAGGCAAGGCGTTGCGCGGCGTGGACCTCGGTGTCGGTTACGGTGACGCCGTGCATGGCGTGTGACTTCATGATGTTGAAATTCATGGGATATGTCTGCGTCGTCTGCAGGGCGTCGCATGATGTTGCCGTTGCATCTTTCGCGACGGCCTCGATTTTTCCGCTGTCCAGACTGCGTACGACATCGTCCCACCCTTCGGGTTCGACCGGCACGACTTCAGCGTCAGGGCAGGCGATGGCAAGGCCCGAGGCAAGCCCGCCGCCGCCGCATGGGCAGACGATGCGCGTGGGCGTGCCGCCCGCCCATGTTTCCATTTGGGCGGAAAGCTCGATGCCCATGCTGCCCTGGCCTTCGATCACCCATGGATCGCCGAAAGCATGGACGAGGATTGCGCCGCTTTGCGCGATCAGGTCGGCGGCGATGGCGTCGCGCGATTCGGTTGCACGGTCATAAGGAACGACCTCGCTTCCCATGGCACGGGTTGCCTCTGCCTTCACCGCCGGCGCGTCGGCGGGCATGACGATCCGGGCGGCAATGCCGAGCCGCTTTGCGGCCCAGGCGACGCCTTGCGCATGGTTCCCACTCGAAACCGCGACGATGCCGCGCGCACGTTCTTCCGCTGTCATGTCGGACAAGCGGTGCCATGCCCCGCGAATCTTGAACGATCCCACCGGTTGCAAGCATTCGGCCTTGGCCCAGACCGTTTGCCCCGAGGGAAGGACGATTGGCAGCAGCGGCGTTTGCGGCACCAGTGCCGCAAGCTTTTCCGCAGCGGCCAGAACGCCCGCGCGGGTGGGTTCCCGGTATGGTGCGGCGATGCTGTGCGGAACCTGCGAAAGGGGACTTGGGTTTGTCATCGTGATACCCTAAACGCCCGCCCCATTGTCTGTCGCGCCCCTTTGCGCGCAGCTCACTCTTTCAGGGGGAGATTCCCATGGCCAAGGTCCTTGTCATCGGCGCCGGCGGCGTCGGCTCGGTCGCCGTTCACAAGATGGCGATGAACCCCGGCATTTTCAGCGAGATTGCCCTCGCCAGCCGGACCAAGTCGAAGTGCGACGCCATTGCCGCATCGGTGAAGGCGCGTACCGGACGCGATGTCGCGACGTATCAGATCGATGCCGACGATGTTGCCGCCACGACTGCGCTGATTGCGGAAGTAAAGCCGGTTCTCGTCGTCAATCTGGCGCTGCCGTATCAGGACCTGTCGATCATGGACGCCTGCCTTGCCGCGGGCGTCAACTATATGGACACGGCCAACTATGAACCGCGCGAAGAAGCGAAGTTCGAATACAAGTGGCAGTGGGCCTATCAGGAACGTTTCAAGGAAGCGGGCCTGACCGCGCTTTTGGGGTCGGGTTTCGATCCGGGCGTGACCAGCGTCTTTGCGATGTGGCTCAAGAAGCACAAGCTCGACACCATCCGCACGCTCGACATTCTCGACTGCAACGGCGGCGACCATGGGCAGGCCTTTGCGACCAACTTCAACCCGGAAATCAACATTCGCGAAGTGACCGCTCCGGCGCGTCACTGGGAAAACGGCGAATGGATCGAAACCCCGGCGATGAGCGTCAAGCACAGCTTCGACTTCGAACAAGTCGGGCCGAAGAACATGTACCTCATGTATCACGAGGAACTGGAAAGCCTCGCTCGCTTCCTGCCGGAAATGGAGCGCGCCCGGTTCTGGATGACCTTTGGCGATGCCTACATCACGCACCTTACCGTCTTGCAGAATGTCGGCATGACCCGGATCGATCCGGTGATCTATGAAGGCAAGGAAATCATCCCGCTGCAGTTCCTGAAGGCAGTGCTGCCCGAACCCGCTTCGCTCGGGGCCACGACGAAGGGTAAGACCAACATCGGCGACATCGCCACCGGCACCAAGGATGGCGTCGAAAAGACGTTCTACATCTACAATATCTGCGACCACGAGGAAGCCTATGCCGAAACCGGCAACCAGGCGGTCAGCTACACCACCGGCGTTCCGGCGATGATCGGCGCGGCCATGCTGGTGCAGGGCATCTGGTCGGGTGCGGGCGTGTTCAACATGGAACAGTTCGATCCCGATCCCTTCATGGACATGCTCAATGCCCATGGCCTGCCCTGGCAGGTCAAGGAACTCGACGGTCCGGTGCAGTTCTGAGCAAAGGATAGAAAGACGATGGAAACGAGGGCTGGCGATCCGGGGGCATTTGCCCATTTCGACCTGTCGCGGGTCGACAGCCCCGCTTTTGTCGTCGACGCGGCGGCCTTGCGGCGCAATCTCGGCGTGCTTGCGGACATCCGCGACCGCGCCGGGATCAAGCTGCTGTCCGCGCTCAAGGCGTTCAGCATGTGGAAGGTCGCGCCGCTGGTCGGGGACTATCTCGACGGCGTGTGCACTTCGGGACTGTGGGAAGCAAAGCTCGCCGACGAGCATTACAGCGGCGAGATCGCGACCTATTGCGCCGGGTACAAGGCGCAGGACCTGCCCGAGATCTGTGAGCTTTCCGACCATGTGATTTTCAATTCGCCGGGCCAGATCGCGCGGTTTGCCGACGTTCTGGCAACTGCTCGGGCCCGGGGATGCAGCTTTGACGTCGGGTTGCGGATCAATCCGCTCCATGCCGAAGGCGAAGTGCCGCGCTATGACCCTTGCGCGCCGCATTCCCGCCTCGGTTTCCCGATCAGCCAGTTGACGCAGGCTCATCTCGAAGGGGTGAAGGGCATTCACTTCCACACCCTGTGCGAGCAGGATTTCGAGCCGCTCGCTCGGACCTGGGATGCCGTGAAGGAACGTCTGAAGCCTTATTTCGGGCAGCTCGAATGGCTGAATTTCGGCGGCGGGCATCACATCACCCGCGCCGATTACCAGCGTGACGAGCTTGTCGAATTCCTGAAGTCGGTGAAGGCGGAAACGGGTTGCGAGATCTATCTCGAACCCGGTGAAGCGGTTGCGCTGGACGCAGGCATTCTCGTCGGCACCGTTCTCGACCGGCATGAAAACGGGATGCCGATCGCAATCACCGACATTTCGGCGACCTGCCACATGCCCGACGTGCTGGAGGCGCCCTATCGCCCGGCGATGCTCGGCGAATGGGGCGAGGGCAGCGGCGAGACGGCCGTGCGTCTGGGCGGGCCGTCGTGCCTCGCCGGGGATGTCATCGGCGATTATCGCTTGCCGGTGCCGTGCGAGCCGGGCGTGCGTTTCGCGTTTCTCGATCAGGCGCACTATTCGATGGTCAAGACGACCACGTTCAACGGCGTGCCGCTTCCCTCGATCTGGCTGTGGGACAGTGAGAGCGACGTGCTCGAATGCGTGCGCTCGTTCTCTTACGAGGATTTCCGCGACCGTCTTTCATGATCGCGCTTTGATGATCCCGGTGCACGATGAGTTTATCTCATCGTGTATCTCATCGTGCGGGCAGGGACTTGATTGCCGCAGCCTTTGCGGCAGTCTCGGCCCGAACCGAACGGGAGAGACATACATGACCGAGCCCTTGCTGGATGCAATCGCCAGCGATCCGCTGACCATGGGCTGGATGCAGGGGTTTCCGCCACCGCCCGAGCGCCAGGTCTTGTGGCGGCGCGGCGATCACTGGCAGTTTCCCAAGACGCGCTGGGCATTTTCCCATTTCCGCGAAATCCTGCCCTCGGTTCGGGTTGAGGGGGAGGGGAGCAGCCCGCTCCCCCGCCGGATCGCGGCCGATCTTGGGCATCTCGAATTCACTCCGCTCGATGCGACAGCGCTGATGACGCTCGATGAGGCGCTTCTGGCGACTTATACCGACGGCATTCTCATCCTGCACGAAGGGGCGGTGGTCTACGAACGCTGGTTCGGCGTGACCGGGCCGGAAACACGCCACATCGCCTTTTCGATGACCAAGAGCTTTGCCGGGACGCTTGCCGAAATCCTGATTGCCGAAGGAAAGCTCGATCCCGCAGCCGAGGTCGCGGCCTATGTTCCCGAACTCGCCGACAGTGGTTTCGGCAATGCCAGCGTGCGGCAAGTCCTCGACATGACGACGGCCGTCGATTTCAGCGAGGACTATACCGATCCCCATTCGGGCATCGGCGCCTATAGCTCGGCTGTCGGTTTTCTGCCGACCGCGCCCGATTATACGGGGCCGCGCGACCTCTGGGGTTTCCTGCGCACGGTCGAGGCCGACGGGGCTCATGGCGAGCGTTTCACCTATCGCACGGCCAATACCGACGTTCTCAACTGGATCCTGACGCGGGTTGGCGGGATGTCGTTCGCGAGGGCACTTGGCGAGCGGCTGTGGCATCCGCTCGGGCTTGGCGAGGCCGATGTTCTGGTCGATCCGCTCGGAACGCCCTTTGCTGGTGGCGGGCTGTGCCTGAGGCTCGAGGATCTTGCCCGGTTCGGGGAAGCGATCCGCAAAGGCGGCGAGGGCGTTATTCCCGATATGGCGATCAGGGCGATCCGGCAGGGTGGCGATCCGGCACTTTTCGACGCGGTGCGCTACCCCGCCTTGCCGGGCTGGAGCTATGGCAGCCAGTGGTGGCACAGCCATGGATCCGACGGCGGGTTCAGTGCGCGGGGAATTCATGGGCAGACGCTGTGGATTGCCCCGGAATCGGGCCTGACCATCGCACGATTCGCCTCGCATCCGGTTGCTTCGGGGAGCGGGAACGATCCAATTTCCGTGCCTTTGTGGCAAGCGCTTGGTCGCGCGCTCAACGCCTGATTTCCAACGAGTCGCGCAGTCGTGCCCGGTCCGGGCAAGGCACTTGTGTTTCAGTTTCTTGACGGTTGTCTGAACCCGCGAATTTTCCCCTTGAAACTCGCACCGGGGGGGCTATGTAGCCCTTCCGCTGCCCCATGGGGACTTCCAAACCGCAAGGCAGCCTTGTTCAACCGTTTCGTTTGGGGGTCCCTTGAGTTGCAGCTTCATCTTGACGCTCTGGCCGTAGTCCGCGCTTCCGCGCCTGACCAACCCGCCATTCTCAATCGCCCGCACGCCGCTGCGCGCGCTGCCCGCTTCTTTGTCGAGAAGTTTCCGGGCAAGACGCTGTACGCCGTGAAGGCCAACCCGTCGCCCGATCTGATCCGCGTGCTCTGGGATGCCGGTGTCACGCATTATGACGTCGCTTCCGTCGGTGAAGCGCGTCTGGTGCGTGGTCTGCTGCCCGAAGCCACCTTGTGCTTCATGCACCCGGTGAAGGCTCCTTCGGCCATTCTCGAAGCCTATCGCGACCACGGTGTTCGCACGTTCAGTCTCGATTCGCTCGAAGAACTGGAAAAGATCCGGCTCGCCACGACCGAAGCGAACGACGGGGTCGAACCCACCGACCTCACGCTCTGCGTTCGTCTGCGCGTCTCCTCGGAATATTCCGAGCTGAGCCTCGCGTCGAAGTTCGGTTGTGAGCTTTCGGATGCAGCCGAACTGCTTCAGGCGACCCGCCAGCTTGCCGATTGCCTCGGCATCTGCTTCCACGTCGGCAGCCAGGCGATGAGCCCGCATGCCTATGTGCAGGCGCTGGAAAAGGCGCGTGCGGCGATTGTCGATGCGTCCGTCACTGTCGACATCATTGATGTCGGTGGCGGGTTCCCATCGATCTATCCCGGCATGGAGCCGCCGCCGCTTGAAGACTACTTCGCGCTGATCGACCGCACTTATGAATCGCTGCCGGTGTCCTATTCGGCGGAACTGTGGTGCGAACCGGGCCGTGCGCTGTCGGCGGAATACAATTCGATGATCGTGCGCGTGGAAAAGCGTCGCGGTGACGAACTGTACATCAACGACGGGGCCTATGGCGCGTTGTTCGATGCCGCCCATGTCGGTTGGCGCTTTCCCGTTCGTCTCCTGCGCGAGGATGCGAACGGTGATAATGCCGATTTCAGCTTCTACGGCCCGACGTGTGACGACATGGATCACATGGAAGGTCCGTTCGAACTGCCCGCAGACATCCGTTCGGGCGACTATATCGAAATCGGCATGCTCGGGGCTTATGGCGCGGCGATGAAGACCCGCTTCAACGGCTTTGGCGCGACCGAAGTGTGCGAAGTCGCCGACGAACCGATGTCGAGCCAGTATCGCGGGGATCGCGTCGATCCGCGTGTCAGCGACAACGTCGTTTCGCTGCGCTGATCGGATCATCGGTCCAAAGAAAAGGCCCCGCCGGAAGGTGGGGCCTTTTTCGTTTCCGGAGTCCGGGTCGCGTCGCGTCTTACGGACCTGCAATGAGATGAACTCATTGCAGGTTGGTATCAGAGTTTGATTTTCACCGTCGCGCGCACATAGCGGCCCATGATGGCGTCATAGTAACGCTTGGTGCTGACCGTGTACGGGAACGGAAGGCCCCGATCGAACAGGTTGTTCACGTTGACCGTGAACGTGTAATGTTCGTTGACGATGAAGCTCACGGCGCTGTTGACGATGAGATAGGGCGACTGGCGCGGATACTGGTAGTCGCTGTCAGCGGCGTTCACGTCGATCCGCGTGGGGCCGTAATAGATGCCCTGCCACATCCAGTTGAAGTGCTTGCGCGCATACGTGATCGTCGTTGTGACGTTGTCGATGGGGGATTCAATGCCGCCCGCGACCTTTTCCAGATCGCCGGTCCCGACCCGATAGTAATGGCGATAGGTATGGAGGAAGTCCGCGTGGAACGTCAGCGAGCCGAAGCTGTCGGGAAGGCCGACACGGCGCAACGGCAGATTGTAGGCGATCGACCCCTGGAGCGCGCGCAGGTTCTCGACGCCGATGTTGTAGTAGCCTTGCGAGAAGCTGGTGACCTGACCTGAGGAGTCCCGTGTGAACGTCTTGCAGAACGCGTTGTTGGGATAGCTCGAGCTGTCATAGCACGCATCCATGAGATCGGTCGGGGTGAGCGAGGCGATCTCGTTGCGGATGCTGATGCTGATATAGTCGATGCCGATCTGAAGCCCGGGAATGACGCGCGGAGCGATCACCGTGCCTGCCGTCCAGCTGGTCGAGACTTCGTTCTGGAGCCCGGTGTTGCCGCCTCCGGTGCCCTGGATCGCATAGTCGACGATGTTCGAGACGAAGTTGCTCGACAGCCCGGCATTGGCGCAATTGGCGGCACGGACCGCCGGGTTCGCGCCTTGCGAGACATAGCGGTAATCGCAAGGATCGTTCCCGGTGTTGTAGACCGACCCGCGTGGGGCATAAAGTTCGGTGATCGAGGGCGCGCGGAACGAACGGGTGTAATTGCCCCGGAACGTGATGTCGGGGATCGGCGCGTAGGCGCCGCCGCCGGTATAGGTCCAGAAATTGCTGGTCGAGCTGTTGGTGACGTAACGGGCTGCGCCGTTGATTTCGAGACGGCTGACCAGCGGGACGTGATTGTCGGCGGAAATCAGCGGAAGTTTCAGTTCCCCGAACGCTTCGTGCGTGGTGAAGGCGCCTCCGACCGGATCGACGACCGCTGCGGTGCCATAGGCCGTCCGGGTGCCGTCGCTGGCAACGGAGCCATAATAGAACGCGCCGGGGTCAAAGTGTGCGGTTTCATGGCGTTGTTCGTAGCCGATCACGAACCGGGAAAAACCGCCGGGCAGTCGGACCAGGTCACCCTTGATGTCGGCGACGATGTCGTACTGGGTGTTGACCTGATGCGTCTGGGCGATCGAAGTGATGTAGGCGATCGCGGCCGAACTTGCGGTATTGGTGCCGAAGACGTCGAGTGGCGCGCAAGTGCTGCTCAGCGTCGGATAGGCCGAATTCGTCGGCGTCCCCGAACAGACGATGTTGCCGTTGGAATCGGTCGTCGCGTCGAGCGCGTTGGTGAAGTTCTGAAGGTTGAGTTCGCGCGCGGACGTCACCGAAACCGAGCGACCATAAGTCGCGGTCAGGTCCCAGTCGAACTTGCGTTCACCCGCCTCGAAGTTGCCCTTGAGGCCGGTCACGATCCGCAAGACGTCGGTCCGTGTGCGGAATTGTCCGGTGGAGAGGTCGGTGTTCGCCCGGGCGAGATAGAATGTGCCGGGCCCGCCGATTGCGGATTCGATCAGAGCGCGGTCGGTTGCGCTCAGGTACGGGTTCGACGTGCTGAAAATCAGGTTGCCGTTGGTGGACCCGGCTGTGCCCGCTGCGGCGGACGAATAATAGGGCTGGGAGGCGAGGTTGGTTCCAAAGCTGCGCCCCCACCAGACTTCGCCCGTCAGCTGAATGTGGTCGTTGATGTCGTAGTGCGAGAGCAGCGTTGCCGAATAGCGTTCGGTCTGGCTCAGGAAGTTGCCATAGTCGCTGGTGGCGAAACCGTCGCCGCCTGCCTGATAGATCGAACTGCCCGTGGCCGTGCCGTTGACGAACGGGACAAGGTGGCCGCTGTTGTTGAAGCGCAGGGCATTGCCGCCCGCATCCGTGACCGCCGAGAAAGCCGACGTGCCCAGGATGGGGATTGAATCCGCGACGAGCGGGATGCCGGTCTTGGTGAAGAGGGAATAGTGCTTCCCGTTGGAATAGGTCTGGTAGAGATAGCCCGCCGCGCTCGATCGGGCGGCTCCGGTGAAGACCGAATCCCCGCCGATGATCGAGGACCGCTGGGCATTGGTGATGCCGTTCTGGCGATCGTAATAGAAATTGAGCGTGACGTTGCCGCGCCCGCCCGCGAAATTCCGTCCGAACAGGAGTGACCCGTTGATGTCCCGGCCGTCGCCGTATTTCGAGATGCCGGTCGAGAACGTGCCTTCCAGTCCCTGAAAGTTCTTTTTCAGGATCACGTTGACCGTTCCGGCAATCGCGTCGGAACCATAGATCGGGGCGCCGCCGACGGTCACCACTTCGATGCGGTCGACAAGGTCGGGCGCGATCTGCGCAAGGTCGACCGGGCTCCCGGCAACCGGGCCGAAGATCGAACTGCTGGCCGAACTGACCGAGCGGGTTCCGTTGATCAGCGTGAGCGTGCGCTGGGCGCCGAGGTCGAACAGATTGACGAAAGTCTGTCCGGCGCTGAAGGTTCCCTGCGTTCCGACGGCACTGTTGGCGGCGACGCCGAAGACCGGCAATTGCTGCAACGCGGTCCCGATGTTGGTTGCGCCCAATGTCTCGATGGTTGCGTGGTCGAGCGTGGTGACCGGCTGATCGACGATTTTCGACTGCGCGATGCGGGATGCGGTGACAACGATCGGATCGTTGAACGTCGGCGCTTTCGCCTCGTCGGGCGTGGACTTGTCAGGCGCCGATTGGGCAAAGGCTGTCGGGGCTTGCGCAAGAGCAAGGGCCCCGGCGGAAAGCAGAAGGCGATAATAGGCGTATTTGGGCATGCGATCCCCCGATCGAAACCGGCAGGCCACCTGCTAGGTCAAGCCGGTTCATCTGCGACGCCCACTCGTTGGAGGACGTCGCAGAAGAGGGTGCCTTATCGGTGATAAGGAAGCGTTAAGCGGCCTGCTTCATCTCGAGATCGAGCCGATGCCAGATCTCCACCAGCGCCTTGGTCAGGTCGACCATCATCGCGCGGGTATGTTGCGGGCCGGGGGTGAAGCGCAGGCGTTCCGTGCCGCGCGGAACCGTCGGGAAATTGATCGGCTGCACATAGACGCCATATTCGGCGAGCAGGATGTCGCTCACCTTCTTGGCGCGCACCGGATCTCCGACCATCAACGGAACGATGTGGGTGGTCGATGCCATGACGGGAAGCCCCGCTTCGGCAAACAGTTCCTTGAGCGTCGAGGCCGCTTCCTGCTGGGCTTCGCGTTCCGCGTTCGACGCCTTGAGGTGGCGAACGGCGGCAAGCACGCCCGCGACCAGAACCGGCGAAAGCGAAGTGGTGAAGATGAAGCCGGGGGCATAGGAGCGGATCACGTCGATGATCCGCTTGTCCGCGGCGACATAGCCGCCCATGACGCCGAATGCCTTGCCCAGCGTGCCTTCGATGATGTCGATGCGGTGGGCCGCCTCGTCCCGTTCGGAAATCCCGCCGCCCCGTGCGCCGTACATGCCCACGGCATGGACTTCGTCGATATAGGTCAGCGCGTTGTACTTTTCCGCAAGGTCGCAGATCGCGTGGATCGGCGCGATGTCGGCGTCCATCGAATAGACGCTTTCGAACGCGATCAGCTTGGGTAGGGCCGGATCGGTCTCTGCGAGCAATTCCTCGAGATGGGCGACATCGTTGTGGCGGAAGATCTTCTTTTCCGCGCCCGAATTGCGGATGCCCGCGATCATCGAGGCATGGTTGAATTCGTCGGAAAAGATCACGCAACCCGGCAGGATCTTGGCCAGCGTCGAGAGCGTTGCGTCGTTCGAGACATAGCCCGACGTGAACAGCAGCGCGCCTTCCTTGCCGTGAAGGTCGGCAAGCTCGCCTTCCAGATCGATGTGATAGTGCGTGTTGCCGCCGATGTTGCGCGTGCCGCCCGAACCGGCGCCGACGTCATGCAGCGCTTCTTCCATCGCGGCGATCACCTTGGGGTGCTGCCCCATGGCGAGATAGTCGTTGGAGCACCACACCGTGATCGGCTTGGGGCCGTTGTGCCCGGCAAAGCAACGGGCATTGGGGTAGGAGCCCTTGTTGCGGAGAATATCGATGAAAACCCGGTAACGCCCTTCGGAATGCAGACGTTCGATAGCGGTATCGAAAACCTGTTCGTAATTCACCCGCCGCTCCTTTTGTTCATGGAGGCGCATTACGCCTCCGGCGGTCCTGTGGTCCCTTTTTCCCTCCACCCCGGGGGCCGGGATGGCGCTTTACGCCTCTTCTCCGGGCTTTGCCACCCGGAATTCGCGACCCTGTCCCAATGGCGGATATGGTGGTGTCAGAAGACCGCGATACGCGTCAGTCCGGCCGCCGCAAGGGCAGGGGAAAGCTCGGGAAGGTCGGGGTCCGCGCGGGTGAAAAGCGCAAGATCGGGCTCCTTGCGCAGGAATTCCTGTCCTTGCGTCAGATGGGCGATCCGACGCGCGATTCCGTCCGAGCCGTCGATGAAGCGCACGTCCGGCCCAAAGGCTTGGGCAAGATCCCGCTCGATCAGGGGGAAATGGGTGCAGGCAAGGACGACGGTATCGATCCGGTCGCCATCGGGCATGGATCGCAAGGCCTGTGCCGCGCGGGCAAAGACCGCCGGATCGACGTCCCGCCCGCGCAGGCGCGCTTCGGCTGCCGTGACGAGTTCGGGCGCGCCATGGCGCAAGAGGCGCTTGTCGGCGGCAAATTCGGATTCGAGACGGTCGACGTAGCCCTGACGGATCGTGGCCTCGGTACCGAGCAGTCCGATCACCCCGGTCTTCGTCATCGCGGCTGCGGGCTTGATTGCCGGGACCGTGCCGACGATCGGGACTTCGAGCACTTCGCGGACCGAGGCGAGCGCGATCGTCGAGGCGGTGTTGCAGGCAATGCAGACAAGGCGGGGGTGAAGCCGTTCGGTCATGCGGCCGAGCAGGCCCGAGACACGCGCGGCGATCTGCGCCTCGGTCTTTTGGCCATAGGGCAAGCCGGCGTTGTCGGCGACGTAGATCACCGGCGCCTGCGGTAGAAGCAGCCGCATTTTTGCAAGCACGGACAGGCCGCCCACGCCCGAATCGAACATCAAAATGGGCTGGGCAGGGTCGATCGACATGACGCGGATATGGGCAATCGTTGCAAAAAGGTCGAGATCCCTCTCCCCTTTGCCCACGGCTGCGGCTACATCGCCCCCCGTGGATGGATTGGATGCTCATGGCGCTGCGGGCGCCTTCGCTCTTGCCGGGGTGCTCGGCTATGTCTTCGGCTCGATACCGTTCGGGCTGATCCTCGCCCGTATGGGCGGCGCGGGAGATCTGCGCGCGATCGGATCGGGCAACATCGGCGCGACCAACGTGCTGCGCACCGGACGCAAGGGGTTGGCGGCAGGGACGCTGCTGCTCGATCTTGCCAAAGGGGCTGCGGCAGTCTGTCTCGCGCGTGCGCTCTGGCCGGGCAGTGAAGGGCTCGCGGCCCTTGGTGCCGTCATCGGCCATTGTTTTCCGGTCTGGCTGCAGTTTCGCGGGGGCAAGGGCGTGGCGACGCTGATGGGGGTCTCCATGGCTCTCGCCTGGCCGATCGGCCTTGTTTATGCGGTGGTGTGGCTGGGCATGCTCTATGCCACGCGGATTTCGTCGGTCGGCGGCATGAGCGCGGCGGTGGCGTCGCCGATCGCCGCGCTGGTGTTCGGGCATCCGCGCTATGCGGCGGTGCTGGCGCCGCTCGCCCTTTTGGTGGTGTGGCTCCATCGCGCCAATATCGCCCGACTGTTGGCAGGCACCGAACCGCGCGTCGGCAAGGGGCGCTGATGGCAACGCGGGGGGCAAATTGGGGGCCGGCATCCGAAGCGTCGGAGGCCGAACGGTTCGCGCGGCTGCGCCTGTTGCGATCGCCGAACATCGGTCCGGTCAGCTATTATCAGCTCCTGCGCCGTTTCGGCAGCGCGATCGCGACCTTGCCCGCCTTGCCGGACCTCTCCGCGCGCGGCGGGGCTCCCTATCGCCCGATCGGAACGGACCGGATCGAGGCCGAAGTCGAAGCTGCCGACCGGACCGGGGCGCGATACCTGTTTCATGACGATGTCGCCTATCCGGTTATGCTGGGCAATCTGGAAAACCCGCCGCCGATCCTGACCGTGCGCGGGAATGACGCGCTGTTCGATCAGCCTGCGGTGGCGATGGTCGGTGCGCGCAATGCCTCGGCCGGGGCGGTTCGCATGGCGCGCGACTTTGCCGCCGGACTGGCCGCACGGGGATTTGCGGTCGTGTCGGGCCTTGCACGCGGGATCGACGGGGCCGCTCATGCCGGGGCGCTCGCGGCCGCTCGGGGGGATGGCGGAACCATTGCGGTGATCGCGGGCGGCATCGACGTTGCCTATCCGCCCGACCACGCCGCCTTGCAGGAACGCATCGCTGCCGAAGGTCTGCTAGTTGCCGAAATGCCGCCGGGAACCGAGCCGCAAGCGCGCCATTTCCCTTCGCGCAACCGGATTATCGCGGGACTTGCGGCGGGAACCGTGGTGGTGGAAGCCGCGCCCAAGTCGGGATCGTTGATCACAGCGCGGCTCGCGGCCGAATATGGGCGTGAAGTCATGGCCGTGCCGGGATCGCCGCTCGATTCGCGTTCGCACGGCTGCAATCAACTGATCCGCGAGGGCGCCATCCTGGTCCAGAGCGCGGAAGACATCGCCGAACTGATCGAGACGTTCGAAGGAACCGCGCGCTGGACGTTCCGAGAGGACGGGGTTGCCGCCTTTGACGGTGCGCCGCCCGACTATGGCGACGATCCGGCGCTCACCGAAGAAATCGCGGCCATGCTGGGCCCGGCTCCGGTGCCGGTCGACGAACTGATCCGCCAGACCGGCGCGCCTCCGGGCTCGGTGCAGATGGCTCTGGTCGAGCTCGAACTCGCCGGTCGTTTGCATCGCCATGCCGGTGGACGTGTGAGTATCTTCGTTTGAAGTGCTTGACGCACCCGCGCCCCATTCCCCACCCTCGCGCGTACGCATACACGTAAAGGACGTTCGGCAGCGATCATGCAACTTGTGATTGTGGAATCCCCGGCCAAGGCCAAGACTATCGAGAAGTATCTCGGCCCCGGCTACAAGGTGCTGGCCTCCTACGGCCATGTCCGTGACTTGCCGGTCAAGGATGGTTCCGTCCGCCCGGACGAGGACTTTGCGATGGACTGGGAACTCTATGGCGACAAGCAGTCGCGGGTGAAGGCCATTGTCGACGCGGCCAAGGACGCCGACCGTCTGATCCTCGCCACCGACCCTGATCGCGAAGGTGAGGCGATTTCCTGGCACGTACGCGAATTGCTGTCGAAGCGGCGCGCCCTGCCCAAGGATGTGCAGCGGGTTACGTTCAACGCGATCACCAAGGCGACCGTCACGGCCGCCATGGAAAAGCCGCGTGCGCTCGATCAGGATCTGATCGATGCCTATCTGGCCCGGCGTGCGCTCGACTACCTGTTCGGCTTCACGCTGTCGCCGGTCCTATGGCGCAAGTTGCCCGGAGCCAAGTCGGCAGGGCGCGTGCAGTCGGTCGCCCTGCGCCTGATTGTCGAGCGCGAACGCGAGATCGAGGCTTTCCGGTCGCAGGAATACTGGTCGATTGTCGCCCGTCTTGAACATGGCGGGACACCCTTCAAGGCGCGTCTGGTAAAGCTCGACGGGCAGAAGCTCGACAAGCTGACGCTGGGCGACGAAGGCTCGGCAATGCGCGCCAAGGGCTTGGTCGAAGCGGCCACGTTCCGCGTCGAGGATGTCGAGACCAAGCCGACCCGGCGCCATCCGCAGCCCCCGTTCACGACCTCGACACTGCAACAGGAAGCTGCGCGCAAGCTCGGCTTTTCGGCCAGCCACACGATGCGGGTCGCCCAGACGCTCTACGAAGCCGGTGCGATCACCTATATGCGTACCGACGGGGTGCAGATGGACCCATCGGCCATTTCGGCGGCACGTCGTGTGATCTCGGACCGCTATGACGGGCATTACCTGCCCGAAAAGCCCCGCCATTACGAAACCAAGGCCAAGAATGCGCAGGAAGCGCACGAAGCCATTCGTCCGACCGATTTCGCGCGAGATCATTACGGTTCGGGCGACGAAGCACGGCTTTACGAATTGGTGTGGAAGCGCGCTCTGGCAAGCCAGATGGCTTCGGCCAGCATCGAGCGCACGACCGTCACCTTGCGCGAAGGCACCGGCAAGCACGAGTTGCGCGCGACCGGGCAAGTGGTCCGTTTCCCCGGATTCCTTGCCGTCTATGAGGAAGGCCGCGACCAGAAGCCCGACGCTGACGACGATGAAAGCGGCCTGCTGCCTGCGATGAGCGCCGGCGATCTGCCTGCCAAGCGCGAAGTCGAGGCGAACCAGCATTTCACCCAGCCGCCGCCGCGCTATTCCGAAGCCTCGCTGGTCAAGCGACTGGAAGAACTGGGGATCGGTCGTCCTTCGACGTATGCCGCAACGCTTCAGGTCCTGAAGGATCGCGCCTATGTCCGGGTCGAGAAGAACCGCTTCTTTGCCGAGGAATCGGGCCGTCTTCTGACCTCGTTTCTCGAACGCTTTTTCGACCGCTATGTCGCCTATGAGTTCACCGCCGGAATGGAGGACGAACTCGACGACGTTTCGGGCGGTCGGGCGGCGTGGAAGGACGTGCTTGCGGCGTTCTGGCGCGACTTTAAGCCCAAGTCCGACGAGGTCATGGAAAAAAAGCCGAGCGAGGTTACGGCCGAGCTCGACGTCTTCCTTGCCGATTACCTGTTCCCCCCGCGTGCCGACGGTGGCGATCCGCGCCAGTGCCCCAAGTGCGCGGACGGACGTCTCAGCTTGCGCGGCGGGCGCTATGGCGCCTTCGTTGCTTGCTCGAATTATCCCGAATGCAAGTTCACGCGCAAGTTCGCGCAGGGCGGCGGTGCGGACGGCGAAGGAGAAGGCGAGGACGCCGCGCTTGGCAAGGATCCCGTCAGCGGTCTGGAAGTGACGCGTCGTTCGGGACGTTTCGGGCCCTATATCCAACTTGGCGAAGGCAAGGAGGCGAAGCGCGCCTCGATTCCCAAGGACATTGCCGAACTCGATCTGGAATGGGCGCTCAAGCTCCTGTCGCTGCCGCGCGAGATCGGTCCGCACCCGGAAAGCGGCAAGCCGATCACGGCGTCGATCGGACGCTATGGCCCGTACCTTGCTCATGACGGCAAATATGCGCGCCTGCGTTCGACGGCCGAAGTTTTCGAGACGGGCATGAATGCGGCGGTGGTGCGTCTGGCCGAAGCTGCGGCCGGGGGCGGGGCCCGTGGTGGGCGTCAGGCCCCGGCGCCTTTGCGCGTGATCGGGGCGCATCCAGCAAGCGGCTCGGAAATCCGTCTGATGGCCGGACGTTATGGCGCCTATGTCACCGACGGCACGACGAATGCGACGCTGCCCAAGGACAAGGCTGGGGAAACGCTGACGCTTGAAGAAGCGAGTGCGCTGATCGATGCACGTGCGGCTGCTGCGCCTGCCAAGGGCAAACGCAAAGCCCCGGCGAAGAAGGCCACTGCCAAGACCACGGAAAAGAAGGCGGCTCCGAAGAAGGCGCCTGCAAAGAAGGCAGCCAAGGACGCTTCAGGTGAAACCGGGGCGACCGAGAAGAAGCCTGCCGCCAAAAAGGCCGCACCCAAGAAGAAGGCTGCGACCGAATAACTCCAACCGGGGGTGGGCTTTGATCACCCCCGGTCCGGACAGGATCCCGACATCAAGGCCGGACAGGATCCCGACATCAAGGGAAGAGAAAAAACGGGCGGTCCGATGGGCCGCCCGTTTTTCGTTCAGTGGTGCTTGAGCCGGTAAAGCCCGAAATGGTGCGTGCCGAGCACGAAGCCGGTGTACCGCTCGTAGTCGCGGGCGAGGAAATCCTTCACCACCGCGCGCGAGATATGGTTGGGCAGATAGATCTGCGTCCATTCGCCGATCAGCACGACATCAGGATGCGTGAGCATGATGCGCGCCACTTCCTGTCCCGGATCGACACCGATTGCCGGAGCCTCGGTCCAGGTGTTGAGGTGCGTTGAAAAGGCATAGCGGGTGGGAATGCAGGCACCAACCGAGCGATAGAGCGCCGGTTCACCATCGAACTGATAGAAGCAGCCACCGTGCATTTCGTTGCGGATGACCTGGGTCATACGGTCGAACTGGGTGGCGGTGCCGTGGTTCTTGAACTGGATGCCCATCACCGCGAGCCCGCCGATCGCGCTCGCCACCAGAAGGAGACGCCCGAACCAGCGTTCGTCGGGAACCGAGCGAGCCAGAACCGGCGCAGCCAGAACCGACAGCGGGGCGAGCATCGGCGCGACATAGTGGTCATACCACGTGCCGAATACAAGATAGCCCGCGATCGCGGCGATCGCCCAGGCGCGCAGGACCGCCGGAACCAGCGGATGACGCGCGCGCGGCATGGCCATGAAACGCGGTGCCACCAGAATGGCGAGCCAGAACGGCGTCAGTGCGCCGAGCTGCGTGGCAAGGCGGATCCACGAGGCTTCGCCATCGGGCAGGCGGTGCAGGATCGAGATGAAATTGGCCTGCAGGAAGTCGTCGGCATGGCCGATCGCGGCATAGCAGGCAAAGGCGAGAATGGTCGGGAAGAGCGCTGTGAGCGCCCAGATGAGCCCGGCAAGGGCGAGGCGACGCCATGACCAGACATCGGCCCAGCCCCGCGCCAGCAACATGCAGCCGAACGCGATGCCTTCGAAAAGCACCGAATACTTGATCTGCATCGCCACGCCGACCAGCAGCATGATAATGATGCCGCGGACGAGGAGGTCGGGTGCTTCTGCGCGTTTCCACACATCGACGAGCGCGAATGCGGCCAGCGCCATCAACAGGTTGTAGAATACAGGCGCCTGCCCGAACGAGCAGGAGAAAGCGGGCATCGCGAAGACGTAGACGATCCCGGCAAGCCAGGCCGACGACGGGCGCGCGATTTCGCGCGCCAGACGCTGGATCACCAGTGCGGTTGCCGCGGTCGAGGCAATGCCGAAAAGCTGGTAAATCCGAATCGGATCGCCCGGCACCAGCAGGAACAGCCGATAGAGCAGGAACAGTCCGACCGGCTTGCGGTCCCAGATGTCGACGAAGGGGAGGTCCCCCTGCGTCCATCGCCATGCAACCAGCTGATAGAACTCCTCGTCGACATGGACGACGGGATTTCCGAACAGGATCAAACGGAAGGCAAGGGCAATCGCGGCGTACTGGAAAAATGCGACCCAGGTGCTCGAGATTGCAAGCGAGCCCACACGCAGGCGTCCCGGCTGGCCCCATGCCGCCGGAAGAGAAGACGCGCCTGCCGGTTTTGTCATGCGTTAACTCCGCTTTGCCCGATACCGGCTAATAACGCACCGAGATGGTGTTTCCTTCCGGAAAAAGTCTCGCGCGACAAAAATAAACGCCTGGTGAATGGTGCCCACAGGGCGCCGGGGCAGGGGTCACTGCACCCAGTCGAGACCGATTTCCTCGTAGATTTCACGGCTTTCCGCCCAATTCTCCTCGACCTTCACATGGAGGAAAAGGTGGACACGGCAGCCGAGCAATTCGGCCAGTTCACGCCGCGCCGCTTCACCGATCGCCTTGAGCTTGGATCCGCCCTTTCCGAGCACGATCGGGCGCTGGCTGTCGCGAGCGATGACGATCTGCTGGTGGATCTCGATCGAGCCGTCGGGACGCGGACGATAGCTTTCGGGGCGAACCGCGCTGTCATAGGGCAGTTCGTCGTGGAGCTGGCGATAGAGCTGCTCGCGCGTGATTTCGGCGGCAAGCAGCCGTTCCGACGCGTCGGAAACCTGATCTTCGGGATAGTGCCAGGGACCCTCGGGCATCAAGGCGCCGAGCCGTGTCTTGAATTCGGAGACGCCGTCGCCGGTGAGCGCCGAGACGAAGAACACTTCGTCGAAACCTCCGGCTGCGGCCAGTTCCTGTGCCGCGACCAGCAAGGGTTCCTTCGCTGTGGAATCGACCTTGTTGAGCACCAGAATGCGGCGTTCCGGCCGTTCTTTCAGCGTTGCGAGGATGCCTTCGAGATAGTCGCGCTTCTTCTTGCGCGCGTCGACGACGAGAACGATCGCGTCGGCTGCCTCGGCGCCTTCCCATGCGGCATGGACCATCGCACGGTCGAGCCGGCGGCGCGGTTCGAACAGGCCGGGCGTATCGACCAGAATGATCTGTGCCGGGCCTTCGAGGGCGATGCCCATGAGCCGCGCGCGGGTCGTTTGCGCCTTCGACGAGACGATCGCGACTTTTTGTCCGACGAGCGCGTTGACGAGCGTCGATTTGCCTGCGTTGGGAGCACCGATGACGGCAACCAGGCCGCAGTGCTGGCCAGAAGTGTCGGGCGTGGCGGGAAGGGGGGGAAGTTCGTTGTCGGTCATGCAAAAGTCTTCATGAATTCGCGGGCTGCGGAGGTTTCCGCTTCCTGCTTGCTGGAGCCGCGCGCGGTCATCTCGCCAACGCCCTTCACCGTGACGGAAACGGTGAAAGTGGCGGCGTGATCGGGGCCTTCGCGCGCGACAAGGGTATAGATCGGCGGCTTGCGCTTGTTGCCTGCGGCCCATTCCTGCAACGCTGCCTTGGGGTGCTTGCGCTGCCCGGCACCGGCGGCCATCGGCGCGGCCCAGGCCCGGCGCACGAAATCGCGCGCCGCAGGAAACCCGCGTTCGAGAAACAGCGCACCGATCAAGGCCTCCATCACGTCGCCCAGAATGTTGTCGCTGTCCGCGCCGCCGTCGTCGCGAGCCTGCTTGCCGAGACGCATGTGCGGCGCGATGCCGAGTGTCCGTGCGACGTCGGCACAGGTTTCGCGGCTGACCAGCGCGTTGAGGCGCTGCGACAGCTTGCCTTCGGCGGCAGAGCTGTCGCCATGCAACCATTCGGCAACGGCAAGACCGAGCACCCGGTCACCGAGAAATTCCAGCCGCTGGTAATCGCGCGCCTCGCCAAGCGAGCCGTGTGTGAGAGCTTCGTGCCAGAGATCCTGCCGGATCGGTTCATGACCGAACACGGCAGTGAGAAAGGCAAGCGATGCGGGATCGAGATGCTGGCTCAGAACGTCCCCCCGATCCGGTTCCAACGGGCAGAGGTAAACCATGTCCACGGCAGGAACCAGTTGGCGCCGCCGTCGGTCGACCACATCACGATCGTTGCACGACCGACCAGGTTTTCCTGCGGGACGAGACCGATGCCGCCGCCTTCGACTGCGGGGAAACGGCTGTCCATGGAATTGTCGCGGTTGTCCCCCATCAGGAACATGCGATCGGCCGGGATGAGGATCGGCGGAGTGTCGTCCTGGGGGCGATAGCCGAGGTCGAGCACGTTGTAGCTCTTCCCTTCGGGCAGCGTTTCCTTGAACTGCGGGTAATGGCAGGTCGGGGTGCCGTCCTTTTCCAGCACTTCGAATTCGGGCGAGACGCAATTGGTGTTGGTCGAGACCGGAATGACGAAATCGCTTTGGCGTTCCTTCTTCACCGGTTGCCCGTTGATATAGAGAACCCCGCCCTTCATCTGGACCGTGTCGCCGGGCAGGCCGATAACGCGCTTGATGTAGTCGACGTCATTGCCCGGAGGCGCCTTGAAAATCACGACATCGCCGCGCTTGGGCTGATGGGGCAGCACCCGGCCCGGGATCAGCGGCAAGCTGAACGGCAGCGAATATTTCGAGAAGCCGTAGGGCCACTTCGCCGCGAGCAGGTAGTCGCCGTTTTCCAGCCGGGGCAGCATCGATTCCGACGGAATGTTGAACGGCGAGAAGATGAAGCTGCGGAAGATCCCGACAATCAGAACCAGCTTTACCAGGAAGACCAGGAAGCTTTCATCGTCGTGAGGCTTCTTGCCCTTGGCCCCCTGCGGATTGCCGTTTCCGCGCACGATCCGCGCGGCGATGTCGGCAGCGGCATCGCGCTGCTCGCCACTCGCTTTCGGCTTGGCAGTACCGGAACTGCTCCCCGAGGCACTGGGTGCCGGGTTCTTTTCGGGTGTGTCATTCATCGTTGTGGTCATGTTTGGCGGCCTTGCATCCGTCAAGCCGGATATGATCGTCATAGCGTCGGGGAGACTACAAGGCACGATCTCTTGATCGATGGCTGTCGGCGCTTGGCGGAATAGGCGCAAGCGGGCATGACATGGGCG
Organism: Novosphingobium nitrogenifigens DSM 19370; assembly: GCF_000192575.1. Lineage (GTDB taxonomy): Bacteria > Pseudomonadota > Alphaproteobacteria > Sphingomonadales > Sphingomonadaceae > Novosphingobium > Novosphingobium nitrogenifigens. The sequence goes on along the minus strand of NZ_GL876926.1, from coordinate 901,316 downwards.
TTACTGCACAAGCGAAGTTAGGGAATGAGTGATGGCCGAAGCCCTGTCGAAGTTGTGGGGAGAATTGGAAAGTATCGAATTTCCGACACTTTCAGAGCTCTTTGCGGTGCCGGATCGTCTGTCTCGTTACGCTCGGGATCTTGAGCTTCCCGGCGGGTTGATTCGGTTCGACTGGGCCAAGACGCATCTTTTCGCCGATGCGGAACGTGTTCTGGTCCGGATTGCCGCAGCGCAGAACCTTGTGGAAAAGCGGCGCCAGTTGTTTGAAGGCGAGACGATCAACAACACCGAAGGCCGCGCGGCCGAACATACGGCCCAGCGGGGCGTCGGCTCTCCGGCAAGCGTGGTCGAGGCCGAGGCCCTTCACGAACGGATGCAGGGATTGGTCGAGGCGATCCACGAAGGCCTGCTCGGCGAGGTGAAATCGCTGATTCACATCGGCATCGGCGGTTCGGCGCTGGGACCGGCGCTCGCGATCGACGCCTTGGCGCGCGAAGGCGCCAAAGTGGCGGTTCACGTCGTGTCGAACATCGACGGTTGCGCTCTGGAAGCTGCATTCAAGGCTTGCGATCCGGCGACCACGCTGATCGCGGTCGCGTCGAAGACGTTCACCACCACCGAAACCATGACCAATGCGGCCTCTGCCATCGAATGGTTGAGCGAAGGCGGGGTTGATGATCCCTACGGCCGGGTGATTGCCCTGACGGCGTCGCCGGACAAGGCGGTGGAGTGGGGCGTCGACGATACCCGCGTGCTGCCTTTTGCCGAAAGCGTCGGGGGCCGTTACTCACTGTGGTCCTCGATCGGTTTCCCGGTTGCACTGGCTCTCGGTTTCGACGGGTTTGCAGCGTTTCTCGAAGGTGGTGCTGCAATCGACCGCCACTTCCTTGAAACTCCGCTTGAAGAAAACGTGGTGGTGCGCGCGGCCTTCGCGGACCTTGTCTACACACAGGCTCTCGGGTGCCAGACGCGCGCGGTCTTTGCCTATGACGAACGTCTCACCCTGCTGCCGGACTATCTTCAGCAACTCGAGATGGAATCAAACGGCAAGCGCGTTACGGCCGACGGGCACCTGCTCGACCGGCCGAGCGCGCCCGTTACGTGGGGGGCGTGGGAACGGATGCGCAGCACGCGGTGTTCCAGTTGCTGCATCAGGGAACGCATCTCATCCCGGTCGATTTCCTGGCGGTGAAAATGCCCGGCCACGATCTCGATCCGATCCATCACAAGATCCTGCTGTCGAATTGCTTTGCGCAAGGGGCTGCGCTGATGGCGGGCAAGGCATCGGACGATCCGGCGCGGGCCTATCCGGGCAATCGCCCCTCTGCGACCATATTGGTCGACGAACTCAATGCGGCCACGCTCGGCAGCCTGATCGCGTTTCACGAGCACCGGACGTTCGTTTCGGCGGTCATGCTGGGGATCAATCCGTTCGACCAGTTCGGCGTGGAACTGGGCAAGGCGATTGCCAAGCAGATCGACGCGGGTGGCGGCGACGGGTTCGATCCTTCGACCGAGGCGTTGTTGGCAGCGGCCGGAATCGGCGTTTGACGTCGAACGGCCTGAAGTCGAACGGGCAGCAGTCGAACAGGCTTTGAAATTCTGACGCGGCACTGGAACTGCGCGGCGAGAGGCGCCATATCGGCGGACCTCTCGCCGCCAGCCGCAAAAGGATGACCATGGCCCACAGCGAATACGACTACGACCTTTTCGTGATCGGTGCCGGTTCCGGCGGCGTGCGGGCCAGCCGGATCGCGGCCGGTCATGGCGCGCGGGTGGCCGTGGCGGAGGAATTCCGGATCGGCGGCACTTGCGTCATTCGCGGTTGCGTTCCCAAGAAATTGCTCGTCTATGCATCGCAATTCGCCGATGATCTGGCGCATGCGTCCGATTATGGCTGGACGATCGAAGGAGCACGGTTCGACTGGCCAGCGTTACGAGACGCGGTGGCCCGTGACGTTGATCGATTGAACGCGGCCTATACCCGCACGCTCGACAGCAACAAAGTCGATCATTTCCTCGAACGTGCGGAGATCACCGGTCCCAATAGCGTCCGGCTCAAGCAATCCGGGCGCACGATCACCGCGGGAACGATCCTTGTCGCGACCGGCGCGTGGCCGGTCATGCCCGAATTTCCAGGTGCCGAGCACTGCATCACCTCGAACGAGGTGTTTCATCTCGAAACCCTGCCTTCGCGCGTGGTGGTTGCCGGGGCGGGCTATATTGCGATGGAATTCGCAGGCATTTTCAATGCGTTGGGGTGTGACGTAACGATCGTCAACCGGAGCGCGAAGATCCTGCGCGGTTACGATACGGACCTGTCCGACCGTCTTCTCGCGATCACCCGCGCGCGCGGCATCGCTTATCGGTTCGACGCCTCGTTCGAAGGCGTCGAGAAGCAGGAGGACGGCAGCCTGCTCGTTCATTTGGGCGATGGCGGCGAGCCGGTCCCGGCCGATGTGGTTCTGGTCGCGACCGGGCGTCGTCCGAACACGGCGGGACTGGGGCTGGAAACAGCCGGGATTACGCTCGGCGCTCATGGCGAAATTCCCGTCGATAGTGACGGGCGGACCGCTTGCCCGACCATCTTTGCCGTCGGTGACGTAACGGATCGGGTGCAGTTGACGCCCGTCGCCATTCGGGAAGGGCACGCCTTTGCCGATGCCCGTTTCGGCGGCAAGGCCACTTCGGTTTCCTATGACGCCATTCCGAGCGCCGTGTTCTCTCAGCCGCCGCTGGCCGCCGTCGGCCTGACCGAGGCAGAGGCGCGTGACCGTTACGAAAACGTCCGTGTCTTCACGTCCGATTTCCGGCCGATGAAGAATGTTTTCAGCGAGCGGATCGAGCGCGGCTATTACAAACTGGTGGTCGATGGCGCGACCGACCGTATTCTAGGCATTCACATGATCGGTCCCGATGCGCCCGAAATTCTTCAGGCGGCGGCGATCGCGGTGAAGGCGGGGCTGACCAAGGCGGATTTCGATGCCACCGTGGCGCTTCATCCGTCGATGGCCGAAGAGCTTGTCCTCATGCGTTAATCACGGCGCAAATCCCATTGCATCGGGAAACCGGTCCGTTACGTTCGCAGGATCGGGCGCTGTGGGAGAGGCACGATGCTGATTGCTGGCAAGACGGCCCTTGTCACCGGGGGCACCGACGGGATCGGGCGCCGGATCGCGCAGGAACTGCGACGACGAGGTGCCCACGTCATCGTGACGGGACGCAACCCGGATCGTTTGGACCGAGCCCGGTCCGAAGGTTTCGAAGCGATTGCCGCGGATTTGTCGGACCGTGACGGTGTCGAGGGACTGCTGCGGGCTCTGACCGGAAGACCGATCGACGTACTCGTTAATAACGCCGGGATGGGGGCCGCTCACGACTTTCGCCAGGGGATCCCCGATCCGGCCGATGATGAGCGCACCATCCGCCTCAATCTCGATGCGCCGATCCGGCTTATCGTGGGCTTGATGGAGGCGCTCCGCTCGCGGCCACAGGCGATGATCGTGAATGTCACGTCCGGGCTGGCTCTGGCACCGAGTGCCGGAGCGCCGGTCTATTGCGCGACCAAGGCGGCCTTGCGCAGTTACACACAGTCGTTACGTGCGCAGCTCAAGGGTACCACGATCCACGTTCTCGAGGCCTTGCCGCCAGTGGTCGATACCGCGATGACGGCGGGGCGGCGGGGGCGCAAGCTGTCGGTGGAGCGATGCGCCGTTGCGATTGTCGATGCCATGGCGGCCAATGCGGACGAGGCGAACGTCGGCTTGGTCAAAGTGTTGAAAGCGGTCTGTCTCGTTGCGCCCTGGCTTGCCCGTCGCATCATGATCGGATTTTGACCGGGATGGGGAGTGGAGCGATGCCGGGAACGGTCTTGGTCACGGGGGGAAGCGGCTATATCGCCGGGTTCCTGATCCGTCAGTTGCTGGCCGAAGGGTGGCGGGTTCACGCGACGTTACGTGACCCGGCGAAGGAGTCCGCCTTGCGTCCCATGCTGGGTGGAACGGCGGAAACGCTTCGCTTTTTCCCGGTCGATCTGCTGTCCGATCATGGTTGGGTCGAAGCCTTGGCCGGGTGTTCGCATGTGGCGCATGTCGCTTCGCCTTTCACGCTGGAGCCGCCACGTAACGACGAGGATCTGATCCGTCCGGCGTGTGAAGGCGTGCTCCGGGCCTTGCGTTTTGCCCGTGACGCAGGGGTGGTTCGTTTCGTTCAGACCTCGTCGGTGGCGGCAATTGCCTACGGGCACGGCAAAGGGTGGCATCTCTTTACCGAAGAGACCTGGAGCGACCTCGAGGGCGAGGACGTCAACGCCTATGTCCGTTCCAAGACTCTCGCCGAATGGGCGGCCCGCGAATGGATGGCGCGCGAAGGCGGGCAGCTGGAATTCGTCTCGATCAATCCTTGCGCAGTGCTTGGCCCGGTGTGGAGCGCTGATTTTTCGCCATCGATCGAAGTGGTGCGTCAACTGCTCGCCGGGCGCTTGCCGGGATGTCCCGATATCGGTTTCGGGATAGTCGACGTCCGTGACGTTGCGGACCTGCATGTGCGTGCCCTGACGGCGCCAGGGATAGCCGGACAACGCTTCATCGCCTCGGGCCGGTTCCTCAAGATGGTGGACGTCGCCCGCATTCTGAAAAAAACGATGCCTGATGAGGCCCGGAAAGTCTCGGCCCGGCGGTTGCCCGACTGGCTCGTTCGGCTTGCCGGGGTGTTCAGTCCGATGATCCGTCAGGTAACGGGCGAACTCGGCAATATCCGCGGTACGGACGCGAGCCGTGCTCGGACTGTGCTGGGCTGGGAGGCACGGCCGGTCGAGCAGACGATTGTCGATTGCGCCAAGAGCCTGATCGCCTGCGGGATCGTGCGCGTGTGATCAGGCGGTGAAATCGCGGCGTGAGTAACGGCGCAGGCGTGCCCCGTGGTAGAGGCCCGGCATCGCGGGCAGGAACGCCTGCACCGCCGAGCGGGCAATCCACCAGAGCTTGCGTTTTTTGTCGACGACGGCGCGCCGGTCCCAGGCAGCCGCACCGCGGCGCGTAACGATACGGGCGATTTCGCCATAGATACCGGCCGCAGCAAGGATCGCCCAGCGCTGTCGCACGCGCAGTCGCCGGGCCCCGATCCGGGCGGAACATTCATGGGCCGTGGCGATCCGGCACAGCCGCCGGGCCATCACGGCAAGGGCGTTACGGTACGGCGGTTTCAATTCCTCGCCCGGCGGAATGTCCGCTTCGGCGAGCCATTCTGCAGGCAGGTAGCAACGCTGGGCCGCGTTATCCTCGGCAAGGTCGCGGGCGATGTTGGCAAGCTGAAACGCCATGCCGAGATCGCCTGCGCGCTCCAGCGTTTCTGCGTCGTCAGGATCGACGCCCATGACGACCGCCATCATCACCCCGACCGCCCCCGCAACGTGCCAGCAATAGCGCATGAGATCCGTCTCGTTACGCGGTTGCCAGCCGGTGGCGTCGAGTGCGAACCCGGCCAGGACGTCATCGGCCATGGCCGGCGTCAGGCCGGTTTCCCGGGCCACCATGGCGAGGCAGTCGAAGGCCGGATCGCCGGTCTCGATCCCCGAAAAGGCCCGGGCAGTGCGCTCCCGGACCTCTTCCATGCGTTGCGTAACGGAGGCCTGATCCCGCATGGCTCCGCCCAGATCCTGCCCGTCGATGAGGTCGTCGCAGCGTCGGCACCAGGCGTAAAGCAGCCAGACCCGTTCGCGCGTCGCCCGATCGAACAGGCGGCTCGCGGCCGCAAAGCTCTTGGACCCGGCCCTGATCGTTGCCGCAGCGTGCGTTACGAGACGGGCGCGATGGTCCACTTTGGCCCCCTTAGAGGTCGCTCGCCTTCATCGCGAAAATCGGCACATGGGGCTCGTGTCCGGCCATGCGGGCGAGCAGCAGGTCGAGATCGGGCTCGGCCATGATGATCCCCGCGTGCACCGGACGGATGAAGCCCGTCGCGATCATGTGGTGGTTGAACGCGAGCAGGTGGTCGAAGAAGCCGAAAGCGTTAAGTAACCCGACCGGCTTGGCGTGATAGCCCAATTGCGCCCAGCTCACCGCTTCCCACAGTTCATCCATGGTTCCGACCCCGCCGGGCAGCGTGAGGAAACCGTCGGACAAGTCGACGAAGGCCTGTTTGCGTTCGTGCATATTGGCGACGACGTGCAGCTGGGTGCAGGCGTGATTGGCGATTTCCGGGCCAGCGAGCGCCGTCGGGATGACTCCGATGACTTCGCCCCCGGCAGCCAGCGCTCCGGCCGCCACAGCCCCCATCAGGCCGCGATTACCGCCACCGTAGACAAGGCCGATGCCCCGGGTTGCCAGTGTTTCGCCCACGATACGGGCGAGAGTCACGTAACGGTCGTCGGCCGGAGAGGCTGAGCCGCAATAGACAGCGATCCGTTTCAAGCAAGATCCTCTAGAATGAGGCCGGCAGTAGCCTTGGCACTGCCGACGACGCCGGGAATCCCGGCCCCAGGGTGAGTGCCGGCGCCGACAAGATAGAAGTTACCGATGGCGTCGTCACGGTTGTGCGCACGGAAATATGCACTCTGCGTGAGTAACGGTTCAAGGCTGAAAGCGCTGCCCGCATAGGCGGACAGGTCCGAGGAGAAATCGGCCGGAGTGTAATGGAAACGGGTGACGATCCGGCTCTGGAGATCCGGGATCAGGCGCCGCCCCACTTCATCGAGCACGCGCTGTTCCAGGATCGGTCCGATTTCCCGCCAGTCCACCGGCAATTTGCCCATGTTTGCAACGGGAACCAGCGCATAGAACGTGCTCATCCCGTCGGGCGCCATCGAGGTATCGGTGACGGTGGGGTGGTGAAGGTAGATCGAGAAATCCTGCGGCAGGACGCCGTATTTGTAGATGTCGTCGAGTAACCCTTTGTAACGCGGGCCGAAAAGGATCGTGTGATGGGGGATGCCCGGCCAGGTCCCGGTGACTCCGAAATGCACGACGAAGAGGCTGGGAGACCAGCTTTTCCGTGTGAGCGCACGCGCGTGACGTCGCGCATAGCTGTTGTCGCCGAGCAGGTCGCGGTAGTTGTGGACGAGATCGCCGTTGGAGGCCACGGCGTCGAAATTGGCCTGCCATCCGCTCTTGGTCACAATGCCCGTAACGCGATTTCCCAGCGTTTCGATGCGGGTGACAGGATCGCCCATGCGGACCTGCCCGCCGATCCGCTCGAACTGGGTCACCATGGCCGCGACGAGGCGGTTGGTCCCGCCCTTGGGCCACCAGACGCCGCCATCCTTCTCCAGCTTGTGGATGAGAGCATAGATCCCGCTCGTTGTCATCGGATTGCCGCCGACGAGAAGCGAGTGGAAGCTGAACGCCTGGCGCAGCTTCTCGTTTTCTATGTATTTGGAAACAATGGAATAAACCGATCGCCATGCCTGAAATCGGGCAAGTGCGGGGGCGGCCTTGACCATGCTGGCAAAGTCCAGGAACGGCACCGATCCGAGCTTGGTATAGCCCTCGCGATAGACCCCTTCGGCATAGTCGAGAAACTCTTCGTACCCCGCAACGTCACGCGGGTTCAGTCGCGCGATTTCGGCACGTAACGAGGCCTCGTCGTTGGCATAGTCGAAGGTGGTCCCATCGATCCAGTTGAGCCGATAGAACGGCGTGACCGGCAGAAGTTCGACTTCGTCGGCCATACTGTGGCCCGAAAGCGCCCACAGTTCGTCAAGGCATGGGGGATCGGTGATGACGGTCGGGCCTGCATCGAAGGTGAAGCCGTCGCGTTCCCAGTAATAGGCCCGGCCGCCGGGCTTGTCTCGCGCCTCGATCAGCGTTGTCGCGATTCCGGCGGACTGAAGGCGAATGGCGAGCGCGAGGCCGCCAAAGCCCGCTCCGATCACGCAGACCCGTTTCATGGTTTTTCCCTTGTGTCATGGGTCTGCGTCCGTCGGTCGGCAAGCGGCGCAGGGCGCTTGCCAAGACCGGTCAGCACTCCGATAGCCCGGCTGATCGGGACGGGAGGTTTTCCCATTAAAATTCGTGCCTTGTCGGTGATTGTACAGGTTCCGGCGTAAAAACGCTCGATCAGGCCGCGGTCGAGGTGGTAAAATCTCTCGAGGATTTTGTAACGCTCGTCCGGCTCGGCAGCGGCAAAGAGCATTGCGGTCAGTGTTCGGTAAAATCCGTAATTATTCCATACGGATGACGAATATTTACCGGAAATTGACGCAAGGTCGTGGCGGTTGTTTCCAACCATCTCGGCAAAGGCCATGGCAAAGCGCACGGCCTCGGGCAGGGAATAGCTGGTCAGGGGATGGAAAAGGCCTGCACGCGTGCCTCCGCAGGCCATTTGCGGGCGATACGGCTTCCCTCCGGCAACGACGGGCAAGACGCCGCTTTCCTCGCCGAGCATGCCCAGGATCTGCCATCCTTGCGCTTTTGCGTAATCGGCGATCCGGGCCGACAGGGCGCCAGTGTCGAGATCGGGTGAATTGGAATAATATGTATCTTCGACAAGCACTTCGTCGGCGGAAAAGGGAAGGCAGTAGACGAAGCGATAGCCGCCGATTTGCGGCACGGTGGCATCCATGACCACGGGGCGCTGCAATCCGTGAGGCTTGGAAAGCTTTAGATGTTGACCGAGAAAAACCTGCCAACCACCTGACATGGAATTGAAATATTCAATTCCGCGTGTGTCGATCACGATGTCGGCGGCAATCCGTCGGCCGTCTGACAGCTCTGCGGTCATTGTCGATGCCGTCAGGACGCGGGCGCCGGTCAGAAGCGCGGAGGCGGGCAGGGCAGCGCGCAGGGCCGCGTCAAGCCGTCGCGATGTCGTGGTGTGATAGGCCGTCTCGAGAACGCGTCGATAGGAGGGAAAGCGAACTTCATACGATGTCCAGCTTGCCTCGATCAGCGGCGCCACCAGTTCCATTCCGTCCGCGGCAAGATCGGTCGCGAAGAACGACCAGAAGTGATTTCCGCCGAACGTTGATCCCTGTTCCGTTACGGTGATCGACAGATCCGGCCTGAGCCGGGCAAGCGCCAGCGCGACGAGACCTCCTGCCAGTCCGCCACCGAGGATCGCAATGTCGGATCGGACGACGCTCATGGGATGCAACGGCTACCGGGCGGGATGTTATGGTGCAACATTGCCCTTCGGGAAATGCGTTGACAAGCGTGCCGTGATCCCAGGCTCCGTCGTTACAAACGAATGGGTCTGGACGAGAGGGGACGGGATTTGAGTTGCATTTCAGGATGTATCGGCGTTTCCTGATCTCGCCGGGAGAAAACCTGAGAAAAAACGGGCCTCGAATCGTCGATCCTGACCTCCGTTTCGTCACGTTACGGCGGAGATTGCCTTGGAATCCGGCGATATCGGCCCCGGCGTTGGAGAGGATGGGGTACAAGGCATGGCAGCAGAGCATTTCGACGTGCTGATCGTTGGCGCCGGGATTTCCGGGATCGGATCGGCCTATCATTTGCAGGATCAGTGTCCCGACAAGCGTTACGTTATCCTTGAGGCCAAGGATACGTTCGGCGGGACATGGGTGACGCACCGTTATCCGGGGGTTCGTTCGGACTCCGATCTCTATACGTTCGGGTATCGCTTCAAGCCATGGGTGGGCGCGCCGATCGCGAGCGGGGCCGAAATCCTTCACTACATGGGCGAAGTGATCGAAGAGAACGGCATTGGCGCCCATATCCGGTATGGGCACCGGATCACGGCCTGTTCGTGGTCGGGGCAGGACAATCTCTGGACCGTTACGGCACGGCGCGGAAGCGATGGCGAGACGGTCGAGTTTACCACGCGGTTCCTGTGGATGTGCCAGGGCTATTACGATCACGAAAATCCCTATATTCCTGATTGGAAAGGGCTTTCCGATTACAAGGGGCAATTCGTCCACGCCCAGCAGTGGGACCCGTCGACAACGGTCGCGGGCAGGCGGGTGCTGGTCATCGGCTCGGGTGCGACGGCCGCGACAGTGGTTCCGGCCTTTTGCGAGGCTGGGGCAAACGTAACGATGTTGCAGCGTTCGCCGACCTATTTCTTCTGTCACCCCAATCAGAACGAACTGGCCGATCGCCTGCGCCAGATCGGCATCGACGAGCCGACCGTTCACCGGGTCGTGCGGGCGCAGATCATGCATGACCAGAACCTGATGAACCGTCGCTGCGTCGAGGAACCCGATGTCGTCTTCGAGGAGCTGAAGGCACTCGTGCGCGCTTATGCGGGCGAGGATTTCCAGTTCGAGCCTCATTTCACCCCGCGCTATCGCCCTTGGCAACAACGGCTCGCGTTTTGTCCGGACGGAGACCTGTTCCGTCACGCGGCTGCGGGACATGTCCGCGTCGTTACGGACACCATCGACCGCTTTACTGAAAAGGGCGTCCGCACGGTCTCGGGCGAGGAAATCGAAGCCGATCTGGTCGTGGCCTGCACCGGGTTTCGCCTGTCGGTCATGGGGGATATTCCCTTTACCGTCGATGGACACCGCGTGGATTGGCACGAGGCGATCAATTATCGCGGCATGATGTTCACCGGGGTTCCCAACCTCGTCTGGGTCATGGGCTATTTCCGGGCAAGCTGGACGCTGCGGGTGGATATGCTGGGAGACTTCGTGTGCCACCTGTTGCGGCACATGGACGAACTGGGCGCGCAGAAGATCGAGGTTACGTTGCGCCCCGAGGACGAAGGCATGGCGCTCTATCCCTGGATCGAGGCGGACAATTTCAATCCCGGATACCTGATGCGGGGAATCGACCTCATGCCCCGGCGCGGGGACAAGCCCGAATGGCGTCACAACCAGGATTACTGGCGCGAGCGGCTCGAAATTCCGCAGATCGATCTCGATGGGCCGGAGTTTCTTTACGACGACCATCGTGCCGTAACGCCCTCGCGGGAAGCTGCGGAATAGAGGCGTTTCAACGGCCTTTCGGTAGCTGGAACCTGTGCCGGGATCGGCCCGGAACAGGTTCCCGTGACGTCACAAACCGTCGGTCGTCCGCGCTCCGTCTGGACTTCGACGTAAGGCAGGCCTAAAGAATCGAGCCGTACCCCGGGGAGCCTGTGTTGGCTGAGAGGGGCCGGTCACGCGGCCCGACCCGTCGAACCTGAACCCGTTAGCACGGGCGGAGGGAGGGCCGGCGGCAAATCCATGCGCGCTTCTTCTCCTTCTTCCGTGCCGCAGAAGGAGCGCCTCATGGCCGACATCAACAGCAAGCTGGAAATCGGCGTAACAACCGGTCCGATCCGTGGCAGCCGCAAGATCCATGTCGAATCCCCCCGCTTTCCCGGGGTGCGTGTGGCCATGCGGGAAATCGCGCTCGAACCCTCGTCCGGCGAGCCGCCGTTGCGTGTCTACGACACGTCGGGCGCCTATACCGACCCGTCCGTAACGATCGACATCGGGGCGGGGTTACCCAAGCTGCGTCACGACTGGATCGTGGGCCGTGGCGATGTCGAACAGTATGACGGACGCGCGATCAAGCCCGAGGACAATGGCCAGCTCGGACCGGATCGTTCGGGCGGGGTGCCGCCGTTTCCCAATACGGTGAAGCGTCCGTTGCGTGCGGTCTCCGGCCGTAACGTGACGCAGATGCACTATGCGCGGCAGGGCATTGTCACGCCCGAAATGGAATATGTCGCGATTCGCGAAAACCTGGGCCGCAAGCAGTTGAAGGAAGCGCTGATCCGTGACGGACAGGATTGGGGCGCCTCTATTCCCGATACCGTAACGGCCGAATTCGTGCGGGATGAAGTCGCACGCGGACGGGCGATCATCCCCAGCAACATCAATCACCCGGAAAGCGAACCGATGGCGATCGGTCGCAATTTCCTGGTCAAGATCAACGCCAATATCGGCAACTCGGCCGTTGCCTCGGACGTCGCCAGCGAAGTCGACAAGATGGCCTGGGCGATCCGATGGGGCGCCGATACGGTCATGGACCTTTCGACGGGCCGTAACATTCACGATACCCGCGAATGGATCTTGCGTAACGCTCCGGTTCCGATCGGGACCGTGCCGATCTATCAGGCGCTCGAGAAAGTCGGCGGCATTGCCGAAGAGCTGACCTGGGAGATTTTCCGCGACACGTTGATCGAACAGGCCGAGCAGGGGGTGGACTATTTCACCATCCACGCGGGCGTGAGGCTCGCCTACATCCCCTTGAGCGCCCGTCGCGTAACGGGGATCGTCAGCCGTGGCGGATCGATCATGGCCAAGTGGTGTCTTGCCCACCACAAGGAAAGCTTCCTCTACGAACACTTCGACGAAATCACCGAGATCATGAAGGCCTACGACATCGCCTATTCGCTGGGCGACGGTCTGCGGCCCGGTTCAATCGCGGACGCCAACGACGAAGCGCAGTTCGCCGAACTCTACACGCTGGGCGAACTGACCAAGCGCGCCTGGGAACAGGACGTGCAGGTCATGATCGAAGGTCCGGGCCATGTGCCGATGCACAAGGTCAAGGAGAACATGGACAAGCAGCTCGCCTCGTGCGGGGAAGCGCCGTTCTATACGCTCGGGCCCCTCGTGACCGATATTGCCCCCGGTTACGACCATATCACCAGCGGGATCGGCGCCGCCATGATCGGGTGGTTCGGCACGGCGATGCTCTGTTACGTGACGCCCAAGGAGCACTTGGGTCTCCCCGACCGCGATGACGTCAAGGTCGGCGTGGTGACCTACAAACTGGCAGCGCACGCGGCCGATCTTGCCAAGGGGCATCCGGCCGCCAAGCTGCGTGACGATGCGTTGAGCCGCGCCCGGTTCGAATTCCGTTGGCGCGATCAGTTCAATCTCAGCCTCGATCCCGATACGGCCGAGCAATACCATGACCAGACGCTCCCGGCCGAAGGGGCCAAGACCGCGCATTTCTGCTCGATGTGCGGTCCCAAGTTCTGTTCGATGAAGATCACGCAGGAAGTGCGCGAATTTGCCGCCAAGCAGAACAGCGCGCCGGAAAACTTCCTCGCGGCTGAGGATGTCGAGGCGGGAATGGCGCAAATGAGCGAAAAGTATCGCGAAGCAGGCGATCTTTACATTCCGGCTGCCGAGTAAAACCCTTGTTCCCCGTCCCTTGCTCTCGATCGAGAGCGGGGCGGGGATTCCGGAGTTCATCGCGTAACGCCCCGTCATGGGTTACGTTGCGCTCTGCGGACCTTCGTAGTTTTCCGGGGTGTTCAGACATCCCGCCCATTAACTTGCGCCCCGTAATGCTCCCCTTGTTCATAAGAAAAAGAGGAGCCTGCCAGAAATGGCCGTACCGCCGAGTTCGGCGCCATGCTGGAAGCAGCTGGCCACCGGGGGATTGTCGCGCATTCGCACCAGCAATGTCGGCACCCAGATGATGATCAAGCGCCTGCAACTGAGCAATGCCTCGGTCGATCAGAAGGCGCTCGAAATCCATGCCTATTATGCCAAGTGGGAACGGGGTCTGTCCGATGAAATTGCCCAATTCGCGTGAATTCGTGGAAGCGGGCCTGTCGGGCTCGCTCATCAATGCGCTTGTCGAACTCGAAGATGCGGCGGCGCTGATAACGGCGGGGCTCTCGCTTTCCCTTGCCGGGACGGCACGGGCGTTGCGCTCGTTGCCTGCGGGTAACTGGATCGGGGGTACCACACCCTATTTCATGACGGTCGAAGGCGGAACGGTGGTCGGGGATGACCGCGTGTTCGTAACGAACCTGTCCGCGCTCGGTTCTGTTACGGTCGCCTGTTTCGGACCGGGCGAGCTTGACCGCATTAGCGGCGATGCGCCTGAATCCGGGTTTGCCCTGGCGATCATGCCGGCGGAATCGGAATGTCACGGCAGCTTCGCACTCGATGCACCGTTCTATCCCCAGGCATTCATCAAGCCGACGGTTGGCTGGATTTCAGGGTATCTTCTGTCCGATGGCGGTCCCGCGCTGGTGTTCGACGGGCGTAACGGCACGAGCCACACCAACCGCGTTGTCGTTGCTCACGTCGATCTGGGCGAGGGCGCTCTTGCAGTGCCTGCAATCGTCAATCCGTTCCGGGCGGGTTCGGGGGAAGTGCTGAGCTTTTCCGAACCGGGCTTCGTCCACACCATGGTCATGGTCGACGGCATCGCGATGCCTTTTGCCGAATATTGCGTCGAGGAAGGCTTCGGCGGCGGACAAGTGCCCCTGGTCGGCGATTACGGCGGCGCGGCGATCAACGTCTCGATCCGCGAGGTCGATCGGAACACCGGTGAAGTCCATCTCTATGCGCCGGTCTTTCCCGGCGTGGAGTATCGCTTTGCCGAACCGCTCTATGATTATGTCTCGGCTCTCGCCGAAGGGATTTCCGCAGGTCAGCAGGATGCCTTCTGGTCCTGCAACTGCATTCTCAATTTCCTGTTCGGCCATCTCGAAGGCAAGGCGGTCGGAGGTGTCGCCGGTCCCGTGACGTTCGGAGAGATCGCCTATCAGCTGGTGAACCAGACTTTCGTGTCGATCCGCAAACTCTGACGTTTCGGTTGGTGACAGGTGCCGGTGGGGCTTCGGCCTGAGGTTAGGATTTCATTTTATATACAATGCCTTGTGGCGTTGCGTTGCGATCATTAAAAAAGGCCCTGCCGTCACGTGACGGCAGGGCCTTTTTCATAAGCCTGTTGGGGTGTTCGCCCCGACGGTTCAGTTGCCGGTGACGAGGCCCATCTTCTTGGCTTCGGCAATGTCGAATTCGACCGGCTTGTTGTTGAACGTGCCGGTGACGGTCTTCTTGCGGATGTGCAGTTCGAACGGCACGCGACCGGCATAGGCAGTGCCGCGCACGATCTTTTCGCCGTTCTTGTCCTCGGTCGTGTAGTTGTAGTCGACGCCCTGGTTCTTGAACTGACCGGTATCTCCGGCAGCGAAAGCGGCAGCCGGAGCAACGGTGGCGACCAGCACGGCGGCGACAAGCGACTTCCTGAACATTGCAATCACTCCTGATACCTCGAAGGGCCTCAAAGGTTCCCGGATGCGCCTGCTCGTGACGCTCGACCGGCAATTTCGGCTCTGTTTTCTTGCTGAGGACGGGAATGATGTTGCATGTGCGAAGGCGCAAATGCTTATCGCGCGATAAAGGTTGCGTAAAATGCAACATAATTGAAAAAATAACAATTTATCGAGCGATAAGGGTGAGGCCTTTCTGACATTTCTGTCAGTAGCTCTGCGTCAATGGCACAGGGATGGCCCGATGCGTGCCGTTTGGCTCAGGATTCGGGCGACCAGTCGGGTGGCGCGAGGCGAAAGCCCGCGAAATCGAATCCGGGCGCCACGACGCAGGATACCAGGACATAGCCGTGCGATCCTGTGATCGGGGCAGCCGCTTGCCAATGGCCGGTGGGAACGACGGCCTGAACCGCGTCGCCCGACAGGGGATCAGGCCCGAGTATGGTCGTCACGACCGGCCCCGTATCGGTTTGGGATGTCGAGAGGGCAAGGCGGTCGCCGTCGTGCCAGAGCCAGACTTCGTCGGCATCGACAGCATGCCAGTGCGATCGTTGTCCCGCTTCGAGCAGGAAATGGATCAGCGTTCCGGCAGGGCGCTTGCCCGGCGCGGCGGCGGCTCGCCATGTCTGACGATACCAGCCGCCTTCGGGATGAGGTTCGAGCCCCAGGCGATCGATCAGCGCGCGTGCCCTATCGGTCATGGTGCCCGGACTATCTCTCTTGCCTCTCTGCCGATCAGTCGCGAAGCAGTTCGTTGATTCCGGTCTTGCTGCGGGTCTGTGCATCGACGGTCTTCACGATCACCGCGCAATAGAGCGAGGGGCCAGGAGTGCCGTCGGGCAGGGGCTTGCCGGGCATCGCGCCGGGGACGACCACGGCATAGGGCGGAACCTTGCCGATGTGGACTTCGCCGGTGGTGCGGTCGACGATCTTGGTCGATGCGCCGAGGTACACGCCCATCGACAGGACCGCGCCTTCGCCCACGATCACGCCTTCGGCGACTTCCGAGCGGGCACCGATGAAAGCGCCGTCTTCGATGATGACCGGGCCTGCCTGCAGCGGTTCGAGCACGCCGCCGATGCCGGCGCCGCCCGAGATGTGCACGTTCTTGCCGATCTGGGCGCAGGACCCGACCGTCGCCCAGGTGTCGACCATGGTGCCTTCATCGACGAAGGCGCCGATGTTGACGAAGCTCGGCATCAGCACGACGCCCTTGCCGATGTGGGCGCCACGGCGTGCGACGGCGCCGGGAACGACGCGGAAGCCGGCATCGCGGAACCGTGCATCGTCCCAACCGGCAAACTTCGAGGGAACCTTGTCGAACGCCGGAGCGCCCGCAGCACCGCCGTCGATCACGACATTGTCCTGAAGGCGGAACGAGAGCAGCACGGCTTTCTTCAGCCACTGGTTGACGCGCCATTCGCCGTCGACCTTTTCGGCAACGCGGGCCTTGCCGCTGTCGAGCAGGGCAAGCGCGGCGTCGACCACTTCGCGCACGTCGGCGCTGGCAGGGGTGACGTCGGCGCGGTTTTCCCAGGCGGCTTCGATGGCGGCGGCAAGCTGGTCAGTCATGATGGGTGTCTCCGCTTGGAAGGTCCGGCGCGGGCCGGCGAGATTTCATCGTTTCGCTGGGGCGCCTAGCCCAGTGGGCGAGGCCGGGCAAGTTCGGCCGCCACGCTGTCGAGCCAGCGTTCGAGGTCATCGATCACGAGATCGATCGCGGCATCGTCCTTGGCGCGGTCGCCCCAGTCGGTTGCCATGTCGATCCAGACCGTCTGCATGCCAAGTCCCTTGGCAGGGGACAGGTTGCGGGCCGAATCCTCGACGAAGACGGCTCGTTCAGGATCGATGCCGAACCGCTCGACCAGGCTGGTATAGGCACTCATTTCCGGTTTCGGGCGATATTCCATGGCATGGATGTCCCACATGCCGTCGAAACAGTCGGTGATGCCCAGAGCGTCGAGCACGCGTTCGGCATAAGGGCCGTCGGCATTGGTGAAGATCAGCCGCTGTCCGGGCAATGCGCGCAACTTGTCGGCAATGCGCGGGGCCTTGCTCAGAACGCCCATGTCGATGGCATGGACATAGGAGAGGAAGTCGCGCGGATCGACCGCGTGATAATGCATGAGACCGGCGAGCGTGGTGCCGTGGTCGTGGAAATACATCTTCTGCACCCGCCGGGCTTCGGCAAGGTCGCAGCCGAGCAGTTCGGCAATGAAGCGCCCCATCAGCACGTCGATCTGGTCGAAGAGCTGCACGCTGGCGGGATAGAGCGTGTTGTCGAGATCAAAGATCCAGCAATCGACGCGGGCGGGATCGAACGGCATGGGATGAGGTCTGCTTGCGATGGAACGGCCCATCGCGATAGGGGCATGGGGTATGTCCTGTCCATCCTCCTTGGTGTCGTCATCCGGCCTTGTCGTCGGTGTCGATGAAGCCGGGCGAGGACCGCTTGCCGGTCCCGTCGTTGCAGCCGCCGTCATTCTGGGCGCAGGAGCGCCACAGGGCCTTGCTGATTCCAAGAAACTGACCGCCCGGCGGCGCGCTTGGCTGGAAGTCGGGATCAAGGAGACCTGCCGCTGGGGCCTTGGCGTTGTCGAGGCGGACGAGATTGACCGGATCAATATCTTTGCCGCGACGATGAAGGCGATGACGCTGGCCGTCGCGGACCTGCTGGATCGCGATGGAGGCGTCGTCGAGATGGTCCTCATCGACGGGAACAAGACCCCGGCGGGGCGCGATCCGGGCTGGGTCTGGCCCGCACGGGCCATTGTCGGCGGCGATGCGACCGAGGCGGCGATTTCGGCAGCTTCGATCCTGGCCAAGGAACATCGCGACCGTATCATGCGCGATGCGGCGCAAAAGTGGCCCCAGTACGGGTGGGAGCGCAATGCCGGGTACGGCACGCCCGAGCATCTGGCCGCCTTGCGCGAACATGGACCGTGCGTTTTCCACAGGCGCAGCTTCGCGCCGGTGGCGCAGGCGTTGCTGCTCTGAATTTTTTCCACGCCTTTGAGGCACAAGATATTGAGTCGTGCTTGGCGGCATGACTCAAGATATGCCTTCCGGACTCATTCCGTTCCTGTTTTGATTCAGTGCGACTCGTGCTGACTCCACGAGTCGCAGCTTGACGCGCGAGTCGCGATGATTCACCTAGGGGTCATCGAACAGGAGAATACGGGTCATGGCAGTCGTGGTGAAAGAACGGGTCCAATCGCGCAAGCGCAGCCTTGGCAAGGCAAAGGCGCTGCAGGTCGGAATGCCCGCGGTCGATCCCTCGCTGCCGGTGAACCAGATCCTGCGTGGCGACTGCATCGAACAGATGCGGGCGCTGCCCACTGCGTCGATCGACATGATCTTTGCCGATCCGCCCTACAACCTCCAGCTTGGCGGCGATCTTGCCCGTCCCGACGGCAGTCATGTCGATGCGGTGACCAACGACTGGGACAAGTTCGACAGCTTTGCCGCCTATGATGCTTTCACGCGCGAATGGCTGGCCGAAGCGCGCCGCCTGCTCAAGCCCGACGGTTCGATCTGGGTCATCGGCAGCTATCACAACATCTTCCGTGTCGGCGCGATCCTGCAGGACATGGGCTTCTGGATCCTGAACGACATCGTCTGGCGCAAGGCGAACCCGATGCCCAATTTCAAGGGCACCCGTTTCACCAATGCCCACGAAACCCTGATCTGGGCCTCGCGCAGCGAAAAGTCGAAGTACACCTTCAACTATCGCGCGATGAAGACGCTGAACGATGAACTGCAGATGCGCTCGGACTGGGTCCTGCCGATCTGCTCGGGCCAGGAACGCCTGCGCAACAAGCGCGGCGCCAAGGCTCATCCGACGCAGAAGCCGGAATCGCTGCTCTATCGCGTGATGCTGGCGACGACCAATCCGGGCGATGTCGTGCTCGATCCCTTCTTCGGCACCGGCACCACCGGCGCGGTAGCCAAGCGTCTCGGACGCCACTGGATCGGTTGCGAGCGTGAAGAAGGCTATATTGAAGTCGCCGAAGAGCGCATCGAAATGGCGCTGCCGCTCGATGAAACCGCGCTCAAGACGATGCAGAGCCGCAAGTCGCAGCCGCGCGTCGCCTTTGGTCAGCTGGTCGAAAGCGGCTGGATCCGTCCCGGTGCGGTGCTCAGCGATCGCAAGGGGCGCTATTGTGTCACGGTCCGCGCCGACGGTTCGATCATGGCGGGCGATGACAGCGGTTCGATCCACGGCATCGGCGCCAAGCTTCAGGGCGCGCCTTCGTGCAATGGCTGGACGTTCTGGCACATCGAGCACGAAGGTCAGGTGAAGCAGATCGACGCCCTGCGTCAGCTTTACCTGCTCGCGACCGAGGACTGATCGCGTTTTCCCCATGACCGAGACCGTCTATCTTCGCCCGATCGCCCTTGCCGAAAGCCCGCAGGGCGAAGCGGGCGATGCGGTTCGCCTTGGCGGCAGCCTTGCCTGGGCCAGTCGCTTCGCGCTGATCCGGCGCAAGGACGGGCGGGTCGTTGCCCGGCAGCGGCTTGACGTCAGCGAGGTTCCGGCCGCGATTGCTGCCTTGCCCGACGCGCTCGCGATGGAGGCGCAGGCGCAATGGCGCGATCTGGCTCGCCCGCATGCCCCGCTTTCGTGCGGGCCGCGTGTGTTGCGGTTCGATCAGCCACTGGTCATGGGTATCCTCAACGTCACGCCGGACAGTTTTTCGGATGGCGGCAAGTTTCTCGACAAGCCCGACGCGGCGATCGAGCACGGTCACGCCATGCTTGAGGCTGGCGCCGCGCTTATCGACGTCGGCGGGGAATCGACCCGTCCCGGTGCCGCGGCGGTCTGGGAAGGCGACGAAGAGCGGCGCATCGTTCCGGTGATCGAGCGGCTTGCGACAGCAGGTGCCGCCATTTCCATCGACAGCCGCCGCGCGAGCGTCATTGGTGCAGCGTTGAGTGCAGGCGGGCATATCGTCAACGACGTCTCGGCGATGCGACATGATCCGCGCACGGTCGAACTGGTGGCGCAAAGCGGCGCTCCGGTCGTGTTGATGCATGCGCCGGGGGATGACGGCGATCTCCACGCAGACGGCGTCTATCGCGATGTCGTGCTCGATGTCTTCGATGCCTTGCGCGAACGACGCGACGCGGCATTGGCGGCGGGGATCGCGCGGGAGAAGATCCTGCTCGATCCGGGCATCGGGTTTGGCAAGAATCTGGCGGAAAACCTGGCGCTCATCAATGCGATGCCGCTGTTGCACGCCTTGGGGCAGCCGATCCTGTTCGCGGCGAGCCGCAAGCGTCTGATCGGTGCGCTGGCGGGCGAAGTGGCAGCGCACAAGCGTATGCCGGGCTCGCTGACGCTCGCGCTCAAGGCGGCGGACGCGGGGTCGCACATGGTCCGCGTCCACGACGTTCCCGAAACGGTGCAGGCCTTGCAGGTCTGGCGCGGCTTACGCGATGCGGCGCTGACCGATTTCAGCCAGATTGTCGATTGACGGCCTGAGGTTTCGAACGGGGTTTCAGGCGGCGTTGTCGATGCCGAGTTCGGACAGCTTGCGATAGAGCGTCGATCGGCCGATGCCGAGGCGGCGCGCGACTTCGGTCATGCGCCCCCGGTAATGGCCGATGGCAAGGCGGATGACATCGGCCTCGATGTCTTCGAGCGGGCGCAGGTTGCCGTCCGGTCCGAACAGCATGACGCCCGCGCCATCGCTGATCGGCGCATTGTGGCGGGGCGCTTCGCCCACCATTGTCGAGAGATTGGGAAAGTCCTGTGCCGTCAGGGCTTCGCCGTCGCAAAAGACCGCCGCGCGAAACAGGGTCGCCTGCAACTGGCGCACGTTGCCGGGCCAGTCGTAGGCTCCGAGCAGAGCCAGGGCGCTATCGGTGATGCCGAGCGGACGCAGGCCCGGCTGTTCGCCGATACGGGCGAGGAAATGGCGGGCGAGAGCCGGAATGTCGCCGGCACGTTCGCGCAAGGAGGGCAGCCGTACGAGCGTTCCCGACAGTCTTTCGTAAAGCTCGGCATCGGCCAGCCCGGAATCGACCAGATCGCGCAACGGCGCATTGCTGCACGCGATCAACCGGACGTCGAGGCGGAAGGAATGGCGCGCGCCGATCGGCTGCACGTCTCCCCGGACGAGGAATTGTGCAAGGCGGCGTTGAACCGGCAGGGCCAGGCGGTCGATCTCGTCGATGACCAGCGTGCCGCCGTCAGCGTGCTGCAAGGCGCCGACATGGCGTTCGAACGCACCGGCAAAGGCGCCCTTTTCATGGCCGAACAGGACGGATTCGATCTGGTTCGGCGGAATTCCGGCGGCATTGACGATGCGCAGCGGCATCTTGGCGCGCGGGCTGGCAGCATGCATCGCCCGGACCAGCATTTCCTTTCCGGTCCCGCTTTCCCCTTCGATAAGGACGTGGGCATGGGTACGGGCCGCCTTGGCCGCGATGGCAAGGGCCGCACGGAACGACGACGCCGCGCCGATCATCGAATCGAAATCGAGTGCCGCTTCGAGCTTTTCGGTGAGCGGATGAAGCTCCGACCGCTGTGCCTCGGGTGTGGTCGCGGCGCGCAGGGCCTGCATCATGCGATCGGGCGAGACGGGCTTGATCAGGTAGTCGGTCGCTCCGGCCCGCATGGCTTCGACCGCAAGCAACGGCGAATTGCTGGTGGTCAGCATCAGGATGGGCAGGGCGGGACGTCGCGCCTTGAGCTCGGAAATGAGGTGGCAGGCCGCATCGCCGGGCACCCATTGATCGAGGATGATCGCGCCCAGTTGCATGCCTTGACGCGTGCCGAGCGTCGCGATCGCAGTCTCTGCGTCGCGGGCGACGATGGTGCGCCATCCTTCCCGCGCGGCGAGCGCGGTCACGAGCCGGATTTGTGCCGGTTCGTCATCGATGAGCATCAACAGACGATCTTCGGGGTCAGGCATGCGTTGTCCGGTAGTTGGCGTGCTCGGGTATGAATAATCCAACTCGGTAAAGACGGACTTAAGCCTCCGGCGAACGATCCGGCTTGAGTGAAAGGGGGGAGGCAGGTACAACAGGCACGCAGGCGGACTTGCGCGAAAAGGCATGCCGCTACGGGAATTTGCGAGAGGATGACCATGGCATCTGCCACTGACATACGGGCCGCGCGTGCGACATATGAAGGCTTTGTCAATCTGATCAAGATTGCAGTGCCGGTGATTGCGGCGATCGTCGCCTTTGTCATTTATCTGATCCACTGAGGCCGCGCGTGGCACATTCGGTAGAAATCGCCGTCCTGCGTGAGCGGGCGGTCGGGGAAACGCGCGTCGCGGCGACACCAGAAACGGTGCGCAAGCTGGTCGCGCTGGGCGCAGGCGTCGTTGTCGAAAGCGGGGCCGGTCTTGCTGCCATGGTCACCGACGACGATTACATCGCGGCCGGTGCCCGTATCGCCAGCAGCGATGTCGCGCGTGGCGCGGATATCGTCTTTGGCGTTCAGGGGCCTGAAATAGACCTTCTCGCCGGAGTCAACCCGGGGGCATGGGTGGTCGCGGGGCTCGATCCCTTTGCGCGCCGCGACCGGGTGGAGGCCTATGCTGCCGCCGGTCTCGAGGCACTGGCAATGGAATTCATGCCGCGCATCACCCGGGCGCAGTCGATGGACATCCTGTCGAGCCAGTCCAATCTTTCGGGATACAAGGCGGTGCTGGTGGCGGCCAATCTCTATGGCCGCGCTTTTCCGATGATGATGACGGCAGCCGGAACCGTGAGCGCGGCCAAAGTCTTCGTCATGGGCGTTGGCGTTGCCGGGCTACAGGCAATCGCGACCGCGCGGCGTCTGGGCGCGCAAGTGTCGGCGACCGACGTCCGTTCGGCGACCAAGGAACAGATCCTGTCGCTCGGCGCCAAACCGATCTTCGTCGAGAACGTCGCGGGGATCGAAGGCGAAGGCGCGGGCGGTTACGCCACGGAAATGAGCCCGGAATACCAGAAAGCGCAGGCGGAACTGGTTTCGGGGCATCTGGCAAAGCAGGATATCGTCATCACTACTGCGCTCATCCCTGGACGGGCGGCGCCGCGTCTCATTTCGGACGAACAGGTCGCGACGATGAAGCGCGGCAGCGTCATCTATGACCTTGCCGTGGCGCAGGGCGGGAATGTCGAAGGCTCGGTCGCCGACGAGATCGTCGAGCGTCACGGGGTCCGCATCGTCGGGTTCGCCAACACTCCGGCACAGTTGCCCGCCGACGCATCGGCGCTGTTTGCGCGCAATCTCTACAACTTCCTCGCGGCATTCTGGGACAAGGACAAAGGCCGTCCCCTGCTTGACGAGGAAATCGGCAATGCCATCCGCCTCACCCAGGGGCGCAAGGTGGTGCATGAACGTCTGCTGGGCTGAAAGGGGGGAAGGTCCATGGACTTTGTCAGCATCCTGTCGATTTTCGTCCTTGCCTGCTTCGTGGGCTATTACGTCGTCTGGTCGGTCACTCCGGCGTTACACACGCCGCTGATGGCCGTTACGAACGCGATTTCCTCGGTCATCGTGGTGGGGGCGCTGATCGCGTCGGCTGCGCAAGGATCGGCGGTGTCGAAATGGCTGGGGCTGGGGGCCGTCGTGCTTGCCAGCGTCAACATTTTCGGCGGTTTCGCCGTTACGGCACGCATGCTCGCCATGTACAAGAAGAAGGAGAAGAAGTGATGGACGCTTCGACTTCTTCGGCCTGGTCCGCGCTTGCCTATCTGATTGCGGGCGTCCTGTTCATTCTCGCCCTGCGCGGGTTGTCGAGCCCGGCGACGAGCCGTGCGGGCAACCGTTACGGCATGATCGGGATGACACTGGCGGTTGCAACGACGCTGGTGACTCACGGCATTGCCAGCCTTCCCGAAATCGCGGCGGCACTGGCGCTGGGTGGCGGGATCGGCTTCGTGATTGCCCGTCGCATCCAGATGACCGACATGCCCCAGCTCGTCGCGGCGTTCCATTCGCTGGTCGGTCTTGCTGCCGTTCTGGTCGGGTGGGCCGCTTACCTCAATCCCGGTGCCTTCGGCATTCTCGAAGGCGCGGAAATCGCCTCGCACAGCCGGGTCGAAATGGGGCTGGGCATTGCCATTGGCGCGATCACGTTTTCGGGATCGATCATCGCCTTCCTGAAACTGGCCGGGAAAATGAGCGGGGCGGCGATCCTGCTGCCAGGACGGCACGTGCTCAATCTCGGGACTCTTGCGCTCATTCTCGGGCTCGTCGGCTGTTTCACGCAGGATGAGGCATTGTGGGTGATCGCGGCGATCACGGCGCTGTCCTTCATGATCGGTTTCCTGCTGATCATCCCGATCGGTGGGGCGGACATGCCGGTCGTCGTCTCGATGCTCAATTCCTATTCGGGGTGGGCGGCTGCGGCGATGGGCTTCACGCTGCACAACACCGCGATGATCGTGACCGGCGCGCTGGTCGGCTCGTCGGGCGCGATCCTGTCCTACATCATGTGCAAGGCGATGAACCGCTCGTTCCTGTCGGTCATCGCGGGGGGCTTCGGCGCCGATGCGGCAGCGGGCGGCGGGGGCGCGGTGCGCGAACAACGCCCGTGGAAACGCGGCAGCGCCGAAGACGCGGCCTACATCATGAAGGAAGCCGAAAACGTCATCATCATCCCCGGCTACGGCATGGCAGTCAGCCAGGCACAGCACGTCCTGCGCGAGATGGCGGACCAGTTGAAGGCGCATGGCGTCAATGTGAAATACGCCATCCACCCGGTCGCGGGGCGCATGCCGGGGCACATGAACGTACTGCTTGCCGAAGCCAACGTCCCTTACGACGAAGTCTTTGAACTCGAAGACATTCAGGGCGAATTCGCGCAAGCCGACGTGGCGTTCATCATCGGGGCCAACGACGTCGTCAACCCGGCGGCCAAGACCGACAAGTCCTCTCCGATTTTCGGGATGCCGGTCTTCGACGTGGACAAGGCCAAGACGATCTTCTTCGTCAAGCGCAGCATGGGCGGCGTCGGCTATGCCGGGGTCGACAACGATGTGTTCTACATGGACCAGACCATGATGCTGCTGGCCGACGCCAAAAAGATGGTCGAGGAAATCGTCAAGGCCTTGGCACATTGATGTTTGATGGGGCGCGGGGCTGGACGACCGGCCCTGCGCTTTCTAATCCTTCGCGCATGTTTGAAAGAAGCCCTGTCGCCTCGGACCCGACGCGCTCGCGCGGGCGCGAATTCGGCCTTGAAGGTTCGATCGCGCGCGGTCCACGCAGCGATTTTCAGCGTGATCGCGACCGGATCATCCATTCGATTGCCTTTCGCCGCCTGCGCCACAAGACGCAGGTCTTCGTCGCGCCCGATGGCGATCATTATCGCGTCCGTCTGACGCACAGTCTCGAGGTCGCGCAGATCGGCCGCGTGATCGCGCGCGTGCTGGGGCTGGACGAGGATTTGACCGAGGCGCTGTGCCTTGCCCACGACATTGGCCATCCGCCGTTCGGCCATGCCGGGGAAGATGCCCTCCAAGAAGCTTTGGCCCCCCACGGCGGGTTCGACCACAACGCCAACACCTTGCGCGTGCTGATGCGGCTCGAAAGCCCCTATGTCGAACACGACGGGCTCAATCTGACCTGGGAAATGCTTGAAGGTCTCGCCAAGCACAATGGACCGGTGCGGCAGGCGCCATGGGCCCTTGCCGAACTCGACGCGTGCTTTCCGCTCGACCTTGCCAGCCACGCCTCGCTCGAAGCGCAGGTAGCGGCGATTTCCGACGATATCGCCTATGACAACCACGACATCGACGACGGGTTGCGCGCGGGGTTCCTGACGCTCGACCATTTGCTCGAACTGCCGTCGCTGGCCGAGCAGTGGTACGCGATCGAACGACGTTTCCCCGGCGCGCCGCGGGAACGCCTGTTGCGCGAGCTGGTTCGCGGACAGATCGGGCGCATGGTCAACGATGTTCTGGCCGAGACGCGAGATCGCCTTGCCGACAGCGGCGCGGCAACGGTCGAAGACGTTCGGGCAGCCGGACGCGCGCTTTGCGGATTTTCGGACGCCATGCGGGCAGAGGAACGCGCGCTCAAGAAATTCATGTACGCGCGGCTCTATCTCCATCCCGAACAGGTTGCCGCTGCCGAACGCGCGCGCGAAGTCATCGCGACCTTGTTCGCGGCCTATGCCGCCGACCCCGGCTTGCTGCCCGAGGCATGGCGGACCCGTCTGCCGGACGAGGAACCGGGACGCAGCCGCACGATCGCCGACTATATCGCGGGCATGACGGATCGTTTTGCCATCGAGAGCTACGGGCAAGTGACCGGGACGGTTCCCGAAGGTTTGCGCAATGTCTGAAACGGCCCTGCTGGTCGGCGCGACAGGCCTCGTTGGCCGCGCGGTGATCGCGGGAACCGAACGTCATCCGCAAGTTCGTCTTTCTGCTCTGGCCCGGCGTGAAGTGCCCTTGCCCAAGGGCGCGCGGGTGGAAGTGCTGGTTGCCGATCCGGCGGCGTGGACCAAGGCGATCGCCCAGGCTCGCCCGGCAGTCCTGATCATCGCGCTGGGCACGACCATTCGAGCTGTGGGCGGCAGTCGCGATGCCTTTCGCGCGGTCGACCACGATCTGGTGGTCACGCTGGCGGAGGCTGCAAAAGAAGCAGGAGCCCGTCAGGTTATCCTTGTTTCCTCGGTTGGTGCCTCCGCAACTTCACGCAATTTCTATCTTTCGGTGAAGGGAGAGGTGGAGCAGGCGCTCGATGCCATGCACTTCCAGAGGCTCGATATTCTGCGCCCCGGTCTCCTGCGTGGACGGCGGGATGGGTCCCTGCGTTGGATGGAGCGTCTGGGGCAAGGGCTCGCCCCCTTTTTCGACTTGTTCCTGCATGGAAAACTTGCCCGGTATCGCTCGACATCCGCCCGGGATCTTGCCGAGGCGATACTGGCGCTGGTCGGCGCATCCGGGCGTGGCCGCCATGTCCATGGCAGCGGGAATATCCACAGACTTGCCCGCTGAGAGTTGACTTGGATAACCAAAATGATGCACGACCATAAGCGTCACTGATCGCGCGGGAGAGATCCTGCGATTCGCGATGGGTCAAACCATCGCGGCGACGGACGCCGAAGGAGCAACCGCCCCGGAAACTCTCAGGCACCAGGGACTGCGTGGATCAACAGTGATGCTCTGGAAAGTGTACCGGGCTTTCGGCCCGGTGCCGCCGAAGGGGTAACTTCGCGGGTGTCGAATCGCGCGCGTGGGGAAAACTCTCAGGTTTTCGCGACAGAGGGGGCTCCAACAGACGCCACAGTTGCGCGGAGCCGATACGAGTGAGTCATTCCAACGATACAGCCGCCGACCTGCGGATCCTGCCGCTTGATGCCTGGCATCGGGCGCAAGGCGCGCGCATGGTCCCCTTCGCCGGTTATTCGATGCCGGTGCAGTACGAAGGCATCCTGGCCGAACACCAGTGGACGCGCACCCATGCCGGGCTTTTCGACGTGTCGCACATGGGGCAGTTGGTCTTTTCCGGAGACGACGTCGCCGAGGCGCTCGAAGCCTTGCTTCCCGGTGACATTCGCGGGCTTAAGCCGGGGCGCATGCGCTATTCGTTGTTGCTCGACGACAAGGGCGGCATTCTCGACGATCTCATCGTGACCAACACGGGCGACGCGCTGGCCATGGTGGTCAACGGCGCGATGGTTGAGGCCGACGTCGCCCACATCCGGGCGCATCTGCCCGCTTCGGTCGTCCTGCATCACATCACCGATCACGCGCTGCTGGCCTTGCAAGGTCCGTCGTCGGCGCAAGTTCTCGAGGCAATCGGCCTTTCGGGTCCGGGGCAGCTTGGCTTCATGGAGTGGGGCCGCTTCGAGTGGCACGGAGCCTCTCTTGGCGTCTCGCGTTCGGGTTATACCGGGGAGGATGGGTTTGAAATCAGTGTTCCGCATGCCATTCTTGCGGAACTGGTTGATGTTCTTGCGGCGCATGACGAAGTTCATCCGATCGGCCTCGGCGCCCGGGATTCTCTGCGTCTGGAAGCCGGGCTTCCCCTTTATGGCCATGATTTGACGTCGAAAATCGAGCCGGTCGAGGCCGGGCTCGGCTTTGCCGTCGCGCGCCGTCGGCGAGAGCAAGGCGGCTTTCCCGGTCATGGGCGGATCGCGGCTGTGCTGGAGCAGGGGCCGGCCTGCCGGCGCGTCGGCCTTCTTGTCGAAGGACGTCTCGCCGCGCGGGAAGGCGCCGTGGTTCTGGCCGGTGACACGCCGATCGGAACGGTCACGTCCGGCGGGTTCGCGCCCACCCTCGGTCGCCCCATTGCCATGGCTTACGTCGATGCCGCCCATGCCGCGCTCGACACGCCTCTTTCCATCGATCTGCGCGGCCGCCGCCTGGCCGCCACAGTCACGACCCTGCCTTTTGTTCCCCACCGCTATCACCGCAAAGGAGCTGCTTGATGCCCCGCTATTTCACGCGTGACCACGAATGGATCGAGGTTGACGGACCCAAGGCTCGTGTCGGGATCACCGACTATGCGCAGAGCCAGCTCGGCGACATCACCTATGTCGACCTGCCTGCTGTCGGCGCGACGATGGCGCGCGGTGACAGCGTGGCGGTGATCGATTCGGTCAAGGCGGCGTCGGACGTCTATGCGCCCGCCGGGGGAACCGTGACGGCCGTGAACGCCGCACTGGAAGAAGCGCCCGAACTCGTCAATGCCTCGGCCGAAGCCGATGGCTGGCTGTGGGAACTGGATCTGGCCGATCCCGTCGAGCTTGACGAGCTGCTCGATGCGGCGGCCTACACGGACTTCATCGCGGGGCTCTGATGCGCACACTGCCATTGTCGCAGGCGGATCGCTCCGCCATGCTCGGGACGATCGGTGCGGCGTCGGTCGACGCCTTGTTCACCGACGTTCCGACCGATGCCTTGCAATCCGGGCCGATCCCCGGATTGCCGTTTCATGCCAGCGAGCGCGCGGTTGAACGCCACATGGCGGCCTTGTCCGCGCGTGCGCTGACTGCCGATCAGGTTCCGTTCTTCCTAGGGGCGGGGGCCTATCGCCACCATGTCCCGGCAAGCGTCGATCATCTGATCCAGCGCGGCGAATTCCTGACCGCCTATACCCCCTATCAGCCTGAAATCGCTCAGGGAACCTTGCAGGTCCTGTTCGAGTTCCAGACTCAGGTCGCGCGTCTGTTCGGATGCGAAGTCGCCAATGCTTCGCTCTACGACGGATCGACCGCCTGTTGGGAAGGGATCGCGATGGCCGGGCGGATCACCCGGCGACGGCGTGCGATTCTGTCGGGCGGCCTCAACCCGCATTACGCGCAGACTTGTGCGACGATGGCGCGTTTCACCGGCGATGATCTGGTGGTGCTTGCCCCTCGGGCCGAGGCCGAAAGCGACGACGCTGACGTCATCGCGGCGATCGACGCCACGGTTTCGTGCGTTGTCGTGCAGTACCCGGATCTTTTCGGCCGCATTCCCGATCTTGCCGCGATTGCCGAAGCGGCTCATGCGGCAGGCGCCCTGTTGATCGCGGTCGTGACCGAACCGGTTGCCCTTGGCCTTCTCGAAAGCCCGGGCGCGCTGGGAGCGGATATTGTCGTGGGCGAGGGACAGTCGATCGGCGTCGGCCTTCAGTTCGGGGGGCCTTATCTGGGCCTTTTCGCCACGCGCGAGAAATTCGTGCGGCAGATGCCCGGACGCCTTTGCGGCGAAACCGTCGATGCCGAAGGTCGGCGCGGTTTCGTGCTGACGCTATCGACCCGTGAACAACATATCCGGCGCGAAAAGGCAACGTCGAATATCTGCACAAATTCAGGTCTTTGTGCCTTGGCTTTCAGCATTCACATGACTTTGCTCGGTGGTGTCGGCCTTGGCCGGATGGCACAGGCCAGTCATGCCCGCGCCGTCACGACTGCGCGACGCCTTTCGGCGATCCCCGGTGTCGAAGTCATCAACCGCGTGTGGTTCAACGAATTTGCCGTGCGCCTGCCCCGGCCCGCAGCCGAAGTCGTCGATGCCCTGGCGGAACGGGGTGTGCTCGGTGGGGTGCCGTTGTCGCGGCTTTGCCCCGATCGCGCCGATCTCGGTGATGTCCTGCTCGTCGCGACGAGCGAGTGCACGCTGGAAGACGACATTGCGGCTCTGGCGAGTGCGCTTGAAGAGGTGCTGGCATGAACGATCTCAATCCCTCGGGCTGGCGTCCTTCGACCGGCAGCAGCGAACCGGGTGCATGGCGCCCGACGGTGACCGGCCATCGTGCACTCGAACAGGACGAACCCTTGCTGTTCGAAATCGGGTCGCTTGACGGATGCGGTGTCGATTTCGACGAGGACGATGGCGCGGAAATGCTCGATGCCCTGCCGCGTCGGACTACCCCGGTTGCCTTGCCCGGTCTGTCCGAACCGGAAGCGGTCCGGCATTACACGCGCCTTTCGCGGCAGAACTATGCCATTGATCTTGGGCTGTTTCCGCTTGGTTCGTGCACGATGAAGCACAATCCGCGCCTGAATGAAAAGGTCGCGCGGATGCCGGGTTTTGCGTCCGTTCATCCGCTGCAACCGCAACAGACCGTCGAAGGCGCTCTTGAAGTGATCGCCCAGCTTGCCGACTGGCTGGTGGCGCTGACCGGCATGGCGTCGGTGGCGATGACGCCAAAGGCAGGCGCTCATGGCGAACTGTGCGGGTTGCTCGCCATTCGTGCGGCGCTCGAGGCGCGTGGCGAAGCCGATGCGCGGCGAGTCATTCTCGTTCCCGAGAGCGCACATGGCACCAATCCGGCAACGGCGGCTTTTGCCGGCTTCACTGTCGCGCCGATCCCGGCCAATCCGGACGGGCGTATCGACCTTGCCGCTCTGCTCGAACGGCTTGGCGATGATGTCGCGGGGGTGATGATCACCAATCCCAACACCTGCGGATTGTTCGAACGCGACATGAAGACAATCGCCGACGCCGTTCATGCGGCGGGCGGTTATGTCTATTGCGACGGCGCGAATTTCAATGCGGTCGTCGGACGCGTGCGCCCGGGCGATCTGGGCGTCGATGCGATGCATATCAATCTGCACAAGACCTTTTCGACGCCTCATGGCGGCGGCGGGCCGGGTGCGGGACCGGTGGTACTGTCGCAGGCGCTTGCGCCTTTCGCGCCTTTGCCCATGGTCGTACGCGATGAAGCGGGCAAGCCGCGTCTGATCGAGGATCCCGCCGAGCGGACCGATGCCTTTGGCCGCATGTGCGCGTTCCATGGGCAGATGGGCATGTTCACTCGTGCGCTTGCCTATATCCTGACCCATGGTGCGGATGGATTGCGGCAGGTGTCAGGCGATGCAGTGCTCAACGCCAATTACCTGCTCGCATCGCTCAAGGACGTGCTCGACGCGCCGTTCGCGGAGAGCGGGGCCTGCATGCACGAAGCCTTGTTCAGCGATGCCGGTTTTGCCGAGGGCTTTTCGACGCTCGACCTTGCCAAGGGGCTGATCGACGAAGGGTTCCACCCGATGACGGTCTATTTCCCGCTCGTCGTCCACGGGGCCATGCTGGTCGAGCCGACCGAGACGGAAAGCAAGGCCGCGCTCGATCAGTTTATCGCGGCGATGCGGGATCTTGCCCGACGCGCAAAGGACGGCGATCCGGCGCTGAAAGCGGCTCCGGTCCATGCGCCGCGTCGCCGACTGGATGAAACGCTGGCCGCTCGAAAGCCCCGGCTCGTCTGGAAGGAAGCTTGAATGTCCGGGCCGTCCCGCCTTCGTCTCTTGGGGGATGAAGGCGGGGCGGTCACGCCGTAACGGTTTCGTCCCCGGTTTGCGGACGTGCCCGCACTTGTTCCCGCCATGCGATGATCAGCCCTGCGCCGATGATGGCCGGGGCACCGAGCCATGTGGTCGTCGGGGGCAGGTGGTCGAATACCAGCCAACCCCAGAGCGTCGACCAGCCGAACTGGGCATAATCCATGACGATGACGCTGGCGACGCGGCCATAGCGAAGCGCGGCGGTCATCAGCATCTGCGTCGCAAGGCCGAGAACCCCGATCGCGCCGATCATCAGCCAGCCCATCAGGTCGTGGTGAAACGGCGCCTGATAGCGGTGATCGGTAAAGGGCAGCGCCATGGCCAGGAACGGCGCGCTCATCGCCGAGAAATAGAAGACGATCGTGATCGGTTCCTCGGTGCGTCCAAGTTCGCGCAGTTGGATCGAGACCAGCGCGACCATGAAAGCGGCGCCGATGCCGACTGCGACCCCGAAAACGGGCAGATGTCCCTGTGACGGGCCGGTCATGATGATGACCCCGATCATGCCGAGCGCAACCGCGCTCACGCGCCATATCCCGACCTTTTCGCGCAAGAGCACGACTGACAGGATCACGGCGAAGATCGCCGATGTGAACGCCAGCACGGTCGCTTCGGCAAGCGGCAGCAATTGCACCACGCCAAGCGTCAGCACCATGCCCAGCGTGCCGATCGCCGCGCGTCGTGCGTGAACGAGCGGTCGGGCCGTGCGCAGGCGAACGAGGTCTCCGCGCGAGGCAAGCCAGCCGAGGATCAGCGTTGCTGGGATCAACTGACGCCAGAAAAGCGCTTCGGGCAGCCAGATCCCGCGCTCTCCGGTCAACTTGACGAGCAGCAGGACGACCGAAAAGACGAGCGCCGACAAAAGTCGCAAGCCCAGCGCGAACATCGGGCGCTGGGGCGTCTGGTGGGGATGAAAATGGTCCGGCGCGGAAGACATCGCCCTTTGCCCTGAGGCCGAACGCGCCGCCGATCAAGCGGCGCGATCCGTCCTTGTTCAGGGGCACATCAGAGGCAGGCTTCCAGATAGGCCTGATCGAACCCGAATTGCCGTGCCTTTTCCAACGTATAGGGGCGCAGGCCGGACGAACGGAATTCGCCGATGATCTTGCCGTCCTCGCTTTCGTCGAGATATTCGAAGCGGAACAGTTCCTGGGTCACGATCACGTCGCCTTCCATCCCGATGACTTCGGTAACGTTGGTCGTCCGACGCGAACCGTCGCGCAGGCGCTTGACCTGAACGATCAGGTCGACGGATTCGGCGATCTGGCGGCTGATAGCTTCCTTGGGGATCTTGATGTCCCCCATCAGGATCATGTTTTCCATACGGCCAAGGCATTCGCGCGGGCTGTTGGCGTGGAGCGTACACATCGAGCCGTCGTGACCGGTGTTCATTGCGGCAAGGAGGTCAAAACATTCCGCGCCACGAATTTCGCCCAGGATGATGCGGTCGGGTCGCATACGCAGGGC
Organism: Novosphingobium nitrogenifigens DSM 19370; assembly: GCF_000192575.1. Taxonomy (GTDB): domain Bacteria; phylum Pseudomonadota; class Alphaproteobacteria; order Sphingomonadales; family Sphingomonadaceae; genus Novosphingobium; species Novosphingobium nitrogenifigens. Next base: position 868,203 of record NZ_GL876926.1, on the reverse strand, counting down.
GTTCTTCACGAGGTCGCCAATGGTGATTGCGCCCTGGCCTTCAAGGTTCGGCGGCCGGGTTTCCAGCGGCAGCCAGTGCGGCTGTTGCAGACGCAGTTCGGCCGCGTCTTCGATCGTCAGCACGCGTTCGCCCGGGTCGATCATTTTTGACATGGCGTTGAGCATTGTCGTCTTGCCCGAACCGGTGCCGCCGGAAATGACGATGTTCATGCGGCACGCACCCGCGATCTTGAGCGCGGTGCACATCTTGTCGCTCATCGAGCCGAAATCGCGCAGCATGTCGAGCGTGATCGGCTTTTCCGAGAACTTGCGGATCGAGATGGCCGTTCCGCGCAGGCTGAGCGGAGGCACGATGACGTTGACGCGGCTGCCGTCTTTGAGACGGGCGTCGGCGAGCGGCGTGGTCTGGTCGACGCGGCGGCCGACCTGATTGACGATGCGCTGGGCGATCTGGAACAGGTGGGCTTCGTCGCGGAACCGGATCGGGGCGAGCTGAAGCTTGCCCTTTTTTTCGATGTAGGTCTGTTCCGGCCCGTTGACCATGATGTCCGACACGTCGGGGTCGTTGAGCAGTTCTTCAAGCGGGCCAAAGCCGAGCAATTCGTCGATCAGCACCTTTTCGAGCGCGAATTGCTCGCGCCGGTTCAGGGTGACTTTCAGTTCCGCCAGCACTTCCATGATGATCGGGCGGAACTCTTCGGAAAGTTCCTCCTTGGTCAGCGTGGCGGCCGCTTCGGGATCGACGCGTTCAAGCAGGTGCGGGAGCACCTGTTCCTTGATCTTGTGCACCGAGGCTTCGAAGCCCTCGGCGTGATACTGGTTATCGACGACCTGATTGGCGCGATCGGCAAGACGGGCGAGCGTATCGGACTTTGCGGGCTGGCCCAGAGCATCGCTGCCGGTAGGATCACTGCCGGGAAGGGGGGCGGCATTGCCGGGCATCGGGCCTTTGGGAGAGCCTCCGTCGCCCGACTTCATCGGACGCGCGACGCCGAACGAGGGGCGCATCGCGGCTCCCCCACCAACACCGGTCTTTCGGCCAAATGCACTCATTGCTTGCGATCCTCAGGCATCGGCATAGAAACTGGAATTCTCATCGAGCAGCCTATCTTATGCTGTCTCAACATGAGACGGTTACGCATAAATTCCTTAGGAAATGCTAAGGATGCCGAAGCGGCAGTGCCGCTCCGGCACAAAGCGGACTGACATGCGGCCGCTCCGGCCGATCCTCTCCCACGACATAAAGCAGATATCGCTGTCCGTCGTAGCCGGCGGGGATATCACTCAGCTTGTGCAGGAGGCCGGGGCGGTCGGGCAGGTCGTATTCCGTCAGCAGGTAAAACCGACCAACGGCAGACCGCTTGCGCGCCAGGATCTGTTCGAGCTGTGTACTGCTTCTGATCAGGTGTTCTGCCGGAATGTTCCAGCGAATGAATGACTCTCGGCAGTTTTCCGTTAGCCTTTCAAACGTCATGTCGTTGAGGGCAGCTACCCCTTGACCATCTGAGCGGGGAAAGGCGGTCCACGTCTTGCCGGTAAGGCCCAGTTTGCGCATTTCGGCAAGTGCTTCGGGTGCGCGATCGAACGGCAGAGCCAGATTGATACCGGCTGTGGCCAATCCCGACGCCGCGATGATGAAGAGCCATGATCGCGTCCATATGTTTGGCTGGGTGCCTCCCTGCTTGCTGCGGAGCCAAAGCAGAAGAATGAACAGCCATGCGCCGAGCATGAGGTGGCGAACGGAAAGCGGGTAAACTGCCAAGCTGAAAAGCAGAGTAAGACCGATGAACAGGGCAAGGGCGATAGCCTCGCGGGGGCGGTTGCGAGTCTCCAGCCACAGGATGGTCAAAAATCCGAACAGGGCAAACGCATTGATCCCGATCGGAGGCGGGCGATTCCAGGTTGGCACGAGGCCGGCAGTCTGGAACGGCAAGCCCAGTGCGCTCATCTCCGCAAGCCAGATGCTGAATGCCTTGAGTGGTTTTTGTGGGACCATCGCCGTCGCCATGTCGGGCATGGGATGGACGGTCTTTGCCGCGACGAGGCCCGAGACGAACCAGAGGGTGACAAAGGGCCACGAGATGGCCCTGTCCCGCCAGCGCAAGGCGATGAAGATCAGCGAGATGATACCGAACAGGAAGTCGCATTGCGGAAGCAGTGCGATAAAGGCCCACGACCACCGCGGGCGGTTCCACAAAGCAACGACCATCAGCGAGCAGGCGACGCCCAGAGTCTGGCTACGCGAAACAGTCAGGAATTCGAACAGGACGAATTCGGAAGCGGCGATCAGCAATCGATCGAACCGACGGAAGGGAGAAGCGAACAGGATCGTCGCCTGAACCGGCAGGGCCAGGAGCATCGCCGCAACCGGCAGTACCATGTAAGGATTGCCGACAAGATGGTTCAGGCCCCGCAGGATCAGGTACCAGAGTGCCGGATGCCCTTCATAGCGCAAGTTGATCAGAAGATCATCGAACGTCGGCGACTGCAGTGCGATCTGCAGTGCTTGCCATTCATCAAGCCAAGGGCGATGCGTGACGATCAGAATGGCCTGCAGCGCCATGACGGCAAGGGTGGCGGCAATCCAGACCGGGGCAGCGGAGAGTGCGACCTCGCATCCGTCAAATGCCTTGGCCAAGTGACAGCGCAAGCGCATGACCCGCTCGCCTGAGGGTGTCCCCGGCGATTGCGTATCTGCTTCTTTCCGATGCAGATTTGCGTTTGGCGTTGCTTTCATCGAACCTCCGGCACGTCTGTGCAGGTGGTTTTCTCGCAAGCCATGCCTAATAATTTGTTTATTTGTACCCATTTGGGACAATGATGAGCTACGTGCATGACAGTGGATGATGCCGGTGCACCGTGTTGCTGGCTGTGCCTGCGCTCGCTCGGGCGCAAGGTGGAATGGCATCACCCGGTGCCCAAGAGCCGGGGCGGGCGCAAGACGGTGGCCTTGCATCCGATCTGCCATCGCACGGTTCATGCGGTTTTTCTCAATGTCGAACTCGCGCGGATCGGATCGGCGCGGGACAAGCTGGTCGAGCATCCCGACATGGCGCGGTTCCTGCGCTGGATCGCGACGAAAGAACCCGATTTCCATGCGCCGACAGCGCGGCGACGGGATCGGCAGGGGCGGGCCAAATGAACCGGACTTGTCGGGCGGGGACATGCATTGCACACTGATCGCCTGGACCAGCGACGAGCTAAAAGTGTGCATAGCTATGAGTTGCATACTTATGCATGCTGAACCCTCGCGTTTTCACATCTAGGTCAGGATCGGACTCGGGCGGAACGTCCCGGCACTTGAGGGAGATAAGCATCGATGGCCGAAACCTGCTGCTCTGCGCTGCTGCTTTTCGGTGCGACGGGCGATCTGTCCCGGCGAATGCTCTTGCCCTCGCTTTACGCGCTTTACGAGGACGCGCTGATCGGGCCGGGCTTGCGTATCGTCGGTACGGCCCGATCCGAGCTCGACGACGCGGGCTTTCGCGCCTTTGCCCATGACGCGCTCGAAGAATTCCTGCCGCCCGATCGCAAGGACGAGGCGCAGTTGTCGGGCTTCCTCGACCGGCTCGAATACCAGGCGCTCGATGCCTCAAAGCTTGACGGCTTTGCAAGTCTGGCTTCCAAACTGGGCGATACGTCCGGGGGGCTTTCGATCTTTCTGTCGACTGCTCCGGCCTTGTTCGAGCCGACGATCGAGGGTCTTCGTCATGCCGGGCTCGCGCATGGAAACGTTCGGATCGGTCTGGAAAAGCCGCTGGGCAACGATCTGGTGTCGAGCGCGCGGATCAATGACGCGGTGGCGGCCGGTTTTTCCGAAAACCAGATTTTCCGCATCGACCACTATCTTGGCAAGGAGACGGTGCAGAACCTCATGGCCTTGCGCTTTGCCAACGCCATGTTCGAACCGCTGTGGAACGCGGCCCACGTCGATCATGTGCAGATCACGGTCAGCGAAACGGTCGGGCTCGAAGGGCGCAAGGGGTTCTACGACGACACCGGTGCCTTGCGCGACATGGTGCAGAACCACATGCTGCAACTTCTCGCGCTCACGGCGATGGAGCCGCCGCGCGACTATGACGCGACCTCGATCCGTGACGAGAAAGTGAAACTGCTGCGCGCATTGCGTCCGGTGCGTCCCGAGGAAATGGTGCGCGGGCAATATCGGGCCGGTGCGATCAAGGGCGAGAGCGTCGGCGGCTATATCGAGGATCTGGGCAAGGCATCGGAGACCGAGACGTTCGTTTCGATCAAGGCGCATATCGACAACTGGCGGTGGCAGGGGGTTCCCTTTTACCTTCGCCACGGCAAGCGCATGGCCGAGCGCCGCAGCGAGATCGTGGTCCAGTTCAAGCAGGTGCCGCACAACATCTTTGCCGAACGCGGTGGGCGGTTGCGCGCGAACCGACTGGTGATCCGCTTGCAGCCCGAGGAATACGTGCGGTTGCAGGTCATGGCCAAGGAACCGGGGCTGGATCGGAGCGGGATCGTCCTGCGCGAAGTGCCGCTCGACCTTTCCCTCACCACCGCTTTTGCCAAGGCGCGCCGACGCATCGCCTATGAACGCTTGCTGCTCGACCTGATCGAGGGCGAGCAGACCCTGTTCGTCCGGCGCGATGAAGTCGAGGCACAGTGGAAGTGGATCGACGCGATCCGCGAGGTCTGGGCCCGGGGCGACGAGGAAGTGAAGCCTTACGCCGCAGGTGGATGGGGCCCCAATGCCGCCATCGCCCTGACCGAACGCGATGGGAGAAGCTGGAATGACTGAGCACGGTGTCCGGGTTCGCTGGGCCGAACCGGGCGATGCCGCTGCCGTCGCCGACCGGATCGAGGCAGAAGTGCGCAAGCCGGGGGCAAAACGGATCGCCTTTACCGGAGGGGCCACTCCGCTCAAGGTTCTGGCTCTCTTGTCGGGGCGCGATCTCGACTGGACGGGCGTTACCATCGGCCTGACCGATGACAGGCGCGTACACGACGATCATCCTGCTTCGAATTTCGGCAAGATCCATGCTGCACTCGGGCAGACCGGGGCCCGTTTCGAACGGCTGGAGGAAGGCGCAAGGGTCGAGCCGTTTGATCTGGTCTGGCTCGGCATGGGTGAAGACGGCCACGTCGCCTCGATCTTTCCGCATATGCAGGCTCTCGTCCGCCCCGGTCCGACGGTGATCGCGACGACGCCGATCCCCTTGCCGCCAGAGGCGCCTTTCGATCGCCTGACGCTGAACAGGAAGGCGCTCAAGGCTGCCGGGGAGATCATCCTCGTTGTGACCGGCGCCAGCAAGAAAGCCCTGATCGAGCGCGCCCTGGCAGGGTGCGACGATTACCCCGTTTCCGATTTCCTGCGCGGCGATGGTCCGCCTGTCACGATCTACTGGAGCGAATGATGGCTCTTCATCCCACGGTGGCCAAAGTCACCGATCGCATTGTTGCCCGTTCGGCCTCGTCTCGTGCGGCCTATCTCGACCTGATCGATCGTGCGCGTGCACAAGGGCTCAACCGGCCCAAGCTGTCGTGCGGCAATCTTGCCCACGGCTTTGCTGCTGCTGGTGAGGACAAGCCGCTGATCCGGGCAGGTGCGGCCATGAACATCGGCATTGTCACGGCCTATAACGACATGTTGTCGGCGCATCAGCCCTATGGCCGCTATCCTGAGCTGATCAAAGTGTTCGCCCGTGAAGTCGGCGCGACGGCGCAAGTCGCCGGTGGCGTACCGGCCATGTGCGACGGGGTAACGCAAGGGCAGGCGTCGATGGAGCTGTCGCTGTTCAGCCGCGACACCATCGCCATGTCGACGGCCATCGCGCTCAGCCACGGCATGTTCGAATCCACTCTCCTTCTCGGCATTTGCGACAAGATCGTGCCGGGGTTGTTGATCGGCTCGTTGCGCTTCGGCCATCTGCCGACCATCCTGGTGCCTTCGGGGCCGATGCCGAGCGGCCTTGCCAACAAGGAAAAGGTGCGCATCCGTCAGCTCTATGCCGAGGGCAAGGTCGGGCGTGACGAACTGCTTGAAAGCGAAAGCGCCAGTTATCATTCGGCGGGCACCTGCACGTTCTACGGTACGGCCAATTCCAATCAGATGATGATGGAAATGATGGGCCTGCACATGCCCGGATCGAGCTTCGTTCTGCCCGGCACCAAGTTGCGGCAGGAACTGACCCGCGCGGCAACGCACCGGATCGCGCAGATCGGATGGAAAGGGGACGATTACCGTCCGCTGGGTCATTGCGTCGATGAAAAGGCGATCGTCAACGCGGTCGTCGGTCTCTTGGCGACGGGCGGTTCGACAAATCATGTCATCCACTTGCCTGCGATCGCGCGGGCGGCGGGCATTCATCTCGACTGGGATGACATGGACGAACTGTCGCGCGTCGTGCCTCTGATCGCAAGTGTCTACCCCAATGGGGCCGGGGACGTGAACCTGTTCGCGTCGGCGGGCGGGATGCCTTATGTCATCCGCGAGTTGCTCGGGGCGGGGCTGGCCCATTCCGACATTCGCACCGTCTATGGCGCCTCGCTTGCCGAAGGTGCGCAACAGCCGGTGCTCGACGGCGAGACCGTACGATGGGAGCCTGCACCGGAAACCAGCGGGGACGACCGGATGTTGCGTCCGGCGTCGGCCCCGTTCCAGCCGGAAGGCGGCTTGCGCCTGCTGACCGGCAATCTCGGCCGCGGAACGATCAAGGTCAGCGCGGTCGAACGGTCGCGCTGGACGATCGAGGCGCCGGTCCGGGTCTTTTCCGATCAGGATGACGTCATTACCGCGTTCAAGGCCGGGGAACTCGAGCGCGATGTCATCGTGGTCGTGCGTTTTCAGGGGCCGGCCGCCAACGGCATGCCCGAATTGCATAAGCTCACACCGCCGCTGGGTGTTCTGCAGGATCGCGGTTTTCGCGTCGCGCTCGTTACCGACGGGCGCATGTCGGGGGCATCGGGCAAAGTTCCGGCGGCCATCCACGTCACACCCGAGGCAAAGCACGGCGGCCCGCTCGCAAAACTGCGTGACGGAGATGTCGTCCGGGTCTGCGCAGAAACGGGCGAACTCGTTGCGCTTGTTCCATCTGCCGAATGGGATGCCCGCGAGGATGCACCCGCTCCGATCCAGGCCATGGGTGTCGGGCGTGAACTGTTCGCCATGATGCGTGCCAATGCCGATGGCGCCGAACGCGGCGGATCGGCCATGCTGGCCATGGCCGGGTTGTAAGGACTACTCGCGCAACCGACCGGGGTGACAAAGCCCCGAACGACATAAATCTGATCCGGGGTTTACGAGGATGCGTCTTGTCGCTGTCGATATCGGAGGCACCCACGCGCGTTTCGCCATTGCCGAAGTGGCAGGGGGTAAAGTCGTCGCGCTGGGCAATGCTGTCACGCTCAAGACTGCCGAACATGCGAGCTTTCAACTGGCATGGCAGGAATTCGAACGCCAGAGTGGCGGTACGCTGCCTCGTGCGGCGGCGATTGCGGTTGCCGGGCCGGTTGGCGGCGAGGTCATCCGCTTTACCAACAATCCCTGGATCATTCGCCCCGCGCTGATCCCGGAAAAGCTGGGCGTTGATCGACAGGTGGTGGTCAATGACTTCGCCGCCGTCGCCCATGCCGTAGCGCAGGCCGATCCCCATCATTTCATACATGTCTGTGGCCCGGACGATCCCTTGCCCGACAATGCCGCGATCAGCGTCGTCGGACCCGGCACGGGGCTTGGTGTCGCGCTGCTTTTGCGTCATGGCGCGGGCTATCATGTGCAGCCGACCGAAGGCGGACACACCGATTACGCGCCGCTCGATCGCATCGAGGACCAGATCCTCGAACGCCTGCGTCGGCGCCATCGCCGCGTTTCGGTCGAACGGATCGTGGCAGGTCCCGGGATCGTCGACATCTATGAAACACTGGCCGCAATCGAGGGCAGGGCAGTTGGGGCCGTGGACGACAAGACGCTCTGGAGCACCGGCATGGACGGATCGGACCCGCTGGCGGCGGCGGCAGTCGACCGTTTCTGTCTGTCGCTGGGGTCTGCGGCGGGGGATATCGCGCTGGTTCACGGGGCCAAGGCGCTGGTCCTTGCCGGGGGGCTCGGTTTCAGGATCAGGGACAGCTTGGTAACGTCGGGGTTTGCGGACCGTTTCCGGGCGAAGGGACGGTTCGAAGGGATGATGGCGGCAATGCCGGTCAAGCTCATCACCCATCCCCAGCCCGGCCTGTTCGGCGCGGCGGCGGCATTTGGACAGGCGCATCTCGACGCCGAATGAAAATTGCCACCTTGTCAAAGCCACGGGCAAGCGATAGCCAGCCTTAATTGAATGATTAAGGCTGGAGGGATGTCCGTGACTTTCGAAACGATCCGCCTCGAACATGTGGGGGCGGTCGCCCGGATCGTGCTTGATCGGCCTGATCGGCTCAATGCCTGTCCTCCGTCGATGGCGGTCGAGATCGCCGATGCGCTGTCTCGGCTGGATGGAGCGCGGGCAGTTCTGCTGACGGGGGAAGGTCGCGCGTTTTGCTCCGGCGCTGATCTTGCCGCCACCGGCACGCGCAGCATCGGCGGTGGTGCGGGCAGTTACAAGGCCCTGACCGAAAGCTATAATCCGCTGATGCTGAAATTGGCGCGGCTCCCGGTCCCGGTGGTGGTCGCGGTCAACGGTCCGGCAGCGGGCATCGGCTGTTCGCTGGCGCTTGCCGGGGATTTCACCCTTGCGGCGAAAAGCGCCTATTTCCTTCAGGCTTTCGTCAATATCGGACTGGTTCCCGACGGTGGGGCTACCTGGCTCCTGCCGCGGCTCATCGGAAAGGCGCGGGCCGCGCGCATGATGATGCTGGGCGAAAGGATCGGCGCCGAACAGGCCGAGGACTGGGGGCTGATTTACAAGGCCGTCGATGACGCGGCGCTGATGGACGAAGCAATGGCGCTCGCTACCCGCCTTGCCGAAGGGCCGACGGTTGCGCTCGGAACCATGCGGCAGACCTTGGCAAAAGCGCTCGAAAGCGATTTTGCCTCGACTTTGCTCGCCGAAGCCGAAGGGCAAGCGAGGGCCGGGGACAGTGCCGATGCGCGTGAGGGGATTGCGGCTTTCCTCGGCAAGCGCAAGCCGCAGTTCTCGGGGACGTAAGCACGCTCTTGCAGGGGTGGCGTGATCGTGGTCGAAAGGCGCTCATGCATCTTGACCATGATCCATCCGCTTCGCCTGCCGCGCCGATCGGCTTTGACGATTTCCTCGCCGTCGATATTCGCATCGGCACCATTGTCGCGGCCGAACCTTATCCCGAGGCGCGCAAGCCGAGTGTGAAGCTGCGCATCGATTTTGGTCCCGGCATCGGGGAAAAGAAGTCGAGCGCCCAGATCGCAGTGCTGTACGAGCCTGCCGAGCTGGTCGGGCGGCAAGTGGCCGCCGTGGTCAATTTTCCGCCACGCCAGATCGGCAAGTTCATGTCCGAAGTACTGACCGTGGGCTTTGCCGACGAGGACGGACGGGTCGTGCTGTTCGCGCCCGATCGGCCGGTTCCCAACGGTTCCCGGCTGTTCTGATCATCATGGAACGCCCGACGATCTGGACCATCGGTTACGAGCAGACGACCATGGGTGATTTCCTTGCCGCGCTCACGGCGGCGGGGGTGGAAGTGGTTGCCGATGTTCGGGCCTTGCCTCTGTCGCGTCGTCCGGGCTTTTCCAAGTCCACTCTGGCGGCGAGCCTTGCCGACGCGGGCATCGGCTATGCCCATTTCCGCGCGCTCGGCACGCCATCCGAAGGACGCGCGGCGGCCCGGCGGCACGATCATGCGACGCTTGAGCGGATCTATGCCGGGCAACTCGAATTGCCCGAAGCCATGGTGGCCATGGCGGCGCTGGCCGATCTTGCTCGGGAAAAGCGGACGTGCCTGCTCTGTTTCGAACGGGCTGCCGATGGCTGCCACCGCACGCTCTTGCGCGAAGTGGCCTTGCCCGGGTTCGAGGCCGTGGACCTCGTTCCTTAACGCTTCAATTCCCTCAACGTTTCAACTCATCGTCGAGGAACGCGGCCACATCGGCAAGATCGACGTCGCGCGCGAGGAACGTCTGGCCGATCCCGCGCAGGAGCAGGAAGGGAAGCGTGCCGGCGTCCATCTTCTTGTCATGCAGCATGTGGTCGGCAAGACGTGCGCCGTCGCATGTGAGGCTGAGCGCGGAAAGCGAGGCAGGAAGCCCGACGGCGCCGATATGCGCGGCGATCCGTTCGGCGTCCTGTCCGTTCATCAGCCCCAGACGCACCGAGAAACGCGCGGCAAGAACCATGCCCAGCGCAACGCCTTCACCATGGAGCAGGCGGTCGGAAAAACCGGTTTCCGCTTCGAGCGCATGTCCGAACGTGTGGCCAAGGTTGAGCAGCGCCCGAACGCCGGTGGTTTCCTTTTCATCCTCGGCAACGATCCGCGCCTTGGCGGCAACGCTGCGGGCAATCGCGGTCACGCGCGCTTCGCGATCCCCGGCCAGAAGTCTCGGGCCGTTTTCCTCGCACCAGGCGAAGAATTCCGGATCGTCGATCAGGCCGTACTTGACGACTTCGGCATAACCGGCCCGTGTCTCGCGCAAGGGAAGGCTGTCGAGTGCATCGGGATCGGCGAGGACCAGTGCGGGCTGGTGAAAGGCGCCGACGAGATTCTTTCCCGCCGGAGTATTGATCGCGGTCTTGCCCCCGACGCTCGAATCGACCTGGGCCAGCAAGGTCGTCGGGATCTGGATGAAGCCGCAGCCGCGCTTCACCATCGAAGCGGCAAAACCGACCAGATCGCCGATCACGCCGCCGCCCAGGGCAACCACGCGATCCTTGCGCTCGATTTCACAGGCGATCAGGAAATCGACGACTTCGGCGAGGTACAGCCACGACTTGGTGCTTTCCCCGGCCGGCAGGATCAGCCACTGCGCCGTCAATCCGGCCGCTTCGAAGGCTGTATCGACTCGCGCACGCCATGCCTGTGCGACATTGGCATCGGTGATCACCGGCACGCGATCCTTCCGCACGAAAGCGCGGATCTCGGCCCCGGCGCGGTCGATCAGACCGGGCGCGATACGCACTTCATAAGGCGCACCGGCAACGTCCACAGGAATTACAGCCATTCGTCGATTGCCTTCAGGATCTTGTGAGCGGTCACCGCATGGGGATGCGGGCCGGAATGGACGTGGATCGGTGCCTGGCAGTAATGCGGTTGGCGCTCGATCCGCAGGCGGGTGAGGATTTCGTGGGGATTGCCGTTGCGCAGCAGAGGGCGATTGTCCTTGCGCCCGACCCGCTCCACCAGCGTTTCGACATCGCTGTCGATCCACACCGCGATCGCACGTTCGAGGATGATCCGGCGGGTTTCCGGGTCGACGAAAGCGCCGCCCCCGGTTGCCAAAACCTTTCGCCCGGTCACAACATCGACAAGGCGCGCAATGACCCGGCGCTCTCCGTCGCGAAAGTAGGGCTCCCCGTACTGGGCGAAGATTTCCGGGATGGTCATGTGGGCGGCGCGTTCGATCTCTTCGTCCGCGTCGATGAACGGCACGCCGAGAAGGCTTGCGAGTTTGCGTCCGACCGTGGTCTTGCCCACGCCCATCATGCCGACAAGAACCAGCGGCCGGTCGATGCGGCGGGCGATACGCTGGATGTCCGCGCCAGAGAGGGTTTCATGCTCCATTGCCGCGCTGCCTATACTTGGGCTAGGGCCAAGCGCAAGTCGCCCCGGGCCCACGGCCTGTGGTCGCGCCGTTTTTCCCGTGTATGCGGGGCGGTGTGCTGCGGCGACAATTCGAGCTGAGGGCGATCGGGTGGCGAAGAGGCGACGGGTGAAGGTTGTGATCTGGCTGACCATCGGAACCATGCTGCTTGTGGCGGGTGGGGTCGTGACGGCTGCCTGGGTCAAGGGCGGTCCCCAGCCGAGCGAATGGGTTGAAATTCCGGCAGGCCCGGCGCAGCCGAGCGGAGGTGCGGCTCAGTGAGTGCGCAATTCCGCCGGGCGCGTCTGATCGTTCTGGGTGCCCTGCTGTCGGCAGGGTTGAGCGGGGTTCTTGCCGCGCAGCAATCCCTGCTGCCGCCGGTGTTCGAGGAGCGCCCCGCACCCCATCCGCGAGCGAGCGCAAGCCCGACGCCCCACGCTGCTGCCAAGACGGAAAAGGCCGCCGCGCACAAGAACACAGAGGCCGTGGCGCGCCCGACGGCCGCAGCGGCCCCGCGTTCGGTTCCCGCCGTCACCGCCCCTCACGTCGTAGCGCCGACCGTGGCCGCAGCCCCGGTCCTTCCCGACGATACCGAAGTGACGGCAGCGCCCGCGCCGCGCCGTGTCGACATGACCGGTGACATTGATCCGGCAGTGATCGACCAGCTCGTCCGGACGGTGCAGCCCAAGTTCGACATTCCCCCCAATGCGCAGCGCAGCCTCGCCCGGCTCGGCTTTCTCGCCGAAACCGACGGCGGCTTGCCCGAAACCTCGACGCATTACCTCAATGGCGAATATGTCGGCCCCTTGCTGGCGAAAATGAGCGGCCCGCTCGTTTCGCGCTGGGGCCACATCCTGCTCCGGCGTGTGCTGGTGAGTCGCCTCGACACGCCGGTGGGCATGAACGGGGCGGATTGGGCCGCGCTGCGTGCCCAGTTGCTCCTGCGCATGGGGGAGGCCGACGCCGCCCGCGCGTTGGTGCAGGAGGTGGATAGCGGTTTTTATACCCGCAGCCTCGAAGACGCGGCGATGGCGAGCTATCTCGCGACGGCCGATCCGATCGGCCTGTGCCCGATCACGGCCCTTACCGCAGCCGGGCGTCCGGGATGGGACTGGGACTTGTCCCGCTCGATCTGTCTTGCGTTCAACGGCAGCGAAGGCTCGCCGGCTCTGGCACAGCTCGACCACGCCTTGCGCCGGAACGATCTCGCCCGGATCGACGTATTGCTGGCGCAGAAATTCGCAGGGGCGGCGCAGACGACCCATCGCGCGGTGCAGATCGAGTGGGGTGACGTCGATAGCCTGACGCCGTGGCGTACCGGACTTGCCTTTGCGACCGGCATCGAGCCGCCCGAGGCGCTCCGGCGCAAGGATTGGCCGGGCTATGCCGTTCTGGCCGGGCGGGCACCGATGCTGCCGCTTTCCTCGCGCGTGGCGGCTGCCGACGTGATCGGCGGGCAGGGTGTGCTTTCCAGCGCGGCCATGGTTGATCTCTACAGCGAGATCGCCGCCTTGCAGGAACCCGACGCGACCTGGGGACCGCTCGCGGCGCAGTTGCGTACCGCCTATGTGGCGCCCGAAACCAGCGATCGCCTTGCTGCGATCAAGGCTTTGTGGGGCGACAGCAGCGATCCGGCGCGGCTTTTTTCGCGGCAGGTCCTGACTGCCTATGCCGCCGCCCGGCTCGATCCGCAGGCGGCTCTTGCCGACGATGCCGTGCCTTTGCTGCTCTCGATGCTGTCGGCGGGCCTCGATCGCAACGCCGCGCGCTGGGCGCCTTATGTGCCGTTGGGAAGCCAGGCCTGGGGGATTCTTGCTCTGGGCGCTCCGGCCAAGCTGGCGGCCGTGGGCGGCGACGTGCTCGGCACGTTCCAGTCCAACGACAGCAGCAGCGGCGCTGTGCGGTCGCAATTGCTGCTCGCCGGACTGATGGGGCTCGGACGGGTCGATTCGCAGACAGCGCGCGCTTTCGGCGAAAAGCTGCACATCGATCTCGGGCGTCAGACCCGGTGGAGCGCGGCGATCGATGAAGCAGCGCAGTCGGGCAATCCGGCGCTCGTCGCCATTCTTGCCGCCTACGGGATGCAAGGGAGCGACTGGAACCAGATGACCGCCGTCAATCTCTACCACATCGTCGGCGCCTTACGCCAAGTCGGGCTGGAAGCCGAAGCTCGGATGATCGCGGCCGAGGCCGTCGCGCGGGTCTGAGTCTGGCGATGGCGGGCACGCGGGGCGAGCAGGAAGCGGTCACCGCCTTTCTGGCGATGCTTTCGGCCGAGCGCGGGGCTGCTGCCAATACGCTTGCCGCCTATCGCCGCGACCTTGCCGGAGCGGCGCAAGTACTCGGGGATCTTGCCTTGGCCGACCGTGGGGCGCTGGCCCGCCTCGGCGAAGTCTGGGCCGACCTTGCCCCGGCCAGTCTTGCTCGCAAGGCATCGGCCCTGCGCCAGTTCTATGCTTTTCTCGTCGAAGAGGGATTGCGGGAAGACGATCCCGGCGATGCCCTGCCGCGGGTCCGGGCGCGGCGACCGTTGCCCAGACTCCTCGATCACGGCGAGATTGGCGCGCTCTTCTCGCTGGCCGAGGCGGATGCGGCCGAAGGCGATCCGGCGGCGCTGCGCCTCCTCGCTCTTGTCGAGCTGCTCTATGGATCGGGATTGCGGGCGACCGAACTCGTCTCGTTGCCTCTGGTAGCGGTTCCCCGCGATGCGCCGTTTCTCGCCATTACCGGAAAAGGCGGGCAGCAGCGGCTCGTCCCTGTCGGAGAACGTGCGGGCGCGGCCCTTCGGGACTGGCTGCGCGTCCGGCCTGCGGGTGGGCGTTACGTCTTTCCCAGCCCGCGCGGCGGGCATCTGACGCGCGTGCGGTTGTTCCAGCTCTTGCGCGACCTTGCCTTGCGGGCCGGACTCGACCCGGAAAAGGTCAGCCCCCATGTCCTGCGGCACGCCTTTGCGACGCATCTTCTGGAAGGGGGAGCGGATCTTCGTGTCCTGCAAACCCTTCTCGGCCACGCCGACATCGCAACGACACAGATCTACACGCATGTCGATGGAGCGCGTCTGGTGAGCCTCGTCAACCAGCGGCACCCGTTGCGCGAGAGCAACGAGGGGCAGGGGTGATCGACGGTCGGTTGTCGAGAGGCCATTGACCGCGGGCGCGCTCATGCCTAGCGCAAGGCGCCATGATCTCTTACCTCGAATTCGAAAAGCCGATCGCCGCACTCGACGCCCGCATTGCCGAACTGCGTGATACCGCGCAGCTTGGCGAACTTGCCGGGGACCTCGACATCGCGGCCGAGATCCGCAAGCTGGAGGCCAAGTCGGCCGAACTGCTCGCGAACACCTATCGCTCGCTCAGCCCGTGGCAGAAGACCCAGGTCGCTCGCCATCCCTCGCGCCCGCATTTCCGCGATTACGTCGAACGGGCGTTCGACGACTTCGTGCCGCTCGGCGGGGATCGCTGCTATGGCGAGGACGAGGCGATCATCGGCGGTTTCGCCCGGCTCGGCGAGCGGCGGATCATGCTGATCGGTCACGAAAAGGGGCATGATACGCAAAGCCGGATCCGGCACAATTTCGGCATGGGCAAGCCCGAAGGCTATCGCAAGGCGATCCGCCTGATGGAAATGGCCAGCCGGTTCGGCCTGCCGGTGGTGACGCTGGTCGACACCTCGGGCGCGTTCCCCGGAGTCGAAGCCGAAGAACGCGGCCAGGCCGAGGCGATTGCCCGTTCGACCGAAGCCTGCCTTGCCCTGGGCGTGCCGATGGTGGCGACGATCGTGGGTGAAGGCGGCTCTGGTGGCGCGGTTGCGCTGGCGAGTGCCGAACGTGTACTCATGCTCGAACACGCGGTCTATTCGGTGATTTCACCTGAAGGCTGTGCCTCGATTCTCTGGCGGACTGCGGCCAAGGCTCCGGATGCTGCCGAAGCGATGAAAGTGACGGCGCAGGATCTGCTGCAACTGGGCGTCATCGACCGTATCGTCGCCGAACCTGTCGGGGGCGCGCATCGCAATCACGGCGCAATGACTGCCGCTCTCGCCAAGGCAGTGGGCGAGGAACTCGATGCCCTGCTCGGCAAGACCCCCGAAGCCCTGCGCGCCATGCGTGCAGAACGTTTCCTGCGCATCGGGGCCTGATTTTCAGGAAAGTTGGGTGAAGGAACTGGATCGTTTTAACCGATCCGGTTCCTATCATCCAGTGTTCGTCGCCAAAGCGATCAGAAATTTCCGTCCGTGCTGTTGCTCATGTCGTTGGCGACCGCCTGAAATGTGTTCGACAGGCCGTTGCCGAGCGCACCCATCGCGCTGATCGCCGCAACCGCGACAAGCGCTGCAATCAAGCCGTATTCAATTGCCGTCGCGCCGCGCCGATCATCGCGCAGCTGCCGCAGGATGCGAACCTTTTTCACCTTGTATCAGTCCCTTGTTGCCGGGGTCAGATCCCTGCGCACACTCCGGTCCCGAATGCCGCACGCAGCAGCGTGCTATCATGGTGATGGGTAAGAACGGGTTAATTGTTGTGGGCCGCCACGGCGGCGTCGGTGTTTTCGCCAACGATCAGCCACAGGTTGTAAAGCTGGTTGGTGAATTCGGTGAAACCGAAAATGATCCCGATCGAAAAAATGCCGACGAGTATCCCGTATTCGACAGCGGTCGCTCCCTGGGTATCGCGCAAAATATGCCTGAGCATGGTCATGACGCGCGAATATCCCCCCTGAACTGAAACCCTCGTATGGTTTAGGTCGCAGGGGCTAAGAATTGGTTAGGAGGCGGTTAGAGGTAAGATGGCAGGCGAACAGCGGGCTTTGATGGTGGTGGCGGTGGCTCTGGTTGATCACGCGGGCCGCGTGCTGATGCAGCGCCGCCCCGCCGACCGTGAGCATGGCGGGCTATGGGAATTCCCGGGGGGCAAGCTCGAACCGGGCGAGGGGCCCCTGGCCGCGTTGGTGCGCGAGGTGGACGAGGAACTTTCGATCGAGGTCTCGCCCGGGGACTGCGTTCCGCTCGGCTTTGCCGCCAACGACGCGCCCGGGATTGTCGCCGTCGCAGGCGCGCCACGGCGCGACGTCGTTCTGCTTCTCTATGGCTGCGCCAGGTGGCGTGGCGAGCCTCGCGCCGAAGAAGGGGCGGAGCTTGGGTGGATCGCGCCCGATGTATGCGAATCTCTCGAGATGCCTCCACTCGACGTCCCGCTTGCCCGTCTCGCCTTTGAATACGCGCAGGCAAATGGCTGAAATACGCGCCCGATCTGCCTTGGTTGTGGAAAATTGAGAAAATGGCTTGCCAACCTGCCTCGTGAATCCTAAAGGCGCGTCTCCCCGGCGCCCGTAGCTCAGCTGGATAGAGCATCAGACTACGAATCTGAGGGTCGGACGTTCGAATCGTTCCGGGCGCGCCATTCTTCCCAATCGGGTCGAAGTGGTATGTGGGGGACCTGCCAAGTGGCAGGATGACATAAATGGCAGTGCGCCCGTAGCTCAGCTGGATAGAGCATCAGACTACGAATCTGAGGGTCGGACGTTCGAATCGTTCCGGGCGCGCCATTTCTCCCAAGTGTTGCGAAAGCGCACGAGGGGCCTGCCAAGAGGCAGAATGACATAATGGCAGTGCGCCCGTAGCTCAGCTGGATAGAGCATCAGACTACGAATCTGAGGGTCGGACGTTCGAATCGTTCCGGGCGCACCATTCTTCTCCCAGCCCAATTCCTTATCCGACATCGATGGTGCGAGATCCGGTCGATCGCGAGCACGCGTCGGCCTTTTCGGCGTTGGTGCGTGTCTTATTGCGACTGCGAAATGAAAGTGGTTCGCTAATAACCTAATTGGTTTCTAAATATGGTTATTTTTGCGATTTCTCATAAATGCGCCCCGCATACGGCTGCATGGGGTGCGTTGGACGTTGCACAGCGCTTCGGCTTGGTCTTATAGAACGGCGTCGGCTGGATGAGGCGTGAACCTCATCTGCCGAAGCAGAGGCTGCCAGAAGAAAAGGACTTCTCACCTTGGCTAAACCCGCCAGGCCGCGTGCCCCCCGAACGACAAAGTCCGCCACCGCTCCCGTTTCGACGAAGGCGGCGCCCGCGATCCAGCCCAGCGATGCGATCGCCGGCGAAGACGAGGCCGTCTTTGCGCTGCGCAGCCTGCAACAGGCCCATGCCAACAACAAGCGCTACGAAGCGAGCGACGAGGAACTGCTCCATTTCTATGAGCAGATGGTCCTGATCCGCCGTTTCGAGGAACGCGCGGGCCAGCTTTACGGTCTGGGCCTCATCGGTGGTTTCTGCCACCTCTACATCGGTCAGGAAGCTGTCGCCGTCGGCGTCCAGTCGGCGCTTCAAAGCGGCCATGACAGCGTCATCACCGGCTATCGCGACCACGGCCACATGCTGGCCTATGGTATCGATCCGCGCATCATCATGGCCGAACTGACCGGACGCGGCGCGGGGATCTCGCGCGGCAAGGGCGGGTCGATGCACATGTTCTCGACCGAGCACAAGTTCTATGGCGGTCACGGCATCGTCGGCGCGCAAGTGCCGCTGGGCGCGGGTCTTGCCTTTGCGCACAAGTACAGGAACGATGGCGGGGTCTGCATCGCCTATTTCGGTGACGGCGCCTCGAACCAGGGCCAGGTCTACGAAACCTTCAACATGGCCGCGCTGTGGAAGCTGCCGATCGTGTTCGTGGTCGAAAACAACGGCTATGCGATGGGCACAGCGGTCAAGCGCGGTTCGGCCGAAACGCATTTCTACCGTCGCGGTACCGCGTTCCGCATTCCGGGCATGGACGTGAACGGCATGGACGTTCTTGAAGTGCGCCAGGCAACCGAAGTGGCACTCGAATTCGTTCGCGCGGGCAATGGACCGGTGCTGATGGAACTTAACACCTATCGCTATCGCGGGCACTCGATGTCCGACCCTGCCAAGTATCGCAGCCGCGAGGAAGTGCAGGAGATGCGCGACAAGCACGACCCGATCGAAGCGGCCAAGCAGGAACTGCTGAAGCGCGGTATCGATGAAGTCCGGATCAAGGACATCGACAAGAAGATCCGCCAGGTCGTTGCCGAAGCTGCCGATTTCGCTGAAAACTCGCCCGAACCGGATATGCCCGAACTCTACACCGACGTGCTGGTGGGGACTTACTGACATGGCGATCGAACTGAAAATGCCCGCGCTTTCTCCGACGATGGAGGAAGGCACGCTCGCCAAGTGGCTGGTCAAGCCCGGTGACGAAGTGAAGTCCGGTGACATTCTCGCCGAAATCGAAACCGACAAGGCGACGATGGAATTCGAAGCCGTCGATGAAGGTGTCATTGGTGAGATCCTTGTTCCGGAAGGAACCGAGGGGGTTAAAGTTGGCACCGTGATCGCTCTGATCCAGGGCGAGGACGACGACGCTGCTCCGGCACCTGCGGCGGCCCCGGTCGCGGCTCCCGTTGCCGCCCCGCCGGTTGCCAGTCCGGTCGTGGCGCCGGTCGCCGCGCGTCCGGTCGCCGATCCGGAAGTCCCGGCAGGGACGCCGTTTGCGGCCACCACCGTTCGCGAAGCGCTGCGTGATGCGATGGCCGAGGAAATGCGTGCCGACGAACGCGTGTTCGTGATGGGCGAAGAAGTCGCCGAGTATCAGGGCGCCTACAAGGTGACGCAGGGCCTGCTCGAGGAATTCGGGCCGCGCCGGGTCATCGACACCCCGATCACCGAATACGGTTTTGCCGGGATCGGCACCGGGGCTGCCATGGGCGGCCTGCGTCCGATCATCGAGTTCATGACGTTCAACTTCGCCATGCAGGCGATCGACCATATCATCAACTCGGCGGCCAAGACCAACTACATGTCGGGCGGTCAGATGCGTTGCCCGATCGTGTTCCGCGGCCCCAACGGCGCCGCGTCGCGAGTGGGCGCACAGCACAGCCAGAACTATGGGCCGTGGTACGCCAACGTCCCCGGCCTGATCGTCATCGCGCCTTATGACAGCGCCGATGCTAAGGGTCTGCTCAAGGCGGCGATCCGTAGCGAAGACCCGGTGGTCTTCCTCGAAAACGAACTGGTCTATGGCCGTACCTTCGATGTGCCCCAACTCGATGATTTCGTGCTGCCGATCGGCAAGGCGCGGATCGTGCGTCCGGGCAAGGACGTGACCATCGTGTCCTACTCGATCGGCGTCGGCTTTGCTCTCGAAGCGGCCGAACAGCTTGCGAGCGAAGGCATCGATGCGGAAGTCATCGACTTGCGCACTCTGCGTCCACTCGACAAGGCGACCGTTCTGGAAAGTCTGTCTCGCACGAACCGGATGGTCGTTGCCGAGGAAGGCTTCCCGGTCTGTTCGATCGCGTCGGAAATCATCGCCATTGCGATGGAAGAAGGCTTCGACTACCTCGACGCCCCTGTGTTGCGCGTGTGCGATGAAGACGTGCCGCTGCCTTATGCTGCCAATCTCGAAAAGGCGGCACTCATCGACGCGGCCAAGGTCGCTGCGGCGGTGCGCAAGGTCTGCTATCGCTGAAAAAGAGGTGAGACGGGGTTTTGCCAATAGTTGATACGGCCCACGACCGGGCAATTGCGCCGGCCCCGTCCGCTTTCCGACCTGAACTTGTCGACGAATGGCTGACGCCGCCCGAGCGGCTTGCCATCGCTTATGCGCCCAGGCCGCTCCGCCCCGTGTGGGCTGGCCTGATGGCGTTTGACCGTCGTCTGAGCGAGGCGGCAAAGCCCGGGCGCGACCCGATCATGATCCAGCTACGGCTGTCGTGGTGGCGCGATCGCCTTGGCGAGTCAGCAGAGCAATGGCCGCTCGGTGAACCCCTGCTCGCGTTGCTGGCATTCTGGGATGACGAGCGAGCCGCTCTTTCGAGCATTGTCGACGGTTGGGAAGCCCAGGTCGTCGGCGAAGACGGCGGCACGGCCCTCGATCGTGCGCGCTGCGATGCGATCATCGCGCTCGCTCGCATGGCGGGGCAGGGCGAAAATCCCGTCGTAGAACAGGCGGCCGCCGACTGGGCGGAAGGACGTAGTCTTTCTGGCGTGCGATTGCCGCGCGCTTTGCGACCGCTTTCCCTGCTTGATCATTTTTCGAACGCCGGAGATTTGCCGCCCTGGCGTGTGATGCTTGGCGCCATGCGCAAGGGGTGGTTCGGCCGCTGACAATCGCGCCAAATCGGCCGGGACTGCCGCTCGTCAGCGGGGACAGTGCGTCTTAATCCCGGTTTTCATGAACAAGGTCGTGATCGGGGCGCTCGGCGCCTTGCTGCTCGTTGCGGCGGGGGTGTTCTGGTGGCAGGGGCGCGCGGCGTCCGTCAATGCGCCACCCACACCGCGTCTGGCGCTTCCTACCGAAGGTTCCACCGGGGTGGACGATACCATTCCCGATGGGGACGTGGGCGATGCCATGGGGCCCGCGCTTCCTGAAGTTCCCGAGGAAACCAAGGAGCAAAAACGCTTCGATCGGCTTGATCGCGACCGCGACGGCAAGATCACGCGCGCGGAAATGCTGGGCCCCCGGGTCAAGGAATTCCGCAAGCTCGACGTCGACGGCAACAACCTGCTCACGTTCGACGAATGGTCGGTCAAGACCGACAACAAGTTCAAGGGTGCCGACCATAACGGCGACGGGTGGCTGAGCCGCGATGAATTCGCCACCACCCGCGCCAAGCCCAAGAAACCGGCCTGCAAATGTCAGAAGTGATCGCGTTTATGCGAGCGAGGGGAGCCAGTCAGTGAGATCGGCTTTCCCGCGCGCGGTATAGGCTTCCTTGCGCACTTTCTTTTTGACCGAGGAATCGACCGGCGGAAACAGGCCAAAATTGACGTTCATCGGCTGATAGGTTTCCGCTTCGGCATCGCCGGTCACATGCGCGAGCAGGGCGCCCAGAGCCGTCGTGCGCGGCGGGGGCGTCCAATCCTTGCCTGCGAACTGGGCGGCGGTCATCAATCCGGCCAGCATGCCGATGGCCGCGCTTTCGACATAGCCTTCGCAGCCGGTGATTTGCCCTGCAAAGCGGATGCGATCATCGCGTCGCAAGCGCAACTGGCGGTCGAGAACGACCGGCGAATTGATGAACGTGTTGCGGTGAAGGCCGCCAAGGCGGGCGAACTCGGCCTGTTCGAGGCCGGGAATGGTGCGGAACAGCCGCACCTGTTCGGCATGCTTCAGCTTGGTCTGGAAACCGACCATGTTCCACAACGTGCCGAGCTTGTTGTCCTGCCGCAATTGGACGACGGCATAAGGCCAGCGCCCGGTGCGCGGATTGTCGAGGCCAACCGGCTTCATCGGTCCGAACCGCAGGGTGTCTTCGCCGCGGGAGGCCATGACTTCGATCGGCATGCAGCCTTCGAAATAGGGGGTGTTGGCTTCCCACTCGCGGAATTCGGTCTTGTCGCCGTCAAGCAACCCCTGTCGGAACGCGACATATTCGTCGCGGTTCATCGGGCAGTTGATGTAGTCGGCTTCACCTTTGTCCCAGCGTGAGGCTTTCCAGCACTTGTCCATGTCGATGCTGTCGTGGTGGACGATGGGGGCAATGGCGTCGAAAAAGGCGAGACTGTCCGCGCCGGTCGCCGATCCGATCGAGGCGGCAAGCGAAGGAGCGGTGAGAGGGCCCGTCGCGACGATCACCTGTCCTTCGGACGGAATCGAATCGACGCGTTCGCGGACGACTTCGAGCGTGGGAAGGCTCGCGAGGGCTTCCTCGACGGCCGATGAAAAGACGTCGCGATCAACCGCCAGTGCCGAGCCCGCCGGAACGCGGGCGCGTTCGGCGGCGGCCATGATCAGGCTGTCACAACGGCGCATCTCGTGATGGAGTAGACCGACGGCGTTCTTTTCATCGTCGTCGGAGCGGAATGAGTTGGAGCAGACGAGTTCGGCAAGCCCGTTGCCCTGGTGCGCAGGCGTGCTGTCGCCGCCGCCGCGCATTTCCGACAGGCGCACGCGCACGCCGCGCCGGGCAAGCTGCCATGCCGCTTCGCTTCCGGCCATGCCGCCGCCGATGATGTGAACTTGATAGGACATGACGCAGGCCCTTGGCATTGCTCCGGCATAACGGCAAGCTTGCAGGAGGGAACGGGGAAACGGAAACGATGGCGGGTGGTAGTCGTGTCTGGCTCGTCGCGAGCCTGATTTGCGGGTTAGGCTATTGGTATGCCCACGCGATCCTGTCGCCGGGCATGGCTTTGCTCGTGCTCAAGGGTGGCGGCGTTGGGGCCTTGGCGATTTATGCCGGGATTCGCGCGGAACCCGATGATCGCCCGATCGCGGTCGTTCTGGCCTTGGGTGCTGTCGGGGACATGCTGATCGAGGTCAATCTCGTGGCAGGGGCATTGGCATTTCTGGCCGGGCACTGGCTCGCGGTGTGGTTCTACCTGCGTCACCCTCGGGCGGGGCGCGGCCTCAATGTCATGCCCCTTGTCATGGTCCTGATCCCGCTGATGGGCTGGAAATTGAGCCGGATGCCGGTGACGGCCATCTATTCGGTCGGTCTGGCGGCCATGGCTGGCAGTGCCTGGGCAAGCGGATTTCCACGCAGCAGAGTCGCACTCGGCGCGATCCTCTTCGTGACGTCCGATCTCTTGCTGTTCGGACGCATGGGGCTGCTGGCGGGCAGCCCATGGACAGGCGACCTCATCTGGCCGACGTATTATTTCGGTCAGGTCCTGATCGCGCTCGGCGTCGTCGGTCTTTGATCCCTTAGGGCAGCACGACCTTGCCATCGGCATCGCGGGAGAGGGGTGCGTGAGCGATCGCCACTCCGATCGGCATCGGGGCATAGGCGTGGGGAAAAAGGGCCCCACCGCGCGAAGGTTCCCAGCGAATCGCTTCCCCCAGAGCGCCGAGGTCGACGCGGACAACGACCAGCCCTTCCTGTCCCGCGAAATGCTTCTCGACGGTTTCGGTCACCTGCTCGGCCGCCGACATGTGGATATAGCCATCGGCCAGATCCACCGGCGCGCCGAGAAAGATGCCGTTTTCCTGCCACGCGGTCCATTGCGGTCCGGTCAGGACTTTCCAGGCGATTTGAGGCAGGCTCATTCGGTGCCGTCTCCTTCGGGCGCGGCGGCGCTGTCGGTCAGTTCTTCACCGGCGTCGTCATCGCCTTCGGTTTCGGCAAGGCGAACGGCGCTGACCACCTGTTCGTTGTCCGCGACATTGAACAAACGCACCCCGGCGCTGCCGCGACCAATCACGCGCAGCGAGTCGAGCGGCAGGCGGATGAGCTTTGCCTGATCGGTCACCAGCATGAGCTGATCCGCGCGGGCCGCCGGGAAGCTGGCGACGACCAGACCGTTGCGTTCGATATTGTCGATGTTGACGATCCCCTGACCGCCACGTCCGGTGCGGCGATATTCATAGGCCGAGGACAGCTTGCCGTACCCGTTGGAACAAACGGTCAGGACGAACTGCTCTTTTTCCGACAGTTCGGCAAAACGCTCGGCAGCGATCGTCGGTTCGCCGTCCTTTTCGGCCTTCCACGGGGCATAGCGCAGGTATTCGTCGCGTTCTTCCTGATCGCGCACGCCGACGCGGTGGAGGATCGAGAGCGAGATGACCTCGTCGCCGTCCTTGAGCGCCATGCCGCGCACGCCGGTCGAAGTCCGGCTCTGGAACTCGCGCACGTCGTCGGCCGGGAAGCGGATCGCTTTGCCCTGACGGCTTGCGAGCAGCACGTCGTCGCCTTCGGAAAGCAGTGCCACGCCGATCAGGTGATCTTCGTCGCCTTCCTCGAACTTCATCGCGAACTTGCCGTTCGACGGGATGTTGGCAAAGGCATCCATCGCGTTGCGGCGAACGTTGCCCTTGGCCGTCGCGAACATGACGTGGAGCTTGCCCCATTCCGCTTCGTCCTCGGGCAGGGCCAGAACGGCGGCAATGGTTTCGCCCTGATCGAGCGAAGGCAGCAGGTTGACGACCGGGCGACCGCGCGTGACGGCGCCGCCTTCGGGAAGGCGCCAGACTTTCTGGCGATAGACCTTGCCCGCAGTCGAGAAGAACAGCACCGGCGTGTGGGTGCTGGCGACGAACATGGTCGCGATCGCGTCCTCGTCCTTGGTCGCCATGCCCGAACGCCCCTTGCCGCCACGGTTCTGCGCGCGGAAAGTCGAAAGCGGTGTGCGCTTGATATAGCCGTCGAGTGTGATCGTGACGACCATATCGTCGCGCTCGATCAGGTCTTCGTCGTCGATCCCATCGGCAGGGGCGGTGATTTCGGAAAGGCGCGGGGTCGCATAGGCGGCCTTCACCGCGATCAGTTCCTCGCGCATGACGCCATAAAGCTTCACGCGATCGGCCAGGATCGACAGAAATTCGGCAATCGCCTTGGCCAGACCTTCCAGCTCTTCGCCGATTTCGTCACGGCCAAGCGCGGTCAGGCGGTGCAGGCGCAAGTCGAGGATCGCGCGGACCTGGATTTCCGACAGGCGATAGGTTTCCGTACCAGTGAGTGCGTCGTCCTCGATCGCCTCGACAAGGCGGATATAGGGCGCGATTTCCCCGATCGGCCATTCGCGGGCGAGCAACCGTTCCCGCGCAAGCGCCGGATTGGCTGATCCGCGAATGATCTTCACCACTTCGTCGAGATTGGTGACGGCGATGACGAGGCCGAGCAAGATATGCGCCCGGTCGCGCGCCTTCATCAATTCGAACTTGGTCCGCCGCGTGATCACTTCCTCGCGGAAACGGACGAACGACTCGATGATGTCCTTGAGACCGAGCAGTTCGGGGCGGCCGCCGCGAATGGCCAGCATGTTGGCCGGGAAATTGGATTGGGCGGGCGTGTTGCGCCACAACTGGTTGAGGACGACGTCGGGCGTCGCGTCACGCTTGAGGTCGATGACCACGCGCACGCCTTCGCGGTTGGATTCGTCGCGAATGTCCGAAATGCCTTCGATCCGCTTGTCCTTGGCGGCTTCGGCAATCTTTTCGACAAGGTTCGACTTGCCGACCTGATAGGGGATCGAGGTCAGGACGATCGAGCGGCGACTGTCGCCACGACGGCCTTCTTCCACCGTGTGGCGGGCACGCATGATGATCGAGCCACGCCCTTCGGTATAGGCCTTGCGCGCACCGGCAGTCCCCAGAATAAGGGGCGCGGTCGGGAAATCGGGACCCGGAATGATGCGGATGAGCTCTTCGAGCTCGATCATCGGGTTGTCCATGTAGGCAAGACAGCCGTCGATCACTTCGCCCAGATTATGTGGCGGAATGTTGGTCGCCATGCCGACCGCAATCCCGCCCGCACCATTGACGAGCAGGTTGGGGAAGCGCGCGGGCAGAACCTGCGGTTCCTGTTCGGCCCCGTCGTAGTTGGGCTGGAAGTCGACCGTGTCCTTCTCGATGTCGGCGAGCAGTGCATCGGCGACCTTGGCGAGGCGCGCTTCGGTGTAACGCATGGAGGCCGGCGGATCGGGGTCCATCGAGCCGAAGTTGCCCTGACCGTCGATCAGCGGCAGGCGCATCGACCAGTCCTGTGTCATGCGCGCAAGGGCATCGTAGATCGCTGCGTCGCCGTGCGGGTGATATTTACCCATGGCGTCACCGACAATACGCGCCGACTTGCGATAGGGCTTGCCCGCGGTGAAGCCGTTCTCGTGGCTGGTCCACAAGATGCGCCGGTGCACCGGCTTCAACCCGTCGCGCACGTCGGGCAAGGCGCGGCTCACGATCACGCTCATCGCGTAATCGAGATAGCTGGACTTCATTTCATCGACGATGTCGATCCGCTGGAATTCCGGCTCGCCGGAGGGGGCAGGGGGATCGATCGTGGTGATGTCGTCGCTCACGGATGGCGCCTTTGATACTGTCTTGCACGCGCGCAGGGGGTTGCGGCGTTGTTGGCTCGATGCATGACCGGGGATGGGCCTTGCGGTTCAATCCCGGACAGACTCTTAATCCTCAGGCCCTAGCCGCAAGACCGGGGGAAGGCCAGCCGGAGCGCCTGCCGATGGGGCGTTTTCCACATCTTGGGTTCCCTTGCGCGAATGCTCGGCCACGAAATTGCATTCAATTGCGGTTCAGTGCGCGGCCGTTACCTCGAAGGCGTTGCAAAGGGGCCAAAAGCGCGCCACACGAGCGACGGACCAGACGAGAGGACAGCGCATGGCAGCCATGGCCTTGCCTGGCGTGTCCCGGGTCGAACATGGAGATTTTGGACAATGCGGGGTAGTTTCGCTCATATCGGCCGGTCTTCGATCGCCGCTGCCGCACTCGCTCTCGGGCTTTCGCTTGGCGCAGGCGTTTTCGCCGTGCCCGCAGCGGTCGCCAAGGACGCCCCCAAGGCGACCAATTCGCCCGAATTCGGCAAGGTTGCCGGGCCTTTCCAGAAGACCCTGACCGAAGTTCAGGCCAAGAAGGGCAAGGTTTCCGACGCCGAATTCAAGACGGACGCAGCCGGCCTCATCCCGCAGCTCGCGGCGATGGAAACCAGCGTGAAGACCCCGCTCGACAAGATCATCTTCGGCCAGTGGCAGTACATGGTCGGTGGCTGGGCCGATGACGCGGTGCTCGGCAACAAGGGCCTGCAGAACATGCTCGACAGCGGCCAGCTCCCGGCTGACAAGACGCTGCTCGTGAGCGCCATGCTGGGCCAGAACGCCTATTCGGCCAAGGACTATGCGACCGCGATCAAGGTGCTGGGCCCGCTCGCCAGCAACCCGTCGGTGCAGGATGTCGTGCCCGAAATGCTCGTCGAATCCTATGCGTCGAACGGCCAGCCCAAGGAAGGCCTCGCCGCTCTCAAGAGCGCGATCGCCGCGCGCAAGGCTGCCAATGTCGCCGTGCCGGAAGAATGGTACGCCCGCGCCAACCGCATCGCCTACAATTCCAAGCTGCCGAGCGAGTCGATCGAATGGGCTCTGGCGATGGCCGCTGCCTATCCGAGCCAGCTCAACTGGTTGAGCGCCGCGCAGCTCGTGCGCAACAGCTCCACCAGCTTCACCAGCCAGGAAGAACTCGACGTCAGCCGCCTGATGGACCAGTCCGGTGCGCTCAAGCTCGAGCCCAAGTACGTCGAACGCGAATATGTCGCCTATCTGCAGGCAATCGACGCCCGCCGCTTCCCCGGTGAAGCCGTACGCATCACCGAACAGGGTCTCTCGACCGGCGCGCTCAAGGCGGAAGACACGTTCGTCAAGGACACCCTTGCGCAGGCTCGTCCGCGTATCGCTCCTGACAAGGCTTCGCTGCCCGGTCTTGCCAAGGATGCGGCTGCCGCTCCCAATGGCAAGGTCGCGATGGCAGCTGCCGACGCCTATCTCGCTTACGGCGAAGCGGCCAAGGCGGATGAACTGTTCACGCTCGCGCTCACCAAGGGCGGCATCGATGCTGACAAGGATCGCGTGCTGACGCGTCTTGGCATCGCGCAGATCGACGAAGGCAAGTATGCCGACGCCAAGGCGACGCTGGCCAAGGTGACTGGCCCGCGCGTTCCGATCGCGCAGCTCTGGTCGACTTTTGCCGAGCAGAAGGCTTCGGCCAAGTAATCCCGTCATTGCGAAGGGCTGCGCCAGGCAGCTCTTCGCAGCAGCGGACGATCAAGAAAAAAGGCGTCCCAACCAATCGGTTGGGACGCCTTTTTCGTTTGGTACCGAGGTGCGCCCGGGCCCGTCAGTCGACGTGCACGAATTCCCCGGTTTCCTCGTTGAGGAGGTGAAGGAACCCGTCGCTGATCGCGAAGAACGCGCCGGTCAAGCGCAGGGTGCCCTTCTGCTCCTTGCGCTGGATGCAGGGGAACGTGCGCAGGTTGGCAAGGCTGGTGCGAACGCCGGCCTGTTCCATCGCGCGTTCGGCCTCGCGTCCCGTCGTGCCGTACTTGGCCGCGACCGGTCCGCGCGCTTCGTCGAGCAGCGAGATCCAGTCGGCGACGAAACCGCCTTCGCCCGGTTCGGTGCCGTGGAGATCCTGGGTCAGCGCCGCCTTGCAGCCGCCGCACATGCCGTGGCCAAGGACGATGATTTCCTTGACCTGCAAGACCTGCACCGCAAATTCGAGAGCGGCCGAGACACCGTGGTGGCCGGGGCTGGTTTCGAACGGCGGGACCATCGCGGCAACGTTGCGGACGACAAACATTTCGCCCGGATCGGTGTCGAAAATCTGGGCGGGATCGACGCGGCTGTCGGAACAGGCGATGATCATCACCTTGGGTTCCTGCTTGTCCTGCAGGGCGCGCCAGCGTTCTAGTTTGGGCGTCCAGCCGTGTTCGCGGAACCGGTGATAGCCTTCGAGAAGCTGCGAAAGTTCCGGGGAGACGGGATCGGTCATGGTTTTTCTCCTTCTGGCCGAGTTGGACGCTCCATGACGGTAACCAGACGCATAAGCAAGCGTGTCTGCGATTGAGGAAGGGATGGCATTTCCGACGCCGAAGGCCTATCTGCACCCCATGACCGACCTCAGCGCCACTCCAGCCCCCGCCGAAGAAGATACCGGCGATATCGTCAGCAATGAAGCGCAGCGGCCCGAGCGGCAGCGCAAGCCGGACTGGATCCGGGTCAAGGCGCCGACGAGCAAGGGCTATGGCGAGACTCGCACGCTGATGCGCGATCTCAAGCTGAATACCGTGTGCGAAGAGGCGGCGTGCCCGAATATCGGCGAATGCTGGACGAAAAAGCACGCGACGGTGATGATCCTCGGTGACGTCTGCACCCGCGCCTGCGCGTTCTGCAACGTCAAGACCGGGATGCCGCGCAAGGTCGATCTCGAGGAACCCGGCCACGTGGCGGAAGCCGCCGCGAAAATGGGCCTCGAACATATCGTCATCACCTCGGTCGATCGTGACGACCTGCCCGACGGCGGCGCCAGCCAGTTCGTCAAGGTCATCCGCGCCTTGCGTGAGCAGACGCCGAACACGACCATCGAAATCCTGACGCCCGATTTCCGCGGCAAGATGCATGCGGCTGTCGAAGCGATCGTGGCAGCAGGCCCCGATGTCTATAACCACAATCTCGAGACCGTCCCCCGGCTCTATCCCACGATCCGGCCCGGTGCGCGCTATTACGCCTCGCTGCGCCTGCTCGAGGAAGTGAAGCGCCAGGATCCGCGCGTCTTTACCAAGTCGGGCATCATGCTGGGCCTGGGCGAGCAGCGACTCGAAGTGCATCAGGTCATGGACGACATGCGTTCGGCCCAGATCGATTTCCTGACCATGGGGCAGTACCTGCAACCCACGCCCAAGCATGCCAAGGTCGCCGAATTCGTGACGCCTCAGGCATTTTCGGCCTATGGCGCGATTGCGCGTGCCAAGGGCTTCCTGCAAGTCGCGGCAAGCCCGCTGACGCGTTCGAGCTATCACGCGGGTGAGGATTTCGCCCAGATGCGTGCCGCCCGCGAAGCGCAGCTGGCCAAGGCAGCAGCCGGAAAGGCGCGTTGACGTGGCCCACATTGCCGAGACCCGGCATATGCCCTGGTCCGCGGAGCAGATGTTCGATCTCGTCGCGGACGTGAAGCGTTACGGCGAATTCCTGCCTTGGGTCGTTGCCACCCGGATCAAGTCTGACAACGGTCACGAAATGATCGCGGACATGATGGTGGGTTTCAACGCCCTGCGTGAAAAGTTCACCAGTCGGGTGCGAAAGGATCGCCCCGGCGCAATCACGGTCGAATATCTCGACGGACCGATGAAGTCGCTTTCCAACAGCTGGCATTTCGCGCCGGCCGAAGGCGGCGGTTGCCGCATCGATTTCGTCTGCGACTTCACCTTTCGCAGCGCGCTTTTCGAAAAGATCGCCGGACAGTACCTCGATCGCGCCTTCCGCAAGATGGTCGCCGCGTTCGAGGCCCGTGCGGCCCGGCTTTATGGAGCCGAAGGCACTTCCTCGCTCGGAAGCAGCAGCTCGAGCGCAACCAGCGCGGCCTGACGACGCACTTCGCGGCGACCAGCCGCGTCGGCGAAGAGCTTCAATTCGGCTTCGACGTTTTCGGGATCTTCGCCCCGGCGCGCGCGGGCGAAGACGACCGTGCCGACGGGCTTTTGTTCGGAGCCGCCATCGGGACCGGCAATGCCGGTGATGGCAACCGCGACGTCTGCATTGGAGTGCGCCAGTGCACCCTGGGCCATCGACCAGGCGACCGCGACAGAGACCGCACCGAACGTATCGATCAGGTCTTCGGGAACGCCGAGCGTCTCGATCTTCGCTTCGTTGGAATAGGTCACGAAGCCCCGGTCGAGCACGGCCGAACTGCCCGGAATTTCGGTCAGGGCAGCGGCGACGATACCTCCGGTGCAGCTTTCGGCGACGGCTACGGTCTTTCCGCGCGCCGCATTCTCTACGATCACTCGCGCCGCGAGCGCCACGAGATCAGAGGGAAGCAGGGAGTCCATGGGATCGGTCCTTCGGGGGGTAAGGGATCAGCGCCTGGTGCTGTCCGCACGGTTTCCGACTGTGCCGGTCGTGGGAACGGGGCAATAGGGCAGGCCCGGCTTGTGCCCCGGGCGAGCGCGGTCGAGTCGAGCAACGACAAGGGCGATGAGGCCCGCAGCATTTTCCGGGGGCAGCGGCGCCACGAAATGGAGGGCCTGCTCGATTTCGGCGCAATCGGCGGGATGGATGGCGGTGTCGATGAACTGGCCGATCATGCCCGTTGCAAAGGGTTGCAACGCGCTGTCGGGCAGGAATGACGCATAGCGTTCGACGCCGCCCGAGCGTCCGGCCGCGACTTTGAGCACGGCGGCCTTGGCGACGGGCCATGCTGCGGATTGTCCGGTGCGATAGCGGTCGGCGAGGGCTGTCCCCTGGCTTGCGAGGAACCCGTCGCGGGCCAGCACCGGGCGGCAGGTCTGTGTCGCCGAGTCGATCACGGTCGGCAGGGCAAATGCGAACATGCCCGCAAGGTCGCCCTGCGTCAGGCAGGCGTCCTGCTGTGCCTGCGCCACGGTGGCGCTGCCGAGGGAAAGCAGCGTGACCGTGGCGGCAATCGCCCGGCGGACCGTCACGCCGCCGTGACCGTGGCCACCGCCTGTGCGGCGATGCCTTCGCCACGCCCGGTCAGGCCGAGGCGTTCGGTGGTGGTCGCCTTCACGCTGACGCGCCCCACGTCGATGCCCAGAATTTCGGCAAGACGCTGGCGCATGGCCTGCTTGTGGGGGCCGATCTTGGGCGCTTCGCAGATGATGGTGACATCGACATTGGCGATGGCGTGACCGCTGTCGCGAACCAGCGTTGCCGCATGGGCAAGGAAACGGTCGGACGAGGCGCCCTTCCACTGCGGATCGGACGGCGGGAAATGGTCACCGATGTCCCCGGCTGCAATGGCGCCGAGCAGGGCATCGACCAGGGCATGAATAGCGACGTCGGCGTCACTATGCCCTGCAAGGCCATGAGTATGTTCGATTTTAAGTCCGCAAAGCCACAACTCTTCCCCTTCGGCAAGGCGGTGGACATCGAAACCCGATCCGGTGCGACAAGTCATGGCTAGTTCCTCGAAATCGCTGGCAAAAGTCACCTTGCGCAGACGTTCGTCGCCAGTGGTCAGCGCCACGGCAAGTCCCGCCGCTTCGGCAACGGTGGCATCGTCTCCGGCCTCCGCTTCGCTGTTCCAGCCGCGGTGGGCGGCGAGAATCTCGGCAAAGCGGAAAGCCTGCGGGGTCTGCACGCGAAACAGGCCGTCGCGTGAAACGGCTTCCTGACGCAGACCTTGCGCGCCGCGCACGACACTGTCGACGACGGGCAGCACGGGAATCGCTCCCGGCGTCGTTTTTAGCGCGTCGACAAGGTCGGCAATGACCGTGCGGGGCAGATCAGGGCGGGCCGCATCGTGAATCAGAACCCGCTCGACATCTTCGCACCGGGCAAGGTGTTCGAGAGCAGCCCGAACCGAAGCCTGGCGCGTGGCGCCTCCCGGAACCAGTTCGACAGGACCGAGTCCGGCGAGGGCCGTTTCGGCCAGTTCGCGGTAATCGGCGGGAATTGCGATGACGAGCGGATGGGCTCCGGCGGCCAGAAGCCGCTCGACACTGTGTCGCAACAACGGTTCGCCGCGCCACAGTGCAAATTGTTTGGGCACGCTGCCCCCGGCGCGCAACCCTTTGCCCGCAGCCACCACGATTGCGGCATAAGATGCTGACAAACTGGTCGAATTATCGCCGGACGAGGCGGGTTCCGTCCCGTTTGTGGACGTGGTCGCGGACATGGAAGGCTTCTGGGTCATGTTTGCGCGCCCTTACAAACTTGCCGGATGCTCGGCAATTGATTAACCCAGTGCCTGTTTTTTAGGCACGAAGCGACGCAAGAATGAGCACGACACCCAATCCGCCATCCCTTTCCGCCATTGCGATCGGTCCGGTCAGCATCGACTGCCCGGTCGTTCTGGCGCCGATGACGGGCGTCTCCGACTTGCCGTTCCGTCGCATGGTGCGCCGTTTCGGCTCGGGCCTCAACGTCACCGAAATGATCGCCAGCCCGGCGGCCATCCGCGAAACCCGGCAATCGATCCAGAAAGCGGCCTGGGATCCGGCCGAAGAGCCGGTCTCGATGCAGTTGGTCGGATGCGAGCCCGAGCAGATGGGCGAAGCGGCCAAGCTGTCGGAAGATCGCGGGGCCGCCATCATCGACATCAACATGGGCTGCCCTGTGCGCAAAGTCGTCAACGGCGATGCCGGTTCGGCCTTGATGCGCGACATCCCGCTCGCCGCGCGGTTGATCGAGGCAACGGTCAAGGCGGTGTCGGTGCCGGTGACGGTCAAAATGCGCATGGGCTGGTGCCATGACAGCCTCAACGCACCGGAACTTGCACGAATCGCTCAGGATCTTGGCGCGAAGATGATCACCGTCCACGGTCGCACCCGGAACCAGATGTACAAAGGCAGCGCCGACTGGGGCTTCGTGCGCAAGGTCAAGGACGCGGTTTCCATTCCGGTCATTGTCAACGGCGACATTTGCTCGATTGCGGACGTCGCAACGGCCCTTGAGCAGAGCGGGGCTGACGGGGTGATGATCGGGCGAGGGGCCTACGGACGCCCCTGGCTCCTCGGCCAGATCATGCACTGGCTGCGCACCGGGGAAGAGCTTGCCGATCCTGCGCTCGACCAGCAATATGAAGTCATCATCGAGCATTATCAGGACATGCTCTCGCATTATGGCGCGATGACCGGGGGCAACATGGCCCGCAAGCATCTGGGCTGGTATACCAAGGGGCTGCCCGGATCGGCGGAATTCCGCAATCGCGTCAATTTCATCGACGATCACAACGCGGTGCTCGCCAGTCTCGCCGAATTCTACGGCCGCGTCAGTGCGGTCGGTGATAGACAGGTGGCTGCCTGACGGTGGGGGAAGGGGCATGAATAACCCCTTTGACTGGCGTCGCGGCGACGCGGGTCGTCCCGATCCCAAGCGTCTGGTCGCCAGCTTGCCGCTGGCGATGTTCGTGCTGGCGCCAGACTTTACCGTGTCATCGGTCAATCCGGCGGGTGAACAGCTTGCCGGACAAGGGGCCAGGCGGTTGGTCGGGCGGCAGGTCGGTGAGCTGTTCGCGTTCGACGAACCCCTGATTCTCGAGCGCATCGGCGGGCGGGAGGCCAATCTCTTTGCCCGCGACGTGGGCGTTCGCATGCACGATCAGCCCCCACGCAGGCTTGACGTCATCACGGCTCCGGTCGCCCACTATCCGGGCTGGCAAATGCTGGTGTTGCAGGAACCGGTCGGGGTCGAGGCACTGACCCGGGGCGGTGGGGCTGGTGTCGACGATTCTGACGGACCAGCACTGAGGGCTCCGGCCGTTCTGGCCCATGAAATCAAGAACCCGCTTGCCGGGATTCGCGGCGCGGCGCAGTTGCTCGACCGCAGGATCGGCGAAAAGGATCGGGCGCTGACCGGCCTGATCACGACGGAAGTCGATCGTATCGCCAAGCTCATAGACCAGATGCAGTCGCTCAGCCGTCGCAGTCAGGAACCGGCGGTCGAATGCAACCTGCACGAGGCGGTGCGTCATGCGCAGGCGATCCTGGCGGCCGGGCAATCGGGGCGTTTCGTTGTCGAGGAGGAATTCGACCCCTCGCTGCCGCCGATCATGGCCAATCCCGATGCGCTGGTGCAGGTCCTGCTCAACCTGATGTCGAATGCGCGCGATGCTTGCGCGGGGGCAGAGGTCCCCAGAATTGCTGTGCGTACCCGCTTTGCCAGCGGAATTCAGGTCCATACCGGACCGGGCGGCAAGCCTCTGCGCCTGCCGATCGAGCTGCGCGTCAGCGACAACGGCAAGGGGGTGGAACCGGCTTTGCGCGATCACCTGTTCGAACCGTTCGTGACCAGCAAGAAAAGCGGGCAGGGCTTGGGGTTGGCGCTGGTGCAGAAACTGGTGCGGGAAATGAACGGTCGGGTCACCCATGACCGGGACGAGAACCGGGGATGGACGCATTTCCGCCTGCATCTACCCGTCGCGGGATCCGTGCCGGAACGCAATGCGATGCTCAACGGAGCAGGTGTGACGGGGGACGCACAAGGATGAAGAACGCGATCCTGCTGGTCGAGGACGATGCCTCGATCGCGCACGTGATCATCGCTGCGCTCGAAGCGGAGGGGTTCGACGTCGATCGCTGCGATTCGATCGTCGGGCGTGACTGCCTGCTCGCGGCCAAGCCCTACAACCTCATGCTGACCGATGTCGTCCTGACCGATGGTGACGGGATCGACAGCCTGCCGCGCGTTCGGGAAAGATTTCCGAACATGCCGGTCATCATCCTGTCGGCGCAGAACACGCTCGATACTGCCGTTCGTGCCAGCGACACGGGCGCTTTTGAATATTTCCCCAAGCCCTTTGACCTTGATGAACTGGTCGTCGCGGTGCGTCAGGGGATCAGTCATGCCGCGCTTGCCGAACGCGATGACCAGCCCGATGATTTGCCCCAAGGGTTGCCGCTGGTCGGGCGCAGTCCGGCGATGCAGGCGGTCTACCGGATGATCACGCGGGTCCTGCGCAATGACTTGACCGTCCTGATCCTCGGGGAATCGGGGACCGGCAAGGAACTTGTCGCCGAAGCCATCCATCAGCTCGGCAATCGCGGCAGCGGCCCGTTCATCGCCGTCAACACGGCGGCGATCCCGCACGAGTTGATCGAAAGCGAATTGTTCGGGCACGAAAAGGGCGCTTTCACCGGCGCGATCGCGCGAACGGCGGGCAAGTTCGAACAGGCCGCCGGCGGAACGCTTTTCCTCGACGAAATCGGCGACATGCCGATGCAGGCGCAGACCCGTCTGCTGCGCGCTTTGCAATCGGGCCGGATCCGCCGCGTCGGCGGTGCCGAGGAGATCCGTCTCGATTGCCGGATCATCGCGGCGACCAATCGCGATCTTCTGCCGATGATCGAGGCCGGGCAGTTTCGCGAGGACCTCTATTACCGTCTCGCGGTCGTGCCGATCGAACTGCCGCCGCTACGCGAGCGGGCGACGGACATCGAGGCGCTCGCCCGGCATTTCTTTGCCTGCGCAGCAAGCGAGGGCCTGCCCCGGCGCCAGCTTTCCCCGGCAGGCGCAGCCTTGCTTGCCCGGCAGCCCTGGCGCGGCAATGTCCGCGAGTTGCGCAATTTCATCTATCGCCTTGCTTTGCTGGCGCGCGATGAAGTGGTCGATGCGGCGGCGATCGAGCCCTTGCTGGCAACCGAACCGGGGGCGGTGATCCGCCAGACCGAATCGGTCAGTCCTCCCGGCGATCTTGCCGGGGCGCTGGAGCAATGGCTTGTCGAAAACCGCCCGGCATCGGGGCGGCTTTATGACGATGCGCTTGCCGCGTTCGAACGTCCGTTGTTCCTGCATGTCCTTGCCGAAACCGGCGGCAATCAACTCCGCGCCGCGCAGATCCTCGGGATCAATCGCAACACGTTGCGCAAGCGTCTGTCCGACCTTGGAATTCATCCCGAAGACGTTGCCGTTCGCGCCTGACTGTCCCGGTTCCGTTCGACCATCGGGGAGGGTGGGCGCGAATTAACTTGCAATCCCGCAACAGGGGTGTTGTTTGCAGGCAACTATGACTGAGCGTCGCGCTGGAATGGTGCCGGTGAAGGCTCGCCGGCTGCCCCGTTGGTGGCGGCGGATGCTTGTCGGCTTGCGCCGGGCCAATGTCTTCCCCTTGCTCGAATTGGCTTCGGCGCTTGCATTCGGACTGATGCTCACGCTCAGCTGGTACAAGCTGAGCGTCGAACATCCGGCCGGAAACCAGCTCTTCCCTGCGCGCCTGACGACCACGCTCCTGATCGGGACGCTGGTTCCCGCAATTTCGCTCATCGTTCTGGCGGGGCGACGCGTTGCCTTGCGGCGCGCGGCGGCAACTGTGCTTGGCAGCAATGGGCGCCTGCACGTCCGTCTGGTGTGGCTGTTTTCGCTGATCGCGGCGGTTCCCACCTTGCTTGTCGCGATTTTTGCCTCGCTGCTGTTCCAGTCGGGCGTCGAATTCTGGTTTTCCGACAATTCGCGCGGGATGCTCGAAAACGCCAACAGTCTCGCCAAGGGCTACTATGCCGACAAATTGCGGGACGTCGGCAAGGAAAGCATCGCCATGGCGGGCGACATCCGCAGCTATCTGTTGCAGGCAGCGATCACCAGCCAGGAGTTCGGTGAAGGCTATTCGTGGCAGGTCATCAGTCGAAAGCTCGACGAATCGGCGATTCTGGAACGGGGCGAAGACGGTTCGATCCACACGGCGGCCATCGTCGATCCGAACCGGAACGATTCCCGGCAACGGGTGACGCCTCAGGAATTGCAGCGGATCGACCGGGGCGAATCCGTGGTCGTCAACGCCTCTGCCGAGAAGATCGAGGCGGTCACGCCGATCGATCGCGAGCACGGCATTTACCTCTATGTCGCGCGCAATTCCGACCAGTTCGCCTATAATCAGTCAAAGCGCGCGGAATCGGTTCTGGCCGCCTACGACATGTTGACCCGGCGAGCGCGCGCCTTGCAGGTGCGGTTCAATCTGGCA
The DNA here is from genome assembly GCF_000192575.1 of Novosphingobium nitrogenifigens DSM 19370. Lineage (GTDB taxonomy): Bacteria > Pseudomonadota > Alphaproteobacteria > Sphingomonadales > Sphingomonadaceae > Novosphingobium > Novosphingobium nitrogenifigens. The sequence continues at coordinate 830,649 of NZ_GL876926.1, read as the reverse complement.
CTGTTCGGCCTGTCGCTCGCGCTGGTCCTGCTGGCGGTCTGGGTCGCCTTGCGCTTTGCTGATCGACAGGTCGCGCCGCTTGTCGAACTGGTCCTTGCCGCGCGCAAGGTCGGCAGCGGCAATTTCGAAATGCGAGTGGCGTCGGGACGCAGCGCGGACGAGATTGGCCTCCTGGCTCGCGCATTCAACCGCATGACCGCGCAGTTGGAAGCCCAGACCCGCGCACTCGTGAATGCCAATGCGCAGCTCGACGTGCGCCGCGCCTTTATCGAGGCGGTGATCGAGGCGATTACCGCCGGGATCGTGTCGATCGACCGGGAAGGCGTCATTCTCCTGATCAATAGCTCCGCCCAGAAGCTGTTGGGGGACGGCGGCAATGGGGAAGGGAAACTGCTCGGCGCCCGTCTGGCGAATGTCGCGCCGCAGTTCGGACAACTCGTCGCCAGCGGGCAGTCGAGCGGGCTCATTCACTATGCCAAGGGTGGCGACTTGCTGACATTGGCGGTCAAGGTCGTTGCCGACGGCAACGGGCACGTGGTCACGTTTGAGGACATCACGCGCCAGTTGATCGACCAGCGCCGCGCGGCATGGTCGGACGTCGCACGCCGCATCGCGCACGAGATCAAGAACCCGCTGACCCCGATCCAGCTGGCGACCGAGCGGCTCAAGCGCCGCTACCGTCGCCAGATCGAGACCGATCCCGAACTGTTTGAGGAACTGACCGCAACGATCATCCGGCAGGTCGGCGACTTGCGGAAGATGGTCGACGAATTCTCGTCCTTCGCGCGCCTGCCCAAGCCGGTTTTCCGGCCCGAGGACGCCGCTGAACTCGTGCGCCAGGCCATTTTCCTTCAAGAAGTGGCGCGCAACGACATCGATTTCAGCTATACCGGCGCGACGTCAGAACCGATCGAGGCCGACCGCCACCAGTTCGGGCAGGCGATGACCAACGTGTTGAAAAACGCGATTGAGGCCATCGAACAGCGGATGAAGAACGAGGACGTCGATTACAAGGGACGCATTGCCGTCACTCTCGAAGGCGGGCCGGACGCGGTCGTGATCAATGTCGTCGACAACGGCATCGGCCTTCCGGCCGAGCGGGACCGCATCCTCGAACCTTATGTCACGACCCGGGAGAAGGGCACCGGTCTTGGTCTCGCCATCGTCAACAAGATTGTTGAAGAGCATGGCGGCGAGATGGCCTTTGCCCCGGCACCGGGCGGCGGGACGCGCGTGACCATGCGCTTTGCTCGCGAACCCTTGGCGGAAAGCCGGAACGAGGGTGGCGATCCGCCCCGGACCGGCGCCGCGAATGTTCCTGCAACAAACTGAATTATCATAATAAGCCCCCCACAGGACTACCGATATGGCTCTTGATATCCTGATCGTCGATGATGAACGCGACATCCGCGAACTGGTGGCTGGCGTGCTCAGTGACGAAGGTTATGACTGCCGCGTCGCAGGTGACAGCACGTCCGCGCTGGCCGCGATCGACGAACGCCGTCCCAGTCTCGTCCTGCTCGACGTCTGGCTGCACGGGAGCCCGATGGACGGGCTCGAAGTGCTCGACGAGATCAAAAAGCGCGAGCCCGAACTGCCGGTGGTGATCTTTTCCGGTCACGGCAATATCGACACGGCGGTCTCGGCGATCAGCCGGGGGGCGATGGATTTCATCGAGAAGCCGTTCGAGGCAGAGCGTTTGCTGCTGCTGGTGGAGCGGGCGACCGAAACCGAAAAGCTGCGCCGCGAGAACGCCCGCTTGCGCCGCGATTTTGCAACGGCCGACGAATTTACCGGCAACAGCCCCGCGATCAACGCGGTTCGCGCGACGCTCAAGCGGGTTGGTCATACCGGCAGCCGGGTTCTCATCACGGGTCCGGCCGGTTCGGGCAAGGAAGTCGCCGCACGGCTCCTGCACAGCTGGAGTTCGCGGGCCGACCACGCCTTCGTCACCGTCAGCGCCGCGCGGATCACTCCGGAACGCTTCGAACAGGAGCTTTTCGGCGAGGAAGCGGATGGCAAGCTGGTGCGCGCCGGGCTGCTCGAAATGGCCGATGGCGGTACGCTGTTCCTCGACGAAGTGGCCGATATGCCGGCTTCGAGCCAGGCCCGTATCCTGCGCGTCCTGACCGAACAGGCCTTCGTGCGGGTCGGCGGGCATCGCCAGATTCGCGTGGATGTCCGGGTGGTTTCCTCGACATCGCGTCCGTTGGAGCGGGAAATCGCCGAGCGGCGTTTCCGCGAGGACTTGTTCTACCGCCTCAATGTCGTGCCGGTGATGATCCCCTCGCTTGCCGAGCGCCGCGATGACATTCCCTCGCTGATCGACCATTTCTTTGCCCGTTTCGCGAGCGAGCAGGGGCTGGCTGCGCCCAGCGTCGCACCCGAGGCGATGGCCGCACTGCAAAGCTATGACTGGCCCGGCAACGTCCGGCAGTTGCGCAATGTCGTCGAACGGACGATGATTCTCGCGCCCCGCGGACGTCTCGCACGGATCGAGGCCGACATGCTTCCGGCCGAAATCCTGAGCACGCCTCTGGTTGGCGATGCGGGTTCGACTTCGCTGATGGGCGTGCCCTTGCGCGAGGCGCGCGAGAGTTTCGAGCGCGAATACCTGCGCGTACAGATTCGTCGCTTTTCCGGCAACATTTCCAAGACCGCGAGCTTTATCGGCATGGAGCGCTCGGCTCTTCACCGCAAGCTCAAGTTGCTCGGCATGGCCGACCGGCGCGAAGACGAGGAAGAAGACACCGAGTAAGCGCCTTTCCCGGAATGGAGACGCCTTTTTCGGGAAAGGTTGCATTGCGACCAAGTTCGCGGTTTACGCCGCCCCCCGGTCGTCGTTATAACGCGCCTCGATAACGGTTCGTCGGACGGAAGGTCTCCCTTAGCCTTTTGCCGTCGGCCAGATCGCGAAGGCTCCACCCAAGAAGGAGCCAAGCCAATACCAAGGAGTCACTGCAAATGACCGGTCGAACGCTTTCCGCTCGTCCCCGCGCCCCGAAGCCCGAGCTTGTAGAGGAATCTGCTGCCCCGGCGCCCGCACCCACGAGCGGCGGCAAGGGCCAAAATCTCCAGGACGTGTTCCTCAACCATCTGCGCAAGAACAAGATTCCCGTCACCATGTTCCTGGTGAAGGGCGTCAAGCTGCAGGGAATCGTTACCTGGTTCGACAATTTCTCGATCCTGCTGCGCCGCGACGGCCAGTCGCAGCTTGTCTACAAGCACGCGATCAGCACGATCATGCCGGGGCAGCAGCTCTCGGTTGCCCATTTCCAGACTTCGGGCGACGAAAGCACGAAGAAGCGTCTGCTTCAGGAAGTGTTCCTGTCGAGCGTTCGCGATGCTGGCGTGCAGGTCACCATGTTCCTCGTCAACGGCGTCATGCTTCAGGGCAAGGTTGCGGCCTATGACCTGTTCTGCATGCTGCTCGAACGCGAAGGCTATGTGCAGCTTGCCTACAAGCATGCCGTTTCGACCATTCAGCCTGCCGGGCATGTCGACCTTTCGGGCGACTGGGACGGCGAAGCGGCCTGATCGGACTGCTCCCATTCATGATCTTGTGCTAAGCCCGTCGGAATGAGCGGGTTCGAATTCGGGCGCAATCCCGATGATCTCAAGGGGGAAGTGACGCACGGCGCGAAAGCGCTCGTCGTGCTTCCCGACTTGCGTCAACGAGGTGGCCTTGGTGTCGATGCCGAGGCGCGCCTTGACGAAGGGCAGGGCCTGGCCCGTGCCATCGGTATCGTCGTTGTCGATGCTTTCATTCTGCCGATACGTGCCGTGCGTCCCGCGACGCTTTTCGGCGAAGGGCAAGTCGACAAGATTGCCGTTGCCTGCGAGCAATCCGACGCCGAACTGGTGATCGTCGATGGCGCGCTCTCGGCCATTCAGCAGCGCAATCTCGAAGATCGCCTGAAGCGCAAGGTGATCGACCGAACCGGTCTCATCCTTGAAATCTTCGGTGAACGCGCCGCGACCGCCGAAGGGCGTTTGCAGGTCGAACTGGCGCATCTCGATTATCAGGCAGGCCGTCTGGTGCGTTCGTGGACTCACCTTGAACGCCAACGCGGCGGCTTCGGCTTTCTCGGCGGTCCCGGTGAAACCCAGATCGAAGCGGACCGGCGTCTTATTCGCGGCCGCATGGCGCGTATCCGCCGTGAACTGGAGCAAGTGCGTCGTACGCGCGGCCTTCACCGCGAGCGGCGGCAGCGTGCACCCTGGCCGATCATCGCGCTGGTCGGCTATACCAATGCCGGAAAATCGACCTTGTTCAACCGGTTGACCGGGGCAACAGTCATGGCCGAGGATCTGCTCTTCGCAACGCTTGATCCGACGATGCGCGCGATCCGTTTGCCCGGCGTCGACAAGGCGATCCTGTCGGACACCGTCGGCTTTATTTCCGACCTGCCGACGCAGCTCGTTGCGGCCTTTCGTGCAACTCTCGAAGAAGTGACGGCGGCTGACGTCATCGTCCATGTCCGTGACGTCGCCAATCCGGCGAGCGCCCAGCAAAAGCGCGAAGTCGAAGACATCCTGACCGATCTTGGCGTGATCGGCGAGGAAGGAACGAGCATCCCGATTGTCGAGGCCTGGAACAAGATCGATCTGCTGGCACCGGACGAACGCGCCTTGCGCGAGGATCTGATCACCCACGGTGTTCCCGATCGTCCTGTGGTCCCGATTTCGGCTGCAACCGGCGAGGGCGTTGATGCTCTGGTCGAACGGCTCGGAACGATGTTGACCGGCGGCGCCCAGACGTTGGAGATCACCGTGCCGATGGCAGAGGGGCAGAAACTCGCCTGGCTCCACGCCCACGGAGAAATCCTGTCGGAGCACGAGATCGAGGATGCCGAAGGGTTGCCTGCGTCCCGCATCCGCGTCCGGCTGACTCCGCGCGAACTCGGACGTTTCGCCAGACTTTGACGGTTCGAGTGTTCGGGGAAGTTCGCCCGTTAGTCGCTTACGTTTCCTTGGCTTTTCGTTCCAAGGCTTTCACATCCTGCCACAGCGCTTCCTGCGCTTCGAGATCGAGACCTGCGAGACTGCCTCCGGCCAAGGCTTCCATACCGCGAAACCTGCGTTCGAATTTCGCGTTGGCGTGACGCAGGGCCTCTTCGGGATCGATGCCATAGGCACGGACGAGATTGGCGGCAGCAAAGAGGAAATCGCCCGCTTCCTCAAAGCGGTGTGCGTCATCGGTCGCTTCGGCAAGTTCGGCAGTTTCCTCGACCACTTTGGCGGCAGGACCACTGGGATCGGGCCAGTCGAAGCCGACGCGGGCCGCGCGCTTTTGCAGCTTTTCCGCGCGCATCAATGCGGGCAGGGCAAGGGCCACGCCGTCGAGCGCGCTGGTGGCGCCTTTCGCCGCGCGCTCGGCTGCCTTGGCATTTTCCCAGCGTTCCTCGCGCGATTGCCCGGCCTGATCGGTGTCGCCGAAGATGTGGGGATGACGGCTTTCCATCTTGTCCGCGATCGCCGTCGCGACATCGGCAAACGCGAAATGGCCTGCCTCTTCGGCCATGCGACTGTGAAACACGACCTGGAGCAGGAGGTCGCCCAGTTCCTCGCGCAAGGCGGGCATGTCCACCCGCGCAATGGCATCGGCCACTTCATACGCTTCCTCAAGAGTATAGGGCGCGATCGACGCGAAATCCTGCGCCAGATCCCATTCGCAACCCTGATCGGGATCGCGCAGGCGCGCCATGATTTCGAGCAGGCGGGCAAGGGAGGTGGTGGAGGGGACTGGCATCACGGAACTCTTGAATAACGAGGGGCAGAGAAGTTCCTTCGCGCACGGAGCGGGGCCATGACAAGCCCTTCGATTGTGAAAAATGGCGCCAAATAAGGCGTTCAATCCATTCGTGCGGAAGGATAGGAATGGGGCCATGGGACGCACGAAGCGCAAGCTCGCAACTGAAGTCGCGGAATACGATGTCCGCACCAAGATCCTGCACTGGGTCTTTGCGGCGGGAATTCTCTATGCCTCGGCAGTCGGCTACGCGCTCCATTTCATTCCGCCGGGCCGCATTCATACCGGCCTGTCGCATCTCAACATGTCGCTCGCGAGTGTGTTGATCCTGCTGTTTCCGTTCCGGGTCTGGTGGAGAATCGTTCGCCCCGAACCGGCGCCACCACAGGGCTTGAGCGTGGGACAGGTCCATGCCGCGCGCATGATCCAGACCGTGATCTATGCCGCGATCTTTGCCGTGCTGGCGAGCGGCTATCTGATGGTTCCGGACGGATACTGGTTCTTTGGCTTCGCCTGGGTGCCGACGCCGTTTGCCAAAGGCGCGGCAACAGACTTTTTCTTCATGGTGCACCGGATTGGATGTGCTGCGCTGGTCAGCCTGGTCGGACTGCATCTGGGCGGCGTGATCTTGCACACGTTCGTCAAACCCATCGGCCTGCTGCGTCGGATGGCGTGAACGATCCCGGCTGGCTGACCGGAACGGGGCAATTCGCTCCACACAGGTTGGCCACACAGGCTGGATTGATAATAATTATTATGTTAAATAACGGGCTCAGGGAGAGCTGAATGTCCCCTTTTGATCGAGGCATTCAGCCATATTGAACCGATCAGCCGTTCGGTCGGAAATGGCTGAATGCCAAGGCTGCGGCGGCGATGATTCCCGCCCAGGTCAAGGCCATCCACAACAGCGGCAGCCAGGCGCCGCGCGGGATGCGCGAAGCCCGTGTGACCAGACCGCCGACAACCAGTGTCAGCGCCATGGAAATCGCGATCACGCGCACCCAGTCATCGGTGCTGAGACCAGCCGGAGAATGGAATCCGGTCACAGGATGCGTTCCAACCCATCGTAGCCAGGTTCGACATGCGGCGGCAGTTCGTCGCACAAGCTACGGTAATCCATGGATTTATCGAGGTGCGTCAGAACGGCGTGGCCGACCCGCGCGGCATTCGCGAGTTCAAGCGCCATGGCAAGGTTCGCATGGGTCGGGTGTGCCTGGCGCCGCAAGGCATCGACGACGAGCACGTCGACGCGGTCGAACAAGGCGACCATATCTGCATTGATTTCGCTGAAGTCTGTTGCGTAACCGATTGATTTTCCGCCCTGGTCAAAGCGGAAAGCGGTCGATTGCGCGGGGCCGTGCGCCATCTGGCAATGGCTGACCCCGATCCCGGCAACCATGCGGACGCGGTCGAGATTGTCGAGCGAGCAGATGGTGGGATAGCCATGCTGCCCGGCAAAGACATAACCGAAGCGCATGCGAAGGCGGCGAACGGTCTCGTCTGCGGCATAACCGGGAAGAGGGGCCCCCCTCCCCATGCGCAGCGGCCGCAGATCGTCGATCCCGTGCGTGTGATCGGCGTGATCGTGAGTCCAGAACACGCCGTCGATGCGATCCACGCTTGTCGCCAGCAATTGCTGGCGCAGATCGGGCGGCGTATCGACCAGAAGGCGTGATCCGTCATCGCCTTCCACCACGATCGCGACGCGAGTGCGGCGGTTGCGCGGTTCGGCCGGATCGCAGGCGCCCCAGTCATTGCCGATACGCGGCACGCCGGTCGACGTGCCCGACCCCAGCATGATGAGCTTCACAACCCGGCCTTTCCGAACAGAGCGTGGAAATTGGCGCCGGTGCTTTCCGCCAGGGCATCAGGTGTCGTGCCGCGCAGTTTCGCCACGAAAGCGAGTGTGTCGGCAACAAATGCCGGCTCGCAGGTCTGGCCCCGATGGGGGATCGGCGCCAGAAACGGGGCGTCGGTCTCGACCAGCAGGCGATCATCGGGAATTTCCGTCGCGAACGCCTGCAAGTCCTGGGCATTCTTGAACGTCACGATCCCCGACAGGGAAATCGTCAGTCCCAGATCGAGAACCGAACGCCCGAAGCCCGCCGACGCAGTGAAGCAGTGGATCAGCGCGGGAAAGCCCCCCTTCTCCATCTCGTCCCGCAGGATTTCGAGCGTGTCGTCCTCTGCTTCGCGCGTGTGAATGACCAGAGGAAGGCCCGTCTCGCGCGCAACGCCGATGTGGGTCCGGAACAACGCCTTTTGGACCTCTCGGTCGGAATGATCGTAATAGTAATCGAGACCGGTTTCCCCGATCGCGATCACCCGGGGATCTTCCGTCGCCGTGCGCAGGACGGCAGCACCCATGTCGGCATGGCCGTCGGCTTCATGGGGATGGATGCCGACGCTCGCCCACACATCGCTTTCGCGGTGAGCGGTCGCGATGACCGCATCCCACTCGCTTTGGCGCGTCGAGATATTGAGGAAACCCCGGACTCCCGTTTCACGTGCACGGGCAAGGATTTCCCCCTGCCGCTCGATCAGGCCCTTGTAATTGAGGTGACAGTGCGAATCGATCAGCATCAGGCCGCACTGCCCTCGCTCTCCGCGCTTTCGAGTTCGATGCGGGGGAACGCCGGAACCGGAGCGGCAAGACGCTCTCCGGTCGCGACGCGGGCCATGTACCAGTCGGCGCGCGGCAGGTCGGCAATCCCTCGCTGATCTTCGGGGACGCCGAGCTGATCGAGAACTTTCGCGGCTGTTGCCGGGACAACCGGCTGGATCGCGATGGTGAGGTCGCGGATCGCCATGAACAGGGTATAGAGCACCGCGCGCATCCGTTCGGGATCGGTCTTGCGCAGGGCCCAGGGGGCCTGCTCATCGACATAGGCGTTGCAGGCGAAGACGGCTCGCATCCAAGCTTCGAGCCCCGCCGAGAAGTTCAGCGCTTCGAATTCGCGCGGCAGATCCTCACGCGTGGCTGCGGCCACCGTGGCAAGCAGCGCTTCGTCCGCTTCGGTGCTGGAAAACGTCGCGAGTTCGCCGCCGCAGTTCTTGAAAATCATCGACAGCGTGCGCTGCACGAGATTGCCGTAGCTGTTGGCGAGCTCGGCGTTGCAACGGGTGGCGATGGCCTCGGGCGAATAGGATCCGTCCTGCCCGAACACGACTTCGCGCAGGAAGAAATAGCGCAGCGGATCGACCCCGAACCGCGCCGCCAGATCGAGCGGATCGGTGACGTTGCCGAGCGACTTCGATTCCTTTTGCCCGCGATTGAGCAGGAAGCCGTGACCGAACACCTGACGGGGAACCGGAAGGCCCGCGCTCATCAGGAATGCCGGCCAGTAGACCGTGTGGAAACGGATGATGTCCTTGCCGATCAGATGCAGGTTGGCGGGCCAGAACTTGCGGAATTCCTCCGTTTCCTCGGGCCAGCCCAGACCGGTCAGGTAGTTGGTCAGCGCGTCGACCCACACGTACATGACGTGATCGTCCGAGGTTTCGCCCTCGCCATGCACGGGAACCTTGATCCCCCAGTCGAAGCTGGTGCGCGAAACCGAGAGGTCGCGCAGGCCGCCTTCGACAAAGCGCATGATTTCATTCCGACGGCTTTCGGGCCGGATGAATTCGGGATTCTCGTTGTAAAGCGTCAGGAGCTTGTCGCCATAGGCCGAGAGACGGAAGAACCAGCTTTCCTCGACGGTCCATTCCACCGGCGTTCCCTGAGGCGAGAGCTTCTGCCCCCCTTCCCCGGCGACTAGTTCGCTCTCGTCGTAATAGGCTTCGTCGCGGATCGAGTACCAGCCTTCATAGCGATCGAGGTAGAGATCGCCATTGGCCTTCATCCGACGCCACAATTCCTGCGACGCCTCGTGATGGCGGTCTTCTGTAGTGCGGATGAAGACGTCATATCCGACGTTCAATGCTGCGCACATATCCTTGAAATACTGAGACATCTGATCGGCCAGCTCTTTCGCCGTCAGTCCGAGGTCGCGCGCTTTCTGCGCCATTTTGAGGCCATGCTCATCCGTCCCGGTCTGAAGCCGGGCGTCGCGCCCCATCGCCCGCATGAAGCGGACGATGACGTCGGCGGCAATCGCTTCATATGCGTGGCCGATGTGCGGCTTGCCGTTGGGGTAGGAAATCGCGGTCGTGATGTAATAGGGTTCGCCCATCGGGACGTTCGCTTCCTTTGGCGAGGGATTCAATCAGTTGATCCCTTCCCTAGTGCGCCCCACGCCTGCCAGCAAGGCACCGATTTCCAGCATGAGCAGTCCGGGATCGTAGTTGTAGGTCGGTGCCTCTCGCGCAAGGGCAACGAGCCGCCCGTGTGCATCGACCAAGCGCAGGCGCGTGGCATCGTCAGCATCGTGCAAGGCATTGGCAACGACCATGCGCGCGGTATTGAGCGCGGCCACTTGTCGTTCGCGGTCGGGACGCTGACCGATGGCGGCAGAAAGCTGCGCACGCAAGGACAAGTCGTGATCTCCATGGGCGACGATCTTGCGCATGATCTGCCATGCAGGGCCCAGTTCCTGCGCCGCGAACGAGAGTGCGGCTCCGGGCGCCCCGGCCGCAACGGCAATCGCCGCTTCCCGCGTCAGGGCATCGAGTTCGGGCGCAAGGCGATCGAGTGCATGGCCCATTTCATCGGGTTCGAGCGGACGGAAGCGCAAGACCTGACACCGCGAACGCACTGTCGGCAAGAGCCGTCCGGGTTGATGCACCACCAGCAGGAAGAAGGTTCCCTGCGGCGGCTCTTCCAGGCTTTTGAGCAGGGCATTGACCGATGCCTTTTCGAGCAGGTCGGCCGCATCGATGATCACGGCCCGGCGCGATCCGAGCGTGGGGCGCGTGACGAGACGCTTTTGCATCTCGCGCACCTGATCGACGCTGATGTTGCGCTTGGTCAGATAGGGGCGCCCGTCGTCGCGCTTTTTCGCTTCATCGTCATTGGCGGGAAGCGGACGGAGCCAATGGATGTCGGGATGATGTTCGGGTGGCGGTTGCGGAATTCCCGGCTCGGCAACCAGATCGACGGCGGCGGCCCGGGCGAACCCGGCCTTGCCCACGCCTTCGCGGCCGGCAAGCAGCCAGGCATGATGCATGCGGTGCCCGGCCCGCGCCGTACGCCATTCGCGCCAGACCGCCTCGTGGCCGATAAGGTCTTCGGGCAGATCGACGGGAAGTCCGCTCACAGCCCGCTCACGGCAGAGAGGATCCGTGCATGGACGCTTTCGGGCGTTCCCGAAGCGTCAACCAGCGTGAAGCGATGCGGTTCAGCCTCGGCAAAACGACGGAAGGCTGCCGCAACGCGGGCATGGTAGGCCGCGTCGCGCCCGCCGATGCGGTCCGCCCGGCCTTCATCGCGCAAGGTCAGGCGACGTGCGGTTTCTTCGGGATCGAGCGTCAGCAGGATCGTCCGATCGGGCAGCAGTCCTTCGCTGCCGATCCTGTGAAGGGCAAGAATGTCGTCGTCGCTCAACCCGCTACCGCCGCCCTGATAGGCGCGGCTCGAATCGAGATAGCGGTCGGTCAGGACCCATTCCCCGCGTTCGAGCGCGGGTCGGATCAGGCGATCCACATGGTCGGCGCGGGCTGCGGCAAACAGCAGTGCCTCGGCGCGCGGTCCCCATCCTTCGCCCTCGTTGGCGAGCACCATGGCGCGAATGGCTTCGGCGCCTGGGGTGCCGCCCGGTTCGCGCGTGGTGACGACGACATGGCCATCGGCCTGCAAGGCTTGCGCCAGCAGGCGGAGCTGGGTCGATTTTCCGACTCCTTCCCCGCCTTCCAGAGCGATGAAACGTCCGGCACTCACGGGTGCAGCCCGCGGCCGGTCATGGCAAGGAAACCATCGCGCAAACGGTCCATCGCACCACCCGCTGCGACACCATCGGCGGTGACAAGCGGCAGGCGCTCGATCGGCTGGCCGGGTGCGCGCACGATCAGGCTGGCGACTTCCTGCCCTTTGACGATCGGGGCGGTCAACGGCGCCTTGTATCGGATCGACAGGGTGTAGCGCGGAGCCTCGCCATGCGGAACGGCCAGGGCATAGGCCCGCGGCGTCACCAGACCGACCTGCCGCGTACTCCCCCCTTGCACCACCGCCTGACCGACTTTGGCTCCGGCGGTCAGGATCGGGCGGGAATCCCATGCCGAAAAGGCCCATTCGACGAATGTCCGCGACTGGTCCGCGCGATCGTTGGGACGGCCATAGCCGGCAACGACCATGATGACCCGTCGTCCGCCGCGTTCCACCGACCCGACGAAGCCATAGCCCGCCTCGCCCGTGAAGCCGGTCTTCACGCCATCGGCGCCGGGCGTGTGGCCATAGAGCGGATTGTGGTTTTCCTGCGCGATGCCGTTGAACGTCGCGTGATCGTGGCCGTAGAACCGCTTGTAGAGATCGGGATGGCGCGTGATCAGGGCGGTCGAAAGCGCGACCAGATCGGCGGCGGAGACATAAGTCTCCCCCTGATCCATCCATCCGTTGGGCGTGTTGTAGTGGCTGTCGCGCATGCCGATCTTTTTCGCTTCGGCATTCATCATCGCGGTAAAGCCGGGAACCGAACCGGCAATACCCTCGGCCAGTACGACACAGGCATCATTGGCCGAAACCGTGACGATCCCTTCGAGAAGATCGGCAACGCTTGTGCTGCTGTTGTTGCCCAGGAACATCGTGCTGCCAACGCCATGCCATTTGTGGAACGTCTCGGGGCGCATGACGAACTTCTGATCGAGCCGCAGCTTGCCAGCCTTGATCAGTTCGAACGCGACATAGCTCGTCATGATCTTGGTCAGTGAGGCGGGGACGAACCGGCGATGCGGATCCCGCGCAAAAAGCACGCGGCCCGAATTGACGTCGACCATCATCGCGATGGGCGCGGTCACTTGCGGCATGGTGCTTTCGGGCGAAGCGGGAGCCGCAGGAGCCCCGGTCGATGCCGGTGCTCCTTGCGCCAGAACGGACACTGCGGGCACGGCCAATCCGGCCGTCACCAGACCGGCCACGACAAGAGGCAGCGAAAAACGAGACGGCGACGAACGAGGTATGGACGAACGGAACAAGCGCGATTTTTCCGATTGATGGAGGGATCGGGCGAGCACCGTTCGGGTGGGCCCTTACTCTCCGTGCAGGATCACCGCACCCGCATAGCCGGAGTGCTTCGCCTTCGCCAGAGCGGCGCTTGCCTGATCCGACGATGCCGCCGGAATTCGCACACGCCACAGCTTGCCGGTCGCCTCGACTTTGCCGCCGACAGCGGTCGCCACCTTTTCGGCATTGGCGCGCGACGAATAGGCGCCGACCTGAACCGTATAGGTGCCGCCGTGCGGCTTCGGCTTGGGGCCGGTGGTTTCGGGGGCTTTCGGGTCGGGCTTTGCCGGGGGCGTGGCTTTCGCTGCCGGAGCAGTTTTGGGCAGGGGTTTGACGGCCTCGTGCCGAACGGCATCGGGCTTTGCGACCTCGGGTTTCGGAGGGAGAGCCGGAGTGAGCGCAGGCTTGACCGGGGCCGCCCGCGTCGGAACGGGATGGGACACCTCGACCTTTGTGGGCGGGACCACCGCAGGCACCGGCACTTTCGGTGCGGGTGGAGGCGTCATGCGCGTTGCCGAAGCTCCGGCGGGAAGCGCCAGACTGGCTTCACCCGACGGCGGGATCGGCGCGATCCCCATCTTCCGCTTGAGTGCCGAGAGCAATCCGGGCGGCGTATCCATCCGTGCGGGAGCCTGACGCCCCATGCGCAGCAACAGGCGTTCCTGTTCCGGCGGATTGACCCGCCGCACGCGCACGGGGGCATCGCCGGTCGGATTGAGCCCCAATTGCGTCCAGGCCGCAGGCGTCAGTTCGATCAGGGCCTTGCCGTTCATCGGGCCACGGCGGTCAAGCCGCACGAGGATCGTATGCCCGGTATCGAGCGCAGTCACCTCGACATAGCACGGCAGGGGCAAGGTGTGGTGGGCGCCGCTGATCCCGCTACCCTCGGTTCCTGCCCGGGCATAGCCGACCGCGTCGTAATTGAGCGTGTCGGACGGCGTATAGGTCACGCCCTCGACGGTATAGGGATCGCCGACAGTGACCGGATAATCGGCGTCGGGTCCATAGTCCGTCACGCTCGGCTTCTGTCCGGAATGCTCTCTGGCAACAGCCGGGCTCGCCATGAGCGAAAGGGCAAGCGCCCCGGACAGCACCGTCGCAACGGACAAGCGGCTAGCGGCTGATTTCATCTGCAAGGAGTCCTACCGACAAGGCATAGAAGTTCGAGCAGTTATAATCGAGGATAACCCGATAATTTCCGGTTAGCAGATAGGCCGGGTGCCCGGGCCCATCCGGCTCGAACAAAGTGGCCTGTATCCGATCGTCGGGCCAGGTCCCGCGCGCGGGCGCAAAGCCGAGCGCCCGCCATTCGGCCATGGTGCGCCAGCGCGAGTGGCGCATAAAGACTTGCGGGCAGCGCGGGCTCGACAGCGCCGTCGCAAGGCTGCCGTGCACGTATCCGGCCGGAACCGTCACCGAAAAACCCCAGGGTTCGCCCCGACGCCACCCCGCATCCCGGAAATAGTTGGCGATCGAGGCCAGCGTGTCGGGGCGGCTTGTCCAGATGTCGGCGATGCCGTCGCCATCGGCATCCTGTGCCACGCGCAGATAGACGCTGGGCAGGAATTGCGGATTGCCGAACGCGCCGGCCCAGCTTCCCAGCAGTCGCGAGCGCGGAACCCCGCGATCGATCATCTTGAGCAAGGCGACGAATTCAGCCGAAAACAGCTCCCGACGACGCCCTTCGTAGGCGAGCGAGGCGATCGACCGGGGCAGGTCGTAGGTCCCCGTGAACCGTCCGTAATTGGTTTCATGGCCCCAGATCGCCAGCACGACCGAGGCAGGCACGCCATAGCGGGTTTCGACGGTCGTCGCGAGAGGGCCGACCGATGCCAGCATGGCCCTGCCCCGGTCGATCCGTCCGGCATCGACATGCGTGCGGCGATAAGGTTCAAAGCGCGGGATCGACGACGGCGGTCCGCCCGGTTGGCTGCGATCGTGTCGAACGACATCGGGATCGAACGTCATTCCCGAAATGACATCCCGGATGGTCTGCTCACGCACCCCTTCGCCCCGGGCTCTTGCCGCCAGCAATTGCAGGAATGCGGGAAACCCGCTCGCCCCTGCATCCGCAGGCGCCACCACACCGCCGACCGTATCGGCAAAAGCCGGCGTAACGGCGCATGCCGCCGCCATCACCAGCCCAAGAGAACGAAACAAGCGCATCATCGGCAGCCTTGTCGCACAGGCAGTTGCCTCTTGGGTATCCCCTTTGCGGTAAAACCCCACAGATGAAAAACCTTGCCTTCCCGATCCGCTCGGCTATCGAGCGTGACTTGCCCAAGGGCAACGCGGACAGGTGGCCGAGTGGTTTAAGGCAGCGGTCTTGAAAACCGCCGTGGGTGCAAGCTCACCGTGGGTTCGAATCCCACCCTGTCCGCCAATTTACACTGATTTTATTGATATTTTTCAAATCTGCATCTCTGTTCCCATAACCGCGCCCCGATAGATCGGGCACTTGGCGCTGAGCTTCGCTATACCGCCGGAACGGGGTTGCAAATCGGGCAGCCCAGATCAGACGACCTTAGCGGTTGATGCGGGTGCAGTTGGATACGCACACGACGCGACAAATCGCAGCTCAAACAGGCGGACGTTTGCGGGTTTCGAAAGATGGCAGCTTCTCCGTTGAAAATGACGTGTGATTGTGTCCCAAGCTGAATACCCGCGCTCACGCTACGGCCGGGGGTAGGGCTGCGGCAGGGCGCGGGCCACCATGGCTTCTTCTCGCGCGGTAAAGGCGCTGTGCCCCTTGGGGGCGTCATCGTCGACGGCGGTGGTGAAAAAGGCCAGCCCCTGCCCCCTCGCCGGATCGACCCAGAGCCCCGATTTCAGGCCATAGGCATCGCCAGGATGGCCGATCCGGACTTTTCCGTCGCCGAACAGGTCGTCGTGACACCCCTTGCCGCCAAGCCCGATCGTCTGCACCGCGAGTCCATAGGCACAGAAGAACCCGTCGCCCTCGCCATTTTCGCCAAGGCCGTTGGTGCCGTCGAAGCGCCAGTAGGGGCGGACCATCTCGGCAAAGGCATGGGGACTGATGAAACCGTGCCCGCCCCGCGCCAGGACTTCCCCGATCCGCGCCAGATCCGCCATGCTGATCCGCAGGCCTCCCTGCGGCGAGAACAGCGCGCCATTTTCACCGGGGCGATAGGCGGCCAGATCGCACGATCCCCCCGGCACGACCTCGACCGGGCAGGTCGGCAACGTCCCATGCAGGTCGTCCTTGGCGATCTCACCATTCGCGCGATAGAGTACCACTGCCCGCGCAGCATCCTGCACAGTGCACGGCGACCAGTTATAACAGGCCTGCAGGTGGAGCGGGCGAAGCACGAGCCGCTGCATGAGGAGGTCGAAACGCACGCCCGTCGCCTTTTCCATGACGGTCGCCACAACGGGGAAATTGAGATTGGTGTAATGAAACCAGTTGCTGCCCGGGGCATGGGCCTTGTCCCAGGCGCGCGGATCGGCAACCCGCGTCCGCAGGCTTTCGCCCAGCGGGATGACATACCCGGCATCGTCGGTCAGGCTGGAGCGGTGCGACAGCAAGAGACGCAGGGTAATCGGCGTGTCGGGAAAAGCGGGATTGCGCAAGGGCCAGCCCAGATAGTCCGACACATCCCGGTCCAGATCGAGCCGCCCGCCGTCCACCAGTCGCATGACGCCAAGCGCAACCACCAGCTTGGAAATCGAGGCGATCCGGACCGGCGAAACGGCCGTGGCGGGACGCCCGCTGGCCCGGTCGGCGGCTCCTTCCTGCACGACGGTTTCGGCGTGATGCCGGTCAAAGCGTACCGCCACACCCGCAGGCGTAGTCAGGGCGGCTGCAAGCAGAAGAGCGGAAATCGGCATCGACCGAGACGATGGCGCCGTCAGTCCGACTGTCAAGCGTCGGCCCAGTACCCCGATGCACCCTATTTACCCATCCGCGATGCACCCCAGGCCCAAGAGAGTTTCCCTGACCGCCTCAGCCAGTGGGGTATGGGGTTCGTTGCCGATGGCGGCCTTGAGGCTGGTGTTGTCGAGTTGCAAGGGAGTGCGCCAGAGATAGCGCATTTCGGAAAGTTCGCCGAACAGCGGGACCGCCGGTGCGGCAAGCCGGACGATCCACCATGGAAAGCGCCGAACCGGAAGAGCGCGCCCGACGGCGGCGCGGATCGCGTCGATCATGGCCGTGCCGTCCGGATCCCAATGCCCGCCCATGTGAAACCGTTCGAAACGCACATCTTCTTGAGGACGTTCGAGAAGTCTTGCCATGGTTTCGGCAAGGTCGGGGAGATAGGTCCACTGATGTCCGATCCCCGACTTGCCCGGATAGGTGATCGCGCGCGGGATTTTTCCCGGCTTCACCAACCCTTGGCCGAACCAGTTGTTCCCCGCGTGAGGGCCAAAGAAATCACCGGCTCTCACGATCAGAACCCTTGCCCCCTTCTCCGCCGCGTCCCGAAGGCGTTGTTCCATGGCGACGCGAATGATGCCCTTGCGCGTGAGCGGGTGTTGCGCGGCATCCTCGGCGACAAAGGGGAAAACATCCGGTCCATAGTTATAGACCGTTCCGGGCAGGACGATCGTCGCGCCCGTCGCAATGGCGGCGGCAATCGTGTTGTCGATCATGGGCAGGACGAGCCTGTCCCAGTCGCGATAGCCGGGCGGATTGACCGCGTGAACGATAACTGCCGGGTCTGCCGAGGCCCGTGCGACGGCATGGCTGTCCATGGCATCCCCCTGCACCCATTCGGGGCTGATCTCGCCATGCGTCCAGCTCGTCCGGGCCTTTTCCGGCGAACGGCACAGTGCGCGAACGCGCCAGCCTCTTCGCAACAGTGTGGCGGACAGCTCTCCTCCGATTCCTCCGGTGGCTCCCAGAACCAGCGCTGTCTGCTTGGGGTTCCCATTCATGTCCGTCATCCTTTCCCTTCGGATGATGGCGGTTGGGATCGTTCAACGAAATCGACTAAGACTGTCGATCGGATCAACGGATTTGGATGAATATGGATGGCCGATTGGGAAGACCTGCACGCCTTTTCCGTCGTTCTTCGAACGGGTAGCCTGTCGGCGGCGGCGCGCTTTCTGGGCGTCACACAGCCGACGATGCGACGGCGTCTCGATGCACTCGAGCAGTCAGTGGGGGCACCGTTGTTCGTCCGTTCGCAAACGGGATTGACCCCAACGGACGCCGCGCGGGAACTAGGCCGCCATACCGGCGTCATGGCTGTCGCCGCAGAGGCTTTTTCGCGCGCAGCATCGGCCGATGGCACAGCAGTCGAAGGCGTCGTGCGCATCACCGCCAGTGATGTCGTCGGGGCGGAAGTCCTTCCGGCCGTTCTGGTTCCCTTGCGCGCCGCCCATCCGGGGCTGATCGTCGAACTGGATCTTGCCAACCGGACACAAGATCTGACCCGGCAGGAAGCGGACATAGCCGTGCGTATGGTTCGGCCCGCGCAGGCGGCCCTGATCGCGCGCCGGATCGGGACAGTGCCGCTCGGGCTCTTTGCCCACCGATCCTATCTCCGGATAGCAGGAGTGCCTGCCAGTCACGCCGATCTGGCTCACCACACCCTGATCGGTCCCGATCGGGAAACCACCTACCTCGACTTTGTGGCCGGGCACGGCCTGCATTTGCGCAGGGATAACTTCTCGATCCGGACCGATAGCCAGCTTGCGCAGCTTTCGGCGATCCGGTCGGGCCTTGGCATCGGCATCTGTCAGGTCGCGCTGGGACGGCGTGACCGCGATCTCGTTCATCTGATGCCGCAGGTGTTCCGCCCGGACATGGAAACATGGGTCGTCATGCACGAGGATCTTCGGCGTGTCCGGCGTATCCGGGCGGTCTTCGATCATCTGGTCGAAGCGCTACAGGGATATGTCCGGTGCGCGGAATGACCGAAGGCGCCGAAATATCCCGCCATTTCCAACTTGATTGACGGCGCGCAGTCCCTGTTCCGCGTGCGATAGCGACGCGATGATAATCATGCCCTTGTTTGCGGCGGCGGCTTTGACCGCGTGTCCTGCTCCTGCCGTTCATGACGGCGACACTATCCGCTGCGGGGAAGAGCGGATCCGCATTTCCGACATCGATGCGCCCGAATTGCCGTCGTCGCCCAAGTGTGCGCCCGATTCCTATCGGCGGGGATGGTGTGACTTTGCCCTTGGCCGCGCGGCTCGGAATGCCCTCGTTGCCTTCCTCGGCCGTGGCCCCATCGTCGTCCGGCGGATCGGTGTCGACCGCTATGGCCGCACGCTCGCCCTGGTCAGCGTGAATGGGGTCGATGCCGGTGAATTCCTTGTTCAACAGCACCTTGCGCGACGTTGGCGATAAAAGGGATCAGAGGACGAGTTCGGAAGCGGCAAATGTGGTGACGCCATCGAGGCGGATCATGAAATCGGCCTGCCCGTCGCCGTTGGTGTCCCCTTCGATCAGGGTATAGCCGCTGTCGACTTCATAGCGGACTTCACCGGTCGTGTGGCTGAAGGCGGCACTGCCGATGAACGTCAAGGTCAGAGCCGTGCCGATCTGGGTCGGAACGCTGGCGCCCGCATAAGGATCATAGGCCGTCATCGGGGCAAGGCTGATGATGTCGCCCTGAGCGGGATTGAAATCGGTGATCTCGACGCAACTCGTCGGGGTCAGGCCGCCTGTTTCCCCCTTGTCGAACAGGAACGTGTCGGCGCCCGCGCCTCCGGTCAGGAGAGCATGCCCCGCTCCCCCGTGCAGGATGTCGTTGCCGTTGCCGCCATAAAGCTTGCTGTTGCCGGTCCCGGCATAGAGAACGTCGTTGCCGTCGCCACCAAACAGTTTGTCGGCCCCGCTGTCGGCATAAAGCGTGTCGTTGCCCGCCTGCCCATAGAGATAGTCGTCACCGGTCCCTCCGTGCAGGATGTCGGCGCCATAGCCGCCCATGAGTTGGTCGGCACCGCTCCCGCCGAAAAGCTGGTCATTTCCGTCCCCGCCGGACAGGATGTCGTTCCCGGCCCCGCCGTAGAGGTGGTCCATGCCTGCGCCGCCGTACAGGGTGTCGCGTCCGGCTTCCCCGGTCAGGGTATCGGCCCCGCCCCCGCCTTTCAGGACATTGGCGACGTCATTGCCGTCGATCGCGTCGGCCCCCTGCCCGCCGATGGCATTTTCGATCGTGCAGCCAAAGGCGATGCCGAGGTTGGGATCAAGCGTGACACCATTGAACCCAAGTAGCGAATAGCTGCCGGGATGAAGATCGACGACGCAGGGATTGCTGAACGCCGAAAGGTTGATGGTATCATTGCCCCCTGCGTCCCAGATCGTGGCGTAGAACGGTTGATTGGGGGAATAGGTGTAAGTGTCATCCCCCGTGTGATAGGTCGTGTTCGCGCCGTAGATATGCTAAACGGCGGCGATGTCATAGACCATCGGGGTCATGATCAGGTATTTGTAGGTTCCGGTGCTCTTGTCATACCAATAGGCATTCTGCGGATCGGTGTACGACATGATGGTGAAACGACGGTTGTCGTACCCGCTGGGAATGGTCGGCGCCTCGAACGGGTGCTTGAGCCCCAGCGCATGGCCGATTTCGTGCAGGATCGCGTTGTAATTGTAGGTGTAGGGCGCAAAGGATTCCGAACGTACGCTGTTGGAAATCCAGATGTCGCCGTTGCTGTTGTCCGCCCCGTCACTGGTGACGATCGTATAGCCCCAGTATTGCGAGGGGATCACCCCGGTAAAGGCAATGCGGATGTCGCCGACCTGTCCGGCGTTGGTTTCCGTGACCTGGGTGAAATTGACATTGGCGACAGCGGCCCAAGCCTGAAACGCCTGTCCGATATAGGTGACGTCACTCGCGGTGACGGAGGACGGGGAATTGACGCGCAGGTTTTCGCCGCTGCCATAGCCGCTGATGAATTTGCTGCCGACCCCATTGAGCCAGGGGAAGCTATAGCTGATCTGGGTGACGCCACCGACTGTCGTGGACCAGGCGAAACGATAACTGGGATCGGCATCGAACAGGGAATCGATGAAAGGATCGCCGGTTGTCGAAAAGCCCGCCACCACGGATGGATCGGTGTAATAGGCCATGCCTCTGCCCCCACAGAACCGGTTGGCCCCCTGCCCCGGTTCGCGGCGGAGACTAACGGCATCGCATTGCCGCACCTAGATAAATCTTGACCGCTTTGGACCTGGAATCCCGAATGCAGACGGGGCGCCGCCGGTTTCCCGGGGCGCCCCGTCGATGGGCATTGGCGTTGGGGCGTGATCAGATGTGGATCGCGCGTCCATAGGCGCCGAGCACGGATTCGTGCATGGCCTCGCTGATGGTCGGGTGCGGGAACACCGTCTGCATCAGTTCCGCTTCGGTCGTTTCCAACTGTTTGCCGACGACGAAGCCCTGGATCATTTCCGTCACTTCCGCGCCGACCATGTGAGCGCCCAGAAGTTCCCCGGTCTTGGCATCGAAGACCGTCTTCACGAAGCCTTCGGGTTCACCCAGCGCAATCGCCTTGCCATTGCCAATGAAGGGGAACATACCGACGCGCACGGTGTAGCCGGCTTCCTTCGCCTTGGCTTCGGTCAGGCCGACGCTGGCAATCTGCGGATGGCAATAGGTGCAGCCGGGAATGTTGCGGCGATCCATCGCGTGGGGATGGACGTCCTTGTTGCCGAGCTCCGCCGCGATCGCTTCGGCAACGGTCACGCCTTCATGGCTGGCCTTGTGAGCAAGCCAGGGGCCCGGCGTGACGTCGCCGATTGCCCAGATTCCCTTCGCCGACGTGCGGCCATAGGGATCGATCGCGATGATGCCACGTTCGGTGGCGACCCCGACGCTTTCAAGGCCGATGTTCTCGGTATTGGCGACGATGCCGACCGCCACGATGACGTGGCTGAAGGTATCCTCGACAACCTTGCCATCCTTGCCCTTGATCTTTGCCTTCACGCCGGTCGCGCCGACGTCGATGGCTTCGACCCCTGCACCGGTCAGGATGGTCATGCCTTGCTTGGTCAGGGCCTTTTCAACGAAGGCCGAAACATCGGCGTCCTCGACGGGAACGACACGATCCATCATCTCGACGACCGTAACTTTCGCGCCCATATCGTTGTAGAAACTTGCAAATTCAATGCCGATCGCGCCTGATCCGATGACCAGCAGCTTGGTCGGCATTTCCTTTGGCGTCATGGCATGGCGATAGGTCCACACGCGATTTCCGTCCGCCTTGGCGAAAGGAAGGTCGCGCGCACGAGCACCGGTCGCAACGACGATGTGCTTGGCCGACAGGACTTCGACGCCCTTGTCGCCGGTCACTTCCAGCTTGCCGGGCCCCTTGAGCACGCCCGTCCCCATGAAGACAGAAATCTTGTTCTTCTTCATGAGGTGGGTGACGCCCTGGTTGAGCTGCTTGGCGACGCCGCGCGACCGGGCAACGACCGCGCCGAGATCGGCGCGAACGTTGTCGGCTGCCAGGCCATAGGCCTTGGCATGCTGCATCTGATGGAACACCTCGGCCGATCGCAGCAAAGCCTTCGTCGGGATACAACCCCAGTTGAGGCAGATGCCACCGAGATTCTCGCGCTCGACGATTGCAGTCTTGAGCCCGAGCTGAGCGGCGCGGATCGCCGCGACATAGCCACCGGGGCCCGAGCCCAGCACGATGACGTCAAAGGTGTCGGCCAAGGAAATGCTCCTTTATACGTTTATACGTTTATACGTTTATACGTTTATACGTTGGGAGTGGCGTAAGACGGATCGGCTTCCGTCAGCGGGGGAACGTGCCGCGGACGGCGATCTTCGTCGATCGCCACGAAGAAGAAGCGCGCCTGTGTAACGCGTTCGCGTTCGTCGCCGGTGCGCGCACGGCGCCAGGCTTCGACATTGATGACCATCGAAGTGCGGCCCACCGAAGCGAGCCCGGCATAGACCGAAACTTCATCACCGATGTGCACGGGGTGGTGAAACTTCATCCCTTCGACAGCGATGGTCGCGGCGCGGCCATGGCAATGGCGCGCGGCGATGATCCCCGCGGCCATGTCCATCTGTGCCATCAGCCAACCGCCGAAAATATCGCCGGAAGGATTGGCGTCTGCCGGCATCGCGGTGATGCGGATGGCAGGTTCGCCAACGGGGGGAAGTTCCGGCGGATTGGGATCACTCATTGTACTTTTCCTTTATGCGATCAGCGCCAGCGGGTCTTCGACCAACGCCTTGAACGCTTGCAACAATTCGGCACCATCGGCGCCGTCGATGGCGCGGTGGTCGAAACTTCCGGTGGCGGTCATGACCGTCGCGACCGACAGCGCGCCATCGACGATCCACGGACGCTGTTCACCCGTACCCACGGCCAGGATCATGCCCTGCGGCGGATTGATGACGGCATCGAACTGCTTGATGCCGAACATACCGAGGTTGGACAGGCTGGCCGTGCCACCCTGGTATTCATGCGGCTGCAACTTGCCGTCGCGAGCCTTGCTCGCCAGCGCCTTCATTTCCGAAGCGATCGTGGAAATGGACTTGGCCCCGGCATCGACGATGATCGGAGTGATGAGGCCGGACGGCGCGGCAACGGCAACCGAGACGTCCACGCGCTTGAAGCTGCGCAGTTCGTCACCCGCGAAGCTCACGTTGCACTTGGGCACCTGCACCAGTGCCTTGGCGAGCGCCTTGATCAGGAGATCGTTGACCGACAACTTCACGCCCTGTGCTTCGAGCGCCTTGTTGAGTTGCCCACGCAGCTTGAGCAGCGCGTCGAGACGGACATCGACCGTCAGGTAGATGTGCGGGATCGTCTGCTTGGCTTCGGTCAGGCGGCGCGCAATCGTCTTGCGGACGTTGTTGAGCTTGCTCGCTTCGAAGGGAATGCCGAAATCGGGAACCGTCGGAGCGACGACCGGAGCTGCTGCCTGAACCGGTGCAGCAACGGGAGCCGGGGCCGAAACCGGAGCTGCGGCGGGCGCCGTCGGTACGCCTTCGACGTCGGCGCGAACGATGCGGCCATTGGGGCCACTGCCCTTCACGGCCTTGAGATCGACGCCACGGTCGGCGGCAATCCGCTTGGCGAGCGGGCTTGCGACCACGCGGTCGCCCTTGGCGGCGGCGAACGAGACGGCCGGGGCCGCAGCAGGAGCCGCCGCTACAGGAGCCGCGACCGGAGCAGCGGTTGCTGCCGGAGCAGGAGCGGCAGCCGGAGCGGGCGTTGCATCTTCGTCTTCGCCGGCGAGCGTCGCGATCACCGTACCGACTTTCACGCCTTCGGTGCCTTCGGCCACATCGATGGAGACGATCACGCCTTCATCCACGGCTTCGAATTCCATTGTCGCCTTGTCGGTCTCGATCTCGGCGAGAATGTCGCCGGAGGACACCGTATCGCCAGCTTTCACCAGCCACTTGGCGAGCTTTCCTTCTTCCATGGTCGGCGAAAGAGCGGGCATCTTGATCGCAATCGGCATGGCGGGGTTTCCGTTCTGATGTGAGTATTTGCCTTTTTGGCATCCGATTTGTCGAAATATAACCCAATTGGTGAAATTACGACATTTCGGCTCCGGCGCCATTTCGCCACGCTGGTGCCACTGGTCAAGTAGCTTGGCGTTCCCGTCGCATACGAATTATGGCAGGGAGTGAGAAATTCAGGCGAAACGACGCAGTTCCCGCGTCGGCCGAAGAGGAGGCAGGATGACGTCGACCGTGCCGGGGGCAGGTTCGGGCAGCGATGCGGTTCGCCGCGTCTACCTCGTGATTGTCGATGAAACGCCCGAGTCGGCGCGGGCTCTGCGCTTTGCCGCCCGCCGCGCCCTGCGCACCGGGGCCGACGTCCATTTGCTCGTGCTTGTCCCCAAGGGCGACTTCGTCACCTTCGGGTCGGTTCAGGCAACGATCGAGGCAGAAGCCCGCGACCGGGCCGAGATGCTGGCAAGCCTCGCTGCGGGCAGTCTCGCCAGCGAATCCGGCCTTGTTCCCACGATTTCGGTGAAATCCGGGGACGGTCCGACCGTCGTTCGCCACTATCTGCGCGACCATCCCGAAGTGTCCGCGCTGGTTATCGGCGCGGCGGGGGGTCCCTCGCCCGGCCCGCTGGCGAGCCATTTTGCGGCTCAGGCAGGAACCCTGCCCTGCGTCCTGATGATCGTGCCCGGCGGGGCTGACGACGCCCGGATCGACGCCGTCAGCTGACCCTCTTCCGGATCAGCGTCGGCGCCCCTGATGCCGGATATTGCCGGGGCGGCCACGCTTTCCGGCCTGATATTTCCCGCTCTTGCGTGGGGGAGCGTCGCGGCGGTCGCCCCGACGTTCGATCCCGCTTGCCCCGTCGAGAAGGTTCACAGGCTCGAACTTCAGAGCCCCGGTCAGGGGGTTCGCCTCGGCCAGACGCAGTTTCAGAATCATCCCAATGGTGAATTCTTCACCGGTTTCTTCACCAATCAGGCGTTGTGCCTTTTCATCGTAACCGAACCGTTCGATGCCGAGCGTCGAAACCGGGACCAGTCCGTCGCCGCCCAGCCCGATGATCGTGGCAAAAAGGCCGAATTTCTGGACCCCCGTGATCCGGGTGTCGAAGACTTCCCCGACACGGCCCGACAACCATGCCGCGACATAGCGGTCGATCGTCTCACGTTCGGCTTCCATCGCTCGTCGTTCGGCCGCGCTGATCGCGTCGCTGACGCGGGCAAGGTCGCTGCGGTCACGATCGGCAAGGCCGCTCAGGGCCGGAACGTCGGCACTTGCGGGCGGGCGCGGCTGTTCCAGGTCATAGGCATCAACCAGCGCGCGATGGACCAGAAGGTCCGAATAGCGCCGGATCGGCGAGGTGAAGTGCGCATAGCTGCCCAGCGCGAGCCCGAAATGCCCGGCATTGCGCGGACCGTAATAGGCCTGCGTCTGGCTGCGAAGGACCGCCTCCATGATCAGCGCCTTTTCGGTTTCGTCCGCTATGTCCTTGAGCATGCGGTTGAATAGCGAAGGGGTGATCACCTGCCCGAGCGCGAGTTTGCGGTCGAACGTCGAGAGATAGTCCTTGAGCGCAACGAGCTTTTCCCGGCTCGGCGGTTCGTGAATGCGATAGACGACCGGCGCGACTTTGGCTTCGAGCGCCTTGGCGGCGGCAACGTTGGCCGCGATCATGAAATCCTCGACGACGCGGTGGGCGTCGAGCCGTTCGCGAATGGCGACTTCGGCAATGCGGCCCTGCTGGTCGAGCACGACACGCCGTTCGGGCAATTCGAGTTCGAGCGGGTCGCGGGCATGGCGAGCCTTTTCGAGCAGGCGCCAGGCTTCCCACAGATGGACCAGGTGGGGCTCGGCGGTGTCTTCATCAATGCGGGCCTGCGCCTTTTCATAGGCGATGACTTCGGAAATGCGGACGCGTGCGCGGGTAAAGCGCCAGCCCGTCACGCGCCCCGAGGCGTCGATGGCGAGGTGGCAGGCCATTGCGGCGCGCGGTTCCCCGGCTTTCAGCGAGCAGACATCCGCACTCAGGACTTCGGGTAACATCGGGACGACGCGGTCGGGGAAATAGACCGAATTGCCGCGCTTGCGCGCTTCGCGGTCGATGGCCCCGCCCGGGCGGACGTAAAAGCTGACGTCGGCAATGGCGACGACCGCGCGATAGCCGCCACTGCCGTCGGGCTCGGCCCAGATCGCGTCATCGTGGTCGCGGGCGTCGACGGGGTCGATCGCGACGATCGGCAGATGCGTCAGATCCTCGCGCATGTCTTCACTCAGTGGCAGGCGGGCAGCCCGCTCGGCTTCCTCGATCGTCGCGTGCGGGAAGACGAAGGGGATGCCGTGCTTGTGAATGGCGATCAGGCTGAACGAGCGAGGCGCGAGCGGATCGCCCAGGACGACCGTGACCTTGACGCCTGCGCGCGGGCTGCGTCCGGCCGGTTCGGCCAGAACCAGCTGTCCTTCTTCGGCTCCGCCAAGATCGGCGATCGGCACCGAGTGACGGACGCGCTTGTCGACCGGGGCCAGCCAGCCCTTGCCGCTGCCGTCGAGCTCGATGACGCCGAGGACCTGGTCGTTTGTCGCGGGCAGTTTCTTCATCGGATGGGCGAGCCATCCCGAACCGGTTTCCTCAGTCCGCGCAAGCACGCGATCACCGAGCTTGAGCGCGGCCTGCTTGTCGCGTCCCGCGCCGCGCGGGCCCTTTGCACGCACTTCGACAATGCGCAGCCGCGGGGGCGGCGTGGCATCGTCGGGTTGCCAGCTGTCGGGGATGGCGAGGACGTCGTCATCGTCGATTTCGACAACGCGCAGAACAGTGACGCGCGGCACGCCGCCGAGCCGATGGAACGCCGTGCGGTTGCCGTCGATCAGGCCCTCTTCGGCCATGTCCTTGAGCAAGGCCTTGAGCGCGATCTTCTCGGTGCCTTTCAAGCCGAAGGCACGGGCAATTTCCCGCTTACCGGCGGGTTCCTCGCTGCTGGCGATGAAGTCGAGCACCTGCTGCCGGGTGGGCAGGCCCTGGGGCAATGAAGTGTGAAGCTTGGATCTGACCATGATACAGGCCATGCGCGCGCTGCGGCCGGTTTGCAACCACAGGCTTTGGCTCAGGGTTTGGCCAAGACCGGACCGTATCCGCCACCGGGCAAGGCGGAGGCGATCGGACTTGCACTGCCGTCGGCGGCAATTGCGCTGACGCCGAAGAACCAGTCATCGGCGCGGACGCCATCGAGCAGGGCCGTTGTCGCGGACGTGGTAAGAACCTTGTCCTCCCAACCCGGCGCATCGGTCCGCCGACGCCACACTGCATAGGACAAAGCACCCGGCACCCGATCCCAGTGCAAGGTCGTGAACGTCTTGACGGCACCATCGACGCTTGCGGTCGGAGGCAGCGGCGCCGAGGCCAGAGCCGTCAGCGCCCGGACGTTGAGGCGCGTGACTTTGGCGAGATAGGCAAAATCCATCCGGTCGGGCGTGTCGCCATAGACATGGCCGTTCTCCACGCGCGGTGTCTGATGCTGCGCTTCATAGTTTTCGACCGCAACCGTAAGGCGCACGGCGGGATAGCCCGCTTCCTCGAACGGCAAGTGATCGCCGCCCCGCCCCATGCGGTCGGCCCGCCAGACCTGCCGCACGGAAAGACCCGCCGGATCGGCCGAGGCAAGGCCCGCCAGCCAGCGGGACAGATTGCGCGAGGGACTGTCGTTTTCGCCGCCGTATAGCCGTTGTGCATGGGTCAGTGCCGCGTCGGCGTCGGCGCGAGGGCCTTCGGAAAAGACGCGGACATGGGCGTCATCGACGGTTCCGTCGGAACTGCGCGAATTGCCGACGATGTCGTTGTTGAGCACGGCCTTGACCGTCCAGTGCTGAGACCGGGCGTAATCGGCGAGCAGCTTGCCGCCATAAAGCCCTTGCTCTTCGCCGGAGAGAACGGCGTAGACGACCGTCGAAGGAAAGCGCGCGTGACACATCGTTCGCGCCGCTTCGAGAACGAGAGCCGTACCCGATCCGTCGTCATTGGCGCCCGGGGCATCGCCGATCGGGTCCATCACGTCGCTGCGCATGGAATCGATGTGGGCCTCGACGATGACTACTTCGTCGGGGCGTTCGCTGCCGCGTTGAACCGCCAGCACATCGATGAGCCGGGTCGGGTTGGGAACGCGTTTTCCGGTGATCGTGGTTTCCGGCTTCACGATCGCGGCATCCTTGCCGCAGGCATCGTGCAATTGGCTTTCCGCCCAAGCGCGCGCCGCGCCGATCCCGCGCCGGGGGTCGGCCTGTGAAGACAATGTATGCCGCGTGCCGAAAGCGACGAGGCGGTCGATGCTGACCTTAAGCCGTGCCTGCGACACCTGATCGGCCGGAGCCGCACAAACGGGAGACGCGATCAGCGCAGCGCCGAGAAGCAGACGTTTCATAAAGGCGAGCCTAGCGCCTTGCCCGCCGGGAGCAAGGCGCCAGAACTGGATTGGCCAAACTGGTTTGGCCAGACCGGGTTGCTCAGTATGCCCGCGCGACCAGGATGCGTTCGACCGCAGGTTCCCCGGTGAAGGGGCAGGTGCCGGTCGGCGGCGTCGCGTCGATCGGGGTATTGCGGATGGTGAGCTTGAGCGCCTTCAACTGCTCGACGACCTTGTCGAGAGCTTCGCCGGTCGGACGCGACCAGCCCAGCTCTACCCAGCCCGGCATCGGACGATCGTCGGCGAAATAGGCGGCCAGCCCGGCAAGATCGGTGATCCCGCGCTCGATCCGCTCGTCACGCCATGCGCGCGCTTCGGCAAAGAGCGCGTCCTGGATGGATTCGAGTTCGGAGGTTGCCGTGGCGAGGAATTCCTCGCGGGCGATCCCCTTGAAATCGACCTTGCCGTCTTCGCGCCACAGGCGGTCGCGGCGCACGACCGAAACCTGACCGTTTTCGGCATCACGTCCGCCGATTTCGAGAACCAGCGGCACGCCCTTCTTGACCCAGCCCCAACGCTTGGCCGTTGCCTTGCCCGGACGCTTGTCGAGAAGGACACGCACCTTTTCGTCAAACACGCTCTGCGACACGAGCGCCTTGCGCAGTTCTTCGCAATAGGCGAGCAGCGCCTCGTCACCGTCGTTGTCGCGCAGCATGGGCAAGATGACGATCTGGTGCGGAGCAACCTGCGGCGGGGTGCGCAGTCCGTCATCATCGCCGTGCGTCATGATGACGCCGCCGATCATGCGGGTCGAAACGCCCCAGCTGGTGGTGTGGCACAGCACTTGCTGGCCTTCCTTGTCCTGATAGCGGATCCCGGCGGCTTCGGCGAATGTGGTGCCGAGGTAATGCGAGGTTCCGGCTTGAAGCGCCTTGCCGTCCTGCATCATCGCTTCGATCGAATACGTCGCGACCGCGCCGGGGAAGCGTTCGTTCTCGGGCTTGGGACCGGCCACGACCGGAAGCGCGAGCACGTCTTCGGCAAAGCTGCGGTACATTTCGAGCGCGCGCAGCGTTTCGGTCATCGCGTCGGCTTCATCGGCGTGGGCGGTATGCCCTTCCTGCCACAGGAACTCGCTGGTGCGCAGGAACATGCGGGTGCGCATTTCCCAGCGAACGACGTTCGCCCACTGATTGGTCAGCAGCGGCAGGTCGCGCCACGACTGGATCCAGCGCGCCATCGCCGCACCGATCACCGTTTCCGACGTCGGACGCACGACCAGCGGTTCTTCCAGCTTGGCTTCGGGATCGGGGATCAGCCCGCGCTCGGGATCGGCGATCAGGCGGTGATGCGTGACGACCGCCATTTCCTTGGCAAAGCCGTCCACGTGGTCGGCTTCACGCGCGAAGAACGAGAGCGGGATGAACAGCGGGAAATAACAATTGTCGACGCCTGCGGCCTTGATCCGCTCGTCCATCAGCTTCTGGATACGTTCCCAGATGCCATAGCCCCACGGCTTGATCACCATGCAACCGCGCACGCCGGATTCCTCGGCGAGCTCGGCTTCGGCGATCACCGCCTGATACCACTGGGCGAAGTCTTCGCTGCGCTTGACGGGCAGCGCGTGCTTGATCTTGGTGCTGGTCATGCGCGCCGGGTTAAGGGCGCGCACAGATTCGGGCAACACCCGGCATGCGCCGATGCTGCCCGAAATTCCTTACTTGACCAGCTTGTCGAGCTTCTTTTGCATCTCGGCAACCTGTTCGCGCAGGTTCGCCAGCTCGTCGCCGTCGGCTGCGGGCTTGTCCTCGCCGGTCGCAGCCTGTGCTCCGGGAACGAAGGCGGCTGCGGCGGCCTTGAAGATTTCCATGTTGCGCTGGGCGATCTGGGCCAGCGGGTTCGCACCGATGCTGTCCTCGATCGCCTTGCGCAGCTTGGCCTGGTTCTCGCGGAAATGTTCCATCGACGCTTCGAGATAACCGGGCAAAAGGCCCTGCATCGAATTGCCGTACATCCCGATCAGCTGGCGCAGGAAATTGGTCGGCAGCATCTGGCTGCCCCCGGCTTCCTCTTCCATGATGATCTGGGTCAGGATCGTGTGAGTCAGGTCGGCGCCGGACTTGGCATCGATCACTTTGAAGTCGACGTTTTCCTTCACCATCTGGGCAAGGTGGTCGAGCGTGATGTAA
Source organism: Novosphingobium nitrogenifigens DSM 19370 (assembly GCF_000192575.1). Classification (GTDB taxonomy): domain Bacteria; phylum Pseudomonadota; class Alphaproteobacteria; order Sphingomonadales; family Sphingomonadaceae; genus Novosphingobium; species Novosphingobium nitrogenifigens. The sequence continues at coordinate 799,819 of NZ_GL876926.1, read as the reverse complement.
CTGCTGGTCCGCGTATTGTACAAACGACGGTTGGCGTACTTCTTGATGATGACCGTTTCGCCATCCTTCGCTTGATTCGCCATATCTGACAGCCCCCTCGGGTTAACGGGGTGATTACTAGCAGATGCAGTATGTGCGATGCAACAAGGCGTGATCGCTACATTTTCGAACGTTTTGTGAAGAAGTCAGGTTTCGGAAGAACCATTTCCGAGTGCCGCAAGCGCCGCGTCCCAGGCAAGGACAATGGCCCCATGCCGCGAGGGATAATCCCGCGCCGGCGCGATCACGTCGAGACCGGGCCATTCCGGCAAGCCGCCCTCGCCATCAAGCCACTGCTCCAGGGCATCGCGAGTCCGGCACAGGTCGGCAAGGGTTGCGCCGGTCGCGCCGCGTGCAAAGGCGCAGGCAGCCGCCTGCCCGATGGCGCAGGCATGGGCGCGCACCCCCAGGCGGGTGATCGCGCCCTGCCCGTCGAGTTCTAGTCCGATCGCAAGCGTGCTGCCGCAAGTCCGGGAGCGAGCCTCGCCCTTGAGCGGCAGGGCGTCGTCCCATGGGAATGCAGCAAGTCCCGTCGCCGCAGCGAGCACGGCAGACGTATATAATGTCGCGCGCGGGGCGTTCATCGCGTCATTCGCCGTCGGATGCAGTGGCCCGATGGCGATGCGGATGGTGCGCAGCGTGGGATGCGGTGTGAGTGGGGAGAGGTCCGTCGCTGTCACCGGTCGCAGCGTCGATCGCGGCATCGGTGGCGCGATGCCGAGCCGCCTTTACCGCATCTTCACGCCGTTCCGAGATGAGCGACATCAGTTCGTCGCTTGCCGCGTTAAGGAACGGATACGTGCGCCCCGCCGTGATCCAGGTTGGACGCCCTTTGGGGCCCCAGACGATGTCATAGGCAAAGACCAGCAGCGAAAAGGCCAGTACCATGATGACAAAGCCCTTCACTGCGCCAAAGCCGAAGCCCAGGACGCGATCGATGGGGCCGAGCATCGAGCCTCTGCTCGCGTTGCCCATATGCCGCGCGGCGAGTTTGGTGCCGAAATAGGGAACGGCAAGCAGAATGCCGAACGCCACGATACCGGCGCTGGTTTCGCTTGCGATCCATCCGCCGAGAAGTCCCGTCAGCGCGGCGTGCCCGTAATGAACCGCCAGCATGGCAAGGCACCATGCCGCAAGCGACAGCACTTCCTCCACGAAACCGCGAAAGAAACCGGCCGCGGCACCAAGGCCGACAGCGAGCAGGACGACATAATCGAAGCCGGTCATGCCACGCGACCTAGGCGGACCCTATGATCCGGTCAACGAGATTTGGCAGCAATTTGAGCCCGCGATAATCGCTTCCGCCTTCCTGCTCCAGCCCTGCCGGACCAAAGGCACTGGCAAAACCCAGCTTTGCGGCCTCTTTCAGGCGGATCGGCGCATGAGCAACAGGCCGCACTTCTCCTGCCAGAGAGATTTCGCCGAACCATACCGCGTCGGCAGGCAAGGCCCGATCGGCAAGAGCCGAAACCAGCGCGGCCGCAACCGCAAGGTCGGCAGCCGGATCGCCGAGGCGATAGCCCCCCGCGACATTGAGATAAACTTCCGCCGACGAGAAATTGAGCCCGCACCGCGCCTCGAGCACGGCGAGCAGCATGGCAAGGCGTCCGCTGTCCCACCCGACCACGGCGCGACGGGGCGTGGCGCCACTGGCAAGGCGCACGGTCAGCGCCTGAATTTCGACGAGCACCGGGCGGGTTCCCTCAAGCGCGGGAAAGACCGCACTGCCCGGCACCGGGTCCCCTCGCCCGGACAGGAACAGCATCGAGGGGTTACCGACTTCCTCGAGCCCCTGTCCCTGCATCGAAAAGACACCGATCTCGTCGACCGCGCCGAAGCGGTTCTTGATGGCGCGCAGGATGCGGTATTGATGGCTACGCTCGCCCTCGAAGCTCATCACCACGTCGACCATGTGTTCGAGCACGCGCGGCCCCGCAATCGAGCCGTCCTTGGTCACGTGGCCGACCAGAACCAGCGCGGCGCCACTTTCCTTGGCATAACGGATCAACTCGAACGCGCAGGCGCGCACCTGGCTGACCGTGCCCGGCGCACCCTCGATGGAATCGGAATGCATCGTCTGAATGGAATCGATGACCAGGAAGTCGGGCGCGGGCATGGTCGCGAGCGTCGTCAGGATGTCCCGCACCGACGTTGCCGAGGCGAGCAGGATCGGCGCCGACCCCAGCCCCAATCGCCCGGCGCGCAGCCGCACCTGATCGGAGGCTTCTTCGCCGCTGATATAGATGGCCCGACCGCCACCGCTCGCGACATTGGCCGCAGCCTGCAGCAACAGGGTCGATTTGCCGATGCCGGGATCCCCCCCCATCAGGACGGCCGAGCCCGCAACCAGGCCGCCGCCGAGCGCGCGATCGAATTCGGCAAGGCCGGTCTTGCGGCGCGGCGGCAAGGCCACGGGGCGATCGAGCGGGACGAAGGAAAAAGCGCGTCCACCACTCGACAAGTCGTGCTTGGTCGAGAACACAGTCTCGGGCGCCTCTTCGGCGAGCGTGTTCCATTCCGAGCAATCGGGGCATTGACCCTGCCAGCGCGAGGACACGCTGCCGCAGGCCTGACAGACATAACGACGTTTGGGCTTTGCCATGGCGTCCGCCTACCCTGAACATTACGCGAACACAAGGGGGTGCGCCGACCGAGGAGAGTAACCCGATCAAGGTAATACGGCTCAGTCAACTATCTGTGATGCCACCCTTTTAAGATGGAGCCAAGTTGACGACATACGCTAAACTTAGATCACAGGCTGTTCTCGCGACAAGGAACCGTTTTTTCAAGACCAGCATCAAATGAAATGGCGATCTTCACGAGCTAATTTTGACCTCGATCAAAAAGCACAGATTCCTTCTGCGCGGGGATTGCCCAATAGCCACTCAGAATAAATAGAAAGTATTTTTCACACAGACTGCCGCACATATCTATAAGAAATCTCAAAAATTCCTATTTGCGAAATTATATTCTAAATAATAATAAAATTATTCATCATAAATGTGAATCACATACACGTAAATTAAATAACTCCTCCAAGAAAATTGGAAATGATGACAAGTCAATCAAATAAGTCATGGGGCATCCATAAAATCTGATAATGCCTTGTACCAGTGATACCCCCCCTGCATAAGTTTCCGCGAGGGAAACATGACCTTGCGACCGCCAATCCGCGTGCCTGAGCAGCGGATGTCCTGGGCGGGTGATATTGGCGGTTTGCAAGCTCGTATTTTGCTCAAGAAAACTCGTCGCGGTGGAAAATCCACCGGTGCTGCCGGATCGCACGACGACACCCAGGGGGGTTGTATGAAAAACAGTATCCATTTGTTGAGACACGGCCTTTTTGCGGGCTGCGCATTGGCGGCAATGGGGGGCGCGGGCGTTGCGCATGCCGCAGACGCACCGGCGGCCGCCGAAACCCCTTCCACCATTCCCGGTGAAATCCTCGTCACGGCACAGCGCCGCACACAGTCGGTGCAAAGCGTTCCAATGACCCTGCAGGCGCTGAGCGGGGATGCTCTGAGCAAGCTCAACGTCACCACTTTCAGCGACCTTCTCAAATATACCCCAAACGTCACTTTCGGTAACAACGGTCCGGGCCAGGGCGCGATCTTCATGCGCGGTCTTTCGGCCGGTTACGGCGGCGAACAGTCGGCCGGCACGATTTCGCCGTTCCCGAACGTGGCGGTCTATCTCGACGATCAGTCGATGCAGTTCCCGGCGCACAATGCCGACGTCTACGTCGCCGACATCGAACGCGTCGAAGTGCTCGAAGGCCCCCAGGGCACGCTGTTCGGCGGCGGTGCGCAGGCTGGTGCTGTGCGTTACATCACGGCCAAGCCCAAGCTCGACAAGATCGAAGGCAAGATCGAAGGCAGTTTCGGCGGGACCGTCGGCGGAGCTGCCAACGCTGCCTTCAACGCGATGATCAACCTGCCGATCATCCAGGACAAGCTCGCCGTGCGCGCGGTGGTCTACGACGACCATCACGGTGGTTACATCGACAACGTCTATTCGACGTTCACGCGCATGGATACCGATCTCGGCAATCACTACTTCAATCTTGGCGGCAAGACGCTGCCCGCGTCGCAACAGTCGAACAGCGGGAAGTACGACAACGCCAACATGGTCAAGAACAACTACAACCCGGTCGACTACGTCGGCGGCCGCGTTGAAGTTGCGTGGAATATCGCGCCTGACTGGAACCTGCTCGTCGCGGAATCCTATCAGAGCCTGGATGCCGAGGGCACGTTCTCGACCCAGTCCTACAGCTATGACTACGTCCCGATCGGAACGCTTCAGTCGACCACGTTCGAGCCCAGCTACAACAAGGACAGCTACTGGAACACCGCCTGGACGATCGACGGCAAGATCGGCGATTTCAAGGTGCTCTACACCGGCGCCTACATGAGCCGGCATATCTCGTCGCAGGGTGACTATACCAACTATGCCCGCGCGTCCTACGGCACGTTCTACCAGTGCACCGGCGGCAGCACCTACTGGAACACCGGTGCGACGCCTTATTGCTACGCGCCGAACGCCTACTGGAAGGATACGATCAAGACCACGCACGAAAGCCACGAAGTCCGCATCACCACCCCGGACAACAAGCGCATTCGCGCCATTCTTGGCGGCTATTACGAATCCTTCAAGATCAAGGACGTCAACGACTGGTACTACCGCACGATCCCGGGTTGCACCTCGGCCGACGACCTGACCTCGTCTGTCTGCGTCGCCTCGGTCGGCCCGATTGCCGGATCGACCCAGAACGAACCTGGTCTGCGCAATTCGGCCGTGGCTTTCGGTGAAGATACCCAGCGCGGCTACAAGCAGTTCGCGTTCTTCGGGTCGGTCGATTTCGACCTTCTGCCCAACCTGACGCTGACGGCCGGGACCCGCTACTACAACTACAACGAGTTCGAGACAGGCTCACAGTACGGCTCGTTCTCGACGAGCTGCTATCAGGCTCTCACCTGCTCGGCAGGGATCAACATCGACGCCAACAACGATCACGTCCGCTATCACGGGTTCAAGAGCCGCGGGTCGATCAGCTGGAAGCCGGCCGAGCACACCATGCTCTATGCCGTGTTCAGCCAGGGCTTCCGCCCCGGCGGGTTCAACCGCGGATCGACCGGCGCTGTCCGCGATCCCGAAGAACCCCATGGCTTCCAGCTTCAGCGCCCCGGCAGCTACAAGCCGGATACGCTGACCAACTGGGAAATCGGGCTGAAGACCGACCTGTTCGACCGCAAGGTGCAGTTCAACCTGTCCGGTTACTACATGGTCTGGGAAAATGTTCAGCTGACCTATTTCAACCCGGCGGCAGGCTTCGGCAACACCGCCTTTGCGACCAACGGTCCGAACTATCACATCAAGGGGGTCGAAGCGCAGATCGTCGCCCGCCCGATGAACGGCCTGTTCTTCCAGGGCTCGGCGACTTACAACGACAGCAAGCAGTCGTCCTCGCCGTGCTTCGTGTCCAACATCTCGACTTCGTCGAGCTATGGGAAGTGCATCACGCAGGTCTATTCGAGCGGCGTGGTCCGCAGCGTTGCCAGCCCGTTCGGCAATGTCGGCGACACGACCCCGTTCAGCCCGCATGTCCAGGCGAGCTTCCGCGGTCGCTATGACTGGGAAGGCAAGGCGGGCATGAACTGGTTCGCCTCGGGCGGGGTTTCCTATACCGGCCCGATGTACAACCAGCCGGCGACCTATCCTTCGGGCACGGTGGCCGACGGGCAGTCCTCGTTTGCCGGTCCCAACGGGGTGGTCATCCCGGGCAGCACCCTGCTGCGCTACCGCATGTCGGGCTATGCCCTGCTCGATGCTTCGTTCGGGTTCAGCAAGGACAAGTGGACGGTCACGATCTACGGCGAAAACCTGACCAACACCCATGCCTCGACGTTCACCAACTCGGCCCAGTTCATCAAGACCGAGATTCCCGTGCGGCCGCTGGTCTACGGCATGAAAGTCAGCATGAAGTTCTGATCGTCGAACGCCTTCCGGGGCGCATGACGACAGGCTTGCGATGAAGAGGGGCGGCACCGGCCAGGCGCCGCCCCTTCTTTGTCGGGGCATCGTTTTGACAACCGTACGGCAATTGCCGAAAGGTATGCACATCATGGTCGCCACCTCCCCTTCGCTTATGCAGTCTGCCACGCCGCAGCCCGCCAATTCCCTTGAGATTGAAGTGGCGCGCTTGCGCGAATTGCTGGTGGCGGGGAAATATCAGGCGGCACTCGATACGGTTGAACCGTTGTTGGTGGACTATCCCTCCAATCGCGATCTCCTGATGATTGCGGCGGGCGCCTTGCGTCATCTTCGCCGCACGCAAGAGGCTTTGGCAACGCTCGACCGACTGGCCGCGATCCAGCCGAATTTCAGCCAGATGCTGCAGGAGCGGGGGCTTTGCCACGTCGCCCTGCGCAATGCTCCCGAAGCGATCGCCGCCCTGAACGCTGCGGTCGCGATCAATCCCAATCTGCCGATGGCCTGGCACATGCTTGGCGGCCTGTCACGGATGACCGGTGACCAGGCGGGGGCTGCTCTTGCCGAACGGCATGGTGCGCATCTTGCCAGCCTGCCGCCGCCGGTCCTGCGCGCCAAATCCCTGTTTTCCGATGGCGAAATGGACGCTGCTGAACGGATGATCCGCGATTTCCTGCTGGCTCACGGCGACCATCCCGAGGCCATGCGACTGCTGGCACAGATCGGTTTCGTGCGAGGTGTTCACGACGATGCCGAACTGCTCTTTGCCGGGGTACTGGCCTTGGTGCCCGACCATCACGACGCGCGGGGGGAATATGTTCAAACCCTGATCGCGCGACACAAGTTTTCCGAGGCGCGCAAGGCATTGGCCCCTCTTCTCGAACGGGACCCTGCCAATCACGCGCACCGTATCCAGGCCGCGACGATTGCCGTCGGTCTCGGCGAAAACGATGCAGCTATAAATCTTTACCGGGCGATGCTGGCAGACCTTGTTCCGACCGATGACGGCGCACGCCTGCTCCGAGCCGACCTTTGCCTCTGGCTGGGCCATGCGCTCAAGACGGTTGGGCAGGTTCCCGAAGCGGTCGAGGCCTATCGCGACGCCGCACGGGAACGCCCCGATTTCGGCGACGCATGGTGGAGCCTTGCCAATCTCAAGACCTATCGCTTCACCGACGAGGAAATCGCCACGATCGCGCGCGAGGAAGCTCTCGAAAGCACGGCCCCGATCGATCGCATCCACCTCGCCTTCGCGCTCGGCAAGGCATTGGAGGACCGCAAGGATCCTGCAGGATCGTGGGCGGCCTATACCCGGGGCAATGCGGCACAACGGGCGCAGAGCACTTACCGTCCGGAGATATTCGAGACCAACACCCGTGAACAGAAGCGCGTGTGCACCCCGGCCTTTTTCGCCGCGCGCACCGGTTGGGGCGATCCTTCGCCGGATCCGATTTTCGTGCTCGGCCTGCCGCGTGCGGGTTCGACCCTGATCGAGCAGATCCTCGCATCGCACTCACAAGTCGAAGGAACGCAGGAGCTTCCCGACATTCAGCACATCGTCCACGACCTTCACGGGCGGGAGCTGAATTTCGACAACCCGCGCTATCCCGGCGTCCTGCCCGAAGTCGACATGGAGACGGCCCGCCGCTTCGGTGAACGCTATATCGCGGATACGCGCCCTTATCGGGCGCTCGGCAGACCGTTTTTCATCGACAAGATGCCGAACAATTTCAGGCACATCGGCCTCATTCATCTGATCCTTCCCAAGGCCCGGATTATCGATGCGCGGCGCAATCCGATGGACTGCTGCTTTTCCAACCTCAAGCAGCTCTTCGCGCAGGGCCAGGAATTCACTTACTCGATCGAGGACATCGCCCGCTATTACCGGACCTACCTCGATCTCATGCGGCATTGGGACGCCGTTCTTCCCGGCAAGGTCCTGCGTCTCGTCAACGAAGACCTGATCGCCGATCCCGAAGGACAGATCCGCCGCCTGCTCGACCATTGCGGGCTGCCGTTCGAGGAAGGCTGCCTCAATTTCCACCAGACCCGTCGCAGCGTGCGAACGCCCAGCTCCGAACAGGTCCGCCGCCCGATCAGCCGCGATGGCATCGACCAATGGCGCCCCTATGAGCAATGGCTCGAACCCTTGCGTGACGCTCTTGGCGATGCGCTCGACACCTGGCGCGACTGACGCCGGATCGCATGATGCATTTGGGTAACAGGTAAGAAACGATCCCATCGGCCAAAGATGAACAAATGGACATCTCTGCCTGATACCCCGCGTCATTTCGGGTTGATTGGGCCCTGAAATTCGCGGCTTTAACGGCCTTTCCCCAAGGTCGACGAGGAAACCACGGGGGTGAAACGCGCGCCTCGCCAGAATGACACATTTGTGGCGAAATGCACCTTTTCCGCATTTTTCCGCAACAATCGGAAATCATATCCCCGACCGGTTCTGATCGCGTCGCCGCGCTCGGGCCACCGGACTGTTGCCGGCAGGGGGCTGCCGCCGGTCTTTCGCGCGCCGGAACCGATGCGAAAGACGGCCTGATCATTCCCCCCCGGAACAGCCGGTCGAGAACCACACCCAGGGGGGTTGTATGAAAACCAATGCCCGTTCGCTCAAGCACGGCCTTTTTGCGGGTTGCGCTCTTGTCGCCTTCGCCGGCACTGCCCATGCCGAAGCTGCGCCCGCAGGCGCTCCTGCCGATGTCGCATCGGCGCCGACCGAAATTATCGTGACGGCCCAGCGCCGCAATGAATCGCTTCAGAGCGTACCGATGACACTTCAGGCGTTGAGCGGCGACACGCTGAGCAAGCTCAACGTCACCACGTTCAACGACTTGCTCAAGTATACTCCGAACGTCACGTTCGGCAGCAACGGTCCGGGCCAGGGCGCAATCTTCATGCGCGGCCTGTCGACCGGTTTCGCCGGGAACCAGTCTTCGGCTTCGATCGCACCGTTTCCAAACGTTGCGCTCTATCTCGACGATCAGTCGATGCAGTTCCCCGCGCGCAATGCTGACATCTATGTCGCCGACATCGAACGCGTCGAAGTGCTCGAAGGTCCGCAGGGCACGCTGTTCGGCGGTGGCGCTCAGGCGGGTGCGGTTCGCTACATCACCAACAAGCCCAAGCTGAACAAGTTCGAAGGCGCCATCGAAGGCAGCTTCGGCGGCACGGCCGGCGGTGCGCCCAACGCGGCGTTCAACGCCATGATCAACCTGCCGATCATCAACGACACCATCGCCCTGCGCGCGGTGATCTACGACGATCACCACGGCGGGTACATCGACAACGTCAAGAGCACGTTCACGCGTTCGGATTCGGACACCGGCAACGCCTATTTCAACAACGGTGGCCACGCTCTTCCCGCCAGCCAGCAGGCCAACGCGGGTCAGTACAACAACAATTCCGTCGCCAAGGACAACTACAACCCGATCGACTATGTCGGCGGCCGCGTCGCGCTGAAGTGGCAGGTCAGCCCGGACTGGGACCTGCTCGTTTCGGAAACCTATCAGAAGGTTGACGCCGAAGGGTCGTTTGCGACCTATCCGATCGGCTCGGATTTTCAGAAACTGGGCACGCTGCAGACGACCACTTTCTCGCCGTCCTATAACAAGGATACGTTCTGGAACACCGCGTGGACGCTCAACGGCAACCTCGGCGGCGGGTTCAAGGCGATCTACACCGGCGCCTACATGGTCCGGCACATGACGGAACAGCAGGACTACACCAACTACTCGCGCACCGGCGGCGGCATGTACTACCAGTGCACCGGCGGCGGCACCGGTTGGGGCAGCGGCACGCCTTACTGCTACTCGCCGGTCGCCTATTGGGACGACACGGTGCGCAGCACGCACCAGAGCCACGAAGTGCGCATCACCACTCCCGATGACAAGCGCATCCGGGCCATTGTCGGCGGTTACTGGGAACAGTTCCGCATCGCCGACCAGATGAATTTCGACTACAAGACGATTCCCACCTGCACCAGTTCGCTGGTTTCCCAGGGGATCGCTTGCTCGGGCCTGATCGGTCCGGTTGCGGGCACCACCGCGTCCAATCCGGGCCTGCGCGGGGCCAACACCGCGTTCGGTGAAGACCTTCAGCGTGGCTATGACCAGTTCGCCTTTTTCGGCACGGTCGATTTCGACATCCTGCCGAACCTGACAATCACCGGCGGCACGCGCTATTACAACTATTCCGAAACCGAAACCGGCTCGCAGTTCCAGACTTATGCCGGACTTTGCTACAATCAGATCGGCTCCTGCCTTTCGGGCGGTTCGGGCAATGTCAGCATCGACGGACGCAATCTCCACGTCCGCTACACCGGGTTCAAGAGCAAGGGTGAAATCACCTGGAAGCCCGCGCCCCATACGCTGGTCTACGCTCTGTTCAGCCAGGGCTTCCGCCCCGGCGGCTTCAACCGCGCGGAAAAGCTGATCCTGCCCGATCCGGCCAATCCGACCGTGGCACAGCTCAATCGCCCCGGCGGCTGGGCGCCCGACAACCTCACCAACTGGGAAATCGGGCTCAAGACCGACCTGTTCGACCACAAGGTTCAGCTGAACCTCTCGGGCTATTACATGGTCTGGGAAAACGTGCAGTTCGGCTTCTTCAACCCGGCGGGCGGCTTCGGCAATACGAGCTTCGTCACCAACGGTCCGAACTATCATATCAAGGGCGGCGAAGTTCAGATCGTGGCGCGTCCTATGTCGGGCCTGACGGTTCAGGGTTCGGCGACCTACAACGACAGCTCGCAGTCGAATTCGCCGTGCCTCATCTCGAACGTGGCGGCGTCGTCCACCTACGGGAAGTGCATCACCCAGTACTACAAGGGCGGCTCGGTCGTGAACGTGCAGAGCCCCTATGGCTCGCAGGGCGGCACCACGCCGTTCAGCCCCCATTTCCAGGGCAATGCGCGTTTCCGCTACGACTTCCCGCAGAAGGGTTCGATGAACTGGTTCGTCTCGGGCGGCATCAGCTACACGGGTCCGATGTACAACCAGCCTTCGACCTATCCGTCGGGTGAAGGCGTCGCTGTTCCGGGCACCACGCTGCTGCGCTATCGCCAGCACGGCTATTCGCTGCTCGACGCCTCGTTCGGCTTCGTCCGCGACAACTGGACGGTCACGGTCTTCGGCGAAAACCTGACCAACAGCCATGCTTCGACATTCACGTCGTCGGCGCAGTTCATCAAGTCGGAAGTTCCGGTCCGTCCGCTCATCTATGGCGTGAAGGTCGGCACCAAGTTCTGATCCCATCCCGGATCGCCACGATCCGGACCGAACGGGGCGGCCCGAACAGGCCGCCCCGTTCCCCTTTCTCTCCCCAAGGATACCGACGCTGGTTATGGCCGACCATCCCGCCGACACCGTTCCCCTTGCCGAAAGGGTGGCTCACCTATGGGCCTTGCACGGTGCCGACGATCATGCGGCCGTGGCGCGCGAGGCAGGCAATCTGCTGGAACGCTATCCCGAAAACCGCGACCTCCATCTGCTCGCTGCAAGTTCGTTGCGGTTCCTTGGCCAGCCCGATGCCGCGCTTGCCGCCCTCGACCGTCTTGCAGTGCTGCAACCCCATTACAGCCTGATGCATCAGGAGCGCGGACTGTGCCATGTCGCACGGCGCGATGCGCCTCAGGCGATTTCTGCCCTCCTCGAAGCGGTGCGGATCAATCCCGCCCTCCCGATGGCGTGGAAAATTCTCGAAGGATTGTGGCGCATGACCGGCGATCCCGCCGGCGCCGAGCGAGCTGCCGAACACCGGTCCATGCTGGCCTCCCTTCCCCCGCCAATCGTCCGCGCGACCGCGCTTTATGGCGATGCCGATCTTGTCCCGGCAGAAGCGATCGTGCGTCGCTATCTGCTCGATCACGGCGACCACCCCGAAGGCATGCGCCTTCTGGCGAAGATCGGCGTCGATCGGGACGTTCTGGACGATGCCGAAACGCTCTATGCCGGGGTCCTGTCGCTGGCGCCCGATCATCGGGCTGCGCGCAGCGAATATGTGCAAGTGCTGATTGCGCGGCACAAGTTCGGCAAGGCGCGCGAGGCACTTGCCCCCCTGATCGCGCAGGGCTCGGACCATCCGGATCATCTCCAGCAATCGGCAACGATCGCGGTGGGCCTTGGCGAGCACGATCAGGCCATTGCGCTCTATCGCCGGCTCATTGCCGCCCTGCCGCCTATCGCATCAGACCGCATGGTGCAGACCCGCGCGGCGGACTTGTACCTTTGGCTGGCTCATGCCCTCAAGACCATCGGACAAGTCACTGAGGCCATTGAAACTTATCGCAAGGCCGCAGCCATTCGTCCCGATTTTGGCGACGCATACTGGAGCCTGGCCAACCTCAAGACCTATCGTTTCACCGATGCCGAGATTGCCGCGATCCGCGCCGGTGAACATGATCCTGCAACGTCGCCGGATGACCGGATTCAGCTCGCCTTCGCTCTTGGCAAAGCGCTTGAAGATCGGGGCGATTACGAAGGGTCGTGGGCCGCCTATGCCCGCGGCAATGCCGCGCAGCGCGCGCAAAGCAAGTACCGCCCGGACATCTTCGAAACCAACACCCGTGAACAGAAGCGCGTGTGCACCCCGGCCTTTTTCGCCGCGCGCACGGATTGGGGTGATCCTTCTCCCGACCCGATTTTCGTGCTCGGCCTGCCGCGTTCGGGTTCGACCCTGATTGAACAGATCCTGGCATCGCATTCACAGGTCGAGGGAACGCAGGAGCTTCCCGACATTCCGCGTATTGCGCTTGATCTCCAAGGACGCGATCCTGACCTTGATGCGCCGCTCTATCCCGGCTCGCTGGAACACTTGGACCAAGGTGCGGTTCGTGCCCTTGGCGAGCGTTACATGCAGGAAACCCGGATCCACCGCGCGCTTGGGCGAGCGTTCTTCATCGACAAGATGCCGAACAATTTCAGGCACATCGGCCTCATTCATCTGATCCTTCCCAAGGCGCGGATTATCGATGCGCGGCGCAATCCGATGGACTGCTGCTTTTCCAACCTCAAGCAGCTCTTCGCGCAGGGCCAGGAATTCACCTACTCGATCGAGGACATCGCCCGCTATTACCGGACCTACCTCGATCTCATGCGGCATTGGGACACCGTTCTTCCCGGCAAGGTCCTGCGTCTCGTCAACGAAGACCTGATCGCCGATCCCGAAGGACAGATCCGCCGCCTGCTCGACCATTGCGGGCTGCCGTTCGAGGAAAGCTGCCTCAATTTCCACCAGACCCGTCGCAGCGTGCGAACGCCCAGCTCCGAACAGGTCCGCCGCCCGATCAGCCGCGATGGCATCGACCAATGGCGCCCTTTTGAGCCCTGGCTCTTGCCCTTGCGCGAGGCTCTTGGTGATGTGCTCGAAAACTGGCGAAATTGAAGGAGCAAGAAGCCCCGATGAGCAAAGTCTATGATCTGGCGGTGATCGGTGGTGGAGTGATCGGCCTTGCCCATGCCGCAACCGCCGCGCGTCGCGGCAAGAAAGTCGTTCTGATCGAACGCGAACGGCGTGCCAATGGTGCGTCCATCCGCAATTTCGGCTTTATCACGGTCACGGGGCAGGAACGGGGCCTGTCATGGGAACTCGCCCGCCGCACCCGCGATGTCTGGGCCGAAGTCGCTCCGGCAGCGGGCATTCCGATCGAACATCGCGGCCTTTACCTCAGCGCGCGGTCGCCCGAAGCCATGGCGGTGATCGAAGCATTCCTCGCGACCGAAATGGGGGAAGGTTGCAAGGCTCTCGACGCACAGGGATTTCGCAACCTGACCGAAGGTCTGGGCGGCGCCGACTTGTGTGGCGGACTTTACAGTCCACATGAACTTCGCGTCGAATCCCGCCACGCCATTCCGCTGCTGACACGCTGGGTCGCCGAAGGCCTCGGCGTGGACATCCTCCCGGAAACGGTAGCCTTTTCCAGCGTTCCGCCGCGCCTTGAAACCTCGCGCGGGGTGATCGAGGCGGGACAGGTCGTGGTGTGCCCGGGCGACGATTTTTCGACGCTCTGGCGCGACCGCATCGCCGCCTATGACCTCAAGCGTTGTCGACTGTCGATGCTGCGTCTTGCCGATCCCGGCGTGCGCCTGCCCGGTGCGCTGATGAGCGATCTCTCCCTCACCCGTTATGCCGGTTACGCGGCCCTTCCCGAAGCTGCGGCGCTCAGGGCGAAGCTCCTCTCCGAACAACCGCGTCATTACGAAAACGGCGTGCATCTGATTGTCGCGCAAGGCGGCGACGGCACGCTGATCGTGGGGGACAGCCATCATTACGACGACTTGCCCGGCCCCTTCGCCCCGGCAAGTGCCGAAGACGACATTCTCGACGAATATGCCCGTGCCACCGGCCGTCCGGCGCCCGCCGTTCTCGAACGCTGGGTCGGCGTCTACGCGGTCGCCGCGGACCGCACCTTCCTCGTCGATACACCCGCCGACGATGTCCGCCTTGTCATCGTGACCAGCGGTACCGGCGCTTCGACCTGCTTCGGCATTGCCGAGCGGGTTCTCGATGATCTCATGGGAGACAAGTGATGACCTTTGCAGTGAAAGCCGTGATTTTCGACTGGGCCGGAACCATGGTCGATTTCGGCTGCAAGGCGCCGGTCAATGCCCTGCTCGACGTTTTTGCAGGCGTGGGCGTGCCGATCACCGAAGCCGAAGCCCGCGTCGACATGGGCAAAGCCAAACGCGATCACGTCGTCGCCTTGCTCTCTGAACCGGCTATTTCGGCGCGCTGGACCGCCCATTTCGGCAAGACCCCGGACGAGGCGGACATCGATCGCGTCTATGCTCTTGTCGAACCTGCCATGGTTGAGGCTGCCCAACGGGCCGCCGAATTGATCCCCGGCGCTGCAGACACTTACGCGGCCTTGCTCGATCTTGGCGTAAAAGTGGGTTCCGGCACCGGCTATACGCCCGAGATGATGGCCGCCATTCGCGTGAAGGCCGCCGAACAGGGCTATGCCCCCGACGTCGTCATCTGTGCGGGTGACACGCCGAGCGGTCGCCCTGCGCCGCTGATGGCATGGGCAGCCCTGATCGCACTCGACGCCTGGCCAGCGCATCTTGCGGTCAAGGTCGATGACGCGCCGGTCGGCATTGCCGAAGGGCGCAGTGCCGGGTGCTGGACCGTAGGCGTTGCCGCTTCGGGCAATGCCGTCGGCCTCAATCGCGACGAATTGGCCGCGCTCGACGAAGCGGATCGGCTGGGCCGCATTGCGGCTGCAACCGCTGCCCTGACTGCCGAAGGCGCCGATTACGTGATCGACGACGTCTCGCAGCTCCTGCCGGTGATCCACGACATTGCCCGCCGGATCGATGACGGCGAAAAACCGGGCACTGCAGCCGCGTGAACGCCTCTATCGCCACTCGCCCGCCGGGCCCTGTCTCCGCCTTGGTTTCTGCCATCCGTGGATTGCTCGAACGAGCGCCGCCATCGCTGTTCGGGGCCTATGCCGGGCTGATGGCCTTCGGCACCTATTTCTCGATCTACGCCTTTCGCAAGGCTTTTGCCGCCGCCCATTTCGCCGGGGCGGCTCCGGTCCTCACGGTCGAGTACAAGGTCGCACTCGTCATTGCCCAGGTGCTTGGCTACGCGGTCTCGAAATTCATCGGCGTGCGGGTGATTGCCGAATTGCCTGCACACCAACGCATTTCCGGGATCGTCCTGCAATGCCTGTTGGCAGAAGCTGCCCTGGTTGCCTTTGCGATCGTGCCGCCGCCCTGGAACGTCCTGGCGATGTTTGCCGACGGGCTGACGCTCGGCATGGTCTGGGGCATGTGCTTTGCATTTGTGGAGGGACGGCGGCAATCCGACCTCATCGGGGCCATGCTCTGCGCCAGTTTCGTCATTTCCTCGGGCGTGATGAAATCGGTCGGAACACTGGTCATGGCCTGGCACATCGCCAGTGAATGGTGGATGCCGGCGGTCACCGGGGTCCTGTTTATCCCGACGCTCGCGCTCAGCCTGTTCGGTCTCGCCACGCTTCCCCCGCCCGATGCGCAGGACATTGCCGAACGGGTCGAGCGGGTGCCGATGGGGCGCAGCGCCCGACGTGCCTTTCTCGGCCGCTTCGGGCCGGGCCTTGTCGCTCTTGTCGCGCTATACGTGTTGCTGACCGCGCTTCGCGATTTCCGCGACAATTTCGCGGCCGAGATCTGGGCGGAAGTGGGCCTCGGCGGAAAGGCGGAACTGTTCTCGCTCACCGAACTTCCGATCAGCGTGATGGTGCTGTGCGTTCTTGCACTGCTCACTCTGATCCGGGACAATCGCCGTGCGCTGGTTCTCAATTTTGCGCTGATTGCTCTTGGCGCTGCGATGGCGGCGGTCAGCTCTGCTCTGTTCATGCTTCACGCGATCGGGCCGGTGGCATGGATGACCATTCTGGGTGGCGGCCTTTACCTTGCCTACACGCCCTTCAACGGCATGATGTTCGATCGTCTGGTCGCGGCAAGCGGCAGCGCGGGCAATGCCGCCTTCCTCATCTATATCGCCGACACTGCCGGATATGGCGGTTCGGTCACTCTGCTGCTGTTGCGCAATCTGCCGGGCTTTCGCTTGCCCTGGACGCAGTTCCTGATCGACGCGGGGATCGGCTGCGGCGTTCTGGGCCTTGTTCTGATGGCATGGGCGGCGCTCTATTTCCGCAAGGCTATCGTTCGTCCGTGACCGTTCGCGGAAGCTACCAGGCTCTCCACTTCGTTTCCGCTTCGGCGCGCAGGAAATCGATCATGGCGCGCACTTTTTGCGGCAGGAACGAGCGACTGGGGTAAAGCATCCAGATCGCGGTTTCGAACGTCGTTGCCGTTGCCTGCCTGTCGGGAAAGAGATCGACGAGAGCGCCACTCGCGATATCGTCATCGACGAGCCAGCTGGCAAGAAGCACCGGCCCCATCCCGGCCAAAGCCATGGCATGGAGAGCCAGCGCTCCTGTCGAGACCACACTGCCTTTGATTTCGACGGGTTCGACGGCCCCTGCCCCATCGCGAAACAACCACCGGTTGCGAAATCCCGGAAGCAGGAAGCGCAGGCAATCATGCCCGGCAAGCGCGGCGGGCGTTGCAGGTCGCCCCTGCCGCCGCAGGTAATCGGGACTGGCACAGACCCGGTAGCGCGTATCGCGCAGTTTCGAGACGACGAAGTCACCCGACACGCCTGGCCCGAGCCTGATCGCCAGATCGATGCGATCCTCCACGAGATCGAGACTGGCGTCGCTCAGGACGAGTTCGAGATCGACCTGCGGATAGTCGCGCCGGAACCGGGGCAGGAGCGGCACCAGGATCTTCTGCCCGAAGGCGACCGTGCAGGTTATCCGCAAGGTGCCGCTCGGTACCTGGCTTACCGAAAGCGCATTATCGCGCGCGCGGTCGAGCGCCTCGACGATGGTTTCTGCCTCGCGAAGATAGATCGTTCCCGCTTCGGTCAGCGAAACGCGCCGGGTCGTGCGGTGAAAGATGCGGAAACCGAGTTCGTCCTCGATATCGGCGACCTTGCGCGACACCCATGACGGGTCGGCTCCTCGATCGCGGGCCACTCTGGCAAAGGAACCGCGGCGGGCAATCTCGATCAGCAGACCGGCATCATGCAACTCCATTGATGCAAAATGCGCACTACTGATATTTCGATCAAGCCATTTATTGCCGAATATGTCACGCAGATAACGCTCTCCATGCCGGGGTGGCTCTTGCCCCCTTCCCGGCGACCATGGAGACCGACGATGCCTACTATCCTTCGCCTCGATTCAAGCGCGCGTCATGACGGTTCGACCTCGCGCATGCTTGGCGATCTTGTCGAAAACACCCTTGTCGAGCAGATCCCGGACAGTTCCATCATTCACCGCGATCTTGCCGACGAGCCGCTGCCGCATCTCGATGCGACGGCCATTGCCGGGTTCTTTTCCTCCCCGGACGCGCTCCACGATACGTTGAAAGCCGCCATCGCGCAGTCGGACGAACTGGTCGAGGAACTGCTTGCCGCCGACATCCTGATCTTGACCGTTCCGATGTACAATTTCGCAGTCCCCTCCGCGCTCAAAGCGTGGATCGATCATGTTGTACGCATCGGCCGGACGTTCTCATACGATGGACAGTCGTTCGCCGGGCTGCTTCAGGGAAAGAAAGCCTACGTCGTCTGCGCCTATGGTGCGACCGGCTATGGCGTGGGCGAACCGTTCGGAGCGGCCAATTTCGTCGAACCCTACCTTCGCTTCGTGTTGACCTTTCTGGGCATCACCCAGACCGAATTCTTTTCGGTCGAGGCGACATCCGCCCCCGAAGATGCCCGCGCGCCGTTCGTGGAAAAGGCCCGCGAGACGATCCTTCAGGCATTGCGAGGCGCGCAACCGGCCTGAGGCCTCGCGGGAAAACAATCAGTTAATCACGAAGGATCACGACGTGCTCAAACTCTATTTCCATCACACGCCCAATCCCATGAAAGTGGCGGTCCTGCTTGAGGAACTCGGTCAGCCTTACAAGATCGTTCCGGTCGATTCCTTCCGGGGCGAGCAGCATTCTCCGGCATTCCGGGCGCTCAATCCCAATGCCAAGCTGCCTGTCATCGACGATGACGGGACGATCGTTTTCGATTCCAACGCGATCCTCCTTTACCTCGCCAAAAAGGCGGGGCGCCTGCTCGGGAACGCAGATGAACGCGGTTCTCTGCTGTCGTGGCTGATGTTCGTCGCGACCGGCCTTGGCCCCTATTCCGGGCAGGCCGCCCATTTCCTGCGCGTTCACACCGACAGCGCCTATGCCTCGAATCGCTATCGCCGCGAAGCGGGGCGGCATCTGCGCGTTCTCGACGAACGGCTTTCAACTCGGGAATACATCGCCACCCGCGACTATTCGATCGTCGACATCTCGGCATGGGCCTGGATCGACCGGATGCCTTTCATTTTCGGGGCGGACGATGTGCTCGATGCGACGCCCAGCCTCAAGCGGTGGTTTGCTACAATTGACAGCCGTCCGGCCGTCGTCCGCGCACGGGAAATTGCGGCAGGCATCGATTTCAAAGCGGAATTCGACGAGGAAACGCTGCGTTCGCTGTTCCCGCAGAACTTCACCCCGGCGGAATGACGGCTTCGTCCGCAGGTCCGCATCAGAATTCCGGCAGAAACGAAAACGGCCCCCGAAATGGGGGCCGTTTTTCATTCGTGAATGGTGCCCCTGGCCCGACTCGAACGGGCACGGATCTCTCCAACCGATTTTGAGTCGGTCGCGTCTACCATTCCACCACAGGGGCACATTCAGGTTGAGACAAGCTGCTGCTAGCCTGTCTCTTCCCCTTGATCAACCGGCCTTTATCGCTCCGGCGATCAGTTTGTGCAGTTTTGAGTGGAGAGCGTCGTTGCCGGCAACCACGCTTTCTGCACAGATCGGCAGCGAACGGCCGCGGAAATCCGACACGAACCCACCAGCTTCGCGCACCAGCAGGCATCCGGCAGCCGAATCCCACAGCTGAAGATCGGTTTCCCAGAAACCGTCGAAACGGCCCGCAGCAACCCAGGCCAGATCGAGCGCAGCCGCGCCGTTGCGGCGAATGCCCGCAACGCGGGGGCCGAGATCCTGATAGATCCGGATCCATTCCGTGCCGTCCCCGTGACCGGCAAAGGGGATGCCGGTACCGATCAGCGCGTCTTCGAGATGACGGCGTGCCGAAACGCGCAGGCGTCGATCCTGCAGCCACGCCCCACGGGTCTTTTCGGCCCAGAAGCTTTCATCGGTGATCGGCTGATAGACGAGCCCGGCGATCACGTCACCCCAGCCCGAACCGTCGAGCGCGGGTTCCTGCACTGCGATCGAAATCGCGAAATGCGGAATACCGTGGAGGAAATTGGTCGTCCCGTCGAGCGGGTCGATGATCCAGCGCGGCTTGTTCGGATCGCCTTCGATCGTGCCGGATTCTTCCATCAGGAAGCCCCAGTCGGGCCGTGCCAGCCGCAATTCCTCATAGATCGTCCGCTCGGCATTGCGATCGGCCTTCGACACGAAGTCCGATGGCCCCTTGCGGCTGACCTGGAGATGTTCGACTTCGCCGAAGTCGCGGCGCAGGCGCGTGCCGGCCTTGCGGGCGGCACGCTCCATGACGCGAACGAGGCCTGTGATGGCGGCCATGGTCGTTCAGCCCGCCTTGCCGACGTAGCTACGTTCGTAGACGTCGACGACAATGCGCGTACCGCTTTCGATGTGCGGCGGAACCATCACGCGCACGCCGTTGTCGAGAATCGCGGGCTTGTAGCTCGACGAAGCGGTCTGTCCCTTCACCACGGCGTCAGCTTCGACGATGGTAGCTTCGACCTGTTCGGGGAGCTGCACCGAGATCGGGCGTTCGTTGTACATTTCCAGAAGAACGGTCATGCCATCCTGCAGGAACGCAGCGGCGTCGCCGAGCAGATCGCTGGGCAGCGTGATCTGGTCATAGGTTTCCACGTCCATGAAAACCAGATCGTCGCCTTCGGGGTAAAGGAACTGGAAATCCTTGGTGTCGAGGCGAACGCGTTCGACGCGGTCTTCCGAACGGAAGCGGACGTTGGTCTTGCGCCCGTCGATCAGGTTCTTCATCTCGACCTGCATGAAGGCCCCGCCCTTGCCGGGCTGGGTATGCTGGGTCTTGGCAACTTTCCAGATGCCGTTTTCGTATTCCAGGATATTGCCCGGACGGATGTCCACGCCGCTGATCTTCATGATGGAAAGAGCCCTGCCGAAAAAGGAGATGCAAAAAGGGGGATGGCGGCCCTTAGCCGTTGCAGGCGATTGCTTCAAGCCACGGCGGTGTGTAACCGCGCAAGAGTCATGAAAAGCATTCGCTCCAAGGCAGGCCTTGCCCTTAGTCCGGCGCTTTGCGCACTGGTTTTGCTCGCGACACCGGGCACGGCGACTGCTGCCCCGGGCGGTTCCTTGCGCGTCCTGCTGCGGGGCCCCTGGATCTGTGAAGTGCCGGGTGATGCCAGCACCCCACCCAAGACACTCCCAAAGGACAGCTTTCACGCCCAGGCCGATTCCAGCTATCGCCTGCCCGACGGATCGACCGGCACCTATCTTCTGCTCGGCAATCACCTGGTCATGACGACGGGACCGTTTCGCGGACGCACTTACGAGACGTCGGGACAAGGGATGATCTATCCGCTCGACGCCAACGGCACGCGGACCGGGGTGCGTTGCATCCGACACAGCAACATCACGACGGACGACAATTTCGGGGTCGGATCCGACGGGAATTGAAGGGGAATTTTCTTCCCCTTCATCCTTGCATCATTCTGCCTGGGCCGCGCGCAGGCGCGAGCCTTCGGCCATCGCGCGGGCGAAGGCCTGAACCGCCGCGACTTCGTCGCCGCCCCAGACCGCATTGCTGACCGCCAGGAAATCGGCGCCGGCTTCGACCAGCGGCACGCAGTTTTCCGGGGTGATCCCGCCGATCGCGACGACCGGCAATTCGAACACCGACGACCACCAGCGCAGCAGATCGAGATCGGCCTGATGCTTGGTTTCCTTGGTCGTGGAGGGGAAGAACGCGCCGAAGGCGACATAGTCCGCCCCGGCTTCGCCGGCGGCCATGGCAAGATGGCGGCTGTCGTGGCACGTCACGCCGATCTGGACATCTCGGCCCAGGCGTTCGCGGGCATCGGCGACATCACCGTCTTCCTGCCCGAGATGCACGCCATCGGCATTGAGACGCTTGGCAAGGCCGATCGAATCGTTGACGACGAAGGCCACGTCCCGCTGGGCGCAGATGTCGCGCAGCGGCGCTGCCAGACGGGCGGCCTCATGATCGTCGATGTTCTTGACGCGGAACTGGAACGCCGCGACCGGTCCGGCATCGAGCGCACGGGCAAGCCGTTCGGGGAAATCGCCCGAAACATCGAGCGGCGAAATCAGATAAAGCTGGCAATCGGGAATGGTCATGCCCGGCCAAATAGGTCCAAGGGCGCCCCAGCGCAATCACCCTGCCGATCCAACGGCTATCCGCCGGACGGAAAAAACAGCAGGCAAGCAACAAAGACACCTGCCCACACCGGAATTTCGGCCGTCTCGGTCCACGGCTGTTCCCCGCGAAGCCATCCATAGATGTGCAAGGGCACCATCGACGCGCTGAACAGGGTCAGCATGATGAAATAGCCGATGAGCATGACGGGCCGGTGCAAGGCCGCCCACGCGGCGTAAGCGTTGACCGACAGCGTAAGCAGGCCAAGGCAGCGCGCGTAATAGGCCAGAAGATCCCGGTCCCTCGGCACTCGCCAGCCCATCGCCCTTCCCCAGCCCTCCGGCGCGAGAATGAAGGGCAGACCAAAGACAAGCGAGGATATCGCCGCAAAGACCAGAACGAAGGCGGGGGCATGGCTCCCCAGCAAGCCGATCATGACGCCCCTCCCCGAATGGCCTCCCTGAATGGACCGGAGGACAGCCTATCACCGGCAAGGGCGCCGCTGCCATCGTCCCAAGGTACCACGAAAAACGCCCCTCCCCCGGTTTTCCGGGGTGAGGGGCGCGCCTTTCACCATCCTCTTCGAATTCGAATATTCAGGTCGACAGGAGACCTCAGGCCACGACGGGCGCGGTCTTGACCGTCGAACCGGTATAGATTTCGTCGATCGCACCGCCGAGCGAAGCGTCGAATTCCGCGTCGGTCATCTGGTGACGCAGGTCTTCGAGCAGCGCGCGACTGAAGCTGGCGATGATGCCGTTGTTCTTCGCCAGTTCGACGCAGGCTTCCGGACGCTTGTAGCCACCCGACAGGGCGACGACGCGCAGCACCTTGGGATGCGAGACGAGCGGATCGAACGTGCCGGGAACGAGCGGCAGCGAC
Source organism: Novosphingobium nitrogenifigens DSM 19370 (assembly GCF_000192575.1). GTDB lineage: Bacteria > Pseudomonadota > Alphaproteobacteria > Sphingomonadales > Sphingomonadaceae > Novosphingobium > Novosphingobium nitrogenifigens. The sequence continues at coordinate 776,983 of NZ_GL876926.1, read as the reverse complement.
AGCTTGAGCATGACCTGCGTGCCTTCGGGCAGCGCGTCGAGCTGAGCGAGAATTTCCTTGAGCAGCAGCGCGTCGCATTCGGCGCGGGTTTCGCTCTTGATATTCACTTCCGGTTCGATGATCGGCATCAGGCCGCCCGCAAGGACGTCCTTGGCCACTTCGAACTGCTGCGCGACGACGGCGGCGATCCCGGCGGCATTGGCCGAATTGATGACCGAGCGTTCCTTGGTACCGAACACGCCGAGCGCCTTGGCGCGGGCAAGCAGTTCGCCCAGTTCCGGCATCGGCTTCATCAGCTGCACGCCGTCGGCTTCGGCTTCGAGGCCCTTGTCGATCTTGATGAAGGGAACAACGCCCTTCGAATTGAGCACTTCGGGAACCGGCTTGCCGTCGATCAGGCCATCCATGGTGCGTTCGAACAGGATCGCACCGATGACCTTGTCCCCGCTGAACGAGGGGGCAGTGATGATCCGGCTGCGCATGGCGTGGATCAGGCCGAACATTTCCTCTTCGGTGGTCCAGGCATCTTCTTCGATGCCGTAACCCTTCAGCGCCTTCGGCGTCGATCCGCCCGACTGGTCGAGCGCGGCGATGAAGCCTTTGCCTTCGGCGATCTTCCGGGTCTGTTCAGCGTGATTCATGCCCTGTTCCCATGGTTTGAGCCGGTTGCAGGCAGTCTTGCAAAAAGACCCCCGGTGCCACCGAAAAAAATGGTGCATACCTATGCGTCGACCGAGACTTACCCTGCCCCGATTTGCAGTGCAACACGGTCCGACACAACTCTCAACGATTTTTCATGCGCCGGTCGGCCCGTGGATGGTTTTCGCAATTCCTTGACCCATCGATGCGGACCGATAACGCTGTAATTCAAGCTATCTTACCCGATTCTTCGAAGAAAAGAGGGAGCTCGATGCGAGCGATAAGACAAATTACTGCAACCATCGCGCTTGTCCTGGCAACTCTTTCGCCAGCGTTGTCGCAAAATGCGATCGCGGCTCAAGTAAAAGTCGGGCAACCAGCCCCCAATGCCCGCCTCGAAACGTGGAATGGGGAAAAGTACGACCTCGCCTCGTTGCGCGGCAAAGTCGTGGTCATCAACTTCTGGGCGACATGGTGCGTGCCCTGCCGCAAGGAATTGCCGCTTCTCGACGGCTATTACCGCCAGATGAAGGATCATGGCCTTGTCGTTCTGGCTGCGACGACAGAGGATTCAGTCGGCGAACGGGATTTGCGCAAGCTGTTCGCGTTCCTTGCCATTACATCGCTGCACAGGTTGCGCGGCCCCTATCAACCGATGGAAGGCGTGCCGACCAATTACGTGATCGATCGGGCCGGTGTCGTTCGCTATGCCAAGGCCGGAGCCTTCGACCTCAACGCGCTCAACACCATCCTGATCCCGCTCTTGCGCGAACCGGCGCCTGCGCCGGTCCCTCTACCTGCGGCCGGTGGTGTTGCGGAGGCCCCGAAGACCCCCGCAACATTGGCGCTCAGGCGCTGAGCGCGGCGACGCCGGGCAGTTCCTTGCCTTCCATCCATTCTAGGAAAGCGCCACCCGCCGTCGAAACGTATGAGAAGTCGGCTGCAACGCCCGCGTGATTGAGCGCGGCGACGGTGTCCCCGCCCCCGGCAACCGAGATCAGCGCGCCTTCCTTGCTGAGCGCGGCGGCCGAACGAGCGAGAGCCACGGTCGCGGCATCGAAAGGCTCGATTTCGAACGCACCGAGCGGGCCGTTCCAGACCAGCGTGCGGCAGGTCTTGAGCACGTCGGCCAGAGCCTCGACAGCCTGCGGCCCGACGTCGAGAATCATCTCGTCGGCAGCGACTTCATGGACGTTGGTGATGCGCAGCGACGGCGGGTTGGCAGCAAATTCCTTGGCCACGGCCGCGTCGTAAGGCAGGTGAACGGTGCAACCGGCAACGTCCGCCGCATCGAGGATCGCCTCGGCGGTTTCCTTGAGGTCGTGCTCACACAGCGACTTGCCCACATCGACGCCACGTGCGGCAAGGAAAGTGTTGGCCATGCCGCCGCCGATGATCAGGTGATCGACCTTGTCCACCAGGTGCTTGAGCACATCGAGCTTGGTCGAGACCTTGGCGCCGCCGACGACCGCTGCGACCGGGTGCTCGGGATTGCCGAGCGCCTTTTCGAGCGCTTCGAGTTCGGCCTGCATCGCGCGCCCTGCATAGGCGGGCAGAACCTTGGCCAGTCCTTCGGTCGAGGCATGGGCGCGGTGGGCAGCCGAGAACGCGTCGTTCACGTACAAGTCGCCGAGCTTGGCGATGGCCGCGACGAGTTCGGGGTCGTTCTTTTCCTCACCCTTGTGAAAGCGGGTGTTTTCCAGAACGGTGATCGATCCCGGCGCCAGCGCGGCAACTGCGGCTTCCGCTTCGGCACCCGCACAATCGGCAACGAAGCCGACCGGGCGGCCGAGCGCGGCCGAAAGAGCGGGAACGACGTGAATCAACGAATTGGCGTCGCTGCGTTCGCCCTTGGGGCGTCCGAAGTGCGCAAGAACGAGCACCTTGGCGCCCTTGTCAGCCAGTTCGGTCAGCGTCGGCGCAGTGGCGCGCAGGCGCGTGTCGTCGGTGACCTTCCCATCGGCCATCGGCACGTTGAGATCCTCGCGCACGAGCACGGCCTTACCGGTCACGTCGGCGATATCATCCAGCGTCTTGAAGCTCATCAATCCGTCCCTTTCCCCAAATTGCCGCAGGCATGAAAAAGGCGCGCCGCCGGAGCCGTGCCTTGCGCGCGCAAACGCGAAAGCAGGCTCCGGGGCGCGCCCGAGATGCGATCAGAGCAGACCGGCGATGACGCCAGCGGTGTCGATCATGCGGTTCGAGAAGCCCCATTCGTTGTCGTACCACGACAGGACGCGAACCAGCGTGCCGTCGAGCACGGAGGTTTCGAGGCTGTCGATCGTCGAGGAATGCGAGTCGTGGTTGAAGTCGATCGAGACCAGCGGTTCGTCGGTGTAGCCGAGCACACCCTTGAGCGGACCTTCGGCAGCCGCCTTGAGCAGGGCGTTGACTTCATCCTTGGTGGTGGCGCGCTTGGGCACGAAGGTCAGGTCGACGACCGAGACATTCGGGGTCGGCACGCGGATCGCCGAACCGTCGAGCTTGCCCTTGAGTTCGGGCAGGACTTCGCCGACCGCACGGGCAGCGCCGGTGGTGGTCGGGATCATGCTCATCGCCGCGGCGCGAGCGCGACGCGGGTCCGAGTGGATCTGGTCGAGGATCTTCTGGTCGTTGGTGTAGCTGTGGATCGTCGTCATCAGGCCATGCTCGATGCCGACCGATTCATGCAGCACCTTGGCGAACGGCGCGAGGCAGTTCGTGGTGCACGAAGCGTTCGAGACGATCTTGTGTTCGGCGGTCAGCTTGTCGTGGTTCACGCCGTAAACGACAGTGAGGTCGACATTCTTGGCCGGAGCCGAGATCAGCACGCGCTTGGCGCCCGCGTCGAGATGCTTCTGGCCGCCTTCACGATCAGTGAAAAAGCCGGTGCATTCGAGCGCGATGTCGATGCCGTCGGCCGCGTGCGGCAGCTTGGCCGGATCGCGTTCGGCAGTCACCTTGATGCGCTTGCCATCGACGATCAGGTCCGAGCCGTCGACTTCGACCGTGCCGGCATAGGCACCGTGGACGCTGTCACGCTTGAACAGGCGGGCGTTGGCGACCGGGCTGCCCAGGTCGTTGATCGCGACGAGTTCGAGGCCACAGTCGGGACGCTCGAGAATGGCGCGAGCGACATTGCGGCCAATACGTCCGAAACCATTGATTGCGACTTTGGTCGCCATAGTTCACACCTCCTGTTGGATCACGCGATCCGGGCGAGAATTTGCGGAACGATCTTTTCCGCGGTGAGACCGAAATGGTCGTAAAGTACATCGGCAGGCGCCGATGCACCAAACGTGTCGATGCCGAACATCAGCCCGTCGCAGACGTATTTCTGCCAACCGGTGGTGACGCCCGCCTCGATCGAGACCTTGAGCACGCCTGCGGGCAGGATGTCGGCGCGATAGGCCGCGTCCTGCGCGTCGAAGAGTTCCCAGCTCGGCATCGAGATGACATCGGCACCGATGCCCTTCTCTTCGAGAGCCTTGGCACAAGTGACGGCGAGTTCGACTTCCGAACCGGTGGCCAGCAACACGACCTGACGCGGCGCAGTTGCCGCGACAAGGCGATAGCCGCCCTTGGCCGACAGGTTGCCGCCTTCGCTGCGCAGTTCCGGCAGGTTCTGACGCGACAGGGCCAGCACCGACGGCGTTGCCGGGGTGGCCAGCGCAAGTTGCCAGCATTCGGCAGTCTCGATGATGTCCGCCGGACGGAAAACCTGAAGATTGGGGATCAGGCGCATGCTCATGACGTGTTCGACCGGCTGATGGGTCGGACCGTCTTCGCCAAGACCGATCGAATCGTGCGTCAGGACATAGACCGCGCGCACATGCTGAAGCGCGGACATGCGGATCGCATTGCGGCAATAGTCCGAGAAGACCAGGAACGTGCCGCCATAGGGGATGACCCCGCCATGAAGCGAGGCGCCGTTCATGGCCGCAGCCATGCCGAATTCGCGGATGCCATAGTGCACGTGACGCCCGCCATAGGCCTGCGCACCGAAAGGCGTCGTGGCCTTGGTCTTGGTCAGGTTCGAGCCGGTAAGGTCGGCCGAACCGCCGAAGAGTTCGGGAACGGCAGGTGTCAGCACTTCAAGAGCAAGCTCGGAGGCCTTGCGCGTGGCAACCTTGCGCGGTTCAGAGAGCCATGCGGCAAAGCTGGCTTCGACTTCGCCCATCGGCGGCAGTTCGCCAGCCATGCGACGGTCGAATTCACCACGCAGCGGATTGCCTGCGGTGCGGGCCTGCCACTCGGCATGAGCGGCGCGACCACGCTCGCCGGTGGCGCGCCACGCGGCCAGCACTTCGGCGGGAACTTCGAAGGGAGCCGCAGTCCAACCGATGTTGGCGCGCGTTGCAGCCACTTCGTCGGCACCGAGCGGAGCGCCGTGGACGCTGTGCCCGCCTTCCTTGTTCGGGGCACCCTTGCCGATGACGGTGCGGCACGCGACCAGCGACGGACGCGGATCGGCAGCAGCTTCGGCAAGAGCGCGGGCGATGTCGGCAAAGTCGTGGCCGTCGCAGCTCGCGACGTGCCAACCGCTCGCCGCGTAACGCGCCGCGACATCTTCGGTCGTCGACAGGCTGGTGTCGCCGTCGATGGTGATGCGATTGTCGTCCCACAGGACGTTGAGGCGACCAAGGCCGAGCGTCCCGGCAAGACCGACTGCCTCGTGATTGATGCCTTCCATCAGGCAGCCGTCACCGGCGATCACCCAAGTGCGGTGGTCGACGAGATCGTCACCGAACACGGCGTTGAGATGACGTTCGGCCATCGCCATGCCGACCGCCATCGCCAGCCCCTGTCCCAGCGGACCGGTGGTGCATTCGACGCCGGGGATCAGGAAGTTTTCCGGGTGCCCTGCGCAAACGCTGCCCAACTGGCGGAAGTTGCGGATGTCGTCCATCGTCGGTGACGCGTAACCCGACAGGTGCAGCAGCGCGTAGATCAGCATCGAACCATGCCCGGCAGAGAGCACGAAACGATCGCGATCAGCCCAGCGCGGCGCGGCCGGGTCGAATTTCAGGAACTGCGACCAGAGCACCGTTGCGACATCGGCCATGCCCATCGGCATGCCGGGGTGGCCCGAGTTGGCGGCCTGCACGGCATCCATGGCGAGCGCGCGGATCGCGCCCGCCATCGGCGCCAGCGCGTTGGGTTCGCGGGTCATACCTAGAAGAAAAACCTTTCCAGCGTGGAATTCCCACGCAAACGAGACTGATTCGGTTGCGGCGCTCTTGGGCCAGCGCGCCCCCAACCGTCAAGGCTGGGCCCCGCCTCCGGAACGTTCTTTCCGCCTGGAAGTAACGCAGCGACGAGGCCTCCGTGCATTCCTATGCATTGGCTGCAAACAGCGACTTCGTCAAGCAAGGCATGCGCGTTGCGTCGACGCGGCGCAGCGGTCGGACGCCTTGCACCGGGATTGTCGCCATGCCGCTTGCGCCAGCGGGGCGATGTGCTAGCCAATGCAGCATGGGAACAGAAGGTCTCGAACAGGCGCTCGATCGCATCGAGCAAGCCGTTGCCCGGCTTGAGGCGAGCGCGGATGCGCGCGAAGCGGAAATGGCCGAAATGATTGCCTTGCGGGCGCGCCATCGCCGCCTCAAGGACACCGTCAGCAACGAATTGCAGCAGCTCGACCTGCTGCTTGCCAATCTGCCGCAAAAGCCGTGAAGAACGTCACCCTGACCATCGGCGGCCGCTCGCACGCCGTCGCCGTTCCCGTGGGCGAGGAAGCCCACATCGAAACTCTTGCCCGCATGGTTGACGACCGGGTGCGCAGGCTGCGCCTCGGCCAGGGGCAGACCGAAGTGCGCATGCTGCTCTTTGCGACGCTCATGCTTGCGGATGAACTCCTTGCGCTGGAAAAGGCGGGACCGGCGCCGGTCCCTGCGCCTCCCCCACCGGCCCCTCCCGCACCGCCACCCGCTCCCGAACCGGAAGTGGTAAGGGATCCGATTGCGCCCGAACTGCTCGCGCGTGTCGCCGATCTGGCAGCCAGGGTGGAAAAGCTTGCCGAACGTCTTGAGCAAAGCGGCGAGGCCTCCTAAATAGAGGCTGACGGGTTCTGCCCGGCACGAGCCGCATGAAACATCCCTGAGGCTATATCGAATCCAAGGGAGCTGTCCCTGGTCTGGACCGTGGTCCGGATCACATGGTTCCCACCTGACGTTGAGGCGTCAGAGGATTTTCCGAGCAAACGACCCATGGTGGGCCCGTCACCCCGCCGCACAGCGCGCACGATCCTCGACGAAAGGCCGTCGCGCCCCGGACAAAGGAGATGCCCGGTGAACGACGAGGATACTGCCGCGGTCGACAAGGCTGCGCTGCGCAAGGCTCTGCGCGCCACTCGCAAGGCTCATGTCGAATCGCTCGATCCGCGCATTCGCGCCCTGCTTCTGCTGCGTCCGCCAACGGCCCTGGTCGACCTCATCCCCAAGGGGGCAACGATCGGCCTTTATATCCCGGGTCGCTACGAGGCACCTGCGGTCGGTTACGCGCGCTTTTTCCATGATGCCGGACACAAGATCGCCATGCCGTGGTTCGCCGGGCGCGATACTCCGATGGAATTCCGGCACTGGACATTGCCGCATCTCGACGAATTGCTTGTTCCCGGCCCCTATGGCGTTCCCCAGCCCGAAGCGGATGTAGAAGCGCTCGAGCCCGATTTCCTGTTCGTCCCCCTGGTGGGCTTTACGGCGAACGGTGCACGGCTTGGGCAGGGCGGTGGTCATTACGACCGTTGGCTGGGTGCCCATCACGACGTTCCCGCGGTAGGCTTGGCGTGGGACTGCCAGCTTGTCGAAGAGCTGCCCCATGAAGACCACGATCGACCGTTGGTTGCGGTGGTGACGCCCACCCGCCTGTTCGGTCCCTTTGGAGAAAGCGGGGATGCCTGATTTCAACCCGGGCGATGCAAGGCCGACCTGGCGCAAACCCATCGGCGTCTTGACGCTCGTCATCGCACTGGCAATTTATGTCGGCGTCGTGGCCATGCTGGCCGGTCCGCTGGCAACATGGCCGGTGCTGGCCCAGATGGTGGCCTATATCGCGCTGGGCACGATCTGGATCCTGCCGCTCAGGCGATTCATGATCTGGATGGAAACCGGACGCTGGGGGTAGCTCCTCCAGCCCGGCGATTCTCAAGATTTCGGTGATTCTCGAAAGGCGAGCGATTCGCGGATCGGCAAGCCCGTCCGAAACTTCGACCGAAATTTCGGTCGTCACCTGATTTGAAAAACGGCAACCTCAGGCCGAAACGCAAAGAGGCGGACCGACTTGCGTCGTCCGCCACCTTGCCTGATCTTTATCCAGATCACTCGCCGCTCGGTGAAGATCAGGCGGCGAACCACCTGGACTTCGCCCGATCGGACTTTGCGAAACCATGGCGCGAGTGACGGGGCTCGAACCCGCGACCTCCGGCGTGACAGGCCGGCACTCTAACCAACTGAGCTACACCCGCGCATCTGGTTTCGCCCCGAAAAAGGGCATCTTCCCAAGCGGATGGCGCGAGTGACGGGGCTCGAACCCGCGACCTCCGGCGTGACAGGCCGGCACTCTAACCAACTGAGCTACACCCGCGTTTCCGCTTGGGAGCCGTGCCTCTATGGCCCCGCATCGAGACTGTCAACAAACCTGCACAAAGTTTTTTTCCACATGCTGATTTCACCCGGCCCTTTGTGGGGGAGAATCAGGTGCCGTTAACCTGAACTTCGCCACGATCGTGCAAGGAAACAGGGGTACCAACGACAGGCATGGCTTGGGGCGCCACAGATGTTGAAGCAGACGGCACGTGCGATGATCGGTTCGATAACGATGATGCCCCTTGTCGCGTTGGCGGCAACCGCGCCTACCCCCCTCTCGATAAACCGGGCGCTTGCCCCGCGCCCGGCCCGCGTCCGGCTTGCCAGTGACGTCTTCGTCGAACGCTTCGAAAGCGCGCCGGGCGGACGCATGGCGCGAGTGCTCGAACGGGCAGAGCAGCTTCACCCCGGAGACCGGCTGATCTTCGTCGTGAACTGGACCTCGAACGAAACCGGTGACTTCACCGTGATGAACCCCCTCCCCCATACGGTCGCCTTCCAGTCGAGCACGGATGCCAACGAGGAAGTATCCGTGGACGGCGGGCGCACCTGGGGCCCGCTGCCCACGCTGCTCGTGCGCGATGCCGGCGGCATCTGGCGCCGTGCAGCCCCGGACGACGTCACGCATGTGCGCTGGCGCGTTCCCGGTCGCCGCGCCGCCACCGGCGCGGGACAGATCACCTATCGCGGCGTGGTACGCTGAAAGGACGCTCTCAGGGCGCCAGCAGCCGAGCCGGACGTTCAAGCAGATTCTTCACCGCCTGAACGAACGAGGCCGCATCCCAGCCATCGACGACGCGGTGATCGCAACTGATCGACAGATTCATGAGCTTGCGCTTGGCAACACGCTCTCCCCCCAGTCCGTCGGGCACGAACATCGGCCGCTCGACGATTCGGTTGGGGCCGATGATTGCGACTTCGGGACGATTGATGACGGGTGTCGTCGCGACACCTCCCAATGCGCCGAGACTGGTGATGGTCAGTGTCGAGCCGATGAGGTCCTGACGCGCGATCACGCCCGAGCGCGCGTCCTCGGCAAGGCGGGCGATCTCGCGGGCCAGTTGCCACAGGTTTTTGTCCTGCGCATTGCGCAACACCGGAACCATCAGGCCCTGCGGGGTCTGTGTGGCGATCCCCATGTGTACGGCGCCATGACGCGTCACCACTTCGGCTTCGTCGTCATACCGCGCATTGATCATGGGAAAATCGGGAATCACCCGGCAGATCGCCGTGACCAGGAACGGCAGCAGAGTGAGACGCGGTCGGGTGTCGTCCTCGCCGTTAAGATCGGCGCGCATGCTTTCGAGCGCGGTCACGTCGATTTCCTCGACATAGGAAAAATGCGGGATGTGCCGCTTGGACGCCGCCATGTTCTCGGCGATCCGGCGACGCAGCCCGGCGACCTTCACCACTTCGTCGGCGCGAGCCTTTCCTGCTGCGCCATGGCCGCCGCCCGACCATGCAACATATCGGTCGAGGTCCCCATGGCGCACGCGCCCGTCCGGGCCGGGACGAACCACGGCAAGGTCGATCCCCAGATCGCGCGCCCGCGCCCGAACCGCCGGACTGGCCAGAACACGCAGTAACGGTGCCGCCGCAGGGCGGTCCTCACGGTCCGGAACGATTCGGGGCGGAGGCGGAAGGGAGGACGCGTGTTCATCGTTGCCCCGCTCGGACCCATCGCCGTCCCCGGTCTCGATGACGACCAGCGGCGCTCCGATGGCAAGGCGCGATCCCACTTCGCCCCCAAGCTCGACGATGCGCCCGGTCGCAGGGCTTTCCATCTCGACCGTGGCCTTGTCGGTCATGACGTCGGCAAGCGGCTTGTCCTCTTCGACCCAGTCGCCGACCGCGACGTGCCAGGCGACGATTTCGGCTTCGGCAATCCCTTCGCCAATGTCGGGAAGACGGAAAATGATGCGGCTCATGGGCTCGGCAACTCCGGCAGCAGAACGGGGATCAGGCGCGGGCGAGGCGGGCAAAGGCTTCACCAAGGCGGACGGGGCCGGGGAAATAGGCCCATTCGAGACTGTGCGGGTACGGCGTGTCGAAACCGGTCACGCGCTCGACCGGGGCTTCGAGGTGCCAGAAACACCGTTCCTGAACGAGGGCGGCGAGTTCCGCACCGAACCCGCCTGTGCGCGTGGCCTCATGCACGACGAGGCATTTGCCGGTCTTTTGCACCGACTTTTCCACAGCAACGATATCGAGCGGGACCAGCGTGCGCAAGTCGATCACTTCGGCATCGATACCTTCGCGTGCCGCCACTTCGAGTGCGACATGGACCATGGTGCCATAGGCCAGCACGGTCACGTCCTGCCCTTCGCGGGCAACGCGCGCGTTGCCGAGAGGGATGCGGTAATGCCCTTCGGGAACCATGCTGTCGGGATGGCGGGACCAGGGAATCGCGGGTTCGTCGTAATGCCCGTTGAAGGGGCCGTTGTAGAGCCGCTTGGGCTCGAAGAAGATCACCGGATCGTTGTCCTCGATCGCCGCGATCAGCAGACCCTTGGCGTCATGGGGCGTGCTCGGCACGACCGTCTTCAATCCGGCGACATGGGTGAACAGCGCCTCGGGGCTCTGGCTGTGCGTTTGCCCTCCAAAGATGCCGCCGCCAAACGGTGCCCGCACGGTCATCGGCGCGGTATATTCCCCCGCCGAGCGATAGCGCAGCCGCGCGGCCTCTGACACGAGCTGATCGAGGCCGGGATAGATGTAGTCCGCAAACTGGATCTCGGGTACCGGGCGCAGGCCATAGGCACCCATGCCGACCGCGACACCGATGATGCCGCATTCGGAAATCGGCGTATCGAAAACGCGGGTCTTGCCGTGTTTCCGCTGCAACCCGGCAGTCGCGCGAAAGACGCCGCCGAAATAGCCGACATCCTCGCCAAGGACGATCACCGAAGGATCGCGGGACAGCATGACATCGAGAGCGTCGTTGATCGCCTCGATCATGGTCATGGAGCGAGAGGTCATGGCCGCTCTCCCACATCGCCCTCGTCGCTCCAGTCGGGCCACTTGATGCGGCGCTCCCGGATCGCCTGCTCACTCTGTTCGACAAGGTGCCAGGGTGGCGTTTCGAAGACGTCCTCGAACATGGTGCGGAACGGGTGGTGGAGCCCCTGCCCCAGCGTGCCGTGCGCTTCGGCGGCCCGAACCGCGTCGCGCACTTCGGCATCCACGGCGGCATCCATGTCCGCCTGTTGCCCTGCATCCCAGACGCCGAGCGTGACAAGATGACGCATCAGGCGGTCGACGGGATCGCCCAGTGGCCATTCGGTGCGTTCGGCTGCGGAACGATATTGCCCAGGATCGTCGGACGTCGAATGTCCCTCTGCACGATAGGTGAAATGTTCGATCAAGGTCGGCCCGGCATTGGCGCGGGCCCGATCGGCAGCCCAGCGCACGGCGGCAAAGACCGCCAGCGGATCGTTGCCGTCGACGCGCAGGCCCGCGATCCCGTACCCGATCGCGCGCGCAGCAAAGGTCGTCCGTTCGGCACCGGCAAATCCCGAAAAGCTCGAGATCGCCCATTGGTTGTTGACGAGATTGATGACGACCGGTGCATGGTAGACCGCCGCGAAAGTCAGGCCGGAATGGAAGTCCCCTTCCGCGCTCGATCCTTCCCCGACAAAGGCGGTCGCGATCCGGCTGTCGCCGCGAATGGCACTCGCCATGGCCCAGCCCACCGCTTGCGGGATCTGCGTCGCCAGATTGCCAGAGATCGAGAAGACCGACTGCGCCCGTGCCGAATACATGATCGGCAATTGCCGCCCCTTGAGCCGGTCGGCGCGGTTGGAAAAGATCTGGTCGACCATCTCGACCAGAGGGTACCCCCGCGCGATCAGCAAGCCCTGCTGACGATACGTCGGGAACACCATGTCATCGTCCGCAAGCGCCAGCGCGGTCGCGACCGCGGTCGCCTCTTCCCCGGTCGATTTCATGTAGAAGCTGGTCTTGCCCTGCCTCTGGGCGCGCACCATCCGTGCGTCAAACGCCCGGGTCAGCGCCATCAGCCGCAACATGCGGATCAGCGTTCCTGGATCGAGCGCGGGATTCCATGGACCGTGCGCGAGGTCGTCCTCGCCCAGAACACGGATCAGATCGTGACACAGCCCATGCGTTGCGCTTGCCGCGCATGTTTCGTCGGGGCGTAGCTGTTCCCCGGCGCGTGAGAGCAGCAAAGCGCCGAAATCGACCGCATCACCGGGGCGAAAGCGCGGCTCGGGCACGTGCAGTGCCAACCGCGGCAGATTGCCGTCCATGCTCGTCCTGTCCCGTATCCCCGCCCCGCCGAATCTCGGCCGAAGACGGATTATTTTATGATTGGGAAATTATATTACAGGGACAGGACGTGGTCAATCATTCGCATCAGACCGCCACAGGCGCTGCCAGATGCTTTTGCGGGTGATAGTCGAGCACCGTGAAATCGCCAATTTCATAGTCGAAAATGCTCGCCGGACGGCGCCCCAGGACAAGACGGGGCGAGCCGGCGGGCTGGCGAGCGAGCTGCGCTTCGACGAGATCGCCGTGATTGAGATAGAGATGAGTGTCCCCGCCCATCCACACGAGCTCGCCGGGCAGGAGATCGCATTGCTGCGCCAGCATATGGATGAAGAGCGCCCCGCCCCAGAGATTGAACGGAAGGCCCAGCGCCACATCGCAACTGCGTTGATAGACGATGCCGGACAGCCTGCCGTCGGCGACATGGAACTGATAGGTCTTGTGACAGGGCGGCAAAGCCATCGCGTCGAGCTCGGCGACATTCCAGCCCTCGACGATGTGACGCCGTCCGCCCGGATTGCGACGCAGCCCTTCGACCAGCTCGGCGACCTGATTGATCCCGCGCTCACGCCGCCGGAACAGCCCTGCCCCGGCCGCAGCATCGGCCTCATAGACCGGCCAGTCAGTCCATTGCTTGCCATAGACCGGGCCGAGTTCGCCCCAGCGGGCCGCGAAATCAGCGTCCTCGACAATGCGACGGGAAAAATCCTCGCGCGTCATCCGATCGCCGGTTTCGCGCCGATAGCGGTCGAGTGGCCAGTCGGTCCAGATTTCGACGCCTTGCGCGCAGAGCGGGCGAATGTTGGTCTCTCCGGTCAGGAACCACAGGAATTCGCGGGTCGCCGTCTTCCAGTAGATGCGCTTGGTCGTGAGCAGAGGCACTTGCCCGTCCGACAGGTCGAACCGCAGCGTGGTGCCGAAGATCGAGCGCGTTCCGACTCCGGTCCGATCGATCCGCTCGTCCCCGTGGCTCCAGATTCGCGCCATAAGGTCGAGGTATTGCTGTTCGTAGTGGGTTTGCGCGCTGCTCGTCATACTGCCTAACCTAACCCTGTGTGATTTCGCGACAAAGCAAACTCCGCGGATTCCTGTGGATCGCCAAAGTTACCCACAGCCCCGACGCGAAATTTTGCAGAAATGTCATTTTCTCCGCTTGCCACGTCGGAAACCCCTACCTATAGGGCGGCTCTGCCTTGGCCGCCCAGCAATGAGCGGCCTCCGGTCGGGGAGTAGCTCAGCCTGGTAGAGCACTGTCTTCGGGAGGCAGGGGCCGGAGGTTCGAATCCTCTCTCCCCGACCACTTACTTCCTTGGGTGTCCAGGGGATTGAAAGCGCCGGCCGCAAGGTCGGCGTTTTTCATGTCCGGGCGACCACGCCGGACCGCGCGGAGGTCATCCCCCGCGCAGCAATTGCACCCCCCAATCCCGCTCGAACAGATAAAGCAGCACCCGCGCCGCTTCTCCGCGCGGGCTGGAGAGCCCCCCGTCCCGCTCCATCAGCAGGCGTGCGTCGTCATGAGCGAGAGGCAAAAGGCGCGCGATCTGATCAAAACTGGCAACGCGGAATGGAGTATCGCCCGACTGGCGCGTCCCGAGCAGTTCACCGCCGCCACGCAGACGCAAGTCTTCCTCGGCCAACAGGAACCCGTCCTGCGTTTCGCGCATGAGCGCCAGACGCTCGCGCCCGGTTTCCGACAGGGCTTCGCCGCGCAGCAAAAGACAGGTCGACCGCCCGGTTCCGCGCCCCACTCGCCCGCGCAACTGGTGCAACTGGGCAAGGCCGAAGCGTTCGGCGTGCTCGATCACCATCAATGTCGCATTGGGAACGTCGACACCGACTTCGATGACGGTCGTTGCCACCAGCAAACCGGCCTCGCCCCGCGCGAAACGCTCCATCGCCGCGTCCTTCGCCTCGGGACGCAATTGCCCGTGGACGAGCTCGACGCCATCCCCGAACCGCTCTTTCAACAAGGCATGGCGCGCTTCGGCTGCGGCCAGATCCTCGGTCTCCTGTTCGCGAACCATGGGGCATACCCAATAGGCCTGCCCACCCTTGGCCAGATGCCGACCGATCCCCGCGATCACTTCCTCGACGCGATCGGTCGAAACGACGCGCGTGTCGATGGGCTGGCGTCCGGGCGGCATCTCGTCGAGCCGGGAAACGTCCATTTCGCCATATTGCGCCAATGTCAGCGTGCGCGGGATCGGCGTTGCGGTCATGGCAAGGCAATGCGCAGTGGTGCGGGCCTTTTGCGTCAGCATCAATCGCTGGCCGACGCCAAAGCGATGCTGCTCGTCGATCACCACCAGCGCGAGATTGCGATAGGCGACCGCTTCCTGAAAGATCGCATGCGTGCCGACGCAGATCTGGATCGAACCGTCGAGGAGGCCCATCAGCGTCGCCTCGCGCGCCTTGCCCTTGTCCCGTCCGGTCAGGAGAGCGATGGTCACCCCGGTTCCGGCCGCCATGCGACGCAGGGTCTCGGCATGTTGGCGGGCCAGGATTTCGGTCGGCGCCAGCATGGCGGCCTGAGCCCCGGCCTCGACCGCGATCAGCATGGCATGAAGCGCCACTGCCGTCTTGCCCGAGCCGACATCGCCCTGCAGCAAACGCAACATTGGCGCACCCTGCGCAAGATCGGCTTCGACTTCGGCAATGGCGCGTTGCTGCGCGCCGGTCAGTGAAAACGGAAGGTCGAGTCGCTTGCGCAAATGCCCGTCGCCGTGGAGCGGCAAGCCCCGCCTTGTCCGGTTGCTTGCCCGGACAAGCATCAGGGCAAGGCTGTTCGCGAGCAATTCGTCGTAGGCGAGGCGATCCCGCGCCTTGGCATTCTCACCCTTGTGCGCCTCGGCCACCGCCTCGGCCCAGTTTGGCCAGGCTTCCCGCGCCAGCAGTCCCGGCTCGACCCATTCGGGCAGGTGAGGCAAATGCCCGAGCGCCTGATGCACCAGTCCGGCGATCCGACCTTGCGTGAGCCCTTCTGACAGGGGGTAGACCGGCTCGGTGAGATGCGCGGTCAGTTCGCCGCTGTCCTGCGCGACATGATCGGGGTGAACGATCTGGCGCATCTGCCCGAACTGGTCGAGGCGCCCTGCGATCCAGCGCCGTTCGCCCACCGGCAGCAGCTTGCGCGCGGTATAGGATGCACGGCCGAAATACGTGAGCGTCACGATATCGCCCGCATCGTCCTCGGCCAGCACGCGAAAGGGCCCCCGCCCGGCACTGGCACGATGTTCGCGCACGGTAAGGCCGATGACGATGTTTTCGCCGATCCCTGCCTCGTCAAGGCGCGTCACCGCGCGGCGGGACACGAACCGATCCGGCAGGTGATAGACGAGATCCCTGACACGGGTCAGGCCGAGCTTTTCAAGAGGACGGGCCAGCCCCGGGCCAACGCCCTTGAGACTTTCGGTTTCGGCGAAAAGCGGATTGAGAAGATCGGGGCGCATGGCCCTGCGGGTCATAACGGGAACATCGTCCGCGCGCCACTCCCGCACGCGAAAGGTGCGAATTGATCCTGCACTCTAATTTGATCCAGCGCATTGTGATAACGTCCCGGGACGCGTCTGGTCATCAAGACAAACTCAAACGAGAGGAGATCCCAATGCTGCTCGCCCATGGTCTGGTCGTTGTTGTTCTCGACAGTCACGATTGGCGGTTGCTGCGCAATGCCGGCAACGAAGCTGTTCCTGTTCTTGCCCCGGTCGAAACCCCGGCTTTGGCCGAAGCCCATCATGCCAGCGGCACGTCGGGTCAGCGCCACGCCGATGCCGACCACGCGGCTGCCGTCGCGGCGTGGATGAATCGGCAGGTTGCCGAACACAAGGTTGAACATTTCGCCCTGATCGCTCCGCCCCGCGTGCTCGGTGAAGTGCGCCCCCACCTGACCCCCGCCGTCGAACGCGCGCTGGTGAAGGAACTGGGCAAGGATCTGATCGGTCGTCACGAAAGCGAGATTCTCGAAACCTTGCGCGAATCCGAAGACTGATCCGACTCCGGTCGGAAAGACTTGGCATTCGAGCGCCGTCGCAAGCGTGCTGCCCTTCCCGGTGGTTCACTTGCGGCGGCGTTTTCTTTGGCGTAGGGCCCCCGTCCATGGAAAAAGAAGATCGTCTTCGCCGCCTGAAGTTTCGCGCCTGGCATCGCGGTACGCGCGAAGCCGACTACATGATCGGCTGCTTTTTCGACCGTCACCACACCGAATGGGATGAAGCCTCGATCGCGTGGTACGAACGCCTGATGGACGAGGATGACGTCGACATCATGGGGTGGGCTCTGGGCACCATTCCAATCCCCGCCGACTATGCGGGGCCGATGATGGATGCGATGGCCAAGCTCGACTACGTCGAGATCCCGCGCTGATCGCGGACCGGTCGACTTTCTGCTCTTGCACGCTCATGCCTGACATTTCCCGCATCCTTTCGGCAACGGCGCCGCTGACGCTTTCGTCGGTGGCGCGCGGCGCGCAACCGCTGGTCTTGGCCGACATTGCCCGGGCGGCACCCGGTCGGGCCGTGTTCGTTGCCGCCGATGACGTGGCAATGCGCGCAATCGTCGATACGGCGGCGTTTTTCGCGCCCGAACTCGATGTCGTCGAATTTCCCGCGTGGGACTGTCTTCCCTTCGATCGTGCGTCACCTGCTCTTGCGATCAGCGCACGCCGTCTTGCCGCGCTTGCCCGGCTGCAATCGAAGCGCGAAGGGCCCCAGCTTGTCGTCACGACGATCAACGCGGTGCTGCAACGGGTCCTGACCCCGTTCCGCATTCGCGAATCGACCCGCGTACTCAAGCCCGGCATCGAGATCGGGCGCGAAACCCTGATCGCCCTGCTCCAACGGCAGGGCTATGCCCGCACCGATACAGTGGTCGACACCGGCGAATATGCCGTACGCGGCGGGGTCTTCGACATTTTCCCGAGCGGGCTCGACCACGGCCTGCGCCTCGACTTCTTCGGCGACGAGCTTGAAACGCTGCGCCTGTTCGATCCGAGCACGCAACGCTCGGTCCAACCGGTCGAGAGCCACCTGCTGCTTCCCGCCAGCGAAGCCTTGCTCGACGAAACGAGCATCAAGCGCTTCCGCAGCCGCTATCGCGAGATCTTTGGCGCCAATGCGACCGGCGATCCGCTCTATCAGGCCGTCAGCGAAGGCCGCCGTCTTGCGGGCATGGAGCACTGGCTGCCCTTGTTCGAAGACCGCATGGTCACGCTGTTCGACCATCTGGGCGAAGGCGATGTAGTCATGCTCGATACGAGCGCGGCCAAGGCTGCCGAAAGCCGCCTCGCCGACATCGCGGACTACCGCCAGGCGCGCGCCGACGCTGCCCAGCGCCAACCGGGCAGCTATCGCCCGCTCGATCCGCAGGCGCTCTATCTCGACAGCGACGAATACGAACGAGCGCTTGCCGGGTGGCCGGTCCATCGCATGTCGATTTTTGCCGAACCGGAAACGGCCCGCACGATCGACTTCGGCTTTGCCGGTGCGCGGGACTTTGCCCCCGAACGCGCGCAGGGCGTCAATATCTATGAAGCGGCGGCCAAGCATCTGGCCGCCCTTGCCACGCGGGGATTGAAACCGATCCTTGCGGCCTATTCGCAAGGATCGCGCGCCCGCCTTGCCAGCCTTCTGGGCGAAGCCGGAAAGGCCGCGCCGGTCACGGCCGAAACCTGGCAGGAAGCCTTGGGCCTTGCCGCCTCGGGCCGCCCGGTCGCGGTCGTCCTGCCGCTCGAACACGGTTTTGCGAACGGCGAAATCGAGCTTCTGACCGAGCAGGACATTCTGGGCGACCGCCTCGTCCGGCGAAAGAAAAAGAAGAAGGACGCCGACGCCTTCCTTGCCGAGCTGTCCGCGCTCAATCCCGGCGATCTGGTCGTGCACATGGAGCACGGCATCGGCCGGTACGACGGGCTGGAGGCGATCAATGTCGGGAACAGCCCGCACGATTGCGTCCAGCTCACGTACGCGGGGGGCGACAAGCTCTATATCCCGGTCGAGAACCTCGACGTCCTTTCCCGCTATGGCCACGAAAGCGACGGTGTCGCGCTTGACCGGCTCGGGGGCGAAGCGTGGCAGAAGCGCAAGGCGCGGCTGCGCGAGCGCATTCTCGAAATGGCGGGGCAGCTTATGGCGACCGCCGCCCAGCGTGCCTTGCGGCAAGCCGATCCGCTCGAAACCGATCCGGCAAGCTACGGCCCCTTTGTCGACCGCTTCCCCTGGAACGAGACCGAGGATCAGGAACGCGCGATCGAGGACGTTCTGGGCGACATGGCCTCGGGCAAGCCGATGGACCGCCTCGTCTGTGGCGATGTCGGTTTCGGCAAGACCGAAGTCGCGCTGCGGGCCGCATTCGTTGCCGCCATGGCCGGACATCAGGTCGCAGTCGTCGCACCGACCACGCTGCTCGCGCGCCAGCACTATACTTCATTCGTCGAGCGTTTTTCCGGCTTCCCGCTTCAGATCGGGCGCCTGTCACGGCTCGTCCCGGCCAAGGAAGCGGCAGAGACCCGTTCCGGACTTGCCAACGGGACTGTCGATATCGTCATCGGCACCCATGCCCTGCTTTCCAAGACGGTCGAATTCCGTCGCCTCGGCCTTGTCATCGTCGACGAGGAACAGCGTTTCGGCGTCACCCACAAGGAAAAGCTGAAAGAGCTCAAGACCGACGTCCACGTCCTGACGCTGACGGCAACGCCGATCCCGCGCACCCTGCAGATGGCGATGTCGGGCTTGCGCGAGCTTTCGACAATCCAGACGCCCCCGGTCGATCGCCTTGCCGTCCGCACTTACGTCATGCCGTGGGATGATGTCGTCATTCGCGATGCGCTGCTGCGCGAACATCAGCGCGGCGGGCAGAGCTTCATCGTCGTGCCGCGCATTGCCGACATGCCCGAGATGGAAGAATGGCTGCGGCTCAACGTGCCGGAAATCCGCGCGGTTTCCGCCCACGGGCAGATGAGTTCGAGCGACGTCGAAGACCGCATGTCGGCCTTTTACGACAAGAAGTACGAAGTGCTGCTGTCGACGACGATCATCGAGAGCGGGATCGACATTCCCAGCGCCAACACCATCATCCTGCACCGCGCCGATCGCTTCGGCCTTGCCCAGCTCTATCAGCTGCGCGGTCGGGTCGGGCGCGGAAAGCTGCGCGCTTACGCCTATCTCACTTACCCCGAGAATCAGGCGCTGTCCGAAATCGCGGAAAAGCGGCTCAAGGTTCTGGGCGACCTCGATTCGCTTGGCGCCGGGTTCCAGCTTGCCAGCCACGACCTCGACTTGCGCGGGGCGGGCAACCTCCTCGGCGATGAACAGTCCGGCCATATCAAGGAAGTCGGGTTCGAACTGTATCAGTCGATGCTCGAAGACGCGATTCTGGCGGCCAAGGCGGGCGATTACGGCGTTTTGCGCGAACGCGGCGCGCTCAATCCGCAGATCACGGTCGACGCGCCGATCATGATTCCCGAAGATTATGTGCCCGACCTCGCCGTGCGCATGGCGCTCTACCGCCGCATGAACGAGGCCGAAAATGCGCAGGCAGTCGAATCGCTTGCCGCCGAAATGATCGACCGCTTCGGCCCGCTCCCACCGGCGACGCAAAACCTCCTGCGTCTGATCGAAGTGAAGCGTCAGGCGATCATCGCGGGCATCGCCAAGATCGACGTCGGTTCCAAGGGCGTGCTGGTCAGCTTCCACAACGACAGCTTTGCCGACCCGCTCGGCCTTGTCGCCTATATCGAACGCCTGAACGGCGTCGCCAAGCTGCGGCCCGACAACAAGCTCGTCATCCAGCGGGCCTGGGGCAATCCGGAAGGGCGCCTCAACGGTCTGGTGCAATTGACCAAGGGGCTGTCGGCCATCGTGCGCAAGGCATCGAAGAAAGCCGCGTAACAGCGCCCTGACGTTAGCTCGACGTCAGGCGCAGGAATTCGAGCGGCGCCATCGGCCCTGAACGCAGGAACCCCTGAAACAAGTCGCAGCCTTCTTCGCGAAGGATGGCAAGCTGCTGCTGGTGCTCGACCCCTTCGGCGATCACTTTCATCGCCAGCGCGCGCGCCATCGCGATCACCGCCGAGACGATCGCCCGGTCGCGGGGATCGTGGGCGATGTCCTTGACCAGCGACTTGTCGAGCTTGAGCGCATCGAGCGGCAATGCCTTGAGCGTGCGGAAATTGGAAAAGCCGGTTCCGAAGTCGTCGAGCGCCACGCGCACGCCGTCGGTGGCAAGGGCGCGCAAGGCACGAGCGCAGGCTTCGAAATCGCTGATCAACGACTGTTCGGTGATTTCAAGCGTCAATCTCCCCGCCGCGAACCCGGTTTCCCCAAGCAGGTGACGAACCGTGCGCACGACGTCGCCCAGCGCGAAATCCTCGGCCGTGATGTTCAGCGACAGCCGCAAGTGTCCGGGCCATTGCGTCGCAAGCGCCATGGCGCGCCCAATGATGTGCCGCGACAATTGCGCCACGTGATCGCCCCGGTCGGCGACCGCGAACAGCGTTTCGGCAGAAATCTGTCCGAAACGCGGATGTTCCCACCGCGCGAGGGCTTCCGCACCGGCAAGGCGCCCGGTCGCAACATCGAACTGGGGCTGGAACAGGACGCTGATTTCGTCGCGGTGCATGGCGCCGAGCAATTCGCCTTCCAGCACGGCAAGGCTTGCCCCCGGCGTCCCCAGGACATCGTCGGCCCACAACATACGCCGCCCGGAAAGGCGGTCCAGAGTCGTTGCGGTTTCCTCCAGATGATGCAGCAGTGCCTCGCCGCTGCCCCCTTCCTCGCCGAGCGCGCTCGACCGCAAAAGAACCGTTCGTGGCAGCAGGTGGAATTCCTCCCCCCGAACGGTCAAAGTCCGCGCGATCGCGCGCCCCAAGGCCTCGCCCAGATATTGCCAGCGTTCGCGGCTGGTATCCTGCACCGTCGCGACCAGAAACTTTCCGCCACCGAGGCGCGCGACCAGAGCCGCGCTTCCCAATTCGACATCGACGAAATCGGCAACGCGCCGCGCCACTTCGATCAGGACCTGGTCGCCGTGCGTCTTGCCATAGGCGAGATTGACCGCCTGAAGCCGCGGCAGGCTGACCAGCATGGCAAGAACCGGTGCGGCAGGCGCGGTGCGGCGCAGCCAGGTGCGCGCGGCTTCGGCGGATGCCAGTCCGGTCAACAGGTCTGTGGAATCGATTGCCGCGTCTTGGTCGCCTGTCATGCGGGCGGGGATAATCCAACTGTCGTGCAAAATCATCATGGCTGACCGATAATCGTTGCACCACAATGGGGCGGTCCATAAACCTCGGACAAGTGTCGTCGATTTGGCGGGACGCAGAGATTTCAGCCTCTGGCAACCATTTCACCCCGAGGGGATAATGTCCGACACCCTGCCCCGCCTTGCTCTGGTGGCCTCGCCCACCGATCGGGCCCAGGAAGCCGAAACGACCTTGCGCGCGACGCGCGAATGGGTTTCCCCCGATGAAGCGGACATTGTCGTCGCCTTGGGCGGCGACGGTTTCATGCTGCAGATACTCCACCACATGCTCGACACTGATCGGGTCGTTCCGGTCTACGGCATCAATCTCGGCACGGTCGGGTTCCTGATGAACAGGCTGAAATCCACGCGCCCACTTGAAGAACGCATTGCGCGGGCACGCCGGATTGCCGTGTCTCCGCTGTGGATGGAGGCAACCACAAATACCGGCGAAGTCCAGACCTCATGGGCAATCAACGAAGTCTCGCTGCTGCGCGAAACCCGCCAGACGGCAAAGCTCGAGATCACGGTCAACGGCAAGGTCCGCATTCCCGAACTCTCCTGCGACGGGGTTCTGGTGGCTACGCCTGCCGGCTCAACCGCCTATAACCTCTCGGCCAACGGGCCGATCCTGCCGCTGGGGTCGAACATGCTTGCCCTCACCCCGATCAGCCCGTTCCGGCCTCGTCGCTGGCGCGGGGCGATCCTGCCCGAGAATGCCGAGATCGTGATCCGTGCACGAGAATCGGTGAAACGCCCGGTCCTTGTCGTCGCCGATCAAAAGGAAGTGCGCGACGTTGCCGAAGTGCGCGTGCGCGCCTGGCCCGAACACCAGCTCACCCTGCTTTTCGACAAGGGCAAGAGCCTCGACGAACGGATTTTCGCCGAACAGTTCATGTCCTGAAAAATTTTCCGCGTCTCAAGTGATTTGGGTGCTTGCCAAACCGCAAACGCCTGCTAATAGCGCGCTCCTGCCCCGGGCAACCGGGGCCGCTCCCTGATAGCTCAGCGGTAGAGCTCTCGACTGTTAATCGAGCGGCCGTTGGTTCGAATCCAACTCAGGGAGCCATTTTACTTCAGCGTGCATTTCTTGCCGCTCTCCCCGACATCAGCGAAATCATTCAGCAAGGCCTTGACCTTGCTTCCGTTCGCAACTCAGGGTTTTTACCTATCATATATAGTGCCTGCGCGGTCTGTCGCCACGCGGGCTGCGTGCGTCGAACCATCGGAGCTGCCATGTCGTTGAAGTCCCTCCCGTCCCATGGCACCCGTCTCGCCGCACTCGCCTCGCTCACTCTGTTGGCATTGCCGGGAACGGCACTGGCGGCATCGCATATCGAAGTGCTCGTCGGGGGCGTCTCGCAGCAGGACGATCAGGGAAGCGTCTTTGTCGACTTGCGCCTGCTCAACCCCGGCGATGTAGCCGACAGCATCATCCTGCCCGATCGGATCGAAGCACGCGTGACGGACAAGGGCAGCCCGAGCCCGCACACCGTCATGCTTTCCCGCGTCGATACCGCCGGGTCAACGCTTGCCGTTCCCGCCCATGAATTCGCGCAGGCGCGCTATCGCGTGCCCGTGAAGGAAGCCTCCGCCGGTGCGATGCTGACCATTCCGGCATGGTCCACGCAAACGATCATGATCGAGGCTCCCACGGTCTCGCGTCTGGCCCGAAACGACGAGAGCCCCGCCGTCGCGGCTGAAGCTGCGCCTCCCCCCCCTTCCCCGCCTGTTGCGGAACGGCAGCCTGCCCCGCCGCCTACCGACAAGACCGTCGGCAATGCTTTTCTGTCCGATCTTTCCGCCTATCAGCCGATCTATGCCGTCTATGGTCCCGGCGTAGATGCACGGCTTCAGCTCAGCTTCAAATACAAGCTGTTCGGCTCCAGCTCCGTGGGCAAGGCTCCGGCCGATTGGCGCCAGGGGCTGCACTTTGCCTATACGCAGCGCATGTTCTGGGATCTGAACGCCGTCTCGTCGCCGTTCCACAACATCGATTTTCAGCCCGAGCTCATCTACATCACGCCTTCTGCGGTTCTCAACAACGGGATCGCACTCGGGGGACAAATCGGCCTGCGCCACGAATCGAACGGCCGCGACGGAACCGCTTCGCGCAGCATCAACAGTTTCTACCTCGCGCCCATGGCGGCGATTCCTCTGGGCGATTACCGGATGACCGTTTCGCCGCGCGTGTCGATCTATGTCGGCGACAAGTCGGACAATCCCGACATCATCCGCTATCGCGGCAATGCAGGCCTGTTCTGGGAAATCGGCAAGGACGACGGGTTGCGCCTGTCCACGACTTCGCGCTTCAATTTCAGCACGGGCAAAGGTTCGCTCAGCGCGGACTTGTCCTATCCTCTGCCCCGTATCCTTGGTGGCGGGCCGGACTTCTACCTCTACCTGCAATCCTTCGTGGGATACGGCGAGAATCTGCTCGATTACAACCGTTACGCCACCCGCTTGCGCATCGGTTTCGCGCTCGTACGCTAAACACCTGACGACACTTTCTCAGGCACCCACTTGCCAAACCGAATTTGGCTGGTATTAGCGCGCTCCTGCCCCGGGAAACCGGGGCCGCTCCCTGATAGCTCAGCGGTAGAGCTCTCGACTGTTAATCGAGCGGCCGTTGGTTCGAATCCAACTCAGGGAGCCATTTTCTTTCGCTTGGCTGACAGCGAAAGATCACTCTTCACCAGCCTGAAAATCATGTCGTCCCGCCGTTGTGCGCAAGGGGTCTGACGATCGGTTTGCGTCAAACCGTGACACCGCGCTTTCCCCGACATGCACTGTCGCACCTCGCAGGTTGCACGACACACCCCTGAGGCATCGGCCCGTCATCAGGATGGTCATTCCCAGATGGAGTGAGCACCATGACGATCAAGACCTTTCTCCCGATCCTGACCCTTGCCCTTGCCGCCACCTCACTTGCCTTCGGCACGAGCGCACAAGCGCGTGGGGTTGCCCATATCGGCAACGGCGCGAACGGCGCCACGGTTGTCGGCGGCCAACGCGGCGTGGCGGCGAGCGGCCACACCACGACCTACAATGCCGACGGTTCGACCACCGTTTCGAGCGCCGGCGGCTATGCCGGAGCGAGCGGCGGACGCGGGTATCGCTCGGGCAGCACGACAGTCGGTGCCGACGGTTCGGTCAGCCGCAGCGGTAGTGCCTCGGCGAGCGGCAGCAACGGCTCGGTCCAGACCTCGGGCGGCTTCACCCGCTCGGCAAACGGCACCTGGTCCGGCAGCCGCTCGACCAGCGCAACCAATGCCAACACCGGCAACAGCTATTCCGGCACCACCAGCATCGATCCCGCGACCGGAAAGCCGGTTCACACCGGAACCTGCACCAACGCCTCCGGGCAGGCGATTTCCTGCCGCTGATACGGACCTGCGATGAGATGAACCCATTGCAGGTCGTTTCGCTCAGATGGCGCGCGGCCTTATACCAACGCAAAGGGGCACCGTTTCCGGCGCCCCTTTTTTGATTCATCGGCAGTCGCGAAGGATCAGACCATCGCGCCGTGGCAATGCTTGTACTTTTCACCCGATCCGCACGGGCACGGAGCGTTGCGGCTGATGTCCTGATCGGCCCAGGGGTTGGTGCCCATGGGAACCTGCCCCGGCCCCTGCGCGCCGAGCATGCCGAGCGAGGACGCCGGGCTCGGGATCGGGCGCGCATCGTTTTCGCCGGTCAGCGGATCGATATGGGTTTCCAGAAGACCCGGTTGAGTGAGGAAATCGGGAAGATCGGGCAGCGGCATCGGGTCGGGCTGCTGCATGCGGAATTCGGCCGTCATCAGGATGCGGGTGACATCGATACGGATGCCTTCCAGCATTTTTTCGAAAAGACCGAAAGCTTCCTGCTTGTATTCGTTGATCGGCGTCTTTTGCGCATAGGCGCGCAGGAACACGACCTGACGCAGGGCGTCGAGCGTCGCGAGGTGTTCCTTCCAGTAATAGTCGAGCCGTTCGAGCAGGATCGCCTTTTCCAGATTGCTCCAGGCCGCCGCCTCGATCGAGGCCACGCGCTCCTCCATGCGAGCATCGGCCAGCGCGTTGATGTGATCCTCGATCCGCTCGGGCTCGATGTGATCTTCCTGCATCCATTCCTCGAGCGGAATTTCGATGCCGAGCACTTCGTAGGCGCGCGCCTTGAGCCCTTCGACGTCCCACTGCTCAGGGTAAGAACCGGCGGGACACGCATCGGCGACCAGCGTGTTGACGGTATCGCGACGCATGTCGATCACCACGTCACCGACTGCCTCGGCGTCCATGATGTCCGCGCGCTGTTCGTAGATGACCTTGCGCTGGTCGTTCATGACGTCGTCGTACTCGACGACCTGCTTGCGGATGTCGTAGTTGCGTGCTTCGACCTTCTTCTGGGCGATCTCGATCGCCTTCGACAGATAGCGCGAACCGATCGCCTCGCCGTCGGCAAGGTTGGCGTTCATCATCTTCGCGAACATCGTGTCCGGACCGAAGATGCGCAGCAGGTCGTCTTCGAGGCAGAGATAGAACTTCGACAGGCCGGGGTCGCCCTGACGCCCGGAACGGCCGCGCAGCTGGTTGTCGATGCGGCGGCTTTCGTGGCGCTCGGTCCCGATCACGCAGAGACCGCCCGCCTCGAGCACTTTGCGCTTTTCCTCGGCGACTTCGGCCTTGATCCGTTCGATCGCGGCATCGCGCTCGGGGCCTTCGGGCATTTCGGCCAGTTCGTCGTCGACCCGGAATTCGACATTGCCGCCCAACTGGATGTCGGTCCCGCGCCCGGCCATGTTGGTGGCGATGGTAACCGCGCCCAGACGCCCGGCCTGCGCCACGATATGGGCTTCCATTTCGTGGAAGCGGGCGTTGAGCACGTTGTGCTTGACCCCTTCGGCATTGAGGAAGTCGGACAGCAGTTCCGACTTCTCGATCGAGACCGTACCGACCAGAACCGGCTGCCCGGTTTCATAGCGTTCGCGGATCAGGCGGGCGATCGCGGCAAACTTGTCGTGGGTGTTCTTGTAGAATTCGTCTTCCTCGTCGACGCGCTGCACCGGCACGTTGGTCGGGATGGTGACGACATTCATCTTGTAGATGTCGTAGAACTCGGGCGCCTCGGTCGCGGCCGTCCCGGTCATGCCGCCCAGCTTGGGATACATGCGGAAATAGTTCTGGAAGGTAATCGACGCCATGGTCTGGTTTTCCGGCTCGATCCGGACGCCTTCCTTGGCCTCGACCGCCTGATGCAGGCCGTTGGACCAGCGGCGACCGTCCATCATGCGGCCGGTGAACTCGTCGATGATGACAACCTTGCCGTCCTTGACGATGTAGTCGATGTCACGCTTGAACATGACATTGGCCTTGAGCGCCTGGTCGAGGTGATGGACGACCATCGTGTTCTCGACATCGTAAAGGTTCGATCCGACCAGTAGCCCGGCCTGTTCGAACTGGCGCTCGGCCCATTCGACGCCGTCTTCGGTCAGGGTGACGGTCTTCTGCTTCTCGTCGGCTTCATAATGTTCGGGCGCGATGTGCTTCACCACCTGATCGACGGCGACATAAAGCTCGCTCTTGTCCTCGGTCGGACCCGAAATGATGAGCGGCGTGCGCGCTTCGTCGATGAGGATCGAGTCCACTTCGTCGACGATCGCATAATTGAACGGGCGGTGGACCATCTGGCCCCGCTCGTGCTTCATGTTGTCGCGCAGGTAGTCGAACCCGAGTTCGTTGTTCGTCGCGTAGGTGATGTCCGAATTGTAGGCTTCGCGCCGTTCCTCTTCATTGAGGTTGGGAACGATCACCCCCACCGTAAGCCCGAGAAAGCGATAGAGCTGGCCCATCCATTCCGCGTCGCGGCGAGCGAGGTAGTCGTTGACCGTGACGACGTGGACGCCCTTGCGCTCGATGGCATTGAGATAGGTCGCCAGCGTTGCCACCAGGGTCTTGCCTTCACCGGTACGCATTTCGGCGATTTCGCCCCGATGGAGCACGATCCCGCCGATCATCTGCACGTCGAAGTGGCGCATGCCGAGCACGCGGCGCGAACCTTCGCGGCACGTCGCGAACGCTTCGGGAAGGATGTCGTCGAGTGTTTCACCCGCAGCAAGGCGTTCGCGGAACTTCTGCGTCTGGAGCGACAGGTCTTCGTCCGACAGCGCCTGGATTTCCGGCTCGAGAGCGTTGATCTTGCGCACGATCTTGTCGAGCGACTTGACGTAGCGGTCGTTGGACGAGCCGAACAGGGCCTTGGCAATGGAGCCGAACATGGCAGGTTTCCCGGTTTTTATGGTTTGGCGCAAGGCGGCCGCGCATGGCTGCGGTCATCGCCCGGCAAAGGATGGCTGATGCAATGGAATGGGCGCGTAAATAAGGACGCGCCCGGCCCCGCTATTCGTGCGGATGATCCGCGACGGTGGTGCCGCAGGACGTCGCAAAGACTTCCTCGTCGAGCGGCAGGGGGCGTGCCAGTTCAACCCGCTGGGGCGGCATCGCATGACGCGCGCGCACCGGGCACAGAACTGCCGCAGGAGCTGTTTCGGCTGCAGCCTGCCGCGCCACGCCGACCACTTCGGCAGGCGATGCCGCAACCGCGACATCGGCCAGCGAAAGGCCCGAAAGCATGGCAAGGAGAACCAGCAGGAAACGCATGAGAGTGCCAGATAGGGGTAATTTGCTTAATCGTCCATTGCCAAAGATGCCCTTTGATCGGGGGCGGTACAGAAACACCTTGTCCTTCGCGTCCCCTTGTCCTTCGTGTCCATGGTGCCGAACGCCATGGACGCGCGCGCGCGCAGGCGTTAGGGGCGTGAAACCATGTCCGACGCTGTCTCTCCGCTCGCCGCTCCCTTCCCCGTCCTGCCGCCGATCGAAGGCGTCACGGTGCGTACCGTGCGTGCAGGATACAAGAACTGGGGACGAACCGACCTCACTTACGTCGAACTCGTCGAAGGGACTGCCGTTGCCGGCGTTTTCACCCGCAACGTATGCTGTTCATCGGAAGTCGAACTCGGACGCCAGAACGTGGCGCAGGGCCATGCCCGTGCTCTCATCGTCAATGCCGGCAATTCCAATGCCTTCACCGGCTATCGCGGACGCGAGGCGGTCGAGGCGATCATGGATCAGGTTTCGGCGCACCTGGGCGCCCCGCGCGAGCAGGTTTTCGTCTCTTCCACCGGCGTGATCGGCGTCCCGCTGCCCAAGGACAAGGCGCGCGCCGGGATCGAGGCCGCGCTGGTCGCAGCCCCCGCGACATGGGAAGACGCCGCCCGTACGATCGGCACGACCGACACCTTCCCCAAGGGCGCGACCGCGACGGCCGTCGTCGGCGACAAGACCGTAACCCTGTCTGCGATCATCAAGGGATCGGGCATGATCGCGCCCGACATGGCGACGATGCTCGGCTATGTATTCACTGACGCGGACGTCTCGCCCGCGTTCCTGCAACAGGCCCTTTCGGCGGTGAACCTGCGCACGTTCTCGTGCATCACGGTCGATAGCGATACCTCGACCAGCGACACCGTGCTTGCCTTTGCCACCGGCAAGGCGGGCAACGTCCGGATCGAGAATGAAAACTCGACCGGCGCCGATGCCTTTGCTGCCGCGCTCGAACAGGTCTGCCGCGAGCTGTCGCACCTTGTGGTCAAGGATGGCGAAGGCGCGCAGAAGTTCATTGCAGTCCACGTGAGCGGCGCGGTTTCGGACGCCAGTGCGCGCCGGATCGGGCTTGCCATCGCCAATTCCCCGCTGGTCAAGACCGCGATCGCCGGGGAAGACGCCAATTGGGGCCGCGTCGTCATGGCCGTGGGCAAGGCCGGGGAACCCGCCGATCGCGACCGCCTGTCGATCGGCTTTGGCGGCACTTGGGCTGCCCGCGACGGACAGCCGCTTGCCGATTATGACGAAACCCCGGTCGCTGCCCATTTGAAGGGACGCGAGATCTCGATCGAGGTCGATATTGGGCTCGGCGACGGTCAGGCGACCGTTTGGACCTGTGACCTGACCCACGGCTACATCGCCATCAACGCCGATTACCGGAGCTGACATCACCATGATCACCATCTGGGGCCGCCTCAATTCCCACAACGTCAAGAAAGTCGCCTGGGCGGCTATCGAGATGGGGATCGAACACCGCCGCATCGACATGGGCGGTGCGTTCGGCTTTACCGACGACTATCTGGCGATGAACCCCAACCGGTTGATCCCGACGATCGAGGACGACAGCGTTCCCGGCGGGTTCTCGTTGTGGGAATCGAACGCGATCCTGCGCTATCTCGCTGACGCTCACGCGCCCCATCTGCGCCCCGAGGCTCCCGCCGAACGCGCGCAGGGCGACAAGTGGATGGATTGGCAATTCACTTTCGCCGAAGCGCAGCGCACCGCGTTTCAGGGCATCGTCCGTCAGGGCAAGGATGTGAACGATCCGCAGGTCTCCGCCTCCATCGCCGCGACGATCAAGCTCGCCGAG
Organism: Novosphingobium nitrogenifigens DSM 19370; assembly: GCF_000192575.1. Taxonomy (GTDB): domain Bacteria; phylum Pseudomonadota; class Alphaproteobacteria; order Sphingomonadales; family Sphingomonadaceae; genus Novosphingobium; species Novosphingobium nitrogenifigens. The sequence goes on along the minus strand of NZ_GL876926.1, from coordinate 746,807 downwards.
CGGTTCGACGCGGCTCTCGGCCAGACGCCGTTCCTCGCGGGCAAGGCCTTCGGCATCGCGGACATCCCGATGGGCGTCTATGCCTATACCTTCTTCACGCTGCCGTTCGAACGCCCGTCGCTGCCGAACATGGAAGACTGGTACGCGGGCCTGACGGCAAGGCCCGGCTATGCCAGCCAGGTCATGATCCCGCTGTCCTGAGCGCACAATGAGCCAGTCTCTCGATCGGGACATCGCCGCCCTCTTGGCCGATGTCGCCCAGAATGCGATCCTGCCGCGCTATCAGCATCTTGCGACCGGCGACATCATCGCCAAGGCCGCCGATGACATGGTGACGGTTGCCGACACCGATGCCGAAGCGCGCCTGAGCGAAGCCTTGGCGCGGCTTCTGCCCGAAGCGGCGATCGTCGGCGAGGAAGCGGCCCATGCCGATCCCGCCGTGCTCGACCGGCTTGGTGACAGCCTGTGCTGGATCATCGACCCACTCGACGGCACCAACAATTTCGCTGCCGGAAAACCGCCCTTCGGCATCCTGCTGGCGCTCGCCGAAAAGGGCGAGACGGTGTCGGGCTGGATCTATGACGTCTTGAGCGGTCGCCTGTGCAGCGCGCATCGCGGTCAGGGTGCTTTCGTCAACGGCGAACCCGTCCGTGCCCGCACCACTGGGCAGGAACCGCCGATTGCCGCGATTTCGCTGGTCTTCCTCGATGGCGGACGGCGTGAGGCGATGAAAGCGCACGTGGCGCCCCATTACACGCTGGTCGATATTCCCCGGTGTGCGGCCGAACAATATCCCCGGATCGCGCTGGGCGTGAACGACGTGTCGATTTTCGAACGCACGCTGGCATGGGACCATGCGGCCGGCGTGCTTTTCGTCAATGAAGCGGGAGGCAAGGCTGCCCGCCCGGACGGAGGCGCCTATCGCGTCGATCGCCATCTTGAGCCGGGCCTGATTGCCGCGGCAAGTCCCGCCCTGTTCGACGACATGGCGGCACGACTGGCGGAACTCTGAACAAGGCAAAGGTGGAAGGGCCCATTGTCGAGCCCTTCCCCTTGCAGATGGTCAGAGAACGCTTTCCAGCCACCCCTTGAGCTGGCTCTTGGGCGCGGCGCCCAGCTTCTGGGCCACCGGCTTGCCGTCCTTGAACAGGACCAGCAGCGGAATCGACTGTACGCCGATTTCACTCGGGACCGAGGTGTTGGCCATGATGTCCATCTTGGCGATCTCGACCTTGTCGGCGAGTTCATCGGCGATTTCTTCGAGAGCGGGGCCGATCATCTTGCACGGGCCGCACCAGTCCGCCCAGAAATCGACCAGCACCGGCTTGTCGGCCTGCAGCACGTCTTCGGCAAAGCTGGCATCGGTGACGGGTTTGGTCGGCATTGTGGGAGTCTCCAATAAAAGATCGACCGCCAATCTAGGCAGTCCTTCGTCTCTTGCAACCGATCAGCCGGAAAAGCTTTCCTCTGTCTCGGCAAGCCCGAGCTTTTGCGCGGCCAGCAATTCGTCCGGCAAAGCGAACAGGCGCGGCGTTGCGGTATAGAGCAAGGCTGCTTCAACCCGCTTTCCGGGGTGGATAACCCGCATGGCCGCGACATAGGCTGCCATCTGGCGAAGATAGGCCGTCGGAATCGCGTCCAGATCCTCCGGGGGACGCCGGTCGGTCTTGAAATCGACAATGCGCACCGCTTGCGCCGTGATCAGGAGCCGGTCGATCGTCCCGTTAATGAGGCGTGGCCCGACCAGCGCGGCAATCGGCACTTCGGCAAGCGAACCCGGCCCGAAGACGTCCTGCCACTCGGGGTTGGTGAGAACCGCAAGCGCGGCATCGACAAGCCCGGCCTGCTCGTTTTCAGGCAGGTCGGTTGCCATGCGCCGTACCCATGCCATGGCCGATGCCGCGCGAGCCTCCGGCGCAAGATCGGGCAGGCGTTCGAGCAACCGGTGCAACAAGGTACCGCGCCGCGCCGCATTGCGCGCGCCGGGCCCCGGACGGGTCGGCGGAGCCGGAGCCTCGTCCTCGCCCAGCGCGCTGGGCGCCAACGGACGCAACGGACGAGGTTCGGGGGCAATCGCCCGGACGAGTTCGTCGGGCAGGACCACCGATGGAGCCGGCCCCGTTGCGGGATCTTTCGGCGGCAAGGGGGCAAGGGCCCCTTCCTCCCACCGGCGCGTCCAGATCGGGTCCTCAAGTCCCCCATCGGTGGGAAGGAGCCTTGCGAGTTCTGCGTACCAGCTTTCCTCGGGCACTTCCCCCTTGTCGCGGGGCCCAAGCGATCCGGTCACGAACAGCGCCTCCTCCGCGCGGGTCATCGCGACATAGAGCAGGCGCCAGTGTTCCTCGCGCTCTTCGCGCCGCGCGATCTCCTCGGCGGAACGCACGGGCAACGGCTTCTCGTCCTTGCGCAAGGGGGGCAAGGGAACCGCGCGTTCCCCATCGTCCATCAGAACGACCGGCGCCGGACGCGACTTGCCGGGATCGTCGGCCGCATCGGCAAGAATGACGATCGGCGCCTGCAACCCCTTGGACCCGTGAACGGTCATGACCCGGACGAGATCGGCATTGCCGCCCGCCTCGCGTTTTACGTCGCCGTCCCCGGCCGCGAACCAGTGGAGAAACCCCGCAAGGCTCGGCACATGCGCCGTGGCATAGGCCATGGCGGCGTTGAGCAATTCGTCGATGGGGTCGTTGGCTTCGGCACCAAGTCGCGCGACCAGCGCCTTGCGCCCTTGCCACGGTCCGACCAGAATCCAGGTAAGCAAGGCGGCGGGCGGCGCGAAATCGGCCCGCGACAGCAATTCACGCAAGCGGGTCAGAGCCCCGTGAGTTTGCGCATTCTCGGTCGCGCGCAGATGGTCCCAGAGCGGCACGCCCTTGCCGCGATAGCCGTGGGCAAGCAGGTCCTGCTGGCTCCATCCGATCAGGGGCGACACCAACAGGCCCGCCAGATTGAGATCGTCGCCCGGCTGAACGCAGAAAGTCAGCGCGGCGATCATGTCCTTGACCGCGAGCGGCGCGCCGAGACGCAGGCGGTCGACGCCCGCCACCGGAACGCCTTCGGCATGGAGCCGTGCCACGATCAGCCCCGCAAGATCGCCACGCTTGCGCACGAGGATCATGACATCGCCGGGTGTCGCCCGACGATGACGTCCCTTGCTCAGCGAAAATCCCTCGTCGAGCCACTGCCGGACCTGTCGCGCGATACGGGCCGCAAGTTCACGATCGGTCCCGGCAAGCCAGCCCTCGTCGCCCCCGGTATCGTCCTCGGCGCCAAGTTCAGCGGTCTCGCCCAGTCCCACCGGTTGCCACAAAGTGACCAGCCCCGGCAGGATCTGCCCTTCATGCAATTCCGGCGCGGCGGCGAGGCCGAGCCGGGCAGGCCCGATCCCGGCAATTGCGCGGTCGACGAACGAGAGGATCGTCTGCGACGAACGGAACGAACGCCCGAGCCCGAGGTCGAGCAGTTCGAGCGTCGGGTCATCAGCCATGCGGGCAAGCGACAGCAATTCGTTTTCGACACGCCGCCGGGCCCGGTCGAAATTTTCAGGGCTAGTGCCCTGAAACCGGAAAATCGCCTGTTTGTAATCGCCCACAACGAACAATGTACGGGCGCCGTCGGTTTCCTTGCCCGCCCCGGTGAAGAAATCGCCGGTCAGTCCGTCGAGCACGATCCGCCATTGCGCCGCATTCGTATCCTGCGCCTCGTCGACGAGGACATGGTCGAACCGGCGATCAAGCTTGAAGCGGATCCAGTCGGCCGGAGCCCGTTCGGTCAGAAGGGCGGCGGCGGCGCGGATCTGATCGTCGAAATCGATAAAGCCTTCGCGATCCTTGGCTTCCTGCCACGCGCGCGCAAACCGGCATCCGACCGTCAGTGCGGGATCGAGCAGATCAGCCAGAGCGAACGCGCGAACGAGATCGCGCACAGCCTCAAGTGCCTCACCGACATCTTCGGCGTGCGAGACGTAATCGGGGTCCTGCTTTTCGAGGTTCTTGGCGTATTTGGGCGTGCTTTCCTTGGTGAAAAGCGCGCGTTCCAGCGCATCGAAACTCACGGCCCGCTCTTCGGGCGAGGCGGCAAGCCAGGTTGCGATCGGCGCGATCATCCCGTCGGCAGTCTTCGTCGCCCACCCCCGCAGTGCGTCGAGGCACCGCGACAGGGAAACGACCGGAAACGCCCGGTCGGTGAAATGCGCGGCCAGCATCGACCGGTCCGCATCGGCAGGAAGTCCGAGCAGGCGGTTGATGCGCGGACGCAAGGGCGGTTGCCACCCACCCGGTCCGGTCCACAAGTCCTGTGCCGACGCGCAACGCAGCAGGAACCCGGCAAGATCGCTCTCGCCCATGCGCAGGCTGAGCGCGGCGAGTGCATCGATGAAAGCCTCGTCCCCTGCGCTTTCCGCACGGACCAGCAAATCGATGAGGACTTCGCGGAAAAGGAGATCGCGGTCGCGATCCTCCATCGCCCGGGCGCCCGGACGCAGGCCTGCTTCCTCGGGAAAGGCAGACAACAGCCATTGCGAAAAGGCGTGGATCGTCTCGATCCGCAAGCCACCGCCGGGGCAGTCGAGCACTGCCGCGAACCGGCTGCGCGCCCGATCGAGCGCAACCGGATCGAACGGAGCGCCGATCGCCTGAAGATGCGTGGCGAGAGTGACGTCGTCCATGCGGACCCAGTCAGCGAGCTTCTCACCGATACGGGTCGCCATTTCGGCTGCCCCCGCCTTGGTGAAGGTCAGGCACAGGATCTGGTCGGGTTCGACATCGGGTTGCAGCAAAAGACGCAGGACCCGCGAGGTCAGGACTTGCGTCTTGCCCGTCCCCGCCGAAGCCGAGAGCCAGACGGTCCGGTCGGGATCGACCGCATGCATCTGGTTTCCATGAAGCGGATGAACGATCTTGCCCAGCGTACGCGGCGCGCTCATGCCCCCTCTCCTTCGCGGCCTTGCCACTCGTCGAGGCGCATCAGTTGGTCATAATCGGAATAGCCGGGAAGATTGGGATTGAGACGGGCCGTGAAAGGCTCGCTCCCCAGGATCCAGCGGTCGAGCGCATCGTGCAGATAATCGTCCGTCAACGGCAGGAACTCATCGCGCAGCACGCCCGAGCGGCCCTTCCCGTCATGGACGGGTTCGCGGCACCATCCAAAGCCCGATCCGTCGCGACGACGTGACAGAGACCAGTATTCGAACCGCCGCGCCTTGCCGTGCAGGTTGGCAAAGCCATCCCGTTCGGCAATCAGCCCGATCAGGCCCAATTGCAGCGCAAAGCCTTCGGCCACCATGGTCGGGCTCGGTGGCGAGCCGGTCTTGTAGTCGACAATCGCGAGCGTTCCGTCGGGCAAGCGGTCTATACGGTCGGCACGGCCCTTGATCTTGACCCCGCGCACGGTGATGTCGCCCCATTGCTCGAAAGCGGCAACGGTACGGCCTTCACCGGCAAGACGGGCCTGCTCTTCCTCGATCCATTCCAGCGCCTCGATCAGACGCGGCGTCCACAGCGCCCGCATGAGCGGATGCGCGCTCATCGCATCGAGCGCCTCGCGGGCAAGCACGATCAGTTGTCCGGGCGGAGCGCCCGCCTTGTGCCATGCCTCGAGAATGGCGTGGACCGCCGTCCCACGCCATGCAGGCGTCGGGTCTGCGTCGAGCGGATCGAGCGAGGAAAGGCGCAGGATCGCGCTGGCATAGAATTGATAGGGATCGCCGCGCAGGCGATCGAGCGCTGTTGCGGCAATATCGACGCGCCGTTGTTCCGCACTCGGCATCGGCCGTGGGCGCGGACTGTGCGGCACCGGGTCCGCCTGATCGAGTGCGCTCGCCCATTCGATAGCGGCAGTTTCGGTCTGGATCGATTGCCCGAGCATGGCGCGAATGCGCAAGAGAAAGCGCGAGGGCACTGCGGGCCCGGCTGCATCGCGCAAGGCATGGCTCAGGACGACTTCGGGCGATCCCAGCGCGGCGGCAAAGTCGTGTGCGGCAAGACCGATGCGGAAATCGGGTCCCGGAATACCCAGAGCCCGCAGGACTGCCGGAGCAAGCACCGGATCGGCAGACGGCGCCGTCGGCCAGGTTCCTTCGTTGAGCCCTGCACAAATAACGAGGTCAGCCCGGTTCATCCGCGCTTCGAGCAAGCCGTAGATGGCAAGGCGCGAGTGCCCGCCATAAGGGGGGCGCACAGCGACCTGATCGATCGCATCACGCAAGAGAGCGGGCAGTTCGGCCGGATCGACGAGAACTCCGGCAAGGCGCGCGTCGCCCGCCGCCCCACTCCAGTCCTCGACAAACGCGGCGAGTGCGCGGCCGTCCGCTTCGGCCCAGATCGCTTCTCCGCACAAACGCTCGGCCGCTTCGACGAGATGGGCAAGAGCATCGGCAAGCGGCAAGGGTTCGGCATGCGCGAGCAAGGGCGCCAGCAGCGCAGTCGCGCTTTCCCACCATGCGATAAGGTCGCGTTCGAGATAGCGCGCCCGTTGCAAGGCTTCGCCGACCCCGTCGAGCCCGGGGCCGGGACGCGGTCCACGCAAGGCAAGATCGAGCCGACGCACGCGATCGAGCCAGAGCGCACGCCCTTCTCCTGCGCGAACAAGCGGATGGCCGAGCAGCGCGATCAGCGGAACGGGTGCCGCCCGTTCGGCCCAGCATTCGGCAAGAGCGAGCAACAGACGCCCCGCTGCCGTCTGCGGCAAAGGACGCCCGGCGCTGTCGTCGGCGCCGACATTCCACCGTTGCAAATGACCGATCACCCGCTCTGCAAGGCCTCGATCGGGTGTCACCAGCGCAACCCGGCGCTCCGGCTGCTCCAGGGCGCGCCGAACGAGAGCCGCAATCGCCAGCGATTCTTCGCCGGGATGGGCACTGGTCATGATCCGCACGCCTGCAAGGCTGCGGTCCTCGGAAGGGAGCCTTGCCCAGATCGCACTCGCGACCGGGGGAAGGAACAAGTTGGAAATCGCCCGGCTGCGAGCCGGGGGGGCTGCCGACGGGCCTGCACGGTGCCATGCCTGCACTTCATCGCGAGCGATGCCCATGCGGTTGAGCAGGAGTTTCAAGTGATATTGGGGGTGGGTGACGATGTCGCCCCGGCCAAAGACCGCGCCATCATCAGCCGGTGCACCGGCATGGCCGAGCGCGTCCCAGACCTCCTGATCGAGAGCAAGATCGAGATCGGGCAGGATAATCGCCCCGCCCGGCAGATCGGCAACACACCGCAAGAGGTGAGCAACCGCCGGAGCTGCCGACGTTACCCCCGCCGCAACCACCGGATGCGCCGGTGGCGTCTCGCGCCAGCGGCGGGCCAGAGCCCGCAACAGGCGATTGCGCCGTTCGGGAGCATCGCACGCGCCGCGCTCGTCGAGTTCGGCACGCCAGCGATAGAGCACTTTGGCAAAGAGCCGGGTGCTGTCCTTCCAGTGCTCGGCAAGGTCACCGACCAGCCCGATCACCGCCGGATCGAGCAGGCGTTCGGGTGTCACTTCCTCGACCAGCAGGCGATCGATCGTCTCGGCAACGCCACGCGCCAGACGCAGCAGAGCCGCTTCTCCGGGAACATGGTCGGGTGTTTCACTCGCCACTTCGATGCGCAGCAGATCGGCAAGGATCAACAGGCGCAAAGTCGGATCGACCGCCGGCGGAATATCCCCGCCCGCGTCGTCGGGCAGCGGATCGACCAGCGGCCCGAGCGTTTCGTCAAGGTCGAGATCACCGACCACCGCCATGCGCGGCAGCATCAGCGCCCCGCCGCTCGCACGGACGAAAGCCTCGGTCACCGCGCGCACGGCGCGGCGGCTCGGCAAAAGCAGGGTCAGCCGGGCAAGGCCGAAGCCATCCTCCCGATAGCGCGGGATCAGCCCCGCGACGAGTGCATCGGCAAATCCACGATGGGCAGCGATCGAATAGACTTGCGGTCCGGCACGCATCGCTCAGTAATGCGTCAGCGCGAGCTCGGTCGGGGCGATCATGGCCGGTGTCCCCACTTCGAACCACAGCCCGGTATGGGACAGTCCGTAAAGGCGCCCTTCGGCCATGGCTCGATCCCACAGCACTCCGGTCGAGAAGCTGCCCTCGGGCGCATCGCGCAACAGGCGCCGCGACACGATCTGAACCCCGGTATAGATGAAAGGCGCGACCCGTCCCGCCTTGCGCCGCGACAGATGCCCCATCTGGTCGAGATGGAAATCGCCAAGGCCGGTATAGTTGAACGCCTGCGCATGGCTGACCACCAGCAGCAGCGCGTCCATCTTGTCCTCGTCCCAGGCATCGCTCAGCGCCGCAAAGGCATTGCGTGGGCCGTCGAGCCAGATGACATCGGTGTTGAGGCAGAAAAAGGTATCGGCGTCGATCAACGGCAAAGCGCGGACAAGCCCGCCCCCGGTTTCGAGCAAGGCATCGCTCTCGTCCGAGATCGTCACTTTCGGTGTCGTGCGATTGGAAAGATAGGCCGCCAGCTGATCGCCCAGATAGTGGACATTGACCACCGCACGCCCGATCCCGGCCTCGACCAGCTTGTCGAGGCTGTAATCGATCAACGGCTTTCCGGCGACTCGCACCAGCGGCTTGGGCCGGGTCGCTGTGAGGGGGCGCATACGCTTGCCCATCCCGGCGGAGAGCAGCATGGCGACATCGCTTGCCAGCGGACGTTCGTCGTTCATCCTGCAAAGCTCCCGCCAAGAACTCCTGCCGGATCGCGTAATTCGGCCGGGATATTGCGATCGAACCATTCGGCCACCGGCGCCAACGCGGGATGGGTCAGGTCGCGTTCGAGCAAGGCCCAGACCCGTGGGATCAGACCGAGATAGCGCGGCTTGCCATCGCGCTTCCACAGACGGACGAAAATGCCCACGATCTTGGCATTCCGCTGCGCACCGAGACCCGCATAATCGGCAAGGAAATCGGCCGGATCGAAGGCATTGCCGAGTGCCTCGGCGGCATGGGTGCAATAGTGATCGAACATCGCGATCTCGAGATCGGGCGAGACATCGCGGCGCGCGTCCTGAAGCAGCGAAACCAGATCGTAGGCCGGGTGCCCGACCAGAGCGTCCTGAAAATCGAGCAGGCCCTGACGATCGAGCCCGCCCAGCAGCATCAGGTTTTCGGCGTGATAGTCGCGCAGGACCGTCACCCCCGGACGCTGGCGCGACAACAGCGGCGAAAGGACCTCTTCCCACGCAGCCGCCCAGCCCCGACCATCGACATAAAGCCCCTGTGCCGGGCAGAACCAGTCGATGAAGAGGCGCGTCTCGCGCTGGTATTCGGCCAGCGAATAGGCAGTGAACGGTCCGGGCGGAAGCGCGTGAAGCCGCAGCAACGTATCGACGGCAGCGCGATAGACGTCTTCCTCGTCATCGGGCCACTGGTCGAGGTACTCGCGCACGCGAACGTCTCCGAAATCCTCGAGCAGGACGAAACCGCTGGCGGCATCCTCGGCCAGAATCGCAGGCGCGCGCAGACCATTGGCGTCGAGCCAGTGCGCGGCGCGCAGGAACGGTTCGGGATCTTCCTGCGGCGGCGGCGCGTGCATCAGCATGGCCGTCGCGCCTGCGCCCGAACGGACGCGGAAATACCGGCGGAACGAAGCGTCGCCGGGCAAGGGATCGACAGTCACGCCGGTCCATCCGGCAGTTGCGAGGAAGCGGGTGACGCCGTCGGGAATGCTCAGGTCCATGCCTCTCGCTCTAGCCAATCCCTGCCCGGCTCGACAATGGCCCGTCGCCCCTTTTCCGCCATTTCCACGCGAATAGAAAGGCATCCGGGTTCGTGAACGAAGCCGCCGGCATTTTCGGGCCATTCGGCCAAGAGCACGGCCCCCTGTCGATATTCCTCGAGCCCGATCTCGTCGGTCTCGTCGGGATTTTCCAGGCGATAGAAGTCGGCATGGACGACCGGCATCCGCACCGTCGGCGGATCATAGACCTCGATGATCTGGAATGTCGGGGAAGGAACTTCGCCTTCATGCCCAAGCGCCGCCAGAATCGCGCGGGCAAGGGTCGTCTTTCCCGCCCCCAGTCCGCCTTCGAGCGCGACCACGTCACCCGGCCGCACGAGCCGGGCGATCTGCGCGGCAAGACGATCGGTCGCCGCGAAATCGGGCAATTCGACAATGGTCACGGCAATACCACCACAGCGCTCGTCCCCTGCCCCGGTTCCGACATGATCTCTATGCTCCCGCCGTGAGCTTCGATCAACTGTCGCACGAGCGGGAGACCGAGCCCGGAACGACGCTCGATGCTGCGGCCGTCGGACGAGATCGCCAATCCTTCGAGAGCGCGGGCAAGCTGGGCAGGTTCCATGCCCCGCCCGTTGTCAGAGACGACCACCTGCACCTTGCGATCGGGCCGCCGCGTGCATTCGACCAGGATGCGTCCGCCCTGCCCGGTGGCGGCGATGGCATTGTCGACGAGATGGCCGAATGCGCGACGCAGGCGGCGCGGGTCACCAGTGACAGTGCCGACCGCTTCGGTTCCGCGCAGGTCGAGCGTCAACCCTCCTTCTGTAAGCGCCTCGTCCCGTTCGTGCACGACTTCGGACAGCAGGGGGAAGATCGCCACTGCTTCACGGGCGATCGGCAAAGTTCCGGCCTCACCCTGAGAGAGGTCCAGCACGGTCTCGATCTGCTCGCCGAGCCGTTTGACCGACGTGAGGATGGCCCCGACATATTCCTTCGCCCGCTCGGGCAAATCCCCGGCAAGGCCGCTCTGGAGCATTTCCGCAAACCCGCCAATCGACGTCAGTGGAGTGCGGAACTCGTAGCTCATGTTGGCAATGAAGCGCGTCTTGACCGCGTCGGCCTCAAGCAGGGCCGCATTGCGTTCGCGCAGCATCGTCTCTGCCTTTTGCGAATCGGTAATGTCGAGGATCGTCAGCAACCCGTTGCCGTCGGGAAGCGGAACCCCGGCAAAGGCGAGATAACGCCCGTCGGCAAGTTCGAGCCGCCCGCTCTGCTGCCGCCGTTCGAGCGTGGCCGCCTCGATCACCTGCCCGATCGTCGCGACCTGTCCGGGGCGGCGCAACTTGACAGCCATGCGCGCCAGCAGCGCGTCGGCGCGGGGGTGGCTGTCGAGGAATTCCTCGTCGAGCCCCCAATCCGCGACGAAGCGGCGGTTCCACAATTGCACGCGGCTGTCCGGGCCGAAGGCGGCGAGCGATTCGAACAGGTTGTCGAACGTCGCAGTCCGGCTCCGTAAGAGCGTGTCGCGTGTTGCCGAGAGCTGGAGCTGTTCGGTCCGATCCTCGAACATCATCAGCAACCCGCCATCCGGCATGGGCTGTGCCACGACGCGCAGGTGAGTGCCGTCGGACAGCAGCCAGGGCTCCTCGCGGGCCTCACGGCTGAGGAACCATCCCTGGCGCTCGCGCCGCCATTCCGGGAAATCGCGCACCTCGGGCAGGCGCCCGGCATCGCGCATCCGGTCGAGCACGCGGTCGAAAGGCGGGGTATCGACGACCCAGGCCTGCGGAATGTTGAACAGGCGCAGGAACGGCTGATTGACGAAGACGAGATTGCGGCGTTCATCGAACTGCGCAATTCCGGCCGACATGGTGTCGAGCATTTGCCGCTGCGCCGCGCGGAAACGCCGGAACTGACGCGTCAGCTCCTCCATTTCCTCGATATCGACGGCATATCCGGCAACGCCATCGTCGCCCAGTGGCAAGTCGATGACGCGCAGCGAACGACGCTGTCCGCCGATCGTTGCCGATACCACGCGCTCGATCGGCATGTGGCGAGCCTGCGCAAGCCGGGCAATATCGCGGGGGGTGGCGCCATCGACGGTTTCGACCAGTTCGACCCCGTCGAGAACCACGTCCTCTCCGGTACGAGCCCCGACGGCCCGGACATAGGCGGTGTTAACCAGGCGCAGCGCAAGATCGGGCCCACGGAACCACATCGGCAGCGGGGCGGCCTCGATCAGACCGGAAAGACCCGCGAAATCCGCGCGCGCACCTGCGGTCTCGGCCCGAAGATGGCGCAGTTCCTCTTCGCTTTCGGTAAAGTCGAAGAACCACACCAGCGCGGCTCCTGCGGGCGAGATTTGCGGGTCGGCAAGATGCCCCCGCACGCCCAGTGCCCGCTTGCTGCCACACGGTGTCAGATTGAGGCGAAACGGCGCGGCGGTCTTTTGCGTCCGCCGCACGGCATCGCTCAAAAGCGAGAGTTGATATTCGTCGAAACCGCGTTCACCGCCATGGGCACCGGCTTCCAGCTCGGAGAGATAGCCGGGCATGGTCTCGAAACCGAACCATCCGGCAAGACGTGCCGGCCCCTCGATCCGACCGTCAACCCTGACGACCATCGGCATGGCCGGGGCTTCCTCGACCATGCGGCCAAGCCGCCGCGCAAGCCGCAAGCTCGCATCGGCGCGGCGTTGGCGGGCCCGTGCGGCTAGTACTGCCCAGGCTGCGACCGTGGTCCATGCAGCCAGAAGCAGTCCGATCACGACCAAGGCGGCTTGATTGAGATGCATCCTGCTCTGGCTAGGGGGAGCGGCGCGCAATTACAATGGCCGTGCCATTCCTATCAGGCAGAAATGGCAGCAGGAAAATGTTCGGGGCCGGAATGATCCCGACCCCGAACGCAAGTGATCAATAGCGGTAGTGGTCGGCCTTGAACGGACCTTCCGGCTTCACGCCGATATAGGCAGCCTGCTTTTCCGACAGACGGGTCAGCTGCACGCCGAGCTTGGCGAGATGCAGCGCCGCGACCTTTTCGTCGAGATGCTTGGGCAGCACGTAAACGTGGTTTTCGTAATCGGCGCTCTTCGTGAAGAGCTCGAGCTGCGCCAGCACCTGGTTGGTGAAGCTCGCCGACATGACGAAGCTGGGGTGACCGGTTGCGCAGCCCAGATTGACCAGACGTCCCTTGGCCAGAATGATGATCTGCTTACCGTCGGGGAATTCGACGAGGTCGGTGCCGGGCTTCACTTCGGTCCACTTGTAGTTCGACAGGGCCGAGATCTGGATCTCGCTGTCGAAGTGGCCGATGTTGCACACGATGCTCATCGGCTTCATCGCCTTCATGTGCTCGGCGGTGATGACGTCTTCGTTGCCGGTGGCGGTGACGAAGATTTCGGCACGCTTCACCGCTTCTTCCATGGTCACGACTTCATAACCTTCCATCGCCGCCTGCAGAGCGCAGATCGGGTCGATTTCGGTCACGACGACGCGCGCGCCACCATTGCGCAGCGATGCGGCTGAGCCCTTGCCGACGTCGCCAAAGCCCGCGACGCAGGCAACCTTGCCCGCCAGCATGACGTCGGTAGCGCGACGGATCGCGTCGACGAGCGATTCCTTGCAGCCGTAAAGGTTGTCGAACTTCGACTTGGTCACCGAATCGTTCACGTTGATCGCCGGGAAAGGCAGCTTGCCGTCCTTGGCGATGTGATAGAGGCGGTGAACGCCGGTGGTGGTTTCTTCCGACACGCCCTTGATGTGAGCGACGCTCATGGTGAGGTAGCCGGGCTTGCGCTTGATGAATTCCTTGAGCGCGCGCTGGAATTCGATCTCCTCGGCATTGGCCGGTTCAGGCAGGGTTTCGCCCGCTTCGACGCGCGCGCCCCACAGGGCGAACATGGTGGCATCACCACCGTCGTCGAGAATGAGGTTGGCGGTACGGCCGCTGCCGTCGTCCCAGTCGAAAATACGACCGACATAGTCCCAGTATTCCGCGAGGCTTTCACCCTTGATCGCGAAGACCGGGATGCCGCCCGCCGCGATCGCGGCGGCAGCGTGGTCCTGCGTCGAATAGATGTTGCAGGTCGCCCAGCGCACGTCGGCGCCCAGCGCGACGAGCGTTTCGATCAGGACGGCGGTCTGGATCGTCATGTGCAGCGAGCCGGTGATCCGCGCGCCCTTCAAAGGCTGCGTCGGGCCGAATTCGTCGCGCAGGGCCATCAGCCCCGGCATTTCGGTTTCCGCGATGGCGATTTCGGCACGGCCAAATTCGGCAAGGCCGATATCGGCGATCACGTAGTCCTGCTGGCTCACGGACGGGCACTCCTGGATTGAATGAAACGGGTTCGGGGTTGCGCCAAGGAAACCTCTCCCCTTCGCGTCCCGAGGCTCCCCTTAGCGCTATCGCCGAGGAATATAAAGATGTCTTTATATCATTGTCGCGAAACACCAAGCATGGTTGCGCTGTCACGGGTGACGCCTATATCCGGGCACGGACCCGCCTGATTTACGGGCGATCCTTCAAAAAAAGTGCCCTCACACGAGAAAGGAACACGGGGATGACAATCGCGGTTGGAGACAAGCTGCCCGACGTCAAGCTCATCAAGGCCACCGCCGAAGGCAACGAAGCGGTGCAGTCGGCCGACTATTTCGCCGGCAAGAAAGTCGTGCTGTTTTCGGTCCCCGGTGCGTTCACGCCGACCTGCTCGGCTCGCCACCTGCCCGGGTTCGTCGACAAGGCTGCCGAAATCAAGGCCAAGGGCGTCGATGAAATCGCGTGCACCGCGGTCAACGATCCTTTCGTGATGAAGGCATGGGCCGCTGCCAGCGGTTCGCCCGAAATCACCATGCTGGCTGACGGCAACGGCGACTTCGTCAAGGCTCTGGGTCTCGTGCTCGACGGCAGCGGTTTCGGCCTGGGCCAGCGCGGCCAGCGCTTTGCGGCAGTGATCAACGACGGCGTCGTCGAACAGCTCCACGTCGAAGCCCCCGGCGACTTCAAGGTCAGCGCAGCCGAATACGTGCTGGAAAACCTCTGATCTCTTGCGGCCGGATCGGTGCATCGCGCACCGGTCCGTTCCGCGCGGATCAGTTCAGGAAGCGGGCGAGGAAGCGAATGATCCGCGCTTCCAGATCGATCCGCCGATCCGACCAGCCGTGGTCGGTATCGACATGGGCGGTCTCGATCTTCGTGCCGCCAGCCTTGCGGATCGCGGCGACCAGTTGATCGCCATGAGGGCCGAACCCGTCGTTCGAAGTCAGGACGAGAAACGGCACGCGGGCCAAGGCAGGTGCCTGCCCCAGAAAATCATAGTCGGTGGAATGGGCGTTGAGCTCTCCGGCAAGCGCATCGGGCGTCGTGCCCGCCAAAGTCTCGTAATTTTCCGCCACCAGCTTGACGGTTTCGACATGACTTGCCCGGCCGAGCGCACCCATGTTCGCCGCCGAATAGACCGCCAGCGCGACAACGCCCGGTTCATGACCGCCGTCCATCGCCGTCACCCAACCGCCCATGCTGTGCCCGACCACCGCCATGCGTGCCGGATCGATGCCGAGCGCCGCCGCGTGATCGGACTGCCGCAGATAGGCGAGCACTGCGTGCAGGTCCTGTGGGTTCTGTCCGAAGCGATAAGTCCCGGGACTTCCCCACGAACCACGATAATTGAACGTGACCGCGTTCCACCCGGCCCGGCGCAGTGCCTGAGCCAGGTCGAGATTCTTTTCATTGCCGGGAAGGCCGTGACACACGACGACTGTTGGATGGGGACCGACCCCTGCGGCAATATAGACGATCCCATTGATCGTCTCGCCACCGGAGGGAATATGCAAGACTTCCATACGGGCGGGATGGGCAGCGTCGGCGACCGGGTCCTGCCAGATGGCGGCGGGAAGATCGGCGCCCGGCTGAGCCACAGCCGGGGTCGCCATCGAAAGGGCCGCGACGACGGGGAAAAGCATCGACATCGTCACCGCCTTCATCTTTCCGACCAAGCTTTTCCGGAGCATCCCGCCCGGAAGCCTCAATAGCCCATCAGGCTGAGCACTTCCTTGCGGCTGCGGTTGTCCTTGAGGAATTCCCCCATCAGACGACTGGTCACCATGCCGACGCCCGGCGTGCGCACGCCGCGACCGGTCATGCAACCGTGCTGCGCCTCGATCACGACGGCAACGCCGTGCGGCTTCAGGCTATCCCAGATGCATTGCGCCACTTCGCTGGTCAGGCGCTCCTGAATCTGCAGGCGACGGGCATAGCCGTGAAGGACGCGCGCAAGCTTGGAAATGCCGACCACCTTGTCGCGTGGAAGATAGGCGATCGAAGCCTTGCCGATGATCGGCGCCATGTGGTGCTCGCAATGCGACTGGAACGGAATGTCCTTGAGCAGGACGAGTTCGTGATAGCCGCCGACTTCCTCGAACTGGCGTCCGAGATGGAATGACGGGTCCTCGCCATAGCCCTGACAATATTCCTTCCACGCGCGCGCGACGCGCAACGGGGTATCGCGAAGCCCTTCGCGTTCCGGGTCATCGCCAGCCCATCGGATCAGCGTGCGGATCGCTTCCTGAACATGGTCGGGAACCGGAATCTTGCCCGGACGCGTTTCGGTGTCGTCATCCATGTCGGGCAAATCGAATGTCGTCATTGATAGAAGGCTTTCCTAACGCCGAATTTCACCACGCCTGGCCCATGTGGACACACAGACGCTTCAGCGCAAGATCAGCTATCCTTAAGAAGCCCTCACCGCAATGCCGTCGCAATGCCCTTGCCCCAACGGGCGTCGGGCCGGGTCATCCGCCCGTCTGACGCGGAAGCACCACTTCGTCGGGATGCGCAACATTGAGATCGCGACGCAGGAGTTCACCCACGAGGTCCGGATCGGCATGATGCGGGTCGAGCAGTTCCACCCGATTGTGAAGGCGATCCCGCTGGGCAGTCAACTTCGCGATTTCGCGCTGATCCTGTTCGAGCATCCGCGCATTTTCGGTCCAGGCCAACATCCCGCTGGGCCCGGCAATGGCAAGCGAACCCAACACCAGCAGCACCACCAGTGCCAAAGTCTGGGTCACGCTTTCGCGTGGAAGTCGCAAGGAGTGCCGATGACGCTTCATTACTTAACAGGGATCATATCTCCGGTTTCGTTTCAACTGGTGTTTCCCCTGATTCGGAGGCTAATTTCGCACCCACGCGATCAACCGTGCGTCTGGCACGATGAAATCATCGACCAGATCAAAAGCCCGAATTTTCGAGGCTCGGCCTGATCGCGGGGAACCGGCATTCGGCGCCCGTCGAGCACCCCACGACCATCGAACATGTCAATTTCGTAATGCCCTTCAATTCCGGGGTTTTTCCCGATCGCGACAAACCATTTTTAACCAACGCCCGGCATAAACATCGCGGGGGCCCGCAGAAGAGAGACAACCATGCAGTTCATCAAGTCCGTCTTCCGGGATGAAACCGGAGCTACCGCGATCGAATATGGACTTATCGCAGCCTTGATCGCCGTCGCCGCGATCACCGCGATGGGGGCGCTGGGCAACTCGCTGTCGAACACGTTCAGCCTCGTGTCCGGTGACATGGCTACGGCGCAGAGTGGAAAGTACTGATCCTCAGCCCTTTCCCAGGCCATGAATGGCCTTTTCCGACCTAAGAGACGGCGCGATCGGCGGGACCGGTCGCGCCGTTTTCATTGGCACCGCTACGCCGGTCGCAGCAGCCTTGTTTAGAAAAGGTGCAAAAAAATATCTTGAATCGAGATGCTCCTGCCCTCAATCCCGTATTTCCTTTCCTGGGTACTAACACGAAAGCCCATGAACCTTCGCTCAACGTGAGGAATGCGGATAGTCTTGATGGTTAACTTGAAAGCACGGATCGCCTGCGCTTTGGGGAAGCATGCGCCCGATCGGAACAAGGTGCGTCAGGAAGGAAATCTCTGGCTCGGTCATTGCCGCCATTGCGGTGCACCGATTGCCAAGCGCAACGGATATCCTTGGAAAGTCCGCACCTGACACTTTGCCCACCTCATTCCGCGTCCGGCGCGAAACGCCAGCGCCAGATCAGGGCGGGCAGGACCATCAGAACGAGACACAGCGAACTTGCCAGCCCCCCGAGGATGACGAGGGCCATCGGCCCTTCGATCTCGCGTCCGGCCTGACCGCTTTCCGCCGCAATCGGCAAGAGCGCGAATCCCGTCACGGCAGCCGTGAGAATGATCGGCGTCACCCGCTCTCGCGTCGCGCGCACGACGGTTGCCAACGACCATTCAGCCCCTTCTTCGCGCACAAGATGGTCGACATGCGCGACCAGCAGGATCGCGTTGCGCGCCGAAATCCCGAACAGCGAAATGAAGCCGACCAGCGCACCGAGCGAAACGGTCCCGCCGCTCAAGGCCACGGCAATCGTCCCGCCGAACATGGCCAGCGGAAGCCCCGCCAGAATGAGCAGGGCCGGACGCAATCCGCCGAAAGCGAGCACCAGCAAGGCGATCATGGCGACCGCTGCCAATCCGACGTGCCAGGCGATTTCCCGCTGAGCCGCCGCAGCCCCTTGGGCAGCGCCCGCCCATGACAGGAACGTCCCGGCAGGCATGGCAACCTCGCGGGCAATGCGCGCCTGGGCCGCCGCCGTGACCGTGGAAACGTCGGCTCCGTGAACGACATTGGCAATGACGATCTGGCGCCGTTGTCCGCCCTGATGCGCGATCACCGCGCGCGCGTCGCCGAGCGAGATCGAGGCAATGTCCGACAGACGGACGGTGCCGCCGCCGGTCCCTTTGACGAGAACCTGCCCCAGCGCTTCGGGATCGCGTCGCAGTTCCGGCGGCAAAGTCACCGCGACCGGGACCGTCCGGTCGGGCAGGACGACTTCCCCCGAAGAAAGGCCCGCAAAAGCGGCCCGGATCGCATCCCCTGCGTCCGCCGCACTGACGCCGTGAAGCGCCATCTTGCGCGGATCGAGCGTAAGGCCGAGCATCGGGTTGCCGGGCTCGGCCTTCATCTGGACGTCGGCAGCCCCCGGCGTTGCCCGCAGGATTGCCGCGACCTGCCCCGCCAGGCGGTCGAGCGTATCGAGGTCCCCGCCCTGCACGCTGACGGCAATGTCGGCGGTTTCCCCCGACAGGCTTTCGCTGATGCGGTCGCCCAGAAAGGTCGTCACTTCGCCCTTGATCCCCGGCGTCGCGTCGAGCGCCTGCCGGATCCCGTCGAGCGCCGCATCCTCTCCGCGCGCGCCGACGTCTTTCAGCCGAACGTGAAACTCTCCCTTGCCCGGCGGCCAGGTGTCCTCGCCCGCTTCGGCACGGCCCACCTGCTCCTCGACGCTCAGGACTTGCGGCAAGGCCAGCAACCGTTTCGACAGGCGCAAGCCGGTGTCGCGCATCCACGCGAACGATGCCCCCGGAGGCCCGGAAACCTGAACGACATAGTGGCGCTCGCGGAACACCGGCAACAATTCGCTGCCGAACAGAGGCGCAGTCATGACCGTGATCAGCCCGAGCAGGCCGATCAGCCCCAGCGCCAGCCCCGGATGATGGCAAAGCCGGTCGAGCAGACGCCCGTGCTGGTCCTTGAGCCGCTTGAGCAAGGCGGGTTCCTCGGCCGGAGCCCGCCCATCGAGCAGCAGCAGCGCGAGCGCGGGCGTGACCGTCAAGGCAACCAGCAGCGAGGCCAGCGTCGCCAGGACGAAAGCCACACCCAGCGGCGCGAAAAATGCCCCCTGCAATCCGGTCAGAAGGATCACCGGCAACATGGTGAGCACGAGCACGAAGGTCGCGTAGACGACCGGCCCGCGCACTTCGACCGATGCAGCGGCGATGATGTCCCGCCGCGCGGCACGATCGTTGACCCCGCGCAGACGACGGACAATGTTCTCGATGTCGACGATGGCATCGTCGATCACCACGCCAAGCGCCACGGCAAGACCGCCCAAAGTCATCGTGTTGATCGTCTGCCCGAACCGGTCGAGCACGATCAGCGTTGCCAGCAGGGACAGCGGGATCGACACGAACGCGATCAGCGTCACCCGGGCATCGCGCAGAATGAACAGCAGGACGAGCGCGATCATGATCGCCCCGACAACAAGGTCGATGGTCAGACCATGCAGCGCCGCGTCGATGAAATTGGCGGGACGGTGCAGCGAGGGATAGAGCTTCACCCCCTGCGCCGCGAGTGCCGGCGCCAGTTCGGCGAGCGCCTTTTCCGCTTCCAGCGTCGTGTCGAGCGTATTGGCGCCGTATTGGCTGGAGAGAGTCATCAGCACGCCGGGCTTGCCCATGATGAGCGCGTCACCCAGGCGCGGCGTATCAGCGTCGACGACCCGTGCGACGTCCCCGATGCGCACGCTGCCACCCGGCCCGCTGTTCAGAACCCCGGCGGCAATGGCGGCAGGATCGGCAGCGCTCGGTCCCGGATCCAGCAGGATACGCTGGCTCGGCGTATCGGCAAAACCGCCACCGTTGACGGTGACCGCCCGTCCGACCGCATCGCGCAAGTCGGTAAAGCCGAGCCCCCGGGCATAGAGTTGCGCGGGATCGGCCTGAACCTCGATCCGGCGATCGTCTCCGCCAAAGACGTTGGCGCGCGCCACGCCAGGTGCCGCCAGAAGGCGCGGCTTGACCGTCCATTCGACCAGATCACGCAATTGCATCGGCGACAGGCGATCGGACGTGAACCCGATCTTGAGCAGGTCCATCGTCGAGGAGACCAGCGGCGTCAGCCGGGGCGGGTCGACGCCGGGGGGAAGCGTCGGCACGACATCGCCAATCGCCTCGGACACCTGCTGGCGCGAGCGATAGGCGTCGCTACCCTGCTTGAACGTGACGTTGATGACCGAAAGGCCCTGAATCGATTCCGAGCGGACGGATTCGACCCCGTTGGCACCATTGACCACCGCTTCGAGCGGCCGGGTGACCAGCATTTCGACCTGTCTCGGCGAAAAGCCGGGAGCTTCGGTCTGCACGCTCGCCTGCGGCGGCACGAATTCGGGGAAGACGTCATAAGCCGCCCCGCGCAAGGTCATCAGACCGAAGACCAGAACGGTCAGTGCGACAAGCAGCACCAGCCACGGATAGCGCAAGGACTGCCGGACAATGACGGAGAGCATCGGCTCAGTCGTCCCCGCTCTGGCCGCCGGACGCCGAGCGTTCCAGCCCCAGCAAAGTGCCAGCCCCCGCAACCACGATGCGGTCGCCGGATTTCAGCCGTCCACCCGCCGGAACGAACCAGCCCGACGGTACCGCTTCGGCCCGTTCCAGCGGCACGCGCTCGAAATCCTCCGGCCCGGTAGCGCGATAGACCTGAATGGTTCCGTCCGCGCGAACGATCGCCTCGCGCGGGACGATCATCCCAGCGCGGGCGCTGCCGGTTGCCCGATGCGCGCCGATGATCCGGCCGACGCCGGTCGCATGAGCGGCTGCCCCATGGACGAGGGCAAGTGTCCCGGCGGTCTGCAACTGCGTATCCCCGGCAATCGCGGGGCCGAGCACATGCACCGCAATACGCGCTCCATCGGGCCCGAGGTCGAGGTCCACCTCGGCACCGTCGGGAACCGGTCCATCGGGAAAATCGAGGCGGACAATCGCAAGGTCGCCTCGCGCGGCCTGCGCCGCCAGCTTTGCCATGGCCGCGCATCCAAGGCGCCCGAGACCGGCCCCGAATTCGAGTGTCGGCCGCTCGCAGGCGAGTGTCAGCCTTGCGCGATCCTGTCCTTCCTGCGCTCGTGCAGCATCAAGATCGCGCCGGGAAGCCCCCGCATCGGCGGCGACCAGCCCGGCAAGACGAGCCAGTTCCCGCGCCGACGCATCGTGCGCGGCCGTTGCAGCGGCAATGTCCGAGGCAATCGCGGCCAGTGGCGAAAGGTCGAGTGCCCGCGCGAAGCCGTCCGAAGCGCCCGGCTTGCTTGTCCCTTCAAGCCTGGCAAGACGCAGCCCTGCCTCGTTCTGCACCTTGTCCTCGACATGAAGTCCACCACCCACCGCCGAAGCGGGAGCCGTAGCCGCGTCGGAGGCATCGGTTTCGAACAGGGGCTCGGCAAGACGCATGCCGAGTGCCCCCACGGCCAGTCCTGCCCCCAGGAGCATGGCTCCCTGCCATCGCTTCACGGTCTGTTCCCCCATAATGTCGCGGCGGCGACATGCGTTTCCGGCCCGTCGAGCGGACGGCGCAGACTGTCCTCAAGGGCGATCTGTGCTTGCCGCAGCCGGGTCAGCGCATCGATGGCAGCAAGCCGCGCCGCGATGTCGCCGCTTTTCAACGCCGCCCAGTCCGCCCGTCCGATCGCCCCCAAACGCAAGCGGTCGTCTGCGCGATCGGCGGCGAGGCGGGCTTGCGGCACTTCCTCGCGCATGATCCGGGCATAGGCGAGTGCAGCGGCGCGCCGTTCGCTCGCCGCCGTTTCGATCGCGGCCTGCGCATTGGCCAGCGCGGCTTCGACCGCCTGCCCGGCTGTCGCTCGATGCGCCTGTGCCGCCGCAATGGCCGAGCGGTTGAAATCGAACGAAGGCATCTGGAGATTGACGTTGACCGGCCATTTCACCAGCCCGCGTTCCCAAGTGTAGCCCGGCCCCAGACTGACCGTCGGCACCTGCTTGGCGATCTCCACCTGCAAGGCCGCTTCCGCCTGATCGTAGGCAACCATCGTGCGCAGGATGTCGGCGCGATGAGGCAAGGCGGCGCGCACGTCCTCCCGCTCCACCGCTGCGATCATCGGGGACTGGTCGAAGTCGGGCCAAATAAAGCCGATCCCGTCGAGCGCCGATACCGGAACCCCCAGCACTCCGGCAATCGCAGCCCTACCCCCGCGCACCCGCGCATGGGCGTCGTCGAGCGCACGGGCAGCAGCTGCCCGCTGCGCGCGTACCGGGGCAAGGTCGAGCGGTGCGATTTCGCCCGCTGCCGCGCGACGGTCCATTGCCGCGATCTGGCGATCGATCATGCCGACAAGGGCCGTGCCGAGCGCAACCTGACGCTCGCCCGCGAGGACATCGATCAAGGCGCGCTGAGCGGCGACACGCTCGCTCCAGACCGTTTCGGCAAGATCGTACCGAGCGCCGACGACGCCGAGTTCGGCCCCGCGAATACGCCCTTCACGCCGCCCACCGTAATCGAGCGGCAGGTCGAACGCGCCCCCGATCAACCACGGCGAAGAAGTCGTGGGATCGTTGGCGTATTCGCTGCTGAGCGTGAGCGTCGGGGATGCGGCCTTGTGCGCCAGACGGGCGTCACGTCGTGCGCCTTCCAGGGCCGCACGGGCCGCCTCGACGCGCGGGTCCTGCACCATGATCGCCGCAAGCAGGGCAAGCCGGTCGAGCCCATCAGTCGGATGCGGCACGTCGGGCGCGAGCAGAGCCGCCCGCCGGTCGACTTCGGCACGATCGAGCGGCGCATCGGTGCGTGCCGCTGCGCGCGATGGAAGATCGATCGGCGCGGGCGGGACACGAACGCACCCGTCCAGACCGACGACAAGCGCCGGGCAAACCAACAGCCCAAGGAAACGAAGACCCCTCACGATTCCCGGCTATACCGCAGGCCGATGCAGCGCCAAGTTCGGAACGCTTGCGCAACATTATAAATATGCAACGTCAGATCAGGTTGCAGACCGTTGAAAAATTCTCGGTTTCGGGCGGGCCCGGGAAAAACTACATTTCAAACGAGGACTTTCCCTCTTTCGCCTCCTCCTCATGCAGAAAAGATCGCACCATCATGGCTCTCGATGATCCCCGCCCCGATGCCTTGACGCTTCGCTATGGCGCCGATGCACCTGCATCGGTCCACTCCAATCCGGTCATCGACCAGTTGCTCTCGCACCGGTCGGTCCGCGCCTATCTTCCCGACCCCCTGCCCGCAGGAACGATCGAGACGCTCGTCGCCGCGGCCCAGTCGGCTGCAACGTCGTCCAACCTGCAACTCTGGAGCGTGGTCGCCGTCGAGGATGCGGCCCGGCGCGAACGCCTGGCCGAGCTTGCCGGTGGGCAAAAGCATATCGTCGAAGCCCCGCTGATCCTGCTCTGGGTGGCAGACCTTGCCCGCGCCACGCTCATCAGCGGCGACCTCGGCGAAGCGGCTGAGGGATACGACTATCTCGAAGGCTTCACCCTTGCCGCGATCGATGCGGCCCTTGCCGCCCAGAATGCCGTTGTCGCAGCAGAATCGCTCGGTCTGGGGACGGTCTATATCGGCGGCCTGCGCAACCGGCCCGAAGACGTTGCGGCCCTTGCCGGATTGCCCAGGGGTGCGGCCGTCGTGTTCGGGCTCGTCGTCGGTCATCCTGACCCTGCGCGCCCTGCCGCAGTCAAGCCGCGCCTGCCCCAGGACGTCGTTCTTCACCATAAAGCCTATGCGCTCGAAGCGCAGCGGGAGGGCATCGCCCGCTTCGACGAAACCGCGCGCGTCTTTCAAAAGGAGCAAGGACAAAACCCCGTCGGCTGGCGCGCGCTGGTGGCGGCACGCGGCCGAAATGCTGCGACGCTCAACGGCAGGGACCGGCTCAAGTCGGCCCTTCATGCGCTCGGGTTCGGCTTGCGCTGACGCTCCTCCTGCCAGCAGGGCCGGCAAACCACTCCTTTCCGTCCCCGCTGGACAGGTTCTTGAAATACAATACCATCCCCTTGCCGCGTTCCTGCCTTCGGGCAAGGGGGCGGCACAGTGCAGGGTAGCTTTCCATGGCCGCTGCCCGCGCAGGCTGCTCCGCCGCCCCATCTTGCGGTGCGGAAGCGGCCTCGCGGCGCTGCGACATGCTGGGGCTATCACAGCCTAAAGCAAAACTTGACTTTATCTCTACCAAATTAATAGTCATTCAAGAGGCGCACAGACCGCAACCATCACACCATCGCGGATCCGCGATTTCAGCCTTGGGGGGAAACCATGACTGTTCACCGCTTGACGACGACGGCGAGCCTGCTCGCCCTTGCCACCCTGCCAACGCTTGCCCACGCCGATGCCGCGCCCGAACCGGCCACCCCCACCCAGACTTCGGCCGCGCAAGCGTCTCTGGCAAACGACGACATTGTCGTCACCGCACAGCGCCGCGCCGAACCGGCCCAGAACACCGGCATTGCTCTTACCGTCCTGACCGGCGACCAGCTTTCCAAGCGCGGCATCACCAACGTCAACCAGTTGCAGGATCAGGTTCCCAACCTCGAAATCGTCCCTGCATTCGGCGGCGGACAGCCGCAGTTCCGGCTGCGCGGCGTCGGCTTTGACGACTATGCCTCGAACAACGCACCCACGGTCGGTATCTATATCGACGATGTCGCCTATCCGGTCCCGGCCATGACGCAGAGCGCGTTGTTCGACATCGACCGCGTCGAAGTGCTGCGCGGGCCCCAGGGGACGCTTTACGGGCGCAATACCACCGGCGGCGCCATCAATTTCGTCTCGCGCACGCCGACCGCCCAGCTTTCGGCCGGTATCAATCTCGAATACGGCAAGTACGATGCCTTCAAGGGCGAAGCCTATATCTCCGGCCCGCTGAGCGACACGCTGCGTTTCCGTGTCAGCGCCGTCAGCGAACAGGGCGGCGGATTCCAGTACAATCGCGACACCAACCAGAGCCTTGGCGACGCCAACCGCACGTTCGGCAAAGCGACGCTGGAATGGCGCCCCTCGTCGGCGGCGACAATCACGGTTTCGGTTCACGGCGGCTATGACAAATCCGATCTGGTCGGCCTCTACCTGACCAACGATTTCCAGACGGGCGGCTATGGCGTCGGAACGCCCGGCGCGATCATTCCCGCCGATACCAATATCCATGCGACCGGCTGGGGTTTCACGCCGCAATTCACCTCGTCGTTCGGGTGGTCGGCGAATGCAAAGCCGGGCCGCGACAACATGACGCAAGGGGGCAGCATCAATGCCGCCATCGACCTCAGCGACGCGATCCGCCTGACCAGCATCACCGCCTACGACTATTTCCGTCGCGCCGAACTGCAATCCTGGGACGCCTCGGCCGCCAACGAGTCCGAGGAATTCTGGTATGGCAACGAACACGTCTTCTCCCAGGAACTGCGGCTATCCTCGTCGCGTCCGGGCAAGCTCGACTGGGTCGGCGGCGTCTATTACTCCCACCAGTTGCAAAAAGACGGGTTCGAATCCGACTTCACCAACAGCCTCGGGATCGTCACCAACACCCATTTCCGCCAGATCGTCGATTCCATCAGCGGCTTTGGCCAGGTCAACTATCATGTGACCCCGGCCATCACCCTGATCGGCGGCATCCGGTACGAACACGAAGACCGCCGCCTGCGCGGCTTTGCGACCGACATCGGCGCCTATTCGGCATCGACCCCGCTTACCTGGCTCTATCCGACCTTTGCCGACGGCGATCGCAACACCGGCTTCGACGAAGTTTCGGGCAAAGTCGGCATCGAATACCGCCCCAAGACCGGCATCCTGATCTATGCCAATGCCAGCCGGGGAGTGAAATCAGGGGGCTATACCGCCTACAACTCACCCTACCAGAACCAGATCGACGCGTTTCAGCCCGAAGTACTTTACGCGTATGAACTGGGATTCAAGGGCGACATCTCGCGGGCGTTCCGCCTCAATGTCGCGGGGTTCTATTACGACTACCGCAACCAGCAGGTGCTTGGCACCGTGCTCAGCGAGCAGACCGGCCTCATTGGACGCATCACCAACGCGCCCAAGTCGCGCATCTATGGCGCCGAGGCCGAAGTGGTCGTGACCCCGGTCAAGGGACTGCGCATCACCCAGTCGGGCTCGTACAAGGGCGGCGAATATATCCGTTACGACGCGGTCGATCCCAATTCATTGCAGGGATCGGCGGGCAGCTATTCCGCCTCCACGATCAGCTATGCCGGACAATCGTTGCCGATCGCGCACTGGAGCTATCAGGGCAGCGTCACCGCGACGATCCCCGCCGGGGATTACATCGTCGAAGCGGCAGGCGACTATGCCTGGCGCTCGAAGCTGCCCTCATTCCTTGGCGCGGCTTACGACCTGCCTGCGCGCTGGATCGTCAACGCCAACCTGACCCTGCGCCCGGCTGAAGGGAAATGGTCGGTCGGTCTTTATGGCCGCAACATCTTCAACACCCGCTACGATCTCGTCCGCAACTACTTCCTGCCCAACGCCAGGGTTGCCCAGCCCGGTCGCCCCGGCACGTACGGCATCCAGCTTGGGTATCATTTCTGATTTGGCACTTCTGATCCGGCCCTTTTTCAATCCAGCACAAGAGGTCTCAATCCTTGCGGAAATTCTCCCTGATTGCCGGATCGCTGGCAGGCCTCCTTTCTCTCGCCGCGGGGGGAGCCTGGCTCGCCCTGCGCGCGCCGGACTTCGCGGCCGAAACGCTCAAGGTCCGCTATGGCCGCCCCAATTCGCACTATGCGGATCTGGGCGGGGGACTGGTGCTCCACTATCTGGAGAGCGGCCCCGCCGATGCCCCGGTCGTCCTGTTGCTGCACGGGTTCGGCGACAATGCGTTTTCGTGGGACGGTTGGGCCGCGCCGCTTTCGGGCAAGTATCGGGTGATCGCGCTCGACTTGCCCGGACACGGGCTCAGCGCCGCGCCTGCCGGTTTCATCGCATCGCCCGACAGCATGACCGAGGCGGTCGAACGCTTTGCAAGCAAGCTCGGACTGTCCGGGATTGCGGTTGCGGGCAATTCGATGGGCGGCGGCGTTGCGTGGAACTGGGCCACGCATCATCCCGAACGGATCGCCCGGCTGATCCTTGTCGATGCAGCCGGATGGCCTTCGGCCCAATTGCAGAAACCGCCGCTCGCCTTTCGCCTGATGCAGTATCGTCTGGGCCGTGCCCTGCTGGCCTCAATCGACAACACGCCGCTCATCCGCGAGGGGTTGAAGAAGGATGTCGTCGATCAATCGGTACTGACCGAGCCGTTCATTCAGCGATGGGCCGACCTGCAACGGTTTCCCGGCCATCGCCCCATCCTGATGTCCGCTCGCCCCGGATCGGTTGCGGCTTCTCCCGAACTTCTGGCGAAGATCGCGGTGCCCACGCTGATCCTGTGGGGTGAAGACGACCAGTTGATCGCGGTCGATGCCGCGCATCGTTTTCATCAGGCCATTCCTGGTTCGCGTCTGGTGATCTATCCCAGGGTCGGTCATTTGCCGCAGTGGGAAATCCCCGCCCGCTCGGCTGCCGACGCCATCACCTTTCTTGATGAAACCCATTTCGGTTGACCCTTTCATGACCTCCGATTTTCTCGGCAATCCCGTGACCGGCGCAGACGCCACCGCACTGACAGCGATCGACGCTTTCATCGGCGGACTGATCTCCTACGAGACACGCATTCTAGGCATTCTCGATGTCACGGCCGCGCCCATGCCAGCCATGGTCGCGACATTTGCAGGGATCTTGCACCTCCTTGCCGAGACGAGCGGGGCGGAAACCCATGCCGAGCCCTTTCTCGCCGCCGCGCGCGAGGCGGCCGGGCGCGACGCCCTGACATCGCGCGAAGTGCTCTGGATCGAAGTGTTGCGGCAATGGATCGCTGGAGACATCGACGGCACCATCACCACGCTCGACACGATCGTGGCGCAGTCGCCGCGCGACCTAGCCGCGCTCAAGCTCTTGCAATATCATCATTTCAACCGGGGCGAATTTGCCGGAATGCTGCGCGCCGCCCTCGCTGTCCATCACAGCGAGGGAGACTTGCCCTATCTCGGCGGGATGCTCGCTTTCGCCTATGAACAGCTGCACTTGCTCGACGAGGCGGAAAAGGCCGCATGGGCGGGCCTCGGCGTCGCGCCCACCGATCCCTGGGCGCAGCACGCGCTTGCCCATGTCTGGTTGACGCGCGGACAGATCGACGAAGGCCTTGCCGCGCTGACGCAATGGTCTTCGGGCTGGCAAAATCTCAACAGCTTCATGGTGACGCACTTGTGGTGGCACCTTGCCCTCTTTCATCTCAGCAAGGGGGAATTCGCCACGGTCCTCGGGCTCTATGACATGCAGATCTGGGCCTATGACAAAAGCTATTCGCAGGATCAGGTCGGCGCCGTCTCGATGCTGGCCCGGCTCGAGGCGTCGGGGGTCGATGTCGGCACGCGCTGGGCGGATCTGGGCGAATGGCTGGCGCCCCGCGCGACCGACACCCTGTTGCCGTTCCTTTCGGTGCAATATGCCTATGGCCTCGCCCGCGCCGGACGCGCAGAGGCCGATACCTTGCTCGCCGCGCTGGAGCAGGCCGCCGACAGGGCGGAAGGCGATCCCATCTGGCGCGACGCCGCGCTCCCGCTGGCACGGGGGCTCGTCGCCCATGCGCGCGGCGACCATGTCCGGGCGGTCGCCCTGCTCGGCGATGCGGTGCCGCGCCTTTCCCATCTGGGCGGCAGCCATGCCCAACGCGACCTTTTCGCGCTGGTGCTGCTCGATGCGCAGGTCAAGGCGGGCGCATGGGCGGACGCGCAACAGGCGCTCGAACTGCGCCGGGTTCACGATCCACGCGGCGTCCCGCTCAACACCACGCTTGCCCGCGTCTACGATGCGCTCGGCCTGCCCGAACAGGCCGCCGCCGCACGGGCACGCATCGCGGCATGAGACACACTCTCGCTACCCTTCTCACACTGATCGCGATCCTGATCGCGCCAGCGGCATGGGCGTCCGACACCTTGCATGTCGGCATTCAGCTCGAACCCCCGCATCTCGACCCGACGCAAGGGGCTGCGGCCGCCATTCCCGAAGTCGCCTTCAACACCATCTACGAAGGGCTGTTGCGGGTCGGGACGGACGACACGCTCCACCCCTTGCTCGCAACCGGATGGACCGTGTCTCAGGGGGGCAGGCACTATGAGTTCGCCTTGCGCCATGGCGTGCGTTTTCACGACGGGGAGCCGTTCGACGCCAGTGCCGTGATCGCTTCGTTCCAGCGCGCGGCGGCCAAGGATTCGACCAATATCCACGCCGAAGCCTGGCGCGAGATCGTCGCGATGCACGCGATCGGCCCGGACAAGGTGGCATTCGACCTTGCCGAACCCGATGGGGGTTTCCCCACCCGGCTTGCCCTTTCGGATGCAGCGATCATCCCGCCCGGCGCCGTCGATACGCTCAAGACCCACCCGGTCGGCACCGGGCCTTTCCGGTTTGCTGCATGGCAGCGCGGCGACAGCCTGACGCTCGACCGCAATCCTTCCTATTGGGGCACCCCTGCCCATCTCGCGCGGATCACCTTCCGCTTCATCGCCGATCCCAATGCCGCTTTCGCCGCGATCAAGTCCGGTGCGCTCGACATCTTCCCGACATTCCCGGCGCCCGAAACCCTCGCCGAACTGGGGCATGACCCGCGCCTCTCTCTCGCCATCAATCCCAGCGAAGGCGAAGTCATCCTGGCCATGAACCAGCGACAGGGGCCGCTTGCCAATCTGCTGGTCCGGCGGGCGATTTCCCATGCCATCGATCGTCGCGCGCTGATCGACGGGGCCATGGCCGGTTACGGAACCCCGATCGGCAGCCATTTCCCGCCGCAAAGCCCGGACTACGTCGATTTGACCGGCGTCTATCCCTACAATCCGGCGCTGGCGCGCCAATTGCTGACGCAGGCAGGCTATCCCCACGGCTTTTCGCTGGTCCTGAAACTGCCGCCCCCCTCCTATGCCCGGCGCACCGGCGAACTCGTCGCCGCGCAACTGCGCGCGGTCGGCATTGCCGTTACCATCCGCAATCTGGAATGGCCGACGTGGCTCGAGGAAGTGTTCCTGCACCATCAGTTCGACTTGACCGTGATCGACCACGCCGAACCCTATGACTACGACATCTATGCGAAGAAGGACTATTATTTCGGCTATCAAAGCCCCGCTTACGACGCCCTGATGGCGCAACTCAAGGCCAGTACCGACCCGCTCGAACGGCATCGGCTGCTGGGCGAAATCCAGCGCAGGCTGGCCGAGGATGCGGCCAATGCCTTCCTCTATCAGGCCCCCATTCTGGGCGTGCAGGACAAGCGGATCACCGGCATCTGGGTCAACAGCCCGACGCAAGTACTCGATTATCAGGCGGCACGGTTTGCCGGAGCGGGAGAAGGCGCTTCCTCGGGTGGCGCAGGACTTGGTGGCCGCTCTTTCGCGATCGTTGTGGGCGTGGTCGCACTGGCAGGGCTTGCATTGGCGGGCCGCCGTCTGGGCGCGCGATGGCTGCTCATTCGCATCGGCGTTCTTGCCGCCACGCTTCTTGCAACCAGTGTCGTCATCTTCGTCCTGCTCAACGTCGCGCCGGGCGATCCGGCGGCAACGATGCTCGGTATCGATGCCAGCCCCCGTGCGATTGCTGCGCTCCATGCCGAACTCGGGCTCGACGGACCGCCTCTTGCCCGGTTCCTGCGCTGGATCGCAGGCGTGCTGCACGGTGACCTCGGCACCAGCTTCACCTATCGCGTGCCCGTCGCCGGACTGGTTACCGAACGCCTTGCCGTCTCCCTGCCGCTGGCCGCGGGCGCTGCCCTCTTAGCTCTGGCTCTCGGGGTTCCCGCCGGGGTTCTCGCCGCCCGCCACCCCGACACTCTTGTCGACAAGGCCATCGGCCTGATCGCGCGCATCGGCCTTGCCGTTCCCGATTTCTGGCTCGGGGTCTTGCTGGTGCTGGTCTTTGCGCTGGGGCTGGGCTGGTTCCCCGCCGGTGGTTTCCCCGGACGGGAAGCGGGTCTTTCCGCCTTGCTGAAGGCGCTCGTCCTGCCCGTGGTCGCGCTCGCCATGCCGCAGGCGGCCATTCTCGCGCGGATCACCCGCGCCAGCCTCGGCGACGTCCTCGAACAGGATTTCATCCGCACTGCGCGGGCCAAGGGATTGTCGGAAACGGCAGTCCTGTGGCGCCATGCCCTGCCCAATGCCGCCGCCCCCGTCCTTGCCATCGTCGGGCTGCAGATCCCCTACCTCCTTGCAGGCAGCGCTCTTGTCGAACAGGTGTTCTATCTCCCCGGGCTCGGACGTCTCGCCATTCAGGCCATCGGACAACGCGATCTCATCACCGTGCAGGCGGTCGTCCTGCTGATGGCGGCAACGACCGTGGTCGCAAGTTTCGTGGTCGATCTTGCGCAGGCCCTGATCGACCCGCGCGTCGCCCGGAGAACCGGACGATGAGGCGCATCGATCCCGCATTGGCCACAGGAGCTGCCCTGACAGCCCTGTTTGTCCTTGCCGCGCTCATCGCACCGCTGTGGACGCCCTATGACGTTGCCGCCATCGACATCGCCGCACGGTTGCAAGGCCCCTCGACGCGCCATTGGCTCGGCACCGATCAATTCGGCCGCGACGAATTCTCGCTTGTCATGGCCGGGGCCAGCGTTTCACTCGGCGTCGCGGGCTCGGCCATTGCCGCTGCCCTTGCCCTTGGCGTTCCGCTCGGACTGGTCGCCTCGGCACGAGCGGGCTGGCTCGACGACACACTGATGCGCACCGCCGACGTGCTGTTCGCCTTTCCCGGTCTTCTCCTCGCGATCCTGCTCAGCGCGGTTCTCGGGCCGGGGGCGATCGACGCGGCGCTTGCCATCGCGCTTTTCAACGTGCCGGTCTTTGCCCGTGTGGCGCGGGGGGCCGCGCTGCCGATCTGGTCGGCCGATTTCATCGCCGCCGCCCAGCTGGCCGGACGGTCGCGCTCGGCGATCGCCCTCGCCCATGTCCTGCCCAACATGGCAGCCCCGATCATCGTTCAGGCCAGCATCCAGGCCGGACTTGCCCTGTTGGGCGAAGCCGGGCTGTCCTATGCCGGACTTGGCGTCCAGACGCCCGCGCCGAGTTGGGGGCGCATGCTTGCCGACGCGCAAACCCTGATCGGGACGGCCCCGCGCCTTGCCGTGGTGCCCGGACTGGCCATCATCATCGCCGTGGCTGGGTTCACCTTGCTTGGCGACGGTCTCGCACGCGCCTCGCGCGGCAAGGGAAAGCATTGATGAGCGTCCTCGCTTTCGACCGGGTCGGCATCCGCTATGGCGCGCATCGGGCGCTGTCGGAGTTTTCGCTGAACCTCGCGCCCGGAGAAGCCGTCGCCCTGATCGGCGGGACCGGTTCCGGCAAATCGTCGGCTTCCCTTGCGGCGCTCGGCCTGCTCCACGCCGGTGCCTCGCTCGAAGGAACCGTGCGCCGCGAAGGGCGCGTGGCGATGATCTTTCAGGAGCCGTTGCTCGCGCTCAATCCCTTGATGACCATCGGCGCCCAGGTGGCCGAGGCCGTCACCGCGCGCCACGCCATGAAGCACCGCGCCGCCGCTGCCGAAGCCGCGCGCCTGCTCGCCGAAGTCGGCCTCGACCCGACCGCGATCCCGCCGCAGCGCTATCCCCACGAACTTTCCGGCGGACAGCGGCAGCGGGTGGCCATCGCCATTGCGCTCGCAAGCGAACCGGCCGTCCTCATCGCCGACGAACCGACGACCGCGCTCGATCCGGAAACCGCCACGCAAGTCATGGCGCTTGTCGCCCGCCTCGTGCGCGAACGGCACATGGCCTTGCTGCTCGTCACTCACGATCTCGACCTTGCGCGCGGGATCGCCGACCGCATCGTCCTGCTCGATCACGGCCATGTAATCGAGACCGGCCCCCTTCCCGCCATTCTCGAAGCCCCGCGCACGGCCGCCCTTCTGGAGCGCATGCATCATCGGCCGCAAAGGCGCAGGTCGCAACCAGACACGCCGCCCGTGCTGCAGGCGATCGGGCTGCAGCATGGCTATGGCGCGCGAACCGTGATCGCCGGAGTGAACCTTGCTCTTCATGCCGGTCAAATCGTCGGGCTGGTCGGCTCTTCGGGTGAAGGCAAATCGACATTGCTGCGCCTTGTCCTGGGTCTCGAGCACCCGCAGCATGGGCAAGTCCTGATCGACGGTCACGACTTGCACAAGGCGCGCGGCGCAGACTTGCGCGGCCTTCGCCGCAAGGTGCAGGCGGTGTTCCAGGACCCCGGCGCCAGCCTCGATCCGCGTTGGCGCGTCGGACGGATCGTGGCCGAACCGTTGGGGCTGCTCGAACCGCGCCTGCCCCCGGCCGAACGGGATGCGCGCGTTTGTGCCGTCCTTGCCCGCGTCGGCCTTCCCGAGGATGCGGCATCCCGTCTGCCCGGCGCATTTTCCGGCGGTCAGCGCCAACGCATCGCGCTTGCCCGCGCCTTGGTGGTCGAGCCCGAAGTGATCGTGCTCGACGAAGCGACCTCGGCGCTCGATGCACATGTGCGCGCCGAAATTCTCGACCTCATCGCCTCGCTTGCCGACGAGGGCCTCGCATTCCTGTTCGTCACGCATGACCGGTCGATGATCGAGGGCCTTGCCGACAGGCTTTACCGTCTCTCGGCCGGAAAGCTCATCGCACAGGATCTGCCGCCGCGCGCACCCCGCGAACCGTAGCGCGGGCAAGGCAATCGGCAGCAGCCGCGCCGAGCCGGGCCAGAAGCCAGGGCCGAATGCGCGGCCCGTCGACCTCGACCCCATCGAGGTCGATTTCTCCACTGGCCAGGGCAAAGACGACATCGCCGTCGAACGGAGTGTGCACCGGCCTGATCGCGCGGGCGAGGCCGTCTTGTGCCATCATCGCCAGTCGCTTGGCCTCCGCCTTGTCGAGGCGGGCATTGCAGGCAACGATCGCCAGCGTGGTATTCGCGCCGGGCTGAAGGCGTCCGAGTTCGGCAAGGCGGCTCCCGCCCGGAAAGGGATCGGCGCTCCCCGCAAACGGCGCGTTTAGGAAATCCTCGTCCCCCTCGGTCAGGACGGCACCGACCGGATTGACCGCGACCAGAGCCCCGACGACGAGCCCACCTTCCAGAGCGCAGGAAGCACTGCCGATGCCGCCGGGAATCACCCCCGCCATGGCGCCGCGTCCGGCCCCGACCGACCCCAGTGCAAAAGTCCCATGATGGCCTGCCGCCAAAGCCGCACGAGCCGCTTCGCGCCCGAGCCTGCGATAAGGAGGCTCGGTTCCCCAGTTCTTGTCACCGGGATTGGAAAGGTCATAAAGAACGGCACCCGGCACGATCGGCACCACCGGCCCCTCGGCCCGCATCGGCAAACCAACGCCCGCCGCCGACAATTCGACCAGCGCCCCGTCCGCTGCGGCAAGACCAAAGACCGATCCCCCCGACAGCGTGATCGCATGGACCCCCGGCACCAGATTTTCCGGCGCCATGACCTCGATCTCGCGCAAGCCCGGACCACCCCCGCGCACATCGGCCGCCGCCGCCCAAAGCCCATCGCACAAGACGACCGTCACACCGGTTCCGGCGCCTTCATCGGTCGCGTGCCCGACGCGCAAGCCTGCAACATCGGTGATAAGGTCTTGAAGAACGGGGCGATCGTCGCGCGCAGGATGGCTTGTCATCGCCGTCCTGCCTATCCTGCCTCAGCCGCCAAGACCATAGGCTTGCGCAAGCCGGGCAGCGGCAGCTTCGCCATGGGCAAAACGGGTGGCATCGACGATCTGCCCGGGCGAAGGGCGCACGCCGGTATAAAGCACGAATTGCTCGATCGCCTGTCGCACGATCACTTCGGTCCCGGTCACGATGGCCTTGCCCATCGCCTCGGCCATGCGAATGAACGGGGTGCGCGGCGGTTGGGCAACGACGTCGAAGGCGACATCGGCAGCCGCGATCATCGCTTCGGGAAAGGCCAGAGCCTCTGCATCGGCGCCTTCCATCCCGAGCGGCGTCACATTGACCAGCAGCGCGGCGCCCGGTTCGGGAAGATCCGCACTCCACGCATAGCCGTAAAGCGCCGCAAGCGCAGGTCCGGCCTCGGCATTGCGCGCGACAATCATGCCCTCGTGAAAACCGCAATAGTGCAGCGCGGCGGCAACCGCCTTGGCCATGCCGCCGCTTCCCCGCAAAACAAAGGGACGGGCCGGATCGGCAGGCCCTGCGGCCAAAAGATCGCGCACGGCCGAATAATCGGTGTTGTACCCTGAGAGTACGCCGTCATCGTTGACGATGGTGTTGACGCTTTCGATCCCGGCAGCGGTCGGATCGAGCCGATCGAGCAAGGGGATCACCGCTTCCTTGAACGGCATCGAAATTGCAGCGCCACGAATGCCAAGCGCACGGATGCCCCCAATCGCGGCGGGCAGATCGGTCGTCGTAAATGCCTTGTAGACATAGTCGAGGCCGAGCGCGTCGTAGAGATGGTTGTGAAGCCGCGATCCCGCATTGCCGGGACGCCCGGACAGCGACATGCACAGACGCGTATCACGCCCGATCGGAGGTTTCGCCACGGCCGCTTGCTCCTTGCCCGGTGAGTCAACGATCTTTGGATTCTGAAAGGATCAGAAATTCCGGCAATTCGGAATCTGAATGGGCCAGAATCCGAACCGCCCGGAATCTGAACGGCACCGACCCTCTCTCCCACCAGACTGCCCAACGGCATCCGCCGACAAGGCAGTCTGATGGAGGAACGGGCCGGTGCCGCCGCCGAAACTTGCGTTCCGGCTCAGACCTGCAGGCAGATCACATCGAAGGCCGGTGAGTCAAGCCAAACCGGCCTTTCGAGGGTCAACCCTGCAGGACGAAGGGAATCTTGACGACGCCGCGCACCATCACCGCTTCGCCGCGCACCATCATCGGAGCCCAGCGCCAGTGCCGGACGGCATCGAGCGCAGCCTTGTCGAGACGGCTCGACCCGCTCGAACGATCGATGCCGATCTCCGAAACATGCCCTTCGGTGTCGACGAGCAGGCGCAGGAAAACGGTTCCCTGTTCATGCTGGCGGCGCGATTCCATCGGATAGGAAGGCGCCTTGAACGAAACCAGACGCGCCGACAGATCACCGCCATCAACAGGACCGCTCGGCGCAACAGGGGCCGCCGAAGCCGAACCCGAAGCGGCGGCAGGGGCCGGAGCCGGTGCAGCCGCAGCAGCGGGTGCCGACACCTGCGACGGCGCGAGTGCAAGCGGCTGCGGCGTTGCGGCAGTCGGCTGGGCCGCGGCCTGAACCGGTGCGGGGACCGGGGCCGTGGCGGCATGGGGCTGCGCGGCGGCAGGCTTTTCCTGTGCCTTGGCGGGAGCAGGCTTGGGCGCGCTCTGCTGCGACATCAGCGAGACCGAAACGATCTCGGAGCGATGACGTTCGCTCACCATCGGGCCGGCGCCGATGAAGACCAGCGCGGAAAAGAGGCCCCCGACAACGAGGGCGGAAACGAGCCCTGCCCCACCGCGTTCGAGCTGCTTGCGAAATCCGGCGACCAGCGCCTCGGCACGGGCATTTCCACCCTGTGCAAGCGCACGATGCGGCTTCGCCCGTGTCCCGCCCGTTTCGCTCTTGCCGAGGGACGGCACGAACGAAATGTTCGGCGAAAAGCTGGGAGAAACCGACTGCTGAGCCATCATGACACGCCTTTCACGGGGTTACCCGGGATCACTTATTGCGAGTCATTAGCAGTTTCAAAGTTGTGGGTAAAGCCCTCATCCGATTTCAATGAAAACTCTTTGAATTCAGCAGAAAGAGCGCGGAATTCGGCCTCTTCGCGTCCAGCCAGCCAAGCCGCCATCTGCCCCAGGAAACGAACGTTCCCGCACGATTGGGCAAGATCGCGCGCGCGGTCGAGCCAGTGCAGCGCCTTGTCCGCCTTGCCGTCTTCGGCCAGCATCCGGGCATGGTTGAAGGCCCCGCGAAAATCGCCGCCTTCGGCCGCGCGGGCATAGTGATAGGCCGCCAGCGCGCGGTTGACCGGCACGCTCCAGCCGTCTTCGTGAAAGCTGCCGACCATGTTTGCGGACTTGGCATGGCCGCGCGACGCGGCACGCCGGAACAAGCCGAGCGCCCGTTCCCGATCCATCGCCACACCCCGCCCCAGCGCCAGCATGGTCGCGAAATTATAGAGGCCCCAATCGAGGTCCGCCTCTGCCGCGCGTTCGAACCATCGGGCGGCCTCTTCGGGCAGGACGGGCACACCCCAGCCCTGATCGAAACAGCGCCCGACCATGTTCATTGCTTCGGCGAGCCCGGCTTGCGCGGCCCGGTGAAAATGGAGAAAGGCGGCCTGCGCATCGGCCGCCACTCCATTCCCGTCGAGCAGGCATTGCCCGTAGATCAACTGCGCAAGCGGGTCCCCCGCCTCGGCCGCTCCGAAGAGCGCCTTGGCGAGGTCCCCGGGAGGACCTGCCAGCAGCAACCGCCACTGTTCTGCCGACAGATCCTTTTCCATAATCTCGGGCCCTGCTTTCACGTCAGTACTTGAACGCGACCGAACCGATGATCGTCCGCCCTGCCGCCTGGTGGGCATAGTGGCTGGCATAGGCCTGATCGTAATAAAGCTTGTCGGTCAGGTTCAGCGCATCGAGCTTGATCGTGATGTGGTTGGTCGGACGGTAGCTCGCGTTGGCGTCAAAGCGCCAGTACGACGGGACATAGACGCCGCGGACGACCGACGCATTCGAGCCATAGGCAAAACCGCCATAGACCTTCGAGTTGAAGATCGCGCTGCCGCCCAGAGTAAAACGGGGCGTGATCTTGTACTGGCTGGTCAGCGTCATGCTGTCCATCGGCGTATTGGGCGCGCGGCGACCGGTGCTGGCCGCCGGGACATAGGCCCCTGCAACAAGCGTGTAACCACCGTCGGTAATAACCGAAGGCGTATGCGCATATCCGCCGAACAGGCTCCACTTGTCGGTCACATTGCCCGAGACGCTGGCTTCGAAGCCGCGCACGCGCTTGATCCCGACGTTGGAGACAAAGCCACCCGCGTCGGTGGTGCGCGCATTGGTCGTCCGGGTCTGGAAGATGTCGGCGGTGACGCTCAGCCCGTCGCCGAAGAAGTTCCACTTGGTGCCCAGTTCATAGGACGTGGTGTGCTGCACTTTGAGCGCGCTGGGATCGATGGTCGTGGTCGACGAGACAAAGGCATTGTCTTCCGAACCCTGCGCCAGGAACGAACCCGGAGCGATGACCGACGTCGCCGTGCTGAAATAGACGCTGCCGTTCGGACGTGGCTTGTAGACGAGCCCGGCCTGATAGGTGAACAGGTCGTCCTGTCGCCGTGCCCAGGTGCGCTGGGCCGTCGACGTCGCCGAAAGCGCAGCACTGGCATGGGTCACGAAGTGATCGTAACGCCCGCCCAGATTGATCTTCCATTTGTCGCCGATCGAAATGGTGTCGTAGACCGAAGCCGAAAGCGTCGTCCAGTTGGCCAGCGTCATCGTCTGGGGCGAGCCCATGACCCATCCGCCCGTCCACTGGTCATAGGGATTGGGATTGGACGCACTGGTGCAGATCGCGTTGGTCCCGCTGGTCGCGGTCGGACAGGCAATCGCCAACGGCAACGCAGTGCGGCTCGAATCCGCGTAATAGGAGCCGTAGCCCGATTTCTGCCAGTTGTATTCGAACGCGGCGGCCAGGCTGTGCTTGAGCGGGCCGGTGTCGAACTTGCCGTTAACGGCCAGCTGATCGACGACGCCGGTCTGGCGCGAATAGCGGCTGTTCACCCGGCGCGAGACAGTGCCGTAAGCATAGACGTTGCCCTTGGAGTCATCGGGCAGCGTCCACAGGTATTCCTGGTTTACATGCGAATAGCGCGTCGCGTTGGTGAGCTGGAAACCCCCGCCGAGGTCATGGGCCACCCGCACGGTCGCCGCATCGGTCAGCGTGCGCCGGAAATCGCGATTGGCAAGACCATAGAACGTGTCGCGCGAACGGGTCACGGTCTGCCCATTGGCGGTGGCGAATGCGTCGGTGCCGAGCGGCGCGACTTCGGTCACGCCCGAGCTGAGCGAGCTTGCAGCCCTGGTATAGGGAATGCCTTCGTCGGGCAGCTCTGCGGTATTGAGGTGATACCAGTCGAGCGTGACCCGTGTCGGCGTCCCCATCCCGATCGTCAACGACGGCGCGATGCCCCAGCGGCGTTGCCAGGTTACGGCGCGGCCCGAAACGTTCTGGTCATGGCTCATCGCATTGATGCGCAGGCCGATGGTGGACGTCAGCGGCTGGTTCACGTCGATGGTGAAACGGCGATAGGCCGCGCTGCCGACATCCCCTTCGACCGCGACGAAGCGATGCTCTTCGGGCGCCTTGGACACGATATTGATCGAACCGGCGGCATTGCCCGACCCGTTGGTGATCCCGTCCGACCCCTTGACCACTTCGACCGATTCCACGTCGAACGTCTCGCGGGTCTGCGCAGCGATATCGGTCAGGCCGTCGATATGGATCGCGTTCGAGCTGTCAGAGCCGCGAATGAACGGACGGTCGCCGAGCGGATTGCCGCCTTCACCAGCCCCGAGCGTGATCCCCGGCACCATGCGCAGCGCTTCGGCCAGCGTGGTCGAATGCGTGTCGTCGAGAAGCTGGCGCGTGAGCACGGTCACGCTGCGCGGCGTATCGACGAGGTCGGCGGTTGCCTTGGACGAGGACAGACGGTCGGCACGATAGCTGCCTTCGACGACGACGGTATCGGTCACCGTGACCGCGCCAAGCTCGGCCTGGTTGTGCGTCGTCTGGGCCTGCGGATCGGCAGGCGTCGCTTCGGGTGTTGCCGCCGCCGCAGGAAAGACCGGAGCGAAGAGGCCGATCGCCCCGATCGCCATGCCGGTGGAAAGAGCTGCAGGGCGCTGAACGCCGGTTCGCGCGGCATGGCCGGACGTCCTGGCGTCGGCCGAAGAGAGCGATGTCTGCATGAGTTCCCCTGTTGCGAATGATTATCAGGAACCCTCATACGGTATTGCGACTGCTTCGCAATACGAAAATGACAAATCCGGCTCCGGAAACCCCTCATCCTGCCGAAAATCGCCAAAAACTGCGGTTTCACCCCACCATGAAAGGCCCGCGATGTCCGATCCGACCACACTGCTCACCCAGATCGACGCGCTGATCGACAATGTGGAGCGCGACTCCCACGCGATTCTCGCCCGTTGGGAGCCGTGGGACATCCGCCCGGATTTCAAGGCGAGCGCGGAAAACCTCGCCGCCTATCTCGCCTTGCGCCGTCATGACTTGCGCGAGCTGCAACGCGCGCTGATGCCGCTCGGACTTTCCTCGCTCGGCCGCCTCGAAAGCCGCGTCATGCCCGCCCTGCGCGCAGTCCGTCATGCCCTCGCCGTGCTCGCCGGGGATCAGGACGAAGGGGCCGTCACCGCAGCGACTTTCTTCGAAGGAGAAGAACGCCTCGAAACCCGGGCCCAGGCCCTGTTCGGCGCAGTGCACCACAATCGCCTTGCCGCCATGATGGTGACGTGCCCCAGCGAAGCGGCCGAGGAACCGGACTTCTTTGCTCATCTGAACGAGCGCGGGATCGAAGCCCTGCGCATCAATTGCGCACATGACACGCCCGAACGCTGGGCCGCAATGATCACCAATGCCCGCTCCGCCCAGACGGACGAGCGCCCGCCGTTCGCGATTTTCATGGATCTGGCCGGACCGAAACTGCGCACCGGGGAAATCCGCGCGCGCGGCAAGACGACCCGCCTGCATGACGGTGACCTTATTGCCGTAGTCGCGCCCGACGCGATCGAGACAAAGGTTCCCGCAACACCCTGGGGCAAGGTCGATTTCACCATTGCCTGCACCCTTCCCGAAGCGATCGCCGCCGCGCGGGCAGGCGAACGGCTGCTGATCGACGACGGGCGCATCGCCTGCACCATCCTCGACGCCGACGGCGCCACCCTGATCGCGCGGGTCGATCGCACCCGCGCCAAAGGCATGAAGCCCAAGCCGGAAAAGGGTATCAATCTGCCCGACACCGACTTGTCCATCCCCGCGCTTACCCCCGCCGATCGCGAAGCCCTGCCTTTCGTTGCCGCGCATGCCGACGGCATCGACTATTCCTTTGTCCAGACCGCAGAGGACGTCGCGACGTTGCAGGCGGAACTGGCGCATCTGCGCCCCGACGACTGGAACACCATCGCGCTTGTCCTCAAGATCGAAACCGCGCGCGCCGTGCAGCATCTTCCCGATATCATCGTGCGCGCCGCCGCCCGCCAGCCGATTGCCGTCATGATCGCGCGCGGGGATCTTGCCATCGAGATCGGCTTTGCCCGCCTTGCCGAAATGCAGGAGGAAATCCTCTGGATCGCAGAAGCGGCTCAGGTTCCGGTGATCTGGGCAACCCAGGTCATGGAACATCTGGTCAAGGAAGGCATGCCCAATCGCGGCGAACTGACCGATGCGGCGATGGCCGCGCGCGCCGAATGCGTCATGCTGAACAAGGGGCCGTTCCTGCTCGAGGCGCTCGACTGGCTCGACGTCCTGCTCGCCCGCATGGAAGACCATGTACACAAGAAGACGCCCCAGCTGCGCCGCCTCCGTAGCTGGGGATAACCCGTAGAACGTGTCGATTTTTCGAATTTGCTTTCATCTCAGGGCAAACTGGTCTTTGCCAAAGCTGCACGGGCACAGCGACGGGTTTTGCTTGCAAGCCCCGTCACGCCGCTTGCGCAATGCGATGAAAGAGAATGAACCTTAACGACTTTTCCTATTTTGCAGCGGTCGCGCAACATGGCGGCTTTACCGCTGCGGCACGCGCCACCGGCATCGACAAGGCGCGCCTGAGCCGTTGCGTCGCTTCGCTCGAAGAAAATCTCGGGGTTCGCTTGCTCAATCGTTCGACCCGCAGCATTTCCCTGACCGATGCCGGGCAACGGTTCTATCACGGATGCCAGGCTGTGCTCGGCAGCGCGCGCGCCGCGATGGAAAGTATCGCCGAATTGCAAAAGGAACCCGCCGGGATCGTGCGGATCGGCTGCTCGGTGGTGCTGGCGCAGAACTACCTTGCGCCCATTCTACCCCATTATCTGGCCACTCACCCCAAAGTCACGGTTGTGGTCGAACATGGCGACCGCTGGATCAATCCGCTCGACAGCGATCTCGACCTTGCCCTCACCACCATGGTCGAGGCTCTGCCCGGGTCGAGTCTGGTCGCCCGGGAAATCGGTCGGGTACGCCGCATTCTTGTCACCGGACGGACATCGGCTGGGCATGTCTTTGCCCCGGACCATCCCGACATACTGGCTCACCTGCCGTTGATCGCGCGGATCGAGGACATGCATGACGGCGAAGTACGCTGGGCACTGACCACCGATGACGGTCGTGACGCGCGGGTCGCAGCCCAGCCTCGACTCGTCACCAACGATCAGAATGTCCAGTTCGAGGCTGCCGCATCGGGAGCGGGCATTGCGCTTTTGCCGGAATCGGTGGTCGCGAGCGCGCTTGACGACGGCACGCTCGTCCACGTCCTGCCGGAGTGGTCGACTCCCGAATATAGCCTGCATCTCGTCTATCCGCTGCCGCGCGGGATCCTGCCCTCGGTGCGCAGTTTCATCGACTTCCTGGCATCACACCTGTGGCCAATTGGCCGCAGGTCAACCCATGCCCATCACGCCGATTGACATCAAATAGACAACAATCTGTCACAATTTGAGCACCTTCTCATCACCCTTTTAAGCGCCCATCTGGCGTCCCGTTCCGGTCGGGACCGCTGACGCAAAACACGCATGTTTCAGGATCGTCACGGTCACTCCCCCCCAAAACCGCGCTCCGGCGCGGTTACCGGCCCGGAACATGGAGGACGTGAAAATGAAGAAGATCGCTTATCTCGCAGCTACGGCTGCCGCTCTGGTTGCTGCCAACGCTCATGCCAAGACCTTCAACGGCCCGTTCATCGGTGCACAAGGCGGCTGGGAAGAAAACAGCGTCAACAACCCGAGCACCGGCGTTGGCCCGACGAACCTGTACGGCACCGGCGACACCGGCACCCTGGGCGTGTTCGTTGGTCAGGACTATCGCATCCTGAAGAACTTCGTCATCGGCGGCCAGGCCGAAGTGAACTTCCCGATCAACTCGCACATCACCGACGGCACCACCACCGTCGACCCGAAGCGTTCGGTCGATCTGTCGCTGCGCGCCGGTTACGTGCTGCGTGACAAGACCCTGCTCTATGTGCGCGGCGGTTACAGCAACGTGCGCGCCAGCACCATCATCAACGCCGAAACCCCGATCTACGTTTCGGGTAGCCAGAACGGCTGGATGCTGGGCGGCGGTATCGAACAGTATGTGACCAAGCACATCACCGGTCGCATGGAATATCGCTACACCAACCTGAGTGAAGGTGCGGGCAAGTTCGACCGCCACCAGCTCCTGCTGGGCGTTGCCTATCACTTCTGATCCCGCGATTTTCCCCTGCGGGAGTGGAAATGAGGAACCCGGTCGCCATCGGCGGCCGGGTTTTCTCATGTCCGGCGTCAGCGTTTCCCGACCAGCCGGCCAAGGCCGATCCGTTCCAGCACGAGCCCGAGCCCAAGGCCGCACAGGATCGCGATCGTGACGGGAATGGCGGGAACCGCGCTCCATCCCGGAAGACTGCGGTGCACCAGATCGAGGAACAACCGGTTGCTGACAAAGACGGCAAAGCTGTTCTGCCCGAGATAGAGCACCGACGCGAGAACGGCCTGCCCCGCTCTTGATTCCGCGATCGCGCCAAGGCTCGCCTGACCAAATGCCGTCACGATGAGAAGGCTCGCTCCGATCGTGACCGATGGCGCGATATAGACGCAAAGGTCGGGCAGCACGCGCAGTTCGACCAAGGCCAGGGCCATCACCACACATCCGGCAAGAGCGGGCCACAACGTCCTCACCTTCAGATAACCGCGCGCACAGGCGATGCCGAGTGCGACATAGCCAATCCAGTAGACGACGACGCGATAGCCGATCTTCTCGAGCAGTTCGTGCTGGCTGAACCCATAGACGATCGCCCAGTCGAACAGGAACCCTGTCGCGATCGCCCCAAGGACCTTGGTCCGACTATCCAGTGCATTCCGGAAAAACGGAAAGAGCAGAATGACCTGAAACAGGATGATGAAATAGTATT
Source organism: Novosphingobium nitrogenifigens DSM 19370 (assembly GCF_000192575.1). Classification (GTDB taxonomy): domain Bacteria; phylum Pseudomonadota; class Alphaproteobacteria; order Sphingomonadales; family Sphingomonadaceae; genus Novosphingobium; species Novosphingobium nitrogenifigens. The sequence goes on along the minus strand of NZ_GL876926.1, from coordinate 702,417 downwards.
GCCCCGAGAATCCAAACCCTCCGAACTGACTTCCGATCAGCGTATGGATAGGGACATTCCGGAAAAAGAGCGGGCCACCGGAAACAACCGCGTAAAGCAAACTCCAGAAAACAAAGGGAATCGCATAGACCGGAAAATTCCGCCGCCAGAACCGGGCGGTGTCCATTCCCCCGCGAGCCCAGCCGCGTTCCATATAAAACGCCGAGATCGCTATGAAGGCGGGAACACAATATCGGAATATCGCTTTCCACGGCACTTCCTGATGGATGAAGACAACGCCGACTATCGCCAACGCCTTCAAAACGTCAGGAAGAATATCGCGATCTTTCATCATGACCCCATACAGATTTCACCTCTGCATGCCGCGTTCAGGGGCCGAAATCCAGCGCCATCGCGTGGCGGCGGGCAGGCACGAACCTGCCCGCCGCCGTCGATCAGCCTTTCCAGCGCGTAAGGGTGCCGAAATAGGCGAGCGTATCCTCGAGCGCCCGGTCGCCTTCCGCACTGCCTTCGGGCGGGAAGAAGCTGAGCTTGACGATCACCGTGCGCGTGGCCGGGTGGACATAGATGAACTGACCCTGGAGGCCGAGCGCGGTGTAGGCCCCGGTCTCATCGAGCTTCCAGATCTGGAAACCGTAGCCCGAACGGGCGAACGGACTGGTCACCGAGGCAGGCGGAGGCGGCGTTCCCGGATCGGCATTGGGTGTCATCGTTGTCGCCGCGCCGACCCAGTCGGCCGGAACGATCTGGCGCCCGTTGAAGGCCCCCTTGTCGAGCATCATTTGCCCCAGCCGCGCAAAGTCACGCAAAGTCGCGTTATAGCCCATGCCGTTCAATTCACGCCCGACGCCCGGTGCTCCGTCGGCGAGCCAGTAGCCGTAGGATTCCATCCCCATCGGCTGCCACAGGTATTGGGTCATGAAATCGGCGAGCGGACGCTTGGTCGCGCGTTCGAGCACCCAGCCCAGAACCGAGGTGTCGAGCGTCGAATAATTGAAATGACTTCCCGGTTTCCATTTGCGCCCCAGACGCGGCGCCATGTCGGCAAAACGCTCCTTGTTGGCGACGATCGCATTCAGGAAGATCTGCGCCGGAACACTCGGTTTTTCGCCAAAGTCATAGCGCTCCTCGTAATCAACGCCCGAGCGCATCTGCAGCAACTGCCGGATGGTCACCCCGTCGTATCCCGACCCTTTCAATTCTGGCACGAAGTCGGTCGCGGGTTGGTCGATGGAATGGATCGCCCCCTGCCCGACCGCGATCCCGATCAGCATCGAGGTGATCGTCTTGGCCATCGAGAACGAGATGAAATGGGTGCTTGCGTCGGTATTGTCCCGATAGCTTTCGTGGAGAATATGCCCGTCCCGCATGACGAGGAGCGCAGCGGTATAAGTCCGATCCTCCCAGGCATCCTCGGTCATGGTGGTCCCGCCGATCACGGCATCGGGCAGAGCCTTGTCACTATGGGCGAAGGGCGCGACGGGACCCGAGCGGGGAACCGGGCGCGTTTCGAAGAGCTGGTCCATGTTGTGGAATGTCAGCATGTTTTCCGGCGCATCGAGAATGTGCATGCGCGCAGCCTTGAGTGCGGGCGGCACCGTCCCGTCGGGCAGAACATGGGCTGGCGCGGTCTGGGCCGACACCGACACGCACGGCAGGACGAGGCCAAGCGCGATCCCGGCCGCAAGACGGCCCTTTTTGATAAACGACATGAGATGACTGCCTTTCGCAGAGGGGGAAACGGGATTTACTGGCGCAGCAGCAGCGTGAGGCCATAAGTGCGGGGGCGCAGGGTGATGTCGCGATAGGACCCCACCCCCACCACATCGATCGCCCGCGACAGGGCCGGGTGCGCATTGGCAAGATTGTCGACGAAGAACGAAACGTCGGCAGGACCATGCCGCCAGCCCAGTCTCAGGCTGACGAAATCGACTTCGGGCGTGCGGATGGCGCCGGGGTCATAGGAATTGGTCGCGCTGTCGGTCGTTACAGTGGTACGCCCGACGCTCTTGTACTGGTAATCCCCACGCAGATAGCCGGTGCCCGATCCGAGCCTGGTCTCGTAATCGGCCCCGACGGTCATCGTCCAGGGATGGGTTTCGAGATGATCGGCCGTCGTCGCCAATGCCCCGTCAGATACATTCCGGGTGAAGTGGGCATCGGTATAGCCAACCGTCCCGTCGAGCGAAAACCCGCGCGCAACCTTGACCGTCACCTGAAGGTCGAACCCCTGGCTGCGCGCCTTGCCCAGATTGTCGGTGAACTGTGCACCGCAATGCTGGAGGTAGACGTTCTGCTGGATATTGCTCCAATCGACGCGGAACGCACTGGCGGCGAATGTCAGGCCGCGCCCCACACGCCCCTTGGCACCGACTTCATAGCTCCACAGGCTGTCCGACTTGTAGGTATCGGGTACGTTGGAATAGCCGAACCCGGACAGATCGGCGGCGCACGTCGACAAGGGAACCGGCGCATTGGTCCCGCCGATCCGATAGCCCTTGGCGATTGTGCCGTAGAGCAGCAGCGAGGGCGACGCCTGCCAGTTGAGCGCGAACTTGGGCGTAACCGGCGTTTCGCCCACCGATTGCTGCGGCTGCAACTGCTCGCCCGACACCGGTCCCTGGAACAGCGAATTGCCCTCGAACCGGGTGTGAGCCACGCGCACGCCTGCCGTTACCTTGAGCGTCGGCGTGATCGCGAACGTCGCATCGACAAACCCGGCGACCTGTTCGTCGGCCCCGCGACCTCGCCCGGAAAGCGAGTATTTTCCGTCGACCAGCGGCGTGCCGAAAATGATCTCGGGCGGGACGCCGCCGAAGATCATCGAGAAATCGGGATCGTAAACGTTCTCGCTGAAATGCTGCACCGAGCGGGAATAGAAAAAGCCAAGCACCCAGCTCAGCCGTGTGTCCCGACCTGTCGATTGCAGCCGCATTTCCTCGGTGAAAGTGCGCTGGTCATTGGTCATGTGCGCCAGCGAGTTGTAACCCGCCCCGACCCATGGCGTCCCATCGAAGACCGAAGGCCAGAGCGTTGAATAGTCAATCGCGGAACTCTGGTCGCGGATGAAATAGGACGTGTTGTTGATGAGCTGCACCCCGCCGAAATCATAGCTGACATTAAGCGCGGGAAGCAGGAAGCGATCGCGATCAGGGGCTGCGTTGGGTTGCCCGCTGACATAATGCCCGGGCGAGGACAGCGTCTCCCAATAGTTGTCGCTGTCGTTGGCGACCCGGCGCTGATAGAACAGCGAAGGGGTCACTTCGAGCCCCTCGACCGGGGTCCATTTGAGTGCCACACGCCCGACCTGCGTGTCCACATAGTTGACGTTCTTCAAATAAGACGCGTCGGCAACCTCGGGATTGGCATTCTTGCGATCGACCCAGCCGCCGTCGTGACGCATCCAGAAACTGGCGGCAAAACCCAGTTTTCCCGGGATCAACGGCCCGGTGACCGATGCCCCCAGTTCGCCCGACATGGCCCCGCCCTCGGTTCCCGAACCTTCGGCACGGGCATAGACATGGGCCGCGTCAAGGCTTGGCTGGGTGGTGATGAAGCGGACGGTCCCGCCTTCCGATCCCGCACCGAAAAGAGTGCCTTGTGGTCCACGCAGCACTTCGACGCGAGCAAGATCGAAAACCGCCGGAAAGGCATTGGTGGCCCCATAGCCGACGACCCGGCTCTGGATCGGGGTATCGTCGATATAGATCCCGGTCGTGGCCGCGCCGACGGTCGAACTTACCCCGCGAATGGCGATATTGGTCTGGTTGCCGAACCCGTTGGGATCGAACTGGATGCCCGGCGTCTGCCGCACGATCCCGGCGATGTCCTTGATCCCCCGCTTGTCGAGCGAGGCCTGCCCCAGAGCCGTGATCGACAACGGCACTTTACTGAGCGCTTCGCTCCGACGGGTCGCGGTCACGATGATTTCCCCCGAGGACGGCGGATCGGCCTTGGTCGTCGGCGGCACATCCTGCGCCTGAGCAGGAATGGCGAGCCCCAGTGCAAGCGCAAGACAGCTCGTACGGCAGGCCAGTATGGTCTTGTCGTGGTTCATCGGATCCCTCGCAGCTATCGCGCCCTGTCGCGTGATGAATGTCGGGCCGATGGCGGTTGATGCCCGCCGTATTCAGGCCCGATGCTGCGAAGGTGACGAGGCATGTGCGGCCCCGCGTCCCCCAAATGGGATAAGTGCTTTCAAAGGGTGATGCGTTGCTCCCCACGCCCACCCACCGACAGGCAAATGCGGCGGACAAGCTCGGATTGGCGCGATGTTCCTGTCTTGGCGAGAATACGCTTGAGGTGGAGACGCGCGGTTCCTTCGGCAATGCCGCGCGTCTCGGCAAATTCGCTGACACTGGCACCCCCGGCAAGGCTCGCGGCCAGCAAGGCCTCGGTCGCGGTCAGGCCGAAAAGCTGGGCGATGTCGCCCGCGTCGAAGCACACTTCGGCGTCCGGCCGTGACAGCATCAACAGGACGTGATCCGACGACAACCCACCTTGTTGCCGGCCACCTTGTTGCTGACCACCTTGCCCGGCCAGCGCCGGAAAGGACGCGCGCACATGCAAGGCTTGCCGGCCGTCCGTGCCGATCACCAGCACCGATCCTTCACCATGGACCAGCCGTTGCAAGCGGTCCTGATCCCCGGACTTCCGGCATGCGAGCCCCCCACCCCGCAGGAGCAGCGGACCCATGCCTTGTCCTCCGGCATGAAGGATGCGCCGCGCGTCCGCATTCATCCACTGCACGCGCATCCGGCGATCGCATGCGATCATCGCGGCCAGCGGCCCATCTGCGGCGTCCTCGATCAAACGGACCCGCGCCTCGGCCTGATCGAGGCGCACCCACAAGCGTAAGGCCTGTTGCAAATGCGGCGCCAACCCCTCCAGGCGAGCCAGATCCTGTGGCCCGATATCGCGCCCGTCTTCGGGTGCCCGATGAAAGATCATCGTGAAATGACGCGCAGGGTCGAGCCGGACACTGATCCAGAATGCGAGGCCCAATCGGCATCGCGCCAGCCCCTCGCGCAGAACGCTGCGATCCTGCGCCGTGTAATCGGACAGGCGCTGGTCGCTGCTGATCTGCACGTCGGTGATCCGTTGTCGCGGACGGCGGAAACGCGGATTGGCGAGCGTGTTGGCCCACGAGTCGTGCAAGGCCACGCGGCTTTGCGAAATGCGATCGCGGCTTTCCCAGACCATGCGCAGATCGGGTGCGGAATTGTCCAGCACCTGCACCACTGCGCTCTCGACTTCGAACTCCGCGCGCATGCCGTCGAGCAAGTCGACCCAGCGGCTGTCGTTGTCCACCGCCGAATAAAGCGTTGCGATCAAACGGTCATCCAGCTTCACCATTGCGTGCAGCCCACCCTTGGCGTCCGGCGCCCCAGCCGGAGACAACCCCGAACGATACCGCACGGCAACATGCCTGCAAGACGAATGCAGCAATCCGCCATGAAAGGGTGGAAGGGCGAGCGCGTCAAAACCCTAACAAAGCTGCGCTCCAAGCCTTGCAAAACCGCCATTTTGAGGCATTCTCGACCAATAATAATGCACCGGGTCGGTGACTTCCGCATGACAACGAGGGCGAGCAAGTTGCGGTCGCCATTCGACCAAAGGGAACAGACGTCGCGAGGGGCGACACAGCATCTGTGACCGACGCAGCCTTGCCGGTGCATGGGCAGGGACGTGAAACATGAACGGTTTTCAATCGCTTGGCGATGTTCCCGGACACGGAGGCTTTTCTGTCGACGTGAGCGACCGCCCCCTTGCCTCTCGCCAGGGCTATTGGTCGCAAGCGCTGCAACGCGGTTATTACAATTTCGACGTCAGCACCGTGCCCGATTTCACCGAGGGTCGCTTCGATGTCTTCAACGTTGGCTCGCTGCGGATCGGCAAGCTCGAATCCGATGCGACCCGCGTTCATCGCCGTCCCGCCCACGTGCGCGACGACGGGGACAATTCCTTTGTCATACAAATTCCCGGTTCGACTCCCCTGTGGCTGACCCAGGGGCGCAACACGCGGTTCGTCGCCCCCGGGGCTTTCGGCATGGTCGCGGCGGCCGACGAATATATCTATGAACAGCGCGGACACAGTTCAGTGGTCACGCTGAAAATCCCTGCCCCCATGCTGGCCGCACGCTTTCCCATGGTAGGCGATTATATCAATGCGCCGACATCGGCCGAGGATGCGACATCGCGCCTCTTCGTCGATTTCGTCCATTCCTTCTGCCGCCATGCGCCGTTGATGGACAGCTCATCGGCCGGAACGCTGATCCAGCATCTCATAGAGCTGCTCGCGCTGTCCCTGACCGGTGGACAGGAAGAGGCGTCGGGCAGCGCAGTCCACGCCGCGCATCGGCGCAAGGCGCTGACTTTGCTCGAGCGTCAGTTCCGCTCGGCCGACTTGCGCATTTCCGACATCGCCCAGCAGATGCGCGTTTCCGAACGGTATCTGCAAAAGATCTTTGCCGAAGTCGATCAATCGCTCGCAACCGTGCTGCGCGAAAGGCGCCTTGCCGAAGCCCAGCGCCTGTTGACGCGTCCGGGACAAGGTGGCCTTTCGATCACGCAGATCGCCTATGACGCGGGCTTTGCCGATTCCTCGTATTTCTGCCGCGCGTTCAAGAAGGAACTGGGCATGTCCCCGTCCGATTTCGCGCGCCTGGGCCGGGCCTGACGCAGCGGACTTGCGAAGGATTTCGTCACCCCGGACTTGATCCGGGGTGACGGACGTTACTGCCGCAATCCCTAGGCATGAAAAAGCCCGGGAAAGGCGGTGAGCCTTTCCCGGGTCAAGGGTGGAAACGAGGGAAATCCGATCAGCGGAACGAGTAGCGCACCTGCCCGCCGATCCAGCGCGGCTTACCCACGGCCACTTCGTTACAGCCGCAGATCGCCGAAAGGTCGAAGCCGCCGGTCTGATACCACGAATTGAGCACGTTGCGGGCAAAGACCGAAACCTGCCAGCGCGGGTCGGGCGCGGTCCAGTCGAGCTTCAGGTTCATGATGCCCCAGCCGGGCATCTTGTTGGCACTGAAATTGTTGAGATTCTGGAACGATGACGACTGATAGCTACCGTCGATCTGGAACGCCATCTTGCCGCCCGCAACCGGCTTGGGCACCGAGTAACGCAACAGGCCCGAAAGCGTCCAGTGCGGGGCAAAAGTCACCTGGCGGTCAAGCAATTGCCCGCCGACCGGCACGTTCTTCACCTTGTTCGTCTGGTACCCCAGGTTCACCGACATATCGAGATTGTTGACCGGGGTCGCCGCCAGTTCCGCTTCGCCGCCATAGATATAGGCATCGGCATTGATGATCAGCGTCGAGGCACCAAGCCACTGGGCGGCCTGGTAGTTCTTGTAGTCGTAGTAGAACCCGGCCGCGTTGAAACGCAGGCGACGGTCGAACCAGGTCGACTTGATCCCCGCTTCATACGAGATCAGGCGTTCGGGCTTGTAGGGGATCGCGCTCACGGCAAGCGGCGGCCCGCCCGCGTTGAAGCTGCCCGACTTGGCCCCCTGAGTCACACCGGCATAAATGAGCACCTTTTCCGCCGGATGCCAGTCGATCTGGCCCTTCCACGACCACAGGGTATTGGCCAGGTGTCCCTGATAGAGATCCTGCGAAAAACCTGGGAAACTGATCGTGGGCGAATAGTTCCAGTGATAGGGGTCGAGCCCGGTCGTGGGCGTGACCAGCAGCACCTGGAAATCATAGTCCTTCACTTCGCGCGACACACGCACACCGCCGATCAGCGACAGATTGCTCTTCACTGCATATTCGACCTGGGCGAAGGCCGAATAGGACTTGGTGTCGAGCTTCACCACGCGCGGCTGGTCGAACGCCGGGAACGAATAGGTGCTTTCAGGAAGCGCCCCGAGACCCGAGGCACTGTGATTGAGAACATAGAGGAAATACCCGCCCGTCACCCAGGTGAGACCGCCCGACTTGCCGTTGAGGCGCAGTTCCTGGGAGAAGGTCTTTTCGTTGGCGACGTTGTGCCAGACGAACTGGTTTTCCGGTCCTGCTTCGAGATCGAGGCTGAAATCCTTGTCGAAGTGCTTGAAATCGCTGATCGAGGTCAGCGTGGCAAAACCCAGGTCCGACGTCAGCTTGGCGCTGAAGCCCCAGTTGGTGAAAGTATTGGCATTGCCGAAGGTATAATCGCTCGCAGTCAGTGGGCCATTGCCATCCGGATCGCGATAACCATAGAAATCCCCGCCCGCGACCGGACGCGTCGTCCCGGCATAAGGCGAATAGGCCATGTGAACGCACTGACCGTTCTGGATCCCCTGACAGGTCTGATTGGGCGCAGCATCGATGGCGTTGATGATGTTGCCTGCACTGTCGAGTACGGCAACGGTCGCCTTGTTCTGGTAAGGCCCCGTCGAAGCGACCGAAGTGTTGTAAGTCGCCGAGATCCAGAGCTGGGTCTTGGGTCCGAGATCGGCCTCGATCTGCCCGCGCAACGCCCAATTGCCCTTGACCCCGCCGAGGTCGGATCCCGCACCGGGCAGCGAATTCTTGCCAAGGCCCGCCTGATAGGCTGCCGGAACATAAGTCTGCTCGGGATAGGTGTTCTTGATGTAGCCGTCATACCGTTCGTAAAAGCCCGAAAGGCGACCGCGTACGCCCTCGACCAGCGCACCGCCCACGCCGCCTTCGAGCCGGACGTTGTTGTACGAACCATAGGTCGCATCAAGATAGCCGTCGAAGCGATCGGTCGGCCGCTTGGTCAGGTAATTGACGACGCCGCCGGTAGCATTCCGCCCAAACAAAGTACCCTGCGGCCCTTTGAGGATTTCGACATGGTCGACGTCGAACAGGCCGAACATCTGGCCCTGCTGCATGGCGATGTAGGTATCGTCGACATAGACCGCGATCACGGATTCGACGTGGTCGTTATAGTCACTCTGGGTCACGCCGCGCATGGTGAACTGCGACGTCTGCCCGCCGAAGCTGGTCGAGATCGCGACATTGGGTGCCATCTTGGCGAGATCGGTACTGCTGGTAAAGCCAAGCTGGTGCATCTGCGCACCGTTGAACGCGGTGATCGCAATGCCGACATCCTGCAACTTCTGCGACCGACGCTGTGCAGTGACGACGATGTCCTGCAATGGCCCCCCCGCATCCTGCGGCGCCGGAGCGGCCGCAGGCGTTGCCGGTGCCGCCCCCGCGGCATCGTCGCCCGTGCCTGCGTGGGCGACATTGCCCCACAGGCAGGACAGCATTACCCCTGTCATCAGGGCCAGTTTCATTTTCATGGCTCGAATACCCCCCTGTTATGATCTCTGCTGAAAATTGCGCGATTGCGCGAATGCCTTGCTGGAAAAGAATGGAGACAGGGATCAGCCCGCGCGCAGGCGAGCGGTGGCCTCGGCATCGACGGCAAGATCCTCGGCCGCGAGCGTGCCGGTAAAGACGACGCCATAGACGTCGCGCGCGCGGACCTCGTCCTCGTATCCCTCGAGCACGTCGCGCAGCACGCGTGACGGTTCGCGTTCGAACGGATGGCCATATCCCGCGCCCGAGGCATGGTTGCCTTCGACATATTCGCCCGGCATCAGCTTGCGTGCGACAATGTTGGGCAGTTCCTCCCGCTCGCCATCGACCCCGACCAGGAAGTGACGGGCGCAGATGCCGTCATTGCCCCCACGCACCCCGCGCGCCGGGAAATAGGTCCCGTCGCAAGGCCAGTGGACTTCCATCGGATCGAAGCGCGGCCCATAGGCGACTTCGAGCGCCGGAGCCCCGCGGAAGCGCCCTGCCCCAGCGGTCCCGGTCTGCATGCGCAACGACCGGAACAGGATCGGGTGCTTCAACTCGTCAATCTCAATCGAATCCCGGTACATCAGCGCAGCGATCACCGGCAGCGCGTATGTGGGCCAGCCATCGGCCGAGGGACTGCCCGGCCCGCCCGCGCTGGTGATGATCATCTGGTTGACGTAAGGCGCGCCGTCGGTGCGCGCGTCCTTGCCCGACACGACTGCAAACCCCGCGCCCATGCCCACGCCGCCCTCGGCAAGCCCGAACCCGTCGCCGATCTGGGCAAAGGCCGACTGCACGATATTGATGAGGCGGTCCGCCACATTGGTCGTCGCAACCGAGCAACTGTGGGGAAAGCGCGGACGCCCCGCCACAGATCCGTCGCGCAGGATAACGTCGATCCGGCGGAACGAGCCGGAATTGCGCGGCACCGTCGGGTCGATCGAATTGAATACCCCGGCAACCGAGGCCGATGTCGCGGTCGCCTCGCTTTCGTTGAAACCGCAATCGACGTTGTCGACATTGTCGGTGAGGTCGAGCGTCACCCGCGCGGCTTCCGGATCGATCCGCGTCGTAATGTTGAGCGGAATGCCGTCGGGCAGGAGATCCCCAAAGGGATCGTGCGCGCCCGAATGGGTGAGCACGGCAGCGGGCAGCTTGCGGATCGCCTGAACCATGCGACGTTCGGAATAGTCGAACCATGCCGCAATGAAGGTCTTGATCGTGTCCTTGCCGTACTTTTCGCAAAGCTCCTTCAACCGCCGCTCGCCGATGCGGGCGCTGCCGATCCCGGCGAGGAAATCGCCGTGCCATTGCGAGGGCACGCGAATGCGGCTCTTGCACATGCGCAACACGTCTTCATCAGTCTTGTAGTCGCGCTGCACCCGGACCGCCGGAAAGATCAGCGCCCCTTCCTCATAGATGTCGACGGCGTCGGCCATGTAGGTGGTCGGCTTGGAATTGCCGATGTCGGCCTGGTGCGCCTTGGCGACCGTGGTGAAGAGGTGTTCGCCCTCGAAGAAGACCGGCACCAGAAAGGTATGGTCCGCCGGGTGGGTGTTGCCGGTGTAGGGGTCGTTGTGGAGGTAGCAGTCGCCTTCGAGAATGTCCCCGCCGTGGTAGTCGGTCATCGCCTGCGTCTGGAGGTGGCTGCCGAAGATATGGATCGGCAGACCTTCTGCGGCTGCAAGCAACTGGTTGTCGGCGGTACAGATCGAACAGCTGAAATCGCGTGCGCTGTTGATGACCGCCGAACGGGCCGCCCGCAGCAAGGTATGCGTCATCTCACGCACGATACCGTCGATGCGATTGGCGATGATCGCGGTCATGTAAGGGTCGAAATCGGTCATGGCCGTGGCTCCTCAGCGAACCTTGAGAAGGAAATTGCCCGCGCCGCTCACCATCACGCTGGTGCCGGGATAGACGACGAGCGTGGTGGTTGGCTCTTCGATGATCGCGGGGCCGACGATCGTGCGCCCCGGCGCAAGGTCGGCTGGCTTGTAGATGCCCGTCGTGACCGGCTCGGTTCCGCCGAAGAAGCACTGACGCGTCAGCGCGGGCGGCGGCAACGTCACTTCATCGGCCTTGGCGGCGACATCGACGGGCTTGGCCAACGGCACCGTCAGGCGCGCTTTCCAGTTGACGATCTCGACCGGGCTGCCTTCGTCACGAACGGCAAAGACGCGCTCGTGAACCTGATGGAACGTCTCGGCGAGCAGCTCGGCCCCGCCTTCGATCGGCAGCGGCACTTGCGGCAGCGGCGTGTCGAGTTCCCAGACCTGTCCCAGATAGCGGGCTTCGGCGATGTATTCGATCCTGGCCCCGCTCATGTCGCGGTCGGGCAAGCTCGCTGCGAACCCTTCGAGCTTCTCACGCAAGGTGCCCAGCACGCGGTTGACTTCGACAATGTCGAGCCGGTCGGTCTGCATGACGAGGCTCGCGGTTTCCTCCGCGACAATGTCCGCATGCTGCATGCCTGAGGCCGACAGAGCCGAGGCGACCTTGGGCAGGATCACCCGTTCGCACCCCAGTTCCGCCGCGATGGTCATGATGTTGACCCCGGCCGCACCACCGCCTGCAACGATCGTGCTTTCGCGCGGGTTGAGCCCTTCGCTGATCGTGACGTCGGCGATCGCCCGCACCATGAGGTCGCTGGCAAGACTCATGATCCGGAACGCGGTTTCCTCGATGCTGAGCCCCACGGCTCCCGCAACCGATCCGACTGCGGCACGCGCGGCTGCCACGTCGAGCTTCATCCGCCCGCCGAGGAAGTAATCCGGGTCGAAATAGCCGAGCACGACCGCGGCATCCGAAACGGTCGGCAAGGTGCCGCCGCGCCCGTAACAGGCAGGCCCCGGTTCCGATCCCGCCGATTGCGGTCCGACCCGCATCAGCCCGCCTTCATCGATCCATGCGATCGAACCGCCGCCCGCGCCGATCGAGCGCATGTCGACGGCCGAAATGCCGAGAAGGTCGCCGGTATAGGCAGGCCCGAGCCAGGTATCGCGGCTGAAGGTGATGCGTCCGTCGCGCACCAGCCCGACGTCGAACGTCGTGCCCCCGGTGTCGCAGATGATGACGTTGTCGCCGAGATCCTCCATCCGGGCAAAGGCCCGTCCGGCAATCGGCGCCATCGCCGGACCCGATCCGATCGTGTAGATCGGGCGGCTGACCAGCGCATCGATATGACTGCACCCGCCAGCCGCCGTGCTGACGAGGATTTCGCCGACAAGGCCCGCCGCGCGCAGGTCTTCTTCCAGTTCGCGCAGATGCTGCTGCATCAGCGGCTTGAGTGAGGCGTCGATCGCGGTTGCCGAAGCGCGGCGATATTCGCGGACCACCGGGATCAGCTGATGCGAAAGGGTAAAGGGGATGTCCGGCGCAACCGAGCGCAGGATTTCGCCGAACCGCAATTCGTGGGCCGGATTGGCGACCGACCACAGGAGACAGACGGCGACCGCCTCGAACCCGCGAGCAACGATTTCGGCGGCAAGCTCCCGGGCGGCGGCCTCGTCGAAAGCGGTCAGTTCCTCGCCTTCGGCCGAAATGCGCCCCGGCAATTCGAACGTGTGGCGACGGGGAATGAAGGGAGCCGGATAGTCCTGGGTAAAGTCATGGGGATTGAACTTGCCCCCTTCCTTCAACAGCAGAATGTCGGGAAATCCCTCGGTGCTGACGAAAGCCGTCCGCGCGACGTTCTTGGTGACGATCGCATTGGTCGAACGGGTGGTGCCGTAGATGAACAGCGACGTCTGTGCGAGCAAATCGCCGACCGGAACGTCGAGTTCGGAAGCCGCCGCCTCGATCGCGCTGTGCACCCCTTCGAAAATGCGGCGATGAGTGGTGAGTGCCTTGCCGATGGTCATGACGCCGCTCGCGTCGCTGACGATCACATCGGTGAAGGTTCCGCCGGTATCGACTGAAATCTTGTATGTCACGCTGCCTGCCCCTCTGGCGCATCGGGCGCCATCGTTTCTGCCTGTGGCTGTCACCACGCGAAGGGCATTGAACACGCTTGCCGCGCGTCCCGCTTGGACGGAGCCGCACAAGTGACAGGACGGACCCGCCCGCACGAAAAGGATGCCGACACCCGTCCAGTGTCACCAAGGTTACGCAATCGGGTCATAGCGCAGAGCCGCAGGAGCTCCCCCGGTCATGCCCGTCGCCAAACCTGAAATCATTCGCTGGGTCGCCACCCGCATCGTGCCCCACGAACCGGCGGTGCGTTCGGCTCTGCGCCGGCTGGGCGTCATGGGCGGCGACATCGACGACATCGTGCAGGACGCCTATTGTCGCTTTGCCGCACTTTCAGGCACCGACCACATCGAGCGGCCCGGCGCCTATTTCATGCAGACGGTCAAGAACCTGTGGCGCGACCATTTGCGGCGCGCGGCAATCATCCGTTTCGAAGACCTTACGGAAAGTGCGCAGATCTTCGTCGATCCCGATGCGACCGGTCCCGAACAGGCCGTGGCCGCCCGGATGCATTTGCGGATGGTCGAACGCCTGATCGAGGATCTGCCGGAACGCTGCCGCCGGATCTTCACGATGAAACGGGTGGAAGGCCTGTCACAGCGAGAGATTGCACGCACGCTCGGGGTGAGCGAAAGCGTAGTGGAAAATGACGTGCAGAAAGCCTTGCGCCTGTTGATGGCCGCCATGCGATCTGCCGATGCGGACATGGGAACGCATATGGCGTCCCCCGACGACGAAGACAGGAACGACCTTGGCGCAGGACGCGAGAAAATACGGCACTACGGTTGAAGCCGAAGCGGCCGAATGGGCCGCGCGGATCGACGCCGCATCTTCGCAACTGCCCGCCGATCTCCAGCAAGACCTCGACAACTGGCTCGATGCAGCCCCCGCGCACAGCGGGGCATTGCTGCGCGCGCAAGCCATGCTGCACCTGCTCAATACCGCAGAACCCACCCCCGAGTGCATGGCCCCTGCCGAAGCGCCGGTCGTGCCCTCCGCCCGTCACCACCCGCGCCACCGGCGCGCGCTCATCGGCGGGCTGGCTGGCTTGGCGGCATCGGTGGTCGCAGCGTTCCTGCTGCTCTCTGACGCGCGGACTTATGCGACGGACCCCGGCGAATTGCGCCACGTCGCCCTTGCCGACGGCACCGCCCTCACCATCGACGCGCACAGCAAGCTCAAAGTCGATCTCGACCGCGACAAACGCACCGTGGAGCTCGAGACCGGACGAGCCTTGTTCCGCGTCGCTCACGACGTGCAGCGCCCGTTCCGGGTGACAGTCGACGATGTCACCATCACCGATGTCGGCACCGTGTTCGAAGTGGACGAGGATGAGGGCAAGGTCACGGTCGTGGTCGGCGAAGGCATCGTCGACGTCGCCACCCCGACCGGCAATGCGCGCCTGACTGCCGGTCAGAAACTGACATTTGCCCGCGGATCGGCGCCGATGGTACAGGCCCTTCCCACCGATACCGTCGAACGCACTCTGGCGTGGAGCAATGGGCAGCTCGAACTCGACGGCGACACTCTCGGCGCGGCCATCGCCGACATGAACCGCCGCAACCGTGTGCAGATCCGCCTCGCCCGTCCCGCGCTTGCCGACGAAAAGCTCTATGGCGCGTTCCGCCTCGACGACCCGCAAGAGTTTGCCCGTGCCGCAGCCCTCAGCATCGCCGCCCCCGTCCGCGTTGAAGGCAACGATATCGTGATCGGCGAAAAATAATTCTCGCCCCGCCTAAGGAAAGGTGGAGCACACCCGTCGAATGGATGAGAGGGCCGGATCGGGCCTGCCATCCGTCGAGGGGATCCATGACTTCATTTTTTCGCCGCACGCTTGCCGGCACCGCGCTTGCCACCACGATGCTCGGGGCTCCGGGCCTTGCCACCGCCGCGCAGACGACCGGCTTCAATGTTCCGGCACAGGATGTCGCGGCCGCCGTGCGCCAGTTCGGTCGCCAGAGCCATGTACAGATCGTTGTCGCAGGCCGCGTCGCACAGGGGCGCCGCACGCACGCGATCGCCGGAGCCATGTCGGTCGACGAGGCCCTTGCCCACATGCTCGCCGGAACCGGGCTTTCCGCGCGCAAGTCGGGCGAAGACGCCTATGTGATCGTCCCAAACGCCGATGAGGCCGCAGCCATCCCGGCAGACGAGGCTCCGGCCATCATCGTGACCGGCGTCCTCGAAGCCCAGCGCGAGGCCGTCGCGGAAAAGCGCGAGGCCGAGAATGTCGTCGAAACGCTCCATGCCAACGATGTCGGCAAATTGCCCGACCAGAACGTTGCCGAGGCGATCAAGCGCCTGCCGGGCCTGACCGCCGCAAACGACCAGGGCGAAGGACGCTATGCGGTGATCCGCGGCATCGACCCGGCCCTTGCCAACGTCACCTTGAACGGCATGACCCAGCCCGCTCCCGAACCGGACGGGCGCCAGGTCAAGCTCGACGACTTGCCCAGCGCGATGATCCAGTCGGTCACGGTCTCGAAATCGCTGCTCGCCAGCCAGGACGCCAACGCCATCGCCGGTGAAGTCGCCATCCGCACCAAGACTGCGTTCGACAGCAAGAAGCCCTTCTTCTTCGACGCACGCGCTTCGGCCGGAGCCATATTGCTCAACAACAAGGTGCCCTATGAAATCGACGGGACGCTCGGCGGCCGTTTCGGTGCGGAGCGGCAGTTCGGCGCCGTCGTCAGCGTCAACTATTCCCGGCGCCCGATCGAAAGCGAGAACTATCAGGGGTCGAGCGCAGCCACCTATGCCGCGACCGGCGTTCCGGACGGCAATGGCCTGCGCGACTACAACCTCACCCGCACGCGTCTCGGCATTGTCGGCAATTTCGACTGGCACCCGAGCGACAAGGTCAAAATCTATCTGCGCACGTCCTATTCCGAATTCGAGGATCACGAGACGCGCGACCAGAACCGTCTCGCCGTCACCGGCTATGACAGCACCACCGGCGCGCCCTCCAAGGCCACCGCGACCATCCTGGTCCGCCGTCGCGAGGAAAACGACCACACCATCGGCGCAACCCTGGGCGGTGATTTCTCCGACATTGCCGGGGGCCATCTCGAAATGGCGGGCGGCTATACCCGCGCGGTGAAGAAGGACCCGATCCGCAGCGAATTCACGTTCACCACCGCCAAAAGCAGCGTGACCTCGCTCAACTACGATCCTTCCACCAATCCCTATACGCTGACCCCATCGGGCAGCTTTTCCGGCCTGTTCGCCGATCCGTCGAAATTCTATTTTTCGAAGTACAATTTCGAACAACGCTATGCCTACGAGGAAATCTGGCAGGGCAAGATCGACTACAGCCACCCGATCCCGCTCGGCAGCGATTCCGAAGTGAAGCTGGGAGCCAAGCTGCTCGACCGGCACAAGGCGGACGACCACAACAAGACCACCTGGAACGCGACCAAGACCGCCTGGTATCTCTCCAACGTCGGCTATACCGGCAACACCGGTTTTTACGGCAACGAGTTCGATTTCGGCACGCGGATCAACTACTTCGCGGCGCGGGACTATCTCACTGCGAACATGGCGACCTATGCGACGGTCAACACCTCGAGCACGATCTCGGACTCGCTGTCGAGCGACTATGACGTGCGCGAAACGATCGCGGCGGGCTATGTCATGGCCCGGCTGAAATTCGGCAATCTCACCGTCATTCCCGGTGTGCGCGTCGAAGCCACGCACGACAGCACCAAGGCCAAGCTGGTCACCGCGTCCTCCACTCTGGCCCAGGGTTTCAACAGCTTCGGCTCGGTCGGCTATATCGACGTCTTCCCCGGACTAAACGTCAAGTTCGAAGCATCCCGCAAGCTGCAGGTGCGTGGCGCCGTAACGACCTCGATCGGTCGGCCCAACTATCCGCAACTTGCCCCTTATGTGATCGTCGATACCAGCACGCCGTCGATCCCGGCGATCACGCTCGGCAACCCGGACCTCAAACCCTATCGCGCGGTCAATCTCGATGCGGCGGTGGAATTCTATCCGATGCCGGGCAGCATCGTTTCTGCCGGAATTTTCCACAAGGATATCGACAACCCGATCTATTCCTACACCCGCACCGGCGTCGACGGCACCTATGCTGCGGTCGCCTATACCAATGCCAGCGTGACCCAGCCGATCAACGCATCGAGCGAAAGCATCACCGGCGTCGAATTCAACATCCAGCACCAGTTCCAGAATCTTCCCGGCGCACTGTCCGGGTTCGGCTTCTCGGGGAATTTCAGCCACACCTGGGGCCATGCCGGAGCAAGCGAAATCCGGGCCAGCGCCGTGCCGCTCGCCTATCAGTCGAAGAACGTGGCAACCGCACAGATCTTCTATGAAAAATACGGCTTCACCGCCCGCCTCGCGTTCTCGTACCGCTCGGCCTATCTCGACACGCTCGGCGCCAGCGCGACACTCGACCAGTATACCGACGCCAACGGCCAGCTCGATTTCCACGCCAGCTATCAGATCCGCCCCGCCATCACGGTGTTCGGCGACGCGGTCAACCTCACCGATGCGCCGTGGCGCCGCTATCTCGGCGCCGGGACGTCCTATCTGATCGAACGCGAACGCTATGGCCCGTCGCTGCGCGGCGGCGTGCAGGTCCATTTCTGAAAGCTCATGACAATGCGTCCCTCCCTGCTCACCTTAGCGGTCTTTGCGACAACTCTCCTGCTTTCGGGCGGAGCGCAGGCCAAGGCCCCGAACGCCTCCCTGAAAGTCGCTTCCCTCAAAGTCGAGCGCACCGTGCTGGTCATGCGGCACGGCGTGCGTCCTCCGACCAAGGCGCCCGCCATGCCGCAAGGCGTCGCGGCACAGGCGTGGCCCGACTGGCCGGTCGCGCCGGGCTGGCTTACTCCGCATGGCGGGCTCGCCGTCGAAAGGCTCGGCACGGCCGATGCCTTGCGCTTTCGCGCACAAGGCCTGCTCCCCCGTCACGGCTGCCCATCGGCGGCGGCCGTTCGCATTGTCGCCGACAGCGACCAGCGCACGATCGAAACGGCGCGGCACTGGACCAGGGCGCTGGCGCCTGCCTGCGCGCTCGCCATCGATCACAAGCCCCAGGACGAGAACGATCCCCGGTTCGATCCGCTCAGAAGCGGCCTTGCCAAACTCGATCCCGCACAGGCGATGGCCGCTGTCGAGGCGGCAACCGGTCCCGACGGCATGGCAGCGCTCGACCGCGCGAACCGTCCGCTGCTGACGCGACTTGACGCCATCCTGTGCGGCCCTGCCACAAGTGCCTGCGGCGTCTCCACAAACCCCAGCGTCCTTGTCTCAGGAAAAGCCGGTGGACGCCCGAAAATGAGCGGCGCGCTCGATCAGGCATCGACCGCAGCGCAAGTCCTGCTGCTCGAATACGGCGAAGGAAAGCCGCTGAGCGAAGTCGGTTGGGGACGCGCATCGGCAGCCGACATCGCCGCGCTTTCCGCATTCCACGCGCTTGAATTCCGCCTGCTGGCGCGTCCGCCCGTGATCGCGGCGGCCAGTCTGGCAGGCCTGACCCCGGTCATTCGCGAAGGATTGAGCGGATCGGCCAAAGTGACGCTGATTGCCGGACACGACACCAATGTCGCCAATCTTGCCGGATTGCTCGATGCCCATTGGCACGTTCCCGGCTTTGCCGCCGACGATCCGGCACCGGGCGGCGCCATCGTTCTGGAATTGCTGCGGGACGCAGATGGAACCCGGTTCGTCCGCGCCGCCTACCGCGCCCAGACGCTGGACCAGATCCGCACCGCAGCCCCGCTTGCCAAGGCATGGCGCACGCCCCTGACGATCGGTCGCTGCACAACGCGGATCGCCCCGGACACCTGCCCGCTCGACGATTTCCTCAAGCTGTTGGAAAACCTGTCCTGATGCGGAAAATCAGGAAAGAAAGTGGTGCGCCCGACGGGATTCGAACCCATGGCCCCAAGATTAGGAATCTTGTGCTCTATCCTGCTGAGCTACGGGCGCCCGAGTTCTCCATAGGGGCCTTGGAGATTCGGCGCAATGGCGGGGCTTGGCAATTGCCGAGCCCTCGCCGGCAGATTCAGTTGACGTCACCAGGCGGGGCGACCGGAAACAGGATCGGCGCGATTTCAACGCCTTCCTCGATCAGGGCCTTCGCTTCGTCCGGGCTGGCTTCACCATGGATCATGGCGTTGTCCTGTTCGCCGTAATGCATGGCGCGGGCCTGCTCGACGAATTGCTTGCCGACCCAGGTCGAGGACTTGAGCGCCTCGGCCTGCGCCTTGGCAATAGCTTGAAGTACGGCTGCGGCTTGCGGGGACAGCGGCGGCGCGGGTGCAGGAGCGGTTGCAGGGCCTGCATCCGCTTCCTGCGCGCGCGCCGGAACGGCTTTGGGCATCTGGTCGGGCAACTGGTTGCCCTTGCGCCCGACATGGGGCGCCATGACCGCCTTGGTCACGTCGCTGCTGCCGCAGACCGGGCACGTCACCAGCCCGCGCGCATGTTGCTCGGCATAATCGTCGGACGAGCCGAACCACCCTTCGAAACGGTGCCCGGCCGCTTTGCATTCAAGATCGAAGACAATCATGGCCTTGATGTGGGAATGTCGCGCTTGTTGACAAGACTGGGCAGCTGCCGACGCACTTCGGCAAGGCGCGCCATGTCGAGCGTTGCAAAGCCGAGCCCGGCTTCCTCGCCCATGTCGAGAATGACCTGCCCCCACGGATCGATCACCAGCGAGTGGCCGTAAGTCTCGCGCCCGTCCTCGTGCCGTCCTGTCTGCGCAGGGGCGATCACGAAGGCACTCGCCTCGACCGCACGGGCGCGCTGCATCAGATGCCAATGCGCCTTGCCCGTCGGCACCGTGAAGGCCGCAGGGATAGCGATTACATCGCAGGAACGCCGTCCAAGCTCTTCAAACAAAGCGGGAAAACGAAGATCGTAGCAGATCGAAAGACCCAGTCGCCCGACCGGGCAATCCACCGTCACCACCTCTTCGCCGGGACGATAGGCCGCCGATTCCCGCCAGCTTTCGCCGGTCGCGAGATCGACGTCGAACATGTGGATCTTGTCATAGCGGGCAACGATTTCACCGCTCGGATCGATCACGAACGTCCGGTTGGCAAAGCGTCCTTCGCCGTCGCGCTCGGCCCGGACCGGCAAGGACCCGACATGAAGCCAGGTGCCGTGCTTCGCGGCCGCTTCGCGCAAAGTTGCCAGCGTCGGATTGGACGCCTCGGGCAGGATATGCGGCGCCGCGCGTTTCCGGTCGCGGTCGAGCAGCCCGGCCATTTCCGGTGTGAACAACATGGCCGCGCCCTCGTCGGCGGCCTTGCCGAGCGCCTCCGCAATCGTCGCGGCATTGGCGGCGGGATCGATCCCGCTCGTCATCTGCAGGACAGCGACACGCACAGCCGCGCGTACACCGGGCGGAACCGAAGTCTCGTTCACATGGGCAGCATTCATGGCACCGCGCTCACAGTCCGAGCAGCGGATCGAGCCCGCCTTGCGCATCGAGCGCCATCAGGTCGTCGCATCCGCCGATATGGCGATCATCGATGAAAATCTGGGGCACGGTCGTGCGACCGGGCGCGCGATCGAGCATTTCCTGCCGCTTGGGACCACCCATGGTGATGTCGTACTCGGTGAAGGCCGCGCCCTTTTCCTCGAGCAAGGCTTTCGCACGGAAGCAATAGGGACAACCCCATTTGGTATAGATCTCGACCCGCGGTTGCGGCTTGCCGTTTTCGCTCATCGGCCCCTCTTGAAATTCGCGTTGACCACCACACATGGCGCAAGAGGTCAGGCGCCGCAAGTCGGGCTTGACCGGAAGACCGGCCTGCCGGAGCGCCGTGATGGGCTCCAGCAGGTCCTTGTGCAGATTGCTCAGCATTGAGGATGTTGCTCATGAACCGTTTCGATTTCACGCCCTACCGCCGCACCACCGTCGGTTTCGACCGCCTGTTCGATTTGCTCGAACGTCAGGCCCGCGCTCAGACCGGCGACAACTATCCCCCGTTCAACATCGAACGGCGCGGCGAAGACCAGTATCGCATCACTCTTGCCGTTGCCGGGTTCAAGCCCGAAGACCTCGACATCACCGCGCAGCAGAACCTGCTCGTCGTCAAGGGCAACAAGGCGGATACCGATCCCGAAAACCGCCAGTTCCTGCACGTGGGAATCGCCAATCGCGGCTTTGAACGCCGTTTCGAACTCGCTGATTTCGTCCGTGTCGAGGATGCTGACCTTGCCGACGGCCTTCTGACCATAGACCTCGTGCGCGAAGTGCCCGAAGCGATGAAGCCCAAGAAAGTGCTGATCGGTGCGCAAAAGACGCTGTCGGTGATCGACGGCAATTCAAGCGCGGCGGCCTGATCGACGCCTTCCAACGCATAACGGGCGCCTTTTCGGGCGCCCGTTTCCTGGCGAACCACTTTCAGGCGGATCGTTTCGATCCGCCTTTTTGTCGTCCCCCGTCTTTATTGACCGGCGTCATCCCGACAACGCCGGGATGACGGATCGGGCGATCAGACCAGACGGGCCTGCTTCACCGCCGCCGAGATGAAATCGCGGAACAGCGGGTGCGGATCGAACGGACGGCTCTTGAGTTCGGGGTGGAACTGCACGCCGATGAACCACGGATGGTCCGGGCGTTCCACGATTTCGGGAAGGAGCCCGTCGGGCGACATGCCCGAAAAGACCAGTCCGCCCGCTTCGAGACGTTCGCGATAGGCCGCGTTGACTTCATAGCGATGGCGGTGGCGTTCACTGATCGTGGTTGCACCATAAATCGCCGCGACATGGCTGTTGCCGTCGAGCCGCGCTTCATAGGCGCCAAGACGCATCGTGCCGCCCAGATCGCCGCCTTCCGCACGGGTTTCGAGCCCTTCGGCCGTCATCCATTCGGTGATGATGCCGACCACCGGTTCGTCAGTCGGACCAAATTCGGTCGAACCGGCATTAGCGATCCCGGCCGTGTTGCGGGCCGCTTCGACGCAGGCCATCTGCATGCCGAGACAGATACCAAAGAATGGCACCTTGCGCTCGCGGGCAAAACGGACCGAGGCGATCTTGCCTTCGGTCCCACGTTCGCCGAATCCGCCCGGTACGAGAATGGCATGCATCGGTTCGAGATGCGCGGCGATCTCACTGTCGTCCTTTTCGAACAGCTCGGCATCGATCCAGCGGATGTGAACTTTCACGCGATTGGCAAGGCCGCCGTGGACCAGAGCCTCGTTCAGCGACTTGTACGCGTCCGGCAGGCCGACATACTTGCCGACGACACCGATCGTCACTTCGCCTTCCGGATTGTGGAAGCGGTCGACGATGTCGATCCAGCGCGCAAGGTCGGGATCGGGTGCGGTCAGGCCAAAGTGACGCAGGACTTCGTTGTCGAGGCCTTCGGCATGATACTGCAAGGGCACCGAATAGATGCTGCTCGCGTCGAGCGCCGGGATGACCGCCGATTTGCGCACATTGCAGAACTGCGCGATCTTGGCCCGCTCGCTTTCGGGCAGCGCCTTTTCACAGCGGCAGAGCAGAATGTCGGGCTGAATGCCGAGCCCCGTCAGTTCGCGTACCGAGTGCTGCGTCGGCTTGGTCTTCAGCTCGCCGGCTGCCGCGATATAGGGCACCAGCGTCACGTGGACGAAGCAGGTCTGGTCGCGATCGAGTTCGTTGTGGAGCTGACGCAGGGCCTCGATGAACGGAAGCCCTTCGATGTCGCCGACCGTGCCGCCGATTTCGCACAGGACGAAATCGAGATCGTCGGTTTCCGCCTGGGCGAAATCCTTGATCGCATCGGTCACGTGGGGAATCACCTGAACCGTCGCGCCCAGATAATCGCCGCGTCGTTCGCGGGTGATGATGTCGCGATAGATTCGGCCTGACGTGATGTTGTCCGCCTGCCGCGCCGATACGCCGGTGAAGCGTTCATAGTGACCGAGGTCGAGGTCGGTTTCCGCCCCGTCGTCCGTCACGAAGACTTCCCCATGCTGATAGGGGCTCATCGTCCCCGGATCGACATTGAGATAGGGATCGAATTTGCGGATGCGCACGCGAAATCCGCGTGCCTGCAGCAACGCCGCGAGGCTTGCTGCCATGAGACCCTTGCCGAGCGAGGAAACCACGCCGCCGGTGATAAAAATGTACCGCGCCATGGGAATTGGACCTTAGCGTCAGAGGTTGCACGGGCGCAAGCGGTTAGCGGGAGAATATTACCGCAATCCACAGGCACCGTATGAATGAAACGCAGGAGGCCCGCAGCCTGCCGCATGGCAGGCCGGGACCGATCCTTGTTTCAGGCGAAAATAGCCGCAAGCAGGCCGCCCGACAGGGGCAGCCCGCCTCATGCGGTCGATGTGTTACTGCTTCGCGGCACCCGACAGAGGGTCGCTGGGCAGCGGCTTTGCACCCGACGAAGGCTGCGCCTGCGTCGCGGGAGCAACCTGCCCGGTCGCGCCGCCAGCCTGACCCGCGCCGGCCAGCGGATCGGGAGCCGACTGGGTCGGCAGCGAACGGTTGAGCGAGGTGTCGATCTGGTGCGTCGAATTGGTGCCGACCGCAAGCGCGGCGAGCACGATCGACAGGCCGACGAAAATCGCGGCCAGAATCGTGGTGGCGCGAGTCAGGAAATCGGCCGCACCGCGCGCCGACATGAAGCCGGACGGGCTGCCGCCAACCCCGAGGCCGCCGCCTTCGGACTTCTGCATCAGGATAACCATGACCAGCAGAAGCGCGACGATGGCCTGAACCACCGAGAGGAATACGAACAAGGACATCAATAGACCTGCCTGAAAATCATGCACGGCCACTTAGGGCGGGGGAAGCGTCAGCGCAAGCCCACCCATGCATGACCACATGCCCACGCGGACACCTGTGTCCGGCGGACGCTTTCGCCAGCCGTTTCCGTCAGCGCGCCGCAGCCGCCACGATCGGCAGGAACGCATCGGCCGTCAGGCTAGCACCGCCGACCAGCGCCCCACCCACGCCCGGCGAAGCCAGAAGTGCCGACGCGTTCTCGCCATTGACCGAACCGCCATAAAGAATACGCACTTTCGCCGCCGCATCGCCGAACGCCGCGACAAGACGAGCGCCGATCGAGGCATGCATCGCGATCACGTCCTCGACCGCCGCGACACGTCCGGTCCCGATGGCCCAGACGGGCTCATAGGCAAGGGAGAGCTTGCCCAGCGCAGCAGCTTCTGCCGCGCCCTGCACCAACGGCAGCGACGCATCGACCTGGCCGCCGACAACGGCCTCGGCCTGGCCCGCATCGCGTTCGTCGAGCGTTTCACCGACACAGATGATGACACCAAGCCCCGCCGCCAGCGCGGCTTCGGCCTTGGCCTTCACGATCGCATCGGTTTCGCCATGGTCGCGACGGCGCTCGCTGTGCCCGACGATCACGACATCGGCCCCGATGTCGGCCAGCATGGCCGCCGAAACGTCGCCGGTATGCGCGCCCTTGGCTGCGGTGTGACAATCCTGCCCACCGATGCCGATATTCGACGTTTCCTCGCGCAGGAGCGCCAGAAACGGAAAGGGCGGAGCCAGGGCGACCTGCACATCGGGGCAACGCTGCGCGCCGCGATCGATGGCCCTTGCCTCGGTCAGCATGGCGCGACTGCCATTCATCTTCCAATTGCCGACGATATAGGGTCGATGCGCCATAACCTTCAGTCCCGCTCCCCAAGTTGCCCGAATTGCGGTGAATCAGTTCCGCTCTTCGGCGGCTACCAAATGGGGACCCGGATTGCAAAACACCCGTTGGTCGAGCCCACGGAATTCTCTGTCGCTCCTTGCGCAAATCGCGGCTTGGCGAAGGCCGAACCAGCCTCTAAGGCAGCGCGGTTTGTCTCTCCCTAGCGATCGGCTGTCATGCTCGGTTTCTTTCGTGCCATTATCAAGTCCCGCTTCGGTGCGGTCCTCGGCCTCGTCTTCCTCGTCCTGATCGTCCTGGCTTTTGCCGGGGCCGACGTCAGTGGCCTTCGCACCGGCAACCTTTTCGGCGGCGACGACGTTGCAACCGTCGGTCATACCGGCATTTCCTCGCGCGAACTCGACAAGACGGTTCGCGCCGCCTTTGACGGCGAACGCCAGCGCACTCCTACCCTGACGATGAAGGATTTCGTCACGAGCCAGAATGCGCTCGAGGAAGTTCTGAGCGGCCTGATCGATCGCGCCGCAGTGCAGGAATGGGGCCAAAAGAACGGCATCGGCGTCAGTGACCGCCTGATCGACAGCGAAATCGCCAAGCTGCCCGCGTTCCAGGGCCCGGACGGCAAGTTCAGCCAGCAGGTCTATAACCAGCTGATCGCGCAGCGCGGCCTGACCGACAAGCAGGTGCGCGAGGACATTGCCAAGGGATTGATGGGCAAGCTCATCATGGCGGGTGCCAGCGAAGGCGCCGCAATGCCCAACGGCGTTGCCCAGCGTTATGCCGAACTGCTCAAGGAAAAGCGCAGCGGCGGCATCCTGATGCTGCCCTCGCAGGCCTTTGCCCCCAAGGCGCCGGCCACCGACCAGCAAGTCGCCGATTTCTACAAGGCCAACATCGTGCGCTATCAGCGCCCGGAACGCCGCACGATCCGCTACGTCCTGGTCGATGAAGCCGCGATCAAGAATCTCGGCGCACCCAGCGATGCCGACATTCAAAAGCGCTATCAGGCCAATGCGGCTCTCTATGCGCCGAACGAAACCCGCTCGATCACCCAGGTGATCCTGCCTTCGCAGTCGGCAGCACAGGCTTTCGCCGCCGACCTTGCAGGCGGCAAGACGATCGAGGCGGCGGCTGCGGCCAAGGGCCTTGCCCCGGCCAAGATCGCCGACCGTACGCATGACCAACTGGTATCCGACACGTCCAAGGCGGTTGCCGACGCCGTGTTTTCCGCCCAGCAGGGCAAACTGATCACCCCGACGAAGGGCGCGCTCGGCTGGAGCGTCGCACGCGTCGACGCGATCAAGAAGAACCCCGGCAAGACGCTCGACCAGGCGCGCGCCGAAATCGTCCTCGCCCTCACCGCCGAACGCCACAAGGCGGCGATGACCGACCTTGCCGCCCGCATCGGCGAGCAGGCCGAAAACGGCACCAGCCTTACCGATATCGTCAAGGCCTATGGCCTGACTATCCAGACCACCGACCCGGTTCAGGCCGACGGCAGCAACCCGGCCAAGCCCGGCGACAAGCTGTCGCCCGACGTGCAGGGACTGGTTCAGGCCGCTTTTGCCATGGAACATGAAGGTCAGCCGCAGGTCGCAGGCCTTCCCAACGGGCTGCGTTTCGCCGTGTTCGACGTCGGCGCGATCACGCCCGCCGCCCCTGCTGCGCTCGCCGAGATCAAGGCGCAGGTCGCGGCCGACTGGGCTCGTGCACAGGGCGCAGCTGCCGCTGCCGCTGCCGCCGACAAGGTCCTTGCTGCCGTGGCCAAGAAGACACCGCTCGACGTTGCGGTGAAGTCGCTCGGCCTGCCGCTGCCTCCGATCGACAAGGTCGCGATGACCCGCGAACAGCTGACCCAGATGCAGCCGCGTGTCCCCGCGCCCTATGCCCTGATGTTCTCCATGACCAAGGGGTCGGCCAAGAAGCTGGCTGCCCCCAATCAGGCCGGATGGCTGGTGATCGCACTCGACAACGTCGAAAACGGCACCGTTGCTCCCAACGATCCGCTGATCGCCCAGGCCGCCGGCCAGCTCGGTCAGGTCGCCGGGCGCGAATATGCCGACGAACTGCGCACCGCGATCACGCATGAAATCGGCTCGAAGCGGAACGAAGCTACGCTCCGCACCGTTCGCGAAGCTCTGGTCGGCGCACAGTGATCATGCGCGACACACTCGAAAACGCCGCCATCGCGCTCGACGCCCTGCGCTCGGGCCTCCCTGCGCTGGTCTGCCGCCGCCTGATCGCGGATACCGAAACGCCGGTCGGCGCAGCACTGAAACTCATGCGCGAGGGACGCGGGGACTTCCTGCTCGAATCGGTCGAGGGCGGCGAAGTGCGCGGGCGCTACAGCCTGCTCGGCCTTGCCCCCGATCTCGTGTTCCGGGCCAAGGGCGCCAAGGCGGAAATCAACCGCCACTGGGCCACCGATCCCGAGGCATTCGAGCCACTGGAACGCGACAGCCTTGCGGAACTGCGCGCGCTGGTCACGGCCTGCCACATCGACGTTCCTGCCGGTCTGCCGCCGGTCCTCGCCTGCCTCGTCGGCTATTTCGGGTACGAGACGATCGGCCTTGTCGAAAAGCTGCCCCGCGCGCCGGACAGCCCGCTCGAACTGCCCGACATGCTGTTCGTGCGGCCGACGGTCCTCCTGGTGTTCGACCGCCTGAGCGACGAACTCGTGGCCCTGGCGCCGATCTGGCCTTCGGCAACCACCCCCGAAGAGGCACTGGCGATTGCCGCCGAGCGCATCGACGCGGCTCTCGCCGGGCTCAACGGCCCCTTGCCCGCCGATCCGCGCCTTGCCGAAGCGATCGAGCTTGCCCGCCAACCGGTCATGGCGCCCGGCGCCTATGCCGACATGGTGACGCGCGCGAAGGACTATATCGAAGCGGGCGACATCTTTCAGGTGGTCATCGCACAGCGCTTCACGACCCCCTTCCCGCTCCCCGCCTCGGCACTCTACCGCTCACTGCGGCGGATCAATCCTTCGCCGTTCCTGTTCTTCCTCGACCTCCCCGGCTTTGCCCTGATCGGGTCGAGCCCGGAAATCCTGGTCCGGATCCGCGATGGTGAAGTGACCATTCGCCCGATCGCGGGGACGCGTCCGCGCGGCAAGACGGCGGAAGAGGATCGCGCGAACGAAGCAAGCCTGCTCGACGATCCCAAGGAACGCGCCGAGCACCTGATGCTGCTCGACCTTGGCCGCAACGATGTCGGTCGCGTGGCAGAGGCCGGTACCGTCCGCGTGACCGAGAGCTTCACGATCGAACGCTACAGCCATGTGATGCACATCGTCTCAAACGTGGTCGGCCGTCTCGACGCCAGTCGTGCGGATTCGGTCGATGCGCTCTTCGCCGGGTTCCCGGCCGGGACCGTCAGCGGCGCGCCAAAAGTCCGGGCCTGCGAGATCATCGCCGAACTCGAACCGGAAACGCGCGGCGCCTATGCTGGCGGCGTCGGCTATTTCGCTCCCGACGGATCGGTCGATTCGTGCATCGTCCTGCGCACTGCGGTGCTCAAGGACGGGGTCATGCATGTTCAGGCGGGCGCAGGAATCGTTGCCGACAGCGACCCCGTTTACGAGCAGCGCGAATGCGAAGCCAAGTCGGGCGCCCTCTTTGCTGCCGCCCGCGAGGCAATCCGGGTGGCCAGCGACACCAAGTTCGGGCAGTAAGACGCCATGATCCTCGTCATCGACAATTACGACAGCTTCACCTGGAATCTCGTCCACTACCTCATGGAACTGGGCGCCGAAGTGGAAGTGGTGCGCAATGACGCGCTTTCCGCCGGACAGGCCATTTCGAGCGGAGCAAAGGGATTCCTGATCTCTCCCGGCCCCTGCACGCCGAACGAAGCGGGCATCAGCCTCGACCTCGTCGGTGCGGCGGCGGACAGCGGGTTGCCGCTGCTCGGTGTCTGCCTTGGACACCAGTCGATCGGCCAGTATTTCGGCGGCAAGGTCGTGCGCGGCGGGCTGATGCACGGCAAGACGAGTTCGGTCACTCATGACGGAACCGGCGTTTTCGCAGGCATTCCTTCGCCCTTCATCGCCACGCGCTATCACTCGTTGATCGTCGAGGACATTCCGCCGGTCCTGTCGGTCAATGCGCGGTCGGACGACGGGCATGTCATGGGCTTTCGCCATGTCGAAAAGCCGATCCACGGTGTGCAGTTCCACCCCGAATCGATCGCGACCGAACACGGTCATGCGATGATCGCCAATTTCCTGCGTATTTGCGGCCTGACTCCGCGCGAACACGTCGGCAGCCTGGTCGCATGACCACACTGCCGCCGGTCACCGCGACACCGCTGGATGAAGACGAAGCCGAAGCCGCGTTCGGCGCCATTCTCGATGGCGGCGTCGCCGATGACGCCATTGCAGCGTTCCTCGTCGCGCTGTCCGATCGCGGCGAGACGGCAAGCGAGATCGCCGGTGCCGCGCGGGCCATGCGTGCACGCATGATCCCGATCAGTGCCCCGGCCAACGCGATCGACGTCTGCGGGACCGGGGGCGACGGGCACCACACGCTCAACGTCTCGACAGCGGTCAGCCTGGTGGTCGCCGCATGCGGTGTCCCGGTGGCCAAGCACGGCAACCGCGCCGCCAGTTCCAAGGCGGGCGCTGCCGATACGCTTGAAGCACTCGGGCTCGATCTTGACCGCGTGGGCGAAACCGCCGAGGCGACGCTCAACGACCTTGGCATCTGCTTCCTGTTCGCAGGCCGCCATCACCCGTCGATGGGCCGGATCATGCCGATCCGGCGCGCGATCGGTCGCCGGACGATCTTCAACCTGATGGGCCCGCTGGCCAATCCGGCCGGAGTGCGTCGGCAACTCGTCGGCATTGCCCGTCCCGCCTATGTGCCGATCTATGGTGATGCCCTTCGTCGCCTCGGCACGCTTCACGCGTTCGTCGTCTCGGGCGACGAGGGCCTCGATGAACTCAGCCTCGCCGGCGGGAACGAGATCGCCGAAGTCAGCGGCGAAACCGTCCGCATGCGCCGGGTCGCGCCATCCGACGTCGGCCTGTCGATCTCTCCGGTCGAAGCGATCCGGGGCGGAGACGCGGTGCACAATGCCGATGCGCTTCGCCGCCTCCTGCTCGGCGAGGAAGGCCCCTATCGCGACGCGGTGCTGTTCAATGCGGCCGCCGCTCTCATCGTTGCGGGCGAAACCGATGACTGGCACGCCGGCATCGAGGAAGCCGCCGAAGCGATCGACAAGGGGCTTGCCAAAGCCCTGCTCGATTGCTGGATCGCCGCGCTCGCCTGACCGAACGGGACACGTCATGACCGACAAGCTTGCCGAGATCTGCGCCACCAAGCGCGAGGAAGTCGTCATCCGCAAGGCCAATACGAGCCTTGCCGAACTTGGTGCGCGCGCGGCGACGCAGACCGCGCCCCGCGGGTTCGAAGCGGCCTTGCGGGCAAAGGCTGCGACCGGGTTTGCGCTGATTGCCGAAATCAAGAAAGCAAGCCCCTCCAAGGGATTGATCCGGCCGGATTTTCGGCCCGCCGATCATGCCCGTGCCTATGAGGCGGGAGGGGCGGCTTGCCTCTCGGTCCTGACCGATGCCCCCTATTTTCAAGGCCATGAAGACTTCCTGATTGCCGCGCGAGCTGCCTGCGCGCTGCCGGTCATCCGCAAGGATTTCATGGTCGACCCGTGGCAGTGCGCAGAGGCACGCGCGATCGGTGCCGATGCGATCCTGATTATCGTTGCCGCTCTCGACGACGGGCAAATGGCCGAAATCGAAGCCGCCGCCCGCGAACTCGGCATGGACGCCCTGGTCGAAGTGCATAACGAAGCCGAAATGGAACGTGCGCACCGCCTCCAGTCGCGCCTGATCGGGGTCAACAATCGCGATCTCAAGCGATTTGTCACCGACTTGGCCGTGACCGAGCGCCTTGCCTCGCTCGCGCCCGAAGGAACCCTGCTTGTCGCGGAAAGCGGGATCAACAGCCATGCCGATTGTGTCCGCCTGTCGGCCTGTGGCGCGCGTACATTCCTTGTCGGGGAAAGCCTGATGCGCGAGGACGATGTCGAGGCAGCCACCCGCCGCCTGCTGACCGGAGCGGACTGATCGTGCACTTCCCCCGATGTCGACTGGACAATCGGGGGGGGAATGACTTGCGGCAATTACGCAACAGAAATGCCGTCTTTACGGTTCTTTATGCCGCTTTTATTTGGGCCTTGACTTCATAAGGCGTAAAAGGCCGGACGTCGACGCAATCATCGACGATCCCTACTTGGCCAAGGACGCCAATTCCCATGTTTCATATCCCCTTGTGGGCCGAAATCGTCACCGGTCTGGTGGCGGTGGCCGCGTTTGTGCGTGTTTCGGGCGCGATCCGTTACGTTGGCAACAATCGCGTGGCCATCATCGAAAAACTCTGGAGCGGCTCGGGTTCGGTCAGCGGCGGCCTGATCGCGCTGGCGGGCGAAGCCGGATATCAACCCGAAGTCCTGCGCGGCGGTTTTCACTTCTTTCTGCCGTTCCAATATCGCCTTCATGCCGAGCCGCTGGTGACCATTCCCCAAGGGCAGATCGGCTATGTCTTCGCCCGCGACGGCATGCCGCTTGAGCCTACGCAGACTCTCGCCAGCAATGCCGCGACCGCCGATTTCCTCGACGTCCGGGCATTCCTGACTGCCGGAGGCCAGAAAGGCCCGCAACGCGCGATCCTGCGCGAAGGCACTTATGCCATCAACCTTGCCCAGTTCGTCATCATCACGCGCGACCAAATCTATGGCCTGATGCTCGAACGCGCGGATCAGCAGGTGTTCGACCAGATGTCGTCGCTGATCGCTTCGCGCAGCGGGTTCGATGCCGTCGTCATCAAGGACGCGCAGGACCAGATCGGCGTCGTCACCGTCCATGACGGCCCCGCCCTGGGGGCCGAAGAGATCATCGCCCCCGAAGTCGGCACCGATCAGTCGACCGCAGGAACATTCCATAACTCATTCCAGGACCCGGAAAAGTTCATCACCGCAGGCGGTCGTCGCGGGCGCCAGCTTCAGGTTCTGGTCGAAGGCAGCTATTACATCAACCGGCTGTTCGCGACGGTCGAGATGGTTGCCAAGACCGTGATCGAGGTCGGCCACGTCGGCGTTGTCATCAGCTATACCGGGGCGGATACCGGCGACACCTCGGGCGAGGACTATCGCCACGGCGAACTCGTCGCACGCGGATCGCGCGGGGTCTGGAGCGAACCGCTGCTGCCCGGCAAATATGCCTTCAACACCTATGCGGGCAAGATCCTGATGGTCCCGACGACCAACTTCATCCTGAAGTGGGATCAGGCCGCCGTCGGCACGCATCGCTATGACGAGAACCTTGCCGAAGTCTCGCTTATCACCCGCGACGCGTTCGAACCGGTGCTGCCGCTCTCGGTCGTCGTCCACATCGACTATCGCAAGGCGCCGCTCGTCGTGCAGCGTTTCGGCGACATCAAGCGGCTGGTCGAACAGACGCTCGATCCAATGGTTTCGGCCTATTTCAAGAACGTCGCACAAAAGCGTACGCTGATCGAACTGCTTCAGGAACGGGCGGACATCCAGCAACTGGCCGGACAACAAATGCACGAGCGGTTCTCTGCCTATAATCTGGAACTGCAGGAAGTCCTGATCGGAACGCCGCGTGCATCAAGCACCGACAGCAATCAGATCGAGAAAGTCCTCCAGCAGCTGCGCGAGCGCCAGGTCGCCGAGGAACGCGTCGCGACTTACGAAAAGCAACGCATCGCCGCCGAAAGCGAAAAGATGCTGCGCGAAGCCGAAGCCCGCGCCAACCAGCAGACCGCGATCACCCAGTCCGAACTGTCGATCACGGTCAAGGAAAACGAAGGCAAGGCCGCCCTGCGGCTCGCCATGCAACAGGCCGACCAGACCCGCGCCCTTGCCCGTGCCGAAGCCGATCGCGTCAAGATCATCGGTGAAGGCGAGGCCGCCAAGATGGTCGCCATCGCAAGCGCCGACGCCGAGCGCATCACCAAGACCGGTCTTGCCACGGCCGAAACGATCGCCAAGCAAGCCGAGGCATCGGGCGGCTCACGCTATCAGCTCACTCGACAGGTCGTCGAACGCCTTGCCGAAGCGCTTGAAAAGTCCGGCGTCGATATCGTCCCCCGGATCCAGATCAGCGGTGCGGGAAACGATGCTGCCAATCCGCTGGCGGGACTTCTCGGCCTGCTCCTTTCCGAAAAGGGGGAAGCCCTGCTTGCGCGCGAGGAACAGGACGCGGCCTGAACCCCATGGCGGGGGTGGGAGCGCCCCATCCCTGCCACATTGCTGCCTCACGATCCGCCCATGAAGACGCTTGGCCTGATCGGTGGAATGAGCTGGGAAAGCTCAGCCGAATACTATCGCATCATCAATCAGGGTGTCCGCGACGCGCTGGGCCCCACGCATTCGGCGCGCCTGCTGTTGTGGTCGTTCGACTTTGCCGAAATCGAGGCGCTCCAGCATGCCTGTGACTGGGACGCGCTTGCCTCCCGCATGGTCGATGCTGCACGCCGCCTCGAAACAGCAGGCGCCGAAGCGCTGCTTATCTGCACCAACACCATGCACCGCTGCGCCGACCTCATCGCCGCCAATGTCGCGGTTCCCCTGCTCCACATTGCCGACCCGACCGGGGCCGCGGTAAGGGCAGCCGGGATCGAGCGCGTCGGCCTGCTCGGAACCCGCTTCACCATGGAGCAGGCATTCTATCGCGAACGCCTTGCCGAGCGCCACGGGCTCGACGTGATCGTTCCCGAAGACGCCGACCGCCAGATCGTCCATCGCGTGATCTATGAAGAACTCGTCGCCGGACGCATCGAGCCGCGCTCTCGCGAAGCCTATCGGGGCGCCCTTGCCCGCCTTGCCGAGCGCGGTGCGCAAGGGATCATTCTGGGCTGTACCGAGATCATGCTTCTGGTCCGACCGGAAGACAGCCCGGTCCCCTTGTTCGACACAACCGCGCTCCATGCCGCCGCCGCGACCGCACTTGCCATCGGTTGAAACGATAGCACCAAGATCGATCCGCCACGGCGGGAAAAATGGCGGAATTGCTTGACTAGGCCTGATTGGTTACCTATTCGTTCCGCATTCGTTCACAAGGATGTGAACATCATCACGCGGGAGTCCGGTCGATGCTGACGCGAAAGCAGCACGAACTTCTCACTTTCATTCAGAACCGGCTGGAAGAATCCGGCATTTCCCCCTCGTTCGAGGAAATGAAGGACGCCCTCGATCTGAAATCGAAGTCGGGTGTCCATCGGTTGATTTCCGCCTTGGAAGAACGCGGCTTCATTCGCCGCCTGCCCAATCGGGCACGCGCTCTCGAAGTGATCCGCGAACCCGAAACGGCGAGCCCGCGTGGCGCTGCCAGGGTGGCGACAAAGCCTGCGCCGACACCGCCGCCCCCTCCTTTCGTCGCCCCCGAAGCGGCCAACGACGTGATCGAGATACCGCTCCACGGCCGCATTGCCGCAGGCGCTCCGATCGAGGCGCTCGAGGGCAGCGCGACATTGCCCGTTCCGGCCGCCCTGCTGGGCCCCGGCGAGCACTATGCGCTTGAGGTTTCGGGCGATTCGATGGTCGATGCGGGCATTCTCGACGGGGATCTGGCCCTGATCCGCCGCACCGAAGTGGCGCGCGACGGGGAAATCGTCGTCGCACTCGTTCGCGGGGAAGAAGCAACGCTCAAATATCTGCGCCGGGAAAAAGGCATGATCCGCCTCGATCCGGCCAATGCGGCTTACGACCCCCAGTTCTACACCCCGAACGACGTGCAGGTTCAGGGCAAGCTGGCCGGATTGCTGCGCCGCTATCACTGAACGGGAACGGCAGGAGATGGCGTGACCGGTATCCAGTCGGGATCCACGCCCCCTGCCCCGTTCTCCCCGTCTCGCCCCCCACTTCGGTTGCCCGCTCCGTCCCGATCAACTGCGGGCCCGCCATGGGGCGCGCCAAAGATCCCGGCTTGCTGCACCCACGGATGCTCACCCCGATTTTCGGCGACGGTATGGATACGACCGGAAACGAGGTCGATCGTCATACCGCCGGTCCGTTCGAGCAAGCCGAGATCGGCCTTGAGCAGTCGGGGTCGGCAGGCTTGGGGAAGGCGACGGTCGGCAACGACGATGTCGCTCGCGGCGCAAGCCGCCTCGAGTTGGTCTATATCGACCAGACCGGTTCCCCGCGCGAACAGAAGGGCGAAGGAACGCCCTCCCCGCGCCAACCGCACCATGCAAAAGGCCACGTTGCAGCGGGCTCCGGGCCAGTCCTCCAGCAAACGGACGTCCCCCGACATGCCTGCGCTTTCCAGCAGCGCTTCCCGCGCGTAACCGCCGCGCCCCGGTCGCAGGACGACAAGGTCGGGCCCCAGCCCCGTCAACCCGACATGGCGCCCGTCCCCTGAGATCAGGACATCGGGCGCCCGCTCTCCGGCATAGACCGCACATCCCAGAGCCACCGGCAACAGCCCCCAAAGCCGTACGCGCCCGCTCCACAGGCCAAGCCAGAGCAGCCCGGCCAGCATAATCCCGAAAATCCAGCCCGGCATCGTCGGCATCATCGTGACTGCACCGGGCATCGTGGCAGTGATGTGTGCGAGCCACAGCAAGGCTTCGAGCGACTTTCCCGTCACCCACCATGCCGGCGCCCCAAGCCCGGCAAGATCGAGCACCAGGGCAAGCGCGATCGCGGGCATAGTCGTGAAAGTCGTCAGCGGAATGGCCACGAGATTGGCAAAGGCGCCGTAAATCCCTGCGCGGTGGAAATGAAACAAGGCAATCGGCATAAGCGTCAATTCGATCACCACGCCGCTTGCCAGCAACATGGCCGTTTCCCGCAGCAGGCGCATGAGGCGACCTTCATCACGCTTTGCCAGGAACCGCTTCACCGGCGCGGCATTGTGAACCGCGATGATCGCCATGACCGACGCGAAACTCATCTGGAAACTCGGCCCCAGGACGGCTTCGGGCCAGAACAGCATGACAAAGAATGCCGCGACCGCGAGCAGGCGCAAGGACAAGGGATCCCGCCCGAGCACCAGCGCGCCGAGAACCAGCAAGGCGCCGACCACCGATCGTACCGTCGGCACTTCCGATCCGGTGACAAGGCAATAGGCGATACCCGTCGTTGCCCCGGCGGCAGCGGCAACGACCGGAAGCCGGACCCGCAAGGCGATCCAGGGGAACAATCCAAGCAGACGAATGGTCAGGAAATAGACACCGGCAATCACGGCACTGACGTGAAGGCCGCTGATCGAGAGCAAATGCGTCAATCCGGCGTCGCGCATCGCGTCTTCGTCCTCGCGCGCAATCGCGCCGCGATCGCCACTTGCCAGAGCCGCCGCAATCGCGCCGGGCGATCCCCCCAATTGCGCAAGAACATGCCGGGCGAGCGCGTCTTGCACCCGGCGAAGTGAGGGAACCGGCCCCGCCGGGCTCAGCACCGTGACGTCCCCCAGAATCGACCCCGTCGCGCCAATCCCCTGAAACCACGCCGTTTTGGCAAAATCATAACCCCCCGGAAGCATCGGCGGTGATGGCGGAACAAGGCGCGCCCGGGCCGCAATCATGGCTCCCACGACGAGCTGGGGCTGGTCCGAAGTTTCGGGCAAAGTCACGCGTATCGTGGTCGGCTGCGATTCGCCTTCGATCCGGGCCAGCAGGACGAGTCGCAAACGTCCTTCCGCCCCTTCGTCCTGGCGATCGACGATACGCCCGTTCACCATGACGACTTCGCGATGCGCAATGGCCGGACGCCCGACCAGAACCGATTTGGCCCAGATCACGCCGCATCCGGCCGCCAGCATCAGGGCCATGCCCCAGATGGCGTGCCGAGTGTGGTCACCCTTCCCCTCTGGAGCAAAGAGCGGCGCCAGCGCAGCTGCGGCCGTGCAGGCGGCCAGAAACGCGCACCATTGCCATGGACCGGGCAAAATCGCCCATGCCGCGATCCCCGCGCCAAAGCCCACGACCAGCCACGGCCCCCTTTCAAAGGGGCGACCCTCGACGAATTGCTCAATGGTGCGCTGCACACTGGACAATCGCTTCAAACTGCCGCAAGGGCCGCCAAGCCGACCCGGATCGGAGTCTTGAGTCCCGGTCCGATCGGCGCTGTCAACCCCAACGGTGGATAAGGCTTTTGCCTGTTCTGCCATGATGATGGTCTGAAAGGTCTGCGCCAGCAATGGCAAGCGCGAGTGTGACCGATTTTGCGACTTCTGACCGCCAGCAGGCGGTTGTTACGCGTTTTGCTCCTTCCCCGACGGGATTCCTTCACATCGGCGGCGCGCGTACCGCGCTGTTCAACTGGCTGTTTGCTCGCCACACCGGCGGCAAGTACCTGTTGCGGATCGAGGATACCGATCGGGTTCGTTCGACCGACGCGGCAATCGATGCCATTTTCGACGGCCTGTCCTGGCTCGGACTCGGCGGCGACGAGGAACCTGTGTTCCAGTTTGCCCGGTCCGACCGTCATGCCGACGTGGCGCACCAGCTTCTGGCCGCTGGCCATGCCTATCGCTGCTACCTGACGCCCGAGGAACTCGCGGCGCGGCGCGAACTGGCCCAGGCCGAACGCCGTCCTTTCCGTATCGACAGCGAATGGCGCGATGCCGATCCCGCGACCTGGCCCGAAGGCCAGTCGTATGTGATCCGCATCAAGGCTCCGCGCGAAGGCGAAACCGTCATCGACGACCTCGTTCAGGGGCAGATCACGGTCAGCAACCGCGAAATCGACGACTTCGTCATCCTGCGCAGCGACGGAACCCCGACCTACATGCTCGCGGTGGTTGTCGACGACCACGACATGGGCGTTACCCACGTCATTCGCGGCGACGATCACATCAACAACGCGTTCCGCCAGCTCGTCGTCATCCGCGCGATGCATACGATTGAACAGGCCGCCGGGACAGGTGCCTGGCCTGACCCGATCTACGCCCACATCCCGCTGATCCACGGCGCGGACGGGGCGAAGCTGTCGAAGCGCCACGGCGCACTCGGCGTCGATGCGTATCGCGACGAACTCGGCCTCCTTCCCGAAGCGGTGTTCAACTATCTGCTGCGTCTTGGCTGGGGCCACGGCGATGCCGAAATCATCAGCCGCGAGGAAGCGGTCGAATGGTTCGACATCACCCACGTCAACAAGGGCGCGGCACGCTTCGACCTCAAGAAGCTGCTCAATCTCAACGGCCACTACCTGCGCCTTGCCGATGACGCCCGGTTGACTGCCGAAGTCGCCAAGCGCCTCGACCTTGCCGATGCAGCCGATCTTGCCCTGCTCGAAAAGGCGATGCCGGTGCTCAAGGTCCGCGCGGCCGACCTCAACGAACTGGCCGATGGGGCCCGTTTCCTCTTTGCACGCCGCCCGCTCGAACCCGATGCGAAGGCGACGGCAATCCTGACCGACGATGCGCGCGCCGTGCTGGCGAAAATTACCGCCCGGCTCGAGCCCGCGACGGAATGGACCGCCGAAGTGCTCGAACACAGTCTCAAGGACCTTGCCGGGGAACTCGGCCTTGGCCTTGGCAAGCTGGCTCAACCGCTCCGCGCGGCATTGACCGGCCAGACGACTTCTCCCGGTATCTTCGACGTTCTCGTCCTTCTCGGACGGGACGAGGCCTTGGCTAGGATCCGGGACCAATTCGCCGGGGAGACCATAGGATGAGGGGTGGCGCATGTTTGCCCGGGGGGGTGAACACAAGCGTTTCTCACGTGACCGGGATTCCGGCCAACTAACACACAGGAGGACAAGACGTGAGCGAAACCCAGGCAACCCTTTCCGCGGACGGTAAAACCGTCGACATGCCGGTCCGGAGCGGTACGCTCGGCCCCGACGTGGTCGACATCCGCAAGCTCTATGGCCAGACCGGCCTGTTCACCTACGATCCCGGCTTCACCAGCACTGCCAGCTGCGACAGCGCGCTCACCTACATCGACGGTGACCAGGGCGTCCTGCTTCACCGCGGCTACCCGATCGGTCAGCTGGCCGAACACTCGTCCTACATGGAAGTGTGCTACCTGCTCCTGAACGGCGAACTGCCGAACAAGGCGGAGCTGGAAGACTTCAACCGCACCATCACCCGCCACACGATGGTGCACGAACAGCTCAGCAGCTTCTACAAGGGCTTCCGTCGTGACGCGCACCCGATGGCCGTCATGTGCGGCGTGGTCGGCGCTCTCTCGGCGTTCTACCATGACTCGACCGACATCGCGGACCCGCTGCATCGCAAGATCAGCTCGCACCGCCTGATCGCCAAGATCCCCACGATCGCGGCGATGGCCTACAAGTACACCGTTGGTCAGCCCTTCGTCTATCCGGACAACAAGCTGTCGTACACCGGCAACTTCCTGAAGATGACCTTCGGCGTTCCGGCTGAAGAATATGAAGTGATCCCCGCCGTCGAACGCGCGATGGACCGCATCTTCATCCTTCACGCCGACCACGAACAGAACGCTTCGACCTCGACCGTGCGCCTTGCCGGTTCGTCGGGCGCCAATCCGTTCGCGTGCATGGCCGCCGGCATCGCCTGCCTGTGGGGTCCTGCGCATGGTGGCGCCAACGAAGCGGCGCTCAACATGCTCCGCGAAATCGGCACGCCGGACCGTATTCCGCACTACATCGAACGCGCCAAGGACAAGAACGATCCGTTCCGTCTGATGGGCTTCGGTCACCGCGTGTACAAGAACTACGACCCGCGCGCGACCGTCATGCAGAAGACCGTCCGCGAAGTCTTCGAAGCACTCAAGGTTACGGACCCCGTGTTCGAAACCGCGATGCGTCTTGAAGAAATCGCTCTCAACGATCCGTACTTCATTGAAAAGAAGCTGTTCCCCAACGTCGACTTCTACTCGGGGATCATCCTCTCGGCGATCGGCTTCCCGACCACGATGTTCACCGTGCTCTTCGCTCTGGCCCGCACCGTGGGCTGGGTCGCACAGTGGAACGAAATGATCTCGGATCCCGGCCAGAAGATCGGCCGCCCGCGTCAGCTGTACACCGGCCCGACGCAGCGCGACTACGTTCCGATCGAACAGCGCTGATCCTGACGCGCCGCTTTATGCGGCGCGCCAGACCGCACGTCAGTGGCGGAGATGCTCAGGCATCTCCGCCATTTGCGTTTCGGGCATTTGCTTTTGCAGGGGGCAGAAACACAAAAGCCCCGCACAAGCGGGGCTTTTGTCGATCCGTCCAACGCGAAACTGTCAGGAAACCGGCGGCACCGGAAGAGACAGGATAAAGCACGCACCCGGCCCCGGTCCCGCGACCACCAGATCGCCGCCCATGGCGCGGGCGAGCCTGCGGGAAATGTAAAGGCCAAGACCGCTGCCGCCATCTCCACTGCGTCCCAGGCGTTCAAACTTGTCAAACACGCGGGCGGCCTGTTCCGCGCTCAACCCGTCTCCCTCATCCGCGACCGACACCCACGCGGCATTTTCCTCGCGCAGGACGGTGATCGTGACCGTTGAATTCGCCGGGCCATAGCGAATGGCATTGGTGATGAGGTTGAGCAGGATCTGAAGCACGCGGCGAAACTCGCCGATCGCGGGTACGACCATACCCTCGGGCGGAGTGATCAGGCGGATCGAGCGCTCCTGCGCCCGGACCCCGAGAATGCCTGCCGCCCGGCGCGCGCAATCACCCAGATCGATCCGATCCGGCGCCGGAGCGAAGCCGGGAGATTCGACGGCATCAAGATCGGCCAGATCCTCGACGAGATCGAGAAGGTGGCGCCCGGCATCGGCGATGTCAGCGGCATATCCGGTATAGTCTTCGGCCAAAGGTCCGGCGAGCCGGGTCCGGATCGTCTCGGCATTGGCGATGATGCGCGTGATCGGCTGCCGCAAGGCTGGAGCAAGATCACGACCGATCGCACGACTCCAGCCGTTTTCAACGACTTTCCCGGCGTCGACCACAGGCTCTTCGGCTGGCTCCGGCAAGCTTTCGGGAATGATCAGAAGGTCGAAACCATGGTCCCCACGCGGCAAAAGGCGCGCGCGCCACAAGGTTTCACCGCCCTCCACGGTAAAGACCGTGTCGTCCATCAACCGCCAATGCAGTGGCTGCTGGTGAGTCAGTCCGGCGATTTCGACGGCATTGGTCCACGCCTCGCCCGGAGCGCCCTGCCATCGGGCGACCAGTCCAGCAAGACCGGCATCGCCCCTGTCGAGAAGGTCGGCCGTCAGCACATGCTGCTCCGGATCGAGCAAGGCATGCGCCGCGGCAAGCTGGTGCAGCAGAATGTCCCCGGCGCCCGCATCAAGCCCCGCTTCCGGGTGGGTTTCGCCGATCATGCGCCATTGCCGCAATTCGATCCGCGTCCCGCTGCCGTCGGGGATGACGCTGGCAAAGAAAGCGATCAGCTTGCCTTCATCGAAAGCGGTAAGGCGACATTCCTGCGCGATCCCGGCGTGGCGCACCTTGCGCACCAGCGCCAGCAAGGCCGGGATGGCCAGCATCCCCGGCATTTTCCCGCCGCACCGGATCTGCAGTCCGGCCAGTGGATCGTCCGCCTCGACCAGACAGTCGCTGCCGTCGCAGCGGCCGTGAACCGGGGGATGCCCGCTCATTCGACAGCCCCGGCATGAAGCGCCGCGCATTCACCAAGCCTGCCTTCGGCGTCCCGCGCGTCGCGAGGCCCCTGAACCAGAGCGGGATCCGCCTCGGGACGCAGGATCAGCAACTGGGCGGCGGCCTGGCCCGATTCGAGCCCCGCCGCACGCAGGATCAGCGCAAGCCGCAAGGCATCGTCCTCTGCCATGGCGATCGCCACCACCTCGCGCGGTTGGCCGGCTGCGATGGCTAGAGCCGTCAGGAACACCGCAAGTCCCGCGTCGCCAAGACACAAGGCCGAAGTGATCTCTTCCCCGAGACCATCGAGAAACCGGCGCACGAGAGCCAGACGCGTCCCATGCTCGTCATGGGTGATCGGCGCCATCGCGACGACTTTGCCATCATCGCCGGCGACCGCACATGCCCCTTGCAGGATCGCGATCGCCATCCGGTG
Source organism: Novosphingobium nitrogenifigens DSM 19370 (assembly GCF_000192575.1). Lineage (GTDB taxonomy): Bacteria > Pseudomonadota > Alphaproteobacteria > Sphingomonadales > Sphingomonadaceae > Novosphingobium > Novosphingobium nitrogenifigens. The sequence goes on along the minus strand of NZ_GL876926.1, from coordinate 660,565 downwards.
GAGATCGGCGGGCAATTCGGAAAGGGGCAAATGCATGCGCCGCAAGGCTTCGACCGTGCGCGCCTGGGCTGCCAGCAAGGCGCTTGCGTCAGGAACCATCGCCCCGGCATCGAGACGACGACGCAACAACGGCGACAGCACCGGATCGAGCCCGCGCGAACGCGCAAGCACCTCGCCCTGACGCCATTCGAGCGCGAGCGCGTGAAAGTGGAGCAACAGCGCGCGATTGCCCGCCACCATTCCCGCGAGCATGGTCAGGAACTGCGGATCGCCCGCCCGCCCCGCCATCCCGGCAAGCTGTCGGGCGACATCATGGGCAAGCGCGCGAACCCGGGCCACGGTCTCATCATCGAGCAGGCGTCCCGGGGCAAGCACGACAAGCCGCTCAAGCATCTCGACACTCGCCGCAAGCTCATGATCGGCAAGAGCAAGGGAACGGTTTGCCGTTCCCCTCCCGCCGTCACTTCCGTTCCCCAAATTGCCAGCCTGCACCATAGGTTGAAACTAACGGCTTCCGGTTAAGGGGGCGTTAGCCGATCCGGTGCGACGCGGAACGATCAGGATCGCCCAGCCCAGCAAGAGGACGACCACCGCGCGAAGCGCCAGATCGAAAGGAAGCAGCACACTCACCGCCGCGCAGACAAGCCCAGCCAGCAAGCGATCCTGCAACCACCATGTCCAGCGACCTTCGGGAAGAGCGCGCGGCAGAAGATGAAGAAGCATCACCAGCACGACCGGCGCGAACCAGGTGGCGGCAAAAGAAACGCCCGCGACTGACGCAATGTCGCTGCGCCACGCCGCCAGCGTGACGAAGGCCGCATCGATCAGGAAAGCAAACGCAGGACCAATGGGCGAGCGATCCCGCAGCGCCAGCAGGGATGCGGTTTCGATTCCCGCAATCTGCGTGGCGACCTGTGCCACCACCCATCCCATGCCGAGCAGCACGAAACCGGGCGTGCACCACCCGAACCACCCGGCCCCCACGGCAAGCAGCAGGAGCACGACCGCCCCCATGGCGACCAACCAGGGACGCGTCCCGGCGTGAAGCAGTGCGGGCCCTGCCATATGCACGGTCTTGGCCGCCAGCCATTCCCCCGGGCTGCGCTGCTGCGCGCTTCGGGTATGAAGCCTGATCCATGCCGGTTCGACGCGATGAGCCTCGTCCTCGCTGCGGACCAGTCCCCAGCGCCCGTCGTTGAGAACAGCCGAAGGCAGTTGCCGCATAGGCGTGCGCGCCTGCACCGCCAGTCGCAGGAGCGCGGCATGCGCGTTCCAGTCCGAGGGCAGATCGCCGAGCCCGGCGATGAGCCGTCCCGGCAAGCGCATGACACCGGCGGCGGCATGATTGATATCGATCCGTTCGAAACCGGCGGCAACCCCTGCCTCGACCGGCAGGGCAAGAACGCCCGGTCCATCGGAGAGATGGGAAAGCACGACTTCGGGCAAGGCGAAGAGACCGTCCGACAGCACGATCAGTTCGTCATCGGCGGTAATCAGCGGCAACAGCGCATGTGCCGAGGTGATGACGTGAAAGCGTGCGCCGCCTTCTTCCGCTGCATGTTGCAGCGTGAGCACTTCGCCGGTGAGACCTTCGGTCAGGACGACAACCCGGGTGCAACCGAATGCCAGTGCGATCCCGAGCTGATGCCGCGCCAGCGTGCGCCCGCCGATCGTCAGATAGCCGCGCAAACCATGCGGCTCGCCGGAGACGGCTTCGGTGAGTGACAGCAAAGCGACCCGCAAGGATCCCGTTCTCCCTTTGGCCGTCGAGAGCCGCGACGGCACATGCCCCAAGTTGCCAACCCGGGAAAATTGTCGAAACCGGGACTGCAATCCCGTTCCCTTATCGTAGGCACCGCACCCCGCCATGCCAAGGCGGGCTGTTGACAAGTTCCGCGCCTGCCCGTCGCGAACCGGTCGCGCTTATAGTAAGGCGCTGCGGGAAAAGGTAAAGTCAGCCGTACGGTTCGATCTCGCGCAAAAGCGCGCGAATTTCCCGCAAGATGGCCGGATCGCCCGGCGCTCCGGCAGCGGCCCGGCGGGCCAGCGTAAGCAATTCGTCCCCGTGAAAGGTGGCCGCCAGATTTTCCAGACGCTCTGCTGCAACGACCCAGTTCGCGTCGCATCGCGCCCGTTCGAGCAAGTCGACCATGCCGAGCGCGCTTTCGCGGAAGGCGCGGCGCAAATCGGCATGGAGCACCGCATCGTCGCCGACGACGACCGCCAGATGGGCATCGATTGCTTCGCCAAGATGAGCCATGACTATCCCATTACGACGAAGGCGGTTAAGGCGGGGTTACATCGGGCGAGCAAAGCGTGATAGGATCAGGGGATGAACGGGGTACCTCGCATAGTTGCGCTAGACGGCGGCTCACGCGACAGCGCGGAGGCCCGCGCGTCCGATACGTCTGTTCCCAACCCCCCGGCATTTCCTGAACCGGTGCTCGAACCGACAGATGAGACCGGCGAAGACGAGACTTACGAAGTGGCGCCTGTCCCGAGATTCGGACGGATCATTCCAATCGCTGCCGGACTTGCAATTCTGGGCTGGACGATCCTGTTCGCCTTTGGAAAGCGGCGCTTTTTCGCAGCATCGTTCGATGCCGCGACGCTTGCCGACCTCATTGCCGCCTGGGCCCTGCCGGTCGTACTCGTTCTTGTTCTTCTTCTGCTGACCCGCACCTCGTGGCGCGAGGCGAGCCGCTATGCACGGGTTTCGACTGCGCTCGCGCGTGACAGCCGCATGCTCGAGGAACGCCTGTCGTCGATGAATCGCGAATTGGCGCAGGCCCACGCCTTGATCGAGACACAGTCGCAGGACCTCGATGCACTGGGTCGCACGACGGTCGAACGGCTGACGACCAGTGCCGGGGAACTCAGAGCGCTCATTTCCGACAAGCAAAGGGAAGTCGAAAACATCGGAACCGTGCTTGGCAAGGCGCTGGATAATTTCGAAAATATCAATTCCAACATGCCAACTGCAACGGCTTCGGCGCGCGATCTTGCCAATGCGATCGCCACCAGCGGACGCACTGCCGACGTTCAGCTCAACGACCTGATCGCCGGGTTCAATCGCCTCAACGACTTTGGCGTGGCCAGCGGGCGCAAGGTCGACGAAGTGAAGCGGCAGGTAGAAACCGCGTTGACGGCCTTTGCCGACGCCAGCGACCGTATCGGGCGTCTGGGTGAAGATCGCCTGCGCGAAGTGACATTGTCGCTCGATTCCCTGCGCAATCGCCTCCAGTCCGAAGAACAGGCCGCATTGGCCGCCATGCGCACCCGCGCCGAAACCCTGGCCGGGGAAATCACGGCCCAGCGCGAAGTCATCGTGAGCGCCGAGGAAGACGGCATTGCCGCGCTGTCCCGCCGCATCGCGACCTTCGAGGGGGAAATGCGGCGCGTGGCATCGGCGCTGACCGTTGCCATCGACGAAGTCGGGCGCGATCACGACAGCCTTGTCAGCGCATCCCGTCATCGCCTGACCCGTTTCGAAGAAGATGTGCGTGCCTTGAACCGCACGCTGTCCGAAGAAGCCGGGCATATCGACGCGGCCATGGGCACCCGGCGCGAAGCCCTGGCAACGACCATGGCCTCGATGGCCGAGGCGTTTCGCTCGCAACTCGAAACGCTCGACACCGCCATCGGCCAAAGGCGTGCCGCTCTTGCCGCAGCAGCAGCCGACGTTGCCGAAACGCTCGATGCGCGCCTTGCCGTCGTCGATGCCAGTATCGAGGAACAGCACGAACGCCAGATCGAGAACATCGAGACGCTGGCGCGCACTTGCGACGTTCTTGTCACGCGAATCAATGGGTTAGCGTCGGTCATTTCGAGTTCGAGCGAAGAAGGATCGCGCACGGCAGCGATTGTCGATGCTGCGGTTTCAACGCTCAATGCCCGCCTCAACGGCACGCGCGAGGCCTTGAACGGAACCGACCGCACGGTCACTTCGCTGACCGATGGCGCGGTGCGCCTGCTCGAACTGATCGAGGCGGCGGGCGAACACACCCGTACCCAATTGCCCGAAGCTCTCCGCAGTGCCTCGGCCGGGCTGGGAGAAGTCGAAGGCCGCGTCGTCGCCCTGCGCGACACTTTGCGCGAAGCGGGAGACGCCGGGCGGACACTGGCGGGAGACGTCGGCACGACACAGGACCGACTGGGCGTGCTATTTGCCGAAATCGTGCGCACCAACGAAACCCTGCTGGCCCGTGCCGACGAACAGGAACAACGCCTGTCCGGCCTGCGCGATGCCTTGCGCGCGACCCAGACCGAAAGCGATCTGGTCACCGGCAGCATCGAACGGCGTCTTGCCGGGGCGATTGCCGAACTGGAAACCGCCGCCGTCCGCACCGGAAGCGATCTTTCGTCCAAAACCGCCTCAGAAATCAGCGCCATGGCCGATCGTCTGGGTGAGGAAACCAGCACGGCGCTCGCCCGCGCGATCCAGGGTCGCGGAGCGCAAATGATCGCCCGGCTCGAGGAAGCGATCGACAATGCCGCCAGCTCGGCGCGCGAAACCGCCGTGCAATTGCGCGACCAGCTCGCCAAGATCGACGAACTGGCGGGCAATCTCGAAAACCGGGTCAGCCGCGCGCGCGAAAAGGCAGAGGAGAAAGTCGACAGCGACTTTGCCCGGCGCACGGCGATCATCACCGAAAGCCTCAATTCGACCGCGATCGACATCACCCGCATCCTGTCGCAGGAAGTGTCGGAAAGCGCATGGGCGTCGTATCTGCGCGGCGAACGCGGCATTTTCACCCGCCGCGCAGTGTCGCTGCTGGAAAACAGCGAAGCGCGTCTCGTGCAGCAGCATTACGAAAACGACGCCGATTTCCGGACGCATGTGAACCGCTACATCCACGATTTCGAATCCATGCTGCGGCAGTTGCTGTCGACCCGTGACGGCAATGCGCTGGGGGTGACGCTGCTTTCCTCGGACATGGGCAAGCTCTACGTCGTCCTGGCGCAAGGGATCGAACGCCTGCGCGCCTGAACCGCCTCTCTGCAATCAATGAAAATCGCGTGATTTCGGGATGATCCGGACATTGCGCGGATGCGCGGAAGCAGGAGCTGGCACAGGACGAGCCGGATCGACAGGATCATCCGACAGGCGGATCAGTTCATGGCTGATATCGGTCATGTGCGCGGCGATGACATGGATCACTTCGTCGTCGTATTCGACCCGTCCGCGCACTTCCATCAACCGCGCGCCCATGACCGTCTTGCGCTGTTTCTCCTTGAGATCGGGCCAGATCACCAGATTGATGACCCCGGTTTCATCCTCCAGCGTGATGAAGCAGACTCCCTTGGCACTGCCCGGTTGCTGACGGACCAGCACCAGTCCCGCGACATGGACCATCGATCGCGTCTTGCGATTGCGCAGGTCGCAGGAACGCAGGAAACCACGCTCGGCAAGACCGGGTCGCAAGAACGCCATGGGATGCGCCTTGAGCGAGAGACGCTGTGTCTGGTAATCGGCAACGACTTCCTCGGCGAGCGGCATGACCGGAAGCCGCGCCTGCACTGCTTCGGCCCCTTCCCCCCTGGCGCCCATTGCAGCAAACAACGGCAGTTCGGGCGCCGCGATCAGGCTGCGCGCCTGCCACAAGGCTTCACGCCGGGACAGCCCGAGCGAGCCGAAGGCATCCGCCGCCGCCAGTCGCTCGATGATCGCCGGAGGCTGGCCCGAACGTGCCTTCACATCGGCGAGATCGACATAAGCGCCTTCATGCTGGCGCGCGGCGATCAGGGCCGCGACCCGATGCTCGGCCAGGCCGTCGACCTGCCGGAACCCGAGCCGCAAGGCTGCGCCCTCCTGTTCGAGCGTGCAATCCCATTCGCTGTGATTGATATCGACCGGCAGCACGGTGACGCCATGGTCGCGCGCGTCGCGCACGATCTGAGCCGGAGCATAGAACCCCATCGGCTGTGAATTGAGCAATCCGCAGGCAAAGACCGCAGGGTAATGGCATTTGAGCCAGCTCGACACATAGACCAGCAAGGCAAAGCTCGCCGCGTGGCTTTCGGGAAAGCCATATTCGCCGAACCCCTTGATCTGATTGAAACAACGCGTGGCGAATTCGGGATCGTAGCCGCGCGCGATCATGCGCCCGACCATCAGTTCCTCAAGCTCGTGAACCATGCCCCGGCTGCGGAACGTCGCCATGGCCTTGCGCAGGCGATTGGCTTCGCCGCTGTCGAACTTGGCTGCGTCCAGCGCGATCTTCATCGCCTGTTCCTGAAAAATCGGCACGCCGTACGTGCGCTTGAGAATCGAGGTCAGTTCATCGGGCGGTCCATGACGGGGATCGGGCGCGGGAATCGACACCGTTTCGACACCGCGCCGCCGTTTGAGATAAGGATGGACCATGTCCCCCTGAATGGGGCCTGGCCGCACGATCGCGACCTGTACGACCAGATCGTAGAATTCCTGCGGGCGCAAGCGGGGCAACATGTTCATCTGCGCCCGGCTTTCGACCTGAAAAACCCCGAGTGAATCCCCCCGGCACAGCATGTCGTAAACGGCCTGATCCTCGCGCGGGATGGTGGCCAGCGTGAGCGGGCGACCGTGATGCGCTTCGAGCAGGTCGAGGCATTTGCGGATGCACGTCAACATGCCCAGAGCCAGCACGTCGACTTTCAGAATGCCGAGCGCGTCGATGTCGTCCTTGTCCCACTCGATGAAGCTGCGTTCGGGCATGGCGCCATTGCCGATCGGGACCGTCTCGACCAAAGGCCCCTGCGTCAGGATGAAGCCCCCGACATGTTGCGACAGATGCCGGGGCATTCCGATCATCTGTTCGGCAAGGCGCAAGACGCGGCGCAAATGGGGATCGCCGAGGTCGAACCCGGCCTGCGCCACGTTCCGTTCGGCAAGGCCGCTGCCCCAACTGCCCCAGACCGTCCGGGCAAGCGCGCCGGTGACGTCATCGGTCAACCCCATCGCCCTGCCCACTTCGCGGATGGCCATGCGCGGGCGATAATGGATGACGGTCGCGCAAAGCCCCGCGCGTCGGCGCCCATAGCGGCGATAGATGTACTGGATCACTTCCTCGCGTCGTTCGTGTTCGAAATCGACGTCGATATCGGGTGGCTCCTTGCGCTCTTCGGAAATGAAACGGTCGAACAGCAGGGCGTGCTTGGCCGGATCGACGGCCGTGATGCCAAGGCAATAGCACACCGCCGAATTGGCCGCCGACCCGCGCCCCTGACACAGGATCGGCGGTTCCTGTCCGCGGGCGAAATCGACGATGTCCTTGATGGTCAGGAAATAGGTGGCCAGTTGCAGCTTTCCGATCAAGGCCAGTTCGCGCCGCAACGTGGCTGCGACGCTTTCGGGAACCCCTTCGGGATAGCGCCACGCCGCCCCGCTCCAGGTCCGTTCCTCCAGCCAGTCTTGCGGATCACACCCCTCCGGACAGATTTCCTCCGGATATTCGTACCGCAAATCATCGAGCGAAAAGGTGCAGGCATCCGCCAATGTCCGGGCCGCCGAGATCGCATGGGGCCAGCGATCGAACAGGCGCTGCATTTCCTGCGGAGACTTGAGATGGCGTTCCCCATGGGCTTCGAGCAGATGCCCGGCCGCCGCGACCGTGGTGCGATGACGAATGGCCGTCATGACGTCATGCAGGGGACGCCGCGCCGCTTCGTGATAGAGCACGTCGTTGGTTGCCAGCAATTCCAGCCCATTCGCCCGGGTCAGGGCATCGAGCGCATTGATCCGCGCGACGTCATCCCCGCGATGAAGGTAGCAGGCGGCGATGTGGCGCATCCCCGGCAGGATGTGGACAAGTCTGGGCACAAGATCGGGAAACGATGCGGACAAAGGCATCAGGGAGGGCGCCCGGCTCTCTCCCAGAGCGACGACGTTGCTGGCAACCGGGATCGTCAATTGCGTGTCGAGTTCGCGTGGGGGGACCAGCACAAGCGCAATGCCCTCCCCTTGATCGGACAACATCGGCAGCGTGATCTGGCAACGCCCCTTGTCCTGCCACTCGCCGTCGGGCGTCTCCATGCGCCCGAGCGAAATGAGACGGCACAAGCGCCCATAGGCAGCCCGGTCGCGCGGATAGGCGAGGAAGGACAGGCCCTCGACCGTTTCGATCCGGCATCCGATCACCGGCCGCAGATGCAGGGCGCGCGCCTCGCCATGAAGACGCACCACTCCGGCCATGCTGTTGGCGTCGGCAATGCCGATGGCGTCATACCCCAGTCGCCGTGCCGTCAGCGCCAGATCGACCGCATCCGACGCCCCGCGCAGGAACGAGAAACAACTCATCAGCCCGAGTTCGACGAACTCCGCGCGCGGCGGAGCGGCAAGGCCGGGATCGGCATCGATATGACGACGATCGGGAGTGGAAGGCGCGTCGGGCATGACTACCCCGCGATCCGACGCGCCAGCATGGCAAGGTCGGCGGTAAAGCGCCGCTCTTCCTCTGCGCGCGCCTTGTCCCCCAGACGCAGGAGATAGCTGGGATGAGCCGTGATCAGCAGATCCGCCCCATCGTCGAGCGGCAGGAAAACCCCACGCTCCTTTTGTACCGCGACCGTGCGCCCCAGCACTGCCCGTGCCGCACTTGCCCCCAGAGCCAGCACCAGCCGGGGCGCTACGATCCTGCGTTCGGCATCGAGCCACCAGCGGCAGGTGTCGATTTCGCGCGCCGAAGGATTTTGATGCAGCCGGACCTTGCCGCGTGCGACGAAACGGAAATGCCGGACCGCATTGGTCAGGCGTACGGAGGCCAGATCGAGCCCCGCCGCATCGGCACAGGATCGCAGGACTTGTCCGGCAGGGCCGATGAAAGGACGCCCGTCGCGTTCTTCGCAATCGCCCGGCTGCTCGCCCACGATCATCACCCGCGCGCGATCGGGTCCCTCGCCCGCCACCGCGCGGGTGCCGTTGCAACCGATGGCACAGCGCCGACAAGCACCGACGGCCGCTTCTAGATCGGCCAGGGTTTCCGGAGCGGGAGGCGCATCGTTTCCCCCCAGCGCCACCATCGCCGCCTCGCGTGCCTGTGCCGTGGCGACGAGTTCGGGAATGAGTGCTGCCTCGGGCAAATTCTTCCAGTACCGACGCGGCATTTCCTTGACCATGGCACCAACCTTGAGCCGGGCGGGATTGAAGATTGCGGCATAATAGGTGCGCCAAAGGTCTTCGGCCGGATCTGCGCCGGGAGCATCGGCCCGTTGCGCGGGAGGTCCTTCGCGCAAGGTTTCGCCATCCCAGTGCAAGGCACCGAGCGGCGTCAGGATCGACCACCGCATCGTCGTGAAACGGCGCACGAAAAAGGCGGCATTGGCCTTGAGGATATGGTGCGCCGGTTCGAACCAGGCGACGTAGTGATTGCTACCTTGCGCATCGGCGACTTCGCGAAAACGCACGAACGCGCGCATCTTGTGGATGTCGCGTCCGACCGCGCGGGCAAGACCATCGATCCGCCGTACGTCGGGATCGGCGCGATCCTCCATCAGCCGGGGTGCGGACTGAAGCCGCCAGAGCAGGCGATAGAGCAGGTCGAACCGCCCCGGATCGGCATGGAGCACCGCGCGGGCGGCATGATCGAGAAAGGCACGCGAGACACGCGGCGACGGCGCATCGACCGCCACCTGCGGCAGGGCGTCCCCAGCTTCCGATACGGAACTGCCCGCAAAAAGATCGCCGACATGCTCGCCCGGCAAGCGCCAGATAACATGGTCGGGCGCGATCCCGGCCTGGATCAATCCCCTGGCCGCATCCCGCCACAAGCCGAAATCATCTTGCGCAGCCAGAAAGACAGTCCGCGCCGGTCCCGAGACGTTCATGGCCCGAACAGTTCAAGCTGTTCACCGACCGGTGGCGCGACGATCTGCCGCAAATCGGCCCGATCGGTCAGCAGGACCGGGCGCCAGTCGGCCGCGACGATGAACGGGCGGACCTTGGTCAGCGATACCGTCAGGCGAGCGAGATCCTCCAGCCGCAAGCGCCGTTGCCGCCGCGCGGAGAGGATCTGTTGAACCGCGCGCACGCCCAATCCCGGCACCCGCAACAGGAGATCGCGAGGCGCACGATTGACATCGACCGGGAACTGCTCGCGAAAGCGCAAGGCAAAGGCGAGCTTGGGATCGATGTCGAGCGGCAACATGCCCGCAGGATCGGCTGCCGCGCGCACTTCATCGGGCGCATAGCCGTAAAAGCGCATGAGCCAGTCCGATTGATAGAGGCGATGTTCGCGCATCAACGGCGGACGCCGCAGCGGCAGGACGGCACTGGCATCGGGGATCGGGCTGAATGCCGAATAATAGACCCGGCGCAGGGCGAAGCGGTCGTAAAGCGTGCTCGCCCGGGTGATGATGTCGGCATCGCTGGCCGCATCGGCCCCGACAATCATCTGTGTCGATTGTCCGCCCGGCGCAAAGCGGGGCGCATGGCGGAACCGTCGGCGCGCATCGCGACCTTCGAGAAGCGCACCCTGCATCAAGCCCATGGCTCCTTCGATGCGCGGGGCCGACTTGTCCGGCGCCAGCCGCGCCAGTCCAGCCTCGGTCGGCAATTCGACATTGATAGAGACACGATCGGCATGAAGCCCGGCACGGCGGACCAGTTCGGGATCGGCTTCGGGAATGGTCTTGAGATGGATATAGCCGCGAAAGCCATGTTCCTCGCGCAAGATACGCGCAGTCTCGATCATCTGCTCCATCGTGTGGCTGGAGCTTTTGACGATCCCCGAGGACAGGAACAGGCCCTCGATATAATTGCGGCGATAGAACGCGAGCGTCAGGTCGGCCACTTCCTGCGGCGAAAAGCGGGCACGGCGAACGTTCGAACTCTTGCGATTGACGCAATAGTGGCAATCGAAAATGCAATGGTTGGTCAACAGGACCTTGAGCAGGGAAATACAGCGCCCATCGGGGGCATAGGCATGGCATATCCCCATGCCTTGCGTCGATCCGATCCCCTTGCCCCCGCGACTGTCGCGTCGGGTCGTGCCCGATGACGCGCACGAGGCATCGTATTTCGCCGCATCGGCCAGAATCGCCAGTTTTTCGAGCGTCGTCAGTTGCGCCATTTGTTCCTTATATGTTCCAATCCTGCCCAATGCCAATGCCCAATGGGGCAAGGCATGGACGGACCGGACATTTCAGGAAAAAACGCCCCCCTGCGCCCGCAGCGCTTCAGAGCAGGAGGGAAATCAGGTTCTGCTGTTCGCCCGCATAGGCATCCGACAGCAGGCTCAGGATCTTCTGCTGCTGCGTGGTGGTGCCCGATGTCGTGGTGCCTGAAGACGTGGTACTCGTCGTCGTACCGCCGGCAAGGGCGCTGACTGCGGTCAGGAGCGAATTGGTCGTGCCAAAGCTCGACAGGCTGCTCGATGTCGTACTGCCCGAAAGGCCAAGCAGGCTCGACAAGGTGTCGGTGCTGCTGGTGCCGAGCAAGGTTGAAATCGAATCGGCCGAAGTCGTGCTGCTCGCCGCCCCCTCGATCAGGGAAATCAGGCCGCTATCGAGCGTCGAACTGTTCGATGTCGTCCCGGTCGATGCCGTGGCATCCGAGGATGCCGAGCCGGTCGAAGTTCCCGTGGTGAGCGAGCGGTAATAGCTGGTCAAGGCACCGATGGCGCTGGTCGTGCCGGAAATCGTCGTCATGGAAGGCTCCTTCGCTTTCCAGCCCTGACTGTGTCCCCTTTCTCCGTTCTGCCATGACGACGATTGGCACGGCATGAAACCCGTCCTCAGGGAATCTCCTTAAAGACACGGCCCATGATCCTGCCCGCTATACCAAGCGGGTCCATCCCGCTCAGGCACACAGTCCTTGCAGGAACCATTCGGGCGCGCCGCCGCGACCATCCCCGGGCAGTCCGCGACGATAGATCCAATAGCGACGTCCGGCGCTGTCCTCGATCCGGTAATAGTCGCGCAGGCGTGCGCCACCCTTTTCCCGCCACCATTCGGGCGCGATCCGTTCGGGCCCTTCGGCTCGGGCGATCTCGTGAACGTGTCCCCGCCAACGGAACAGGCGGGGCAAACCGTCGGGTGCCTCATAGATCACCGCGATCGGCTCGGCCCGGTCGAGCAGCTTGAGCGGGCGACCGGACGGCACGATACCCTTCTCCAGCCCTTCCTGCAGCGCGACGTTTCCGAGTGGCGGGGCCCAGCGCTGGGCCCGTTCGGGCATGTGGCTGGCATGGGGCACGGGTGTACGCACTGCCTCTGCGCCCAGCCTCATGCTCAGCCGGTCGATACAGGCGGCAAGGCTGGTCCCATGCGTTTGGGCAGCGGCATCGAGATCGGACTGGGTCAGCGCCAGCGGTTCGGCCCATGGCGCAGCAAGGCGCACCAGCTCGATCCCGAACCCGGCATCGAGATCGTCGAGCTTCCCGGCAAAAAGCCGCGTCATATGAGCCGGATCTCGCGTGGGAGCAGCCAGTTCGAGCCGACGGAACAGCACATCGCCATCGACTTTCCACAAGGCGAGATCGAGACGCCTAGCCCCCTGCCCCTGTTCCTCCAGCCTGCGGACCAGTGCGCAGGCCAGATCCTCTACCACCCGATCGAGCAAGGCGCGATGCCGCACCGGCTCCATCAACCGTTGCTGCACCATCGGCAAGGGAGCGGCCAGAACCGGCAGGATCGGCTCGGGCATCCGTCCCAGCAACTGATCGAGCCGCATCAACGGGTTGGCCGCAGGAGAACGGCGGTCGCGAAACCGTCGTGCCAGCGCCGCACGCCCGATTTCGGCAAGGTCGCCGATCCGTTTCAATCCCAGCCGTTCGAGTAGCAGCACGACATCGGCATCCAGCCGCAAGGCCGCCACCGGCAAAGGGGCCAGCCCTTTCAACACTCCGGCATCGGCAGAAAGACTGGTTCGATCCGGCCCGTAATGCGCCAGTCCCCAGGCGGCCCCCGCCGTAGGCGCAACCGCCAGACGCACGGTCAGCCCGCGTCCCGCAAAGGACGCCGCCGCGTCGGCCAACAGCGCCGCTTCTCCTCCAAACAGATGCGCCACCCCCGTGACATCGACGACAAGGCCATCGGGCAGGTCAAGCGCGCTCCACGGCCCCCAGCGTTGTGCCCAGAGAGCCAGGTTTTCCAGAAAGGCGCGGTCGCCGGGCGGATCGGACGGATGCACGACAAGGTGCGGGCACAAGGCGCGCGCGTCGGCCAGCAACATGCCCGGTTGCGCGCCCGCCGCCATGGCTGCCCGTGACGCCGCCGCGATGCGCGGTCCGTGGGCAGTCTCTCCGACCAGGACGATCGGAGCCTCGCCATGATCGTTCGTCCCGGCTTTCGCGTTTTCAGGCCCGGCGTGGTTCAGCCTCCAGCGGTCGATCGCCAGCGCCCTGCACCAGATCGCCATGATCCGGCGCGGCGGCGGCTCCCGATGTGCAGGCGCCTTCGTCTTCTCCTGCCCTGACTGCGACTGCCCTGACTGCGACAAGCCGGTTCGCCTCTCCATCATGGCCGAGCACCCATTGTCCGGGTTGGAAGGTATGCGCGCGGAAAAGCCGGGCACGCCAGCAGGGCGCACCCGGAGCGTCCCGGTTCCAGCGCGGCGGCGGGCTTGAAACGCTGTCGACGTCCCATCGCATCCGGGCCGATCCCAGATCATGCCGGGCCGACAGCCGCACCAGCCAAAGCGGTACCCCATGCTTTTCCGCAGCCAGGCTAAGCCGTCGCGACGCCGTAAAATCGAGAGATGTCGGGTTGCCCGCAATCTCGCCGATGACAAAGGCAAGGTCGCGACACCGCAGCCCTTCCTCAAGCGCAAAAAGTGCATCCTCGGGCCGGTCCGCCGCGACATGCAACAGGCGATGGCGCAAGCCTTCGGGAAGGCCGGGACGATAGGGACGCCCGGAAAGGCGAATCGCGGTTTTGTCCTGGACCCACAGCCAGGGCCGATGATCGGCGCTTTCCCGCGCCGCATCGAGAGCGAAAGCCAGAGCCAGTCCAGCCCCGCTCGCCTCGTCGGCGGACGCGAAAATCTCGACATGGCGACAGGCATCGCCCAGCCCCGGCTGCCAATGCGCGGAACGATCGATCCTGGGAAGCGAAACTGGAGTCATCGGCGCTCGTGTCCTGATCCGCGCAAATCGCGAATCACTTCATTCGTTCTTATTATGTTCCATCCCACCCCGTGTGCAAGAGCATGCCCCCTTGCCTTCCCCCACCCCGATCAGCCAATCACCCTGCATGAGTCCGGACGTCCAGCCACCGTCATCGAATGCCGCAGCGCCCCTGGCCCATCACGCGTTTCGCGGCTCGCTCGGTGCGCCCCTGGCCCATGTCGATGCCGTAATCGCGCACGTCCTGCCCGGCAACGAGCATCACCACGGCGCCCAGCACCAGCACCTGATCGTCATCGTCACCCGTCTGATCGCCTTTGCCGGGTTGCCCGCCGACAAAGCCCCGCAGATCGGCGCGCGCATGTTCGTCGCCATCCGTTTCGGCGACGAGGACGGGCTTGCCGAGGCGATTCCCGACCTTGCCGAAGGCATGCCGATCGAACTGCGCGGGGAATATATCGACCCGGCAACGGCCTATCCGACCGTGGACAACAGTGGTCCCGAACACCTGCCGGTCCTGCATTTCACGCACGCACCAGTCGGTTTCGTCATCTACGCCCGCCACCGCTACAGTTGAATGCAAAAAAGGCCGGGAAACGCCCGTCGCGTTTCCCGGCCTTTTTTAGCCTGCTGCCGATGAACCTCAGGCGATCGGCGGCACCGAGGACGGCGGCACGTCGCTGTCGCCTTCGTGCAGTTCGACCAGCCCGCGCCCCACATGGCTGCGATTGCGGCTATAGCCGTAATAGACCACGAGGCCGGCTGCGGCCCAGCCGACGAACAGCATCATCGTCGCCTGCGACAGGCTGATGAAAAGATAGAGGCAGCCCAGGATCGAAATCGGCGCAATCACCCACACCGCAGGCGTGCGGAACGGACGGCGACGCGAAGGGTCCGTCCGGCGCAGCACCAGCACCGCAATCGAAACCGCAGCGAAAGCGAACAGCGTGCCCGAGTTCGACACGTCGGCCAGCAGGCCGACCGGGAAGAACGCCGAGAACAACGCGACGAAGAGCCCCGTCAGCACGGTGATGACGTGGGGCGTGTGGAACTTGGGATGAACCTTGGAAAAGAATTCCGGCAGGAGGCCGTCGCGGCTCATCACGAAGAAGATGCGGGTCTGGCCGAACATCATCATCAGGATGACCGAGGGCAGCGCCAGAATGGCCGCCGCGCCGACCAGCCAGCCGACGAAGGGATAGCCCACTTCGCGCAAGGTCCAGGCGAGCGCCTCCTTGGAACAGACGACCGCGTTGTCATGGATGAGCGAGCAGGCCCGCGACAATTCGGGCGTGCCCGGATCGAGCGCGACATGACCCGCGCCAAAGACCGGTTGGGCGCCGACGGTCCCGATCACCCCGGCCGCGACCAGCATGTAGAACACGGTACAGATCGCAAGGCTGCCGATCAGGCCGATCGGCATGTTGCGTTGGGGATTGGTTGTTTCCTCGGCCGCCGTCGAGACCGCGTCGAAACCGACATAGGCAAAGAAGATCGACGCAGCCGCCCCGGAAATCCCGGAAAAACCGAGCGGTGCGAAAGGCGTGAACTGCCCGCTGCGGATGACCGGAATGGTCAGCGCGACGAAAAGCGACAGCGCACCGATCTTGATCGCGACCAGAACCGCGTTGACCGTGGCGCTTTCCTTGGTGCCCAGAACCAGCAGCACGGTGATGATCCCGGAAATCGCCATGGCCGGAAGATTGATGATCCCGCCGTCGAACGGCCCGCGCACGAATTCGAGCGGGACGGTTATATGGAACGAGTTCTGGATGAAACCGACCATATAGCCGGACCATCCGACCGAAACCGCGCCTGCCGCGATCGCGTATTCAAGGATAAGAGCCCAGCCGACCATCCATGCGATCAGCTCGCCCATGACGGCATAGCTGTAGGTATAGGCCGAACCCGAAACCGGCACCATCGAGGCCATTTCAGCATAGCACAGGGCCGCGACCGCGCAGACGAAACCGGCGATGACGAAGCTGAGCATCATGCCCGGCCCAGCCTTTTGCGCGGCTTCGGCGGTCAGCACGAAGATCCCGGTGCCGATGACGGCACCCACCCCGAGCATGGTGAGCTGAAAGGCGCCGAGAGAACGATGCAGCGATTTCTTCTCGGCAGTGGCAAGAATGGCGTCGAGTGATTTGACGCGACCGAACATTGAATTCTCCTGCCTTGGTCCGTCGCAAGCCCCCCTGCGGAACGCAAAACGCCCCACCTCAGCGTACTTGGCGCGAGCCCGGTTGCAACGGAAACCAGGTTATGGCGATCGACGCTAGCGGCATGGTCGCCCGCGGAAAAGTGCTTTTTGGAGGCGATCCACCGATCTTCGTCCCGACAAAGGTACATTCGGGGATACACTCGGGTCGGACTTGCCCGCAAGCGACGCCCGTTTTACGTCGCGGCAAACAACCGGGAGAAGGCTGCGTCATGTCCACCACCTATCAGCTCGATACATCGACCAGTCGTGCGCACCCCACTCCGGCGCCGATGAAGCGGTTGACCGTTCCCGCGATCCGCCAACGCAAAGTGGACGGAACGACGGCCGAGCCGATCGTGATGCTGACCGCCTATACCGCGCGTCAGGCGCAATTGCTCGACGCGCATTGCGACCTGCTGCTGGTCGGGGATTCGCTAGGACAGGTCATCTATGGCCTGCCCTCGAGCGTGCCGGTCACGCTCGACATGATGATCGCCCATGGCGCTGCGGTCGTTCGCGGCAGCTATCACGCCGCCGTCATCGTCGACATGCCGTTCGGCACGTATGAAGGCTCGCCCGAAGCGGCCTTTGCAAGCGCGGCGCGGGTGATGAAGGAAACCGGTTGCGCCGCGATCAAGCTCGAAGGCGGCGAAGCCATGGCCGAAACGGTCGATTTCCTCGTTCGCCGGGGCATTCCGGTCATGGGCCATGTCGGCCTTACGCCACAGGCCGTCAACGTGCTGGGCGGCTATGGCGCGCGCGGCCGCAGCGAAGCCGAAGCCGCAAAGATCCTGGGCGATGCCCGGGCACTCGAACAGGCGGGCGCCTTTGCCATCGTGATCGAGGGGGTGGTCGAGCCCGTCGCGGTCGCGATCACCGAAGCGGTCTCCTGCCCGACCATCGGCATCGGCGCCTCGGCCCGCTGCGACGGGCAGGTTCTGGTGACCGAGGACATGCTCGGCGTGTTCGAACGAGTCCCCCGTTTCGTCAAGGTTTACGAAAACCTCGCCGAAACCATCGGCTCGGCAGCCGCGCGTTATGCAGACGAAGTGCGTGCACGCACGTTTCCGGGACAGGAACAGACTTACCAACCGCGCGGCAGCAAGCTAGGCTGACGGTCGGACCGTCCTCTTTTCCATTTCCGGAGTTCATCTTGCTGCGCCAGTTTACCGGATCGCTGCTGTTCACCATTGCCGCGCTGTTCGCCACTCTTGCCTATGGCTGGTTCCTGACCGGATCGGTCGGAGCCACGGCGGGGCTGATCTGGGTCGTCATCGTCCTGGCGGTGCTCGAAATCTCGCTCTCGTTCGACAATGCGGTGGTCAATGCCGCCGTCCTGTCGGAAATGGACGACATCTGGCAGCGCCGCTTCCTCACATGGGGCATGCTGTTCGCGGTGTTCGGCATGCGCATTCTCTTTCCGCTGGTGATCGTCGCGCTGGCGGCGGGGCTCGGGCCGATCGACGCGCTCAAGCTCTCGCTGACCGAACCGGCACGCTACGAACAGATCGTGAGCAGCGCGCATATTGCCATTTCCGGCTTTGGCGGCGCGTTCCTCGCGCTGGTCGGCATGACCTACTTCGTCAATCCGGAAAAGACGGTGCACTGGATCGGCTGGCTGGAACGGCATCTGGTTGCCATCGCCACCATCCGCGCGGCCGAAATCGCCCTGCTGCTCGTCGCCATGTCGGTGATCGCCCGTTTCCTGCCCGCGCACGAGGCGCTGGAATTCATAGAAGCCGGGATCGGCGGGATCGTCGCCTTCGTTCTGGTCGAGGGGATCGGAACCGTGCTCGAGGCCCGCGAGGAAGCGCGCAGGGCAGCCGGCCTTGCCATGAAGTCGGGACTTGGCGGGTTCATCTACCTCAACGTGCTTGATGCATCGTTCAGCTTCGACGGGGTGATCGGCGCCTTTGCCTTGTCCAACAACATGGTCATCATCGCCATCGGCCTGTCGGTCGGCGCGATGTTCGTCCGCTCGATCACGCTGTTGCTGGTGCGTCAGGGCACGCTCAACGAATACCGCTATCTCGAACACGGAGCGTTCTGGGCCATCGTCGCGCTGGGTACGATCATGCTGCTTTCCCCCCGCGTCGAAGTGCCCGAAACGGTGACTGGCCTGATCGGGGCGGCGCTGATCGGGGTTTCGCTCTGGTCCTCGCTCCGCGCGAACCGGCGCGAGGCGGCCTGATCCTATAACCGGGGTTTTGCGGCCGGCGTTTCCGAGAACCGGGGCGCCGGCGCCGGCATGACCATCCCGTCCTCTTCGACGAATGTCCCGCGCGCGGCATTGTGCGGATGACCGGGCGCCTCGCTCAGGCTCAGGACGGGAACGACGCAGGCATCGGTCCCGTCGAACACAGCGCACCATTCCGCCCGTGTCCTGGTCAGGAACAAGGCCGCCAGCCGCGCCTTCAACCCCGGCCACAAGGCGGGGTTCATCTGCACCTCGAATGCGGGATCGTCGGCAAACCCGGTCTTTTCCAGAAGCAGCGCATAAAACTGCGGCTCGATCGAACCGACCGAAATCCATTTCCCGTCGGCGGTTTCGTACGTGTCATAGAAATGCGTACCGCCGTCGAGCAGGTTGACACCGCGCCGGTCCCGCCATTGCCCGTTGCCGTAAAAGCTCCAGGTCATCGCCGACAGGATCGCCGCACCATCGACCATGGCGCAATCGACCACCTGCCCCTTGCCGGTTCGCTGCGCCGAAAAGACCGCCGCCATGATGCCGAATGCCATCATCATGCCGCCGCCGCCGAAATCGCCGACGGCATTGACCGGAAAGACCGGCTTTTCACCGGCGGGTCCATACGTGTGCAGCGCGCCTGAAAGCGCGATGTAATTGATGTCGTGCCCAGCACGCGCCGCCATCGGCCCGTCCTGTCCCCAACCGGTCATGCGGCCATAGACAAGGCGCGGATTGTCCTTGAGCAGAACCTCAGGCCCCAGCCCCAGCCGCTCCATGACGCCAGGGCGAAAGCCTTCGACCAGAGCATCGGCATCGCGAACGAGATCGCGGATCCGGGCCAGCGATCGGGGATCCTTCATGTCGAGCACCAGCCGTTTGCGATTGCGATTGAGAATGTCGCGATTTCCCCCGTCCCCCACTTTGCCCGCAACGCCGGGGCGCTCGATCCGGATAACCCGTGCCCCGTGATCGGCCAGCATCATGCAGGCAAAAGGCCCCGGGCCGATCCCGGCGAATTCAATGACGGTCAATCCTTCCAGCGCACCGGCCATGCCTCTCTCCCGCGCAGCCCATCATTTTAATCGAACGATTGAATGGGTAGCGCACGAGAGCATCAGGTCAAAGCGGAATATCCTGTCCCCGCGCCAGCATGGCCTTGCGCAAGGCGGCAAGATCCGAAGCGCGCGCGGGATCCTCGGCCCAGCTTGCCGCAAGCAAGGTCATCGCCGTCACGCTCGACGGGTTCTGCCCCAGAAAACGAGAGGTCATCGCATCCGCATCGCTCTTGCGCCCGGCGCTGCGCAAGGCAGCATCCATGCGGACCAGAACCGCCTCGTTGAAACGGATCGCGGCGGCATTGGTGTAATCGAGCAAGGCTCCCGCAGCATCACCCCGCATCATGCGCACGTCACCGGCCAGAAGATTGACTTCAGCATTGCCGTCATTGTCGTCGCGCAAGCGGTCGGCAATGTCCTGCGCCTCGTCGAGATGGTGCGCCGCCATCAGGGCGCGGATATAGGGTACCGCATTGGCCGCATGGGCAGGATCGTCGCCATAGCGCGAGGCCAGCACCGACAGTTCGCCATCCGCAGCGAGCGGAACCGCCACTTGCGACCCTTTTCGCGCCAAGGCCTGGGCAAGGATCGGCCGCCCCCGCCCCGGTTGCCCAAGGTGCAACCACGCCTTGCCCACCAGCGCGGCCATGTCCGCGTCGCCACGCCCCGCCGCGACATCGCCATCGAACAAGTCGACGAGACGGCGCCAGTCGCCTTTGGCCCCAAGAGCGCGCGCAAGCACATGGCGAGCGGTGCGGTTGTCCGGCTGTATCCGCACCAGACGTTCGAGCACGCCGACCGAACTGTCGTAATTCCCGGCCTGATACTCGAGAACCCCCGACAACAGCATGGCAGCGGGCATATCGCGATAGGTCGTGCCCGTGCGTTGCAGGATCGAGCGGGCAAGGTTCGTCTGTCCGGCCCGCGCGGCCAGAACTGCCTGAAGCAGGAAGGGGCGAGGGTTCTTGGGATCGACCTCGGCAAGCTTGCGACAGACGATCAGCATCGCGCGATACTGTCCGAGATCGCCCAGCGTCGAGGCATAGGCATCGAGCAACGGCGGGTCGTCGGGATGGTTCTTGAGCGCAGCCTCGAACCACGGCAACGATGCGGCGAGACCGTATTGTTCGCGGATCAGCAAGCCGCGCAGCGCCAGCGCGCGCGGATTCTTCGGATCGAGGACGACCGCCTTTTCCGAGGCTTCGATCGCCTGCTCCTGCTCACCCCCGGTAAACCGCAACGAGGCAATCGCGACCCACAAGTCAGGATCGTCAGGAACGATGCGCAAGGCCTGATCGAAGGCTGCCCCGGCTCCTCCAAGGTCGCCGTCGGCCAGCGCGACTTGCCCTTTCACCCGCAAGCCAAGACCCGCGCTGTCAGGGGTGAAGCCCCCCTCGGCCAAGACCTTGCGCGCACCGTCCCGGTCCCCCTGAAAGAACAGAGCCTCGGCCAGCCACGCGCGCAGGGCGTCCGCGGCATGGGTCTGCTTGATCGCATTCCGCAGCAAGAGCTCCGCCGCGACCGGATCGCGCCGGACAAAGGCCGCGTCGGCATCGTGCCGCGCCTTTTCGACAGCCGTCTCCCCGCCGCTTACCATGGCGGCAGCGCCACAGGCGGCAAGGCCGAGCCCGAGGCGACCGAGCAGCCTAGCCCTGGAGATCGTATTGCTTGATAAGGTCATAGAGCGTGGGCCGACTGATCCCGAGCAAGCGTGCGGTATTGCTGATATTCCCTTCGCTGCGCGCCAGAGCATGGCGGATCATCCGTTTGTCGGTCGCCTCGCGCGCGGACTTCAGGTTGAGCGAATGCTCCTCAGTATCGCCCGGCTCGACCAGATCGAGATCGGCTGCCGTCACCAGCTTGCCGTCGGCCATGATGACCGCCCGCTTGATCCGGTTTTCCAGTTCACGGACATTGCCCGGCCAGCCCCACGCGTCGATCGCCGCCAGTGCATCGGGGCCAAAGCCACGGACCTGGGGGTTCATCTCCGCCGCAAAGCGCGTGAGAAAAGCCCGCGCCAACAACACTGCATCGCCCGCTCGTTCGGCAAGCGAAGGGATGCGCACGACGATTTCGGCGAGCCGGTAGTAGAGATCCTCACGAAAGCGCCCGTCCGCAATCATCGCGTCAAGGTTCTGGTGCGTGGCGCAAACGATCCGGGTATCGACCTCGATCGAACGCCGCCCGCCGATCCGCTCGATCGTGCGCTCCTGCAAGAAGCGCAAGAGCTTGACCTGCAATTGCAAGGGGATGTCGCCGACTTCATCGAGGAACAGGGTGCCGCCATCGGCCTGTTCGATCTTGCCTTCGGTCATCTTGACCGCACCGGTGAAGGCACCCTTTTCATGTCCGAACAATTCGCTTTCGAGCAGGTTTTCCGGGATCGCCGCGCAATTGATCGCAACGAAGGCCCCTTTGGCCCGAGAGGATGCCTCGTGCAGCCCGCGTGCGAGCAATTCCTTGCCCGTCCCACTGGCGCCGAGCAGCATGACCGAGACATTGGTGTTGGCCACACGCTCGATCGTGCGGGCGACCTTGACCATTTCGGGCGCCGCGGTCAGCAGCCGTCCGAGAACGCGATGATCGGCAGGGGCCCGCTCGGCCAGCAGGCGGTTTTCGAGCTCTAGCTTGTAAACGTGGAGCGCCCGGCGAACGATCAGTCCGAGCGCGTCGATGTCGACCGGCTTGGCATAGAAGTCATAGGCGCCCCGCTGAATGGCGCGCAGGGCGGATTCGCGCGCGCCGTGGCCGGAGGCAACGATCACCTTGGTATCGGGCTTGAGCGCCATGATCTCGTCGAGGAGGGCAAACCCCTCGCTGACGCCGTCGGGATCGGGCGGCAGCCCCAGATCGAGCGTGACCACCGGCGGCTCTTCGGCACGCAACAGCGTCAGTGCAGTCTGGCGATCCCCCGCGAGCAGGACATCGAAATCCTCGTAGGCCCATTTGAGCTGGGCCTGCAGGCCCGGATCGTCCTCGACGATGAGGAGCTTGGGATGAATGGAAGTCATGCTCGGGTAACTTTCATCGGGGATTCCGGAGAAGTCCGGCTGGAGGAAATGGAGGTATCGGGTTCGGATGGCGCCAAAGGCAGGCGGACACTGAAACGGCTTCCGAGCCCTTCGCGGCTTTCGACTTCGAGCTTTCCGCGCATGGCTTTCACCAGCTCGCGCGCTTCGAAAGCTCCGATGCCGAACCCGCCGGACTTGGTCGACACGAACGGCGTGAACAGGCGATTGCGGACGAAATCGGCGCTCATGCCGCAACCGCTGTCGATCACTTCGATGACCCCTTCGGCACCATCGACCCGCGTATTGAGCACGACGCCAAGACCGTTGTCGGTAGCATCGAGCGCATTCTGGACCAGATGGCTGAGCACTTGTTCGAGCGGCTCGCGACCGGCGAGGATGCGGCAGGGGCGGACATCGGCGGCAAGGACCTGATCGCGCCCCAGGGCAGCATTGGCGCGGTGGGCGATCCCCCGGATCACGTCGGCCGCATCGATCTGCTCAATCGCCTGCACCGTCCCCGAACCATAGCGAGACAGGCGCGCGATCAGGGCATTGAGCTTGTCGGCAGCATTGCGGAGCGTCACCAGCATGTCGCTGCGAAAGGCCGGATTGTCGGCATGACGTTCGGCATTGCGGGCCAGCAGGGCAAGCTGGCTGGCCAGGTTCTTGATGTCGTGCATGACGAAGGCCATGCGCCGGTTGAATTCGTCGAACCGGCTCGCCTCGAGCAGGGCGACCTGACTGCCGTGTTCGGCAAGATAGCTTGCAAGCTGCTGCCCGACCACGCGCAGGAGGTCGAAATCCTCCCAGTCGAGTTCGCGTGCGACAGAGGGACGCCCCAGCACGACAAGACCGACGAGCCGGTCGAAATGGATCAGCGGCACCAAGACCCAGATCGCCTCTTCGGCAATCATCCAGCCCGGAACGATGGCCGCTTCCCCTTCGAAATCGGTGCCCGCCCGGATCTGGTCGAGATCGACGATGAACCCGCGCCGTTCGAGAAAGGCGACTGCATCCTGCGGCAGGGCGCTCGCAGGGACTTCAAGTGTCGGCCATTGCCAGCGCGCGGCAAGAACCAGATCGCCGCCCTCGCCCGGCACCAGCAACAGGCCGCGCGCGCTGTCGGTAATGTCGGCAACCGCCTGAACCAGACGCGCGTGCAACGGCTGGGCATTGGGCCCCGCCCGCCCGATGGTGCGGGTAAAGCGCAGCCATTCGGCGCGATAGTCATAACGATGCTGGAAGAAGTGCTTGGCCAGAACGACGTTGAGCCAGCGGCGCAGGCGGCTCGACGGAACCGCCGCGATAATCGCCACCGTCGTTGCAAAGGCAAAGCCGAGTTGGACCAGCGCGCTGGCATTGCCGCCCAACCACGCCACCGACTGCGCCGCGCCGACCATCAGGATCAGGTAGACGCCGATGACCAGGAGGACCAGCGACTGGAACGCCACCGCCCGCGAAGGCGAAAAGCGCGCATGCGATCCACTGCGCTCGCCCAGTCCGAACAGGACCACCGCCACGCCTTGGGCAAGGCCCCGCAGCATGACGAGATCCTCTGGGACCGAATGGCCGAGATAGGCGATCGTGTAGTAATTGAGGTCATAGCCCCAGATCAGCGCCAGCGCCATGCAGTTCCAGCGATCCGCCGCGCGCCGTCCGGCAACCGCCCCCACGTAAAGATTGTGAACCAGGACCAGCGCGCCGGTCGTCATCAGCAAGTGGAAGAGATCGGAAAGCTGGACGATCATCTCCGCAGCGGCCGGGATCTTCCCGAACCGCGTGAAGAGGATGGCGAGGGCAATCTGGAACAGTTCGACCAGAGCGAGCGCGGCCAGCACCGGCCGCACCGGCGCCACCGTTTCATCGCGATTGTCGCGCGCGAACAGGTTGAGCACGACGACCAGCCAGCCCAGATTGCGGGCGACTTCCCCCAATCCCGCGACAAGTCCGCCACGCCCGTCGACCGAGAGCAGCAAGCACCACAGCGCATTGAGGCAAAGCCCGACGATCATCGTCAGGCTGGTCGAACCGCGCCGCCGCCGCCGCCTGTCGAGCAACCACACCGCAAGCAGCATGGCCCCGAAAGCGGCAAGCAGGAACACCCATCCGTCAACCCCGGCCCAGCTGCCGGCGTTCAATGTCGGTGTCATGATCGCATGCCCCCTCCCTTTGAACGCTTACCGCGCGCCCTCGTTCCACAGCACCACCCGCAAGGTCTGGAGCAGGATCAGGAGATCGAGGAAGGGGGTGTAGTTCTTGGCATAATAGAGATCGAATTCGAGCTTATGCCGGGCATCCTCGATCGACGCGCCATAAGGATAGTTGATCTGCGCCCAACCGGTGATGCCGGGCTTGACCATGTGCCGCTCGGCATAGAACGGCAGCTGTTCTTCAAGATCGGAAACGAATTCGGGGCGTTCTGGACGCGGCCCGACAAAGCTCATCTCGCCTTTGAGGACAGTCCAGGTCTGCGGCAGTTCGTCGATACGCAGCTTGCGGATCAGGCGACCTATGCGCGTGACGCGGGGATCCTGCTTGGCCGCCCATTGCGCGCCGTTGGCTTCGGCATCGACCCGCATCGAACGCAACTTGATCAGCGAAAACGTCTCGCCGTAATGGCCGACGCGGGTCTGGCGGAAAAAGGCCGGACCGCGGCTGTCGAGTTTCACGAGCACGGCAAAGATCGCGATGATCGGCGCCGTGACCACCAGGAGCGTCATGCTCGCGACGATGTCGAAAAGCCGCTTGATCGCGCTCGACACCATCCGGCCCGAGGAAAATCCGTCGGAGAAGATCAGCCAGCTCGGATTGACCGTGTCGAGATCGACGCGCCCCGTCTCGCGTTCGAGAAAGGTCGAGAACTCGGTCACGAAAACGCCGGTGGTCTTGATCCGCAACAGATCCTTGAGCGGCAGGGCATTGCGGCGCTCTTCAAGAGCCAGAACCACTTCGCTCACGCCGAGATTTTCGACATGCCGCGTAAGGTTGGAAATGGCGTCGCGATGGATCGCTTCCTCGATTTCCGGTGGCTGGGCACTCATGCCGACATAGCCGACGATGACGAACCCGGCTTCGGGACGCTCGCCCAGCTTGCGCAGCCGATCCGCACGATGTCCCGCGCCCAGAACCAGCACCCGGCGCCGAAAGGCCGATGTACCCAGCAATCCGCCGAACAGTACCCGCACCAGGACCAGGAGGACCATCGAGAGGAACATCGCGTAAAGCAGGTTCGACCGCCACAGGGTGTGTCCGGGCAGGACGAAATAGACGACCGAAAGAGCAATGATGCCAAGGCTGATCGCGACGAGCAGGCGCGCGGTCGCATAACGCATCGATCGCAGCGAATCCGGGCCGTAGACCCCGACCGAAATCATCGCCAGCTGCACCAGCACCGCGAAAGTCAGCACGGGCGCCCAACGCTGTCCGAAATCGCCCGGATCGATCCCGATCTGCCAGGCGCGCAAATCCCACCCCAGCTCGCCCGAGACGATCAGCAAGGCGAAGTCGAACAACGCCAGCAACATCACGGCATTGGGGATGTAATGCTTGAACAAGCGGATCATCGAGACGGATGCCCTTCCCAAACCCCGTCCGGCACGAAAAGTCCGTTCCAGTCCAAGGCAATTGCTCCGATCATATCCCGGAGGCGTAAAGCGTCGGTAAATCTGACAGTCACACCCCGGGAGCGAGTTGTCAAAAGTGACGGAAATCGGCGAACTTTGCGACAATCGCCCTGATCATTGTCGGCCAAGTTTACAGATTTTATGTCCGATCATCCGGATTCGGCGCCGAACCGGTCCGCCCCCATCCCTTTCCCGCCCAAGGAGCCTCTGGCCAGACCTCCTGCAAGCTGTCATGCATGGGCGATGAGGCAAAAAGAGCTGCGCGTGGCCTTGGTCTGCTCGGGCGGGATCAGCCTGGCGGTCTACATGCACGGCGTGACCAAGGAAATCTGGCACGCCACCCGTGCCAGCCGGGCCTGGCACGCCGGTGAGACTCCGCCTTCCGGCGTGGTCGACATCTATACGCGCCTCTTTGCCGCCATCGGCGAGGAACGGGCGCTTGCCTTGCGGCTCTTGCCCGACATCATTTCCGGATCGAGCGCGGGGGGGATCAACGCGATCTTTCTGGCGCAGGCCCTGCTCGGCGGACAGAGCCTCGATCCGCTGACACGACTCTGGCTCGATTGCGCGGACAGCGACGTGCTCGTCGATCCCGAAGCGCGTCCGTGGGGACGCCTGGCCAAACTCTGGGCCTGGCCGGTGGTCTGGCTGGCGCTGCGCATGCCCGGCAACGGACTGGACGACGCGGGGCTTTCCCCCGGCACGCGGGGCGAAGTCCGGCGCAAGGTATCTCGCCTCATCCGCGCCCGCTGGTTCCAGCCACCTTTTGGCGGCATCGGGTTGTCCCGCACGCTTGCCGACGCGCTCGACGCGATGGCGGTTACCGGCAACGGCGAAGCCCTGCTGCCGGCCGGTCATCCGCTCGACCTCGTGATCACCGCCACCGATCTTGCCGGACACCGCGCGGAATTGCGCCTCAACAGCCCCATGCTCGTCGAGGAAGGCGAACACCGCGTCACCATCCCGTTTCGCGCAACGGCCGGAGGCGCGGCGCCTCTTGCACAAAGTCCCGAGCTCATTTTTGCGGCACGGGCGACGGCCAGTTTTCCCGGCGCCTTTCCCCCTCTCACCGTGTCGGAAATCGACGACCTGGTGGATGAACGCGGCCTCGAATGGGTTGGGCGCGACGCCTTCCTCCATCGCATCCTTCCCGAACGGTGGAAGGAAGGCACGATCGCCGATGCTGCGCTCATTGACGGTGCCGTGCTCAACAACCGTCCGTTCAACGAAGCGATCGCCGCCCTGCCCGACCGTCCCGCCCGACGCGAAGTCGACCGGCGCTTCGTCTATATCGAGCCCTTTCCCGGCCCGGTTCGGGAACGCGAAAGCGCAATCGGCGCACGCCCGCGCACCCCGGGGTTCTTCACCACCATCTTTGCCTCGCTCTCGACCATTCCCCGCGAACAGCCGATCCGCGACAATCTCGAACTGCTCGAAAGCCAGTCACAGGAACGGGCGCGGATGCGCGCGCTTGTCGAAGCCATGCGGCCCGATATCGAGGCGAAAGTCGCCCGCCTGTTCGGCCACACCCTGTTCTTCGAATTCCCCAGTCCCGCCCGAATGGCATCGTGGCGTGTCAAGGCGCAGGAAGCCGCCGCTGAATCGGCGGGCTTTGCCTATCACGGCTATGCGCGGATCAAGCTAGACACGATCATCGCCGAACTGTCGGCCACCATTGCCGAAGTCGCGCCCGATACGGGGACGAAGCAGGCCATCGCCGCCGCCCTGAGCGATCATCTCAATGCGCAGGGCCTCGCAAGGCTGGTCACGGACAAGGGGGATGCGAGCGAGGAATCGATCGCCTTCTTCCGGATGCACGACGTTGCCTTTCGCATCCGCCGCCTCAAGCTTCTGGCCCGCCGCCTGACGCAGGACTGGACCGGGGACATCGACGACGATCTCACGACCGGTCGCGAAGAAGCCCGCGACATGGTCTATCGCGCGCAGGCTCTTTATCAGGGACGCCAGACGGCACGAGGGCTCGGCCCCGGCTTTGCCGCTTCGGCAAGCGTCATCATGCACGATCCGGGCGCCGTGTTGCAGGCCATTGCCGCGCACCGCGACCTCGCCGTGCTCGACCACGAAGTCGAAGAAATGATCATCGAGGCCATGATGGTGATGGAAAAGCCGCTGCGGCGGCACTTCCTGCTCGCCTATCTCAGCTTCCCTTTCTACGATATCGCCACGCTCGCAATGATGGATGGCGAAGGTCTCGGGGAATTCGATCCGATCAAGGTCGACCGCATTTCACCCGACGATGCGCGCTCGATCCGCAAGGGCGGTGCCCCGGCCTGCCTCAAGGGCATTGCCTTCTATCATTTCGGCGCGTTCTTCAGCCGCGCCTATCGCGAAAACGATTATCTCTGGGGACGGCTGCACGGCGCGGAACGCATGATCGACATCATCGCCTCGGCCGTCGAACCACCCCTGCCCGAAGCGACGCTCGGCCGTTTCAAGCGGGAGGCCTTCCTTGCCATTCTCGACGAGGAAGCCTTGCGTCTCGACGCGGACCCGGACCTGATCCCGGGCATCCGCGCCGAAATCGAAGCGGCGTTTGCCTGAGTCTTATTCGGTCAGATCGTTCCAGGCGTCCCGGATCCGTTCGAAAAAGCCCTTGGACTGCGGGCATTCCTCGCCGGTTTCGGTTTCCTGGAATTCGCGCAGCAATTCGCGCTGACGAGTGCTGAGGCGCGTCGGCGTCTCGACGTGGATCTCGATGACGAGATCACCGGCACCGCGTCCCTGCAGCACCGGCATCCCGGCACCACGCTTGCGCAACTGCTTGCCCGACTGGATCCCCGCTGGGATCTCGATCACGTGCTTGGCCCCATCAAGGCCGGGAAGCTCGATAGAACCGCCCAGAGCCGCCGTCGTGAAGCTGATCGGCGCGCGGGTCAGCAAGGTCGTCCCGTCGCGCTCGAACACCTTGTGCCGGGCGACGTGGAGGAAAATGTACAAATCGCCCGGAGGTGCGCCGAAAGGCCCTGCCTCACCCTTGCCGGCAAGGCGGATGCGCGTGCCGTTGTCGACACCGGGCGGCACTTCGACTTCGAGCCGCTGCGGCTTGTCTACGCGACCTTCGCCGTGACAATGCTTGCAGGGCTTTTCGATGACTTCGCCCCGGCCACCGCAGGTCGGGCAAGTCCGCTCGACCATGAAGAAGCCCTGCTGCGCGCGGACCTTGCCCTGCCCGCCGCACATGTTGCAGCGGCGGGTAGCCGTGCCGGGCGTTGCTCCCGAACCCGCACAGGGTTCGCAAGCCTGGGAGATTTCGACCGAGATTTCGGTGTTCTTGCCGTGGAAGGCTTCTTCGAGCGAAATTTCGAGATCATAGCGCAAGTCCGCGCCGCGCCGCGCCGGTTGACGCCCGCCGCCGCCGAAGCCGCCGAAGATCGTTTCGAAAATGTCGCCCAGATCGCTGAAATTGCCGTCGCCGAAACCGGCTCCGCCGCCCGGACCACCCGGCCCGCCCTGCTGGAACGCGGCATGACCGAACCGATCGTAGGCCGCCCGCTTTTGCGGGTCAGACAGGCAGCCATAGGCTTCGTTGATCTGCTTGAACTTCGCCTCTGCGTCCTGGTCCCCCGGATTCTTGTCGGGGTGATACCGCATGGCAAGCTTGCGGAATGCGGACTTGATCGTCTTGTCATCCGCGGTGCGCTCGACTTCGAGCAGTTCGTAGAAATCAATTTCGGCCGACATCAGGCGTTTTCCCGATCAAGGTTTAGGGCGGCAAGGTTTAGCGCGGAAATTCCGGTGCAGCACAAACGGACCGCCGCCCGAACGCCCGCAAAAGGCGCGCAGGCGGCGACCGGTCAGAGTGGGGAACCCGAAAAAGCTCCGGTTTCCCCACTGCAAGCTGCCATCAGGCCTTGTCGTCGACTTCCGAGAATTCGGCGTCGACCACGTCGTCGCCACCCTGCGGAGCAGCACCCGGAGCCGCAGCGCCGGCCTGTTCCTTCTCGTAGATCGCCTGGCCGAGTTTCATCGCCTTTTCGGTCAGGGCCTGAGCCTTGGCGTTGATCTCGTCGGTGTCGCCACCTTCGATCGCCTTCTTGGCATCGGCCAGAGCCGCTTCGATTTCACCCTTGAGAGCGCCGTCGATCTTGTCGGCATGCTCTTCGAGCTGACGTTCGGTGGCGTGGACAAGGCTGTCGGCATTGTTGCGGGCTTCGGCCGCTTCACGCCGCTTCTTGTCGTCGGCCGCAAACTTCTCCGCGTCGCGCACCATCTGGTCGATGTCGTTTTCCGACAGACCGCCAGAGGCCTGGATGCGGATCTGCTGCTCCTTGCCGGTGCCCTTGTCCTTGGCCGACACGTTGACGATGCCGTTCGCGTCGATGTCGAAGGTCACTTCGATCTGCGGAACCCCGCGCCGTGCGGCCGGGATGCCGACGAGATCGAACTGACCCAGCATCTTGTTGTCGGACGCCATTTCGCGTTCGCCCTGGAACACGCGAATGGTGACCGCCTGCTGGTTGTCTTCGGCCGTCGAGAACGTCTGGCTCTTCTTGGTCGGGATCGTCGTGTTGCGGTCGATCATGCGGGTCATGACGCCACCGAGCGTTTCGATACCCAGCGACAGCGGGGTCACGTCGAGCAGCAGCACGTCCTTGACGTCGCCCTGAAGCACGCCAGCCTGGATCGCCGCACCCATCGCCACGACTTCGTCGGGGTTGACGCCGGTGTGCGGATCCTTGCCGAAGAAGTCGCGCACGGTGTCGCGAACCTTGGGCATACGGGTCATGCCGCCGACGAGAACGACGTCATCGATTTCGCTGGCGCTGATGCCCGCGTCGGCCAGAGCCTTGCGGCAGGGTTCGAGCGTGCGTTCGATCAGCTTGCCGACCAGACGTTCAAGATCCGAACGGGTGATCGTTTCGACGAGGTGCAGCGGCGTGGTCGCCCCGCCTTCCATGCGCGCGGTGATGAACGGAAGGTTGATTTCCGTCGTCTGCGCCGAAGACAGTTCGATCTTCGCCTTTTCCGAAGCTTCCTTCAGACGCTGCAGGGCCAGCTTGTCGGTCTTGAGGTCGAGACCTTCGCGAGCCTTGAACTTGTCGGCCAGATATTCGACCAGCGCAGTGTCAAAGTCTTCACCGCCGAGGAAAGTGTCGCCGTTGGTCGACTTCACTTCGAACACGCCGTCACCGATCTCGAGGATCGAGATGTCGAACGTGCCGCCGCCAAGGTCGTAGACCGCGATCGTCTTGCCGTCCTGCTTGTCGAGGCCATAGGCCAGCGCCGCAGCGGTCGGTTCGTTGATGATGCGCAGCACTTCAAGACCCGCGATCTGTCCGGCGTCCTTGGTCGCCTGACGCTGCGCGTCGTTGAAGTAGGCCGGAACGGTAATGACCGCCTGCGTGACCTTTTCGCCGAGATAGCTTTCAGCGGTTTCCTTCATCTTCTGAAGAGTGAAGGCCGAGATCTGCGACGGGCTGTAATCCTGGCCGCCAGCGTTGACCCAAGCGTCGCCGTTCTTGCCCTTGACGATCTGGTAAGGGACCAGACCAGCGTCCTTCTGGGTCATGGGATCGTCGAAACGACGACCGATAAGCCGCTTGACCGCGAAGATCGTGTTGTCCGGGTTGGTGACTGCCTGACGCTTGGCCGGCTGGCCGATCAGACGTTCGCCGTCCTTGGTAAAGGCGACGATCGAGGGCGTCGTACGCGCACCTTCGGAATTTTCGATGACCTTGGGCGACCCGCCGTCCATGACCGCCACGCAGCTGTTGGTCGTGCCGAGGTCGATACCGATAACTTTAGCCATAATTCCCCACTTCCTTCGCAATCGCGACACCGCGCCTTGTGACCCCTCCCCTGCCGGGCGAAAGGCCGTCTCGCGGCTCAGATGGCCGGGATATAGGTGCGCTTCGGCTTGGCACAAGGGCTCGACCACCCTAGATCTTGCCCATCTTCAAATTGTCTTGCGAAAGCCCATGCCATGCGCCGCATTTTCCTTCTGATTTCCGCCGCATCGATCGCCCTTTCGGGCTGTTCGACCAAGACGCAGGCGCCTGGCGACAAGAGCGGCAGCGAAAACGCGCCTGAAGCCTCGGCCAGTGCCGTTCCCGGGCCGTCCGGCGCGCCCGGCATCGCCCTTTCGGACGCGGTGGTACAGCTTCCCGCCGTTCCGGGCCGTCCGGCAGTCGCCTATTTCACGCTGACCCCCTCCGCCCCGGCCAAAGGCAAGCTCGTCGCCGTCCATGTCGACGGTTTTGCCCGCGCCGAAATGCATGAAAGCAAGATGGAAGGCGGCATGATGACGATGGCCCCGCTCGACAGCGTCGCCATCGAAGCGGGCAAACCGATCACGTTCGCGCCGGGCAGCAATCACGTCATGCTGTTCGATGCGGACGGCAAGCTCAAGGCCGGAGACAGGACCGAACTGACGATCACGCTCGACAGCGGAGACAAGGCAACGATCGCCGCCTCGGTCAAGGCCGTGGGCGAAGATATGGGCACGATGAAGATGTGAACGAAAAAAGGGGGAGAAGGTTCGCCCTTCTCCCCCTTTTCCTTTTCCGCTCCGAACGAACGGTTCGGGAATTATTCCGGCTTCTTGGCCACTGCGACCATGGCCGCGCGCAACAGGCGGTCCTTGATCATGTAACCGGCCTGAAGCTCCTGAACCACGGTGCCGGGTTCGACATCGTTGGTCGGGAATTCCATCATCGCCTGATGCTGGTGCGGGTCGAGCGGCAGGCCCTTGGCCGCGATGCGGCTGATGCCGTGGCTCGAGAAGACCTTGTCCAGCTCGCGGCCGGTCGCTTCCAGCCCGGAAACCAGCGCCTTGAACTTGTCGTCACCGCGCAGTTCGGCCGGAATCGATTCGAGCGCGCGGGCAAGGTTGTCCGCAACCGAAAGGATGTCGCGGGCAAAAGCGGTCGCGGCATAGGCGCGCGCGTCGGCGATGTCCTTTTCCAGACGGCGACGCACGTTCTGCGTTTCCGCCTTGGCGTACAGGATATCCTGCCGCGCGACTTCAAGTTCTTCTGCCAGCTTGCCCAGCTGCGCATCGGCCGTTCCGTCGGTCCCGCCCAGATCGATCATCTCGGCGGGCACGCCTTCCAGTTCCGCTTTCACTTCGGCGTCTTGGGCGCGTGTCTCGTTGTCGCTCATGTTCTCGAAAATCCGTCTTGTCCGATGAGTTTGCTCAGCGATTGAGCCGTGAAATCAACCATGGGGACGACGCGTGCATAATTCAACCGCGTCGGGCCGATCACCCCGACAACGCCGACCACACGTCCCTCGCCGTCCCGCCATGGCGCGGCGATGACCGCCGAACCGGACAATGACAAGAGGCGATTTTCGCTGCCGATGAAAATGCGCGTCGCCTGGGCCTCGCGCGCGGCGTCGAGCACGCGGGCAATCGCCTCCACGCTTTCGAGTTCTTCCAGCAAGTGGCGAACCCGTTCGATGTCGTGAACCGCCGCATCGTCGAGCAGGTTGGCCTGCCCACGCACGACCAGAACCGGCCGTTGCGCCGCGTCACTGCTCCAGACGGCAAGACCGCGCCGGACGAGATCGGCGCTCGCCGTATCGAGCGCACTGCGCCCGCCCGCGATTTCCGACGCGATTCCCGTGGCCGCTTCGGCCAATGTCCGCCCGACCAGCCGCGCTGTCAGATAGTTGGCGGCCTGTTCAAGCGCCTGGGGCAGGACCGGCTCAGCAAGTTCGATGACCCGGTTCTCGATTCCCCCATCCTCACCCACCAGCACGACCAGCGCGCGGCGCGGGGCCAGCGGCACAAAGGAAATCTGCGCAAGCCGCACTTCACGATGGGGCACCATGACCACCCCCGCTCCGGCCGAAAGCTCGGACAGGGCCGAGCTTGCCGCCGCGAGCGCCTGTTCGATCGTGCCGCCAAGCGCAAGCCCGCGTTCGATCTGCAACCGCTCGGCCGCCGAAGGTTCGGCCACTTGCATGATGCCATCGACAAAGAGCCGCAGCCCGACTTCGGTCGGCATCCGCCCGGCGCTGGTATGCGGCGCGGCAAGCAGCCCTGCATCCTGCAATTCCTGCAGCACCGAGCGGATCGAAGCCGGGGACAGGTTGATGCCGCCGTGCCCGGCCAGAGTCTTTGATCCGACCGGCTGACCGTTGGCGATGTACCCTTCGACCACGAGACGAAAGATGTCGCGCGCGCGGGACGAGAGTTCGGAAAGGTTGGGCCCGGTCATGTCCGCCAATGTAGCCCTCGCACCGACCGGGACAAGTCTTGCCGTAATCGGTCTTGCGGTAATCGGGGCAATCGGCCAAACGCAGCCCTTCTTCCATTTAGCGATCCTTGAGGAAAGACCCCATGCGAGCTTCGGGCCGCGCCGCTGACGAAATGCGTGCGATCACCATTGAAACCCATTTCACCAAGCATGCGGAAGGCTCAGTCCTGATCGGCTTTGGCGACACCAAGGTGATCGTGACCGCCTCGGTCGAGGAACGCGTTCCCCCGTTCCTGCGCGGCAAGGGCGAAGGCTGGGTGACGGCGGAATATTCGATGCTGCCCCGCGCCACCCACACCCGCGGCAGCCGTGAAGCGGCCAAGGGCAAACAGTCGGGCCGCACCCAGGAAATCCAGCGCCTGATCGGTCGTTCGCTGCGCGCGGTTACCGATCTCAAGAAGCTGGGCGAACGCCAGATCACGCTCGACTGCGACGTCATCCAGGCCGACGGCGGCACCCGCACTGCCTCTATCTCGGGCGCATGGATCGCCCTGCGCCTTGCCGTCGACAAGCTGATGGCGAGCGGCCAGATCAAGGAAGATCCCCTGCCGCGCAAGGTCGCCGCGATCTCCTGCGGCATCGTCGATGGCACCCCGGTGCTCGACCTCGATTATACCGAAGACAGCACGGCCGACGCGGACGCCAATTTCGTCCTGATCGAAGGCGGACAGATCGCCGAAGTGCAAGCCACGGCCGAAGGCGCGACCTATGACGAGGAAGCACTGCTTCGCCTCCTGCGTCTTGCCCGCATCGGCTGCGGCGAAATCTTCGCCGCGCAGGATCGCGCCACCGGTCGTTGAGGATACCAGCCCCCATGCCCCGCCTCACCCCCGGAAAGCTCGTCATTGCCACCCATAATGCCGGCAAGCTCAAGGAAATCCGCGCGCTTCTGGCCCCTTACGGGATGGACTGCATTTCGGCGGGTGAGCTTGGCCTGCCCGAGCCCGACGAGACCGGCACGACATTCGTCGAGAACGCGCTGCTCAAGGCTCATGCGGCGGCACAGGCGGCCAACCTGCCTGCGCTCGCCGACGATTCGGGTCTGTCGGTAACGGCCCTTGGCGGCGCACCGGGGGTCTATACCGCCGATTGGGCCGAAAAAGGCCCGCGCGAAGGCGGCCCGGGCCGCGACTGGTACATGGCCATGGGCAAAGTCGAAGGCAAGCTTGCGGAACTCGGCCCCGACACGCCTCGCGACGCATGGTTTTCCTGCGTTCTGGCGATTGCATGGCCCGATGGCGGCGAAGCGGTCTACGAAGGACGCATCGACGGCACCCTGACCTGGCCACCGCGCGGCAAACTCGGTTTCGGCTATGACCCGGTCTTCGTCGCACGCGGCCACGACCGAACCTTTGCGGAACTCGATCCTGCCGACAAGCAGGCGATCAGCCACCGCGCCGACGCCTTTGCCAAGCTGGTCGCGGAGCAGTTTGCGCGATAAGCTGCCCGCCATGGAGCCGCTGGCCCTTTATATCCACTGGCCGTTCTGCCTCGCAAAGTGCCCCTATTGCGACTTCAACAGCCATGTCCGCGACCGGGTCGATGTCGCGGCATGGCAGGAAGCTCTGCTCGCCGACATGGCGCACGAAGCGAGCCTTACCGGCGGACGCACGCTCGGCTCGATCTTCTTTGGCGGCGGCACGCCTTCGCTGATGCCTCCCCAACTGGTCGAAACGTTGCTTTCGGCCGCCGCCCGGCATTGGTCCTTTGCCCCGAACATCGAAATCACGCTCGAAGCCAACCCCTCTTCAGTCGAAGCGGCGCGCTTTGCCGCGCTCGCCGGAGCCGGGGTCAATCGGGTCTCGCTCGGCCTCCAGGCGCTCGACGATGAAACCCTGCGCTTTCTCGGCCGCCTCCACGACGCGCGCGAGGGCCTTGCCGCACTCGAAGTCGCCCAGCGCCATTTCGCCCGCGTCAGTTTCGATCTCATCTATGCCCGTCCGGGCCAGACGCCCGAACAGTGGCAGGCAGAACTCGACCGGGCCCTCGGTTTCGGCACCGGCCATCTCTCGCTCTATCAGTTGACGATCGAACCGGGCACGCGGTTCGCGACGCTCGTACGCGAAGGCAAACTCGAACCGCTCGACGATGATGCCGCCGCCGATCTTTTCACGCTGACCCGGGACATGACGGCAGCCGCGGGGATACCCGCCTATGAAATCAGCAACCATGCCCGCCCCGGCGAGGAAAGCCGCCACAACCTGACCTACTGGCGCTACGGCGACTATGTCGGGATCGGGCCGGGCGCGCATGGACGTCGCCTCGCACAAGCGACCGTGCGCCATCGCAAGCCGGAAAACTGGCTCGCGGCCATCGACCGCGACGGACACGGGATTGCCGAACAACGCCCGCTTGCTCTGGGCGAACAGGCGAGCGAAGCCTTGCTGATGGGGCTGCGCCTTGGCGAAGGAATCGACCTCGCTGCCTTGTCGAAGCGTTTCGGCCTGCCCCAAGAGGCGCTGATCGATCCGGACAAGGCGCGGTTCTATCGCGATCTCGGGCTGGTGTCCGAAATCCACGGACGTCTTGTCGTCACCCCGCGCGGGATGCCGCTCCTCGACGCGCTGCTCGGCGAACTGGTTCCCGCCGAACTGGTCACCGCGTGACGCTCCCTGAGATCCTATCGGCCTGGCACGATCACCTTGCGCACGGGCGTCGGCGCTCTCCTCACACTGTACGCGCCTATGTCGCGACCGCGCGTCGCCTGATCACGCGGCTCGAACAGGACGGCGCGCTCCACTGGGCGCGGCTGGGCGCACTCGATGCGACAGCCTTGCGCCATTATCTCGCCGATCGTCGCGAGCACGGGATCGGCAACGTCTCGGCCGCGCGCGAGCTTTCCGCGCTCAAGGCATTCATCGCCTTTGCCCGCACGCAAGCGGACATGCCCCCCGGCGCCCCGCGCCTGCGCGGTCCGCGCGTCAAGAAAGGACTGCCGCGACCGATCACGCCCGACGACGCGGTGAACCTTGCCGAGACGGTGGCCGAGGACGCGACCGAACCGTGG
Organism: Novosphingobium nitrogenifigens DSM 19370; assembly: GCF_000192575.1. Classification (GTDB taxonomy): domain Bacteria; phylum Pseudomonadota; class Alphaproteobacteria; order Sphingomonadales; family Sphingomonadaceae; genus Novosphingobium; species Novosphingobium nitrogenifigens. The sequence continues at coordinate 623,211 of NZ_GL876926.1, read as the reverse complement.
ATCGCCGCGCGTGATACCGCAGTCCTGCTGCTGCTCTATGGATCGGGCCTGCGCATCGGCGAGGCGCTCGCGCTACCCGCCGGGATCCTGCCTGCCGGGGAAAGCATGGTCATCACCGGCAAGGGCGGTCGCCAACGCCTGGTCGCCCTGCTGCCCGTGGTGCGTGCAGCCCTCGAACGCTATGCCGCGCTCGTCCCCTGGCCACTGGGCAAAGATGACCCGTTGTTTCGCGGAGCCAAGGGCGGCCCCCTGTCGGCAGGAATGATCCGCCGCGCCATGGCCCGTGCCCGCGTGGCCCTCGGCCTGCCGCCCAGCGCGACCCCCCATGCCTTGCGTCACAGCTTTGCCACGCATCTGCTGGGTGCCGGAGCGGACTTGCGCAGCTTGCAGGAACTGCTCGGCCACGCCAGCCTGTCCTCGACCCAGATCTACACCAAAGTGGACGCGGCCCGGCTGCTCGACGTCTATCGCTCGGCTCACCCCAGAGCCTGAACGGGAAAATCGATTATTTGGCCTGACGCGCACGCGGCAGGCGCAGCGTCACGAGCAAACCGCCCAGATCCTCGCTCTCGCCCAGTTCGATCGAACCGCCATAAAGTTCGACAACGTCGCGCACGATGGCAAGCCCAAGGCCTGTACCCGGCTTTCCGGTATCGAGCCGGGCCCCGCGCGTGAACAGGCGCTCGCGGGCTTCCTCGGGAATGCCCATGCCATCGTCCTCGATCCAGATATTGCAGTAACGCGCGTCCGAGCCCGCCGCTTCGACCGTGATGAAGACCGATCCGCCCCCGTACTTGGCCGCATTCTCGATCAGGTTGCCGAGAATCTCGTCGAGATCCTGCCGCTCGATCGCGACTTGCACCTCGCGATTGCCGTCGAGATCGAAACGGACTTCGGGATAGAGCCGCACGACCGCGCGCAGCACCGCCTCCACGCTTTCCCACACGGTCGCACGCGACAGTCCGCTCGCCCGCCGCCCGACTGCACGGGCCCGCGCCAGATGGTGATCGACATGACGCCGCATGGCCGCCGCCTCGCGGATGACCGTTTCGGCCAGATCGTCAGCATGGGCAGTCGCCGCATTGGTCACCACTGTCAGCGGCGTCTTGAGCGCATGGGCGAGATTGCCCGCATGAGTGCGCGCTTCCTCCGCCTGCTGCTCGGAATGCGCGAGCAGGGCATTGAGTTCCTGCACCAACGGTTGCACTTCGAGCGGAAGCGGCTCGGTCACGCGTGTGCCGCCATCCTCGCGCAATCGCACAATCGCGAGACGGACGCGGCGCAACGGTCCCAGACCATAATAGGTCTGCAATGTCGCCATCGCCGCCAGGCCAAGCCCCAGAACCACGAACGACCACACCAGAATAAGACGGATCCGCCGCAACTGCGCATCGAGCGGACTGCGGCTGGCAGCGACAGCGAATTGCCACAGGGTGTTGTTCCCCGGCAAGATCACCGAGCGCTCGATGATGCGCAGGCGCTCTCCGTCGAACTGGTCGCTGTCATAGATATGCGGCTGTTGATCGAAGTGGTCGCTCTTCATCTTGAGCGTGCGGTCCCACAACGAGCGCGAGGGGAAATCGTCATGCCCCTGCCCCGAAATCTGCCAATAGAGACCACTGTTGGGTTCGAGAAACCGCTGATCGCCAAGCGGGCGACTGAAAAAGACTTCCCCGTCCGGACCGATTTCCGCCGATGCGACCATCGCGGTCAGCATGTAGCCGAGCTGATCGTCGAAATTGCGCGTGATGAGGCCGGTCAGCGTCCGGTCGAGAGCCACGCCCCCGCCGAGCAGGAGCACCGAAATCCACGCAAACGCGATCAGCAACATGCGCCGGCGCAGCGAGCCGGTATGCGGCGTTCCCGCCGCCGGCCCGCCGATCGCCTGATGGGGCATGACCTTAGCCGCGCGCGACCTGGGCCGGGTCGTTCAGGCTATAGCCCAGCCCCCGGATGGTGGTGATCACATCGGGCCCCAGCTTCTTGCGGATGCGGGTCACGAAAACCTCGATCGTGTTGGAATCGCGATCGAAATCCTGATCGTAGATGTGCTCGATCAATTCGGTCCGGCTGACCACCTTGCCCTTGTGATGCAGGAGATAGGACAAGAGCTTGTATTCCTGCGCCGTCAGCTTAACCGGCTCGCCCGCCAGCGTGACCCGTCCCGAACGCGTGTCGAGGCGCACGTCGCCCGCGATCAGTTCGGCACTCGAATTGCCGGTCGAACGACGGATCAGCGCGCGCAGGCGAGCGATGAGTTCCTCGGTCTGAAAGGGCTTGGCCAGATAGTCATCGGCGCCCGCGTCGAGCCCGGCAACCTTGTCCGACCAGCTGTCGCGCGCAGTCAGCACGAGTACGGGGAAACGCCGCCCTTCCTTGCGCCACATGCCAAGAACCGTGAGACCGTCGATTTCCGGCAGGCCGAGGTCGAGCACGACTGCGTCGTATTCCTCGGTCGAGCCCATGAAATGCCCGTCCTCGCCATCGGTCGAAAGATCGACGGCATAACCGTTCTGTTCGAGCGTGGACTTGAGCTGCCGCCCAAGGGTGGGTTCGTCCTCGACGATCAGGATGCGCATGGAATCTGGTGCCTTTGCCCCGCGCGCCGTTGCCCGACGCGCCTGTTTGCCTTCGTTGTCGTCATCTGCCCCCTTGAACCTGAACGGTCAAGGAATGCCGCAGTCGGAAAGCGTTCAGCGGGTACGCCCCAGAACCTGTCCGGTGCGGGCGTTCACGTCGACGAAGACCACGCGGCCGTCGCGAATGAATTTCAGGCGATAGGCCATCGCATCGGGATCGTATTCGGGGCCGAGATACTGCATCCCCTTCATCGTGGGCAGGACCTGCCGCTCGATCTCGCGCAGGGATCTGACGTTGCCCGCACGCAGGTCGCGCCGCGCCTCGTTCTGCTCGTCGGGGCGATGCTGCGCATAGGCGGGCATCACCGATCCCAGCACAAGGCTGATGGCGGCAATCCCGCGAACAGAGGCTGAAATGGTCCGCTTCATGATGCCGCAGCGTCTAACATGCGGGCATTGAACACATGGTGAATAGGCGCGCAAGGCTCCATGCAGGTCCTGCTGGGCGCAACCTTCTCAAAAAACCGGTTCCCTCTTGTTCATGCGATGCTCTATGCGCGCGCCATGGCAATCGCACCGATCCTCAGCTGGGAAGGCCTCGGCCTTCTTCAGGGCAATGGCTGGCTGTTCCAGGACATCGACCTTTCCGTGGCGCCACGCGACCGGCTTGCGCTGATCGGGCGCAACGGTGCGGGCAAGACGACGCTGCTCAAGCTGATCGGCGGAGAGATCGAGGCCGATCGCGGCAAACGCTCGATCCAGCCCGGAACCCGTGTCGTCACCCTCGAACAGGATCCGTTCTTCACCGGCCACGCGACTCTTCTCGACTTTACGCTCCATGGGCCCGACGCCCCGGCCCGTCACGAAGTCGAAGCCATCGCCGATCAGCTGGGCATCGACCTTTCCCGTGCGGCCGACAGTGCCTCGGGCGGAGAGCGCCGCCGCGCCGCACTCGCCCGTGCACTCGCGAGCGAGCCCGACCTGCTGTTGCTCGACGAACCGACCAACCATCTCGATCTTGCCGCGATCGAATGGCTCGAAGGATGGCTGCAACGCTATAACGGTGCGTTCGTTGTCATCAGCCACGACCGCACGTTCCTGGAACGCCTGACCCGCGCCACGCTCTGGCTCGACCGCGGCAGCCTGCGACGCAAGGACATCGGCTTTGGCGGCTACGAAGCCTGGATGGAACAGGTCTATGCCGAGGAAGCCCGCGCCGCCGACAAGCTCGACGCCAAGCTCAAGATCGAGGCCCACTGGCTTCAGCGCGGGGTAACCGCGCGGCGCAAGCGCAACCAGGGCCGCCTTGCCAAGCTGGTCGAAATGCGGGCCCAGCGCGCCGCGATGATGTCGCCCCAAGGCACCGCCAAGCTCGCCATCGCCACCGACGATGCCAAGAGCAAGGCCGTGATCGTCGCCGACAAGGTCTGCAAGACGTTCGGCGACCGTGCCATCGTCAAGGATTTCTCCCTGCGCATCACGCGCGGCGATCGCATCGGCATCGTCGGCGGCAACGGCGCGGGCAAAACCACGTTGCTCAAGCTGCTGACCGGCGAACTGGCCCCCGACAGCGGCACGATCACGCTCGCCAAGACGCTGGAAGGCGTGATGATCGACCAGCAACGCAGTCTGATGTCTCCGGACAAGCGCATCCGCGACGTCCTTGCCGAAGGGGGCGACTGGATCGACGTGCGCGGCACGCGCAAGCACATCCAGGGTTATCTCAAGGACTTCCTGTTCGATCCCGGCCTTGTCGAGGCCCGTGTCGGCACGCTGTCCGGGGGCGAACGCTCGCGCCTGCTGCTCGCGCGCGAATTCGCACGACGCTCGAACCTGCTCGTACTCGACGAACCGACCAACGATCTCGACCTCGAAACGCTCGACCTCTTGCAGGAAGTGATCGCCGACTATGACGGCACGGTCCTCATCGTCAGTCACGACCGCGACTTTCTCGACCGCACGGTGACGATCACTCTGGGCCTCGACGGATCGGGGCGCATCGATGTCGTTGCGGGCGGCTACGCCGACTGGGAACGCCTGCGCCAGTCGCGCCGGGCGCCGGTCAAGGCTGCGCCGCGCGCCTCTTCTTCGACGACGCCCTCGGCGCCGGCGGCACCCCCGCCCCCGCGCAAGACCAAGCTGTCCTACAAGGACCAGCGCGATTACGACCTGCTTCCCGGCAAGATCGAGGAAATCGACGCAGCCATCGCCAAAGGCGAAACCGAGTTGGCCGATCCCGCGCTCTACACCCGCAATCCTGCCCGCTTTGCCCAGTTGACGGCCGCGCTCGACAAGCTGCGCGGCGACAAGGAAGCGGCCGAAATGCGCTGGCTCGAACTGGCGGAAATGATCGAGGGCTGATCGACGGCCTCATTTTACAGCAGGTATCGGGCGGAACCCTCATACGGACCTGCAATGAGTTCATCTCGTTGCAGGTCATTTCGCTGAGACCGCCAGCGGCGGCAACGCTTCGAAGGCGTCATCTGCGGGAACCACATCGGACGGAAGCGCATCGGCGACCACGGCATACTCGACCTCTGGTACCTGTATCGAGGCTCTCAAGGCCTTTCTCGCCAACCTGCAGCAACAAAATGTTGACGCGAGCGGAACCTATTCGCTCGGCACGTCTTCCAGCAGCAGCGGATCATCCAAATCCAGCCTGGTGATTAACCAGATGCTGTCATGCAAGCGGGTCAGGGAACAACCGAACCTCAGGCTGCTTCCGGGCCCATTCCCGCAAGCACGACGCGTCGCCTTCGTTAAAAATCGGCTCGATCGCAGATCATCGATCTTGTTCAAAAGAGCAAGATCGACGTGGCCCCTCCAAATTTCCGGAGAGATCACAAAAAAGGCATAAGTTCTGCCTTTTTGAAACACCCGACCAACTGGACAACGCCGTCTTTGTGTAACCCAATATTATCCATCATTATTGCCGCATACATAGTACTTGCCCCAAGGCCGATATTGTAGGAACATTGGGAACTTGTCCGCCCCCGCGAACCGAGAATCCCTCATGATCAACCGTATCCGCGATATTCGCCGCCAAAAAGGACTGACACTTGCCGAAGTGGCGGCTCGCTGCCAGCCACCGACGACAGCACAGACCATCGGCCGTCTCGAAACCGGAATGCGCTCGCTGTCGCTGGCATGGATGAACCGGATCGCCGTCGCGCTCGAAGTCGATCCCCAGATGCTGGTGAAAGCTGACAGCGATCAGGCCCCCGCTCTCATCGCCAAACTGGGTATCAACGGTGCCGAAGCGGTAGCTCGCCCGGTCGAGGCCATTTTTCCCATTGTCCCCAACGGCGATTCGCATGTCGTCGTCATGATGGTGGAAGCCTGCGCAGGAGAGTATCGCACTGGCGATCAGATCTGGTTACGACAGATCGGTCACGACGATTTTCCGCGTGCTCTCAATCGTGACGTTCTGGCACCACGACCGGGCGGCCGCTTCGCGTTCGGGCGAATGATCGACCGCGACGGCGAACGGATTGCCATCCTTCCGCCCGGCATCGGCCAGCGGCAAGTGGTGATCGATCGCCCCGGCTGGCTCGGCGTCGCGGAAATGCTGGTGCGCAAGCTATAGGTCGAGGTCTGGTGCGACTGCTTTCGATTGCCACACTCTACCCGGCGGCACCGCGCCCCGGTTTCGGGCGTTTCGTGCGCGCACAACTCGAAGCTCTCGCCGCGCGCGACGACTGGGACGTCACTGTCATCAATCCGATCGGGGTGCCGCCGCTGCTGCCCCTTCGCCGCTACGCCCCTTTGCGCGCCATTCCTGCCGTCGAAACAGGCGGCACCCCCGACCACCCGGTCACCGTGCATCATCCGCGCTTCCCCCTGATCCCGGGCCTGTCCGGCCGCTTCAACCCTGCACTCATCGCGCGGGCGGTGCTGCCGCTCGCACAGCGCCTTCACGCCGAGCGTCCGTTCGACCTTGTCGATGCGCAGTTCTTCTATCCCGACGGCCCTGCCGCCGCACGGATCGCCCGCGCGCTGGGCCTGCCGCTCGCGATCAAGGCGCGCGGCGCCGACATTCACTATTGGGGATCCCGCCCCGCGTCCCTTGCCCAGATCCGGGTCGCAGCGAGACAGGCCAAAGTACTCCTCTCGGTATCGTCCGCGCTTGCCGAGGACATGATTGCACTCGGCCTGCCCGCTTCACGGATTCACGTCCACTATACCGGCCTCGATCACGCCCGCTTTCATCCACGTCCGCGAGCGCAGGCACGCGCTTTGCTGGCAGAGCGCGTGCCTGCGCTCGCCTTTCCCGCAGCCGTTCGGATCGTCGCCTGCGTCGGCGCGCTCATCCCGCGTAAAGGACAGGCGATCGCGATCGAAGCCCTGCGGGACTTGGATCAGGACGTGGTGCTGGTTCTGGTCGGAGCCGGGCCGGACGAAGCGGCCTTGCGCCAGTTGGCGCGGAAGGCAGGACTTGAGGGCCGCGTCGTTTTCGCAGGCGCGCTCGGCCATGACGAATTGCCGCTGCTTCTGAATGCAGCAGAAGCTATGGTATTGCCTTCGGCGAGCGAAGGTCTTGCCAATGCCTGGGTCGAGGCGCTCGCCTGCGGAACACCGATCGTCATTCCCGACATCGGCGGCGCGCGCGAACTGCTCAATCGTCGCGAGGCCGGAAGGCTGGCCGAACGAACCCCGTCGGCAGTAGCCAAGGGTCTGAGCGAAGTACTGGCCGCCCAAGCTCCGCAAACTGCCGTCGCGGCAGCGGCAGCGCGTTTCAGTTGGGAAGCGAACGCGGCGGCATTGGCAGAAATCTACTCCGCCGCCGCGTCGCGATAATCAGGCCTTTGCGCCGGCCGGGCCGTCCGACGGCTTTTCGCCGGGGACGAAGCTCTTGGGCGAAACCTTGAGCCAGATCAGAATCGGCGCCGCCATATAGATCGAACTGTAGGTCCCGATGAAAATGCCCAGCGTGATCGCAGCGGTGAAGCCGAAAATCACCTGAGGCCCGAACACCAGCAACGAAACCAGCGTGATCAGCATCGACAGCGAAGTCACGATGGTACGAGCCAGCGTCTCGTTGACCGAAAGATCGAGCAGTTCGGGCAACGGCATGCGCCGGTACTTCTTCAGATTCTCGCGGATACGGTCATAGACGACGATCGTATCGTTCAAGGAATAGCCGATCAGGGTCAGCAAGGCCGCGACGATATTGAGGTCGAATTCCAACTGCGTGACTGCAAACATGCCCAGCGTCAGCGAGACGTCATGGACAAGGCTCAGCAGTGCGCCGATACCGAACTGCCATTCGAAACGCACCCAGATATAGGCTGCGACCGCAAGCGCGGCAAAGCCCAGCGCGCGAAAGGCGTCCCATCCCAATTCCTTCGACACCTTGCCCGACACCGAGTCGACACCGTCGACCCGTGCGTCGGCATGGTTCTTGCGAATGTCAGCGGTGATCGTGCGCGCCATGCGATCGGCCAGAGCCGGATCGTGCTCGGCCCCTTCGGGCAGTTTCATGCGGATCGACACTTCATTCGGCTTGCCGAAACGCTGAAGGATCGGCTCGCCATAGCCGAGCTTGGTAACTTCGTCGCGCAAGGGACCGACCGGGGCCTCTGCGCTGCGTTCGAACGTCACCCGGATCATCTGCCCGCCGATGAAATCGACGCCCAGATTGAGCCCCTTGGTCAGGACGAGACCCCAGGAGGCCGCGACCAGCACCATGCTGACGAGATAGAAAGGCACCCGCCACTTGAGGAAGTGGATGTTGGTGTGATCGGGAACAAGCTTGAGGAGTTTCATGTTGTCCGTGCTCCTCTTACAGGCTCAGTTCCGTGGGACGTGCACGGCGCAGCCACTGCGCCACCCACATCCGCGTCAGCATGATCGCGGTAAACACCGACGTCGCGATGCCGATGATCAGCACGACGGCAAAGCCCTTGATCGGACCCGAGCCGAACGCGAGCATCAGCATGGCCGCGATCACGTTGGTGATGTTCGCATCGAAAATCGCGCGACCAGCTTCCTTGTAGCCGAGCTCCACTGCCTGGACGACACGCCGCCCGCGATGGCGCTCTTCGCGAATGCGCTCGTTGATCAGCACGTTGGCGTCAACCGCCGCACCGATCGTGAGCACGAAGCCAGCAATGCCGGGCAGCGTCAGCGTGGTGCCGATGATACCCATGACGCCAAGGATCATGAAGACGTTGAAGACAAGCGCGACGCAGGCATAGACGCCGAAGCGGCCATAAGTCGCGAGGATGAACACGGCGAGCGCAAGCGTGCCGATGCCCATCGCGATCATGCCCTTGTGGATCGAATCCGCGCCGAGGTCGGGGCCGACCGTGCGTTCCTCAACCACCTTGAGATCGACGGGCAAAGCCCCCGAACGCAGCGCGATGGCAAGCTGCCCGGCGCTGTCGGACGTGAAATTGCCCGAAATGACCGCGCTGCCGCCCAGGATCGGTTCATTGATCACCGGCGCCGACAGCACCTTGCCGTCCAGAATGATGGCGAAGGGCTTCCCGACATTGGCTGAAGTCAGCTTGGCGAAACGCTCGCCGCCATCGGTGTTGAACGTGATCGTGACCGTCGGCTGGTTGGTCTGCTGGTTGGACGAAAGCTGCGCATTGGTAAGCTGGTCACCGCGAATGCCACCAAGACGCTTGACCGCGATCTTGGCTGCGGGCTGCCCGGCCTTGGTCTCGGCATAAGGCACGATTTCGTCGCCCGGAGGCGCGATACCCTGGTACACCTGCGCCGCATCGGCAGTCTGATCGACCAGCTTGAATTCAAGCTTTGCCGTCTGACCCAGCAGGTTCTTCAGCCCCTGCGGATCCTGCAGGCCGGGAACCTGCACGACAATGCGGGTGGCACCCGAACGGATGATCGTCGGCTCCTTGGTACCGAGGGCGTCGATACGCTTGCGCACGACTTCGACAGCGGTGTCCATCGCCTGCGAAACGGCCTGGTCGATGCCTTCCGGCGTCGGGGACAGGACGAAGCGGTTGCCGTCGACGACGTTGATCGTCCAATCACGCTTTCCGGTCAGTCCCGCGCCGTTGGTCAGCGGCAAAAGCGCCTCGCGCACCGCGTCAACCTTGGTCGCGTCGTCGATCAGGAAGCTGAGCGAGCCGTTGTTGTTCGAAATGTCGCTGATACGCACCGGCTGGGCCATGGCGTGCAGCTTGTTGCGAACCGATTCCTCCATCCCCTCGATCCGCTGGGTGCGGACCTGGGTCGGATCGGCTTCGAGCATGAGATGGCTGCCCCCGGCAAGATCGAGGCCCAGATTGACCTTGGGCTCGGGCAGGGCAGCGGGCCAGCGATAACCGGCCATATCGACAATCGACGGCAGCGCGGCTGCCGCGATGACCAATGTCACCGCCCAGAGCAGGAGAACTTTCCAGCGCGGAAAATCAAGCATGATGGCAGCCTGGTTCCTTCAGGGTAAAACCGTCAGGCGCGACACGTGCCGCGCCCACCGGATCAGTCGTTGGCAGCCGGAGCGCCGCCCGGCGGAACGATTTCGCCCAGCGTCGACTTGACCGCACGCACTTTGACGTTGGGCGCGATTTCGAGTTCGACGGTGTTGTCTTCGACCTTGATCACCTTGGCGAGAAGGCCACCGGCAGTGACGACCTGATCGCCCTTCTTGAGCTCGGAAATCTTCAACTGATGATCTTTCTGCCGCTTCATCTGCGGACGCAGGATCAGGAAATAGAAGATCACCGCCATCGCCACCAACGGCAGGAACTGAATGTAGGCCGGCGGCTCGGACGTAGCGCCACCGGCAGTCTGCGCGGCGGCGACATCGAGAACGGAAAGAAGGAGAGAACCGGTCATGGTCTGGGCTGGACTTTCGCGAATCGGAAATTGTGGGCGCGCGCAAAGGCCAGGCAGCCTCCCCCGCGCCCGAATGTGGATGGCGCGACTAGCAGCTTGGCCGCTTCAAGGCAAACTGTAGCCGCCTGAGCCCCTTGCGAACGCGAAGTCTTGTTGCCTGTGGAAAAATTTACAGCAAACCTGCTTGCCATCCCCGAATACCACCCGTATAGGCGCCACCTCCGGTCGGGACGTAGCGCAGCCTGGTAGCGCATCACACTGGGGGTGTGGGGGTCGGAGGTTCGAATCCTCTCGTCCCGACCAACTTCGCAATCACTTGAAGATTGCGACTTTTTCAGCAGATAACTGACACACCCTCCCGCGATCAACGCGGCGCCTTTTTCGGCGAACGGAAAAAAGGCCTCGCCTACTTGTGGTGAACGAAGCCCCTTTCATCGCAAGACTTTCCGGTATCAAATCCGCACGCCGCCGCGCGCCTCGACCTTGTCCTGGGTATTCACATCGAAGTCCCGGGCGTCGTGGCGTTCGCGCAACTGATTTTCCGGCGCGCCGACCGCACGATTGACCATGCGGCCGCGCTTGACCGCCGGACGAGCCTCGATCTCCCTGGCCCAGCGGGCAACATTGCCGTATTCCTCGACACTCAGGAATTCCTGCGCGTCATAGGCGTCGCGGATCATGCCGCCGTACCAGGTAAAGCTGGCGATATCGGCAATGGAGTAGCTGTCCCCGGCCAGATATTCCGATTTGCCGAGCTGCGTGTCGAGAACATGCAGCAACCGCTTGGTTTCCATCGCAAACCGGTTGATCGCATATTCGATCTTGAACGGGGCATAGGCATAAAAATGCCCAAATCCGCCGCCGAGATAAGGTGCGCTGCCCATCTGCCACATCAACCAGTTCATGGTTTCGGCTCGGGCATGGGTTTCGGTCGGCAGGAACTCGCCGAATTTCTCGGCCAGGTAGAACAGGATCGAACCGGATTCGAACAGCCGCACGGGCGGATCGATCGAACGGTCGAGCATGGCCGGGATCTTGGAATTGGGGTTGATCTCGACAAACCCGCTGGAAAACTGATCGCCCTGCCCGATGTTGATCAACCAGGCATCGTATTCGGCCCCGGCATGCCCTTTCTCGAGCAATTCCTCGAGCATGATCGTCACCTTGACGCCATTGGGCGTGCCCAGCGAATAGAGCTGAAGCGGGTGGCGTCCGACCGGCAAGTCCTTGTCATGCGTGGCACCCGAGATCGGGCGATTGATATTGGCAAAAGTGCCGCCCGACGGCGTTTCCCAGGTCCATACCTTGGGGGGAACGTAACCGGGCGGCTGGTTGCTGGCGGGATCGCTTTCGGCCATGAAACGGCTCCTTCTCGGATTGCACGCAACCCATTCGCGACACTGGCGAATTGGTTACATGCCGAGATGGTCGGTCAGGCCGCCATTACAAGGCATCCCGCCAAGGAACGTCCGGCCCCCGGACGGCCACCAAGCCCCTCACCCGCGATCGGCTTCGGCAAGCGTCTTGAACTGGCCGAACGTGTTGGTCGACCGGGCGTTCTCCGGCAGGGTCAGTTCACCCCGTGCGACTTTTTCCCGCAAATAGCGATAGGTCTGGAGCGCCATCGACCACATGTGATCGCCGATGGAAATGTCGGGATATTCCGCCGTCTTTGCTCCACTGGGATCAAATTCAGGCAAAGGCCGAATCTTGGTCTCGTAGTCGCAGGCAAAGAACAGCGGGAAGGAATACCGCTCGTTGCGCACCTTGCGCACCCGGTGCGTCGTCGCAACGAAGGCCCCGGCGGTCATGATTTCCAGCATGTCGCCAATATTGATGACGTAGAGTTCCTCGCCGTCGATCGTAACCGGCGGCGCGTCGATCCAGCGCCCTTCGCCATTGAGCACTTCGAGCCCCGACTGATCGGCAAGCAACAGGGTGAAGCATTCGTAATCGGTATGGGCGCCGATGCCGGGAGTGTCCTCTGCAGTGGGATCGACCGGATAATGGATCAGGCGCAGCTTCGACGGCGGACAGGTGACGAGAGCATCGAAAGCATGCTCGTCCTGCCCCAGGGCCAGCGCGAACCCCTGGAACAGCTTGCGCCCCAAAGCAAAGACATCGGCGTAATAGCTTGAAACCGCGTCATGGAATCCGTCGATTGCAGGCCACTTGTTGCCGCCGATCAAGGGCTGCCCGGCAACGACGAAGGGATGATCCTCGCTCGCCTCGAACCCGATGTCGAAGGCCTCCTTGTGGTCGGGCTTGCCCCCGCCGTAGATTTCCTCGCCTTCGGGAACGAACCCCTTGTGCCCACGCCCAAGACCGATGTGGTAGCCCATTTTCCAATCGAAATCGCGCGCGAACAAGTCGGCGGCAGCCGCACGCAGACCGGCAATGCGCCCCGCAGTGATCCCGTGTCCGCGAATGTAGAAGAAACCGACTTCGCGCGCCGCCTTTCCGAGGTCTGCGGCAACCGCCATGCGGTCCTCCACGCGGTCGCTGAACAGCCCGCTGATGTCGATGATCGGCAGGGCTTCGAAATTGGCCTTGCTCATGGCGTCATGTCCCCTTGCTGCAATTGCCAGCGGTCGAAATGGTCGCGTTCGACGCGGGCCATCCACTGATTGAGTGCCCAGGTGTCGGCAATCGGCGCCTGCGTGAACGGCAACAGATGGGTATAGCCATCCGGTCCGAATTCGGGGGTCAGCGTCGTTACGGCATAACCGCGCGCCTGTTGTGAAGCCCAGATCCTCTCCCACACGCCCTGATGGAAGGCGAGCGCCCCGGCATATTCGGGCGCGGCGGGATGGGGAACCTGAGGCCCCTGATCATAGCCGACGCGCGCCTGCACATGATGGACCCGCTCCAGAAACGGGGACAGGTCGTCGGCCGGATCATCGAGCAGGCGTTCACATACGACGACCCAATGGCTGATGTCCGACGTGAAGCGCAGGTCGGGCAATTGCGCAATCACCTCCAGCGCCACCCACGGGCTGTAGAGCGAGGTGGCGCGGTGAATCTCGAAACTGCAGATCGCCCCCGCCCCGTCGGCCAATTCCTGCGCTCGTCCGAAGAATTCGACCTGCTTGGCCAAGGGCCAGCGATCGTTGCCCGGCAGGACATTGAGGAACCGCGCTCCGACAAGCGCTGCTCCCTCGATCGAAGCCTCCAGCCGGTCCCAATGCTGCTGCAAGGTCCAACTCTGGTCGGGAATGACATCGCCCCCGGTAAAAACGACCGCGATATAGGAAAGCCCCTCCGCCTCCAGCGCGGAACGGAGCGCACGCCGCGCAAAAGGATCGGCAGGCAGCCGGGCCTCGACGCCGGTGAAGCCGATTTCACGGCATTCACTGCCGCATCGGGCCCAATCCCCCTGCCATCCCCACAGCGATCGGAACAAATCGAGTTGCATGAGACGACGTGAAACTCCCGGAAATCTGTCGCTGCACAGACAGACCCCGCCCCCGGATCATTGCAAGTTCTTTGATTGAAAACGCTCGTGGGTTTCAAAGGCCGAAGCATCGTGCGTCTTCCGGTGAGTAACGGGTAACCATTTGCGGCTAGATTGGCCGCGCCATGATCAGGACACCTGCCCCCTCGCCGTTTTCCCCTTCGCGGTCTCGTCGCGTCGCTGTGGCGCCAATCCTTGTCGCTCCGCTGCTGCTCGCTCTCCCCCTGCTGTCGGGATGCAACCGCGAGGCGGATCGCAATGCAGAGATGGAACAGCGCATTGCCGCAGTCGAAGCCAAGGCCGCCGCTGCCGAGAAACGGGCGCAGAACGCAGAACGCATGGCAGCGGACAAGCCGCTTCCCCTCACGCCCGAAGCCGCGGCACCGCCGCCGGAAGTGGCGGGCGGCGACAACGACCAGAGCTTCGGCCAGCCGATGAACGATACGCAGCCGATCGATCCTGCACCGGCCAACCAGGCCCCGTCGGGGCAATAGCGCCCCCCCCCGGACCAGCCACCCCCGAGCTCGGGCCAGCCTTGCGCTTTTGCCGCCCGGCTCTATCACCGCGACAGCAAATCCCCTTCCTCAAAGAAGCGAAAGTCGCGCCATGGCCGAAACCGTCTACGTGCTCAACGGTCCCAATCTCAATCTGCTCGGCACTCGCGAGCCCGAGATCTATGGCTACGACACGCTCGACGACATCGCCGGGATGCTCGAGGACCGCGCGCAGGAACTCGACCTCGAAGTCGATGTTCGGCAATCGAACCACGAAGGCCACCTGATCGACTGGCTGCACGAAGCTCAGGCGACCGGCGCACGCGCAGTCCTGCTCAATGCCGGGGCCTTCACCCATACCAGCGTCGCACTTTACGATGCGATCAAGTCCATCCGCACTCCGGTTATCGAGGTTCACCTGTCGAATCCGCATACCCGCGAGGCGTTTCGTCACAAGTCCTACGTCGGCATGGCCGCGCTCGGCACTGTCGCCGGCTTTGGTCCGGGCAGTTACGTTCTTGCCCTGGAAGCTGCTGCCAGGCTCTGATTTTCCCATCCGTACCGGCGGGAAACGGGCCCGTCGGACCGGGGGTTTTCCACCGCCGCGACACTAGCCCCAAAGCACAAGCCTCTTGCCAGAGGGGCAGAGCAAGGGCATGGCGCGGCGCTACCCCAGGATTTATCCCCGCGAGGAATACGACAAATGGCGCAAAACCGCGGCGCGAACAACGAAGCACCCGCCACCAAGGCAATGGCCGTCGACAGCGCACTGGTGCGCGAACTGGCCGAACTGCTCGCCGAAACCGGCCTGAGCGAAATCGAAGTGGAAGACGGCGCGCGCAAGATCCGCGTGGCCCGCACGCTGACTGCGGCACCTGTCGCGGCGGTTGCGGCCCCGATGGCAGTCGCCGCGCCTGCGCCGGTCGCAGCCCCGGCTACCGCTCCCGCCGCTGCGGCTCCTGCTGCAGATCTGGCCGGTGCGGTCCGCTCGCCGATGGTCGGCACGGCCTATCTCGCCCCCGAACCCGGCGCTGCCGATTTCATCAGCGTGGGCAAGACCGTGAAGGCCGGTGAAACCCTGCTGATCGTCGAAGCGATGAAGGTTATGAACGCCATCACCGCCCCGACCGCAGGCACCGTCAAGGCGATCCTCGTCGAAAACGCCCAGCCGGTCGAATACGACCAGCCGCTGGTCGTGATCGGTTGATCGCGGAAGAACCAGGACATCCGCTGATGGCCATCAAGCGCCTGCTCATTGCCAATCGCGGCGAAATCGCGCTGCGCATCCATCGTGCCGCGCGCGAAATGGGGATCGAAACCGTTGCGGTGCACTCCACCGCCGACGCCGACGCCATGCATGTGCGCCTTGCCGACCATGCGGTCTGCATCGGCCCGCCCGCCGCGAAGGACAGCTACCTCAACATCGCGGCAATCATTTCCGCGGCCGAAATCACCCAGGCCGACGCGATCCACCCGGGCTATGGCTTCCTTTCGGAAAACGCCAAGTTCGCCGAGATCGTCGAAGCGCACGGCATCACCTGGATCGGCCCCAAGCCGGAACACATCCGCACGATGGGCGACAAAGTCGAAGCCAAGCGCACGGCCGGAAAGCTCGGCCTGCCGCTGGTACCCGGCTCTGACGGTGCGATCGAGGACCCCGAAGTCGCAGCCAGGATCGCCGAAGAAATCGGCTATCCGGTGATCATCAAGGCCGCTTCGGGCGGCGGTGGTCGCGGGATGAAAGTCTGCAACGGCCCCGACGAACTCGAACGGCTGATGCAGCAGGCAGGCAACGAAGCCAAGGCGGCCTTCGGCGATGCCACCGTCTATCTGGAAAAGTATCTGGGCAATCCGCGCCACATCGAATTCCAGATTTTCGGCGACGGCAACGGCAAGGCGATCCATCTGGGCGAACGCGACTGTTCGCTCCAGCGCCGCCACCAGAAAGTCCTCGAAGAAGCACCCTCGCCGGTCATTTCGTCCGAGGAACGCGAACGCATGGGCGGCATCGTGTCCAAGGCCATGGCCGACATGGGCTATCGCGGTGCGGGCACGATCGAGTTCCTGTGGGAAAACGGCGAGTTCTATTTCATCGAAATGAACACCCGTCTTCAGGTCGAACACCCGGTGACCGAAGCGATCACCGGCGTCGATCTGGTCCGCGAACAGATCCGCATCGCCGACGGCCGCCCGCTGTCGGTCACGCAGGATGAAATCGAGTTCAAGGGCCACGCGATCGAATGCCGCATCAATGCGGAAGATCCGTTCAACTTCACCCCTTCGCCGGGGCTGGTGACGACCTATCACGCCTCGGGCGGGATGCATGTCCGCGTCGATTCCGGGCTTTATGCGGGATACCGCATTCCGCCCTATTACGATTCGATGATCGCCAAGCTGATCGTCTATGGTCGCACCCGTGAAGGCTGCATCATGCGGCTCAAGCGCGCGCTCGAGGAAATGGTGATCGAAGGGGTCAAGACCTCGATCCCGCTGCATCAGCGCCTGCTCGAAGATCCGGTGTTCCTGAACGGCGATTATTCGATCAAGTATCTCGAACAGTGGCTGGCAGGCGAAACGCCCGCCGAGTAATACCAACCTGCGATGAGTTCATCTCATTGCAGGTCCGTATAACGGCTCGTCAGCTTTGAAAAGAAAAGGCCCCGTCCACCACATGGACGGGGCCTTTTTCGTTCCAACGTGCTCATTCGCAGCCTGTTCAGCCCAGATCGAGCGCCTCAGTGAGATCGCCCGGTGCCGGACCACCTGCCGCGACCATCGACCGCTCGCGCAGGGCAAGACCGTCGAGCTTTTCCAGCCCGAACCGGCGCGTGATGAAGCGCGCAATCGAGCCGGTGTCGTACGTCGTGTGATCGACGTGCCCCTTCTTTGCATGGGGGCTGATCACCAGAGCGGGAACGCGCGTGCCCGGTCCCCAGCGATCCCCCTCGGGCGGGGCGACGTGGTCCCACCATCCGCCGTTTTCGTCGAAAGTGATGACGATCATCATCCGGTCCCATTGCGGACCATTGCGCAAAGCATCGACGACAGCAGCGATATGGCGGTCCCCCGAATCGACGTCGGAATAGCCCGCATGCATGTTGAGATTGCCCTGCGGCTTGTAGAACGTGACCGGCGGCAGCTTTCCGGTTTCCACGTCCGCAAGGAAGTGGTTGGTCCGCGCATTGTCGCCGAGGCCCGCATCGCGCAAATGCCTTGCCCGCGCTTCCCGGTCGGGACCCAATGCGGCGAAATAATTGAACGGCTGGTGATGATACTGGAAATTGGGATTGGGCGGAAACTGCCCGTCGTCCCCGGCACCTTGCACCGCGATCTGCCAGCCGCCCGCATACCACGCCCAATCGACCCCGGCCTTGTCGAGCTTGCTGCCGATGGTGTCGTGATGTTGCGGAACCAGATTGATCGCACGCCGGGCGTCGGCCCAGCCCGGCTTTGCCGGATCGGGATAAGGCGAAGGCACGAACGGCGGCAGCATGGTGTTGACCGCGTGAAAGTCGGGATAACCCGGCGCGGGCGGCGCGATCTGGCTCGCGACGAAGTCGGCCGGGCTGTCGATCGCGCTGGGCTTCGTCGTAGCTTCCCGCTTCAACCGGATACCGCCCGGACCGTCTTCAAGCTGCGCGATCATGTCGCGGGCAATGCTGCGGTCGGCATGGGGATAGACCGGCGGCTGTGCGGCGATCAGATACTGATGATTGAGGAACGACCCCCCGAACGCTCCCATGAAAAAACGGTCGCACAGCGTAAATTCGCGCGCCAGTTGCCACAGGCGAAGATCGCGCCGGGTCTGCGCATAATGCCCCATGACAAGGCCGCCGCTGTCCCCCCAAGCCACGAACATGTCGTTCGCGCCGCCATTGATCTGCAACTGGTTTTCATAGAACTGGTGAACCAGATCGCGCGTCACGAGGCCTGTCGGCAGCGGATCGCCCGCCGGGGTGGACAGCGCAAAGGGACCGTTCGGGATCTTCGGCAGATCGGCCTGACCGATCTTGTGAGCGCGATGCTCGACCACCTGCTCGACCGGGACCATGCCGTCCCAGACCGGCGGCAAGTGCGGCAGGATCGATCCATCGCGATCCCGCTGGCGGGCCCGCTCGGGCGGGACCGAGGAAAGCGGTTCGGCAAGTCCGGGGAAGTCGGCGAACAGGCAATTGAAACTGCGGTTTTCCGCAAAGATCACCACGACCGTGTCGATTTCGGCGCGAAGGGCATTGTCCACATCCCTGCGAACAGGCTTCTCCGCAGACTTGCCCACAGGGGCCGCATCCGCGACGCCGCCCGCCATGGCCGCCCCCAACCCGACAGCCAGACTGCCGAGAAAATCGCGCCGATCGGTCTTGATCGAGTTCCCGCCCTTGGCCGGATCAGACTTGCCGTCCTCGCTCATCCCTTGGCCCCGAGACGGCGCTCGATCGCATCCCAGATCGCCCCGCCGGTGTCGGTGCCGTCGAACTTCTCGATGGCGACAAGCCCGGTCGGCGAGGTCACGTTGATTTCGGTCAGCCACTTGCCGCCGATCACGTCGATGCCGACGAAGACCAGCCCAAGCCGCTTGAGTTCAGGCCCCAGCGCCTCGCAGATTTCCGCTTCCCGCTCGGTCAGGCCGGTCTTTTCGGCATAACCACCCACGGCAAGGTTCGACCGGAATTCCCCCTCGCCCGGCTTGCGGTTGATCGCGCCGAGCACTTCGCCATCGACCAGAACGATGCGCTTGTCCCCTTCGGCAACTTCGGGAAGGAAAGGCTGAACCATGAAGGGCTCGGGCCAGACCTGCCCGAACAGCTCGGCCAGAGCCGAAAGGTTCCCGCCATCGGCCTCGATCCGGAAAACCGCCTTGCCGCCATTGCCGTGAAGAGGCTTCACCACCACCGGCACCGTGCCCATTTCCTTTTGGAAAGCGCGGACATCGGCAGCCGAGCGCGTGATCAACGTCGGCGGCATGAAGCGCGCGTAGTCGAGCACATAGACTTTCTCGGGCGAATTGCGCACCGAGCGCGGATCGTTGACCACCAGCGTTTCGCCTTCCAGCCGCTCGAGCAGGTGGGTCGCGGTGATATAGCCCAGATCGAATGGCGGGTCCTGGCGCATCAGCACGACGTCGGCATCGCTGCCGAGGTCGATCTTGCGCATCTCGCCCAGTTCGTAATGGTCCCCGGCGACGCGCTGCACCTTGACCGGAGCGGCGTCGGCCGTCACCCGCCCCGCCTGCCAGCCGAGCGACTTGACGTCGTAATAGAACAGTTCATGCCCCCGCGCCTGTGCTGCCAGCATCAGGTGAAAGGAGGAATCCCCGGCGATGTTGATCGAGGCGAGCGGGTCCATCTGAACCGCGACGCGAATGGCCATGACGTTAAGAATCCTTGAGCGAAAGCAACTGATTTCAAGGTTGCCAGACATGGGTGATGTGGCGCGGCCAATGCCATGGCGCAAGCAGTATCGCGTCGATGCGCGTCACATCGTCGGGCCGGGCAAAGCGATGGACCATCGCCTGCGCCGCGCGCGCCACCCGGCGCAGGCGTTGTTCGTCGAGCGCCTGATCGAGCGAGCGCACATCGCTCCGCCATTTGACTTCGACAAAGGCGACGGTCCGCCCCCGTCGCACGACAAGGTCGACCTCGCCCACGCCCCGTCCCTGTCCGACCCGCTGTCGCCGGGCGAGCACGCGCCATCCCTTGCACTGCAGATAGAACGCCGCGAGGCCTTCGCCCTTGTGCCCCTTCCGATCAGCAGTGCTGCGGTTCCGGCCACCTCGGTTCATGGAAGCGAAAGCGCGCGGGCGTAGAGATCCTTCCGGTCGAGGCCGAATGCGCGGGCGACTTCTTTGGCCGCCTGCGACGGCGGCAAGCGGGTCAAGGCTTCGCGCAGAGCGGTCTCGACGGTATCCTCGTCGGGCGCCTCGGGCGCCTGGGGCGGCCCTGCGAGAACGACGATCTCGCCCTTGGGTGGATGGGAACGGTAATGATCGGCAAGATCGGCAGCACTGCCGCTACGGCATTCCTCGAAAAGTTTGGTCAGTTCGCGCGCGACGGCAATCTCCCGTCCGGGCAGGTGAACGGCCATGGCATCGAGCGTGTCGGCAAGGCGCGGCCCGGTATCATAGAAGACGAGTGTTGCGGGAACCGCAGCCAATTCCGCCAGCGTGTCCGCCCGCGCCTTTTCCTTGGCGGGCAGAAACCCGGCAAACATGAAACGATCGGTCGGAAGCCCGGCGAGCGTCAGCGCGGTGATGACTGCGCTCGGCCCCGGAAGGCTTGTCACAGCAATCCCTTCGGCACGGGCAGCGCGGACCAGGCGATACCCCGGATCGGAAATGAGCGGCGTTCCGGCATCCGACACGAGCGCGACCGGCTCGCTGCGCATGAGTTCGAGCAAGCCATCGCGCGCAGAAGCATCGGCATGGTCGTCATAGCGCCGCATCGGCTTGCGAATGCCCAGATGCGAAAGCAGCTTGCCCGTGACGCGGGTATCCTCGCAGGCTATGACCGAGACAGCACCGAGCACATCGATCGCACGGCGGGTCATGTCACCAAGATTGCCAATCGGAGTTGCGACTATATAGAGCCCGGGGGCGAGCGAATTGGTTTCCATCGGTTCAGCATGGACCGATGCATGGGAATGAGGCAAGCGGATGATGAGCGACATGGACAACCGTCGCAGGCCCCAGGGCACTGACACCACCAGGACCCGCAGGACCGGGATGGCGCGGAGGTTTGTCGTTGCCGGCACGCTCGCGCTGCTCGCAGGCTGCGCCGTGGTCCCCAAGCCCAAGGCGCCCCCGCCCGTGCAGCGGCCCACCGAGACTGCGCCCGACGCCAATGTCCTGCCCAGCGACAGCAATCGCCATCGCATCGCACTGCTCGTCCCGATGAGCGGCGCCAATGCCCTTGTCGGACAGGCGCTGGCCAATGCGACCACGCTGGCCCTGCTTGACACCAATGCGCAAAACCTGCGCATCACGACCTACGACACGATGACCGGTGCGGGCGCTGCAGCCTCGCGCGCGATCGCGGACGGCAACAAGCTCATCCTCGGCCCGCTTTCGGCCGAGGACGTCAGCGCGGTTGCCGCCATCGCGCGTCCGGCCCACGTGCCGATGATCACGTATTCCAATGATCCGGCAGTCGCCGCCCGCGATGTGCTGGTCATGGGGCAGATCCCCGGCCAGTCGGTCGCTCGCGTCGTGAATTACGCCCGCGCCCACGGCGTCACCGCAATCGGTGCGCTCATTCCGGCAGGAACCTATGGCCAACGGGTGGCACTCGCCTTCAACAGCGCCGCACGCACGGCCGGTGTCCGCATCACCGACATCGAAACGTACCAACGCACCAACACTTCGGTCGGCAGCGCGATCCGCCGGGTCAAGGCCAAGGGCCAGGTCGACGCCATTCTCGTCGCCGACGGTCCGCGTATCGCCTTGCTCGCGGCCCCGTTTGCCCATGGTGTGCGCCTTCTGGGGACCGAACTCTGGGCCGGTGACGGCGCGGTCGCGCGAACGCCGGCCATGCGCGGCAGCTGGTTCGCGACGATTTCCGATCAGCGTTACGGGCAGTTCGAGCGGTCCTATCGCAACCGCTTTGGCGCCAATCCGCCGCGCATCGCGACGCTGGGATACGATTCCGTGCTGTTGACGCTCAATGTCGCGCGGGCGTGGAAGCCCGAGACAGTGTTCCCGACCGCTCGCCTGTTCGATCCCGACGGCTTCATCGGCATCGACGGCGTGTTCCGCTTCAACGACTTCGGCGTCGCCGAACGGGCGATGGAAGTGCGCGAAGTGGGAACCGGCACGTTCGTGACGGTCAGCCCTGCCCCGCAACGCCTGTCGAATTAAGGACCAAGGGGCGCGCCACGAAAGGCTGCGCCCCGTAAATGGCCGCAAAAAGGTCGGGATAAGGACCAACGACGCCTTGCGCCGGGATTCCCGGTTCCGCTATGTCCTTGTCCATGGCCGATGACCTGTTCGACAAAGAGCCCGGTTCGCCTGCGGCGGAAAGCTACGACGGCTCCGCCATCGAAGTCCTCGAAGGACTCGAACCGGTCCGTCGCCGCCCCGGCATGTATATCGGCGGCACCGATGAACGCGCGCTCCACCATCTCGTTGCCGAAGTGCTCGACAACGCCATGGACGAAGCGGTCGCCGGTCACGCCAACCGCATCGAAATCACGCTGGAGGAAGAGCCCGGCACCCCCGGACGCATCACCATCAGCGACAACGGCCGCGGCATCCCGGTCGATGAACACCCCAAGTATCCCGGCAAATCCGCGCTGGAAGTGATCCTGACCACGCTCCATTCGGGCGGCAAGTTTTCGGGCAAGGCCTATGCCACCTCCGGCGGTCTTCACGGCGTCGGCATTTCGGTGGTCAATGCGCTTTCGGTCCTGACCCGCGTCGAAGTCGCGCGGAACAAGGAACTCTATGCGCAGGAATTTTCACGCGGGCTGGCACAGGCTCCGCTCGCCCGGATCGGCAATGCCCCCAATCGGCGCGGGACGACCGTTACCTTCGTGCCCGACACCGAAATCTTCGGCGCCGACGCGCGGTTCAAGCCTGCACGCCTGTTCCGTCTCGCACGCTCCAAGGCCTATCTTTACGCCGGGGTCGAGATCCGCTGGAAATGTTCAGCCTCGCTTGCCGGAGACGATGTCCCGGCCGAAGCGACGTTCCAGTTTCCCGGCGGCCTTGCCGATCACCTTGCCGAACAGGTCTCGGGGCGCGAATGCGTCACCACGATGCCCTTTGCCGGACGGCAGGATTTCCCGCACGGTCCCGATGGACAGGAAATGGGCCGCGTCGAATGGGCGATCGCCTGGCCTTTGTGGTCAGACGGATCGTACAGCTATTACTGCAATACCATCCCGACCCCTGACGGTGGCACCCATGAACAGGGGCTGCGCGCGGCTCTGACCCGCGGCATTCGCGCGTTCGGCGAATTGATCGGCCAGAAAAAGGCCAAGGACATCGCGCCCGAGGACATGATCACCGGCAGCGAAGTCATGCTGTCGGTCTTCATCCGCGATCCCCAGTTCCAGAGCCAGACCAAGGACCGCCTGACCAGCCCGGAAGCCGCGCGCCTGGTCGAAGCGGCCGTACGCGACCATTTCGATCACTTCCTCACCGACAACATGGATCGCGGCAAGGCGCTGCTCGGTGCGGTGATGGAACGCATGGACGAGCGCCTGCGCCGCAAGGCCGAGCGCGAGGTCAAGCGCAAGACCGCGACCAATGCGCGCAAGCTGCGCCTGCCCGGAAAGCTGACCGACTGTTCGGGCGAAGGCAGCGGCGAGACTGAACTCTTCATCGTCGAAGGCGACAGCGCAGGCGGCAGTGCCAAGCAGGCCCGCGACCGCAAGACCCAGGCGATCCTGCCGATTCGCGGCAAGATCCTGAACGTCGCGTCGGCCACCGCCGACAAGATCCGCGCCAATCAGGAAATCGCCGACCTCGGTCTTGCCCTCGGTTGCGGCACGCGCAAGGATTGCAACGCCGACGCCCTGCGTTACGACCGCATCATCATCATGACCGACGCGGACGTCGACGGCGCCCATATCGCGACCTTGCTGATGACGTTCTTCTTTCAGGAAATGCCCGAAGTCGTCCGGCGCGGGCACCTCTATCTCGCGCAGCCGCCGCTCTATCGCCTGACCTCGGGTTCGACGAGCGCCTATGCCCGGGACGATGCTCATCGCGCGGAACTCGAAACCCGCATGTTCAAGGGCAAGAAAGTCGAAGTCTCGCGCTTCAAGGGGCTGGGGGAAATGAACCCGCAGCAATTGCGGGAAACGACGATGAGTCCGGCCTCCCGTTCGTTGATCCGCATCACCCTGCCCACCGAGCACGAGCAGCGCCACGCGGTCAAGGATCTGGTCGACCGCCTGATGGGACGCAATCCCGAGCATCGCTTCATGTTCATCCAGAACCGCGCCGCCGACATCGATCCGGAAATGATCGACGCCTGAGCCCTCCGTTCCGTAATGAATGCACGTTCAAGAGGAACAGGAGAAAAATCGGTCCAGAACAGCTCTGAATCCCGAAAAAAGCTATTCTATTCCGACATTTTTTTCCGCCATATAGAAATGCGGGCGTGAACTATCACACCTTGCAAAGATCGATTTGAAAGTGGGGACTACGGAAGAACCGGCGATCTCCTTGGATGCGCGGTTCCTCCACACACATGCTGGATTGCGACAGCCGCCGAGCTCGTCGCAAGGGGGACAAAAATGCGTGTAAATTATCGTCTCGTTCAGCTGGCGGCAACGCTGGCGTTGTTCTCGACGCCTGCGTTGGCCAGCGTCGACAAACCCGAAGCCATCACGGTTCCGGCGGCACCTGCCGGAAAGGCGGAAGTGGTATTCTTTCGCGCCGGCGGATTTGCCGGCTCAGCGGTTAGCTGTGCGGTCAAGGAAGGTAAAACCAAGATCAGTTCGCTGCCGCCGGGCCGCTTCTTCATCATGGTCGCGGAACCGGGCAAGCACACGTACAACTCGTCGAGCTCGTCGGACGAAGGAATCTTCCTGACACTCAAGCCCGGCGACGTACAATATGTTCGCTGCACCATCCATGCCGGCTTCTGGGCAGGGAAGGGCTCGCTCGACCTCGCCAAGGAAGACGAGTTCACTTCCAAACTCTGGAAAACGGTAGAACCCTCCCGTATTACCGGTGGTACTGTCCTGAGCGACGAGCAAATCAAGGCGGCCAATGCAGCCCAGACTGCGTCCACGCCGCAAGCCACCGCTACGACCGCAGTCCCCAGCGCGACGCCGCTTGCCGCGTCGGAGACTCCTGCAACAACGCCCGCCCCGGCCGCAGTGCCTGCCGGTACGACGACAGCCTCACACCCCTGAGTCATGGGGATCTGGGCTGGCCGGTTTCACGCCGACCAGCCCAGCTTTCATCACTCTCCCATGGGATGACCCTGCCGCCGGTCGCGGCACTTACCCGTCGTCGTCCCGACGGTGCTTGTCGAAGTCGAAGTGGATCCGCACCCAGGTGCCGACCAACGACTTTCCGTCCACACGCGGGGGGCGGACGAGGAATTGCCAGGCTGCTTCGCGCAGGACGCGGGCCATGCCCGATCCGCGCGGTTGCTCGTCGAGTTCGTGGCAATCCTCGACGTGATAGTCCTGAATGGTGCGGCACGCGATTTCCGCCCAGCGCCCGGTCGACTGCCCCGGCCGCATATAGCCCTGGATTTCGGCATCGCGCGGCTCGTGATACCATTGCGCGCTATAGAGATGCGCCCCACCCGGACCTTCGCCACCGGCATTGCCTCCGCCGCCTGCGCTTGCATCGCTTTTCCCGGTCGACGGCGCGGAATGGATATTGCTGATGTCGGCTGCCGCAAGGTCAGCGTGGCTCATGTGCACGAAGCCTTCGGGCCACTCGACCTTGTGATCGTTGGGGATCTCCACCCGCGGCGGCAGCTTTGGCGGTGCGGTCGCGACCTGTTGCTGATGTGGCGACGTCGCGGATTTCGCCGCCTGATGGGCCTGCTTGGGCGTGGGCGTTTTCTCACCGGGCGGCGGCGACAGGTTGATCGCGCTCAGGATCGCCCCACCGGTCCGCCCTTCATCACGCATCGCCGCCATCGACAGCAGCGCCAGCAACAACAACGCACAAATCGCCCCCGAAAGCACGAAAGCAATGAAGCGCGACTGCGGCGGCGCACCACTGTACCGGCTTCGTCCGGCGTCCATGAAAGGGGGAGGAGCCTCTGCGTGTTCCATCTCTGGCCAAAACGTATCTGAACGCGGTCCCCTTTGCACCCAGTGCCGCGAGGACCGTCGACATGCAACCGTTTTCCCATACCATTTGACGATGCACGCCCCCTTGCTCATCGCGCGCAAGGGCGATAGCGTTAATCACTTGGTTAAACGAAGCAGGACAGCCCATGCGTTTTGAAGGCACCAGCAATTACGTCGCCACCGAAGATCTCAAAGTCGCGGTCAATGCTGCGGTGCTGTTGCGCCGTCCCTTGCTGGTGAAAGGCGAACCGGGCACCGGCAAGACCGTCCTTGCCCATGAAATCGCAAAAGCCGTCGGCGCCCCCCTGATCGAATGGAACGTCAAGTCGACGACCAAGGCGCAACAGGGCCTGTATGAATACGACGCGGTTGCCCGCCTGCGCGATGGTCAGCTCGGCGACGAACGGGTCCACGACATCGCCAATTACATCAAGAAGGGCAAGTTGTGGGAAGCCTTCACCGCGCCCACCCTGCCCGTTCTCCTCATCGACGAGATCGACAAGGCCGACATCGAGTTTCCCAACGACCTGTTGCAGGAACTCGATCGCATGAGCTTCGACGTCTACGAGACGCAGGAACGCATCGCCGCGCGCGAGCGTCCGATCGTGGTCATCACCTCGAACAATGAAAAGGAGCTGCCCGACGCATTCCTGCGCCGCTGCTTTTTCCATTATATCAAGTTCCCGGACCGCGAGACGATGCAGTCGATCATCGACGTGCATTTCCCCGGCATCCAGAAAACGCTCGTCGCCCGCGCGCTTGAGGTCTTCTATGAAGTGCGCGACGTTCCCGGCCTCAAGAAGAAGCCCAGCACGTCCGAATTGCTCGACTGGCTCAAGCTCCTGCTCAACGAGGACATGCCGCTCGACGTTCTCCAGAATCGCGATCCGACCAAGGCGATCCCCCCGCTTCACGGTGCCTTGCTGAAAAACGAACAGGACATCATGCTGTTCGAACGGCTTGCCTTCATGGCACGCCGGGGAAGCTGACGGAGAAAAAGCGATGTCCTATACCGGGCGCTGCGAATGCGGTGCGATCACGCTGGCGATCGGGGCCGCCCCCCTAGCCACGCGCCAATGCTGGTGCCGCCAGTGCCAGACGCTGGCCGCAGGTAGTCCGACCAACAACGCGATCTTTCCGGCCGAAGCGGTCGCGATCGACGGTCCGCTTGCCTCCTCGACCTGGACGGCTGCGAGCGGTAACACGTTGACGTTCCATTTCTGCCCTGCCTGCGGGACGCAGGTCTATGCGCAAAGCTCGGCCCGTCCGCACATGAAGACAGTCCGGTTCGGCGTCATCGACCAGCCGCATGACCTTGCCCCGCAAGCCATAATCTGGACGCAGGATGCGCCGGGCTGGGCCGTGTTCGACCCCGCGCTCGAACGCCATCCGCGCCAGCCTGCACCTCCACCATCCCCGCCACAGGACTGACCCGGTCATGTTCTTCAATTTCGTCGACGAACTGCGCGCGGCCGGGATCCAGGCCAGTTTCAAGGAGCATCTCGTGCTCCTCGAAGCGCTCGACAAGCAAGTGATCGAACAGACGCCCGAGGCGTTCTATTACCTGTCGCGCGCCACCTTCGTGAAGGACGAAGGCCTGCTCGATCGCTTCGACCAGGTATTCAACCGCGTGTTCAAGGGGGTTCTTGCCAATTACGGCCAGAACCCCGTCGAAGTTCCCGAAGACTGGCTCAAGGCGATTGCGGAAAAGTTCCTGACCGAAGAGGAAATGGCCGCGATCAAGTCGCTGGGATCGTGGGACGAGATCATGGAGACGCTCAAAAAGCGTCTGGAGGAACAGGAAGGCCGTCACCAAGGCGGCAACAAGTGGATCGGCACCGGCGGAACCAGCCCCTTCGGCAATTCGGGCTACAATCCCGAAGGCGTGCGCATCGGCGGGGAAAGCCGTCACAAACGCGCGATCAAGGTTTGGGAAAAGCGCGAATTCCAGAATCTCGACAACACGCGCGAGCTGGGCACCCGCAACATCAAGGTCGCCTTGCGCCGCCTGCGTCGCTTTGCTCGCGAAGGGGCTGCCGACGAACTCGATCTCGACGCCACGATCGAGGGAACCGCGCGGCAGGGCTGGCTCGACATCCGCATGCGCCCGGAACGCCACAACGCGGTCAAGCTGCTGCTGTTTCTCGACGTCGGCGGATCGATGGACCCGTTCATCAAGCTGGTCGAGGAACTGTTCAGCGCCGCGACCGCCGAGTTCAAGAATCTGGAATTCTTCTATTTCCACAACTGCCTTTACGAAGGCGTGTGGAAGGACAACCGGCGCCGCTGGTCCGAGCGGACGCATACCTGGGACATCCTTCACAGGTACGGTCACGACTACAAGGTGATCTTCGTCGGCGACGCCGCGATGAGCCCTTATGAAATCACCCATCCGGGCGGATCGGTCGAACATTTCAACGAAGAGGCCGGGGCCGTGTGGATGAACCGCGTAGCCCAGACTTATCCCGCGACCGTCTGGCTCAATCCGGTTCCCGAAAAGCAATGGGGCTATTCGCAATCGACACGCATGATCCGCGATCTCGTCGGCGGATCGATGCACCCCCTCTCGCTGCAGGGGCTCGACAACGCCATGCGCGAACTGACCCGCAAGAAGGGGTGATGCCGGCACGCACCCCCGGAAGGGCACCCTCGCGCGAAGGATCAAAAAGGGCGATCCGGCCCGCTTGACCTTGGTGGCAAGCGGCCGATTATTGCCCGACTTCGGGCGGCCCCTTCCCGGCCGCCCGCGAAAGGATCCGCATGGCCACGACCGCGCAGCATGACCCCCGCATAGCCCGCAGGGCCATCATCGCCGCGACCACAGGCAATGCGCTGGAATTCTACGACTTCGTCACATACGCCTATTTCGCGATCCAGATCGGGCGCGCCTTCTTCCCCTCGAACAACGGCTTTCTCAGCCTCATGGCCTCTCTCGCGACATTCGGCGCGGGGTTCGTCGCACGGCCCGTCGGCGCCTGGGTAATCGGCGGCTATGCCGACCGCCATGGCCGCAAGAAGGCGATGTTCCTGTCGATGACGATGATGGGCATGGGGATCATCACGCTCGCCCTGACGCCCGGTTATGCCACGATCGGGATCGCGGCCCCGATCATCGCGATTACCGCGCGCCTGTGCCAGGGCTTCGCGCTTGGCGGCGAAGTCGGCGCCGCAACGACCTACATGCTCGAAGCCGTCCCCCCGCATCGGCGCGGCTGGGCCTCCAGTTGGCAGAATTCGAGCCAGATGCTGGCCTTCACCGCAGGCGCGCTGGTCGGCTTCCTGCTCTCTCTGGTCATGAACGAGGACCAGCTCGGCAGCTATGGCTGGCGCATCGCCCTCTTGATCGGCACGTCGATCATGCCCTTTGCACTGGCGATCCGTTCCACTTTGCCCGAATTCCCCGGACACCATGACGAACCGTTGAGCGAGGCGGAAGAAATCACCGCCACGCCCAAGGGCTTCGTCCGCATCGCCATTCTGGGCATGCTGATGATCGGATCGGGGACGACCGTCACCTACATCTTCCTCTACATGGCAACGTACGCGCAAAACACGCTGCACATGCCCGCCTGGGTCGGCATGGCGGGCGATCTTGCCAACAATGGCGCAGGGCTGGTGACGGCGATCGTCGGCGGATGGCTGAGCGACAAGGTCGGACGGCGACCGGCAATGATCTGGCCCCAGCTTGCCTTTCTCATCCTGATCATGCCGTTGTTTTCGTGGTTCCTTGCTGCGCCGACACCGGCCGGGTTCATGGTCGTTAACGTGATCCTGTCCGGGCTCGGCACGATGCCGTTTTCCGCCGCGTTCACCTCGGTCAGCGAAAGCATGCCGCGCAAGATGCGCTCACGCGCCTTTGCCGTCGTCTACACCATTCCGGTCATGGTCATGGGAAGCACGACCCAACTGGTCCTGACCTGGTTGCTCAAGATCACCGGCCAGCCGATCGTCCTGGCATGGTATCTTGCCGCCATTGCCGTCGTCGGCCTCGTCGCCATGGCGCTGATGCCTGAAAGCGCACCGCATTGCATCCGCCGACAGAGCAGCAAGGCACGCGCGCTGGCGACCGGACCGGCCGCCAGCTAAGCTCCAAACGAAACGTCAGTACAGGCGGAAAGCCCGGCTTTCCTCGATCCAGGCCGCTTCGTCGGGAGTGGCCAGCGCATCGAGATCGCCGGGCTGCGCGGCGGCATCGTCCACCCATTCGCGCAACGACGGACCGCCGTTGATGACATCGATGGCCAGACGGTCGAGCACGTATTCGTAGGGAAAATCGCGCCAGATCGGATAGTCGGGGTATAGCCCCCGGATCGCCTTGAACGCCAGCGCCTGCAACCGCCACGGGCGAAAAGCATGGTGATCGTACCAAGGGCCTTCGGCATGGATCATCAGCCCGTTGCAGGCCTGATGAACATGTTTGTGAAAGGTCGGCTCGAACCAGCATTCGCGCAAGGCGCAGCCCGCGATCCATTCCGGTGCCAATCGCACCATCTCGGCATGCACGTCGCGCGCGGAAAGATCGGGCGCGCCGAACAGCACTTCGAGCGGGCGCGTCGTCCCGCGCCCTTCGGACAGTGTCGTCCCTTCGAGCATGACGGTCCCGGCATAGGCGCGCGCCATGTTGAGGCTTGCTGCATTGGGTGAAGGATTGATCCAGATCCGGCTTTCCGGCCAACCGGAACCGGGTCCTTGCTCGGGCGTCCAGCCCTCCATCGCGATCACGCGATAATCGACGTCGAGCTTGAAATGCTCGACGAACCAGCGCCCCATTTCGCCCAGAGTCATGCCGTAGCGCATCGGGATAGGCCCGGCCCCGACGAAGCTTTCATGCCCGGCGACAAGCGTCGTTCCCTCAACCGGGCGTCCGGCCGGATTGGGGCGATCGAGAACCCAGACCGCCTTGCCCGTGCCCGATGCCGCTTCGAGAAGGTAAAGCAGCGTAGTCAGGAACGTGTAGATGCGGCAGCCCAGGTCCTGAAGATCGAACAGGAACACGTCGGCATGATCCATCATCGCCGCCGTCGGGCGCCGCACTTCGCCGTAAAGACTGAAGACCGGAATGCCGTGGTCGGGATCGATGAAATCCGCGCTTTCGACCATGTTGTCCTGCTTGTCGCCCTTGAGCCCGTGCTGGGGCCCGAAAGCGGCCGTCAGGTTCACTTCGTCGAGCGCCGCCAGCGCATCGAGCGAATGGACGAGATCGGCCGTCAGCGACGCGGGGTGAGCCACCAGAGCCACCCGCTTGCCGATAAGCGGCTTGCGCAGTTGGGGATCGGCAAGCAGCCGGTCGATGCCGAAGCGGACAGTCGCGAAAGTCATGCCTTGCCCGGTGCCGCAAGGCTTGCCGCGAAGCAAGCGCGATCGTGGAAATCGGGCCGTTCGCCGCCATGGGCAAGAGCCCAGTAGGATTTGACGCCCCCTTCCTCTTCGAGCACCGCCGTCAACCCATACCGCCAGGGCAGAGGCGGCAATGTCGCTGTCGGGATCGCCACATCGAGGAACAGCACATCCCCGCCCCGGCGCGGCGTCACGACCGGCGGGCGCGCCATCGCCCGGTCGACCTGCCCTGCGCGATAGCCGGTAAAATCATAGGCGGCCCAGCGTTCGGACGGCGAGAAATTGAACTCGGCATAGCCTTCCCCTTCTCCGCCGACGAACAATTCGAAACATGTCGCCTGCCAAAGGCCATCCTGCCGCGCACGTCCTGCGAACGGCGGCACGATCACGGCGGCGGCACCATCGACTTTCCAGCGCAACACGCACCAGTCGCGATCGAACGACATGATCCGCGCAGCAACATCACGCGCGCGCAACGGCGGAAAGGCCGGATGAAAGGCAAGCTCGAACATTTCCAACCGCGACACTCCATGCTAGGCGCAGGCCATTAAAAGTCTGGTTCAAAATCCGCCCCTCGGCGGATTTTGGAGGCGGCACCGGCCCTCTCCCCCACCCGACTGCCCAAATACCATACACTTGCGTGGGTGGTCGGGTGGAGGAGAGGGCCGGTGCCGCCCATTGAACATCCCGCATTGCCGGACTGTTCAATCAGACACCAAGGGAAGGCAGTCATGAGCGAATACAAGTCCGATCTCCTCCGCCTGCTCGCAGAACGCGGGCATATCCACCAGTTGACCGACGCCGAAGGGCTCGACAAGCTGGCCTGCGAAGGGATCGTGGTCGCCTATAACGGCTATGACGCGACCGCGCCATCGCTGCACATCGGCAACCTCGCCTCGGTCATGCTGCTGCGCCGCCTGCAACAGGCCGGACACAAGCCGATTGCCCTGATGGGCGGCGGCACGACCAAGGTCGGCGACCCCAGCGGCAAGGACGAAAGCCGCAAACTGCTGACCCAGGACGCGATCGCCTCGAACATCGCTGGCATTTCGCAAGTCTTTCATCGCCTGCTCGATTTCAGCGACAGTCCGACCGGCGCCGTCATGGTCAACAATGACGAATGGCTCTCGACGCTGGGCTATATCGACCTGCTGCGCACGGTCGGGCCGCATTTCACGGTCAACCGCATGTTGACGTTCGATTCGGTCAAGCTGCGGCTCGAACGCGAACAGCCGCTGACGTTCCTCGAATTCAACTACATGATCCTTCAGGCCTACGATTTCCGCGAACTGGCGCTGCGTCATGGGTGCCGCCTCCAGCTCGGCGGATCGGACCAGTGGGGCAATATCGTCAACGGCATCGAACTGACCCGCCGCATGAACGGGATCGAACTGTTCGGCCTGACAACGCCGCTCCTGACCACGGCCGACGGCGCCAAGATGGGCAAGAGCGTCAACGGCGCCGTCTGGCTCAA
This sequence comes from Novosphingobium nitrogenifigens DSM 19370, assembly GCF_000192575.1. Lineage (GTDB taxonomy): Bacteria > Pseudomonadota > Alphaproteobacteria > Sphingomonadales > Sphingomonadaceae > Novosphingobium > Novosphingobium nitrogenifigens. The sequence continues at coordinate 590,304 of NZ_GL876926.1, read as the reverse complement.
CGAGGAAATGCTGCCGAGCTACGATTTCTGGCAGTACTGGCGCAATGTCGACGACCGCGACGTGGTCCGCTTCCTCAAGCTGTTCACCGATCTTCCGCTCGATGAAATCGCCCGCCTCGAAGCCCTGCAAGGCAGCGAGATCAATGCGGCCAAGGTCGTCCTGGCGAACGAAGTCACCCGCCTCGTGCGTGGCGAAGAAGCCGCCCGTGCGGCTGAAACGACGGCGGCGGCGACCTTCGCCGGGGGCGGACTCGGACAGGATCTTCCCACGTTCGAAGTGGGCCCGGACGGCATCGGCATCATCGACGCGCTGATCGGCCTTGGATTTGCGGCGAGCCGTGGTGAAGCCAAGCGGCTCATTGCCGGAGGCGGCGCCCGTCTCGACGGCACCGCGATCACCGACGAGGCCTATCACATCACTCTCGCCAGCGGTGAGGCAAAGCTCTCGTCGGGCAAGAAAAAGCACGGAATTCTGCGCATTGCTTGACAGTCGGGGCCAAGTGCCCCGACAAATTCCGGTCACGCACCGCCCCCCGGTCCGCTCCGCCGCGACCATATCGTTGACGCAATCTTTCCGGCAAGTCCGTGCCGCGACCGGCACCATCTTTCCGTTGCTTTACGAAATGTAAGCCATTTCGGATCGATATTGGAGGCATCCCGGCACGGCGTTCGCGCTGCGGGATGCCCTGTCCACAATTGAACGAAAGGCGAGCGATGTCCGGCGGAGCGCAGCTTTCAGTCACCGATCAACGCCGTTCGACGCGGCACCCCGTTGATTTGCCCACGATTGCAGAACATCGTCGGCTCGGCGACGTTCTGCTTCAAATCGTCAACCTGTCAACGACAGGCTTCATGACACGCGGTCAGCTCGATCTTGGTCGCGGCGAACGCGTGACCATTCGTCTTCCCCAGATCGGACGGATCGAGGCTTTCCTCGTCTGGGCAGATCAGGACCGCGCCGGTTTCCAGTTCGAGCGGATCGTGCGGATGGATGACTTCACCAAGATGATCAAGGCGCTGCAGCCCAATCCCCGCCTGCGCCCCAACCGCTGACGCCGGACACATCAAAGCCGCGATCTTCGTCCCGCCAGCGGCCTTGCGGACACAAGGCCGGGTGGCCACACGGGCTTTAAATCAACTTTTTTTGTTGAGATTTCCCGCCTGAAACATTTTGTGCGCTTGGCAAGGGCCCGGCGCGCTGTCATGCCTCGCCACGTGACCGATTCTGCTGCCCCCCGCCCCAGTCAGGACCTGCCGGCCTCGCCGCTGGCAATTCCCGATTATCGCCGATACTGGCTCGCCCGTTTCACGTCGGTTTTTGCGACCAGCGGGATGGTCGTAGTTCTGGGCTACCAACTCTACGACATCGCGCGCGGCTCCTACGGCATGTCGATCAAGGCCGCCGCGTTTCAGCTCGGCGTGCTCGGTCTTGTCCAGTTCCTGCCGCAGATCCTGTTCGCGCCGATCGCGGGCGTGATTGCCGACCGGTTCGATCGCCGCAACGTGACCGCGCTTGCAACCATGATCGACCTCGTGATCGCGCTGGTTCTCACGGCGGCCACGGCCTTGGGGGCACTCAACCTGCCGCTCCTCTTCGCGCTGGGCGCCCTGCACGGAACCGCGCGCAGCTTCATCGGCCCGGCCCAATCCTCGATCGCGCCCAACATCGTGCCCGCGGCCCTGATGCCCCGCGCCATCGCGATCAGTTCGATGGCGTGGCAGACCGGCGCAGTCAGCGGTCCCGCGCTCGCGGGTATTCTCTTCGCGGTCATGCCCTCGCTGCCCTATGCGCTTTCGAGCGTCCTACTGGCGATCGCGACGATCAGCATCTTTCGCATTCGCCCGGTCCCGCCGCCGCCCGGCAATGCCGACACCCATCCCCTGCGCCAGATCGTCGAAGGCATGACCTATGTCGGCAGCGACCGGTTTCTGCTCGGCTGCGTGACGCTCGATCTCTTTGCCGTTCTCCTCGGCGGAGCGACTGCCCTGCTTCCGGTCTATGCGCGCGATATCCTGACTTGGCACGGACAGCCGGTCGGGTCCTATGGCCTCGGGATCATGCGCGCCATGCCCAGCCTTGGCGCAGCAGCCGTAGGCCTCGTCCTGGCGCGGCGCCCGATCGAACGCGAAGTCGGAGCCAAGATGCTCCTCGCCGTCGCGGCCTATGGCATCGCCACCGCAGCCTTTGGCCTTTCGCGCGATTTCATCCTTTCGCTCGGGCTTCTCGCGGCGCTCGGCGCGGCAGACATGATCTCCGTCTTCATCCGCAATGCGCTGGTCCAGTTGCACGTGCCCGATGCCCTGCGCGGTCGGGTCTCAGCGATTTCGGGCCTTGCCATTTCCGCGTCGAACGAACTGGGCGAAATGGAATCCGGGCTTGCCGCAGCCCTCCTCGGCGCGACCGGTGCTGTCGTCTTCGGCGGTGTGGGCGCGGTCGTCGTCACCGTGCTGTGGACGATCGGATTTCCCGAATTGCGGCGTGTGCGGACCTTTGCCGTCCGTTACGCCGACGAATGAACCCAAGCGCCCCGGCAATCATCCTGCCTTCGCGAACTTTAGTCGCCATTTTTTGAAGTCATAGGGAGCAAGTGACATGAAAGCGGACTCCGTACTGGCAACCATCGGCAAGACCCCGCACATCCGGCTGTCCCGCCTGTTTCCCGACCATGAAGTCTGGGTGAAGAGCGAACGCGGCAATCCCGGCGGATCAATCAAGGACCGCATCGCGCTAGCCATGATCGAAACGGCCGAAGCCGACGGCAGCCTGAAGCCGGGCGGCACCATCGTCGAGCCGACCTCGGGCAACACCGGCATCGGTCTCGCAATGGTCGCGGCGGTCAAGGGTTACAAGCTGATCCTCGTCATGCCCGAATCGATGTCGATCGAACGGCGCCGCCTGATGCTGGCCTATGGCGCCTCGTTCGACCTCACCCCGCGTGAAAAGGGAATGAAGGGCGCGATCGAGCGCGCTCGCCAACTGGTCGAGGAAATCCCGGGCGCGTGGATCCCGCAACAGTTCGAGAACCCGGCCAATGTCGCGGTTCACGTGCGCACCACTGCCGAAGAAATCCTCGCCGACTTTGCCGACACGCCGATCGACGTTCTGATCACCGGCGTCGGCACCGGCGGACACCTGACCGGCTGCGCCGAGCGGCTGAAGCAGTCGTGGCCGGGCCTCAAGGCCTGGGCAGTGGAACCCGCCCTGTCACCGGTCATTTCCGGCGGCCAGCCCGCACCCCACCCGATCCAGGGGATCGGCGCGGGCTTCATTCCCGGCAATCTCCACACTCAGTCGATCGAAGGCGCGATCCAGGTCGATGCGGGCGCTGCCAAGGACTGGGCACGTCGCTGCGCCACGACCGAAGGCCTGCTTGTCGGGATCAGCTCGGGCGCGACGCTGGCTGCCATTGCCCAGAAACTGCCCGAGCTTCCGGCTGGGAGCCGCGTGCTCGGCTTCAACTACGATACCGGCGAACGCTATCTGTCGGTGCCGGACTTCCTGCCGGAATGAGCGCGGTGAGCCTCGAACGCATCGCCTATACCGATAACGCGACGGCACTGACCGGGTGGCTTGCCCGCCCGGTCGGCGCTCCGCGCGGGGCGATCGTCCTCTTTCCGACGATCATGAACGTCAATGCGCCGATGGAACGCCGGGCAGCGATGCTCGCGGACGCCGGGCACCTTGTCCTCATTGCCGATTTCTATGGCGAACCGGTCCGCGACTTCGACCATGCCGTCGCCCTTGCAGGGATCCTGCGCGGCGATGTCGATGGCTATCGTCGCCGGATCGGCGCTGCCATTGCCACGCTGCGAGCCTTGGCCGGGGACGCAACGCTTGCCGCGATCGGCTATTGCATGGGTGGTCAGGCGGTGCTCGAAGCGGCTCGCGCGGGCGAGGATCTCGCGCTCGTCGCCAGTTTTCACGGTATCCTCTCGACCGGGCGCCCCGCCACGGCGGAAACCCCGATCGCGCCGCGCATCCTCGTCTGCCACGGCGACGCCGACCCGCTCGTCCCGCGCGAACAGGTGCTCGGCTTCTGGCAGGAAATGGATGCAGCCCAAGCCAACTGGCACTTCCATGCCTATAGCGGGGTCAAGCACGGCTTCACCGATCCCGGCAGCGACGCACGCGGCGTTCCGGCAATCGCCTATGACGCCAGCGCGGACCGGCAGTCCTGGGCCGCCCTGACCGGCCTTCTCGACGAAGTGCTGGCCTGATCGAGGTCGACGCGCCGTCCGGACGGGCATTCCGGGCGGCGCCGACCCGCAACGCGATTCAGGCCGTTTCCACGCCCCTCGTCCGCGACGAACAACGCGCGACGATGACGATCGACACCACCCCGACCACCGCCGAGACGGCACCGAACAGAAACGGC
>NZ_GL876926.1:579474-583957 GCF_000192575.1 Novosphingobium nitrogenifigens DSM 19370 | reverse complement strand
ACGGCGCGCCATAGCCGCCATGCGTTGCCAGAACCCCGGCAACCGGGCCGGTCGCGCACAGGGCAACATCGGTGAACATCGAATAGGCGCCGATCGCCGAGCCGCGGTTCTGCGGCGGAACCAGATCGACCACGATCAGCCCCAGCGCAGGAAAGATCAGCGCGAAACCAAAACCCGACGCCCCCGCCCCCACTACCGCAAGCCATGACCACGGGGCCGCCCAGACAAGAAACAGACCAAGGCTCTCGAGCGTCAGGAACACGCCCGCGACCCGCAATCCACCATGGCGGGCAATGCTGCCGACAAAAAGAATCCGCGCGAGAACGAAGCCGATGCCGAAAGCGCTCAAGGCCATCCACACGCCGCCCCAGCCTCGCGAAGTGTAATAGAGGGCGATAAACGCGGAAATGACCCCGAACCCGATCGCGCCGAGCGCAAGGATCGCTCCATAGGGAACGACACGCAGGAACACCGCGCGGAACGGCAAGCGCTTTGCGACGAGAACGCGGGTGCGCGGCTGCGGCATGGTAAACGCGAGCCCCGCCAATCCGATCACGGCCAGTGCCACACCGATCGCGTTCATGCCGTCCATCGCATAGAGCAGCGTCCCGATCGGCGCCCCGAGCGCGATTGCTGCATAGGTCGCAATCCCGTTCCACGAAATGACTTGCGCGGTATGTTCAGCCCCCACCCGCCCGATCGCCCAGGTGATCGCTCCGGTGCCGATCATGCTTTCGCCAAAGCCCAGCATGATCCGGCTGAGGAACAGGACCGCCAGCGCCTCGCCAGCACGCGCCGCGAGTGCTGGAGCTGCCATTCCGGCAAGACCGCTCGCAAGGCAGCAGGAAAAACCGACGAGGATCGAGACCTTGGCACCGAGAACATCGGTCATCGGACCGACCAGTCCGCGGCTGACGATCGTCGCCACGTACTGCACCGAAATAGCAGCTCCCGCGATGACCGCGCTATAGCCAAGCTCGTGATGGACCCACCCGGGCAGCACCGCGAGGGGAAGGCCGACGGCGAAATAGATCAGCGCCGTCGATGTGACCGTCAGCGCGATTTGCAGCGAAATCCTCGCCGCCGCGTGGGAATGGGCAGGCATGATGTGTCGAAGGGATCCTGTACCGGGAACGAAGCCCGCGATTGCAGGATTCGAGCATCGGACCACGCCGATCCCGCTTCGGGCTGGCGTGCGATCAACGACTTAACCCCCAAATGGGGACCTGTCACCGCTTTCCCTCAGGCGGTGCCTGCAAAAATGGTCAGGAATTGCCCGAACTGTCCGGTCGGCGGCTCGGCGCGATATCCGGATCGCGCCCCTCGCTCCGTTCCTTGTCAACCATGACGGCAAGGAAACTGTCGAGTTCGGCAATCGTGGCGTCGATGTCCTTTTGCTGACGACGCAAGCTCTCGATGCGTTCGCGGCATTTGGCGATGGTGAACCGACGCTGTTCGACCCGTCCATCGCCAAGATCGTAAAGATCGATCATGTCGCGAATTTCCGACAGGCTGAAGCCGACGTTCTTGGCCCGCATGATCCACGCAAGCCGCGCCCGGTCCCGCTTGCTGTAGATCCGCGAAAGACCCACGCGCGTGGGCGAGATCAGCCCTTCGTCCTCATAGAAACGCAAGGCACGCGCCGTCACGCCGAACTCAGCGGACAGATCCGAGATCGTGTAGCTATCCCGCGCCAGCGCATCGGGCTGGTGCAAGTGCCCGGTGTGGTCCAGGCCCGGTTCGGAAACACGATTCGGCGCGTGTGCTGATGACGTCGACATGAACCGACGCTATCTAACCTTTACGTAAGCGTCAATTACTCTTCGCTGACGCGCTCCAACTCCCCATCGGCCGTCAGGCGGCGATAGAAGCAGCTGGGCGCCATGGTGTGGCATGCAGGCCCAGCGGGAACGACCCGCAGTTCCAGAGCGTCCTGATCGCAATCGACACGGATCTCGACGATGCGCAGGACATGGCCCGAGCTTTCGCCCTTCATCCAGAGCTTGCCGCGCGAACGGGACCAGAAATGGGCAAAACCCGTCTCACGCGTACGCTCGATCGCCTCGGCATTCATGTGCGCGAGCATCAGCAGGCGGCCGGTGGCATTGTCCACCGCGACCGCCGTCACGAGTCCGTGAGAATCGAAGCGGGGCATGAAGACGGCGCCCTGCTCCCGCACCTCGGTGTCGGATACCATGGAAGGGGTAGAGATCGTGAAAATCCTTGGCAAAAAGTTCGTAAACAACTGCCCACTGAGGCCTGTTTGTTGCAGGATAACCACAGACTGGGGGCAAAATCCACGGTTCTGTTACATTACCCTTTCCCATCGGCCCACAATGACGGACACAACACCTGCGGTTTGAGGGAACCGTAATTCTGGACCGCCGAAAGGCGGCGCACCAAGCGCCAAAGTTCAGGGAAGCAACCGAGGGATCCCGGCGAGCGTACCGGCCCCCGGAAAAGATGAGGGAATCGAGGCGGAGACGGTCGGGGGGCCGTCCGGCACCCAACGAGTGCCAATCGCCAAAAGTTCGTCACGCTCGGCGCCCGGGGCTCACGCCTCGGGCGCCTTTGTTATGGGGCCCGGCGAACCTGTCCCGAGACGCTCACGTGCGGCCTTCCAGCTCCTCCCTGGCTTCCCGTTCCGCCATGGCAAGAGCCACTCCCGACGCGATCACATGAGTCTCATCGACCACGCGGGCGAAGCAGGCAATCCGCACGCGCGCAGCGCCTGCACGATGCAAGGCCGCCATACAGGCGTTCGTCGTCGCACCACTCGTCAATACATCGTCGATCAGGAGGACATTGGCGCCTTTCAGCCGCGCCGCACGGCGGGCATTGACCCGGATCGTCCCTGCGAGCAAGCGCTCGCGCTGCTTGCCTCCCAGGTGCCCGAGCGGCGGCGTCGGCTTGGGCCTGACCAGCGCATCGACCACGAGAGGTTGCCTCAGCGCGGTCGCCACACCCTTTGCCAGCACAGCCGACTGGTTGAACCCCCGCTGCCACAGGCGCATGCGATGCAACGGCACCGGAACCACCAGCCATTCGCCTTCAAGACGGGGAACACGCGGAACCATCAGGCGCACGAGCAATGGCCCCAAGCCGATCCGCCGACCATGCTTGAAGGCCATGATCAGCCGTCGCGAAGCTTCGTTATAGAGCGTTGCAGCGGCGATGCCTTCATGCCGGGGCGGTCGTGCCATGCAGGGCGCGCAAACCCACGCTCCGCGCGCCGCATCCGCCGTGGCGAGTGCGGCGTCGGCGCCCTGCTGGGCGATACGGTCGGGCAGCGGACGTTGACACTGGCTGCACGCCGGTTCGCCCGGGATCGCGAGACCGCCCCAGCATTCGACGCAAAGCCCGCCATGCTGCGCAAGCGCCGCGCCGCACAGCGGACACCGAGGGGGAAACACCAGATCGATGATCGGAGCGAGATGCCGTGTCCAGTTCATGCAACCCGCTCCCTGCCCACCCGAATTTGGCCTAACCCCATGTCCCGATCATCCTTTGGCAGCCAATGCGGGCTTGGCAAGAGCCGAGCATGACGGCAGGGAACCACCATGTCCGAGACAGCGCCCCCCGCCCAACCGCCCGAGATCTTTTCGCCGAAACGCCGCCTTGCCGCGCGCAGGCGCATGCGCATCCTGCAACAGGCACCCGATGCCGCGCGTTTCATGCTCGACGACATGGTCGAGGACGTGCTCGACCGCCTCGCCTTCCTGCGTCACCAGCCCCGCACTGCCCTGATTGTCGGTGACATCGCTGGAACGCTGTCGCAGGCTCTTCAGACACAGGGCGTCGCTGTCACCCGTGCGGATCCCGCACCGGTCGCGGACGAGACCGCGATCGACGAGGAACACCCCCTGCCCTTTGGCGAAGGCTTCGATTTCATTGCCAGCCTCGGCACGCTCGACACCGTCAACGACCTGCCCGGCGCGATGATCCACTTGCGGCGCGCGCTTGCCCCCGAAGGCCTTGCGATCATCGCCATGCCCGGCGCGGGCAGCCTTGCCTCCCTGCGCGAGATCATGCTCACCGCCGACGGGGATCGCCCCGCGCCGCGCCTGCATCCCCAGGTCGATGTCCGGGCAGGCGGACAATTGCTGCAACGGGCCGGTTTTGCCGATCCGGTGGTAGACAGCCGCAGCATCAAGGCAAGCTATCGCACGCTCGAACGTCTCGTCGGCGACATCCGCGCCCAAGGCCTGTCGGCCTGCCTCGCGCGCGGCGGCGGCCCGCTCGACAAGGCCGCACTCGCCCGTGCCCACGCCGCCTTTGCCGACAAGGCCGACGCCGAGACCGGGCGCGTGACAGAGACGTTCGAAATCCTCACGTTGTCCGGGTGGGCCCGCGCGTTGAAGCCGCCCAAGTTCTGACGCTTTCGAGGTTGTCCGCAAAAAGAAAAGGCGATTGTATACCTTGCAAATACAATCGCCGATTGACGTTTGACGTTTGAAAGACAAGAAAAAAGCCCTCAATACGG
>NZ_GL876926.1:567588-579255 GCF_000192575.1 Novosphingobium nitrogenifigens DSM 19370 | reverse complement strand
GAAAGAACAAAGAAAACGCCCGCTCAAGTCGGCGGCTTTTTTCTTGTCTTTCAAACGAGGCCGAGCGATTTGACGTAAACGCTGTTCCCAGCCTTCTTCATCTTCATCGCAGTTTAAATTCTGAGCTATATCTTGAAATTTAACCCCCTGTTCAGAGAGGGGATTTTTGTCGGCCTTATTCATCATCGAAAGCTTTGCTAAATCGCACCGCAATCAATTCAACAGATTCCGCCTCAACCCGAAAAAGCGCCCAGATTTCGGGAGCATCAGCATCCGCATCACCGCCTTGCGCATACAAACGCAAACCATGATCTCCATCCCTTGGCGCCTCGCCTAAAGACGAAGCCTTTCTAGCAAGAAGCCATTTAAACCCCTCCCAAGCATCATCAAATCGACTGTAGACGTCGACTGCCGCATCCACGGCGGATGATACTTGGGCAGATTCGATAACAGTTCTAAGACGTGTAAAAACCGGAATAGTCACAGATGCCCCCGCATTGGGTGTTAAGCGGCAAGCTTCTCTGCGAGAATGCCATTAGCCCAACCACGAACTTCATCCGTGATCGCGCCAGCCTGAGAAGCGAAAACCGTATACAGCGGAATTTCCTCGCCGTCATCAGCGGCTTCCCAAACTTGGTCATGAGACATGTCGCTAGCCTCTTGCGCTGTGTATTTTTCGCACAGAATCTTTGACCATGCCTTAAGCCATGAACGCCCGTTTTCGCTAAGAGATTGGGTTGATGGCTCGACCAAAGACACAAACTCGCGATAACTCTTGCGAGTAGTATACGGAACTTCGCGAGTGACGATCTTTCCTTCACTCTCCAATTCTCGAAGAGCAGCAAGGACATGACGGGGCACTGGGCCAAATTTGCGCTTCACATACGTGTCGCCAGTAATCCCAACACCCTCCAAACGATAGGACGTGGAATCTGCGAACCATAGAATTTTATTGAGGCGAATCGCCCCAAGCCGAGACGGATCAGGGCAGTTCGCAATCACATAGTGAAGCGCCTCTTTTAGAAGTTGATGAGGCACACTTGTTCTCCAATCGTTCTCAAATCGCTCTTGACATATAGCGATTCCAGTGTAAGGGCGCAACCCATTATCTGGAACAAATGCAGAACGATCTGCCAAATTTTCAACCATTCGCTAACGGGCGATATGAAACTCTTTTCCCTATAATACCGTTAAGGGCACGGCACGAACGGTCCCGATCATTGCAGCCCAGCTTTTCGCGGTGGTTATAGCGGAACTCAAATTCCGCCACATAGCGATGCAGGTGCTTCTTCTGGCAGTGCTGATAGACGCCCTTCATGCCACGCTTGAAGATCGAGAATGCGCCTTCAATGGTGTTGGTGTGAATGGTGGGGTTCTCATAATCCACATACTGACCAGCGCCGTGGCGAGTGAAACCATGGGCGGCAAAGGAATTGTTCAGGTTGGCATACTGGCCCGCTTCATCAGTCATCACCACAGCTTCCGCCGCAATGTTGGCCTTCAAGATCGGAAGCAAATCAGCCGCTTTCAGGCTGTCCACCACCATAGAGCGCTGCTTGCCAGTGGTGCGGTCAATCAGCGACAACACCTTGTGCTTGTGCGCGTAGCCACGGCCCTTCTTCTCGCCCTTGGGCTTCACAGTGCGATCAACGCCGATGAAGGTTTCATCAATCTCGACAACGCCGCCGCCAGTGCCGAACGGTGCAAGGTCACCCTCGCGCATGGCTTCACGGATACGGTGTGCCAGAAACCACGCGCTCTTGTAAGTGATTTCAAGAACGCGATGAAGCTGGTGAGCCGAAATGCCCTTCTTGCTGCTGGTCATCAGATAGACAGCCTGCAAAGCCTTATGGAGCGGCAAGCGCATGTGTTCAAACACAGTGCCCACCTTCACGGTGAACTGCTTCTTGCAGTCGCCACAGCGCCACAGACCTTCACGGATACGCTTTGCAGGGTTAGCCTTGACCTTGGTGATACGGTCAACGCCGCCACAGTGAGGACAAGCCGCTCCGTCATCCCACACGACGCTTTCCAGATAGGCGAAAGCGGCTTCTTCGCTGTGGAAATAGGGCTTCGAGAGAACGGACACTGGCTTAACTCCTTATGGGAGTCTTGTGCCTGAATCCGGCTGTGTTTGCAAGGTATATAATCGCCAAAGAAAAGGCCTCCCTCCGGAAACCCGAAGGGAGGCCTTTTCGCGTCAGAATGACGTCACTCAGTCGAGCGCGGCCTGCGCAGCCGCGAGGCGAGCGATCGGCACGCGATAGGGGCTGGCCGAGACGTAATCAAGGCCGACCTTTTCGCAGAACGCGATCGAAGCCGGGTCACCGCCATGCTCGCCGCAGATGCCGAGCTTGATGTCCGGGCGAGTCTTGCGACCCCGTTCAGCGGCCAGTTCGACCAGCTGACCGACACCGTCAATGTCGAGGCTGACGAACGGATCGCGCGGATAGATGCCCTTGTCCACATAAGGGTTGAGGAAGCGCGCGGCGTCGTCGCGGCTCACCCCAAGCGTGGTCTGCGTGAGGTCGTTGGTACCGAACGAGAAGAAGCGGGCTTCTTCAGCGATTTCGTGCGCCATCAGAGCCGCACGCGGCAGTTCGATCATGGTGCCAACGAGATAGTCGAGGCTCTTGCCGCGTTCGGCGAACACTTCGCCCGCCACGCGATCGACAAGAGCGCGCAGGATTTCGAGTTCCTTCTTGGTCGCGACCAAGGGGATCATGATTTCCGGCACGACCGCTTCGCTCGACTTCTGGGCAACGTCGAGCGCCGCTTCGAAAATGGCGCGCGCCTGCATCTCGTAGATTTCGGGGAACGTGATGCCCAGACGGCAACCGCGATGGCCGAGCATCGGGTTGAATTCGTGCAGTTCCTCGGCCCGGCGACGGAGGTGATCCACGCCAAGACCGGTGACTTCGGCCAGTTCCTCGAACTCGGCCTCACCCTGCGGCAGGAATTCGTGCAGCGGCGGATCGAGCAGACGGATCGTGACGGGAAGCCCCGTCATGACGTCGAAGATCGCGGTGAAGTCAGCACGCTGTTCCGGCAGCAGCTTGGCCAGCGCCTCGCGACGACCCGCTTCGTCTTCGGCCAGGATCATCTGGCGCACGGCCGTGATGCGGGCCGCATCGAAGAACATGTGCTCGGTACGGCACAGGCCCACGCCTTCGGCACCGAACCCGCGCGCGACCTGGCAGTCGAGCGGCGTTTCGGCATTGGCGCGCACCTTCATGCGACGGTGGCGGTCGGCCCAGCCCATCAGGACGGCGAAATCGCCGACCAGTTCGGGTTCGACCATCGGCACTTCGCCGGCCATCACTTCGCCGGTCGAACCATCGAGCGTGATGATGTCACCTTCGGCAATGCGGCGATCACCGATAAGAGCGGTACGGCCCGCCATGTCGATCGACAGCGCCGAAGCACCCGAGACGCAAGGACGGCCCATGCCGCGTGCGACCACGGCCGCATGGCTGGTCATCCCGCCGCGCGCGGTCAGAATGCCCTTGGCCGCGTGCATGCCGTGGATGTCTTCCGGGCTCGTTTCGATACGGACCAGAATGACCGCTTCGCCCATCGCGGCGCGACGCTCCGCAGTATCGGCGTCAAACACCACCAGACCCGACGCAGCACCCGGCGACGCGGGGAGGCCACGGGTCAGGACGTCGCGCGGAGCCTTGGGATCGAGAGTGGGGTGCAGAAGCTGGTCCAGCGCCATCGGATCGACGCGCTTGATCGCGGTCGGCTCGTCGATGAGGCCTTCGTGAACCATGTCCACCGCCATCTTGAGCGCGGCCTTGGCGGTACGCTTGCCCGAGCGGGTCTGAAGCATCCACAGCTTGCCCTGCTCGACGGTGAACTCGATGTCCTGCATGTCCTTGTAGTGCTTTTCGAGCAGTTCAAAGACAGCCGCGAGTTCGCCATAAGCGGCGGGCATCGCTTCTTCCATCGACAGCGGCTTGGCCCCGGCCGCTTCGCGAGCGGTCTTGGTCAGGTACTGCGGCGTGCGGATACCGGCGACGACGTCCTCGCCCTGCGCATTCACCAGCCATTCGCCGTAATAGGCCTTGGTGCCGGTCGCAGGGTCGCGGGTGAAGGCAACGCCCGTGGCCGAGGTATCGCCCATGTTGCCAAAGACCATCGCCTGGACGTTGACGGCGGTGCCCCAGTCCTGCGGAATGTCGTTGAGCTTGCGATAGACCTTCGCGCGGTCGCTTTCCCAGCTGTCGAAGACGGCTGCGATGGCGCCCCAGAGCTGTTCATGCACGTCCTGCGGGAACGGACGGCCGAGTTCTTCCTCGACGATCGCCTTGTACTGCTTGACCAGCGCCTGCCAGTCTTCGGCCCGCATTTCGACGTCGGCATAGAAGCCGTTGTCTTCCTTGGCGATTTCCAGCGCTTCTTCAAAGCGGTGGTGATCGAGGCCGAGCACCACGTCCGAATACATCTGGATAAAGCGACGATAGCTGTCCCAGGCAAAGCGCGAGTCGCCCGAACCGGCAGCAAGCCCTTCGACCGTCGTGTCGTTGAGACCGAGATTGAGGACAGTGTCCATCATCCCGGGCATCGACACGCGCGCACCCGAACGCACCGAAACGAGCAGCGGATTGGCCGCATCACCGAACGTGCGTCCGGTCGCCTTTTCGATATGGCCAACGCCATTGGCGACGGCGGCCTGCAGGTCCTGATCGAAAGTCTTGCCCGCAGTGTTGTACTGCGCGCAGACCTCGGTGCTGATGGTAAAGCCCGGCGGCACCGGCAGGCCGATGCCGGCCATTTCGGCAAGGTTTGCACCCTTGCCTCCGGTGATCGTCTTGTCCTTGGCCCGGGGATCCTCCGAACGGGCCCCGCCACCGAAATGGAAGACGTATGCACTCATGATCTGTCAGGGCTCCTCGATTGTAACACGGGCGGAAGGTGTCGATGGCCGCCGGAACGGCCTCGACCGGGCCGTTTATCCCTCAATACGCGAAAAATCGGCGACTTTGTGCACCGCAGCACGGAACAGGTCAAGCAGACTCAGTCGATTGGCCCGCTTGTGCGCATCTGCGTCATTCACGGTGACATCGTCAAAGAAAGCATCGATCGGCGCGCGCAGGCTGGCAAGAGCCCCCATCGCCCCGGTGAAGTCCTCGGCAGCAACCGCTGCGTCGGCCTTCGGACCTGCCACGGCCAGCGCTTCGGCCAGAGCCGCTTCGGCGGCATCGGGCTCGTAATTGCGCGGCAGCGGCTCCCAGGTTTCCTTCTTCAGGATATTGGCTGCACGCTTGTACCCGGCGAGCAGGTTGACGCCGTCTTCGGTGGCGACAAACGCCTGCAGGGCATGGACCCGCGCCAAAAGGCGAACCAGATCGTCTTCGCCGCCCAGAGCAAGGACCGCGTCGATCAGGTCGTGGCGAACGCCCGCCTCGCGCTGCTGCACTTTCAGGCGGTCGGCGAAGAAGGCAAGCAGATCGCCCTCGCCCAAACCGAAGCGCAAACCGTTGTCAGTGATGAGGCGGATGACGCCCAGAGCCGCGCGACGCAGCGCGAAGGGATCCTTCGAGCCGGTCGGCTTTTCATCGATGGCAAAGAAGCTGCGAAGCGTGTCGAGCTTGTCGGCAAGAGCCAGCGCCACCGTGACCGGAGCCGTCGGCACGTCATCGCCCTGCCCGACCGGCTTGTAATGGTCGCGCACGGCATCGGCCACGGCATCGGGAAGCCCTTCGACGCGGGCATAATACCCACCCATAAGACCTTGAAGTTCGGGGAACTCCCCGACCATTTCGGTCACGAGGTCAGCCTTGCAAAGTTCGGCAGCCAGCCGCGCCTGCGCAGGATCGGCTCCCGGCACGACGCCATCGCGAGCGAGGCTTTCGGCAAGATCTGCGACGCGCGCGACTTTGTCCGCCACCGTGCCCAGCTTTTCGTGGAACTTGATCCGCGCCAGCTTTTCCGCCTGCTGCGCCAGCGGAGTCTTCTGGTCCTGTTCCCAGAAGAAGCGAGCATCCGACAGACGTGCGGCCAGAACCTTGCGATTGCCAGCGACGATGGCTTCGCCACCGTCCTTCGCCACGATATTGGCGGTGCAGACGAACGCATTGGCCAGCTTGCCCGCCGCGTCGCGACAGATGAAGTACTTCTGGTTGACGCGCGCGGTCAGCTGGATGACTTCGGGCGGCACGGCAAGGAACGCTTCGTCGAACCGGCCGAGCAGCGGCACCGGCCATTCGGTAAGTCCGGCGTTCTCGATGACGAGACCTTCGTCCTCGACCAGCACGAGCCCCGCCTCAGTCGCAGCCTTGCGCGCGCCGTCACGGACGGTCGCTTCGCGCTCGGCATGATCGACGATCACATGAGCGGCGCGCAGCTTGTCGGCGTAATCCTCGACACCGTCGATCGCGATCGGGCCGCTGTGGTGGAAGCGGTGACCGAACGTCTCGCGCCCGGCAACGATGCCCGCCACTTCGCAAGGGACGATTTCGCCACCCAGCAGGGCAACGATGCCCGACAGCGGACGCACCCAGCGCAGCGACTCGCTCGACAGCGATGCCGCGCCCCAGCGCTGCGACTTGGGCCAGGGAAACGCACGAATGATCGCAGGGATTGCCGCGGCCAGCACATCGACCGTCGCGCGGCCCGGCTTTTCCAGCACGGCAAACCAGACGCCGTCACGCTCGGTCAACTGATCGGCGGAGAGGCCGGTCTTGCGCAGGAACCCTTCAAGGGCCTGCGGCGGCGCGCTGGTACGCGGGCCTTTCAGCTCTTCGCTGACCGCAGCGGTTGCCAGCGGCAGGGCGCGGGCGACCAGAGCCAGACGACGGGGCGTCGACCAGACGGCGACTTCGCCCGGCGTGAGCCCGGCGGCCTCGAGTTCCTTGCGGAACAGACGTTCGAGATCGGCGCGGGCCTGCGCCTGCATCCGCGCGGGGATTTCCTCCGAGCGCAGTTCCAGCAGAAAATCCGCGCTCATGCCGTCCACCCCGGAAACTTCGCTGCCCATTCGTCCTTGAACTTGGCCATATAGGCTTCGCAACTGCCGCGCGCGAGATCGCGCACACGGCCCATGTAACTTGCACGCTCCTGCACCGAGATCACGCCCCGGGCCTGCAGGAGATTGAACAGATGGCTGGCCTCGATCGCCTGCTCATAGGCGGCAATGGGCACATCGGCCTCGATCGCGCGACGGCATTCGGCCTCGGCCCGACGGAACCCTTCGAACAGGGTGTCGGTGTCGGCAACCTCGAAGTTCCACTTCGACATCTGCCGCTCGTTTTCGAGGAAGACATCGCCATAGCTGACGCCCGCGTCGTTGAAACGCAGGTCATAGACGTTGTCGACACCCTGAATATACATCGCCAGACGTTCGAGCCCGTACGTCAGCTCGCCCGCAACCGGCTTGCAGTCAAAGCCGCCCATCTGCTGGAAATAGGTGAACTGGGTGACTTCCATCCCGTCACACCAGACTTCCCAGCCAAGACCCCAGGCCCCAAGCGTCGGCGATTCCCAGTCGTCCTCGACAAAGCGGATGTCGTGGAGCAGCGGATCGATGCCGATGGCAAAGAGGCTGTTGAGGTAAAGCTCCTGCATATTGGCAGGGCTCGGCTTCATGATCACCTGGTACTGGTAATAGTGCTGCAGGCGATTGGGGTTTTCGCCGTAACGACCATCGGTCGGGCGGCGGCTGGGCTGCACATAGGCAGCATTCCAGGATTCGGGGCCCAGCGAGCGCAAGGTCGTCGCGGTGTGAAAAGTCCCCGCGCCGACGCGCATGTCATAAGGCTGAAGGATAAGGCAGCCCTGTGCGCTCCAATAGGCATGGAGGCGCAGGATCATGTCCTGAAAGCTCGGCGGCGTTGCGTTCGTCTCGGCCATGTGCGCGCCTTTGGCCGATGGAGGCCCGCAAATCAACCTTCGCGGGCAAACGAGTGGCAATCCACGCACGGTTTTTCTCACGATGTGCTGCACTCTTGCCGCATCGGCAGCACTCGTTCATGCGCAGCATGGCATGCGAAGGATGGATTGACCCAAGGATGACGATGCCGCGCCCAACCTCATTCCTGCGCCGTTGCGCCCGCCTCATCATGCTGTTTTGCGCGCTCGTGCCCTCCCTTGCCGCGGCCGAGACCGGGCCGCTCCACCCTGCCCTGTGGAAAGTGCGCGAAGGAGCGACAACCATCTATCTTTTCGGCACAATCCATATGCTTCCGCCCCATGCGGACTGGCTGAACGGTCCGGTGGCGCAGGCAGCCGATGCCTCGGACGAGATCGCCACCGAAATCCTCGACGAGGATGGAAACGCGACGCGGCAGGCCGTGGCGGCCCGAGCGCCGCTCCCCGCCGGCACGCATCTTGGCGACATGCTTTCGCCCGAGCGCAAATCGGCACTCGGCGCGCGCCTGCACGGGCTGGGCTATCCCGAAGTCGCGCTCGACGGACTCAAGCCGTGGTTTGCCGCTGTCACTCTTTCCACGCTGCCCCTGCTCCGACGCGGCTTTGATCCTTCGCACGGCGTCGAGGCCATGCTGACCGAGCGTGAGGCCGGGCGAAACGTCCGCCGCAGTGGGATCGAGACTCCCGATGGGCAACTCGCCATTCTCGACAGCTTGCCGCGAGCGAACCAGATCGCCTATCTGGGTGAAGTGATCGACGAATTCGACCATATCGACCCGCTGATCGACGCGATGTTCGCGGCATGGGGCAAGGGCGACGCGCAAAGGCTTGCCCACCTGATGAACGACGAGGAAGGCAAGGACGATCCCCTGCTCACGCGCCGTTTGATCACCGAACGCAACCGGACGTTCGCCGCGTGGGTCGAGACACGACTCCACGAAGCAAAACCCGCCACCATTTTCGTCGCGGTGGGAGCCGGACACCTTGCCGGAACCGACAGCGTGATCGACGATCTTGCCCGCGACGGCATCCATGCGGAACGCGTGCAATGAACTCTCGCCCCCTCCGTCTCGCCACTGCGGCACTGCTGGCCACGTTCGCCCTGCTGCTCGGTGCCTGTCACCACCAGCCCGAAAAGCCCGCCCCCCGCGTCGCTCTCTGGGCCATCGAGGAACAGGGCCACGCAAAGGGCTGGATCATGGGTACGATCCACGCTCTGCCCCCCGACACCACATGGCGCCGCCCGGCCATCGACTCGGCCATGACCGGCGCAGACCGCCTGGTCATGGAAATCGGCGAGCCGATCGATCCGAACGTCGCCGGTCAGGCGCTCGCCCGACTGGCGATGACCCCCGGCCTGCCCCCGCCATCCGCAAGACTCGACAACGCGGCACGCTCCGCGCTCGGGAATGTCTATCGCAAGCTCGGCGTCGATGATTCCCGCTTCCTCAACGAGGAAAGCTGGGCCGTTGCCCTGCAGATTTCCGCATTGGCCAGCCAGAAGGCCGGAGCCGCAGCCGACAACGGCGTCGAACCGCAATTGCGCAAGGCCATGGCGGGCAAGCCGATCGTCGGGCTGGAAACCGTGGACAGCCAGTTCGCCATTTTCGACGCGCTCCCGACCAAGGCACAGAACGTCCTCCTGACCGATGTGGTGCGCGAAGCGGCAGCCGATCGCGATGACGACGCCGACATGCTCGACCTCTGGCTACGCGGCGACGATCTGGGCATGGCGCGTGAAGCGAATAGCGGCTTCCTCTCCGATCCGGTCCTGCACGAAGCCCTGCTTGCCGCCCGCAACCGTGCCTGGACCGAGCGGATCGACGCCCTGCTCAAGGACGGCGCACACCCCTTCATTGCGGTCGGCGCGGCGCATGTCGCGGGCCATAACGGACTGCCGGAAATGCTGAAAGCCAAAGGCTGGACGATCCGCCGGGTCTATTGATGCGGCCGCCACCTGCCGAAACGGGCGTGCGGCCTTGCATTTTTCGTCAAAAACGCTAAGGGCAGCCGCTTCCCGACATGGTCATCCCTGGAGGCGTGGCGGGAAAACTGTCGAAGCATGTTATCAAGGATCAGACATATGAGCGAGACGCTGCATCTGTCGGCCGAGACGCGCGAACGGGTTGGCAAGGGAGCCTCCCGTGTTCTGCGTCGTGAAGGCCGCACCCCCGCCGTCATCTATGGCGACAATCAGGAACCGGTTGCAATCCACGTCGAGGAAAAGGCCCTCGCAAGGGCGCTGGGAACCGGCCACTTCTTCAATTCCATCGTCGAGCTCACTGTCGGCGGCACCGTTGTGCGCACCCTGCCCAAGGACGTTGCGTTCCACCCGGTGACCGATCGTCCCGAACACGCCGACTTCCTTCGCCTGGCTGCCGATCACGCGGTCCACGTGAAGGTTCCGGTGGTCTTCATCAACGAAGAAGCTTCGCCGGGCCTCAAGAAGGGTGGCGTGCTCAACATCGTTGCGCACGAACTCGAACTGATCGCCACCCCCGATTCGATCCCCGATGACATCACTGTCGATGTCACCGGCCTCGAAGTCGGCGCGTCGATCCACCTCAAGGACATCGCCATTCCGGCCGGGGTAAAGGTTGTCACCCACGAGGCCGACGCCACGATTGCCACGATCGTTGCTCCTTCGGCCCTCAAGTCCGAAGAAGGCGCGGCGGAAGCTGGCGAGGCCTGATCGGCCTTCCGGCACGGACTCGTTCCGTGCCGGGCGCTTTTGCGAAGAACCCCCTCCCCTTGCGGGTGGGGGTTCTTTTTTGCCTGCGGCACGACTATCGCGCCGGACACCACCACTTCCCCGCGCAGGAGCCATCACGACCATGCAACTCTGGGTCGGCCTCGGCAATCCGGGCCCGCAATATGCATTGAACCGCCACAATGTCGGCTTCATGGCGCTTGACGTCATTGCCGATGTTCACCGTTTCGGGCCGGTGCAGAAGAAATTCCAGGGTTGGGTGCAGGACGGCCGTATCGGCACCGAACGTGTGATCCTGCTCAAACCCGCAACGTTCATGAACGAAAGCGGACGCGCGGTCGGCGAAGCCATGCGTTTCTTCAAACTGACCACGGCCGACCTCACCGTCTTTCATGACGAACTCGATCTCGCCCCGTTCAAGGTCAAGGTGAAGATCGGTGGGGGCACCGCCGGACACAACGGCCTGCGCTCCATCGAACGCCATGCTGACGCCGCCTTCCGCCGGGTTCGGCTCGGCATCGGCCATCCCGGCCACAAGGACCGGGTGACCGGCCATGTGCTGGGCAATTTCGCCAAGAGCGAGGGTGACGACCTTACCGACATGCTGGGCGCCGTCGCCCGTTCGGCCGAATGGCTTGCACGCGGTGACGACGTCCGCTTCATGAACGACGTGGCCCTCGCACAACAGGACTGATCCCCCCCGAACGGCAATAGTGTCGAACAGGAAGAACGACTTCTTCAATTCTTAACGCAAAAGAGTCGGATCTTCTTACAGGCGAGGCAGGCACCCACACCCATTAACCACCAAAAACCACGTAAATCAGCGGTTGGCACGACACCTGCAAAGGAAGCCATTAACAACTCGCACTGACGATGTTATTGGAAATTCAAACAGGGGAAGTCTCATGAAGCGCACCGCCATCGCTACCGCAGCCATTGCCACACTGCTCGCATCCACGCCTGCTTTTGCTTGGGGCTCGCACACTCACTATTGCAACTGCGGTGACTCGATCGGCTCTTCCATGTGCGGTTCGACCAGCTCGACCTCGGGTGGCACCACCACCAGCTCGACTTCGGGCGGCACC
>NZ_GL876926.1:408993-567189 GCF_000192575.1 Novosphingobium nitrogenifigens DSM 19370 | reverse complement strand
TGCGGTTCCCGAACCGGGCATGCTCGGCATGATGGGCCTCGGCTTCATCGGCATGGCGGTTGCCCGCCGTCGCCGTCGCTGAACCGGCGCCAGCCATCAGCGCCCCCATGCGGGGCATCATTCTCCAGGGACCGGCCGGCAGCTACGCGCTGTCGGCCGTTTTCCTGTCCGCGATCCGTTGCAGTCCGTTGCAGGTCGCTCAATTCATGGCACGCGCATAATCCGCCTTGAAAATCCGGTTCGACGGATCGAGCTCCAGCGCCTTGCGCATCAGGCTCTGCGCCATGTCGCGCTCGCGCCCGGCATTGAGCCGGACGAGCCCCGCCATATGCAGCATGTCGGGATTGCGCGGATCGAGCAAAAGAGCCTTGTCCGCAGTCGCAATCGCCTCGTCATGGCGCCCGAGACCGGTCTCGGCCTCAGCCATGCGCTTGAGCACTTCGGCATCATTGTCATAGCCGGGAATGGCACGATAAGCCTCGATCACCGCAGGCCAGTCACGACGGGCAAGGGCCGCCATGGCCCGCCCCGACAAAGCCGAATTGACGGCAAGCTGAGGCGAATGCAGCCGCGCCGCATAGGCACCCGCAACCGGATCGCTCGCCGCCTGCGCCGCCCGCACCGCCAGATCGAGTTCACGCTGCCCCGCCAGAACGCTGTCGGCGAGCGGACGCACCGTGCGCAGCGCATCGGCCGAAGCTCCGGCAGCCAATTGGGACTCGGCCAGCATCAGCCGGGCATAAGGGTTCTGCGGCGAGAGCAGCAAAGCCTTCGCATAGATCGCGCGGGCCTGTTCGGGCCGTCCGAGATTGAGCAATGCCTCGCCATAGGCCAGCCCTTCGAACGTGCGCACATCGAGCGAGTCTTCGCGAGGGGCAAGAATGTCGCGTACTTTCTGCCACTCGCCCTTTTCGGCCGCGACCCGCACCACCAGCGCCTCGACCTGTGGGTCGCCCGGCGCCCGCTCATTGGCCTTGGCCGCATATCCCGCCGCAACGTCGACATGCCCTTGCATGTCCGCAATGTCGGCCAGGGCCACGATGGGTTCCGGGCGTGTCCTGAAACGGTCTGCCGCCTGACGAAAAGCGGCTGAAGCCTGATCGAGCTGCCCCTTGTGCTGGGCGATCAGGCCCGCCGTCATCAGCGTGTCGAGCCGCCCCGGCCCTAGGCGCCGCATGATGGCCAAAACCCGGTCGGCCTCGTCGAGGTCACCTCCTTCGAGCAGGAAATGTGCATAGGCTGCCGCGAGCGCGTAATCGTCGCCCGCTTCCATCCCGTGGCGGAATGCCGCGAGTGCCCCTCCACTGTCGCCGTCTGCCTGGGCCACCGCCGCACGCAGACGCCATGCCTGAGGCCGCTGGTCACCAGCCAGAAGACGCAGGGCTTCGGGGCCCTGCCCCCGCAACAGCGCGGCTTCCGCAGTCATTTCGGTAAGGTCCTGCCCTTTTGCACCGGCATCGCGCAGGCGGCCGAGCGCCGTCTGCGCCCCATCGCCGTCATGAAGGGCAAGGTCCGTGCGAGCGAGCAAAAGCAACATGTCCCGATTGTTCTCATCGGCATCGAGCGCGGCCAGCACCGCCGTCCGGGCACGGCCGTAATCCTCGGCTGCGAAAGCCTGCCGGGCATCGGCGAAACGGGCGACCGGGTCGACGCGATGACATCCAGCGAGCGTCGACAGCGGCAGCGCCAGACACAGAACAAGGTTCACAGAGCGTTTCATCACGGGGCGGACAGTGTCAGCAAGCCTTGAACTTTCGATGAAGGAAGTCCGACCGGGCGGTTCAGGCGCCTGTCCCCCCTTGACCTCGGGGCAAAGGGACCCCATCGCGCGCCCAAAGTCAAACGGTCGCGCCCACCGGGCACAAGGCGACCCAGCAAGGATGAAACACTCATGGGTTTTCGCTGCGGGATCGTGGGCCTGCCCAATGTCGGCAAATCGACCCTGTTCAACGCGTTGACCGAAACGCAGGCGGCGCAGGCGGCCAATTACCCGTTCTGCACGATCGAACCGAACGTCGGCAACGTCGGCGTGCCCGACTCCCGGCTCGACAAGCTTGCCGAAATCGCGGGCAGCCAGAAGATCATTCCGACCCAGCTCGGCTTCGTCGACATCGCGGGTCTGGTACGCGGCGCGTCGAAGGGCGAAGGTCTGGGCAACCAGTTCCTCGGCAACATTCGCGAAGTGGACGCGATCGTCCACGTCCTGCGCTGCTTTGAAAACGACGACATCCAGCACGTCGACAATCGCGTCGACCCGATCTCGGACGCCGAAACCGTCGAGACCGAGCTGATGCTGGCCGATCTCGACAGCCTCGAAAAGCGCGTTCCGGCAGCCCAAAAGAAAGCGACCGGCGGCGACAAGGAAGCCAAGATCATGGCTTCCGTGCTGGGTCAGGCGCTCGAACTGCTCCGCGAAGGCAAGCCCGCGCGCCTGACCGAACCCAAGGACGAAGAAGAAGCGCGCGTGTTCCGTCAGGCCCAGCTGCTGACGGCAAAGCCCGTACTCTATGTCTGCAACGTCGAGGAAGAAAGCGCGTCGAACGGGAACGCCTTTTCCGCGCGCGTCTTTGAAAAGGCCAAGGCCGAAGGCGCCGAGGCCGTGATCGTCTCGGCCGCCATCGAAGCCGATCTCGTCGGCATGGACGGAGATGAACGCCTGGCTTTCCTCGAGGAAATGGGCCTTCACGAAACCGGTCTCAACCGCGTGATCCGCGCCGGTTACGAGTTGCTTCACCTGATCACGTTCTTCACCGTCGGCCCCAAGGAAGCGCGGGCCTGGACCGTACACAAGGGCGCGCGCGCGCCGCAGGCGGCGGGCGCGATCCACTCCGACTTTGAACGCGGCTTCATCCGCGCCGAAACCATCGCCTTTGACGACTACATCTCGCTCGGCGGCGAAACCGGCGCGCGCGACGCGGGCAAGTTGCGGCAGGAAGGCAAGGACTACGTCGTCAAGGACGGCGATGTCATGCATTTCAAGTTCAACGTTTAATCATCCAATTAAGATTCATTGACAGGGGTGTGTCCGCCGGGCACACCCCTTTCTCATGCAGTTCTACGAAGATCTGGTCGTGGGCGTCGTGTCCCATTTCGGCTCCTATCCGGTGACGCGGGAGGAAGTGGTCGCATTCGCGTCCAAATACGATCCCCAACCGTTTCACCTCGACGACGCCGCAGCCGCCCAGACCCATTTCGGACGCCTGTCGGCAAGCGGCTGGCACACTTGCGCCATGACCATGGCCATGCTGGTCGAGCAGCAGGAAAAGACCGGGCATCGCGGCCTTGGTTCGCCGGGAGTCGACGAACTTCGCTGGCACCGCCCGGTCTATCCCGGCGACACTCTTCGCGTCGAAACCGAGATCCTCGAAAAACGACGCAGCAAGACCAGGCCCGAACGCGGGATCTATCGCTCGACCACGCGCGTCTTCAATCAGGACGGGGTCATGGTCATGAGCATGACCAGCAATGCGATGGTGGAAACCCGCGACCCTACCGGTTCGGATTGACGCGGATCGGGCTCACTTTCGCCCGAACAGCTTCTCGATGTCGCCGTGGGCGAGCTTGACCCAGGTCGGGCGCCCGTGATTGCATTGCCCGGACCGCGGCGTCTCTTCCATCTCGCGCAGCAGAGCGTTCATTTCAGGGACCGACAACACGCGTCCGGCGCGCACCGAACCGTGGCAGGCCATCGTCGCCAGCACCAGATCAAGACGTTCGCCGACCAGCAGTGTCGCGCCGTTGCGGGCAAGATCGTCGGCAACGTCACGCACCAGAGCCTGCGGATCGCCCTTGCCCAGCATCGCGGGCACCGATCGGATGAGGACGGCACCGGGGCCAAAGCGTTCGAGAATGAGCCCGAACCGCGCGAGTTCATGCGCGGCTTCCTCCAGCCGGTCGCAATCGACCTCATCGAGTTCGACGACTTCGGGCAGCAGCAGCGCCTGCGCCGGTGCATCGCCCTCTCCGGCCCCCGCCGCGCGCAGGCGCTCGAGCACGAGTCGCTCGTGCGCGGCGTGCTGGTCGACGATAACCAGCCCGTCCGCCGCCTCAGCAACGATGTAGGTCTTGCCGATCTGCCCGCGCGCAACGCCCAGCGGATGTGCTTCGCCTTCGGGAACAGGCGCAGTTGCAGGCTCTGCACGCGCCTCGGGCAAGGCCATGACCTCGGCCTCATAGCCACGCCAGGCCACACCCGCCTCGCCCAGGCGCTGCGGCACATAAGCCGGACGAGAAGCGGGCCGTGCAAACAGGTTGCTCTGCACCGGGGGAACTGGGCTGAACACCGGTTCGGGCGCCGCGACGGGCTCGACCTGCCAAGCCTGCATCGCCGTCGCGTCCGGAGCCTGCGCCGAGCGGCGATCCCCTTCGGACAAGGCCTGTCGCAACCCGGAAACGATCATCCCCCGCACCAGCGCCGAATCGCGAAAGCGCACTTCGGTCTTGGCCGGGTGGACGTTGACGTCGACTTCCTCTGCCGGAAGCGTCAGGAACAGCGCGAGCACGGCATGGCGATCGCGCGCCAGCATGTCGGCATAGGCGCCGCGCACCGCCCCCAACAGCAGACGGTCCCGCACCGGACGGCCATTGACGAAAAGATACTGGTGATCGGCAACGCCGCGATTGTACGTCGGCAGGCCCGCAACCCCGATCAGGTGGTAATCGCCGCGTACCAGATCGACCGCAACCGAATTGGAAATCAGGTCACGCGAGACCAGTTGCGCGACGCGCATGTCGAGCCGTTCACCCGGCTGAACCTGCAAGGCCCGGCGGCCATCGTGTTCGAGCGTAAAACCGATGTCCGGTCGCGCCATCGCGAGGCGCCGCACCACGTCGAGCGCGGCGGCCCATTCCGACCGCGCCGAACGGAGAAACTTGCGCCGGGCCGGAACGCGCCCGAACAAGTCCTCCACCCGCACGCGAGTTCCGGGCGGCAAGGCAGCCGGACCGTCACCGACGAGATCGCCGTGATCGACCACCCGTTTCCACGCTTCACCCGTCTCGCGCGAACGGCTTTCGATCGTCAGCCGCGCGACGGACGCAATCGAGGGCAGTGCCTCGCCCCGGAACCCCAGCGTGATGACACGTTCGAGCGCACTTTCCTCGCCGATCAGGCTTTCGGGCAGCTTGGAGGTCGCATGGCGTTCGAGCGCAAGCGCCATTTCGTCGGCGCGCATGCCGCAACCGTCGTCCGTCACCTCGATCAGCGACAGCCCGCCTTCGGAAAGACGCACAGACACATGCGTGGCTCCCGCGTCGATAGCGTTTTCAACCAGTTCCTTGAGCGCGCTGGCGGGCCGTTCGACCACTTCACCCGCAGCGATGCGGTTAACCAGATGCTCGGGCAAACGGCGGATCAGGCGGGGTTCGCTGGCCATGAATTGACCCTAGCGATGAAACCCCTTGTTTTCGAGACGTATGGTGCAAGTTATCCCTGACGCAGTCGCACAATTCGGTGGGTTTTGCGCAAGGCTTGCGCTAATGAGCCGCCTTCGCTCCTGCATACCCTGTTTCGGGTGGGCGCGCCCTCGCGCGCAAACCCGCTGATTCGCGACGGATTTCCTGATGGCTTCGATGTTTTCCCGATTCTTCAAGTTCGGTTCCCAGAACATTGCGATCGACCTCGGCACGGCCAATACGCTGGTCTATGTCCAGGATCGCGGGATCGTGCTCAACGAACCCTCGGTCGTCGCCATCGAAACCATCAACGGGATCAAGAAAGTCAAGGCCGTCGGTGACGATGCCAAGATGATGATGGGCAAGACCCCGGACAACATCGAAGCGATCCGTCCGATGCGCGACGGCGTCATCGCCGACATCGAAGTCGCCGAGGAAATGATCAAGCACTTCATCCGCAAGGTGCAGGGTCGCAAGAGCGTGATGCGGTATCCCGAAATCGTGATCTGCGTGCCCTCGGGCTCCACCTCGGTCGAACGCCGCGCGATTCGCGACGCGGCCAGCAATGCCGGGGCCAGCCAGGTGTTCCTGATCCTCGAACCGATGGCCGCTGCAATCGGCGCCGACATGCCGGTGACCGAACCGGTCGGCTCGATGGTGGTCGACATCGGCGGCGGCACGACCGAAGTCGCCGTCCTCTCGCTGCGCGGCCTTGCCTATACGACCTCGGTCCGCGTCGGCGGGGACAAGATGGACGAAGCCATCGTCTCTTATGTCCGCCGCCACCATAACCTGCTGATCGGTGAAGCCACGGCCGAACGGATCAAGAAGGATTACGGCATCGCCACGATCCCGGCGGACGGGGGCGAAACGATCCACATCAAGGGTCGCGACCTCGTGAACGGCGTCCCCAAGGAAATCACGATTTCCCAGGCCAATGTCGCCGAAGCGCTGTCCGAACCGATCGGCGCGATCGTCGAAGGCGTGCGCATCGCGCTGGAAAACACCGCTCCCGAACTCGCCGCCGACATCGTTGACCAGGGCATCGTCCTGACCGGTGGCGGCGCGCTCATCCGTGGCCTTGACGAACACCTGCGCGAGGAAACCGGCCTGCCCGTTTCGGTGGCCGAAGATCCGCTGAGCTGCGTGGCGCTGGGCACCGGCCGTGCGATGGAAGACCCCATCTATCGCGGCGTGCTGATGACGGCCTGACCGAATACATGCGCCCTGATCCGACCGGCATTTCGGAACGGTCGGGCGCGCATTTTCGGCAGCATTTTTCCGTTCAGCAAGTTTTCATCGTCTCCGGCGCCTTGGACGATTAAGATCAGGCATCGGCAGCGATCAGAAAGGAAACGGTTTTATGGCGCGGTCGCGAGACTTGCGCCCGGGCTATTCGCGCAGGGCGCAGTACGGGATCTTCACCGGCTACGTAGTCGCCATCGTCGGCGTCGTGGCGGGACTGGTCGTGCTCGGCGTCTCGCTGATTCACCCGGAAGCCTTTTCCTTCCTGCGCAGCGCGGGCAGCGAGATCGCGGCTCCAGTTGGCGAAGCCTCTGCCACTGCACGGAATTCCGGGCGCGGCCTCCTTGCGACCATCGGCGCCTATTTCGACGCCGGGCACCAGAATCTGGAATTCACGCGTGAAATCGCGGCGGCCCGCGCGGATGCCGTCACCATGCGCGCCGTTCAGGAAGAAAACCGCCGCCTCAAGGCCCTGCTCGGCATCGTCGATCCGGCCGCTCCGCCGGTCGTGGCCGCTCGCCTGATCGGATCGACCGCCGCCAGCGCGCGCCGTTATGCGGTGCTCGACGCCGGTTCGGGCCATGGCGTTCACGAAGGGCAACCGGTGCGCGCAGCCGGAGGCCTTGTCGGGCGAGTCGTCGAAACCAGCCCCGACACCGCCCGCGTCCTGCTCATCAGCGACGCGGACAACGTGGTTCCGGTTCGCCGCGCGAGCGACGGCCTGCCCGGCTTCGTTCAAGGCAGCGCCAACGGCAAGATCGCGATCCGCCTGCTGACCATGGGGACCAACCCGCTCCACACGGGCGACATTTTCGTGACGTCCGGGTCCGGCGGGATCTATCCCCCCGGTATTCCGGTGGCGATCGTGTCCGTACCGCAGCGAGACGGTGCCGAAGGACGTCTCGCCGCCGACCCGGCAGCGACCGATTACGTGGTGGTCCTGCCCGTCTACAAGGCTCCGGCGGTCGCGGCGATGGCCGACAGCCTCAAGGCCGCCGGCCCGCCGCCCAAGGACGACAACTGAACCATGGCGCTTTCGCCGCGCATTTCCACGCAGCGCAATCCCGCCGGGACAGAGGCCGGTGCCAATGTCCCGATCAATCGCGCGCCGCTCCCCTGGCTTGCGAACGGATTGCCGTGGGCCTCAATCATGGCGATGTCGCTGGTCACGTTTTCGCCGGTCATCGCCTCGGCGCCGGTGATCCCGCCGCTTGCCTTCATGACCCTTCTGGCCTGGCGCATGTTGCGACCGAGCTTCCTGCCCGTCTGGGCCGGGCTCCCGCTCGGCGCATGGGACGACATGTTCAGCGGGCAGCCCTTCGGCTCGGCCATCGTGCTGTGGTCGGCGGCGATGCTCGCCATGGACGTGATCGACGAACGCTATCTCTGGCGCAGCTTCGTGCAGGACTGGCTCGTTGCTGTGGTTCTCGTTTCGGGCTATCTCCTGCTCCAGTCCGGGCTTGCCGGACTTGCTGCAGGCTACCCCCTTCCCCTGACCGTCGGGCCGCAATGGCTGCTCGCGATGGTCCTGTTCCCGGTGGTCAACAAGGCGGTCGCCATGGTCGATCGCGTCCGCCTGCTGCCGCTCAGAAGGCTTTGAGCCCGCCATGAAGCAGAAACTGCCCATGACTGCGGCTCGCCTGAGCCAGACGTTCGAGCGCCGCACGTTCATGCTCGGCGCAATTCAGGGGGGTGTCGGCCTCTTGCTGGCGACCCGGCTCGGCTATCTCGCTGTTGCCGAAAACGCCAAGTACAAGGCCGCCTCGGAAAGCAACCGGGTCAACCTGTCGCTGATCCCGCCCCGGCGCGGCTGGGTTCTCGACCGCAACGGCGCGGCACTCGCGTCCAATCGCGCCGATTTCCGCGTCGACCTCATCCCCGACCGCATCGTCGATGCGGATACGACGCTCGCAAAGCTTTCGGGACTGCTCGACCTGACGCCCGATCACATCGCGGACATCAAGGACAAGATCGGCAAGTCGCGCGGTTTCCAGCCGGTCGAAGTCGCGAGCAAGCTCGAATGGGACAAGTTCGCCGCAGTCAGCGTGCGCCTGCCCGAATTGCCCGGCGTGATCCCGCAGCGCGGCTATTCGCGCTTTTATCCTTCGGGCGCGGCAGTCGGGCATCTGGTAGGCTATGTCGGCCCGGCATCGGCCGACGACTATGTCCGCGAACACAATCCGCTCTTGATCACACCGGGCTTCAAGATCGGCAAGGACAGCCTTGAAAAGGCTTTCGAAGTTCGCCTGCGTGGCGTCCCCGGAGCCCGCCGGGTCGAAGCCACTGCAAGTGGTAAGGTGGTGCGCGATCTCGGCACCCGCGAGGACGTGCCCGGCCAGCCGATCCAGCTTACCATCCATGCCGGGCTGCAGGAATATGCCGCTCGCCGGATCGGCCTTGAAAGCGGCAGCGTCGTCGTCATGGACTGCCTTACCGGCGATCTTCTGGCGATGGTGTCGATGCCCTGTTTCGACCCCAATTCGTTTTCCGACGGCATCGGCCGTATCGAATGGAAAATGCTGTCCGAAGACGACCATGTTCCCTTGCGAAACAAGGTATTGCGCGGACTTTATCCGCCCGGATCGACGGTCAAGCCGATGGTTGCGCTCGCCTTTCTCGAGGCCGGGCTCGATCCCCATGCAGCCGTCAACTGCGCCGGCGGCCTGCGCGTCGGCAACCGCGTGTTCCACTGCTGGAACCATCATGGTCACGGCTCGACCGACATGATGAAGGGAATCTACCAGTCCTGCGACGTCTATTTCTATCACTTCGCGCAACAGATCGGCATGGACAAGATCGCCGCAATGATGCGGCGCATGGGCCTCGGACAGGAATTTCCGATGCCCTATCCGGGCCAGTCCTACGGCACGGTGCCCGACCCTGCATGGAAGCTGCGCAAGTACCACAAGGAATGGGCGGTCTATGACACCGTCAACGCGACGATCGGCCAGGGCTACATGCTGGTCAATCCGCTGCAGCAGGCAGTCTATGTCTCGCGCCTGGCGTCCGGGCTGAAACACATGCCGCGCCTCCTGCTCGACCGCCATGCACCACCGCCGCCCTCGATGGGATTCCGGCAAGAGCATCTCGACCTCATCCATGCGGCGATGAACGAAGTGGTCAACGGACGCGGCACTGCGGGCAAGGCACGCCTGCCCATTCCCGGCGTGCAGATGGCGGGCAAGACCGGCACCGCCCAGGTCGTCGGCCTCAACATCGGCAACGGCAAGGGCGGCCAGTGGAAGCACCGCGACCACGGCCACTTCATCTGCTTTGCCCCGTTCGACAAGCCGCGCTACGCCTGCGCGGTCGCGATCGAGCATGGTGGCGGCTCTCCGGCGGCCTATCCGATCGCCCGTGACGTCATGACCTATCTGTTCGACCAGACCAAGGCGATGGCGGCGCTCGACGAATACGAACGCCAGTGGGGCGGCAACCTGCAACAGCGCATGGCCGCCAAATATGCCGCCTATGCCGCGCAATACGGTGCCACGGCTCCCGCAGCCCCCGACGACGACGAGGCCAGCAAGGAAGTCGAGCAGGACAACAAGCCGGTTGCCGAGCCCGACAGCCCGGAAACCGACGCAGCCAGCCCCGCGCCCGAACCCGAGCCCGGCCCGGCACCGGCGCCGCCGTCGCCACCCCAACCGGCAGCCCAGCCGCAGACGCCGGGCGCTACCGCCAGCGGAGCCTCCGGCCAATGATGATGCCGCGCGCCTATGTCCCTCAGGCGCTTTCGCGCCAGCCGTGGCAAGTCATCATCCCTCTGACCCTGCTGACCCTGTTCGGCGGCGCAGTGCTCTATTCGGCCGCCGGGGGACGCTGGCAGCCGTGGGCGGCGATGCACATCATTCGCTTCTTCGGCTTTCTGACGATGGCCATGCTGATCGGGCGCGTGCCTCAGGAGTGGTTCAAGCGGATCGCCATGCCCGGCTATGTCGTGCTGTGCGTCCTGCTCGTTCTGGTCGAACTGATCGGCCGAATCGGCGGGGGGAGCCAGCGCTGGCTCAATCTCGGCTTCATGACGCTGCAGCCCTCGGAACTGATGAAGCCGGGAATCGTGCTCGTGCTGGCATGGTTCTATTCGATGCTGCCGCTCAACGAGATCCGGGCCTGGCGCGCGATCGTGCCACCGCTGGTCCTGCTCGGCATTCCGGCCGCACTCGTCATGCTGCAACCCGACCTCGGCACGGCCCTTGCGATCAGCTTCGGCGCGCTGGTCATGATGTTCCTTGCCGGACTGCCGATGTGGCTTTTCGTCGGCGGCGGACTTGCAGGCGCGATCGCTGCGCCGCTCGCGTTCTTTTTCCTCCTGCACGACTATCAGCGCAAACGGGTGCTCGTCTTCCTCGATCCGGAAAGCGATCCGCTCGGCTCGGGCTATCACATTACCCAATCGAAGATCGCGATCGGATCGGGCGGCTTTTTCGGCAAGGGCTTCGGCAACGGTTCGCAGAGCCACCTCGACTACCTGCCCGAATCGCACACCGACTTCGTCTTTGCCACGATGGCCGAGGAATGGGGCATGCTCGGCGGGCTGTTCGTGCTCGCCGTCTTTGCGGTCGTGTTCACCTGGGGCCTCAAAGTCGCGCTGCGGGCGCCGGATCGCTTTTCCCGCCTGCTCGCGGCCGGAATGGTGACGACGATCTTCTTTTACGTGTGCATCAACATGATGATGGTCATGGGACTTGCGCCGGTCGTGGGCATCCCCCTGCCCTTCCTCAGCCATGGCGGATCATCGATGATGACCAACATGATCTGCATCGGCACGATCATGGCGGTCGACCGCTGGTCGCGTCCCCAACGCGGCCGTCTTGCCTGAAACCCAGGCCTGACATCGATCTGAAATTTTTTATCCACAGCCGCAGATTCGGGCTTGGCAGGTCGTGAAAAATCGTTAGAGGGACGGCTCCCACGCTGATGAAGCGAAAGCGAAATCAGCCGGGTGATACAGTGGACGCATAGCTCAGTTGGTAGAGCAGCTGACTCTTAATCAGCGGGTCCTAGGTTCGAGCCCTAGTGCGTCCACCAATCACCACCTTGCCGCAAGGCATGTCGCCCACCGGCGATGGACGCATAGCTCAGTTGGTAGAGCAGCTGACTCTTAATCAGCGGGTCCTAGGTTCGAGCCCTAGTGCGTCCACCACCCTTTCCAAAATCGACATTCGAACCTGCCGTCACCCACATGACGTGATCGGCCCTTCCTCTTCGGATTCGATCGCCTCCGCAACCGTGCCTATGCCCTTGGTCAGTGCCGGAGGAACCTCGACGGCAAAGCCGCGCTCGACAAGGCCTTCGACGGCCCAGCGGACGCAATAGTCGGTGGCAACGCCCACGACCGTCACCGGGCCGATGCCGCGCTCGACCAGATCCTCGAAAAAGGCATCGCGATCGACCGTCACTGTCGCATCGGCAAACCGCGACAGGCGCGCATCGGGTTCCGCCCACATGTCGAATACCCCCTTTTCCAGCCGCCAGACCGGAATGGCCGGATTGATGACCGAGGGATCGAGCACACTGTCCCACCCCGTGCTTCCACGCACGCAATGGATCGGGAATTCTTCCGCTTCGGCCGAAGCCGGGTAGATTTCGGGATCATGGGTATCGAAGGTCATCAACACCCCGGCGACATGGGCCGGATCGAGTTCGGCCAGCCATTCCTGCATCGGCCTGACCAGGCTGTCCGCATCGGGTACCGACAAGGCACCGTCGGGCGCCACGAAATCGTACTGCATGTCGACCACGATCACGAAACCGATCATCCCGTTGTCTCCTGTGCCCCCGAATTCCACGCCGACGGCCTTCTACAAATGTCTGCTGTTGGCATGGACGGGACAAGACCATAAGCGGGAGAGGACGCGATTGCGATACCCGGCTCCGGTCAGCCGAGCCCGCCGGGACATCGCTTTCCACACCGTCACCGGCTGAACAGGGTCCCCATGGTCTTCACCGATATCGCCACGCGCACCTACAATCACAACTGGCGGCTCGACCCGATCGTACGCAGCCTGCTCGATACCGATTTCTACAAGCTGCTGATGTTGCAGATGGTCCGCCATCTCCATCCTGAAGTGCACGCCACGTTCAAGGTGATCAACCGCACCGCGTCGGTCCGTCTTGCCGACGTGATCGATGAGGCAGAACTGCGCGCCCAGCTCGACCATGCCCGCTCGCTGCGCTTCGGCAAGAAGGAACTGATCTGGCTCGCGGGCAACAGCTTCTATGGCCGGACCCAGATGTTCAGCCCGGACTTCATCGCCTGGCTCGCAGACTTCCGTCTGCCCGACTATGACTTGCGCAAGATCGACGGACAGTACGAACTGCTCTTCCACGGCCCATGGACCCACACGATGATGTGGGAAATCCCGGCACTGGCGATCATCAACGAATTGCGCTCGCGCGCCGCGATGAAGGGGCGCGCCCGTTTCGAACTCGACGTGCTCTATGCCCGCGCCAAGGCCAAGCTGTGGGACAAGGTCGAGCGACTGGCTCAATTGCCCGATCTCGTCATTTCCGATTTCGGTACGCGCCGCCGTCATGGCTTCCTGTGGCAACGCTGGTGCGTAGAGGCCCTCAAGGAAGGGCTGGGCCGCCGCTTCATCGGCTCGTCCAACGTGTTGCTCGCCATGGACGCCGATCTCGAGGCGATCGGCACCAATGCCCACGAATTGCCGATGGTCATGGCCGCCCTGGCACAGGACGACACCGACCTTGCGAGCGCGCCCTATCGCGTTCTTGAAGAGTGGCAGGGGCATTACGGCGGCAACCTGCGGATCGCCCTGCCCGATGCTTTCGGCACCGCCGCCTTCCTCAAGGACGCACCCGACTGGGTCGCGGACTGGACCGGCTTTCGCCCCGACAGCGCCCCGCCGATCGAGGCCGGGGAACAGATCATCGCCTGGTGGCAGGCCAGAGGCCGCGATCCCCGCAGCAAACTGCTGATCTTTTCCGACGGGATGGACGTCGACAGCATCGAGGCGACCTATCGCCATTTCCATGGCCGCGTCCGACTGAGCTTTGGCTGGGGCACAAATCTCACCAACGATTTCCGTGGCTGCGCCCCCTTCGACACCGACGGGCTCGATCCGATCTCTCTGGTGTGCAAGGTCATCGAGGCCAATGGGCGCCCGGCGGTCAAGCTGTCCGACAATCCTGCCAAGGCGACCGGTGATCCGACCGAGATCGAACGCTATCTGCGCGTATTCGGCACTTCGGGACGAAAGGCAACGCCGGTTTCGGTCTGACGCGGAAATCCGTGCATTCGTCGTCTTCGCGCGAAAGTACGTAGGCTTCTGAGGACGTCATGCAAACCACGATAAACTACCCCCTCGCGCCATAGAAACGGCGCGCATGCCCTTGCCCGCCTATAAAAGCGGTATGTCATGAAGGATCTTCTGCTTCACTCGATGGCCGAATTCCGCGACCTCATCGTCGAACTGCTCGAAGTGGCGGGCGCGCGGACCATCCTTGAAATCGGTGCGGAGCACGGTGGAACGACCCGTTTTCTCGCCGATTTCTGCACGCGCAAGGACGGCCAGCTCATCACGATCGAGCCGTCGCCCGGCCCCGAACTGCTCGCCTGGATCGACCGGACGCCACAAGTCCACCATGTCCCCGAACACAGCCTCGACGTCATCGACACGATCAGCGGCGTGGATGCCTGGCTGATCAACGGCGACCACAACTATTATACCGTTTTCAACGAACTGGCCGCTGCCGACGTCATCGCCCGACGGGACGGCAAGCCACTGCTGGTGATCCTGCACGATGTTGGCTGGCCGTGTTCCCGCCGGGACATGTACGATGTCCCCGAACGCATCCCCCGGGAATTCAGGCAGCCCTACAGCTTCAATGCGAGGGTCATGCTCGACGATCCCGGCCATCATATCGATCGCGGTTTTCGCCCCCCCCGCAACAGCGCTGTCGCCCTGCGGGCAGGCGGGCCCCGCAATGGGGTTCTGACGGCGATCGAGGACTTTATCAGCTTGTCCGAAGACGACGATCGCACCCTGCTCTATGCGCATGTGCCGGCGATCTTCGGCCTCGGCATCCTGTTCGACAGCAATGCCCCCTGGGCCGACGTCATGGCCGAGGTGGTCTCCCCCTTTCACGACAATCCGCTGCTCGAACGCATGGAACGCGACCGTCTCCACCACTATCAGCTCGCGACGGACCGGACATCGAACGCCCTGCGGCACTGAAGGAAAAAACGCCGGAGGCACAGGATGGCCTCCGGCGTTCCCTCTTGCCGGCCCGCAAGCGGACCGGCCCCCCAACGGGTCAGAACTTGAACCCGGCCGCGATTCCGTAGCGGCGCGGATCAAGCGTGAAGATATTGGTGTAATTCCCCGACGACTGATCCCCGACGTAGAGCCCGGTGATAGAATTGTTGTTGGTCAGGTTCTGCACGAAGGCGCGCAGGTACCACTTCTTGTCCGGGCCATCGAGCTGCACCTGGGCGTTGACCTGAATGTACGAGGGAATCTCGTTTACCGCCCCGTTGAACACGCTGCCCGTCGAATCCCCGGTCAGGGCAAAGTCGACGCGCGGCGTGATCGTGTACTTGCCGGAGAGGAACTCGTACTGGACCCCTGCCGCAACCTTGAACGTCGGGGCGCCGGGGAGCTGATTACCCCGCACATTGACCTTCACCCCATCGGTCAGGACGGTGATCCCGTTGGCGTCGAACGAGGTTCCTGACGCTGCGGCAACGCCCTGAAGCACGGCGCAAACGCTGTAGGCTCCGGTCGAGGCAATGCCGCTGCCACTGGGAAAAGCCGTGGTGTGCTGCAACCCTGCACCACCATTGACCCCCGACCCGGCAAACGATCCGGCATTGATCATATCATTGACCGTGTTGACGAAAGCATTGGCCCCCGCCGCATTGCCCGAGGTTCCGGGGACCACTGCGCAGTTCGACGCGTTGGTCAGGTCCTTGATGATGACCGCGTCCGACCGGCCGCCGCCAAAGTCACGCGGATTGGCAAGGTAGGTGTCGCTCGACACTTCGGTATGGAGGTAGCTGAACGAGACGTTGAGCGTGAGCGGTCGAACCGGCCGCACGATCGCTTCGGCCTCCACCCCATAGATATGGGCGCTGACGTTGTCGTTGACCGACGTGCGTGCAACGATCCGCGAGAGCTGGAGATCCTTGTAATCATAAAAGAAGCCGGTGAGGTTCAACTGAAGTTG
Organism: Novosphingobium nitrogenifigens DSM 19370; assembly: GCF_000192575.1. Classification (GTDB taxonomy): domain Bacteria; phylum Pseudomonadota; class Alphaproteobacteria; order Sphingomonadales; family Sphingomonadaceae; genus Novosphingobium; species Novosphingobium nitrogenifigens. The sequence continues at coordinate 551,358 of NZ_GL876926.1, read as the reverse complement.
GCCATGCCCGAAGGTGTTCTTGGAACCGATTTCGAAGGCATTGACGAACTCGGGCCGGAAGCTTTCGGGAACCGAGAAGACATTGGACAAAGGCGGATTTATCCCTCCCGACTTGTACCCCCGCGAATAGGAAAAATAGAGCAGGTTGTTGGGCGTGATCTGCCAATCGATCACCCCGCGCCCCGTCAGCGCACGATAGTGCCCGTCCCGCACCTGGTTCGCCTGATTGCCGGTACGCCCTGCGTCAGCGTCGAAAGAGCCGAAATAGGGTGAGCTATAGGCATTGGTCGATCCGAACGGCGTCAACCAGCTGAACACGGTCGTCCGCGCCGACAGCGTCTTGCGGTCGTCATTGTAGCGCAAACCGACCGTGAACTTCAGATTGTTCGTAGCCTTGTAGTAGGCTTCCCCGAAAATGCCGAAGGTCTTGAGCATCAAGTAGTTGGAATTGTTATCATAATAAGGCGTCGCAAGATAGGCAGGCGACAATCCCGCCCCCAGCGCCGAGAGCGTCCCGGCAATGCCCGAAAAGTAGTCGAGGCCAAACGTGTTGACGTAATAATCATTCACATTCAGCTTGTTACGACCATAAATTCCACCCAGAAGGAAGTTGAATCGACCATCGAACTTTGACGTCAGCACCGCCTCTGCGGTCCAGCTCACATTGGTCTGGCGCGAACGGTCGAACGCGAGCGGCGTGTCCGAACAGGCGCTGTGCCCACCAAAGACCCCCGTTCCACTTTCCTCCGGCAGCGAGGTGCAGATTGCGCCGGTCGGGCCATTGGGCATCAGTGCATTGGCGACCGGAGACAGATAAGTCGCAAGTCCCGCCCCTGCCGCACCGCTCGCCAGATAGGCAAGCGTGTTCAACGCAGGCTGGATCAGTGCGCGCGATTGCAGGGCATTGTTGTAATCCTGCATGGAATCGACGGTGACGCGCTCCCAGTTGCCCTCGACCCGCAGACTGAGCTTTTCGCCGATGTCCTGCTTGAGCGTGCCTTGCAGGATGACGTCGTTGGAATAGTATTTCGGCGTGAACGCGGTGTAGACCTGACGCGGATCGCTGGGATTGACCGCATTGGAATAGAGGTTGGCGCCATAGACGCTGCCCAGCGCCAAGGAGGTCGGTAACCCCTTGATCGCGAAAAGTTCCTTTGACGTCAAAACGCCGGCCAGCGTTGCATTGGCATTCGAGACCGAATTGTCGAGCCGCGAATTGAGACATCCGAGCACACCAGTCGGATCGGCCTGGCACAGCTGCTTCTGGATACGCATGCGGCTGTCGTTTTCATGAAAATACTGCACCATGAAATCGACCGTGGTGGTGGGCGACGGCTCCCACCGCAGTGAACCGCGCAGGCCGTACATGTTGCGCCCGTCGATCTTCGACCCGTCATAGAGATTGGTCGTGTACCCGTCGCGGCGGGTAAAGAACCCGGCGACACGCAGCCCGAGATTCTGCGTGACCGGCAGATTGAACATCCCCTTCACCTTGACCGAATTGTAATTCCCGTATTCGACGTCGCCTGACGCCTCGATCTTGTTGAGATTGGGAAGCGCTGTCCGGAAATTGATCACGCCCGACGTCGCGTTGCGCCCATAGAGCGTACCCTGCGGCCCGCGCAGCACTTCCACCTGGCGCAAGTCATAGAATTCGCCTTCGAACAGGCGAGTCTGGAACAGCGGCGCATCGTTGAGATGGATGGCGGTCGCGCTGTCGCAGCTCACCCCCACGCACAGGTCCCCGATCCCGCGAATGGTAAAGCTCGAAGAGGTGAAATTGGTCTTGGTGAACGTCACGCTGGGCAGTGACAGTTGCAGATCGCTTGCGGTCTTGATCTGCTGTCGCTCCAGCCCTTCGGCGGTGAAGGCGCTGACCGCGATCGGAACTTCCTGAAGGCGCTGCGACTGGCGCTGCGCGGTAACGATGATTTCCTGAACTCCCGTGGTTTCCGGTGCCCCTGCCGGTGTTGCGGATTGCGCATGGACAGGGTGTGACATGGCTGACGCGCACACGCCAACCATCAGGCAAAGCTTGCCCCTCATAGCCTCAGACCTCTCTCTCCAGCGGTGCCCGTCATTTTTCGCGCGAGCTACCGCGAGCACAGGACATAACGAGGCCGAATGTTTGTCAACCGATTATTTAAAACCCCAAGTGCCGAAATGGTTCTTGTTTGACGACTGTGTCTTCAAGGCCCACAAGAGTCCCCGACCAGCAAGCACGAAGCGCAAATTCACATCTCCATGTGATATTTCCACTTGCACATCACATCGCAGTGACATAGCCAACCCGCATGTCAACCGACCTCATCGATCGCATCCGCCGACTCGTCACCGAAGGCGGCATGTCCCGCTCCGGCCTCGCCCGCGCCGCAGGCCTTCACGCCAACACCCTGCGTGACCTGACCCAGGCGAACTGGAACCCCACCGCCGAAACGCTGGCAAAGCTCGAACGCGTCCTGAGCGAAAGCGACGAAACGCAGGTTCTGGTTCCCATCGAGGAAATCATCGACGAGGCCCGCAACGGCCGCATGTTCATTCTGGTCGATGACGAAGACCGCGAAAACGAAGGCGATCTGGTCATCCCGGCCCAGATGGCGACGCCCGATGCCATCAATTTCATGGCGACGCACGGGCGTGGCCTGATCTGCCTTACCCTGACCCGCGCGCGTTGCGAACAGCTCGGCCTCGAACTGATGAGCCGCAACAACCGCACCCGGCACGAAACCGCGTTCACCGTCTCGATCGAAGCCCGCGAAGGCGTCACCACCGGCATTTCGGCAGCCGATCGCGCGCGCACCGTGGCCGTCGCCATCGACGCTGCCAAGACGCAGGACGACATCGCCACCCCCGGCCATGTGTTCCCGCTGATTGCTCGCGACGGCGGCGCGCTGGTCCGCGCCGGACATACCGAAGCGGCCGTCGACATCTCGCGGCTTGCCGGGCTCAATCCGTCGGGCGTGATCTGCGAAATCATGCGCGAAGACGGCACCATGGCGCGCATGGACGACCTCATCCCCTTCGCCCGACGTCACAACCTCAAGATCGGGACGATCCGCGACCTCATCGAATATCGCCGCCGCCACGACAATCTGGTCGAATGCATTGCGCAGGAACCGTTCGAGTCCGATTATGGCGGTGACTGGACCATCCGCACCTATCGCAACAAGGTCGATGGATCGGTGCATCTCGTCCTGCAAAAGGGTGCCATCACGCCCGACGAGCCGACTCTGGTCCGGGTTCACACCATGTCGGTGATGTCCGACGTGCTCGGCCGCCCCGGCGACAGGAAGCGCGTGCTGCAGCGGGCCATGACCGAAGTCGGCAAGGCGGGCGCGGGCGTCATCGTCATGCTCATGCCCACCGACCCCGCCCAGCTCATCGCCGAAGTGGCGGGCAAGGGTGTGGCCGACATGGACTTGCGCAGCTATGGCATCGGCGCACAGATCCTCGCCGACCTCGGCATCCACGACATGATCCTGTTGACCAATTCACATCGCAATGTTGTCGCGATCGAGGGCTATGGCCTGAATATCGTCGGCGAACGTCCGATCACTGCGGAGTAAGCCCCTTGGCCCGGTTCCTGATTGTCGAAGCCCGTTTCTACGACCACCTCAACGACATGTTGATCAAGGGCGCGAAAGCCGCGCTCAAGGACGCAGGTCACAAGGCCGAGGTCATCACTGTCCCCGGCGCGCTGGAAATCCCGGCCGCCATCGCGCTGGCCGACCAGAGCGGCGAGTATGACGGCTATGTCGCCATCGGCGTCGTCATTCGCGGCGAAACCTATCACTTCGAAATCGTGGCGGGCGAAAGCGCGCGCGGCGTCATGGCACTGACCATGGATGGCCTTGCCATCGGCAACGGCATCCTGACGGTCGAAAACGAGGCGCAAGCCATCGTTCGCGCCGATCCCGAACAGAAGGACAAGGGCGGCGAAGCGGCCAAGGCAGCGATCGCCCTGCTCAAGCTCAAGGAGCGGTTCGCCTGACATTGCCGACGGCGCCCCTTTCGCCCTCGGCGCTCGCCGCGTTGATGATGGTGACATCGGGCGCCGCCCACGCGATCGTCAATGCGATCTTCAAGTCGGGCGGCGACAAGATGGCCGGACGCGCGATGATCGACGGATCGAGCGCGTGCCTCGTGCTGCCGCTCGCCTTTTTCGTCCCGCTTCCGGGGGCAGCGTGGCCTTGGCTCGCCGGATCACTCGCCACCCACCTCGTTTATCTCCTGTGCCTGATCCGGGCGTTCGAAGCCGCCGACATGAGCGCGGTTTACCCGGTCATGCGCGGCAGCGCCCCGGTCATCGCCGCTGTCGGCTCCGTCGCAGTACTGGGCGAACCAATGACATGGGCCATCGGCGCCGGGGTTCTGCTGGTCAGCCTCGGCACTTTGCTGGTCGCGCTACGCAATGCCCCGCCCCTGCACGCGCTGGGCTGGGCACTGCTCACCGGGGCCTCCATCGCGGCCTATACCGTCATCGACGCAAGCGGCGTTCGCGCCGCGCCCGAGACCTTGAGCTATATCGCGTGGAACTTCATGGCGACCGGGTTCGGTGTCGGTGGTTTCTTCGCCATCCGGCGCGGCTCGGCCTTCTTTCGCGAAGCGCGCGCCCAATGGCGTCCCGGCCTTGCCGCCGGATCGCTCTCGATCGTCTCCTATGGCTGCGCGCTCGGCGCCTATCGCCTCGGCAACGTCGCGCGCCTTGCGGGCCTTCGCGAAACCTCGATCGTCTTTGGCCTCGTCATCGCGGCCCTGTTCCTGCACGAACGCGTCAACCGCATGCGCGCCCTCGGCGGCGCCGTCATCGCGCTCGGCGCGGGTGTTCTCATCGTTCTTGGACAGTAGCGCCTCTCACCACCGACATCCCAGTCAAGGCACTTGGCCATTCCCTGCCGGCTTGATCGGGGCCGGAGGCATGACCATGACTGGCGGCTGGCCAGCCTTGGCCGGGCCTGCCGTCTTGGGCAGGGCGGCAAGATCCTTGAGCGCCAGTTGCACTTTTCCCATGCGATAATAGGCCGCTGCCCGTCCACGCAAGACAAGCGCATCGTTCGGCCGGTCACGCAGGATTTCAGTCAGAACTTCGACCAGTTCCGCATTCCGCCCGGCCTTTTCGAGCGCCCCCGCTTTGAAAAGCAGAACGGAGTATCGGCTCGGCCCATCGGCAGGTACGAAATTGATCTGACGCAGAGCCTCGTTCGCATTGCCCAGATGCAGCGCCGCTTCGGCAAGGCGTGCATGGATGAAAACCTCATCGGGTTCCCGCAACAGCGCCTGTTCATAGGCACGTTGCGTCCCTGCCCAATCGCCAGATACCCGCGCCAACTCGCCCCGTGTCTTGAAAGTCAGGCCCGCATTGGGATCGATCGCCTCACACCGCGCCAAGTCGGCGCGCGCGGCGATCTGATCATGCCTGTCCAATTGAGCCAGCGCGCGGTCACACCATGCAAAGGCATTATTGGAATCGAGCGCGATTGCCTTGTCGAGGTCCCTGATCGCCAGATCCGAAGCGCCACGTCGCAAGTTGACCGTTGCCCGGTTGACGTATTGATCGGCCGTGGTCGGTTCCGCCGCATTGACGCTCGCCACGTCTGCATTCGTCGACCGATAGGACAGCGGCATGTGCAGCACGGCATTGCGGACGGCCAGCGCACGTAGACGGGCCTGCGCCGCCACTGCGTCCGCAGCGGGAAATTCGGGCGAAACTGCACGCACCGTCTTTTCGATCGTGAACGTATCGCCCTGCAAAGCGGCGTGGCGATACAAGGCGAGACCGGCCACGGTCTCGTTCACTTCCATCTCGGTGCCGATATGGAATACGCCCAACCCCTTGGGCAACTGGATGGTTTCCTTGAATCCCCCATAGGCCGGATAAGGCACGGCATAGGGGATATTGGCGTCAGGCCCCGCATGGCGACTGAAATCGACATCGGCAAATCCGAATGAGGCCTGCTGCAGAGCGTATTCCCCGCCCTTACCCCAATCCATTTTGATGGCCCCCTGCATGGTCAGATGCAGGGACTCATCGGTCTGAACATAATGGGCTGCGGTCGATTTGACCTCGACGGTCGCTCCTAGCCGCTCTTTCCACAACTGCTCGAAAGCGCGTTGACGATTATCCCCGACCAGAGTGGCGATCGAGGCATTGGTAGACGCGCCGACGTCACCCGTCAGCACCAGTTCGGCTTCAACCGGAACGCTTGCCTGCACACCCGCAGATGCGTCGATGCGCACCGACATGTCATCCAGCTTCACCATGGACGGTGGAGGAACCATGCGGACAAGTGCATTGTTGCCGTCCACGAGCGGCAATCCCCACCCGAAATAGGGCACGTCGTCTGCCACCAGGCGATGGCGCGAACTGCGCGTCCCATCAAGCCAGTACACCTTGCCTGCGATCGTCGCACGCACCAGCACGTGATTGAACACGCCGACCATCGGCAGCCGCGCGTCCATCCCGTCCCCGGCCGCGACATTGACGATCACCGGCACAGCCTTGATGCCAAGACCGTGCAGCAACCCCAGCAGCAACGCGGTCTTCGCCTTGCAATCCCCGAACCGACGTGACCACGTCGTCGCGGCGTCGGCGGGAACATAGCCGCCGACGCCCATCTCGAGAGCCACATAACGCACCCGGTCCTGGACCAGTGCAAGGGCGGCTTCAGCACGGACATGGGCATCGGGCGATGCCGCCCTGATCTTTTCGAGTTCATCGTGCAAAGAGCCACTTACCGGCAAGGCCGACGCTGTCGCGTAAAGCGGTGCCATCAGATGAGCCAGATCCGCCCACCCGGCAAAATCGCTGAACTCGGCGACCCGTCCGAAACGGTACCGCACCGGCGCATAGGCAGGCACCACACCTGGATCGACATCGTCGATGGTCCATTCGACCACTTGCCTGCCGTCGGCATGAAACGGCTTGAACGGCGGCAAGGCCCCCATCTCGCGATAATGGACAGGAACGTCATCGGGCCAACTGACCCGCACATGGATCCGTGCCACCGGAGCGCCGTTCCAGGCCGACATCACGTCCTCGACATGCCCGTTCATGACCGGGTCGCGCGTCGCGATCGTATAGGCATATTCAACGACATCGCCCACTTGCAGCCCCTCAGGCTGAATATTGGCGGTGAGCACACCATCGAGCATGGCAAGGTCGAGATTTTGTTCCCGCCGCAAGACCGTGAAAGTCTGTCCTGACGCCAGAACGTCAATCGTGCGATCCCCCCGATGGATCACGATTTTATGCACGGTCAGGGACGAACGATCCGGACTCCATGCAAACGACAAGTTGCCGACGTTGAGACCTTCGGGAGTCAGGATGCGGAAAGCTACGTGCCGGAATTTATCGACTTCCCCGCGCTGGAAACGGATCTGCTCGTCCAAACCCAACAAGCGATAGGGCGCATCCGCCGTTCCCGAAGGAGGTGCTGCATCCTTGTATGCGGACGGTACGACCCAGGCAGGCACCGGAGCCATCAGAGGCGCGTCGGCCGCACGCACCGCCACCGGCGAAAACGCCGTCACCATCATCAACAGAAATTTACGCATTCGGCCCCCAACCGAAACACCTGCCCAGCCCGGACAATTGAGCGAGGATAGACCAAACGCGTCCCACGGCAAGCGTGCGGGCCCCTGTAATTCATTCCAAATACACAAAAAGGGACCGGATTTGATCCGATCCCTCTTTGCAATTTCGGAACCCGAGGCGATTGGACCTCAGGCATTTCCCGATGAGCTCTACTCATCGGGCTCCGTCATCAGACGCTCAGGCGGCCGAACGCGGCACGACCGGCGTACTTGGCCGAAGCGCCCAGTTCTTCCTCGATGCGGATGAGCTGGTTGTACTTGGCAAGCCGGTCCGAACGGGCGAGCGAGCCGGTCTTGATCTGGCCGCAGTTGGTCGCAACCGCGAGATCGGCAATCGTCGAGTCTTCGGTTTCGCCCGAACGGTGCGACATGACGGCGGTATAGCCGGCGCGCTGTGCGATGCTCACGGCTTCGAGCGTTTCAGTGAGCGTGCCGATCTGGTTCACCTTGACCAGCAGCGAGTTGGCAAGACCCTTGCCGATGCCCATGGTCAGGCGGCGCGGGTTGGTGACGAACAGGTCGTCGCCCACGAGCTGAACGCGGTTGCCGATCTTCGAGGTGAGCGCAGCCCAGCCTTCGAAGTCGTCTTCGCTCATGCCGTCCTCGATCGAAACGATCGGATAGGCTTCGGTCAGCGCGGCGAGATAGTCGGCAAAGGCTTCGGGGTTGAGCGAGAGCCCTTCACCGCTGATTTCGTACTTGCCGTTCTTGAAGAACTCGGTCGAAGCGCAGTCGAGCGCCAGGACGATGTCCTGCCCCGGCTTGAACCCGGCCTTTTCGACCGAAGCCAGGATGAAGTCGAGCGCGTCGCGAGTGCTCGAAAGATTGGGAGCAAAGCCGCCTTCGTCGCCGACCGCCGTCGCCAGACCCTTTTCATGCAGGCCCTTCTTCAGCGTGTGGAACACTTCCGCGCCCCAACGCACTGCTTCGGCCAATGTCGGCGCGCCGACCGGCATGATCATGAATTCCTGGAAATCGATCGGGTTGTCGGCGTGTTCGCCGCCGTTGATGATGTTCATCATCGGCACCGGCAGGACATGGGCCGAAACGCCGCCGACATAGCTGTAAAGCGGCAGGCCGCGCGCATCGGCAGCAGCCTTGGCCACCGCAAGGCTGGTACCCAGAATGGCGTTGGCGCCCAGACGAGCCTTGTTTTCGGTGCCGTCGAGCTCGATCAGGGCGAGGTCGATGTCGCGCTGGTCTTCTGCGTCAACGCCGACGAGCGCTTCGGCGATCTCGCTGTTGACGGCGGTCACCGCCTTCATCACGCCCTTGCCGAGATAACGGGCCTTGTCCCCGTCACGCAGTTCGACAGCCTCGTGCGCACCGGTCGAAGCGCCCGACGGCACAGCCGCGCGGCCGAACGAGCCGTCTTCGAGCAGGACATCGACCTCGACGGTCGGGTTGCCGCGGCTGTCGAGAATCTCGCGCGCGTGGATATCGATGATGGCGGTCATGGTCGGGCCTCTCCTCAACAAGAGCCTAATGAACAGGGCCGGCCAGCACCGGATAGGGCGCCGGCGGGAAAAACTGCATAAAGAAGCGCTGGACAACGCCCCGTGCGCGGCTCCTATCGGTTGAGTCGGAGACAGGCAAGCCCGGAACACCGCAAGTCGCGCCGCAAATCCAGCCACGGCTCCCATTCGTGCATGTGAAGCAGATCTTATCCCCACGATCCGAGGAAAGGCGATTTTTGCTCGCGCATTCGACGCAAGGCTGGGCTAGGATCACACGACACTTGCCGGATTCCCTCTCCGGCGCCACAGGAAGGGCCCACGCCCTTGTCCAAGGAGGATTTTGCCATGGCCGAAACCACGCCTGAACAGGACGTGCCACTGGCCGAGCCGACCGCCCTTCCCCTCGCGGATAGTGACGAGTCGCCATCGCGTTTTGCCCGGGCTGTCGAAGATGCCACCGGTTTCACGGCCTCGGCACGCGAAAAGGTCGGCGCCACCGCCACCGAATGGGGCGAAGCGGCAGGACTTGTCGCTGGCCAGGCCAAGGACAAGGGACTCGAACTTGTTCGCCAGGGCCAGTCGATGACCAGCGGGGCGATTGCCGTCGTCGGACGCACGCTGGGCGACACGGCCCCGACCATCGATGAAAAGCTGGGCGTCCAGTACGGCGATTTTGCCCGCACTGCGGCCCAGGCCCTGCAGACCACGGCTGAAAAGATCGAAGCCAAGGACCTGACCGAGATTGGCGGCGACGTGAAAGACTTTGTTCGCCAGAATCCGATGGTTGCAGTAGGAATCGCGGCCGTTGCAGGCTACGCGCTGGCGCGGATGGTTCGCGGTTCGGACCGTGAAGCGTGATTTCTTGGGCCCGTTCGTTCGGGCCTGATGTTTGCGAATATAGAGGCTGACCGACAACCCGTGACAGCAATTCTCGAAGACACCGACACGCCGTCGGCCGAAAACGCGCATGACCACGACGCAACGACACAGCCCCCGGGCACCCCGCCCGGCACGGACGCGTCGCTGTCCTCGATTCTGGGCGCGCTGCTCCAGAACGGCCAGACGCTGTTCGAAGCGGAAACAGGCTATCTCAAGGCCATGCTGGGCTTCGCGTTCAAGCGCCTGCCCTTCATCGTTGCCCTGGTTATTCTGGGCCTCTTCTTCCTGTTCTTCCTGTTGATGGCGATCGTGGTCGGGCTGCTGCTCGCGCTGGCGCCGATGATCGGCCCCTGGGGCGCGCTCGCCCTTGTCTCGGTCACGCTCGCCATTCTGACCGGCGCGAGCCTGTTTGCCGCATTCAAGCGCGCGCGCAGGATGATCGGAGTTTTGACGGGATCGAAATCATGAGCCGTAGCAGCGACGAAACCCGGATCGATCAGGCGCGCGTAGCACGCGACGAGGCCCGTGCGCTCTTCCGCGCCGACATGACTGTCCTGCGTGAAAGCCTGGCCGAACGTCCGTTGACGCAGCGCCTGCGCGACCGCGTAATCCATGCCGCAGCCGATGCTTTCGAGGCGGGCCTTGGCCTTGCCCGCGAAAACATCGTCGCAATTGGCCTTACGGCAAGCGGGATCGCAGGATGGGTGTTCAGGAAGCCGTTAGGTAGGCTGGCACAGACTGTGCGCAACCGCCTCGGACGGGTCTTTGCCCGCAAGAGCCGGTAATCGCCCGCGAGAAAGGAGTGCGTAGCGTGAACGAAGAGAGCAAGACCAACACCGGTGCCAATCTCGGCGGACGCCTTGAGGTCGCCTGCACCCGCGGCAAGGAGATTGCCGAAACCACCTCGACCCGCGCCCGCCAGTTCGTGCACGATCACCCGGTGGCAGCCGCTGCCGGAGGCATCGTTGCCGGCGCGATCGTCGCCGGGCTGCTGGCGCGTCGTCGCCACGCCAAGGCCGCCGACCTCATTCCCAAGCTGCCCCGGATCGAAGCGGCTGTCGAAGCGGGCACCTCTCGCCTCGGCCACATCGCCACGATCGGTGCGGAACTGGCCCTTGCCTATGCCGCCCGCGCCACCGAAGCCGGCAAGGAAAGCGTCCACAAGATCGAGGAAAGCGTCGGAACATTGGGCGAAGCCGTCGGCGAGAAAAGCGCCGAAGCGGGCAAGCGCGTCGCCGACCTCGCCGATGTTGCGATCGAGGCCACCCGCGACGCAGGCAAGGCTCTGCTCAAGCGTCTGGGCGAGCGGACAGAGACCAAGGGCGAATAACGGTCGAGCGCGCCGAGCCCAATAACAACTTTTATCGGACTTGCGCTCGGCGCCCGCTTTTGTCAGGGGCTGGGGCTCCCAGTTCCCCAACGGAAAGTAACCCATGGATAAGCTCCACCTCGTTATGGGCGGTCGGGTCAAGGATCCTCAGGGCCTTGATTTCGTCGATCTCAAGGCGATCGATGTCGTCGGCGTGTTCCCTGACTACGCGAGCGCCGAAGAAGCGTGGCGCGGCGCGGCCCAGCGTACGGTCGACGACGCTGAAATGCGCTATGTGATCGTGCACCTGCACCGCCTGCTCGAGCCTGAACTTCCCAAGGAATAACAAGGCTCAGCACTCTCGGTGAGTGACGAAAAAGGCCCCGGAACCTGCGCGGTCCCGGGGCCTTTTCGTTATGGAGTCGATCGATTTGCCGCAGGGCCCAGGCCCTGCTGCGCAATCAGATGAACTCGATCTTCTCGACCACGTAGAACTTGTCGCCCGACGGCACGGTCACTTCGACCTCGTCATCGACCTTGCGCCCGATGAGCGCACGTCCCAGGGGCGAGTTATAGCTGATTCGGCCACGCTTCACGTCCGCTTCGGCCAAACCGACAATCTGGTACCGCACCGGTTTGTCGGCATCGTCCAGCAAGGTCACAGTCGCGCCGAACACGATCCGGTCGCCCGACAGCGTGGTCGGGTCAATGATCTGCGCGCGGCTGATCTTGTCCTCAAGATCGCCGATCGAGGCTTCGACCTGCCCCTGACGCTCCTTGGCCGCATGATATTCTGCATTTTCCGAAAGATCGCCGTGAGCACGGGCTTCCTCGATGGCGTCGACAATCTTCGGGCGTTCCTCACGCAGCGCTTTCAGCTCCGCCGTCAGCTTTTCATAGCCTTCCTGGAGCATCGGCAGCTTTTCCACAGTCGCCATCCGTATTCCTTCTCGTCAAACCCTGTCGCGCCTGGGGCCACTTACCGCCCGGGCGAAGGGAAAACATCTCCCCTCCGGGTCCATAGCATGGACCCGGACGGAATTGTCGCTTGTTCAGGGAAAACCTGTGAAAGCTTATCGATAATAGTCTTGCAGCGACCGCACATCAAGTTCGGCACTGCGAAGCTCCTCGATCGCTTCTGCCGCGGCCACCGACGCGGCTGCCGTGGTGAAGTAGCAGACCTTGCCGGTAAGCGCGGATCGACGGATCGATTGCGAGTCCTTGTGGCTCTGCCAGCCTTCGGTCGTGTTGAAAATAAGGTCGATCCCGCCATCGATGATAAGATCGACGATATGGGGGCGCCCCTCGGCCACCTTGTTCACGCGTTCGACCGCGATGCCTTCGGCTTCGAGGAAACGCGCGGTACCACCGGTTGCCACGACCTTGAAGCCCAGCCCGGCCAGCTTGCGAACCGCAGGCAGGACCACCGGCTTGTCGGTATCCTTGACCGAAACGAACAGCGTGCCTTCGGACGGCAAACGCGTTCCCGCACCAAGCTGCGACTTGGCAAAGGCAATCGGGAAATTCGCATCGATTCCCATGACTTCACCGGTGGACTTCATTTCCGGCGAGAGCACCGGATCGACGCCCGGGAAGCGCGCGAACGGGAACACCGCTTCCTTGACCGCCATATAGTCGATGTCGCGACGGATCGGCGGCAGATCGGCAAGCTTTTCACCGGCCATGATGCGGGCGGCATACTTGGCGATCGGCTGTCCGATGGCCTTGGCGACGAAAGGCACCGTACGGCTGGCACGCGGGTTGACTTCGATGAGGTAGACGTTGCCGTCCTTCACCGCGAACTGGATGTTCATGAGACCGCGAACGTTGAGGCCCTTGGCCAGAAGCACGGCCTGGCGTTCCATTTCCGCAATGATTTCCGGCGGCAGGCTGTAAGGCGGCAGGGTGCAGGCGCTGTCGCCCGAGTGAATGCCCGCTTCCTCGATATGCTGGAGCACACCCGCGATGACCACATCGGTACCGTCCGACAACGCGTCGACGTCGCATTCGACCGCATCGCGCAGATACTGGTCGATCAGCACCGGGCTCTCGCCCGAGACCTTGACCGCCGTCGCGATGTAGTCGTCGAGCTGCGCCTGGCTGTCGACGATTTCCATGGCGCGCCCACCCAGCACATAGCTCGGACGGATCAGCACCGGATACCCGATGCGGGCAGCCACTGCGACCGCTTCGTCGCGGCTGCGGGCCAGCCCGTTGGCCGGTTGCAGCAGCTTCAGCTTTTCAACGAGATCGGCGAAACGCTCACGGTCTTCGGCAAGGTCGATCGAGTCGGGCGACGTCCCGAGAATGGGAATGCCTGCATTCTGCAGCGCCTGTGCAAGCTTGAGCGGGGTCTGCCCGCCGAACTGCACGATAACGCCGACCAGTTCGCCCTTCGAGCGTTCGACTTCGAGGATTTCAAGAACATCCTCACCCGTCAGCGGTTCGAAATAGAGACGATCCGACGTGTCGTAGTCAGTCGAAACCGTTTCCGGGTTGCAGTTGATCATGATCGTCTCGAACCCGGCATCCTCGAGCGCGAAACAGGCATGGCAGCAGCAATAGTCGAATTCGATCCCCTGCCCGATCCGGTTCGGACCGCCGCCGAGAATGACGATCTTGCGACGGTCAGACGGCATCGATTCGCCTTCCGGCGCACCGAACAGGCCGCCCTCGTAGGTCGAATACATGTAAGGCGTGATCGCCTCGAATTCGGCCGCGCAGCTGTCGATCCGCTTGAACACCGGACGCACGCCGAGCTTGTGACGCAGCTTGCGCACTTCGGCCTCGCTGGTCGCACCCGCCATCGCCTCGACCACGTCGTGAACGAGCCCGGCACGGGCCATGTTGGCGCTTCCCGCCAAGCGTGCCGAACGCACCGCCAGCTTGGCCAGGCGCTTGTCCGAAAAGCCCATGGCCTTCAGGCGACGCAGACCGGTGGCATCGCGCGGCAGGCCATGCTCGATGACCTTTTCTTCCTCGGCGACGATCTCGGCGATGTGACGCAGGAACCACGGCTCGTACTTGGTAACCGCGTGGACGTCCTCGACGGTGAAGCCCTCGCGGAACGCCTGTCCGATCACCAGCAGGCGGTCGGGTGTTGCCCTCGACAGGGCCGCGTTGATCTCGTCGCGGCTTGCGCCTTCGAGTTCATCGACGCGGTTGAAGCCGTCCAGCCCAGTCTCGAGACCGCGCAGCGCCTTCTGCATCGATTCCTTGAGATTGCGTCCGATCGCCATGACTTCGCCGACCGACTTCATTGCGGTCGAAAGCAGCGGCTCGGAGCCCTTGAACTTTTCGAAGGCAAACCGCGGAATCTTGGTCACGACATAGTCGATGGTCGGTTCGAACGCGGCAGGCGTCGCACCGGTGATGTCGTTGGTGATCTCGTCGAGCGTGTAGCCGACCGCGAGCTTGGCCGCGACTTTGGCGATCGGGAAGCCGGTCGCCTTCGACGCCAGCGCCGAGGAGCGCGACACGCGCGGGTTCATCTCGATGACGATCAGGCGGCCATCCTTGGGATTGACCGCGAACTGCACGTTCGAACCGCCGGTTTCGACCCCGATCTCGCGCAGCACAGCGATCGAGGCGCTGCGCATGATCTGGTATTCCTTGTCCGTCAGCGTCAGCGCCGGCGCGACCGTGATCGAGTCGCCGGTGTGGACACCCATCGGATCGACGTTCTCGATCGAACAGATGATGATGCAGTTGTCGTTCCGGTCACGGACGACTTCCATCTCGTACTCTTTCCACCCGAGCAGCGATTCCTCGATGAGGACTTCAGTGGTCGGAGAGGCTTCGAGACCGCCACGGACGATGCGGATGAACTCGTCCTTGTTGTACGCGATGCCGCCGCCGGTCCCGCCCAGGGTGAAGGAAGGACGGATGATCGAGGGAAGACCGGTGTGCTCGAGCACCGCCAGCGCTTCCTCGACCGTGTGCGCCACGCCCGAACGCGCGCTTTCCAGGCCGATCTTGTCCATCGCGTCGCGGAACTTCTGCCGATCCTCGGCCTTGTCGATGGCCTCGGCATTGGCGCCGATCATCGTCACGCCGAACTTGTCGAGCGTGCCATCGCGGAACAGCGCAAGCGCGGTGTTGAGCGCGGTCTGCCCACCCATCGTCGGCAGAAGCGCGTCGGGGCGCTCCTTCTCGATGATCTTCGCGACGATTTCCGGCGTAATCGGCTCGACATAGGTCGCGTCGGCCATTTCCGGGTCGGTCATGATCGTCGCCGGGTTGGAATTGACGAGGACGATGCGATAGCCCTCTTCCTTCAGCGCCTTGATCGCCTGCGTTCCGGAATAGTCGAATTCGCAAGCCTGGCCGATGACGATCGGCCCGGCGCCGATGATCAGGATCGAGGAAATGTCAGTGCGTTTGGGCATGGCCGCTCTCGTATCAGGTCACCCGGTCCGCGTCGGTCGACGCGCCGGGCCAGACTATCTCAAAACCGTCGCTCAACCGAGCGACTGGACGAACTTCTCGAACAGATAGAAACTGTCCTGCGGGCCGGGGCTGGCTTCCGGGTGATATTGCACACCGAACGCCTTCTTGCCCGCAATGGCAATGCCGCAATTCGATCCGTCGAACAGCGAAACGTGGGTTTCGATCACGTTCTCGGGCAGCGCACCGGGCGTGTTGTCGACCGCGAAGCCGTGATTCATGCTGGTGATCTCGACCACGCCGTCTTCCAGTCGCTTGACCGGGTGATTGGCGCCGCGATGCCCCTGGTGCATCTTGATCGTCTTGGCCCCGGCGGCCAGCGCCAGCATCTGGTGCCCAAGACAGATCCCGAAGACCGGCACGTCGCGTTCGAGCAGGCCACGAATGACCGGCACCGCATATTCTCCGGTCGCCGCCGGATCGCCCGGCCCGTTCGACAGGAAAACCCCGGCGGGCTTGAGATCGAGAATAGTTTCCAGCGAAGTTTCGGCCGGAACGATGGTCACGTCCGCACCGGCTTCGACCAGGCTGCGGAAAATGTTGTCCTTCGCCCCGAAATCCATCGCCACGACATGCGGACGATTGCCGGGTTCGGGCAGAGTATAGCCCTCGCCCAGATGCCAGATCGAGCCTTCCCACTCCTCACGGCCTTCGCGGCTGACCTTGCGGGCAAGGTCGAGACCCTTGAGGCCGGGGAACGAACGGGCCCGTTCAAGCAGGGCCGGGATGTCGAACTGCCCCTTGGGATCGTGGGCGATCACCGCGTTGGGCGCACCACTCAGGCGGATGCGGCGAGTGAGCGCGCGGGTGTCGATCCCGGCGAGGCCGATCTTGCCCTGCACTTCCAGCCAGCGCTGGAACGTGCCTTCGGCGCGGAAATTGGCGGGCTCGGTGACATCCTCGCGGACGATACAGCCCACGGCGCCGGGGACGCCGTGGCTTTCCATGTCCTCGGCATTCGTGCCGACGTTGCCGATGTGCGGGAACGTGAAGGTAACGATCTGTCCGGCATAGGACGGATCGGTCATCACTTCCTGGTATCCGGTCATCGCGGTGTTGAAGCAGACTTCGCCGACGGCATTGCCGACTGCGCCGAAGCCGCGGCCCCAGGCCACATGACCGTCCGCGAGAACGAGGACTCCCGTAGCACCCTCGGGTTGAGGCGCGTGCGAAAGTGCGGGGTCGGCCATGATCTGGGGCGCTCCGTTGACAAGGGGTTCTGACGATGTTGCTAAGGTTCGCCCGCTAGGCCCAAGCCGTCGCAGCGTCAACCTAGCGATCTCAGAAAACTTCGCCTAAGGGTTGGCATTCAGCCTTCGCAACCGTTCCGACCGACTCCGCCAAAGGAGACCAGCGCCTTGAATTTGCTGGATTCCTTGCGCGAGCGACGGATGTGTGGCGAAAGCAGATTTCATTTCGCATGTGCGAATACGATCCACAGGAACACACTGCATCATGATCCGCGATACCATCAAGGCCGCCCAGGTTTCCGCCATGAAGGCAGGCGACAAGCCGCGCCTGGCCGCCGTTCGCCTGATCCTGGCCAAGCTCAAGGACAAGGATATCGAGCTTCGCACCGCAGCAACGCTGCCCGATGACGATGCGCTCGTCATCGACGTGCTGCAAAAGATGGCCAAGCAGCGCCGCGAATCGATCACGCTCTACGAACAGGGCGGACGCCAGGAACTCGCCGACGCCGAACGCGGCGAACTGGCCGTGATCGAGGAATTCCTTCCCGCCCGCATGACCGAGGACGAAGTGAAGGCCGTGATCGCCGCGATCATCGCCGAAACCGGGGCTGCGGGCATGAAGGACATGGGCCGCGTCGTCGGCGCGCTCAAGGCGAGCCACGGCACGCAAGTCGACATGGCTGCGGCAAGCGGCCTCGTGAAGGCGGCGCTTTCGGCCTGATCGCGCGAACCGCGAACAACAGGATCATCGGGCATTCGGCATGAGTCTTTCCCCGCAATGGCTTGACGAACTGCGCTCCCGCATCAGCCTGTCCGGGCTGATCGGGCGCACGGTGCGCGTCCAGAAGGCGGGGCGGGAATTCAAGGCCTGCTGCCCGTTCCACAACGAAAAATCACCCAGCTTCACGATCAACGACGAAAAGGGCTTCTACCACTGCTTCGGCTGTGGCGCCCACGGTGACGCGATCCGCTGGATGACAGATCACCAGGGCCTGCCTTTTCTCGAAGCGGTGAAGGAACTGGCGAGCCTTGCGGGGATGGAAGTCCCCGCCCCCGATCCGCGCGCCGCACGCAAGGCCGAAAAAGCGAAAACGCTGCACGATGCCATGGCCGGCGCGCAGGATTTCTTCCGCCGCAACCTTGCCGGGGACGGCGGGGGAGCGGCGCGTTCCTATCTCGCCACGCGCGGCTTTCCCGCAGCGATCATCGAGACTTTCGGATTTGGCTATGCCCCCGATTCGCGCGGCGCACTCAAATCGGCTCTGGCCGGATTCGGCGAAGCGCAGCTGATCGAGGCCGGGCTCCTGATCGCGGTCGAGGGGAAGGAACCCTACGACCGGTTTCGCGGACGCCTGATGCTGCCGATCCACGATGTGCGCGGACGCGTGATCGCGTTCGGCGGACGCATCCTCTCGGCGGAAAAGACTGACGCCCCCAAATACCTGAATTCACCCGATACCCCCCTCTTCGACAAAGGGCGCACGCTCTACAACCTGCACCGCGCAGCCCCCGCCGCGCGCAGCAGCGGCCGCATGGTCGTCGTCGAAGGGTACATGGACGTCGTTGCCCTTGCGGCGGCCGGAATTGCCGAAGCAGTCGCCCCACTCGGCACGGCCTTGACCGAAGAGCAGATCGAACGGCTGTGGCAAGTGGTGCCCTGCCCCGTGCTCTGCTTCGACGGGGACGCGGCCGGACAACGGGCCGCACGCCGGGCCATGACCCGCGCCCTGCCCCTGCTCAAGCCCGGCCACAGCCTGTCGATCGTGACGCTTCCGGGCGGCATGGACCCCGACGACATCGTCAAGAAACAGGGGGCTGCCGCTATGGAAGCCCTGCTGTCGGCAGGGACTCCGCTGATCGAGGCGGTGTGGCAGGCGGAAAGGGATGCGGCCCCTCTCGACACGCCCGAAGCCAAGGCAGGCCTGAAAGCCCGCCTGATCGAACAGACGGAAACGATCGCCCACCCCGACATCCGGGCACTCTATCGTCGCGATCTGCTCGACCGATTCGGCGCACTTGCCTACCCTTCGCGCGAGCGTTCGCAGTTCACGCCGAGACAGGCCGCACCGAGACAGGCGCAACAAGGCCAGAAGCGCGGCGGCGGACGCTGGCAGCCGCCCGAGCCGCCCCTGCCGCCCGAAGAAGCCGAGCGCCTGCGCCGGTACGGACAGAGCGAGGCCTTGCTAGCGGCCGTCCTTGCCGGTCTCGCCACGCGACCGAGCGAAATCGCGCGCCATGCCGAGGCGCTCGCGCATCTCGCGCCGAGCGATCCCGACCTTGCCCGATTGCTCGACGCGCTGCTCGATCTTGCCGACTCGCCCGAATCCGGCGAATCGGAAGACGAGGATCAGGAAGGCCTTGAATCCCGGTCCATTGCTCCCATATTGCGGGAGCGGAACGTGCGGCTCCCCACGGCGGAAGACTACCCAGATCTGCCGTTCGGCGCGATTGTCGGCGGAGACGCCTCAGTCCTTGCCGAAGCAGTTGATCTTCTTGTAGAATTTCCCCGCGTCGAAGCGGCCTTGGCGCAAGCGAACGCACGCTGCGAACATGACCTGAGCGAAGAAAGTTTCGCCGAACAGCAGCGTCTGGTGCAACGAAGACTGGCATTGCGCGCGCGCTTGGGGCAAATGGGTCGTGCTCGTGCTGCGTTATAATTATACCGGCGTCCGGATGGGGGCGCGGCTCGAACAGGTGGTATCGGGGTTCAATGGCATCGAATGACAAGACCGACAGCGGCGATGCACCGCTGATCGACCTCAACGACGCTTCCATCAAGAAGCTGATCGCGCGGGCAAAACGCCGCGGCATCATCACCTACGACGAGCTGAACGAAGCCCTTCCGCAAGACCAGATGTCCTCCGAGCAGATCGAGGACATCATGGCCGCGATTTCGGAAATGGGCGTCAACATCGTCGAAAGCGATGAAGACGCAGTCGATCCCGAAGAGCGCGACGTCGAAGAGACGGAAGACACCGACACCGGCATGGACGACCGTCCGGTCGTCGAAAAGCGCAAGGAAACGATCGAGCGCACCGATGACCCGGTGCGCATGTACCTGCGCGAAATGGGCGCGGTCGAACTGCTGAGCCGCGAAGGCGAAATCGCCATCGCCAAGCGCATCGAAGCCGGTCGCGACACCATGATCATGGGCCTGTGCGAAAGCCCGATCACATTCCACGCCATCATCCAGTGGTCCGAGGCACTCAACGCGGGCGAGATGCAGCTGCGCGAGATCCTCGACCTCGACGCCATGCTGTCGAAGGAGCCGCAGCCTGAAAACCTGTCCGAAGACGGTGAAGGCGACGGTGAAATCAGCGAGGCGACTGCCGGTCCGACCTTCAAGGAAGAAGAGGACATCGAGGAAGAGGCCTCTGAAGAGGACGAGGACGACGAACTGCGTGAACGGCGCACTCCCCGTCCGGCCGAGGAAGACGAAGAGGACAACACCCTCTCGCTCGCCCAGATGGAAGCCGCGCTCAAGCCGCAGGCCCTCGAAAAGTTCGCCGAGATCACCGCGTCGTTCCGCGCATTCGAACGCGTGCAGGCCGAACGCCTCGACGCGATTGGTCTGGGCATCGATTTCCCGGCCGACAAGGAAGCGCTGTACCACAAGCTGCGCGAGGAACTGACCGCGCATGTGGAATCAGTGCAGTTCCACGCGACCAAGATCGAATACCTCGTCGACAACCTCTACACCTTCAACCGGCGCCTGACGACGCTGGGTGGGCAGATGCTGCGCCTTGCCGAGCGGCACAAGGTTTCGCGCAAGGACTTCCTCGACGGCTATCTGGGTCGCGAGCTCGACGAAAACTGGCTGCAGAGCATGTCCGGCAAGGACAAGCGCTGGGGCGCCTTTGCCGCCAACGAAGCCGACGCGGTCGAACGCATCCGCAGCGAAATCTCCGACATCGCCTCGGCGACCGGTATGTCGCTCAGCGAATTCCGTCGCATCGTCAACATGGTGCAGAAGGGCGAACGCGAAGCCCGTATCGCCAAGAAGGAAATGGTCGAAGCCAACCTGCGCCTCGTCATCTCCATCGCCAAGAAGTACACCAACCGCGGCCTGCAGTTCCTTGACCTCATCCAGGAAGGGAACATCGGCCTGATGAAGGCGGTCGACAAGTTCGAGTACCGCCGCGGCTACAAGTTCTCGACGTATGCGACCTGGTGGATCCGGCAGGCGATCACCCGCTCGATCGCCGATCAGGCGCGCACCATCCGTATCCCGGTGCACATGATCGAGACGATCAACAAGCTGGTGCGCACGAGCCGCCAGTTCCTGCACGAGCAGGGTCGCGAGCCGACGCCCGAGGAAATGGCCGAGCGTCTGTCGATGCCGCTCGAAAAGGTTCGCAAGGTGATGAAGATCGCCAAGGAACCGATCAGCCTCGAAACGCCGATCGGCGACGAAGAGGATTCGCACCTCGGCGACTTCATCGAAGACAAGAACGCGATCATCCCGGTCGATGCCGCGATCCAGTCGAACCTCAAGGAAACGGTCACCCGCGTCCTTGCCAGCCTGACCCCGCGCGAAGAACGCGTTCTGCGCATGCGTTTCGGCATCGGCATGAACACCGACCACACGCTCGAGGAAGTCGGGCAGCAGTTCTCGGTGACGCGCGAACGTATCCGTCAGATCGAGGCCAAGGCGCTGCGCAAGCTCAAGCACCCGAGCCGCAGCCGCAAGATGCGCTCGTTCCTCGACCAGTAATACCAACCTGTGATGAGTTCATCTCATTGCAGGTCCGAATAAGGCCCTCCCGGCCTTCGGGAACAAACCCAAAGGCCCCACCCCACCCGGCGGGGCCTTTTTCGTATCCGCCTAGGGAAGCGGTCGGGTCGTCAGACTGTAGGCGGGAATGGTGTCGGCAATCGGCGTTGCCCGAACCACCAGGGCCACTGCAAAGCCCAGGAGACCGAACGCCAGAACGGCCGTTCGCCGCCCCGGGCGCGACAGCGGCTGCCACCTCGGCAACAGGGCAAGGGCTGCCAGCACAAGCGGCAGGGCAACGACGAGCGGCATGTCGCTCCCTACGGCCTGCAGCATCTCGTGGACGAGCTGGAACTGGTAACCGACCACCAGTCCTGCAAGGATAATCGCCACGACGCTGCCCACGCCGCGCTCGGGAAGAAGCGTGATGAGACTGGCGACCAGGACCGGAACCACCACCACATAAGCAGCAACCGGCGCGAAGAATTGGAGAAGCATCCCGGCGATCCAGAGCGGCACGAAGGCACCGGCCAAAGCCGCACGCCCCGGTCGCCAGCGTCCGATCACCACGAAGAACGCGGCAATCGCGCTGGCCGACGCCATGACTTCGAGCCGGGGCGTTGCCGCGAGTCGGTCGTAATAGTTCGGCCCGCCGACATGGAATGAGACCAGGTTGGAACCCATGGTGAGCAAGGCGGCAAGGCCAGCGAGCCCCAACATCCGCCCCGCCCCCGCAAGCCCCGCGCGCAAATGCCCGCGGCCCCGACCGCGCTCCCGCCACAAGGCCGCCACCGCGCCTGCCGATACCCCGAGCATGACCCACCCCGTCCAAAGCGGGAGCATGACCATGATGAGGCCGAACAGGTCGAAGAACACCAGATCGTGCGTCGGTCCGGGCAAACGCGGCGCATCGAGCAGCGCCCGGGTCAGATCGAGCACTTGCCCGCCCATATCCTGCAACGACCCCTGATCGAGTCGCTCAGGCGTCGCCTTGGGCGAATGGTAGAGCCCGGGGCGGCCGATGAAGGCGAAATTGTAGGCCGCGACACCATGCGTCCCGGCCCAGGGCAGAGCCATGGTCAGATCGGTGTCATTGGGCAGGATACGATAGAGAAAGACCGCAAGCGACGACCCGGCCGGATGATGGATCGACCGCGAGGCCAACGCCACGGCGGCACCATTGTCTGCGCTGGTCTGGAACAATGTGGCGCGACCGCCACCGCCGCGTGCCTCGAGATTGATGAGCGCACCGATATGGTCGCGCAAGGGATCGCCCCCACCCGCTTCCCTACCGAAAAAGGCGCGCGCACCGTCGAGCCCGATCTCCTCTCCATCGGTCAATATGACGACGAGATCACGCGGAGGCAGTCCCGCCGCCGCGATCGCCCGCACCGTCTCGATGATCGAGGCCATGCCTGCACCGTCATCGGCCGCCCCCGGCGATCCCGAAACGGTATCGTGATGTGCCATCAATGCGACAGCAGAAAGGCGACGATCCCGTCCCGGCAGAACCGCGACGAGATTGACCATTCGCTGGGGCCGGTCGGCAACGCCGCCCCAATCGATATAACGGGCAACCCGGACCGGGTCGGGCGTGAAGGCCTGTTCGTGCACCTCCATTCCGAGGCCGCGCAACCGTTGCGCGAGCCATCCGCACAGCTGCGCATCGGCCATCGATCCGGCGGGATGGGGTTCGCGACCGATGACGCGGACGTCGGCCATCGCGCGGCTGGCGGAAAAATGGTCCGGCAAAGTGTCGACCGGCGCCGGCCACGGAGTCGTGGTTCCGATCACCGCCAGAAACAGGCCCAGCACGAGTGCCACGAGCGTGGGGACATGCCTTCGCATCATGATCTTTTCGTCCCGTCCGACTGGAGATTGCGATCCCGGGAAGCATGCCGCGACAACGACCCGTCTTCATCAACGTCCATAAAGGCAAATTATGTGGTGCCCAAGCCCGTATGGCCTTATGGGCGCTCCGACACGAATCCCGTCAATCGTCAGTCAGGAACCTGCATTTGCGCATCGCCATTGCCTCTGACCACGCAGCATTCGCGCTCAAGGCCGAACTTGCCGCAACGCTTGCCGAATGGGGGCACGACGTGCTCGATCTCGGCCCGGACAGCGACGCACGCGTCGACTATCCCGATTTCGGTTACAAGCTGGCCGAAGCCGTGGCGAGCGGTGCTGCCGAACGGGGTGTTGCCCTGTGCGGTTCGGGCATCGGCATCTCGATCGCGGTCAACCGCAATCCGGCCTGCCGCTGCGCGCTGGTTTCCGACCCCTATTCCGCCACGCTCTCGCGTCAGCACAACAATGCCAACGTAATCGCGATGGGCGCGCGCCTGACGGGCATCGACATGGCCAAGGCCTGTCTCGAAGCCTTTCTTTCCGGCGAATTCGAAGGCGGCCGCCACGAAGGTCGCGTCGCCAAGCTTTCCAACCCCACCATCTGATCATAAGGAGCCCAGACGATGACCGCAGCCACTGCCACCGCGCCGGACATCCGCAAAGCGGGTTTCTTCACGGAACACCTCGCAAGCGCCGATCCGGAAGTCTTTGATGCGATCCGCAAGGAACTGCATCGCCAGCAGACCAAGATCGAGCTGATCGCCTCGGAAAACGTGACCAGCCTCGCCGTGCTGGAAGCCACCGGCTCGATCTTCACCAACAAGTATGCCGAAGGCTATCCGGGCAAGCGCTACTATGGCGGCTGCGAATATGCCGACGTCGTCGAAACGCTGGCGATCGAACGCGCCAAGCAGCTGTTCGGCTGCGCCTATGCCAACGTGCAGCCCAACTCGGGCAGCCAGATGAACCAGGCCGTGTTCCTCGCGCTGCTGCAGCCGGGCGATACCTTCATGGGCCTCGACCTCAACTCGGGCGGCCACCTCACCCACGGTTCGCCGGTCAACATGAGCGGCAAGTGGTTCAAGCCGGTCGCCTATGGCGTGCGTCCTGACGACCACCTGATCGACATGGACGAAGTCGCGCGCATCGCTCGAGAACACAAGCCCAAGCTGATCATCGCTGGCGGCACTGCCTATTCGCGCGTGTGGGATTTCGAAGCGTTCCGCGCGATCGCCGATGAAGTCGGTGCGTATCTCATGGTCGACATGTCGCACTTCTCGGGCCTCGTCGCCGGTGGCGCGCACCCCTCGCCGTTCCCGCATGCCCACGTCGTCACCTCGACCACGCACAAATCGCTGCGCGGTCCGCGTTCGGGCATCATCCTGACCAACGACGAAGATCTCGCCAAGAAGTTCAACTCGGCGGTCTTCCCCGGGCTTCAGGGCGGCCCGCTCGTCCACGTCATCGCCGCCAAGGCGGTTGCGTTCGGCGAAGCGCTGCGTCCCGAATTCAAGGCCTATGCCAACCAGGTTGTCGCCAACGCCCGCGCGCTGGCCGAAAGCCTGAAGGAACAGGGTCTCGCCATCGTTTCGGGCGGCACCGACAATCACCTCATGCTGGTCGATCTCTCGGCCAAGGACGTGACTGGCAAGGCTGCTGAAAAGGGCCTCGATCGCGCATGGCTGACCTGCAACAAGAACGGCGTGCCGTTCGACAAGCGTTCGCCCTTCGTGACCTCGGGCATCCGCCTCGGCACCCCGGCCGCGACCACCCGCGGCTTCCGCGAGGAAGAATTCCGCGTCGTCGGCCAGCTCATTGCCGAAGTGGTCGAAGGCCTTGCCCGCAACGGTGAAGCCGGTGATGGCCAGATCGAACAGCGCGTTCGCGATCGCGTTGCCGAACTGTGCTCGGCCTTCCCCATCTACCCGGAGATGTGATCTTTTGCGCTGCCCGTTCTGTGCCCACGACAGCAGCCAGGTAAAGGACAGCCGGCCGAGCGAGGATAACACCTCGATCCGCCGGCGCCGGCAGTGCGAAGGATGCGGCGCGCGGTTCACCACGTTCGAACGGGTGCAACTGCGCGAGATCATGGTGATCAAGTCCAACGACCGGCGCGAGCCGTTTGACCGGGCCAAGATCGAACAGTCGGTGGCGCTTGCCTGTCGCAAGCGCCCCGTCGACCAGGAACGCATCGACCGCCTGATCACCGGAATCCAGCGCCAGATCGAAACGCTGGGCGATAATGAAGTGCCGTCCAAGCAAATCGGCGAAATGGTGATCGACGGCCTGCGTCAGCTTGACAGCGTCGCCTACATCCGTTTCGCCAGCGTCTATCGCGACTTTACCGAAGCTCGCGATTTCGAGGAATTCGCGAGCACCGTGCGCGAGGTCGGCCAAAATTGAATACTTCCGTTAAAGCCCCGGCCCACGCGCCGGTGATCGTTCTTGTCCGCCCGCAACTGGGCGAGAACATCGGCAAGGCTGCGCGCGCCATGCTCAATTTCGGGCTGACGCGGCTGCGGATCGTCGCCCCGCGCGATGGCTGGCCCAATCCATCGGCAGGCCCGGCCGCAGCAGGGGCCGACATCGTCCTTGAACAGGCCGAAGTGTTCGATACCCTGGCCGATGCGGTTGCCGACTGTGCGCATGTCTATGCAACCACTGTCCGCAAGCGCGGCGTGACCAAGCCGGTCGTGACACCCGAAGCCGCCGCTCGGGAAATCATCGCGGCTCCCGGCCAGTGCGCGATCGTCTTCGGCCCGGAACGCTCCGGGCTGGAAACCGACGATGTCGCACTTGCCCGCACGATCATCACCGTGCCGATCAATCCGGAATTTGCTTCGCTCAACCTCGCCCAGGCCGTGATCCTGTGCGCCTATGAGTGGTCGAAGCACGCCGATCTGGTCCAGCCCACTGCCGAAGAGCTGCTCCCCCCTGCCCCCCAGGAAGAATTCGAAGGCATGTTCGCCCAATTGACGACCATGCTCGAACCGCTCGGCTATTTCGAACCGGAAATCCGCGCCCCCGTCACACGCCGCACCTTGCGGACAATGTTCACCAAGGCGGCGTGGAACCATCTTGAGGTACGCACCATGCGCGGCATCCTGACCACGCTCGCGCGCAAACCTCGCACCTAGCCCCGCTCTCCTGCTCGACATCCGGCAGGCCAAAATGTGCCGCCGGATTTCCGAATAAAGTGAACGGGCAAGCAAAAGAAGCCTTTTCAACAAGCTGACACATGCAGCTGCGTGAGCATCCCTTGACGCAAACATCCCTTGCCGACAAGGGACGGACACTATCGATTCAGCTAATCCATAGCTACAGCTACGCAGGACAATAATCGGGCCGGATGTGATGTACGGGACGCTCTGCAGCTCCATTTCCCGGGCGCAGGCTGACCGGGCAACGCAAGAACATCATACGCCTAAAGATCCTCAATGGGAAAGCGACTGCACACGCTCTTTCATGAAGGCACCGACGTGACGATCGACGTCAGTATTCGCCTCTACATCACGTTCTCGATTCTGCGCTCGCAGAGAGAAAATCACAGAATAGAGCGATTCAATTTTTTCAGAAGCGAGAAAGTGCAAATAAAAATCCAAAACTCTACGGAGTTACCGAAACTAACGCGAAATAAATCACATATCTAAAGTCTAAAATTATAATGCAATTACGGCCGCCGTGAAAAAATGTAGATAAAGTAATTACGCGATATTTTGCTTAAGCCAATTCAATTGCACCATATATTTTGCATGATTATTTTTCACGCATTCAATATGTGCATAATCTACCTGCTTTTTATAAGTATAATCACCTATTCATTATACTGCACCAGACCTGTATCTCTCTCACTTAAGAACCGAATCGGAATCGAGAATTGATTCAAATCCGGACCGGCACATGACCACGCCGACTTTGGGGGCAAATTTGAAAATTCTCTGCTCAAAACGCAACCACGAGACCAAGGAACGCCTCATGAACTAATTTTAATTCGCGGAGAGGGGGTTTTTGGAAATATTATTTCATTTCCTATCCGGGAATTAGAGTGAGTTTAAATGCATGACGCATGCGTCGCACCTTGCAAATTTGGCATTCCCTGAAGAAGGGAAAGAATACCCTGGCGAGATGATCGACCTTTTCTCTAAGGCCCTTCAAATTGACCAAGATGCTCGCCGGGAATTCAACCTGAGCCTTCTTAGTCACGAGTTCAGGCTTATCCTACAAGTTCTCGTGAACAAGTCCTTCATCATGAAGGATGCTTGGCTTTCATCGACCTTGTCCAACAGAGCATTCCATGAGATGATAAAAAGGTTGGAAAACAACAATATCGTGCAATGTGAAAAAAAGTCCGAGGACAAGAGGGCAAAGGAAGTAATGCTCAGCAAGCAGATTTCTGATTGGCTGAACCTTGAGATCGCAAAGAATACAAATAATTAAATAGTTTTGCGATTTACTTTTATGAATATGGAGGCTTTATAGTTACGGGGGACTGCAAATATGAAAAATGTCAAATTAGAAGATCAAGTAATTCATTTTGGATTGAAAAAAAAACAATTCCGTCCAATCCGAACCGAACGATAGTCAAAAGGACATATTTGCAGGCCTATCTGATTTGGCCGAAAAAATTTATTTGGAAAGAAGATTCCGGGAGAAATTTTTCCCTGGGTCCTTTTTTGGAGAGCCTGGCTGGGACCTCCTGCTCGATATCTATATGGCAACCACGCAAGACAAGAATATCAGCATCACAAGTGCTTGCCTTGGCGCCAACGTTCCAACGACTACCGCCCTACGCTGGATTTCACTCTTGGAACGTCATGACATGATAACCCGCCACGACGATCCGGCCGACAACAGGCGTTCATTCGTGCGCCTCACTCCGAACGCCTATCACCGGATGACGAACTTTCTCTTCGCGACATTGTCCAAGAGCAAGAATGGGTCCTGGCAATAATCCCCGCACTGCTCGCCATACTGAGAGAAGCAATGTCGCCATTGGCGGCGCGAGACGGCGTCGCGTGGCGACAGAGGCTTCATAGCGGGGCATAATATCTCCGCATTGGATGATGGCGCCATGCCTCCCCACCCAGGTGCGACGCTTGCCGCGAAGGCCATCAGGCTTCAGAGCCCCTCCTCCGTCCTTGCAGGAATTGCCCAACGCCGCCCTTGCGAGCTTGACACCGATCCCCTGACCACTACTGCCGCACAGCTCCTCGCGGACGATGTTCCTCAAGGCGGCGTGGAACCATCTTGGGGTACACACCATGCGCGGCACCTTGATCGCACTCGCGCGCAAACATCGTCCTCCCGTTGCGCCGGAATGAGCGTTCCGGCTTGACAATCGCACGATTGGCTGGTCTAGGGCCGCCTTCCACGCGAACCCCCGGCGGTCTTCCGTCCGGGACCAAGGTCCGATTGGCCCCGCAAACCCGGTGAAGCGGAGGCCGCATGATGTGCAATGGGCGTCATGGTGCGATTCCGGGTCTTCGTGTGCGACGGCAATGGGCCGTTGCCAAAAGCAAATGAAAGGAACCTCGCGTGTCGAAGCGTAAGGCCTCTAAGTACAAGATTGACCGCCGTCTTGGTGAAAACATCTGGGGTCGTCCCAAGAGCTCAGTCAACCGCCGCAGCTATGGCCCGGGTCAGCACGGTCAGCGCCGCAAGGGCAAGCTGTCGGACTTCGGCATCCAGCTCCGCGCCAAGCAGAAGCTCAAGGGCTACTACGGCGACGTGACTGAAAAGCAGTTCAAGTCGACCTATCAGGAAGCGTCGCGCATGAAGGGCGACACCGGTCAGAACCTCGTCGGCCTGCTCGAACAGCGCCTCGACATGGTCGTGTACCGCTCGAAGTTCGCTCCGACCATCTTCGCGGCTCGCCAGATCGTCAACCACGGCCACATTCGCGTCAACGGCGTGAAGTGCAACATCGCCAGCCGTCGCGTTCGCCCCGGCGACGTGATCACCCTCGGCACCAAGGCCAAGGAAATGGCCCTGATCGCCGAAGCGCAGGCTCTGCCGGAACGTGACGTTCCCGACTACGTCCTCATCGACGGCACCGACAAGGTGACCTTCGTTCGCGTCCCCAAGCTCGACGAAGTGCCCTATCCGGTGAAGATGGAACCGAACCTGGTCGTCGAATTCTATTCGCGCTGATCAGCGGTTTACATCGCACAAAAGCAGGAAAGGCGGGGTTTTCACCCCGCCTTTTTTTGTTGCCCGAAATCCTGCCCTGCCATCTATGGCCCCGCTGTCCGACATGATCCGCCCATGTCGGACCATGTCGGATAGTGGCCTTATCGCTGCAGGTAATCGCGCCGGAAATCGGCGACAAAGGCCGCAAAGCGTCCTTCGGCGATCGCCGCGCGCATCCCGGCCATCAATTGCTGATAGAACCAGATATTGTGCTCGGTCAGCAGCATGGCGCCCAGGATCTCGCCCGACCGGTGCAGGTGATGGAGATAGGCGCGGCTGTATTTCGCACAGACCGGGCAGCCGCAGCGCGGATCAAGCGGCTCGGTATCCTCGGCATGACGCGCGTTGCGCAAGTTCACCGGCCCGTTCCAGGTAAAACCCTGACCATTGCGACCCGACCGCGTCGGCAAGACGCAATCGAACATGTCAACGCCACGCTCGACCGCGCCGACCAAGTCGTCGGGCTTGCCCACCCCCATCAAATAACGGGGACGGTCGGCAGGAAGCTGTGACGGCGCGAAATCGAGCGTTGCAAACATCGCTTCCTGCCCTTCACCCACGGCGAGGCCGCCAATGGCATAGCCATCGAAACCGATGTCGCGCAGGGCGTCCGCGCTGTGCCCGCGCAGTTGTTCGTCAAGGCCGCCCTGCTGGATACCGAACAGCGCCGAATTTACGGCATGTTCGCCCCCGGCATCGAACCCGGCCCGGCTACGCCTGGCCCAGCGCATCGACATTTCCATCGAACGCGCGATCACGTCACGCGGCTGATCGATCCGCGGGCATTCGTCGAAAGCCATGACGATCGAGGAGCCCAGAAGACGCTGGATCTCCATCGAGCGTTCGGGGCTCAGCATGTGACGCGAACCGTCGAGGTGACTGGCGAACGTCACGCCTTCTTCGGTGATCTTGCGCAGCGAAGCCAGGCTCATGACCTGATACCCGCCGCTATCGGTCAGGATCGGGCGATCCCACCCCATGAACTTGTGCAGCCCGCCCAGCCGCGCCATGCGCTCGGCACCGGGTCGCAGCATCAGGTGATAGGTATTGCCCAGAATGATGTCCGCCCCGGCGGCACGCACATCCTCGACTTTCATCGCCTTGACCGTGGCAGCCGTGCCCACCGGCATGAAGGCCGGCGTGCGGATCTCGCCGCGCTTCATCCGGATCACGCCGGTGCGTGCCTTGCCTTCGGTGGCATGGATCGAAAAGGAAAAACGGGTCATGGTCAGGGCTCGAAAAACGGGAGGACTGCGGCCTTTAGGCTCGTTCGCCATGAGGTGCAAATGACCTTGCTCGAATTTCTCGCGCCCGTTCCTGTTGATCCCTGGCTTTACGGCGCACTCACGCTGGTGGCCGTGGCAACCGGAACAGTCGATGCCATTGCGGGCGGCGGTGGCCTCGTCATGATGCCGGTGCTGGTCTCGACCGGATTGCCGCCCCATCTGGTACTCGGCACCAACAAGCTGCAATCCATCTGCGGCACGGCGGTTGCGACATGGCGCTTCCGCCGTGCGGGGTTCCTCTCCCTGCGCAAGGGGGCCATGATGGCCCTGCTCGCCTTTGCAGGCGCTGTCGTCGGCGCCCTTCTGATCCGCCGGATCGACGCCCACGCCCTGCGCCTCATCGTCCCGCTGTTCCTGATCGGGGTGGCACTCTACACCATTTTCTCGCCGCGCATGGACGATGGCGAGCGACGCGACCTCTTGGGCGACAAGGGCTATGCACCGCTGGCGACGGGGATCGGCTTTTACGACGGTTTCTTCGGCCCCGGCGCAGGCCAGTTCTATGCCGCCAGCCTCGTATCCCTGCGCGGGATGGGTCTCACGCGCGCCATGGGCCTCACCAAATTGCTCAATGTCATGAGCAATCTGGGAAGTCTGGTGGTCTTTGCACTGGGCGGACAGGTGATCTGGCCGCTTGGCCTCGTCATGGGGCTCGGCGCCATGACCGGCGCCGTCATCGGCAGCCGCCTTGCGACGCGCCACGGCGCACGGGTGATCCGCCCGCTGCTCATTACGGTCAGCCTTGCCCTGACCGCGCGGCTGATCTGGAGCTGGTTTACCGCCTGACCCATCGCCAGCCTACCCCATTGCCAGAACGAGATTGCGCACTTGCGGATAGACCTGGTTCGCCCATTTCGAACCGGAAAAGACGCCGTAATGCCCGACGCCGGGTTGCAGGTGATGCCGCTTAAGATGGGGGCGCAGGCTGGTGCACAGAAGATGCGCGGCGGCGGTCTGCCCCACCCCGCAGATGTCGTCGCGTTCACCCTCGACAGTCAGCAGAGCGGTTTGCCGGATCGCCCCACAATCGACCCGTTCGCCGCGATGGATCAACTCGCCCTTTGCAAGCAAGGCCCGCTGGAACACACGATCGATGGTTTCGAGATAGAACTCGGCAGTCAGGTCGAGCACCGAGAGATACTCGATATAGAAATCGCGGATCTTGCGCGCGTCGGCCTGCCGATCCTCGGCCAGTGCCTGATAATATTTGCGGAACTGGTCGAAATGGCGGCCCATGTTCATCGACATGAACGCGGTCAGCTGGACGAAGCCGGGATAGACCCGACGCCCCCGACCGCGATAGCGCATCGGCACCTGCGAGATGAGATTGGCCTCGAACCATTCGAGCGAGCGTTGATTGGCGAGCTCGTTGACCACCGTGGGCGCCTCGCGCGTGTCGATCGGCCCGCCCATCAGGGTCATCGTGCGCGGCTGGCACGGATCGCGCTGTCCCGCCATGACGGCAACCGCCGCCAGGACCGGCACGCAAGGCTGGCACACCGCCAGGACATGGCTGCGCGGTCCCAGATGCCGCAGGAACTCGATCACATAGTCGGTATAGTCCTCGAGCCCGAAACGCCCCTCGCTGGTCGGCACTTCGCGGGCGTGGCGCCAGTCGGTGATATAAACGTCGTGATCGCGCAAAAGCACTTCGACGGTATGGCGCAGCAAAGTCGAATAGTGACCGGACAGCGGGGCGACCACCAGCATTTTGGGCTGGGGCGTGTTGACCGCATCCTTGGCGAAATGAAGGAGGTCGGCAAAGGGCAGCGAATTGACCACTTCCTCGCGCACCGGCACCATTTCGTTCCCGACCGGAACCGCCTTGATCCCGAACGCGGGACGGGAATTGAGCACCGCTGCCAGCGCATGGGTATCATGGAGCGCATGGAAACGGCGAAACCAGTCGTTCTCATCGGCATCGGGCCAGAGCCGGTCGCGCATCGAAAGGATACCCCGCGACAACGCGCGAAAGGGTTCCGTCGCATCGGTCAGGGCCTGATAAGGTGCATACACGCAGCGTCCCTCCTCAAGAGATGAGTCGGTAAAGGGCTGACAGATTGCCTGACCTCATGCTGCGCTGCATCAATGCGCTTGGCAAGGGCCGCGCGACATGGTTTCCTTCAAGGGTGGTACATCCCGGCAGCAAGGGGTCACGGTCATGGCGAGCATAAAGACGATCGACAGCGTCAAGTCGCGAGCAATCCTGACGATATCGAGCAAGACCTATTCGGCCTGGTCGCTGCGCGGATGGCTGTTGTGCCGTCTTGCCGGACTCGATGTGGAAGAAGACCGGGTCGAGCGCAGCGCCGCCGACCGCGCCGAACTCCTCCTGCTCAGCCCGTCGGTGCTGGTTCCCCGGCTGACGCACGAAGGGGCGAGCGTTTGGGACACGCTGGCGATCGCCGAATACCTCAACGAACTGTACCCAAAGGCTCACATGCTGCCCGCCGACCGGATTGCCCGCGCCCATTGCCGGTCGATCTCGGGCGAGATCCATTCGGGCTTCACCAACTTGCGTTCGGCCCTACCGATGAATCTCAAGGTCCGGCACAAGAGCTTCCCGATCTTCTCGGGCGCGAGACCTGACATCGAACGGATCGAGACGATCTGGCAGGAATGCCTTGCCCGTTATGGCGGCCCGTTCCTGTTCGGTGACCGCCCGACTATCGCGGACGCCATGTATGCCCCGGTCACTACCCGTTTCCGGACTTATGCGGTCAAGCTGAGCAAGCCGAGCGATGCCTATTGCGACACCATCGCGGTGTGGGAACCGATGACGATCTGGCAGGCCGGAGCCGAGGCGGAAGCGGAAGACCTCGAGGAACTGGAAGTCGAGTTCTGATCAAGCCCCCGTGCTTTTTCGTATGTGCAGAAACACTTTATAACAATTCAGACCATTACCTGAAAAACCCGATGGCTACCTCCGTCGTATTCCAACGAACGGAGCACTCATCATGATCGTCTCTCTGGTTGCAGCGGCATTGACCGTCACCGCTTCCCCGGCGGCCGCGCCCGCTTCCACGGGCCTGATCGGTTGCCATCCGCACCCCGGCAAGATCGTCGCCTGCGTCACCCCCTATGGCGGGCCGCGCATGGCACCCAAGCCCAAGGCAGCCAAGCCCGCAGTCGAAGCCCCCAAGGACCGCGAAGCCGAACAGGTCGCGCCGACCCCGGTCAAGAGCACCGAACAGATCGCAACGACGCCTGCCACGGGGGCGTGATGTTGCCCCGCATTCCGAAGGGGCGAACCGCCTTCGCCTTTCGGAAACGGGATCGCGACGAGGGCCATCCGTTGCAACGAACCCTCGCCATCGACCTTGCCTCGCCGAGCCGATTCCGGTCGGCCACAGACAAGGTCCATCCCGACACGGACTTTTGCGCATTCCCCGATGCGCTTTTGTCTCATGACCGGACCTGACCCGGTCATTGCGACCTGGACGCCGGGCTGATCCCCCCCTGCCGAACAGCCCGGCAACCAGGCCTTCAACAAGAGATCGCCGCGATCCCGTTCGCGACGCGTCTCTGACCTGGTGGCCGGGGAACGCTTTCCGGTCCTGTTCCCCGGCCGCCCTTTCCCATTCCCCTTTGTCCGCGAGCGTTTCCTCCCGATTGCGATGACAGCAAAATCCATTCTTCTGGTCGAGGATGATCCGGCCCTTCGCCTGCTCACCGCGCGCGCGCTTCGCGCGCATGGCTATGACGTCGGTACCGCCAGCACCGGCGCGGAAATGTGGGTCGCGCTCGAAAGCGGGGCCGTCGATCTCATCGTGCTCGACATCATGCTGCCCGGACAGACCGGCATCGAGCTGTTCCGACGGCTCCGCCGCGACAGCGATGTTCCGGTCATTTTCATTTCGGCGCGCGGCAGCGAGGACGACCGCGTGCTCGGGCTGGAACTGGGTGCGGACGACTATCTGCCCAAGCCGTTCGGAACACGCGAACTGATTGCCCGGATCGGCGCAGTGCTGCGGCGCGGGCAAGCCGAGGATGAACGCCCGGCTCGGGGACGCGATCTGGAATTCGACGGCTGGAGGCTTTCGCTCGGACGCCACGAATTGCGATCGCCCCAGGGCGCGCTTGTCGATCTGACCGGCGCAGAGTTCGATCTCCTCGCAACCTTCCTCAACCAGCCGCAACGCGTGATCGGACGGCAACGGCTGATCGAGCTGTCCCGCACACGCCAGTCCGACAGCTCGGACCGCAGCATTGACGTTCTTGTCAGCCGTCTGCGCCGCAAGCTGACCGGTCCGTCGGGCAATGCCCCGATCGTGACCGTTCGCGGCGTCGGATACATGTTCACTGCCGAAGTCGCGCGCCATTGACGCGCCTGCGTGCATGGATGCCAAGCGTGTCCGGTCTTCCGGCGCGGATGCTCGCCATTCTGGCGGTCGTCATGCTGCTCGATTTCGGCGTCAACGCCGTGCTCTTCCAACGGGCGGGCAACTTTGCCCTGCATGAAGAAGAAGCCCAATCGCTCGCCGAGCGTCTGGCGAGTGCCTATCGCACGCTCGATGCCGCCCCGACACGCGAACGCGCCGCGCTCGCTCGCGAACTCGGCAGTGAGACGCTTACGCTGCGCTGGACGCCGCGTGCCCCACGCCCGGTCGCATCGATCGATCTCGCCGCGCTCAAGAACCAGTTGATGCAATACGATCCGGTGCTCGCCAATGCCCGGCTCGAACTGCAACTTCAGCCGGTTCATATCCGCAACGGGCTCGACGGCAGCATGGGGCTGTCGGACGGATCGCTCGTGCTGTTCCAGAGCAAGGCGCACGACACCTGGCTGCTTCAGGTCGGGCAGATCGTGCGCATGTTGCTGCCGACGGTGGTTCTGGCAGTCCTTGCATGGTTTCTCGTCTTTGCCTCGCTGCGCCCTTTACGCCAGCTCGTCCGCGCCAGTCGCCACGTGGGGACCCCGCATGCGCGCCCGATCCCGCTTTACGGCCCGCCCGAAGTCCAGACTCTGATCCGGGCCTTCAACGCGATGCAGCAGCGGATCGACAATCTGCTCGACAGCAATACCCAGACGATGCTGGCCATTGCCCATGACATGCGCACCCCGCTGTCCCGTGTGCAGTTGCGGCTCGACGGCATTCCGATCGAACCGGCCGAACGTGCTTCGCTCGACGCGGACCTTGGCGAAATGCGCGACCTCTTCACCTCGTTGCAGGAATTCGTGCAGGCCGATCAGCCGGCCGCCGGGAAAACCGCGGTCGATCTTGCCGCCATGGCCCAGACACTTGTCGATGGCGCACAGGATTGCGGTCAGGACGCGCGCTATGAAGGGCCCGATCAACTGGTGACCGATCTCCGCCCGTTGCCGGTGCGGCGCGCGCTTTCCAACCTCATTGACAATGCCCTGCACTATGGCGGTTCGGCACTTGTCCGGATCGAGGCCCTGCCCGATGCCGTCATGCTGACCGTCGAGGACAGCGGCCCGGGCATTCCCGACGAAAGCCTCGGCAAAGTGCTGCAACCCTTCATCCGGCTCGATTCGGCCCGCGCGCGCAATACCGCCGGGATGGGGCTTGGGCTTGCGATCGTCGATCGGGTGGTTCGGGCCGAAGGCGGAGTACTTACCTTGTCGAACCGTCCCTCGGGCGGACTGAGCGCAGCGATCCGGCTTCCCCGCATTTCTTCGCACCAGCAATAATTCCTTACAGGACAGCGCATTCCCGGAAAAAACGAATCGGTATCTCATGGTCAACGCCCCGAACGCGGGGCCCTCTCAAGGATTGGAGAGAAGCCATGAATGAACTGATCGGTCGCGTCTTCAGCTTCGAGAAGCAGGTCTTTCCGGAAAGCGGCGAACTCTTCGCCAAGCTCGCCAATTTCGGCCAGAGCCCGAAGGCCCTGATGATTTCCTGCGCCGACTCGCGCATCGTCCCCGAACAGATCCTGCAGGCCGAACCCGGCGAACTGTTCGTGTGCCGCAATGCCGGCAACATCGTTCCGCCCTTTGCAACCATGAACGGCGGCGTGTCCTCGACGGTGGAATATGCCGTTGCCGCGCTTGGCGTGCGCGACATCATCGTCTGCGGCCATTCCGACTGCGGCGCGATGAAGGCTCTGGCCTACCCCGAAGGGCTCGAGCGCATGCCCAATGTCGCAGCGTGGCTGCGTCACGGATCGGCTGCCGAACACATCGTTTCGACCTGCCATCCGCACCTTGAATCCTCGGCCCGCATTCGCGCGGTCAGCCTGCAGAACGTGATTGCCCAGCTTGCGCACTTGCGTACGCATCCCTCGGTCGCGGCGGCGATTGCGCGCGGCGACATGGCCCTGCACGGCTGGTTCGTCGATATTCACGCCGGACAGGTTCTGGGCCTCGACGGCGAAACCGGCCAGTTCATCCCGCTCCGCGAGGATCAGCCGCTGCCGGTCGCCCTTCCCGCCCAGCGGCGGATCGCCACCGAACCCGCATTCGCCGAAGCGGCGGAATGATCATGCCGGGGCCGACACCAGTGTCGACAAGGCCCCGGCCCACTCTTGTCGGCGGTCCGGTCTGACGCGTCCCGCCGTCGACACGACCGGCCCCGTGGGCAAGCACGGGGCCGGTCACCTTGTTTCAAGCGTCCCTTGCTTCAGGCGTCCCTTGTTTCAGGCAAGGCTCACCGGAACGAGCCACTGAGCGACAGACCGAACGTGCGCGGATCGTTGTAGATCCCCGCGCGATAGTTCGACGTGTCGATCGCGCCCACCAGATTGCGCTGATCGGTCAGGTTGCGGGCAAAGGCCGCGATCTCGACGCGCCCGATGTCGTATCCCACGCGCAGCCCCAGTTCGTAATTGCCGTTCGCGGTATATTCGACCGTCTTGTACGGCACGAAGCTGGTGTAGCCCTGCATGTTGAAATCGCCCGAGACAAAGGCCTTTCCGGGCCCGGTGGGGATATCATAGCGCGCGCCGATGTTCAGGTTGTAATGCGGCGCATTGGGCAGCGGATTGCCATTGATCTGCGCATAGATGTTGTTGCCGACTTTCACCGTCGGATTGAGCACCGTTTCCGAAGCAACGCCTCCGGCGGCACCGACCTGCGCATAGACATTGGTGTCGTCGATTTCGGTGTGCAGCAGGCTGAACCCGATATTGAACCGCAGGTTGCGGGTGGGGTGCGCGTCGAACTCGGCTTCGGCGCCATACCCGACGGCCTTGTCCGCGTTGAACAGAACGCCGTTGCCGTTGCTGTCGTTGCCGTTGAGCTGGATGTCCTTCACCTTGTAGTAGAACCCGGTCACGTTGAAGTGTGCGCGGTTACCCCAGAACGCGCTCTTGATCCCGGCTTCGTAGCTCGTGTTCTTTTCCGAATTGGCGGTCGTGAACGGCGAGTTGAACACCGCCGAACGCCCCTGAATCGTGGGCCCGCGGAAGCCGCGCGCGACGCGGGCATAGAGGCTGACCTCGTTCGACACGCGATAGAGCAGGCTGCCGTCCCAGCTGGGCTCGGTATCGGCAAGACGCACGAACCGCGCGCCCGTGAAGGTCGAGACATTGGCGACCGTGTTGGCCGTCTTTTCGAGCGTGGTGCTCTTGGTATCGTTGGTGACGCGCCCGCCCGCAGTGACAGTCAGGCGATCGGTGATCGCATAGCTGACCTGGCCAAACACGGCCCAGCTGGTGTTGACGTCATGCAACAGGACCCAGTTGTTGGGATTGGGCGTGGTGCCGAGGGCATTAGAGGTCAGGAAATAGGCGCGCTGGTCGAACTCGGTCGCATCGCGCGTATCGAAATAGATCCCGCCGATCTGCCACTTGAACCGCCCCTTGTCGGGACTGGCGAGGCGCACTTCCTCGCTCCATTGGTTGAGTGAACGCAGGCGTCCTTGCGATTCCCCGCAACCGACCGAACAATAGCTGGGCGAAACCCCGCCGAAATTGGCTGCCGCACCGCCATCGGTATCGCCGCGGCTGTATCCGTGCGCCGCTTCATAGGCCGAAATCGAGGTCAGCCTGGCAAAGCCGAAATCATAGTCGGCTTTCACCGAGAAGCCGCGCGTGTGATAGGCCTGCGGATTGTTCTGCGCTTCGTCATAGGCGACCTGGCGCTGGTCGAAACCGGCGGGAACCGCATTGGTGCCGACCTTGATCGAACCGCGATAGAAGATCGAGGCATTGCCCGCATATTCGCGGACATGACCCGACAGGCGCAGGCTGAACTGGTCGTTCGGCTTGGCAAGGATCTGCAGGCGCAAGTCCCGCTCGTCAAAGCCGCCCATCACATTGTGCCCGCCGACCGTGCCGTCGTCGCTCGGCCCGGCGTAGGTATTGCTGATCCAGTTGTCGCGATGTTGGTAAAGGCCCGAAAGGCGGAAGCTGAGCTTGTCATCCTCGGCCAGCGGCCCGCCGATCCCGGCGTCGGCATTGATCGAATTGAACGTACCCCAGGTGACCGAACCCTGCCCCTGCCAGTTGGCGGTCGGCTGGTTGGTATCGAACTTCACGATCCCGGCAGTGGTGTTGCGCCCGAACAGCGACCCCTGCGGCCCGCGCAGCACTTCGGCACTGGCGACATCGAAAACCGGATTCGACTTGAGCACCACATGCTCTTCGATCACGTCGTCCTGAATAACCGAAACCGGTTGCGAGGCGCCGAGGTAGAAGTCGATATTGCCCAGACCGCGAATGTAGAAGCGCGGAAAGATGCGGCCCGTGCTCGATTCGACATAAAGATCGGGCACCTTGCCCGACAGCGACAGTAGCGTGTCCGCCCCCGACCCGTGGAAGTCGGACAGCGTATCGCCTTTCAGAACCGCGACCGAAACCGGCACTTTCAGGGTATCTTCCGACCGGTGCTGCGCAGTGACGACGATCGGCGCTTCGACCGAAGCGTCGGTCGCGGCCGCATCGGCCGGAGGCGCCGTCTCGGCCATGGCGGGCACGGTGAGCAGCACCGAAACACCGCAGAACAACGCGGCCCGAAATGGATTGTGCAACATGATAACCCCATGATTTTTGCCGGCCGCCGGATTTGCGGCGCGGTCCCCATCATGTCCTGCGGCTAGCCGCGCGGGGTTTCAGGTTTGTTGCAATTAATACCGGTTTTCAGGAGAGCAGCAGACTCGCGTCGCCATAGCTGTAGAACCTGTATCCCTCGCGGATCGCATGGGCATAGGCTTCCTGCATCCGGTCGAGCCCCATCAGAGCCGAAACCAGCATGAACAGCGTCGACTTGGGCAAATGGAAATTGGTCATCAGCCCGTCGATGGCGCGGAAGGTGTAACCCGGGGTAATGAAGATCGAGGTGTCCCCGGCAAAGGGACGGATGACCCGGTCCTCTCCCGCCGCGCTTTCGAGCAGACGCAGGCTGGTGGTGCCGACCGCGATCACGCGCCCGCCGCCAGCACGCACGGCATTGAGGCGATCGGCCGTTTCCTGCTCGATCCGGCCCCATTCGGGATGCATGGCATGGTCGCTGGTATCCTCGGCCTTGACCGGAAGGAACGTGCCCGCCCCCACATGAAGCGTCAGCGTCTCGTGCCCGATCCCGGCGTCGGCCAAAGCCTCGAGTAGACCGGGCGTGAAATGCAGAGCTGCTGTCGGAGCCGCCACTGCGCCGTCACGGGCGGCGAACATCGTCTGGTAATCCTGACGGTCAGCGGCATCGGTCGGACGCTTGCTCGCGATATAGGGCGGCAAAGGCATGCGCCCGGCCCGTTCGAGCAGGATCTCGACCGGCTCGTCCCCCTGGAAGGCCAGAGTCCAGCTGCCGTCGGGGTGGCGCACTTCAGCAAGCGCCATCACCCCTTCACCGAAGTCGATCGTGTCGCCGGGAGAAA
Organism: Novosphingobium nitrogenifigens DSM 19370; assembly: GCF_000192575.1. Classification (GTDB taxonomy): domain Bacteria; phylum Pseudomonadota; class Alphaproteobacteria; order Sphingomonadales; family Sphingomonadaceae; genus Novosphingobium; species Novosphingobium nitrogenifigens. The sequence goes on along the minus strand of NZ_GL876926.1, from coordinate 510,665 downwards.
GCCGTTTTCCGTTGCGCACAAAGGCCTGCCAGCGGCGAAGATCCTCGCGCTTGTGCAAGGTGGCCCCGATCCGGGCCTGTCCCCGCATGCCTTCGAGTTGCGCAGGAATGACGCGCGTGTCGTTGAAAACGAGCACGTCGCCCTTGCGCAGCAGGCCGGGCAGATCGCGCACATGCAGATCGCCGAGCGCCCCCTTGCCCGGAACATGCAGAAGCCGCGCGGAATCGCGCGGGCGCGCCGGACGCAGGGCTATGCGTTCGGGCGGCAGGTCGAAATCGAAAAGGTCAACGCGCATGAATCAGACAAGAATTCGGCAAAACGAGTGCCGCCTTATTGGGATCGCGAATGGTTGAGCATGTCGCTGGTGATCGGCGCGGCCGAAACCGGAGCCGCGTCTGCAGCGGGCGGAGCCTTGTGATCCGCCGCGATCGAGGCTTGCACGATCTTGGTCGGATGCTGCGGCGGCTCACCCCGGACGATGCGGTCGACCGCATCCATGCCCGAAATCACGCGACCGAAATTGGTGTATTTGTGGTCGAGCGCGGTGCGGGGATAGAACACGATGAAGAACTGGCTGTTGGCCGAGTTCGGATCGTCGGTCCGCGCCATCGACACGGTGCCGCGCCCGTGGGGCACATCGTTGAATTCCGCGTCGAGGTCGGGCAGCTTCGACCCGCCCTGTCCGGTTCCCGTCGGGTCCCCGGTCTGGGCCATGAAGCCGTCGATCACGCGGTGAAAGATGATCCCGTCGTAGAACCCCTGCCGCGCCAGCGTCTTGATCCGCTCGACATGATGGGGCGCCCATTGCGGCATCAACCGGATCGCGACGCGACCGCCATTCGAGAGATAGAGGACGAGCACGTTTTCGGGATCGTGGCTCTCGTCCGCATCGATCGCATAGGGGATCGTGGAGGAAGCCGTGAGACGGTCGATCTTGATCGGCTTGACCTCTTCCTTGCTGGGGTCCCTTTGCTGGGCAAGGACCGGCGTGGCCGCAAGCGAGGCACCAAGCGCAAGGGCGGCAAGAACACGCAAACGCATCAAGGAGTTTCCTGTCGATAGTCTCAACCCAGCGCGGATAGGGCACCGCTGCTGAGCCTGCAATGAACATTTGCCGGAATGCCCGCGCCCTTTCACAAGGGCAGCCCCGGCCCCACGCCGGGGGATACGATCCAAAGTCGGGACGCGCTCAATAGTCGCCGAGGCGCCCCTGCATCTCGATCCGCTCCACCACATCGTCGCGGACTTTGTCAGTGACGAAATGGCTGATGTCGCCACCGAACTGGGCGATTTCCTTGACCAGCTTCGACGCGATCGGCTGAAGACTGACATCGGCCATCAGGAACACCGTCTCGATCCGGTTGTTCAACTGCTGGTTCATGCCCGCCATCTGATATTCGTATTCGAAGTCGGCGACGGCCCGCAGCCCCCTTATGATCACGCTCGCCCCCTGCTTTTCTGCGAACTTCATGAGCAGGGCGTTGAAGCCGACCACTTCGACATTCTCGATCCCTTGCTCTGCCACTTCGCGCGTGACCATGGCGATCCGCTCTTCAGGCGTGAACAGGGGGTCCTTGGACGGGTTGGTCGTCACCCCGATGATCAACCGGTCGACGAGCTTGGCCCCGCGCCGGATGATATCGAGATGACCGAGAGTGATGGGGTCGAAAGTTCCGGGGTAAACCCCGATACGCTGCCGTTGTCCTGCCACGCTTTTCAGCCTTTCCATCCCCTTGACGGCCCGCCCCCTTGTCGCGGAGGCTGTGACCCTGGGCCGTAGAGAGCGTTCCCTTAGCGGTCACGCTCCACGATATAACGAGCGACTGCCCGCAAAAGCTCGGCTTCCTCACCATAGGAGTTGAGGAATTCGATCGCCTGATCGACGAGGACCCGGGCCTGCGAGCGTGCGCGGTCGATGCCGAGCAGCGAAACGAAGGTTTCCTTGCCTGCCTCGGCGTCCTTGCGCAGGGCCTTGCCCGCCGCTTCCTCGTCGCCTTCGGCATCGAGGAGGTCATCGACGATCTGGAACGCCAGACCGATGTTGCGGGCATAGCCGCGCAAATGCGTGCGGCCTTCGGGCGGAACGTGCCCGAGGATCGCACCCATTTCGACGGCCGCCGCCAGCAGGGCGCCGGTCTTGAGCTGCTGCAAACGGGTCACGGTCGCGAGATCGAACGAGGCGGTTTCAGCCGCGATGTCCATCATCTGCCCGCCGACCATGCCGTTGATGCCGCTGGCATGGGCCAGCGTGCGCACGAGTTCGATGCGAACGAAAGGATCGCCGACAAGGTCCGGATCGGAAAGGATTTCGAACGCCAGCGCCTGCAACGCGTCACCGGCCAGAACGGCCGTTGCATCGTCATAGGCAAGATGCACCGTCGGCTTGCCGTGGCGCAGCGAATCGTTGTCCATGCACGGCATGTCGTCGTGGATCAGCGAATAGACGTGAATCGATTCGAGCGCGGTCCCGACGCGTACCGCAACGGACCGGTCCACTCCGAACAGGCTCGCGACGGCCGTCACCAGCAAGGGGCGCAGACGCTTGCCACCGCCGATCGCGGAATAACGCATCGCTTCGTAAAGACGCGCGCGCGGATCCTCGGGAACCGGCAGCGTAGCATCGAAGCAGGCGTCAACTTCCTGCTGAATGCGCACGAGGGCGTCCTTGAGCAGGGAATCGGGGCGTTGGTTGGTCACGGTATCGCTCATGCCTGGTTCTCGTCGAAAGTGCGGGTTCCGGTCGCGCGGCCATCGCGATCGGCGACAATCGCCTCGATCCGTGCCTGGGCCGCGTCGAGGCGGGCCTGGCAATGCGCGCGCAGGGCATCGCCCTTCGCATAAAGTTCGATCGATTCGTCCAGAGGCGCCTCACCGCTTTCGAGGCGACGCACCACGTCTTCGAGAGCCTTGAGCGCTTCCTCGAAAGAGAGCGCGCTGATTTCGGATTGGGTTGTCATCGGGGCGACCATTGACGGGCCGCGCGCAAAGGGTCAAGCCCGCTGCCCGGACGCAAGGCTTCGCTGCGGGCAAACCACACCCCACAAACAAGCGCTCGACGATAAAAAACCGGGTGCCGCTTTGCCGCGTGATAGTCTAGAGGCGCTGGCCATGTCTGCCATCACGCCCGAAACCGTCGCCGCCCACGGTCTGACCGAGGAAGAATATGCCCGCGTGCTCCACGCACTCGGACGCGAGCCGAACCTTGTCGAGCTCGGCATCTTCTCGGTGATGTGGTCCGAACACTGTTCGTACAAGTCGAGCCGTGTTCACCTGAAGAAACTGCCGACGCAGGCCCCCTGGGTCATCTGCGGTCCGGGCGAGAACGCGGGTGTCATCGACATCGGCGACGGACAGGCCGCCATCTTCAAGATGGAAAGCCACAACCACCCCAGCTACATCGAACCCTACCAGGGCGCAGCGACCGGGGTCGGCGGTATTCTGCGCGACGTCTTCACCATGGGCGCCCGGCCGGTCGCCAACATGAACGCCCTGCGCTTCGGCCGCCCCGACCACCCCAAGATGAAGCATCTCGTCCAGGGCGTCGTCGCCGGGATCGGCGGTTACGGCAACTGCGTGGGCGTGCCCACCGTCGGCGGGGAAACCAATTTCCACAAGGCCTATGACGGCAACATCCTGGTCAACGCGATGACCGTGGGCGTCGCCGACACCGACCGCATTTTCTATTCGGCTGCAACGGGCCTCGGCAATCCGATCGTCTATGTCGGGTCCAAGACCGGCCGCGACGGCATTCACGGCGCAACCATGGCCAGCGCCGATTTCGACGACAAGAGCGACGAAAAGCGCCCGACCGTGCAGGTCGGCGACCCCTTCACCGAAAAGCTCCTGATCGAAGCCTGCCTCGAACTGATGGCAACCGACGCGATCGTCGCCATTCAGGACATGGGCGCGGCCGGCCTGACTTCCAGTTCGGTCGAAATGGCGAGCAAGGGCGGCGCGGGCATCCGTCTCGACATGAACAAGGTGCCCTGTCGCGAAACCGGCATGACGCCCTATGAAATGATGCTTTCGGAAAGCCAGGAGCGCATGCTCATGGTCCTCAAGCCCGGCAAGGAGCCGATGGCAGAGGCGATTTTCCGCAAATGGGAACTCGACTTCGCGGTCATCGGCGAAGTCACCGACACCGGCCGCATGGTGCTCGAATGGAACGGCGAGGTCGTTTGCGACATTCCGCTCGACCCGCTCGCCGACGAAGCGCCGCTGTATGAACGCCCGCACCTTTCGCTCGACGACTACAAGGTCTGGGCTGCGGTCAAGCCGCTCGGCGAAGTGCCTGCGAGCGAGGATCTCTCGGCCGATCTTCTCAGCCTGATCGGCAGCCCCGACCTTGCCAATCGCCGCTGGATCTTCGAACAGTACGACAGTCAGGTCGGCGCCGACACCCTGCAGAAGTCGGGTGGCGACGCGGCCGTCGTACGCGTTCACGGGTCGCAAAAGGCGCTCGCGATCAGCACCGACTGCACCCCGCGCTATTGCTATGCCGACCCCTATGAAGGCGGGAAGCAGGCGGTCGCGGAAACCTGGCGGAACATCTGCGCGGTCGGCGCGACGCCGCTCGCGATTACCAACTGCCTCAACTTCGCCAACCCGCAGCGCCCGGAAATCATGGCCCAGATCGTCGAAGCCCTGCGCGGGATGGGCGATGCCTGCCGTGCGCTCGACTATCCGATCGTGTCGGGCAACGTCTCGCTCTACAACGAATCGAAGGCGACCGGCGGCGGCAGCGCGATCCTTCCGACTCCGGCCATCGGCGGTGTCGGCCTGATGATCGACCACGAAAAGATGGCGACCATTCCCTTCAAGGCCGAAGGCGAAACGATCTGGCTGATCGGCGGAATGCCCGGCCATCTGGGGCAGTCGCTGTGGCTGCGCGAAGCCCATGGCCGTGAAGACGGCAACCCGCCGCCCGTCGATCTCGACGCCGAACGCCGCAACGGCGAATTCGTGCGCCAGTTGATCGCCGACGGCAGCGTCACTGCCGTTCACGACATTTCCGACGGCGGCCTGCTGGTCGCGCTTGCCGAAATGGCCATGTCCAGCGGCATCGGTTGTTCGGTCGAAGGCATTGCCGACGCCGCGACCGCCTTTGGTGAAGACCAGGGCCGCTATATCGTGACCACCCCGGCCGGCGTCGAACTGTCGGCCTCGGGCGTCTCGGTGCAGCGCCTCGGCGTGACCGGCGGCAGCGCGATCAAGGGTGCGGGAACGACTGTGTCCGTCGCCGCGCTCAAGGAACGCAACGAAGCGTTCTTCCGCGACTGGATGGAAGCCTGATCAGAAAGAGGGAGCCGCGACCGCGCGGCTCCCTCTTTCCGAAACTTCCCCATGAAGGCTCAGGCAGCCTGAGGCAATGCGCCCGAATCGCCGCCGGACAGATCGCGTCCGAGCAAATTGTAGGGATCGATTCCCATCCCCTTCCAGATCGCATGGGCACGCCGATACTGCATCGGCGGCGCGATCTTCAGACGGCGACGCACGTCCTCGATCGGCAAGGGCAGGAGATCGCCGATCGCCTGTTCGCACAAGCGCGGACATCCCTGCCCCGACTTGTGCGCCTCACGAACCGCACGCAGCACGGGCGCCGGACTTGCCACCGTCTTCCTGATGTTGAACGCGGCCATATAGCCGATGAACAAGTGTGCGGGGCTCGGCTGCTGCCCATAAGTGAACGCCAGCACGCATGCTTCGCCAAGCGCATCGCGCCCATAGCCGGTCAGGACATGCAGCAAGTCGTGCACGTCACGCACCCGGTTGAGGTACCATTGGAACCGGTCGTGGAACGGCGGCTTGCCTTTGGCGAATTTGGCGAATTCATCCGCCAGCCCTTGCGCGGTCAGCCCTTCGCTTTCCATGAAATCGCAATAGGCATGGGCAAGAGACCCCGGCGCCATGCGCCGCAAGGCCGCGTGATCGTCGAGCAGCGCCGGGAGGAACGGCTCCCGCCCGGACAAGTAGCGCCCCTGCGGACTGAGCAGAAAACGAGTCGCCGCGCCGCGCATCCCGCTCCACGGCAGAGCCTCGAAAATCGGAAAGACTTCCTCGGTCCGCTCCTTGTCCTTCAACAGGCGGCGAAAATGATGAAGCGCCTTGCCCGGGCGCATGCGCAGCACCGGGCGACGGTCATCGAACAAGGGCAAGTCGGCAAAGGGTAGGTCGGTTGCGGCGGTCATGACGGATCAACCTCTTGAACCGCCGCAACTTACATTGATGTAAGCAGATTCGTCAATCGCGGACCCAACGATCCTGCGGCACGCCGTAAAGATCGAGAATCGCAGTCAAATCGCCGCGATCGATGCGACCGTCAGCCGCCGCGCGGGCCTTTGCCTTGGCACGATAGGCAATCCCGTGAGTCGCCGCAACAATCATGGGAATGTCATTGGCGCCGTCACCGGTCGCAAGACTCACGGTCCCCTCGCCCAGACGCGCGACTTCTTCCAGCAGTACCGCGCGCTTGACCGAGCTGTCGACGATGTCGCCGATCACATGGCCGGTCAGGACGCCGCCTTCAACCGCAAGCCGGTTGCCGACCACGCGATCGAAGCCCAGCGCTGCCGCGACGGTGTCGGCAAAAGAGTGGAAGCCCCCCGTCACGAGCACGGTATGGGCGCCCAGCGATTTGAGCGTGCGCACCAGCGTCGCGGCACCGGGCATCGGGCGAATGCGTTCATCGAGACACTGCTCGATCGCCCCGGCCGAAAGCCCCTGCAAGAGACCGACCCGCTCGCGCAAGGCGGCAGCGAAATCGAGCTCACCCTGCATCGCGCGTTCGGTGATCTCGGCAATCTGCGCCTTGATCCCGGCGAAATCGGCGAGTTCATCGATGCATTCCTGCCCGATCATGGTCGAATCCATGTCCGAGATGAACAGCCCGGGCAACGTGATCGGCCCATTGGAAATCAGCAGGTCGGAATCGGGGAAATGCGCGTCGAGAATGCCGCGAACGGTCTCGGCATCGCTCTCGGCCACTTCGAGTTCGAGCACGTCGGGATTGGAATCGAGCATTCCGGCGCCGGTCACTTCGCCGCCTTTCTCCTCGATTTCCTCCATGGCGAGCGCAAGCCGGTCACCAAGCGTTTCCGTGTCTGCTATCAGGCGGGCAATGAGCACCGAATATTCCCCAGATCAAAATGGCCTGCACGCACGCGCACAGGGGCCGAAGCCGCGGCTCGCGCTCATCGCAGGGCCGACCGCCAGCGGCAAGAGCGATCTTGCCGTCCGCCTCGCTCTTGCCGAGCGCAGGCGAGGGCGAGAGGCCGTCGTCATCAACGCCGACAGCGCCCAAGTCTATGCAGACCTTGCGATATTGAGCGCCCGCCCGACCGATGCGGACATGCACGACATTCCCCATCGCCTGTTCGGCGCCTGGGACGGCGCGCAATCATGCTCGGCAGCCGATTGGGCCGACGCGGCACGACGCGAAATCGCCGCCGCCCACGCCATGGGCGCGCTCCCCATCCTTGTCGGCGGCACGGGCCTTTATATCCGCACGCTTCTCGACGGGATCGCGCCGATCCCCGCAATCGATCCCGCCATTCGCGACGCGGTCCGCGCGATGCCGGTCGCGCAGGCGTGGGAAGCCCTGCAAGGCGAAGATCCCGAACGGGCCGCACGCCTCGCGCCCGCAGACAGCACCCGTATCGCGCGGGCACTCGAAGTGGTCCGATCAACCGGGCGCCCCCTCGCCGCATGGCAGGCCGAGCGCGAAGGCGGGATCGGCGACAGCGTCGACCTTTCGTCCGTGGTGCTGATGCCCGAACGGACATGGCTTTACGCCCGGTGCGACCGCCGCTTTGCCGCGATGTGGTCGGATGGGGCGATCGAGGAAGTGCGTGCCTTGCTGGCACGACGACTCGAACCGGACCTGCCGGTCATGCGGGCGATCGGCGTGCGCGAAATCGCCGCCTTTCTCGCCGGAGAGACTTCTGCCGAATCGGCAATCGCATCCGGGCAACAGGCGACGCGCAACTATGCCAAACGCCAATACACCTGGTTGCGCCATCAGATGCCGGAAAGCTGGCCTCGCCTTTCGCACGAAGATTACGCCAAAAACGACCGCATGGAAATATTGTTTCACATTTAGCCGCTTGACATGCATGTTTATGTCACGTAGCACGCCTCTCAATTGCCCGGACAGGCCTTTGCGCCGGTTCGGGTGCCCGAGAGGGAGAGACGGCCCGGCGCTGCAACCGCGTGCGCCGGGCCGAAATATTTGGCTCTGCCGCCATGCGGACAGAGTCGGATCGCCCCTGCCTTGGGTGGAAACAATTGGCGTCGTTCCCGTTGCGTCGCCGTGGATTTTCACTGTTTTTCGCCAGCGGATGCGGCTATCGCCCCGCCTTCGCCTGAATTGAGGAATCTTGCCCGTGACTACCGAGCGCAGCGGCGCTGAAATCCTGGTCGAAAGCCTTGTCGCCAAGGGCGTCGAATTCGTGTTCGGCTATCCCGGCGGCGCGGTGCTGCCGATCTACGACGCGCTGTTCGGCGATGAACGCCTTCGCCACATTCTGGTCCGCCACGAAGCGGGCGCCGCCCATGCCGCCGAAGGCTATGCGCGCGCGACCGGAAAGCCCGGCGTCGTTCTCGTCACCTCAGGCCCGGGCGCGACCAATGCGGTCACCGGCATTGCCGATGCGTTCATGGATTCGATCCCCATGGTCGTCATCACCGGGCAGGTTCCGACCGGCCTCATCGGCACCGATGCGTTCCAGGAAGCCGACACCGTCGGCATCACCCGTCACTGCACCAAGCACAACTACCTGGTGAAGGACGCGTCCGAACTCGCCGCCGTCATCGACGAGGCGTTCCATATCGCGACCTCGGGTCGTCCCGGCCCGGTCGTCGTCGACATCCCCAAGGATGTCCAGATCGCGAGCGCCCACTGGACCGGCCACGCCCCGCAGCGTCGCACCCGCTATGCGCCGCAGACCGCAGGCAGCGCCGAAGACATCGCAACCGCCATCGACATGATCGCGAAAGCCAAGACTCCGGTTTTCTACACCGGCGGCGGGGTCATCAATGCCGGACCGGAAGCCAGCCGTCTGCTGCGCGATTTCCAGAAGCTGATCGGCGCGCCGGTCACTTCGACCCTGATGGGCCTCGGCGCGTTTCCGGCCGGCGATCGGGCGTGGCTGGGCATGCTCGGCATGCACGGCACGTTCGAAGCCAACATGGCGATGAACAAGGCCGACCTCATCATCGCGCTCGGCGCCCGCTTCGATGACCGCGTCACCGGTCGTCTCGATGCGTTCGCCCCCAACAGCCTGAAGATCCACGTCGACATCGACCGCGCCTCGATCAACAAGACCGTCCGCGTCGACCTGCCGATCATCGGTGACTGCGGAATTGTTCTCGAACAGCTGATCGAGGCATGGCTGGAAGCGGGCCACGCCAAGGCCGATCTCACCGAGTGGTATGCCCGCATCGATGGCTGGCGTGCGCGCCAGAGCCTGGCCTATCCTTCGCGCGGCAAGGAAATCATGCCGCAAAAGGCAATCGAGCGCCTTTACGAGATGACCCGCGACCGCGAACCGGTCATCAGCACCGAAGTCGGGCAGCACCAGATGTGGGCGGCCCAGCACTTCCATTTCGCCAATCCCAACAAGTGGCTGACTTCGGGCGGCCTTGGCACCATGGGCTATGGCCTGCCTGCCGCAATCGGCGCACAGGCCGGGTGCCCGGATGCACTGGTCATCGACATTGCCGGTGACGCCTCGATCCAGATGAACATCCAGGAACTGGGCACCGCGACGCAGTACCGCCTGCCGGTCAAGGTCTTCGTGCTCAACAACGAATGGATGGGCATGGTTCGTCAGTGGCAGGAGCTGACTTACGAAAGCCGCTATTCCAATTCCTATTCCGACAGCCTTCCCGACTTCGTGAAGCTGGCGGAAGCCTATGGCTGGAAAGGCATTCGCATCACCTCGCTCGACGAACTCGACGCCGGGATCCAGGCCATGATCGATCATCCCGGCCCGGTCTTCGTCGACTGCCTGGTGGTCAAGGAAGCCAACTGCTTCCCGATGATTCCCTCGGGCGCGGCGCATACCGAAATGATCCTCTACGGCGACGAAGTTGCCGGAACGATGGACGACGACGCCAAGGCGCTGGTCTGAAAGGTTGGAATAGAGCCATGAGCACCCCTCTCGCCGAGGCGCAGGAGCGCCACGTCCTGACTTTGACTGTCGATAACGAGGCAGGCATCCTGGCCAAGATCGCGGGCCTGTTCACCGCGCGCGGCTACAACATCGACAGCCTGACCGTGGCCGACATCACCGACGACCACGATGTCAGCCGCATCACCATCGTCACCCACGGTCCGCCCTCGATCATCGACCAGATCCGCGCCCAGCTCGAACGGTTGGTGCCGGTGCACAAGGTCGTCGATCTCACCGAAATGGGCCCCTACATCGAGCGCGAACTGGCGCTGATCAAGGTCGTCGGCACCGGCAACAGCCGTGTCGAGGCCCTGCGCGTCGCGGAAATCTTCCGTGCCAAGGTCGTCGACACGACGACCTCCAGCTTCGTGTTCGAACTGACCGGCGCGCCGGACAAGATCGACACTTTCGTCGCGTTGATGAAAGAGCTCGGCCTTGTCGAAGTGGGCCGCACCGGGGTTGTGGGCATGGTGCGCGGCAACAAGGCCGCCTGACCCAAACTCATCACATGATTTCAAGACCTTAAACGAACCATTCAAGAACGGATCCGACATGAAGGTTTACTACGACGCCGACGCCGATCTCAACCTGATCACCGGGAAGAAGGTCGCCATCCTGGGCTATGGCAGCCAGGGCCACGCCCACGCGCAGAACCTGCGCGATTCGGGCGTCAAGGAAGTGGCGATCGCGCTGCGTCCCGGTTCGGCCAGCGCCGCCAAGGCTGAAGGCGCCGGTTTCAAGGTCATGGCGAACGCCGAAGCCGCTGCCTGGGCCGACGTTCTCATGATTCTCGCGCCCGACGAACATCAGGCCGCGATCTATGCCGACGACATCCACGCCAACCTGCGCCCCGGCGCGGCGCTGGCCTTCGCACACGGCCTCAACGTTCACTTCGGCCTGATCGAACCGCGCGCCGACGTCGACGTGATCATGATCGCGCCCAAGGGCCCGGGCCACACCGTTCGCGGTGAATACGTGAAGGGCGGCGGGGTGCCCTGCCTCATCGCCATCGCGCAGGACGCGACCGGCAATGCCCACGACATCGCCCTTGCCTATGCTTCGGGTGTCGGCGGCGGCCGTTCGGGTATCATCGAAACCAACTTCAAGGAAGAGTGCGAAACCGACCTGTTCGGCGAACAAGCCGTTCTTTGCGGCGGCCTGACCCACCTCATCCAGGCTGGTTTCGAAACCCTGGTCGAAGCCGGTTACGCGCCGGAAATGGCCTATTTCGAATGCCTCCACGAAGTGAAGCTGATCGTCGACCTGATGTATGAAGGCGGCATCGCCAACATGCGCTACTCGATCTCGAACACGGCCGAATACGGTGACATCACCACTGGTCCGCGCCTGATCACCGCCGAAACCAAGGCGGAAATGAAGCGCGTCCTCGAAGACATCCAGGCCGGTCGCTTCGTCAAGAACTTCGTGCTCGACAACCGCGCTGGCCAGCCCGAGCTGAAGGCTGCCCGCAAGGCTGCCGCTGCGCACCCGATCGAACAGACCGGCGCTCGCCTGCGTGCGATGATGCCCTGGATCGGTGCGAACCAGCTGGTCGACAAGGCCAAGAACTGATCCTTTTTGCCCCGGGTTTTTCCCGGGGGATCAGGACCAGACGGAAAACCCCTCCCCTCCCGGGAGGGGTTTTTCTTTTGCGAGGCCCCCGCGTCCAAGAAATATCCCGCCAATTGAACGAGGCGCGCGTATTCAATCTGGACAAGTGAAACGCAATTGCCCATAGCCTGTCGCCATGGCGCGCGAACTGGACCTTACCCTGCGACTTATTCGCCCTTGGGCGTAAGCTGACGCGCCGGTCTCGCGGCGCGCACGGCGCCCAGGGGACTCGACTACCGAAAAGGTAGGCATCGACAAGGCAGATGGTCCGGGACCGTTGACTGGCGCACGCCGCTCTTCATTCCCGCTCCTGGCCATCGGCATATTTCCGCAACATTCCGGTTCCAGAGCACACACCCATGACCATGCTGAAAGACCCCTCGGTCAAGTATCGCCCGTTCCCGCAGGTTCCGCTGACCAATCGCCAGTGGCCCTCGCGCACGATCACCAAGGCTCCCCGCTGGCTGTCGACTGACATGCGCGACGGCAACCAGTCGTTGATCGACCCGATGGATGCCGAAAAGAAGTCGCGCTTCTTCGACCTGTTGCTCAAGGTCGGGGTCAAGGAAATCGAAGTCGGTTTCCCGAGCGCGGGCGCGACCGAATATGATTTCATCCGCGGCCTCGTCGACACCGGACGCATTCCCGACGACGTTCTGGTCCAGGTGCTGACCCAGTCGCGCGAAGACCTGATCCGCACTTCGTTCGAAGCCCTGGCTGGCGCCAAGCAAGCGATCGTCCATGTCTACAACGCGGTTTCGCCGTTGTGGCGCGAAGTCGTGTTCGGCATGACCCAGTCGCAGATCAAGGACATCGCCCGTGCCGGTGCGACGTTCCTGCGTGATCAGGCCGCCCGTTTCCCGCAGACCGACTGGCATTTCGAATACAGCCCGGAAACCTTCTCGACCGCCGAGATCGATTTCAGCATCGAATGCTGCGAAGCGGTCATGGAAATTCTGCAACCGACGGTCGAAAAGCCGATCATTCTGAACCTGCCCGCAACGGTCGAGGCGGCAACGCCCAACGTCTATGCGGACCAGATCGAATATTTCTGCAACAACCTGCCCGGCCGCGACCGTGCGGTGATCTCGCTGCACACCCATAATGACCGCGGCACCGGCGTTGCGGCGGCTGAACTGGGCCTGATGGCGGGCGCCGATCGCGTCGAAGGCTGCCTGTTCGGCAATGGCGAGCGCACCGGCAACTGCTGCCTCGTCACCGTCGCCCTGAACATGTACACGCAGGGCATCGACCCCGAACTGGACTTCTCGGACATCGACGAAGTGATCCAGACGGTCGAATACTGCAACCAGCTGCCCGTGCACCCGCGCCACCCCTATGGCGGCGAACTGGTCTTCACTGCCTTTTCCGGCAGCCACCAGGACGCGATCAAGAAGGGCTTCGCTGCGCAGGAAAAGCGCAACGACCAGATCTGGTCGGTGCCTTACCTGCCGATCGACCCGGCTGACTTGGGCCGCAGCTATGAAGCGGTGATCCGCGTCAACTCGCAGAGCGGAAAGGGCGGTTTTGCCTGGGTTCTGGAACAGGATCAGGGCCTGAAGCTGCCCAAGAAGATGCAGGCGCATTTCAGCCGCCATGTTCAGGCTCTGGCCGACGAACTGGGCCGCGAATTGCAGGCCGGCGACATCTGGCAGGTCTTCCGCCGCGTCTATCGCCTCGACGCACCGCAGCACTTGCAGCTGATCGACTATGAGGAAGCCAAGTCGGCTGACGGCACCCGCGTTTTCGCCGGCAAGATCAGCGTCGACGGCAATGTCCAGTCGGTCAGCGGTCGGGGCAACGGGCTGATTTCCTCGGTCGTCGCCACGCTCAAGGAAGGCTTCGGCATCGACATCGACGTCCGTGACTATTCCGAACACGCCCTGACCGGGGGCAGCGACGCCCGCGCGGCGGCCTATGTCGAATGCGTCACGCCCGATGGCCGGGCCGTCTGGGGCGTCGGCATCGACGAGGATGTCGCGACTGCCAGCGTCCGCGCGATCCTCTCGGCGGCAAACGCCACGCGCATCTGAAAAATCCTTCGTGACGGGGCGGCATCGCAACGACGTCGCCCCGTCACGAACACGCAATCATATCCGGTTGCAGAGCCCGCACATTCGGCCATAGTTCCCGCACCAGTCCCGCGCAGACGGGACCGTTAATACGGGAGTGACCATGCCGGAAGCCGTTCTCGAGCCGGATCTGCCGATCATCGATCCGCACCATCACCTGTGGGACTTGCGCCCACTCCTCCCCCAATTTCCCGAACCGCATCATCCGTTCATCGCGGCGATCGCACTGGCCCCCCATTACACGTTCGACCAGCTGCTTGCCGACACGTCGAGCGGTCACAACATCGTCGGAACCGTGTTCATGGAGTGCGGCGCCTTTTACGATGCCGACTGTGCCCCCGCATTCCGCAGCGTCGGGGAAGTTGCCTTCGTCAACGGGGTCGCGGCCCAAGGCGCAAGCGGACTGTACGGCCCGGGTCGTCCCTGCGCCGCGATCGTGGGCCACGCCGATCTCACGTCCGGAGATGCGGTTCGCCCGGTTCTCGAGGCGCTCGCCGCCGCCTCTCCGCGCTTTCGCGGCATCCGGCATCAGGGCGCCTGGGACGCCGACCCGACGGTGCTCGGTCCGCCCTTTCACGCGCCGCCCGGACTCTATGCCTCGGACGCCTTCCGCGCCGGGTTCCGTCACCTCGGCGAATTGGGGCTGACGTTCGACGCCTGGGTTCTCGAACCGCAACTCGACGACGTGATCGACCTCGCGCGGGCCTTTCCCGACCAGCCGATCGTGCTCGACCATTGCGGGACCCCGCTCAACATCGCGGGGTATCGCGGCCACTTGCACGAACGCTTCGACCTGTGGCGGGAAAAGATCCGCACACTGGCACAATGCCCCAATGTCTCGGTAAAGCTCGGCGGGCTGGCCATGGCCTTTTGCGGGATGCCGGAACAGGGCCCTGGCGCCGGAATGAGTTCGGAAGTGCTCGCCGCCTTGTGGCGCCCCTATCTCGAAACCTGCATCAAGGCGTTCGGGCCGGATCGGGCCATGTTCGAAAGCAATTTTCCGGTCGATCGCTGGGGCGCGGACTACCGCACTTTGTGGAACGCTTTCAAACGCGTGGCGGCGGGGTGTTCGGCGCCAGAGAAGCAGGCGCTGTTCGCGGGAACGGCGGCGCGGATCTACGGCCTTGGTTCCCTGATCGAAGCCCTTGGCGTTTGACAAGCGGGAGGTCGTCCGCCTAATGATTTAATCAGTCACTTAAAACACAAGCGAGAGAGTGTGCCGATGCCCCTGCCCCCCGTGTTCGCCAACTTGCGCCTGCCGGTGATCGCTTCGCCGCTGTTCATCATTTCCTGCCCCGAACTGGTGATCGCGCAATGCAAGGCCGGGGTCGTCGGCAGCTTTCCCTCGCTCAATGCTCGCCCGCTCAGCCAGCTCGACGAATGGCTGCATCAGATCACCGAGGAACTTGCCGCGCACAATCGCGCCCATCCCGATCGTCCGGCGGCCCCCTTTGCCGTCAACCAGATCGTGCACAAGACCAACAACCGGCTTGAGGACGACATCGCCCTTTGCGCCAAGTGGCAGGTGCCGTTGATGATCACCTCGCTCGGCGCGCGGGAAGACGTCTATCAGGCTGCCCACAGCTGGGGCGGGATCGTACTCCATGACGTCATCAACGACCGCTTTGCCCGCAAGGCGATCGAAAAGGGTGCAGACGGCCTGATCCCGGTTGCGGCAGGTGCCGGAGGCCATGCCGGAGCCCAGTCCCCCTTCGCGCTGGTGCAGGAAATCCGCCAGTGGTTCGACGGCATCATCGCCTTGTCCGGGGCGATCGCGCATGGGCGCTCGATCCTCGCGGCACAGGCCGTGGGCGCCGACCTTGCCTATATCGGCTCGGCCTGGATCGCGACGCATGAAGCTCGCGCGGCCGACACCTACAAGCAGGCCATCGTCGACAGTAGTGCTGCCGACATCGTCTATTCCAGCCTGTTTACCGGCGTTCACGGCAATTACCTGCGCTCGTCGATCGTGGCCGCAGGTCTCGACCCCGACCACCTGCCGGAAAGCGATCCGTCCAAGATGAACTTCGGTTCGGGCGGCAATACCGATGCCAAGGCATGGAAGGACATCTGGGGATCAGGCCAAGGGATCGGCTCCATCACCGCCGTCGAAAGCGTTGCCGAGCGCGTCGCCCGATTCACGAGCGAATACCGGGATGCCGCCGCCGCCCTTGCGAACAAGAGCGCGCCCTATCTCGCGTAAGAGAGATGCAGTCAGGCCATCGCCGGCTCGGTCTCCATCCACAGGGATTCAGCCATGCGGTCAAGGTGGCTGAAATCCAGGGCGGGGTCGCGTGCATTGAGCGTGCGCCCTCGCCAGCTGCCCGGATTGAGCAGGCGACGGCGCAAGGCGCGCTGCAACAGGTCGATGCGCATCAATGCTTCGACCGAGGCACGCTCGCTGCGCCGCCCCCGTCGCGCCTTTTGCCAACCGGCCTCGATCTGCCCCATCCGTTCAAGGACGAGTTCGTTATAGGAACGGTGCGGCCCCCGATGCAGCGGCAGGCCGAGCCGCAAGGCTTCCTCGTCCGTGGCAGGCAGCAACATGCCGTTCCGCCGAAAGTCGTGAAAGCCGATACGATCGGTGCCGAGACAATCGATCAATTGCCCGATCCCATGCCGCGCCATGGTTTGACGCGGCAAGACGTGATGGCGCTGCAGGCCCGAACGGTACCCACGTGTGCCAGGAATATTGACCGACCGGAACGACAGTTCCGTGCGCGTCGACCTCATGGACTGGTCATCTCCAGCCCCCCCGGATGCGGAAGTCACGCTGCGCATTTACGGTAAACAAAATATTGCCGGCGCCCGGGATATGCCGCTTGGCACCAAATCGGTTCTAAAGAACCCGGGCTTTGAGGCTGTTTCGACTGTCAGGCTCCACCCAAACGGGTCCGAAACCGACCAAAGTCACTTCGCGGGGCGCATCGACACGCCCATGCGCGACGAGCCAGTCGACCAGGCGAATGGCCACACGCAAGTCGCCTTCCCCCGGTTTTCCGTCCTTTCCGGAAAGGATAAATTCCTGACCGGTGAAATAGGCCAGCCCGCGACTGGCAATCCCGCCGTCCGCGCGGACAAGCCCGGTCAGTGCCAATGCGGGAAACGGACCGCCTTTAAGCCAGATCCCAACCGCCTCGACGAACCATTCCGGCCTCATGGCAATTTGCGCAGGGAGCCAGATCACGGCCCTGACCCCCGGCATCCGCGCCAATGCCATGACAAGCCCGGACAGGATCCTGACGACCGGTTGCAGGTTCCCCGATCCGGCCAGATGCGGCCCGGGCGCCAAAGTGACCTGCGCCAAAGTGCTCGCGGCAAAGTCGCGGGGCAACCCGATCAACTGCATGCCGCCCCGCACCTCGCCTGCTTTCGCCGGCGCCAGTCCGCAACAGTCGAAAGTCAGGCCATCGCAGAGAATCTCGGCCCAACCACCGGACGCATCCTCGTGACTGAGCGAGAAAGCCCGTCCGCGCTGGGACAAGGTTCGCAACCCGTCGATGCCGGGACGCGCGTCGGACGCGAACAGCAAGCCCGCCACGGGCGCAGCGCGCGACGAAACGGCGGCACGGTCCTCGTGTCCGCTGTGACGCTCCTGCTTGTCCCGTTCGTCGGCTGGCACCTTGTGACGACCCCGCGTAAATCCCGGCATTGTGCGACTGCACCGGCGATTGCTGTACCTGCGAGCAGAATGTCAGAAAATTCCAAGTTGCAAGCCCGCTGCCAGCGATCGTCCCAAATCATGACAGGTTGCGATTTCGTCGGGATGAACGGTCTTGGCCGCAAGAATGCTTTCCGCCGTGTCTGCGTGAAGGTTGACGATGAGCGAAGGCGCCACGCGCCGAAGTCGCCAACCGGTGACGATACGGTCGATCTGCGCCTCTGCCCCCTGCCCCGCCGAACCGGCGGCGATGGCCGTGGCATAAGGACGCCCCTCGATCCTGCCGATTACGGAATAATAGCTAAGGTCGAAAAAAGTCTTCATCTCGCCGGTCATCGACCCGAGATTTTCGGGACAGACGAAGAGGTAGCCGCCTGCCGACAGGATATCTTCCGGCCCGGCATGTCCTGCCGCGACCAGCCGCGCCGGACCTTCCTCCAGCGCGCCCGCAAAAGCTGCAGCAGCCATTGCCCGCGCGGCGCCGGTGCGGCTGTGCCACACGATCAGCAAGCCACCCGTGGCGGCCGGGGCCGGATTACCCACAGCCACCCCCACATCTTGTCCACAGGCCTGT
Source organism: Novosphingobium nitrogenifigens DSM 19370 (assembly GCF_000192575.1). GTDB lineage: Bacteria > Pseudomonadota > Alphaproteobacteria > Sphingomonadales > Sphingomonadaceae > Novosphingobium > Novosphingobium nitrogenifigens. The sequence continues at coordinate 492,575 of NZ_GL876926.1, read as the reverse complement.
CAACAACCGTCCCCGCTTCCCAATGCGCCACCGATCAGTCCACCCAGACCGCCAAACCCGCGCTTTTTCCGGGGCTGGCATGGCTGATCGGACTTCCGCTGGCGGGAATCGCCGTCATCCATCCCGTTCATGCCCGGCATTCCGGGCATGAAGCTGGTCATGGAGCGATGGCGAATGCGCGCTTCCCATTGAATATGCCAGACCGCACGCGGATCGGTCGGTCGCGGCGGATAGGCAAAGCTTTCTTCCGGTCCATAGGCGATCATCGTCGTCATCATGAAATTGGGGGCTGCGGCATGGACTTCGGCCGGGATCGTGCACGTCGAAGCCTGAGGCGGCAGCACGGTGCGCCCCGCGACCAGCGGCGCGACTGTCGCCGGAGACAACCAGTCGGAGAGGCCGCCGCCGAACTCGCGACTTGCCGATGACGTCCACCAGACCAGATCCTCGACCTGTCCACCGCCACTGCCTTTTCCACCCATCAGCGAGGCATAATAGCCCGTCGCATCGGCAAGTGGCGACCATTGCATGATGATGGCGCCCGAAGGTTGCCCCTGCGACGTCACGCGCAAGGGCGCCATGAAGTCATGCGTCAGGTTAAAATTCATGTCCGGCGCATAATTGGCAACGACGCGATGAGCGCCGGGCAGCGCACTGTCGGGCGAAAGCGTCTTGCGGTCGTCCGTATTGGGCCAGACGCCATAGGTGCGACTCGTCGTGGGACTGACCCAGCGATCAAGCGGCACTTGCGTCGACCACAGGTCCGCAGGCATCTGCCCGGCGGCAACCTTGGCGAAATCGATCACCACCGGCTGCCCGGCCGGGGCATGTTCCCCACATCCCCAGAAGATCAACATGCGGCCGCGCGGACGTTGAAACTCACGTTCGCCGGGCAGCGACGGCGGTGAACTCTTGACCGGCTCAGGCGTCCGCAGCGGAACGGACGGGCCGAGCCGGACTCCGGCGGGCATGAAATGATCGCCCTTGGGAGCCTGTCCCTGCGATGCGGTCGTCGATCCCAGTTCCAGCCAGAGTTCGTGCAAGGGGCCGCGTCCACCGCCTCCCCCCATGGCCATACCGAAACCGCCCTTCATCCCGCCACCCATCGCGCCCAAACCCGATGTCGTGCCCGCACGCATGTCGTACCGCGCGATCGGCCCCGTCGTACTTTGCGCCGCCTCGATCCCGTCGACCGCAGCAAGAATGCCCGCACCCGCCACCACGAATGCAGTGACAGACGCAACGGCCGCAATCGACCACTTCCTCTTTCCGGACATGTCGTTCCCCCTTCCCCCAAGATGCACGCGTCACGATCCGGCGACCGCATCGCAAGCGGTCGAAACGGTCCTGCACGCGTGGAACCTGTTCATCCGGCCCTGGTCCTGAGACTCCTGGCCTGTATTTCTATTGGAACGACCCGGGCGCGAGCATACAGCCACCGCCCCATCGAGCGCCATGCTCTTTTGCTTGGCGCGTTTAGGGCCTAACGCTGGGGGCGATGAAACCCGTTACAGCGATCGATCAATCCCTTTCCGGCCAGGCATGGCGCTGGCGCGGCGGCAATATGGACGTTGCCGCCGACAATCCCGGCAATCTCGGCGACAATCTGGTCGACCAGTTGCTGCTCGCACGCGGGGTCGAGCGTTCCGACCTCGACCGGCACCGCCGACCGACCCTGCGCGATTTCCTGCCCGATCCGTCAATCTTTCGCGACATGGACAAGGCTGCGACTCGCCTTGCCGACGCCATCGGCCGCAACGAGGCCATTGCCGTCTATGGCGACTATGACGTCGACGGCGCGACCAGTGCGGCCCTGCTCGTGCGTCTGCTCGCATCCTGTGGCGTCCGCGCGCGCCCTTATATCCCCGATCGCCTGCTCGAAGGATACGGCCCCACGGGAGAAGCCCTCGTCCGACTGGGAGCCGAAGGCGCCAGCCTGATCGTCACTGTTGATTGCGGCGCCATGGCCTATGAAGCGCTGGCGATGGCCGCCGATGCGGGCGTGGAAGTCATTGTCGTCGACCACCACAAGTGCGCCGCCGAACTTCCCCGCGCCATGGCTCTCGTCAATCCCAATCGCCTCGACGAAAGCGACGAAGCGGCAGCCTTCGGCCACCTTGCCGCCGTCGGAATGGCATTCCTGCTGGCCGTGGCGACTCTGCGCGAATTGCGCGCACGCGGCTTTTTCGGTGATCGTCGTCCGCCCGATCTCATGAGCCTGCTCGATCTCGTCGCACTGGGAACCGTGGCTGACGTGGCTCAACTCAGGGGCCTCAATCGCGCGCTCGTGGCCCAGGGGCTCAAGGTTCTGGCCCGGCGCGAGAACACCGGCCTTGCCGCGCTGATCGACGCCAGCCGTCTCAACCGCAGCCCGACGTGCAGCGATCTGGGCTTTGCTCTTGGCCCCCGCATCAATGCTGCAGGCCGGATCGGGGATTCCTCGCTCGGCGTGCGCCTGTTGACGACGGCCGATCCGGACGAAGCGCGCGACATCGCCGCACGCCTTTCCGAACTCAATGACGAACGCCGCGGTATTGAACAAGCAGTGCAGGAAGCAGCCGAAACGGCTCTTGCTCGTCAGGAAGGCCGCGCGGTTCACGTCCTTTCGGGCGAAGGCTGGCACCCGGGTGTCATCGGCATCGTCGCGGGACGTATCAAGGAAAAGACCGGCAAGCCGACCGTGGTCATTGCGCTCGACGCGGACGAGGCTGGAAACGGCAAGGGATCGGGGCGCTCGATCGCAGGCGTCGATCTGGGCGCGGCGGTCATTGCCGCACGGGAAGCGGGCCTGCTCGTTGCCGGTGGCGGCCATGCCATGGCCTGTGGGCTGACCATCGCGCCTGACCGGCTCGAAGAATTCCACACGTTCCTCGAAGAGCGGCTGACCCGCGATGTTGCGCGAGCCCGCGCGGCGCAGACCTTGCTCATCGACCTGTCTCTCACGCCCGGCGGGCTGACCCCCGATCTCGTCGAGACACTCGATGCGGCAGGACCGTTCGGCGTCGGCTGGCCCGGCCCGCGCGTGGCCGTGGGGCCAGTGCGCCTGATCAAGTGCGACCTTGTCGGTACGGATCACGTCCGCATGGTCGCTGCCGGACGCGACGGGCGCTCATTCAAGGCGATCGCCTTTCGTGCAGCGACGACCGATCTCGGGCAAGCCTTGCTCCACGGATACCACGGCCGCCATTTCTGGCTCGCCGGACGCGCGCGCATCGACGATTGGGCCAGCCGTCCGGCGGCCGAACTCCATGTGGAGGACGCGGCATTCGCCGATTGAGGTCGTCGCGACGGCCTCTCCCACGGCTTGTCTGTGGAAAACGATGTCGGCGTGGCGATAAAATGTCATGAGTTTGAAAACAGGGTTGACGGGGCAAGGAAGTGCCAATAGAGGCGCGGACCTGCCCTGCGGCACCAGCCCAGTGGCCCCTTCGTCTAGCGGTTAGGACGCGGCCCTTTCACGGCTGAAACACGGGTTCGATTCCCGTAGGGGTCACCATTACTTCCGATTGGAGCGACGGCTCTGCGGAATAATTGGGACGGTATTACAGTGGCATGCCTTCATGGCCCCTTCGTCTAGCGGTTAGGACGCGGCCCTTTCACGGCTGAAACACGGGTTCGATTCCCGTAGGGGTCACCATAGGCTTTTCGGATAGCGATCCGAAACACTCTCACCAAACGAGAGACCAGCCCCCATCTGGTGACAGACCCGAAACACTGCGGATGCGCGATACAACGCGCGGCGGGTTTTCCCGGTCCGGGTACGATCATGGATCTCCCAGCGTTCTTCGCCATCCATCCTTTTCTCGCCATCGGCATCGTCGCTGCACTCGTGGCGTTCGGTGCAGCTTTGCGCGACTGGATGAACACGCGCCGTCGCGATCTCGACAAAGTGTCGCTGATTTCCTGGGGCATGGTTTCGACGCTCGCCCTGATTCTGGCCATCGTCTGTTTCGCAGTCAGCCTCCGCTCGGGCATCTGATTCGCCAAACGATCACACGTCCGATTCGATCATCCGGTAATCGGGAAACAGGCGCGGTAAGAGAAAGATCGGAACGTTCGATTGCGCAAACGCGCGCGACGTGTTCCCGCCATGCACCTCGTGCAGGCACAGGCCCTGTCGATCGAGCAGATAGCCGCAACGGAAACGAGCATGGGCCGCCCGCGAAAAGGCGCCGTCCTCATCGAAATCCTGATCGGGAAAGCCGATCGCTTCCCAGACCGTCCGGCGATAGGCAAAACCGAAGCCCCAGCCGAGTTCGGTCCCCGCCAGGACCGTCGGGTCGTCGATCACGACCAGTTCGACGCCGATCCCATCACAGACATGAAACGCACCGCAAGGAACGGTCAGATCCCAATAGCCAAGGAACATGGCCCGGCGATCGAACAGGAACCATCCGCGCAAGTTGATGAAATCCGCCCCCATGCCCGAGATGGTATCGACCATCGTCGCCACGTAGTCCGGGCTGTAATAGTCGTCATCGTCGACATGGACGATGATCTCGCCACACGCCATGGCCACCAGGGCATTGCGCTTCGCCCCGATCGATCGGCGCCGACAATCATGAACATAGCGCAAGCGCGGATCGGCAATCTCGGTCAGGACTGGAGACGGCAAAGTGCTGTCGTCCAGAACCAGCCATTCGATATCGTCACAGGTCTGCGCCAGAACGCAATCGCGAAGGCGCGCATGGAAATGATGCCGCTCGTATGTCGGGGTGATGATGCTGACCTTGACCACGATGGAATGTCACTCCGCGCATCATGCCCCATTGCCCGATGCGGCAACGGTCTCGCCGTCCGCCCATTCCGTTTCAATGCGGAACCACCCGGTTTCGGTGGCGTATGACGCCCTAATCCTCGATCATGCGCGCCAGGGCCGCACTGATCGTTTCCGCAAAAGCCGGGTCCTGCCCGGGCAGGCGTTCGACGAAACGAGCGGCAATTCCTTTCCGATCGGCCAGCACCAGACCACGATCAGGGCCCAGTACGGTCAAGGCCGTGGCCCAGGCATCGGCAAGCATCGCATTGTCGTGAAGCACACTGACCGAGGCTATCCGGGATGGAAGCGGCCTTCCGGTCGAAGGATCAATCGTGTGAAGCCCCCGCACATAGTCTCCCGATGTCGCCACGGACGCCTGATGCAATCCGATCCGTAACGGCGCCAGAACCGCGCCGGGGGGCGATTCGAGATCGACCCACCACGGCTGTGCATCCGGCCTCAGCCCACGGGCGACCAGTTCGCCGCCGATTTCGACAAGCGCGTCCTCGATCCCCAGTTCGCCGAGCAGATCGGCCACCGCATCGACAGCAAACCCCTTGGCAATGCCCGAGAAGTCTAGCCAGAGCCCGCCGGGCTGACACAGGCGCCGCGTTTGCGGATCGAACGCCAACCGTTGCCACCCTGCCTGATCGAATGCGTCCTTGAGGTCGGTAGGGGACAGGTCCGCGCGCGCCGGTTCCGCACCGAACCCCAGCAGAGCCGCCGCCCGCCCATGGGTCGGATCGAAGGCCCCTTCGCTCCGCCCGGCAATGTCGAGCGCAGTCCCGATCACTTTCGCGAAATCGGTAGGCAGGACGATCTCTTCGCCCGCTTCCATCCGATTGAACCTAGAGAGAACCGATCCCGGCTCCCACTGGCTCATTTCCGCAACAATGGCGTCGAGACGGCGCCCGATCGCGGTCCGCACATCGTCGGGCCCGACCTTTCCGCGCGAGACGAACCGCACTTGCCAGAACGTCCCCAGGGCTTGACCCGCAAGCATCTCGACAGGCAGCTTCGGATCGCATCGTCCAAAGGCATCGGGCGCAACCTTGTCCGGCAATGCGATCCGAAGCTCCGTGACTGTCACGGGGTCATGACTTCCAGCGTGACGGCCGTGTCCATCTTGCGAACTTCGGCCTTCTTTTCCGACGGATTGTGGTCCTCGGCTTCGGCGCCAAGCCAGTACATCCCCGCGCTCGGCCACTTGATCGTAACCACGCCATCGGGACCGGTGGTGAAGTCGCGCTCTCCCAGATCCTCGCGATAGCGATCGCCACCGGGGATCACCGTCACTTTGACGTGCGCGGCCGGCTTGCCATCGACAAGGAAACGAAAGCGCGCCGTTTCCCCGGCCGCCAGTTCGTTGGGATGCGTGAGCGGATCGAATTCAAGCCCCTTGCCGACCGGCTTGAGCACGGTCGTGGTCGGCGCGCCGAGCGTCACGTATGTCGCGGTCGTGCGGACGACCTCGGTCAGATGGATGTCGGTTGCATCGGCGGGAATATCCTTGAACGCGACAGGAGGAAGACGGGGAGCCTCACCAGCCGGTCGCCGTTCGCCTTCCCCGCCACCGGGACCACCGGGACCACCGGGACCACCGGGACCACCGGGACCACCGGGACCACCGGGACCACCGGGCCGTCCACCGACGCGGCGCTCTTGTCCATTCTCCTTGAACGTTCCGGTGATCATCGTCTGATCGCTGGCCACTTTCCACGTACCCTGCTGATCGAGCTTCAGGTCGAAGACTGACCGGAAACGCCCCTGCATCGCATTGGCCAGCGCCGCCGCCGATCCGTCGGCCTTCCATGCCGTGATCGATCCGAGCTGGATCGGTCGATGATCGAAGAAGAACAGGTGATCCGATCCAGCCGCGTCGAACGTGACGGTTGCCCCCTCTCCTGAAAGACTGGTCGAAGAGGGAAGGATAAAGGGATCGTCGGCCCGCGCGATACCCGGCACGAACAGAGCGGCGGCCAGAATGGCGCCGAACAGAGGCTTCATGAATGGAACTCCTTACCGCGCCGACACGACAACAGCGCCCAGTTCGGTCTTGCCCGAACCGTGCCCACCACCACCGGGAACCGTAACCGGCACGCTCACCAGTTCGCGACCGCCATGTTCGCGCCCCGCTTCAACACTCACCACATAGTTCCCGGGGGCCAGTCCCGACGGCAACGGGATCGTGTACGTTCCCGGTCCACGCGTCGCGCCGCTCACGCCGTCGGCGGGCAGCTGCAGCATCCGGCCCGACTTGCGCCACCAAGAGCGCAGCTCCGAGAGCCATTTGGTACCCGGTTCGTTGCCACCGCGATGGATGTCATACCACACGAACAGGCTGCGCGCGGCGCCGCCTCCGGCCGGCTCGATCCACCCGGCGACATAGGGCTTCTTGTATTCCGCGATGGCCAGACGCGGCAGAGTGACCGTGACGGTCCCCGCATGGGCCGCCGGAACCGCGACGACCGCGCCCGCGACAAGAGTGAGCATCCGTGATTTCATGGGCGGCGATGCCTTTCAATGGACAAAGAAAATCAGCAAAAGCAGGGGAATCGCCACACCCGCGCCGACCAGAGGCCAGGTCTTCTTGCGGTGATTGGCGTGGAACTGGAGCAGCAACAGGCCCGTTCCCGAAAACAGCAGGACCGCCGCCGCGAACGCATCGATGAAGAGACGCCAGACCAGTCCGGTATTGCGCCCCTTGTGCAGGTCATTGAGCGACGCGATCAGCCCCTGATCAGTGGTCTCGGATTTGATCTCGCCGGACATCCGGTCGATGCTGACCCAGGCGTCCCCGCCCGCGCGCGGCATCGCCACATAGACTTCGCCTTCATTCCATTCGGCCGCCCGACCGGCAGGGTCGAGCCCGACTTCCCCCGCCACGGCTCGCGCCACGACAGCCGGGAGCGGTGCATCGGATGCGGACGGCGATTTCTGCACCAGCGACAACAGCGACGGTTGAAGCTTGCCCCCGCGATCGACGACCCGCGGCGTCGCCGGGATCAGGTCCGCATGATTGAGTGTCAGCCCAGTCAGAGCGAACATGAGCATTCCGGCCAGTGCGACTGCCGCACTGATCCAGTGCCATGTATGGATTTGCTTCAACCACCAGCCACGCGAAATGCGGCGTTTGCGGGGAGGCTGAGAAGGCGAGAGAGGCGCGTTTCCGTTCACACCGCACGCTTAGGCGCAAGGCCTTGTGCCAGCAATGCTATTGCAAGTGATTATCACAAACCGTTACACTTTTACAAACTTTGCGATGCCCCGACCGACAGATCCCCCTGCGCACGCAAACCCCCTGCACAGACGAAAGTCGCCCGGAGAAGGATTGTCAGAATTCGGTCATGAACGGCTTGTACCGAGCGGTCCCTCCTGAGACGATAAGCGGCCCATGAACGCGCTTCTTCCCAACAATTCCGAATCCGCGCCATCGAGCCAGCCCGCGTCAGGCGCCAAGGCTCATGCAGGCTTTCGCCTGTCCGGCCCCCCGTGGTCCGGGATCGTCGTCGCCCTGATCACCGGGGTGGGGATGCTGGTGGCCAATGCCGATCCCGTCCTGATCGTGGCGGTCATGATCCTCTGGCTCGGCTCGCTCTGGCTTTCGCAACCCGAACCGGTGATCCAGGTCCGCGTGGCACAGGAAGGCAGCGTGTCGAGGCAGGCCATGGTCGACCTGATCGAACCGTTCGGCGTTCCGGTCATGATGCTCGAAGGACAGCGTATCGTCGCGGCCAACGCCGCCTCGCGCGAGGAACTGGGGCAACATATCGTCGGACAGGACGCGCGCATGGCCCTGCGCCATCCCGAAGCGATCACACTGCTCGACAGCCCTGAAGGCACCGTCACCGTGCGCGGCCTCACCAGCCCGCGCAGCATCTGGCAGGTCCGTCGCGTCCCGATCGACAAGTCCTATTCGCTGATCGAGCTGGTCAACCGGACGGCCGAGGCCGACATCAGTCGCGCCCATACCGATTTCGTCGCCAATGCCAGCCACGAATTGCGCACCCCCCTCGCCTCGATCATCGGCTATATCGAAACGCTTTCCGATCCCGAGGCAAAGATCGACGCAGCGACGAGCGCCCGCTTTCACGCGACCGTCCTGCGCGAGGCGAAACGGCTCCAGCATCTGGTCGAGGATCTGATGTCGCTGTCGCGAATCGAGGCCGAAAAGCACGACATCCCGCGCGACCGCGTCGACCTCGGGCAATTGGCCGCCTCGATCGGTGCCGAAGTCGACGCGACCCTTGGCGAAGAACGCATCATCGTCTCTACCGACGAAGCGATCGTCCAGGGCGACCGCCAGCAACTCGATCAGGTAATCCGTAACCTGATCGACAATTCCATGAAGTACGGCGACCCCAAGCAACCCGTCGAAGTGCATGTCGCACGAGACGGGCGCGAAGCCGTCCTCAGCGTGACCGATCACGGCGAGGGCATTCACCCCGACCACATTCCCTATCTCACCCGTCGTTTCTATCGCACCGATCCGGGCCGCAGCCGCATGGCCGGGGGCACCGGCCTTGGCCTTGCCATCGTCAAGCACATCGTCGAGCGCCATCGCGGCAAACTCGACGTCACCAGCAAGCTAGGCAGCGGCACGACGGTCACGGTTCGATTGGGACTCGTCTCGATGCCCTTGAAAGATCAGGCCCGGGACGAGCAGACACCAGACAGGGAATTGTCATAACACCGTCACAATGGCACCGCATGCCGGGGCGTCTTCTATCACGAAGAGAACGTCCGCCGCGCGAACGAGGGAAAGTTATCCGGCGATGAAAGCTGATCTCCCCACTGGCAGGTTCCGCTCCGGGCAGCGCGCTTCGCGCGCGCTCTTCCCCGTTCTGGCAAGCGCGCTCACACTCGCGCTCTCGGGATGCGACAGCGGCGACGTCGTGCGCGATCAGGTGCGCGCTGTCGGCTCCTCCACAGTCTATCCCTTTGCCAAGGCCGTTGCCGAGGAACTCGCCCGGTCGGACAGCACGCTCAAGTCGCCGATCATCGAATCGACCGGCACCGGTGCCGGCATGAAGCTGTTCTGCGCCGGGGTCGGCCCGCAGTTCCCCGACATCGAGGACGCCTCGCGGCGGATGAAGAAGTCCGAATTCGACGAATGCGCCCGCAACGGCGTGCGCGACATCGTCGAGATTGAAGTGGGTCTCGATGGTGTCGCCTTTGCGCGGAGCCAGGCTGGCGGCGATCTGCCGCTGACGCCCGAACGGGTCTATCGCGCCCTTGCCAAGAACCCCTATGGCCACCCCAATACGGCGCGCACATGGCACGATGTCGATCCGGCGATGCCCTCGATCCCGATTCTCGTCTATGGTCCGCCATCCACGTCGGGGACTCGCGACGCGCTCAAGGAACTGATCCTGACCCGAGGGTGCGACAGCGACCCGGCGATGAAGGCGCTGGCGACCAGCGATCCGGCACGCCACGGCACCATCTGCGGCGAAGTGCGCGAGGACGGCGCCTATGTCGACGCGGGTGAGAACGACAATCTCATCGTGCAGAAGATCGAGGCCAATTCCGATGCCATCGGCATTTTCGGCTATTCCTACCTCGAACAGAATGCCGATCGCCTGACCGGCCTCACCATGAGCTCGGTTCGGCCCTCTTATGCGACAATCGCCGATTTTTCCTATCCCGGCGCCCGCCCGCTCTACATCTATGTAAAGAAGGCGCACTTGCGAGCGATCCCCGGACTTTCCGCCTATGTCACTGAATGGTCAAGGATGTGGAGCAAGGGTGGAACTCTCGCCCGGCTCGGCATGGTCATCGCGCCCGATGATGTTCTGGCCGGAAGCGCCCGCAAAGTCGCCGAATTGCCGTCACTCTCCTCAGCCGATCTGAAATAACCATTCGCATCCCGGAACTGGCCCGTTTCACCCGAAACAGTCCAGACGCCCGCACCAGATCAGGAAACGTCCGCAACCATGTCGCCAGCCATCCTTACCCTGCTTGCTTTCGGGCTGAGCCTTGTCGGCTGGCTGGTCGCGAGGGCTCGGGCGCGCGCATTCCGTCTGGCAAGCCCCACCGGACGAACCCATTCGCTGCCCGGCTTTCACGCCTGGTACGTCGGCCTGTGGATCGCGGTTCCGACGCTTGTCTTCGTGCTGATCTGGAACGGGGTTTCCCCCGTGCTGATCCGCCACGAAGTGCTCGCGACGCCTGCGGCCTCCTCGCTTCCCGCCTTCGGGTTCGAACGCCAGTCGCTCCTGTCCCAGGCCCATGCGGTCGCGACCGGGGCGGCACGGGCGGTCTTTGATCCGGCCGCCGAGGCATTTGTCATCCCGTTCCGGGCAGCGATCTTCCGCTATCAGGTGATCGGCCTTGTCCTGACGATCGTGATCGCCTTTGCTGGCGGCGCTCACGCCTTCCTGCGACTGCGCCCCGACTTTGCCGCACGCACCCATGTCGAACGGGCCGTCATGGGGCTGCTCTTGCTGGCCTCTCTGGTAGCAATCCTGACAACGGCCGGTATCATGCTGAGCCTTATCTTTGAAACGATACGGTTTTTCCGCCTCGTCTCCCCGACTGATTTTCTCCTCGGCCTGCATTGGGCCCCCGACCCGATGAGCGTGGGCGTTCCGGATGGACACCAGTTCGGCGCCATCCCGCTGTTCTGGGGGACGATCTACATCGGCGCCGTCATTGCCATGGTCGTCGCGATCCCGCTCGGCCTGATGAGCGCGATCTATCTCACCCAATATGCGACGCATCAGGTCCGCAGCGTGGTCAAGCCGCTGCTCGAAATCCTCGCCGGGGTTCCGACCGTGGTCTATGGCTATTTCGCGGCGCTGACCGTTGCGCCCAAAATCCGCGATTTCGCGCAAGCTGTCGGCATCAACGATGCCTCGACCGAAAGCGCCATGGCCGCAGGTCTGGTGATGGGCGTGATGATCATTCCCTTCGTCTCGTCGATGGCCGACGACGCCATTGCCGCAGTCCCCAACGACATGCGCAACGGCAGCCTCGCACTGGGGGCAACCCGCGCCGAAACCATCCGCCGCGTACTCATTCCCGCCGCCCTGCCCGGGATCGTCGCAGGCATGATGCTCGCCGTCAGCCGCGCGATCGGGGAAACCATGATCGTCGTCATGGCCGCCGGTGCCACCGCCAATCTGACGGTGAACCCGTTCAAGGCCATGACCACGGTCACGTTCCAGATCGTCGCCATGCTGACCGGCGAAGGCAGTTTCGATCACCCCGCGACTCTTTCCGCCTTCGCGCTGGGCATGGCCCTGTTCTTGGTCACGCTGGCGCTCAACTTCATCGCTCTGCGCGTCGTCAAGCGCTACCGCGAAGCTTATGAGTGAGGCCCCGTTGCCCCAATCCACCGCCTCGTCCCGCGCCCGCTTCGACAGCGAGGCCGCAGCACAAGCCGCCGCCGTTCGTGCGCGCCGTCACGAACGGATGCGCGCGGGTCTGGCGCGCCGCCATCTCGACGATCGGCTGTTCCGCTGGGCGGGATTTGCCGCCGTCGGCTTTTCCGCGCTAATTCTCGTCCTGTTGCTCGCCTCGATGTCGCTCAACGGCCTCGCCGGGTTCGAACGGTACGAGATCCGCCTCGATCTCCCGGTCAAAGGCGAATTGCTGGTCGATCCGTCGCGGCTGGCCCAGCCCCAGCCTCTCGACGCTCTTGAAGTCGGCGGCCTTCCCGCGCTGATCGATGCGGCAGCCGAACGGCAGTTGGGTGACGGAGGCTCCGCTCTCATCGCCGATACCGGCTGGCGCGACGCGGGCGCGGAACTGGTCGCCCATCCCGACCTTCTTGCCGCGCGCAGCATTCCTCTCACTGTTCCCGCAAGCGATGAACTGGCCAATGCGGCACGCGGCAGCGGTGCTCCCGAGCTTCAGGCCCGCGCGCGCAAGCTCATGGCTTCGGGCGTTCTCGTCCACAGCTTCGACTGGGGTTTCCTCGCCCGCTCCGACGCCACCAGCCCGCAGATGGTCGGCATCTGGGGCGCGCTCAAGGGTTCGATCATGACCATGCTGGTCACGCTCGCTCTCGCCTTTCCCGTCGGCGTGCTCGCGGCTCTCTATCTCGAGGAATATGCGCCCCGGAACCGCTGGACCGATCTCATCGAAATCTCGATCAACAATCTTGCCGCGGTGCCCTCGATCATTTTCGGCCTGCTTGGCCTTGCCGTCTTTCTCGTGATCTTTCCCAACGATCGCTCCGCCCCGCTGGTGGGCGGCATGACGCTTGCTCTGATGACGATGCCGGTGATCGTCATTTCCGGGCGTAACGCGATCAAGGCCGTGCCCCCCTCGCTCCGCGACGCAGCCCTCGCCGTCGGTGCCAGCCCGTTGCAGGTCGTCTTTCACCATGTCCTGCCCATGGCGCTGCCCGGCATTCTTACCGGCACGATCATCGGCATGGCGCGCGCGCTCGGCGAAACCGCTCCACTGCTGATGATCGGGATGCGCGCTTTCGTTGCCTCGCCCCCGGCCACGCTGACTTCGCCCGCGACGGTCCTTCCGGTCCAGATTTTCCTGTGGTCGGACGAAATCGACCGCGGCTTTATCGAACGCACCAGCGCGGCGATCATCGTCCTGCTGGTCTTCCTGCTCGTCATGAACGGTCTTGCCATCTACTTGCGCAACCGCTTCGAGAAACGGTGGTAACATGAGCGCATCCGTCCCTGCCCAGCCCGACGCCATCGACAGCACGTTCGGAACGGTTTCCGCCTTTCCCGAACCGGTCGAAGGCCCCAAGATCGCGGCCCGCAACGTCTCGGTCTATTATGGCGAGAAACGCGCGATCGAGGATGTCTCGATCGACATTCCCAAAAGCTATGTGACCGCCTTCATCGGCCCGTCGGGTTGCGGCAAATCGACGTTCCTGCGTTCGATCAACCGCATGAACGACACGATCCCCGGCGCCCGCGTCGAAGGGCAGATCCTGCTCGACGGCGAAGACATCTATCGCTCGGGCATGGATATCGTCGAACTGCGCGCACGTGTGGGCATGGTGTTCCAGAAGCCGAACCCCTTCCCCAAGTCGATCTATGAAAACATCGCCTATGGCCCGCGCATCCACGGCATGACCAACAGCCGCAGCGAACTCGACGGCATCGTCGAAAGCTCGCTGCAGCGAGCCGGGCTCTGGGACGAAGTCAAGGATCGCCTCTCCGACAGCGGCACGGCCCTTTCGGGTGGTCAACAGCAGCGCCTGTGCATCGCGCGGGCTATCGCCATTGATCCCGAAGTGATCCTGATGGACGAACCCTGTTCGGCACTCGACCCTATCGCCACTGCGCGAATCGAGGAACTGATCGACGAATTGCGCGGGCGCTACGCCATCGTGATCGTCACCCATTCGATGCAGCAGGCCGCGCGCGTGTCGCAACGCACAGCATTCTTCCACCTTGGGCGGATCGTCGAATATGGAACGACGTCTGACATCTTCACAAACCCTCGTGAAGAACGCACCAAGGACTATATCACCGGTCGATACGGATAAGGACCCCATGGTGGCTGAACATACCGTCAAGGCTTTCGACGACGACATCACCCGCCTGCGTGGCCTGGTGGCGGAAATGGGCGGCCTTGCCGAACTGTCCATTGCCGAAGCGATGGACGCGCTCGTCAGCGGCAACGAGGAAATGGCCGCCGGCGTCATCGCCCGCGACCGCCGGATCGACGCTCTCGAAAGCGAAGTGGACCGCTTGTCGGTCAGAGTGCTTGCCCTGCGCGCGCCGATGGCCGACGACTTGCGTGAAGTGATTGCCGCGCTCAAGATCGCGGGCGTGATCGAGCGGATCGGCGATTATGCCAAGAACATCGCCAAGCGGGTCGGTCACATCGAAGGGCGCAAGCGGTTCGAACCGCTCACTCTTCTGCCGATCATGAACGAAATGGCTGGCGACATGGTCCATGACGTCCTGACCGCCTATGCCGCACGCGATCCGGTTGCCGCCGCCGAAATCGTCCGCCGCGACGTCAAGGTCGATGCGTTCTATGACAGCATCTTCCGCAACTACGTCTCCTACATGGTCGAAAACCCGGCAACGATCAGCAGCGTGGCGCAATTGATGTTCGTCGCCCGCAATATCGAGCGCATCGGCGATCACGCCACCAACATTGCCGAAATGGTCCATTACGCGGCAACGGGCACTTATCTGCCCGAGCGCGAGGACGTTCCGCCACCCGCCTGACACGACCTGCGCCGGGTTTCGTTCGAGATTGGAATTCCGGCGTAACGTCCAACCGAAAGGCCGGAGGGAGTTCGTCACCACGCTGTAACATTTGTCGTGTCTGCGCAGATCGCCGGTCATGCAAGTGTCAATGATTGCACCGTGGTCGGACCAAAACAGGGGGTTGCAGATGTCCGCGCCAAAGTTGTTGCTGGTCGAGGATGACACCGCACTGGCCGAGCTGGTCGAATATCGCTTTCGCGGCGAAGGCTATGATGTCCGGACGACCGCGGACGGTGACGAAGCCCTGCTTCTGGCCGCAGAGGACACGCCCGATCTCGTCCTGCTCGACTGGATGATCGGCGGCACCAGCGGCATCGAGGTCTGCCGCCGCCTGCGTCGCCAAAAGGCGACCGCCCACGTCCCGATCATCATGCTGACTGCACGCAGTGACGAGGACGATCGCGTTCGTGGGCTCGAGACCGGAGCCGACGACTACGTCACCAAGCCGTTCTCTCCGCGCGAACTGATCGCCCGTGTCGGTGCAGTGCTGCGCCGCGTTCGCCCCGCTCTTGCCGGTGAAACGATCACGGTCGGGGATCTCTCGCTCGACCCCACCGCGCACCGCGTCACGCGCAAGGCGCAGTCGATCAAGATCGGTCCGACCGAATTCCGCCTGCTGCGCCACTTCATGGAACACCCCGGCCGAGTCTTTTCCCGCGGCCAGTTGCTCGATGCCGTCTGGGGCAGCGGCAGCGACATCGAATTGCGCACCGTCGACGTCCATATCCGGCGCTTGCGTCAGGCGATCGCCATTCCCGGCGCGCCCGATCCGGTCCGGACAGTCCGCTCGGCGGGTTACGCCCTCGAAGGGGTCTGATTACCTGTCGATCCGGGCAAGACCCGCATTGTAATCGAAATAGGCGGGTGCGCGTGCGCATCCGCCCTGCCTCACATAAACGCAATAGTGGCGCGGATCGGCCGGATGAAGCGATCCACCGCACGACAACTCGCGATAACCACCGCGTCGAAGGTCATCAGCAACCACCCCCGGGGCAATCGCAACGTTGTAAGCGCTTTTCAACATGGGCGGATGGTCCGTACGCACCGCCAACCATTCATCGATCATCAGGACCGGAACCGGCCGATCAATGAACGTATAGGCAGGCAAAGGCACATCGGGATGGCGATAGATCCCGATCCCGCATACCGCAGGAACCTGCCCGGCCTGGCGCAGCGCCTGCGCTTCGGTAGCCCCCAGCACCCAGTATTCAAGGAAAGTGGGGCTCGTCCCGACCAGCACCGACAGCGCCAACCACAAGGTACAGAGCGCAACGACCGGACGCCCCGGCGAGCCGAAACGCCGTACCGCAAGGTCGAGCAAGTCGACCGAGCCGATCGCAGCCAGCAGGATCAGCAGGCACAGCCCGAGAGTGATGAAGCGGAATTCCTTGTGCGGAATAAGCGCCATCGTCGCGATCTCGACCAGAGCCGCACCCAGCAGGACCGGATAGCGCCGCGCCCCGAACACGATGGCAGGGACCAGCAGCACCGCCCCGACGTGCCAGCCCTCGAACAGGCGCTCGAAATACCACCACGGCGGCGCCACGCCGAACATCTCGCTCTTGCCCTGTACGAGATTGACCGCGAAATTCCGCCAGATCCACAGGAACGGAGGCTCCCCCATCACGGCATTGGCCGCAGCATCGAGCGCGAAACCCGTCAGAACGCCGCCCACCAAGGCCGGATAGCGACGGGGCTGCCACCCCACCATTCCCAGCACCGCAAAAGCGACCGCCGGAGCGAGTTGCAGGCGCAGCATGACCGCGACGCCACAGAAAAACCCCGCCAGCACATCGCGCTTGCGCAGATCCGATGGTTCGGAAACGAGAACGAAGGCAGGCAACAACAAGGTCAGCGCAAGGCCGTCGCTCGACGTTCGCGGCGCGAAATAGACGATCTCGACCCAGGTCGCCGCCACAAAAGCCGCAACGAACCCGTGACCCCGCCCGACGCGCAGCCCCAGGCGATAAAAGGCCCAGACAACGCCCAGCGAGGCCAGCGCCAGCATTTCGCGCGCCAGCAGGACATGAAGCCCGCTTCCCGGCGCCAGTGCCCGTCCCAGCGCGACCGGCGGCATCAACAGAACCGGCATCAGCCAGCTCCGAATACCCGCGCGTATGTCCCAGGTCCTGATCCACAAGCCGGTCAGTTCGCCATAGGCGGGTTCGAGATATTGCCAGACCTCGTCCTCGTGATGGACGATCGGCAAGGCGCCAACAACCAGACGAGCGACCAGTGCCAACCCGACGATCGCCATGAGGGCCGTCGCATCTCCGGGCCGTCCCGCCCGCTCGCCATGGCCAAGCCACGCGCGCAACCTGTCCGTCAGCGATGGCACGACCACTTGTCCCGACCCTGTATTCCCCACGATCCGGCCAGCCCTCAGGCTATTCAGGCAAGGCCGATCCAGCGTGAAATATCAATATCATCGATCGTGATCCAGCGCTCGACGTAATTGGCGTAATAGAGCGCGAAAAGGACCAGTGCGAGAACGGTCGCCCGCCGGGCAATCCGCCGGGGCGAAAAATTGCCTGGAGCACTCAGAACTTGCCCCGGCACTCGCTCGAGACCCAGTTCATCATGGGTACGCACGCCAAAAGGCATAACCAGAAAGGCCGACATCACCCAGAACAGCGAGAAAATCGCAAGGATCGATGTCCAGCGCACGCCCAGCCTCTCCTGTTTTCCGCATGGGATCAGGAGAGGCGCCGAGACCTTGTCAGGCCGCGCGCAACATCACCTGAACCACCGGTTTCTTGCCGATCCAACGATAGGCACACCGCCTTACAGCAAGACGAACTGCTTCGGCAACGGCGAGCCGATCACGACGACGATCGCCTTTCAGCCCCCTCACCGCCTCGGACGCATCGACCTGCGCTTCGGCGATGAAGGCCTCCATGTCCTCGTCGAGCGGAATGCCGATCGTCGCGACATCGATCGGCGAGACCTGCTTGCCCTCAAGATTGACTGCAAGGGCGACCGTCACCAACCCCAGCTGCGCGAGCTTGCGCCGCGCGACGATCGCCTCGCCATCGGCGGGCGTGATGATATCGCCGTCGAGCACGAGCCGTCCGGCGCGAACTTCGGTGATCTTGTGCGGACCGTTCGGTGCCAGACGGACGAGATCCCCGTTCTTTTGCAGGATCGTGCGAGCGATCCCTTCGGAACGTCCGAGCCGGGCCTGCTCGTCCATGTGGCGGATCTCGCCGTGGACAGGGACAAGCATCTGCGGCCGCAACCACTCATAGAGCTTCATGAGTTCGGGACGTCCGGGATGTCCGGACACGTGGATCATCGACTGCCGATCGGTCACGATGCGGACGCCTTTGGCGACAAGGGCATTCTGGACACGCCCAATGGCCAGTTCATTGCCGGGAATCTGGCGGCTCGAGAACACAACAGCATCCCCGGCTTCCAGCTTTACGGGATGCTGGTCTCCGGCAATGCGGGCCAGTGCCGCGCGCGCCTCACCCTGCCCGCCGGTCGCCAGGATCAGGACTTCACCGCGAGGCAGATCCATCGCGTCGTCCATTCCGACGGTCTCGGGGAAATCCTGCAGATAACCGCTCGCCTGAGCCACCGAAATGATGCGGTCGAGCGAACGCCCCGCCACGCAAAGGCGGCGCCCGGTCGCTTCGGCAACTTCAGCAAGCGTCTGCAATCGGGCAACGTTCGACGCAAACGTCGTGACGACGACCCGACGCCCTTTGAGGGAATCGATCGTTTCCAGCAGCCCGGCCCGCACAGCCCCTTCCGAACCGGAAGCCTTGGGATTGAAAACGTTGGTCGAATCGCAAACGAGCGCGAGGATGCCCTCGTCCCCGATCGCGGTCAGTTCCTCTTCGGTCGCAGGCGTTCCGACACGCGGCTCATCGTCAAGCTTCCAGTCGCCGGTATGGAAGACCCGCCCGTAAGGGGTATCGATCACCAGCGCATTCCCCTCGGCAATCGAATGCGCGAGCGGAACGTAACGAATATCGAACGCTCCCAACGAGATACGCCCGTTGTTTTCGATCACGTGGAGTTCGACATCCCGGTCGATCCCGGCCTCGACCAGCTTCTCATGCACGAGCCGGGCAGTGAAAGGCGTCGCGTAAATCGGAACGCCGAGTTCCTGCGCGAAATAGGGGACCGCGCCGATATGGTCTTCATGCGCGTGCGTGAGGACGATGCCGAGAAGATCGTCCGAGCGTTCCTCGATGAACTCCAAATCCGCAAAGACAAGTTCGACCCCCGGATACCAGGGGTCGGCAAAGGTCATGCCGAGGTCGACCATCAACCACTTCCCCTCGCAGCCGTAGAGGTTGACGTTCATACCGATTTCGCCCGAGCCACCGAGCGCGCAAAACAGCAATTCCTTACCTGGCTTCACGTAGATTCCTGATCAGTCAAAAGTTCTTGTCAGCCTCTCGCCCGTTCGGCGAGGAGCGCGAGCCCGTCAAGAGTGAGATCGGTCTCGACGTGATCGAAAATGGTCGTGTGTTCATGGAACAGAACCGCCAGACCGCCCGTCGCGATGACTTTCGCGGGCCGTCCGATCTCGGCACGAAGTCGTGCGATCAACCCTTCCATCATCGCGACATAGCCCCAGAACACACCGATATGCATCGCGTCTTCGGTATTGCGCCCGATGACGCTCGCATTGCCGCGCGGGGCCTCGATCGCGATACGCGGCAGTCGCGCCGCCGCATTCACCAGGGCTTCGAGAGAGAGGTTGATACCCGGCGCGATGATCCCGCCCTTGTAGGTCCCCTCCGCATCGATGACGTCGAATGTCGTCGCAGTGCCGAAATCGACCACGATCAGGTCACCGGGGAACCGGGCATGGGCCGCAATCGCATTTACGGCGCGATCGGCACCAACCGAGCGCGGCTGATCGACATCAATCCGGAACCCCCAGGCAACCGGGGGCTCACCTGCGATCAACGCATCCCGATGAAAATACTTGTTCGACAACACCTGGATGTTGTGCAGTGCGCGAGGAACGACCGTCGACACGATCACCTGATCGACCGCTTCGGCCTCGAAGCCCTGCAACCGGAACAGTTGCAGCAACCATACCGCATATTCATCCGCCGTGCGCCGGGGATCGGTGGCAATACGCCAACGCCCAAGGATCTCACGTCCATCGATCAGCGCAAACACGACATTGGTGTTTCCAACGTCAACCGCGAGCAGCATCATTCCCCCACGAGTTCAATATCGCCCGCGTGGATCGCACGCCTTTGGCCATCCGCCAAGTGGAGAAGTGCAGCCCCATCAGGGGTTAACCCGGCGAACCCGCCCATGATCGCTCCGCCGGACGGATCGCGCACCGACAACAGCGTTCCTTTGCGATGGGCATAAGCGAGCCAATCCTCACGCAGCGAAGGCCATTCGCCGCGATGCCAGCATTCAAGAGCGGACCGCCATTGTGCGCTCAGGGCAAAGGCGAACGAATCGCGTGACACCGCATGGCCAAGGCTCGCGAGGGAAACGGTCTCCCTGCCCTCGACCTCTGGCGCCAGTACCAGATTGACGCCGATCCCGACAACGATGCAGTCACCCTGACGCTCCAGCAGGATGCCAGCGAGTTTCGCGCCCCGCACAAGAACATCGTTGGGCCACTTCAGAATGGCGCCGGACAACAATCCGCAGACATCATGAAGCGCACGAATGACCGCGACGCCCGCAACCAGGGAAAGAGTCGGTGCTGGTGGATCCCCGGCACGGAGCCACGCAACGGTCGACCCCATGAAGTTGCCGAAACCGTCGTTCCAAACCCGTCCGGCGCGACCTCGTCCCGCCGACTGCCGATCCGCAACCAGCCAGTTCCCTTCAAACGGCAAATCGCCCCGACCAACCCGTGCGAGAAGCTCGGTGTTGGTCGAAGCGATTTGTGAAACCGTCTCAAGGGAACCAGTCAGGGGATCGCGTCCAACCTGATCAGGCTCCATCGGTTCAGACTACGTGGAACAGCGCAGCCGCAGCGTTGCCGGCAAGCCCACCCAGCCACTTCGTGCCAAGATAGCCAAGCGGCGAGATCGCGATCGAAGCAAGCGCCAGCAGGACCGTATTGGCAAAGTCACCGTTGCCACGAACCTTGTCTGCCGGTTCGTCGAAATACAGCACCTTCACCACCTTGAGGTAGTAGAATGCACCGATCACCGAGGCTGCGATACCAACTGCGGCGAGCAGCACCAGATGGGCCTGAACCGCAGCCTGGAACACCACAAACTTGCCCCAGAAGCCGAACAGCGGCGGGATGCCCGCCAGGCTGAACATCACGATGGCAAGCGCGGCGGCGAGGCCCGGACGGGTACGCGAAAGCCCCGCCATGTCCGAAATCGCTTCGATCGGATCGCCGTTTTCGTCGCGCAGCAAAAGAACCGCAGCAAAGCCGGCCACCGACGTCACGACATAGATAGCAAGATAGACCAGCATCGCCGAAGCACCGGCCGGCGTACCGGCCGCAAGACCGATGAGCATGAAGCCGACGTTGTTGATCGACGAATAGGCCAGCAGACGCTTGATGTTGTTCTGCGTGATCGCGCCAAGTGCCCCGATGATGATCGAGAAGAGCGAAGCGAAGATCACGATCTGGTTCCACGCCGAAACGTGCGCACCGAATGCGTCGAGGCTGACGCGCATGAGCAGCGCAAGCGCAGCCGCCTTCGGAGCCGTCGCGAAGAAGGTCGTCACCGGGGTCGGCGAACCTTCATACACGTCCGGGGTCCACATGTGAAACGGCGCCGCGCTGATCTTGAACGCAAGACCGGCGAAAACGAAGACCATCCCGAAAGTCGCACCGATCGAGAGCGGACCAGCGCTCAGAGCCGTGCGAATGCCTTCGAACGAGGTCGTTCCGGTGAACCCGTAGGTCAGGCTGACACCGTAGAGCAGGATGCCCGAAGCGAGCGAACCGAGCACGAAGTACTTGAGGCCCGCTTCCGCCGAGCGGCCGTCCGAACGCAGCATGGCGGCAAGGACATAGGACGCAAGGCTGTTGAGCTCGAGACCGATGTACAGCGTCAGCAGGTCACCTGCCGAAACCATGATCCCCATGCCGAGTGCCGCGAAGAGCACCAGCAGGGGAAATTCGGCACGAAGCGCGTTGAAGCGTTCGAAAAACGACGGTGCGACAATGAGGGTCACACCAGCGCCGAGATAGATCAGCAGCTTGGCAAAGGAGGCAAAGGCATCGACGCGCAGCTGCCCGTCGAACACGAAAGCCGCCTTGCCGCCAACGCCGCCTGCAAGAGCGGGGACGGCAAGAGCCGCCGCCGCAACCAGCACGACAAGCGCCGCAACCGAGATTGCCCGGGCGGCCTTGTCACCGCCCCAAGCCGCGACCAGCAGCAGGACCAGTCCTGCGCCGCTGATCAGTTCCTCCGCCGAAATGGCGGCCAGCGAATGAGCGAAATCCATTACTTCGCTCCCTTCAGCTGGGCCGAGGCAAGTGCTGCAGCAGCAGCCGTCGCGGTCCGTTCGGCACCGGTCTTCACGTCAGCATCTCCCTTGGGCTTGGCCATGGCGACACGCGCCTCCAGAGCCCCGATATCCTTGCGCATCGGCGCGAGGAAGGATTCAGGATACACGCCCATCCACAGGACGACAGCGGCAAGCGGGATCATCATGGCCCACTCGCGGAAGTCGAGATCAGGCAACTTGGCGGCATCGGCATTCGCCTGTTCGCCAAAGATCACGCGACGGTAGAGATACAGCATGTAGGCAGCACCCAGGATGATCCCGGTCGTCGCAATCAGCGCGACCCAGCTCGATTCCTGATAGACACCCAGCAGCGAGAGGAACTCACCGACGAACCCGCTCGTCCCGGGAAGACCGATCGAAGCCATCGTGAACAGCATGAAGAACAGCGCGTAATAGGGCATGTTCACCGCGAGACCGCCGTAGCGGGTGATTTCGCGAGTGTGCAGGCGATCGTAGATGACACCGACACCAAGGAACAGAGCGCCCGACACGATCCCGTGGCTGAGCATGACGATCATCGAGCCTTCGAGGCCCTGGCGATTGAAAGCGAAGAGACCGACCGTGACGATCGCCATGTGGGCGACAGACGAATAAGCGATCAGCTTCTTCATGTCGTTCTGAACGAGCGCGATGAGCGAAGTGATCACCACCGCCGCCATCGACAGACCCCAGATCAGCGGCGCGAAGTGCGCCGAGGCAACCGGGAACATCGGCAGCGAGAAGCGAATGAAGCCGTAACCACCCATCTTCAGCAGAACGCCGGCAAGGATGACCGAACCACCGGTAGGTGCCTGCACGTGAGCGTCGGGAAGCCAGGTGTGGAACGGCCACATCGGCATCTTGACCGCAAAGCTGGCAAAGAACGCAAGGAACAGCCAAGTCTGCGCGGCAGGCGGGAAGTTGTAGGCCATCAGGGTCGGAATGTCGGTCGTGCCGGCTTCATTGACCATCCAGAACATCGCGATCAGCATCAGGACCGAGCCGAGCAGCGTGTAGAGGAAGAACTTGTAGCTGGCGTAGATGCGTTCCGCCCCACCCCAGATCCCGATGATCAGATACATCGGAATAAGGCCGGCTTCGAACATGATGTAGAAGAGGAAGAGATCCTGCGCGACGAACACGCCGAGCAGAAGCGTTTCAGTAAGAAGGAACGCAGCGTAATATTCGCCTGCGCGCTTCTCGATCGAGTTCCAGCTCGCGCCGATGCAGATCGGCATGAGGAACACGGTCAGGACAATCAGCAGGAGGGCGATGCCGTCGATCCCGAGCTTCCAGTCGAAGCCCGAGAAAAGAGCGGCATGTTCCTGGAACTGCCATTGAGCGCCGCCAATGTCGAAGTGCGTCCAGAGCACCACGCCGAGCGCGAAGTCGATGAGCGTTGCAATCAGTGCCACGACCCGTGCCGTTTCCCGCCCCGATTTGAGGCAGAGAACGGCACCGACCAACGGTACCAGCAACATGAGCGAAAGGATCGGGAAACCGGTCATCGTGCAATCACCCAGCTGATCGCGCCGACAAGGCCGACGAGCATGACCAGCGCATAGCTGTAGAGGTATCCGGACTGGAGCCGAGCGGCCCCGCGGCTGGCACGAGCGACAACCCAGGCGGCGCCGTTCGGACCGAAGCGGTCGATGATCCCGATGTCGACGACCTTCCAGAACACCCGGCCCAGCGCCATGGCGGGACGGACGAAGATCAGGTCATAGAGTTCATCGAAGTACCACTTGTTGAGCAGGAAGCGGTAAAGGAAGCCGAACTGCGCCACGAAAGCCGCAGGGAAGCCCGGATTGAGGATGTAGGCAAAGATCGCGATCGCAAAACCGGTCAGCATGACGCCTGCAGGCGCAAGCTTCACCCATTCCGGCACGTGGTGCGCGGCGTGGATCAGGCTTTCGTCGAAAACGAGCGCCCCCTTCCAGAATTCGCCGGTTCCCTCGCTGAGGAAGTACTGGGCGAACGCAAAGCCACCGAAAACGGCACCAACCGTCAGCACCGCAAGCGGCACCAGCATGTTGAGCGGGCTTTCATGCGGATGATATCCGGCAGTCCCGTCGCTTTCACCGTGGCCGTGCGCATGGTCATGACCGTGATGATGATCATGGGCATGGTCGCCATGGCCATGAGCGTCGTGAACGGCATGCTGGATATGTTCGGACTGTTCCCAACGTGCCTTCCCGAAGAAAGTCAGGAAAATCAGGCGCCAGCTATAGAAGCTGGTCAGCAGTGCTGCGAAAATACCCATGGCGAAAGCGAAGTGGCCGAGTTCCGTACCGTGAGCGTATGCCGCCTCGAGGATCGCATCCTTCGAGTAGAAGCCAGCAAAGCCGAACACGTCATCGATACCAACGCCGGTGATAGCGAGCGTACCAGCCATCATCGCGCCGAACGTCAGCGGGATCTTCTTCCACAGACCGCCGTAGTACCGCATGTCCTGCTCATGGTGCATCGCATGGATCACCGAACCCGCGCCAAGGAACAAAAGCGCCTTGAAGAATGCGTGGGTAAAGAGGTGGAACATGGCCGCGCCATAAGCGCCGACGCCTGCCGCGAAGAACATGTAACCGAGCTGCGAACAGGTCGAATAAGCAATGACGCGCTTGATGTCGGTCTGCGTCGTGCCGACCGTCGCGGCAAAGAAGCAGGTGATCGCACCAATGAAGGTCACGACGTGCAGCGCGGTCTCGCTCATTTCGAAGAGCGGCGAGAGACGGCACACCATGAATACGCCAGCGGTGACCATGGTCGCCGCGTGGATCAGCGCCGACACCGGGGTCGGACCTTCCATTGCGTCGGGAAGCCAGGTGTGAAGCCCGAGCTGCGCCGACTTGCCCATCGCACCGACGAAGAGCAGCAGACAGATCACCGTCGCCGTTTCGAAACGGAAGCCCAGGAAGCCAATGGTCGAGCCCGCGAGAGTGGGCGCATCATGAAGGATCTGCGGGATCGACACCGTCTTGAAGACAAGGAAGATACCGAACATACCCATCATGAAACCAAGGTCACCAACGCGGTTGACCACAAAGGCCTTCATCGCCGCCTTGGTTGCACTCGGCTTGCGGAACCAGAAACCGATCAGAAGGTAGGACGCAAGGCCCACCCCTTCCCAGCCGAAGAACATCTGCACCAGGTTGTTCGCAGTCACCAGCATGAGCATGGCGAAGGTGAACAGCGAGAGGTACGCGAAGAACCGGGGCTGGTCGGGTTCCTCACTCATGTACCCCCACGAGTAGAGGTGCACGAGCGCCGAAACGCTGGTGATCACGACCAGCATGATCGCGGTCAGAGTGTCGACGCGAAGCGTCCACGAGAAGTCGAGATCGCCCGACTTCACCCAATCGAGAACCGGCGTGATGCTTTCCTGGGCGTGACCGCCCAGAAAGCTCAGGAAAATCGGCCAGGACAGGGCGCAAGAGAGGAAAAGGGCGCCGGTGGTCACAAGCTTAGCCGGCACAGCGCCGATCTTCTTGTTGCCGAGCCCGGCGATGATGGCCGCTGCCAGCGGCGCGAAGACGATAGTCTGGATGGAAGACATCGGTTTTCTCTCAGCCCTTCATCCGGTTGACGTCGTCGACCGCAATGGTGCCACGGCCACGGAAGTAGATGACGAGAATGGCCAGACCAATCGCCGCCTCGCCCGCCGCAACGGTGAGCACGAACATGGCAAAGATCTGTCCGACGAGATCGTGAAGGTACGCGGAGAACGCGACCAGATTGAGGTTCACCGACAAGAGGATCAGTTCGATCGCCATCAGGATGATGATGACATTCTTGCGGTTGAGGAAGATGCCGAGGACGCCGAGCACGAACATGATAGCGCTCACGACGACGTAGTGGCCGATACCGATCACAACGAGACCCCCTTGCCGACTTCGGGTTGCAGGTTGATCGTCGCCTCTTCGGGGCGGCGGGCGATCTGCTTGGCAATGTTCTGGCCACGCACACCGCTACGCTGGCGATGCGTCAGGACAATGGCACCGATCATCGCGACCAGCAGGATGAAACCGGCGGCTTCGAAAACGAAGAGATACCGGGTGTAGAGAAGAGCGCCGATCGCAGCGGTATTGGACAGACCCGCAGGGACCGCCGTTGCCGCGCCCGCCGTGCCGATCGCCATGTCGCCGGCGCTGCGCACCAGGATGCCGACGAAAAGCTCGACGAAGAGAACCACCGCAAGGATCACACCGAGCGGCGCATTCCGGATGAAACCGGCGCGAAGTTCGGCAAAATCGATGTCGAGCATCATCACCACGAAGAGGAACAGCACCGCGACGGCGCCGACGTAGACGATGATCAGCAGCATCGCGATGAATTCGGCGCCAGCAAGGACCATAAGTCCCGCCGCGTTGAAGAACGCGAGGATCAGCCAGAGGACCGAGTGGACCGGGTTGCGGGCGAGGATCGTGACCGCGCCCGACACGATCATCAGCGTCGCGAAGAGATAAAAGGCAAATGCCTGGATCATGATGCGGCCCCCTTACCGGTACGGTGCATCGGCTTCGAGGTTGGCAGCGATGGCACGCTCCCACTTGTCGCCGTTGGCGAGCAGCTTGGCCTTGTCATAAAGCAGCTCCTCGCGGGTTTCCGTGGCATATTCGAAGTTCGGACCTTCGACGACGGCATCGACAGGGCACGCTTCCTGACAGAAACCGCAGAAGATGCACTTGGTCATGTCGATGTCGTAACGCGTGGTGCGGCGCGAGCCGTCATCACGCGGTTCGGCTTCGATCGTGATCGCCTGCGCCGGGCAAACTGCTTCACACAGCTTGCACGCGATGCAGCGTTCTTCGCCGTTGGGGTAGCGACGCAAAGCGTGCTCACCCCGGAAACGCGGCGAAATCGGGTTCTTTTCAAATGGATAGTTCACCGTCGCCTTGGGCCTGAAGAAATACTTCAGGGTAAGCCAATGCGCCTTGACGAACTCCCACAGGGTCCAAGTCTTGACGATCTGGGCGACGGTCATGCGAAGTGTCCGGTAGCCATGAGGTAGCCGCTGACGAGGAACACGAACAGCAGCGAAACGGGCAGGAAGATCTTCCAGCCAAGGCGCATCAACTGGTCATAGCGATACCGGGGAACGGTCGCCTTGACCCAGCTGAACACGAAGAAGCCGAAAGCAATCTTGAGGATCAACCAGATCCAGCCCGGGATGAGATAGAGAACGGGAATTTCCAGCGGCGGAAGGTAGCCGCCCCAGAACAACGTGGCGTTGAGCGCACACATCATCAGGACGTTGCCGTATTCACCGAGCCAGAAAAGCGCGAAAGCCATCGACGAATATTCGGTCTGATAACCTGCGACGAGTTCGCTTTCCGCTTCGGTCAAGTCAAACGGTGCACGCTGTGTTTCAGCCATCGACGAAATCAGGAACATCACCCACATCGGGAACAAAAGCGGATTGCACCAGAACCCGTTGATGAAACCGAAGCCGTGACCGTGCTGTGCCTTGACGATGTCGTTCAGGTTGAAGCTGCCCGCCCAAAGGACGACGCAGATCAGGATGAACCCGATTGAGACTTCATAAGAAATCATCTGGGCCGAAGCGCGCATCGCCGAGAAGAAGGGATACTTCGAGTTCGACGACCAACCGGCAATGACGATCCCGTACACACCCAGCGAAGAAATCGCGAGAATATAGAGAAGGCCGACATTGATGTTGGCGAGAATGGCGCCCGAGTTGAACGGGATAACCGCCCAAGCCAGAAGCGCGACCGTGAAAGTCACGATCGGGCCAATCAGGAAGAGTCCCTTGTTCGCCGCAGCCGGAATGATGGTTTCCTGAAGGAAAACCTTGAGACCGTCGGCGAACGACTGAAGCAGACCGAAAGGCCCGACGACGTTGGGACCGCGGCGCAGGGCCATCGCGGCCCAGACCTTGCGGTCGACATAGATGACCATTGCCACCGACAACATGACCGGCAAGGCGATCAGCAGAATTCCGCAGATCGTCGAAATGGTCCAGGCCCATTCATAGGGCAGGCCAAGTCCCTGGAAAAACGGGGTCATTCCGCGGCCTCCGCCTGAATTTCACCGTGGATGAGTTCGGCCGAGCAGCGCTGCAACGTCGGGCTGGCGCGACCAATCGCGTTGGTCAGGAAACGATCCTTGACCGGATAGGCAATCACGCCGGAAGCACGCTGTCCTTCCGGAGCGGCCGGAAGGTCGCCGTAATGAGCAAGCGCTTCGACGCCAAGTGCGGGAACTTCGGCAACCATGGCTGCGCGGAGTTCTTCAAAGCTGTCGAACCCAACCGAAACGCCGAAAGCGTCCGCAAGTGCACGCAGGATCGACCAATCTTCGCGGGCTTCACCCGGAGCGAAGACGGCCTTTTCCGCGTACTGAACGCGACCTTCGGTGTTGACGTAAGTACCGTCCTTTTCCGTGAACGCCGCACCGGGGAGGATGACATCGGCAGCGTGCGCCGCCTTGTCACCATGATGGCCGATGTGAACGATCATCGAATTGGCGAACTTGGTCCAGTCGACTTCATCCGCGCCGAGCGAGATCACGACCTTGGGCTGCGCCGCAACGATATCGCCAATGCCGCCCTTTTGCGCGTAACCGAGCATAAGCCCGCCCATGCGCGCGGCGGCAAAATGCAGCACGTTGAAACCGCTCCAACCTTCGCGAACGAGATTGAACCGGGCCGAGAAAGCGAGACCCGAAGCAAGACCGCCCTTTGCAAGGGCGCCGCCACCGATGATGATCGCCGGCTTGGCTGCCGCAGCAAACACCGCCGCGACATCTTCGGGCAGGTTGTCGATCACCGAGGCGTCGTCACCGAGATGGGTTGCCGCGTAAGTCGGATCCCACGAGGGACCGATGATGAAGACCTTCGCGCCCCTCTTCACCGCCTTGCGCAAGCGGACGTTGAGAAGCGGTGCTTCATCGCGGATCTGGCTGCCGTAGATCAGAACGGCGTCAGCCTCCTCGATACCGGCGAGCGTCGTGTTGAACGCAACGGCCGCAAGGTTCGAGGTGTCATAGGCAAGCCCGGTCTGACGTCCTTCGAGGAGACCCGAACCCAGCGCCGAAGCAAGCTTCTTCGCTGCGAACATGGTTTCGCAATCGACGAGGTCGCCCGCGATCACCGCAACCGAGGAACCGGGGTTGATCTTTGCCAGCGCCGACAGCACTTCGCCCCAGCTTGCCGCCTGCAGCTTGCCTTCATGGCGAAGCCAGGGACGATCGAGGCGACGATGGACAAGCCCGTCAACGAGGAAACGAGCGCGATCGGCCAGCCATTCCTCGTTCACGTCGTCGTTCGTGCGCGGAACGACGCGAAGCACTTCACGACCACGCGAGTCAATCCGGGTGTTCGCACCGAGCGCGTCGGACACGTCGATCGAGAGCGTCTTCTTGAGTTCCCAAGGACGCGCTTCGAACGCGTAAGGGCGGCTCGTCAACGCACCGACCGGGCAGAGGTCGATCACATTGGCCGAAAGCTCGTGCTTCGCAGCCTGCTCCAGATACGTCGTGATCTGGGTGCTTTCACCGCGATAAAGCGCACCGATTTCATCGACGCCCGCGATTTCCTCGCTGAAGCGCACGCAACGGGTACAGTGAATGCACCGCGTCATGACCGTCTTGATCAACGGCCCCATGTTCTTCTCGGTGACCGCGCGCTTCGCTTCGTGATAGCGCGAACCGCCACGGCCATAGGCCATCGACTGGTCCTGAAGGTCGCATTCGCCGCCCTGGTCGCAAATCGGGCAATCGAGCGGGTGGTTGATGAGGAGAAACTCCATCACCCCTTCCCGCGCCTTCTTGACCATTTCGCTGTCGGTGCGGATTTCCTGCCCTTCGTTCGCCGGAAGAGCGCAGGAAGCCTGCGGCTTGGGCGGTCCAGGCTTCACCTCCACGAGGCACATGCGGCAATTGCCGGCGATCGAAAGCCGCTCGTGATAACAGAAACGAGGGATTTCCTTGCCGGCGAGTTCGCAGGCCTGGAGCACGGTGGCTCCGGCCGGGACCTCGATCTCGACGCCGTCTACTTTGACCTTTGGCATTATTCGGCAGCCTCCCGAACAGCACCGCGTTCAGCGATGCGACGTTCGATTTCGGGGCGGAAATGGCGGATCAGGCCCTGAATCGGCCAGGCCGCCGCGTCACCCAAAGCACAGATCGTGTGTCCTTCGACCTGCTTGGTGACATTGAACAGCATGTCGATTTCCTCGACAGATGCGTCGCCGGTACGCAGGCGTTCCATGACACGCCACATCCAGCCGGTGCCTTCGCGGCACGGCGTGCACTGCCCGCAGCTTTCGTGCTTGTAGAAGTACGAAAGGCGCGAAATCGCGCGAACAATGTCGGTCGACTTGTCCATCACGATGACAGCAGCAGTCCCCAGACCGGAACCAAGCGCGCGAAGCCCGTCGAAATCCATCGGCGCGTCCATGATCTGCTCGGACGGAACCAGCGGAACCGACGAACCGCCCGGAATGACGGCCAGCAGATTGTCCCATCCGCCGCGAATGCCACCGCAGTGACGCTCGATCAACTCGCGGAACGGGATCGACATCTCTTCCTCGACCACGCACGGCTTGTCGACGTGCCCGGAGATCTGGAAAAGCTTCGTCCCCTTGTTGTTATCGCGCCCGAAAGACGAGAACCAAGCCGCGCCGCGACGAAGGATCGTCGGCGCAACCGCGATCGATTCGACGTTGTTCACGGTTGTCGGACAGCCATAAAGGCCAGCGCCTGCCGGGAACGGAGGCTTGAGGCGGGGCTGCCCCTTCTTGCCTTCGATGCTTTCGATCATCGCGGTTTCTTCGCCGCAGATGTAAGCGCCCGCGCCGCGGTGAACGAACACGTCGAAATCGTACCCCGACCCCGATGCGTTGCGACCGATCAGGCCCGCGTCGTACGCTTCGCGCACGGCCGCGAAAAGCGTCTCGGCCTCACGGATGTATTCACCGCGAATGTAGATGTAGGCCGCACGGGCCCCCATCGCGAAACCGGCGACCAGTGCCCCCTCGACCAGCTTGTGCGGGTCGTGGCGAATGATCTCGCGGTCTTTGCACGAACCGGGCTCGGATTCGTCGGCGTTGATAACGAGAAAGCTCGGACGGCCGTCGCGCGATTCCTTGGGCATGAAGCTCCACTTCATGCCGGTCGGGAAGCCTGCGCCTCCGCGCCCGCGCAGACCGGAGTCCTTCATTTCCTGGATGATCGCATCGCGACCGCGTTCCAGCAGCGCCTTGGTATTGTCCCAATCGCCACGCGCACGCGCCGCAGCAAGATTCCACGGCTGGAAACCGTAGAGATTGGTGAAGATGCGGTCCTTGTCGGCAAGGGCCATGGCTTACCACTCCCCTCGATAGTCGTGGTTCTCGGTCACCATCGCAGTCAGCGAGGTCGGCCCGCCAACCGGTTCGACAGTGTGGCGACCGGGTTCCTGTGTCCCGGCCTTCGGCTGGCGACCGGCAGCAAGTTCGTCGAGAACGAAATTGAGCCTGTCGGCCGTCAGGTCTTCGTAATTGTCGTCGTTGATCTGCACCATCGGTGCCGACGAGCAATTGCCCATGCACTCGACTTCGGTCAGCGTGAACAGGCCGTCCTTCGTCGTATGCCCCTTCTTCAGCCCGCGCGCGTAGCACGCCGAGAGGATGTCATCCGACCCACGCAGCATGCACGGCGTCGTTCCGCAGACCTGCACATGGAAGCGGCCGACGGGCTGGATGTTGTACATCGTGTAGAAGGTGGCGACTTCGAGCACGCGGATGATCGGCATGTCGAGATAACGCGCGACATATTCCATCACCGGCATCGGCAGCCAGCCCTGAGTGTTCTCTTCCGCGCCGACCTGGCGCTGAGCGAGATCCAGCAGCGGCATGACCGCGCTGCGCTGCCGTCCGGCAGGATAGCGAGCCACGATTTCCTTCGCCTTTTCCGCATTTTCAGCGGTCCAGGCAAAGCTGCCCCAGCGGGCAACAAGTTCCGGCGTTACCGGTTCGGGATGACGATCAGCCATCTTAGGCAAAATCCTTGAAGCAGGGAGACGCGGTCGGGGTCATGTTCAACGCCCCGCCCGCTTGAGCCAAAGCCCCTGGCTGCACTGCACCAGTTCGTAGCCGCCGATAAGGGCGACTACCATGGGCATCCAGGCCGGGGTCGGCGTTCCGTTCCAGGTGGCGAGAAAATACACGGCGGAAACCGCCAGCCCTACCAGGCAGGCGATGACCGACACTTGTCGCACCGCCGCCGGGCTCACCGGTCGCACTCCCCGAACACCACATCGATCGCCCCCAGAATGGCCGTCGCGTCGGGAAGCATGTGCCCCTTCGACATGAAGTCCATGGCCTGAAGATGCGAGAAAGCGGTCGGCCGGATCTTGCAGCGGTACGGCTTGTTGGTGCCGTCGCTGACCAGATAGACGCCGAATTCGCCCTTGGGGCTTTCGGTCGCGACGTAGACTTCGCCAGCGGGAACATGGAAGCCTTCGGTGTAGAGCTTGAAGTGATGGATCAGCGATTCCATCGAGCTCTTCATCTCGCCGCGCTTGGGCGGAGCGACCTTGCGATCGCTGGTGAGCACCGGACCTTCGGGCATCTGCTCGAGGCACTGCTTCATGATGCGGGCCGATTGCCGGACTTCCTCGACACGGACCATCATGCGGTCATAGCAGTCCGAGTTGGTCCCGACCGGGATCTCGAAGTCCATGCGGTCATAGACGTCGTAAGGCTGCGCCTTGCGAATGTCCCAGGGAATGCCCGCACCGCGGATCATCGGACCCGAGAAGCCCCAGGCCAGCGCATCTTCCTTGCTCACCAGAGCGATGTCGACATTGCGCTGCTTGAAGATGCGGTTGTCCACCACCAGGCTCATCGCGTCATCGAACAGTTCCGGCAGGCGCGTATCGAGCCAGTCGGCAATGTCGGTCAGCAGCTTGAGCGGAACGTCCTGATGCACCCCACCCGGACGGAACCAGGCCGAGTGCATGCGAGCGCCCGAAGCGCGTTCGAAGAACGTGAGGCAGTCTTCGCGAATTTCGAACAGCCACAAGTTCGGAGTCATCGCGCCGACGTCCATGACGTGGCTGCCGATGTTGAGCATGTGGTTGCAGATACGGGTCAATTCCGCAAACAGCACGCGCAGATACTGCGCGCGCAGCGGAACTTCGACGTTAAGCAGCTTTTCGATCGCCAGGACATAGGAATATTCCATGGCGAGCGGCGAACAGTAATCGAGACGATCGAAATACGGCAGAGCCTGAAGATAGGTCTTGTATTCGATCAGCTTTTCGGTGCCGCGGTGCAGCAGACCGATATGCGGATCGATCCGCTCGATGATTTCACCATCAAGTTCCATGACCATGCGCAGCACGCCGTGCGCTGCCGGGTGCTGCGGTCCGAAGTTGATGGTGTAGTTGGAGATGACTTCGTCGCCGGTGGTCGGCGACTCTTCAAGCGTAAAGCTCATACCTTCGGCCCTTCCGCCTTTTCATCGCCGGGCAGCACGTAGTGCGGCCCTTCCCACGGGCTCTGATAGTCGAACTGGCGCAGATCCTGCGCCAGACGGACCGGTTCATAGACGACGCGCTGATCCTCTTCGGAATAGCGCAGTTCGACATACCCGGTCAGCGGGAAGTCCTTGCGGAACGGATGCCCCTGGAAACCGTAGTCGGTCAGGATGCGGCGAAGGTCGGTGTTGCCTGCAAAAAGCACGCCGTAAAGGTCGTAGGCTTCACGTTCGTACCAACCGGCATTGGGCCACAGCGTGGTCACGGTCGGGACCGGCGTGGCTTCGTCGGTCGAGACCTTGACGATCAGACGCAAGTTGCGCGTGACCGACAGCAGGCAGTAGACCACTTCGAAACGCTCGGCGCGCGAGGGATAGTCGACCCCCGCGATGTCCATGAGCTGCTGGAACTGTTCTTTGTCACGCAGCGTGCGCAGGACGTTTTCGATTTCGTCCCGCTTCACCGTCAGCACGATTTCGCCGTGTTCTTCCTTCGAAGCGACGATAACATCCCCGAGACGGGAAAGCAGGCTGTCGAGAACGCCTTCAAACGAAGCGTAACGCGGTGCGGAATGGAGAACCTTGGTCATCCCTTGCTCCCTTTCTCAGCGTTCCAGCGTGCCAGCGCGGCGGATTTTCCGCTGCAGCTGCATCACGCCATAAAGAAGCGCTTCGGCGGTCGGAGGGCAACCGGGGACATAGATGTCGACCGGAACGATGCGATCGCAGCCGCGCACGACCGAATAGCTGTAGTGGTAATAACCACCGCCATTGGCGCACGAACCCATCGAGATGACGTACTTGGGATCCGACATCTGGTCATAGACCTTGCGGAGCGCCGGAGCCATCTTGTTGCACAAGGTGCCGGCCACGATCATCACGTCAGACTGACGCGGAGACGCACGCGGAGCCACGCCGAAGCGTTCCATGTCGTAACGCGGCATGTTGACGTGGATCATTTCCACCGCGCAGCACGCGAGACCAAATGTCATCCACCACAGCGAACCGGTACGGGCCCACTGGAACAGTTCCTCGGTCGAGGTGACAAGGAAACCCTTGTCGGAAACCTCGGCATTGAGGCTGTCGAAAAAGGCCTGATCCGGCGCGAGTACATTCGCGCCGCCGACCGTTGCGGGAGAAGTCGCCATGTCGTTCATTCCCAATCCAGCGCCCCCTTCTTCCAGGCATAGATGAAGCCGATCACCAGTTCGAACAGGAACAGCATCATCGTCGCCCAACCGGCCCACTGCGTTTCCTTCAGGCTTACCGCCCAGGGAAACAGAAAGGCCGCTTCAAGATCGAAGATGATGAAGAGGATCGCCACCAGATAGAAGCGAACGTCGAACTGGCTGCGCGGATCTTCGAACGCGGGGAAACCGCATTCATATTCCGACAGCTTCTCGGTGTTGGGGTTATAGGTGCCGGTAAGGCGCGACGCGCCGATGGGCAGGAATACGAAGGCCGTGGAAAGTGCCAGCGCGATACCCAGAAAGATGAGGATCGGCAGGTAACCGGCCAGATAGGAGGTTTGATCGACCAAGGGGCTGACTCGCCTTTTTAAGTCTATGCGTTGGCCCCTAGTCCCGCAGGGCGCGGGGCGCAAGTGGGGCGGTACCCCTAAAAGGTCTAATAGGCCAACCTTTTTGGGCAGCGCAGCATAGGCATATCCGCGAAAACCCTTGGATTTCCGCGACCTTTGTCGCAGCCATGCGGCTATGCAGTCCCCCGCCCCCAAGGGCGAAAAGGCCCTGCGCTAACGCATCTGCATCGCAAGTGTACGCCTGGTAGCCTTGCCGTAAGGCGGTGCGAGTCCGGCCAGAGCAGCGACGTTGAAGCGTGGCTGGCGGTAGACCGAACGCGCATGGCTGAACGTGCGAAACCCCTCGATCCCGTGGTAGCTTCCCATGCCGGACGGTCCGATCCCGCCGAACGGAAGGTCGTCGGCCGAGACATGGAAGATGACGTCATTGACCGTGACGCCCCCTGAAATCGTCCGGGTCAGCACGACCTCCCTCTCCCGCGCATTCTCGCCGAAATAATAGAGCCCAAGCGGTCGATCGTGTTCGTTGATGTAGGCGATCGCCTCCTCGATCGAGCGATAGGCCATGATGGGCAACACAGGGCCAAAGATTTCCTCCTGCATCACGGCCATGCCGTCATGCACGCCCTTGAGGATCGTGAGTGGAAGCTTGTTGCCGTTGCTTGCCGCAAAGTCTTCCCCTCCCGGATTGACGACGACGGCCTCCGCACCTTTGCCTTGCGCATCCGCAATCAAGCCGAGCAAGCGGTCGCGATGGCGGCGATTGATGATCGAGGTATAATCGTCATTGGCAAGAAGGCTCGGATACATCCGCGCAACGCTTCGCGAGATTGCCTCGACGACCTGCTCCTGCATGTCTTCGGGAACCAGGAGGTAGTCGGGGGCCAGACAGATCTGCCCCGCATTCATCATCTTGCCCAACGCGATACGGTCGGCGCTGCGCGCGACGTCGGCGCTCCGGCCGAGAATGGTCGGCGATTTCCCACCCAGTTCAAGTGTCGTCGGAACAAGGTTCTCCGCAGCAGCGCGCAGCACATGCTTTCCGATCGAGGTCGCCCCGGTAAACAGCAGGTGATCGAAAGCAAGGCCGCAGAACGCCTGGCCGACATCGGCACCACCCACGATCACGGCGACTTCCTCCTCAGCGAAATAACGCGCGAAGAGATCGGCCATGAGGCCGCTGGTGCGCTCGGTAAACTCGCTGGGCTTGATCATGGCACGATTGCCCGCCGCAAGGACTTGTGCAAGCGGCGCCATGGTCAGCCCGACAGGGAAATTCCACGGCGATACGATGCCGACCACGCCCTTGGGCTCGTAACGCACCTCGGCCCTCGCCCCGAACAACCCGAGCGGAGCCATCACACCCCGTCGCTCGGGCCGCGACCAACGGTTCAGATGCTTGCGCGAATAGCGCACCATGCCGAGGGACGGCGTGATGTCGGTAAGCATCGACTGTTCATGGCTGCGATGGCCGAAATCGTCGCTCGTTGCCTGAGCCAAGGCAGCGCCATGCTCTTTGAGCAGCCGGGCAAGGCGCTCCAGGCGGTCGTGCCGGACGGCCAGCGGCTCGGGGCGCGCAGCAACGAATGCCTGTTTCTGCGCGTCCAGCACGGCCTGCATCGCGGCCCCCGTCGCTCTCCCCACCACCAAGCCCGGCAGCGGCGCAGCACCATCCATACCCTCACCCCTTCTTGCGCCGGTCTGTCCCCCAGATCGCGAGCGACTCGGGGCGACGACATTGCCTGCAACGCGAAGACCGCCCAAGCCGTAACGGCAAGGAATGTTCCCAAGGGCAGTGCCGTTTGCCCGCCGATCTTACGCCCTGCGGCAGGTATGGCAACTGCCGCCACCAACCCGATGACACTCGCCCCGAGCAGAGTCGAAACCACGCCCCCGACGCCGACCCAAAGGCCGATCGCGCCCAGAAGCGGTGGGTCCCCGCCACCCATGCCGTCCCGCCCCCGCGCAATGCGATAGGCCCGCGCCACGCACCATGGCAGGCCATATCCGAGCGCCGCGCCGCCAAGCGCCAAGGCTGGAGACGGAGCCGGTGCAATCCCGGCCAGAGCAGCAGCCCCCCCCGGTCATGCCAAGAAAAATCATGAGACCACGCGGAAGCCAGAGGAACCGGGCATCGAGCAGGGCGAGCACGAGCAGTTGCCAACCGAAGACCGCCACAAGCAACGCGGACGCGCCGTTCCACAGTCCGACAGCTACCATTGCAATGATCATCGAGGCGATCTCGGCAAGCAGTTGCCAGCTCCCGATCGAACCGCCGCACGACCGGCAGCGTCCATGCTGAACGATCCAGGAAACGACCGGCACCAGTTCGGCAGGATCGAGCGGACGCCCGCAATGATCACAGGCCGAGCGTCCGCGCAGGGGAGACAGTCCGCGCGGCAACCTTTCCACCACTGTGCCGAGGAAGCTGCCGATGACGGCTCCGGGTATCGCCGCCAGCGCCACCAGCAATGTCCGCGCAAGCATTCTTCAGGTCCTTCGCCGAATTGCAAAGATCATGGCGCATCTCTACATGTGAATTGAAGGAATGGTCATCCTCGCCGGATGCCATTCCCGGAAGGGATTTGAGAAGAGGACTTTACGCATGGCCCAATTTTCCGCCTCCGACCCGGTTGTCATTCTGTCCTACGCCCGCACGCCGATGGGTGCGATGCAGGGTGCGCTTGCCGATGTTTCCGCAACCGATCTGGGCGCAACGGCAGTGAAGGCCGCCGTCGAACGCTCTGGCGTTGCTGCTGAAAAGTTCGACCGCGTCTACATGGGCTGCGTGCTTCCCGCCGGTCTCGGACAGGCTCCGGCACGTCAGGCCGCAATCAAGGCCGGCCTCCCCAAGTCGGTCGAGGCAACGACCGTCAACAAGGTCTGCGGTTCAGGCATGCAGACTCTGATCATGGGTTCGGAAGCCTTGGCTGCGGGCACCATCGACTTTGTCGTCACCGGCGGCATGGAGTCGATGACCAACGCGCCCTACCTCCTCAAGAAGCATCGTTCGGGCGCGCGCATCGGCCACGACACCGCCTATGACCACATGTTCCTCGACGGGCTCGAAGATGCCTACGAAGCGGGCCGCGCCATGGGCACGTTCGCACAGGACACCGCGAACGCCTATCAGCTGACCCGCGAACAGCAGGACGAATACGCGATCGAGTCGCTGCGCCGGGCAAAGGCGGCCGTGACCGACGGGCTGTTCAAGGACGAGATCGCCCCGGTGACCGTCAAGTCGCGCGCCGGCGAAACCATCGTCGACACCGACGAAGCACCGGGCAAGGGCAAGCCGGACAAGATCCCTTCGCTCAAGCCCGCATTCGCCAAGGACGGCACGATCACGGCCGCCACATCTTCGTCGATCTCGGACGGCGCCGCCGCCCTGGTGCTGACGCGCCAGTCGGTTGCCGCTGCCGAAGGCGTGACGCCGGTGGCCAAGGTCGTGGCGCTCGCCGCGCACGCGCATGAGCCCAAGGATTTCACCACCGCTCCGGTCGGCGCGATCCAGAAGCTGCTCGCCAGCGCGGGCTGGTCGGTTGCCGACGTCGATCTGTTCGAAGTCAACGAAGCCTTTGCCTGCGTCGCCATGTTCGCGATGCATGACCTCGGCATTCCGCACGACAAGGTCAACGTGAACGGCGGCGCGACTGCGCTCGGCCACCCCATCGGGG
This sequence comes from Novosphingobium nitrogenifigens DSM 19370, assembly GCF_000192575.1. Taxonomy (GTDB): domain Bacteria; phylum Pseudomonadota; class Alphaproteobacteria; order Sphingomonadales; family Sphingomonadaceae; genus Novosphingobium; species Novosphingobium nitrogenifigens. The sequence continues at coordinate 453,467 of NZ_GL876926.1, read as the reverse complement.
CTTCGGGCGCGCGCATCATCACCACGCTGATCGCGGCCCTCAAGGCACGCGGCCTCAAGAAGGGCGTCGCCAGCCTGTGCATCGGCGGCGGCGAAGCAACGGCAGTGGCCGTCGAACTCGTCTGATCGAATGAAACGGGTCCGGGGCGCCGATCAGGGCGCTCCGGCTCCCCACACCGCGTCCTGTCGGACATAGCCCTGACGGCCGTCGATATCGACTTTGCACCAACCGGCGGAACAATCCCCGATCCGCGCGATCACGCCAGGCGCAGCGCGCCATAGCAGCGCTCCCGATCCGTCCTTGTTTTCACGGATTTCGGCGATACCGCCCTTGACGATGCCGGTGTGGGCCTTGCGCGCCACGAACTGCGTCAACATCCACCCGCGCGCGCCTTCGGAATCCTCGACCAGCACCCAGCCTTCCATCTGGCGCAGGACCTTGAGCGGGACACCCGCGCGCACATAGACCCAGTTGATGCGATAATCGCGGCCTGGACCGACACGCATGTTGGTCAAACTGTTGCGCAGCGAGACCCAATAGGGGGCCCCGCCATCTTCTGCCGCATGAACCGGCGCCGGACGCAGGGAAACGACCGCGCCCGTGGCGGCCAGCACCGTCAAACATGCAGCCAGAGCCGCGCGAAGGCGCAAGACGGGCCGAACTGTCGTGGTATCGCTCATGTGCACTCGCATGATGGCAAAAGGCGATACAGCATCGTGCGCACAGGGCAACCGGCGAGCGATGTCCGGCGGTGGAAAGACGACGTCCGGCAAGAATGCTTGACCCTTACCCGGTACGCGTCATAGCCATAGCGATACCATGCCGAGCCATAGCATCCGCCACACCGGTTCCGGGGCCACTGCCCTCCCTGCCGCCGAAACACGACGGATCGCGGGAAAGCCGCGCGTTGTCGTGACGCGCCGCCTGCTGCCTGAAACCGAGGCGCGGATGGGCGAATTGTTCGACGCGGTGTTCAACACCGACGATCGCGCCATGAGCCGCGACGAACTGATCGCCGCCATGGCTGATGCCGACGTGCTTGTCCCCACGTTGACCGACACGATCGATGCGGATCTCATCGCTTCCGCACCGCCTCGCCTGCGACTGATCGCCAATTTCGGCGCGGGCATCGAGCATATCGACCTCGGTGCGGCGCGCGCGCGCAAGATCATGGTCACGAACACGCCCGGCGTCTTTACCGACGATACTGCGGACATGACCCTGGGCCTGATCCTGTCGGTTACCCGGCGTCTCACCCACGGCGCCCGTGTCCTCCGCAACGGGCAATGGCAAGGGTGGGCGCCTTCGACCCTCCTCGGCCATCGCGTCGGCGGGCGAGCGCTCGGTATCGTCGGGATGGGCCGCATCGGACAGGCCGTCGCCCATCGCGCGCGCGCCTTTGGCCTCAAAGTGATCTATCACAATCGCCACCGGGTTCCCGAGGCGCTCGAGACCATGCTCGGGGCGCGCTACGAACCCGATCTCGACGCGCTTGTGGCAGCAGCGGACATTCTCACCCTGCATTGCCCGGCGACCCCGGAAACACGCCACCTGATCGACGCGCGCCGCATCGCTCTCATGAAACCGGGTGCGCTCATCATCAACACGTCGCGCGGAACCATCGTCGAAGAGGAAGCGATGATCGAAGCCCTCGTTTCCGGTCATCTCGGCGGCGCTGGTCTCGACGTGTTCGAACATGAACCCCTCGTCGATCAACGCCTGCGCGATCACGACAACGTCGCAATCGTCCCCCACATGGGCAGCGCCACGGTCGAAGGCCGCATCGCCTCGGGCGAAAAGGTGATCGCCAATATCCGCTTCTGGGCCGACGGCCATCGCCCACCCGACCAGGTGCTCGAAGGCTGGCTCTGAAACCACCGCAACGGCCGGAATTGCGGCCCGGATTTGGTGCAACGACATCGACAGAGCGCTAGCCCACCGTTAACCCGACATCATGCATGGAACGGACGAAAGCCCGTTCCAAATGGCATGGGCAATTTGTCGGCGGGCCGATCAAGGCCTGCAAAACGGGGTTCGAACGTTTCTATGGGTACCAAGCCCCATGCGCGTCCGCTGCGCATTCCTGGCGCGCTGCTTGCCGTTGCAGCGGCACTCGCTCCATCGCTTGCTCATGCACAAGTGGACGGCACCGACGTCGTCGACAGCGGCGACACCGCGCTCGTGCTCGGCGCTTCCCTCATCGCGATGCTTGCCCTGCTTCCGGGAATCGTCCTTCACCATGGCGGACGGCTACGCTCGCGCGCGTTTCTCGCGACCGCCACCGAAACGGGCGCCATCGCCGCCATCGTCTCGCTGCTGTTCGTTGCGGCCGGATACACGATTGCCTTCGGGACCGTCACCAACGGCTGGCTCGGAGGCGGCAACGCTTGGATGCTGCTCGACCTCGGCAATGTGCGCGGCTCCTCGAATGTGCCGGAAAGCGCCTTTGCCGTGCTGCAACTCGCCCGCGTGCTCTTTGCCGCGACGCTCTTGACCGGCGCATGGGCCGAACGCGGCAATATCGGCTGGATCGTCCCCTTCACGGGCTTGTGGAGCGTCATGGTCTATGCTCCGCTCGCGCACTGGATCTGGGGCGGCGGGTGGCTGGCGTCGCGCCTCGGCACCATCGACTTTTCCGGCGGCCTCGTCCTTCACACGTGCGTCGGGGTGTCGGCGCTCGTCGTCACGCTGCTTGTCGGTCATCGCGCGCGACTGGGCCGCGATGGCGAGCCCCACGCCCACGCGCCGGGCCTCGCGCTTGCCGGTACCGGGCTGGTATGGGTCGGACTGCTCGCGCTGTCCGCAGCCGGAGCCCTTGCCGCGACCGACGACGCGGCCACAGCACTTCTCAACAGCCAGGTCGGCGCAGCGAGCGGCGCGCTCATCTGGCTGCTTGCCGACGCCTTGACCGGCGGAAAGGCCAATCCCCTCGCCCTTGCTCGCGGCGCTCTCGTGGGCCTTGCGGCGACCAGCGCGGGCGCCAATGCCGTTCAGCCGGGTTCAGCCATGGTTCTGGGTGCGTGCGGCGTCCTCGTGGCCTGGTCCGCAAGCCGCCTCCTGCGGCGCCTGCAGATCGATGACGCGGTACAGCTCTTTTCGGTCCACGGCCTTGGCGGGATGACGGGTGCAATCCTGACCGCCCTCTTTTCCGCCCAGAAACTCGGCGGCATCGGTTATGCGGCCGGGATGGACGCGCCACGCCAGCTCATGGCCCAGATCGTCGGCGCGGGCGTGGTCGTCGCCTGGAGCGCGATCGGGACCGCAATAGCAGGATTGATGGTGGCGATGCTGGTGCCGATGCGGATCAGCGAAGCGGCGGAAACCGCCGGAGTCGATCAGGCCAACCACGACACCGAAGGCTGGAACTTCGACTAGGGAATCACCGGCTCGTCGATGCACTCCGCATCGACGAGCCGGTACCGGACTCAATCACCGGTCAGGATACGATCAACCAATTGTTTCACAGTTGGCGTGAAGTTGTTGGAATAAAAGGGATCCTGCTTAAACCGATAAGCCGCATGACCCGCGAACATCAGGTTTTCCTGCACATCGCCGCCATGGGCGATGTCCTGCAAGGTCTTCTGGATGCAGAAGCTGCGCGGGTCGGCAAGACGGCCGGTCGAGAAGTCGTCGTGATCCTTCCACGCCGAGAAACTGCAATGCGACAGGCATCCCATGCAGTCGGCCTGATCGACGCGAATGGTGTCCCGTTCCTCCGTCGTGACGAACACAACCGTGTCGTCGGGCGTGCGCAGGGCATGGACATAGCCTGCCGCGACCCATTCGCGTGCGCGTTCGAGATCGGCCGGAGCCACCCAGAAATTCTTGCCGCGTCCGCCGACATCGAGTTGCACGGTGTGCTCGCCCGCTTCGACTTTCGAATAAGGGATCTGGCGATGGCTGCGCGCCTCGAGATTGCGCAGGAACGGATTGCGCACTGCCGAGGAAAAGAATCCCGTCGGCGAGAAACGGTGAAGCAGCACGTCACCGGGCTCGAGCGTACGCAGGTGATCCTTCCACGCCAGCGGAATCGGACTTTCTTCGGTAAGAAGCGGCCGCGTACCGAACTGGAAGGCAATGCTGCCCAGTTCGGGATTGTCGATCCAGTCGTTCCACTCGCGCAGGAACCAGACGCCACCGGCCATGACGATCGGCACTTCGTCCGACACGCCTTCGGCGCGCATGGTGTCGCGCAGCGCCTTCACGCGGGGATAGGGATCCTCCGGCTTGCGCGGATCTTCGGCATTGGAAAGGCCGTTGTGACCACCGGCAAGCCAGGGATCCTCATAGACCACCGCCGCCATGAGGTGCGAAACCTTGTGATAGGCGCGCTTCCACAGGGCGCGGAAAGCGCGGCCCGAGGAAACGATCGGCAGGTAGTTCACATTGAACCGTCCGGCGATCTCGGCGAGCTTATAGGGCATGCCCGCACCGCAGGTTACGCCGGTGACAAGACCGCGGGTCTTTTCCAGCACACCTTCGAGAACAGCCTGTGCGCCACCCATTTCCCACAGCACGTTGATGTTGATCGCGCCGCGGCCGCTGGCGACTTCATAAGCGCGGCGGACCTGTTCGACGGCACCGTCGATGGCATAGCGGATAAGCTGCTCGTGGCGCTCGCGACGGGTCTTTTGCGGATAGAGCTGGGGAATGGCCTGCCCATCGGCGTCGTAGCTGTCCGCATTCACGGCGCTGACCGTGCCGATTCCGCCCGCGGCTGCCCAGGCGCCTGAACTCATATGATTGGTCGCGGCAACGCCCTTGCCCCCTTCGAGCAAGGGCCAGACTTCGTGACCGCCATAAAGGATCGGTTTCAATCCCTTGAAAACAGACATAAAACTCTTTCAAACCCGTCGCCTTCGACGCCACCATCAACGTCGCCGACACAATTGCGAACCCACCCCGGCCACATGGCCCCCGGCTTCCCGACTTCGAAAAGATCGATTGGGAAACCCATGGTTAGGATCAAAATAGGCGAAGCGAAAGCCCGTTGCCACAAAATTGCCCAAATTGGCGATGCCGAATTCAAGATTCTCGTCTCGCGCAGGGACAATGCCCCCAAATGCAACGCGCCGCGCCCCCAAAAAGGGAGCGCGGCGCGCGGGTTTTCAGGGCGTGACAATCCCGGACGATCAATCGTCGTCTTCGACCGCCACCTTTTCGCCGGTCACGCGTTGCGACAAGGCAGCCGCCATGAACGGATCGAGCGCACCATCGAGCACTTCGGTCGGATTGGTGCTGACGACACCCGTCCGCAGATCCTTGACCTGCTGATAGGGCTGAAGAACGTAAGAGCGGATCTGATGGCCCCAACCGATCTCGGTCTTGGCCGCGTATTCCCCGCTTGCCGCCGCCTCGCGCTTGGCAAGTTCAGCTTCGTAAAGACGCGCGCGCAACATGCCCATGGCCGTGGCGCGGTTCTTGTGCTGACTGCGGTCGTTCTGGCTGGCGACGATGATACCGGTCGGAACGTGGGTGATGCGGACTGCCGAGTCCGTCGTGTTGACGTGCTGCCCACCCGCGCCCGACGCGCGATAAGTATCGACTTTCAGGTCGGCCGGATTGATCTCGATATCGATGTTGTCGTCGATTTCGGGATAGACCCAGACCGAGCTGAACGACGTGTGCCGCCGTGCGGAGCTGTCATAGGGGCTGATGCGGACCAGACGGTGCACGCCGCTCTCGGTTTTGGCATAGCCATAGGCGTTCTCGCCCTTGATCAACAGGGTACACCCCTTGATTCCCGCAGCTTCGCCCGCGTGATAATCGACCAACTCGACCTTGTACCCATGGCGCTCGGCCCAGCGGGTATACATCCGCTGCAGCATTTCAGCCCAGTCCTGGCTTTCCGTCCCGCCGGCCCCGGCGTGAACTTCGAGGAAGGCATTGTTGGCATCGGCTTCCCCGGCAAGGAGAGCCTGAACCTTGTCCGCGTCGGCACGTTCGGCAAGAGCGGCAAGCGTTGCCAGCCCTTCGGCCACAGTGTCCTCGTCGCCTTCCATTTCGCCCAGTTCGACGAATTCGATCGCGTCGGCCATTTCCTGACCGATCTGCTTGACCGTACCGATCGCGGCATCGAGACGCCGACGCTCGCGCATGACGGCTTCTGCCTGCTTGGGATCATCCCACAGCTTGGGGTCCTCGACACGCGCATCGAGTTCGTGGAGGCGACGCACGGCGCGGTCCCAGTCGAGGAACTTGCGAATGAGCGCCAAAGCGCCTTCGATGCGGTCGATATGGGCCTGCCCTTCGGCACGCATGACGTCATTTACTCCCTTGAACCGGCATCCGCCGGCAGCTTTCCACAAGCGACAAGCTGCGCCGCTTAACGAAGCGGCGCAGCTTGTAAAGCAGGTTGTCGCGAAAGATCGGCAGGGCCGTCAGGAATCAACCGCAGACCCTGGCCCGGACATCAGTGGCGAGCGGAAAGTTTGCGCACCGCCTCCAGCGTCAATTCGACATGGCCGCGATAATCCATGTCCGAATGGACCAGAACGATCCGCCCCTTGCGATCGATCACGTAACTCGTCCGCTTGGCAAGCCCGCTGGTTCCAAGAGCGACGTCGTAGGCCTTGATGATGGCGGGACTGGCCGAAGCGACCGGAAACTTGTCGCGGCATTCTTCGCTCGAAAACTTGCGCAAGGTCTCGCCCTGATCGTTCGACATCCCGATCACGCTGGCTCCCGCCTTGGCAAAGTCAGCCGTCGCCTCGGCAAAGGCATGGGCTTCGAGCGTGCATCCGGGCGTGAAAGCCTTGGGGTAGAAATAGAGCACCACCGGCCCCTTCTCCAGCAAGTGCTTGAGCGAGACGGAGAAGGGCTTCCCACCGAGCGCCCCCTCGGTCGTGAAATCAGGAGCCCGGGCACCCACGGCAAGTTCCGCATGGGCACACAGCGGCGACAAAAGGGCCGCAGTGGCGGCAAGAGCGGCGAAGAAGCGATGTGGGATCATGGACGAAACAGTATCACACCCCGCCCGCCTCTCAAGCAGCAACCTCAGTCGCCGCCATCCTCGACGACATCACCTTCACCAGTGGTATCCTCGACCGCCGCTGCGCCGCCATACCGCGCAGCCCGCGCCTTACGCAGAGCGTCGAGCACGGCTTCCCGCGTCGAGATCTGAAGGTCACGACTGGTCCGGCGCGGTTCGCTGTCAGGTTTGAACGCTTCCCAGATAATCCCGGCCTTGGGCTCGCGGTCCGCAGGGGTACCTTCGAATACCCGCTTGCCCGACACGCGGTCGATCTTGACCATGCGAACGCCCTCGGGGGCCGCGAAGGGAACATCCTTCCACTTGTCGCGCGTTGCCTGAACGAACTGCTTGAAGACCGGCGCGGCGATGCGCCCGCCCTGGGCATAGCCGCCCAGACTGCGCGGCTGGTCATAGCCGAGATAGACACCCGCCACGATCTGCGGCGAGCCACCGACGAACCAGACGTTGGTCGGACCCGAAGTCGTGCCCGTCTTGCCGAAAAGCGGAAGGTCGAGATCACGCAGGCTGGCCGCAGTACCGCGCACCACCACGCCTTCGAGCATGTGAACGACCTGATAAGCGGTCCGCGAGTCCAGCGCCTGTCGTCCGGTCGGCTTGAAGCGCGGCATCGGACGGCCGTCCCACTGCGCCATGCTGCACGTGTCGCAAGCCCGGCGATCGGCGCGCCAGATCACCTTGCCGTTGCGATCCTGCACGAAGTCGATCAGCGTCTGATCATGCAGGCGCCCGTGGTCAGCAAGCGTCGAATAGGCATTGACCATCCGCGCGACGGTCGTGTCCCCAGCCCCCAGCGCGATCGAGAGATAGGGCGAATAATTACCGATCCCGACCGAACGGATCGTGCGCACGACTTTGTCCATGCCGATGTCATTGGCGATGCGCACGGTCATCAGGTTGCGCGACTGTTCCAGGCCCCAACGCATCGTATGACTGCCCGAAGCGCCTTCGTCGCCGAAATTGCGGAAGCATTTCTGCCCTAGCGCCGCCCCCTGATAGACGCAGAACGTCCCGTCGAGGACCATCGTCGTGGGCGTCATGCCATTGTCGAGCGCAGTTGCGTAGACAAACGGCTTGATCGTCGAACCCGGCTGGCGATTGGCTTGCGTCGCGCGATTGAACGACCCCAAACGCGCGTCGAAACCTCCCTGCATGGCAAGGACGCGACCGAACTCGGGCGCCTGAACGACCATGCCGCCGGACACTTCGGGAATGACCTTGAGCACCCAGCCGCTGCCGCTCGGCGCCACGGCAACCACGTCACCGGGCTTCACCCCGTCGGCAAGGCCATAGACATTGCCGGTCGTATTGTCGGCAAAACCGATCGTGCCCGACCCGCCCGACTTTTCGACGATCACGCCGACACGCCAGTCGAGATAACGGATCGACAGATTGCTGCCGACGAGTTGTTCCTGCCAATGCGCCGGATCGACAGTCGCGATCGGTCCATGCCAGCCACGCCCGGCGGCATAGCGCAAAAGCCCTGCCCGCAATGCATCCTGTGCCGCACTCTGCAGACGGGTGTCGAGCGAAGTGCGCACCCACAGGCCACCGGCATAGACGCTGTTGGGCCCTTTGTCGGCGTTTTCGCCGAACTGGTCGATCAACTGGCGCCGCACTTCTTCAAGGAAGTAGCCTGCGTCAGCGGTGTAACTGTCGGCCCTGCGCACCACCAGTCCGAGCGGCTGCGCCTTGGCCTCGGCGGCTTGCCCAGGCGTCGCCCAACCGTTCTTGACCATCTGGTCGAGCACCCAATTGCGACGGACGAGCGCCTTTTCGACATTGCGGGCCCGGCCATAGGTTTCCGGAGCCTTGGGCAGAATGGCGAGGAACGCCATCTCGTTCAGCTTGAGATCGCCCACATCCTTGTCGAAATAGGCGCGCGAGGCAGCCTGAACGCCAAAGCTCTGGCGACCGAGCGGGATCTCGTTGAGGTAGAGCTCGAGAATCTGCTCCTTGGACAGAACGGATTCGATCCGCATCGCAAGAACCATTTCCTTGAGCTTGCGCGTGATCGAATATTCGTTTCCGATCAAAAGGTTCTTGGCCACCTGTTGGGTAATCGTCGAGCCGCCGCGCGCGCGCGATCCGGTCCCGTACTTGGTGACATAATCGACCACCGCTCCGGCAAGCCCGGTGATGTCGACCCCGTGATGCTGAAAGAACGACTTGTCCTCCGCCGAAAGAAAGGCGTGGATCAGCGGTTCGGGAAAATCGACATAACGCAGCTGCACGCGCCGCTCGCGCGCATAGGACGAAACGATCTCGCCATCCGCGCCGCGCACCATCGTCGGCAAGGGCGGCTGATAGGACAGCAGCTTGTCGGTATCCGGAAGCGTGCGGATCAGCGCGAACCAGATGACGCCGTAAAGCGCGACAAGCACCACGACCATGACCAGGATGCGCCGCAGCCAGCGCCCGCGCAGCATCCGTCCGGCAAAACCGGCGGCCTCGCGGCGGATGCGGTAAGAGGCGGAACCGTCATGGGAGGGCTCACCGGAATTGTCTTCGGGCTGGATATCGTCGGCCATTGTGGCGGCGCCTTAGCACGCGGGCACGGCGCAGCGCCAGAGCACTCGCCGCGTCCCGGAACGGGTCACAGGCAACATCAGGTCACGGGCAACATCGGGTCATTGACAAGATCGGGTCACTGGACACCCGCCCGGCTTTCCTGCCGCGCCAGAAAGATCTCGACCGCCTGCGCCACCGCATGCCCGAAACCCTCGCGCCAGGTCCGCGTGGTCATTGCGCGGGCATCCTCGGGATTGCTGACATAGCCCGCCTCCAACAAGGCGGACGGCAAATCCAGCGACTTGAGAACGACGAAAGCCGCTTCGCGCAAGGGCGGGTCGCGGAAACGGAAATGCCCCTGACCTTCCCGCTCGACGAGTTCGCCAAAGGCGCGCGAAGTGTCCCGCATATGCTGGCGAGAAAGATCGACAAGGAAGTCCGATACTGCCCCGCCCTTGCCGTCGAGCGAGACCCCGTTCACGGTATCGACCTTGTTTTCACGGGCCGCCAAAGCATCGGCCAGTGCGTCGGACCCCTTGTTGGAAAGGGTGTAGACCGTCGCCCCGGCAGCATCGGGACTGTCCGCCGCATCGGCATGGATCGACAGGAAAAGATCGGCGTGCAGGCGGCCTGCGATCCCCGACCGCTCTTGCAGCGCCAGAAAGCGATCGTCGTCGCGGGTCATGGCAACCCGCACGCGCCCATCGGCGAGCAAGGCATCACGCACCGCCCGGGCCAGCGCAAGCGTCACGACTTTTTCGTGGATACCGTCCGGGCCGCTGGCCCCTGGATCATGCCCGCCGTGCCCGGCATCGATCACAACGAGCGGGCGGCTCGCGTCGGCAGGCCCCTCGATCCGGGGCAGGCCGATCGCACGCGTGCCGTCGGGAAGCGCAATCCGCACGACATAGACAGGGCGCGCCAGGCGCGAGGCGATCTCCGCCCGCATGAACAGGACAAGGCAGAGCAAGGGCACGAGAAACCCTGCAACGACCAGCAAGACGCGAAGGCGCGCGCCACCGGCACGGCTTTCCCGCTCCGCTTCGGCAAGGCAGATCGAATTCCCGGAATCACTCATGCTCTCGTCGGAATTGTCTCGGCGCGCCCGGCTCACTCCACCCCTACCCTTGCATGACGGGCATGCCGCCTCTCTCTTCGCAACCGGCCTATGCATCGCGATACAGCTGAGCGCAAAGACTTCATTGCACTCGGGCGTTCAACAATCGGGAGCAAGAAAGGTGGCAAAATACCGTCGCTGCGGCCCGAACCCCTGCAATTGTTTTAATTGCCGCTTTGCAATTGCAATGCTAGCACCCCACATACCGGAGAATGCCAGCACCGGCACCAGCCGCCCCGTTGCCGCAGGATGCGCCCTTTTCGAAAGAAGCGGCGCAGGGAGCGTGGGGCGACATGAGAAGGCCCGTTGGCAGGAAAAGCCGGACAAGAACGCGGGGAAAGCCGACAGGTTTCCTGCCCCTCACCCGCGCCAGAGGTTGATGCCGTGATGATGAGCCGACTTTCCATGCTGCCGAAGCGCCCCACCGGGGCCCTTCTGCGCTGGGCGTTCGGCGCGCGCCTTTCGCCGCGCAACGTCATCGAGGCAGATGCACACCAACCGCCGCCGAGCGGCGAGCAGACCGGGCGAAATCCCGTGCTCCGAACCGGCAAACCCCAATTCGCGACGCGCCCCGCAGGCAGGACACCTTGCCCGGACGGCGATCGCGCCATCGCAATGACCCGCGCCCAGTTCCCGGGATACGTCCCGCGGCCGCGCGGCTGGAGATTAATTGATGACCACGCGCATGCTTATCGATGCGCGCCACCAGGAAGAAACCCGGGTGGCGGTGCTCAAGGGCAACCGGATTGAAGAGTTCGATTTCGAGTCCTCCGATCACAAGCAGATCAAGGGCAACATCTACCTTGCCAAGGTAACCCGCGTCGAACCGTCGCTTCAGGCGGCTTTCGTCGATTTCGGCGGTAATCGGCACGGATTTCTCGCTTTCAGCGAAATTCACCCCGATTATTACCAGATTCCCAAGGAAGATCGCGAGGCGCTGCTGGCCGAAGAAGCCAGCCACGCCGAAGCCGAAGCAGCCTTGCGGGCTGCCGACGAAGATGACGAGGACGACTTTGCCGAAGGCGATGCCTTCGACGACGGCGAAGGCGTGACCGAAGTCGACGGCACCGAAAAGGACCAGGTCGCCACGATCGAGGGCGGCGTGATCGAAAACGGCGATGATGCCGAAGAAGCTGCCACCGAGGAAGGCGAGGAAAGCGACGACGGACGCCGTCGTGGTCGTGGCCGCCGCCGTCAGGGCCGCGCCCAGACCAAGGAAGCCGACGAGCTGCGGGCACGTCGCCTTGCCCTGCGCCGCCGTTACAAGATCCAGGACGTGATCCAGCGTCGCCAGGTCCTGCTGGTCCAAGTGGTCAAGGAAGAGCGCGGCAACAAGGGTGCAGCGCTCACCACTTATCTCAGCCTTGCCGGGCGCTATTGCGTGCTCATGCCCAATTCGAGCCATGGCGGCGGCATCAGCCGCAAGATCAACTCGGCGGCCGACCGCAAGCGGCTGAAGACGATCATTTCCGAGCTCGAACTGCCCAAATCGATGAGCTGCATCGTCCGCACAGCCGGGCTGCAGCGCACGAAGCCGGAAATCAAGCGCGACTTCGATTACCTCGCCCGCCTGTGGGACGAGATCCGCGAACGCACGCTTCATTCGAGCGCACCCGCGCTCATCCATTCGGACAGCGACCTGATCAAGCGCGCGATCCGCGACATCTATAACCGCGAAATCGAGGAAGTCGTGGTCGAAGGCGAAGCGGGCTATCGCGCCGCCAAGGATTTCATGAAGCTGCTGATGCCCAGCCACGCCAAGCGGGTGAAGCAGTACGTCGATCCCGTTCCGCTGTTCCAGCGGTACGGTGCGGAAGACCAACTGACCGCAATGTACGATCCGGTCGTGCAGCTGCGCAGCGGCGGCTATCTGGTCATCAACCCGACCGAAGCACTGGTGTCGATCGACATCAACTCGGGCCGTTCGACCAAGGAACACGGGATCGAAGCCACCGCGCTTTCGACCAATCTGGAAGCTGCCCGTGAAATCGCCCGCCAGTTGCGCCTGCGCGACATGGCCGGACTGGTCGTCATCGACTTCATCGACATGGAATACGGATCGAACATCCGCAAGGTCGAGAAGGCGATGAAGGAAGCGCTCAAAGACGACCGCGCCCGCATTCAGGTCGGTCGCATTTCCGGCTTCGGCCTGATGGAAATGAGCCGCCAGCGCCTGCGCACCGGCGTTCTTGAAGCGACGACCCGTGCCTGCCCGCATTGCGACGGATCGGGGCTTGTCCGCACGGCATCCTCGGCCGGGCTTTCGGCCCTGCGCATGATCGAGGATGAAGCCGCCAAGGGACGCGGCAGCATCGTCACGCTTTACGCCAGCCAGGAAGCGGCAATCTACGTCCTCAACGCCAAGCGCGGCGACCTTGCCGAGATCGAGGACCGCTACGGCGTCACCGTCGAAGTGATCCCCGAAGGCGAGAACGAAGGCGCCAAGATGCGCGTTGCCTCGCGCGGGCCGAAGCCGGAATTCACGCCGCGCTTTGAACCGATCGTGGAACTGGTCGAAGAAGACGTCGCCGACGAGGAAGACGAATCCGACGTCGACGCCGAGGACAACGACGACGAACGCGGCGAGAGCCGCGACGGCGACAACGGCGAAGGCTCCGGCCGTCGCAAGCGCCGCCGCCGCCGCCGTGGCCGCAACCGCGACCGCCGCGAGGATGGCACACCCGAAGGCAGCGAAACCGACGATGCCGACGGCTCCGATGAAGGCGACGAAGCGGGCGAAGACGCCGGTGACGATACCGAAACCGGTGCATCAGCCGAAGGCGAGAGCGCCAGTGACGGTGAAAACGGCGGCGAAGGCCGTCGCAAGCGCCGTCGCCGCAACCGTCGCCGTCGCGGCAATCGCGAAGGCCTGCCCGCCGGTGAAGAAAGCGCCGAGGGCGAGGACGCTGGCGAGTACGAAAGCGACGACGCGAACGGTGACGCCGACGAAAGTCCGGCAGCCGAGGTCGCAACGACCGAAGCCGTGGCAGTGGAAGTCGTTGTCGCGCCTGTCGAAGCGGAAGTCGCCCCGGCGACCGAGGCAGCGCCCGAGCCCGTCGTCAGCGAGCCCGAAGCTCCGGCCAAGCCCAAGCGCACCCGCCGCAAGAAGGCGGAAACCGTGACGGCAGAACCGGCTCCGGAAGCAGCGCCAGAAGCAGCGGTTGCCGAACCCGAAGCGACTGTCGAAGCTCCGGCCAAGCCCAAGCGCACCCGCCGCAAGAAGGCCGACATCGAAGCCGCAGCAGCAGCCGAGGCCGCAGAAGCCCCGGCCGAAGCCCCCGCCAAGCCGAAGCGTACGCGCCGCAAGAAGGCCGACATCGAAGCTGCAGCAGCAGCCGAGGCTCCGGTCGAAGTCGTGGCCGAACCTGTGGCAGCGGTCGAAGCACCCGCCGAAGCCTCTGCCGAAAGCGCAGGCGAAGACGATAACCAGCAGCCGCGTCGCGGCTGGTGGCAGCGGACCTTCGGCGTCTGACACTCCTTGATCCGAGCCCTTTTACCGAACACCTCGGTAAAAGGGCTCGGTCCTTCCGCAAACTCTTGCGAAGGAATTTGGCGGCTCTGCGACATCGGGATAATCTCGCCCCATGTCCGACATGTCCCCTTCCCCCCTTTCCATCGCGATCTGGCAGCAACCGGGCCTTTGCGGCGCACCCGACCAGATGATCGACCGCCTCGAGACGCTGCTCGAGAATGGCGAAGCGGGCCACCCTGACCTCCTCCTGCTTCCCGAGCTTTGGACCAGCGGCTATTTCGATGCCCCTGCCGTCGCTTCGGCGAGCGAACCGCGTGACGGGCCCTGGCAGACCCGCATCGCAGCCCTTGCCCGACGCCATCATCTTGCCATCGCTTACGGCTACCCTGAAAGTGCGGACGGCGATCGCTACAATGCAGCCATCCTCATAGGGCCGGATGGCGAAACTCTGCTCGAATACCGCAAGGTCAACCTCTGGGGCGATTACGAACGCGACCTGTTCCAATCGGGCGATCACCCAAGCGGCCTTGCAATGCTCAATGGCTGGCGGATCGGATTTTCGATCTGCTACGATACCGAATATCCGGAAACCCTCCGCGACCTCGCCTTGCGCGGCGCCGATATCGTGCTTGCGCCAACCGCAGTGGGTGCGGAATTTCCCCTTGTTGCCGAAGCGGTGATCCGCGTCCGGGCCCTCGAAAACGGCGTGTGGCTCGCCTTTGCCAACCGCTCAGGCGACGAACGGGGATACCGTTTCGACGGGCAGTCGACGATTGTCGGCCCTGACGGGATCGTTCGGGCCCGCGCGGAAACGGATGACGCGATCATCCATGCACGGATCGACCGGGCCGCCATCGCTGCGGCGCGCAAAAGCACACCCTATCTCGACGACAGGCGATGGGCGGCCCCGATCCTTCCGACCCCGGCCTGATCCCGGTTTTGCCCGTCGGTTTCAGCGTCTCAGACCAAATGGTGTGCATGCATGCACCAAGAGCCCCTTGCCCCGCGCGTCGGTTACGCTAAGGACGACTCAGTTGTTAGCGCGCGCGAGATGACCCCGTGCGTGCAGACGAATGCGAATGACAGTTAGTCAGATACGACTCCCCCGCGCGTCGGCCAATTTCGGCCTGTAGCGCCAAGCCGACCGGATTTGCGCGGACGGCATGGACCCGGGGTTGGCGGATCGTCGAAGAAGGGTTTGGACATGGCGACTTTCACGCTTCCGAAGAATTCCAAGATCACCGGCCAGTCGCGTCATCACCCCGCGACGACCAACGGTCGCATCCGGAAGTTCAAGGTCTATCGTTACGACCCTGACAGCGGTGAGAACCCCCGCTACGACACGTTCGAGATCGATCTCGACCAGTGCGGCCCGATGGTTCTCGACGCGCTCATCAAGATGAAGTCGGAACTCGATCCGTCGCTGACCTTCCGCCGTTCGTGCCGTGAAGGCATCTGCGGTTCGTGCGCGATGAACCTCAACGGTCGCAACGGGCTTGCCTGCACGACCGCGATCGAAGACCTCAAGGGTGAAATCCGCATCACCCCTCTGCCGCACATGCAGGTGATCAAGGACCTTGTTCCCGACTTCACCCATTTCTATGCGCAGTACGCATCGATCCGTCCCTGGCTGCAAACCGTTTCGCCCACGCCCTCGGGCAAGGAACGCCTCCAGTCGCCTGAACAGCGCGAAAAGCTCGACGGCCTTTACGAGTGCATCCTGTGCGCCTGCTGCTCGACCTCGTGCCCGAGCTACTGGTGGAATTCCGACCGTTTCCTCGGCCCTGCCATCCTGCTGCAGGCCTATCGCTGGCTGGCTGACAGCCGCGACGAAATGACCGGGGAGCGTCTGGACGAACTCGAAGACCCGTTCCGCCTCTATCGCTGCCACACGATCATGAACTGCGCCAACGTCTGCCCCAAGGGCCTGTCGCCGGCGCGCGCAATCGCCGAAATCAAGAAGATGCAGGCCGAACGCGCGATCTGATCGCATTTCCCGGTTCCCTGTCGTGACCACATCAGGCACCGGTTTCATCTACGAGCCAGCCGCGGATCATCCCGGCTGGCATTCGTGGAATTTGGCCGACCAGACTCGCTTCAACGCGCAGGTCATGGGTCGGATGCTGGTCCGCAAGGAAGAGACACCCGCAGGAACCCCTGCCGTCCGCCTGCGAATGCTACCCGAACGCCGCCACAGCAACCTGCTCGATGCAGTTCATGGCGGCGTCACTCTCGCGCTGATCGATATTGCCCTTTTCGCGGGCATGCGGCTGATCCTCGATGGGGATGCGGCCGGTTCGGTCACGCTGGACCTTTCCACACAATTCATCGGTGCCGGGCGTGTCGGCGAACCCCTTGACGCTGTCAGCGAAGTGCTGCGCGAAACCAAGAGGCTCGTCTTCGTACGCGGGATCGTCGAACAGGAAGGCCATCTGGTCGCCGCGTTCCACGGCACCGTGCGCAAGCCTTCCGGACGTTGAGACACCACACATGCGCGTTGCCGACCGTTATGCCCAACTCGTCGCTGCCGGAGAGCTTCGCCCGGATCCCGAACAGGCCGCCGCAGCCGCGCGCCTCGATCGCCTGCAACAGGAATTGGAACATCCCGTTCCTGCCACCAGCCTCGTAGGACGCCTGTTCGGACGCAAACCCGCTCCCTCGCCCCGCGGCGTCTACATGTGGGGCAGCGTCGGCCGCGGCAAGTCAATGTTGATGGACCTGTTCCACGACAACCTTGCCGTCACGGCCAAGCACCGGGTCCACTTTCACGAGTTCATGCTCGACGTGCATGCGCGGCTGCGGGAAGAGCGCAAGAAGGAAGGCGGCGACCCCATCCTTCCCGTCGCCGCCGCGATCGCTGCGGAAACGCGCGTCCTGGCTTTCGACGAAATGGTCGTGAACAACAGTGCCGACGCCATGATCATGAGCCGCCTGTTCACGGCCTTGATCGTCCAGCACGACGTAACCATCGTCACCACGTCCAACCGCGCGCCCCGCGACCTTTACAAGAACGGGCTCAACCGCGAGCATTTCCTGCCCTTCATCGCCCTGATCGAAGAACGGCTCGACGTCCTGACGCTCAACGGCCCCACGGACTATCGTATGGACCGCATGCAGGGGGTCGGCACCTGGCACACTCCGGTCGGCCCGGAAGCTACTGAAAAGGTTCGTGAGGCCTTTTTCCGCCTGACCGACTATCCGCCCGAAGACAGCGCCAATGTCCCCTCGGCCGAGCTCGATGTCGGCGGCGGGCGCATGCTTCACGTCCCCAAGAGCCTGAAAGGCGTCGGCGTTTTCAGCTTCAAGCGCCTTTGCGGCGAAGCCCGCGGCGCCTCGGACTATCTTGCCATCGCGCGGAAGTATCACACGGTCATCGTCGTCGCGATCCCCATGCTCGGGCCTGAACGGCGCAACGAAACCATGCGCTTCATCACCCTGATCGACGCGCTTTATGAGCACAAGGTCAAGCTGATCGCGACGGCTGCAGCCGAACCGGCAAACCTTTACGATCACAGCGGCGGCGGCGATGACGAAGGTCGCTTTGCCTTTGACCGCACGGTCAGCCGACTGATGGAAATGCAGAGCCAGGATTACCTCGCTCTCGGTCACGGCGAAGACTGACCTTCCTGCCGTCGCTGATGACTGCATCCTCGGACATGAAGACCGAGGATAGCACCCCTGCGCACCCTGCGATCGGACACCACAGCCACCATAGCGACTCGAACTGGGACACCATTCGGAGCGCAAAAAGAAAGAAGCCCATGCAATGCATGGGCTTCTGTTCTCCGCTCTTGTGCGGCTGACAAATCCGCCTGTTTCCAAGCGCTTGCCATCAATTCCTTCAGCACGAAAGTGCTTTTGTGATCAGAAAAAGAGCCACTTCCACATTTGAATTTCCTCCATCCACCGTGAGGACCTTTCAATATCACTAACGCCAATGGTTAACAAGAAGTTACCTTCCTGCTGAAGGTCGCATGCCTGCACACGCAATCGTATCCAGGACGCTTCGAGACGGTGCCGCATTCAGCGACCCGAATGCAGAGAACCGCCATTTCAGATGAGGAAATCCGCCACTTTAACTACGGCTGGCGGTCATGGAGAGGGGCGCCGGTGGCTCGCATCGGGCAAAATGCAAGGAGCGACGAGCGTACCAATTCGAGACTCATCGGCTGCCCCCAATTGCGCGCAGCACGTGGGAGGAGCGTTTCAGCACCCACAGCCGACATCCCGAACCTTATGATTCGGAGAGAAATATTCGATTCAAGAGGAAGAAGGCGTATCCCGTGGACTTGCGGAGGAGATGACGGAATTCGAACTCGACAATCACGAGCCCACTCCGCCCCCCGCTCCTCAGCAACTATCGGGAAAATCAGACTCCCCGAAGTCTCGCCATCCGACTGGCATCGTAATGGCGTTCGAACCCAGCGAACGCCTCTGGCTTGCCGAGATAATACCCCTGAGCATGATCGCAACCGAGATCCCTAAGCAGAGCCAGTGTCGAGGCATCCTCGATACCCTCGGCAACCACGGTCTGGCCAAGCGCATGGGCGAGCTGGATCGTGCTGGCAACGATCGCCCGATCGCGGTCGCTTTCGATGATCCGAGCGACGAAGCGACGGTCGATCTTGATCTCGTCGCTCGGCAAATCCGCCAGATAGGCAAGACTGGCCTCTCCCGTGCCGAAGTCGTCGATCGAAAGCAGGAAGCCCATCTTGCGCAGTTGGCTCAGGTTATGGAAGGCGGCCGCGCGATTGCCAAGGCTGGCAGTTTCGGTAACCTCGATCGTGATCAGGCCCGGATCGATCTTTCGGCGGGACACGATATCCGAGAAGTTCCGCACGAGGTCCGGCTTGTCGACCATCTGGGCCGAGAGATTGACGCTCATCTGAAGCCGCTCGCCCTTCGCGTTGATCGCGAGGGCTGCAGTAATTGCATTTTCGAGCACCCAATACGTCAAGGCATCGATCCGCCCTGCCCGCTCGGCCTGCAAAATGAAGGCATTGGGTGCGATCGGACCGCGCGTCGGATGATTCCAGCGGATCAGCGCCTCGGCACCACAGATACGCCCGGACCCAATGTCGTACTGCGGCTGGAAAGCGAGCCAGATGTCGCCGTTGCGTAAACCTTCGTCGATGCGCGCGTGCAGCGACAGCTCCCACGGCGCCTCGACCAGGCGATGAGCTTCGAACAGTTCGATCGCCCGTCCATTGGCGAGCGCCTCGTTCGCGCTCGCAAGCGCGCTGTTCACCCGGGTAGGCGCATCGACACCTTCATTTCGATCCACGCCGAAATGGATATTGGTATCGAACGTGTGTGGGCCGATCTGCAGCGGCGTTGCGAAGAGTGCGCGCAGCCCCTCCAGGTGGCTGAGCTGCATGTCAAGCGGGCGCGCTTCCTCGGTCCAGGCAAAGTGACCACCGTCGGAATGGTAGATGGTCTCGCTACCCGATCCCACCGAGATACGTCGCGCGATCTGCTTGGCACATTCTCCGTGGAGATCGTGAGGCAAGGTCGCCAACATCTCTTCATATCGGGCAACCACCGCAACGATCACATCGCGCCCGACCGGAAGCGTGCTGGCGGAAAGGGCCAGCATGTTCGGGAGCCCTGACACGCTCGTATGCTGAATACGACGTGTGCGTTTTTGCCAAAGACGGACTGCAGCAAACACAAACACGCAGATCATTGCCGTATCTGGATAGGAAACCAAACCTTCCCAGCGCAAAATGACCGGCAGCAGGAATACTACACCAAGCACGCCCACATAAGCACACAGCTTAATCCAGGCATTTCTCGAAGCATGCCCAATAATAAGGGAAATAAATGCAATTGATAATACAAAAATCCCACTCAAATTAAATGAGAATGGCCTCCTAAGTGCAGAAACTCCCGCAATGTCAAAATATACGGGCGACGCAAGCCTGTGTCCAAAATACCCATATGAAACACCCTGCTCAGATGCCGACAACCCAGAAGCAGATAAAATTACCTTCTTGCCATCCAATGACGAGAGGGGCGTTCGTCCGGATAAAATCGAAGACGCAGAAATCTTCGACACCTGCAACGGATCAACAGAAAAATCTGGAAAATATTGGGATTGAAATCCAGCCCTTCTCCCCGAAAGCTCAGAACTTAAACTTGGATATTCGACACCATCAACTTCTACAGAATATGTTCCACGTTGAACAAAATATACAAAATCAACAATCCAAGTCGAAATCACAATGGGGTGATTTCCAACTTCCCACTTTTCCGGGAACTCAAATGCATCTCTATCAAAGCGGTCCGGCTTTTTTCCGCGAACCACGAAAGATGCGTTACGGGGTAGCTTGGCGAACGCAGCGCGAAGCACATTAACATCAGTTCGGCTCGCCGGATTAGTTCTGAAATCGACAAACAGGCGTGCGATTTTTGCCTGACTCACAAGGTTGAGAAGACGCGCCTGCGCCCCCACACCCTGATCTGCAATATCGTCAACATCCACGATAACAATATCGCTTGGCGCAGGATTCTGCCAAAGCTTGTAGACGACGTTCCAGTACATGTGAGCCAATGGCTCGCTCGCTCCCGGCACAGCCTGAGCAAGCGCTAGAAGCAGCGCCAGCCACAGGGGTGATCTCAGGAGTTTCCGCATCGGTGTTTCGCGCCAGTCCTCTTCACTGGACGGATTAATCCGAATTGGTTGACATCCCCTTACTCCGGTTACCGACTATCAACCAAGAGAACCTTTGCCAAACTGCGAAAATTACCAATTCATGGACACGCCAGTAGGCATTCCCGTCAGGCCGCGGAAAGGTGAACAAGGCTCTTTTCGAGCATCAGCAATTGCCAAAGCGAACGGCTCGTATCAGCCTGCCCCGACTGGTGCGCATCGATCAGGGCGGCGATGGCATTCATGTCGAACCAACCGGTTCTTGCCAGCACGCCGTCGCGAACGATGGCGCGGGCGCTGTCGGCCAGAGGTCCCCGGAACCACGCCGCAATCGGCGTGACAAAACCCATTTTCGGGCGGAACAGGATGTCTTCGGGCAGATAGCGCCGCATCACGTCCTTGAGCAGCCACTTGCCGGTCATGCCTCGCACGCGCAGCCCCTCGGGAAGGCGAGCTGCAAATTCGATCAGGCGATGATCCAGCAAAGGTTCGCGGGCCTCCAGACTGACCGCCATGCTCGTGCGGTCCGTCTTGGTCAGGATGTCGCCCGGCAGATAGAACTTGAGATCGGCATATTGCGCCCGGTCGAGGCCGCTGCGCGCAGGCGCGCGCCGCATCAGCTCGACAAAAGGCGTCTCTGCCCGATAATCGCCGCGCAACCGACGGAAATCGGGTGAGTAGAGCACATCGCGGACTTCGGCCTGCGTCATCGTCAGGGCACGCGCATAGCCCTCCTCGCTGCTGCGCGACAGGCTGAGCAGTGTCGCCCGCGCCCGCAAGGGGCGCGGGGCCCAGGCGAGCGGCGGATAGGCCGCCCCCAGAGCACCGAACAAAGGCCCCCGCACGGCCTGCGGCAACCAGTCACGCAACTGGCTTTCTCGATGCTGAAACGCTTGCCGCCGATAACCGGCAAAGGCCTCGTCCGCTCCGTCACCCGACAGCGCCACGGTCACATGTTCGCGTGCCAGTTGGCACACCCGCCATGTCGGCAAGGCCGAAGCATCGGCGAAGGGTTCATCGAACATTGCAGCCAGACGATCGATCATCGCAAAATCGTCGGTTCCGACGGTGCGCGCGTAATGTTCGGTGTGGAACTGCTCGGCGATCCGGCTCGCGTACCCGGTTTCATCGAGCGCCGAGACATCGAACCCGATCGAACAGGTCTTGACCGGCTCCCGGCTGGCCTCCGCCATCAGCGCAACCACACTGGAACTGTCGACCCCGCCGGACAGGAATGCCCCCAGAGGAACGTCAGCCGTCATCCGGGACGTGACCGCATCCCGCAAGCGGTGCAACAGTTCGGCGCCGAGATCGGCGGCACCTGCCCGCGACCGCTCGGAAAAGTCGACATCCCACCATTGCACCGGTGCCGAGGCGCGCACATCATGGCGCAGCAAACGATAGTGCCCGGCCGGAAGCTTCTCCACACCCCGGATGATCGAGCGATGATCGGGAACATAGCCCCAGGCCATGAAGTCCTCCACCGCGAGCGGATCGATATCTCTCCGCAACGAAGGATGGGCCAGCAACTGCTTGAGTTCGGAGGCAAATATCAGGCTGCCGTCGGGCAAGGTCGCCGTGATCAACGGCTTTACCCCCAGCCGGTCACGCGCCAGCAACAAGGTCTTTTGCCGAAGATCGTAAAGCGCGAAGGCAAACATGCCGTGGAGCCGGGAAAGGCAGTCGACGCCCCAATGCTGCCACGCGGCAATGATGACTTCGCTGTCCCCGTCGGTATGGAAAACCGCGCCTTTCGCCTGCAATTCCCGACGCAACTCACGGAAATTATAGATTTCTCCGTTGAAGACGAGCATCACGGAGCCATCGCTCGATGCCATCGGCTGCGGCGATCCGGCAAGGTCGATGATCGCCAGACGCAAGTGTCCGAGCCCCACCCCCGGCGCTGTCCAGGTACCCCGGCCATCGGGACCGCGATGGGGCGCTGCTGCCAGCATGCGCTCGATCCGTGCCGGATCGACGGGCTTCTGGCCTTCGCAATGAAAAATCCCGGCGATGCCGCACATGGCGCGCCCCTTCCTATCGCTGTCCGGACAGGTGGTCCATCCATGCATCGACCGGCCCGGTCGCGGCGAGGAAGGCCCGGATCGCGACGACCGGATCGGCCGCGCCCCTGTCGCTTGCCGATACGATTAGAGTCGATGTCGCACGACGCCGCAACAGCAGATGATCGGCCATGACATGCAGCCTCAGGGCAAGGTTGCTGCCGTTTAGCAGCTCGCCACTCCTGTACCAGGTGACGCACCAGCGATGCTCGGGGCCAGGCGCCTGAACGATGTCGCTCTTGCCCGTGCCGAATGCGGGCCCCGCGCGCTCCCAGGCCCATCGGGTATTGGGCGGCAAGGCGCCCTGCCCGAACCCTCCAGCCTCGCGTCCTTCCCCCTGCCGGTCATAAAGCGCAAAGGAAACGTCCACCGCCTGCCCCGCCGCGTTCCGATAAGTCAGGCGCAAACGACGATCCGCGCCCCCGTGCAAGGGAAGCCAGACTGAGCCCCCTGCCGGTGCGACGCGTTGCCATCCCGGCACCGTCGGCGCGCCCAGCCGTTCCGGCAGAGGCGCCGCGAGTGCTTCGGCCATGGCACCCCAGCCAAGGAACAACCCGGCAATCGTTACCAGAAGACCAAGTCCGACCATCGGGCCTGTCGAGAATGCCTTGAGACGACACACCAACGGGCATCGCGCAATCGCCTCGGGATTGATCATCGGTGCGTGGATCGGACGGTCGAAGAACCGCCAGCCCACAGCCATGCACAAGCCCATGACCACCGCGAAAAAGACCCAGCCGTAAAAGACGTGATCGAACCCGGAAGCAAAGGCGATCCCGTACCACCCCGCGATCCAGATCGTGCCGAACGCCCTTGCCCCGTTTGCAAGGACCGGAACGACAAGCGAGACGGCCATGAAAGCCGCCCGCCGTTGCCAGCGCAGAAAGCACACATTGGCGACAAGCGCGCCATAGGCAATCATCGCGATCAGGAACTTCACCCCCGAACACGCCTCGGCGACTTCGAAATAGCCTGCGGGCGTCGTGATGAAGACCCCGTCGATCGCAGCGGGGATATGGGCCATGCCAAGGAAGATCATGGTGATCTTCGCGGTCAGTGTCTGCAGGAACGGGATCATCTCGTCCCCGACGGGAACGAGGAACAGCATGTAGAACAAGGGGAACAAGAGTCCCGCGACAACCTCTGGCCCCATGACCACGGCAAGCGAAGCCTGCGCCATGACCACCACGCCCAGTTGTCGGGCAAGCGACAAGCCCGCAAAATCGCCGAGCAGCCAAAAGAACCCTGCGCCCGCAAAAACCACGAGCCCGGGCCACCAGGTCTGCGGCGACAGGCGCAGAACTTCCTCGCGCCGCTGCGCAACCAGCCAGGCGAGGATGGGGGGAACGAGCAGGATATGGTTGTAGGTCGAACTGCCCCACCACTGACCGACCATGTCGCGCCAGTCACCGAAGAACAGAAGCCCCAGCATGGCCCACGACAGGGCAAGGCGCGCAAGCGCACCACGCCAGAGCGGCGACAACGACCGCAACGCGGCAGGAGACCCGAATGCCTCAGGCTGCATCGGCCCACCCCATCACACGGGGAAGATCGGCCAGCGCGCATTGCCAGTTCGCCTGTTCGCGAACCAGACTTTGCGCAGCGCCACCCATCGCGCTTGCCCGTGCAGGATCGGCAATCAGCTCGATCGTCCGGGCAGCCAGAGCCGCCGCAGTATCTGCAACGGCAAAATGCACGCCGTCCTGCGCCGGTATTCCCGTCGCCGCACCCGAGGTCAGCACGACCGCGCGCGCCATGGCCATGGCTTCGAGCACCTTGTTCTGTACCCCGCGTGCAATGCGCAAGGGTGCGACGACAACGTCCGCACCGGCAAGCCACGGGCGCACATCGGGCACGGTTCCGGTCACCCGGGTGCCGTTCCGTCCTTCCAGAGCACGGACTTCGGGCGTCGGCGAGCGCCCGACGACATGGAACCGCGCATCGGGATAACGCCCGACGATCATCGGCATGACTTCTTCGGCGAAGAAGCGCACCGCTTCGACATTGGGAGCGTAATCCATCTGCCCGGTGAAGACGATATGCGGCCCGCCCGTGCCAAGGCCGGGAGCGGGCAAACGGTTGTCTGCGGAAAAGGCGTCGGCGTCGATGCCGTTGCGCATGACTTCGACCGAAACCCCGACCGGATCGGACAGGCGCGACAGGAACAGCTGTCGTTCGTCGGCCGTCACGAACAGGGAAACATCCGCGCGATGGGCAACGCATTCCTCATAGCGGGAGAGCAGGACGTTTTCGCGACGGTAAAGCCAGCGCAGCGGGAGCGATCCCGCGCCGTCGGCATAGGCCGCGAACTTGGCGGAATCGACGTCGACGAAATCCATGACCACCCGTCCGCGAAAGTCGCGCGGCACATATTGCGCCATCTGCCCGGAAAACACGAAGATCGCCTCGATCGGACGGGTCGCGATCAGCTTGCGCACCCAGCGGTCGAGCTTGCGCGAGGAAAAGGCAACCACACTGACCGGCAGGCCGGTCACGAGTGCCATCATGCCCGCAATCGGCAGGGTCTTTGCGCGTGGAGCCAGGAAATGGCTTGCCGAAACTCGGGCCAGAACGGGTTCGTGAGCCAGATCGGCTTCGCCCTCGATCAGGCAGCCGACATGGACTCGCGCCCGTTCCGAAAGCGCGTGCAGGATGTGCCACGACCGGATGCGATCCCCGCGATCGGGCGGATAAGGCATGCGATGGGCCAGAAACAGAACTTCGCCGACCGGTTGCGTCGTCATGGCATTCCCGTTCACGCCAGCCCGTTGGCGATGAAGGGGCCAAGCACATTGGCGATCGGCAGCGGCAGTTTCTGCCACAAACGTATCCGCGCCTGATATTTGGGGCTGAGCGGATTGACGTCGCGCGGAGACATGCCGTCGGCCGTCCAATGCGCATAGGCAAGCGGGTCGGGCACGAACCCCCAGTTCCGCTTGAAATGATAGGCGCCGCTGTCGGTCTTGGAGCGACCGAAATCGAAGCGGTCGCAGCCCCGGCGGCGGGCATGGCACATCAGCGCATAATACATGACGTCATTGGCGCGCAGGGCCCGCGCGGCAAAGATTCCGCCCCCCCAATAGGGCATCACCGCACCGCGATGGTAAAGGCTGAGCACCGAGGCTACCGGCTGTCCATCGGCAAGGACGGTCAGAATGTCCGCGTCCTCGCCAAAAGCGTCGAGCACGGCCTCGAACAAGGCGCGTGGAAAAACCGGAGTGCCAAGATTGCGGACGGACTGGGCATAGACCGCGTAATGCATGGCGCGATCCTCTGCCCCGCTTCCGACGCGAATGTCCATCGCATGGGCAAGGCCCTTGCGCACTTCGGCGCGTTGCTTGCGTGGAACCGCCACCAACTGCGCTTCGTCGTCGGGCGCCAGCGGGCACACGAAACCGGCATGACTACCCGTCTTGGCATGCCACCCTTCTACCGAGGGCAAGGGACCGCCCCGCAATTCGACCGTTGGACAAGACAGTCGCAAGGCGAGTTCACTTGCGCCCTGTGCCAGCGCGTCGACATGGACGGCATCGCCGACGACCCCGCCGCCGACCGCAAAGCCGGTCGATACCAAGGCCCGCCCGAACAGTGGCGAATGCACGGCATGAAGCGGCAGAAGCGCGCCGATTCCTTCATCGTGCTCGACCATCAGGACATGAGTGCGATGACCGCTCGCCCGCTCGACCGCTTCGAGCCATTCCAGCCGATGAAAGGCCGTCGCGTCCGGCGCTTGGGCAAGAAAACGCGCGATTGCGCCGCGATCCCCGGCATCGGCAAGGCGCACCTGCGAGCGCACGGGCATGCTGTGCACGGTCATGCGAGGCGCTCCGCCTCGATTGCGGCCAGACGATCCATGCGTCCCCACGGAAAATCGGAAAGCAGGCGCTTGAGCTTCCCCGCCATCGCGTCGAGCCGGGTGTAATGGCGCAAGCGCGAGCGCAGCGGCGCATCGGCGACACGCGGTTGGCCGGGGTCGATTTCCCACGGGTGGAAATAGGTCAGCGCAGGATGTCCGGCGCGATTGACCTGCCCGATGGCCCAACGCGACACCGCATAAGGCAGGAGACGAAAGAAACCGCCTCCACCCGCCGCCATGCGACGTCCGGCCAACTCGGCCGTCGTGACCGGAATTTCGACCAGATCGGCCCCGGCAACCGGACGGAAGGCAAAGCGCGGAGCCTCGCGCCAGCCATAGTGGTCGTGATGAATCGGCGCGACACTGGAGGAATAGCGATAGCCCTGCTCGGCCAGCACTTCATGAGCCCAGGGCGTGCGCGCATCGATCGAGAAACTCGGCGCGCGATAGCCGATGACCGCGCAACCGGTAATGTCCTGCAACACGTCGCGAGCGCGGATCAGGTCGTGCGCAAAACCGTCGCGATCGAAAGTGAAGACCCGCGCATGGTCCCAGCCGTGGCTGGCGATCTCGTGCCCCTCGCCCGCGATCCGGCGCATCATCGACGGGCACCGTTGCGCCACCCAACCCAGCGTGAAGAACGTTCCCTTCACGCCCGCGTCGGCGAACATACGCAAGATGACGTCGCAATTGCGCTCGACTCTAAGGTCGAGGCGGTCCCAGTCCGCGCGATCGATCACATGCTCGAACGCGCCGACCTGAAACCAGTCCTCGACATCGACCGACAGGCCGTTGACGGGTGCTGGCGGCATCACCGAAGCCCCTTCATCGTTTGCGTCAGGCCGCGCGAGCCGTCGCGTTTTCGCTTTCCAGCCACTCGATCAGCATGGTGAGGACATGGCGGATCGCCTCGTTCTGATCGCTGGTCCGCGTTTCGAGCGATTCGATACGGCGCGTGAGATCGACGATCGCGGCAAGCAGGGGTTCGAGATCGGGCTCGGGCGGGCTGGCCACTGCTTCGGAAGGGCGCATTTCGGCCAGTTCCATGACGGCCTGCTGCAATTCGGCGATCTGTTCGTCGCGCTGGGCAAGGACGCGGGTCAGTTCTGCCGCGATCATCACCTGGAGTTCAGGGCTTGCAGCTTCGACCGCAACGGCGGCCGCCGCATTGGACGAGGGTTCCGGCGCGGCTTCGTCCACATGCCCCGGCGATGAAGCCTCGACCACGCCCTCGTCGCCGGCGAGATCAGCGATCACTTCCTCGAGCATGTCGACGTCGAGCATGTCCGCCTTTTCGACCGATCCAAGCAGGAGCAGCCGATTGACGAGCTGGTTGATCCGGCGCGGCACGGCGCCGCTCGCTTCGGCAAGGCGCTCATAGACGCCCGGCCCGAACGCGGGACGCCCGCTCCAGCCGACATGCTTGAGCCGGTGTTCGACATAGGGGCCGACTTCATCGGCTTCCATCGCTTCGAGATGGTGCGTCGCGATCACCCGCTGGCGCAGCTGTTCAAGCGCGGGTTCGGCCAGAAGCTCGCGAAATTCGGGCTGCCCGAGCAGGACGATCTGAAGCAGCGGGTGCGAGCCGAGATGGAAGTTCGACAGCATCCGCAATTCTTCGAGCGCCTGGATCGAAAGATTCTGCGCCTCGTCCACGATCAAGAGCGAACGGCGTCCGGCGCGGGCTTCTTCCTGCAGGAATTCCTCGAGCATGCCGAGCACGGCGGCCTTATCGAGCGCGGCTTCGGCCGAAGGGGCAACGATACCGAAAGCCTGCGCTGCCAGCCGGACCAGTTCATTGGCATCGAGACGGCTGGTAACGATCTGGGCGGCGGTCAACCGCTGGCGATCGATCGAGGCCACAAGGTGGGCCGCCAGCGTCGACTTGCCCGCACCGACTTCGCCGGTGATGACGATGAAGCCCTCCCCCTGCGCAAGACCATAGCCGAGATAGGACAGCGCCTTGCGATGCGTGAGGCTCTCGAAATAGAATTCCGGGTCGGGGGCAAGCTGGAACGGGCGTCCGCTGAAGCCATAGAATTGATCGTACATCGAAATTTGCCCCTTAGCGGAAGATGTAGCGAAGCCCAAGCCGGGCAAGGATATCAAGTTCGTCCGGCGTCAGCTGGCGATTGACACCCTCGATGCCGAGCGAAGCCGTGCCAAGCAACTTTTCGGTGAACTGACGGTTGAGAGAACCGATCACCCCCCAGTTCGCCGCGTCGCCCGCATAAACCCGGTCGCTGCGATAAAGCGCGCCGAACGCGGTCAGCCCATAGCTCGATCGCTGATCAATGGGGCCGGAAATGCCTCCGGTCAGGTACCAGTTGCGATCGACGCGCCCGTTCGCCTCGGCCAGCACCGTGCCCGACGCAGCGATATAGCGACGCCATGCATATCCCGCGCCGACCATTGCGTGAACGTGTCCGAACTGCGTTCCATAGGCAATATTGACGCCGCGCCCGCGGAAAATCGACGACGCTGCCGAACCGAGCACGCCATTGACGCAACCGCCGCTACTTGTGCCAACAGCACAGCCGCCGATGTCCCCGGTAAAGGGATTGCGGGACACTTCGAAATCGGTCGGCAATTGCTGCACCGCATTGCCGATGCTGCTGCCGAAACCGGAAATCCCGTCATAGACCGAAACCGTCAGCGAACTGCGCCGGTCCGGGTTGTACGAAAACGACCCGTAATAGGTCATGCTGTCATAGCGGTGACCGACATAGAACGACGCATTGGTCCGCCGGCTGGGCCGCCACATGACCCCGACGTCCCAGGTCAGTCCGTCGGTTTCATAGGCCATCTTGCGCGGCTGGGTCATGTCGGTGACATAACGCCCATTGGCCC
Source organism: Novosphingobium nitrogenifigens DSM 19370 (assembly GCF_000192575.1). Lineage (GTDB taxonomy): Bacteria > Pseudomonadota > Alphaproteobacteria > Sphingomonadales > Sphingomonadaceae > Novosphingobium > Novosphingobium nitrogenifigens. The sequence goes on along the minus strand of NZ_GL876926.1, from coordinate 423,955 downwards.
CGACCACAGGATTACCCGAACTGTCGCGCACGGCATCGCGCTGCGACACCTCGACACGCTCCCAACCGATGTCCCCTACCAGCGCCAGCGATCGCGTCAGCGGCTGAACAAGCTGAACGCCTGCGCGCCAGTCCAGCAGACGTTGATCGAGATTGGAGACATCCTCGCGCAGATAGCCCCCGTTCACGCCAAACCCGAACGGCAGCACCATTCCCGGTCGTACGCTCGCTGACAAAGAGCCCTGCTGCGACAGCGAGTGATCGAAGACGTCAAGCGCGCCGCCGCCGCTTGCCGGGACATAGGAATGCAGCGACCCTATCTCGGTATAGCCGACGCTGTACCCCGCATTGATGGCAACCACCCCGGCATGGGTGGTCAGCGCCGGGCCGCCATAGACCGACCAGATCTGTCCGGTCGAACCGTTGTTGGCGAGCGTGTTGAGCAAAGTACCCCCGGTCGGCGTGAACCCGGTCCGGGCGGCAAGGCCACCGACTTCGAAATAGAGCGTTCGCGGCAGGATCTCGCGCCGGACCCGGGCAAGCCCCGAGACCGCGTCCGAGCCACCGTGCGCGCCCGCTTCGAAAAAGCGATGTTCGTAGCGGATCGAGGCGGCGCCTTCGGTCCGGCGCCCGCCGAAACTGACATCCGCACCCGCGGCCAGCGTCGTATAAGTCACGACGTCGTCATAAGGGGTGAGTTCGGCAAGGAGGTCCTGATCGACTTCCAGATAAGGGCGGATCTTCGTGCGGCGTTGCGGCTTGATCGGCGAGCCGGGGCGACCTCCGGGGGCATGGGGCTGCTTTGCTGCCGAAGTGCCGTCGCCTTCGCCCGTCACGGTGTCGTCGCCGAGCCCGGTCGAGCCGTACGACAAGGTTCCGCCGGTAGCTGTGCCTGTCGTCTGGGCAAGCGCCGTCCCCGCCAGACACAGTGGAGCCAGCGCCATCAGCGCGTGCCTTCCGGCAATGCTGTGGTGGAGCCCCCGCATGTGACTTATTCCTTGTACCCGTAATACGTGCCGAACCGCCGCCCGGTCGGTGAAAACCGCGTGGCGTTGAGCAACAGCTTGATGTCCGCGCAACCCGAAAGAAGATTGATCGCATCGCGCAGAGCCGCTTCACCGGTCATGTCCGCGCGCACCACCATGACGGTCTGTCCGACATGCAGTGCCAGTTCGCTGGCAGGTGATGCGGCCAGAACCGGCGAGCTGTCGAAAATAACGATCCGGTTGGGCGAATGCGCCGTGAGTCGGGCCAGCACCTGACTGGTATGCGCCGAAGCCAGCAATTCAGTATCCACACCGCTCGCATTGCCCGCAGGCAGGACGAACAGGCCGGGAATGTCGGTGCCAAGAATGCAATCCTCGACCGCGACCTGCGGATCGGACAACGCATCGAGCAGCCCCGGACCACCGGGAAGCCCCAGTGTCGAAAGCACCGAAGGCTTGGCGAAATCGGCATCGACCAGAAGGACTTCGGTATCCTTTTCCGCCGCCATCGACAGCGCCAGATTGACCGCGCAAAACGTCTTGCCCTCGCCGGGCAAGGCGGAGGAAACCAGAATGCGCTCACCGCGCGGCAATCCGCGTCCGGCCCGCGATTCAGCCGCAGCCAGCAGCAATTGCCGCTTGATGATGCGGAATTCTTCGAGAAGCCCGGTCACCGGGCCTTCGGGCTCGAGCAGCCCCTGTTCGCGCAAGTGACGTCGATCGATCGCATGGAACGTGCCGCGAAAGACCTGCGTGGCCGGGCGCCCTTCGATACCCGACACCGCAACCCCGGTCTGCGTCTGGGTCTGCAGGGCGGGCGCTGGAAAATCGGCGTGGAGCGACTGGAACGGCCCCGGTCCGGGCAACGGCACATCAAGCGCGACCGGCGCTGGCTTTGCCTCAGGCGCGGGCATGACTTCAGGAGCCGTCTGGGGTGCAGGCTGAAATTCAGGCCGAAGTTCAGGCTGGGGACGCGCAACCGGCTCGGTCGGGATCGGCTCGGCGACCGGCGGCAACGGCGCGACGGGCGTCGAAAGATGCAGCCAGCTTTCGGCTCCCCCCGCCCGCTCGATCAGCGAGGGCGCCCCCGACTTGCGACGGCGCGGATGAGCAGGGCGCGAAGGCTTGCCCTGGGGGATGCGGGTCTGGTCGGTCATCGCTTCACGTGCCTCCTTGCTCGTCAGCTCAGGCCACCAGACGGCGTTTCATGAATTCAAGCGCCAGCAAGACCGCCAGCACCAGCACCAGCCCGGCGACACCGCCACCGAACCATTTGACCTGCCGCCACTGCTGCACGCGACCGGCATGGGTCAGGGCCAGCGTCACCGATCCAAGGACCGGCAATCCGACCGCCCGTTCCAACTGCGCCGTCGTGCCGAAGCTGCCGCGCAGATAGCCGACCGCATAAGCGACACCGCAACCCGCAGCGATCCCGACCGCCAGCACCGCCATCAGCAGCAACGGACGATTGGGGGCAGACGGTCCGCGCGGCGAGGTCGGCGGGTCGATCACTTCGAACTTGATCGCATCGCGTTCGTTCTCGACTTGCCCGCGCAGACGCAGCGCTTCGCGGTCGCGCAGCAGCTTGTCATACTGTTCCTTGAGCACGTCGTAGTCTCGATTGATCCGCGAGGCTTCGGCCGCGACCGCCGGTTCGCTGTATTGCTGCGTCGTGAGCTGGGTAATGTCCTGCTCAAGCGAAGCCTTGCGCGCCTGCAGCGCGACGACGCTCGCCTGCCGGTCCGCCTTGATCGATTGCAGCGAGGAATAGGCAGGATTGGGCGTGCCGCCGTGTCCGCCTTCGCTCGCCGCCGCGCGAGTGAGCTGTGCGATCTGCGCCTTGAGCGCGATGACGTCAGGATGGCTGTCGGTCAGGCCCCGCGCGCGCATGGCGCCAAGGTCCACTTCAGCCTGCGCCAAGGCGCCCTTGGCCCCGCCGCTCGTCCCGGGAATAGCGATCGTCGGAGGAATGGAGGCCAATTGCCCGTTGATCGAACCAAGCGCGCCTTCGGCGGCGATGAGATCGGATTCGACCCCGCGCAATTCGCCCCGCGTGGCTTCGAGCCGGGCACTGACAGTGCCCGCCCCTTGCGCGGCTGCCGGGTTCTTCGCCTCGAACTGCTGGCGCTTCTGCTCGGCGGCTTCGAGGTCGCGCTGACGATCGGCAAGCTGCTGGTCCATGAAGGCGAGCGTGTCGCTCATCTCGCCGCGCCCACCCGCCAGGTTTTCCTCGCGAAAGATGTCGATCATCTTCTGCGCGATGTCCTGCGCAAGCTTGGCGTTCTGCGCGTCGGTATATCCCCCGCTGCCCGAAGTCGCGGCGATCTCGAACAGGTTGTCCTGCTGGCTCGTGACTTTCACAGCCTTGGACAGCGACGCAACCGCGCCTTCCATCTGCTTTTCGGTGGAAACCTTTTCGCCCAGACGGGTCGCGCGCACGACCTTTTCCAGATTGACCGCACTGGTCAGCGTCTGCCGCACGCGATCGATGTCGCGGTGACGATCCGCGCCGATGCCGATCTGGTCGGACAGCACATCGTCGAGCTGCACGAAAATGCGGGCATGCGATTCGTACTGATTGGGAATGGTCGTGACCATCAGCCAACCGCCCAGACAGACGAGCCAGGCTACCCCGAGCGCAAGCCAGCGCCGGTTCCAGATACTGAACAGCGCAATGCGCAATTGATCCTGAAGACTGGCCATCCCCGCCCCGCCGTTCAGAACGCGCTTTCGGGGATGATAATCACATCGCCCGGCATCAGCATGACATTGGCGCGCGTGTCACCCTTGCGCAGAAGATCGCTGATCTTGATCGCGTATTCCTTCTGCTTGCCGGTCTGCTTGTCGAACCGGACCAGCCGGGCACGGTTGCCCGCCGCATATTCCGACAGGCCGCCGACCGCGATCATCGCATCGAGCAAGGTCATGTTGGCACGATAGGGCAGCGAGGCGGGCTTTTCGGTAGCACCGACCACGCGGACCTGCTGGCTATACGTGCCCGAGAACTTGTTGACGATGACCGAGACGATAGGTTCCTGAATATACTGCGAAAGCTGCAGCCGGATGTCCTCGGCGAGCATCGAGGGCGTCTTGCCCACGGCAGGCATGTCGGTGATCAGCGGCGTCGTGATGCGGCCATCGGGGCGCACCTGCACATTCGCGCCCAGTTCCGGGTTGCGCCAGACGAAGATGGTCAGATCGTCGAGCGGGCCAATCACATAGTCCTCGCCCGGCCCTTCCTGCAGCGCGACGAACGAGGCCGGAGGCAACTGCGCGGTAGGACGCGAACCGGAACAGCCCGACAGGGTCAGGGCAGCCGCAACCGTCGCGGTCATGGCCACGGCGCTGCCCCGACGCACCGCGCGTCCAAAGCCGTCAGAGTGGACATTGCTCGACATCGACCATCCTTTGCAAACGCGCTTGCCGCCCCATCGATCCCCTGCTCGGATCTCTACCGGATCCGGTTGTCCCGACTGTCTTGCAATGAGACGGGAGAGACGAACATCTACGGTCCGATATGGGGAAAAAGGGTGAAGATACCGTTTAGACTCTTCTCCCCCCCGGCCCCGCTGGCAAGCGGAAACCACCCCGCACCGCAAGATCGTCCTGTTTCAGGACAGATCGCAAGAACGGATCATGCACCAAGACCAGGAATTTCGTCCTCGTGCCCCACCAATACTTGCCGCGCGGGGCCATGTCCCAGAAATTCCGACGGGCTCGCACTGGCCCCATAAGCTCCGGCACAGAACAGCGCTACAAGATCGCCGGGTTCCGCGTGCGGCAAGGCAAGCGCGTCGCCAAGACGGTCGAGCGGCGTGCACAGGCACCCCACGACATGCGCAACTTCCTCGGCCGGAGCGGCAAAACGGGTGGCGACGGCACACGGATAGTTGCGACGGATGATGCTGCCGAAATTCCCGCTGGCGGCAAGCTGATGATGCAACCCGCCATCGACGACGAGGAACGTCTCGCCCCGGCTGATCTTGCGATCGAGAATTTCGGTGAGATAGACCCCCGCTTCACCGACCAGCCAGCGCCCCAGTTCGAGAACGAAGCGTGTCTGCGCGAGCGACGCGGGCAAGGATGCCAGCCTTTCGGCCAGTTCGGCACCAATCCTGTCGATGTCTAGCGGGTGCTGTCCGTGGAAATAGGGAATGCCAAAACCACCGCCCAGATTGCACACCGGCACCGCGACACCAGCTGCGTCGGCCAGCCGGGCCACGCAATCGATCGTTGCCGCTTGGGCAGCGGCAATCGCCTCGCTGTCGAGCGACTGGCTTCCCGCATAGACGTGGAAGCCGCGCCACTCGGCCCCGGACGCGACGATCCGCCGGACGAGATCGGGGACCTGATCCGCGTCGATCCCGAATGGTCGGGCGCCTCCGCCCATGCGCATGCCTGCGCCCGCCAGTTCGAAATCGGGATTGACCCGGATCGCCAGCCGCGGCGCAATGCCGAGACGCGCACCAACCTCGATCGCCCGGTCGAGTTCGCGTGGCGATTCAAGATGCAGCGTGACCCCGGCCTTCACTGCCTCGACCATTTCCCCGTCACGCTTGCCCGGTCCGGCAAAGCCGATCCGGGCGCCGGAAATGCCCACCGATGTCAGCAGAGCGAGTTCACCGCCCGATGCGATGTCGAACCCATCGACATGCCCGGCCATGAACGCGAGCAAAGGCGCAAAGGGATTGGCCTTGACCGCATAATGGATGCCCAGCTCCGACGGCATCGCGGCGCGCAAGGCCGCCACGCGCCCGGCAATCCGGCCCGCGTCATAAACGAACAGCGGCGTCCCGCCCGCACTTGCGACCAGATCGCGCGCACCGACCCCGGCAATGACCAGCTCGCCATGATGCGCGACATAGCCGGGCGGGATCGGCCCCATCGGTTTCTCGGACAGCGTCATGATCGGACCTTATCGAGCAAAGCCGATAATTCCCGGTAAAGCCCCTCGCGATCGCATTTGCCGTTGGGATTGACCGGCAGACGCTCGCGCCAGTGAACCGCGCGGGGAACCATGAAATTGGGCAAGGTGCGCGTCATCGCCGCGATCACGGCCGCGCTGTCACCCACGCCGCACGCGACGAGATGAATGGCCTGCCCCAGCGCGTCATCTGGCAACCCGAGCGCGACGACATCTCCGACCAGTCCCGTCGCAAGGGCGGCCTCCTCCACCTCTTGCGGGCTGACACGATTTCCGGCGGTCTTGATCATCGCATCGCGGCGTCCGACGAAATGGAGAAGCCCTTCGCCATCGCGACGAACGCGGTCTCCCGACCAGACGGCCATGCCTCCCACGCGAGAAAACACGGGAGCCGGACGAAACCGCTCGGCGGTACGAACGGGATCGCGCCAATAGCCTTGCGCGACCAGCGGCCCGGCATGGACAAGCTCGCCCTCTTCGTCGGGACCGGCCTGCGTACCGTCATCGCGGACCACCATGACTTCGGCAAAGGGAATGGCATTGCCGATCGAAGTCGGATGATCGTCGATCAGCGCGGGATCGAGAAAGGTCGACCGAAACGCTTCGGTCAGCCCGTACATTGCGTAAAGGTCAGCCGTCGGGAACAGTTCCCGCAAACGCCGCACCAGCCCTTCGTGCAAGGCGCCGCCGCTATTGGTCAGACGCCGCATTCCCCGCACCGCCTCGTCCGGCCAGTCGAGCCCGGCCAGTTGCTGCCACAAGGGCGGAACCCCCGCGAGCGTCGTGATCCCATGCCGCGCAACCGCCCGCACCAGATCGCGCGGGAGCAGGTAATCGTGCGGCACCACCGCAGCCCCGGCATACCAGGTCGAGAGCAACTGGTTCTGGCCATAGTCGAACGAGAAAGGCAGCACCGCCAGAACCCGGTCATCGGCGGCAAGGCGCAAGTAATGCGCGACGCTCACGGCGCCCAGCCAGAGATTGGCGTGGCTGAGCATCACCCCTTTGGGACGCCCGGTTGACCCGCTGGTATAGAGCAGTGCCGCCAGCGTGTCGGGCAATGCCGAGGACGGAGGCAGAATGGGCGCCGCATCGAGCACGGCAAGGACCTCACCATCCTCGATCGCAATGGCTTCGCCGAAATCCCCCGGCTCAAGCGTCGCCAGCCGTCCGGCATTGGCGATCAGCAGGACCGCCCCCGCATCCCCCACGATATGCGCGACTTGCGCCCGCTTGAGCAGCGGATTGATCGGCACATGGACCAACCCTGCCCGCGCCGCCGCCAGCGGCATCAGCGCGGCAAGCTCGCCTTTGGGCAACCATGTGGCGACCCTCGCGCCCGATCCGGTACCGGCCACGCTTGCCAACCAACCGGCAAGCTGGCCTATACGTCGATTTAACCCGGCGTAGTCCATGACTTGCCCAGCCAGCACCAATGCCGGGGCATCATCAGCCCCGCAAAGGGCGAGATGGTCGAGCGGCCGTGGTTCGGGATCCGGTATCCGGGGCAAGCGGCAAGGCTCCGTGACGAATGGGGCAACAGGACAGGCAGGAACTCGGGGTTTGCACAGGGTCTATCACGCCGATCTCGCGCAAGCGCAAGCAGACCCCGCCCTTGCCGCGCTTTTCGCAGCCGGGCCGCGCACGACGCCGTTCGATCGGCTCGACTGGTTCCGCCTTTTGGGCGAAGAATGCCTTGCCCCAAGTCCGTCATTCCTCGCCGTTGCGCGCGAGGGCGATGCGGTAGCCGCGCTGCCGCTCTGCCGCGACCGCCTCGGGCTCTCCGCAATGGCGAACTGGTACAGCTTCATCGCCCGGCCCTACTGGACGGCGGATGGTGCGCCGCTGCTGGCCGCCATCCTTGGCGACCTTGCGCGCGAGGGCGCCTTGTCGTTCGCCCCCCTGCCGCGATCGGAAGCCGCGATCATGCTCACGGCCGCCCGCAAGGCAGGCTGGATCGGCTGGTTGAGCCAGACCGACAGCAACCATATCGTTTCGACACGCGGCCGCGATTTCGCAACGTGGTGGGCCCAGCGTCCCGGCGCCCTGCGCGAAACGGTCCGGCGCAAGCAGCGCAAGGGGCGTGTCGCGATCCGCATCTCCCGCGAATTCTCGGCCACCGACTTGGCTGCCGACTGGGCCGCCTATGAGGCGGTCTATGCCCGGAGCTGGAAACCCGAAGAAGGCCAGCCCGCGTTCCTGCGCCGCTTTGCCATGGCCGAGGCAGCAGCGGGACGCTTGCGGATCGGCCTTGCGACGATCGACGGCCAGCCCGTTGCGGCCCAGTTCTGGACCGTCGAAAACGGAACCGCGTACATCCACAAGCTCGCCCACGACGACCGCGCCCGTGCCCAATCACCGGGAACCCTGCTCAGCCACGCCCTGTTCGCCATGGCGTTCGACGAGGATCGCGTCGCCATGGTCGACTTCGGCACCGGCGATGATCCCTACAAGCGAGACTGGACCGAAGACGTCCGCCCGCGCTATCGGCTCGAAGCCTTTCATCCCCGTGCCCTGGCGCATTGGCCCCGCCTTGCCCGCCTCTGCGCACGGCGGCTTCTGCGCCCCCGCGATTTTGCCGCCCTACCATCGCCCGACTTGTTCGGAACCGACCGGCCGCATAAGGCGATCGGGCGATAAGCAAGGAAATCCACGCGCTTGGACAACGCTGTATCCTCTCCCGATCTCGCCTTGCGCGAAGTGCTCGACGCCGTGCTGGCGCTTGGGACCGCAAGGCTTGCGGCGCTTGGGACCGACAGCCCCTTGTTCGGCGCCATTCCCGAGCTCGATTCCATGGCGATCGCCACGCTGTTCGGTGCGATTGAAGAGCGTTTCGACCTGTTCCTCGACGATGACGCGATCAGTGCCGAAACGCTCGAGACCTACGGCACCCTGCTCGATTTCGTCCGCGCGCAATGCGGCTGCTGATCGATTCCTGGCCCTGCCCCGGACCGACGGGACAAAGCGTCGAATTCGCGCTGTCATTCGATCGCGGACGGGATCGCCGCCTGTTGATCGTGCCGCCGTTGTTGGAAGAGATGAACAGGACCCGGCGCATGTTGGCAACGACCATGCGCGAACTCGATGCGCGCGGGATCGACAGCTTCCTGCCCGACCTGCCCGGCACCAACGAAAGCCTTCAGAGCTTTTCTGCGCAAAGCCTCCACGGCTGGCGTACCGCCATGGCGCTGGCCGCCCGTCACTTTGCCGCCAACCGTGTCCTCGCCCTGCGCGGCGGGGCGCTCGTCTTTCCCAACACGCTGCCCGGATGGGTGCTCGAACCGGTCATGGGCGCAACTTTGCTGCGGCGAATGCTGCGCACGCGCGTGCTCGCCTCGCGTGAAGCCGGACGGCACGAAGACAGCGCCACTTTGCTTGCACAAGGACGCGAAGAAGGGATCGAGCTGGCCGGGTATTACCTCGGCCCCGCTCTTGTCGCGGGGCTGGAAAGCGCCCGTCCGCTCGACGAGGGGCAACGCGAGATCCGCATGACCGAACTGGGCGGAAGCGCGTTGTGGTTGCGCGCCGAACCGGGCGAGGATGCCGCGCAATCGGTGCGGCTTGCGCAAATCGTGGCAGAGGAATTCGACGCATGAGCCGCCGGGCCATCCCCTTTCCCTGCGCGCGGGCCATGCTGCACGGGATGCTCGATTGCGCTAATGCGCACGGCAGCACCGGATTGCTGATCGTCTCGGGCGGCAACGAAATCCGCGCCGGGTCCTTTGCCGGACAAGCCCACCTCGCCGATCGTCTTGCCGAGGAAGCAGGCGTGCCGGTGTTCCGCTTCGATCGGCGCGGGGTCGGCGACAGCGAGGGCGAAAATGCGTCGTGGCGGGGATCGCGCGACGACATTGCGGCCGCGCTCGCCGCCTTTCGCACATCCCAGCCCGGCCTGCGCCGGGTCATCGGTTTCGGCACCTGCGATGCAGCAAGCAGCCTGATGCTTCATGCGGCAACCTTGGCGAATGGGCCGACCGGCGGGTTCGACGGACTGGTGCTCGCCAATCCCTGGACCATCGACGAGACGGTCGAGGATGCCGAGGCGATCACCCATTCCCCGCAAGCCTTGCGACAGCGCTACCTTCGCCGTCTGGCTGATCCGCGCGCGCTCCTTCGCCTGCTGACCGGGCGCGTCAACCTGGGCCGGCTGGCTCGCGGCCTGGTCCATGCCAGCGGCCATGATGGCGAGCAGACGACCTCGGCGCTGGCCGCCTTGTTACACGACAGCCTTGCCGCGTTCGGGGGCCCAACAACGATCTTGGTCGCCAAGGGCGATCGCGTCGGACAGCGCTTCCTGTCCGACTGGCCCGCCGATGATCCCCGCGTCGTTCTTCACGACAGCAGCAGCCACAGCTTTGCCAATGATGAAGCAACAGCCAGCCGCGCGGGCGACTGGCTGTTCGAACGTCTGATCGAGGCTACGGCCTCGAGACACTAGGGCGTTTCAGGCCTCAGCCTTTCGCGGCTTCGAAATCGCGCTCGGCAAGGAAGCGTTCGGCATCGAGCGCGGCCATGCAGCCGGTTCCCGCCGCCGTCACCGCCTGACGATAGGTGTGGTCCATGACGTCGCCGCACGCAAAAACGCCGGGGATCGCGGTACGGGGCGTTCCAGCCTCGACAACGATATAGCCCGATGCATCGAGTTCCAGCTTGCCCTTGAACAGGTCGGTCGCGGGCGCATGGCCGATCGCGACGAACGCGCCGTCGGTCGCCACCTGCGACTTTTCGCCGGTCACGGTATCGACCAGTTCGACCGTCTGGAGCCCGGTTTCACCTGCGAAACGCTCGACCGCCTTGTTCCACAGCACGCTGACCTTGGGATGCGCGAACAGGCGATCCTGCAGGATCTTTTCAGCACGCAGCGAATCGCGACGATGGATCAGCACGACTTCGCTGGCATGGTTGGTAAGATAGAGCGCTTCCTCGACTGCGGTATTGCCGCCGCCGATCACCACGACCTTCTTGCCGCGATAGAAAAAGCCGTCGCAAGTGGCGCAGGCCGAAACGCCCTTGCCCGACATTTCCTGTTCGCCCGGCACACCCAGCCAGCGCGCCTGCGCGCCGGTCGCGATCACCAGCACGTCGCCTTCATAAACGTCGCCGCTGTCGCCGATGGCGCGGAACGGCCAGCCGTCAAACTGCACCTCGGTGATCGTGTCCCACAGCATCCGGGTGCCCACATGCTCGGCCTGAGCCTGCATTTCCTGCATCAGCCAGGGGCCCTGGATCACGTCGCGGAAACCGGGATAGTTCTCGACGTCCGTGGTGATGGTCAACTGCCCGCCCGGCTGAAGCCCCTGCACCACGATCGGCTCCATGCCTGCGCGCGCGCCATAGATCGCGGCAGTGAGACCGGCGGGGCCGGAACCGATGATAAGCATGCGGGTCTTGTGGGTGGTTGCCATGAATTCCTCCGTTCGGGCGCCAGATAGTCATCCCGCCCCGGAATTGCCAGTCTGGCCGCGCCCCTCAGGCAAACCCGTGCCCGAGGAACCGCTCGGCACACCCGGCAAGCAAGGCCGTCCCCACCGGAAGCACGCTTTCATCGACCATCATGCGCGGCGAATGGATGCCGCAGCAACTCGCCGGGTCCGCTTCGGAAGGAGCAACGCCAAGGAAGAACATCGCCCCCGGCACCTTTTCGAGGATATAGGCAAAGTCCTCTGCCCCCATGATCGGATGCGACAGGCGATGAAACCGCGCCGGGGCCCCCAGTCCGGACGCCACTGCTTCGCCAAGATCGACCGCGCGGGGATCACAGACCGTGACCGGAAACCCCTCGTGGATGGAGACCTTGGCAGCAAGGCCATGCGCCGTCGCGATCCCGCTGGCCAGCCGGACGAACGCCTCGTGCAACGCCATCCGGTTGCCGCCCGACAAGGTACGCATGGTTCCGCGCAGGATCGCGGTGTCGGGAATGACATTGTGCGCCGTGCCCGCGTGGATCTCGCTGACCGTGACGACGACCGGGTCGGACACCGGGAACCGCCGCGTCACCATCGCCTGGATTGCGGTCACGATCTCGCAGGCGACCGGCATCGGGTCGAGCGCCTGATGCGGCATCGACGCGTGACCGCCCTGCCCGGAAACGACGATCTCGAAGCGGTCTGCCGAAGCCATCAGCGGCCCCACACGCCCCGCGATCAACCCGTGCGGCTGATCGGGCATGATGTGGAGAGCAAAGGCAGCGCCCGGCAACGGATCGATCAGCCCGTCATCGAGCATGTAGCGCGCTCCATGCCAGCCTTCCTCGCCCGGCTGGAACATGAACAGCACTTCGCCCGCAAAACGGTCGCGGCTTGCGGCCAGAACCTCTGCCGCCCCAGCCAGCATCGCGACATGGGTATCGTGCCCACAGGCATGCATGGTCCCGGGAACGGTGGAAGCAAAAGCGAGCCCGGTTTCCTCTGCCATGGGCAAGGCATCGGTATCCCCACGCAAAAGGACCCGCCGCGTTTCGCCCTCGGCACGCGCGGTTCCGGTCAACCGTCCGACAAGGCCGGTGGTCGAGGGGCCCTCGCGCCATTCGATCGGCAGATGCGACAGCGCCTCGCGCACCTTGTCGCGCGTGCGGGGATTGGAAAGGCCCAGCTCCGGTTCGGCATGGATTGCCCGTCGCAAAGCCACGATACGGTCGGCAAAGCCCCTGGCTTCCTCGAGGATGGCGGCATGCAACACGGTATGGGTTCCTTTCTGCCAAGGACCAGGCCTTGCCCCCAAGCTCATAAATGGTGTCATCGAGGCGGCAAAGCGCGAATATGGGCGCCCCTCCGCCGACAACAACGGCCACGACCCTTGCAGGGGGGGCTTGCGCCCTGTAGAGCGCTGACCCCAAACAGTTAGCCAAAAAACCAGCCATACCCGCAAAGGACGCCCATGGCCGCCCAGTATGCCTACGTCATGAAGAACATGACGAAGACCTTTCCCGGTGCGCAGAAGCCGGTACTGAACAACATCAACCTGCAGTTCTACCAGGGCGCCAAGATCGGTATCGTCGGCCCCAACGGTGCGGGTAAGTCGACCCTGATCAAGATCATGGCCGGGATCGACACCGATTTCACGGGCGAAGCGTGGCCGGGTGAAAACATCACCGTCGGCTATCTCGAGCAGGAGCCCGAACTCGACCCGACCAAGACCGTCCTCGAAAACGTCAAGGACGGCGCGCGCGAAGTCGCGGATCTGGTCGATCGTTTCAACGAGATTTCCAACATCATGGCCGATCCGCCCGAAGACGCGGATTTCGACGCCCTGATGGAGGAAATGGGCGAGCTTCAGGGCAAGATCGACGCGGTCGACGGCTGGACGCTCGACAACCAGCTCGAAATCGCGATGGAAGCGCTGCGCTGCCCGCCTTCGGACTGGGCGGTGGAAAGCCTGTCGGGCGGTGAAAAGCGCCGCGTGGCCTTGACCCGCCTGCTGATCCAGAAGCCGTCGATCCTGCTGCTCGACGAACCGACCAACCACCTCGACGCCGAAAGCGTCGAATGGCTGGAAAACCACCTCAAGGAATATGCCGGCGCGGTGCTGATGATCACCCACGACCGCTACTTCCTCGACAACGTGGTGGGCTGGATCCTCGAACTCGACCGCGGAAAGTACTTCCCCTACGAAGGCAACTACTCGACCTACCTGGAAAAGAAGTCCAAGCGCCTCGAACAGGAAGATCGCGAAGCCTCGGGCCGCCAGAAGGCGATCAACGACGAACTCGAATGGATCCGTCAGGGGCCCAAGGGTCGCCAGACCAAGTCCAAGGCGCGTATCAAGAAGTTCGAGGAACTCGTCGCCGCGCAGGACAATCGTTCGCCCGGCAAGGCCCAGATCGTCATTCAGGTGCCCGAGCGCCTTGGCGGCAAGGTCATCGAGGCCAAGAACATCTCGAAGTCCTATGGCGACAAGCTGTTGTTCGAGGACCTGTCGTTCATCCTGCCCCCGGGCGGCATCGTCGGGGTGATCGGGCCGAACGGCGCGGGTAAGTCGACCCTGTTCAAGATCATCACCGGCAAGGAACAGCCCGACACCGGCACGATCGAGATCGGCTCGACCGTGCGTCTGGGCTATGTCGACCAGAGCCGCGACCACCTCGACCCGGCCAAGAACGTCTGGCAGGAAATCTCCGACGGCCTCGACTACATGAAGGTGAACGGACACGACATGTCCACCCGCGCCTATGTCGGCGCGTTCAACTTCAAGGGTCAGGACCAGCAGAAGAACGTCGGCAAGCTCTCGGGCGGTGAACGCAATCGCGTCCACATGGCCAAGATGCTCAAGACCGGCGGCAACGTGCTGCTGCTCGACGAACCGACCAACGACCTCGACGTCGAAACGCTGGCCGCGCTCGAAGAAGCGATCGAAAACTTCGCGGGCTGCGCCGTGGTCATCAGCCACGACCGCTTCTTCCTCGACCGTCTCGCTACGCACATCCTGGCCTTCGAAGGCAACAGCCACGTCGAATGGTTCGAAGGCAACTTCGCCATGTACGAAGAGGACAAGCGCCGCCGCCTCGGCGATGCCGCCGATCGTCCGACGCGCCTTGCCTACAAGAAGCTGACGCGCTGATCGTCCAGCCGGACGGACAGTTCGACACCGACGCAAGGCCTCGCTCCCTTAACCGGGATGCGGGGCCTTACTCGTTTTGGGCCCCATGTCGGCGCCCCACCCTCGACTTTCGTTCATATCGGGACACCCGAAGCTGAACATTTGCTATCCGCCGGTTCAGCATCGGTGCATGGTGAAAAGAGCATCTCCATGACTGGGAACCGACTCATGAAACCGGCCGATGCCGTCGTGAAATCGCCGGTTTCCGCGAAGAGAAATTCAACAGGGACCGCCCGGTGCAACGCCGTGGCCGGGAGACAGATGATGGGACAGAAAATCCGCTCGACATCGACCACGAACCGCACGGCCACTGCGCTCGGCCTCGCGGCTGCGGCACTTGCGCTGGTCGCGCTGCCCGGTGCCGCGATGGCAGAAGACCGCGGCCACGGCGGCGGCGGTGGTGGATGGGGCGGCGGCCAGCAAGGCGGCGGTCATGGCGGCGGTGGCTGGAGCGCTCC
>NZ_GL876926.1:0-408862 GCF_000192575.1 Novosphingobium nitrogenifigens DSM 19370 | reverse complement strand
CGGCGGCCGTCCTGCGGGTGGCGGTTGGAGCGGCGCGCAAGGCGGCGGCGGTGGTGGTGCCCGTCCTTCGGGCGGCGGCTGGTCTGGCCAGCAAGGCGGTGGCGCTCCGACAGCACAACATGGCGGCTGGGGCGGCTCGGCCACGGCTTCGCCGCAAGGCAACTGGCAGCAGCGCGGCGGAACCCAGGCCGTTCCGAACTGGCGGGGCGGCAACGGCGGCCCTGCGCAGGGACAGCCCCAGGCCAACAATGGCGGGCGCTGGAACGGCAACGGCGGTGGGCAAGGTTTCCGTGGCGGCAACGATCGCGGCTGGAATGGCGGCGACCGGGGCGGAAACGGCGATCGGGGTTGGAACGGCAACCGGGGCTGGAACGGTGGCGACCGCGGACGCGAATGGGGCGAACGCGGCTGGTACAATCGCGGCTGGGGTGATCGTGGATGGGGCGGCGACCGGGGCTGGGGCTATCGCGGTGGCGATGGTCGCGGCGTGTGGGATCGCGGCTGGCGCAGCGATCGGCGTTATGACTGGTACGGCTGGCGCAGCGGCCACCGCGACACCTTCCACCTCGGCTTCTATTACCCGCCCTATCGCGGATACAACTATTCGCGGATCGGTATCGGCTTCTTCCTGGGCTCGGCCTTCTACGGGTCGGACTACTGGATTGCCGATCCCTGGGCCTATCGCCTGCCGCCGGCTTACGGCCCCTATCGCTGGGTCCGGTATTACAACGACGCCCTTCTGGTCGATGTCGACGACGGACAGGTCGTGGACGTGCTCTACGGCGTGTTCTGGTAACGCCTTTCGTGACCCGGCGCCCTCAATCGGCGCCGGGTTCACCCGGATCGGTCAATCGTTCGGGCCGATCGCGGCAATGACCCGATGCATCAACTCTTCCCCTGCATCGGTCAGGCGTACGAAACGGCGACGTCCGTCCACATTGTCCGAAGCGCGATAGATCAGGCCTTCCTGTTCAAGTCGGGAAAGCCAGCGCAGGATCGTCGTCGAAGGAACCCCGGCCTCGATGCACACGCTCGACACCTGAAGCTCCTGACGACTTTTCTGCGCTATGAATACGTCGAGCAATATATCCCACGCAGGCTCGCCGAACAGGCCCGGCACGCCCACGGCGGCATCGCGGCGACGGCGCGCGTCGTACTGCGACTTTGCCAGCCGAAGCGCGCGTGCATCAAAATCGATACGGACGTCCAAGTGTGTCGTCTCCGTAAATTATAGACCCGACGCGAGCCGATCGGACGAAAAAGAGAGCCTGTTCCGACCATCTGCAATGCGTGCCCTGCAAAACCCACACGGCCCTAGGTCGGCAAGGGAACCTGACATCGCGTCACGGTTATTCCCCGTGATCTCGCGTTAACCATGGTCACAGGGGATTTTCCATGCTTTTGCAATGGGACCTATCCGGAATGGACTAAAACAAAACGAATAACTGTCTGGGGTATAACCCTTGGGTCTGGCTCTTGCTCAAGCCCCATGCTTGGGCCATGAACCTCGCAGGACAATGGTTTTTTCATTCAGATCAAGCTCCCGCGACGAGGATCGCGACGCTCTCCGCATCATCGGCGAAACGGTTCGCAACCGCCTGTCTGCCAATCCGGCGGCCTATCGCCTTCCTGTCGATGAAATTGAAATCTATGCGGTTTCCGAGTTCCTCGACACAGCTGACTGTCGCCGCCTGATTGCCATGGTCGACGACGTCGCCCGGCCCTCGCCCACCTATGACGACAACCATGACAAGGGGCGCACCAGCTACACCGGTGATGTCGATCCGAAGAATCCGTTCATCCGCACGCTGCAGAAACGGATCGACGACCTGCTCGGCCTTGATCCGGCGCTCGGTGAAACAATGCAGGGACAGCGTTATGCGGTCGGCCAGGAATTCCGGCATCACTTCGACTACTTCGTGACGAAACACGATTACTGGGAAACCGAACGCGCTCGCGGCGGTCAGCGCAGCTGGACCGCCATGGGCTACCTCAACACGGTCGAGGAAGGCGGCGCGACCGATTTTTCCAAGGCAAACCTGACGGTTCCGCCCGAAGCCGGTGTTCTCTTGATCTGGAACAACATGCTTCCCGACGGCCGCCCCAATCCCAAGACGCTTCATGCGGGAACGCCGGTCTTGCGCGGCACCAAATATGTGCTGACGAAATGGTACCGGGCCCGGCCATGGGCGTGATCCGGCAAGGAATCACGGCGCGATCGGATTTGCCCCTGTTCCATCGCTACAACCGTCTTGCTCTCGTCGGACTGCTCATCCCGGCCCTTGCATCCTGCGCCACGCCCGCCCGACATCCCGCCACTTCGACCACCGCCATCAGCGCGGCCATCGATTCGCCACCGGCCTCCCACCGGGTCCACAGCGCCCCGGCCGACGCCACACCATCGACGGACAGTGCGCCCACTGCCGAAAATGCCGCTTCCCAACTCGATCGCCTCTTTGCCGAGGAAACCCGATCCGAACAGGATCTCGACCCCGTCGATGCTCTCGCGCGTGGGGAACCGGTTGCGCATGACCTGCTGGTACAGGTATTCACTCCGGAACTGAGTACACGGCAGCGCGCGCTCAACACGCGCGCCCTTCAGCAACTCGAGGGTATCGACCGGGCCGCCCTCGATCCCCAGCGGCGACTGTCCTACGATGTGTTTCGCCACATGCTGCTCGATCAGAAGGACATGCTCGATCCTTCGACGCAGTCCCTGATCGCCGCCCAGCCGTTCAGTCAGTTCAACGGGTTCCACGTCGAATTTCCGGAAATGGCGGCGACCGACGAAGGCGGGACCCTGCGCACACTCGCCGATTTCGAAGCCCGGATCGCACTCGAACGCACGCTGCCGGTCCTGTTCGACAATGCCATCGCCCGTTTTCGCGAAGGCATGGCGAACGGTGCCGTCGAACCGCGCCTGATCGTGAGCGACATGATCGCGCAGATCGATACCATTCTGGCGCGCCCACCCGCCGATTCGCTGTTCACGTCACCAGCCCGCAACCTCCCGCGCAGCTTTTCGCTGGCCACCCGCGCCCGGCTCGAACGCGAATTTCTCGCTGCAACGACGCAGTCCGTCTATCCGGCCTATCGCCGGTTGCGCGCGTTTCTCGCCAACGAGTACCTGCCGGTCGCCCGCACGGATGTCGGCCTCTCGGCCATTCCGGGCGGCGCGCGCCTCTACCGGTTGCTCCTGCGCGAACATACGACGCTCGCTCTCGACCCCGACGAAGTTCACCGCATCGGCCTCTCTGAAGTGGCACGCATCCGCGCCCAGATGGAGAGCGTCGAACACGAACTGGGCTATACCGTCCCGCTCAACGACTTCTTCGAGGTGATCCGCAGCGATCGCCGCTTTCATCCGCGTACGGCCCAGGATCTGGCGCGCGGCTATCGCGAGGTCGGCGATGCGGTCGCCTTGCTGGCGCCTCACTATTTTCGCCATCTGCCCCGCACGCCGTTGCTGATCATGCCCTACCCCGCGTTCCGTGCCCGCTACGAGGCTGGGGGTGGATACAGCCAAGGCATGCCCGACGGCAGCCGCCCGGGTATCTTCTTCTACAACACCTATGACCTGCCGCATCGCTTCCTGACCGGAATCACCACGCTCTACCTGCACGAAGGAGCGCCAGGCCATCACTTCCAGATCAGCCTTGCGCAGGAAAACACCAGCCTGCCCGACTTCCAACGGTTCGGCGGCAATGCCGCCTATGTCGAAGGCTGGGCGCTCTATGCTGAAACGCTGGGGTACGAGATGGGGTTCTACACCGACCCGATGCAGCACTGGGGAACGCTCGACGATGAAATGCTGCGCGCCATGCGGCTCGTCGTCGATACCGGGCTGCACACCCGTGGCTGGACCCGGGAACAAGCGATCGACTACATGCTTGCCAATTCGGGAACCGGGCGGATCGACGCCACGACCGAAGTCGATCGCTATATCGCCAATCCGGGTCAGGCCGTCGCGTACAAGATCGGCGCCATGACGATCCAGCGCCTGCGCCATCAGGCCGTGCGCGAGCTTGGCCCCCGCTTCGACATTCGCGATTTCCACGATGAAGTGCTGATGAGCGGTGCCCTGCCGCTCGATGTGCTCGATGCGAAGATCCAGCGCTGGATTGCCGACCAGGAAAGCACGAGCGGAACCTCCGCCCCGGCGTTCAAGCCTGCCCTGCGGGCCCCTGACCTGCACGCCTCTGCACAGCCCGACTGACTGCGGCCCAGTCGAGATCGCCTTCGCCATGGGCAAGGCTGTCGAGGAAATGATCGCGCAGGATGCCGGCAAGCCCCATCGGCACCCGCGCTGCCTCCCCTGCTGCCAGTGCCAGTTTCACGTCCTTGAGCCCGAGTTCGAGGCGGAAACCCGCCGGGCTGAACGCCTCTTCGGCAATCGCGGTGCCATATGTGCGGTAAACCGGCGCGGCAAACACCGTTGAGGTGACCATCTCGAGAAAGGCCGACGGCGCGACACCATGCCCGGCGGCCAGAGTGGCAGCTTCGCCCATCGTGCCGATCGCGCTGGCGATCATGAAATTGGCGGCAAGCTTGACCGCATTGGCCTGAACCGGGTTCTCGCCGAACATCCACGTCCGGCTGCCCATTGCGGAAAAAAGCGGTTCAAGCCGATCGAGCAGTGCAGGATCGCCCGCCGCCAGGATCTGCAACTGTCCCGCCTCAGCCACATTGGCGCGTCCGAGCACGGGCGCCGCGACATAGCCCAGCCCCCGTTCGGCATGGAGCTGCGTAAAGTCCTGCGCCAGTTCGACCGAGACGGTCGCCATGTTGGCATGGATCGCGCCCTTGGGCAGGGCGTCGATCAATCCGCTGTCGATCACCGTCGAGCGGGTCGCGTTATCGTCGGCGAGCATGGAGACGAGCACTTCGGCCCCTTCCCCAGCGTCAGCCGGGGTCGGGACGGTGATCGCGCCCCTTGCCGCCAGATCGGCTGCCGGACCGGGAGAACGGTTCCACACGCGCACTTCGTGCCCGGCTTCGACCAGCCGCGCCGCCATGGCACGGCCCATTGTTCCCAATCCGACAAATCCGATCCGTATGGTCGTCAGTCCCTTTGGTCGCGCGTCACGCCTGCGCCAGAGCCTCGGCGATCAGGGCACGCGTATTGGCAAGACCATAGAGCGCGATGAAGCTGCCCATGCGCGGCCCCTGCGAAGAGCCGAGCAGCGTTTCATACAGCGCCTTGAACCAGTCGCGCAGGCTTTCGAAGGCAAAGGCTTCGTCCTTGCCGATTTCGTAGACCGCGTTCTGGAACGCCTCAGCACCGGCATCGGCCGACATGCCGGCAAGAACGGTGTCAAGCGCCGTCAGAGCGGCCGCCTCGTTGGCCAAGGGTTTCCGGCGCTGGAGCGTCGGCGCGATGAAGTCGCGGTTATAGGCCAGAGCCCGCGTCACCAGCGCATCGAGTGCCGGATGGGCGGCGGGATCGGCATTCTCGACATAGTTGCCAAGGTAGGACCAGACCTGTTCGCGCGAGGCATTGGCGCCGAGTACGCCGACGAGATTGAGCAAGAGACCGTAGGTGACCGGCAACTTGTCGCCTTCGCCGCCCTGCTCGCCATTGGTACGCAGGAGATGCCAGACCGGATTGCCCAGCTTCTGCTCGACCGGCTGGCTCGCCAGCTTTTCGCGGAACTGCCAGTATTCATCGACGGCGCGCGGGATCACCCCGACATGCAGCGACTTGGCGCTCTTGGGCTCGCGGAACAGATAGAACCCGAGCGATTCCTCGCTGCCGTATTCCAGCCACTGTTCGATGGTCAGGCCGTTGCCCTTGGACTTCGAGATCTTTTCGCCCTTTTCGTCGAGGAAAAGCTCGTAGATCAGGCCTTCGGGACGGCGCCCGCCGAGAACCTTGGCGATCTTGCCCGACTGCGTGACACTATCGGTCAGATCCTTGCCGCACATTTCGTAATCGACGCCCAGCGCCACCCAGCGCATGGCCCAGTCGACTTTCCACTGCAGCTTGGCCTTGCCGCCAAAAATGCTCTGTTCGACAACAGTGCCGTCGGCATCGGTAAAGCGGACAAGGCCGCTCGCCGCGTCGAGCACTTCGAGCGGGACTTGCAGGACGACGCCAGTGGTCGGCGAAACCGGCAGGACCGGCGAATAAGTCCGGCGCCGTTCCTCGCGCAGGGTCGGCAGCATGATCGCCATGATCGCATCGTAATGCGTCAGAACATTGGCGAGCGCGGCATCGAACTCGCCCGAGTTGTAGCGATCCGAGGCAGAGACGAATTCATAGTCGAAGCCGAAGCGATCGAGGAAATCGCGCAGCATCGCATTGTTGTGGTGGGCAAAGCTTTCGAACTTGGCAAAGGGATCGGGAATGCGCGTCAGCGGGCGGCCGAGATTGGCCGTCAACATGTCCTTGTTCGGGACGTTGTCGGGCACCTTGCGCAGCCCGTCCATGTCGTCGGAAAAGGCGACCAGCCGGGTGGGCGCGGGCACGCCGTTCTCGTCGGTGGTGAGCACTTCATAAGCGCGCCGGACGAGCGTCGTGCGCAGCACTTCCTGAAACGTGCCGATGTGCGGCAGACCCGAGGGACCGTAACCGGTTTCGAAAAGGACCGGCACGAGTGCGCCGTTCGCATCCCGCTTGCCGTCGGGATAGCGTTTGACCAGCTTGCGCGCTTCCTCGAAGGGCCAGGCTTTGGACACCTGCGCAGCTTCGTACAGAGCGTTGTCGCGAAGGGCGGTTTCGGAAAGGGCAATGTTGGTCATAGCCCCCCGCCCTTTCGCGATTATGGCGATTTTGGCAAGGGAAACCGGGTCAATCTTTGAGGATCAGCCCGGCCTGTGGCTTGTGCGCACGGATTTCCTCTTCGGAAAGCCCGCAGATCTCGTGCGGAAAGACCAGCCATTCGTCGGTCTCATGGACGTAATAGTCCGGACGCAGTTCGGTCTTGTTCCGCCTGGGCTTCCAATAGACGGTGGCCACGCGGATTTCGCGCGGCGTGTTGTGGCGACAGCGTGCCTGCAATTCCTGCAGGAAAGCTTCGACGGAGCGACCCGAATCGAAGACGTCGTCGACAACCACCAGCCGATCGCTCGGTTCGAGCGTATCGATCAGGTAGCCCAGCGAGTAGACACGCACTTCGCTCTTTTGCCGGTCGATCCCTTCATAGGACTTGGTCCGGATAGCGATGTGATCGGTATCGATCCCGCGATATTCAAGCAGTTCCTGCACCGCGATGCCGACCGGGGCGCCGCCCCGCCAGATGCCGACGATATGCGTCGGCACGAAACCGGAATCGACGATGAGGTTACCCAGCCGGAACGAATCTTCCAGCAGGCGGTCGGCAGTAAGCCAGGTCTTTTCGACAGTGTTCTCGGCGTTTCCCATGAGGCGAGCCTAAGGACACAAGGTGCTCCAGGATGCAAGACCCTGCCGCCCGGAGTACCGCCGGAAACGAGTAGCCACCAAGCAGGACCGCGCGGGACGCGGCCCTGCCCAGGTGGAGAGACAACCGTCCGCCCTGAACCTTGTTACTTGAGCAAGGACAGGACGTACTGCTGCGCCTGATTGGCCTGTGCGATCATCGCGGTCGACGCCTGGGCCAGGATCTGGGCCTTGGCCATCTTCGTAGTTTCCGTCGAATAATCGGTATCCTGGATGCGGCTGCGCGCATCGGTCAGGTTGGTGATGTTGTCGGTGAGGTTGCTGACCACCGACTGAAGCCGGTTTTCACCCGCGCCCATGCCCGACTGCGTCGCGTTCACCGCGGCAAGCGCGGTATCGACGTTCGAGATCGTCGTCGCCGCCGCGGTCGTGGTGCTGACGTCGAGCGACTGGGTCGCGGCTGACGAATAGGACGTGTTGCCGGTGCCGAACAGCGCTGAACCGTCGAACGCCTTGCTGACCAGCGTGACCGCATCCCCGCTCTGCGAACCCGTCTGGATCGAGAACTTGAGATCGTCGGTGGTCGCCGGGGTCGTGCCGACCACATTGAACAGCTTGTTGCCGTTGAACGCGGTGTTGTTGAGAATGTCGCTGATCTGTTCGGTCAGGTTCGACACTTCGGTCTGCATCGCCGTGCGGTCGGACGCCTGATAGGTGTCCGATCCGGCCTGCACGGCAAGCTGGCGGATGCGCTGAAGCATGTTGGTCACTTCGTTGAGCGCGCCGTCTGCGGTCTGCGCCATCGAGATGCCGTCGTTCGAGTTGCTGACGCCCTGTTGCATGCCGTCGATCTGGGCCGTCATGGTCGTCGAGATGGCAAGGCCGGCTGCATCGTCGGCTGCGGAATTGATCCGCTTGCCGGTAGACAGGCGCTGCATCGCGACCCCCATCAACTGGGTGGCCGAATTCGAGGCTGCCGCTGCGCGGATAGCCGAAATGTTCGTGTTGATGACTGTCATGGTTCCCATTCTCCACTATGGGCGGCCTCGGGAACGCCCCGGCTATTGTCTCCGGGTGCGCACCGTCTTCCTGGTCTGGGAGAACGACGGGCGCGCCATCCGTTTAAGGGGGAAATTGCGCGCGCCGTTTACTTTGACCGGCAACCCCGCCAGAGGACGGGGTGATGATCCCCGCCCCTGCCCTCTCCCTGCCGGCCCTTCACGCAAGCCACGGCGGATGCTGGCTGGACGACGGCAAGTCGGGCGAGGGAAACAACGCCCGCGCCGTCGGAAAGGGCGAAGCGATCGTCGCGGCAGCCGATACCCCGCTGATCGTGCTCAATGCCCCGCTCGTGGCCAGCCGCCTGGGTTATCCCGACTTGTCCGGGCTGGACCTCCTCGAACTGTTTGCCTTCGTCTTTCCCGCACGCTTCGTTGTCCCGACCCCGCGTGGTCTGGCGCAAGCCCTCGACTTGCCCGAACCTGCCGGTGACGCGGCCGTTCCCGGTTTCCTGAGACAGGCCGCAGCTGCTCTTCTGGCAACAACCGGTCGGGCGGACTGGGAACAGCGCGAGGGCGCCTGGACCGTCCTGCAGTCGCTGGCCCGCCAGCGCTGGCCCTGGACAGCCCTCCTGACCGACGCAATCGCCCGTCCCGACCGCGCCGAACGATGGCTCTTTACGCGCCTGCCCGAATGGGATGAAGCCGCCCCGCGCCCGCAACCGGCCCAGATCACACTGGAACCGGACGAGATCACCGCGCAGCTTGCCGCGATCACCGGCCATGGCGCCGAGGAACGCCCCGCCCAGCGCGCGTTCGCCTGCGAAGCGGGAGAAGCCTTTGCCCCCCGTCGCGAGGTGCAGACGCCCCATGTCGTGCTGGCGCAAGCAGGGACCGGGACCGGCAAGACATTCGGGTATCTTGCCCCGGCCTCGCTATGGAGCAGATTGTCGGGTGGGACCGTCTGGGTTTCGACTTACACCAAGGCGCTGCAGCGGCAGTTGCGGCGCGAAAGCCGCCGAGCCTATCCCGACCGGCGCGGCACTCAACCCGCCGTCGTCGTGCGCAAGGGACGCGAGAATTATCTCTGCCTGCTCAATCTCGAAGACGCGCTGCAAGGCGGGTTTCAAGGGCGCGCGGCGATCCTTGCCCAACTCGTCGCGCGCTGGGCCGCCTATAGTCAGGACGGCGACATGGTCGGCGGCGACTTGCCCGGCTGGCTCGGCACCTTGTTCCGGCGGCGCGGCATTTCGGCCCTGACCGACCAGCGCGGCGAATGCATCTATGCCGCGTGCCCGCATTACCGCAAATGCTTCATCGAGCGGGCAACCCGCGCCTCGGTCGAAGCCGATCTCGTCATCGCCAATCATGCCCTCGTCATGATCAATGCCGCGCGCGGCCGGGAAAACGGTGGCCAACCGACCCGTATCGTCTTTGACGAAGGCCATCATGTCTTCGACGCTGCCGACGCGACGTTCGCCGCCGCACTGACGGGCGCGGAAACCATCGAACTGCGCCGCTGGGTGATCGGCCCCGAAGGGAAATCGCGCGGACGCAGGCGCGGCCTAGCCGCCCGACTCGCCGACGTTGCAAGTTATGACGAGGAAGGTGCGCTTGCCATTTCGAGCGCCCGCGCGGCGGCCGAAGCCCTGCCCGGCGAAGGCTGGCTCGCCCGGATCGGCGAAGGCGCGCCGTGGGGTCCGGTCGAAAACCTGCTCGCCGCCACCCGCGCAACGGTTCATGCCCGCGACGAAAGCGGCGGCAGCGAAGCAGGATATGGTCTCGAGACCGAAGCGGCAGGCCTTGACGGCGACATCATCGTCAAGGCCGCACTGGCGCAGGATGCTCTCGAAGCCTTGCGCCAGCCCCTGCTCAAGCTCAACGCACGGCTCGAGGCGATCCTGAGCGATCCCCCCGACTGGCTCGACGGGGCCGCCCGCGCCCGGATCGAAGGCGCGCGCGGGTCGATCCAGTGGCGCAGCGACCTGCTCTCTGGCTGGATCGCCTTGCTTGCCCGCCTTGGCGGCCCCGCTGATCCCGATTTCGTCGACTGGCTCGCGGTCGAACGCTCCGAAGGGCGCGAGTGGGATATCGGTCTTCATCGTCACTATCTCGACCCGGTGAAGCCTTTCGCCATGACCGTCCTCGCTCCGGCGCACGGCGTCTTGATGACCAGCGCGACCCTGTGCGACCGCACCGCCGACGGGCCGGACTGGGAATCAGCGATCGCGCGCAGCGGTGCGGGATACCTTGCCGGGGCGCCACATCTCTTCGCGGTCGAAAGCCCGTTCGACTATGCCAATCAGGCCGAAGTGCTGATCGTGACCGATGTCCCGCGCGGCGACATCGCGGCTTTGGCTGCGGCCTATGCGCGGCTGATCGAGGCGGCGGGCGGCGGAGTGCTCGGGCTGTTCACGGCAATTCGTCGCCTCCGTGTCGTCCATGGCCGGATCGTCGATCGCCTCGCTCGCGACGGCCTGCCGCTCTATGCCCAACACGTCGACCCGATCGACACTGGCACGCTCGTCGACATTTTCCGCGACGATCCCCGCGCTTCGCTCCTCGGGACCGACGCTCTGCGCGACGGGGTCGACGTTCCGGGCGAATCGCTGCGAGTCGTGGTGATGGAACAGGTGCCCTGGCCCAAGCCATCGATCCTGCACCGTGCACGCCGACTGGCGGCAGGCGCGAAGGCCAACCGCAATGAGGGATCGCGCAGCAATGGAGGCCAGGCGCACGACGACGCCATCATCCGGGCCCGGCTGGCACAGGCCTTTGGCCGCCTGATCCGCTCGGGCGAGGACCGCGGTCATTTCGTCGTACTTTCGTCGGCCTTCCCATCGCGGCTGTTGAGCGCTTTTCCGGCGGGGACTCCGGTACGCCGCGTAACACTCGATGCCGCTTTACAAAGTATCGCCGGCGGTGTTTCTGGAACTCGCCGCGCCATCCCCGGCCCTGTCGGGGCCGACACACCTAACGATGACGGGAAACCTGCGTGAAGACGCTCGCCCTGTTCCGCCATGCCAAGTCCGACTGGTCCGATGCCCGCGCGCGCGATTTCGATCGCCCGCTCAATGAACGCGGGCAGCGCGGTGCAATCGCGATGGGGCGGCACATCCGCAATGGCCGCTGGCGCTTCGACCGCATCATTGCCTCGCCCGCTGTACGCGTTGCCGAAACCATCGAAACAGCCAGCCGCGCCTGGGGCCGCGCCTTTCCGGTCGAATGGGACCGACGCATCTATCTCGCCAGTTCAGCGACTCTCATCGACCTGCTGCGCGAAATGGACGGCGATCCCGAAAGCGTGCTCATGGTCGGGCATAATCCGGGGCTCGAAGACCTGATTTTCGATCTGGTGCCCGATGACGGCAGCAGCCCCTTGCGCGAGATCGTCGAGCGGAAATTCCCGACAGCTACCTTTGCCGTCCTGGAGCTGGCCATCGACCGCTGGGAAGACCTTGACCTGGGATGCGCGCGGCTCGTCGAACTCACGCGCCCACGCGACCTCGACGCCACGCTCGGGCCCGAACTTCCCGACTGAACCGGCGCCGACACTACGGTGCCATGCCGGTTGTCGGGTTTCGTACCACGCATCAAGAGCGGAGGATCAGTCCTCTGAAATAGCGGCCGAAAGTCGGCTTCGCACCCCTTCGAGATGCCCGCGAAGAAGAAGCAGCGCTTCGACAATGACCTGTTCGGCATCCGAGCCCACCGGATGGTCCGCTGTTGCTTGCGGCTCTGCCACAGCTTCCGTCATCGGTTCGACGGCAAGGCTTTCGAGCGAAGGGAGCGCCTCCGGCTCGGTGTCCAGCGCCTCGCTTGCCGCAGCAGAGCGCACTCGGGACGGACGGCGACCGAGCGCCTGCCTTGCCCCGCGAATGGTATACCCCTCGCGGTTGAGCAGCCGGTCAATCTCGATCAACAGGGCGATGTCTTCGGAACGGTAATAGCGCCGTCCCCCGGCCCGCGTCAGCGGGGTCAATGTCGGGAACTGCTCTTCCCAATAGCGCAGGACATGCTGGCGCAAGCCCAAAGCCTTGGCCACTTCACCGATGGTGCGCAGCGCGTCGACATCCTTGCCGTCATTGAACAGTTCGTCATGACCAGTCCGGTCACCTGCGGTTCGCTCTGTCGCAGCGCGCGTGCGCGTTTCACTCGCACGACGACGGACAGGTGTCTTGCGCCCCGCAGGCGCTCCGGTTGAACTCGTTGCGGCACTCATCCGCGCACGCTCAGTCGCCTGTGCAAATGCGATCCTTCAGCATCTGGCTGGCGCGGAACGTCAACACCCGGCGCGGGGTGATCGGCACTTCCACGCCGGTCTTGGGGTTGCGACCGATCCGCTCCGCCTTGTCGCGCAGCAGGAACGTGCCGAAACCGGAAATTTTCACATTCTCGCCTTCGGCGAGAGCGTCACACATCTGCGACAGAATGGCTTCGACCATCTCAAGCGATTCCGCGCGGGAAAGCCCCACACGGCGATTGATGCTTTCGGCCAGATCAGCTCGCGTCAACGTACCAATAGAGCGCATCCTCAAGTTCCCCCAATTTGGAACAGTTCCCCACTACCCAACGGCAAAATAGCGTTTTTTCCGGGCAACGCAATGCAGGCCGGGAACCAGCCGAGGACAAACATCTCCATCATCGTGCGATGTCGGGACAACTGTGGCCTGTCGCTCACACTCGCGCGAGCGCAGCACCCCACGTAAAGCCGCCGCCCATGGCCTCGAACATGACCAGTTGGCCCGGACGGATGCGTCCGTCGCGAACCGCTTCGTCATAGGCCAGCGGCACCGAAGCCGCGCTGGTGTTGGCGTGATGATCGACCGTGACGACCACTTTCTCGGCCGGAAGCCCCAGTTTGCGGGCAGTCGCGTCGAGAATGCGGAAATTGGCCTGGTGCGGGACAACCCAGTCGATGTCCGATGCCTGACGCCCGGTCGAGGTCAGAACTTCCTCGAGAACGCTGGCGAGATTGACCACGGCGTGACGGAACACTTCGCGCCCCTTCATCCGCAGCTTGCCGACCGTCTGCGTCGTCGAAGGTCCGCCATCGACATAAAGCATGTCGTTGTAGGCCCCGTCGGCGTGAAGGCGGCTGGCCAGAATGCCCGGCGCCTGCGGATCAGTCGGATCGACGTCGCGCGCCTGAAGCAGCATGGCACCGGCACCGTCACCGAAGAGAACGCACGTCGTGCGATCTTCCCAGTCGAGAATCCGGCTGAAGGTTTCTGCGCCGATGACCAGAGCGCAACGGGCATTGCCCGCGCGCAGCATCGCATCAGCCGTCGTCAGGGCATAGAGAAAGCCCGAGCAGACCGCCGCGATGTCAAACGCGATCCCGCCGTTGCAGCCCAGATTGTGCTGAACGATCGTCGCGCTCGCCGGAAAGGTCTGGTCCGGAGTCGCGGTTGCCAGAATGATGAGGTCGACGTCCTTGGCATCGACTCCGGCCGCATCCAGAGCGCGGCGAGCAGCAAGCGTCGCCAACGAACTGGTGGTTTCGCCTTCCCCGGCGATGTAGCGGGCGCGAATGCCGGTCCGCTCGACGATCCATTCGTCGGTCGTATCGACCATCTCCGCCATTTCGGCATTGCTCACGATGCGTTCGGGCAAAGCCGAACCGCTGCCGATAATGACGGCGCGACGTTCAAGTACGCTCATGCGCCCTGCTCCGAGGCGAGATCGGATTGAGGAGAGGCTTCAACCTGACCGCGCTGCCCCGCACGAGCGGGATTCTGGATCATTTCGGCTCCGACATTGGCAAGGTCGGCGGCAATGCGCTCGGTCAGATTTTCCTCCAGCAGGCGGGCAGTGATTTTGATGGCATGGGCCACGCCGACGGCCGAAGCCCCGCCGTGACTTTTCACCACGACGCCATTGAGACCCAGAAAAATGGCGCCATTGTGTTGGTTGGGATCGAGATGGTGGCGCAGGAGATCGGTTGCCGGACGCGAAATGAGGAAGCCGAGCTTCGAGCGCAGCGAACTGGCGAAGCTGCGGCGCAGGAGATCGGCGACGAACCGCGCCGCACCCTCCATCGCCTTCAACGCGATATTGCCGGAAAAGCCGTCGGTCACGGCCACGTCGACATCGCCACGGCTGAGCTTGTCCGCCTCGATGAACCCTTCGAAGCTCAGCGCCAGCGAGCCGTTGACCTGCTTGAGCAAGGCAGCGGCATCGCGCAGATCTTCGGTGCCCTTCGTCTCTTCGGAGCCGATGTTGAGCAGGCGAACGCGCGGACTGGCAAGACCGTTGACGATCCGGGCATAGGCAGCCCCCATGATCGCGAACTGAACGAGATTGCGTGAATCGCAATTCGTGTTCGCGCCGAGATCGAGCATGACGAGATCATGGTTGCCCAGAGTGGGCATCAGCGCGGCAAGCGCGGGCCGGTCGATCCCGGAAATCGTGCGCAAGGCGAGCTTGGAGATCGCCATGAGCGCGCCGGTATTGCCCGCGCTGACCGCGGCTCCGGCATCGCCCCGCTTCACGGCATCGACGGCCATGCCCATCGACGTCGTACGCGCCCGTCGCAAGGCCTGCGTCGGACGTTCGTCGCCCGAAATGACTTCGGGCGCATGTCGGATCTCAACCGCTTCGGCAAGACCGGGATAAAGCGCGAGCCTTTCGGCCACCTTTGCTTCATCACCGACGAGCAGGAAACGAAGGGAGGGATTGCATCCGTGAGCGAGAGATACACCCTCGACCATCACGCGAACGCCTTCATCACCGCCCATCGCGTCAATTGCGATACGCGGCAGGCTCATGACGCAAAAATCCCCCCTGATGCGCTTGGCGAGTGCCCTGCCCGATGAGGGGAGGCAATCGTGACCACTTGGTCGAAACGCACGTCGATCTCGATTCGTTTATCGGAATTTGCGCGCCGAATCATGCGATCCGGCGCAGCCCTGTCCGACTCAGTTTCCGACAGCGAGAACTTCGCGGCCGTTGTAGTGACCGCAAGCGGTGCACAGCATGTGCGGACGCTTGAGTTCACCGCAGTTCGAGCATTCGTGGAAGGCTTCAGCCTTCAGAGCGTCGTGGCTGCGGCGCATGCCGCGACGGGACGGCGAGGTCTTTCGCTTGGGGACGGCCATTTCGGCACCTGTTCCTGATTACTGTCTATCTGAGTCACGGGCGCGATAGGCAAATCCGGTCTGCCAGACAACCCCCACATGTCTTTTCCAAGACTCATGGAGGGTGTGCGAGGCGTTGTTGGCCGAAAGGTGCCGTTCGCGGGCGAAGGCGCGCCTATACGCATTTCTGGATGATTTGCAAGCATAGCTGGGTTAGCCTCCTGCAAAACAGAACATGTGGAGGGACGAGAGGATGTACCTGCCCATTACACTGACAGCTGCCGCAGCCGCCGCTTTCATCAATCTGTGGCTGACCTTGCGCGTCGGCATGGTGCGCACCACGCGAAAGATTTCCATCGGCGACGGCGGCGACGAAGAACTGATCCGCCGCATGCGCGCGCAGGCCAATTTCATCGAGAACACCCCGATCGTGCTGATCCTGATCGCCGCGATCGAGGCGTCCC
Organism: Novosphingobium nitrogenifigens DSM 19370; assembly: GCF_000192575.1. GTDB lineage: Bacteria > Pseudomonadota > Alphaproteobacteria > Sphingomonadales > Sphingomonadaceae > Novosphingobium > Novosphingobium nitrogenifigens. The sequence goes on along the minus strand of NZ_GL876926.1, from coordinate 392,961 downwards.
GTCCCGCAAGCGGCTGGCTGGCGGGCGTCGCGCTCGTCTATACGCTGGGGCGCGTTGCCCACGGCATCGGCATGGACGGCGGTCCGCTCAAAGGCGGACGCCCGCTCGGCACGCTCATCACGATGGCAACTCTGCTGGGCCTTGCGGTCTGGGCCGTCACCATCGCTCTCGACAGATGAGTCTATAGATCAGGCCAGAGCGCTGTCCGCGACATAGGGATTGCTCTGGCGCTCGCGCCCGAACGTGCTGACCGGACCGTGCCCGGGAACGAAAGTCACATCGTTGCCGAGCGGCCAGAGCTTCTGCGTGATCGAATCGATGAGCTGCTGGTGATTGCCCAGCGGAAAGTCAGTGCGCCCGATCGATCCCTGGAACAGGACGTCGCCCACGATCGCGAACCGCGAAGGCGCGTGGTAAAAGACGACATGCCCCGGCGTGTGCCCCGGGCAGTGCAGGACATCGAGCACGCATTCGCCGATCGTCACCGTGTCGCCGTCATGAAGCCAGCGATCGGGCTCGAACACTTCGCCGGTAATGCCATAGCGCGGCCCGTCCTCGTCCAGCTTCGCGATCCAGAAGCGGTCAGCCTCTTCGGGCCCCTCGATGGGAACGCCCAACTCGCGGGCAAAGGCAGCCGTGCCGCCGCAATGGTCGATGTGGCCATGGGTGACGAGCAGCTTTTCCACTGTCACGCCCGTCTTGGCGATCGCCTGGCGCAAAAGCGGCAAGTCGCCGCCGACATCGATGAAAGCCCCGCGCATCGTTTTCGTGCACCACACCAGCGTGCAGTTCTGCTGCAAAGGGGTAACGGGGATGATCGCCACTTTGAGAGGGGGCGTTGCTTGGGCGGGGGGCGTTGTCTGGGTCATCGCCGGCCAAGATGATGTGCCCCGCCCCACTTCGCAACCCTTTCAGATACGCCCGCCTTTCCAGACCACCCGTCCGATAATCGCGACATCCTCGTACGCGCGCTCGATACGCGGATAGGCGGGATTGTCGCTCATCACCCGAATGGTCCCGGCCGGCCCCGTTTCCAGCCGCTTGACCAACAGCACCTCGTCGATCCGCACGACATGAATGCCGTCGCGCCAGGGACGCGGGCTGCGATCGACCAGAATCTCGTCCCCGTCATGCAAAGTCGGCTCCATCGAGTCGCCTGCGACCTCGATCACCGAAAGCTGCCCCGGATCGAGCCCCAAAGTCCGCAGCCAGCGCTGACTGAACCGCAGCCGCCCACTTTCCGCTTCATCGAGCGCCAAAGTGCCCGGCCCCGCCGAAGCGCCCAGAGCAAGGCGCGGAATGTCGACCCATTCAGCCTCGACCGGCCGAGATGCGCTCCTCGCGCTCCCGTTTCGGGCAAAGGCCAGTCGCCCGCCCGATTGCACCACCGCAACCTCGTTCGCGGCCGGGGCGCCCAGTTCGCTTTCATCGACACCGAAAAACATCGCCAGCGTGCGACGGTCGTTTTCCTCCAGCTTGCGCGGCGACCCCTTGCGCACGAACTGCTGGAGATAGGCAGCATTGCGCCCGATCATGCCCGAAAGCGCAGACAGACTGACGCCCCGTTCGCGCGCCAGCGCAACCAGCCGCGCCTGTGGCCCCGCCGCATCGCCCGCTTCGCCGTCTCCGTGCGATCCTCCAGAAAGGCCCGGCGCTTTCCCCATTCTTGCCAAATCCTTACCCCAAATTCGAAGGATATTTCCTAGACCGAAGGATATTTTCGGTCAATCTAAGAAATATCCAATATCGAATCGCAGGAAAGATCACCATGTTCATCGACCGCTTCGCTCGCTCCATGCGCACCTCGCTCGCCATTGCGACCGGCAATGCCATCACCCGCGATCCAATTTCCCGTGGCGGCCGCCAAACCACTCCCACGCACGGCGAAGAACGGGCGGAACATTTCATGAACAACGATTGGAGCACTCCCATGTGGCGCAATTCGGACCAGACGCTCACTCCGCCCCACCACAGCCTGCGCAAGCCGATGCGCAAGCCCATGACGAGCGGCCAGAAGCTCGCCCAAGCCCTGTTCGACCGCGCAGGCCCCCTCGCCCGTCTGGTCCGCCATGGGGAAACGCAGTGGTCGAGCGCGACGTTCACCGGTGCCCGTCACACCTTCGTCCTGCGCTTTAGCGGTCATGAGGCCGTCGCGGACGCCGAAACGCTGACCATGCTGATCGCGGACGAGGAACTGACCATCCCCGGCGCACTCATCGCGGAAATCGACGTTCGCCGCTTTACCCAGACGCTGCTGCCCCATCCCGAGGCCGAACTCGAGATCGCGGTGCTGCTGCTCGATCGCCATTGATCCGCCGCGCACGAGGATGACGCAACGCGCAAAGCGAACTCGTCATCCTCAGATATGCCGATGTCAGCGGAAGAGGCGAACTGCCCTAGATCATCCCCGGCGATCCTGACGAGGATCAGGCGGGCTTCCAGTCCCAGCCGAGCGGGTCGCCGTCCATCACGTCCACGCCTGCAGCGGCCAGTTCGTCGCGAAGCGCGTCGGAACGGGCAAAGTCCTTGTCCGCACGGGCGGCGCGACGCGCGTCGAGCACCTCGGCGATCGCTGCCTCGTCGATGGTCGCAGTGCGGGGACGCAGGCGCAGCGCAGCCCGATCGAGCGTGAGCAGATCGAAACCGAGGACGGAATCGACAAGCGCGATCGCCGCCAGCTTTTCGGCCGGATCGACTTTCTTCATGCCCACGATCTCGTCGAGCACAGTCAAGGCGACCGGGGTATTGAGATCCTCGCTCATCGCCGCATCGAACCGGTCGAGCGCGTCGGCAAACTTCGGCCCGGGGGCGGCGGCGGGCTCGGCCGCACGCTCCTTGAGCTGCCCCACCGCCATGACCAGCCGCTTCAGCCGGGTCAGCGCGGCACCAAGCCCTTCCCAGGAGAATTCCAGTTCGCTGCGGTAATGCGCCTGAAGGCACATCATGCGGTAGGCGAGCGGATGATAGCCGCGGTCGATCAGCAGTTGCAGGCGCAGGAACTCGCCCGAGCTTTTTGACATCTTGCCCGAGCGTTCGACCAGGAAGTTGTTGTGGAGCCACATGCGGGCGCCCGAATTGGCCGGATCGGTCAGGCTGCCTGCGCAGCGGAACGCCTGATTCTGCGCGATCTCGTTGGGATGGTGGATTTCGCGATGGTCGATCCCGCCGGTGTGGATGTCGAAGGGAAAGCCGAGCAGAGCCCCACTCATGACCGAGCATTCCAGATGCCAGCCGGGCGCACCGCGTCCCCATGGCGAATCCCATTCCATCTGCCGCTTTTCACCCGGCGGCGTCTTGCGCCAGATCGCGAAGTCGGCCTTGTGCCGCTTGCCTTCGACGTCCTCGATCCGGCCTTCGCCTTCCTCGGTCGTCGCGCGCGCAAGCCGACCGTAATCGGCAACGCTGCCTACGTCGAAATAAAGACCGGTCGGCAATTCGTAGCAGTGCTTGTCGGCGATCTTTTCCGCAAAGGCGATCATCTGCGGAATGTAATCCGTCGCAATCGACCACTGGGCGGGCTGACGGATGTTGAGCGCGGCGATGTCGGCCCAATAGGCCTGCGTATAATGGCGGGCGATGTCCCAGATCGACTGTGCCCCTTGCGCGGCGGCCTTTTCCATCTTGTCCTCGCCATCGTCCGCGTCGTCGGTCAGATGGCCAACGTCGGTGATGTTGATGACATGGGTCAGCTTGTAGCCTTTGTAGGTCAGCGTCCGCCCGAGCACGTCGGCAAAGACATAGGCCCGCATGTTGCCGATGTGGGGATAGTTGTAGACGGTCGGCCCGCACGAATAGACGCGTGCCTCGCCGGGGTGGACCGGCTGAAACGGTTCGGACTGACGGGTCAGGCTGTTGAACAGCACGAGCGGGCGCGGATCGGTCATGGCGTGGGGCCTTGCCTCTTCCGCGCCCGCACCGTCAAGTGCGGGTTGCAGGGACGACAGTCACAGCCGCGCCCCTTCCCGGTGCGACCCCGCCCGTCAATCCGTCTCGAACAGGTCCGCAAGCTGTTCGACGATCGTCCCGCCGAGCTGTTCGACATCCATGATCGTCACCGCGCGGCGATAATAGCGCGTCACGTCGTGGCCGATGCCGATGGCGACAAGCTGCACCGGCGACTGCTTCTCGATCCAGTCGATCACTTTGCGCAAATGCTGTTCGAGATAGCCCGCGCTGTTCACCGACAAGGTCGAATCGTCGACCGGTGCGCCGTCGGAAATGACCATGAGGATACGACGGTCCTCCGGTCGGGCCAGCAGGCGGGTATGCGCCCAGAGCAAGGCTTCGCCGTCGATGTTTTCCTTGAGCAGCCCTTCGCGCATCATCAGGCCGAGATTCTTGCGCGCGCGGCGCCAGGGCTCGTCGGCCTTCTTGTAGACGATGTGGCGCAAGTCGTTGAGGCGCCCGGGGCTCGCCGGCTTGCCGCCCGCAAGCCACGCCTCGCGCGACTGCCCGCCCTTCCAGGCGCGGGTGGTAAAGCCCAGCACCTCGGTCTTGACCGCGCAACGCTCGAGCGTGCGCGCCAGAATGTCGGCGCTGATCGCCGCGATCGAGATCGGACGCCCGCGCATCGACCCCGAATTGTCGATCAGCAGCGTGACGACGGTATCCTTGAACTCGACGTCGCGCTCAACCTTGTAGGACAGCGAATGCCCCGGCGAGATCACCACGCGAGCGAGCCGCGCGGCATCGAGCAGGCCTTCTTCCTGGTCGAAATCCCACGAACGGTTCTGTTGCGCCATCAGGCGGCGCTGCAGGCGGTTGGCAAGACGCGTGACGACGCTCTGCAACCCCTTCATCTGCGCATCGAGATATGTGCGCAGGCGGGTCAGCTCGTCCTCATCGCACAGATCGCTCGCCGCGACGACTTCGTCGAACTGCTCGGTATAGGCGTGGTAGTCGAAATTGTCGGGAATGTCGGTCCAGGGACGATTGGGCCGGGTCGGCAACATGCCTTCCTCGCCCTCGTCGGAAATGTCGGCGTCCGCGCTTTCCTCGGTTTCGCCGGTTTCCTGCTCCTGCTCGCTGTCCTCGCCGCCTTCGCTGGTTTCACCCGCGACTTCGCTCGGGCTCTGCTCGGGCGAATCCTCGTTCTGTTCGGGCTGTTCCTCGCCGTCGTCCTCTTCGTCCTCGGCGTTCTCATCCTCGGAATCGGTTTCGGGCGCATCGGTCGGCTGGGTCAGTTCGAGATGCCCGAGCATGTCGAGCGCGAGCTGCTGGAACGATTTCTGATCCTCGAGCGCGGCGGCAAGCGCGTCGAAGTCCTTGTCGGCGCGCGCTTCGACCCAGCTGCGCACCATATCGGTGCCCAACCGGGCTGCCTCGGGCACCGGTTGTCCGGTCAGCCGTTCGCGCAAGAGCAAGGCGACGGCCGTCTGCAACGGCACGTCGCTGGCCCGGGCCGCGCGGGAAATGGGGTCGCTGGCCACGCGCATGTCGGTCGCGGCACCGATATTACCGCGAATCCCGGCATAGCCCTCGGACCCCAGCGCTTCGTAACGGACCTGTTCGATCGCATCATAGACCGCGCGCGCGACCGGTTCGCCCGGCGCGCGGCTCTGATGCAGCGCCGCATTGTGGAAACGCAGCTTGAGCGCCATCGAGTCGGCAAAGCCGCGCGCCTCGGCCACTTGTTCGGCCGGAAGCGCGCGGGGGGGCATCGGCACCCGCAAGGCCGTGCCCGACTGCCCCGGTGCATCGGCGGTCCATGCCACCTCGATTTCCGGTTCATCGGCCAGGGCCCGTGCCGTTCCAGTCAGAGCGGCACGGAATTGATCGAGAGGCGATTCGTCACGCAAGGCCACAAAGTATCCCTGATTGAAAGCGTATCCCTGATCGAAAACCAGGGTGGGCCGCAGAACGGCCCCGACTGTCAACCAATGCTTTGACCGGTCTTTGCCCAATCCGCAAGGAAGCCTTCGATCCCCTTTTCGGTCAGGACATGACGGAACAGTCCCTTGATGACCGCCGGCGGAGCCGTGATCACGTCCGCACCGATCTTCGCGCTTTCAAGCACATGGACGCCGTGACGGATCGAGGCGACCAGGATTTGCGTCGCATAGTCATAGTTGTCGTAGATCAGGCGAATGTCGCTGATGAGCTGCATCCCGTCGAAACCGTTGTCGTCGTGACGACCGACGAACGGCGAAACGAACGTCGCACCGGCCTTGGCCGCGAGCAGCGCCTGCGTCGCGGAGAAGCACAGCGTCACATTGACCATGGTGCCGTCGGCGGTCAGCTTCTTGCAGGTCTTGAGCCCGTCGATGGTCAGCGGAACCTTGACGCAGACGTTGTCGGCAATCTTGCGCAGGATTTCTGCCTCGCGCATCATGCCTTCATGGTCGAGAGCGACCACTTCGGCGCTGACGGGACCAGCCGTCAGCTTGCAGATTTCCGCCGTGACTTCGAGGAAATCGCGGCCCGACTTGGCGATCAGGCTGGGATTGGTGGTGACGCCGTCCAGAAGGCCGGTCGCGGCAAGGTCGGAGATTTCGGCAGTGTCGGCGGTGTCGACGAAGAACTTCATGGGGAATGCGTCCTGAAAAACGAAGGGCGCACCCGCAAGCGCGCCAGATCATGCTGGCGCGCCCTATAGGCAAAAGCCGCGCCGGGGCCAATCCCGCTTAGCCGATCACGCTTCACCGGTCCGCAGGAGCAAGGTCGTCCCTCAACGCGTCCCCAGAACGGCCGCCAGTTGCGGGTCGCCACCCGCCGTCGGATCGGCACGGATCGCGGCTTCCTCGTCGCCCACCGCATCCCAGACTGCTTCATCGGCATGGTCCGCAAACGTGCGGGCCAGCCCGTCCGCCCCGATCCCGGCAAGGGCACTGATAATCGGCCCCAGCACGGGATCGTCGAGCAGGCGGAAGAAATCGCGAAACTCGGGAAACATCGCCTCGACCACCGCAGGCCCCATCGAACTGCGCAAGAGATCGGTCGCGGCATGGGGCCCTCCGGCCAGAACCGCGCGGGCATTGGCAATGCCGATCGTGCGGACTGCCGCCGTGATGCGCGGCGCTGCGTCCCTTGCCGCGCGCATCGCCACGGGACGCAGCGTTTGCGCCAGCCGCTCGCGAAAGGCGGGGGAGGTCAGCGCAGATTGCAGCAGCAATCCGGCCGGGCCATATGTCTGGGGCAAGGCTGCACGGGCAAGAAAATGATCCCATGCCCCGCCGGGCTCGGCAAGCCGCGCGAGCGCCCGATCCGTCGAACGGCGCAACAGGCGTCGCACCGCTTCATCGAGGCTGAGCGGCGGCAACGAGGCGCAAGCGCCAAGCGCAAGGCTGGCACACAAGACCAATCCGCCTCCCAGCATGTCCCGTCGCAATAGGACCCGGTCGATCATTCCTGCCTCCGATTTCCGTATTCAATATCCGGCTCGGGGCTTGGCCCGGCCCGGCCCTGCCCCCTATAGACGCCCGAACATGAACCGTTGCCGATGCCTTGTCCTCAATGCCGCACTGGGTCCGCTCGACTATCGCGTGCCCGACGGCATGCATGTCGAACCCGGCAGCGTGGTGGTCGCTCCGCTTGGCCCCCGGCAAGTCATGGCCGTGGTCTGGGACGAAGGGCGCCTGCCCGGCACCGAAGTTCCCGCAGGCAAGCTGCGTCCCCTGCTCTCGGTCCTGCCGGTGCCGCCGCTGGCCGCACCCTTGCGACGACTGATCGAGTGGACCGCCGACTATTACCTGGCTCCGCTGGCGTCGGTCGTGCGCATGGCACTTTCGAGCAGCGCCGCGCTTCAGGGCGGCGGCATGGTCACCGAATATCGCCTGACCGGTGCGGAACCCGGCCGCCTGACCGCACAGCGGACACAGGCCCTGGAACGGCTGGAAGGGCAACAGGCAACGATTCGCGAACTCGCCGAGATCGCGGGCGTCTCCGACAGCGTCCTGCGCGGCATGGTCGGCGCCGGTCTCCTCGAAGCGGTCCGCGTCGACAGCGATCGCCCCTACCCAGAACCCGACCCGCACCATGCCGTACCCGATCTCAGCCCGGCACAGGCGGAAATCGCCGCGCGGCTGGTCGCCGTCGTCGAGGAACACCGGTTCCAGCCCTTTCTCCTCGACGGGGTGACCGGCTCGGGCAAGACCGAGACTTATTCCGAAGCGATTGCCGCCGCGATCGAAGCGGGACGACAGGTATTGATCCTCCTGCCCGAAATCGCGCTGACCCAGAATTTCCTCACCCGTTTCGAGGCGCGTTTCGGCTGTCCCCCGGTCGCGTGGCATTCCTCGCTCAAGAGTTCGGAACGGCGCCGGGCCTGGCGCCAGGTCGCGTTCGGCGGCGCCAAAGTGGTCGTCGGTGCCCGCTCGGCGCTATTCCTGCCCTTTGCCGCGCTTGGCCTCATCATCGTCGACGAAGCCCACGAAATCGCGTTCAAGCAGGAAGACGGCGTGCGCTACAACGCCCGCGACGTCGCCGTGATGCGCGCACGTTTCGAACAGATCCCGGTCGTTCTCGCCAGTGCAACGCCCGCGCTCGAAAGCCTGCAAATGGCCGAAGCCGGGCGGTACGAGCGCCTGATCCTGCCCGACCGGTTCGGCGGGGCCCAAATGCCCGACATCAAGATCGTCGATTTGCGCACCGAACAACCCGAACGCGGGCACTGGCTCGCTCCAACGCTCGTCCGCGCGCTGGTCGAACGTGCCGAACGGGGGGAACAGAGCCTGCTGTTCCTCAACCGGCGCGGCTATGCCCCGCTGACCTTGTGCCGGACATGCGGCTATCGATTCCAGTGCCCGAACTGTTCCGCATGGCTGGTGGAGCACCGGCTGTCGCGGCGGCTGGCCTGTCACCACTGCGGCCATGAAGTCCCGACGCCCGAACGCTGCCCCGAATGCGGCGAGCCCGACTGCCTTGTCGCCTGCGGTCCCGGCGTCGAACGCATCGCCGACGAAATGGCCGAAATCCTGCCCGACGCGCGCGTGGCGGTGGTCACATCCGACACACTGACGAGCCCGGCCAAGGCCGCCGAATTCGTCGACCTTGCGACCCACGGCGGCATCGACGTGATCGTCGGCACACAGTTGGTGACCAAGGGCTTTCACTTCCCCGAACTCACGCTGGTGGGCGTCGTCGACGCGGACATGGGTCTTGAAGGCGGCGACTTGCGTGCGGCCGAGCGCACCTATCAACAGATCGCCCAGGTCGCCGGACGCGCCGGGCGCGGGGAAAAACCGGGCGAAGTCCTGCTTCAGACCCGCCATCCCGAAGCCCCGGTGATCGCCGCCCTTGCCTGTGGCGACCGCGATGCCTTTTACGCCGCCGAAACCGAGGCTCGCCGATCGGCCGGAGCACCGCCGTTCGGTCGTTGGGCTGCGATCATCGTCTCGAGCGAGGACGAGGCCGAAGCCCGCGAAGCCGCACGGGCCATCGGCGGCACGCGCCCGGCACTTGACGACGTGATGATCCTCGGCCCGACCCCGGCGCCGCTCGCTCTCCTTCGCGGACGGTACCGCTATCGCCTGCTCATCAACGCGCGACGGTCGAGCGGCCTGCAGACGATCCTGCGCGAATGGCTCGAACCCCTCAAATTCCCGCCCGGGGTCCGTGTCGCGGTCGACATCGACCCCTACAGCTTCGTCTGAGGACGGCTGTGCATCACCGGCTTGCCGCACCGCACCATCGTTGTGCGGCGCGATAACATTTTGTTACAAAGCGGCAATTCAAAGGACAGATCGTTCGGCCAAATGAGGAGGCGTCCAGAAGATCAAGGAGTTGCCGATGTCTTCCGAACCACCCGCGCCAAAATCCGTCGCTCGCCCCGCACGCCGCCCGTCGCGGCGGGCCATGATCGAACTCACGCTGTTCTGCTGTGCAGTGCTGACGTATCTGGTCGCGACCGGGCGCCCTGAATGGTTCGACCTCTCTTCCGCCACGGCCACGCCGGTGGCATCCTTCCTGGCTCAGGCTCCCCACGGTAACTGATACCCCATGATCCTCAGTACGCCTCATACACTCAGAAACATTGCCGGGGCGATCCGCACGCCGGTCATCCTGCTGTTCGTCTGGGACGTGATCGTCACGGTCACTTATTACCTGTTCCCGTTCCCCGCGCCGGGTCTGCCGCTTACCCTCTTCGGCAGCGCGCTCGCGCTCATTCTCGGGTTCCGCAGCACCTCGGCCTATCAACGCTGGTGGGAAGGACGCGGTCTCTGGGGGCTGATGATCAACGCCAGCCGCAATCTGGCGCGCGCCGCGCGCAATTTCATGCCCGGCGAGGAAGGCTCGCGGCTGGCCCGCGCCATCGTCTTGCGCCAGATCGCCTATGTGAACGCGCTGCGCTGCCAGTTGCGCCGCCTGCCGCTCGACGCGTCGATCCTGCCGACCATTCCCGCCGGGGAAGCGAGTGCAGCCCTTGGCCGCACCAATGTCGCCAATGCCCTGCTCGACGAGACCGGCCACCAGATCGCCGACGCCCGCGCCAAGGGCATCATCGACACGATCCAGCAAGCCCAGCTCGAACGCGTCCTGGTCGACATCGCCAATTCGCAGGGTGGTATGGAACGGCTGAAAAATACGCCCCTGCCCTCTCAATTCCGGCTGTTCCCGACCTATTTCACCCATCTCTTCTGTATTCTCCTTCCGTTCGGACTGGTCGAGGCACTGGGCCCGGCAACGCCGCTCGGCTCGACCGTTGCGGGCATGATGTTCATGGCGGTGCTGGCCATCGGCGACGATCTGGTTGATCCTTTCGCCAACACCATTCACGACCTGCCGCTCGATGCCATGTGCCGCACGATCGAAATTGACCTTCTGCAAGGCCTTGGCGAACCCGCGCCCGCACCGGTCACGGCGAACGACGCCAACGTGCTCTGGTAACACCCCAAGGGGCAGCTTGATCGCCCCCCCTTCGAAGCGCAGCCGGGGTCGATGCACGCCATCGGCCCCGTTCTCGTTCCCGTCCTCGGGGATCAGTTGTCCCCGGCGATTTCCAGCCTGTCGGATCGCACGCGCAAGGATACCGTCGTCCTGATGATGGAAGTCGGTCAAGAGACCGGATACGTCCGCCATCATCAGGCCAAGATCGCCCTGATCCTCTCGGCCATGCGCCATTTCGCACAGGACCTGCGCGCCGACGGCTGGCAGGTTGACTATGTCCGCCTCGACGATCCCGACAACACGCACAGCTTTTCCGGGGAAGTCGAACGCGCGGCCCGCCGCCACCGGGCTCGCGGCATACAGGTGACCGAACCGGGCGAATGGCGCGTGCGCGCGATGATGCACGAATGGTCGGCAACCCTGGGCCTGCGCGTGCGGATCATGCCCGATACCCGTTTCATCTGCCCCTTGCCCGATTTCTTCCAATGGGCCGCCGGACGCAGCGAATTGCGGATGGAATGGTTCTACCGCACCATGCGCCGCAAGACCGGGCTCCTCATGGACGGAGACAAGCCTGTCGGCGGACGCTGGAATTTCGATGCGGAAAACCGTTCCGGCCCCGAGCCCGGCCTCTCGCCCCCCGCCCTACCCCGGTTCACGCCCCATTCGATCACGGGCGACGCGATCACGCGCGACGTGCTCGATCTGGTTTCCGACCGCTTTGGCGACCATTTCGGATCACTCGACGCGTTCGGCTGGCCGGTGACGCGACAGGACGCAGAGACCCTGCTCGACCACTTCATCGAACGGTGCCTCCCCCATTTCGGCCATTGGCAGGACGCGATGATGGCGGGCCACGACACCATGTTCCATTCGCTGCTCGCCCCGGCAATCAATCTTGGCCTTCTCGACCCGCTTGCCGTGTGTCGCCGTGCCGAAGCGGCCTATCGCTCCGGACAAGCGCCGATTGCCGCAGTCGAAGGGTTCATTCGCCAGATCATCGGCTGGCGCGAATATGTGCGCGGCATGTACTGGCTCGACATGCCCGGGCTTGCGGGGGCAAATGCTCTGGACGCGCAGCGACCGCTGCCCGAATTCTGGTGGACCGGGCAGACGCCGATGCGCTGCCTTGCCGAAACGGTCCGCTCCACGCGCGAGAACGCCTATGCCCACCATATCCAGCGCCTGATGGTGATGGGCAATTTCGCCCTGCTTGCCGGATTGCGGCCGCAAGAGGTCGCCGACTGGTTCCTTGCCGTCTATGCCGACGCCTTCGAATGGGTGGAATTGCCCAATGTCGCCGGCATGGCGCTCCACGCCGATGGCGGTCGCCTCGCGTCGAAACCTTACGCAGCGAGCGGGGCCTATATCGACCGCATGAGCGATTATTGCGGTGCCTGCCGCTATGACGTGAAGCGCAAGACCGGGCCGGACGCCTGCCCGTTCAATGCGCTCTACTGGCATTTCCTCGATCGCAATGCCGATCGCCTGTCCGGCAATCCCCGCCTTGCCTATCCCTATGCCACATGGGCACGGATGAGCCCGGAAAAACGGGCTGAAACCCTCGCCAGTGCCGAAGCCTTTCTCGCGACACTCCAACCGGCTGCCCCCGGCTGGGCCCGCAGTCAGGATTGCTCGCGGTCGAGCAACGCCTGCTTGATCGCCAGACCATAGGCATAGCCGCCAAGGCTGCCGTCGGTGCGAATCACCCGGTGACAGGGAACCAGCACCGCCACCGGGTTGGCGCCATTGGCACTGCCCGCCGCGCGCACGGCTCCCGGACTGCCGACCGCAGCCGCAATCTGCGCATATGTGCGGGTTTCCCCCGGCGGAATCGTCCGCAAGGCGCGCCAGACGGCCTCCTGAAACGCGGTCCCGCGCACATCGAGGGGGATATGATCCGCTCGCCCCGGCGTCTCGACTGCCGCCACGACCTGGGCGAGCAAGGCTGCGAATTCCTCTCCGCCCTCGATCCGCTCGGCGTTGGGGAAACGGGCTGCCAGCGATTCGCCATCCTCTCCAAAGGCCAGACGACACACCCCCTTTTCCGTCGCCGCGACCAGCATCGATCCCAAACTGGTCGGAACCACCGCCCATCGGATGCTCGTCCCGCGCCCGCCATCCACCCATGCCGAAGGCGTCATGCCCAACCTCTCCTGTCCTGCCTCGTAAAACCGCGACGGCGCGGAAAAACCAGCCGCATAGATCGCCCCTGTCACGTCATCTTCGCAAGTGAGCGCCTCGGCCATGCGCCCCGCGCGCAAGGCACGGGCATAAGCAGCCGGTGACAGCCCCGCCTGACGGGTAAACAGGCGTTGGAAATGGGCCGGACTATAGCCGACCGCATCGGCAAGCTCCGCCAAAGTCGGTATGCCTTCGCTTGCCCGGATACGTTCGATTGCCGTCAGCACCGCTGCATCGTCGCGCGCAAGATCGTCGGGCCTGCACCGCCGACAGGGCCGGAATCCCGCCGCCCTTGCCGCAGGCCCGTCGGCCAGGAAACGCATATTCCCGCGCGCCGGATGCCGCGCCGGGCACGACGGGCGGCAATAGATCCCGGTCGAGGTGACCGCCATGACGAACCGCCCGTCGAACTCGCGATCGCGGTCGAGCACGGCCTGCCAGGCCCGCTCGTCCCCAATGCTGTCATCTGCGGCCGGGTCCGGCATGGTGGTTCCCTCTCGAAAGGCGTTCGGCATGAAATCCATGCCGTTCTTTTGCTCTCCGGGACATGACTTACGCATCCCGCGCCTTGCGATCAAAAGCGAACCGGGCAAGAACGGCGGCCATGGCTCGTTTTCGCACTGCTTTCCGCCTGCCCGCGCTGCTGCGCGCGCCGTTGCACGCCTTTGCGCTGATTCTCTCCGCCCTCTTTCCCTTGGCACCGGCCCATGCCGACCCGGCCGACATCGCCGCCGCCAGTCGGGGCGTGGTCCGCGTCGTCATCGTGCGCAGCGGATGGATGGGAACCAGCCTGCTCGGCCACGGCTCCGGCTTTGCAATCACGCCCGACCTCATCGTGACGAATGCGCATGTGGTCGAAGACGCCCACAACGATTCCAACGTCCTGATCGGCGTCATCCCTTCGCAGGGCCGATCTAGCTTCCCGGCAAAGATCGTTGCCTTTTCGCCCGGCAACGACCTTGCCCTCCTGCAACTGGGCAACCATGCCTCGCTGCCTCCGCTCACCCTGTTCCCCGGTCCGGTCCAGGACGGCGCACAGGTTTCGGCGGTCGGCTATCCCGGCAATGTCGATCAGGCCCAGGGTCTCGGCGTCGGCGATCTCGTCACCCCGCAGGATACAGTGAAAACCTATGGGCAGGTTTCGGGAGGCCGCTCGTCGAAGGAATTCGACACGATTCTCCACACCGCCCAGCTTGGCGCGGGCAATTCCGGCGGCCCCCTGCTCGACACGTGCGGCCGGGTGATCGGCGTCAACAGCTTCGGCACGATCAGCGACAACGGCACGGATTCCTCTTTCTTTTTCGCGGTTTCCATGCGGGAATTGGAGCCGTTCCTGAAAACAGCCGGGGTAACGCCGCATCTGGCGGGCCTGCCCTGCATCTCCATTGCCGACCTCGATCGCGCCGACAGCCAGCGCGCCGCCGACGATCAAGTCCGCGCCTCTGCGCAACAGGCCGCCCGCGCCGCCGCGCATGACCGCGCCCTCGACAAGGCCCGCCGCGACGCGGAACTCAATGTCCTCTCCGAACGCGACAACGGACTTGCCATTGCCGCCCTGCTGCTCGTCGTTGCCATCGGAGTTGCCACTTTCGCCTATCTCCAGTGGCAGAAAGGCAATCGCCGGAACATGAAGATCGCGCTCGGCCTTTGTGTGGTCCTTGTCCTTGCCGCCGTCTTCGCCTGGCTGCTGCGCCCCTCGCTCGGCGCCATCGATGACCGCGCCAAGGATATTCTGGCCGAGGCCGATGCCAGTGCGGCAGCCTCTCCCGACGCCTCGGGAAGCCCCGCGAGCGATGGCACCGGCAAGCTCATCTGTGTACTCGACCCGCAGCGCAGCCGCGTCACCGTCTCGGACATCACCGACGTGCCCGTCGAATGGAGCGCAGGGGGCTGCGTCAACGGGCGCACCCAGTACGGCCTTTCCCAGGACGGCTGGTCACGCATCCTCGTCCCCAACGGCGAGGACACCATCTCGGTCACGCATTTCGATCCCGACACCCGCACTTATACCGTCGAACGCTTCCTCATGGGGATCGACGACATGAACCGCGCCCGGGCCGAACGGCAAAAGATCTCGATTCCCTCATGCGGCGGCAATCAGGACCTTGCCCGCCAGTTCGGTGCGGCCCAGGGCGCCATCAAGGCCCTGCTCCCGCCCGAACCCAACGAACGCATGCGTTACAACTGCCAGCCGATGCGCTAAGGACAAGGACAGGAGGGAGCCGACTGGATCGTTCGAACGCGGCTTTTGGGGGCCAGAGTCGCGTTTTCGGGACAGGAAAATGCATACGTCTGCACAGACAAGCACCGGACTTGCGAACTGCTATCTTGTAATACGCAACCGAGGTTGCTAGGCGCCCCCCGATTGCAGGCTGTGACACCCGCTCGAAGCGGGGCGAACAGCCATGAGGACTCATCCGACGAGGGGACGAAAGCGCGTGGGGATTTCCGGCGCCATTACGGCAAGTCTGGCGGGGCGTTACGCCTCGGCGCTCTTTGATCTGGCCAGCGAGCAGGGTGCAACCATCGTTGTCGAGAGCGATCTCGAACGCCTGGCTGCAGCGATCAGCGAATCGGCTGACTTCGCCCTGCTGATCCGCGATCCGCAGATCACCCGCGAAGCCGCTGCCAAGGCAGTAAAGGCTGTTGGCGAAGTGCTCGGCGTTTCGCCGATCACGGCCAATTTCCTGGGGGTTCTGGCGGAAAACCGCCGCCTGGCCTCGCTTCCTGACATCGTTCGCGCCTTCGCGACGATTTCGGCCGACGTGCGTGGCGAAGTGACGGCAAGCGTCACGACCGCTCATCCGCTCGACGATGCCCAGCTTGCCGAACTTTCGGCCAAGCTTTCCGCGCGCGAAGGCCGCGCGGTCAAGATCCGCACCCGGGTCGATCCCGACATCCTCGGCGGTCTGGTCGTCCAGATCGGCAGCCAGATGATCGATGGTTCGATCCGCACCCGTCTCAATTCGCTTGCCCAGGCCATGAAGGCCTGAAGCGCCTTCGACAGTTTGCACGAAAGGCAGAACATGGAAATCCGCGCCGCTGAAATCTCAAAGGTCATCAAGGACCAGATCGCCAGCTTCGGCACAGAAGCGCAGGTCTCGGAAGTCGGCTCGGTGCTGTCGGTCGGCGACGGCATCGCCCGCATCCACGGCCTCGACAAGGTCCAGGCCGGCGAAATGGTCGAATTCGCCAATGGCGTTAAGGGCATGGCGCTCAACCTCGAAGCCGACAACGTCGGCGTCGTGATCTTCGGCACCGACTCCGAGATCAAGGAAGGCGACACCGTCCGCCGCACCGGCACCATCGTGGACGTTCCCACCGGCAAGGGCCTGCTCGGCCGCGTCGTCGACGCGCTCGGCAACCCGATCGACGGCAAGGGCCCGATCATGTACGCCGAACGCCGCCGCGTCGAGCTCAAGGCTCCGGGCATCATCCCCCGCAAGTCGGTGCATGAACCCGTCCAGACCGGCCTCAAGGCGATCGACGCCCTGGTCCCGATCGGCCGTGGCCAGCGCGAGCTGATCATCGGCGACCGTCAGACCGGCAAGACCGCCGTCGCGATCGACACCTTCATCAACCAGAAGCCGGCCAACACCGGTTCGGATGAAGGCAAGAAGCTCTACTGCATCTACGTCGCAGTCGGCCAGAAGCGCTCGACCGTTGCGCAGATCGTCCGTCAGCTCGAAGAAAACGGCGCGCTCGAATACTCGATCGTCATCGCCGCGACCGCTTCGGAACCGGCTCCGCTGCAGTACCTCGCGCCCTACACCGGCTGCGCGATGGGCGAATTCTTCCGCGACAACGGCATGCACGCCGTGATCGTGTATGACGACCTTTCCAAGCAGGCCGTTGCCTATCGCCAGATGTCGCTGCTGCTTCGTCGTCCTCCGGGCCGTGAAGCTTATCCGGGCGACGTGTTCTATCTCCACAGCCGTCTTCTTGAACGCGCTGCGAAGATGAACGACGACAACGGCGCCGGCTCGCTGACCGCGCTGCCGATCATCGAAACCCAGGCGGGCGACGTTTCGGCGTACATTCCGACCAACGTGATCTCGATCACCGACGGCCAGATCTTCCTCGAAACCGGCCTGTTCTATCAGGGCATCCGTCCGGCCATCAACGTCGGCCTCTCGGTCAGCCGCGTCGGCTCGGCCGCCCAGACCAAGGCGATGAAGAAGGTTTCGGGCTCGATCAAGCTCGAGCTGGCGCAGTACCGCGAAATGGCGGCCTTCGCCCAGTTCGGTTCGGACCTCGACGCTTCGACGCAGAAGCTTCTGAACCGCGGTGCACGCCTGACTGAACTGCTCAAGCAGCCCCAGTTCTCGCCGCTCGCGTTCGAAGAACAGACTGTCGTCATCTTCGCCGGCACCAGCGGCTACCTCGACTCGATCCCGGTCAACCAGGTGACGCAGTACGAAGCCGAACTGCTGAGCTACCTGCGCACCGAACGCGCCGACATCCTCGCCGAAATCCGCGACTCCAAGGATCTTGGCGACGCGACCAAGGCGAAGGTCAAGGAAGCGCTCGAAACGTTCGGCAAGCGGTTCGCGTGATCGCAAGGGAACCGGTCCTTTCGGGACCGGTTCCTGTCGACCGGCCGGTCTGACCCGGCCGGATTTCCCCGGTTCGTGCCGCCTGATTTTCCGTTCGCGGACAGGGGCGGCTACAAAGGAAACGACGAGTGGCCTCGCTCAAGGAACTCAAGCTCCGGATCAACTCGGTCAAGTCGACCCAGAAGATCACCAAGGCCAAGCAGATGGTCGCTGCAGCCAAGCTGCGCAAGGCGCAGGCCGCCGCCGAAGCCGCGCGTCCCTATGCGACGCGCCTTGCCGACGTTGTCGGCAGCCTCGCCAGCCGCGTGACGCTGAGCGAGAGCTCGCCGCGCCTTCTTGCCGGTACCGGCAAGGATCAGGTGCATCTGCTGGTCGTCGCGAACTCTGACCGCGGTCTGTGCGGCGCGTTCAATTCGAACATCGTCAAGGCTGCAAAGCTCAAGGCGCACGAACTGACCGCGCAGGGCAAGACCGTGGTGTTCTACCTGGTCGGCCGCAAGGGTCGCGTGCCGATCCGCCGCGACTTCCCCAAGGCGATCATCGGCTCGTTCGACACGACCACCGTGCGCGAAGCCGGCTTCACCGAAGCCGAAGCGATCGCACAGGAACTGCTCGCGCTTTATGATGCGGGCAAGTTCGACATCGCCCACCTCTTCTTCGGCAAGTTCCGCAGCGCTCTGGTGCAGGAACCGACCGTGCAGCAGATCGTCCCGGTGCCCGCCCCCAAGGCGGCCGTGAGCGACGGTGCGGTGGTGCAGTACGAACCCGACGAGGAAACCATCCTCGCCGAGCTTCTGCCGCGCTATCTGCGCACCCAGATCTTCGGCGCGCTGCTCGAAAACGCAGCGAGCGAACAGGGTGCGTCGATGACCGCGATGGACAACGCCACGCGCAACGCCGGCGAACTCATCAAGAAGCTGACGATCCAGTACAACCGCAGCCGTCAGGCCGCGATCACCACCGAACTCGTCGAAATCATTGCTGGCGCGGAAGCGCTGTGACGACCCGATAAGAACGCAAGGAAAAACCCATGGCCACCGTGCTCACCTCTACCGGCAAGATCAGCCAGGTCATCGGCGCCGTTGTCGACGTGCAGTTCGACGGCGAACTGCCGGCGATCCTCACCGCGCTCGAAACCGACAACAACGGCAATCGCCTTGTTCTCGAAGTCGCGCAGCACCTCGGTGAAAACACCGTCCGCACGATCGCGATGGACTCGACCGACGGCCTGACCCGCGGGCAGCCCGTCAGCAACACCGGCGCGCAGATCTCGGTTCCCGTCGGTCCCAAGACCCTCGGCCGCATTCTGAACGTCGTCGGCGACCCGATCGACGACAACGGCCCGGTCGGCGCCGACATGTTCGCCCCGATCCACGCCAAGGCTCCGGAATTCATCGAACAGTCGACCGAAGCCGCGATCCTCGTCACCGGCATCAAGGTCATCGACCTTCTCGCTCCCTACGCCAAGGGCGGCAAGATCGGTCTGTTCGGCGGTGCGGGCGTCGGCAAGACCGTTCTCATCCAGGAACTGATCAACAACATCGCCAAGGGTCACGGCGGCGTGTCGGTCTTCGCGGGCGTCGGTGAACGTACCCGTGAAGGTAACGACCTCTACCACGAATTCCTCGATGCCGGCGTTATCGCGAAGGACGCGGAAGGCAACGCCACCTCGGACGGTTCGAAGGTTGCGCTCGTTTTCGGCCAGATGAACGAACCCCCGGGCGCCCGCGCTCGCGTCGCTCTCTCGGGTCTGACGATGGCCGAATACTTCCGCGACCAGGAAGGCCAGGACGTTCTGTTCTTCGTCGACAACATCTTCCGCTTCACCCAGGCGGGTTCGGAAGTGTCGGCGCTGCTCGGCCGTATTCCTTCGGCGGTGGGCTATCAGCCGACCCTGGCGACCGACATGGGTCAGCTGCAGGAACGCATCACCTCGACCACCAAGGGCTCGATCACCTCGGTTCAGGCGATCTACGTCCCTGCGGACGACCTTACCGACCCTGCTCCGGCTGCTTCGTTCGCCCACCTCGACGCGACCACCACGCTGTCGCGTTCGATCGCCGAACTCGGCATCTATCCGGCGGTCGACCCGCTCGACTCGACCAGCCGCGTTCTCGAACCGCGCATCGTCGGTGAAGTGCACTACAGCACCGCTCGTCGCGTTCAGGAAACGCTGCAGAAGTACAAGTCGCTTCAGGACATCATCGCCATCCTCGGGATGGACGAACTGTCGGAAGAGGACAAGCTGACTGTCGCCCGCGCGCGCAAGATCCAGCGCTTCCTGTCGCAGCCGTTCCACGTCGCCGAAGTGTTCACCGGCTTCCCCGGCAAGTTCGTTCAGCTCGAAGACACCGTCACCTCGTTCAAGGCGGTTGTGGACGGCGAATACGACCACCTGCCCGAAGCCGCGTTCTACATGGTCGGCGGCATCGCGGAAGCGGTCGAAAAGGCCAAGAAGCTGGCTGCTGAAGCCTGATCAGGCGAAACCCGCCCCTGCATAGTGCCGGGGCGGGCCTTACCGGGACTGCATGACCATGCCGCTGCATTTCGAACTCGTTACTCCCGCCCGGCTCGTCCTGTCGGAAGAAGTCCATCAAGTCGTCGTGCCCGGCACCGAAGGCGAATTCGGCGTGCTCGAAGGCCACGCTCCGTTCACTTCGACGGTGAAGGACGGCGTGATCCGCGTCTGGCGCAGCGAAAACGGCCACCCGGAAGAAATTCCGGTCAAGGGCGGTTTCGCGGAAGTCAGCGCCAAGGGCCTGACCGTTCTTGCCGAACACGTCGGGTGAGCCAGGACTGATCCGGGAAACCGGGCCAGAAACCGAGCGAAACGAAAAAAGGGGCGGTCGGAAACGACCGCCCCTTTTTTCGTTGTAAGCTTTCCGGGACAACCCTGGTTTCTCTCGTTTGGCGTCCACGCCCGATGCACGACGCCACCGCCTTTCCGCCTCAGATGATCCCGGTCGCCCGGACGATCACTGCGCCGACCACGCCGCCGAGCAAGGGAGCCACGACCGGCACCCACGCATAACTCCAGTCAGCGTCACGCTTCCCCGCGATCGGCAGCAGGGCATGGGCGATACGCGGCCCCAGATCGCGCGCGGGATTGATCGCATAGCCGGTGGGACCGCCGAGCGAGAGCCCAAGCGCCCAGACCAGAATGCCCCACAGGAACGGCGACAAGCCCGGCGCAAGGCCACTTGCCGAGACGCCCTTCGACCCGATCGCGGTCCCGACCACGATCAGAGCGACTGTGCCGAGGAATTCAGTCAGGGCATTGGCGGCCGGAGCCCGGATCGCGGGTTGCGTGCAGAACACTGCCAGCTTGCTCTCCGGATCGGATCCGGCCCAATGCGGCAGATAGACCAGCCAGACCAGAACGCCCGAAACGATCGCCCCGGCCATTTGTGCGGCGATATAGGGCACGACATGGCTGTAATCCCCCGAAGTGACGGCACCCGCGAGTGTCACGGCAGGGTTGAGATGGGCAACGCCGCCGACAGCAAGGCTGGTGACGATCCCGCAAAGGACCGCAAAGCCCCATCCGGCGGTAATGACGATCCAGCCGCCGTCCTTGCCTTTCGAGTCCGCCAGCAGGGCATTGGCGACAACGCCATTCCCGAACAACAGGAGCACCATCGTCCCCAAAAACTCCCCGAACAACGGGCCATGCATGATCCTGTCTCTCCCTCGTTTTTGGAAACTCGCCCGTTCGCGGGCGGCGCGCAGCTAAGCCTGCCCGAACCGGATGCGCAAGCCATGTGCGCATCGTCATGGACCCGTCACATTCCGCAGACAAAGAGCGCATCAGGCCACCTTCCCGGCATCATTGCGACAGGACCCCATGCGGCAGATCGACATTCTCGTGACCGGCCAGATGCCGGGCGGCAGCGACAGCTTCGTCCACGGCGACTTGCGCGTGGTCTTTCACAAGTGGGGCGGTTCGGCTCCCCTGCCCCTGATCGATGGTCGCCCGTGGGCTTTCGTGGACTGGGTCTTGCCGGACCTGTCGGGACTGGAACTTTGCCGCCGCTTGCGCTGCGATCCGCAGACCGAGACCGCGCATGTGACCATGGTGCTCGAAGAGGACGAGGCCGAAGCGAAGCGCCGGGCCCTGCGTGCCGGAGCCGACGACTATATCATCGGCCCGATCGATCGATCCTCGGTCCTCGACCGCGTTCTCTCGGTCCAGTTGCCCGAAGCGGAAATCCCGGCGCGCACCTTGCGGCTGGGTGATCTCTCGCTCGACCTTTCCGCATTGCAGGCACGGTGGAAGGACAAGCCGATCGGGCTCATGCCCAACGAGTTCCGCCTCCTGCGCTATCTGATGGAACAGCCCGGCCAGGTCTTTTCGCGCGGGCAGTTGATCGCCGCGCTCGGCAAGGTGGAACAGCCGATCGACGAACGCACGGTCGATGCCTGGGTCAGCCGTCTGCGCCGGGCTCTGCGTGACGCCGGTGCGGGCTATCCCTTGCGCACGGTGCGGTCGCTCGGCTACGTGCTCGACAAGCCCTGAGGGCCGTCGAGGCGCACCCCCGCGCCGGCCGGGGCAGTTCTGGATCGCACCTTGTCCTCGACTTCGCCCCGCGTCTCTCTGGTTCTTCCCTATTACAACGAAGAGAACTTCATCCTGCCGACGCTCAAGGCGATTGCGGCACAGGATACCCGGGACTTCCGCCTGATCATCGTCAACAACCGCTCGTCCGACGCGTCGCCCGCGATGGTCGAAGAGTTCCTGTCACAGAGCGGGCTCAATTATCTCCACGTCGTCGAGGAAACGCCGGGCGTCGTCTCGGCGCTGATGAAGGGGATCTCGCTCGCGAGCGGGGACTTCATCACCTTTCTCAATGCCGACACGATCTACCCGCCGCATTATGTGTCGCGGGTGATCGAACTGTTCGATGCCAATCCCACCGCGACCAGCGTGATGGCCATCGACATCTATGGCCCGCCCGAAAGCGCCGAAGCGAAAGCACGCCTGCGCCGGGTGCTTTTCGCCAGCCGAATGTTGCCGAAAAAGTGCCACGCGGGGACTTATGCGCAATCCTGGCGGCTGGCCCCGTTCCGTGCAGCCGGTGGCTTCGACACCGCAATCTGGCCCTATGTTCTCGAAGATCACGAGATCATGGTGCGCATGATGGACAAGGGGCCCTCGATCTATGACGAGCGGCACTATTGCTTCCCCTCGCCCCGCCGTACCAATTCGACGGCCGTCAGCTGGAACGGATGGGAAAAGATCGCCTATGGCTTGCTCCCTGCCCGCGCGATGCCGTGGTTCTTCTACAGCTATCTTGCGGGCAAGTTCGCCCGTCGCAAGATGATGAGCGCGGCGCTGCGCAACCGCAGCTGGGAATGAAACGAAACGGGCCGCTCGGTTGAGCGGCCCGTCCGATTTTGCCTGATAGTCTGCTTAGAGGAAGCGGCCGTAGATCACCTGCAGGATTTCGCCCGTACGAATATCGATCAGCAGCGCGTCCGGGCCATAGCGAACCCATTCGCAATCGACCGGCGGCACGTCGAGACCGAACAGCCAGTAGTCCGACATCCAGTAATTGCGGCCCCAATAGGCACGCGGCAGGACTTCCCCATAGCCCCAGCGGCGATAGCGATAGCCGTAAGGCGCCCGATAGGGACCGACGTGGTAGCCGTGGTCGGCGTTGAAATTGTGGTTGTAGGCCCGACGATCGATGCTCTGCGGACGCGAAGGCCCACCCCCCTGCATCGAGGGGGGCGAATAACCGTTGGGTGCGCGTTCGCGTTCGACCTGACGCCCGCCGCGATCGCCGCCCTGCATCCCGCCAGCCGATCCGCGTTGACCACCGTATTGTCCGCCGGACTGCTGCCCGCCGCCAAAACCGCCGCCCTGGCCGCCGCCACTCTGGCCGCCACCCCCTTGGCCACCGCCACCCGGCCCACCGGAATGACCGCCCTGTCCTCCGCCTCCGTTCGGGGCATGCTGGGCGAATGCGGACATCGGCGAGATTGCCGCCAGAACGACAAGACCGGCAACGATCCCGGCGCGCGCTCCGTTTGTGCGACGCATGATTGTCTCCTTTCCGTGATTGTCGCCGCCTGATGCTGCGGGGGTAGTCGTGAACCCTGATAAGACCAACGCATTGGAGTGTGGTCTCATTCCTTCGCCGCTTCCGTCAGATCGCCTCCACCGAGTGCGACATAAAGCGCAACGATATCCTGCAGATGCGTCGAACGTGCCGACAGCGCAGCGATACGCGCCTGCTGCCACGTCACGCGAGCGGCTTCGAGATCAGCCGCGCTGAGCAACCCTGCGCCTGCATTGGTCTGCGCCAGATGCCAAGCCAGATCCGCGTCCGCGAAGGCCTTGGTCGCGGCGGCATCGGCAGCCCCGTCTTCGGCATTGGCCGTCAGGGCATCGGCGACTTGTCCGAACGCGGTCAGGACGGTCTGCCGGTAATCGGCCATGGTGGCAACGAACGTGGCCTTTGCCGCCTTACGCCGGTTGATCAGTGTCCCGCCTTCGAAAATCGGCGCAGCGACACCGGCCGCATAACTCCACACGCCGGTCCCGCTGGTAAACAGGCGTTCGAAATTGTTGGTCGTCGACCCCGTGCTCGCGCTCAGAGTGATCTGCGGCAGCATCGCGGCCGTCGCCACGCCAACCTGCGCACTGGCCGCATGCGCCGTCGCTTCGGCCACGAGAATGTCGGGCCGATGCCGCACGAGCTCTGACGGCAGGCGCAAGGGCACCGATCCGGCCGGACTGAAGTCTGCGAGGGTCAGCGAGGGCAACCCGGCTCCGGCCGGTGGACTGCCGATCAGAACGGCGAGCGTATCGTCGGCCTGCCGCGCTTTCACCCGGGCGGCATTGCGATCGATCCGCGCCGTTTCGAGTTGATTGGACAAGACGATCTCGCTCGACAAAGGCTGTGTCCCGGCGACCGTACGCGCATGGGCGGCGGCCAGTTGCACTTCGTCGGCACCGACGATCGCATCCCATGCCTCCACCTCTTCGTGGAAAGCGGCACGGGCAATGGCAGTTGTCGCGATATTGCCCGCCAGTGTCAGTTGCGTGCCCCGCAAGGTCTCGCGCTCTGCCACCGCAGTCGCACCGAGCGCCTCCACCGTTCGCCGGTTGGCGCCAAAGATGTCGAGCAGGTAGCTGACCGACAGAGAGGGCGTGAACACCGAGAAGACATTGCTGTTGTTCGACACGCCAAGGCGCGTGAGGCTGTATTTCTCGCGCGTTGCATCGAAACTGGCGCTCGCCTGAGGGAAAAAGGCGCCATACCCGGCCCGCAGTGAGGCTTCGGCCGAACGCAACCGGGCCTTCGCCGCATCGATCTGCGGGCTGCCAGTCAGCCCTCGCTCAACCAGCGCATCGACTTGCGCATTGCCGAGCGCATGCCACCAGTTTCCGGCGATCGGCCCGGGCGCTGCGGCGCCATCCCCACCATCGCGATAGCTCGCCACCGAAGGCGCCGCCGGGCGATGGAAATTCGGTCCGACCGCACAGCCCGCCAGCCCCGAGCACAGGATCGTCCCCGCACACAGGATCAGGACTGCGCAACGCGCGCTCATTTCCCGTCCCCACTGATATAGATGTCGACGAGCTGACCGGGATAGACGGTCATGCCCTTGGGCGGAGTGAAGGAGAAAATCACCGGCAGCACGCGCAAGTCGACGCGTTCCTGCCGTTGGTCCGACAACGAGATCTTGGGCGAGACATAAGGCTGCACCCGTTCGAAATGCAGCGGGATATGAACGTCCGAGCCGCGCAGGCTCATGACCGCTTTCACTTGTCCCTTGCCGTCCGGACCGATCGGCAAATGCGGCAACAGGATCTCGTCGACATAGGCGCGCACCTGCAACCGTCCTCCGGTCGCCGGACCATACGTGATCACCGGAACGGTCGCCTGCGTGCGCGGGTCATAGACGCCGCCGGTCGAGACCGTGCTGCCGACAGTCGCGGCAATCGCCATGACGACGCCATCCGCAGGCGCACGCAAAGTGAACTTGTCGAGCGTCGCATGGGCCGCTTGTGCCGCCTTGGACGCCGCACGCGCGGTAGCTTCCTGATTGGCGATGTCGAAATGCCATGCCCCCGCGCGCACGAGGTCGGTGTTGCGCCGGGCCACCTTGTAGGCGGTCGCCGCAATCGCTTCAGTATTGCGCGCATTGTCGAGTGCGTCCCGGCTGACCGAACGCGGATCGAGTGCAAAGGCGCGCTCCTGCTTGGCGCGCGCGTCGGCGGCGTTGCGCAAGGTTGCCGCGGCGTTTTCGGTCTGTGCTTCGGACACGGCGAGCGTTTCGGGGCGCGGCTGGGCATGCAATTCCGCCAGCGTTCCGGCTGCCGCAGCGGCTGCGGCGTCGAGCTGCTCTGCATTGGGGCGCTGAATGCTGTCGTCGAGTTGCAACAAGGGCTGCCCGGCACGGACATGGTCGCCTTCGCGCACCAAGACGCGGGCAACCTTGCCTGACACTTCGGGATTGAGCGCGAGGTCGATACCCTGGGGCTGAAGGCTCTCGATCATGCCGTTGGCATAGATCCCGTCGGCATAGGGGTTCGAGACCGGCTTGAAGAGCGGCTTTTCCGCCGCATGATGCTCGCTCAGGACCCATGCGCTGCCCAGCGCGAGCGCAAGCCCGGCAACGGCGGCCAGATAGACGGGACGTACGCGGATCATGCCCTGTTTCCTTGTTCAAACGCCTTCGTGCGCGACATGGGCCATCCCTCCCTGATCGATCCGGGTGACGCGGCCGTCCTCCATCGTCATGATGCGGTCGGCAAATTCGAAAATGCGGGCATCGTGCGTGATGATGAGGATGCAGCGCTTGTCGTTGAGCACTTCGCGCCGGACGAACCCGATGATGTTACGACCGGTATCCCCGTCGAGCGAGGCCGTCGGTTCGTCCAGCACGAGAATGTCCGGCTGGCCGATCAGGGCACGGGCGATCGCCACGCGCTGCTGCTCTCCGCCCGACAGCTTGACCGGCGGGATGTCCGCGCGGTGGCCGAGCCCCACGATGTCGAGGAAGCGCCGCGCTTCGGTGAGCGCCTCGCCCCAGTCGCGACGCTGGATGACCAACGGGATCGCCACGTTTTCTGCCGTAGTCAGGCGCGGAAACAAGTGGAAATCCTGAAACACGAAGCCGATGCGGTGCAGGCGGAAATGCGCGAGGGCGTCTTCACCCATGGCCCAGATATCCTCGCCCTCAATCATGACCCGCCCGGAATCGGGGCGCAAAATGCCCGAGACCATCGACAGCATCGTCGTCTTGCCCGAACCCGACGGGCCGACGATGAACAGCATCTCGCCCCGATAGGCTTCGAAGCTGACATCGCTCACCGCCAGCGTGAACGTCTCGCCCTGGCCGAACCCCTTGGTCAGCCCTTCGGCGCGGATGGCCACCTCGCCCATGACTACCCCCTGAAGATGTCGAAAGGTTCGATCCGCAAGACCCGGCGGACCGCGAACCAACTGGAAATCCCGGCGATCACCACCACCATGCCGAGCGCGAGCAGCAAATTGCCCCAGGTGATGATCGCGGCGTAGTCGGGCATCCGCGCACGGGCGATCCAGATCATCGTGGCGCAAAGCCCGGTGCCCAGCCCGTACCCCGTCAACGAGACGAAGCCCGCCTGGAACAGGATCATCGCGACCAGTTCCCGCGACGTCATCCCGATGGCCTTGAGCGCACCGAACTTTTCAAGATTTTCAAGGATGAAGGTGTAAAACGTCTGCCCGGAAATCGACAGCCCGACAATGAAGCTGATGACGGTCATCATCAGCAGATTGGTGCCGATCCCGGTCTTGTACTTGTAGAAATCGCTGATCTGCCGAACGAAGGCGTCGCGGGTCAGTGCGACATACCCCGCACGGGCAACGGCAGCCTGAATGGCAGGAATGTCCGCCGCGCTCTTGGGCTCGACCAGAATGTAGGAAATGGTGAAGCGGGAATTGGGCAGGTATTGCAGCGCCCGGCTATAGGTCGTGTAGAGCGTCGGCACGCCGAACAACCCGTTGCTGCTGACTTTTGCCAGACCGACGATCTTGGCCCGGTGGTCGTTGATCTGGAATTCCGCACCGATTTTCGGGCTGCCGATCTTGGTATATTCGGAATCGGTCACCGCGATGAAGCCGTTCTCGCCATAGATGTCCTCGATCCGTCCGGCTTCCATGACCGGCCGTCCGAACAGGCTGGTATCGTCGAGCCCCATGATCGTGACCGCCTGATAGGTCCCGTCCGCCATTTTCACGAGGCTGCCGCCCGAATAGATCGGCACCGCGAACTTGACCCCCGGCAAGGAACGCACCTGATCGAGCACGCTGTCGGGCATGGGAATCGAATTGGCGACCGTCTGCACCGCCGGATCCATGACCCACACCGACGCCCCGACATTGTAGACCGTCGCCGACGAGCGCGACAGCACACCGGCGAACATCGACGTCATCTGCACCATCAGGAACACGGCGAAAGTGATCCCCATGACCAATGCAGTGAATTTGGCCCGGTCGTTCGCCAGCAATTTGTAAGCAATGCGCAAAATGCCGAACATCAACAGCCCCTGCCGAACAGCATCCCCCGATGGAGCATGAAACGCATCCTGAATATGCCCGTGATCAAATCACAGCACGACAGTGTCACAAATTGTCGCATCAAGCATTTGATTTATTGCTTTTCACCACGCCCAAGTGCTTCCCGCGCCGCTGCCTGGATCGCATCGGTCAAGACCCGCAAAGAGGATGCATGGAGGCGCACGACGTTCCAGTAGAGCCGCACGTTGAGCAGGCTCCCCGGAACCAGTTCGACCAGACGCCCCGCAGCAAGATGATCGCGCGCGAGAAGGAGCGGCTGCATGCCCCATGCGAGCCCCGCCAACGCGAAATCCTGAAAGGCGTGGGTCGAAGGCACCCACAGGGTCGGCGCCTGCAATTCGCAATCGAACGTCTCGCGCACCCAGCGCGCCTGCAACCGGTCCTTGTGGTCGAACCGCAGGCAAGGTGCCTTGGTCAGCGATGCCGGGTCGACGCCATCGGGAAAATGCCGCTCGACGAATTCCCGGCTGGCACAGGCGGCATAGCGCAAGGCGCCGAGCGCAACAGCCCGGCACCCCGGAAGCGGTTCCGGGTCGGTCGTCACCGCCCCCAGCACTTCACCCATGCGAAGCCGTTCGGCGGTATGCCCCTCGTCCTCACGCGTGAGATCGAGGAGCAACCCGGTTGCGCGCACAAACCGCGTCACCGCATCGGGAAACCAGGTCGCCAGACTGTCGGCATTGACCGCAAGACGGATCGTCGGCGTGGTTTCGTTCCCGGCAAGGCGCGGTTTCAGCGCGGGGTCGAGATCGGCTTCGAGCAGGCGAACCTGATCGAAATGGGAACAGAGCGTGCGACCAAGTTCGGTCGGAACGCAAGGCTGGCCACGCTGGACCAGTACCGTGCCCAGCTTTTCCTCAAGCCCGCGCACGCGTTGCGAAACGGCCGAAGGCGTCACGCCCAGAGCCTGCGCCCCGCGTTCGAAACTGCCTTCGCGGATGACGGCGGCCAAAGCCGCAAGGGCCGGATAGTCGAGCATTGAATTAAGGTGCACTTCATCAAGATAAGAATGATAAGTTAGGCTAAGCCCACAAGCTCTGTCAAACCGGGGGCATGACCAATCCCCTTACCCCGTTCGTCACCGGCTTTGCCCTTTCCGCCGCCCTGATCATGGCCATCGGCGCCCAGAACCTGTTCGTCCTGCGTCAGGGTCTGCGACGCGAACATGTCGGCGCCATCGTCCTCTTCTGCGGCTGTGCCGATGCCGTCCTCATCGCCTTGGGCGTTGGAGGGCTCGGAGCTCTGCTATCGCTCGTCCCGGCACTGACAACGATCCTTTCCCTCGGCGGCGCCGGCTTCCTCGGCTGGTACGGGGTCAAGGCACTCCAACGCATGGCGGCGTCCGAGACCTTGATCGTGTCGGATGGCGGCGCCATCACACTGGGCAGCGCGCTTGCCTCGACGGCGGCGTTCACATTCCTCAACCCCCATGTCTATCTCGATACGGTGCTGCTGATGGGAGCAGCCGGTTCGGCCCAGCCGCTTGCCTTGCGTCCGCTGTTCGTCGCGGGAGCTGCTTGTGCAAGTTTCACCTGGTTCACCGCGCTCGGCTATGGCGCCCGCCTGCTGGTTCCGCTGTTTGCGCGACCGATGGCATGGCGCGTCCTCGACGCGGTAGTCGGCATCACCATGCTCTCGCTCGCCGTCTCTCTCGCTCTCACCGCCCTGCGTTGAACCGCACCAGTCGGGGGCCCCGCCCATGTATGTGCCCCAAGCCTTTCGCCAGACCGATCCGCCCGTTCTTTTCTCCACGATCCGCGACCGTCCGCTCGGCCTGCTGATCACCCACGGAGAATCCGGGATCGAGGCCAATCACATCCCCTTCCTGCTGATCGAGGACGGCAACGGCGGGGGCGTCATTGCGGGCCTGTCGGAACACGATTTCTCCTGTCCGATGGCAAAGACCGTGAGGGTTGCGAAGCAGGACTGAATCCCGGCGTCACAGCAAACGTTGTCCTCTAGGTAAATCTACCGGAATCCGTTCTCTCGATGTCTTAGACTTTCAAACCTATCGCCTGTGCCAGGACGGAAAAATGCAGTGCGCCGGGCGCGTCTGCGTGCGAGCCCGCCACACTGCCGTTCTGGGGGATAGTTTGTCGAAATGACCCGCTTTCGGAAACAGGACCGTCAATCGAACCAAGCCGACCTTGCCGAACAGGAGCCGACCGTTTTCCTGATCGAGGACTCGATCGCGCTGGGCATCCTGCTCAAGAACCGGATCGAGGAAGTCTCTCCGGCCAATGTCCAGCTCTACCGCACTCTGGCCCATGCGACCGCAGCCTTGCAGGAAAACCGCCCGACGCTCGCGATCACCGGGCTCAACCTGCCCGATGCGCCCGACGGGGAAATGCTTGACGTTCTGGCTGAATACGGCGTCCCGACGATCCTGTTCACCGCGACATTCGACCGCAAAGTGCGCGAGCGTTTCGCCTCGGCAAAGCTGGTCGACTATTTCGTCAAGGATACCGTCGACGCGGTCGATCAGCTCGTGCGCACCGTCGTTCGCCTGACCGGAGCGGGTTCGACCGCCATTCTCGTGGTCGACGATACCCTCAGCGTCCGCGCAGCGCTGGTCGATCTCCTCCAGCGCCAGAAATACCAGGTGTTCGACGCAGGCTCGGGCACCGATGCACTCAAGATCCTGTCCGCCAATCCCCAGATCAGGCTGGTCATCACCGATTTTCACATGCCCGACATGGACGGACAGCAACTGACGCGCGAAATCCGCCAGACTTATTCCACCGAAGACCTGCGCGTGATCGGCGTGTCCTCGTCATCCGACCCCTTCCTCTCGGCCGCCCTGCTCAAGGCGGGGGCGTCGGACTTCGTCTATCGCCCCTATATCGCCGAGGAAGTGCTCTGCCGCGTCGAAAACAACATCGACACGATCAAGCAGATGAAGCGCCTGCGGCATCTGGCCGAACGCGATCCCCTGACCGGGCTTTACAACCGCCGGGCCTTCTTCGAACGCGCCTACAAGATTCTCGATGGCCTCAAAGCCGGCAATGCCCCCGGCTCGCTGGCCATCCTCGACATCGACCACTTCAAGACCGTGAACGACACGTATGGGCATGATTGCGGCGACGTCGCCCTGAACGCGGTTGCCAACGTCCTGTTGACGACGGCGCAGGAACGCGGGTTCCTGACCGCGCGGCTGGGCGGCGAGGAATTCGTGATGATGTTCCATCACCGTGACAGCACGCAGGTCTTCGCGCTGTGCGAGGACATCCGCCAGGCGATCGAAGCCTGCGACGTGCGCAGCGAGGAGGCCCCGATCGCGCTCACGGCCTCGATCGGCGTATCGGTCATCCACCTCGAGGAAGGCATGGACAACCTGCTCAACGCCGCCGACCAGATGCTCTATCTCGCCAAGTTGCAGGGACGAAACCGCGTCATCAGCGACGCCCAGTTCTGCGACGCGTAAGACCGCCGGACACATCGCCCAGCCCCGCAGCCAAATTCGCTTTGCCTGCTTGCGGGCGAAGTGCTCAATAGTCGGGCAGAGTGCCGGGACAGGCCGGAGTCGAGTGCCGTGACGCCCATGAGCGATTGCCGCGAACCCAAGACCGTCGAACGAATTGCCCCTGTCGCGATCAGCGACGGGATGAATGTCGGCGAAGGGTTCCGCGCTATCGCCCGCAACTGCCTCGACCAGCTCGGTACGGCCATGACCCTCGTCACTACCGAAGGCGATCACGAAGCCATCCATCAGTGCCGCGTCGCGATCAGCCGCTTGCGCATCGCCTTGGCCCTCTTCGGTCCCGCCGTCGATCAGGCCGAAGCAAAGCGACAGCGTCGGCGATTGCGCCGGCTTGCCCATGCCCTTGCCCCGGCACGCGATCTCGATGTCCTGATCGAACGGATCGCGCCGGAAGGCAGCGTGCAACTGGTCTCGCACCTCGCCGTACTCCGCGACGAGGAAGTGTCGAGAGCCGCTGCCTGCCTCGCTCGCCCCGACACGATCCATACCCTTACCGTCCTGCGGGCGTGGCTCGACAAACAAGAAGCAGCCGGAGCACTGGAGCCTTTTGCGGCAAAGGCGCTCGATCGCTATCGCAAGTCCCTGCCCCGCAAGCGTCGGCGCCTGCGGGCCATGGATGACGGGGAGCTTCATCGGCTGCGATTGAAAGTGAAACGGCTGCGCTATGCGACCGGATTTCTCGCACCCGTTTTCCGGAACGCGGACGCTGCGCCCCACGAGCATCTGCTGGCGAGACTTCAGGACAAGCTCGGCACTCTGCACGACATGGCAGTGGCGCATTCGGGCGTCGCGGTCGAGGATCTCGCCCCCGAATACAACGCCGAACTTCGTGCGCTTCTCACCCACAAGGGCGCGTCACGGGGAAAATTGCTGCGCAGCATTTCCCGATTGCTCAAGCGCCATCGTCATGCGCCGCGCTGGTGGCGGGACGAGACCGGCGAGACGGACGGCACTTCCCCGCCCGCCTCGCCCGACAGCAGCCTTAGCGCGTAAGGTCGGGAATGAGATTGAAGTAATACGTGAGCGCGGGCTTCACGTTGACGGTGCGCACCCGTTCGTTGAGCCCGTGGCTGAAGCTTTCATCCGACCGGGTGAAGACCGGGCTCGCATTGTAGGCCGGAACCCCGATCGAGCGGTAGAACATCGAATCCGATGCGCCCGATGCCTGCGAGGGAATGACCGTCACGGCCGAGCCCCATGCCGCATGGATCGCCTTTTCCAGCGCGCCGACGACGTCCGCCCGCATCGGCGAGGCCGGGGAATCGATCGACCCTTCGGTCACGTCGGAAACCTTGACCACCGGCGAGCCGATCACCTTTTCCAGCTGAGCCGCGATTTCGGCACGGCTGTGGCCGGGGAAGATGCGGCAATTGACATTGGCGTCGGCCCGCTGGGGCAAGGCATTGAGCGCGTGCCCGCCCGAGAGCATGGTAGGAACGCAGGTCGTCCCTGTCTTTCCGACCATCGAGGGTTCCGCGCGCAGCACCGCCAGCGCCTTGGCATCGGCTGGATTGGCCGCAAACGCCCGCATGGCGGCTGCCTTGGCCGGGTCAGCCTCGAACGCGGCGGCGCGCGTGAACCATGCCTTGGTGATGGCATTCTGTTCGGGCGGGAACTGGTACTTGCCGACCTTGATCACTGCCTCGGCCAGTTGCACGATGGCATTGTCGGGGCGCGGTTCAGAGCTGTGCCCGCCCGGGTTGGTCACTTCCAGCTTGTAGTCGGCATAGGACTTTTCCGCACCGTCCCACATCCAGTAGAGCGGCTTGTCGGTGCCGTCAGCGAACGTGCCGCCACCGCCATCAGCATTGATCACCGCCTCGGCGCCCTTGAGCTTGTCCGCAAGGACGGCGCTGGTCGCCATCACCGTCTCTTCGTCGCCCGAGAAGGCCAGCACGATCGTCCTGCGCGGACGATAACCGTGGCGACGCAGGTCGACGAGCGAGGACAGCAGCATCGAACCGTCGAACTTCATGTCGGTGGCGCCGCGACCATAAAGCACGCCATCTTCGACCACCGGACCGAAGGGATCGCGTTGCCAATCGGCGCGCTTGGCCTCGACGACGTCCATGTGCCCCGACAGGACCAGAGGCTTGAGCTTGGGATCGGTGCCGACCCAGGTCGCGACCAGCATGGCGGTGTCGTGCATCGGGGTGATGACCACATCGGACGGCGCCCAGCCACCGGCGACCAGGCGGTCGCGGAACAGGGCCGCGACATCGGCAGCGCGGTTGCCTTCCCCGCGCACCGAGCGGATGGCAATCGCCTTCATGGCGAGGTCCAGCGCCTCGGTGGCTTCGGCCGTGGTGGGCGCGGCGACCGGAGCGGCAGCAAGCGCGGGAACCGAAAACGAAGCCGCAACGAGCGCCGCGAACGTGGTTCCGGCAAGCGCGCGATGGGCGACAGAAGTCTTCGTCATGATGGCATGGATCTCCTTTGGCGGGATAGCTGCCGCCTCTCCGTGATCATGGCAACAGCTTTTCCTTATGCGAATCGGTGCCGTCGAAAGGCGAAAAATGCTGCACAGAGACGAGCCGCCAGCGCCTTCCCCCGCGTTTTCCGGACGAGCGCAGGCGCAAACGGCGATAGCGGCAAAAAACGATTGCGAGGTCGGTGACTTGCACCAGGTGCACTTTTCGCCGCACACCCGCTCTTTATGCATACGTGTGAAACAGCTATGAAAAAAGGCTTTTTCCCGAGATAAAAACAGACCTTTCGAACTGATCGGGAAACCTCCAATTGAACGGATGCGTTTTTTGCACCTTTAATTGCCTCTTTCGCACTTGCATCAAGAGGCCCGAAAAGTCATCAAGAACCTGCCTTTCAGGCATCCTCTCCCAAACCTTCCAGAGCCGCTTTTAGCGGCTCTTTTTTTGCCCG
This sequence comes from Novosphingobium nitrogenifigens DSM 19370, assembly GCF_000192575.1. Lineage (GTDB taxonomy): Bacteria > Pseudomonadota > Alphaproteobacteria > Sphingomonadales > Sphingomonadaceae > Novosphingobium > Novosphingobium nitrogenifigens. The sequence continues at coordinate 358,459 of NZ_GL876926.1, read as the reverse complement.
CAGCATTCTGGTTGTGCACGGCAAGGGCTCATGCCTGAGGCAAGAGGACAGTGCGGCCGACGACGCGGCGCTCCTGCATCCCCCGATAGGCCTCCCTCCATTCCCCGAGCGGCAAGGCAGCATGAACATGCGGCCGAATGCGCCCCGCTTCGGCCAGGGCCTGAACGGCGGCGATATCCTCTCGCCCATGGTCGGGGAAACGGCGTCCATATTCCCCCGCCCGCACGCCCACGATCGAGAATCCCTTGATCAGGGGGATATTGGCACCCACCGTCGGAATGCGCCCACTCGCAAACCCGACCACCAGCAGGCGTCCGCCAAATGCGGTATAGCGGCAGGCCTCGTCAAAGACGTCGCCCCCTACCGGATCATAGACGAGATCGGCTCCGCGACCGCCCGTCAGATCAAGCACGGCTTCACGAATGCCGACCGGACCGACCAGCCCATGCGCCGGATCGTACAGTGCTTGCACAGCCGCGAGCTTGGCGTCCGACGAGGTCACCGCGATGACTTGCAGACCAAGAGCCCGGGCCAGATCGACCGCTGCAAGGCCAACTCCACCCGCAGCCCCATGAACCACCACCCAGTCACCCGCCTGTGCTCGCCCGAGCCGGACCAGCGATACCCACGCCGTCAGGTAGGCGACGCGCAAGGCGGCCCCTTCGGCAAAGGACAGGGGCGATGGCAAAGGCTGTACGCTCCCTGCCGGAAAGACGCCATATTGCGCAACGCAACCGGTCAGGCCCGCCGCCATCACCCGATCACCCTCGCGCCAGCCATGACGGCGCGCTTCCTCCCCCAAAGCCGTCACCACACCTGCGCACTCCATGCCGGGTACGAACGGCAACGGGGGTTTTGCCTGATACAAGCCTTGGGTCATCAGGAAATCGGGAAAGCCGAGCGCTGCGGCCTCGATCCGGACCTGCACATCGCCCGGTCCGGGCATCGGGATCGGTCGTTCGACCAGAGACACTCCGGACAAGTCCGGTGATAGCGCGCGAACTTCAAGGGCTGACATGGTCATGGCCGGCAGACTTCTCCCGCATTGCCTTGTTTTGCCGGTGACTGTCTCCCGCTCTCGTCGTGGATGCAAGAACCCAGGGCGAATACGAAAAGGGCCCGGCAGTCTTGCTGCCGGGGCCCAATTGTCCGCTTGAACGGTAATTCGATCAGGCCGCCAGAGCGCGTTGATGCAGGCGCGTGATCGCATCCAGCGAGGAAAGCAGCGCGCCTTCCTGCCAGCATCCATAGTACGAGCAGTGTTCGCCCGCGAGGACGATACGCCCCTCCATCGCCACGAGATCCTGATAATGCTTCTCGCGGCTTTCCTCGGTCCAGGTAGCGCAGCACCCCAGGATCCACGGCATGCGGCTCCAGGCAACCGTCGCGCCCGAGCGGAATTCGCTCTTGTATTCGGCCGGGTGGAACACCTGCCCCTGGTCGAGTGCAGCCGCGATCCGCTTTTCCGGAGTCATCCCGGCCAGCATGTAGGCGCCGATCCCGAACGGATAGGCCCCGAGAATGACCGCCGGGCCATCGCCGAAGAAATTGCCGGTGGGATAGGAAATGAGGCCGATCGGCTGGTCGGTGAACGAGTGACCGCCATAGATCGCATAGTCGGTTTCCCAGAACCGGCGCTTCATTTCGAGGCCGATCTTGACCGAGTTGCCGTAAGGCAGCGCGCGAATGGCGGCCTTCTTGGTCTCGCTGATCTGGAAATCCATCTGGTTCAGCACGGGCGCGGGGATCGTGCAGACCATCCAGTCGGCATGGGTCTCGCCCGTCGCGCCGGTCTTGGTATCGACCCAGCTCGCCGAGACGCCCTTGTCGTCCTGCGCGATCTTGGTGACCTTGGTGTTGTACCGGATCAGCTTGCCGACCTTGGCCGCGAACGCCTTGCCGATGTGATCCATCCCACCCTTGGGCTGGAACATCGTCGTCTGCATGACGTGCTCGGTATAGAAACCGATCTGTTCCCACACCTTGGTCGACAAGGTATCGGACAAAGTGCCGACGTCACCCGGGATCGGTGCGCCGTTGACGCCGCCGCCCGGCGCACGTTCCCAGCCGCGCTGCTCGCCGACATGCATGCCCTTGGTATAGGCCATCGACTTGTCGAGCACGCCCCATTCGCGCATCGCCTGGAACAGCTTGGCCTTGTCCTCGGCCGTGACCGCCGTGTCGAGCGCCCCGGCGTTGAGCGACTTCGACAAGAGCTCGGCGACGTGGCCCTTGAAGTCCACGTAGAGGTCGCGATAGCGCTGCGGCTTGCCGCCGTAGGCATCTTTGCGGTGGATGAAGGCGTTGTGATTGAGCTGGGCGAAATGCTCGAGCTCGACACCCAGTTCCTTGCAGTAATGCAGCACGGTGCGGTGGTGATAGGGAATGCGCCACGGACCGGGATTGAGATAGTTGCCCGGCGCGAACTGCACCTGCTGGGTCGAGCCGAGTTCGGTGATGGTATCGCCGCCGCGCACCGAATAGTTGCGGCCACCGGCACGGTTCTGGAATTCCAGGATCTGCACCTTGTACCCGGCCTTGGTCAGTTCAAGCGCGGCAAGCATGCCCGCAAGCCCGGCGCCGAGCACCAGCACGGTCGAGCCGGGACGAGCGCCGGACAGCTTGGGCGGACCGTTGAACTGGCTGTCGGCGGCATGGCCGAGCACGGTCATCGCCTGATAGAGCGCCATGGCGCCGCCGGTCTTGCCGATCATGGTGAGAAGCTGGCGACGGGTCGGCGGATTGAGCGAATCGATCATGTCAATTCCTTGAAAAACGCGAAACACAGCGATTGGAGCGGCGGATGGCCCCTCGGAGAGATGGTTGGATCAGTGACCGCAGTTGCAGTCGGGGACCGGCGGATTGGCGACACCGATCCGCTCGATGTCCGCCACCGTCACAGGGTCCTTGTAGTCGTTGAAATGACCACGCACGTAAGTGATCACCGCCGCGATCTGTTCCTTGGTCAGGATATCGGTGAACCACGGCATCCCGCCCCGCCCTTTCAGCAGGATAATGATCGGGTAATCCTTGTTGGCGAGATTCTTGTTCCCTGCGAGAGCGGGAACCCGCGCGCCCGGTTCGCCACCACCCTTGGCGTCGGGCATGTGGCATGCCTGGCAGATCTGTTCGAAGATTTCCTTGCCGCTGGCTGCAACCGCAGCATCTCCACCCGACGGTCCCGGCCGATCCTGAGCAAAACCGGGCTTTGCGCATGTCGCCGCGACCAATGCGGTCATCGCCGCAAATCCGACCAGTCCGAACTTGTGCTTGCTGCCCATTCCCCGCCTGCTCTCCATATGAAGTAATGCAACCCCTCGGGCTTCTTGCCGCATCTGCGAAGATACCTGCGATCCGCCACCATGACAGATCCCCTGCCGCCCCAGCACCCCGGTTGCCCATACGTCGATCCGCGTAGCACGGCCCACCCTTTTGCGCATCGGCGCCGGAACACGCTTTAGAAAAACTGGATATGACCTTATCGAAACACAAACGAGAGCGGCTCAGCCCGAACTACGTTCCGTGTTTCCAACCGTGTCTGCAAAGGTTCCAAACATGCGTATCACCTCTGCGATTTCCGCCATGCTGGCAGCGACTGTTGCGGCAGCCATCGTGCCTGCCGCCTCTGCCAATGCGCAGGTCGTCAAGTACCAGAGCAACCCCGGCGCCCTTATTCTCGACGGCGCGGAAGTGAAGGCGGGAACCGACCTGTTCTTCCTCTCGGGCCAGCTGGCATCGCCGATCGACCCCAAGAAGAGCTGGGGCGACATCAAGTCGACCGAGGATCTCGGCGACACCAAGACCCAGACGATCAGCGCACTTACGAAGATCAAGGCCCTGCTGGAAAGCAAGGGCTACAAGATGAGCGATCTCGTCAAGCTCACCTTGTTCATCGCGCCCGATCCGAAGCTCGGCAAGCTCGATTTTGCGGGTGCGAACGAAGGCTTCAAGCAGTTCTTCAAGACCGGCGAAAACCCCGAAACGGTTGCCCGTTCGGCGTTTCAGGTCGCGGCCCTCGCGGGTCCGTACTTCCTGATCGAGATCGAAGGCATCGCTGCCAAGAAGAAGTGACGGATCAGCGCCGGTCGGACCTCTGACCGGCGCATTCCCTTATGGCTCGCGCCTTACTGCTCGGACGACCGGATCGCGATGGCAGCCGCCGCTGCGCGGGTTTCGACACCGAGCTTTTCATAAATGCGTTCGAGGTGTTTTTGCACCGTACGCGGGCTGATCGCCAGCACGTCGCTGATGTCGGCATTCGACTTGCCGTAGCTGATCCACAGCAGCACTTCGGCTTCGCGCTCGGTGAGGCCAAGGCGGCTCTGCAGTCGGTTGGCATCGCCCTGCGGATCGAGTTCGTTGAGCCGGATCAGCACCTCGTTTTCACGATATTGCGCGATCAGGACCAGTTCGAGCGACCAATCCCCGTTTTCGATGCGGACCGAAACCCCGGGTGCATCCCCGCGTTGCAATAACCGCTCGATCGCCTGGCGCAGGACTTCGGGCACCATGCCGCGCTCGCGGCTCCAGCCTGCCTCGACCCGCGCGATCGCGCGCTCGGCCAAAGGCGTGCACCACAGGAACTGCCCGGCAAGATCGGTCGAAAGCATCATCCGCCCGGTCGCATCGAGCCCGACTGTACTGGCCTGTACCGCCCGCGCATGGCCCATGTGGACGCGAACGCGCGCGAGCAATTCGTGGACATTGACCGGCTTGCGCACATAATCGACGCCGCCGACCTCGAAGCCCTCGATGACGTGCTCGCTTTCGGTCAGGCCGGTCATGAAGATCACCGGAACGTGCCGGGTGGCCGGATTGGCCTTGATCCGCACGGTCGCCTCGAACCCGTCCATGCCCGGCATGACCGCATCCATCAGCACGAGATCGGGAACGACATGGGCAATGAGGTCGAGCGCCCCCTGCCCCGACGTCGCGACCAACACGGAAATCCCGGCATCCTCGAGCGTATCGGTGAGGAGACGCAACGATTCCGGCTGGTCATCGACTACCAGCACCGTATCCCGGTGAAGCGGCAGTTCGGTCATCGTCAGGCCTTTTCCAACATCCGGGCCATTCCGGCGAGGTCGAAGCGGTCGAGGCAATCGTATAGCCTTGCGACCAGCGTGCAACCCTCCGGCACCCGGCTTTCCAGTTCGCGGATTTCCGCCTCGATCCCGCGAACGTGACCGATGCGCACTTTGTCACGCAGGCGATCGAGATGGACGCGGGCTTCCGGCGTCAGTTCGATCACCTCGTCTTCGCCTGTCTCCACCGAGGCAACGGTCTCCGGCTCGGCATCGGAAGGCGCAAATATCCAGGTCAAATCGAGCAGCTCCCCGATCGTGTCGACCAGCGTGTCGATCTCGACCGGCTTGACCAGGAAACGGTCATGGACCGTCTCGATCCCCGGCTCGGCAGGGCCGTGCCGTTCGTGAGCGTTGGCCGAAAGCATGACAATGCGCAAGTCCGGCCCGGCTGCCTCGTGCAGCGCGCTCGCGGTTTGCCAGCCCGACCAGCCGGGCATGGCAATGTCGAGCAGCGCAAGATCGAAATGCCTTGCCCGCGCCATGGCCAAAGCCGTCTGTCCGTCCGGAGCCGCGCTGACGTCGAACCCCAGATCGGTAAGGACCTGCCGCACGAAGGCAAGCTGGCGCGGATCGTCGTCGGCGACCAGGATCGCGCGACGCATGCCGAGATAGCCGGTCGCACAGCGCCGGTTCTCTCCGGTCCCTTCGCCGGGACCATCGCGATGCCCGACGACCTGCCCGAGCATGACCCGCACCCGGAACACCGAACCCTCTCCGGGCGTGCTCTCAAGTTCCAGTTCACCGCCCAGGATCTGCACGATCGCCCGCGTGATCGGCAGCCCCAGGCCAATGCCCCCGGCGCGCCCACCTTCGACCCCGCGATCGAACGGCGCGAAAATGCGCTCCTGCGCTTCGGGCGGGATGCCCGGACCGGTATCGCGCACTTCGAACGTCGCGACCTGCCCCGAATAACGGATGGCAAGAACCACTTCACCCTTGTGCGTGTACTTGATTGCATTGGTAATCAGGTTGATCAGCACCTGGCGCAAACGCTTCTGGTCGGTGCGGACATAGTCGGGCAGATGACCGACGATCTCGGTCCGAAAGACCAGCCCCTTGGCCTGCGCGGACGGGCGGAACATCCGTTCGATCTGCTCGATGAATGACGGCAGGCGAACCGTGTCAGTCGAAACCCGCATGACCCCGTTCTCGACCAGCGACATGTCGAGCAGTCCTTCGACAAGATCGGTCAGATGTTCCGCACTGCGCCGGATCACCCGCGCCGCATCGGCAACATCGACGGCAGATCCCCGCTCGAGCAATTGGGCATAGCCGTAGATTGCGTTGAGCGGCGAGCGGATCTCGTGACTGACATTGGCAAGATAGCGGCTCTTGGCGGCATTGGCCGCTTCGGCAGCGGCTTTCTGCCGGGCAAGGTCGGTGTAGGTGCCCGCGTCGTCATCGCCGGGGACTTCGGCGTCCTGGCTGTCGGGGCCCGTCATCTCGGGAGCCCTCATCTCGGGAACCCTCATCTCGGGAATGGGGCTTTGCGAGGACGGACGCATCTCAAGGACCGTCGGCTTGCGGCTCCGTGCCGTCATCACGCCCTGCACCACGCCGCTTGCAAGACCGCCCAGAACTCCGGACATCAACGAGGTCGCGGCCGACGGCTTTTCCCCGCCCCGCACCACCTGAAACGCGCGGGAGACCAGGAAGCCTGCAACGCCCCCCGCAATGCCGGTCGCGGCATGATAGAGCAGCCCTGTCGCGAATGCGGTGCTGTCGATGGGGAGAGTGTCGGAAGGCGATCCTGTGGCAGAAGATCCGGAAGCGGAATTGCCGTCATCGTCGATCGCGGACGATTTTGCGGGGGAAAAGTCGCGCATGGGCCTGCTCATCGGGCACCTGTCCGGCGCACTCGAAGCGTCAGTTCATGCCCGCGCGGGCCCGAATGCCGATTTCGGGCGCTGAGTCCACTGGACCGCGCCCTGCAGAAATTTGTCATTTTTGCGTTGCTTGACCCTGATCGACGTCGCAACGGACCAGTTCCGCTACGAAGACGACCCCAATCTTGTGCACTGCAAATGACCGGGGTTCAACCCCCGAGCCCAGCCCCCCGACCTTTGAGGGAGCCTCGATCATGCCGGCGCGGAACCCCCAAAAACCTTACCGCGCCCCAGGACTGAGATCGCACCCCCAATTCGGCGATCGCAGTCCGGGTTTTGTAACATTGATCCGTTAGCGGGCGTCAGATCACTTCGTCACGCTGCAGGCGCTGAAGAAGGCGGACGGCGACCGAATGACGGATAGCCTTGCCTTCACGGAGCTTTACCCAAGTGTTGAGGCCGATCCCGAAATGGCTCTGGATCACCTCGGGCTTCTGGCAATTGATGATCGAGCGCATCTTGGCGACCACAGTGGGCTCGACATAAGTCAGTTTCTGAACGCGCATCTTCCCTCAACTCGATTGCGTTATAGCGTTGTGATGACAGATTATGTCGTGCAGCCGCTGGGCCCATACGCAATTTGACCCATCGCAAAGGAAATCCCGAGTCGTTAACCACCCGCCTTTGCCGTCTCAGCAAAACCCGAAAAGCAATCGGTTGCCCAAAAAGGGTTCTCCCATCGCTGGTTTTCCCCGGAAATGCGCCATTTCCCACCGCGATCGTACTTTTTTGCAGGTTGGCAAAACTCCCGCCCCGGAGCAGTGATCGCAAACGAGAGGATGGGGGTCGCGCTCGGCTGAACGCAGCCTGACTCATCAATTCATACGAATTCGAACAGGTCGAATCACACAATGACTCTTCTGCTGGTCCTTGCCGCCGCAGCCCCTGCTGCGCTGTCCCCATCGCCCCAAACCGATGCCGGAACCGCTCCATCCCCAGCGCAAGGCAGCGCGGAAACCATTGTCGTGACCGGCAAACCGCTTGCCGACCTGCCCGCCGCCGCAGCCTATGCAGTAACCACGATCGACCATACCCGCATTGGCCAGGTCTCGTCCGGACGCATCGAGGATGCCCTTGCGGACGCTGCCGGACTGCAACTCTATCGCCGCTCGGACAGCCGTTCGGCCAACCCATCGGCGGACGGCTTCACCTTGCGTGCGCTCGGCGGGAATGCTGCCAGCCGCACGCTTGTCCTGATTGACGGTGTTCCCCAGGCAGACCCCTTTTTCGGATCGATCCCGCTTGCCGGGATCAATGCCTCCGACATCGGCAGCATTCGCGTCATCCGTGGCGGCGGCAGCGGCGCCTTCGGCTCGGGGGCCGTCGCAGGAACGATCGACATGACCAGCGCGGGACCTGCCGAGCGCGGTTTTCTCGACGGCGAAGTCCTTGCCGACAATCGCGGGGACACCACGGTTTCGGCCGGATTGGCGCCGCGGCTCGGCAACGGCTTTGCCGTCGTGTCCGGCCGCTGGGATCGCGGCCCCGGCTTCTGGACCACGCCCCCCGGCCAGCGGGTCACAGCAAGCGCCAAGGCGCGCTATGAAAACTGGTCCGCGTCTGCACGAGGCGTTGCAGCCCTCGCCCCCGATGTCGAAATCCAGGGCCGCCTGTCCTTCTTCGGCGACAATCAGACCTTGCGCTTCAAAGGCGCCGACACCGGCATGAGCGGAGAGGATGCGAGCTTGCGCGTGGTCGGCCACGGCCGCTGGCAATTCGATGTGCTGGCCTATGGACAGTTCCGCAATTTCAACAGCGAGACGATCAGTTCGTCGACGTATCTCCCGACACTCAACCAGACCGGCACGCCGTCCTCGGGGTTCGGCGGCAAAGTCGAAGTGCGCCCGCCGGTGGGTGGTGGCCATGTCCTGCGCCTTGGTGTCGACTGGCGACAGGTCGAGGGCCATACCGAGGAAGACACGTATACCAAGGGCGTCGTCAGCGGGCATCGCCGCGCGGGCGGCACCAACACCGACCTTGGCCTTTATGCCGAAGACGCATGGACCATCGGCATCCTGCGCCTGACCGCCGGTGCACGCGCCGACCGCTGGGGACAGCGCGACGGCGAATACCGGACCTGGACGCTGGGATGGAGCCCGCTGCTCAACACGAATTACGCCGGGCAATCGGGCTGGACCGGATCGTTCCGGGGCGGCGCCGTGGTTCAGGCAACCCACCGGCTCGCCCTGCGCGGCTCGGCTTATACCGGCATGCGCCAGCCCACGCTCAACGAACTCTATCGTTCGTTCACGGTCTATCCGGTGACGACCCAGGCCAATGCGACCTTGCGCAACGAACGCCTGCGCGGGGTCGAAGGCGGCATCGACTGGCAACCCCTGCCCGCCGTCACGCTCGGCGTGACCGGCTTCGTCAACGAGATCCGCAACGCGATCGCCAACATCACCATCGATGCCACGACACAGATGCGCCAGAACGTCCCGGCGGTTCACGCCCACGGGGTCGAATTTTCCGGCGCGGTCAAGGCCGGGACGGTCTCGCTGACGGGATCGCTGGCATGGACCATCGCCCGGATGAGTGCGCCGGGCCAGGCCTATGACGGATTGCGTCCGGCCCAGACCCCGCGCCTGTCGGCTTCGGCCAGCGCCGTGTGGACGCCGCGCCCGCATTACGTGCTGGGCCTGACCGTGCGTCATGTCGGGGTCGCGTTCGAGGACAACCTCGCCACCGCCGCCCTGCCCGCCGCAACCACTCTCGGCGCCTTTGCCTCTGCTCCGATCGTCGGCCCGGTCAGTCTGGTCCTGCGCGGCGAGAACCTGACCGACGTGACCGTCGTCACCCGCAATTCGGGCGGAACGGTCGATGTCGGCATTCCCCGCACGATCTGGGCCGGCATCCGCATCGCCGTTCGCTGACCCCACGCAATCGTCCGCGCTTCATCCTGCACCCATCAGGGGTGCGGGATGCGTTCGGATGCACTTTTTTTCGGGAGGGCGACTTGTAGCTTGAAAGCTTAATGAAGACTGTCCTACCCAATCAGCGGAGAGAGTGCCGATCCAGTCGCCGGATGACAACACAGGCGTCGGGTTTGCCGGAAGGGCCAGGAAAACCTGTCTGCCGATGAGGTGCGCGGCTGTTCGCGTGGCCCACCTGCGGACGACTGCATAGGGAGCTGCGTTCCATGAGCCTCGACATCCCGCTGAGCACAGGTTCCAAGGCCGCCGAAATCGACATCCATATCATTGATGTACTGCGGCACCGGGTCGGCAAGGACGAACGCGCGGCAAAGCCCCATGACTGGTATACGGCAACCGTCCTGACCCTGCGCGATGCGGTGATCGACGTCTGGATGGAAACGACCCGCCGCACCTATGAAAACGGCGAAAAGCGAGTCTATTACCTCTCGCTCGAATTCCTGATCGGGCGGCTCCTTCGCGACGCGCTGTCCAACATGGGCATGACCAGCGAAATGGAAAAAGCCCTGCGCGATCACGGCTTTGACCTGACCGCACTTGAAGAACTGGAACCCGACGCGGCACTCGGCAACGGCGGCCTCGGGCGGCTTGCCGCCTGCTTCATGGAAAGCCTCGCCAGCCTCGACATCCCCGCCTACGGCTATGGCATCCGGTACAAGAACGGCATGTTCCGCCAGCGCATCGACGACGGCTGGCAGGTCGAACTGCCCGAAACCTGGCTCAGCCACGGCAACCCCTGGGAATTCGACCGCCGCGAAAGCTCGTACCGTGTCGGCTTCGGCGGCGAAGTCATGGACCGGGGCGAAGGCGTCGAATGGCTGCCCGCCGAACAGGTCGAGGCGAGCGCCTTCGACACGCCCGTCGTTGGCTGGCAGGGCAAGCGCGTCAACACGCTGCGCCTGTGGACCGCCCGAGCGCTCGATCCGATCCGCCTCGACGCATTCAACGCGGGCGACCACGTCGGCGCCCTTGTCGAAGACGCGCGGGCCGATGCGCTCGTGCGCGTGCTCTATCCCGCCGACAGCACGCCTGCGGGCCATGAACTGCGCCTGCGGCAGGAATTCTTCTTCACCTCAGCCTCGATCCAGGACATCGTCCGCCGCCACGCCCAATACGACGGCGACGTGCGGACCTTGCCCGACAAGGTCGCGATCCAGCTCAACGACACGCACCCCTCGGTGGCGGTTGCCGAACTGATGCGCCTGCTCGTCGACGTTCACGGGCTTGAATTCAACGAAGCGTGGGACGTCACCAAGAAGACCATCGCCTATACCAATCACACGCTGTTGCCCGAAGCGCTCGAATCCTGGCCCCTGCCCCTGTTCGAGCGTCTGCTGCCGCGTCACATGCAGATCATCTATGCGATCAACAGCCGCGTCCTGCGCGAAGCCCGTCGCGCCGGGCTGAGCGACCAGCAGATCGCCGCGATCAGCCTGATCGACGAACATGGCGAACGCCGGGTCCGCATGGCCAATCTCGCTTTCGTGGGCGCGCACAGCGTCAACGGCGTCGCCGCACTCCACACCGAACTGATGAAATCGACGGTCTTTGCCGACCTTCACGCGCTCTATCCCGACCGCATCAACAACAAGACCAACGGCGTCACCCCGCGCCGCTGGCTGCATCAGTGCAATCCCGGCCTCGTCTCGGTGCTCAAGGATGCGATCGGCGACAGCTTCCTCCATGACGCGGAAAAGCTCACCGACCTCAACGCGCTGGCCGACGACACCGTTCTCGGCGAGCGGATCGCCGAAGTGAAACGCTCGAACAAGGTCGCCCTTGCCGCCCATATCAAGCAGTTGACCGGCGTACGGCTCGATCCCGACGCGCTGTTCGACGTACAGATCAAGCGCATTCACGAATACAAGCGCCAGTTGCTCAACCTCATCGAAACGGTCGCTCTCTACGACCAGATCCGCAGCCACCCCGAACGCGACTGGGTGCCGAGGGTCAAGATTTTCGGAGGCAAGGCCGCGTCGAGCTATCACAATGCCAAGCTCATCATCAAACTGGCCAACGACATCGCCCGCCGGGTCAATTCCGATCCCGCAGTCGGCGGCCTGCTCAAGGTCGTGTTCGTTCCCAATTACAACGTGACGCTGGCCGAACGGATCATCCCCGCCGCCGACCTCTCCGAACAGATCTCGACCGCCGGGATGGAAGCCTCGGGCACGGGCAACATGAAATTCGCGCTCAACGGAGCGCTTACCATCGGCACGCTCGACGGCGCCAATATCGAGATCAAGGATCACGTGGGCGACGACAACATCGTCATTTTCGGCCTGACCGCCGAAGAAGTGCTCTCGCGCCGATCCAACGGGTACAACCCGCGCGCGATCATCGAAGGATCGCGCGAATTGCGCCAGGCGATCTCGGCCATCGCGTCCGGGGTGTTCAGCCCCGACGACCCGCATCGCTATGCCTCGCTCATGGGCGGGCTTTATGACAGTGACTGGTTCATGGTTGCGGCCGACTTCGATTCCTATCACGCGGCGCAACGGTCGATCGACACCCGTTGGGAAGACCAGAAAGCGTGGCGCGCCAGTGCCATCCGCAATATCGCCAATGTCGGCTGGTTCTCTTCGGATCGGACCATCGGCGAATATGCCCGCGACATCTGGGGCGTCGTGCCTCAACCGACTTGAAGTTATGCCCGACAATAAATTGTAACTCTTGCTTATTCTTGTTCCGTATATCTAGGTAAACAAGAAGCGGAACGGAGAGGGATCGGATCATGAAGCCGCCGGCGCAAGCCATCGAAGCCTTGCTGGAAGGCACTCATGCCGATCCCTTCTCGCTTTTGGGCATCCATCCCGGCCCGGGCGGCAGTTTTGCCCGGGCGATTCTGCCCGGCGCGGCAGAAGCACAGGCCCATACCCTTGCCGGAGAGCCGCTCGCCTCGCTCACCCGCATCGACCCGCGCGGCCTGTTCGAAGGACCGGTTCCGGGTGGGCGTCAGCCGCTGCGCTATCTGTGCCGCAACGGCCCGCACCAGTGGTGGGTGACGGACCCTTATTCGTTCGGCCCGGTGCTCGGCCCGACCGACGATTTCCTGATGGGCGAAGGCACCCATTACCGCCTGTTCGACAAGATGGGCGCCCATGTGATCGAACACGAAGGCGCACGCGGGGTTCACTTCGCGGTCTGGGCCCCCAATGCGCGCGTGGTTTCGGTTGTCGGCGATTTCAACGACTGGGACGGTCGCCGCCATCCCATGCGCCTGCGCCGCGACAACGGGATCTGGGAAATCTTCATCCCCGACATTGCCGAAGGCCGCCCCTACAAGTTCCATGTGGTCGGCCCGGACGGCGTGCTTCAGCCGCTGAAGGCCGATCCTTTCGCCTTCTTTTCCGAACTGCGCCCCGCGACCGCTTCGATCGTCGCCCAACCGGGCAAGGACAGCTGGGACGACGAGGCCCATCGCGATTACTGGGCCCGGACCGATATCCGGCGCGAGGCGATCTCGATCTACGAAGTGCATCCCGGGTCGTGGCGCCGCCCGCCCGGACGCGAATTCCACACATGGGACGAACTGGCCGACCAGCTCATCCCCTATGTCGTGGAAATGGGTTTTACCCACATCGAATTCCTGCCGGTCTCGGAACATCCCTATGACCCGAGCTGGGGCTACCAGACGACCGGTCTCTATGCCCCGACCGCGCGCTTTGGCGGACCCGAAGGGTTCGCGCGCTTTGTCGAAGGCGCACACCAGGCAGGGATCGGCGTCCTGATCGACTGGGTTCCCGCGCATTTCCCGACCGATGCCCATGGCCTTGCCCGGTTCGACGGGACCAGCCTTTACGAACATGCCGACCCGCGTCAGGGTTTCCACCCCGACTGGAACACCGCGATCTACAATTTCGGGCGGCGCGAGGTGGAATCCTTCCTCGTCAACAACGCCCTGTTCTGGGCCGAAGTCTATCACGTCGACGGCCTGCGCGTGGATGCTGTCGCCTCGATGCTCTATCGCGACTATTCCCGGCGCGAAGGGGAATGGATCCCCAACGAGCAGGGCGGACGCGAGAACTGGGAAGCGGTCCGTTTTCTTCAGGCGATGAACAAGGCCGTCTATGGCCAGCACCCCGGCGTCCTTACCGTCGCCGAGGAAAGCACCGCGTGGCCGGGCGTGTGCCTGCCCGCGCACGAGGGCGGACTGGGCTTCGGCTTCAAGTGGAACATGGGCTTCATGCACGACACGCTGAAGTACATGGCCCGCGATCCGGTTCATCGCCGCTATCACCACGACGAGATCACCTTCGGGCTGATGTATGCCTTTTCGGAGAATTTCGTCCTGCCGCTGAGCCATGACGAAGTGGTCCACGGCAAGGGTTCGCTGCTCAACAAGATGAGCGGCGACGATTGGCAGAAATTCGCAACATTGCGCGCCTACTACGGCCTCATGTGGGGTTATCCGGGCAAGAAGTTGCTGTTCATGGGGCAGGAGTTCGCCCAGCGCGCCGAATGGAGCGAGGCGCGCGAACTCGACTGGCACCTGCTCGCCCATGCCCCGCACGAAGGGATGCGTCGCTGGGTCCGCGATCTCAACCACGCCTATCGGCGCCACGGCGCGCTTCATGCGCGCGATTGCGAAGGCGACGGCTTTGCCTGGGCCGTTGTCGACGATGCAGCTGCCAGTGTCTTTGCCTGGGTCCGCCATGCGCCGGGCGAACCGCCGGTCGCGGTCGTGTGCAATTTCACGCCCCAGGTTCATTCGCACTATCGCCTGCCCCTCCCGATCGACGGCACCTGGACCGAAATCCTCAACAGCGATGCCCCCGACTACGGCGGCTCGGGCCAGGGCAATCTGGGAATGATCGAAGTCAAGGACGGCGCCGCGCTGGTCGTGCTGCCTCCGCTCGCGACAATGATGTTCGTCTACGCCGGAAAAGAGGAAAGGACTGAGTCAGAGGGATGAGGGACAGGACCCACGGACAGCCGCTGGCCCGCGACGCCATGGCCTATGTTCTGGCCGGAGGACGCGGCAGTCGTCTGAGAGAACTGACAGATAACCGCGCCAAACCGGCCGTCTATTTCGGCGGCGTCAGCCGCATCATCGACTTTGCCCTCTCCAATGCGCTCAATTCCGGCATTCGCCGCATCGGCGTCGCCACCCAGTACAAGGCGCATTCGCTGATCCGTCACATGAACCGCGCGTGGAACTTCCTGCGTCCCGAACGCAACGAAAGCTTCGACATCCTGCCCGCCTCTCAGCGCATTTCCGAACTGCTGTGGTACGAAGGCACGGCGGACGCGGTGTTCCAGAATATCGACATCATCGAAAGCCACGCACCCAAGTACATGGTCATCCTGGCGGGCGACCACATCTACAAGATGGACTACGAGCTGATGCTGCAACAGCACGTCAACTCGGGCGCGGACGTCACCATCGGCTGCCTCGTCGTCGGCAAGAAAGAGGCCTCCGGCTTTGGCGTCATGGCCGTCGATGGCGACAGCCGCATCACCGCCTTTGTCGAAAAGCCTGCCGATCCGCCGACGATCCCCGGCGATCCGGAGCACTGCCTCGCTTCGATGGGCATCTATGTCTTCGAGACGAAATTCCTGTTCGACCAGCTTCGCCGGGACGCCGCGACGCCCGGATCGACCCGCGATTTCGGCAGCGACATCATTCCCTATATCGTCAAGCACGGGAAAGCCGTCGCCCATCGCTTCACTGACAGCTGCATCCGCGCGGCCGAGGAGATGGAGGAATACTGGCGCGACGTCGGCACGCTCGACGCCTATTTCGACGCCAATATCGACCTCACCGATACCGTACCCAAACTTGACATGTACGACCGCGAATGGCCGATCTGGACCGACCAGATCATCGCCGCTCCGGCCAAGTTCGTGCATGATGAGGAAGGACGCCGGGGCATGGCGATTTCCTCGCTCATCAGCCAGGGCTGCATCGTCTCGGGCGCCTTTGCCAAGCGCAGTCTATTGTTCACCGGGGTCAAGATGGGATCCTATTCCCGCGCCGAGGAAACGGTCGTGCTGCCCTATTGCAACATCGGCCGCCACGCCCGTCTCAAGCGGGTCATTCTCGATTCCGGCGTGCGCATTCCCGAAGGCCTTGTCGTGGGCGAAGACCCCGAACTCGACGCCCGCCGGTTCCGGCGCACCGAAAACGGCGTGTGCCTGATTACCAAGCCGATGATCGACCGCGTCATCGAACTGGGGCTCTAGGCCGTCAACAAGAGACACGTTGCTGCTATGACGATCCGCGTTCTTTCCATCGCTTCCGAAGCCGTTCCATTGATCAAGACGGGGGGGCTCGCGGATGTCGTCGGCGCGCTCCCCGATGCACTTGCGCCCCATGGGGTCGAAACCACGACATTCCTGCCCGGCTATCCTTCGGTGATCGGCGCGCTCGGGGGAGCCAGGATGATCCACGAATGGCCCTCGCTGATGGGAGGACCTGCACGCCTGTTGCAGGGAAAGCTCGGGGACCATCCGCTGCTCGTGCTCGACGCGCCATCGCTGTTCCAGCGCGACGGCGGCCCCTATGTCGATGCGGGCGGGCGTGACTGGGACGACAACTGGCGCCGTTTTGCCGCATTCGGACGCGCGGCTGCCGACGTTGCCAGCAGCGGCGTGCCCCATTTGTCCTTCGACATTGCCCATGCCCACGACTGGCAGGCGGCAATGGCCCCGGCTTATCTGCGCTTCGCTCCGGCAGGTCCGCCGCCGCCGTCGATCATGACCATTCACAATATGGCTTTTCAGGGCCACTATCCGGCGTCGATCTTTCCCGCGCTCGGCCTGCCCGACGATGCATGGTCGATCAACGGCGTCGAATATCACGGCGGCGTCGGTTTCCTGAAAGCGGGGCTGGACGCGGCCTGGGCGATTACCACGGTCAGCCCGACTTATGCCCGCGAAATCCGCCAGACCGAATTCGGCATGGGTCTGGAAGGCCTGATCCGCAGTCGCGCGGACCATGTGCGCGGGATCGTCAACGGGATCGATACCACGGCGTGGAACCCCGCCGCCGACCCGGCCCTCGCCAGCCCCTTTACTGTCCGCACGCTCGGCAAGCGGGCGCCCAACAAGACAGCCCTGGAAAACGAATTCCATCTCGATCCGGGCGATGGTCCACTGTTCGTGGTGGTGAGCCGCCTCACCTGGCAAAAGGGCATGGATGTCCTGCTCGGGCTGATCGACCATCTCGTCGCGCTCGGCGCGCGGCTGGCACTGCTCGGCTCGGGCGACAAGGGGCTCGAGGGCGGCTTCCTTGCCGCTGCCCAGCGCCATCCCCGCCGGGTCGGCGTGCGCATCGGCTATGACGAGGCGCTTTCGCACCGGATGCAGGCCGGGGGCGATGCCATCCTGATCCCGAGCCGCTTCGAACCTTGCGGCCTCACTCAGCTTTACGGGCTTGCCTATGGCTGCGTTCCGGTGGTCAGCCGCACCGGCGGCCTCGCCGACACGGTGATCGACGCCAATCTTGCTGCGCTTTCGGCAGGCGTTGCCACCGGCGTCCAGTTCAACGCCGTCACGCACGATGCCCTTGCCGAAGCTCTCGAACGCACGGTCACGCTCCATCGCGACGCCCGCACCTGGCAACAGATCCAGCGCGCGGGAATGAAGACCGACTTTTCCTGGGCCCGCAGCGGCAAGGCCTATGCGGACCTCTACGCCCACCTTCTGGAGGCTCGATGATCGTCACCGTTCCCACCACGCCCTTCGCCGGACAAAAGCCCGGAACTTCGGGTTTGCGCAAGAAGGTCAAGGTTTTCGCGCAGGCCAACTACGCGGAAAACTTCATCCAGTCGGTCTTCGACGTGGTCCGTCCCGAACCCGGCGCCATACTGGTGATCGGGGGCGATGGTCGCTATCACAACCGCACCGTAATCCAGCAGGCGATCCGCATTGCCGCCGCCAACGGCTATGGCCGCGTGCTGGTCGGCAAGGGCGGCATTCTCTCGACCCCGGCGGCCAGCCACGTCATCCGCAAATATGGCGCGAGCGGCGGTCTGGTCCTGTCGGCGAGCCACAATCCGGGCGGCCCGGACGAGGATTTCGGGATCAAGTACAACATCGCCAACGGCGGCCCTGCGCCCGAGGGGATCACCGACGCGATCTATGCCCGGACACAGGGGATCGACCGCTGGCTGACGGTCGAAACGCCCGATGTCGATCTCGACGCGATCGGCGAAACCGCCGTCGGGACGATGACGGTCGCGGTGATCGATCCGGTCGCCGACTATGCCGACCTCATGGAAACGCTGTTCGACTTCGCCGCGATCCGGCAGGCCGTTGCAGATGGCCTCACCGCGACGTTCGACGCGATGAGCGCGGTGACCGGACCCTATGCCATCGAGATCCTTGAAAAGCGGCTCGGCTTTCCGGCGGGAACCGTCCGCAACGGTATCCCGCTCGAGGATTTCGGCGGCCACCATCCCGACCCCAACATGGTCCATGCCAAGGAGCTGTTCGACACCATGTTCGGCCCCGACGCACCCGATTTCGGGGCCGCTTCGGACGGCGACGGCGACCGCAACCTGATCGTTGGCAAGGCGCGCTTCGTGACGCCTTCGGACAGCCTCGCCATGCTCGCGGCCAATGCGCACCTTGCCCCCGGCTATGCCGCAGGCCTCAAGGGCATTGCCCGTTCGATGCCGACCAGCGCCGCCGCCGATCGCGTTGCCCAGGCGCTCGGCATTCCGCTTTACGAAACCCCGACCGGCTGGAAATTCTTCGGCAACCTGCTCGACGCAGGCATGGCGACGATCTGCGGCGAGGAAAGCGCGGGAACGGGATCGGATCACGTCCGGGAAAAGGACGGGCTCTGGGCCGTGCTGCTCTGGCTCAACATCCTTGCCGTCCGCAAGATCAGCGTGGATGCGCTGGCCCGCGAACACTGGGCTCTCTACGGTCGCAACTACTACGCGCGCCACGATTACGAAGCGCTGCCGACCGAGGCGGCCGACGCGCTGATGAGCGAGCTTTCGGCAAGCCTTTCCACGCTGCCCGGCAAGGCATTCGGCCCGTTGACGGTCGCGGTTGCGGACAGCTTTTCCTATCTCGATCCGGTCGATGGTTCGACCAGCGCCAATCAGGGCCTGCGCGTCCTCTTCGAAGGCGGTTCACGCATCGTGTTCCGCCTGTCGGGCACCGGGACAGAAGGGGCGACCCTGCGCGTCTATCTCGAACGCTTCGAACCGGCCGGCGGTGAACTCGACCGCGAAACGCCCGACATGCTGTCCGATCTGATCGCGGCAGCCGATGCCATTGCCGGGATCGTCCGCCACACCGGCCGCAACGAACCCAGCGTGATCACGTGATCGCCCGGGCGGTCCCGGCCTCGACGCAGTTCCGCGTGCGCGCGCCGCGCGCGGAAGGCGTCTGGTTGTGCCTCTTCGACGGAAACATCGAAGAGCGCGTGGACATGGTCCGCGATGGCGATGACTGGGTCGCGGACTTGCCCGTCGACATGGTCGGCATGTCCTATGGCTATCGTGCCCGGGGACCATGGGCACCCGAACAGGGGCTGTGGTTCGATCCGGCCAAATTGCTGGTCGATCCGCGCGCCATCGAACTCGACCGTCCGTTCCGGCAGGACCACCGGCTTGCCGTCCATGGCGCCGATACCGCCGATCTGGTCCCGCGCGCCATCGTTCAGGGCACCTTGCCGGTGGTGCCCCCTGCCCCGCCGCTGTTCGAACGAGGCGGGTTGATCTACGAAGTCAACGTCAAGGCGTTCACACACCTTCACCCCGACATTCCCCCGGCCCGGCGCGGAACCATCGCCGCCCTCGCCCACCCGGCAATACTCGCGCATTTGCGCAAGTTGCGCGTCAATGCGGTGGAACTCATGCCGATCATCGCATGGATCGACGAACGGCACCTGCCCCCGCTCGGCCTTTCCAACGCATGGGGCTACAATCCGGTCGTGCCGATGGCGCTCGACCCGCGCCTGTGCCCGGGCGGCATGGCCGAACTGGCCGGGACCGTGGCGGCTCTGCGGGCCGAAGGGATCGGGGTCATTCTCGATCTCGTGTTCAATCATACCGGCGAAAGCGACGTTCACGGCGGCATGCTGTCGCTGCGCGGGCTCGACAACGGGGCCTATGCCCATGCCCCCGACGGCACGCTGATCAACGACACCGGCTGCGGCAACACGCTCGATTTCGGCAATCGCGCGGTTCGCGAGCTGACTCTCGACACGCTGCGCCACTTCGTCCGTCATGCCGGGGTCGACGGGTTCCGCTTTGACCTCGGCACGGTCATGGCGCGTTCGCCCGGCTTCATGGCCGATGCGCCGATCTTTGCCGAAATCGCGGCCGATCCGCTGCTGCGCGACCGCGTCCTCATCGCCGAACCGTGGGACATCGGCCCCGGCGGCTATCAGCTCGGGAAATTTCCGGAAAACTGGCTGGAATGGAACGACTGCTGGCGTGACGACGTGCGCCGGTTCTGGCGCGGGGACGTGGGTACCGGCATCGGTCCGCTGGCGACACGTATCGCCGGGTCCGCCGACATTTTCGGCCCCTGCACGACGCGTCCGTGCCGTTCGGTCAATTTCCTTGCCGCCCATGACGGCTTCACGCTTGCCGACACGCTCGCCTACGAACGGCGCAACAATTACGCCAATGGCGAAGACAATCGCGACGGCCATGGAGAGAACCACAGCTGGAACAACGGCGTCGAAGGCCCGAGCACGGACCCCATGGTGCACGAGCGACGGAGCGCCTTTGCCCGCGCCATGCTGGGAACGCTGTTCGTCTCGACCGGAACGATCATGCTGACCGCCGGTGACGAATTCGGCCGTAGCCAGCACGGCAACAACAATGCCTATGCGCAGGACAATCCGCTGACCTGGATCGACTGGACCGCGCGCGACATCGATCTGGAAGACCATGTCGCGGACCTGGCGCAATGGCGTGCATCACACCACGGCGCGCGCGCCTGTTTCCCCGAAGACGGCCGCTGGCTGACCATGGACGGAACGCCGATGACAACCGCCGACTGGGATGCACCGGGAGCCTCGATCATTGTCTGGCGTGCGGCCGACGGCACTGGTTTCGCCGTCGATCGCAAAGGCCCCCGGGTGTTCCCGCTCAGGCCGGAGGATACCATCCTTCCGTCGCGATCCCCGAACTAGCCGCCGGCCCATCCGCCACGATCAGGTCGCCGGGCACGGCCGAGGGGACAAGCTGCCGCAGGAGAGCGAGACCGAAAGGCCAGTCGCCAAGGCCCGAATGCGCATTCACATGCCCGACGGCGCCTGCGTCAGCAAACCGGGCACCCCACCGGCGGGCAAGGCGTCGCGCCTGTCCGACCGTGATATAGGGATCGTCCCGGCTCGACACCACGATCGAGGGAAACGGCAGTTCGGACGGTGGCAAAGGTGCAAAACGCGTGAGACGCCGATCGACCGGGCGTTCCTCCACATCGGGCGGCGCGACCAGCAGTGCGCCCAGCACCGGCATGTCTACACCCGCGTCGGCACGCAGGTGGCTGCGGAAGCCTGCCTCGTATTCGGCCCACCATGCGGTGACATGGCAGCCCAGCGAATGGGCGACGATGACCACCGGACGCGATGCGCGACCGATCGCGAGGGCCAGCTTGTTGACCCAGGTATTGCGATGGGGATCGTCCCACAGCCCGAGATCCACGCGACGCGCGCCGGGCAGCCGTTCTTCCCAGATCGTCTGCCAATGGCCGGGCCCGCTGTTGTTGAGGCCCGGCACGATCAGGATATCGACTTCGGGCACGGCTGCCGCCTCTCCGGGGACGGCAGACTGCAATTCGGTTTCATTGCGGTTCATGTCGACCATGGCATTCCTCCACAGCGAGAATGGCTTTCTCGTCGACTCGGGGAATATCCCTCGAATGGACGCAGCTTATCTCAACTTTTAAGATAGACAATAAGGCGAGCGATGATCCGTGCTCGCTGTGCGCCGTCCGGCTGATACGCTTTCACAGATTTTCGTTGCAAAATGACACCGGTTGCGACAGTCCGCCGTCCGGTACATCACGACATGACGAGAACAGCCTCTTCTTCCGTTCCCGACCGGCGCCTGCTGGTGGCGATTCACGACGTATCGCCCCGTTCCGAAGCCGCCGTCGATGCGCTCGCCGCCCGGCTTGAGCGGCACCTGGGCGGTCCCAACTTTGCCATGCTGGTCATTCCCGACCACTGGCGACAGGCCCCCATTGCCGGGAACACCGCTTTTCACGCACGCCTGCGCAACTGGGCCGACATGGGGATCGAAATGTTCCTCCACGGCTGGTGCCATCGCGACGAAACGCCCGCCGCCCACGGCCTTGCCGGGTTCAAGGGCAAGCACATGACGGCCGGTGAAGGCGAATTCCTCAACCTGCCCCATGCGCAAGCGCTTGCCCGCATGCGCGAGGGCAAATCCATGCTCGAGGACATTCTCGGACGCCCCGTCGCAGGCTTCATCGCCCCGGCCTGGCTATACGGCGAAGGTGCCCTCGCCGCGCTCGACGAAGTCGGTTTCGCCCTTGCCGAAGATCACATGAAAGTGTGGCAACCGCGCACGGGTCGGGTTCTTTCGCGCGGGCCGGTCGTCACCTGGGCCAGCCGCAGTCCCGGGCGCATCCGGTCTTCGCTGTGGTTCTCGGCGCTTGCGCGCCATGCCCTGCCGATCCTGCCGACCCTGCGCGTTGCGGTCCATCCCGGCGACACCACTGTTCCCGCGCTGCTGTCCTCGATCGACGCGACGCTTGCGCGCTTTGTCCAAAGCCATCGGCCCTCGCGCTATGCGAGCCTGCTCGCCTGATGCGCGCCCCTTTCGTTCGATACGACACTCGCCCTGTCGCGAGCCGCGCGCGGTGCGCCGCGGGGAATAACTCCGCTCCCGACTGGACCGGCGCCCTCTTCGCCCCTAAGGGCCGCGACGGGGGACCGGCTCGTGCGAACGGACAGCCAGATGGAGCGACAGAAAACACCATGACCAAACCGAGCCCGATCTTGCCGGATCGCGGAGCGACGGCGGTGATCTGTCGCGCCTTTCAGGGAGGACGTCCGCAATGACCGATCCCGACGTTATCCCGGCAGCCCTGCCGCGCGAAGCTCGCGCTGCCGGATTTCGCCGCTGGGGTGCCCTGCTCGGCCCCGCGATCTCGCTCGCCATTTTCGGCGAAGTGCTGTGGCAGGTCCGTGCGCTCGACTGGCACACGCTCGTCGCCTACATTCCAGATTCTCCGTTGGTGTGGGTCATTCTGGTCATCAGCTACCTTTCCGGCCCGGTCGGTGACTGGGTGATTTTCCGCAAGCTGTGGAAGATCCCGGTCGAGGGCCTGTTCCCGCTGATCAAGAAGATGATCGGGAACCAGCTGCTGCTGAGCTATGTCGGCGAAGTCTATTTCTACGACTGGGCCCGCCGCCATGTAAAAATGGAAGGCTCGCCCTTCGGCGCGGTCAAGGACGTCGCGATCCTGTCGGCCATCGCCGGCTATGCCATGACACTCATCATGCTGGTCGTCGCATGGCCCTATGTCGCCCGCTATGGCTTTGGCATCCACGGCGGCATGCTGGTCGGCTCGATCGGCATCATGCTGGCAACCGGCCTTGCAATCACGGTATTCCGCAACCGCCTGCTCAGCCTGCCGCGTGCAGACCTGTTCTATGTCTTCATGGTTCACATGGCCCGCCTGACCGTCAACACGGTGCTGACGGGCGTGCTGTGGAGCCTGATGCTGCCCGGCGTGCCGCTGTCCTCGTGGCTGATCCTGTCGACCGGACGGCTGCTGATCACCCGTCTCCCCCTGATTTCCAACCAGGAAGTCGCCTTTGCCGGTGCGCTCGTCCTTCTGGGCGGGCATGTCGATCAGACCCGCAACATGATCACGGTTATAGCCCTGTTCATCACGGCTATCCATATCGTGCTCTATATTGCGATGTTGCTGCTCGACCTCGTGCAAAGGGAACGGAATGCATGACCAAACTGCTGCTGGCAGTGGCTCTTCCCCTGCTGACAGCCGCATATATCCCGCCGAGCCCGGATCTCGGAAAGGCCGAGGGGCAATGCCGCCCCGACGAGGCCGGGCCCGCGTTCCTGGCCGACGTGATCGGGCTCAAAGACCGGACCGGGCAGCTCAAGCTCGAAGTCTATCCGGCAACCGAGAGCGATTTCCTTGCCGACGACAACGTGCTTGTCATGGCGGGCAAGACCTTTCGCCGGGTCGAAGTGCCGGTCCCTGCCGATCCGGTTCCCCGGCTGTGCATCCGCATCCCCGGCCCCGGGACTTACGCAGTTTCGCTGTTGCACGACCGCGACAATAATCACCGCTTCAACTGGCAACGCGACGGTATCGGCTTCTCGCGCAATCCGAAAATCGGCTGGTCCAAACCAAAGGTCGCGCGCGTCGCGACAGAAGCGGGCGCAGGCCTCACGCAGTTGCAGATTGTCATGAATTACCGTAACGGCCTGTTCTCGGTCGGACCACTAGCGGGGAAACGATGAAACTCGTCGATGTCTGCGCATTTTACGCCCCGAAAGGCGGCGGCGTCCGAACCTATGTTGATCGCAAACTCAAGGCCGGCGCCGCGATGGGCCACGAAGTGGTTATCATCGCCCCCGGCCCGCGGGACGAGATCGAGGAACGCGGCCCCCGGTCGCGGATCATCTGGCTGAAATCGACGGTTTTCCCGCTCGACTTCAACTATCGCTATTTCAGCGACGTGCCCGCGCTCTACGAAACGCTCGATCGCGAAAACCCAGATTTCGTCGAGGCCTCCTCGCCCTGGCGCAGTGCCAGCATCATCGCCGACTGGCCCGGCAAGGCGCCGCGCGCGCTGATCATGCATGCCGATCCCCTGTCGGCCTATGCCTATCGCTGGCTCGATCCGGTGGCGACGCGCGACACCATCGACGGGCTGTTCAACCGCTATTGGGAACACCTGCGTCGGCTCGACAATTCCTACGACATGATCGTCAGCGCCAGCGCGGGACTGTCGGCCCGGCTTGTCGCGGGCGGCCTCAAGCATGTCGTGACCAATCCGATGGGCGTCGACCCGGGAGTCTTTTCCCCGTCGCTGCGCGATCCGGCGCTGCGCAAGGGCCTGCTCGAAATGTGCGAGCTGCCTGAAACGGCAACGCTCCTGCTCGGTGTCGGCCGGTTCGCTCCGGAAAAGCGCTGGCCCATGCTGGTCGATGCGGTCGCCGCGGCAGGCAACCACCATCAGGTCGGCCTTGTCCTCATCGGCCAGGGACGCGACCGCAAGGCGATCGAACGCAGCATCGGCGGCAATCCCCATGTCCGCGTGCTGGCCCCGATCACCAATCGCGGAGAACTCGCCCGCGTCATGGCCAGCGGAGACGCGCTGCTCCACGGGTGCGAGGCGGAAACCTTCTGCATGGTCGCAGCCGAAGCCTGTGCCAGCGGCCTGCCTCTGATCGCGCCCGACGAAGGGGGCGCGGCCGATCAGGCACGCGCGAACGGCGGTTGGACCTACAAGTCGGGCGATCCTGCGGCTGCTGCCGATGCGATCGCCGAATATTGCCTCGGTCGCGAAACCGGCCTTGCAGGGCCCCGTGCAGACATTCCTGCGCCCCGGACCATGGACGACCACTTCCGCGAACTGTTCGGCACCTACGAGCGCCTGATCGCGCCCAAGAGCCGCCGCGCGGCCTGATCTCCCCGGTTCGACAATACCCCGCCTCAAAAAAGATGGCGGCGCAGTCGAAGACTGCACCGCCAAGTGGTTCAGGGTAGAATGGGGACCGGACATCCAGAGGGGCGGATATCCGGAAACGTGAAACGCGAAAAAATCGCGATAATCCGAACTCATCGGCAAAACCGAGGGGTTCGGAATTCCTTTGGACCACCCTCACCCACTCATCCGACCGACCGCCGTTGCGAGACGGCCGAACGAGTGGGGGGCTGCCCGGTGCCGCTTTCAGACCATGCCCCCCGACACGATCGAAAGCGGACTTGCAGGCTTATACGGACCTGCAATGAGAAGACCTCATTGCAGGTCGTTTCGCTCAGGCGGCGCGCGGCCTGATACCGACCTGCGCTGAGCCAAGCTCATCGCAGGCTGGTATTAGAAGCGAACCGTGGCATCGACGCCGAAAGTGCGCGGCGCGTTGAAGTTGCCATAGTCGCCCAGCACGCCCTTGATCGAACCGGTCGTGCCGGTGCCGAAGGCAGGCAGGCTGTTCGAAGGATCGCGACGGTAGACGTAGTCGGTGTTGAGCAGGTTGCGCGCCCAGATGCCGACGGTGAACTTCTGACCGCCGCTGGCAACCGGAATGTCGGCCAGCGAGAGGCGACCGTTGACGACGAACGAGGCGTCGTTGTGAGTCGCGAACTGGTCGAACGTCTGCGTCGACTGCGAATAGTTCGCGTCGAGGTGCAGGCGCACCGCCGTACCCGCCGAACCGATCGGATGTTCGTAATCGGCCGAGGCGCTGGCGGCGTTACGCGGCGTGAAGACCACGTACACGTTCTGGGTGATCCCGGTGAACGGGTTCACCACCGGCGGGATCTTCGTGTAGGTATAGGCGTACGAACCCGTCAGGGTCAGGCCTTCGACCGGCTTCAAGGTCAGGTCCGCTTCGACACCGCGGATCTTGGTGGTCCCGGCAGCGTTGACGGTTTCAAGCACGTTGACGTTCGTGCCCGTATTCGGGTCGGGATAGACCGCGTTGAAGTCGACCTGGCTGTTCTTGCGGTCCATGATGTAACCGGCCAGGTTGAAGCGGGCGCGGTGGTCCCAGAAGTCCGACTTCATGCCGATTTCGAACGAACGCACGCTTTCCGGATCGAAATTGCGATACGTGGGCGAACGCGAGCTGGCACCGCCTGCGCGGTAACCGGTCGAGTACTTGCCGTAGAAGTGCAGGTCGCTGGTCGCATCCCAGGCGATCGTCGCCATCGGGTTGAAGCGATCCCAGCTCTTGTCCAGCGTGTTGCCGTTGAAGGTGTTGCGGAACGTCAGCAGTTCGCCGTGCTTGGTGTCGTGGGTATAACGACCGCCGACGGTGAAGTGCCAGGCCGGAACCGGCGACCAGGTAACCTGGCCATAGCCCGCGTAGCTCTTCGACTTGACCGCCGAAGCGCGGTCGATCGAAGCGAACGGGTTGGTGAAGACCGCCGAGTTGATGGTGTAACCGGTGACGTTGCCGTTGGCGTCCGTCGTCCAGGTGTTCGAGTTCGGCGTCGCGGCGTTATCGCTCGCCGATTCCTCGAAGTAGAAGAAGCCGGCCGCGTAGTCGAAGTTGCTGACCGAACCGACTGCCTGCAGTTCCTGGCTGAACTGGTGCTGGGTCAGGTTGGCAAGGCTGTAACGGCTGAACGCGCCATTGGCCGAGTAGACGGGCACGCGGTGAGCGCCGCCGCTGTTGTCCCACTGAGCCGAGGTCACGCCGCGCCAAGCGGTGATCGCACGCAGTTCCATGAACGGCGCGACTTTCCACTTGAGCGTGTTGGCAAAGCCGAAGGTCTTGTCGACACTGGGCTGCTGCGGCACGCCGATGTCAGCGACGGTCATCCGGGTGCGGCCATTGACGACGACCTGGCTCGGAAGCGAAGCAACGGTACCGCTCAGCGTGGTGAACGCGGTACCCGGGATCGAGCACGAAGCGGTGACGGCACCGGCGACGCAACCGTTGGGGTTGTAGTTCAGCAGCTGGCTGTAGAACGGGGTGTTGGCATCGCGACCGACGTCATAGGTGAAATCGTCGGTAATGTTGCTCGTCGGCTTCCACCGGACGGCCACGCGACCGCCGCGACGGTCATAGTAGTTCCAGCCGTACTGACCCGCGAGCGGGTTCTTGGTGGTGGCATCCTGATACTGCACCACGCCGTCGAGCTTGATGCTGATGTTCTTGTACTCGGGGAGGTCGAGGTGGACTTCGCCGTTGTACGAACCGTAGTTGCCGACGCCGCCGCTGACGCGACCGTCGAACTTGCCGCTCGGAGCCTTGGTGACGATGCTGAGCGCGCCGCCTTCGGTGTTGCGACCGAACAGGGTTCCCTGCGGGCCCTTCAGCACTTCGACGCGTTCGACGTCGAACAGCGCGGCGTTGAGGCCATGCTGGCGACCGAGGTAAACGCCGTCGACATAGATGCCGACGCCCTGTTCGCGGGCGGGCTGGTTGGCGTCGAGCGGAACGATGCCGCGGATGCCGATCGTGAGCGCGGTCTGGCGCGCTTCGAACGTGGCAACGCGCAGCGACGGGATCGCACCATCGGCAAGGTCGAGCAGGCTCTGGACGTGACGGTCCTTCATGACCGCCGCGCTGATCACGTTCATCGAGATCGGCGTCTTCTGCAGGTTGGTTTCCCGCTTGGTGGCCGTGACGACGATTTCAGTCAGGCCGGCACCGGGGGCAGCCGGAGCTTCGGTGGAAGGCGCAGCCGCATCGGCAGGCGCAGCATCGCTTTCCGCGTGAGCCAGCGTCGGCAGGATCACGGACGCAGCAAGGCTGGCCCCGGCCAAAAGGCCGGCGCGGACCATCGTGTGGATTCGCATAAATTCCCTCATTTACCCCGGAGCAGCATTTGCTCCCTGGACGAGCGGCCCACTAGGCAGGGAAGAATACACTTTTGTGACACATCCGATGCAATTGCGCCCAATTGATGCAATGCGTGACCGAATTTTGACGACCGGACGGGCGCCGCGAAACGCCGGAGAAATCCTTTCTTGTCGCATTTCATGGGGTTGGATTGACAGGTTCGGAGCCCCTCGGCAGGTTCCCCGAAAATTTCAGTTTTCGTTTCCCGACACCTCGTTCCGCAGGCCGCTTTTCAAGAGATTCGAATAAGCACGACAGAATTATCCGAGTTCTTGAAGGTCCCGATTGTCGCTATCCAGGCGATCGAGACGCACGAGGGACTCGCCCGCGAGATCGCGGATGGGCCCCCTGCCATGACGATACCGCAAATTTCCCCTCACGGAGTTTCCAGATGACCGAACGCACCGCCGATCCCCGCGTTGTCCCCCTCATCGTCGAGCGCTGGTCGCCGCGTGCCTTCGATGAAAGCGCCCTTCCCGCCGAAGACCTCGCGGTCATTCTCGAAGCAGCCACGCTGGCGCCCTCGGCTTACAACTATCAGCCCTGGCGTTTTCTCCACAGCACCAAGGGCGACGCGAACTGGGACCGCTTCCTCTCGCTGCTGATCCCCTTCAACGCCAGCTGGGCCAAGGACGCAGGCGCTCTGGTCTTCATCGTGTCCGACACGCTGATGCGCTCGCCCGATGCAGCCAACCCCAACCACAGCCACAGCTTCGACGCGGGTGCCGCCTGGGCCCTGCTTGCTCTTCAGGCGACTGCGCTTGGCTACCATGCCCATGGCATGACCGGCCTCGACTTTGCCAAGGCGAAGGAAGAGCTCGGCATTCCCGACGATTTCCGGCTCGAAGCGGCAGTCGCGATCGGTCGCAAGGACAGCCCCGAACGCCTGCCCGAAGGCCTTCGCGGTCGCGAAGTGCCCAGCACCCGCAGCCCGGTCTCGAAAGTCGCGGCTGCCGGTATCTTTGCCGATCTGGCTTGAAACGCCAGACTTTTTCAAGACGGAACAGGGGATGGGCGCGTACCCATCCCCTTTTTTGTTCCCGCGAAGGCAAGACCCGTTTCTTCCATTTGTGCGATGCAAGGCACGTTTCGTCGCATCTGCAGCGAGCCTGACTCGCCCAATGATATCTCGTGATGATATTGCGCCAAGCACAGTGATGCCGCCAACCGGCTCGGCCAGACCGGCCGGACGACGGGAAACGGCAGCACGAATCGATAAATTACGGGGTTTCGCACGATGAATTCCGGCAGGCGCCGGTTCCTCGGCGCCATTGCCGGAACCGCAGCCACCGTACTCCTTCCACGCAGCGCGCAGGCCGCGACCGTGCGTGGTGCCGACACCTGGCTTCCGTGGAGCATGCTTCCACCGGAATCGCTGGCGGTCGGCAATGTTCAGGGGGACGTCGCGCCCAGCCTGTTGTCGCGTGCGCTGTCCGCGCTCGATACCCATTCGGCCCGCATCACCGATCGCAGCGTGATCGGCGTCGTTGATTTCTCGGCCCCGTCACGAACGCAGCGGATGCATATCGTCGATCTGGCGGGTGGACGCATCCTGTCGAGCCACCTCGTCGCCCATGGCCGCGGGTCGGACCCCGCCAACAGCGGTTGGGTCGAGCATCTGTCGAATCGCGTTGGCTCGGAAGCCTCGTGCAGCGGCAGCTTCGTGATCGGGGACACCTATCACGGCAAGCACGGCCTTTCGCGCCGCATCCTCGGCCTCGACCCCGAAAACGACCAGGCCGAAGTGCGCGGCATCGTCATTCACGCGGCCAGCTATGTCGGCTCCGATTTCCTGTCCGAATATGGCCGGATCGGACGCAGCCAGGGCTGCTTTGCCGTAAGCGGCAGTGAAATCGACACCGTCCTTCAACAACTGGGCCCCGGCCGTCTCCTTTTTGCGGCACGTTAAAGCCTGTCTATTCAATAATTTCCAAAATGTAACGCGCATGAAGCCCGGTGCCTGTTATCCAAGTAGGCACTGGACAGCTTTTCATGAGCGATTAACGCGCAAGGCTGTCAGCTACTTCGAGAGCCCGCCTTGCGTTTATCCGTTCTTCCGGCATCCGTCTTTCCGGCCGTGGCACCGCTTGTCTTGGCCCTTGCCGCCCTGTCGGCATGCAACAGCCAGCAATCGCCCCCGCCCGCCCCGATCGTCGTCGGCGTCATCACCGCAAAGGCCGGAGCCGTGCCCTTGATGACCGAACTGACGGGGCGGACCATGGCTTCGGAAGTCGCCGAAGTACGCCCCCAAGTCGCAGGCATCGTGATCGAACGCCTGTTCACCGAAGGCAGCAATGTCCGTCAGGGACAGGCCCTTTACCAGATCGATCCCCGTCCTTACGCGGCCACCCACGATCAGGCACAAGCCGCCCTCGCCAATGCGCAGGCCGTGGTCGAAAGCAACAGGCTCAAGGCTGAACGCTTCCGCGCGCTCGTCGCCTCGGGCGGGATCAGCAAACAGGACGCCGCCGACGCACAGGCGACTTACAACCAGTCGCGTGCGCAAGTCGCGGCAGCCCGGGCAACCTTGGCCGGAGCGGCGGTCAACCTTGGCTATACCCGGATCCTTGCCCCCATCAGCGGGCGGATCGGCAAGACCAGCGTGACCAAGGGCGCCCTTGTCACCACCGACCAGACCGACGCCATGGCCAAGATCCAGCGGCTCGACCCGATCTGGGTCAACATCCAGCAGTCGAGCTCGGATTTCATCGCCCTGCGCAAGGCGCTCGAAAGTGGCAAGCTGTCGAGCCCGGGCTCGGCTCCCGTCCGCATCGTCCTTGCCGACGGCAGCATGTGGCCGATCGAAGGCCATCTCGATTTCGCCGACATCGACGTGAACGAAGAGACCGGCACGGTCACCTTGCGTGCCACCGTTCCCAATCCGAACGGAGACCTGCTCCCCGGCCTGTTCGTCAAGGCCCGGCTGACGCAAGGGATCGTCACCAACGGCATTCTCGTGCCCCAGACTGCCGTCGGGCGGGACCAGCGCGGCAATGCCACGGTCCTGGTCGTCGGCGCCAACGACACCGTCGAACAACGCACCGTTACGGCCAATACCACGTTCGGCCCCGACTGGCTGATCACCGAAGGGCTCCGCCCCGGCGAGCGGGTCATCGTTCAGGGGCAATTGCGCGCACGACCGGGCACGAAAGTGAAAGTCGTCGCCGCCCCCGCGAACGGCGGGTAATCCCCAGATGCTGTCGCGCTATTTCGTCGACCGCCCGATCTTTGCCTGGGTGCTCGCCATTCTCGTCATGATCGGCGGGGCGATCTCGGTCGCAACCATGGGGGTCGAACAGTTCCCCGACATCGCGCCGCCGACAATCTCGGTCAACGCGACCTATCCCGGCGCCGATGCGCAGACGGTCGAGAACACCGTCACCCAGGTTCTCGAGCAACAGCTCAAGGGGATCGACGGGCTCGCCTACTTCACCTCGGCCAGCAACAACGGCTCGGCCAATATCGTCGGGACCTTCAACAAGGGGGTCAATCCCGACATCGCGCAAGTTCAGGTCCAGAACGTCCTGACCAAGGCGATGAGCCGGCTGCCCACACAGGTGCAAACCCAGGGGTTGCAGATCAACAAGGCGCAGTCGGACATGCTTCTGCTCGCCGGACTTTACGATACCAGCAGCAAGAGCAGCGTCGCCGACCTCGCCGACTATCTGGCCGTCCACATCGTCGATCCGGTCTCGCGCATCAACGGGGTCGGTTCAGCCGACATCTACGGCACCCAATATGCCATGCGCATCTGGCTCGATCCGACCCGGCTCGCGGCGGTCAAACTGATGCCCCAGGACGTGATCAGCGCGCTCACGGCACAGAACGCGCAGATTTCGGCAGGCGAAGTCGGCATGACGCCCTCCCCCGCGACACAGCGCCTCAACGCCACGATCACCTCGCGCTCGCGGCTCCAGACCAGCGAGCAATTCGGCAATGTCGTGCTCAAGACCCAGGTGGACGGGTCGCGCGTCCTGCTCAAGGATGTCGCGCGGGTCGAGCTGGGGCAGGAAAACTACGCCTCGATCAGCAAGCTCGACGGCTATCCCGCCGTCGGTCTTGCCATCACGCTGGCCTCGGGCGCGAATGCGATGACCACGGCCGAAGCGGTCAAGACCCGCATTGCCGAACTCTCGCGCGACATGCCGCCCGGCTACCGGATCGTCTATCCCCGCGACAGCAGCGTTTTCGTCAAGATCTCGATCATGGAAGTGGTCAAGACACTGATAGAGGCGATCGTCCTCGTCGTCGTCGTGATGTATGTCTTCCTGCAGAACTGGCGCGCGACGCTGATCCCGGCGATCGCGGTTCCGGTGGTCCTGCTCGGCACATTCGGCATTCTCGCGGCGGTGGGCTATACCGTCAACACGCTCACCATGTTCGGGCTGGTCCTTGCCATCGGTCTTCTGGTCGACGATGCCATCGTGGTCGTCGAAAACGTCGAGCGCGTGATGAGCGAGGACCATCTCCCCCCGCGCGAAGCCACGATCCGGTCGATGACCGAGATCACCCCCGCGCTGATCGGGATCTCGCTGGTTCTGGCCGCCGTCTTCATTCCGATGGCCTTTTTCGGCGGCTCGACCGGAACGATCTATCGCCAGTTCTCGATCACCATCGTTTCGGCAATGGGGCTCTCGGTCCTCGTCGCGCTGATCCTGACACCCGCGCTGGCCGGAACGCTGCTCGCCCATGTCGACGGCCCCTCGGGACGGCTCTTCACCGGCTTCAACCGGCGCTACGACGCCTTGCAGAACCGCTACCAGTCGCGGCTCGAAGGGTTCGTGCGACGCCCCCTGCCCTGGTTCGGCGTGTTCCTTGCCATCTGCGCGACGGCCGGATGGCTCGACATGCGCATGCAGACGAGTTTCCTTCCCGAAGAAGATCAGGCCAATCTCTTCGTGTCGATCATCATGCCCGCAGGCACGACGATGGAAGAGACGCGCAAGTTCTCCGAAAGCGTCATGGCCTATGTCCGCAAGGCAGAAGCAGCGAATATCGAACACGCCTTCATGGTCGTCGGGCGCAACCAGTCGGCCGGGACCGCGCAGAACGTCGCGCAAGGGTTCATAACGCTCAAGAACTGGGACGAGCGCCCCGGCGCCGACCGCACGGCGGCGGCCATTACGCAGCGGCTGAACGCCCATCTCTTCCAGATCTATGAAGGGCAGGCCGTCGCGCTCGCTCCTCCGGCGATCCGGGGGCTTGGCACCTCGGCCGGTTTCGAGATGTGGCTGCAGGACGCCAATGGCCAGGGGAGCCATGCCCTGACCCTGGCAAGGCAGGATCTCATGGCCAAGGCGATGACCGATCCGAAACTGGCGCAGATCCGTTTCGGCGGTCTTGAAGAAACCCCGCAGCTCAAGGTCGACATCGACGATGCTGCGGCGACGGCGGCGCAGATCGCCCCCCAAGACATCAACTCGACGCTATCGACCGCATGGGGCGGCACATACGTCAACGATTTCATCGACCGGGGCCGCGTAAAGCGCGTCTATGTGCAAGGGGACGCGCCCTTCCGCCTGCGCCCCGAAGATATCGGACAATGGTACGTGCGCAGCGCCAATGGCGACATGGCGCCGATGAATACCGTTGCCCATGCCCGCTGGACCACCGGTTCCAATCTCCTGCGCCGGTTCAACGGATTGCCCGCACAACAGATCGTTGGGACCGGCGGTCCGGGCGTCAGCTCCGGCGCCGCGATGCAGGAAATCGCCCGGCTGCAAGACGATCTGGGCGGCGGCTTCACGCTCGCCTGGAGCGGCCTTTCCTATCAGCAACAGGTTGCCGCCAATCAGGCCCCGGCTCTGTTCGCCGCGTCAATCCTGTTCATTTTCCTGTGCCTCGCGGCCTTGTACGAAAGCTGGTCGGTGCCGTTCTCGGTCATGCTGGTCATCCCGCTCGGGATCATCGGCGCGGTCCTTGCCGCGACCCTGCGCGGTCTTTCCAACGACATCTTCTTTCAGGTCGCCTTGCTCACCACCATCGGCCTTTCCGCCAAGAACGCCATTCTCATCATCGAATTCGCCGAAGCGGCGCTCGGTCGCGGCCTTTCCCCGCTCGCCGCCGCGCTCGAAGCCGCCCGTTTGCGCTTTCGCCCGATCGTGATGACCAGCGTCGCCTTCATCGCCGGGGTCGTTCCACTGGTCCTTGCGCGCGGCGCCGGGGCCAACGGGCGTCAGGCCATCGGCACGACCGTCCTGGGCGGCATGATCTCGGCAACAGTGCTGGCGGTATTCTTCGTCCCGCTGTTCTTCATCGTCGTCAAAGGCTGGTTCGCCCGGACGAAAAAAGCCCGGCTGCCCACGGAGAGCGCGGCATGAACCGTTTCCGCGCCCTGACGGTGGGCACCCTCATCGCGCTTGGCGGATGCAACATGGCGCCTGCCTATGTGCGCCCGGCCCCGCCCGTTCCCGCTACCCTCCCGCAAGGGGAAAGCTATCCGGTGCTGCCTCAGGCCGACGGCGCCATCGACGCGATCGACGCGATCGGGTGGAACACCTTTTTCACCGACGCGCGGCTGCGCAAGGTCATTGCCGATGCCCTTGCCAACAATCGCGACTTGCGGGCCTCGATCGCCAATGTCGCAGTTGCCCGCGCGCAGTATCGGGGAACCCATGCCGCCGAACTGCCGACGATCACGGCGGTTCCCTCGGCCAGCCGCTATCGCGGCTCCGTCTCGTCGAGCGGATATGTCAGCGGCGGCGGCGGCAATTCCCCGACGACCAGCGAGGCCTATGGCATTGCCGGGGGCATCGCCTCGTTCGAACTCGATCTCTGGAGCCGCAAGCGCAACCTCACGCGCGCCGCGTTCGAAACCTGGCTGGCCTCGGCTGAAGGCAACAAGGCCGCGACCATTGCGCTCGTCGCTGAAGTCGCCAATGCCTGGCTCACCATCGGGGCCGACAGCGATGCCCTTGCCATCGCCCGCGAAACTCTGGCGAGCCGCGAAGCGACGCTCGCCGTCTCGCGCCAACGTGAAGCACAAGGGATCGGCACCGGTCTCGAAACGGTGCAGGCCGACACCCTCGTGCAAAGTGCCCGCGCGGATGTCGCCGCTTATGTGACCGACCTTGCCCAGGCCAGGAATGCCCTGCAACTCCTTGTCGGGACGACGGTTTCGTCCGACAACCTGCCGACGGGGCTCGGCAGGGAAGACGCGGTTCTCGCCAGCCTTCCGGTCGGGCTCGATTCCGCCGTCCTGCTGCGCCGCCCCGACGTGCTCGCCGCGGAACATCAATTGCGCGCCGCCAATGCCAATATCGGCGCGGCCCGCGCGGCGTTCTTTCCCCAGATCAATCTCACCACACTGGCAGGCCTTGCCAGCGGATCGCTGTCGGGGCTGTTCGATTCCGGCGGCACTTTCCGCTATGGCCTTGCCGCCAGCGCGACCCAGACCCTGTTTGACGGCGGCGCACTTGCCAGCTCCCTCAAGGCCGCCAGGGCCAGCCGCGAAGCTGCCGTCGCGACGTATGAAAAGGCGGTGCAGAACGCCTTTGCCGACGTCGCCAATGCCCTTGCGCGACGGGGTACCATCGACGAACAACTCGCCGCGCAAAGGGCCTATGTCGCCAGCGCCGACAAGGCCGCCACGATTACCCGCTCACGCTACGATACCGGGGTCGACACTTACCTTGCCGCGCTCGATGCCGCCCGTACGGCCTATACCGCGCGGCAGGCGCTGGTCGGCGTGCGGCTGGCGCGCGCAACCAACATGGTCACGCTTTATGAAGTACTGGGTGGCGGCCTGAAGGAGTGAGCGGGGACCGATCGGGTCCAAAACGGGGCCGAAGCGGGTCTATCCCTTCTTGCTGCGCATGCTCACGCAGGCAAAGCTGCCTGCCATGGCAAGTCCGGACGCCCCCCCTCACCGCCTGGCCGTAAATTCGACCATGTCCACTCTGCCAGTTCCGGCGGGGCCCTTTCCGGCAGGCGTGGCTGCATCTGTTCGGTGCGGAGCACGGCTCCGGTGAAAATCGCGCTGCTCAATGTGAAATACAGCCCCAATCTGGGCGACGGCTTGCTGTCCGAATGCCTCGAACGCGAACTCTCCGCTGCGCTTCCGGGCGCACAAGTCGTGTCGATCGACCTTGCCGGGCGCGAGATCTATCGCGATCACGGGGCCAGCCGACGCGGACGCGCCATCGCCGTGCTCGAACACCTGCCGTCCTGGGCGCGCCGTCATGTGGTCCGGCTGGCACTGACCGCGCTCGTCCGCCTGCGTCTGCGGCGCCATTTCCGCGACCGGTTGACCGGCGTCGATGCGGTCGTTCTGGGCGGCGGAAATCTGCTGACCGACAGCGATCTCAATTTCCCGATGAAAATCTCGGGCGCTCTGGCTGAAGCGGCGCGTGCGGGCCTTCCCGTTGCGGTTCATGCCGTCGGCGTCGGGCGCGATTGGTCTGCTGCCGGGCATCGCCTGTTCAGCCGGGCCCTGCGCGGCGTTCCGCTGATTGCCGCCACCGTGCGCGACGACCGCTCCCGGCGCGCCTGGGGAGCGGCACTTGTTCCCGAAGGTCTGCCTCCGGCCGAATTCGCGGGAGATCCCGGCTTTTTGGCCAGCCTCCATTTCGCTTCGCCGCGACCCGACCGTGCGGCATCGGCCGAGGCCCCGGCTCTTGTCGGCCTGTGCGTGACCTCACCCATGGCGATTCACTATCACGCCGACAGTCCGCGCCCCTCGGTCGATTACCTCGCATGGTACGGCAAGAGCGCGGCGGCTCTCGCCAAAGCCGGGTACCGCGTCGCTCTCTTCACCAACGGCAGCCCGGAAGACCGCACCTTTCTCGAACGCAACGCGCCGGACTGGACGCGCGATCAGGCGGACGCGATCACGGTCGTACCACCGTTCGCCACCCCCGACGATCTCGTCCGGTTCATTGCCGGATGCGACCTCGTCGTCGGTCATCGCATGCATGCCTGCATCGCGGCCCATTCGTTCGGCATCCCGACGATCGGGCTGAAATGGGATGTGAAGCTCGAGAGTTTCTTTGCCCTTGCCGGGCGCACGACCTTCATCGCCGACTGCGCGGACCTTGATGCCAATGCGTTGACGACCATGGCCGGGCGCGCCCTTGGCACCCGGATCGACACGGATCGCCTCGATCTGCTGATCGCCGCGACCCGGGCGGATGTCGCCCGCCTCGCCACCCGGATCACCGCCGCCGTAAAGGACAAGAGACCATGATGAGCCCTGGACGCGTGGTCATGATCAACGACCTGTCACATGCCATGGGCGGCGCCAGTGCACTCGCGGTCGAGGCTGCTCTCGGCCTTGCCGCACGCGGCCATGCGGTCTCGTTCCTTTCGGGCGACACACCCCCGCATAACGGGTTCGGGCATCCGGGCATTCTCGCCCGGGGCCTGGGACAAGGCCGCCTGCTCACGCGGGGCAAGCTCGACGCATTCACAACCGGGCTGTGGAACCGGGAAACGATCGGCATGATCCGCGATCACATCGCGACGCATGACCGACCCGACACGATCTACCACTTGCACGGATGGTCGCAGATCCTCTCGCCATCGATCTTTGCCGCCCTTGCCCCAGTGCGCGATCGCCTCGTCATTTCCGCCCATGATTTCTTTCTCGCCTGCCCCAATGGCGCCTTTGCCGACTTGTCGACCGGGGCGCCCTGCACGCGCACGCCGCTGTCGCTGTCGTGCTGGATGGCCGGGTGCGACCGGCGCGGACGGGCGCAGAAACTGTGGCGCATGGTCCGCGGGGCGATCCAGCGCATGGCGCTTGTCCCCGACCGCTGTCCGCCGGTTCTCGCCATCCATGGCGCCATGCGGCCCTTGCTTGCACGCGGCGGCATTCCCGAAACCGCGATCCGGGTCGTGCCCAATCCGGTCGTGCCGTGGAGCGCCACGCGCATCGCCGCCGAAGATAATCGCGAGGCCCTGTTCGTCGGCCGCCTCGAGGCGACCAAGGGCCCCGACCTTGCCCTGGCTGCCGCCCGCGCTGCCGGAATGCCAATCCGGATCGTGGGCGACGGCGCCATGCGCGAAAGCCTGAGCGCGCAATATCCCGAGGCCCGTTTCGAAGGACGCTGCCCGCCGTCCCGGATTGCCGAACTTGCCCGTTCGGCCCGTCTGCTGGTCATGCCCAGCCGCTATCCCGAGCCCTTTGGACTGGTCGCGATGGAGGCGTTGCGCAGCGGCATTCCGGTCGTCCTGCCCCCCAGTGCGCTGCTGGCCGACGACATCGTGCGTCAAGGCGCGGGACAGGCGGTCGAACCACGCGATGAAACCGCCTTTGCCGCGATCCTGCGCGAGCTTGCGGCGGACAATGCCCGTGTCCGGCAGATGAGCGAAGCAGCCTTTACCGCGACCGGCTCCCTGGCTCTCGACAATACCGCGTGGATCGACTGCCTGATCGAGGCCTATCGCGACCGCCTGAATTCATGCCGCGCCGGAATATGGCGGACCGTGGATCAGGAACCGAGCGGCCGCGCCCTGCCTTCGATGTCCGCGAGTGCAGGCGGTGTGTGACCCTCGGGGGCTTCGACGTCATCGCCGCGATGCCCCCAATCCTTGCCCGCTCCCCAGTCCTTGGCCGATTTGCCGGGATCGACGGTCGCGACGAAAGTGGCGCGACGCGAGGGTGCTGCCCGACGCCGGTCGAGGTCCCCGAATGAGCGCCAGGGGTTGGCACGAGCCAGCGCGCGGAAATAGGAAAGCCGGGCCAGCACCAGAATGATCGCCAGCGATGCAAGCGTTTCGCTCCAGCGCCAGAGCGCAAACATTCCGGTTCTGCTCGCAACCAGGAATTCGGCCGTGGTCAGCCAGATCGCCACCGCACCCAGCAGTTCGGAACTGCGTTGCCGCGGCGCCGCCAGCAACAGCGCGACGCCCAGCGCCAGCGCCCCGCGACAGGCATCGGCATCGTTCATCGAACGCGTGAGATAGCCGTCGATCATGACTGCCCCGATCAGCAGGACTGCCGCTTGCGCGACGTGGACGATCGCCCGCGGGGTCCACGCATGGGGCCCGATCCAGCGCCAGAAATGGGGACGGCGGGAACGCTTCATATTTAAGGGCCTGCGCCCTGCCCAGCGAACAAAAACTTGCCCATGCTGGTTAATCGGAACACCAACGTGTTCATCCTGAGGTATTGCTCGGATACGGGCCTAATTGCTCGTACACCATGATCGGAAGGATGATAGCTGAAATGCCTCCTCGACGGGCAAGGTGGGAGGCAATTCGATGCATGGGGTACGCGCAGGCCGCAAGGGCGTTCGTCACGGCGGCTTTCGGCACGGGAAAATTCGGAAACAATGGCTCGGACGACTGCTGACCGGGCTCGTTCCGCTCATCCTT
The DNA here is from genome assembly GCF_000192575.1 of Novosphingobium nitrogenifigens DSM 19370. Lineage (GTDB taxonomy): Bacteria > Pseudomonadota > Alphaproteobacteria > Sphingomonadales > Sphingomonadaceae > Novosphingobium > Novosphingobium nitrogenifigens. The sequence goes on along the minus strand of NZ_GL876926.1, from coordinate 318,740 downwards.
CCCGGCATGGCCATGGCCCAGCAGGCCGTCGATCCCCGCATGGAGGAAGACACCGCCGCCACCCGTCCCCGGCCCGAATATGACCAGCCGGGGCTGCAGGCAGGAAACTTCCTGATCTTTCCCACGCTCGCCGCCGATCTTGCCATCAGCGACAATATCTATGCGCGCCGCGACATCCGCGTGGGGGATGAAGTCTTTTCGGTGCGTCCCACGGTCTGGGCCCGGTCGCGGTGGCAGCGGCACGAATTCAATCTCCATGCCAACGGTCAGGTCGACCGCTATGTCTCGCATGCCGGCGAAAACAATGAAACGTGGGCGACAGGTTTCGATGGCCGGATCGACATCGGCAAGGAAACCGAACTCCACGGCAATCTCAATTTCGCGCACAATATCGAACCGCGCGGGTCGACCGGCGACACCCTGTTCGGCGCGGCCCCGGTCGCCTACGGCCTCTTGACCGCCGATCTTCGCGTGGATCAGGCGTTCTATCACACCCGCGTCACCGTTGCGGGGCATCTCGACCGCTTTCGCTATAGCCCGCGCGTGCTCAACGATACGCCGATCGACCTTTCCTATCGCGACTACGACTATCTCGAAGGCCGCGTCCGGGTGGCCCAAGGCGTTTCGCCGGGCATGGCCGCCTATGCCGAGTTCTCCATCGCGTCGAGCACCTACACCTTCAATCTGCAGGGCAGCGGCCAGCGCGACGCAACCCAGTATTCGGGCCTTGTCGGCGTCGCCTTCGGCCTCAACCGGCTGATCCACGGCGAAGCGGGCATCGGCTATTTCCGCCGCGATTTCAAAGACCCTGCCTATCGCGGCACGCAAGGGCTCAATTACAATGTCTCGCTGGCATGGAGCCCGACCCGCCTTACCACCGTCAACCTCGTCGCGGCGCGCACGTTCCAGCGTGCGCCGATGATGGGCGTGGCGGGGATCGAGGAACAGGGGTTCACGGTGACCGTGGTCCACGAACTGCTGCGCAACCTGCTGCTCAAGCCCGGCGGGGGATATACCCGCGACAGCTATCAGGGCGCCGATCGCCACGACACTTACGCCAATGGCCAGTTCGGCGCGACATGGCTGGTGGACCGCCACTGGCAGGTCGATGCAAACTTCACCTACCGGATCGGACGCAATTCCGATCCCGCCGTTGCCGCACGCCAATTCGATCAAAGCCGGGGCAATGTGACCCTGTCCTACCGGTTCTGAGGACGGACACGATGGATGCCCTTCCCGTACCCCTGCCGTCCGCATCCGAGTTGTCGGAAACACCGGGGGCGGACAGCGCAGGAAAACCCTGGTGGATGCGGGGCCTGCGCTGGACCGACACACGCGACTTGGGCTGGCGCATGGGCATGGCCGCGCTGTTCCTGGTCAGTCTCGCCGGACTTCTGGGCGGATTGAAAATTCCGCAGGCAGCCCCGGTCTTGCGGATGAAGCTGTCGACGGCGGCATCCTCGTCCCCCTCAACGCCGCCTGCCCTGCCGTTCGCCACGGGCTTCATCGCTCTTTCCGCAGACATGGCGCGGGTTTCCAATGCCGCCGTCCCGATCGAGACGGTGACCGAATTCGCGTCGCCCTTCCGGGTTTCGGCCCTGATCGGCCCGGCCCGGCAAAGGGCGGTCGATTGCCTTGCCGCGGCGGGGTGGTACGAGGCCGGAGACGACCCACGCGGCGAACGCGCAGTTGTTCAGGTCGTGCTCAACCGCGTCCGTCACCCCGCCTTCCCCAAGACGGTCTGCGGCGTGGTGTTCCAGGATGCCGCACGGTCCAATGCGTGCCAGTTCACCTTTGCCTGTGACGGATCGCTCGGGACGCGCCTGCCCAATGCCGATGCCTGGGCACGTGCACGGGCAATCGCGCTGGCAGCCCTTGGCGGCGCCGTCGATCGCGAAGTCGGGCTCGCCACCCATTACCACGCCGATTACGTCGTGCCGCGCTGGCGCGACAGCATGGTCAAGATGGCACAAGTCGGCGCCCATCTCTTTTACCGCTGGCCCGGATATTGGGGCGCAGCTCCGGCTTTCGGCGCAACCGAACAAGGTGACGGTGAGCCGCGCATAGTCGATCTCGCGCGTTTGTCCGTCGCGCATGTCGATCCCTTGCCCGAGGACACCGCGCCAAGCCTCCCTGGGCAGAGCGAACCTGTCCCGGCAATTCCCGTCAATGCGGCGCCTTCGCCCCCGACCGTCGCAGCCCGGCAAGCCTTGTCCGAAGCCGTCCATGCGCCCCGCGCGCCATCGGTGCCGAGCCATAACGGGACCGATCGGATCGACATGCTGCTCGATCCCGGCGCCTATTCGGGCAGCTATGCCGTGCGGGCCTATGCCCTGTGCAAGGACAAGCCGCGCTGTGCCGTCTATGGCCGCACCGGAACGGACAGTCCTCTGGGCTTCCTGTTCTTGCGCGACACTCGCAAGGGGATCGAGACCGCCTTGTGGAATTGCGAACAGACGCCCCGCACCGAGCACGCCCAGTGCCTGCCCCAAGGCGCCGCCGTCGAGCGCCTGATCACCGAGTGGTAAGCGGATGCGACCCCACAGCTAAGGCATCAAGCGGTAACGCAGCGCCTTCTTGCCATGGGCCGGTATCGTGGTGATCCAGATACGACGGCCGTCGCGCAGGGCCAGCGGTGCCGTCGCATCCCTGACGGCACCGGGCACGACATTCGCGAAGACACCTTCGAACGATACCGGAACCGGATTGGCATTGCTCACGGTGACGGCCATCTCTCGGGCCCCCTTCCTGCGATGGACGGCAATTTCGTGAGCCGTCACTTGCGGTGAAGTGCCATAGGTGATGTCCGCCCGTTCGTTGACGGCGCGATCGGTGATTTGCCCCTGCCCCAGAAGCAGTTCGGCGCCATTCTGTCGGGCGAAAACCCGAACGGCTCCCTTCGGCAAAGCGAGACCGAGCCCATTCTCTTTGCGATTGCGAAGGCGCACCACCATGCCGACATCGGGCTTGTTGTCGTCATCGTCGCTGCCGAGATCGGCCGTCAACACCTGCTCGACAACAATCCGACGGGGGGCAAACAAGGCAACCTGCTTTTGCCCCCGCGCCGCGACCGTCGTCGGCAGCGGCAGGCGATAGAGTTTGAGATCGCCCAGATCCTCCATCTTGGCCGCGACCACCCGACGCATGGCAGTGACAACGAGGTCAGCCTCCGGTGCCGGAAAAGCCTGCCCGACGATTGGGGGAGGCGGAGCGACAATTGGAGATGGAGGCGCAGAAGCAGGAAAACACCGGAACATGAATGTGCCCCCGTCCTCTTCGTCGCCGTGTGCCCGCTTTTCATCGAAGTCCGGATTGCCCGCCACGACCGAGGTCTGCGCCCCGACAAAGCTGGTCACGTCCCCGCTGGCCAATGTCACCCAGGCATTCAGCATGGCGTGTCGCCGGTCCGCTTCCAGGTCGAGAACGTAATCGGCCCGCCAGTCGAAATTCCACGCCAGATAGGACAACGTGACCCGCGCATGAGCGCCCGATGGTGCATCGGTCGCGACCGAAAGGGTTGGAGAAGATGACAGGCCCTGCGGCACGCCGGGATAGGCAAGGCTGTCCTTGAACGGCCCGCAATTGAGCACTTCGAACCCACTTGCCGTTTCGACGACCGCCGCGCCGCCGGGCGCAGAGCGGACCACGGCCCGTTCCTCGCGCAGACGCCCGGTCTTCGGGTCATGGCGCCGGACCATCACCGGCCGACCATACCAACCGCCGTAAAGACGCCCGGGCGACAGGAGAGCCGCATCAAGGTTTTTCTCCCGCACCCCTACCGGCAATCCGGTCACGACTGCGCTTTCCGCCAGCATCCCGGCCGCGACGCCGGGAAAGCGGATCGTTGCCGATCCAGCGGGCACATCCACTTCGCGTGTTTCACTGATCAGTGCATAGCCATCGAGATTGCTACCGACGGCAAGCGAAGTATCGTCCCCTTTCGCGCGATAGATCGTCACACGCGTTTCAACAGGCGGAGAGGCATCCACCACCGTCCCGGCCGCAGCATCTGCAAGCGGGAAAACCGACAGCAGTGCTGACAGACACCATATGCGTGCCGCCATGGCGAACCTCAATCCCGGGTGTCGAAAATGACTTTCAGAACGGTCTTTCCTCCGGCCGGGACAGGAACTTCCCATACCCGCTCGTCGACCGACCGCTGCACGCCCGCAAGACTTTCACTGGGGACGCGAATGTCGTTCCAGCCGTCGTCCAACCCGGATTGGACCAGTTCCACCGTGACAGGCTGGGGGCGGGCATTGGTCACCGTATATTCCATCCCGGTCTGCCAATGAACGACATCCCGCTCCAGAATTCCTTCCCGTATCGGCGCCCCCGCGACCGTGACGCGCCAGCGCGCCACGCGTTCCCATTCACCCAGATCGATCCGCTCGCGCTTGACCACGGCGGACTGCACCTTGACGTCGAAGGCCTCGCCAGTGGGCAATGCCAGGCTCGACCCCATGGGGGTATGTCCGATCCCCTGCTCGCCGATGAACTGGGGTTGTCCCCGCTCGTCGCGCATATAGACGCGCACGGTTCCGGCAGGCAGCGCATCGCCCAGACCGTCTTTCGCGCTGCTCGAGAATTTCAGAACGGTCTGCGCGCTTTGCGGCGTGTCCTCGCTATGAAGCCAGCCATTTCGATACCGGTAGACCTTGCTGGCTGCGACGCTCTTCACATCAAGGAAAGAAACCTGCTTCTGCTGATGATCGGCAAGTGTCGTGCGACCGGCAATGGGGTAGACGTAATAGTCGCCGAGCCGTTCCCTTTTTGCGGTTTCCATGCCGGGACGCTCGTCGGTGGCGTCCGCCATATCATTGCGAAACCGGGGGTCAAAGCGGGTACCCCGTGGCTGCGTTCCGACTTTCCCGGCCACCAACAGGACTCGCGCGCCCGGAAAAGTGGTCCCGGTTGTGTTGTTGAGCGTGATCCAGCCCTGCACGTCGATCTTGCCCGCATGTTCGTCGAACAGTGCGACATAGTCCGCCTTCCAAGTAAAACCCTCGCTGAGATAGCTGAGCCTGATCGGACGCACGCCTGCACGATCGGACTGGAGCCGAACCGAAAGAGTCGGGCGTTCTTTGAGGCCCGCAGGCAATCCTGAAAAGACAAGCCGCGAATTGGGAATGTCGCGCAGCACTTCGATCCGGTTGCCCACTTGCAGCAAAGTGCCGTTGTTATTGGCGAGCACTCGCGCGGTCTCCCCGCTATCCCCTCCGGTCGTGGGATTGGTGTGCATCAGCGTGACCGTCTGACCGACCGACTTCTCGATCAGGCGCTCCGGGCTCAACAAGTCATAATCGAAATTCTGTTCGAGAATGGTCGCGCCGGGCACCGCGAGCGTCACCGTCTCGGGCTGAATCTGCGCGGAGACATCGGGAAAGGCGAGTTCGACCTGCCCCTTGCCGGGATCGAGCCTCCGCACGTCCTCGATCAGCGCAAGGTTGTTGCCATAAATTGTGACCGAGACATCGCCTTGAGCCGATGCAGGCTTGTCCTGCGCATGGGCGCTATACGGAAAAGTCGCCAAGGCAATCGCAGTCAGCCCCAACAGTCTCATCGATCGGCCCCCAACGCTGTCATCATGACAGCATGGGCCAAGGCTAGTAACGAAATCCCCACGAATCCATTAAATTATACACGCTGACGCGCCACCATTTCCTCCGCCTTGCCGATCATTTGTCGCAAAGGTTCGTAATCGAGCACCAGAAGAACGAGGCCATAACTGATCCCCGCGATCAGGCAGAGACACAGCACACCCAGTTGCAAAAGCCCCGGCCCCGCATCGGCAATCAACGGGCGCAGCATGACAAGTGCGGTCGCCATGACTGCCCCGGCGCAAAGCTGACGCCAGCAATGGCTCCACAAGGCCCAGGGCGAAACCCGTGCGATCACGCCCAGAATCCGAACCGTGAACACGAACACAAGCAGCGCCGCCAGTGCCCGCGCCGCAATCGCCCCGTAAAGCCCCCAGGCCCAGATCAGGATCACTGCGGCCGGCAGCTTGACCACCATCTCGGCAAAATTGATCCACCAGTTGAGGCGGGTGCGGCCCTGCGCCATCAACAATGACGACGTGACCGGCCCGATGAAGACAGGAATGATCAGAAGGACAAGATACCCCAGATAGTCCGCCGACGGAGCCCATTTGGCTCCCAGCGCCACCTGAACCAGCGGCTTTGCCAGCAGCGAGAGGACGAGGCAGACCGGCAGCAGCAGCGCCAGCAGGATCGAACACGTCGCCAGCACTTTGCCGCGCGGATTGTCGCCATTGCGGTGGATCAGTGAAAAGGCCGAAGCAAGCGGCCGCCACATCGGCACCACCAAGACCTGATTGGGCAGATTGGCCAGATCGCTCGCCATGCTGAACCCGCCGAGCGAGGCGGGTGAGACATAGCGGCTGAGGATCAGGCGATCGAATTGCCAGTTCATCGCGCTGATGATCTGCGCCGCCGAAAGCCAGCCCAGAATGCCCATGAATTCGCGCCAGCGGGCAAGGCTCAGCCGGGGAGCCATCGGCGCGATGATATAGGACACGATCATCATGACCAGCGGCCCGGTGACGGTTCCCGCCACGATCGCCCAGTAATTGCGCAGGACGATCGCTGCGGTCACCGCGCTGATCAGCGCGGCAAGCTTACCCGACAGCTCGATCATCACGTCCTGCCGAAAGCTGAGCGCGCGGGAGTAATAGGCGAGCCCCGGGCTCATCATTCCGCGCATGAACGGCGACAGGCTGAGCACACAGATCAACGGCACCAGCGCCGGTTGCCGGAAAAACAGCGCGGCGGGCCATGACAGGGCGCCCAGCACCACCGCAAGAACAAGACCGCGCAGCAGGCTGAGCGTGAATGCGGTATCGAGCATGGCCGGTTCGGGATTGTGCGCCCGCACGACCACTTGGGCCACGGGCAATTCGAACACTGCCTCGACCACTTGCATCAACGACATCGCGATCGCCACCAGGCCGAAATCCTGTGGTGTCAGAAGACGTGCCAGAACCAGCAAGGCGCCGAAATCGAACAGCCGCGAAACCAGCCGTGAAACGACCAGCATCATCGCCCCCTTCGCCGCGCGCGATCCTACCGCAGCGCCATCCTCGGGCTGAGCGCTTTCGGAACGCTTCTCTTCGGAGGATGCGGTTTCGGAAAGTACCGACGACGTCATCGCGTTGCGACCTCTGCCCTGCCCGTTTCAACCACAGTGGGCCGCCGTATCGAGACGAAACACATGGACATATTTGACATCGAGCACCGACGGGTCTGGCGTCTGGTCGATCGGATAGCCAGATCCGAGCGCCAGATTGACGATGGGATACATGTCATAGACATGCTCCTTTGGCGTCGCGGTCTGCCACACCAGGCGTCGATCGAAATAATAGCCGATAGTGCGCGGTGTGATTTTCAAGCCGTAATCGTGAAACTCGCGCACCAGACTTTCGCGCGGAACCGTGATGATCGATCCGGTATGGCTCTCGGTCGCCTTGTTCCCGGTCCAGAGATGATAGGACACGTGATAGCCGTCGGTGAACTTGCCGTAATATTCGATGACGTCGAGTTCGAGCGACGGGCGCTTGTCGCTGGCGGGGCGCTGTGCCCCCAACCAGAAAGCCGGCCATGTCCCCGGTCCGGCGGGCATGCGCATCCGTGCCTCGAAATAGCCATAGCGCACGCCATGCCCCCGGCCCGTACCGTCGGCCGCCGCGATCAGGCCGGACTGCCAGCGTCCGTCGCGCCCCTTGCGGGCCGTGATGTGGAGCGTGCCCCCCGAAACCGAGAACGGACCGCCCGGCCCCGGATCGGCAAAACGCGCGTCCCCGAAATCGCCGTTCCAGGGCGTGTGCGCGGTCCAGTTGACGCCACGCAGATCGCGGGATGCCACCCGGAAATCGGCGAAATCCTCGAAAAACGAAGGCGCCATGCCACACATGTCAAGCGCGGCCGGATCAGGGCGAGCCGATGCCGCAGGAAGAGCCACCACGAACAGACCAGCCACGACCAGCGGGCGCAAGGCGTTCCATTTCACCGACACACAAGCTCCCTGCTGATCCGGACATGATGGGCGATATAGGCCTCGGCCCCCAGTTTCCCGCTGTCGCACAGGCGCGCCTGCGCCGCCGTGGCCCGGGCGAGGGCAGCGTCGGGGTCTTCAGCTATGCTGCGCAGCATTTCCCGCAAGGCTACAGGGTCCCCCGGTGGGACATAGGCAATCTCGTGGGAAGAAAAATAGAGATCGAGACCGCCGACATCCGTCGCGACGACCGGCACTCCGGCAAGAACCGCTTCCTGCACGACCGTCGCGCCGCTGGCGTGGAGATTGGGGCGAAGCGGGACGCAAACGACATCGGCGGCTTCGTATTCGCGGCGCAGTTCCTCGTTGGTGCGCGCCCGGCGAACCCGAATGTTGTCCTGTCCACGTGCGAGCCCGGCGGGGGCCTCCCCCGACAGGATCAAGAGGTCCATGTCCACCTCGCCCGACACCGCTTGCGCCAATGTCTGCCAGTCGCGGTCCCGGTCGTTGCCCAGCGCAAGAACGTGGAGAGGCCCCTTGCCCCTGGTGTGCGGCTGGTGAGCGGTCTCGGTCGGAATGCCGAACGGCACGATCCGTAAGTCCGTTTCGGGAAACAGCACGCGTGCCCGTTCGTAATTGGCACGCGAATGAAAAGTCATGACATCGATCCGCGCAACCAGTCGCCGGAACACCATGCGATGCAATGGCCCGAGATGGGGCCAGCGGTCGATCAACCAGACCACTTGCCCCAATAGCTTTGTCTTCGCGCCGGTCAGCAAAAGGACGGCAGCAACGGCCAATGCCTGGGATTCGGTATGGGTCCAGACGATGTCCGCGCGCGCGATCGCTCGCCGCTGATTCCAGGCATGGAGGAAATCGAACCCCAGCACCACGCGCAAGGCAAGCCGGAGCCCCGCTTTCAAGAGCCCCCTGCCCGCGCTTTCCGAAAAGGCGAGAGCGCACCCCATCTGCTCGGCACGTCCATAGCCATAGGGGGTTTCGTCGTTGACCCCGACAAGCTCGCCCGATTGCCAGGCTCGCCGCCATTCGCCCGCATCCTTGTTCGCGGCAAGATGGACGAAAACGCGGATCGGACCATCGGTGCCGGTGACATCCCTTTCGGCCTCGCGCCATTCGACGGCACGCCGTGGTGAGTGCGGATCGAACGAGGCCGCCTCCCGCCCGTCGCGATGTTGCCTTGCCGTGGGGCACTCGGACAGCGCCGCCGCCATGCCGCCCCCGCTCATTCGGCCGGAAGCGCTGTCAAAGGCAGCGGATCGAACCGCGACGGGACCCGTGTCGACTGCCCGTGAAAGCGGGCACTGCGTCCCCGCAACGCAAGCGCTGCACCACTCAACAAAGCAAAGTCACACCCCGGATCGCAGCTCGGCGCCGTAATCGCACCGATCACGACCGCCATGAACAAGGCCCAAGCGCAGGCGCCCGCCGTTGCGAGCCCGACGTCTGCCATCGGAATGTACGTCGACCAGCGCAGCGGCTTGAACGCGATCATGACGTGGAAGCACAACGCCAAAGACCCGACGACCCCCACACATCCGAGCACGGCGGTCACGAGGCTGGATGACCGGAAACTGCCCGGTCCGACACCGATCCCATATGTCCCGACGAAAGCGTGCAACCCCTGCATGGCCCAGAACTTGCGCTGAATGCCCGAATCCGAGCTCATCTTGTCCATCAGCAAATGCTGACCAAATGCCATGAGCCGATCGGCAACCGAAGGTTGCCACAAGAGGAACAGCGATCCCGCGATCACCCCGGTTAGCCCGAGCACCGCCAGCCACAGACCGCGATCGGCCGGCATCGCTCCCGGAATGATGAGCGAACGGGTGGCGACAAGCAGCCCATAGGCCCCCAGCGCGATATAGGCGGTGGTCGAAGTGCTGGCGAGCAAGGCCGTCCCGAGCACCAGAGCCGCCAGTCCGGTCAGGTACGGCTCGATCCGCCGCAGCCAGCATTCGGCCAGGAAGACGAACCAGATCGAACCATATCCGGCATAGCTCGACGGTTCGGTCGAAATCCCCGACATGCGAACGATCCCGTCGACTTGCTGATTGAGCTGCGCATAGCTGCCGTTGCGGAAAAAGCCGAGTGCATCGTCGATCGGCGTCCCCTTGCCCACCACCGAGAGAAATCCGAACAGGGCGTGGATCATGCCGACCACGGCCATGGTGCGCACCAGTGTCACCCGCCCGGACGGCGCCTTGCACGCGACATGCGCCGCCGTTGCGGCGACCAGTGTCCCGACCAGATAGACCGATGCCGTGAAATTCTGCGCCGAGGGCGCGAACGGGCGCGTCGCCAGAAGATAGCTGATGTGGCTGGTATAGCCGGTCGGACCGGTCGGGCGCAGCGGTGTGAATTCGAACCGGCCTCCGAACAGACGCGGACCGACATAGGCCATCAACACGCCGTAAAGCACGAAGATCGCCAGCCAGGCATTGGCCTGAACCGCGCGGCCGGTCGCCGCCAATTGCCCCGATCCGGGAACCAGCAGGCGCAGCACCATGAACAGCAAGGCGAAATGCAGCGGCGGGATCGACGACCCGGTGCCGAGCGAGCCGAGCACGATTGCCGCCGACCCGCCGAACAGCGTCGCGACCAACAGGAACGCGAACATCGCCTCGACGCTTCCCGCCAGAAACAGGATCAAGCCGATCAGCACCTGAACCGCGCCGATGATCGTCAATTGCATGGCGGAAATCCTTCAACGAAGCGCGCGCAACGCCCATCGGGTCCAATGCGCATCGGGTCGGATGCGGCGGCAAGACGCGCGGCCTGCCGCGATCGACACGGGGTTGGGCGAAGGCCCGAAGGCCTTCGCCCGCATGTCCGCATCAGGAATAGTACTGCCGATAGCTCTGATAGAAGGCGTCTTCGCCGTAGCCGAAACGGGCCTGTTTGCGCATGTCGACGCGCGTCAGGGCAACGCCTGCCAGTTGCACGCGATTGCCGGGCAGGAGCCGCAGGGCCGAACGCAGCGCATTGTCCGGCGTCTTGCGCCAGCGCACGACGAAGACCGACGCATCGGCCTTGCCCAGCACCAGCCGCGTATCCGCGATCGGCAGAACCGGCGCGGTGTCGATGATGATCGCGTCGAAATGCTGGCGCGCATTTTCAAGCAGACGATCCATCTCGTCCCCGGTCAGCAATTCGTGCGCATCCGCCGAATCCGCCGCAACCGGCAGGATCGACAGCCCGGTGGCAGGATCGATGACCAGCGTATCTTCGAGCGAAGCCGTCGAACGCAGGACTTCGAGAAGGCCGGGGCGTCCTTCCTGCGTGGGCAGGAACCGGCTCACCCCCTGTCGCCGCAAGTCGCAGTCGATGAGAAGAACGCGATCCCCCGACGCCGCCATCGAGCGCGCAAGGCAGATCGAGGTCGTCGTCTTGCCTTCATCGGGCAACGCCGAGGTGATCGCGATGACCCGCGCATTGGTGGTGTTCATCGCGATCGAGGCGCGCAAGGAACGGAACGCCTCGGCAAAGGCAGAACGCGGATTGTTGATGAGTTCGGCCGCCGGATTACGATCGCTGTTGCGCGGCATCACTGATTGCAGCGACGGGATCGTGCCGAGATAGCGCACGCCCAGACGCTCTTCGATGTCATCGCCGGTGGTGACGCCGGTATAATTGAGTTCTGCCAGAAACGCCGCCGCAATGCCGACCCCGACGCCCAGCGCAAGCGAAAGGATCAGGTTGATCAGGACATGCGGGCTGTCAGGCAGAATCGGCACCGAAGCGGGATGCAGCATCTGCGCATCGGCCTGCTCGGTCCCTTCTCGGGCGGACAGTTCCTTGTAGCGGTTGAGGTAGCTTTCATAGAGACCGTTCGAGGTTTCCGCCCGCTTTTCAAGGTCCTGCAACCCGGCCTTGGCCGAGTTGCTGACCGCGAGCGCCCCGCGCGATTGGTCGAGCGACCCGGACAGCGAAGCCAGTCGCTGCTGCGAGGCGTGAGCCTTCGCCTCGAGCCCGGCAATGACGCGGTGGGTTTCGGCCGAAACCTGATCGTCGAGCGCTTTCAGCGTTGCGCGCGCCTTGATCACGTCGGGATGAAGGGCGCCATAGCGCGCCTGAAGCGCGGCGAGTTCCCCGGCTGCGGTGGCCTGCTGCCCGCGAAGAGCCGCGATGGCGGGTGACGCGACGGTTTCCCCAACGCTGCCTCCCCCGACGCCGCTTCCATTACCGCTCCCGGCGAGCTGACGACGGGCCGCATCGAGACGGGCCGCATCCTCGGCCGCCTCGGCGCGGGCCTGCGCCAGTTCCTGGTTATAGGACGAGATTTCCTGTTCGGTCAGCGTCCCCTGATTGGTGCTGAGCAGGTTGTGGGCAAAGCGATAGTTGTCGACCGCCGCGCTGTCGGCCAGAGCCTGGCTACGCAACTGATCGAGGCGTCCGGCAATCAGCGCGCTGGTCTGGTGCGCTTCACCCCGCTTGGCGTCGAGCGCACCGCGGGTGAACTGCTCCGCAAAGGCATTGGCGACATTTGCCGCCTCGTTCGCATTGCGGCTTTCGAAGGCGATACCGACACCGAACGTCGAACCGATCCGCTGCACATTGATATGCTTGCGCACATATTCGATCGCGGCAAGGCGGGCCTGCTGCGGCGTGGCTCCGGCGGTGAAGCGCGGATCGCGGGCAAGGCCGAGCCGGTCGATCACGGCGTTCATGTTGTCGGCCGACGTCACCAGCGCGACTTGCGTATCGACATAGCTGTCGTTGGGGAGCGGCTGATCGACAGTCCGGTCGTTGGTGCTGGTCGGCGCGATCGTTTCCACCCGGCTGTTGAGCGTGACATCGGCATGGGCAACATAGGTACGCGGCTGCACCGCCGTGACGAGTGCGCCCAGCGCCACCGAGCCGCACAGCACGCCGGTGAACAGCCCCAGGCGCCGCCGGAAAATGCCCAAGAGGAAACGCAAGTCGATGCGGTCATTGCCGCCACCGCCTGCCGCCCGCGGCTCGGGGAGACGGGCCGGGAGCTCTCCACCCACCCCGCGATAAAAGTCGATGGCGGTGGTGTCCAAACTGTTGAAGGCCGTGCTCACCCTTGTGCTCCTTCGCTGACGATCGGAAGGCCGGACGAACCCGTCCGCGATCTTGCGAAAGTCAGACTATGCAAGGCAGCCGTCCACGAAAGGCGAAGCATATCCGCAGCGGAGGGAAATCAGCCCTCGTCAGGACGCAGGAGCAGAGCGAAAACGCGGCCCGGCCTATGGCAATCGCCGTTGCAGCCGCGAACACGAAACCGGACGTAAAATTGCGCGGCCTTCGGATGACAACAATTCGGGAAAACCGCTAAGGATCAGGCCGCTTTTCGCTAACCATCCATTCCGCCTCACCCTTTGCCGCGAACGACGATTCCCCCCCCGGACAGGCGCGGCCTGATCGGACCGAACCCCTCCGGAATATCTCCATCGCGGATTTTTCGTTACGGCGCGGGCAATTGAGCTTTCCCCACAGGCGCATAGAAACAGGGCTGGCAGTCGCCCTGCCCGAAGAATCCCTTCGAGCGAGGCACGGATCTTTACTTTTACGGTATTTCCGAAATTGATGGGGAAACACATGCGCAAGGTCATGATTTCGGTTGCAGTGGCGGCCCTTGCCGTTTCTGTTCTACCCGCCTGCTCGTCGGGAAAAGTCGCCCCTCTCGCATCCGCGAGCGCCAAGGCAGGGCCTCAGGACTACCGACTCGGCACCGGCGACAAGTTGCGCGTCACGGTCTACAACGAACCTGCCCTGACTGGTGAATATACCGTCACGCCCGCAGGCGAAGTGGCCTTTCCCCTGATCGGGACCGTCAAGGCGGCCGACCTCTCGGTCGGCGATGTCACTGCCGACATCACTCGCCGCCTTTCGGCCGGATATGTCAATGACGCCAAAGTCAGCATCGAGGTCCTGACGTTTCGCCCCTTCTACATTCTGGGCGAAGTCAACAAGCCGGGCGAATATCCCTACGCTTCCGGATTGACCGTCGAGAAAGCCGTCGCCCTCGCCGGTGGCTTCACGTATCGCGCCAACAGCCGCAAGGTCTTCGTACGGCGCGACAATGCTCCGGCAGAAGGCTCGGTGTCGCTGCGCGGTGCCCCAGTCGAGATCCTGCCCGGCGACACCATTCGCGTGGGCGAACGCTATTTCTGACGAGCTGCCGCACCATCCATCCTGCGGCCGATTGCAAAGCGGAAACAGGGCCGGTCGACTCGGCGCTCCCCAGAGGGAAGTGCCGGGTCGCAGCCACCGCGGAGCCCAAAAAATTTGGGCAAAACACCCTGAAACAAGCAAAAATTATCGAAGAATTAGGTATTTTTGACGATCTTGTTTCAATATAGAACGAGTCGCATCATGGTCGCGGAAAACCGCCGAAAACCAGCGATTTTCCCAACCTGAGCGAATGATCGATGCGCAACCGGAAACGGCTGCGCATGGGGTGAAATACGGCACGGTCAAAAGAAACCGCATAAAATGCGGATCTTAAATTGGGAAGTAGGATGAAAAAGCTGATCTGGAGCGTCGACACGCTCGAAAGAACCTATGACATGAAGGATTCCGGTGGCCTTGATGCTGTAAAAGGCATCTTCATAGGCTTGGCCATCAGTCAGGTATTCTGGCTTGCCATCGTCCACTTCATGCTCTGATCCATCAAACGATCTGACACGACGGCATTAAGGGGTAATGCCGACCTGCAACGAGACTACCTCCTTGCAGATCCGCAAGCTGCTCGATGACCGAACCATGCCCGATCGCTCGTCGTCCCTAAAAGAGGTGACTTTGGGATTGATCGTGTGCGCCGTGCTCCGCAACAGCATGTCCTCTGCAAGGCCGTGATCGGCGTTGCAGAGGACACGGCCTGCCCATGACGAAGCCCATGACCAGAAGGCGCGTGAGGAGCACCCCCGTTACCAGGCCCCGCGCCCTGTCAGCACGCAAGGCACCGTTTTCGCGAGGATCAGAAAATAGAGGCGGACCGACCGGCTCCGCGTGAAAGCGACATCGAACGCCACACGCCGCCGATAGGACGTATCGGCCCTTCGTTGCACCTGCCACAGACCGGTCAACCCGGGGCGAACGAGACAATACTCCGAAAAGCGACGACCATACCGCGCGATCTCGGACTCCACGATCGGACGCGGCCCGACCAGACTCATGTCCCCGATCAGCACATTGAAGAGCTGGGGCAATTCATCGAGACTGGTGCGGCGAAGAAATCGCCCGATGGAGGTGATGCGCGGGTCCCGGCGCAGCTTCTGCGTCTTTTGCCATTCCGCACGCGCTCCGGCATCGCGTTCAAGCAGGGCCTTGAGCTGGGCATCCGCGTCGATCGCCATGGTGCGGAACTTGAGACAGAAAAAGCGCTTGCCGTTTCGCCCGACACGCCGGTGCGCGAAAAAGATCGGCCCCGGACTGGTCCAGCGCACCATCACCGCGATCAGCAGCATGGCCGGGCTGGCCAGCGCCAGCAAGAGCAGCGCCCCGACGATGTCGAACATCCGCAAGACTGCCTCGTGAGCCACCCGCCCCGCCTTGATCCGGCGTGCCCGGGCACGATGGGCGCGCGCCCGACGCCCCGTCGCGTGGTGTCGCGCAACCCGATGGCGCGGCAATACGCTGTCTACGGCACCCGCAGGAGCGGCCGCACCGCCCGGCCCGCCGACCGTTTCAAACGCGGCGGCCTGTTGAATGGATGGGTTCCGTACTGCAGGAGGTAGTGACGATTGCGGTTCAAACGCAGCATCTTCCGGCGCTCGCATACGCACAAAGAGTCTCCCTGTTCCAGACGGGTCGTGACGAAGCGACCACAAGTGGAACCATGCAGACATCAGTGCTGTCGGTCAGCGATCGATAGAGCCGCGACGGTTTGATTAACCGCGCGTAAGCCATGACAACGACGGAGTTCAGCGCAACACGCCGAGCCCCCAGAGAATACCGCCCCAAAGTGCGATCGAAGCGATCAGGGGAAACCCGATACGGAACCATCCCGGGTAGTAGGCGATCGGATTTTCGGGCTGATTTTCAGTCAGGGTCCATAGATCCTGCTGCAGCCGATGAACCGGAGAAGCAATGAATTCGTCGTGATCGTCGGCCAGACGCGGCGCGGATTGGGGGCTGTCGTCGATGTCGGGCCGGATGCGGTATTTGTGGAGCGCCATGGGATCACCTCATCCCCCAAGGATAAGGGTTCCGCCTTAAGGGCCCCGGCCAGACCTATCCGCAAAGCTACGTAATATTGCCGTTTGCCGGCAAAATCTTGCCGGTTACTCCCCCCGGGCAGTTCACTTCATTATCGAGCGATTTTGGCCCTACCCCTGGCAGACCGCGCGCCAGCCCTCTCGCGACTGGCAGGCACTACCCACGGGACGCCTGTTCCAGCGGTTCGCCATCGACGGGGTAACCGGCGTCGGAGGGAATGACCAGCCAGGGAACCCCGTTCCGCATTTCCGTCCATGGGGTGACGATGCGTTGCGGCGTGTCGAGCGCGTGACGCCGAACGGCATCGAAATCGTCCCACTGCGCCAGACGCTCGAGATTGCGGCGGGTCGGGAAAATGATCCGGATCCGCCCTGCATCGGCCATGGCCAGGACTTCGGCCGCCCCTGCCCAGAACAGGTTCCGGTTCTCGGTCGCATCGGCGACCAGATCGAGCGCTCCCGTACCGACGTCGGCAAGATAGAAACGCGTATCATAGACCCGGATCTCACGATGCCGGGGCCACCATCGCGCAAAGGGGACAAGGCTCGGAAAATCGATGGCCCATCCGTGATCGCGAAGAATCCCGGCGAAGGCCTCCCCCGCCAGCAATCGCCGACGCGCATCCTCTGCCATTCGTGCGGTGACCACGCCGTTGACACCGATGACGAGTCCGGTTTCCTCGACCGTCTCGCGGATGGCCGCGACCCGGGCTGCGGCGTCATCGGGATCGTGGGGCGCAGCCGAGCGATCGCCCTGCACGACGTCGTGGTCGCCTGGATCGACTTTCCCACCCGGGAAGACGGCGGCGCCACCGGCAAAAGCCATGGCCCCCGATCGCTCGACCATCAGGATCTGCGCCGGACCACCTTCAGGATCGCGCCTGAACACCACCACCGTTGCTGCCGGGCGTGCCGGCGGAGCATCCTCTTGCCCATCAATTCTTGTTGTCATGCCCCGATCATGATCCTCCGTACGGCCCTTGCCAAGAGAGGGATCCACTCCCTCCAAGGGGAGTGTCGGACATCTTTACACTCTCCCGCCGCTGCCACACTTCACTGGAGCCGTGGACCCAGATTTTCCGCCACTTCCACAAACTGGCACGGTACATGCATAAATCATCAAGTCCCTGAGATGCCTATCTCGACGAGGCGGAGCCTGTCCCCAAGCTTCCTGGCTCCGCCTCCCCCCCTTTTCAGCCAAACATGCGGATTTCACGCCCCCGGGCGCGAAAATCCCTGTTCCGAAACGACGAAACGCGGCCCTGCCGGTTGCAGGACCGCGTTCGACTGGCGGCAATATCCTGCCGCCACAATGCCCGATGTCATTCCTGGCTATGAAGTGCCAGGATAACATCAGGCCCGACTTGATCGGAGATCAGGCCGCCGTACCGGACAAACCGGCATCGGTCAGGAGTTGCGTCAACTCACCGGCTTCGTACATCTCCATCATGATGTCCGAACCACCGACGAATTCGCCCTTCACATAGAGTTGGGGGATCGTAGGCCAGTCCGAGAACTCCTTGATCCCCTGACGGATTTCCATGTCCTGCAACACGTCGACCGTCGCATATTCGACGCCCAGACGTTCAAGGATCGCCACGGCGCGGCTGGAAAAACCGCACTGCGGAAACATCGGCGTACCCTTCATGAAAAGGACCACGTCGTTGCCTTCGACGATCTCGGCGATACGGTTGCTGGTGTTGCTGGGTTCGGACATGGATCCTGCTTTGTCTTTTTGTGGGAATCAGGCAGCGGAAGTGGGCACGGCGGTCGTCAATTGCAAGGCATGCAGAACCCCGCCCATGCGACCGCCCAGAGCGGAATAGACCGCCTTGTGCTGCGCAACCCGGCTCATCCCGCGAAAGGCCGCCGAAACGACATGCGCCGCATAATGATCGCCATCTCCGGCAAGATCGGTGATAGTGACTTCTGCGTCAGGCATCGCGGCCTTGATCATGGCGGCGATGTCGTCTGCGGCCATCGCCATCAGGCTTCGCCCATCAACTGGCGACGTGCTTCCACGGCCTTCTCTTCGAGAGCCTTGCGCACTTCGGGTTCACCGACCTTGGTCCCGGCCAGAACCAGATCGCCGAAAACCTTGCGAATCACGTCTTCGTCACCGGCTTCCTCGAATTCGGCCTGAACCACGGCCTTGGCATAGGCTTCGGTTTCGGCGGCATCGAGGCCCATGTGTTCGGCAGCCCAGACAGCGAGCAGCTTGTTGCGGCGTGCCTGGATACGAAACAGCATTTCTTCGTCGTGAGCGAACTTGGCTTCTTCGGCGCGTTCGCGATCGTTGAAAGTCGTCATCGGGACTGCCCCTTGTTGGTCTCCGGACTGCGGATAGTCAGCGGACCGCCTCGCCGCAAGCGAGCAGTTGGCATCATACACGGATGAAAGCGGAAAATCAGGGGGTCAAAGGGCTCAATCCGGTCCACGCGGCCAGAAAGGCGAGCACATCTGCCCCGGTGGCGATCGTCTTGTCGAGCGGCTTGCCCGCACCGTGCCCCGCACCGTCCTCCACCCGCAAGAGATGCGGACGGTCCCCGATCGCACTGCCCTGCAAGGCGGCGACATACTTGAAGCTGTGAGCAGGCACGACACGGTCATCAGTATCGGCCGTTGTGACGAGAATGGCCGGATAGTCGGTCCCGGCGCGAATGTTGTGATAAGGGGAATAGGAGCGCAGCACTCGCCAGTCGGCTTCGCGGGCAGGGTCGCCATAGTCGTCGGTCCATCCCCGTCCTTGCGTGAAACGGTCGAACCGCAACATGTCCATGACGCCGACGTCGGGATTGGCCGCGACGAAGAGATCGGGCCGCTGGTTGATGACGGCTGCGACCATCATGCCCCCGTTCGACGCGCCTTGCGCGGCGAGGCTTCCCTTGCGGGCGATCCCGTTTTTGACGAGATAGTCCCCCGCCGCGATGAAATCGTCGAAGCTGTTCTGCTTTTTCGCGGCGCGCCCGGCCTCGTACCACGACGGACCAAGCTCTCCGCCACCCCGAACCGCCGCGACGGCAAAGACGCCTCCGGCTTCGAGCCAGGCCATACGCTGGGGCGAATAGGCCGGATTGACCGAGATATCGAAACCGCCATAGCCGTAGAGCAATGTCGGCGCCGCAGTCGCGGCATCGGCGAGCGCCTTCTTGCGCACGATCATCAGCGGCACCAGCGCCCCGTCCCGCGAAGGATACTGCCGCTGTTCGACGACATAGTCCGACGGGTCGAACGGCGTACGCGGCAGGGCAAAGGCACTTGCCCGGCCGGTGCGGATATCCATTCGATAAACCGCCGGGGGCTGGTTGTAGCTTGAAAACTGGTAAAAGGTTTCCGGGTCGCCCGGACGCCCTTCGAACCCGCTCGCGGTTCCGGTGGCGTCGATGGTGATGGCCCGTGCCGGATGCCCGTGCATGTCGGTAACGACCGCCAGACGTCGTCCGTCGGCATTGTACGACAGGATCAGGCGATCCCCGACGATCCGCCCGGCCTCCAGAGCCGACCGCTGTTCGCCGATGACGGTCGAAACCCGTGCATGCGTGCCGAGATCGACCCGGACCAGCCGGTAATCGGGCGCGCCGTCATTGGTGATGAACCACAGCCGATTGCCTTCGCCATCGACCAGTTTCCAGTCGAAGGTCAGATCGGAAACGAGCGGCACGACTTGCCAGCGGCCGTCCGCACCGCGCGCGGACAGGTTGACGAGATGGATCGCCCGCATCGGCGCCGTCCCCGCATCGGTGCTGATCACCGCCCAGGCGCCGTCGGACGTCACTTGCGCCTTGTGCCCCCAATCGGGGTGGGCGGGCGTTGCATAGACCTGTTCGTCGGCGTCCTGCGCCGTGCCGACGCGATGGAACCAGATGGCCTTGTTCCTCGCCTGCCCCCGATATTCCTCGCCCGTCGGCGGCGCGGGATAGCGCGAATAGAAAAAACCCTCGTCCCCGGCCCACCCGATCAGGGTGTCGTTCGCCCATTCCAGACGATCGGCCATGACCGTTCCGGTATCGACATCGATCACATGGATCGTGCGCCAGTCGCTGCCCGCCCGGCTCTCGGTAAAGGCAAGATAGCGCCCGTTGCGCGAGGGGGCCCATGCATCGAGCGCAGGCGCACCCTCGCCCGCAGCATTGGGATCGAACAGGAGCCGGTCGCGCCCGGCGAGCCCTTCGCGAACATAGAGCGCGGACTGGTTCATGAGGCCGCTGTTGCGCAGGAGGAAATACCGCTGTCCTGCCTTTTTCGGCAGGCTGATCCGCTCGAAATCGTAAAGCGCCCGCAGCCGCGCGGCAAAGCGGTCCCGCCCCGGAAGCGCCGCGAGATAGGCCCGGGTCAGGGCGTTTTCACGCGCTGCCCAACCCGACACAGCCGGATCGCGTCGAATGTCCCCTTCGAGCCAGCGATAGGGATCGGCAACGCTTTGCCCGAACATCGCTTCGTGCAGGTTGTCCCGGCGGGTTTCGGGATAACGGTCGCGCGGAACGAGCAAGGCCGCCGGTGCCGCACGTCCGACGCCGGATGATGTCGCGGCTGCAGAGACGCCGATAAGGGCAGGACCGGCAAGAGCAGCGGGCGCGACCTGACGATGGGACGTGCCGCTCTCGACACTCTCCATCGCGGCTTCGCCAGTGGCCCCGCCGTTACCCGCCCAAACAGGCGCCCCATAAAGACCAAGCCCGAGCACGCTGCCGAGCAGCACGCTTCTCAAGGCCATCCCATCCCGTTTCATCATCGTTATCGAACGCGAGCCTATCACGCGCCTATGCCTCTCGCGAGACAAATTCCCTTCCGCGTCATTTCATTGCGACGCACAAGGGAGAAGGTTTCAAGTCGCGGGGTGAAGCCCGGTCCAATGGGCGAGGAACGCATAGACGTCGGCAGCCTCGGCTATGACCTTGTCGATGGGCTTGCCCGCCCCATGCCCGGCACGAGTGTCGATGCGGATGAGGTGCGGCTTCGGACCGATCGCGGCGGCCTGCAACGCGGCTGCATATTTGAAGCTGTGCCCGGGAACCACGCGGTCGTCGGTGTCGGCCGTGGTGACGATGATCGCGGGATAAGACGCGCCGTCGTGAACGTTGTGATAAGGCGAATAGGCACGCAAGATGCGCCAGTCGGCCTCGCGATCGGGATAGCCGTAGTCGTCAACCCAATAGCGTCCGGCGGTAAAGCGATCGAACCGCAGCATGTCCATGACCCCGACGCCCGGATTGGCGGCGGCGAACAAGTCGGGACGCTGGTTCACCACCGCGCCGACCAGCAGCCCCCCATTCGAGCGCCCTTCGATCGCCAGCCCGCCCTTGGGCGTCACTCCGTTGGCAATCAGCCATTCGCCCGCCGCAATGAAATCATCGAACACGTTCTGCTTGTTCGCGCGGCGCCCCGCATCGTGCCACGCGTCGCCATATTCGCCCCCGCCCCGCAAGTTCGCAACCGCATAAGCGCCGCCACATTCGAGCCAGGCCATACGCGTCGCGGAGAACCACGGCGTGAGAGAGATGTTGAACCCGCCATAGCCATAGAGGACAGTCGGCACCGGGCCGGTCGCATCCTTGCGCCGAATGACGAACATCGGCACTCGCGTGCCGTCGCACGACGGGACGAAAACCTGATCCACGCGATAGGCACCAGGATCGAACGTCAGCCGGGGACTGCGCCATCCTTGTGTCACACCGCTCTCCGCATCGATCCGCAGGACCGTATCGGGCGCGGTAAAGCTCGAAAACGCGAAATAGCCGAACCGGTCTGACGGCCGCCCACTCACCCCCGCGACCGTTCCCGGGCCCGGCAAGCCGACTTCGCCGACCACCGACCCGTCCGGCTTTGCCAGGACCATGCGCGAGCGTGCGTCGTGGAGATAACCGAGCACGAGGCGCCCGCCGACCATGGCTGCCCATTCCAGCGTGTCCTCGCTCTGGGGAACCACAGTCGCGAAGCGCGGCTCTGGACCGGCAAGATCAACACGCACGATCTTGCGGCGCGGTGCCTCCTCGCCCGACAGGAACCACAGGCTGTCCCCGGCGGCATCAATGAAAGTCCACTGCGCCTTGATCTCGGGAACGAGCGGCCGGATCGTCCCGACTTCGCCCTTGTCGATCCGCGCGACATGAACCGCATTGATCGGATCGGTTCCCTCGCTGCTGGTAACGATCAGCCAGCGCCCGTCGCTGCTGACCTCTGCACCGTGCATCTGCTTGGGGAAATCGGGCGTCGAAAAAATCGCGCGATCCTGCTGTTGCGGAGTGCCGATGCGGTGCAGCCAGACTGCCTGATTGTAATTCAGCGCATGGAACGCGTCGCTCCCTCCCGGTTCGGGGAAACGGGAATAGACCAGCGCGTCGTCCCCTAACCACGACAGTCCGGAAAACTTCACCCATTGCAGCGTGTCGGCCAGAACCGTTCCATCGGCCACGCGCAAAAACCCGACCCGTCGCCAATCCGAGCCGCCGTCCTGAACGCTATAGGCAACCAACGCGCCGTCGTCGCTCGGCGCCCACTGATCGAGTGCGGTGGCGCCGTCATGAGCCCAGCCATTGGGATCGATCAGCACCCGCCCCTTGGCATCCGCCGACGCATCCCCATCGGCAACCAGCAACTGCGACTGGTTCATGAGGCCCGCGTTCCAGCGATAAAACGCCTTGCCCCCGCGCACCACCGGAACGCCGGTGCGCTCGTAATCGACGAGATTGCGCATCTTGCGAGCAAAGGCTTCACGCTCGGGCAAGAGCGAAAGATAGGCTTGGGCAAAGCGGCTCTGCGCCTCCACCCAATCAGCGACTTTCGCATCGTGGCGCACATCGGCTTCCAGCCAACGCCACGGATCGGCAACCGTCTGCCCGAAAACGTGATCCTCGACCGTTTCGCGCGGACTGGCGGGATAAGGCGGCAGGGGCGGGAAAGCGGCAGGGTTCATCGCATCTCTATCCTTGGCAACCTCTGCGGCGACGGCCGCACCGGGAATTTTCAACGCCGCCAGAAGAGCAAGTGTCGAAACGCCTTTCAGAGTGTCCCTACGCCGCAAACCGACCTCCAGCATCGTACCCCGGCGGCAATCGCGATCCGGGACCGATGTCATGGCGCCCCAACGGATTGCGGGCAAGATCGCCAAAACAAAAGGGGCGGAGCCCGAAGGCCCCGCCCCTGTGCGACCCGACGTTTAGATCGGGGAAGTCCGCTATCAGGCGGCTTCGAATTCGTCTTCATCCGCAGTCAGGACCGGACCGGAATCCTGGCCCTTGGCCGCGACGTCGCGATCAACCAGTTCGATCACCGCGATCGGCGCCGCGTCCGAGGCGCGATAGCCGGCCTTGATGATGCGGGTGTAACCGCCCTGACGGTCGGCGTAACGCTCCGCCAGAACTTCGAACAGCTTCTTTTCCTGCGCATCGTCGAGCAGGCGAGCGTGCGCCAGACGACGGTTCGACAGGCCGCCATGCTTGGCGAGCGTGATCAGCTTTTCGATGTAGGGGCGCAGTTCACGCGCCTTGGGCAGCGTCGTGGTGATCTGCTCGTGCTTGATCAGAGCCGCCGACATGTTGCGCAGAAGCGCGCGGCGGTGCGAGGAGGTACGGTTCAGCTTACGCTGGCCGAGCTTGTGACGCATTCTCAGTCTCCGTTCGTTTTGGGTCCGTATCAGGTAACCCAGACCAGGCCGGTTTCGGTTTGCCGGGGTCGGCCATGATCCCCCGGGCTTTGTCCCGCATCAGATGCAGGACGAAATCGGTCGTTCACCCCCTGCCCCGGGAGCAGGTTCACACACTGCGCTTGCAGCATGTCCCTGCCCCCGGACGCGGGATCAGCCGAGAAGTTCCTGTTCGAGCTTCTTGGCCATTTCCTCGATGTTTTCGGGCGGCCAGCCGGGGATATCCATGCCGAGGCGCAGACCCATCGAGGAAAGGACTTCCTTGATTTCGTTGAGCGACTTGCGGCCGAAGTTCGGAGTGCGGAGCATTTCCGCCTCGGTCTTCTGGACGAGGTCGCCGATGTAGATGATGTTGTCGTTCTTGAGGCAATTGGCCGAACGCACCGACAGTTCCAGCTCGTCCACCTTCTTGAGAAGGTAACGGTTGAGCTGGTTGGCGTCGCTTTCTTCCGGCGCATGCGTCGCAAGACCCGAAACCACGGCAACGTGGCCGGTGGGCAGCTGGTCGTCGAAGTGGACGAACAGCGAAAGCTGGTCCTGCAGGATACGCGCTGCATAGGCGACGGCGTCTTCGGGCGTGACCGTACCGTCGGTTTCGACAGTCAGGTTGAGCTTGTCGTAGTCGAGTTCCTGCCCGATGCGGGCATTGTCGACCTTGTAGGAAACCTGACGCACCGGCGAGTAGAGCGAGTCGATCGGAATGAGGCCGATCGGCGCATCAATCGGACGGTTCGACACGGCCGGGACATAGCCCTTGCCGGTGTCGGCGGTCAGTTCCATGTTGAAGGTTGCACCTTCGTCGAGGTGGCAAATCACGAGGTCCTTGTTCATGACCTCGATATCGCCGGTGACGGCGATGTCACCCGCTCGCACTTCGCCCGGGCCGGTGGCCGAGAGCTGAAGACGCTTGGGGCCTTCACCCTGCATCTTGAGCGCGATCTGCTTGACGTTGAGAACGATGTCGGTGACGTCTTCACGGACACCAGCCAGCGACGAGAATTCGTGCAGCACGTTCTCGATGCGGATCGAAGTCACGGCGGCCCCCTGAAGCGAGGACAGCAGCACGCGGCGCAAGGCATTGCCAAGGGTCAGACCGAAGCCGCGCTCAAGCGGTTCGGCAATGAAGGTCGCGCGGCGCTGCGGATCGTTGCCGGGCTTGACCTCGAGGGAGTTGGGCTTCTTCAGTTCCTGCCAGTTCTTGATATTGACAGACATGGAATTCCCCTGGGGTTGATCGAGTGCGCCGGCGTCGGCTGAGGGGCCGCGACCGGTCGAATCTTGGGCGGGCCGGTGCGGTGGTACCGCCGCACCGGTCGCCTATTGGTAGGTCAGACGCGACGACGCTTCGACGGACGCACACCGTTGTGCGGGATCGGCGTCACGTCGCGGATCGCGGTGATGGTGAAACCGACCGCCTGCAGAGCGCGCAGAGCGCTTTCACGGCCCGAACCCGGGCCCTTGACTTCGACTTCGAGCGTACGGACGCCGTGTTCAGCGGCCTTCTTGCCGGCGTCGTCAGCAGCGACCTGCGCGGCGTACGGCGTCGACTTACGGCTGCCCTTGAAGCCCATCATGCCAGCCGAGGACCACGAAATCGCGTTGCCCTGGGCGTCGGTGATGGTGATCATGGTGTTGTTGAAGCTGGCGTTGACGTGCGCGACACCACTAGTGATGTTCTTGCGCTCCCGCCGCTTGATACGCTGAGGTTCGCGTGCCATTTTTCTTAAAATCCTGTCGGAAAACCGTGGGAACCGGCGAGCCTTGAGGCTCGCACCGGCTTACTTCTTCTTGCCGGCGATCGGCTTGGCCTTGCCCTTGCGGGTGCGCGCATTGGTGTGCGTGCGCTGGCCACGAACCGGCAGACCCTTGCGGTGACGCAGGCCGCGATAGCAGGCCAGGTCCATCAGGCGCTTGATGTTCATCGCGGTTTCGCGACGAAGGTCACCTTCAACGGTGTGTTCAGCGTCGATCGCTTCACGGATCTGCAGAACTTCGGCGTCCGAAAGGTCCTGCACGCGACGGCTGTGGTCAATACCCAGCTTGTCGGCAATCTGGCGGGCCTTGAACGGGCCGATACCATGAATGTAGGTCAGCGCGACGATAACGCGCTTGTTGGTGGGGATGTTGACCCCGGCAATACGAGCCACTTGTTTCTCCGTTCAGCTCCACAGAGCCCCAAGTCATGGCCGGAACCGCAAGGCCCGAAATCACCACACCCAGAACTCTATCTCATCGCGAGACACGCAAAAACGAAAGAAGCGAGCCACAACAGAGCCAGCGCCATATCTGCACTGACCTGAGCAAACCCCTCCAGACGGTTTCGAGTGAAGGGCGCGTGTAGGAGGATTCGCAAGGAGCGTCAACCGCAAAGTCGTGCGCACGCCCACAGACACCAGCCCCAAGGCGTGCCTGTCTGTCGCGATGGCCCGATTATATCGAATTCGCGCGCCCGCGTCAAAGCTCCTCGTACGGGCGTTTTCTCAAATCGGTGCAGATGGCGCCAAGACAAACACCCCGAAACCACGCGTCCGTTCAGCTTGTGGACGGGTTTGCCGGCGCAATAAGGCCGGTGGAATTAGGATTGCCAACACGATTGGGGAAAACAACGGCCGGGATCCGAGGGGGCACCCGAACTCCGGCCAGCCCCGCACAACAAGGACACAGGGCGCCGTGCGCAAGTTCTTCACCGGGTTTCCGGCCGCATCCACACTGGCCGCATCCACACTGGTTCGCCTCGCGCTCGCCGGCATTGCCGTCGGCGGCGCCTTGACGGCAATGCCGGTCGAGGCTCAGATCAGCTTCGGGTTCGACATCCGCATCGGCTATGCGCCGCCGCCGCTTCCCGAATACGATCAGCCCCCCCTGCCCGGCCCCGACTATATCTGGGTGCCCGGCTATTGGGCATGGAGCGACTGGATCGACGATTATTACTGGGTGCCCGGATACTGGGAGCTGCCGCCCCGGCCCGGCCTGTTCTGGACCCCGGCATGGTGGGGCTGGGATGATGGCGCCTATGTCTTCCATGACGGCTATTGGGGCCCGGCGATCGGCTATTACGGCGGGATCAACTATGGCCACGGCTATTTCGGGCATGGCTGGGACGGTGGATACTGGCGCGACGGCCATGTCCATTACAACACGGCTGTCACCCGCATCACCAATGTGACCAACATCACCGTCTACAACCGGCCGGTGTTCATCAACGCGCCCAGCCGCGTCAGCTACAACGGCGGCTATGGCGGCATCCGCGCCCGTCCGATGCCCGAGGAACTGCGCGCCGGTTCGAGCCCGCGTTTCGCACCGACCCCAATGCAGCGCCAGCATGTCGATCAGGCCGCGGGCAACCCGCGCTTCACCGCCGCGCGCATGACCCCGTCATGGCGCCCGCCCGCCGTCCATCGCGTGACCGGAGACGGCACGCCGATCTCGCGTGACATGGCGCTGTCCCATGGCGGTATCAGCGCCGGACGGCCCGGCAATGCGCCCTATGGCCAACCAACGCGAGGCCAGTCGCCGCGCAACCAATTTCCACAGGGCCAATTTCCACAGGGCCAATTTCAGCAGGACCAATCTCCGCAGTGGCAACAACGCGGACCGCAGGGCTACACCCAGCAAGGCCGTCCCGACTCCTATCGCTCGAACGGCGAGAACGGATCGGGCGGACGCCCGCCTGCCGGTTCGACAGCAACGCCAACCGTCCCGACGCAAGGCTATGCACCCCATGGCTCGGCCGCCCAGCAGGGCAGCAACCCGCAATCGACGCGATCGCAGATGCCGGGCGGCGTATCCTCGCCAAGACCTTCAACTCAGGCGACACCGAGCAGCACTGGTTGGCGGCCACAATACGGCAACACGCCACCCGCGCAGCGCCCCGAGCAAGGCTATACCCAGCCTGCGCAGAGTCCTTCGCAGACCTATCAGCAACCCGCCCAGCGCCCACAGCAATCCTACCAGCAACCTACCCAGCACCCGCAGCAGTCCTACCAGCAACCTGCCCAGCGCCCGCAGCAGTCCTACCAGCAACCTGCCCAGCGCCCGCAGCAGTCCTACCAGCAACCTGCCCAGCGCCCGCAGCAGACGGTGACGCCACCCGCCCCCCGTCCGCAAACACCGGCGCAACACCCCGCGCCACAACAGCGGCAGGACCATCCACGCCCGGACAATCGCTAATCTGGCGCTAATCTGGCGCCACTTTCGCCACGCCCCATAGCGCAAGTGACTGCCATGTCCCCGAACTTGCGCTATAGAGCGTGACACCATGGAACAGGTCGCTCAGCCCCGGCAGTCAACAACAGGCACTCTGGCCCTGGCGACGCTCGTACTCGGGGCGATCGTCTTCGGGATAGAGGCTCCGCATGTACTGCCGCTTGCCCGGGTGCGTGCGCTTGGGCTGACCGAACCGACGATCGCCTTTGCTCTGTTCGTTCTCGACTGGACGGTGATGTGCGTGGCGATGATGTTGCCCAGCGCGTTTCCGCTGTTACAGCGTGTGGCCGCGATCCCCGACGAGGGCGTCGTCGCGCGCGTCGCATCCTGCACGCTGGGGTTCATCGCGGTCTGGAGCCTTGCGGGCGTGGCCTTGCGGCTTGCCGGATTGCTGGCCCTGCCCCCGGCGGAAACGGCATTCGGCCCCGACCGTGCAACGATCTGGCTGGCCGTTGCTGCTCTGGGCGGGAGCGGTGCCTATCTCCTGTCCCCCTTTGCCCTGACCTGCGCGACGGCGTGCCGGACCCCGATGACATTTATCGACCGCCACTGGGGTCGCCCCCGTCCGGCATGGCAATCCGCGCTCGTCATCGGGATCGATTACGGACGCTCCTGCCTTGGCTGCTGCTGGCCGCTGATGCTGGCGATGAGCCTGTTTGCGCTCCATGGCGCGGGCCCCATGCTGGTGGCGACACTCGCCATGCTCGCGTTGAAGCAGTTCGCCAATCGCCCGCTGCTCAAGGCGCTGGGCGCGGCCCTGGCGCTTGTCGCCTTGCTGGTCGGGACCGGATCGCTTGCCCTGCCGGGACAGGCAGGCGTGCTGTCGCGCGGCGTCGCCTTTTGCCTCGGGCGATAAGCGAACGGACAAAAAACCCCCGATGAGCCGGAGCTCACCGGGGGGCAATCACGGGAATTGCAGCGTCACTTGTTGACGGCAAGCAGGCTCAGCATCGTAAACAGCATCTGCGCCCCTGCATGGGCGGTGTTGTGCGAGGGATCGTATTCGGGCGCCACTTCGACGACATCGCCGCCGATGATGTTCGCCCCGGCAAGGCCGCGCAGGATCTGTTGCGCCTGAAGCGTGGTGAGCCCACCGACTTCGGGCGTGCCGGTGCCGGGTGCGAACGCCGGGTCGAGCCCGTCGACGTCAAAGGTGATGTAGGTCGGACCATCCCCGATCACTTCGCGCATTTTCGCAACCACAGCCGCGATGCCCATGGCATCGACTTCCTCGGCATGGATCACCGTCATGCCCGAGAGATAGGAGAATTCCCACAGGCATTCCGACGCGCCGCGAATGCCGATCTGGATCGACCGGCGCGGATCGAGCACGCCCTCGAGCACGGCTTCGCGGAACGGTGCGCCGTGGTGGAATTTCGAGCCTTCGGTCGTGCCGCCGGTGTCGCAATGGGCGTCGATGTGAACCATGCCGACCGGGCCGTGCTTTTCGGCAAGCCCCTTCATGATCGGCAGTGTGATCGAATGGTCGCCGCCGACCGAAAGCGGGATCGCCTTCGTGCCTGCGATCATGCGGTAACAGGCCTCGATGTCGGCATGGCACGCGGCGAGGTCATAACGGCTGCTCATCGACACGTCGCCGACGTCTGCCACCTTGAGCTTGCCCTTGGGCGCAACACGCAGGACGTGTTCATAAGGACCGACACGCTCGATCGCGCGCAGCGCGCGGGGACCGAAGCGAGCGCCCGGGCGATTGGTCACACCCAGATCCATCGGCACGCCGATCAAGGCGACATCGAGCGTGTCGAGCGCCTCGGGCGTCAATCCGTCGGCCAGGAAAGGCGCGTCGAGCAGGGTCGGGACCCCGGCAAAAGGCCACGTCCGCTTGTCGCCCTTGTACTGCTGCCCGGCCGCTTCGCGGAAATGCGGATCGCGGATGTCGGACCCGCTGGCCCCGGTATAGAGCTGGCGCAGGGTTTCGAGATCGAGCGGCTCATCGGTCATAAATTCGGTATCCTCGGCTTTGGTGGCGCGAAAAGAGCCGCTTCCGCGACGAAATACCAGTACCCGTTTGACGTATGGCGCGCTCTTTTTTCAGATCGCGCACGGTCAGGCCAAAACCGCGAAGAGCAGAATGATGAGCGCGGTCGCCACGGCGTTGAGTGCCATGCCGAGGCTGGCGAAGGCTCCGGCCGTCTCGCTGACCTGAAACGCGCGGGCCGCGCCGAACCCGTGCGCGGACACGCCGACGGCAAAGCCGCGGGCACGCATGTCGCGAACGCCCAGCGCATTGAGCAAGGGCGTCGCCACCATGGCTCCGATCACCCCTGCCCCCAGCACCAGCGCCGCAGCGAGCGACGGGCGTCCGCCCAGTTGCCGCGCCAGTTCCATCGCAACCGGCGTCGTCGTTGCGCGCGGGGCAATCGTTGCGAGAAGGTCGGGCGGGCCGCCGAAAAGCCAGAGTATCCCGACCGCACTGACGATCGCGGTCAACGATCCGGCCAGCAGCGCCAGAAAAAGCGGCAAGGCAAGCCGCCGGATGAGACCCAGCCGCGCATGGATCGGAACGGCAAGCCCCACCACCGCCGGTCCCAGCAGAAAGCCCAGCACCGAAGTCGCCCCCGAATACGTGGCATAAGTCACCCCCGACAAGCGGATCAGCACGATCAGCGCGGGTGTTGCCAGCAGCACCGGGTGGCACAAGGGATGGCGTCGGCTGCGCAAGGACAGCGCATCGGCCCCCGCAAAGACCGTCAGCGTCACCGCCAGCCAGAACAACTGCGTCGAAAGAAGACCGCCAAGAGCATTCATTCGGCCGCCTCCGTCGGCGCAAACCGCGCCAGAGCCCAGCGCATGACCAGCGCCGTCACCACGATCGTCAACAGCGTCGAGACCGTGGTTGCCACCACCAGCGCGGTCCCGAAACGGGCGAAGACCCCGCCTTCCTCCATGATCCCGACCGCGGCGGGCACGAACATCACCGAAAGATGGGCCGTCAGCCAGGACGAGACCGATTCCAGCCGCGCCCGGTCCCCGCGTACCGAGGCAAGCCAGATCACCAGGAGGACCATGCCGATGACCGCGCCGGGCACAGGCAGACCGGACAGGCGGTGCAAGGCTTCACCCGCCAGCAGGAACACGAACAGCTGTGCGATCGCGCCGACCATTCCGATCAATCTCCCGCGCTTTGCCCTGGCGCCATACCCTGGCCTTTTATCTCCGCCACTTATGCGGGTCTTCGTCGCCCCGGCAAGCCCTCTTGACCACGCCCCTTCCCTCGCCGAAACCTGCGCCCCCATTCTCAAGGGAGAACCAGCCGTGTCCGATACCTCCGCCGCATCCCCGCTCATCATTCTCGACGGGGGCACCGGACGCGAACTCAATCGCATCGGCGCGCCTTTCGAACAGCCCGAATGGTCCGCGCTTGCCCTGATCGAGGGCCCCGAATTCGTTTCGCGCGTCCATCAAAGCTATGTCGATGCCGGGGCCGATGTCATCACCACCAACAGCTATGCGGTAGTGCCGTTCCACATCGGCGAGGAACGCTTTGCCGCGCGCGGTCATGAACTCGCCGCCCTTGCGGGCAAGCTGGCGCGGGACGTTGCCGATGCCGCTCCGCGCAAGATTACCGTGGCGGGCTCGCTTCCCCCGATCTGCGGCTCCTATCGCCCCGATCTAGTCGACATCGACCGCGCGCGTCCCATTCTTGCCGTTCTGGTCGAGGCTCTGGCCCCTTATGTCGACCAGTGGCAGGCCGAGACGCTGTCCTCGCTGATCGAAGCAAAGCTGGTTGCCGAACTGGTCAAGCCGACGGGCAAGCCGCTCTGGCTTTCCTTCACGCTCGAAGACGCGCATCCCGATGGCGAGCCCCGCCTGCGCTCGGGGGAAAGCGTGACCGAGGCGGCGAAACTGGCGCAAGATCTCGGAGCGAGCGCGATCCTCTTCAATTGCAGCCAGCCAGAAGTCATGGCCGCTGCCGTCCGGGCCGCACATGCGGCGGCATCACTGCCGGTCGGCGTCTATGCCAATGCCTTTCCGCCGATGGACGAAGAGGCTGAGGCGAATGCAGGCCTGTCCGAAATCCGCGCCGATCTCGATCCGGCAGGCTATGCCGCCTTCGCACGGGGCTGGGCCGGAGAAGGCGCAACAATCCTGGGCGGATGCTGCGGCATCGGGCCGGAACACATCGCGGCCCTGCGCGCCCTGACAGCCTGATTACCTGGTCCCAATTCACGCTGCATGGCCCCATGCGCATTTGCCATGGCGCCATGCATCCGCTTGTCTAGACATATCCACAGGCGACCGATAGGCTTCGGCCATGGCGCAGGGGCAGGCGGGAAATCCGGGGTCGATTTCGGTCGAATGGCCGACACTTGTGCTTGCCGTCGCGATTTACGGCGGCTGGCTGGCGTTGGCTTATGCCCACGCGGCTCTGCCCTGGCCGGTGCTGATGATCGCGGGGGCATGGCTCATCGCCTGGCACGGATCGCTGCAACACGAAGTGATCCATGGACACCCGACCCCGTACCGCTGGATCAACGATGCCATCGGCTTTCCGCCGCTGTCGTTGTGGCTGCCTTATGCGATCTATCGCCGGGATCATATTGCGCATCACCGGACGCCGCACCTGACCGATCCGCTCGACGACAGCGAAAGCAATTACCTGGCCCGTCCCGGCGGACCGGCGCACTTGGTCGCTGCGGCGGAATCGACACTGGCCGGACGCATGGTGCTGGGTCCGCCGATCCGGATCGTGCGGTTCTGGTGGTCCGAACTGCGCCGGGCAGGCACTCACCCGCTGGCCTTCGTCCGCGACTGGGCTCCACACATGATCGGTGTCACGCTGGTTCTGGGCTGGCTTCACCATGTCGGCCTCTCGCCGATGACTTATGTCCTGTGCTTCATCTGGCCCGGCACCGCGCTTTCGCTGATCCGGTCCTATGCCGAACATCGCGCGTCTGCCGATCCGGCGGCGCGGACCGCCATCGTGGCTGACAACGGTCCTTTGGCGCTGCTCTTCCTCAACAACAACCTTCATATCTGGCACCATGCCTATCCGGCCTTGCCGTGGTACGCCCTGCCCGCGGCCTATCGCGCCGATCCCGATGCCTTTCCACAGGCACCACGCTATGCCCACTATGGCGTGATTTTCGCTCGGTTCCTGCTCCGCCCGCACGATCGGCTGGTTCACCCCGCCCCGCTTCCGGGCAAGCGGTGATCGCCTCGCTCGGCATGTACGATCCGCCGTGGCTTCGCGCCGCGAACGACGCTTTGTGGCAGGCCCTTGCCGAACGCCTCGCCCACATGGGGATAAGCGATGTTCCCTCCAGTCTCACGCGCGATCGTCCGCTGCCCGAGATCTGGACCGCGCCTGATCTCCTGCTCGCCCAGACGTGCGGCTATCCGCTGATGACTTCGTTGGGGGAAAGCGTCGTCCCGGTGGCAACTCCGATCCATGACGCACCCGGGTGTGACGGACCCCGGCATGGTTCGATGGTGATCGTACGCCGGGGCGATCCGGCGGGCACGCTTGACGATCTTCGCGGGCGTCGCGCCGCCATCAATTCCCGCGATTCCAATACCGGCATGAATCTCTTCCGCGCCGTCCTCGCCCCCTTCGCGCAAGGTGCCGGCCTGTTCACGCGCGTGCTGGAGACCGGCGCCCACGCCCGCAGCCTTGCCGCCGTGATCGCGGGCAAGGCCGATGTCGCGTCGATCGATGCCGTGACGTTCGCACTGCTGCGCGACCGATTTCCGGGCGTCGACCGACGCGTGCGTATTCTTGCTCGCACACCTGTCACACCGGGGTTGCCGCTGGTGACGGCGTCCTCAACGCCCGCCGGCACCGTGGCGGCCTTGCGCCGCGCCCTTGGCGACCTGATTGACGATCCCGCGCTGGCCCCAACCTTGCGCGCCTTGCGCCTCACCGGTTTCGCAATCCTCGACCGCCGGGATTACGAGGCGGTCACCGATCTTGAAAAGTCCGCATTTCTCGCCGGTTATCCGACACTTTGCTGATCGCGTCGAAGCGCCTATCCTTAATGACACAAGGAGATCGCCATGGAGGAATTCCAGTTGGCCCCATTCCCGCTCGACAAGGCCTTCACGCTGATCGAACCGGGGCCGGTCGTGCTGCTCACCACCCACGACGGGCGACGCAACAACATCATGACCATTACCTGGACCATGGTGCTAGACTTTGCGGCCTCTTTCGCGATCACGACCGGCCCATGGAACCATTCCTTTGCCGCGCTCACCCAAACGCGCGAATGTGTCCTATCGATCCCAACCGTCGACATGATCGATACCGCAGTCGGCATCGGCACCTGTTCGGGCAGCGACATCGACAAGTTCACGCGTTTCGGCCTGACAGCGATCAAAGGCCGCCACATCCGTGCGCCTTTGATCCGCGAATGCCTTGCCAATATCGAATGCCGCCTCGTCGACACGATCGACCGGCACAGCATTCTTGTTCTCGAAGGTGTCGCGGCATGGATCGACCCGGCTCGCACCGAACGACGAATGATCCATGCCGTGGGCGACGGCACCTTCATCGCCGATGGCGAATGCATCGACCGCAAGACGATGATGCGCTCCAAGCTGCCCCCATCCGTCCTGCCCCCGCCGTGATCAACCCGAGAATTCCCGGACATGCTTCTCCAGCAGGCCTAGCGCATCGTCGAGCGCATGGATAACCACGCCAAGCACCTGGGGTGAGGCCGTGCCCTGCTCTTCCACTCTCTGTTCGACGAACCGGCAGGAAAGCGCGAGATCCTGCAGGCCAAAAGTGCCCGAAACCCCTTTCACCTGATGAATGACGCGGTCGCGTACGCCCGCATCGGGGTTCGCGCGCAAGGCCTTGGCCATGACGGTCAGGTCCGCCCGGGCGCTTTCGAGAACCTCTCCACGCATGGCCTCGGGGAAGGAATCGAGAAACCGCTCGAATTCCTCCGAGCCAGCAGCCTTGTCGCCACCGCACGAAGGTGTGGCGATCGCGCGGGCAATCGCATCGCGGATCGTCGCACGCGTGAACGGCTTGACGATCACGTCACCGCCCCCCGCCTCGACCAGTTCGCGTTGCTTGTCGGAATTGGAATAGGCGGTAAATCCCAGGATCGGGATACGTCCAAGACGCCCCGGCAGGCGCCGGATCAACCGGATCGTTTCCGCCCCGCTCAATCCCGGCATGGAACTGTCGATCAGGACCACGGCGAAGTCTTCTGCCTCATCCCCTTCGACGAGACGGGCAAGCGCATCGGCGCCGGAAATCGCCCCGGTCGTCCGGCATCCCGCGCCGTCGAGATGAACTTGCGCGGCAAGGCGCGTGGTCTCGGTATCGTCGGTCACAAGGACGCGAGTGCCTTCGGGAATGGAGAGGTCCGCCTCGACGGGGGCGACCACCTTGTCCCCTGTGTCTTCGACAGATTGCGCCGAAAGCGGGAGGCGGACCGTGAACGTGCTGCCGCGTGAAGGCACACTGTCCAGCGTCAACTCCCCGCCCATCGAGGTCACCAGACTGCGCACGATCGCCAGCCCCAGTCCGGTGCCGCCAAAGCGCCTGCTGGTGGTCGTATCAGCCTGGGCAAAAGGTTCGAATATCCGGTCGAGTGCATCAGCCGCGATCCCGATGCCGGTATCGCTGACGCAGACTTCATAGAATGCCCCGTCGAGTTGCTCGCAGGATGCACTGACCTTGCCCTGCGAGGTGAACTTGATGGCATTGCTCAACAGGTTGGAAACGATCTGGTGGAAACGCGCGGGATCGCCGACCACGTCGGGCATCGCCTCGGCATGGCATTCGAGCGCGATCCCCTTAGCTGCGGCCTGCCCCCGGAACAGGTCCACGGCCCCGGCCAGAGCCTCGCCAGGATTGAAAGCGACCAATTCGAGATCGAGTTTCCCTGCTTCTCCCTTGGCCTGATCCAGCACGTCGTCGAGAATGGACATGAGCGTCTTGGCATGGGCCTGTGTCGCGGAAATCAGCCTCGGAATATCGGGCTGCGGCCAGGGAATGTCGTTGCCGTACTGGGCCAGCAGCTCATAGGTCGCCAGTACGCCGGTCATCGGCGTGCGGATCTCGTGGCTCATCACCGCCAGATAGCGCGCGCGTTCCTCTGCTGCGGCTTCGGCCCGGTCGCGCGCGCGGGACAGTTCCTGCTGCACCTCCAATTCGACGGTAATATCCTGACACACTCCGAAAATTCCCGCGAGGTTCCCGTGCGCATCGATTTCGCCCTGCCCCTGCACTTCGACCGTCCGGATCTGTCCGTCGGGGCGGACGATCCGGGTGGCACGACGGAACGCGCGCCCGGTCCGCATGGCATCCTCGAACACGTCCCTGACCGAGGCGCGCTGCTCGGGGACGATCGTCGCGAAATAGGCTTCGATATTGGGCACCCGGTCCGGCATCAGACCGTGGATGTCCATAAAGCTGGGTGACCAGTCGCTGGCGCCGCCGACCAGATCGTAATGCCAATGGCCGAATTCGGCGAGATTTTCGGCAAGGCTCATCAACCGGTTGGTCTCGCGCAGGCGAGCGTTCTTTTCGAGGATCTCGGCCTCGGCCATTTGCCGCTCGGAAATGTCACGGATGGTGGCGACGAGCGGCCCCGGCGTTGCGCCTTCGCCCGACGCTCCGAACGAGGCCTCGACCCAGAGACGTTCGCCATCGGGCAAGACCCAGCGGAACCCGCAAGTCTCTCCATGCCGCCCCGAGGACGAGTCCGCGAACGTCTGGCGGACATGTTCGACATCATCCCCGTCGACAAACGAGAGGAGATCCCGTCCGACAAGATCACGCGCCGAACACCCGAGCATCCGCTCGGTCGCCGCCGAAGCATAGAGGATCACCCCCGAGGGACCAAAACTACAGATCACATCGCCGGAATTGTCGGCAAGCAGGCGCAACTCCCGCTCGCTCTGCGCCAGTCGCTGTTCCGACCGGCGCAGCTGAGTGACATCCATTACCGTGCCGATCCACCCCAGCAGACGACGTTGTTCATCGAGCCTTGGCGCAAAGCGGGTCTGGAACCAGCGTTGCCCGTCACCGTCACGGGCCAGAGCAAAGCTGACCTCGGCAAAGTCGGTCTCGCTGGTGCAGGATTCCAATGTCTGGTCGAGCGTTCTGGCCAGATCCTCGCCAAGATTCTCGCCGACTTTCTCGGTGCAAAGCTGTTCGGCGCTGCGCCCCGCGATCCTCGCCATCTCGGGGTTGGCATAGGTGATCGCGTGGTCGAGCCCGATCGTGACGATGCCGATCGGCGCCGACTGGGACAGTTCCCGGAAACGCCGCTCATTCGCTGACAAGGCATGAACAAGGCGATTGCGTTCCCCCAACACCGCAGCGATCGGAAGAACAGTCAGAGCGCAGCAGCCGATGAAGCCCTGAACCAGCATGATCCTGAGCGCGAGATCCCCGGTGTTCGCGGCGATCGGCCCGGATCCCCATCCGGTAAAGAGCGTGGCAACGAGCCAGACGATGACGGTCGACAGGCCTGCCCCCAGAAATCCGGCCCGGAACGTGAACAGGCAGATATAGGGTATGATCATGTAAAGCAGGGGATGAGGCTGGGCGAAGATAATGCCCCCCAGCACAAACAGCGCCACCGAATGGAAACCGATGTGGGCAAGGTCGGACCCGGCCATGCCGCCGATCAGCACGATCCTGTTATAGGCCGCCAGAATGAAGGGGACGAGAACGATCAGCCCCAGCGCATGGGACAAGTGCCACTCAGCCGCAGCCTCCAGCGTCGGGATGCCCCCCTGCCACCGTGTGTGAATGGTCCAAAGAATCGCCGAAATCATCGGAGCCGGACCGCCACAAGTCACGAGGAACTGGACGAGTTGCCGCAGATTACCGAGATCGGTCGCGAAAATCGCGCCCTGCTCGATCAGCGAAACCGCGACGAAGATCTCCAGCATGTTGACGGCCGCAAAGAACGCGGCGCCCTGCCAAGCCATACCCGACGTCAGGCCGCCGACCATGATTGCCAGCGCCCCCGTGACCGCGACCTCCATCCGGCGCTCGGTCGGACTAAGGAGCAGCGCCGCCAGCACTCCGGCATTAGCCACCCACAGCGCACCGGTCCGGGTATCGATCGCGGTGAGCTTCAGACTGGCCCAGCAGACAAAGGCCACGCCCGCGAACACCGTCGGCAACCATACCGCCCGCCTCCAAGGCGAGGAATGCGCAGAGCTGAACAGTCCATCCATGCTGTGCCTATCCCGCTTTCGATGGCGCCTCCCCGTCGGCCTTGCCTTCCCATCGTTCCCGCTTGCGATAGAGCGTGGAGGAATTCACGCCGAGTTTGCGGGCCGCCAGGGGAAGATTGCCGTCGGCATCCTTGATAGCCCGCTCGATCGCCAGCCGTTCGACTTCCTCGAGCGTGAGACCTGCGATGTCGAGCACGGCCCCGTTTTCCCTGACAGACGAGCCGGCGGACGGGTTGGCGAAGGGGTGATCCACCGGAGCGGGACGCCCGTCACGCATGCTCGCGGCCACTTGTCCGTGCGACTGCAAGGGGTAGACCGGCCCGGGATTGAGAACGACCGCGCGTCGCACCGCATTTTGCAGTTCCCGGACATTGCCGGGCCAGTCGTACTTCCGCAAAAAGGCAAGCGCGGCATCGTCGAAGCGTCCCGCGGGCTTCCCCTCTTCCTTCGTAAAACGCCGCAGGAACGCACGCGCGATCATTTCGACGTCGTCCCCCCGTTCGCGCAAGGGCGGAAGATGCAGGGGAATGACCGCCAGACGATAGAACAGGTCTTCGCGGAAGCGGCCTTCGACCACTTCCCGCATCGGGTCCCGGTTGGTGGCGCAAACGACTCTGACATCGACCGGCTGGGGCGTGCTCGCGCCGACCGGCTGGACAAGCCCCGTCTGCAAGAAGCGCAGGAGCTTGACCTGCAACTTGATGTCCATTTCGCAGATTTCGTCGAGGAACAGAGTGCCCCCGTCTGCCGACCGCGCCGCGCCCGCATGATTGTCGATGGCCCCGGTGAAGGCCCCCTTGCGATGGCCGAAGAGTTCCGATTCCAGCAAAGCTTCGGGAATGGCACCGCAATTGACCGCAATGAACGGCTTGTCCCGGCGAGGGCCTGACAAATGGATGGCCTCTGCCGCGACTTCCTTGCCGGTCCCGCTTTCCCCGGTGATGAACACCGTCGCGCGCGATTGCGCCACGCTTTCGATCGAGCGGTAGACCGCCCTCATGCAAGGCGATCCCCCGACGAAACCGTGAAAGGTATCGCGTTCGTTTTCGCGCCGGACCTGTTCCATGCTCCGCGCCAGCGCCATGTGGTCGATGGCATTGCGCACTGTCGTCAACAGGCGGTCGGACTTGATCGGTTTGACCAGAAAGTCATAGGCACCGAGCTTGGTCGCCTGAACCGCGCGGTCGATCGAGCCGTCGGAAGTGACGACGATGACTTTGGTCCGCTCGGTCATTCCGACCATCCCGGAGAGCAGTTCGAGACCATCGCAATCGGGCAGTTGCAAATCGAGAAGCACCGCGTCGAAAGTGCCGCCCGACATGATCAGGCCGCGCATGGCCGCACCGTTGTCGGCGACCTGTACTTCGTATCCGGCATGTTCGAGTTGTCGTGCGTAAACCAGCGCCAGCGATGGTGTATCCTCGACAACCAATATTCGGCCTGAGCCCATGTTCACACCGCTGCTGGACAGAATCCCCGAGAATCCGGGATATCCAAGAGCAGTATCTGCCTACAGAGTTAAAGGTTTGCTAAGTGTAATCCCATAAATACGAAGAAAATTCTTGTGGGTGTCCTGGATTATGAAGACAGTCGATACGCCCTCCGGGTCAAAGCGGGCTTTCTTTTCCTGGCAAAAGAACACGCCCAGGACCGCGACACTGATCGTCAGCATCCTTGCCTCCAGTCTCACCCTCAGCCTTGTCGGCTGCACCACCGGTTCGACTCCACGCAATGTCGCCAATGCACGATGGACGCATGAAGAGGCTCCGACCGTCATTCCCTCCGGACTTAGCGCCGACCGATGCCGTTTCAACGCGCCCCCGCCGCCCGAACTTGCCCCCGACCGCGAAACCCGGCGCGAGGATCTGGGCGGAAACCATCTCCTGATCAGCCCGGGAGATCGCCTGCGTATCATCCTGTCGGGAGATTCGAGCCTGGTCTCGGGCGTCTATGTCGTGGGTTCGGACGGGACCATCGGCTTGCCGGTGGTCGGCTCCATCCCACTCGAAGGTCTCGACGAGGCCAGTGCGCAGCGCGCCGTTCTCGCGACGCTCAGCCGCCAGCGCATTGCCCTGCCCGACGCATCCTTCCTCGACGTTCGCGTGATCGAAAGCACTGGCGTGTCGGTCGGCGTCAGCGGCGCAGTCTTCGATCCCGGCCTTGTCCGCGCCGGAGACCGCCAGGCCGAATCGCGGATCGGGCAAAAGGAAGGCGTGACCTTTGGCGACGCCAATCCGGGGCGTACCGTTTCGTCCGCATTGCGGGCAGCGGGCGGGCTGCGCCCGGATGCCGACGTCCGCAATGTCTATCTGCAACGACAGGGACGCTGGGTGCGGCTCGATTACCTTCCGCTCGCATCCGGGGCGGGCGGAAGCGACATGATCCTGCAATCGGGCGACCGCATCATCGTGCCCAGCACGGGATGTTTCGACACGCGCCTTGCCCGCCCGACTGCCGTCACGCCTCCGGGCATCCGGGTCTTCATGTCCAACCTGACGCGCCCGGCGGCCAGCAATGCGTCCTCGGCGATCGGCAAGGAAACGACCAGCCTGCCCTATGGCACACGCATGTTGCAGGGACTGGTCGGCATGAACTGCGTCGGCGGATCGGCGATCAATTCGCGACGCAGCGCGGTGCTGATCTCGCGCAATCCGATGAACGGGAAAAGCGTCGTGATCCGCCGCGCGATCGAACGCCTCGTGCGCGATGCCGATCGGGACGACTATGATCCCTATCTCATGCCCGGTGACGCCCTCGCCTGTTACGACAGCGCCCTTTCGAACTTTCAGGATGTCGTCTCGCTCGTCGGCTCTGCCGCCGGGGTGGCGACAACGGCCATCGTCGTCAATCAGGCGGTGCGATGACGACCGGCGCCCCCGCAACACCCTCTCCCCGGCGCCTGGTCCGGGCCTGGATCGTGGTTCGCGACGGCCTGCCCAGTTTCGGGCGGTATCGGCGCTATGTGACCTCGATGGCCTTGCCGGTGCTGGCGCTGTGGGTTCTGACCGCCATTTATCTGGTCGCCGCGCCGGTCAGCTATACGAGCAAGATGACGCTGATCCTGCCGGGCAGCGGCGTCGGCGGCAGTATCAACGTCGACCAGATCGGCCAGGCCTCGACCGTGACGTCATCGGCCTTTGCGAGTGCGACGCTCAGCCCGACCGTCAATTACAAGCGCCTGCTGATGACCGACATGACCGTGCGCCATGCCGCGGCCAGGCTCGGGATGAAGCCCTCGGCATTTCCCCAGCCTGACATCAAGCTCACCGACCAGACCAACCTGATCGAGGTATCGGTCAAGGGCCCAACGCCCAAGGCCGCGCACGA
The DNA here is from genome assembly GCF_000192575.1 of Novosphingobium nitrogenifigens DSM 19370. Taxonomy (GTDB): domain Bacteria; phylum Pseudomonadota; class Alphaproteobacteria; order Sphingomonadales; family Sphingomonadaceae; genus Novosphingobium; species Novosphingobium nitrogenifigens. The sequence goes on along the minus strand of NZ_GL876926.1, from coordinate 277,178 downwards.
CCGGCTCGAAGCCCTTCGCGACACCTTTCTCGAAAACCTCGAGCAACTGCGCGCCGACGAAGCGGCCAAGCGCGAGGAAGTGGACCGCTCGGCGATCGCCCGCCTGCAGCAAAAGGCCCATGAAACGCAGCAGCGCCTGCTCGATTTCCAGAGCCACAGCGGGCTTGTGTCCGAGGAACAGTTCCGCAATCGCATTGCCGCGCTCGACGCCCTGAAGGACCGCTACCGCCAGACGATCGCCGAACTTCGCCAGCAAAATGCGCAGACCGGTCGCCTCTCCCAGTCGCTGAACGCCGGGGTCGTCGACGCGCGGGTCGCCATGGTGCTCAAGGCCGACCAGCCGTTCCAGTCGCTGCTGGGACGCTATGCCCAGATCAACACCGGCCTTGCCGAAAAGGCCGCGACGCTGGGCGATCGCCACGGCCTTGTCCGCGAACTGTCCGCGCAGGACCGCGAATTGCGCGATCAGCTGGCCGCACGGGGCTCTGCCCTCACCGGCCTGTCGCGCGACCGCGTGCTGAAGCTCATCGATCTTTCAGTGAGCGACGGTCGCTCGGCGCTGATGCAAAATCTCGTCAGTTTCGACAGCCAGGCGAGCGGCACGCGCGCCGGGGCTGAGGAAATCGCGCGCCAGATCTCCGACCAGACCATGAAGTCCCGGCAACTGGTCGCCGAGGCCTCGCAACTGGCCGATCTCGACCGCGATCTCAAAGTGGCGGACGCCGTGCTGTCGTCGGCGCTTGCCCGGCTCGACACCAACAAGGCCGACCCCTTTGCGTCCTATCCGCTGGTCCAGACGCTCGAAGCCCCGTCCTTGCCCGAGCGCAAGACATCGCCTTCCCCACTCCTTGCCCTGGCCGGGGCCCTGGCAGGTACCGTCTTCATTTTCATAGGGTTCGGCCTCGTATGGATTCGCCAGCCGATCATCCAGATGATCTTGCGGAAGTTCTGATCTCCCGCACGATCCAGTGCACCTGGATCTTCTATGCGGTGGGCGCCCTCTACATGGTCGGCCCCGCGCTCGGGTGGACGCTGGCGGCGATGGCGGCCTGGCGCCTCTATATCGCTCCGGCCCTGCCCGTCGCACAGCGCCCGCAACCGGTGCCGATGGCGGTGAAACTGTGGCTTGGCGGCATGACCGGAATGCTGGTCGTCCTGATCGTCGGGCACAGTCTCAACACGCTGGGCGCGGCCCAGACGATCAAGTCGGCCACCGGCTGGGCCAAAGGCTGGGCGCTGCTCGGCCTCTACCCCTTTGCGGGAGCGGTCCTCGATATTCGGGCATCGGTCATCTATCGCGCGATCTGCCGCCTGGGACTGCAGACGATCTGCCTGATGCCACTCTTCATGATTGCGCCGCTCGCGGGACTGCCGGGGCTTCTCTACGTCTCGCCGCTCAGCGTGCTGGGGGGATCGGGGCCTGAATTCTTTGCCGTGACGCTTTACATCATCGACCCTGAAAACGGCGCGTCACGCTGGCAATTCTATGCACCGTGGGCCCCTGCTGCCGGGATGGTTGCAGTCGTCCACATGATCTGCGCGCTACAGGAACGGCGCCCCGGCTGGAAAGTCGTCGGACTGCTCGCCAACGTCATGATTTCCTATTTCTCGCAATCGCGCATGGCGATCCTTGCGACCGCGATCATCTGGCCGGTTGCCATTCTGGTGGCCCGGCTCAACCGCCCGCGCGTATGGTTCGCACTTGCCCCGATCGTTCTGGCGATCGGCGTGTTCGGCAACACGATCAACGACATGATCGACAAGGCCGTGCAGGATTTTCAGGGCGCGCGAGCCGACTCTTCCCGCGTCCGCGCCGCTCTTGGCCGCATCGCGGTACAGCGGTGGCGGGACGAGGCGCCATGGTTTGGCCACGGCATTGTCGAACGCGGCCCGCACATGGTCGAATTCATGCCCATCGGCAGCCACCACAGCTGGTATGGCCTGCTCTTCGTCAAGGGGCTGCTCGGCGTGATCTGCCTTGCCGTTCCCTTGATCGCATCGACCGCATCGATCGCCTTGCAATCGATGCGGTCGCGCGATGCTCGCACCGCGTTCGCCATGCTGCTGGTTCTCTTGTTCTACAGCTTTGGCGAGAACCTCGAAGTGCTCGGTTATCTGATCTGGCCCGGACTGCTGATCATCGGGATCGGCAGCCAGAGCCGGGATCGGATCTCGTCTATGCCGCCAGCACCTGCGGAAAGCTGACGGCGACGGCCTTCGCCTGTATAAGGTCGAGCCATGCCGCGACCCGTTCGCGACGGACATCGGCCATGGCCGCCCGGTTGCGCGCGCCGACCGCGACAAGATCGGATGCATCGATCCGGGCGATGGCCGCCGCCAGACCTTCGGGCGACGAGCAATCCGCGATCCAGTCAGGCGTGATCATCTGTTCTGGCATCCCGTCGACATCGGCGACCAGAACCGGACGTCCAGCCATCTTGGCTTCGGCAACGACCTGACCGAACGCCTCCCAGCGCGAGGGGACGACCACCACGTCGCACGCGTCGAGGAAAGCCGCGACATCGCCGACCCTGCCGAAGAAGCGAACGTTGGAAAGACCGGCAGCCTGATCGCGCAGGCGATCGTCCCACGGACCGAACCCGCCCAGATCAAGCTCATAATCCTGCGACGGCAACAGCGACATGGCGGCGATGAGGATGTCGAACCCCTTCTGTTCGGCAAAGCGGCCATAAGCGGCAAGACGCAGCGGGCGCCCTTTGCGCGGGGTCGGCAGCGGCAGTTCACGGCAACCCTGGCACCCGCCCCAAGGCTCGATGACGCGCGGGGCCACCGCCAGTCCAAGGAAGTCCTGCAACCAGGCCGCCTGTCCGTGCGAAACCGCAACCAGTTCATCACAACCCTTGCGCCACAGACGCAGCATCGTGCGGAACCGGCTAAGGTTCGGAACATGCAAGGCCGTCCACGCCCGGGTATAGCTGTGTTCGACATGCACGATCCGTGCGCCGGGATTGCGCAGGCGCAGCGATGCCAGAAAAGGCAGGGCATTCCAGCGCGGCGTGAAATGCATGAGGATGAGATCGGCATCGAAACGAGGGGCGATCCGCTGCGCCGGATCGATTTCAACCACCTGGCCGGTCATCACGGCTGCGAGTTCGGGTTCGGCAAAGACCGCAAGCCCGCGCGTCACGCCGCCGAACGAGAGGTCATCGAGAAGATGGACAGTGCGGAGCTTGGTCATGCCGCAACTCCCAGGCCCGTGTAAGGCGCGCGCAGGCGATCGATGATCGCGGTGGGCAGGAAACGGACCGCCAGGGCCCCCAACAGAGTCTGCGTGGTCTTCATCGGTTCGTGCGCGGCAATGCTCGGGCTGCTGCGCAGCGCCTGCCCCAGCAGGGCCAGCGCGAAAGGCCCGTCGCCCAGCTGGACCGCCCGACGCGAGAGATAGCGCAGCTGAAAGGCGCGCGCCTGCGGCAGGTAGCGATCCATGAAGTCCGGCGCATCGGCCGCCAGTCCTTCCATGGCTCGCCACCACGCTTCGTACTGCTGGGGGATGCGTGCCGACAGGCCGCCGCCGATGATGCGGTAATCGACCAGCAAGCCTTCGATCCCCTCGAACATGCAGTCATGCCGCAGCGCCATGCGCAGCCACATCTCGATGTCTTCCGACTGACGAAAGCTTTCGTCGAACCAGCACTGGCGACCAGCGTCCTCAGGATGGGCGAACCTGACGCGATCGAGTGCAGTGCGACGGATCACCGGGGCCGACCCGTTGCCGACCGGATTGCGCAGGAGAATGTCGGCGGGCGAGACCTGCGTCAGCTTGGGCCGCATGGCGACGCGCAGCGGATTGCCCTGCGCATCGATCAGCCGCGATCCCGAATAGCTGACATCGACGCGCGGATTGGCGTTGAGATGGATGACATGCATCATCAGCTTGGACGGAACCCAGCGATCGTCGGAATCGAGCAGAGCAACCAGATGACCGCGCGAAGCGGCAATGCCGGTGTTGCGTGCCCCTGCCAGCCCGCGATTGGCCTGCGTCACGATGCGGATGCGGGGATCGGAATAAGCACGGCAGATTTCCATGCTGCGATCGTTGCCGCCATCATCGACGATGATCAGCTCAAAGTCGCTGAACTGCTGGGCAAGGACGGAATCGATCGCTTCGCCGACATAGGCCTCGACATTGTAGACCGGCATGACGACGGAAACGATGGGTGACGGGGCGGCGATTTGCGTGAGGGAAGACGGGAACATGGCAAGACCTCTCAAGCGAAGATACGGGTGCGAACGACGGGGGGAAGCATGGGGGCGAGCAAGGCGCCGAGCGCCGTGCACAGTCCGCGACGGGGATCCGACAGGAACGCGCCGGCATCGAGATGCAGACCGCGCAGCGTGTATTTCAGAGCCTGTCCGGCGGCATTCGACAGGCGCAGCGCGCGGCGGGCCAGATAGCGACAATAGACCGCCTCGCACTGACGGGTGACTTCCGAAGAGGCATAGTCGCCCGCAAAGGCGCGCCAGCCGTCGTACATCTTTTCCAGATCGGACGAGAGCCCGCCGTCATTGGTGCGATAGGCAACGAGTTCTTCGTCGATGCCCATGATCCGCGCGCCGTTGAACACCATCCGCGCCAGCCATTCCTGATCCTCGGAATGGGTGAGGCTTTCGCGGAACGGACCGAAGCGGCGAAAGCTGTCCGCCCGCACGACCGCGTTCGACATCGTGCAGACCGGATTTTCACGCAGGACCTGCACGATTGACAAGAGCCCCTGCGGCACGCTCGAACGGGTCAGCGGCTCGTGGCCATCCTTGGCCATGAAAGCGATCTGCGCGAACGAAGCGTCGAGTTCCGGGCGAGCGGCATGGAGCGCATGGTGCGCCGCAAGCTTGCCCGGATGCCACCAGTCGTCAGCGTCGAGGAAGGCGATCAGGCGCCCTTTCGCAAAGGCAACGGCGCGATTGCGGGTCGCTGCCGCCCCTGCGTTGCGCTGGGACACGACCAGGATGCGGTCGTCGTTGTGGGCCAAGGCCTGGGCAAGGCCGAGAGTCTTGTCCGACGAACCGTCGTCGACCAGCAGGATCTCGACATCAGTGAAAGTCTGGGCCTGCACGCTGCGCACGCTGCGGATCAGCGTCATTTCGCAGTTGTAGCAGGGGATCACGACGGAAAAGGCGGGAGCGTACATGGTAAGCGGTCCTTGACGGAATGCCTTCCGACCAATTCAGGCCGGGTTGCCACACTCCCATCAAGTTCCGTGCCAACTACGTATTTCCGCCAATAATGCCGTTTACGTCTATTTCGCATTCCGCAAAATCACCTGCGTTCTGCAAAATCTTTTGCGTATCGCGCATGACTGGTTTTCATTCATACTTAATGAATGTTTAAAATCATTATTATTCATCACCACAAAGTTAATGGCACGGTCATTGCTACTCCTCGGTCACAACCATTTCTGTCGAGGCAGCACCATGTACATCGACCATACCGAAAACCTGAGCCGCACTTACAACGCTCGCCACGCATGTCTCCAAACGACCCGCCTGTTCGGCTTCAACCTCGTCCGCTCGACCCGTCCGAACATGGCCGACCTGCTGGTCAACGCAGCCCGCGACGGGCAGCGTCTTCATGTCAATTTCCTCAACGCCCATTGCGTGAACCTGGCCGCCAACGACGACCATTATCGCGCGATCCTCCAGGATTCGGACATGCTGCTGCCCGACGGCTCGGGCCTCGCGCTTGCCGCCCGCATGGCGCGCCAGCCGATGGGCGACAACCTGAACGGAACGGACCTGTTTCCCGATTTGTGCGAACGCGCATCGGTTCTGGGCGTGTCGATCTATCTGATCGGCGGACAGCCTGGCATTGCCGAAGCCGCCGCCCGCACGATGCAGGCGAAGTACCCCGCCTTGCGCATCGCCGGATACCGTGACGGCTTTTTCTCTCCCGACCAGACCGACGCGGTCGTCGATGCCATCAACGCCTCGGGCGCAGGCATGGTTTTCGTCGGCATGGGCGTCCCGCTTCAGGAAAAGTGGATCGCCCGCAATTCAGCCCGGCTCCACGCCCCGGTCCTGCTGGGTGTCGGCGGATTGTTCGATTACTATTCGGGCCGCATTCCCCGCGCCCCGATGGCGTTCCGCGCCGTCGGCTGCGAATGGGTGTGGCGCCTGATGATGGAACCGCGCCGCCTCGCCCGTCGCTACATTCTGGGCAACCTGCTGTTCATGGCCCGCGCGTGGTTCTATGCCGCATCGAACCATGGCGGGGGCTGGTCGACCAGCTCGCGCAAGCGGCTGCTGGACCTGTTCGGCGGTATTGCCGCGCTCATGCTGCTGCTGCCGCTGATGCTCTTTGTCGCCATTGCCATCGCCATCGAGACGCGCGGTCCGATCCTGTTCCGCCAGATCCGCATCGGCGAAAACGGCCGCCCCTTCGTCATGTGGAAATTCCGCAGCATGGTGGTCGATGCCCATGCGCGGCGCAGCGAGATCGCGGCTCTCAACGAACGCGATTCGATCTGCTTCAAAATCCGGCGCGACCCCCGCGTCACCCGCGTCGGCGCCTTCATCCGCCGCACGTCGATCGATGAACTGCCGCAGATCATCAACGTGCTCCGGGGCGAAATGTCGATCGTCGGCCCGCGTCCGGCCCTGCCCGAGGAAGTGCTCGCCTATCAGGGGCAGGCATGGAAGCGGCTCCACGGAAAGCCCGGCCTGACCTGCATCTGGCAGACCTCCGGCCGCGCCGAAATCCGCTTCGAGGAACAGGTCGAAATGGATCTCCACTATCTCCGCAACAGCTCCATCGCCCAGGATCTCGCCCTGATTGGACGGACCATCCCCGCCGTGATGAAAGCCAAGGGGGCTTATTGATCCCCCGAGGCCCGATGACCTTCCCGCATCGGGCCTGCCCCTCCTCCCGCCCCGCTGCCCCAGGAGTTCCCCCTCATGCTGCCCCGCCCGTTCCGTTCCGCTTCGTTCAGACCTGGCCCGCAGATGAAGCAACTGGCGCGGGGAATGGCCGCCTATGGCAGCGCCGAGATGGCCGGTCGGGTCATCCGGTTGGCAACCACCATCGTCATTGCCCGCCATCTCACCCCGACCATCGTCGGCGAGGCAGCTCTCGCCCTCACCGTCTTCGAACTGGTCCGCGTGCTCGAACGGGTCGGCACCGGCCAGCAGATCGTCATTGCCGAAGAGCGGGACCTCCCTTCCGTCTGCCACACCGTCCGTCAGGTCTACTGGGTCTGGACCCTGCTCCTCATGGTGCTGCAGGCCGGGATCGCCTTCGTTCTCGCTCACTATTTCGGCCATGGTGTCGCGGGAACGATGCTTGCGGCGCTGTGCCCGGTCTTCCTGTTCATGGCCGGTGGGCACGTCTCCTATTTCCTCGCCATGCGGGCGGGTAAAGTCGGCGCACTGGCGCGGGTGAACGCCGTCCAGACGATCTCGGACCAGCTCTTGACCATGGTCCTGATGCTGCTTTTTCCGGGGCCCTGGGCCATCGTCCTGCCCAAGGTTCTGGTTGCCCCGATCTGGCTCATCGCCTCGCTTCGCGCTCATCCCTATCACGCCGAACCGGGCGTGCGCGGCATGCCCTTGCGGCAGATCCTGGGATCGAGCGGCTCGATCCTGGCGGCCGATGTCCTGAGCGCCCTGCGCACGCAGGGGGACAACCTGATCGTCGCCACCATGCTTGGGACCACCATGCTCGGAACTTATTACTTCGCGTTCAATGCGGGGCTCGGCATCGTTTCCTCACTGGTCGGCGCCTTCGGCTCGGTCGCCTTTCCGATGCTGGCGCGCTCGGAAACCTTCGACGCGCGTCGCGCGGCTCTGGGCAAGCTCGGCATCGGCGCCGCTGCGATCTTCGGCCCGCTGGTGCTGATCCAGTCACTTGCCGCGCCCTATTACGTGCCGATCATCTTCGGCGCGCGGTGGACCGAGGCTGCCAGCCTGGTCTCGGTAATGTGCCTGGGCGGCCTTACGCTCGCAGCCAACCAGCTCGTTTCGGCGTGGCTGCGAGCGAACGGACAGATGGCAAAGGACGCAGCCAACAGCCTGCTCAACTGTGCGGCAACTCTCGGCGGCCTGACCTGCGGTGCGCTTTTCGGCAACCTCATGATGGCGGCGGCTGGCCTTGTCGGCGGCAGCTTCCTTGCCACCGCATGGATTCTCGCCCGCCACGCGCTACCTCTGATCGCCCGCCGCACCGGGCCTCCCCCGGCCCCGGCGATCAGCTCGTGCCCGACCTTTCAAAGCGCGCCAGATCGAAAGGCGACAGATCCAGCGATGGCCGCGTTCCCCGCACAAGATCCCGCACCAGCCCGGCCGTGACAGGGCCGAGCGTCAGGCCGAGATGCTGATGACCGAACGCATAGACGAGATTGGGCGCACGACGGCTCCGGCCGATCGCGGGCAAATAGTCGGGCAATGTCGGACGCGCGCCCATCCACTCGCGGTGATCGCGATCGAAGGGCAGGTTCAGCTCGGCGACATGGCGGCGCAAGGCATCCCAGCGGGAACGATCGGCAGGCCGCTCGACCGGCGCCAGTTCCAGAAAGCTCGACGCCCGCACCCCATCGGCAAAGCGCGTGACGATCATCGAGCGATCCTCGAATACCACCGGTGGCAGATGCTCCGGCCAGTGCGCCCCCGCCCCATGCAGATGATAGCCGCGCTCGGGCACCATCGGCACGACATGCCCCAGCCGCTCGGCCAAAGCGCGCGAGAAGATCCCGGCAGCCAGCACGACCGTGTCGAACGGCGCCTCGCCGAGGACCCGGACTTGCCCATCCCCGCCTCGCGCCAGCTCGACCGCACGCGGGCACCATGAGCCGCCCGCCGCATCGATGGCCGTGCGCAAGCCTTGGCGCAGGCGGGCATGACTGGAAATGCGGGCCGTGCCGAGACAACGGACCGCCCCGGCCAGACGGCTTCCTGTCAACGCGGTCAACGCGCGCAATTCGTCTTCGTCGGCAGGGCGATAGGCCGCTGTCGGCAGATCGGTGCTGCACGCCGCCCGCATCCCTCGTTCTGCAGTCCGGGCACTTTCCCAGACGATGAAATGCCCTTCGGCCCTGATCAGGTCGGGCTGGCCCAATCGTTGGGCCAACCGCTGCCACGCAGGCAGAGCATCCCCCATCAAGGTCGAGAGCGCCGCCTTGCCATGCGCAAAACGACGCGGAGAGGCCGCCCGGACAAGGCTCAGCCCGAACGGAAGCCATGTCCGCATCTCGGTCGGCGGCAAGGCCAGTGCGCCATTGCGCCCCCACAGGCGTGAAGGAAGCTCCGCCAGCGTTGCAAGCGAGGCCAGAGGCTCGACCTGCTCGACCGCGATGTGCCCGGCATTGCCCCACGACGCGGCGCAGCCCAGTACATCGGGATCGAAAACCGTGACGTCGCAACCCGCGTCGAGCAGCGCGAGCGCGATCGAACTGCCCAGAATGCCACCGCCGACAACCGCAACCCTGCCCCCGGCAGGCCGAACCTTGTCCATGCTTCACCGCACATGCTGAAAACGGGATTTCCCGAAGGACAGGAAACAACGCCCCCGGGCCGCGATCGCCGTTGGCACACCGCAGTGCCCCCGTGCATGGCGATGGCGGCATTCAGTGTCAAATATATTATATTATCTACCTGTGAGCACCCAAAGACTATCACTCCAGCCGCACCCCAGACTCTTCCGCCCCGTGCCCGGTGGCCGCATATCCTCTCACCGCCCCCACGATACCTATGGAAAGGCGCAATCCCGCCCTTGATCACAATCCCCCTTGCCTTCCCCAAAAGATCGTATACCAAAAATGCACGATCCAAGGAGACGATTCCGATGACTGCTTCCAAGACGCTGTGGAAGGGCGTCTATCCCGCCGCAACGACCCAATTCGCGACCGACCTGTCGATCGATTACGAAGCCACCCAGAAAGTCCAGTCGGCGCTGGTGGACGATGGCGTGAACGGCCTCATCCTGCTCGGCACCTGCGGCGAGAACAACTCGCTCGAAGCCGATGAAAAGCGCAAGGTTCTGGCCGCCGGCGTCGAAGCGGTGAACGGCCGCGTTCCGCTCGTTGCGGGCGTGTCCGAATTCACGACTGCACGCGCTATCGACTATGCCCGCGACGCCGAAAAGATCGGGGTCGACGCGCTGATGCTGCTGCCCGCAATGGTCTATGTGCCCAAGGCCGAGGAATTGCAGGCCCACTTCCGCGCCGTCGCCGAAGCAACCTCGCTGCCGATCATGCTCTACAACAATCCGCCCGCCTATCGCGTGAATGTGGACTTCGCGACGCTCGAGGCCATTCGCGACGTACCCAACATCGTCGCGATCAAGGAAAGCGCGCCCGACACCCGCCGCATCACCGACGTCATCAACCGCTTCGGCGATCGCTATACGGTCATGGCCGGTTTGGACGACGTGGCGCTCGAAGGCCTTCTGCTCGGCGCCTCGGGGTGGGTCTCGGGCCTGACCAGCGCGTTCCCCGAGGAATCGGTGCGTCTCGTCGCAGCGCTCGACGAAGGCAATCTCGAGGAAGCTCTGGCGATCTATCGCTGGTTCATGCCCCTCTTGCACCTCGACGCCGAACACGACCTCGTCCAGTCGATCAAGCTGGCCGAAGCGATCATGGGACGCGGCAGCGAACGCGTCCGCATGCCGCGCATGCCGCTCTCCGGCGAGCGCCGCAAGGAAGTGACCGCGTGGGTCGAGCAGTGCGCGGCAACGCGTCCTTGCGCCAAGACGCCCGTGGCAGCCTGACGGCCCCCGCGATGCGCCATCACTTCTTTTGCGTCGATGGCCACACGGCCGGTAACCCCGTTCGCCTCGTGGCGGGCGGGGCACCCCTGCTGAAAGGGGCCAGCATGATCGAGCGGCGCCAGGACTTCCTGGAACGCTTCGACTGGATCCGGACCGGACTGTGCTTCGAACCGCGCGGTCACGACATGATGTCGGGCGGTTTCCTCTACCCGCCGACCCGCGACGACACCGATTGCGGCATCCTGTTCATCGAAACCTCGGGCTGCCTGCCCATGTGCGGGCACGGCACCATTGGGCTGGTGACCTTCGGCCTCGAACACGGGCTGATCACGCCGCGCGAACCGGGCTTCCTCCGCATCGAAGTCCCCGCGGGCACTATCGAGATCGCCTATGGTACAGAAGGCGATCGCGTGCGCTGGGTCCGCATCCGCAATGTCCCCGCCTATGTCGCCGCGACCGACATCGCCATCGACGTGCCCGGCTTTGGCCCCCTTACCGTCGACGTTGCCTATGGCGGCAATTTCTACGCGATCATAGAACCCCAGGGGCCCTACACCGGGCTCGACGATCTGGGCGCGTCCCGCATTGTCGAACTGAGCCGGACGATCCGCGAAATCATGCAGACCCGGATCACACCGGTGCACCCGCTCGACAACCGAATCAAGGGCGTCACGCACGTCCTGTGGGCGGACAAGCCCAAAGGCGAAGGGGCCGACGGACGCAATGCGGTGTTCTATGGCGAACGCGCCATCGACCGCAGCCCTTGCGGCACAGGCACCTCGGCCCGCATGGCCCACCTCGTCCACAAGGGCGTGCTCAAGCCGGGCGATCGCTTTGTCCATGAAAGCTATATCGGCAGCCGTTTCATCGGCAAAGTCGAGGAACTGGTCGATCTCGATGGCACCCCCGCGATCCTGCCCTCGATCGAGGGCTCTGCGGTCGCGACCGGCTTCAACACCATCTGGATCGATCGCAACGACCCGTTCTGGGCCGGTTTCTCGGTGACCTGAACACCGGCCACGCCCCGATACGCATCGACACTTCAAAAAGGGGCGACACCATCGAGTGCCGCCCCTTTTTCCGTTCAGTCGATTTCGAGCTGTCGGCGCAAATCGGTCAAGGTCCCGATGATGTGCGCCTTCGTCAGTTCCTCCGCCCGCTTGCCGTTACGGGCAAGCCACGCCTTCAGCAGCACCGTGTGTTCAAGATGGGCACGGTCCCCGCGCCCTGCCGGTTCAAGATGCTTGTAGATATAGCGTTCCGCCATGATCTGCAGCCGCTCGATCATCTGCATCGTCAATTCCCGCCGACAGGGCCGCGTCAGCGCCAGATGGAATTCGCGATTGCGTGCAGCCACCAGTTCGAGGTGGTCGTTGGCCGCATCGTCGAGCGCCTCGAGCGCGGCGATCGCATGGGCCCGCTCTTCGTCATTGGCCGCAAGAGCCGCCATACCGACCGCAGTGGGCTCGAGCGCAAGACGCAGATCGTAGATCTCCTCGGCTTCATTGGCCGTCATCGGCCGAACGAAATACCCCCGGTTGGGATGGGAAATCAGCAGGCTCTCCTGCTCCAGTCGAGCAAGAGCCTCACGCAAGGGAATCTTGCTCACCCCCAGCTCGGATGCAAGCGCATCCTGCCGAATGGATTGCCCGCCTGTCAGTTCGCCCGAAACGATCTTTTCCCGGACGATGTTGAAAATCTGCTCGGACAGCGTGCGGACAACGAGACTCATTGCGAAATTGAACTCCCCCAAAGGTTTGCGAGCGACATTCAGGCGCGGCGCGCCCGCCACCTCGTCTAACTTTTATAGATGATATACGTTTTTAGGTTGCCATGCGCAACCTGCCTCCCAGGCAGCCGTCGACCGCCCCCGAAACCGCCGAAAACCGCCCGCATGACGCTCGATCGGATGTGATACGTGCCATTTCGTTGCGTAATATGGTGTATCCTATTTAGCGTGAATTTTTCGACACAAGCCCGCAAAACCCCTCACTCGACCCTCGCGGTATCAATATTTATCTTTATATTTCAATATTATAAGTCGTACTTAAGGAGGCCAAGAGATCATGTAATACAGCCGTCATTTAGGATACGATCCATATGGTCAACGTGCCCCATTTCCCGTACGATCACGAAAGCGACAAAGGGAGTCGCTGGCAAAATGAGGGGTAATCGATGGTCCGGATGAAGCGGACAAGCAGACAAACTTCCTACGCCGTCCTTGCGGCGTTGAGCTTGCTTCCCACCGTAGCAGCAGCCGAAACGGCAGCAGCTCCAGCAGCGGACCCGGCACAGGCGAGCCAGGCTCCGGCACCAGACGAAGGCGGCGTGACGATCACCGTGCTCGGCAAGAAAGCCGTTCACGCCACCAAGGTTCCCATCGGCCGTCCCCTGATCGACGACTTGCCCGCGGGTGCCAACCCGATGGCCGCGATCGCGATCTCTCCGGGCGTCAATTTCCAGTCGACCGACCCCCAGGGCATCAGCACCTGGAGCAACCAGATCTTCATCCATGGTTTCGATCAGCGCGCTGTCGGCATGACGCTGGACGAAATGCCGCTGGGTGAAATGACCTACCGCAACTACAATGGGCTCAGCCCGATGCAGGCACTGACGTCCGAAAACGTCGCCGGTGTCGACATGTTCCAGTCTGCGGGCGCGGAATCCGTCGCTGCAACGAACAACCTGGGCGGTGCACTCGCCTACACCAGCGTCGATCCGAGCCACCAGATGGGCGCCAGCGTCACCCAGGGCTTCGGCAGCTATTCGAACTTCCACACGTTCGTGCGGCTCGAAAGCGGCGACCTGAACGATACCGGCACGCGCTTCTACGTGTCCTACATGCGCAACACGCAGGACAAGTGGAAGGGCTACGGCGGCTCGTTCTATCAGCAGGTGAACGCCAAGCTGGTCCAGCCGATCGGTTCGGACAGCTCGCTGACCGCCTACTTCAACTGGAGCGACCTTCACGAGCTCGTCTATCAGGACATGTCGCCTGATATTCTCAACACGCTCGGCAAGAACGTCGACTACTACTACGACGGCAAGGCAAGCGGCTATATCGCCGGCTACAACGCCGCTCAGGGCAGCTATCCTGCCGGTTTCAGCAACCTTCAGGATCCGCTGGACGCCTCGTACTATGACGGTGCGTCGAACCAGAGCGACCTGATGGGCTACCTCAAGGCCGACATCGCGGTGACCGACCGCCTGCGCTGGGTCACGACCGCTTACGGTCACGGCGAAGAATCGCAGACGACCTGGACCTCGCCCTATTTCGGCTCGCCCAACGGTTCGCCGCTCAGCGAACTGGTGAAGGAACCCTCGATCCGTCGCTTTGGCGTGGTGTCGCGCATCACTTATGATGTCGCGCGCAACCACATCGGTCTCGGCGTCTGGTACGAAAACAACTATTATCGTTCGCCGATGAACGCCTATTCGCTGCCGACGGTCGTCGATGGCGTCATTCAGGGCGGTGTTCTCAATCCTCTGGATCAGTTCACCAATCCGTTCGCGCAGATCTTTAACCAGACCTACAAGACGAACACCTTCACCGCCTTCGTCCAGGACGACTACAAGCCGTTCAACAACCTGACGCTGCACTTCGGCTTCAAGTCGATCCTCAGCACCACCAGCGTCGGCGACGGCTACCTGAACACGAGCTATTACGGAAACATCGGGAACATCACCAGCGGCGTCAGCCTGACCACCGCCAAGGCATTCCTGCCGCACATCGGCATCGACTGGACGTTCGCGCATCACCACGAACTCTTCGTCGACATCTCCGAAAACGCCCGCACTTATGCCCAGTCGGGCTTCAAGCTGTCCTCTTCGCCGTTTGCAGTGACGCAGGCCGCGTTCGACCAGATGAAGGGCTCGATCAAGCCCGAAACCGACTGGACCTATGCGATCGGCTATCGTTACGGCGACAAGGTGCTCGACGCCTCGCTCTATGCCTACCGGACGAACTTCTCGAACCGGTTGCAGCAGATCACGTCGGGTTCGGCAATCAACCCGGTCTCGACCGTCGCCAACGTCGGCGGCGTGACCATGAACGGCGTCGAAGCGCTGCTGACCGTCCGTCCGGTCACGGGCCTCTCGGTCACGAACAGCATCAGCTACAACCACGGCGTCTATGACAACGACATCGTGGACAGCAACGGCGTTCACCCGATCAAGGGCAAGCAGATCGTCAACTACCCGCGCCTGATGTACAAGGCGCGCGTCGGTTATGACATCAAGCGTGTCAGCTTCTACGTCGATGAAAACTACACCGGCTGGCGCAACTACGACTACCAGGGCGAATATCGCGTCCCGGGTTACTGGATGACCAACATCGGCATTCAGTGGCACGTCCACAAGCCGTCGGACGGCGAAAACCTGGCCCACGCAATCAAGGGCCTGACGCTCTCGTTCAACCTGAACAACGTCACCAACAAGACCTACATCGCAACGATGGGCGAAACCGGAAACCCGATGAACGGGGCTTCGGCCTATACCTATCAGTCGATGATCCTGGGCATGCCGCGCTCGGCCTTCGGGACGATCAAGGCAGACTTCTGAGGAACCCCTTCCTCCAGGAACAGACCTGACAACGACGATCCCCGGTCGCCCACGCGGCCGGGGATCGTTCTGTCAGGTTGAGACAAAACACCACTATCCGGCTTGGCGAAGTTCCCCACGGGCAAGCGCCCCGCCCTGCGATCCTGTATCACGCCGGTCACGCTTGTGACGCATGGCACCCAAGACATCTTCCAAGGAGGCACGAATATGGACGGCTCATATCTGATCGGCGGACAGCGCAGGACATCCGCGCAGACCTTTCAGGGGATCGAGGCCGCCACGGGCCAGGCCTTGCCCGGCGATTTCGCAGTCACCACGCCCGAGGATCTCGCGCTGGCATGCACCCTGGCGGAACAGGCCTTCGACCATTTCCGCGAAACCGCGCCCGAAACGCGTGCGACCTTTCTGGAAACCATCGCCACCGCGCTCGAAAAGCGCAGCGAGGCGATCGTTGCCCGCGCCATGCTGGAAAGCGGCCTGCCCCAAGGCCGCCTGAACGGCGAACTGGGACGGACGACCGGCCAGTTGCGGCTGTTCGCCAGCGTCGTGCGCGAAGGCGACTGGGCCGGCGTCGTGATCGACAAGGCCCTGCCCGAACGCGCGCCACTGCCCCGCCCCGACTTGCGCAGCCGCCAGATCCCCGTGGGCCCGGTCGCCGTCTTCGGCGCGTCCAACTTCCCCCTGGCTTTCAGCGTGGCGGGCGGCGACACCGCTTCGGCCCTTGCCGCCGGATGCCCCGTCGTGGTCAAGGCACACCCCGCCCACCCCGGCACATCGCTTCTGGTCGGGCAAGCCATTGCCGAAGCCGTCGAGCAATGCAGCCTTCCCTCCGGCACGTTCAGCCTCATTCAGGAACCGGGTTACGCGATGGGCTCCGCGCTGGTCGCACACCCCGCGATCAAGGCCGTGGGCTTCACCGGCTCGCGCAGCGGCGGCCTTGCCCTGATGGCGGTGGCCGCAGCCCGCGCCGAACCCATCCCCGTCTATGCGGAAATGAGCAGCATCAACCCCGTCGTGCTGCTGCCTGCCGCCCTTGCCGCACGGGCGCCGGAACTGGGTCGCGCCTATGTGGCATCGCTCAGCCTCTTTGCCGGGCAATTCTGCACCAATCCCGGCATCCTGATCGCCCAGACCGGCCCCGACCTCGACCGCTTCCTCGCGGCTGCCTGTGAAGCATTGAACGCCGTACCCCCGCAAGTCATGCTCACCCCCGGCATCGCCAGCGCCTATGACCGCGGCATCGCCTCGCTGACCGAGAACGAAGGCGTGCAAGTGCTGGCCGCCGGAGCCGACGGCACGGCCACATGCGGAGGCGCACGCCTGCTCGTCACCGACGGCAACGACTTCCTTGCCGACCCGTCGCTCACCCACGAAGTCTTCGGCCCTTCGTCCCTGATCGTGCGCGTCCGCGACACTGCCCAGATCGCGCAGATCCTCGAAAGCCTGCAGGGCCAGCTCACCGCCACCCTGCATCTCGACGAGGCCGACTACCCGCTGGCAGCCAGCCTCCTGCCGATTCTGGAACGAAAGGCCGGTCGCATCCTCGCCAACGGCTGGCCCACCGGCGTCGAAGTCAGCCGCTCGATGGTCCACGGCGGCCCCTTCCCCGCCACCAGCGACCCGCGCACCACTTCCGTCGGCGCCATGGCCATCCACCGCTTCCTGCGCCCCGTCTGCTACCAGGCCATCCCCGACGCCATCCTCCCGCCCGCCCTCAAGGCCTCAAACCCCCAAAACCTCCCCCGCCGCGAATTCGACTGACCCCAATGCCCCGAAGCTCCCCCGGCTTCGGGGCCACACACGCACAAGCACCACCGCGCCGCTCGAACAATGGCGGCGAATGACGTGATGGAAAGTGTCGGAAAAACAGAGCGGTGGAGCGGAGCACAGTCAAAACACCGCAGATTTCCGAGGCTTTCCGACTTATCGGGCGTCTATCGCACCACGCTTCCCACCACATCGTTTGAGTAGCGACGTGAAGCTGTTCAAGTAAGCGAAGAACTCGCGGCTGCAACACATCAGCATATGGCGTGCACGCCACCGGCAAACATCGTTGAACTCCCACGGCTCATCGGGCACTACCCCTCCCAACGGAGGCCGATCCCTTGAACCACCAATCTCTTTCCAATTTCATCTGGTCCGTGGCGGACCTCCTTCGCGGTGATTACAGGCAGTCCGAATACGGCCGCGTCATCCTGCCCTTTACGGTTCTGCGCCGCCTCGACTGCGTTCTGGCGCCCACCAAGGACGCCGTGCTGAAAGAGGCCGAGGCTGGCCGCCCCGATCCCTTCCTGATCCGCGCGGCCGGCATGCAGTTCTTCAACCGCAGCCCGCTCGATCTCGCCAAGCTCATCGGCGATCAGGACAACATCGGCACAAACCTGCTGTCCTACATCCAAGGCTTCTCGGCCGAGGTGCGCGACATCTTCGAACAGTTCGAGTTCGCCGCCCAGATCGACCGGCTGGCAAAAAACGGCCTGCTTTATCAAGTCACAGAACGTTTTGCCGGCATCGACCTTCATCCCGCTCGCGTCGACAACGCCCAGATGGGCCTCGCTTTCGAAGAACTCATCCGCAAGTTCGCGGAAATCAGCAACGAGACGGCCGGTGAGCACTTCACCCCGCGCGAGGTCATCCGCCTCATGGTCAACCTGATCTTCGTCGAGGATGACGAGGTGCTGACCAAGCCCAGCGTCGTGCGCTCCATCTATGATCCCACGGCAGGCACCGGCGGCATGCTCTCTATCGCCGAGGAATATCTGCGCGAGCACAACCCCACCGCCCAGCTCACCATGTGGGGGCAGGAACTCAACCCCGAGTCCTACGCCATCTGCAAGGCCGACATGCTGATCAAGGGGCAGGACATCACCAAGATCGTGCAGGGCAATACCCTGTCCAACGACGGCCACCCCACCGCCCGCTTTGACTACATGCTCTCCAACCCGCCCTTTGGCGTGGAATGGAAGAAAGTGCAGAAAGAGGTGCAGGACGAGCACCTGCGGCAAGGCTTCAATGGTCGCTTTGGCCCCGGTCTGCCGCGTGTGTCGGATGGCTCCTTGCTGTTCCTCATGCACCTGCTCTCCAAAATGCGCCCATGGACCGAAGGCGGCTGCCGCTTTGGCATCGTCCTCAACGGCTCGCCGCTCTTCACCGGCGGCGCGGGCAGCGGCGAGAGCGAGATCCGCCGCTATGTGCTGGAAAACGATCTGGTCGAGGCGATCATCGCCCTGCCCACCGATATGTTCTACAACACCGGCATTGCCACCTATGTCTGGATCCTGTCGAACAAGAAGCCGCAGGCCCGCACCGGCAAGGTCCAACTGATCGACGCCAGCAGCTTTTGGCAAAAGATGCGCAAGTCCCTCGGCTCCAAGCGCAAGGAAATGGGCGAAGCGCATATCGAGGACGTGACGCGCCTGTTCGGCAGCTTTGTCGAGGCGCAACTGGCCACCGTGCTGGACGCCAGCGGCAAGGAGGTCTCGCGCCAAATCGTCATCGCGGGCGAGGCCGCGCCGGAGGCGCCCGAGGGCGGCAAGGTGAAACTCGCGCCCCTCTCACGCATCTTCCCCACGCAAGCCTTTGGCTATCGCACCATCACCGTTGAACGCCCCCTGCGCGACGAGGCGGGCAAGCCGGTGCTGGGCCAAAAGGGCAAGGCCAAGGGCAAGATGCAGCCCGACAGCGCCCTGCGCGACACCGAGAACGTACCTCTGTCCGAGGACATCGAGACCTATTTCGAGCGCGAGGTGAAGCCCCATGCGCCCGATGCGTGGATCGACGAGACCAAGACCAAGGTCGGCTACGAGATCCCCTTCAACCGCCATTTCTATGTCTTTGAGCCGCCCCGGCGGCTCTCCGAGATCGACGCCGAACTGGCAGGCGTGACCGCGCGCATTCAGGTGATGCTGGCGGAGTTGGCCGCGTGAGCTTCCCCCCTTATGCCGAATACAAGGACAGCGGCGTGGCATGGCTGGGCGCGGTGCCGCGGCATTGGGAGGTCGCGGCTATTAAATGGATGGTCGATGACAATCGACCAATCACTTACGGCATCGTGCAGGCAGGGCCAGATACGCCTAATGGCATACCATACGTTCGACCGGCAGACATGACAGCGGAAAACGGCGTAGCGGACATGTCAACAATTTTGCGCACCACGCCTGAAATCGCAGCTCCCTACCAGCGAAGCGTTATTCGAACTGGTGATCTGATTTGCTCCATTGGCCCAAGCTTCGGCAAGGTGATGGTTGTTCCTAATGAGCTGGATGGCGGGAACCTAACGCAGGGCACTGCACGTATTGCCCCAAAGTCAGGGATCGAGCGGAGATTCCTCTTTTGGTTATTGCGCTCACGCGAAAGCGTGGCGCAGTGGGAAAGCTCAATCGGCGGGGCGACGTTTCGCGCCCTCAATCTGGAACCATTGGCAAATACCCTTGGATGCCTTCCCCCCTTTGCCGAGCAGGAGGCGATTGCGGGGTTTCTGGATCGGGAGGTGGGCAAGATTGATCGCTTGGCGGCAGAGCAGGAGCGCTTGATCGCGCTCTTGAAGGAAAAGCGCCAAGCGGTCATCTCCCACGCCGTCACCAAAGGCCTCAACCCCAATGCCCCCCTGAAAGACAGCGGCATCGAATGGCTCTGCCAAATTCCAGCCCATTGGGAGGTGGTTCGCATCAAGCACGTCGTTGTAACGATCGAACAGGGCTGGAGCCCTCAGTGCGATGCGACGCCAGCTGATGGCCCAGAACAATGGGGTGTACTGAAGGTCGGCTGCGTGAATGGGGACCGTTTCAACGCCTCTGAAAATAAAGCGCTTCCCGACGACCTTGAGCCTCTACCAGAGTTGAGCTTGCGCGCAGGCGACCTTCTTATCTCGCGTGCCAACACGCGCGAACTGGTCGGAAGTGCAGCTCTGGTGGAGCAGGATCACGACCACTTGTTGCTCTGCGACAAGCTGTATCGCTTGCGCTTGCAGACATCGGTCGCGTCACCAGAGTTTCTGACACTATTCCTCCGCAGCAGCATGGTCAGGGGCCAAATTGAGATCGCGGCATCGGGTGCAAGCAGTTCCATGCTGAACATCGGGCAATCGGTCATTCTTGAAATGGCCCTACCGCTGCCCCCGCTGGGCGAACAGGGTGAAATTGCCACATGGATTTTGAAATGTCGCGAGCAAATCGAAGCTTTGATCAATGACGCCCAATCCGCCATCACCTTGCTGCAAGAACGCCGCGCCGCGCTGATCTCGGCCGCCGTCACCGGCAAGATCGACGTCCGCGCCGCCGCCGCCAACACCACCGTCGAAATGGAACCCGCATGACCCGCGCCGCTGGCCGCAGCCTGGAACTGTATTACATCGATGGTCGCCCCGACGGGATGCTGACCGCCGAGATGTTCAACTGGACGGGGCATGTCCTGATGACCCCGCGCACCCAGATCGCCGCCGCTTTGGCGCGGCCAGAGGCAAGCTATGCGGGCATCTACCTCTTGCTGGGCGAGCAGGAGGGCGAACCGCTGGCCTATATCGGCGAGGGCGAGGACATCTCGGCCCGCATCCGCAGCCATGACGTGAAAAAGGATTGGTGGACCAGCGCCATCCTGATCACGGCGGCGGCCAACAAACTGAACAAGGCCCATGTGCGCTATCTGGAAGCCCGCCTGATCGCCGAGGCAAAGAGCATCGGCCGCATGCCGCTGGAAAACAGCGTGGCGCCCGGCTTGCCGGGCCTGAGCGAGGCCGATCAGGGCAAGATGGAAGCCTTCCTTGAAAACCTGTTGGTGGTGTTGCCAGCCGTGCGCGTGGACATGTTTATCCAACGGGCAAGGTCTGCGCCCAAGCCTGCCGTGGCGGCGCCTGCGACCGTGTTGGCTGAGCCGGAGGCCCGGTTTGTGCTTGAGGCAAAGCGGGCGGGACTGGTGGCTCATGCCACGCTGCAAGGGGGTGAGTTCATCGTCGAGAAGGGATCCATGGCCCGCCTGAACTGGGAAGGCTCATGGATTACTGGATATGCCCAGTTGCACGCTGAGTTGAAACGTGCCGGTGTGATGGAAGAGGCGGATGGGCATTGCCTCTTCGCTCAGAGTTACGCCTTCCAAAGCCCCAGCGCGGCGGCTGCCGTAGTCGTGGGGCGGCAGGCCAATGGCACCACCGAATGGAAGCACGAGGCGACCGGCGTCACTTATCGCGATTGGGAGGCCAGCCGTATCGAAGCCGCGCAAGCAACGGAGCCTGCCTGATGCCCGTCTATGAGCTTCTCGATGGGCGCTTGGCTCCTGCGAACCAAACGCTGTTTCAGGCCGAGGGCCTGAAGGAGCGACAGGACATCCAGCGCATGCTGCGCGAGCAAATCGCGGTGCTGGGCGACGACCTGTTCGTGCTGGCCGAGGAATATGGCGGCTGGGTGGACAGCAACCGCCGCATCGACCTCCTCTGCCTCGACAGTGACGCCAATCTGGTCGTCGTCGAACTGAAGCGCGACGATGCAGGACACATGGAACTGCAGGCCCTGCGTTATGCCGCCATGGTGGCGCGCATGACCTTTGCCGAGGCGGTCGCTGCCCATGCCGAGTTTCGCCGTCGCAATGGCCTGGATGGCGATGGTGCAGAGGCCGCCATTCTCGCCTTCCTGCGCTGGCAAGAGGAGACGGAGGAGAATTTCGCGCAATCGGTTCGGATCGTGCTCGCCTCTGCCGATTTCGGAAAAGAGCTGACCACTGCCGTTTTGTGGCTGCGCGATCAGGGGATCGACATCACCTGCATCCGCCTCAGCCCCTGCAAGCTGTCGGACGGACGACTTCTGCTCGATGTGCAGCAGATCATTCCGTTACCAGAGGCGGCGACTTTCCAGACCCAGATCGGGTTGAAACGGCAAGCCGAGCGCAAGGATCTGAGCGAACGCCATGAGCGTCGGCAGGCCTTCTGGACAGAATTGATCGCGCAGCCCGACGCCGGGCGATACAAGGGCAAGCCCGCTCCTGTCGGTGGCTGGATTGGGGGCAAGACAGCCCTGCGCGGCATCAACCTCAATTTGGCGATCCGCAGAGCCGACTGCCAAGCAGAGGTCTACATCGACAAAGGCAGGGATGCTGAAGCGGAAAATAACGCCATCTTTGATCGGCTGTTCAGCCACCGGGCAGAGATTGAAGCGCAATTCGGCGGCCCGCTGCTATGGCAGCGGCTGGAAAACGCCCGCGCTTGCCGGATAGCCGCGCCATGTGAGGGAGGCTGGTTGGCTCCTGAAAGCCAATGGTCGGCAATGCAGCAATCGCTGCTAGCTACTGCCCAGCGGCTCCACGATGCGGTTATGCCCTTTCTCGATGCCCAGAATTGATTGGTAATCGCCCATGAGCCTGCACAAGGAAAACCGCTTCGAGGACGAAATCTGCGCCGAACTGGCAGCGGCGGGCTGGTTGTATGAAGCGGGCGCGGCAACGCGTTATGATCGCGCCAGGGCGATGTTTGCAGAAGACCTTCAAAGCTGGATTGCGGCAAGCCAGCCGCAGGTGTGGGAGGCGCTGGGCAAAGCCCATGGGGGCGCTGCACTGGATGTCTTGTGCGACCGCATCCGCAAGTCGCTGCAGGACCGTGGCACGCTCGATGTGCTGCGCTATGGCGTCGAGTTGATCGGGGTAAAGGGGTTGGTCAGCCTTGCCCAATTCGCGCCTGCCTCGGGCATGAACCCTGACATCGTAGCCCGCTATCAGGCCAACCGCCTGCGTGTGGTGCGGCAGGTCCGCTATTCCAAGGCCAACGAGAATTGCATCGACCTTGTGCTGTTCCTCAATGGCATTCCGGTTGCCACGGTGGAGTTGAAGACCGACTTCACCCAGTCGGTGGGCGATGCCATGGACCAATACAAGTTTGACCGCACGCCCAAGGGGGAGCCGCTGCTCAGCTTTGCCACCGGCGCCTTGGTCCATTTCGCGGTGAGCAATCGCGATGTGATGATGACCACAAAGCTCGAAGGCGGGCCAACCCGTTTTCTGCCCTTCAATCGTGGCAACAATGGTGGCGCGGGCAATCCAGCCGATGGCACGGGCCATTCCACCGCCTATCTCTGGCGCGAGATCTGGCAGCGCGATAGCTGGCTTGAGATCCTCGGCCGCTACATGATCGCCAAACGCGACAGGAAGAAGCAGATCAGCGGCATCATCTTCCCCCGCTATCACCAGTTGGACGCCACCCGAAAGCTGAGGGCGCAGATCCGCGCGGAGGGCGCCGGCGGCCGCTTCCTGATCCAGCACAGCGCAGGGTCGGGCAAGACCAACTCCATCGCATGGGCAGCCCACTTCCTTGCCGACCTGCATGACGCAGCTGACGCCAAGATCTTCTCCAGCGTCATCGTCGTGTCGGATCGCAACGTGATCGACGCCCAGTTGCAGGACGCCCTGTTCGAGTTCGAGCGCACCAAGGGCGTGGTTGCCACCGTTACCAGCGACAGCGGCAGCAAGAGCGCCGCGCTGGCCGAGGCGCTGGACAGCGGCAAGAAGATCATCGTCTGCACCATGCAGACCTTCCCCTTCGCTCTGGAGGCCGTGCGTGAGCGCGCCGCCACCGATGGCAAGAAGTTCGCCGTCATCGCGGACGAGGCCCACAGCAGCCAAGCGGGGGAGACTGCCGCAAAACTGAAGGCGGTGCTGACGCCCGAAGAGATCGACGAGATCACCGATGGCGGTGAAATCAGCAGCGAGGACCTGCTGACAGCCCAGATGGCGGCGCGCGCGGCCAAGGATGGCGTGACCTATGTGGCCTTTACCGCCACGCCCAAGACCAAGACGATGGAATTGTTCGGCCGCCGCCCCAATCCCGACATGGCGGCCAGCGAGACGAACAAGCCCGTGCCCTTCCATGTCTATTCCATGCGACAGGCCATCGAGGAGGGCTTCATCCTCGACGTGCTGAAGAACTACACGCCCTACAAGCTGGCCTTCAAACTGGCCAATAATGGCGAGGAGTGGGACGAGCGCGAGGTCGAGAAGAGCGCCGCGATGAAGGGGATCATGCGCTGGGTGCGCCTGCATCCCTACAACATCGCGCAAAAGGTGCAGATCGTCGTCGAGCATTTCCGCGAAAACGTGGGGCCGCTGCTGGATGGCAAAGCCAAGGCCATGGTGGTGCTGGCCAGCCGCATCGAGGCGGTGCGCTGGCAGCAGGCGATTGACCGCTACATCAAGTCACAGGGCTATCGCATGGCGACGATGGTGGCCTTCTCGGGCGAGGTGGATAATCCAGAGGGTGATGATGACGAACCGCTGACGGAAACCAGCGCCAAGCTGAACCCGACGCTGAAGGGGCGTGACATCCGCGAGGCCTTCACCGATGAAGACGCCAAGATCCTGCTGGTGGCCAACAAGTTCCAGACCGGCTTTGACCAGCCCTTGCTGTGCGGCATGTATGTCGACCGGCGGCTGGCGGGCATTCAGGCGGTTCAGACTCTTTCGCGCCTCAATCGTGCCTATCCGGGCAAGGACACGACCTATATCCTCGATTTCGTGAACAGTTCCGAAGAGGTGCTGGAGGCCTTCCGCACCTACTACGACACAGCCGAGATCGCGGCTACCACAGATCCGAACCTCATCTTCGACCTGCGCGCCAAACTCGATGCCTCGGGCCACTATGACAACCATGAGGTTGATCGACTGGTTCGGGTTGAACTCGACCCGAGCGCCACACAGGGCCAACTGCATGGCGCGTTGGAACCAGTCGCCCAGCGCCTGCTCATCCAATACAAGGACGCCTTTTCGCGCTGGAAGGACGCGCTGGCCAACGACAAGCCCAAGGCGGCCAACGATGCCAAGGACGAAGTCAACGTCCTGTTGCTGTTCAAGAACGACATGCAGGCTTTCGTGAGCCTCTACATGTTCCTGTCGCAGATCATCGACTTTCACAGCACCGAGATCGAAAAGCGCTTCATGTTCTATAAGCGCCTGATCCCGTTGCTGGAGTTCGGCCGTGAGCGCGACGGCGTGGATCTGTCAGGCGTACGTCTGACGCACCACACGCTAAAGGACCTGGGAAAGCGCAACATCAGCGTGACAGGCGGTGAGAAGACGCCACTGGCCCCCATCACAGGTCCGGGCAGCGGCGCTGTGCAGGACAAAGAAAAGGCCTTGCTGGCCGAGATCATCGCCAAGGTGAACGACCTGTTCGAAGGCGACCTGACAGATGGGGACCAACTCATCTATGTAAACAATGTCATCAAGGGGAAATTGCTGGAGTCGGAGGTGTTGCGCGTTCAGGCGCGGAACAATTCCAAATCCCAGTTTGCCGCTTCACCTGCATTGGCCAATGAAATCATGAATGCGGTCATGGATGCCCTGACTGCCCATGGAGCCATGAGTACACAGGCACTCAATAGCTCATTGGTTAGAGATGGGCTTAAGGACATTCTCCTCGGCCCGGGACAACTGTACGAGGCCCTTCGGGAGCAACCTGCAGACGGGAACCAAGTCTAGCCGCCAGAACTCTATCAAGGTGGTGCGTTACCTGCGATTGGGCCCCCGCGGGATGCCCCCCGCACCCATGGAATGGCTGGAAAACCAACGGGAGAGTTCTTGCTGCCTCTACCGGTCAGTATCTGGAATCGGGTACTGTGGGCATGCCGCCGTGGGCACGGTCGAAACCCCATATCAGAAAAGCTACCCCCACCTTTACCCCCAATTGCGTGGTATCAGTTGGATATCCAAGGTTGTGATTGGGCGAGAATGACCTGCCAACACCTCAAAATATTGCACTTTAGCAAGGTGTTGCATCACTTGGCGATGGTAAATGGCGGAGCGGGAGGGATTCGAACCCTCGATACGCTTTTGACGTATACTCACTTTCCAGGCGAGCGCCTTCGACCACTCGGCCACCGCTCCGCATGCACTGGAAGAGGCAGCGCCCTAGCGGGAAGGTGGGGGTTTCGCAAGGGCATGTGCACTGGCATGGTGGGGGTATGAGCATTTTTTCGCATCGTTCGTGGCGCGTGGCGCTTTTGTCGGTCGGTTTGAGCGCCTTGGTGGGGTTTTCGGGAGAGACCTTTGCGGCCACGAAGGGGACTGACGGGCCGTTGACGCCGCCCGACATCGTAGCGAGTGCCGCGGCCGGGGAATGGGTGGCGATCGCGCCGTCTGATCTTCTGGTCATGGATCTGGCACCCGATACAGCGGGACATGCACGGCGCGTGGTGATCCAGTTGTTGCCTGCGCCCTTTGCGCAAGGCTGGATCGGCAATATCCGCAAGCTCGCCGCCGCGCACTGGTGGGACGGGATGAGCATCAACCGGCTGCAGGACAATTACGTCGTGCAATGGGGTGATCCCGAAGGCGATGACAAGGCCAAGGCGAAGCCCGTGCCCTCCGGTCTTTTGGAAAACAGCGAGGGCGCCTACGTCACGCCGCGCTTTGCCCTGCCTGCCGGAATCGAATCCGCTCCGTCGTTCGGGGCCGATGCCTATGCCCCCGAAACGCGGATCATCGGCGGCTGGCCGATGGGGCTCGACAAGGATCATGCATGGCCGCTCCATTGCTATGGCATGGTCGGCGTCGGCCGCGACAATCCGCCCGAC
Organism: Novosphingobium nitrogenifigens DSM 19370; assembly: GCF_000192575.1. Taxonomy (GTDB): domain Bacteria; phylum Pseudomonadota; class Alphaproteobacteria; order Sphingomonadales; family Sphingomonadaceae; genus Novosphingobium; species Novosphingobium nitrogenifigens. The sequence continues at coordinate 250,358 of NZ_GL876926.1, read as the reverse complement.
ACAGGCAGCGGCGCCGAACTCTATGCCGTCATCGGGCAGGCTCCACGTCAGCTTGACCGCAACATCGCCCTTGTCGGCCGCGTGATCGAGGGGATCGAGTGGCTTTCCAGCCTTCCGCGCGGGACTGGTCCGATCGGGTTCTATGCAACACCAGGCGAACGGGTTCCGATTCTGTCGATCCGCAACGGCACCGACGTGACCGGCCTTCCGACCTATCAGGCGCTTGCCACCACCGGCCCGACGTTTGCCCGCTATGCCGACGCCCGGGCCAATCGCCGCGACCGCTTTTTCGTGAAACCTGCTGGCGGCGTCGATGCCTGCAACGTGCCGGTTCCGATCCGACGCGCGCCATGACCGGAGAAGTCCACCATTTCACCACGCCGCTCTGGCGCTGGCAGAATGAAAGCCAGGGGAGCTGGCACTTCATCACTGTGCCCTCCCCCGTCGATGAAGCGCTGTCCGCCCATGCATTGATGCAACGGCTGGAACTGGGGCGCAGACGGGGCTTCGGCGCGATCAAGGTGCGCATCCAAATCGGCGAAAGCCAATGGGATACGTCCGCCTTCCCCTTGCGCGACACCGGCTGGGCCATTCCGGTGAGCGCCAAGATCCGCAAGGCCGAAGCCCTGTCCGAGGGCGACATGGTTGACGTTACCCTCGGGTTTTAGGCCAGACACTTTTCAGGCAGGGATCATATCCGATCGGCCTGCGCGATCGCGTCACTGGCCCGCAATGCGCTGATGATGCGGGTCAGGTGGGCAAGGTCGCGCACTTCCAGGTCGATGACATAGGTGTGGAACGGATTTTCGCGCTGCGTCATTTCCAGATTGACGACATTGGCGTGGTTCTTGGCAAAGATCCCCGCCATTTCCGCCAGAGTGCCGGGGCGGTTGTAAAGCTCGGCACGCAGGCGACCGATCGCGCCGTCCGTGCGCGCATCCCATGACAGGTCGATCCAGTCCGCGTCGACGCCGTTCGCCAGTTCGAGACAATCGATCGAGTGAACCTCCACCCCCATGCCGGGGCGACGCAGACCGACGATGCGGTCGCCCGGAACCGGGTGGCAGCATTCGGCCAGCTTGAACGCCATGCCCGGCGTCAACCCGCGCACCGCGATCGCGCGCTTCTGCTTGGGCCAATCCTCGGCTTCGGGCATGTGCGCGGCACTGCCCGGCATGAGTGCCTCCATGACCTGCCGATCATCGAGCCGTGCTTGTCCGATGGCGACCATGAGGTCTTCCTCGCTGCCCAGCTTCAACCGCTTGACCGCTTCGGCCAGAGCCTTTTTGCCGATGTTCGAAGGCAGGCGCTCAACGATCTCGTCATAGAGCTTGCGCCCGATTGCGGCGATCTCGGCGCGTTCCTTTTGGCGCACGGCGCGACGGATCGCTGCGCGTGCCTTGCCCGTCACGGCAAAGGACAACCACGAAAGCTGCGGCTCGGACGTCCGGCTCTTGATGATTTCGACCACGTCGCCATTGACGAGCGGCGTGCGCAAGGGAACGTGACGCCCGTTGATCTTCGCCCCGACGGCCGCCGCCCCCAGATCAGTATGAACGGCAAAGGCAAAGTCGATCGGCGTCGCCCCCTTGGGCAGCTGAAACAGCGAACCCTTGGGTGTGAAAGCGAAGATGCGATCCTGGTACATCGCCATCTTCGTGTTTTCGAGCAGTTCTTCGGCATCGCTGCTGGCGTCGAGAATTTCGATAAGGTCGCGCAGCCAGCCGACTTGCGCGTCGGGTTGCGTGCCCCCCTGCTTGTAGGCCCAATGCGCAGCCAGACCGTATTCGTTGGTTTGGTGCATTTCCCGTGTCTTGATCTGAACTTCGACGCGCATCGCATTGGAATAGATCAATGAAGTATGCAGGCTGCGATAGCCGTTCATCTTCGGCGTGGAGATATAGTCCTTGAACCGCCCGGGGATCATCTGCCAGGTCTGGTGCAGGACACCCAGCGCCGCATAGCAGTCCTCGACCGTATCGGTCAGCACGCGGAACGCCATGATATCGGTGATCTGTTCGAACGAGACATGCCGCTCGGCCATCTTCTTCCAGATCGAATAGGGGTGCTTTTCGCGGCCTGCGACTTCGATGCTCAGGCCTGCTCCGGCAAGCGCCTGCTTGAACGCCAGCGCGATGGTATCGACTTCGCCCTCGCCCTCGGTCCGGATCGCTTCGAGCCGTCCGGTGATCGTCGCATAGGCTTCCGGCTCGAGTTGCTGGAACGAGAGCATCTGCATCTCGCGCATGTATTCGTACATGCCGACCCGCTGGGCGAGCGGGGCATAGATTTCCATCGTCTCGCGCGCGATGCGCCGACGCTTGTCCTCGCTGCGGATGAAATGCAGCGTCCGCATGTTGTGCAACCGGTCCGCGAGCTTGACCAGGAGGACGCGCAAGTCCTCGCTCATCGCCAGCAGGAACTTGCGCAGGTTTTCCGCCGCGCGCTCGCTTTCCGTCATCGTCTCGATCTTGGAAAGCTTGGTTACCCCGTCGACCAGCCGGGCGACATTGGCGCCGAACAGGCGTTCGATTTCCTCGGTCGTTGCCAGCGTGTCCTCGACCGTGTCGTGGAGCAGCGCGGTCATGATGGTTTCCTGATCGAGCTTGAGCTCGGTCATCAACCCGGCGACTTCTACCGGATGGGAAAAATAGGGGTCGCCGCTCGCCCGTTTCTGCGTCCCGTGTTTCTGCACGGTATAGACATAGGCGCGGTTGAGCATCGCCTCATCCGCATCGGGGGCATAAGAGAGAACACGTTCGACAAGTTCGTACTGGCGCAGCATGATGGCCCCAAGATGGGCCGAGCGCCTTGCCGAGAGCAAGGGAAAAGGCGCCCGGCGAATACCTTTCCTTCATTATTTCATGGTTAACCCTCGGTCATGTTCGGGCGGACAACAGGCATGGCACGCCATCGGGCGGACGACCTCGGCGATGGGGACAAAACCGCGTCCTCCTCGCCCACCACAGGCCTGATCGCGGCACTGCGAGCCAATGCATGGCCCGACCGCCCCCGTTCGCGGGTCTTCGCGGTCTTCGTCCTCCTGGCTTACCTTCCCATGCTGGCCCGCGTCTTCGGCGAAGCGACCGGCCGCGTGGGCAGCGACTTTCTCGCCTTCTGGGGCGCGGGGCGACTGGTGCTGCGGGGGACGCCGTGGCGTGCCTATGACCTTGTCGCCGAACATGCAGCCCAGATGGCAAGCCACACCGGACAGATGGTCGCCTATGTCAATCCGCCGCCTTACCTTTTCCTGACCGCGCCGCTCGGCTTTTTGTCCTATCCGTCGGCATGGCTCGCATGGGCTGCCGCGGGTTGGGTCGTGTGGTTTCTCGTCTGCCGGCAGCTCCTGCCCAAAGACCCGCTGGTCGTCCTCGCTTTCCCCGGCGCCTATCTCGCCGCAAGCCATGCGCAGAACGGTTTTGTCACCGGCGCCCTGCTGGTGGGCGGTGTGCTCGCCCTCGCCCGATCCGAAATGCTGGCCGGGGCTCTGTTCGGCGCTCTTGTCATCAAGCCGCACCTTGCCCTGCTGGTTCCGCTCTGGCTCTTGGCCGGACGGCGGTGGCGCGCACTGGGAGCCGGAGCAGCTTCCGCCCTGATGCTCTGCGGCCTTTCTCTCGCGGTCTTCGGCCCGGGAACATGGGCGGCATGGCCCGACAGCTTCCGGGTCAGCGAAGTGCTGATGGCCCAGACGGGCGGGGAGTTCTTCCTGCGCATGGCAACACCCTATGCTGCGCTGCGCGTTCTGGCCGGACCGGGCCTTGTCCCGATGGTCGGGCAGGCCGCGATCACGCTGGCCTGCGCCGGGCTGCTCTGGCGCGTGACCCGGCGCCGTGGGGCCGATGCCGGGACCGGCGCCCTCATGCTGGCAACGACGGCAATCGCCTCACCCTATCTGTTCAGTTACGACTTTCCGTTCCTGATCCAGCCGGTCGCATGGGTGCTCACCGATGCCCGGATGCGTGGTTGGCGCCCGTTCGAAAAGATCGCGCTGGTCCTCTTGTGGTTCGCTCCATTGGCGACGCGCGCGGCGGCCCTGCCCCTGCATCTCAACCTGATGCCCGTGGCAGGCGCCGCACTTGTCGCGGTAGTCGCCTCCCGTCTGGGAGGCCCGTCGGATCAGTCCACGATCAACGGGTGAAGCGCCCCCATGTCCGCGGGCAACAGGCCGGCGGCACGCGGATCGCGGAACACTTCGACAAAGCGCGCCTTGGGCTCGAAGCCTTGCGCGCGGTAAAAGGCCACTGCGCGCGGATCGTCGAGCGTGCAGGTATGGACCCAGACCCGCTCGATCCCGTCCCGCCATGCCCGCTGCAATGCCCGCCGCATCAACCATTTGCCAAAGCCGTTGCCTGTCGCCTTGGGGACGAACCCGAAAAAGGCGATTTCACAGGCACCTTCGGTACGGAAATCGAGTTCGAGCATGCCGATTTCGACACGCGCGCGGTCGATCACCGCATAAAGCTCGACAGCCGGATCGTGAATGATCGCCTCAAGCGCCGCATCCTCGAGCGCGAGGCGCGACCACCACAGCCACGGCGCACCGATGCGGCGATAGAGCAAGCGATAGCGTTCGGCTTCACAGTCGGTCCAACGCACCATCTGCAAAGGCACGTCGGGCTCGGGTTGTAACCGCCGCACATATTCGGGCGGCTCACGCATTTCGAGCGCGGTGACGACCGCAGCCAGATCGCCGGGCGCGACCGCATGGAAACCGTGCGCCAGAGACGCGTTGGCCGGATCATGGGAAATCGCCATATCGCTCCCTTTCAGGCCCAGATCGCTTCGGGCGGCAGGCTCATCAGGATCGCGTCGATATTGCCGCCGGTCTTGAGCCCGAACAGCGTGCCGCGATCGTAGACCAGATTGAATTCGGCATAACGCCCGCGCCAGACGAGTTGCTGGTGCTTTTCCGCTTCGGTGAACGGCATCCCCATGCGGCGACGGACCAGACGGGGGAACACGTCGAGAAAGGCTTCACCGACATCGCGGGTAAAGGCGAAGTTGGCTTCGAACCCGTCCATGTCCGGGCATTCGAGATGATCGTAGAAAATCCCCCCGACCCCGCGGTGGACACGGCGATGGGGAATATAGAAATAGTCGTCGGCCCACGCCTTGAACCGGGGATAATAGCCCTCGTCATGCGCGTCGCAGGCAGCCTTGAACGCGGCATGGAACTCGGCGGTATCCTCGTCATAGGGGATCGGCGGATTGAGATCGCCGCCGCCGCCGAACCACGCCTTGCGCGTGGTCAGGAACCGGGTGTTCATATGCACGGCCGGGACATGCGGATTGGCCATGTGCGCGACCAGGCTGATGCCGGTGGCGGTAAAGGTCGGGTTTTCCGGATCCGCTCCATTGATGGTCCGGGCGAATTCGGGGCTGAACACCCCGCCGACGGTCGAGACATTGACTCCGACTTTCTCGAAGACCTTGCCTTTCATCAGGCCCTGTACCCCGCCGCCGCCGTTTTCGACGGGTTCCCCGGCATGCTCGCGATTCCACGGCGTATAGGTAAAGCACGCATCGCTGCCTGCTTCGCGTTCGATCGCTTCGAATGCGGCGCAGATGCGATCGCGCAGGGATTCGAACCAGACCCGCGCACGCGCGGTCGCGTCGGTCCAGTCAGCTTGAGGGATCGTCTCGGTCATCCTGTCCTCGATGTTTCGGCCCGGCCTTGCCAAGCTTGGCGCCCTGCGGCAAGGGCAAGCGATGGTTCCCGTTCCGTTCGCATCATTTTCCTTTCGCGGGCACGAATTGGCCCTCGGCACCGGGAACGAAACTGCGCGTGCCGTCTATTGGACAGAAGAACAGGCCCTCCTGGTCGCCGACCTCCATCTCGAAAAGGCGAGCCACTTTGCCCGCCATGGACAGATGCTTCCCCCCTATGACAGCCGGGAAACGCTGGAACGGCTGGCCCATGCCCTCCGCTTGACGGGAGCGCGGCGGGTCTTTTGCCTCGGGGACAATTTCCACGATGCGGCGGGGCCTGCGCGACTCGACCCACATACCGCCGGGATGCTCGCCACGCTCACTCGGGCGACCGACTGGGTGTGGATAACCGGGAATCACGATGAAAAGGGTGTGCACGATCCGGCTGCCCCGACGATCCCGGGCACCCATGTCGAGGAACTCGACCTTGCGGGCATGGTCCTGCGCCACGAAGCGCGTGCGGGAGAGACTCGGGGAGAACTCTCGGGGCACTTCCATCCCCGCCTGCGCATCGTGCAAAGAGGTCGTGCGATCCGGCGCCCTTGCGTCGTTGCCAGCGATACCCGCTTGATTCTCCCGGCTTTCGGGACCTTGACCGGGGGACTCGACGCGGCCGATCCGGCGATCCTTGCCGCCATGCACCCCGCCCGCAGCATCGACGCACTGGTCCCGGCAGGCACGCGCGTAGCCCGTTTTCCCGTTTGGAAAGAGACCGCCTGAGCAGGTACGAGCCGAAAAATTCGGGATATTTTCACCCCGCCGTGCGATCGGAGCATCCAATTGCACCGAGTTTCTCTTGGCCCTTTAACTGTCGCCGCGATATGATATGAGCGTGCGATCAATTTGCCGCCTATAAGTTCCACAACAGGAGACCTGAAAATAGCTCCCCCACCCCGGCGCATGATGGCGCCCCCAGTCAAGAGCGGGCCTCGCTACAACCACATGATCAACACGCCCAAGGTGCGTGTGATCGATGAGGAAGGCGAAAACCTCGGCATCATGTATACTCGCGAAGCGATCGAGCAGGCCGCAGAGGTCGGACTCGACCTCGTCGAGGTATCGCCCAATGCCGATCCGCCGGTGTGCAAGTTCCTCGACGTCGGCAAGTACCGATACGAGGCGCAGAAAAAGGCCAATGCCGCACGCAAGACCCAACGGACGCAGGAGATCAAGGAGATCAAGATGCGTCCGAACATCGACGACCACGACTATGACGTGAAGCTGCGCAACGTGCACCGCTTCATTGAAGAAGGCGACAAGGTGAAAGTCACCCTGCGCTTCCGTGGTCGCGAACTCTCGCACCAGCAGTTGGGGATGAACCTCCTGCGCCGCGTGCAGGACGATGTCGCGGAAATCGCGAAGGTCGAAGCGTTCCCACGCATGGAAGGCCGCCAGATGCTGATGGTGCTCTCCCCCAAGTAAGCACTTTCGGCCCTTGGGCCAGACCGATCGAAAAGGGGCGGAACCGGACTGGTGACGCCCCTTTTTTCTTGGGGCCCACGGCGGTCATGCCTCTCCCCATACGGTTAAAATCGCCTGCGAAATCGCCCTGAGGGGAGAATGACGCCTCGACGCTGGACAAGCGACAGGCCCTGCGCCACACCCGGCGTCGGACGGGGATTTCATGGCAAGCCAACCACCAACGCAGGAACCAAAGTATCCGAGTGCGGCCTATGTCGGTTCGACACAGGGAACCGGCGGCGTTCTTGCCTCGCCGATCAAGCTTCTGTCCGGCACCGTCGTCTATGTGACGATCGTTTTCATCGCCTCCACGATCGGATATGTCATTGCCGGCTGGCCGCTCAGCGACGCGGCCTACATGGTGCTGCTGACCATCTATTCGGTCGGCTATGGCGAAGTCCGGCCGATCGACACGACTTTCCTGCGCGTGTGGACCACCATGACGATCGTGCTCGGATGTACCGGCATGATCGTGCTGACCGGTGCCTTGGTGCAGGTATTCACGCTTTTCCAGTTCCGTCGCCTTCTGGGACTTGATCGTATGCAGACCGAAATCGAACGGCTCGACACCCATGCCATCGTTTGCGGCTTTGGCCGCATCGGCGTGCAGCTCGCCAAGGCGCTGACCGATGCGCGCCACCCCTTCCTCATCATCGAACGCGATCCGGGCAAGGCGGACGAAGCGCGCGCGGCAGGCTTCCTCACTCTGGTCGGCGAAGCGACGCACGAAGAAACGTTGAAAGCTGCCGGCATCGAGCGGGCGCGCGTCCTGGCGACCGTTCTTCCCGACGATGCCGCCAATGTCTTCATCACGCTCTCGGCCCGCAATCTCAATCCGAAGGTGCAGATCATCGCGCGTGGCGAAGCGCCCTCGACCGAAAGCAAACTGTTCCATGCCGGCGCCGACAAAGTCGTGCTGCCCACGCACATCGGCGCGGAACGGATTACCGAATTGATCCTTTTCCCCGCGACCGAAAGCGTTCTGGGCGACACGCTCGAAATCGGTGCGGTCAAACGCAACCTCAACGACTTCGGCCTCGATCTCGAAGTCGTGACGGCCGGTGAACGCGGCGCCCTGACCGGCCTTACCGTCGGCGAGGCGGAGCGGCGCGGGAACGGCGCTTTCTTCATCGTCCAGATCGACCGCGAAGGCGGTCAGTCGATCCAGCATCCCGGCGAAGACGTGCGGATCGAGGCCGGGGACCTGATCCTGCTGGTCGTGCGCGGCAGCCGCCTTTCTGCGGGTGCCATCTTCAACGCGCCGCAGCGGCCGGTCCGCCACGGGCGCATGTTCATTGGCTAACCCACCTTAAGCCGCCAATACATCTGATGACCCTTGCGGGAAACTGCGCGGAGACGATCCGCGCGGCATGGCAATGCGATTCCCGCAGCAGACGCAGTCGGCGAGAAGCAAGGCTGGCGCCCCCTGGAAGCGCGGACCACGTGCCGGCCTTCCTGCCGGGAAAGCCAGTCGAACCAGCGATCAACACGATTGCATGCGCTGAACCCGCGCATAGTCCCATAACCATTTGTATAAAAACAAATATCGTGTTTGAAATCGAAAAAGAAATGAAAATTGACAGCAATTAAAACTCGTGTTAATCAGTCAATTACATTCCGAATAATATTATGAAATAATATTATAACCTTACCTTACGGTCGCACTGGAATGAATGCAGCGTGAGGTGCAGTCATGGTTTTTGTGCAATACGGATGCGGTTTCTCCGCCGGAGAAGGTTGGCTTAATTTCGATGCTTCACCGACTCTATGGATCGAAAGAATTCCGGCAATCGGAAATCTGATCTCATCCATTTTTTCGGGAAACTCCGCCCGTTTTCCTGATAGCGTAAAATTTGGAGATATCAGGAAAGGCCCCCTTGTTGCGCCAGGGACTGCCAGAGGAGCCTATGCATCGCATGTCCTTGAGCATTTGAGTCTCAACGACTTCAGAACCGCGATCACCAATACCTATACCATGCTTGCCCCCGGAGGGGTCTTTCGCCTCATCGTCCCCGATCTTCTTGGGCGGGCAAAAAAATACATCGGCGATGCCGATCACGATTCGTCAGCCGCTCCTGATTTCCTGCGCTCTTGCCTTCTCGGGAAGGAGACCCGCGCGCAGAGCGCAAAGGGAGCGATCCGCGAATTCATGGGCAATTCCGCCCATCTGTGGATGTGGGATGAAAAGTCAATTTTCAGCGAACTCGAAAAGGTCGGGTTCGTCGATATCCGAAGGTGCACTTTCGGGGATTCAGGCATCAACATGTTCAATGCCGTGGAAGAAAAAAGCAGATTCCACGATGAAACCTGGGACATTGACGAATGCGCCATAGAGGCACGCAAGCCTCTATAGGCATTCGTGAAATCCGGTGTTTCATGGATAGATAGATGCTGATCCCCGTTATTTCGGCATCCGGTTCCAGGCATCGAGCGCGGCGATCTTGTACGCTTCGGCGAGAGTCGGGAAATTGAAGGTGTTCTCGATAAAGAAATCGAGCGTGCCTTTGAGATTGAGCACCGCCTGACCGATGTGAACCAGTTCGGTCGCCCCTTCGCCCATGATATGCGCACCAAGCAGGCGACGGGTCTTGAGCGAGAAGATCAGCTTCATGACACCCGAATTGAGGCCCATGATATGCCCGCGCGAGGTTTCGCGAAGACGGGCGATCCCCACTTCATAGTGGATGCCGCGCGACTTCACTTCCTCTTCGGTCATGCCGACGGTCGAGATTTCCGGCACCGAATAGATCCCATAGGGGAAATAGTGCGGCGCTGGCGGCAACGGCAGGTCGAAAGCATGACAGGCCGCGATTCGCCCCTGTTCCATCGACGTGGAGGCAAGGCTGGGGAAGCCGATGACGTCACCGGCGGCATAGATATGCGGCACGGCGGTCTGGCAGGTGGCCGGATCAACTGCGATCCGCCCGCGTTTGTCGACCGAAAGACCACACTTTTCAAGATCGAGCGTTGCCGTCGCGCCCGAGCGCCCGGCCGCATAGAGCAGCATTTCGGTCCGGATCGAGCGCCCGTCGGCCAGAGTCGTCGTGACCCAGCCGTCTTCGCCCTTTTCGACTTTCTCGACAGCGACACCCATGCGAACGACCATGCCGCGATCGCGCAATTCATGGATGAATTCGTCGATGATCTCGCGGTCGATGAATTCCAGAAAACGGTCTCGCGGTTCGACCAGCGTGACCGGCACGTCGAGCGCGGAAAAGATCGTCGCATATTCGATGCCGATGACCCCGGCTCCGACGACGGTCAGGCTGCGTGGGACACGCGGCATTTCGACGACGCGATCGCTGTCGATCACGCTGACATCGTCAAAGGGAATGTTGGCCGGGCGGTGCGGAACGGTCCCGACGGCGATCAGGATCCGCTCGCCCTCGACATTGACTTCGCTGCCGTCGGCGCGAAGCACGATAAGTTCATTGGGGCCGCCGAAGCGAGCCACGCCGGTCATCGTCTGGATCTGGTTGCGGTGGAACTGGTGCTCCAGCACGTTCACTTCGTGCTCGAGCGTCTTGGCAAGGCGGATGGACAAGTCCCCGCCGTCGATGTCCTGCTTGACGCGATAGGAATCGCCATAGAACCCCCGCTCGCGCCAGCCGGAAAGATTGAGAGCGGTTTCGCGCAAGGTCTTGGACGGAATGGTACCGGTATGCACCGACACGCCGCCCACTCTTTGCCGTCCCTCGATCACCAGAACCCGCTTGCCGAGCTTGGCGGCCTGCACTGCCGCGCGGCGCCCGGCCGGACCACTGCCGATGACGACGAGATCGTATTTTTCCATGCCGCTCCTCAAAAGGCCGCAGACCGCCTCGATACGGGGCGGCAGGTTCCTGTCACGACATTCTCACCCGTCGGTCGGCCGTTTCTGACTGATGCAGCCGTATCGGGGTGATCCTTTATCGGTCACCCCGGACAGCGCAAGCACCTTTCGTCCCGCCTCGTGCGATCCCGCAGGGCAGGTTTAACCGTGTGCGCCAAAGTGATTGGCGATGGCCACCGCAATCCGCAGGTTCAATGCGTGGGATCGATCGATCGGATCGATGAAGCGCGCGCGGATCGCGCTGTAATCCTCCGCATCGCGGTCCGGGTAATCGGTCGGCTCGTCGAGTTGGAAATCGCCGATGCGGGGTTCGATCACCGGATAGGCGCGCCGCAATTGCGCCAGCGCATCATCGACCCGCAGGGACAGCACCATTTCCAGCACGTCTTCGCGGCTGACATCGTTGGCGCGCGAGAACACCGGAACTTCGACCGCGCGAAGGAACATGTGCATGAGCAGCGTCAGGCGCACCGCTTGCAACAGGCCGATCGTCCGCCGCTGTTCATCGGCCAGCGGATCGCGATCGGTGGCAAGCCCCGGCAACATCGCCATGAGCCGGTGCAGCTTCATCCAGTCGACCCGCAGGCGCGAAGCCAGACGACGGAACACCCCTGCCCTGTCGTCCTTGGTCAGATATTCTGCCAGCCCGACGCAACCGTGTTCAAGCTGGGTCTCAGTGCCGCGATAGGGACGGCTGGCCCAATAGGCCGAATTGAACAGTTCTCCGAACGCGCCCACTGTCTTGATCGAGGCAAGCCCGTTGGCTGTGCGCAGCAGGCGGACGAGTTGCCGTCCGCGTTCCGAATGGGCCAGAAGTTCGGCGATCGCCTCGATCTCGTCCCCCGCAGCCGTCCCGGCCCCGGCGATCACGTTCACTGCATAGCCGATCTGTTGCAGGATCGCGTTGTGCGGGATCGCGCGGATCTGCCGCAAGCTCATCGACCGGTCGGCATTGATGTCCGACTGACGCCGCGACACGCGACTGCCGGTGCTCTTGAGCATGCCGAGGCCAAAGGCCGTGACCGCGCGCGAATACGTCGCGCTTTGCAGATGCTCGCGCTGCACGCGCCGGATCGAGCGGTAGAAATCGAGGCTGAGATCGGTCCGGTCGTAGAACGGATCGTTCTGGTATTCGCCGCCAAGCTGCGCCTCGGCTTCGGCAATCCGGGTCAGCGTCGCCAAGGCCAGGTCGTCATTGCGGAAAAAGAGATAGCCGTCCCCGCCCTGAAAACTGGCTTCGGGTTCGATGGTGATTTCCGCACGGGCGAACCGATGACGCGCCCAGCGGCTGAGCGGCCAGGTCAGACGATCGACGAAGCCCGAGGGATGGGCCCCACGCCCCATGCTCTCGCCATGGGTGTTGAAAATCAGCGCCGCGACATCGGTCAGCCCGTGATTGCGCATGGCATCGGCCAGCCGCCCCTGCAGACGCTCGATCGCCAGCGCCGCCGGGATCTGCCCGAGGAAGCGCCCGGCATCCGAAAAGCCCGTCTGGATCGACACGCGCCCGCGCACTCGCGCATATTCGCGATAGGCAGGCTCGGCGAGCAAGGCTTCGAGGAAACGTCCGCCATGTTCGAGCGCCGTCTCGGTCTCGAACAGCGGGGACACGTCGACCTTGTCCTCGACACCGAACAGGCGCGCGAAATAGAGCGCGGCCAGCACCGTCTGCGGCTGTTCGCATTCGGCGATCAGCATGCGGATCGGCGCGTCGGCGTCGACGTGATGCAGGATCTGCGCCATGACGAGGAACTGCCGCATCGCGGTCGACGTCTCGATGGCAAGCGCCCCGAAATTGACGCGCAGGGGCTTTGCCTCTGCCAGCACTTCGCGAAGGCGCGACAAGGCACCGCGACTGCCCAAATCGAGCGTATCGTCGGGATCGATCCGGCGGCGCAAGGCGTTGTGAAGCTGGGACGAGTTCACCCGGAAGTGAATCCAGCCCATGCCCAGTCCATCGGCGCGCATGGCCGAAGCGAGCGTCGCATAGGCAATCGCCGCGTCTCCCGTCGCCGCATGGGCATCATCGTCGAGCGCGGCAATGATCGGCTTGAGGCTCAGCAGCTTTGCCGGATCATCTGCCGTCAGGCGGTTAGCGACCGCCGAGAGCACTTCGGGATCGGTCAGGGGTTGGGACAGCAACTCGGCCATCGCCGCAGCCTGATCCCGCCCGGCGACGAGAGTTTCGAGAACGCCGTGCGACGGATTGATCGCCGCCAGCCGATCGACATACGTCCCGAGCCGACGAACTTTTTCCCGCAGACGGAAGAGGATCGAGGTCGACCAACTGATGTCAGTCCGCCCATCCATGTCATAGCCGACCCAGGTGGCGAAACGGAACGGCAGCGGGCGGAAATCGAGCCAGCGCCCCGGCCAGCGCGACCTCGCATGGCCCAGCAGCTTTGCCGAAATCAGGTCGCGTGCGGCAGCGGCGCGTTCGATCGCATCGAGCGCCTCGCCATGTTCAAATTCCAGAGTGATCTTCGGCCCCGAACCCGAAACCGAGCAGACCGTCGCTGCCATCGGATCGTCGGCCAATGCAGCATCGGCAACCGCATCAGCATCGCCCGGTGTCAGCAGGAACGTCGGATGCGCGGTAAAAACGGCGTGAAGCAGCGGCCGTTCCCAACGCTTGCGGAATTCCGAAAAGCCGTCCTCTTCGTTGAGAAGAGCGGTAATCCGGGCAAGGTTATCCTCTGGATCGGTCGGCGCGACCAACCGCCGAAGCCGCGCGGCCCGGCTTTGCAAAGCCTCGCATTCGAGTTCGGCGACCAGCCGCTCGATATCGTCGAGATCGAGCGAACCTCCTTCCAGCAGCCGCGACAGATCGTGGCTCAACTGGAACACCGGATTGAACAGCGGCGTTTCGGCCGTCCGTTCGTGGAGACGCTGCAACCTCTCCCGCAAGGCTCCAACCGTCTTCATCGCCTGCTTCTCCCCGTTTGCCGAACGTCCCTTGCGGGATTGTCCGCGCCTGCCGCCCGAATCCGGACGGGATCCCCTCTTTGCCACAATGCCCCTACGTCAGCGAGCCAATGTCGCCGCTGCCCGCGCAGCCGCCTCGATCGCGACGACATCGGGCTCCCCCTTGGCTACCAGCCAGCTGCCTCCCACGCACAGCACGGGATCGAAGGCCAGCCAGTCACTTGCACTTGCCTGGGTAACGCCGCCTGTCGGGCAGAATTTCGCGGTGTGGAACGGCCCCGCCAGTGCCTTGAGCGCGGGAAGCCCGCCGGACGTTGCCGCCGGGAAGAACTTGAAATGCGAAAGGCCAAGATCGAGCCCCAGCATGATGTCGGCGGCATTGGCCGTCCCCGGAAGGAAGGGAATGCCCGAGGCAATCGCCGCTTCGCCAAGGCGCGGCGTCAGGCCGGGGGAAACGATGAATTCGGCACCCGCATCGATCGACGCCTTGAGCTCGTCGGGATTGGTAACGGTCCCGGCGCCGACGATGGCCCCTTCAACACCCTTCATAGCGCGGATGGCTTCGAGCCCTGCAGGCGTGCGCAAAGTGACTTCCAGAACGCGCAAGCCCCCGGCAACAAGCGCAGTCGCCACCGGAACGGCATGCTCCACATCCTCGATCACCAATACCGGGATGACCGGAGCGGTACGCATGATGGTTTCGATGGGCTTCATGGCTCTGTTCCTGCGATTACGATCGCGGGAAACTAGCCTGCAACGCTCTCTTGTGCAGCCGTCACCCTATGTGCCGCATACTTATTTCCTGCTCGAAATCCCCGACATCGATCATGATTTCGCCGCGGGCAGGAAGGGAAAGGCCTGCAACGGGTCATCCCGTTGCAGGCTCTCATGAGGTCTTCCGATCAGGAACGATCGATGCTCAGACCGCCGAGCTGAATTGCCGCGATACCTGGCGATAGGCGTCGAACACTGCCGCGATCGAGCGTGCATAAGGTTCACTGCCGCGTTCAAGAACCAGCCGATCCCCGTCCCAGCGGATCAGTCCGCGTTCCCGGAACGGTTCGAGCCGATCAAAGGCCGCACGGGCAAGATCGGCATCGACCTGTGCTTCACCCTGGCAGAGCAAGGCCTCGATCAGACGCGCCCGCCGACGGTCCTCCCCTGTTCGGATCAAGCCACGGCGCCCGGACAATTGCCCCGCGCCTACCAGCATGCGGTAACGCCCGGCGTTCTTCTCGTTCTGGACCAGACTACCGCCCAGTTCGCTGATCGAGCTGGCACCAAGGCCGATCAGGACCGGCGCGGTGTCATCGGTAAAGCCCTGGAAGTTCCGCCGCAGGCTTCCGCTGACGGCCGCTTGTGCGAGGCCGTCCCCGGGAAGTGCGAAGTGATCAAAGCCGACCGGCTGATAGCCCGCATTGACGAGGCGCGTGTACCCTTCGGCCGCCATGCGGAAACGCTGCCGCTGATCGGGCAATTGCGACGCGTCGATCCGCTGCTGACGCGGCAGGAGATGCGGGACATGCGCGTAACCGAACAAGGCGATGCGATCGGCCCCCATGGCCGTCGCCTGATCCAGCGTGTCGGCCAGAATGGCATCGTCCTGAAACGGCAAGCCGTACATCAGGTCGAAATTGATCGATTCGACCCCCGCCTTGCGCAACCCTTCGACACCTTGCGCGATCGTTTCGCGCGGCTGGATCCGCCCGATCGCTTCCTGCACGCGCGGGTCGAAGGTCTGCACGCCCATGCTTGCCTTGATCACGCCGATCCCGCGGATGGCCATGAGCCAGGCCGGTGTCAGGCTGCGCGGATCAAGTTCGATCGAAAAGACCGGGTCGATAACCCGAAAATTGACCAGCAGCGCATCGACGAGACGAACGAAATCGGTCGGCGAGATCGCATTGGGGCTTCCCCCGCCAAAAGCAATCCGCGTCACCCGCACCTGGGGACCGAGCATCCCGGCAACCAGTTCGATTTCCTCGTGCAGCGCATCGAGATAGGCCGCAAGCCGGTGCGTGCGATTGGCCGCCCCCGTGTTGCAACCACAGTACCAGCAGATGTCCTTGCAATAAGGAATATGCAGGTACAGCGAAACGTCGCCGGAAAGACCGGCAAGCGTCTCCCGCTGGTTGGCGGAGAAATCGCCGTCACCGAATTCTGCGGCAGTCGGATAGCTCGTGTACCGAGGTACGGGCTGGGCCAGCAGTTCGGGGTAATAGATCCAGTCTGCGAAATGTTCAGGCGACATCCGGTTTACCCCCTTCGCCCCTGAAACTATCCGCGTATCGGCTCCCCGACATTGCGCTATGGCAAAACTTTCGAGAGAGAAGAGATACTAACCGAGGGTGGATGAGGTTCATGCGCCCTTGCCTCCACCACGATGTTCACCCTTCTTGTCGAGATCGATCTCGGGACCATCGTCATCGATCAGGATGCGCGCCGCCGCACCGTCGAGATCGTTGAACTGTCCGCGCTTCAACGCCCAGAAGAACGATGCCAGCCCGAACAGGCCCATGCCGAGCGCGATGGGAATGAGAAAGGCGATCGAGGTCATGCCGCCTTCCCCTTCTGCGCACGATCCCTGGGGCCCCGCGCCAGGCGCAACGAATTGCCGATGACCAGCAAGGACGAGGTGCTCATCGCAGCGGCTGCAAAAAGCGGCGTGACGAGCCCGGCAACGGCCAGCGGAACGGCAAGAAGGTTATATCCGATCGCCATCACGAAATTCTGCCGGACCACCCGCATCGTGCTCCGCGCAACCGCGACCGCACGAGGCAGCGCGAGCAGCGAATCCCCGGTAAAGACGAAATCCGCCGCCTGCAGCCCAACGTCGCTTGCCGTACCCGGCGCGATCGAGGCATTGGCCGCAGCAAGCGCGGGCCCGTCATTGAGCCCGTCGCCGACCATCAGCACGCGTTGCCCTGCGCCCTGAAGCCGGGTGATCGCTTCCTGCTTGTCGGCCGGAAGCGCCGCGCCCTGCGCCGTCAGGCCGGTCTCGCGCGCGACTTCGGCGACAGCGCCGATGCTGTCCCCGGACAGGATCGAACATTCGATCCCCATCGCCTGCAATCCATCAAGTGCCTGACGGTAATCCGGGCGCAGACGATCGGCGAAACGAACAAGGCGGACCGGGGCGTTGCCGATGGAGAGCGCGGTTGCCATGCCTTCGCCACCGCGCGGCCGTCCGAGCGAAACCGGAACGCCGTTCCAGCGGCCTTCAAGCCCGCGCCCGCTGACTTCGACAACATCGGTCAGGTCTGCGGCATGGACCCCGCGTGCGGCGAGCGCGCGGGCGAGCCCCAGCGACAGGGGATGGCGGCTGTGACTGGCAAGACCGAGCGCAACGGCGGCGGTCTCATCATCGAATGCGGCAATGCTCGCCGGATCGGGAACCGGCCGCCCCATCGTCAGCGTCCCGGTCTTGTCGAGGAGCGCGCGATTGACGTCGGCGAGCCGTTCGAGTGCCGAACCGTCCTTCACCAGAATGCCGCGCTTCAGCAGAGCCCCGGCCGCAACGACCTGAGCCACGGGAACCGCAAGGCCAAGAGCACAAGGACAAGTGATGATGAGGACCGAAATGGCAATGACCAGCGACTTGTAGATCCCGGCGCCTGCCAGCATCCATCCGGCAAAGCTCAGGCCCGCCAGCGTGTGCACCACCGGGGCATAGAGCCGCGAGGCGCGATCGGCGATCCGCACATAGGTCGATCGTCCCTGCCCCGCCGCTTCCATAAGGCGTGCGATCTCGGCCAGCGCGGTATTGGTCCCGGTCGCGGTCGCCCGCACATCGACCGGATTTTCAAGATTGAGCGTCCCGGCAAGCACGAAAGCCGCAGCCGGAGACACGCTCCCCACCATGTCGTCGCCGGCGATCTCGTCCGGCACCATATGGGCACCAAGATGCACCGGCGCACTTTCACCGGTCAGCAGCGACTGGTCGAACCGGCTGCGCCCGGCAACGATCACGCCATCGGCGGCAAGGCGTTCGCCCGCCGCGACGCGCATGACCATGCCCGGACGCAAGCCGTCCGAAGCCACCCAGCCGGTGGTTCCGTCGCTCGCCACGATCATCGCTCCGCCCGGCGCCTGCCGCAGCAGTGCGTCCACACCCGCCCGGGCCCGGTCGCGCATCATCGCATCCAGAGCCCGTCCCGCGAGAAGGAACAGGAGCAGCATGAGCGTTCCGTCGAACCAGGCTTCGGCGCCGCCGGTGACCGTCTCGTAAAACGAAAGGCACGTCGCCAGCAGCACGCCGATCGAGATCGGAACGTCCATGTTGGTAGTGAAATGGCGCAGAGCCCGCACCGCCGAGGAAAAGAACGGCCGACCGGAATAGAGAATGGCCGGAACGCCGATCCCGGCCGACAGCCAGTGGAACAGCGTCCGCGTCGAACCGTCCGCCCCCGACCAGACCGACACCGACAGCAGCATCACGTTCATGCAGGCAAAGGCCGCAACCGCCAGCGGTCCGAGCAGCGGCTTTACCGCCGAGGCGACTTCCTCACCCTGATACCGAGGCTGCGCCTCGTAACCGACGAGCGCGAGGGCAGCAATAAAATCGGGCACCGAAACCGAAGGCCCGTGAACCACTTCGACCTGGCGCGCGGTCAGATTGACCCGCGCGCTTTCCACGCCGTCGAGCTTGCAGAGCGCGCCTTCAACTTTGGAAATGCATGCTGCGCAATGCATGGCGGGCACCGCCAACATGCTGTGTGCCAGATCGCCGCCGGTCCCGTCCGTTCCCTGAGCGACGCTTGCCATCAGGACCCCGTCCCGCCCGCAAGCTCGCTGACCGTGCGCCAGCGATGGCCGTCGGCAACGACATCAACATGAACCTGCCAACGTCCCGGATTGAGCGGCGCGACGTAAGTACCCGGACGCTGTTCGGTGAACGTCAAGTCGCGATCGGCTTCGAGGCCGAGCGGATGCATGACATGGGCAGTCACTTTTGCCCCGCCGAGCGGCTTGCCGTGGCTGTCGATCACCGACACTTCGAGCTGCTTGCCGTTCTGGTGGATACCCGCGTTCCAGCCGAGGTCACGTTCGGCCTTCGCCTCATCGAGCCAGCTGTTGAAATGCTGGCTGGCGACATAGGAATTCTCGACCACTTCGCCGCCGAACGTCGAAATGGCAAAGCGCGCCATCACCACGTTGACCGCGATGACGATGCCGAAAAAGACCACCAGAATGGTCAGCATGTGCCATCCGGTGAAACGGAACCCCCGGCGCGCGCCGGGAGTCTGTTCTGCTTGGCGGCTCTGCTGGGCCAGAGTCTCGCGTGTCATTGGCCGTTTCCTTCAGCCGTTGTGAACGTGGTGCGGGATTCGTCATGCCCGCCTTCCTGATCGTTCGCCTTAAGATCGAACAAAACAGCTGCCGGCTGCGTGCCCTTGGGCGCCTCGACATAGATGCGCAGGCGCCGGGTTGTGTCGGCCGCGACGGTCATCGGCAGATCGCCGCGAGCAGCCGAGGCTTCCATGTCGTCCGAATAGATCTTGGCTCCCGGAACCCCGGAAAATCCGAGCACCACCGGGCGCGGACGATCCTCCATGTTGCGAACCTTGATCGTGAAGGCGTTGCGGATTGATCCGTTGGAAAGCTGCACATATTCAGGGTTGCGATCCTTCGCGACGCTGAGCGCCAGACGGCTGCGCGTACCCAGCATGAACAGCAGACCGACGCCGATCGCGGCCCAGGCGCTGAAATAGATCAGAGTGCGCGGACGGAAGATCGTCTTGAGAATGGGTGTATCAGCTTCACCGTGCGATTCGCGTTCGGCATCTTCCAAGGTGCAATAATCGATCAGCCCACGCGGACGCCCGATCTGGGCCATGGCGCTGTCGCATGCGTCGATGCACAGGCCGCAGGTGATGCAGGCAAGCTGTGCGCCGTGGCGAATGTCGATGCCGGTCGGGCAGACCGCCTCGCACTGTTTGCAGTCGATGCAGTCACCGAGCGGCGGAAGCCCTTCCTCGACGCGCTTTTGCGACGCCTTGAGCGAGCCGCGCGGTTCGCCGCGCCAATGCTTGTAGGTGACGATCAGCGATTTTTCGTCGAGCATGGCACCCTGGATACGGGGCCAGGGGCACATGTAGATGCACACCTGCTCGCGCATGAAACCGCCCAGCGCGAAAGTCGTGAAAGTCAGGACGCCGACCGTCGCATAAGCGATGCCCGGTGCGGTCCCGTTCCAGAAGGCGTGATGCAGCGAGGGTGCATCGTCGAAATAGAAGATCCACGCGCCGCCGGTCATGAACGCGATCAGCAGATAGATCGACCACTTGAGCGCCCGCTTGCCGATCTTCTCGGCATTCCACGGGGCGTTCTGCAATTTCATCTGGGCATTGCGGTCACCGTCGATGAGGCGATCGACATGCTGGTAAAGGTCGGTCCAGACCGTCTGCGGGCAGGCATAGCCACACCACGCACGCCCGACGACCGATGTCACGAGGAACAGTCCGATCCCCGCCATGATCAGCAAGCCCGCTACGAAATAGAATTCCTGCGGCCAGATCTCGATGGCGAACATATAGAAGCGCCGATGCGCCAGATCGATGAGAACCGCCTGATGCGGGGCAAACGGCCCGCGATCCCACCGCAGCCAGGGCGTGCCCCAATAAACGATCAGGCAGAACGCCATGACCGCCCATTTGAAGCGGCGAAATGCACCGTCAATCTTGCGCGGAAAAACCGGAACGCGCTTTGCATAGAGCTGCTTCGTTTCCGGTTCTGCTCGAGCACCCAGTTTGGGATCGGGCGCGTTCATCGGACTTCCCTTTCATACTGTATTGCCGGCCGGCACGGTGCCGGCCGGCAATATCGACGGTCAGTCGTTACTGACCGGCAGCAGGCGCAGCAGGCGCCGCCGCTTCGGCTGCCGGAGCAGCCGGGGTTGCTTCACCACCGCCCAGCGAGTGAACATAGGCGGCAAGCATCTTGACCGTGACCGGGTCGAGACGCTGTCCCCACGCCGGCATGACGCCATAGCGGGCATTGGTCACGGTTTCGGTCAAGGTGGCGCGATCGCCACCATAGAGCCAGATCGCGTCGGTCAGCTTGGGCGCACCGACGTTACGGCCACCTTCACCGTTGGCACCGTGGCAGACGGCGCAGTTCTGGGCAAAGATCGCCGAACCGCGGTTCGAGGATGCCGAGGGCTTTTCCTGGCCGCTGATGACACGGACATGGCTGACGACGTCCTGAACCTGTGCCGGGGTCAGAATGCCGTCACGACCGAACGAAGGCATCTGGCTCATGCGAGTGGCATCGTCACCCGGATAGCGGATCCCGTGTTCGAGCGTCTGGTGAATGGTGGCGATGTCGCCGCCCCACAACCAGTCGTCGTCGTTGAGGTTCGGATAGCCCTTGCCACCGGCCGCCCCCGACCCGTGGCACTGCACGCAGTTGACCTTGAACGCGGCACGACCGCCTTCGATCGCCGCGCGCAGCAGCTTGGGATCCTTGGCCAGATCCTCGACCGAAGTGGCCGCGATCGCCGCGCGGACAGCCGCACGGCTCTGGTCGGCCGCCGTCGTTTCAGCGGCAAGCGTCCCGCGGCTGGTCCAGCCGAGCATGCCCGGCGTCGCCGAATGCCGCCCCGGCAAAGCCGGATAGGCAATCACATAGCCGATCGCAAACAGGATGCAGACATAGAACAGCATCAGCCACCAGCGCGGCAGCGGATTGTCGAGTTCCTCGATCCCGTCCCATTCATGGCCAACGGTATGGACGCCGGTGGCCTCGTCGAGGCGCCCGCCGTGGTCGGCGCCGCCTTCATCATGATTATTCGCCATCGTTATCATCCTCGAAGATCGAGTTGGCGGCTTCCCGTGCCTCTCCCCGTGCACCCGGCCGGAACGGCCAGAGGCACAGGACGAGGAACACCACGCTCATCGCCGCCAGCCCCCAGCTGTCGACGAACGAGCGCATCGCGTCATAAGTCGCGCCCGGGTTCACCGTCCCTTCTCCTTGGCGAGCACTTCCTGGGCCGCCGGCGCGTTCACGTCGACGAGAGTTCCCAGCATCTGCAGGTAAGCGACCAGCGCATCCATTTCGGTGACCTTCTTGGGGTCGCCGTCAAAGTCGCGGGCCTGCGCCTTGGGATAGCGCGCCTTAAGGTCGGTGGCATCCGCATCCGGATTGGCCTGGGCCTTCAGGTCGTCGTTCGCCTTGGCGATATCGTCCTTGGTATAGGGAACCCCGGTCCGATAGAGCGTCTGCAGTTCCGCGCTCATGTCCCCGGCATTGAGCTCACGCTCGGCCAGGAACTGATAGGTCGGCATGATCGAGTCCGGAACGACCGAACGCGGGTCCTTCAGATGCTGGACATGCCAGGCATCCGAATACTTGCCGCCCACGCGGGCAAGGTCGGGACCGGTGCGCTTCGAACCCCACTGGAACGGGTGGTCGTACATCGATTCGGCGGCAAGGCTGTAGTGGCCATAGCGTTCGACCTCGTCACGGAACGGACGGATCATCTGGCTGTGGCACAGATAGCAACCTTCGCGGATATAGATGTCGCGCCCGGCCTGTTCGAGCGGAGTGTAGGGACGCATGCCCTCCACCTTCTCGATCGTGTTGTCGATCCAGAACAGGGGGGCAATCTCGACGATCCCGCCAATGGTCACGACGGCAAAGGCAAGGATGGCAAGGAGCGTGATATTCCGCTCCACCATCTTGTGCCGCTCGAGAAATGAAAGTGCCATTATATTTGCTCCTTCACCTGTGGCCCGGGATCACAGGGCAGCGGCCGGCTTGAGCGGCACGTCCTTGGCGGGGTCGAAGGCAGTCTCGTTGAGCGGCGCTTCGTCACGCAGCTTGTGGCCGAGGATGGTGCGGGTGATGTTGTAGGTCATGATCGACGCGCCGCTCAGATAGAGCAGACCGCCAAATGCACGCGCCACATACATCGGGTGCAGCGCCTTCACCGTTTCGACGAAGGAGTTCACCAGATAGCCGTCCGGGCCGTATTCACGCCACATCAGGCCCTGGGTAACCCCGGCGACCCACATCGAGGCGGCGTAGAAAACGATGCCCAGCGTCGCCAGCCAGAAGTGCCAGCCCACCATGCGCAGCGAGTAGAGACGTTCGCGATTCCACAGGCGCGGGGTCAGGTAATAGAGCGCGCCGAAAGTGACCATGCCGTTCCAGCCCAGCGCACCCGAGTGCACGTGACCGATCGTCCAGTCGGTATAGTGAGAGAGCGAGTTGACCGTCTTGATCGACATCATCGGGCCCTCGAACGTGCTCATGCCGTAGAACGCGAGGCTCATGACGAACATGCGCATGATCGGGTCGGTGCGCAGCTTGTCCCACGCGCCGTTGAGCGTCATCAGGCCGTTGATCATGCCACCCCAGCTCGGCATCCACAGCATGATCGAGAAGACCATGCCCAGCGTCTGCGCCCAGTCGGGCAGAGCGGTGTAGTGGAGATGGTGCGGACCTGCCCAGATGTAGAGGAAGATCAGAGCCCAGAAGTGGATGATCGACAGACGATAGGAATAGACCGGACGGTTGGCCTGCTTCGGCACGAAGTAGTACATCATGCCAAGGAAGCCTGCGGTCAGGAAGAAACCGACCGCGTTATGGCCGTACCACCACTGCACCAGCGCGCTCTGCACCCCGGCATAGACCGAGATCGACTTGCTTCCGAAGAAGCTGATCGGGATCGATGCGTTGTTGACGAGGTGGAGCATCGCCACCGTCAGGATGAACGACAGGTAGAACCAGTTCGCGACGTAGATGTGCGGTTCCGAACGCTTGAGGATCGTACCGACGAAAACTACGAGATAAGCGACCCAGACGATCGTCAGCCACAGGTCGACGTACCATTCCGGCTCGGCATATTCCTTGCCCTGGGTGATGCCCATCAGATAGCCGGTCGCGGCCAGAACGATGAACAACTGATACCCCCAGAACACGAAACGGGCGAGGCCGGGGAAGGCCAGCCTCGCCCGGCAAGTGCGCTGGACCACGTAATAGGACGTGGCGATCAGGGCATTGCCTCCGAAAGCGAAGATGACCGCCGAGGTGTGCAGCGGACGAAGACGGCCGAAATTGATGAATTCCAGACCAAGATTGAGCGCGGGAAACGCCAGTTCCAGAGCGATGTAAAGACCGGCAAGAAAACCGGCCATGCCCCAGAACACGGTGGCGATGACACCCCAGCGAATGGGTTCGTCATCGTATTTCCCCTGATCAGGCGAACGCAGAATGCCACGCGAGATGGCATCGATATCAGAGCCACGAAGCGTGGCGATCAAACCAAGACCGGCGGCCACAGCGCAAATCAGCATGTGGACACCAAATCCCCAGTCCACCGCCAATGCCCAGGCGACTACAGCTAGGACGAGCACGGCAAACCACGCGCCCGCCCGCAAAACTACCATTTCCATGGAGCCTTCCCTTCCATGCAACTTCTCACAATCAGCCCTGCGCCCAGACCGCGCGTACGACATTGACGGCGGTCAAAACGGGCAGGCGGGCTCCCCTCGCCCCATGCTAACACGATCCGGGCGATGATTGGACGCGTAATTGATATGGTTATCAAATTGAGCGAGCCGGTGTTGTCCCGCTGACGGATCACAAAACCTGACTCACGCGCGCGGGTTCTACTTATCCCGCAAACGCGATACTGACATATTTGCAACACCACCCGCCCGCGACTGCCGCATTTGTCACCCGGCCGCCAAATTTTTGCGCTTCGTCAATGCCGGCGATTCGACATTGGCCCATCAGGCTTTCCATGCCGCGGGCAGGAAAGAAGCCAGCGAGGGGCTGGCTCACCGTGGCGTGCAGGAAGTCGATTATGAAAAAGATCCTTGGCCGCGGCCGTCTGGCCCGCATCTTGGGCACCGCCGTTGCAGCCCCCGCTCTTCTCGCCGCGATGCCCGCTCATGCGGCCGATGCGCCTGAAGGCAAGTGGCAGGTCAAGCTGCTGGCAACCGGCGTTCTTGCCGACGGCAACATCGACACTGTTCGCTCGATCAATCCCGCCCTTGCATCGATGGGTGCGTTCAGCGCGCCGCAGACCACTGCCAGCAACAACGTGACCCCGACGCTGGCTCTGGAATACTTCGTCAAGCCGAACATCTCGATCGAAACGATCGCCGGTATCTCGGCTCACCACGTCACCGGCAGCGGCTCGCTTGAAGGCGCCAGCCTCGTCGATCACGTGCTGATCATTCCGGCCACGCTGACGGTCAAGTATCACCTGCCGCTCGGCCCCATCCGCCCCTATGTCGGCGCCGGTCCGGCGGTCTTCCTCGTCATGGGCGAACGCCCGGGTGCCACGGCTGCCGCTCTTGGCGTGACCCGCACCTCGCTGTCGAGCGACCTTGGCGTGGCGATCCAGTTCGGCTTCGACGTGCCGATCAAGAAGACCCCCTACAGCCTGACCTTCGACGCGAAGAAGTACTGGATGGACACCACCGCCCACTTCTACGTGGGTGACAACGAAGTGCTCCAGACCAAGCACAGCCTCGATCCGTGGCTGCTGAGCGCGGGTATCGCCTACCGCTTCTGATCACGACAGTTTTCGGGTCACACATACAGTAAGGCGCGCGCCTTGCTGGCCCGAAACCCCGGTGTCATCCCCGGGGACGGCGGGCGGAACGAGCCAGGGTCTGGGATCCCCTGGGGCTGTTCCGCCCGCCACTTTTTTGCCCTCTCCACATTCCCCTGCCCCCCACATTCCCTTGCCCCAGGTGCATCCGAACCCGCGCACACGCGAACAGAGCGCGCGCCAGCAAGGGACGCGCTACATCAACGCAAGGCATCGCCCCGAAATACGGGCAATCCCCATACAAACCGGCCATTTGGGAAAAGCGTTTTCCCGCCCCGGTCACACCGGGCGGGAATGGCGCAAAAGATCAGCCCGCAAGTGCGGAAAGCGCAGGGCGATTGAGAATTTCGACTTCGCGACGCGACGGCAGACCGATCACGCCATCCTGCTTCAGCTTGGTGAACTGACGGCTCACGGTCTCGATCGTCAAACCGAGCAGATCCGCCACCTGCTGTCGCGAAAACGGCAGAGTAAACAGCTTGGCCGGAGCACGGAACGTCGTGCACGCACTCACGTCGCCATAGCGATCCGACATGTCGAGCAGGAACGTCGCGATCTTTTCAGGCGCCGTCTTGCGACCGAGCAGCATCATCCACGACCGGGTGCGATCCAGTTCGGCAAGCGTGCGCTCAAGCAGCTTGTGCTCAAGCTCGGGATGCTCGCGCGCGAAACGGTCGAAATCGTTGCGGGCAAAAACGCAAACCCGCGCATCGGTCAAAGCCACGACCGTCGCGCGGCTGGTCTGCCCGAAAGGACGACCGATAAAGTCCGACGGATAGGCAACACCCACGATCTGCTCGCGCCCGTCCTCGGTCGAAGTGGTCAGCTTGAGCACGCCATCGATCACATTGGCGACGAGAAGAGAATCATCGTCTTCCCAGATCAACGGCTCTCCTGCAGCAACCGTCCGGCGACGCCCCATCGAACTGAGCGCCTGAATTTCGCCACCATCGAGGCTCGAGCAGATCGCCCGGTTTCGTACGGCGCATGTTTCGCAGGTCGACATGAGACCTCAATATCAAAAACATGCGTCCGCTACAATTATGCGGTTACACGAAATCCGCCCAAAAAATGAGGCGGCCGGGAACGCCGACCGCCTGAGTTGGGGAGAAATCGGCGAAAGGGAAAAAGATCGAGGGTGGTGATCGGTTCCCTTCCGTCGAAGAGACGTTTCCCAGAATCGAAGGTACGCGGCGTTGACCGAAGTCAAAAGCCCGCAGAAAAATGCAAAAATCCAAGAAAATCGCGCAAGACACCCCAAAGATCGATCTCGAATCGAAATCGATCTCCCGCAACAGCCATGCCTTCTCAATCACCCCCGGAATATCGGGGCCGGATACATCGAAGGCAGGAAGCGAATTTTGGAACTGTCGCCGATTTTAGGAAATTCCGGCATCCCGGAATTTCCGTTCGGCTGTCAGGCAGGCAGCTCTGCCAGATCGTGATACTGCCCGCGGAAGAACATCAGGGGCGTTCCCGCGTCGCGCTTACCCATCGCCTCGACCGCGCCGACCACCAGGTAGTGATCCCCGACCTCGGTCACGCGTTCGAGCGTACAATCGATCCAGGCGATGGCATTGTCGAGCAAGGGCTGCCCCGAGGGACTGTGATCGTGGGCAAGATCGGCGAACTTGTCCTCTGCACGCGCCGCGAATCGCTGGCACAAATCAAGCTGATCGGATCCCAGCACGTTGACGCAGAAGCGTCCGACCGGTGCGATCTTTGCCCACGAACTCGATCGCTTGTCCGGAAAGAAGCCGACGAGCGGCGGATCGAGCGAAATCGACGTGAACGAGCCGATGACAAGGCCATGGCGAACGCCGTCGGAACCGGCCGCGGTGATCACCACCACGCCGGTCGGATATGTGCCGAGGACACTGCGAAAGAGAGCGGGATCAATCATCGTGGCAATTCGTGTCGCGCCTGCTCGATCCGGTCAACCACTTATCTTCGCAAGCGCAGCAAGAACCGGTCCGGCATGCTCGCGACGACAGATCAGCAGATCGGGCATATAGGTATCGCGCTGGTTGTAAACGAGCGGCGAGCCGTCAGCCCGGCTGGCATGAAGCCCATGGGCAAGCGCGACCGCCGCCGGGGCGCAGCTGTCCCATTCGAACTGCCCGCCGGTGTGAAGATAGATGTCCGCCTCGCCCAGAATGACGGCCATGGCCTTGGCCCCGGCACTGCCCATCGGAACCAGTTCGGCCCCGAGCGCCTCGGCGACAGCCACGGCTTCCTTGGCCGGGCGAGTCCGGCTGACCACCATGCGCAGCCGCTCGGGCGCAGGCGGCACCACACGCGGCGCATCGCTGCGCAGGACGATCCCCCTGCCCTCGTCCGCGCCCGGCAGAGCCACAGCGCCCAGCGTCGGCACGCCATCGACGGCAAGGCCGACATGGACGGCCCAGTCGGCGCGTGCCTCGCCATATTCGCGCGTCCCGTCAACGGGATCGACGATCCATACGCGGCTGTGTTCCAGCCGTTCCGGATTGTCCTTTTCCTCTTCCGACAACAGGCCATCCCCGGCTCGCCTTTCACGCAAGGCGTGGCACAAAAAGGCATTGGCCGTGGCATCGCCTGCCTTGCCCAGGGCCTTGAGGCTGAGCACGCCGCTTTCGCGCACCGTGACGAGAAGACGCCCGGCAACTTCCGCCAGATGGGCGGCGAGTTCGGTATCGGTCGCGCTATCGGTCATGAAAGTCCCCATCAAATTACCGGCATCCAGTGCCCGAGAACGTGATCGACGATCCGCTCGGCCGCATCCTCTGCACTTTCGCGCAGAGTATCGACATGGATCTCGGCATGGTCGGGCGCTTCATAGGGGCTGTCGATCCCGGTGAAGTTCTTGAGCTTGCCTTCGCGCGCCTTGCGATAGAGCCCCTTCACGTCGCGCCGCTCGGCTTCCTCGAGCGGAGTGTCGATGAAGACCTCGACGAATTCGCCTTCAGGCAGCATCGCCCGCACCATTTCGCGCTCGGCCCGGAACGGGCTGATGAACGCGGTAATGACGATCAGGCCCGCATCGGTCATCAGCTTGGCTACTTCGCCGACGCGACGAATATTCTCGATGCGATCGGCCTCGGTAAAGCCCAGGTCCTTGTTCAACCCGTGACGGACGTTGTCACCGTCGAGCAGGAACGTGTGCTTGCCCAGGGCATGGAACTTCTTTTCGACGAGATTGGCGATCGTCGACTTGCCCGATCCGGACAGCCCCGTGAACCACAGCAGGCGCGGCTTCTGGTTCTTCATCTCCGCTCGCGCTTCACGCGTGACGTCGAGCGCCTGCCAATGCACGTTCTGGGCCCGGCGCAGCGAGAAATGCAGCATGCCGCAACCGACCGTCGCATTGGTCAGCTTGTCGATCAGGATGAACCCACCGAGCGTGCGGCTGTCCACATAAGGTTCGAACACCAGCGGACGATCGGTGGTCACTTCCGCAACACCGATGGCGTTGAGGTCGAGCGTCTTGGCCGCCATGTGTTCCATGGTGTTGACGTTGACCGTATACTTGGGCGCAGCCACCGTCGCCGAAACAGTCTGCGTCGCCAGCTTCAGCCAATAGCCGCGACCGGGGATCAGCGCCTCGTCGCTCATCCAGACCAGACTTGCCTCGAACTGATCGGCAACTTCGGCCGGAGCATCGGCGGCAACGATGACGTCACCGCGCGAACAGTCGATTTCGTCCGCGAAAGTCAGCGTGATCGACTGCCCGGCGACTGCTTCGGCGGGATCGCCTTCCAGCGTCACGATCCGCTCGACCGTGCTGGTCTTGCCCGACGGCAGAACGCGCACGGCATCGCCGGGATGGATCGAGCCGCTGGCGATCAGCCCCGCAAAGCCGCGGAAATCGAGATTGGGACGATTGACCCACTGCACCGGCATACGGAACGGGCGGGCCGCATCCCGCGCGGTATCGACCTCGACCGTTTCGAGATGCTCGATCAGCGCAGGCCCCGTATACCACGGCATCTGATCCGAGCCGGTCGTGATGTTGTCACCGCAGAAACCCGAAATCGGCATGGCGACGAAATCGGTGATCCCGATCGTCTGCGCGAAGCTCGCGTAGTCGGCAACGATCGCGTCGAAGACGCCCTTGTCATAGCCGACAAGATCCATCTTGTTCACGGCCAGCACGATATTGCGGATGCCGAGCAGGTGGCACAGGTAGGAATGGCGCCGCGTCTGCACCAGCACGCCCTTGCGCGCATCGACCAGGATGACTGCGAGGTCAGCGGTCGAGGCCCCCGTCACCATGTTGCGGGTATACTGTTCGTGACCCGGGCAGTCGGCGACGATGAACTTGCGCTTTTCCGTCGCGAAAAAGCGATAGGCGACGTCGATAGTGATGCCCTGCTCGCGCTCTGCGGCAAGACCGTCGACCAGCAGGGCAAAGTCGATCGCCTGCCCCTGCGTGCCCACTTTCTTCGAATCCTGCTCGAGCGCGGCGAGCTGATCCTCGAAGATCATCTTCGAATCATAGAGCAACCGCCCGATCAGCGTCGACTTGCCGTCGTCCACGCTGCCGCAGGTGATGAAGCGGAGCATGGTCTTGTGCTGATGCACCTTGAGATAGGCGTCGATGTCCTGCGCGATCAGATCGTCGACGACATAGACGGGCTCGTTGCCCGCAGAAGACTGGGTCGATGCCTGCTGGTTCAGGGTTTCCTGCTCGCCGCTCATCAGAAATACCCCTGCTGCTTTTTCACTTCCATGCCCGCGCCGCCCGCATCCTTGTCGATGGCGCGCCCCTGCCGCTCGCTGGTGGTAGTGAGCAGCGTTTCCTGAATGACGTCAGGCAAAGTCGCCGCCTTGCTCTCGACTGCCCCGGTAAGCGGATAGCAACCGAGTGTGCGGAAGCGGATCGAGCGCATGACCGGCGTCTCACCCGGACGAAGCGGGAAACGATCGTCATCGACCATCAGCAAGAGGCCGTCGCGCTCCACGGTCGGACGCTCGGCCGCGAAATAGAGCGGCACGATCGGCACGTTGTTGAGATGGATATATTGCCACACGTCAAGCTCGGTCCAGTTCGAGATCGGGAAGACCCGGATCGACTCGCCCTTGTTCTTGCGCGCGTTGTAGAGGTTCCACAGTTCCGGACGCTGGTTCTTGGGGTCCCAGCCGTGGCTTGCCGTGCGGAACGAGAAAATGCGTTCCTTGGCGCGGCTCTTTTCCTCGTCGCGACGCGCGCCACCGAAAGCGGCGTCGAAACCCCACTTGTCGAGAGCCTGCTTGAGCCCTTCGGTCTTCCACATGTCGGTGTGAAGCGGGCCGTGGTCGAATGGATTGATGCCGCGTTCAAGCGCTTCGGGATTCTGATAGACGAGCAGTTCCATGCCGCTTTCGCGCGCCATGCGATCGCGCAAGTCATACATCGCCTTGAATTTCCACGTCGTATCGACGTGAAGCAGCGGAAACGGCGGCGGCGCAGGATAGAACGCCTTGCGCGCAAGATGCAGCATGACCGCGCTGTCCTTGCCCACCGAATAGAGCATGACCGGGTTCTGGGCCTCGGCCACGACTTCACGCATGATATGAATCGCTTCAGCCTCGAGGCGGGCAAGGTGAGTTAGCTGTGTCGTCATGCGGCGTGCCCTAGCCTCCCTCGCGCACTTTGGGACAGCGTGAAAACATAAGTGCGACCAAAGCGCAGCTTTTTCCACTCGCCCCCGGACACCTTGCCAAACCCGCCCCACAGGATCATGGCCCGGTCATGGCAGAGCCCATGCACGACCATGATCGCCCCGAACGCACCGAGCTTGTCGACGAGGAAACCCTCGTCGAAGTGGTCGGGCGTTTCTATGCGCGCGTGCGCCGCGATCCCCTGCTCGGGCCGGTCTTCAACCATGCGATTTCCGACTGGAACCGCCATCTCCATCGGCTGGTCGCGTTCTGGTCCTCGGTCATCAACGGCAGCGGTCGTTATCGCGGCGATCCCATGGCCGCACACATCGCCCATGCCGACACGATCACGCCGGATATGTTCGAACGCTGGCTGGCCTTGTGGAAGGAAACGACCGAGGCCGTGCTGGAACCATCACTGGCAAGCCTGTTCCAGCAACGCGCCGAACGCATGGCAACCGCCATCACCCGCGCGATCCGCCCTTCCATCTAACGCTCCGTCATCCGGGGTGCCGTTTCCGGCATTCGTGCAATCACCGGCAAGGCGGCCAAGGCAACCAGCGCGATCATCGCCCCCGGCGTCCAGGCTGCGCCCGTCACGGCAACCAGCCTTTGCGCGCCCCATGGAGCTAGCCCCCCGAAAAATGCCGTTGCCGAAGTGACACCCAGCGCAAGGCCAGACAGCCGCGCCGCGCCGGTGAACTGCTCGGCCGTTGCAGCCGCAGCCACAGCACTCCATGCCCCGCCGATCATCGCCAGCACCACGGCTCCCGCCAAAGCAGGACCGCCACCCCGCGCCATCATCGGGAACAGCACCAGCGGCAGGACCGCACCCGTGAGCGCAATTCCCAGCAACATCGGGCGCCGCCCGAACCGGTCCGAGGCCAGCCCTGCCAGCGGCGTCACCACGATCACCACCAGCGCCGCCCCGGTCGACAGCCACAGGGCCGATGCCTCGCCCATCGCCCCGGTCACCACCAGAAAGGCGGGGACATAAGTGATCCCGACATAATACGTGATCGACCCCAGGGCCGAAATCGCGAAACCACGCAAGACCCCGGCCCTTTCCGCCCCGAGCGCACGCGACAAGGGATGGTCGTCGAGCCCCCCATGCACTTCGCGATCGGTAAATTCGGGCGATTCGGTCATGCCCGCCCGGCCAATCCAGATGGCCCCCGCCAGCACACCCCCGAACAGGAACGGCAAGCGCCAGCCCCATTGATCGAGCCCATCGGGAGGACAGAATGCCACGACCAGTGCGCAGACACCGGCCGCCATCAAGGCGCCGACTTCGCTCGCCGCCGAGGCAAGCGAAGCGACAAGCCCCCGGCGCATGGGAGGCGAACTTTCAACGAGATAGGCAACGACGCCGGTATATTCGCCACCCACGGCAAAGGCCATGACACAGCGCAGGACCAAGAGGAGCCATCCCGCCAGCGGTCCGGCCATGGCCCGCGTCGGCAGGCAGGCGGTTACCAGCATGGCAAGCGTCATGATCGCCATCGACGTCATCATGGCCCGGCGCCGTCCATGACGGTCGCCCAACAGCCCGAGAGCCAGCGCGCCCAGCGGACGCATCAGATAGGAAACCGCAAATCCGGCAAGCGCGGCCAGCAAGGAGCCCTGCCCCCCGCCATAAAAGACCCGGGCCAGAACCGTGACCAGATAGAGATAGAGCGTGAAATCGTACCATTCGACCACGGTCGAAACAGCGGCAATCGCCATCGAGGCGCGCGGGACCGTACTGGTGGCGATGGGCTTTCTCCCGCTGGCTTGAGGCCTCGGGAGAGAGGGTGCCCGGCTTTCCGGCAATGCGGAAGGGGGCCGGGCAATTAAGGTTGGGCGCGCACTGCCGAGCGCGGAACAACCGGAAAAGTCGGGGTTATTCCTCGCCCATCCTGAGCGCTGCAATGAAGGCTTCCTGCGGGATCTGCACGCTGCCGTATTCGCGCATCCGCTTCTTGCCTTCCTTCTGCTTTTCCAGAAGCTTCTTCTTGCGGGTGATGTCGCCGCCATAGCACTTGGCGGTAACGTCCTTGCGCAAGGCGGCGATGGTTTCGCGGGCGATCACCTTGGCACCGATCGCGGCCTGGATCGGGATCTTGAACAAGTGCCGGGGGATCAGGTCCTTAAGCCGCTCGCACAGCGCGCGCCCGCGCGCTTCGGCCTGGCTGCGGTGAACGATCATCGACAGCGCATCGACCGGCTCGTTGTTCACAAGGATGTTCATCTTCACCAGATCGCCTTCGCGCAGGCCGATCTGTTCATAGTCGAAGCTGGCATAGCCACGGCTGATCGACTTCAGGCGGTCATAGAAGTCGAAGACCACTTCGTTGAGCGGCAATTCGTAATTCACCTGCGCGCGGCCGCCGACATACGTAAGGCCGGTCTGGATGCCGCGGCGGTCCTGGCACAGCTTCAGGATCGAGCCGAGATATTCGTCAGGCGTGTAGATCGTCGCCTTGATCCACGGCTCTTCCATCGTCTCGATCTTCACGACATCGGGCATGTCCGCCGGATTGTGCAGTTCCTGCACCGAACCGTCGGTCATGGTCAGGCGATAGACGACCGAAGGCGCCGTGGTGATGAGGTCGAGATCGTATTCGCGGCTCAGGCGTTCCTGAATGATTTCAAGATGCAGCAGGCCGAGGAAACCGCAGCGGAAACCGAAGCCGAGTGCCGCGCTGGTTTCCATTTCGAACGAGAAGCTGGCGTCGTTGAGGCGCAGCTTGCCGATGGAATCGCGCAGCTTTTCGAAATCGGCCGCGTCCGTCGGGAACAGGCCGCAGAACACGACCGGCTGCACTTCCTTGAAGCCCGCCAGCGGTTCGACTGCACCGCCCTTGACCGTGGTGATGGTGTCGCCGACGCGCGCCTGCGCCACTTCCTTGATCTGGGCCGTGATGAAACCGACTTCGCCCGGCCCGAGTTCTGGCAACAGCTCGATCTTGGGACGCATGCAG
Organism: Novosphingobium nitrogenifigens DSM 19370; assembly: GCF_000192575.1. GTDB lineage: Bacteria > Pseudomonadota > Alphaproteobacteria > Sphingomonadales > Sphingomonadaceae > Novosphingobium > Novosphingobium nitrogenifigens. The sequence goes on along the minus strand of NZ_GL876926.1, from coordinate 216,280 downwards.
CCAACGCGATCGATCAGGTGCTCGGTCCCGCCTGCCATGAAGCGGACCTGCTGCCCCTTGCGGATGACGCCGTCGACCACGCGGACCAGAATGACAACGCCGAGATAGGGGTCATACCAGGAATCGACGAGCATCGCCTTCAACGGCGCGTCGCGATCGCCCTGCGGCGGGGGAATGCGGGTGACAATGGCTTCGAGCACTTCCTCGATGCCGATGCCCGACTTCGCGCTGGTCATCACCGCCTCGCTGGCGTCAAGACCGATCACTTCCTCGATTTCCGCCTTCACCTTTTCCGGTTCGGCGGCGGGAAGATCGATCTTGTTGATGACCGGAACGATCTCGTGGTCGTGCTCGATCGACTGATAGACATTGGCCAGGGTCTGCGCCTCGACGCCTTGCGCCGCGTCGACCACCAGCAAGGCGCCTTCGCAGGCGGCCAAGCTGCGGCTGACTTCATAGGCGAAGTCGACGTGGCCGGGTGTGTCCATCAGGTTGAGTTCATAGGTCTTCCCGTCCTTGGCCGTGTAATCCAGCCGGACGGTCTGCGCCTTGATCGTGATCCCGCGCTCGCGCTCGATGTCCATGTTGTCGAGCACCTGCGCCTGCATCTCACGCTCGGCCAAGCCGCCCGTATATTGGATCAGGCGGTCGGCAAGCGTCGACTTGCCGTGGTCGATATGGGCAATGATGGAAAAATTGCGGATCAGCGCGAGGTCGGTCATGCTGGCCCGTTAGCAGCGCGCTGCGCCAGTGTCATCACGCTCTGTGGGGCGAGAAGCCCCCTTCCCGCGTGCTTTTCCCCCACTCGCGCCCTTTTTTCTATCCGGTGCGGCGCTGGGGCATGTCGACGGTGGCTCCGGCAGGGGTCGTCGGAGCCGGACGGGCGCGATTGCGCGCGGTGATTGCGGCAATCCGCCCCTCTTCGTCGAGTTCCAGCGGAATCGAGAATTCCATGCCGATCCGGTCGTCCTCGCACCACCGGGCCGTGGCATTCACGAGATGCCCGTCGGACAAGTGAACGCGAAAAATGGTCCCGGCCGGAACATTGCGCAGCCCTTCGATCAGCGCGCCGGTCCTGCTGATATTGCGCACGGTCGCTTCGTAGTTGTGCCCGCCGTGTTCGAGCACGACGCGCCGCAAAAGCGACAGGCGAACCGCGCGTGCCGCACGCGGCCCATGCGCGATCGCCACCAATCCGCTTTCCAGCCGCTTGGTCGCCGCCTCGGAGGACAGCGGACGCTCGTAGATGTACCCCTGCACATGGCTGCATCCCAGCAGGCGTACGAGATCGAGTTCGTCGTGAGTCTCGACCCCTTCGGCGGTGGTTTCCATGCCCAGCGCCTCGGCCAGACTGACGATCGAGGCGATGATGGCGCCGTTACGGCTCCCGGGCTGGGTCGCGCCGCGGACGAAGGACTGGTCGATCTTGATCTTGTCGAAGGGCGCTTTTTTCAGATAGCCGAGCGAGGAATAGCCTGTCCCGAAATCGTCAAGCGCCAGCCGCACGCCGATCGCCTTGAGCGCGCGGAACATCGCGTCGGTGCCTTCGCTGTCGTTGATGAAGACGCTTTCGGTGATTTCCAGTTCGAGCCGGTCGGCCTCGATGCCCGCGTGGGCAAGCGCGCTGGTGACGACCCCCGGCAACCCCGGATTGGCGAATTGCAGCGCCGAGACATTGACCGCGACCCGGACCGAAGCGGGCCACTGTGCCAGATCGTTGCACGCCTGACGCAAGGCCCATTCGCTGATCGGACCGATCAATCCGGTGTCTTCGGCGATCGGAATGAACTTGGCGGGCGAAATGAAGCCGTGGACCGGATGGTTCCAGCGCAGGAGCGCCTCGAACCCGGTGATCTTCTCGGTCGTGGTCTGCACCACCGGCTGATAATAGAGTTCGAGGCTGCCATGCGTCACCGCATCGCGCAGATCGTCTTCCAGACGACGGCGTTCCTCGGCATCGCTGTGCAGGTCGTGCGCATAGAAATGGTAACGCCCGCGCCCACCGTCCTTGGCCGCATAGAGCGCCAAATCGGCATTGCGGATCAGCGCCTCGCTCGTCACGCCGTCATCCGGGGCAATGGCGATCCCGATCGAGGCTCCGATCATCACGCGCCCGAGATCGAGCGTATAAGGCTGGGACAGGCTTTCGATGATATGGGCCGCAATCTGGGCCAGCATCGGCCGCTCGATCCGCCCGGCCAGAATGATCTCGAATTCATCACCGCCAAGTCGCCCGACGCGCCCGGCAGCCCCAACGCCGCGTTCAAGCCGCTGTGCCACCTGTTTCAGCAATTGGTCCCCTGCGGGATGGCCTAGCGTGTCGTTGACTTGCTTGAAGCGATCGAGGTCGATCAGGAACACCGCGCAGGCCCGTTGTTGGACTTGCGGCGCGACCAGGATCTTTTCCAGCGACTGCGACATGAAGAAACGGTTGGCGAGCCCGGTCAGCGAATCGAAATGGGCAAGCCGCGAGGCATGTTGCTGGGTCCGCCGACGTTCGGTCAGATCCGCGCCCGATCCGCGAAAGCCCTGAAAATTGTCGAACGTATCGTAGATCGGACGGCCGGTGATCGACCACCAGCGTTCTTCTTCGTTCGTGGCGGCCCGCACCACCAGATCGCTGAAGCTCGACCGGGCCGAGAGATGGAACGTCAAAGTCCGCTCGCCGTTGCCCGATTGATCGTCGAGATCGAACAGATCGATGAAACGGCGGCCAGTTACGTCCTCGACCTTGCGGCCAAGCAATTCAGCGACCGGAGCGGAAATGTAGAGCACATTGCCGCGACGGTCGGTTTCCCAGAACCAGCCTTGGCCTGTTTCCTCGAAATCGGCGAGAATCTCCTGCGCCCGGGTCTGCAGGCGGGCTTCCTCTTCGAGCCGGGAACATTCGACGAGATCGGATTCCTTTTGCCGCGCATAAGCGATGATCGCGATCGCGACGCCCATGATGGCCGACAAGATCCCCGCGATCGCCGAAACCACGCAGGTCACGCCGACCCAGATCCCGACTTGCGCTGCGAGCAATCCGGCCAGACGTCCCGACTGGATCGTGGTCGCGGCAAGCAGGATCGCTGCCAGCAGGCTTACCGCCTGCAGCCACGGCACGCTGCCGTGATGGGCCCAATGCGCGATGGCCCAACCGTATCCAAGCATCGGAGCCGCAATCGTCAGCGCCGCCATCGTCATGCGGTGCGCGGTCGCTTGCGACTGGCGCGTTGCGCGCGCCGCGAACCGCCCCGGCAATGTCAGAAGGGCCGAAAGCCCACCCACCCCCAGGGAGACGGTGTCGTCATAGGCATGGTTGACGACAGCGAGCAGTACGAGGCCAAGCCCCATCGGCACCACCATCTGCCACCATTCGCGAGCGACGAAGCTACCGTTGTGAGAGGTTCCGAACAGGAAAGCGGCACCCGCACGTCCGGAATCGCCTTCGTCCCGCGCCTGGCTTCTGCGCGTGCGGGCAAATGCCCTCATGCGCGTCCCCTGCGACAGTTCGGAATCTTGATCTCCGGATAAACCCATGCCGCCACCCATGCGCGCACCGGCTTGAAAAATCGGTTAAGCCCACCCTCGACGCGACCCGCCATTGTGTCCGCTTTGGGCGTCATTATTCGGAGTCGCGATGGGTTAATTCGTGCCGGAATGCCCGAACCGGAGCGCCACGGGCTGCGCCTGCCTCCATTCCGACACACTCGAACGGTTCTGCCCCCCGCTCCTGCCCCGCATCGGCCCTTGCGCTCTTTTGCAGTGCAGCAAAGAGTGCTACGCGCCTTCGTGTTCGCCGGTCGGTGAAATCCGCAAGGAAGCGACGGGACGCGTTTATCCCGGACCCATGATTGAGGCCCAGTACGAATGGACGTACGAATGGACGGCACGCACACGGCAAAAACCACGGCGAAGTGCGGCATGATCGGCGTCGCCGGTCGGCGCTTGCGTGTCGGGCAATGGCACGTCGGAGCGAGCGGCCGACCACTGATCATGCTCAACGGCATCGGCATGAACATCGAAATGCTCGAACCCGTCGCCCGCCGGATGAACGACCGCCGCGTGATCAGCCTCGACATGCCCGGCACCGGGCTCTCTCCCGACCCGATCTTCCCTTATACCATCCCGCAAATGGCGCTCACGCTGGCGGCCCTGCTCGACCGGCTTCATATCGATGAAGTCGATGTGCTGGGCATCAGCTGGGGCGGCGCCGTTGCCCAGCAATTCGCCTTTCAGCACCGGGCACGCACGCATCGCCTCGTCCTTGCCGCGACATCGGCGGGCAATGTCATGGTGCCGGGCAATTCCCCCGTGGTCGGCCACATGCTCGATCCCATGGAATTCTCGGTCGAAAAGGCCCTGCGCCGAAATCTGGCGATGCTTTACAACGGCGGCGGATCGGGCCGCGTCTCGCTCAATGCGGCCAAGGCACCCTCCCCGCTCGGCTGGTCCTGCCAGCTCGCCTCGTTCGCAAGCTGGACCAGCGCCGCGTTCCTGCCCTTGCTGGCAATGCCGGTCATGGTCATGGCCGACAGCGACGATCAGTTGATTCCTCCGGCCAATGCGCATTTCCTGCACAATTCCATCCCGGGCAGCCGCCTCGAAATCTTCGAAGGCGGCGGACATCTCTTCATGCTCTCGCACCCCGAGGAATTCTGTATCTCACTGCGCGCCTTTCTCGACGCCGACGCCTGAGCACCAACACTTTTCTTTTCCCCTCCACGCGCTAGCATGACGGCGAGCCTCGCCCGAGACGAGGCCGACCACCCCGATAGAGAGGGAAAGCGCGCATGCCCCACAGCCCCGCCCAAGCCAATGGCTCGAACCAGCAGACAGCCCCGGCTATCGCGATCGTCGGCTCGGGGCCTGCCGGGTATTACACGGCCGAAGCGGCGGTCAAACTCTGGGGCGATGCCGTCCGCATCGACATATTCGACCGACTGCCGGTCCCCTATGGCCTGATCCGCGCCGGGGTCGCCCCCGATCATCAGTCGATCAAGGCCGTCGCCCGCCGATACGAAACCACTGCCCTTGCCGGAAACGTCCGGTTCTGCGGCCACGTCGAAGTGGGCCGAGACGTCAGCGTCACTGAACTTTCCGATCTCTACGACGCCGTGATCCTCGCGACGGGGGCTCCCAGAGACCGCCCGCTGGACATTCCGGGCGAGCATTGCGGCAATGTCATGGGCAGCGCTGCCTTCGTCGGATGGTACAACGGCCACCCCGATTTCGCCGACCTTTCACCCGACCTTTCCGGGGGGACGGCTGTCGTCATCGGCATGGGCAATGTCGCACTCGATGTCGCGCGCATCCTGTCCAAGACCCGGGCCGAATTCGCGGGCAGCGACATTGTCGCCCATGCGCTGCGCCATCTTTCGACATCCTCGCTCGATCGCATCGTCGTGCTCGGGCGGCGCGGCCCCTTGCAGATCATGATGACGCCCAAGGAACTGGGTGAACTCGGCGACTTGTCCCGGGCCTTGCCACGCGTCGATCCGGCCGACCTCCCCTCGGTCGAAGAGGAACAGGCACTCGAACCGGGACTGCGCAAGTCGTTGGCACACTTGCGCGCCTATGCGGCCAATCACGAACGGGTCGACGAGGGAAGAGTTCCGGTCGATTTCATCTTCCACGCCGTGCCCCGCGCCTTCATTCCCGATGCAAACGGACAGGTTTGTGCGATCGAAGTCGAAGAAACCCGCGTCGAGGACGGTCGCGCGATCGGCACCGGAAACCGCTGGCAATTGCCAGCCCATCTCGTGGTGAGCTGCATCGGCTATCGCACCGCACCGATCCCGGAGGTCCCCTTCGACGAACGCGGCGGACGCTTTGCCAATACCGACGGCTTCATCCGCTCCGGCCTTTACTGCGTCGGCTGGGCGCGGAGAGGCCCCTCCGGAACCATCGGCACCAATCGTCCCGACGGTTACGCGGTGATCGACCGCATCGCCGCCGATCTGGCCGCAACAGCCCCCGCAACCGGGAAAGCGGGCCGCGACGGGTTCGATGCCTTGGCCACGGCGCGCGGGCTCGACGTCGTCAGCTTCTCCGACTGGAAACGCATCGAAGAAGCCGAAACCCGCCGCGCGCGCGACGATGCGCCGAGAGAGAAATTCGTCGCGATCACCGACATGATCGCGGTGAAGGACGAGACTGCAGGGGAACAGGCGGAATAACCACTGCCCCGTGCTCGCTGTCAGGCAACCTTGCGAACAGGAACAAGCGACATCGCCACGCGTGAGCGTTCCAGTTCGAACTGATTGACGAGACCCCGCATGTGCTCGGCCGCCGTTGCAAGATTGTGCGCGGCGGCGGACGTCTCCTCGACCAGCGCGGCATTCTGCTGCGTCATGGCATCGAGATTGCCGACCGTCTGGCGAACCGTTCCGATCTGCGCGGCCTGATCACGAGCCGATGTCGCCATCGAACTGGCAAGATCGGCAATTTCACCGACTTTCTCAACGATCCGGGCAAAGGATTCACCGGTCTGCCCGACCAGTTCGACGCCACGTTCCACCTGGACGGAACTGGCGCCGATCAGCTTCTTGATATCGCGCGCAGCATCGGCGGACCGCTGGGCGAGCCCGCGCACTTCGGTGGCGACCACCGCGAAACCGCGCCCGGCCTCTCCGGCGCGAGCCGCCTCGACACCGGCGTTGAGCGCGAGCAGATTGGTCTGAAAGGCAATGCCGTCGATGACCGAGATGATCTTGCCGATTTCCTGCGCCGAGGCATGAATGTCGTTCATCGCGACGACCGCCTCGTTCACGACGTGTCCCCCGCGCAAGGCATCGCCGTGGGCATCCTGAACCGACCGGTGCATGTGCCCGGCATCGGTTGCAGTCTGCTCGACGCTCGACGACAAGTGGCTCATCGACGAGGACGCTTCCTCGAGGCTGCTCGCCTGTTGTTCGGTCCGCTGCGCCAATTCGCTCGAAGCATCGCGGATTTCCCGCGCGCCGCCATCGACCTGATGCGCGGTCCCCGCAACCTGTCCCAAGGCCTCGCTCACCCGCGTCCGCATCGCTTCGAAATCGCGCTGCAACGCTTCGAAGCCGGAGGGAAGATCCTTGAGCGGCTCGGAAAAATCACCCCGTGTCATGGCATTGAGAGCATTACCCAGCGCATCGAGAGCCGACCGCCGACGCTCTTCCTCCACTTCGAAATAAGTCGAGAGCGCAATCTCCATGTCAAACAGCGCCATCTTCAACAGGCTGCCGAGCAAGGGCCCCACCCGCTTTCCGAACGGGCCGATCGCATCGGACACAATCGCCTGAACCACATCGTCGAGCACCGAGGCATAAGCCCCGATATACCATTTCGACGACAGGCCGATCTGTGCGTGGACATGCCCAATCTGGCGAGCGGAAGCGAGGTAGCGATCATCCGGCGCACCGGCGAACATGTGGGCCCAGTGTTCGATCTGCTTGGCACGGGCATGGTCCATGACCCGGCGCGAGGAAAACTGCCGGGCCGTTTCCGGCGTTGTGCCGATCTTGTCGTAAAGGCGGTCGAGGGCCTTTCCACCATGTTTTTGCATCATGCGCGCTATCCGGCCGAAGCGCGCAAAGTCGACCCCAGTCAGATTGAAAAACGCGAGGGTCGCGTGCCCAGACTTGTCATTCATCGAGGATGCCGTTCCACATCGAAAGGAATGGCAAAATCCTAACCAATTGGAGTGAAGACCGGATACGCGGCCACTACGCAGATACCCTGAGAAAGGTAGAACGAGGCCCACCATCGATGCAAAATGGCCTGCAACGAGCTATCTCATTGCAGGCCATCGAGAATTTTCACCACATCGGGCAACCGTCCATGAACGGCCGCCTTCCCGCGCGATCAGACGCGCATGGGCATCAGCACGTAAAGCGCGGGCGACTTGTCGTCCTTGCGGATCAGCGTCGGAGCGCTGGCATCGGCAAGATGCAGTTCGACAAGGTCGCCGTCGATCTGGCTGAGAATGTCTTTCAGGTAATTGGCGTTGAAACCGATCTCGAAACCGCTCGCCTGATAATCGGCGGGCAGTTCTTCGGCAGCGGTCCCGTTGTCCGGGCTCGTCACCGACAGTGTCACGCGATCGGTATCGAGCGCCATCTTGACCGCGCGGGTCTTTTCCGTCGCGATCGTCGCAACGCGGTCCACGCCTTCGAAGAAGGAACGCGGATCGAGGCGCAGCAGCTTGTCATTGCCGGTCGGAATGACGCGGCTGTAATCGGGGAACGTGCCGTCGATCAGCTTGCTGGTCAGCACCACGCCGAATTCGCCGCCGAGCGTGAAGCGCACCTTGCTGGCCGACAGATCGACCAGGACATTGGTGTCGAGCACGTCTTCGAGCAGCTTGCGCAGTTCGCCCACGCATTTGCGCGGGATGATCACGTCCGGCATGCCTTCGGCGCCTTCGGGGCGCGGCAGGGTGTAACGCGCAAGGCGGTGACCGTCGGTCGCCGCGGCTTTCAGCACTTCGTCCGAAACGTGGAAGAAGATCCCGTTGAGATAGTAGCGGGTTTCCTCGGTCGAGATCGCAAAGCGCGTGCGGTCGATCAGTTCGGCAAGCGTGCGCGCCGGGATCTCGAAGCTGGTCGGAAGATCGCCCTCGACGATGACCGGGAAATCGTCACGCGGCAGCGTCGGCAACTGGAACCGGCTGCGCCCGGCCTTGACGATCATGCGATTGTCGGCGGTTTCCAGGCTGACCTGCGAACCGTCGGGCAGCTTGCGCGCGATGTCGAACAGCAAGTGCGCCGACACAGTGATCGCGCCAGGCACTTCGACCGAAACGGCCGGCATCGATTCGATGATCTGGAGATCGAGGTCGGTCGCCATGAGCTTCACCGAACCGGTCGCTGCCGCGTCAATGAGGACGTTCGACAGGATCGGAATCGTGTTGCGGCGTTCAACCACCGATTGCACGTGGGACAGACAGCGCAGAAGAGTCGCGCGTTCGATGGTCGCCTTCATTCTCGTCTCGATCCCTCAATCTTTTCATCCGTTCCGGCCGACCCGGCTAGGCACCGAAAGGGACAGGCGGGACGGCGCCCCCACAGGCGGAATCGCCGGAAGGGTGCTGCGGTTTCGGACCACCTTCCATAACCGAGCGGAATGCCTTCGCAAGCCGCGAAGGCATGTCAACACGCGAAGCTGTGCATAAATTGCGCAAATTGCCGCCCTTTCGGGCCAAACGGCTCAATCGAGGTCGCGCAGGCCGTCAAACATGGTCGCGGTCGCAACAATCCACGCCGTGATCAGAGCCCATCCCCGGGGCGTCACCCGCGCCGGATCGTGCCCCGCCTTGCCCAAGGCCTCCGCGACGAGCCGCAGGTCGCCCTCGGTCACCTTCTCGGCCGGATTGTTGGCATTGCCCGGTCCGATGTCGAGCGCCTGATCGACGATCGCAGAAGGAATGCCTTCAGCAGTCAGACGCGTGTCGAGAACATCGCGCCCCATGCGGCCATAGACATAGGAAAAATAGGAATCGTGCTGATGCGGGGTCAGGAACTGATCGTCCGAACACCGATCGGTCAGGGCCCGCAAGTCGTCGAGCGCGGGTCGCCCGCGCGCGCGATCCTGGCTGAGGATCACGTCCGCGATCCGCGCGTCGAGACCGGCAGGCGCGGCCTGCAGCGCGCAGGCGAGCGCTTCAGGCGGGCGAGCCAATGCCTGCCCCCCGAAACCCGCCAGCGCGGCCGCCAAAGCGACTGGCGCCCACACGACTGCCGCCGGCAGCCTGCGTCCCATCGTCAAGTCCAGCCCCCCGATCCGCCTGTCCCGGTCCGTCAACCCCGATCGATCAGGCGAACATCGCCATGCCGCCGTTCACATGCAGAGTCTGGCCGGTGACATAGCCCGCCTCGCGGCTGGCGAGATAGGCAACCGCCGCGCCGACGTCCTCGCCCTCGCCCATGCGTCCCATCGGGATGCGGGCATTGAGCGCGTCCTTCTGCGCGTCCGGCAACACGTCGGTCATCGCCGTGCGGATGAAGCCGGGCGCAACGCAATTGACCGTGATGCCGCGGCTGGCCAGTTCCTGGGCCATCGACTTCGACATGCCGACGAGCCCGGCCTTGGCGGCGGCATAGTTCGCCTGCCCCGGATTGCCGGTCGCGCCGACAACGCTGGTGATCGAGATGATGCGACCGTGGCGCGCCTTCATCATCGGGCGGGTCGCTGCACGCATGAGGCGGAAAGCGGCTTCAAGATTGACCTTGATGACCGCATCCCATTCCTCGTCCTTCATCCGCATGGCGAGATTGTCGCGCGTGATCCCCGCGTTGTTGACGAGGATGTCGACTTTGCCGAGCGTGTCCATGGCCGCAGGCACAAGCTGCTCCACTTGCGCGGTGTCCGACAGGTTGCAGGTGATCTCGACATGGTCGTGACCATAAGTGTCGTTCAACTCGTCGCGGAACGCCCGCAGCTTGGCCGGGTTGGTCCCCGACAGTGCAAGACGGGCTCCCTGCCGCGCCAGAGCGTGACAGATCGACGAACCGATACCCCCGGCAGCCCCGGTGACGAGAGCGGTCATGCCGGTCAGATCGAAAAGACGGTGTTCCATAAATTCAGCTCCCCTCAGGCCTGCGCCGGAGTCAAAGGTCCTTCAGCAGCGCTTCGATGTCGGCCATCGTGATCACGCTGGTGATCGATACGTCGGCAACGGTGCGGGCAATCATCGGCCCCAGGACCTTGCCGCCCAGTTCGATGAATTGATCGACGCCGGCTGCCTGCATCGCGATCGCGCTTTCGCGCCAACGCACGCGGCCGGTCACCTGTTCGACCAGCAGACGGGCAACTTCGACCGGATCGGTAACGGGCGCAGCCGTCACATTGGCGAACAGCGTCACGGCAAGCTGGCGGGGCGGCGTCTTTTCGAACGCCTTTGCCATCGCCTGCGCCGCCGGTTCCATCAGCGGGCAATGGAACGGAGCCGACACCGGCAGCAGCACGCCGCGCTTGATCCCGTGATCCTTGACCATCGCCACTGCACGTTCGATCGCGCCCTTGTGGCCCGAGAGAACGACCTGCGTCGGATCATTGTCGTTGGCGACCGTGCAGACTTCCCCTTCTGCCGCAGCTTCGGCAAGAGCGGTTGCCTTGGCAATGTCGGCGCCGAGCAGAGCGGCCATCGCGCCCACGCCGACCGGCACCGCTGCCTGCATCGACTGCCCACGCAGCTTCAGAAGGCGCGCCGTATCAGCGAGGCTGAACGCTCCGGCAGCGCACAGGGCGGTATATTCGCCCAAGCTGTGCCCGGCGACGAAGTCCGCCTTGTCCGCAATCGCGATCCCGCCTTCCTTTTCGAGCACGCGCAGCACGGCAATGGCATTGGCCATGATCGCGGGCTGCGCATTCTCGGTCAGGGTCAGCTGGTCCTCGGGACCCTCGCGCATGATCAGGGACAGCTTCTGCCCCAGCGCGTCATCGACTTCCTCGAACACTTCGCGCGCGACGGCGCTGGCGGCGGCAAGATCCGCACCCATGCCGACCTTCTGGCTGCCCTGTCCGGGGAAAACGAAAGCTCGCATGTCTGTCACACTCCTGTTGCGGCGGGCCTTTCGGCCTTTTGCCGCGCCCCTATTGGCCTTGGCGCCCGGCGGCAAGCCCGAACGGCACGATCCTGTTGTCGGCATCGTGACCGATATCTGCGTATCCGAGCCAGGCGATACCCCGCCGGTCGCACCAATGGCGCGCGATTTCCTCCACTCCGAAACCGAACGGCCGATCGTTTTCGGGAATGTCGCTGACCCGGCCAAGCCGCAATCCCGCAATCCCCATCGGCGCCAGCACCGCCGTCAGATGAAAGAACAGCCGGTCGACGGCGTAGAGATGTTCCGAGACTTCCTCGACCATGACAACATGCCCGGCGAGGTCGGGCATGAGCGGCGTTCCCGCCAGCATCGCCAAGGTCATCAGGTTGAACGCGACTGCCGGCCGCGAATCGAGCCCCGGCTCTTCCCCCGACCGATCGCCGCCGAACCAGTCAAGCACGCGCCGGACGGCCGCTTCGCCGCCTTCGCGCCGGATATCGGCAGGCATCGGCGCATGGACCGGGCGTCCGATCCCGGCGCGATAAAGCGCGCCCAGCATCGTTCCCGCGTCCGAATATCCCAGCCACAGCTTGCCCCGCGCCGCCTCGCCCAGAAGGGGTAGCGCATCCTCGACAATGCGCGCGGCGCCATAGCCACCCCGGGCGAACCACACGGCATCGCAATCGGGATCGTTGGCGCACTCGACAAAGGCCGCCAATCGCAATGCATCGTTCCCGGCAAAATGCCCGGACACGGCAAAACACTGCGGATGGAAGTCGAGCGTCACGCCCGCATGCCCGACGCCGAGCGCCAGAACGCGCTCGGCGTCGGCGCGCGCAAAGGCCGCAGAAGGAGCACAAAGGCGAACACGCATCATGCCACGGGAATAAGCCTTTGCCGCCTCGCCGCAAGGGGCCGCGCGAGGTCCGGCCGATGCCGCGCAACTGGACTGCCGACCGGTTTGCTGTAGGAACGGCTGCGCCATGACCGACACTGCCGCACCCCGCAACGCCGACGCCATCGCCGCCGCTCCTTCCGACCACGCATGGTTCTTCTGCGGAATCGGCGGATCGGGCATGTTGCCGCTCGCCCTCATTCTCCGGGGCCTCGGCGCATCGGTCGCGGGCTCGGACCGCAGCCGCGATCAGGGACGCACGCCGGAAAAGTTCGCATGGCTCGAAAGCCTCGGATTTGCGCTGCACCCGCAAGACGGCAGCGGCATCACGTCGCCGACACAGGTTCTTGTCGCGTCGGCCGCCATCGAGGACACCGTTCCCGAAGTAGTGGCCGCCCGTACGCTCGGTTGCCCGCGCCTCAGCCGGGCGGACCTGCTCGCGGCCCTCTTCAATCGCGCCGCACACCCGATTGCCGTGGGCGGGACCAGCGGCAAATCGACCGTCACCGGCATGATCGGATGGATCCTGACCGTTGCAGGCCGCGATCCCACGATCATGAACGGCGCGGTGATGAAGAACTTCGTCGCTCCCGAAGCCCCGTTCGCATCCGCCCGGGTTGGTACGGGCACGGATTTCGTGGCCGAAGTCGACGAAAGCGACGGATCGATCGCGCTCTATCGCCCCGCGATTGCCGTGCTCAACAATGTCAGCCTCGATCACAAGAGTCTCGAAGAACTGCGTGTGCTTTTTGGCGATTTCCTCGCCCGGGCACAGGCGGCGGCAATCAATGCCGACGACCCGGAAAGCATGGCGCTTGCCCCCCGCGCGCGCTGCGCGCTGACCTTCGGTTTCGGAGAGACAGCCCAGATCAGCGTCGATCCGACTTCGATCCGGCAAGGCCCGACCACGATCGCCGCCACCGTGATCGATCGCCGCAGCGGAGAAACCCACGCCTTTACCCTGCCCCAACCCGGTCGCCACAACCTTGCCAATGCGCTCGCCGCGCTGGCGGCTTGCGATCTCTCGGGCGTCCCCTTGGCTCAGGCCGTCGCCGCGCTCGAAAGCTTTGCCGGTCTCGCCCGGCGTTTCGACATTGTCGGCACCACGCCGTCGGGCATCACCGTAATCGATGACTTCGGCCACAACCCGGAAAAGGTCGCCGCCACACTCACCACACTCAAGGCACATCCGGGCCGCGTGATCGCCCTGTTCCAGCCTCACGGCTATGGCCCCTTGCGCCAGATGGGCACCGAACTTGCAGAAGTCTTTGCCACCCGCCTCGACGCAGGCGACGAAACCATCCTGACCGAACCGGTCTATTTCGGCGGCACCGTCGACCGCTCTGTCGGCAGCGAACGCATCGTCGACCTCATCACAGCCGACGGCGGCAAGGCCCGCCACATCCCCACCCGCGCCCAGGCCGCCGACGCCATCCGCGCCCTGGCCCGCCCCGGCGATCGCATCGTCATCATGGGCGCCCGCGACGACACCCTCTCCACGTTCGCGCGCGAACTTCTCGCCAGCCTGCCCTGAGACAAAAAAGGCGGCCATGGCGCCTTCCCGCCATGACCGCCTTACCGGATCGTGAAAGATGCCGGCGTCCTGTTCGGCGCGTGGCCGGATCCTTAGTCGACGAAACGCTTTTCGAGCATGATGAGGTGCGGGTCGCCATCGACGCCGTGAGCATCGAAACCCTTTTCACGTTCAAGTTCGATCGCGGCGTGATTGTCGCGATCCTCGATCGAGATCACGCGCTTGAGCCCGCGACGCTTGGCTTCGCTGGCAAGAAGGTCGAGCAGGGTCCAGCCAAGACCGCGTCCGCGATAATCGCGACGGATCGAGACGGCGATTTCACCGGTATCCATGCGCGCATCGCAAGCCAGCATGGCCGACGCGACGAGTTCTCCGGTCGCCTGATCGAAAGCGACGAAGCTTTCGGTGCGCCAGTGGTCGACATGGGTGAGCGGCGTGATCTGGTCGGTGCCGACATGGCGGACTGCCGTCAGAAAGCGGAAACGGCGATCATCATCACTGACTGCATCGAAAAAGGCTTCCAAGGCCGCCGTATCTTCGGCGTAAGCAGGGCGAACCGACAGAACCACGTCGTCGCGGGTCTTCATTTCGGTTACCTGAGCGAGATCGGCAAGCGTCTTGTTGGCGGTCATGATGGGATCTCCCGTACGTTTATGCGGTGCCAGTCAATGGTACAAATTCGTCGAACGGTACAAATTCACTGATCGCGGATTAGATGCGATGTTATCCCGCAACCTTGATCCAGGACAATCGGTAAGTTGCAAAACCGGCATCGGCAAATGCACCGATTGACACGCGAGCGAGGCACAATCCCTTGCCTTTTTGTTCGCCTTGGACTAGGGGCCGGGCCGTTCCAGAGGTCTTGGCGGAATGCAAAACCGCCCATGCCCGCGGGATACCCGCCACGGCATCCGGCCTTGCGGGTGGTTCGGCCCTTTTACCCCGTGTTCACCCGCCCCTTTCACTCGATCGGAAAAAGGCAAGCGCGGACGAAAGACCGGCGGAGACAACCGCCTGGCCGGAAAAACGACCAAGACAGGACTTTTTGCAATGTCGTCCACTCCCACGCGCGACGATTTCGCCGCGCTGCTCGACGAAACGCTGGGCCAGGCCGCCAATGGCGGCTTTGAAGGCCGCGTCGTCAAGGGCACCGTCACCGCCATCGAAAACGACAAGGCCGTCATCGACGTCGGCCTGAAGAGCGAAGGCCGCGTTCCGCTGCGCGAATTCGCTCCTCCGGGTCAGCCGCACGGCCTCAAGGTCGGCGATGAAGTCGAAGTTTACGTCGACCGCGTCGAAAACGCCGACGGCGAAGCCATGCTCAGCCGCGACCGCGCCCGCCGCGAAGCCGCCTGGGACAAGCTCGAATCCGAATTCGGCGAAGGCAAGCGAGTCGAAGGCGTGATCTTCGGCCGCGTGAAGGGTGGCTTCACCGTCGACCTCGACGGCGCCGTGGCCTTCCTGCCCGGTTCGCAGGTCGACATCCGTCCGGTTCGCGACGTGCAGCCGCTGATGGACATCCCGCAGCCGTTCCAGATCCTGAAGATGGATCGTCGTCGCGGCAACATCGTCGTCTCGCGCCGCGCGGTGCTGGAAGAAACCCGCGCCGAACAGCGCTCGGGCCTCATCCAGAACCTCAAGGAAGGCCAGATCATCGACGGCGTGGTCAAGAACATCACCGACTACGGTGCGTTCGTGGACCTCGGCGGCATCGACGGCCTGCTCCATGTCACCGACATGAGCTACAAGCGCGTCAACCACCCGTCGGAAGTGATCGCCATCGGCGACACCGTGCGCGTCCAGATCATCCGCATCAACCAGGACACGCAGCGCATCAGCCTCGGCATGAAGCAGCTTGAAAGCGATCCGTGGGAAGGCGTTGCCGCCAAGTACCCGGTCGGCGCCAAGCTCACCGGCACGGTGACCAACATCACCGAATACGGTGCCTTCGTCGAACTCGAAGCCGGCATCGAAGGTCTGGTCCACGTTTCGGAAATGAGCTGGACCAAGAAGAACGTTCACCCCGGCAAGATCGTTTCGACCAGCCAGGAAGTCGAAGTCGTCGTCCTCGAAGTCGACAGCGACAAGCGCCGCATCAGCCTCGGGCTCAAGCAGGCACAGCAGAACCCCTGGGAAGCGTTCGCCGAACGTCACCCGGTCGGCTCGGTTGTCGAAGGCGAAGTCAAGAACGCGACCGAATTCGGCCTGTTCATCGGCCTCGACGGCGACGTGGACGGCATGGTTCACATGTCGGACATCGCTTGGGGCATCTCGGGCGAAGACGCGCTTGCGCTGCACCGCAAGGGCGAACACGTCCAGGCTGTCGTTCTCGACGTCGATGTCGACAAGGAACGCATCAGCCTCGGCATGAAGCAGCTTGAAAAGGGCGCCCCGGCAGCCGGCGGCACCACTTCGTCGAGCAGCCTGCGTCGTGGTGAAGTCGTCACCGTCACCGTTCTCGAAGTCCGCGACGGCGGCCTCGAAGTTCAGGCCGGCGACGATGGCGCGACCGGCTTCATCAAGCGCAGCGACCTCGGCCGCGACCGCGACGAACAGCGCCCCGACCGCTTCCAGGTCGGCCAGAAGCTCGACGCGATGGTCACCGGTTTCGACCGCTCGAAGAAGCCGACCTTCTCGGTCAAGGCTCGCCAGCTGGCCGAAGAAAAGGAAGCCGTCGAACAGTACGGTTCGTCGGATGCCGGCGCTTCGCTGGGCGACATCCTCGGCGCGGCCCTCAAGGCTCGCTCCTAATCCGGACAGACGAAGGGAAAGGCACCGGCCCGGCCGACTTTTCCCTTCGCTCCAGTCCCGAGACAAAAGCCCGTCGGACCTTGTCCGGCGGGCTTTTGCTTTGTCCGAAACACTAGGCTAGGGTCGCCGCGCTTCAACGCGGAAACCAACAATCAACCATGTCGCTCATCGTCCATCAGTTCCCCTGCCTTGCCGACAACTACGGCTATCTCGTCCATGATCCGGAAAGCGGGGAAACCGTCGCGATCGATACGCCGGACGCCGATGCCTACCTTGCCGCCGCCGAAAGCCGGGGCTGGCGCATCACCCAGATCTGGAACACGCACTGGCATCCCGATCATGCGGGCGGAAACGAAGCGATCAAGGCCCAGACCGGCTGCCTGATCACGGCACCCGAAGGCGACGCACCCCGGATCGCAGGCGTCGACCGCACGGTCGAACAGGGCGATACCGTGACGCTGGGCGCATTCGAAGCCACCGTGATCGACGTCGGCGGCCACACGCTCGGCCACGTCGCCTATCACATCCCGGACGCAGCCATGGTCTTTGTCGGCGACAGCCTGTTCGCGCTTGGCTGCGGCCGCATGTTCGAGGGAACCCCGGCGCAATTCTGGGCCAGCCTTTCCCGGCTCAAGGCCCTCCCGGGCAATACGCTGGTCTATTGCGCACACGAATATACCGCGTCCAACGCCCGCTTTGCCGTCCATGCCGATCCAGACAACGCCGCCCTTCAAAGCTATGCCGCCGAAGTCGAAGCCCGGCGCGCAAACGGCGAAGCGACCGTTCCGACCATCATGGCCCGCGAAATCGCGACCAACCCGTTCCTGCGGGCCGACGATCCCGCGATGCAGGCCCGTTGGGGCGGAGGCGACGCCGTCGCGACATTCGCCGCCCTGCGGGCTGCCAAAGACACTTATCGCTGAAACCACGGACACGAGACGACCATGCCTGACAAGCGCCCTCACCGGGTTACATCGTTCGACGTGGCAGAAGCGGCCGGCGTCAGCCAGTCGACGGTCAGTCGCGCCCTTGCCGGCGATACCTCGATCAGCGAGCCGACGCGCAAGCGCGTGATCGAAGCCGCCGCGCGATTGAACTACCAGGTCGACGAGAATGCCGCCCGCCTGCGGCGCGGCCGCACGGGCACGCTGGCGCTCGTCATGATCTGCCGCCCCGGTCAGGACCGCAAGGATCTCAACCCGTTCTATTTCGCCCTCCTGGGCAGTACCTGCGCAGCGGCGTCCGCGCGCGGCTATGAAGTGCTCGTCGCGTTCCAGGACAGCCCGGAGAACTTCTGGGGCCACTATCAGGAACGGCGCAAGGCCGACGGCATGGTCGTCATCGGCACCAGCGAGAACACCGCCGCGTGGGACTACTTCGGCAAGTTGCCAGAAGGAACCAACTGGGTCTGCTGGGGAGCGCCGAGCGAGGAATTCCCCTGGGTCCGCAGCGACAATCAGGCCGGAGCGATGCTGGCGACCCGCCACATGCTCGTGCGCGGCTATCGCTCGATCGTCTGCATCGGCTCGGAAACCTCACCCCAGCGCCAGTTCAAGGAACGGTTCGACGGCTACGCCGCCGCCATGCAGGACGCAGGTCTCGAACCCTTCCTCCAGCGCATCGAGCGGGGCCTTCCCCGTGAAGAACAGGGTCGCCGCGCCGCCGCCGCGCTGATCGAGAGCGGCCGCCCCTTCGACGGAATCTTTGGAGTGAGCGACGAGATCGCCCTGGGTGCGCTCAAGGAACTGACGAGCCGTGGGTTTCGCGTTCCCGAGGATGTCGGGGTCGTCGGCTTCGACGGCGTCCGGGCAGGCGCCTGGTCAATTCCTCCACTGACGACCGTCGAATCCGACTTCGAAGTCGCAGGATCCCTTCTCGTCGATCGGCTGATCGCGATGATCGGGGGGCAGGAGCCATCCTCACGCCGCGTTCCGGTCCGCCTTGTCGTGCGAGGCTCGACCCGCGCCTGACCGGGACCACGCCTTTTCGACTCTCTGCCCTGAAAGACGGGAAGATTTCATGACGCTTGGCATCCGCAAGGCCGTTGCCGCAGACGAGGAAGCGATCTGGGCGATCCTGGAACCGGTGATCCGTGCCGGAGAGACCTACGCCCTGGACCCAGCCATGAGCCGCGAGGATACCCTTTCCTACTGGCTGGGAGCGGACCGATCGACCTGGGTCGCCTGCACCGCCGAGGGCGAGATCGTCGGCACCTATTACCTGCGTGCAAATCAGGCTGGTGGTGGCGCCCACGTCGCTAATTGCGGCTACATGGTCGCCTCAGGCACCCACGGCAAAGGCGTCGGCCGCACCATGGCCCGCCATTCCCTCGACGAGGCCCGCCATGCCGGATTTTCGGCCATGCAATTCAATTTCGTGATTGCCAGCAACACCCGCGCCATCGCGCTGTGGGAGGAGCTCGGCTTCGCCACCCTCGCCCGCGTACCGGATGCCTTCATCCATCCCCACAAGGGCCCTGTGGACGCTCTGGTCATGCACCGCCGCCTCTGAGAACCTCGAGGCTCCTTTGGACACATAAAAAAGGCCCCACCGTTTCCGGCAGGGCCTTTTTTATGTGCGTTCCCGAAGGAACATCCAGCCCGAAGGCCAAGCCGGTCAGTTGACCAGGTTGGCAATCGTACCGTTGATCATGGCGCGATCGGCATCGAGACCGTGACGCGCTGCAATCAGCTGACCGGCAGCAGCAGCAGCCGCCGAAACCGCACGCTTCCGAAGATCCTCGACCGCCGCGTGTTCGGCGGCAGCGATCTTTTCGCCTGCCATCTTTTCGCGACGAGCGATCACTTCTGCCGTTTCGCTGGTGGCACGGCTGATGATCAGTTCCGCTTCGCGACGTGCGTGAGCAAGCATCGCTTCAGCGTCCTTTTCCGCGTTCGAGATGCGCGCGGCATAGTCGGCACGCATCTTTTCCGCTTCGGCGCGAAGTGCCTTGGCTTCGTCAAGCTGTTCGCGGATCGCCACGATCTGCTTGTCGAGCCCGCCGGTGATCAGCGACGGCACTTTCTTCCAAATCATGATGGCGATCAGCACGAGCATCGACGCACTGACGATCGCCATGGGCGGGACCGCCCCGAACAGCAGCGGTTCGGCGGCTTCGGGCAGCTCAGCCATGGACAAAGGTTCCCTTCACGGCGCCACGGGCATCGTCGGCGCTGATCGTCAGGCCGGCGACGCGAAGCGCGATTTCCTGCGCGGCATCGGCGGCAACCAACTCGATTTCGCCGAGCGCGGCAGCGCGTGCTTCGGCAATGCGGGCTTCGGCTGCGGACACGTCCGCATCGATGCGCGCAGTCGCGATGGCGAGGCTGTCATGCGTCGCCTGTGCGGCCTGGTGCTTGGCAGCGGCGATCAGTTCATGCGCACTGGCACGCTGCTTCGCCTCGGTTTCAAGCCACGCGGCTTCCTCGGCCTCTGCGGCGGCGCGAGCGGCCTCGGCAGCACCGAGGTCATCGCCAATCCGCTTGTTGCGGTCGGCCATCGTCGCCATGACCTTGGGCACCATACCCCGGCCGACGATGAAGAAAGTCAGGCCGAAAAACACCAGCATCCAGAAGATCTGGCTGAAATAGGTGTCGGCTAACTGGCTGATCTGAGGCATTTTGCGCGCCCTTCGTCGCGTATTTCTGACAAATCTTCGTTTGCCCCCGGAACACCCCGGCGATGGAGTGAGTCAGGTTAGCTCCGGGTCTGGGGCGCCTGTGCGGCGGGAGTTCGCCGTACGGGGTGCGCCCCTTCCCGAAATCGCGGCAAACTTACTTGAAGATCAGCAGCGCAGCGATAACGAACGAAAGCAGACCGAGAAGTTCCGCACCGGCGAAGCCGATGAAGAGGCGGCCCTGCTGGCCGTCGGCAGCACCCGGGTTGCGCAGCGCGCCTTCAAGGAACTTGGCGAAGACGTTGCCCACGCCGATCGAGGCGAGACCCGCACCGATAGCAGCGAGGCCAGCACCGAGCAGCTTTGCAGCTTCTGCGTCCATTTCAAAAACTCCCTTTGGTAAACTGGATGAGAACAATCAGTGAAGGTTTTCCGCGTCGTTCAGATAGACGCAGGTCAACAGCGCGAAGACGTAAGCCTGAATGCCGCAGACGAGCATTTCGAGCGCACAGATCCCGACCATCAGCACGAAGCTGGGCAGACCGGCGACGGCGAACAGGATCGGACCGGCATTGCCGCCGCTGATGACGAAGCTCGAAAGCACTTCAAGAAGAACGTGGCCGGCCATCATCGCGACGAACAGTCGCAGACCAAGCGAGAACGGACGCACCAGGAACGAGATCAGCTCTACCACGAAAATCGCGGGAGCCATCGCCGCGGGCGTACCGTGCGGCACGAACAGCGAGAAGAAGTGCAGCTTGTGCTTGGCGAAGCCGACGATCAGCACGATCGAAAACGACAACACCGAAAGAACGCCAGTGGCTGAGAAGTGGCTGGTAAACGTGAAGGGATGAACCCCAAAAACGCCCAGCGGCATCAGGCCGAGGAAATTGGCGAACAGAATGAACATGAACAGCGAGAAGATGTACGGAACATACTTCTTGCCTGCCGGACCGACGTTGGTGGCCAGCATGTTGTCGATAAAGCCAGTGAAGCTTTCCACCGCCATCTGCCAGCGACCGGGAACGGTTTCCCGCTTCAAACCGCCGCCGACGAAAACGACCAGCGCGAGAGTGGCAATCGCCATCCACAGCGCACTGTTGGTGAAAGCAACGTTATGCCCGGCAATCGCCCAGTTACCCGAACCGAACAGCGGTTCGATGGCGAACTGGTGCATCGGATCGACCTTCGCTTCGGCTGCCACGCTGATGTCCCTGCTTGCTGTCTTTAAAGAAATCGGTTGAAGCCCGCACCCCGAGCCATGACACGCGCGATCGCCTGGCGATCAGCCCCCGCCCTGACCCGAATTACGAACGATGTTCCTGAAAGCGACGAAAATCCCGAAGAACAACATCACTAACAGTCCCCACGGCCGCGTCCCGGCAAACTGGTCAATGACCCAGCCGAGAAACAGCCCCCCGGCTATGCCACCCAGAAGGTCGGCAAGCACCCGGTTGCCTGCGCGATAGTTCGCGTCGACACCGCCGCCTGCAACCTTTGACGAGAACAGTTTCTCCTCGCGCTCGCGGGCTGCCTTCAGCCGCGCCTCGAGCGATAGGGAACCTGCATCCTCGCCACCGGGTGCCAAGTCGGACTTGTCTTCGTTCATGCCTTGCCTCCCCAATTCGCCTGACCCGAGCCGGTCCAGACCCCCTTGCGGAGCAATGCACGACCGACACATGTCCGCCGAGAGCGCCTGCCCCTTAAGCGGGGGTAACTTTTGAGTCAACCGCTACGGATGTCGGCGCCCCCGCATTTGTGACAGGCGCTGTCCCAAGGCCGGGACTGGCGGAATTGCGTTGGCGATTCGTATGCACCGGATATGCGCAAAAAGGGCCCCGAAGGGCCCTTGCTCGAGTATCGGAAATGCTCCTGATCAGGGGCAGCGGGGGTCCCGCATCGGGGGATTTGCCCCCCGCGTCTGCCACGATCCGTCCGGGGCCTGATATTTTTCCCCCGCGCTGGTATGACTGATGAGCAGGCACCCCGAGGTCAGCGCGTATTCCTCGATCGTCGCGTTGTTGGCCTTGGCCTTGTCGGCATAGACCGCACGACGCTTGATGTTGATGTCCTCGATCACCTTGCGCAGTTCGGGCGCAGGCGGCGTGACGAAACCGAGGTATCCGTTGACCTGTTCACCCACTTCGCCCTTTGCACGGGCGGCCGAGTAAAGCGGATCGCGCGCCTGCGCAGAGGCGGGAACGGGAGCCAGCAGGGCCGGAGCCAGGACAGCGGCCGCAGCGGCGAGATGAAGAACGGCGATCTTGCGCAGCATGGTCAGAAAATCTCCGCGTTCTTGTCGATCGTCTGGGCAGCGTCGCCAGCCAGGCGGTAGACCACTTCCTGTTTGATATTGATATTGAGCTCAATCACGATCGGCTTTTCCGGCGCCTTGACCGAAATGCACCCCGACAGCCCGACCGACAGGGAAAGCCCGGCCACAAGGGCCACTTTCCGCCGGAGCGAACGGCCTGTTCGACCATACGCCCCTGCCTCGACCATCCTTGTCCCGACCACACCGGTCACCGCATCCATCATGCCGCCTCCCTTTCGCACCGACATCGTTACCGCAGCGGGAGAAAGGGTCAATTCGCGGGAAGGCAATTCCCGGGGGGTCAAGTCCCGCATGTTCATGGCATGGTTCCGCTTGCTTGGGTCTGAATGGCGCCTTCATCGGAGGTTGTCGTCCGGGAAAGCGAAGCCGGCTGGACCGGGCGGGTCGATGCCGCCGCCCGGCGTTGAATGACGTGGCCCGTCTGATCGACCAGCCCCAGTTCACGCGGATCGCGCACCATGGTCGGGTCATAGAGCGAGCGCAGCGAATTGATGAGCTGATAGAACTGGGCGCGGATATTGACGTCGAAACGGATCGGCAGGGCGCCAAGCTGGCGCGTCAGGAAATTGCGCTCCGCCTTTGCCCCCTGCTTGACGCCGCTGAACGAGACGCGCGTGACGACCTCGCCCGAGAGGTCGCCCTGCATCCCGATGTTCATGGCTGTATAATCGATCGAGCGAAGCATGCGGAACGCATAATTCGCCATCGTCGTCAGATCCTTGTACGTTAAAGCCCCCACATACGAAACATTGCCGCCCGGGGGCCGCGAGACGAGCGTGCCACCGGTGATCCGGCCCCCGTTGGCGTCGAAAACCAGCGGCAGGCGTCCGTCGAACGTGCCCGTCGCCGAAATGTTCGACATGTTCATGTGCTGAAGAAACCGGCCGGCGTCGAGCGCGGTGATCACCAGATTGTAGTGACGCGGTTCGGCGACGGCCATGTTGAGATCGACCGGCTCGAGTTTCAGAGTGCCGCCCTCGAACGGCCATTGCGCCCCGTTGAGCCGTACGACCTGCCCCGCGAGCAATTGCAGGTCGACGGTGCCGTTATCGACCTCGATACCCGGATTGACGCTCGCCACCTTGAACACCTGATGGGGCGCGGTCACGAGATGGACCAGATCGGTGAACACCATCGTGCCCGACAGCCCCTTCACCGGACCGAATGCCGCCGCGAAATCGAGATCGTCGCTGCCGAACGCGCCGGTGGCGGTGACGCCCTTGGCTGTCCAGTCGATCCGGCCATTGCCCTTGATCGTACCGTCCGCATTGGCGATCACGCCCTTGGCCATGTCGCTGAGGTCGCTGGGCTGCAAGGTCGGCCCCTTGGCGTCCTTGCCCCCGTCGACGAAGGTCAGCCCCGGCACCGTGAAATCGGCATGGCCGACAGCCGAGGCGAGATCGTGGCGCAAGACCACCCGCCCGACTTCCGCGCCGTTTTTCGGCGCGATCAGATGCGCATCGGCATGAACCGCCCCGTCGGCAAGCATGAGCGAGCCATCGCGCCCGGCAAGCGGGGCATATCGCGCCGGGGACTGCCGGTCGGACAGCTTGAAAGCGACAGACGAGAGGGCCAGCTTGCCGTCCGCAAAATGCCAGCCACCGGCCATTTCACTCATCGTCATCGGCACCACGGCAAGACGCGCGTCGGCCCCGGCGAAACTGCCTTCGAAACCGCCGCCCTGCCCCGCGCTCGTCGCAGTCAAAGTGCCAAGACGCAGGCGATTGGCATCCTCTCCACGTCCCAGTGCGAGATCGAGACCAGCAAGCGTGCTGGTGCCAGGCCAGGCGATTCGCCCTGCCCCCGCATGAAGTTCGAACGGCGCCCCGCCGTTGCGTCCGGCAAGATCGAGCCGGGGCAGCGTCGCGGCAATCGTCGGCGCGGCCCCGCCCCCGGCCCGCACCACTGCCCCATTCGTCGGACACAAGGTGATCGTCGAGCGGCCCAAATCGAGCGTTCCGACCTGCATGCGGTCGAAGCGGGGCATGACGCAGCGGCGGAGCAAGGCGAGATGGCCGTCGCCATCCAGCCCCCCTTCGACCGGAAGGACCAGATTTTCGACTCGTCCGCCAGAAATCGGCCCGCTCATGGCGACCGTACCGGCAAAGCCCAGCGATCCGTCGCCCGCCTGCGCCACCGAAAGGCCGGGCAGCGCGAGACGGGCCCCGCCTGCTGCATAATCGGCCATGGTCAGCCGGAACCGCGCGCCGCCGTCCTTGCCCGACGCCAGCGAACCCGAGGCCATCGTCCCGGTGATTCGCGGCAAGTCCTGCCCACCGGTCATGAAATTGCCGACCATGTGCGGGATGTGGCCGTCCTGCCCATCGACGGCGAGGCGCGAGACGACCGCGAGCGACTGCCCGCTGTGCCCGCCGCGCAGTTCGAGCGAAGGCACAACCACCCGCCACCCGGCGGCATCCTGCCGGACGCTCACACTGCCGGTCAGGCGACTGCCTTTTTCCTCAAGGGCAAGGGCACTGCCGAACCGGGCGACCAGCGGTCCGACCGGCGTCCCTTCGGTCGAGAGACGCGCCTTTTCGAGGGCGGCGGCGACTGTGGCGCCATGCACGAGCCCGCGTCCGTCGAGATCGCCCCGGAAATCGAGCGAGGAATACCCGTTGCGGGCATGAACCAACCCGTCGAGGCGGAGACTGTCCATTCGGAACGAAGGGGCGGCCACTCCACGCGCGGCAAGCGTCACGCGCCCGGCAAGCTCGTTCCGGCCCTTGCTCCAGCGCAAGCCGATGTCGCCACCGAGCCCGGCAAGCGCGAACGCGTCCCCGTTTGCAATCCGACCCGCACCGAGTTTGCCGCCAAAGGACCAGTCGGAAAACGTGCGGTCGCTGCTGGCCGTGAAATCGACTTTGCCCGCAGCGAACGTGGTGTCGCCGCAATGCCCTGCCCCGAATCGCAACGGCCCTTGAACAAGGGGGTGTCCGCCATGGACGGCGACGGCGGCATAAAGCGTGGTGCGGGCAAGCGTACAGCGTCCCGCATTGACGGATGGAACCACCGCGCCGAGCGTCCCCGAAAAGCCGTCGGACAAGCGACCGGCCCCATCAGCAGAAAACGCCAGCGGGCCCCAGGGGCTGTCGATACGGCCACGCCCATCGACGAGCGTCACCGACCAGTCGGGCAAAGTCGCGGGCTTCCCCGACGAGGGCGCATAGATCACCCGGTCGAGCGAGCCGAAACCCAGGTGACCGTCGCGCAAGGCACCGAACAGACGCGGCCGCACCAGCGTGATCCGGTCGATCCGGGGGCCGGAGAACCCATAGCGCAAGGCGACTTCCGCCCGTTCGATGGTGAGGTCTGGGTGTCGGGGATCCCCGATCGAGATACCCGACAGGACTTCACGCCCCAGTTCGATCGATTCGACATGATAGCGGGCCGGAAGGCCGAGCGAGGCCAGTTCGCGGTCGATAAGGCTATCGGCGATTCGCTCGCGCAAGGCCCAGCCCGTCCCCAGCGCGACAGCCAGGATTCCCGC
Source organism: Novosphingobium nitrogenifigens DSM 19370 (assembly GCF_000192575.1). GTDB lineage: Bacteria > Pseudomonadota > Alphaproteobacteria > Sphingomonadales > Sphingomonadaceae > Novosphingobium > Novosphingobium nitrogenifigens. Next base: position 190,152 of record NZ_GL876926.1, on the reverse strand, counting down.
ACTTGCGAGCGCGGCGCGCACAACCGTGCGACGGCGCGAAGTGCGCGTTTTCGTCTCGGCCTCGGGTTCGGCCTCCGCCAAATCGGAACTGTCCGCCATTGTCCCCCTTCTTGCGCAGCGATCCGGCTTAGGCAATGCAGGAACGGCACTTTGCCTTGCGCAGCACCATGGGGCCTTGCGCAGCACCATGGGGCCTTGCGCAGCACCATGGGGCCTTGCGCAACACCATGGAGCCTCGCGCAACACCAAGGAATGCAATGAACGAAGAACCCCATCTGTTTGCTGAACAATCTTCATCAAGCGAAGTTCCCTCTCGCAAGGGACGCGGCACGAAAAAAAAGACCGATGCCAATCGCGTGCGCGAGACCGGGAACGATCCGTCGGGTCATCGCGGCCGCTTGCGGCAACGCCTGCTCGAAGGAGGCGACGACGCGCTCGCCGATCACGAAATCGTCGAATACCTGTTGATGACGGCGATCCCACAAAAGGACGTCAAGCCGCTCGCACGCGTGCTGATGCAGCGATTCGGATCGTTGGCGGGAGTATTCAACGCCGACCCACGAGCCCTGACGGGGATTTCCGGGATCAAGGAAACCGCCGCCGCGTCCTTGAAAATCGTCGGCGTGGCCGCTCGCCGCCTCGCGCTGGCAACCGTGCGCGAGGAACCCATTCTCTCAAGCTGGCAGGCGCTGATCGATTATCTGCACATCGACATGGCGCACCTGACGCACGAACGCGTGCGCGTGCTCTATCTCAATGTGCAGAACCGTCTGCTGCTCGATCAGGTGGTCAGCGACGGCACACTCGATGAATCCGCGATCTACACGCGCGAAATCATCGGCAAGGCCATGGCGATCGGAGCGGCCTCCCTGATCCTCGTCCACAACCACCCCTCGGGTTCCCCCCAACCGAGCCGCGCCGACATTCAGGTCACGCAGAAAGTGATCGAGGCCGGACGCCACCTCAACATCGTGGTCCACGACCATGTCATCATCGGGCGCGAAGGGCACGTCTCGCTCAAGGCCAAGGGCCTGATCTAGGCCGCGAACGCGCGCCCACTCGCCTTTGCGCGTCACTCGCGGGCGCGGAAGGTCACGCCGATGACACGGGGGTCGCTCGGCGTTCCCAGAATGAGGCCCGAGTTGCCCGCCTGGACGGTCAGGTTCTGGATATAGTTGGAATTGAACAGGTTCCGCGCAAAAACCGCGATTTCCCAGCCTTTGCTCGACCGCCAACCGATGCTGGCATTGGTAAGATTGTATCCGTCGATCCAGGTATATTGCGACAGCGACGGATCGCCGTTGTAGCTGGTCCGCCAATTGGTATCGGCGTGCAGCGCGATCGCCCCGCTCCTGGTCGCCCCGATCTTGATCGGAAGCGCCCAGTCGAGGCCCAGCGTTTCGGACCATTTCGGCAATCCGACCAGAGGCTTGCCCGTCAGATTGCAAGCCGTGGTTGAACTCGTCTGCACTTCGAGCGGGCACGGTCCGGCCGGATAGCTGGTATAGACACCGTGGTCATAGGACAGAGCACCGGTCAGCGTGAACTGCCCGAGATGGAAAGCGGCATCAGCCTCGACCCCGCGCACGGTCACTTCGGGAATATTGGCGAGATAGCCGCGCAGGGCGACGGTCTGGCTCGAATCGACAATCGTCGACTGGAAGTTGTGCACCTTGGTCTGGAACACGTCGGCATTGAGCATGAGGTGTTCGGCAAAAAGGCGCGTCTTGACGCCCGCTTCCCAGCTGTCGTGCCGTTCGGGACGGATCACCGCCGTCGACAGAACCGGATTGTTGGACGAATCGAGCGGCAGGCCGGACATGTTGATCCCGCCCGACTTGTAGCCGCGTGCCCAGCTGACATAGGCCATGATCCGCTGCGTAATCTGCCAGGCAAGGTTGGCGCGCCCCGATACGCTGCCGTTGTTGTCGTGGGCGGTATAGCTTTGCGGACGCAGGACCGACAGCTTGGCCGCGATCAGGGCCGCATTGGTCGTGGCAAGCCCGCCGAACACGGTCGTCGAATAGTCGCCGTCCTTGACTTCCTTGGTATATCGCACGCCGCCGGTCGCCACGAGACCGGGCACGATCCGCCAGTTCACTTCGGCAAAGGCGGCATAGCTGTCGGTGACGAAACGCGTGTCCCCGCTCTGGCCATATCCGTCGAGCAAGTTGGACGGGACCGGGGTCGCACTGGCCCCCGTGGTCGCGCCGAGCAGCCACGGCGCGCCATAGGAACCGTAGATCGAGATCGGATGCCCGGTCAGCTTCTGGCGGAAATAATAGAGACCCGCGACATAGCCGATCCGATGCTCCCCGTTTGACGCCACGCGCAGTTCCTGGCTGAACTGGTCCTGCCGCGAGGGAATGTGCTGGGTCGTCTGGATCTGGAGCCCGGTGTAGTCGCGGTCGTTCGACGCGTCCCAGTTCCAGAACCGCCACGCGCTGATCGAGGTCAGAGTCGCCGGACCGAAATTCCAGTCGGTATTGATCGAAACCCCGCCCTCGTTGGTCTTGGCGCCGACGGAGGCGTCGATGTCGGTCAGGCGATCATAGGGATTGGTGCTGGGCGGCGAATAATGCGCGGCGGCAGCAAGAGCGGCATATTGCTTGGATGCCGCACGCAGGCTGGTTCCCACCCGCAGATAGACCTGCGCACAGCAATTGGCGTCGAAATTGGTAAAGTCGGCAATCACGCGGATGCGCAGCGTCGCGTCGGGCTGGATCAGCAGCTGTCCGCGCACGGCCTGCGTATTGATGCCGTTGAGATCCTGCGCCGTGCGCACATTGTGGATCACGCCGTCACGCCGGGTGATCTGACCCGAGAGGCGCCACGCAACCGTGTCCCCGATCAGAGGCGCGGTGGCCGTGGCCTTGACCTGCAGGAAGTTCTTTTCGCCATAGCTCAGTTCCTGCGTCGCCGACGGTTTGAATTCGGGCAGGCGCGAGACGATGTTGATGGCGCCTGCCGTGGTGTTCTTCCCGAACAGGGTTCCCTGCGGACCGCGCAGCACTTCGATGCGATCGATATCGGTGAAATCGAACGCCGCCGTTGCCGGACGCGCGTGATAGACCCCGTCGACATAGAAACCGACGCCGTTTTCGAGCCCGTCATTGGCCTGGCTGACCGCGACCACGCTCGACCCGAGGCCCCGAATGGTAAAGGCGGTATTGCGCGGATTGGCCGAACTGTAATTCAGCGAGGGCACCAGCGTCGTCAATTGCTGGATATTGACAGTGTACGAACGCTGAAGGCTGAGCGCATTCACGACCGACAGCGAGGTCGGCACCGTCTGCGCGTCCTCGACCCGCTGGCGTGCGGTAACCAGAATCGGCTCGGCGTCGCCGCTTGCGGCCCCAGTCGCATCTGGCGCAGACGCCTCGTCGGCCAGCGCGGGCGCGGCCATGATGATCCCCGTCCCGGCCAAAAGACCGGAAAGCAATTTGCGCATCGGACAATTTCCCTCACCGAACGCGCCTCCTCCCTGAGCGAACGGCGATGGTTCGATCAGCGATGGCGGACGTTTCCCTGAACCGCCCGGACCTCCCCGCCCGAGCATCTATATCTGTCCGTATATATATAGCTGCGCGCAAACAACCGCTTTCCTGATCATCCCCGTCGACGCCTGCCCCTTGCGTTTCCGCGCCCCAGCCCCTAGCGCCCGACCCACATTTTTCGCCGCATCAGCCATCCGGAGAGAGCCATGGTCCCCCGTTATGCCCGCCCGCAGATGACCGCGATCTGGGAGCCGGAAGCACGCTATCGCATCTGGTTCGAGATCGAGGCCCACGCGACCGACAAGCTCGCCGACCTCGGCGTCGTGCCCGAAAGCGCGGCCAAGGCGCTGTGGGACTGGTGGGCGACCAACCCCGCCATCGATGTCGCCGCGATCGACGCGATCGAACAGGTGACCAAGCATGACGTGATCGCCTTCCTCGACTGGGTGGCACAGCAGGTCGGCCCCGAAGCCCGCTTCATGCATCAGGGCATGACCAGCTCGGACGTTCTCGACACGACGCTCGCGGTGCAGCTTGCCCGCGCGTCCGACATCCTGATCGCCGACATCGACGCCCTGCTCGCCGCGATCAAGCGCCGGGCGATGGAGCACAAGTACACGCCGACCATCGGCCGCAGCCACGGCATCCACGCCGAACCGACCACGTTCGGCAAAAAGCTCGCCGAAGCTTTTGCCGAATTCACCCGTTGCCGCACCCGTCTGGTCGCCGCCCGCGCCGAAATCGCGACTTGCGCCATTTCGGGCGCCGTCGGGACCTTCGCCAACATCGATCCGGCGGTCGAGGAACATGTCGCGGACAAGCTCGGCCTCGCCGTCGAACCGGTCTCGACGCAGGTCATCCCGCGCGACCGCCACGCGATGTTCTTTGCGACGCTGGGCGTCATCGCCAGCTCGATCGAACGCCTCGCGATCGAAGTGCGCCACTTGCAGCGCACCGAAGTGCTTGAAGCGGAAGAATACTTCTCGCCGGGCCAGAAGGGCTCGTCGGCCATGCCGCACAAGCGCAACCCGGTTCTGACCGAAAACCTGACCGGCCTTGCCCGCGTCGTGCGTTCGGCCGTGACGCCCGCACTCGAAAACGTCGCGCTCTGGCACGAACGCGACATTTCGCACTCGTCGGTCGAACGCTTCATCGGCCCCGACGCAACGATCACGCTCGACTTCGCGCTCGCGCGCCTGACTTCGGTCGTCGACAAGCTGGTCGTCTATCCCGAGCGGATGCAGAAGAATCTCGACCGCATGGGTGGCCTTGTCCACTCGCAGCGCGTCCTGCTCGCTCTCACCCAGGCCGGGCTGACCCGCGACGAATCCTATCGCCTCGTCCAGCGCAACGCGATGAAGGTGTGGGAATCCGACGGCCAGCTCTCGCTGCTCGACCTGCTGCTTGCCGATCCCGAAGTGATGGCGGCTCTTGGCGAAACCAACATCCGCGAGAAGTTCAACCTCGACTACCACTTCAAGGCGGTCGACACGACTTTTGCCCGCGTCTTCGGCGACGACGCCTGAGATTGCATTAAGTCGGTCCCGGGAATTGGCGCAAAGGTCGATTCCCGGGGGCCGCACACTCTACCGTCCGGAAACCGGGAAAAAACCGGTTTGCAGCCCGCAACAGCAGTTCTAGGGTCCGCGGCGGAAAATGCCCGCGAGAAGGATCGTCATGAAAGTGCTGATTACGGGTTTCTGGCTGCTGGCGGGGGCCGCGCTGATCGCGTTCACCGTTGCGAACTGGGGACCGGTCGATATCCGTATCTGGCCCGGGCTGATCTGGGAAACCAAGCTGCCTGCGCTCGTCATCGGCGCGCTGCTGATCGGTTTCCTGCCGACCTGGCTTGTGCATCGCACCACTCGCTGGCGCCTTTCGCGCCGGATCACCACGCTCGAAAGCACGCTCGCCGCCCAGGCGCAGGCCGCCACGGCCGCGATTTCGAGCCATTCGCCCACCCCGCCGGAGGATCAGGCCGCTTCGTGACCGCTTGGGTCATGCCTTGCAGCCTTTTGATGAGGACAAAGAAAACACCGTGAGCAACCCGATCTATCTCGCTCTCGATCTGCCCCGGCTCGACAACGCGGTGGCGCTTGCCCAGAAAGTCCGCCAGCATGTCGGCGGACTGAAGCTCGGCCTCGAATTCTTCTGCGCCCATGGCCACCATGGCGTGCACGAGATCGCCAAGATCGGCCTGCCGATCTTCCTCGACCTCAAGCTGCACGACATCCCCAATACGGTCGCCGCCGCGATGCAGGCGATCCATGTGCTGCAGCCCTCGATCGTCACGGTCCACGCCTCGGGCGGCCGCGCCATGCTCGAAGATGCCAAGGCCGCTGCGGGCGAACATACCAAGGTCGTGGCCGTCACCGTGCTGACCAGCCTCGACGACGGCGATCTTTCGCGCATGGGCGTTGCCGGATCGGCCCACGATCAGGCCCTGCGCCTTGCCGACCTCGCCCAGGAAGCCGGGCTCGACGGGATCGTCTGCTCGGGCCACGAAGTCGGCGCCATCCACAAGCGCTGGAAGAACGGCTACCTTGTCGTTCCCGGCCTGCGCCCGGCCATCCCCGGCGTCTCGCACGGAGACCAGAAGCGAACCGTTACCCCCAGCGAAGCGCGCAATGCAGGCGCCAGCGTGCTCGTCATCGGCCGCCCGATCAGCCGTGCCGAAGATCCTGCCGCCGCCGCGCGCGCGATCGAAGCAACGCTCTGACGGGGAACACAGCGTGAGCGCGGCATCCTTCCGACCGGCGACACCCGCCGACGTTCCCGCGCTGCGCGTTCTGGTCGAACGCGCCTATCGCGGGGACAGTGCGCGGGGCGGCTGGACTCACGAGGCCGACCTGCTCGATGACGAGCGGACCTCGGACACCACGCTCGAACAGACGATCGTCGATCCGGCCACGCGCGTGGTGCTGGCCGAACGCGATGGCGCGCTGCTCGGAACGGTGACGGTGCAGGATCTGGGCGACGGACGAGCCTATCTCGGCATGTTGTGCGTCGATCCCGCGCTTCAGGCGGGCGGGATCGGCCGCGCGCTCATCGAAGCCGCCGAACAGGCCGCCCGTCGTGAATTCGGCGCATCGATCATGGAAATGACCGTGATCGACCGCCGCACCGAACTGCTCGCCTGGTACGAGCGGCGCGGTTATGTGCGCACCGGTGAGACCCGGCCCTTTCCCGTGCCGGGCGATTTCCCTTTCGCCATGATCGTTCTGGAACGCGCCATCGCCTGATCGACGGGGCGCGTTCCCATGGTTCATGGGACGCTCAGGCGGGCAGCGGCAAATCGCCCCCCATGGAATTCATGGGAGACCGTCCGATGCCGCCTCGTCCGTCCCTTTTGCTGCTGAGCGCCGCGCTCGGCGCCGCCACCGCCCTTCCGGTTCACGCCCAGACACCGACGCCCCCGGCCATCGCTGCGGGTGACAGCGTCCTGACCCTTACTGCCGAGGGTCATTCGACGCGGGTGCCCGATATTGCCCGTTTCACCGCCGGCGTTACCACGCGCGGACGCAATGCCGCCGCCGCACTCGCCGCCAATGCGCAAAAGATGAATGCGGTGATCGCGGCGCTACGCGCAGCAGGCATTGCCGACCGCGACATCCAGACCAGCAACCTCTCGCTCAATCCGCAATATGGCGAAGCCCGCGACAATGCCCCTGCCCCGGTGGTCGGATATGAGGCCAGCAACAGCCTGACTATCAAGGAGCGCAAGGTCGCCGAATACGGCCAGGTCGTCGACGCACTAGTTGCGGCGGGCGCCAATCAGGTCGACGGGCCCAGCTTTGAAATCGAGGACGCGGATGCAGCCGGAGACGAAGCCCGCATCGACGCGATCAAGCGCGCCCGTACACGCGCCGATCTCTATGCCCGCGCCGCCGGACTGCATGTCGTGCGCATCCTGACGATCACCGATGGTGGCGCCGGAACCGTCCGTCCGCCCATGCCGATGATGGTCCGCGCCATGGCCGCCTCGCCCAAGACACCGGTTGCCGCAGGCGAAGTCGAAACCGGTGCCAGCGTCACGATCGCGTTCGAACTCGCGCCCTGATCCCCTCCCTCCCCGATCCATTTGACACAGGTGCCGCCCCTCGCTTACCCGGCGGGCATGGCGGCACCTCTGGTCAAGATTTGCGGGATCAACGACTCCGACGCACTCGATGCGACGATCCGCGCACGGGCGGATTTCATCGGCCTCGTCTTCTTTGCGAAAAGCCCCCGCCATGTCGAACCCGACAAGGCGGCCATGCTCGCCGCGCGCTCGGCCGGACGAACCACGATCGTCGGGCTCTTCGTCGATCCGGAACCCGATTATCTCGCCCGCGTCATGGCCTCGGTCCCGCTCGACCGCATTCAGCTCCACGGCAAGGAAACCCCGGCGCAGGCTGCCGCGATCGCCGCGCGCCATGGCGTCCCGGTGTGGAAGGCCCTTGGCGTCAAGAAACGCGAGGACCTGCTGGCCGCAGATGCCTATGCAGGTGCTGTCGAACGCGTGCTGTTCGATGCCAAGCCTCCAGAAGGCGCGGACCTCCCGGGCGGAACCGGCCTGCGGATCGACTGGGCCATCCTCAAAGGCGCACGCCCGGCCGTGCCGTGGATGCTCGCCGGTGGTCTCGATCCGCTCAATGTCGCGGAAGCCTTGTCGGTGACCGGCGCGCCGGCCGTCGATGTCTCCTCGGGAGTCGAGCAGGCACCCGGGGTCAAGGACGCGGCCCGGATCGCCGCTTTCTGCGCAGCTGCGCGCGGCGCCTGATCGGGCACCGCGCACAGCCCTTCGGGCCTTACTCCGTTCAGACGTTAAAACGTCGCGCCAAACCCGACGGTCATCGCATTGCGAACCGGGGTGATCCCGTTCGCCGACTCCGTGTAATGGCGATATTCGAGCTTGGCGTAAGTCTTCGCCCCCAGCGGATGCTGAACCCCGAAACCATAGTTCCAGTCGGGCGAACCGCCGTGGAACGGCTTGGTCGCATAACCGCCCAGCGCATAGATTTTGCCCAGCGTCGGCACGGCAATCCCGCCGCGCGCGGTCAGGCCGAACACGGCAACCGCGTTCGATGCCAGCAACTTGTCGAGCGAACCTTCGACGCCAAGGAAAGTTCCCGGTGCAAGGGTGAAATCGCGGCCACCGGCGATCCCGATCGTCCCTTTCGTGTTGCCCTGGCTCCAATCGAGCCCGGTATGCACTTCGACACGCGTTTCGTCAGCCATGGCCGGGGTAGCCAAAGCCAGCGCGGTCATGGTTCCGGCAAAGGCGGAACCCCAAAGAACTAAGCGCATCATTCACTCCCTCTCGATTTGATGCACCGGAAACGCGTGACAGATGAACGGGTTCCCGGTGACTGGCGGTGCCCCCCGCCTGTGACGCGGGCCATCAGGACCACGTCGGTCCGGCAACGGCGAATATCTCGCCCCCCTTTGTTGCCGGTGCGGCACCGGACAATCCGACAGGGTTGTCCCTTGCAGAAAACGGCGCCGCGCAATGGCTTCGTGCCGGCTGGGCATCGACCATCGCGGCGCAGGCTATGGTTCCCGGCCTTGCCCCCGGATGAACGGCACCGCCCCGCCCACGCGGCCATCTGGACAATTCGCCCCGCCGCTCTAAAGGGTCATCCCCATGACTGCGCCAAATCCCAACAGTTTCCGCAACCAGCCCGACGAACGTGGCCATTTCGGCGCGTTTGGCGGTCGCTATGTCGCAGAAACGCTGATGCCGCTGATCCTCGATCTCGATGCCGAATACCGCAAGGCCAAGGCCGACCCGGCATTCCAGGCCGAATTCGACGATCTGCTCGAACATTACGTCGGTCGCCCGAGCCCGCTCTATTTCGCGCCCCGGCTGACCGAAGAGCTGGGCGGCGCCCAGGTCTGGTTCAAGCGCGACGAACTGAACCACACCGGCGCACACAAGATCAACAACTGCATCGGGCAGATCCTGCTCGCGATCCGCATGGGCAAGACGCGGATCATCGCCGAAACCGGCGCGGGACAGCATGGCGTTGCCACCGCCACCGTCTGCGCGCGCTTCGGCCTCCCTTGCGTCATCTACATGGGTGCAACCGACGTCGAGCGGCAGCAGCCCAACGTGTTCCGCATGAAGCTGCTCGGCGCCGAGGTCGTGCCGGTTCAGGCCGGGGCCAAGACGCTCAAGGACGCGATGAACGAGGCGCTGCGCGACTGGGTCGCCAATGTCCACGACACGTTCTACATCATCGGTACGGCTGCCGGTCCGCACCCCTATCCCGAACTCGTTCGCGACTTCCAGAGCGTGATCGGGCGCGAGGCTCGGGCGCAGATGCTGGCACGGACCGGCCGACTGCCCGACTTGCTGGTCGCCGCGATCGGCGGCGGATCGAACGCCATCGGCCTGTTCCACCCCTTCCTCGACGATACCTCGGTGCGGATGCTGGGCGTGGAAGCGGCCGGTTACGGCCTCGACAAGGACCACGCCGCCAGCCTTGCCGGCGGACGTCCGGGCATCCTTCACGGCAACAAGACCTATCTGTTGCAGGACGAGGACGGCCAGATTCTCGAAGGGCACTCGATCAGTGCGGGTCTCGACTATCCCGGCATCGGCCCCGAACATTCCTGGCTCCGGGATGTGGGCCGTGTCGATTACACCTCGGTCACAGATGACGAGGCGCTCGACGGGTTCCAGCTGCTGTGCCGGACCGAGGGGATCATTCCCGCTCTCGAACCCAGCCATGCCATCGCCGCGGTCAAGAAAGTCGCGCCGACGATGCCCAAGGATTCGATCATCCTCGCCAATCTCTGCGGCCGCGGCGACAAGGACATCTTCACTGTCGCCAAGCATCTGGGGGTGAGCCTGTGAGCGCGCGTCTTTCCGCTGCCTTTGCCAAGGGTCATCCCGCACTCGTCTGCTTCGTCACGGCGGGTGATCCCACGCCGGACGCCACTCCTGCCCTGCTCGACGCGATCGTTGCGGGCGGCGCGGACGTGATCGAACTCGGCATGCCCTTCACCGATCCCATGGCTGACGGCCCGGCGATCCAGGCCGCCAACCTGCGCGCGCTGGGTGCCGGGACCAAGACCGCCGACATCCTCAGGATCGCGACCGATTTCCGTGCACGCCATCCCCAGGTGCCGCTGGTGCTCATGGGCTATGCCAACCCGATGACGATTCGCGGTTCGGAATGGTTCGCGGATGCTGCGTCCGCAGCCGGTGTCGACGGCGTCATCTGCGTCGACATTCCGCCTGAAGAAGATCCCGAACTCGGGCCCGCCCTGCGCGCCAAGGGGATCGATCTCATCCGCCTGGCAACGCCCACCACCGATTCGGCGCGTCTTCCGACCGTGCTCGATGGCTCGTCAGGCTTCCTCTACTACGTCTCGGTTGCCGGGATCACCGGCAAGCAGGCCGCCGCGATCAGTTCGATCAAGGATGCGATGGACCGCCTGAAGGCTGCGACCGACATTCCCGTCGCGGTCGGCTTTGGCGTGCGCACGCCCGAACAGGCAGGCCCCATCGCTCGCGTCGCCGATGGCGTCGTCGTCGGCTCCGCCATTGTCGATCTGGTCGGCCAGCATGGCGCCGATGCCGTCGAGCCCGTGCGCGCGCTTGTCGCAAGCCTTGCCGCCGCTGTTCATTCTGCCCGGGAGCACGCCGCATGAGCTGGCTCAACAAAGTTCGCAATTCGATCTCGTTCATCCAGAAGCGGGACACGCCTGACCACCTGTGGATCAAGTGCCCCGGGTGCAGCGAGATGCTGTTCGTCAAGGAATACGAGGACAATCTCTCGGTCTGCCCGCGCTGTGAACACCACGGCCGAATCGGCGCCGATGCCCGCCTCAACATGTTGATGGATCCCGGCTACGTCCTTCTTCCCGCACCCGTCGTGCGCGAGGACCCGCTCAAGTTCCGCGACAGCAAGAAGTACACCGACCGGATGAAGTCGGCCCGCGCGGCCAACCCGCACCCGGACGCCTATACCAATGCCGTCGGCACCATCGAAGGCAAGAAGGCGGTTCTGGGCGTGCAGGACTTCGGCTTCATGGGCGGATCGATGGGCATGGCCGTGGGCAATGCCTTCGTCGCCGGGATCGAGCGCGCAGTTCGCGAACGCTGTGCCTATGTCGCCGTGACGGCGGCGGGCGGCGCGCGCATGCAGGAAGGCATCCTCTCGCTGATGCAGATGCCGCGCACGACGGTCGCGATCCAGCGCCTCCACGCGGTCGGCCTGCCCTATATCGTCGTGCTGACCGATCCCACCACCGGCGGGGTCACGGCAAGCTACGCGATGCTGGGCGACGTGCAGATTGCCGAGCCCAATGCCCTGATCGGTTTTGCCGGGCAGCGCGTCATTCAGGACACCATTCGCGAACAGCTTCCCGAAGGGTTCCAGCGCGCCGAATACCTCTATCAGCACGGCATGCTCGACATGGTGGTGCACCGTCGCGACCTCAAGGCGCGCCTCGCCACCGTGATCGACTACCTGACGGCTGCCCGCGTGGCCTGACCGCCGGATGGCAAGACACGCGAGCAGGCACCCGTGAAAGACTTCGCGATTTCCGACAGTCCTGCGGTGCAGGCCCAACTCGACCGCCTCGGGCACCTTTCGGTGCCGCAGGGGCGGCTCGGGCTCGATACCATTCACGCCCTGCTCGCACGTCTCGGCAATCCCGAACGCCATCTGCCGCCTGTGTTCCATGTCGCGGGAACCAACGGCAAGGGTTCGACCTGCACCTACTTGCGCTATATGCTCGAGGCACAAGGTCTGGTCGTTCACACCGCGACCAAGCCGCATCTCGTCCGCTACAACGAACGGATCCGGCTGGGCGGGCACCTGATCGCCGACGACATGCTCGCGGCCCTGCTGGCCGAGGCGCTCGACGCGGGCGAGGATCTTTCGCCCAGCTTCTTCGAAGTGACGACCGCTGCGCTGTTCCTCGCGTTCAGCCGGATTCCTGCCGACGCCTGCGTCATCGAGACCGGGCTCGGTGGTCGCCTCGATGCCACCAATGTCATCGAGGCCCCTGCCGTCACGGGCCTCGCAACGCTCGGGCTCGACCACGAAGCGTTCCTGCTTGCCCCCGAAGAGGGCATGCCGAGCGATCCCCTGGCCCGCATCGCCTTTGAAAAGGCCTCGATCGCAAAGCCCGACGTGCCGCTGGTGACGATGGCCTATCCCGAAATCGCCGCACAGGCGGTTGCGCGGACTGCTGCGGCCCTCGGCGCCCCCGTGCTCACGCGGGGAGATGCATGGGACGCCACGAACGGCCCCGACGGAATTGCCTATCGCGACGAAGCCGGATCGCTCAACCTGCCCCTCCCCAGCCTGCCCGGCATGCATCAGGCCGACAACGCGGCCCTTGCCGTCGCGATGCTGCGCCATCAGCAGGCCGTTACCGTCACGCCCGAAGCGATGGCACGCGGCCTTGTCGCGGCGCGCTGGCCCGCGCGACTGCAAAAGCTGAACGCCGGACCGCTGACTGCGCTCGCGGGAAACCGCACCGTCTGGCTCGATGGCGGCCACAATCCCGATGCCGGCCTTGCGATTGCCCGCCATCTGTCCGGTCGGCCGCCGGTCCACGTCGTAATCGGCATGCTCGCCAACAAGGACCCGGGCGCCATTCTAAGCCCGCTGGGCGAACGCGTGCTGTCGGTGACGATCGTTCCCGCCCCCGGCCATGACGCGCACAGCCCCGAGGACTTCGCTCCGTTCAGCGCGGTTCCGGTCACCAGCAGCAGCAATGTCGCCGCTGCCCTCGCCGCGCTTCCGCCCGAAGGCGACGTGCTCATTACCGGCTCGCTCTATCTTGCCGGTGACGTCCTGCGTCGTAACGACGAAATCCCGGACTGATCGCGCCAGCCTGATCAGGTGCCTGATCAGGCGGCATCCGTATCGGCCGCCGCTTCGCGCGGCGCCGTTACCCAGTCGAGCAGGACGAAGGCCACCGCGATCAATCCGGCCGCCGCAGTCCAGCGGAACATCGCGCCATAGCCGAGCCGATCGATCGTCTCTCCGGCGATCCCGCGCCCAAGCGATCCGATCAGGAACGTCATCGATGACAGCAGCGCATATTGCACGGCCGTGTGGCTGCGGCTGACTTGCCCCGAAAGATAGGCGACGAATGCCGCCCCGGCGATCCCGGTAGCCACGTTCTCGACGCTGATCGCCATGAGCAGGCGCAGGAGGCGGGCGTCGACCCCGACCAGTCCAAACAGCGCCGAAAGACCGCTGGCGCGCGCAAAGGCGTCGATATGTACCGCCCCTTCGGCAAGGTCGGCATAGATGAAGTTGCCGAGCGCGGGCAGCACTGCCCCGACCAGAATCGTCGGCATGCGCCCCAGCCGCGCGAACAGCGCCCCGCCGATGGCAATGCCCGCCATCGTCATCAGGATACCGAACACCTTGGACGCGAAAGCGACCTCGTCCTTCGAATAGTGCAGTTGATCGAGATAGAACGGCAGCGCGAAGCTGCCCCAGACGTTGTAGCACAAGGTATAGGTCAGGATCGTACCGACCAGCACCAGCACACGCCAGCCCAACCGCCCGGTCAGTTCGCGCAAGGGCGCCACCAGCGCCAGCCAGAGATGATCGGCAGGACCGCCCCGTGACGCCCGGCCGCTCGGCGCCATGCGATTGGTCAGCGCAGCAACCAGCAAGGGCAGACCGACCGTCGCCAGCACGATCAGCGGTGCGTGACCGCGTGTGAACTCCGCGACCGAGGGATGCGGCGCGCCCGGAACCGCAGGGGCCAGCATCGAGACCATGAATACGGCAATGCTGCCGATGGCCCAGACCCAGCCGAGCCCCACGAGGACAAGTGCGGCAACGCGCAAGGCCGGAGCCGGTTCAGCCGCCATGGCCGCGCCCGCGTCGCTGGGCGGACGCGCTGTGTCGGGCGCCCCCAGCGTGATGAGAGCAACCAGTCCGACCAGCCCCGCCATCAGCCCGAAAACCACCGGCCAGGCCATCCGCGCGGCCAGGAACAGCGCAAAGGCTCCACCGACCAGCGCCGCCATGCGGTATCCGAACTGATACAGCGACGACAGCAATTCGACCGGGGTCTCTTCGTCGGCGACATCGATCCGCCAGGCATCGATCGCAACGTCCTGCGTCGCAGAAGCCAGCGCAGCGACGAAAGCAATCAGGGCAAAACGCCCGAGCCCACCGACCGGGTCGGTCACCGCAAGACCCGCCAGAGCCGCGACAAGCACGATCTGGCACCCCAGGATCCAGCCCTTGCGACGCCCAAGCACACCGATGCCCGGCAAGGACAGCCGATCGACCAGCGGCGACCACAGGAACTTGAACGAATAGGCAAGACCGATCCACGACAGCACACCGATCGTCGCCAGATTGACATGGGCTTCACCCAGCCACGCCGTGACCGTCCCGATCAACAGGGTGTAAGGCAGACCCGAGGAAAACCCGAGCGCCAGCATGGTGCCCGCCTTCCGGCTCGACAGAGCATGACGCAGCAGTCGCCATCCCCGCAGCCTTTGCGGTTTGCTCCCTGCCTGCCCATCGTTTACCTGCCCGGCCCCTGCGGTCATGCGAAACCCTTTCCTCCGAACCGTTTGCGCGACCCTAGGCGGCAAATGCGGGAATTGCACCATGGCACCCATGCGAATTTGTTCGCATGCAGCCTGTCCGGGGTGACGCGGAAGCCTCTTCCTAGTATGCAGGGGCCATGTCTCAACCTCCGAAATCCGGAAGCGGCCGTCCGCGACGGCCCGCCGCTTCCCCGACCTCCCGCCGTTCAGGCCCTCCGGGCAAGACCGGCTTCAACAAGTCCGGCCCGAATGCCGGCGGGTTCTCGCAGAACGGCCCGAAAAAGGCCTATCCTCCCAAGAAGCCGGCTCCGCCGCGCGCACCTGCCGCTCCGGCCTCGGCGTCCGACACCCCGCGCGAAGGCGAACGGATTGCCAAGCTGCTGGCGCGTGCCGGGATTGCCAGCCGCCGCGATGTCGAACGGATGATCGGTGAAGGCCGGATCAAGCTCAACGACGAACTGGTGACTACTCCGGCAACGTTGCTGCTCAACCTCAAGGGCGTGACCGTCGACGACAAGCCTGTCGCGGCCCCTGCCCCGGCGCGCCTGTTCCGCTTTCACAAGCCCGAAGGCCTGATCACCGCCGAGCGCGATCCCGCCGGACGCCCGACGATCTACAACGCGTTGCGCAATGCGCTGCCCGCCGGGACGCCGCGCGTGATGCCGGTCGGACGGCTCGACCTCAATACCGAGGGCCTGCTGCTGCTGACCAACGACGGCGAATTGAAGCGGGCGATGGAATTACCCGCCAGCGGCATTCCCCGCACCTATCGCGCCCGCACGTTCGGCGACATCAGCCAGGATCAACTCGAAGCCCTGATCGAAGGGGTCGAGATCGAGGGCATTCGCTATGGCTCGATCGACGCCAACATGGAGCGCCGCACCGGGCGCAACCAGTGGATCGAAATGACCCTGACCGAAGGCAAGAACCGCGAAGTGCGCCGGGTTCTCGAACATCTGGGCCTTCAGGTTTCGCGCCTGATCCGCACTGCGTACGGGCCGTTCATGCTGCTCGACCTTCCGCGCGGCGCAGCTGACGAAGTGCGTCAGGTCGATGTCGAGAAATTCCGCAAGAGCCTGAAAATATGAGGATCGTTGCCGGAGAATGGCGCGGGCGCAAATTGACGGCGCCTGCGGGCGACACCACGCGCCCGACCGCCGATCGCACACGCGAGACGCTGTTTTCGATGCTGGTCAGCCGCCTGGGTGATTTCGACGACCTCAAGGTCGGCGACTTCTTTGCCGGATCGGGTGCGCTCGGTCTCGAAGCCCTGTCGCGCGGGGCGGCCCATGTCCTGCTCGTCGAACAGGATGCCAAGGCGGTCGATGCCATCCGCGCCAATATCCGTGCGCTCGACGCCGGGGCCAGGACGACGGTCCGCGCCTCGTCGGTCATGACGCTCGGCCCGGCCAAGGAACCGCTCGACCTCATTTTCCTCGACCCGCCCTATCACACCGGAGCCGGGGCGGTCGCCATCGACAAGCTGGCGCGGCTCGGCTGGATCGGTCCGGCGACGTGGGTCAGCCTTGAAACGGCGGCCAATGAGAAAGCGGACGTGCGCGGCTTTACCGTCGATGCTGACCGCAAGGTCGGCAAGGCCCGGATCACCCTGCTCCGTCTGTCCGCATAGGCCGCGAGAGATTCAGGCGTGCTGCCTGGGAGCCAGCAGCACGCCGCAAAGGGTCAGGGCGCCCGCGACGGTCAGGAAAAGACCGACAAAGGCGACCCCACCCACCAGCGCCAGCCAACTGGCGGCAAAGGGGGCAAGCGCCCCGCCGATGATCCCACCCATGTTGAAGGCGATCGAAATCCCGGTGTAGCGCACGCCGACCGGATAGAGCGTGGGCAGCCACGCCCCGAGCGGCCCATAGGCCAGCCCCATGACCAAGAGCGACACCGCCAGCGTCAACAGCACGACGAGCAACGAGCCCGAAGCAAGGCCGCTGCCGAAAACCAGCCCCACCAGAATGGTCAGCGCCGCGCCGGTCGCCAGAACCCGCGAGGGATTGCGTCGGTCGGCCCAATATCCGGCAAGCGCGATTCCCACCGCCAGCGCGAAATTGGCAACCAGCTGCACGCCCAGGAATGCCTGCATCGAATAGCCGAGCTTGGTCGTCGCAAACGACAGCGCGAACGTCGTCGCCAGATAGAAAATGGCAAAACAGGCAACCACGCCCGCCGTCCCGGCGACAACCGCGCCCGGATAACGGGTCAGCAGTTCGCCGACCGGCACCCGCGGCGGCGGCGCCTTGTCGAGCGCGGCGCGGAAGGCTGCCGTCTCACCGATTTTCAGCCGCACCCAAAGGCCCAGCCCGACCAGAAGCGAACTGGCGAGGAAGGGAATACGCCAGCCCCATGCGGCAAAAGCCGGAGCAGGCAGGACAAGCGTCAGGATCAGGAACAATCCATTGGCGGCAAGGAAGCCAAGTGGCGCCCCCAATTGCGGCGCCGCGCCAAAGCGGGCTTCCCACCCGCGCGGCGCGTTTTCGACGGCCAGAAGGCTCGCCCCGCCCCATTCGCCGCCCAGTCCGAAACCCTGTCCGAAGCGAAGGAGGCACAAGAGCGCGGGAGCGAGAGGACCGGCCATCGCATAAGTCGGCAGGAACGCGATCAGCAGCGTCGATCCGCCCATCAGCATCAGCGAGGCGACCAGAGTCGATTTGCGCCCCACCTTGTCGCCGAAATGGCCGAACGCGATCGCGCCGACCGGCCGCGCCACGAAAGCCAGCCCGAAAGTCATGAACGCCAGAAGAGTGCGCGCGGCAGGAGACTGCGCGGGAAAGAACAGCGGCCCGATCACGAGAGCCGACGCCGTCGCGTAGATATAGAAATCATAGAATTCGACCGCCGTGCCGACCAGACTGGCGGCAAGGATCCGCGCGTGTTGGCGCAACGGATGGTTGCGATGGCTGACCAATGATCTCTCCCGTCATCCGCTGCCTCGCAAAACCACCGAGGCTTAAACTGTCGCCGCTACGCGATCAGGAAAATTCCGCAAGGGGACCTTCAGCCTTTCCCAAAATCGCGAGGCGTATGCCGTGCACTCGCACGGGGTCCGCACGCGGTCGATCCGATCCGGGCACCCATTTTAGCCGGAATAGCAACATGCTGCAGTGGTTCGAACAAAGCGCACCGATCAGGAAGAAATTTTCCTTTCTTTTCATGGTCCATGGCCTGTGGGCAGCGCTTGCGCTGACTGCCACGGTCTGGGCCGGAATGGGCGGCGGGACGATCCTGCCCGGCATCCTTGCCCTCGCGGCCCTGATCTCTACCCTTTTGACAGTGAAAATCAGCGGCAAGCTGATCTGCGACCCCTATGTCACCACGGTCGAACGCATGGAAACCCTGGCTGCGGGTGATCTCGACAGCACGATCCGTTACACCCAGCATACCGATTGCGTGGGCCGCATGACCCGCGCCATGGATGTCTTCCGCGCCAACGCGGTCGAGATCAGGCGCGCCGGTGAAGATCAGCACCGGATCGTCACCGCGCTCGGCACCGGCCTTGCCAAGCTCGCCAACGCCGATCTCACCTGCCGCCTTGCCGAACCCCTGCCCGCGCACGGGGAAGCCTTGCGCCAGCAGTTCAACCAGGCCGTCTCGGCGCTCGAAGAAACGCTGGGCGTCGTCTCGCAGTCGTCGAGCACGATTGCCGGCGCTTCGAACGAAATCCGCGCGGCATCGAGCGACCTTGCCAGCCGCACCGAACAACAGGCCGCCGCCATTCAGGAAGCAAGCCGGTCGATGAGCGACGTGACCAAGCTTGTCGAACACAACACGTCGAACGTGATCGAGGTCAACCAGTCGATTGCCGAAGCCCATCGGGAAGCGACCGAAGGCGGGCGCATCGTCGATGACGCAGTCGCGGCCATGACCAACATCCAGAACTCGTCGCAGGAAATCACCCAGATCATCAACGTGATCGACGGGATCGCGTTCCAGACCAACCTGCTCGCGCTCAACGCCGGGGTCGAGGCGGCCCGCGCCGGTGACGCAGGCAAGGGCTTTGCCGTCGTCGCGACCGAAGTTCGCGCCCTTGCCCAGCGCACTGCGGACGCGGCTCGCGAGATCAAGGAACTCATCAACACCAGCGGCCATCACGTCGATCAGGGGGTCGACCTCGTCGGCGCGACCGGCAAGGCCCTGGGCCAGATCGTGACCCGCGTCGGCGAGATCTCCTCGATCGTCCATTCGATCGCCGACTCTGCGCGACAACAGGTCGACATGCTTTCTGGCGTCACCCGCACCGTCGAGCAGATGGACACGACGACCCAGCAGAATGCGGCCATGGTCGAGGAAAGCAACGCTGCCGCACGCAGCCTGGCCGACGAAGCCGAACGGCTTGCAGGCAATGTCAGCCGGTTCCGCTTCAGCACGCTCGGACGAAGCTCGTTCCGCGCGCCTGTCGCTGCCCGCAGCCTGCCCGCCCCATCCGCAATCGCGGCTCCCGGCTCACCCCCGCCTCCGGCGCCGACATTCACCCCGGCTCCGAGCCGTGCGGCTCCTGCCCCGACCGCAGGCAATCTGGCGATCAAGGCCGATGCCGACGACGATTGGAGCGAATTCTGATCCGGAACGGGCGGGGTCATCCCGCCCATTCCATCGAACCGGTTGCCTGATCTTCCCAAGTTCCCTACTTGTTCCGGGTGAACACCCAGCTCGCCCCCGACTCCACCGATCTTCCCGAATGGCTTTCCCGGCTCAACGAGCCGCAGCGCGAGGCCGTTCTTTCCACCGACGGCCCGGTGCTGATGCTTGCCGGTGCCGGTACCGGCAAGACGGCGGCCTTGACCGCGCGCCTTGCCTGGCTGCTGCGCCAGCGGCTCGCGTGGCCGAGCGAAATCCTCTGCGTCACGTTCACCAACAAGGCCGCGCGGGAAATGCGCGAGCGCGTCGGCCACCTCATCGGCCCTGCGGTCGAAGGGATGCCTTGGCTCGGCACGTTCCATGCCATCGCGGCCAAGATGCTGCGCCGCCATGCCGAGCTTGTCGGCCTGACCAGCAATTTCACCATTCTCGATACCGACGACCAACTGCGCCTGCTCAAGCAGCTCATTCAGGCCGAAGGGGTGGACGACAAACGCTGGCCCGCGCGCCAGCTTGCCGGTCTCATCGACCGCTGGAAGAACCGCGGCCTCAACCCCGCCGATCTCGATGCGCTGGAAAACGAAGCCTATGCCAACGGGCGCGGGCAGCGGTTCTATGCGCTCTATCAGGACCGCCTGCGCAGTATCAACGCCTGCGATTTCGGCGACCTGCTGCTCCACATGCTCAACATCTTCCGCCGTGAGCGCGATGTGCTGGAACAGTACCAGCAACGGTTCCGCTATGTCATGGTGGACGAATATCAGGACACCAATGCGGTCCAGTACCTGTGGTTGCGCCTCTTGGCCCAAGGTCGCCGCAACATCTGTGTCGTGGGCGACGACGATCAGTCGATCTATTCCTGGCGCGGTGCGGAAGTCGCCAACATCCTGCGCTTCGAAAAGGATTTTCCCGGCGCAAAGGTCATTCGCCTCGAACAGAACTATCGCTCGACGCCCCATATCCTGGGTGCAGCCTCGGGCCTGATCGAGGAAAACTCCGAACGTCTGGGCAAGACGCTGTGGACCGAGCTCGACGGCGGCGACAAAGTCCGTATCGTCGGCGTCTGGGACGCCCCCGAGGAAGCCCGGCGCGTGGGCGAAGAGATCGAGCGCCTCGAACGCGAAGGCTGTCCGCTCGATGCCATCGCCATTCTGGTTCGCGCGCAGTTCCAGACTCGCGAATTCGAGGACCGCTTCCTGCAGATCGGCCTTGCCTATCGCATCGTCGGCGGTTTCCGCTTTTACGAACGCGCGGAAATCCGCGACGCGCTCGCCTATCTGCGCCTGATCGCCTCACCTTCGGACGATCTCGCGTTCGAGCGGATCTGGAACACGCCCAAGCGCGGCCTTGGCGACAAGACGCTGGAAAAGCTGCATCGCTATGCCCGCGCCCAGTCGATCCCGCTCTTGCGTGCGGCGATCGAGATTGCCGATACCGACGAACTTCCCGCTCGTGCGCGCGGCACGCTCGTCGCACTGGCGCGCGATTTCGCCCGCTGGCGCGACGAATCGGCACGCCTCACCCCGGCAGAACTCGCCCGCACGGTCCTTGACGAAAGCGGCTATACCGCCGCCCTTCAGGCCGAGCGCAGCACCGACGCAAACGGGCGGCTGGAAAACCTGTCCGAACTCGCCCGCGCGATGGAAGAGTACGAGACGCTGTCCGACTTCCTCGAACACGTCAGCCTGGTCATGGACAACGACAACTCCGCCGACGAAGCCAAAGTCACGGTGATGACCATGCACGGGGCCAAAGGGCTGGAATTCGATCAGGTCTTCCTGCCCGGCTGGGAAGAAGGCGTTTTCCCCTCGCAACGCTCGCTCGACGAAGGCGGGCTTGCCAGCCTCGAGGAAGAGCGGCGCCTCGCCTATGTGGCGATCACGCGCGCGCGCAAGCGCTGCACCATTCTCCACGCGGCCAACCGTCGCATCTATGGGCAATGGACCAGTTCCATTCCCTCGCGCTTCATTGCCGAACTGCCCGAAGTGCATGTCGTCGAGGAAAGCTCGATGTCCGGCGGCGCCTCGCTCTGGCGCGCGCAGTGGTCGGAACAGTCCGATCCCTTTGCCCACGTCGCCCGGAACCAACCCGGGAAAGTTGCCAGTCGCGGTCCGGGCTGGCAACGCGCCGCCGCACAGCCGCTCAATACGGCACCCCGGCGCATTGCCGAAACCGGGCGCAGTGCGGCCAGTATGGCGGGCAAGGCACGTCCGGAATTCGCCCGAGGCACCCGCGTGTTCCACGAAAAGTTCGGCTACGGAACCGTCGTCGAGCAGGAAGGCAACAAGCTGGAGATCGAGTTCGAGAACGGCGGCCACAAGCGCGTGCTCGACAGCTTCGTGAAAGTGGCCTGACACCCTTTCGCGACGACCGTGACACAAAAAAGCCTGCCCGAGCGTCCATGGCTCCGGCAGGCTTTTTGCATGATATCAGACGCCGGGCGTCAGTATTTGCCGCTCTGAGCCTTGCCCATGTCGGTCGAGACCAAGCTGAACGTGTTGGACAGGGAATTGCCCAGCGATCCCATCGCGACGATCGCCCCCGTTGCGATCAAGGCCGCGATCAGCCCATATTCGATTGCCGTGGCCCCGCTCTCGTCATTGCCGATCCGAGCCAGCAGATCCCCCAGAAAACGCATCGTCATTGCCCCCATGTGCGCCCGGACTCCGGCCGGTCGCACATGATTGCCACGATTTTTCCCAAGATTGGGTTAAGTGCAGTCGAACCGACCCTCGGGGCGATCAGGCCGTCGGGGACAACGCCGAGACATGCAGGAACCCCGGAATCGGACCGTTCCATGCGCTCGGTTCGCCGACCGGCTCGAAAACCGGTTCGGGCTGACGGACTTCGCGTCGCTCGCTCTTCCTCGGAGGCTTCGCTGCGGCTCGCGACTTCGTTTCGACGTCGCCTGCAATGCGGGGAAGCACCTCGTCCGTCTTGGCGGGCTTGTCCTTGGTATGCTTGCGAGGAGCGCGGACAGGCTTTTCGTCTTCGCTTTCGTCCTTGCCCAGATCGACCGTGATGACCGGAATCGGTATCCCGGTCAGCTTCTCGACATTGGCGATCGCCTCGGCATCCTCGGCACTGACCAACGTGAAAGCACGACCACTCGCCCCACCGCGACCGGTACGGCCGATACGGTGCACATAGTCGTCGGGATGCCAAGGCGTGTCGAAATTGAACACGTGGCTGACGCCCTTGACGTCAAGTCCGCGCGCCGCAACGTCGGAGGCGCACAGGATGTTGATCTGTCCGTCCTTGAAACGCTGCAATTCGGCAAGACGCTGCGGCTGATCCATGTCGCCATGGATCTCCCCGGCGGCAAAACCGTGACGCTTCAGGCTCTTGGCAAGGTCGCGAACGGTCGTCTTGCGGTTGGCAAAGACAATCGCGGTCGAGACATTGTCCGTACGCAGGAGATGACGCAGAACCTTGCGCTTGTCCCGGCTGGCGCAGGCTACCTTGTGCTGGACGATATTGATGTTGGCGCTCGCGGGCCGCGCCACCTCGATATATTTCGGGTTCGACAGGAACCGATCGGCCAGCTTCTTGATCGGCGGAGGCATCGTTGCCGAAAACAGCAAGGTCTGGCGCGTCGTCGGCAGCTTGGAGCAGATTGATTCGATGTCGGGAATGAAGCCCATGTCGAGCATGCGGTCGGCTTCGTCGATGACCAGCAACTCGCACCCGGTCAGCAGGATCTTGCCCCGCTCGAACAAGTCCATCAAGCGGCCGGGCGTCGCGATCAGCACATCGACCCCGTCAGACAGCGCCTTGACCTGATCGCCCATCTGCACACCGCCGATCAGCAGCGCCATGCGCAAGTCATGGTTCTTGCCGTACTTCTCGAAATTTTCCGCGACTTGCGCTGCAAGTTCGCGCGTCGGTTCGAGAATCAGCGAACGCGGCATCAAGGCCCGGCGTCGGCCATGAGCGAGAACGTCGATCATCGGCAACACGAAACTGGCGGTTTTGCCGGTGCCGGTCTGGGCGATCCCGATCAGGTCTCGCATCATCAGAACCGACGGAATGGCCTGCGCCTGAATCGGAGTCGGTTCGTCATAGCCGGCATCGTATACCGACTTGAGAAGTTCGTCAGACAGGCCGAGATCGGCGAATTTCATGGGGTGCCGGTTTTCCAAATACAGGAGCGTGAAAGTCAGGAAACGAAGGTATCTGTGCAACATCGGCCAGCGATGGTCGGGATCGCCCCCTTGCCCCGGTCCGGACGGACAACGTCCGGCTGATGCCGTTCGCGCGGGTCCATGACGATCCGGAAACAAGATCGATATCGCAAGCCGGAGGTGGCGCGACTGACGCCCCACCCAGACTTGCGCCGCGCTAAGACGATAATGGCAGGAAAGTCAAGAAAAGCCGCATGTCGCGACCACTGCGGATCAGTTTTCCGGCACCAGTTCGCGCATCCGCGTAATCGTGCAGCTCGTCCCCGCACGCGAATGGATGGTGTCGCGCTCCACGCAGAGCTGCCCGTCGTTGTTCGAGGTAAGATAGAATCCCATGTAGAAATCCCGGCCGCTGCAATTGCGGGCCAGATCCGCCGCGATCAATCGCCGGTCACGCATCATCAGCATGATCCGCCCTTCGCCCAGCGGACGGACCCCGGCGATCGCACCGACCGGCATGCATGAAGCGGTCTTGCGTTCGCGCAGGCGCACCGGCTCGGGCGGCGGCGGCGGGGGAGCATTGGGATCGGGCCCGGCCATGCGCGGCGTGATACGGATGATCAGGTGCTGTTCGATGCGCACCTGGTTCCAGTTGCCTTCGCCGAGCGCCTCGCCCAGATCCAGCGCCGACATCCCCGCGCCGGTTTCGCCCACTCCGGCTTCGTCCCCTTTCGTTTCGAAAGATGGCACATGCGCAAGGCCTGCACGCTCGCGCCCATGCGAGGCAGCCCTGGCATCCGCACCCAGCCCGGGAACGAACAGGGCATCGATCGCCATGGCCCCACACGGGGCAAGCATGGCGCAAAGCCCGACCGTCACGACAAGGGGCGCGATCCGCATCATTGCGGCGCGTCTCCGGCGACGGAAACCGATTCCCGCATCGGACGAATGCCCGGGACATGGCATGAAGGGATATCCCCGCAACGCCGGGGTACGACGACAAATCTCATCACTGCACGGTCTTGCGTCCCTCAACGACCGGTACGCCCCCGCGCGCACTCACCCCGGTCCTGTTGCCTTGCTTTGTTGATACCTTGTTACCTTCTGGCAATCTCTTTTCGCCAGCACATTTGAACCCTCGCTTAACCCGGATGCCGTCGCGCCCCCGGGGCGCACTCCTTCCACTCCCGATTTTCCGCCCCGAAAGATGCCCCCGCTCGGAAAGACATTGCCCCGCCATGGCACGCTCGGTAGCGAAAGCGGCATGACTGCTGAAACGACCCTGCCCCAAACAGCCCTGCCCCAGACCGCAGCGCCCGCCGAATTCCTTGATGCCGCAGCGACCCTGCTCGGCCCCAAGGGCTTCACCACCGACGCCGACGTCATGGCGCCGTGGCTGACCGACTGGCGCGGACGCTATACCGGGCGTGCCCTCGGCCTCGCCACCCCGGCCACTACCGGCGAAGTGGCAGAGCTCGTCCGACTGTGCGGCAAGCATGGCGTGCCGATCGTGCCCCAGGGCGGAAACAGCGGCATGTCGGGCGGCGCGACGCCCGATACCACCGGCCAGGCCATCCTGCTCAATCTGCGGCGGATGGACGCGATCCGGCGAATCGATACGACCGGCCAGCTCGCCGAATGTGAAGCGGGCGTGATCCTGCAAACGCTTCACGAAGCAGCCGAACGCGTGAACCTGCGCTTCCCGCTTTCGCTGGGCGGCAAGGGCTCGGCCACCGTCGGCGGCCTCATCTCGACCAACGCGGGCGGCACCCAGGTGCTGCGCCACGGATCGATGCGGGCGCAGGTTCTGGGACTCGAAGCGGTACTCGCCGACGGATCGGTCCTGAACCAGCTGATCCCGCTCAAGAAGGACAACCGCGGCTTCGACCTGAAGCAATTGCTGATCGGTTCGGAAGGAACGCTCGGCATCGTCACCGCCGCCACGCTCAAGCTCGAACCGGCGGTTGCCGCCCGCGCGGTGCTCTGGGCCGGTGTCCCCTCGATCCAGGACGCGCGCAAGCTGCTGCTCCACGCGCAGGCCAAGGCTGCCAAAGCCCTCGAAGGGTTCGAAGTCCTTCCCCGCCACAGCCTCGAAGCCGTGCTCGACTATCTGCCGCAGGCGCGCTCCCCGCTCGAAGGGGCGCACGAGTGGCATGTCCTGATCGAACTGGTCGCCGATGCAAGCGACGCTGAACGCCTGCCGGAGCTTGCCGAAACCCTGCTCGTCAGTGCCTTTGAGGAAGGCCTCGTCGAAGACGCGACGATCGCAGCCAACGAGACCCAGGCCGAGGCGTTCTGGCTCCTGCGTGAATCGATCTCTCCGGCCGAACGCGCGATCGGCCCGGCGATGCAGCACGACATCAGCGTGCCGGTCGAACGCATGGCCGATTTCATGGATTTCGCCGTTCCCTTTTTCGAAAGCGAATTCCCCGGCACGACGGCAGTCGGCTTTGGCCATCTGGGCGACGGCAACATTCATTTCCACGTGCTTGCCCCGGCAGGATCGGACGGCCCGAGCTGGGAAGCGGGCGACGGCAAGGCGATCAGCCGCAAGGTCCACGATCTCGTCACCCAATGGGGCGGATCGATTTCCGCCGAACACGGCATCGGCCAGATGAAGCGCGACGAACTTGCGCGTCTGGGCGACCCGGCCGCGCTCCACGTCCTGCGCGCGGTCAAGGCGGCGCTCGACCCGCAAGGCCTGCTCAATCCCGGCAAGCTGATCTGATCGCCAAAAAAGGCGCGCCCGACTGTGACAACCGTGTTGCAGTCGGCCTTGCGCGCCCTCTTCGCCTCTCCTAAACCCTCGGCTCTGCCGGGGGGCTCAGGCTGCTTCCGGCATCTGTTCTACGGAGAGTGACCGATGGCCAGCGCGCCAGCCAACCTGCCCCTTTTTTACAATGACCTGATCCCGCTCAACACGCGCGATCACCAGACCTGGCGCGCGCGTGGCGTCGACAAGGCCCCCTGGCTTTCCAACCAGCATGCCGTGCCGCTGACCGTCGAGGAATTCCCGCAGGCTGCCCGCCACTATCCGATCGTCTTTGCCAGCGGCGAAAACACCGTTCCGCTCGCGCTGATGGGCCTTAACGAAGGCACCAACGTGTTCGTGAGCGAAGACGGCACCGTGGCCCCCAACCTTTACCTGCCCGCTTATGCGCGCCGCTATCCGTTCATGCTGGCCAAGCTCCAGCCCGAATCGGAAGAGCTGTCGCTGTGCTTCGACCCGACCGCAGGACTGATCGGCGAATTCACCGACGGCGAAGCACTGTTCAACGGTGACGAAGCCTCGCAGACGACCAAGAACGCGCTCCAGTTCTGCGAACAGTTCGAACAGGCTGGCCAGCGCACGCAGGCCTTCATCGACGAGCTCAAGAAGCACGACCTCCTGATGGAAGGCGAAGTATCGATCCAGCGTCAGGAAGGCGGCCAGCCCTTCGTCTATCGCGGCTTCCAGATGGTTGATCAGGAAAAGCTGCGCAACATGCGCGGCGACATCCTGCGCGGGTGGGTCCAGAGCGGGCTGCTGCCCCTGCTCTACGCCCACATCTTCTCGCTCGACCTCATGAGCCAGATCTTCAGCCTGCAGGTTCAGCAGGGCAAGGGTCCGGGCGTTCTGGCCGAGCCTGCTCCCGCCTTCTGAGTCGATCCGGCCTGACCGGAGCCCGGGCGGGGCGAGACGCAGTCCCCTGCGCCTCGCCCCGCCTTTTTTGTGCTCGCGCGATGGCGCGCTCAGCGCCGGGCAAGCGACACCTGCGTCCCGTTACCCCCGCAGAATCCTGTGAAAAGCGCGCCTACGCGACAAATAGAGACAAAGCTTTCGTGCAGATGAACGCAAGGTTTTGGCACGTTCACGCAAAATTTCTTGCGCTGCGAGAGCACCTTGCCTATCGTTTCCTTGTTGCACCGGCGCTCCCCTCATGGCCCGGTCCAACCGGTGCGCTTTCGAGCGCACCTCCTCCCTGAACCTTGGCCACCTGGAGCATGTCTCCAGGTGGTTTTTTTAATGGCACCTGATGCCTTGTGAGCCCTGCAACGGGCTGCTCGACGGCGTTGCCTGAGGGATTACTCGGCAGCCGTACGCCAGAGCAGACGCTCGCGCCCGATCGCGGCGACATCGTCGGCCAGTCGCTGAACAAGGCCCGTCAGCAACGCGACCATGCCGTCAAACCCCGCCCCCTCCCGATCGAACGCGGGGTCGAGATAGGCCGTCCTGTCGATCTCGATCTGGACTGCGTGGATGCCCTCGGCGCGGCGCGCATGGCGGTCGAGCACATAGCCACCGGCATAAGGCCGGTTGTGGGACGCCAACTGTTGCGCGGCGCCGAGATAGGCAAAGATCGACGCCACCAGAGCCCCGTCACAGGCGGTGCCGAACCGGTCGCCGATGACGAACCGCGCAGCCACGCCATCGACCGGCGGCAAGGGCGGCATCGAATGGAGGTCGATCAGGAGCACCGCGCCCCATTGCGCCCTCACCCCTTCCACCATCGCCTCGAGCGTGGCGTGATAGGGCCGGTGGATCTGCGCAATGCGTGCGACCAATTCGTCGTAAGGCAGTCGCCCCTTCCACAGTTCTCCGGCCCCTGGCAGGCGCCGAGGCACCAGCCCAAGTCCGCTTCGCGCGCGAAAGCCGGTCTGAGACCCGCGCGGCAGCGATGGAGCGGGCGCGCCCGCCACCATGTCCCAATCGACGTCGTCGACCGAACGGTTGAGATCGATCATCGCCCGGGGCGCCTCTGCGATCAGGACCGGAGCCCCCGTGCGCAACGCCACGGCATCGGCCAAGCGATCAACCAGCCGGTCTTCCAGCCGCCGGGTGACACACTCGGAAAACCGAAAGTCATCGACCAGATCGGCGGGATAGCATCGTCCGCCATGGGGCGCGGCGATGACCACCGGAATGGATGCCTGCTCACCCAATCGGCCATGAAACGCGCGGGCACCGGGCAAGCCGGGAATCGCGCCACCTTCAAAGGGTTCGATGCCTTTGTCAGAATCACCAGAAAGAAATCCGGAAACCGCCATGTCCCTACGCTGCAACCGATTCTCGTCGCTGTCAAAGTGACGCTCCGCCATTTCAGCCGCACATTTTTAACCCCCCCGCCGTTATAAGACGGCAAGAGCCGGATCACCGACACGCCATGCCCCGGTAAAGCGTGTCGGAGGCGCCAGCCGTGGAGTAGAATGCCCCTCGCCCGGACGCCACCGACTCACGGAAAAACGTTCGAAAAGAAGGTGATCATGATTCGTATCCTGCTGGCCGAAGACGATGAAGCGATGCGCACGTACCTTTCGCGCGCGCTCGAGACCGCAGGCTTCTCGGTCAGCGCCGTCGATCGCGGTACGACGGCCCTGCCTCTGCTCGAACGCGAACACTTTGACCTGCTGCTCTCGGACATCGTCATGCCCGAAATGGACGGGATCGAGCTGGCCCAACGGTGCGCCGATATCAGCCCCGGCACCAAAGTCATGTTCATCACCGGCTTTGCCGCCGTCACGCTCAAGGCGAATCGCGAAGCCCCCCAGGCCCGCGTGCTGTCCAAGCCGTTTCACCTTCGCGACCTCGTCCTCGAGGTCGAGCGCCTCTTTGCCGACAATCCGCTGGCCGGAAACGGCGGGCCGCGCCACTGAACCGAAATTCCGCAGAAAACCGGGATTTTTTGGGCACTTGCGGAAAAAAATGAATTTTTTGGCCATATCCCTCTTGCCAGCCCCCCATCCTCTGGGTAGAGGGGCGCTCCCGACGCCGAGAGGCTGACGGAACAAAATGATGGTGCGGGCGTATAGCTCAGTGGTAGAGCACTATGTTGACATCGTAGGGGTCGCAAGTTCAATCCTTGCTACGCCCACCATCATCAAAAAGGCCCGCCGACCGAATGGTCAGGCGGGCTTTTTCGTTATGAGATCTGGACGATTACACGCCGATTCACGGCGCCCTGCGCGTTATACGGACCTGCGATGAGATAAACTCATCGCAGGTCGTGTCGCTCAAATGGCGCGCGGCCTTATACAACCCACGGATGAGGCAAGCTCACGGCTGGTCGGCATTATGCGCTCAAACGCTGCGGCTCGACCTCCCCTTCGCCACTCTTCGCGTCCGAAGACCCCTTGCCCGCCCAATCACCTTCGCCGCGACGCTTGTCACGGCGCTCCAGCCGGAAACGGGCCACCAGAGTCGAGAGGCGCGTTGCCTGATCACTCAGCCCGCGGGCAGCCGCATTGGTTTCCTCCGCCATCGCCGCGTTCTGCTGGGTATCGGTGTCCATGTCGGCGATTTCCTTGCTGACACGGCGCAGACTCTCGGTCTGCTCTGCGGCATTGGCCGCAATTTCGCGCGTCTGCGTCGTCGCCGTCTCGACCCGCTCGATGATCGTTTCGAGCGCGGCGCCGCTCTTGGCGACCAGTTCGACCCCCTCGCCGACGTCTTGGCTCGACTTGCTGATGAGGTCCTTGATCGACTTGGCCGATTCAGCCGTTCGATGCGCAAGGGCGCGAACTTCACTGGCAACGACTGCAAAGCCCTTGCCCGCGTCCCCCGCCCGTGCCGCTTCGACCCCGGCATTGAGCGCGAGCAGGTTGGTCTGAAACGCGATCCCCTCGATCACTTCGATGATCTTGGCGATTTCCTCGGACGAAGCCTTGATCTTGTCCATCGCCACCATGGCATCGCGCACGATCGCCCCGCCTTCACGGGCACGCTCGTCGACATCGGACACGGTCTGATCGACCGTCTGCGCGCTCTGGGCGGTGGTTTCGACCGCTTGCGCCACATTCTTCATGACGTCCGCCGTCCGCGCCAGAGACGCCGCCTGCCGCTCGGTCCGCTCAGCCTGATCATGCGCAGCCGCGCTGATCTCGTGTGCGCCCAGATCGATGCTTTCGGCCGCCTCGGTCATGTGCACGATGATCCGGCTGATGTCCCGGCGCATCGCGTGGAAATCCTCGGTGATCTGGTTGTAGGCGGCGGGCATCCCTGCAAGATCGGCCTGGAAATTGCCGACCGCCATCGCCGACAGAGCCGCCCCCAGACGCTGGATGGCCTGACTGCGTTCCTTTTCCTCGGCATGGAAATAGGCGCCGAGTGCCGCCTCCATGTCGAGCAAGGCCGTCTTGACCAGCGTCGCGATCACCCCACGCAACCCCGGCGCCGCCATCTGCGCCACCCGATGCGCGGCAAAGGCGCTGCCGATCAGTTCTTCGAGGGTAAGGGCATAACCGCCGACATAGAAATTCGGAGTAAGACCGACGCGGGCATGGACTTCACCGATATGGGCCGACCGCTTGATCGCGGCGGCATCAAACCGTCCGGAAAAGAGCGTTTCCCAATGCGCCAGCTGCGCCCGGGAGGCACGCTCGCGACTTTCCGCCGTCGGCAACAGGGCCCGGGTCACCGGATGCTCGGAAATCCTCACGTACAGGCGATCAAGAGCCTTGCCGCCCGAACGCCGCACCAGCCTCACGATGCCGGGAAACGAGCGGTAATTGCCTTCGTCAAGGGTCACGAAAGGTTCGTTAGAAGTCATTTCCAGAGATCCGGCACTCGATAGGGAAGTACGATCGGATACCCCGGAACGCGGTTAGCACGGGTATACATCCCCCTAGGGGAAGATGCGGGGGCACTGTGCCGAATCCTGTTGAGACATAAGGGCAACACCCCCGGCAATTCGATCACAGATTGTCACCGATCCGAAACAGCCTCGCTCAAGCTGTAACACGGACCTGTGATTGGCCCGCTCACTTGGGTGCTTTTGCAATGCAGCGAAAGCACAGGCGCACCGCGCCGAGTTGAGGGGAGCTGAACTGATGACTTCGTATTCGAAGGCCCGTTGGGGCGTGAGCCTGCTCGCCATGGGGATGGCCATCACCGGAACCCAGGCTTTCGCGCAATCGACCGGCACGCTCGATTTCGACAAGGAAATCGTCGTCACCGGAACGCACGACAATGCCAGGCGCGGCATCGACGGCCTTGTCATTCCCGACACGTCGAAAGCCAAACTCGAACTCAATCAGGCCTTCATCGAACATCAGGTTCCGGGCCAGTCGATCAACGACATCATCAACTACCTGCCAGGCGTCAGCTTTCAGAACAACGACCCCTACGGCGGTGCGGGCGGCACGCTCACCATTCGCGGGTTTGACGCCACGCGCATTTCCGAAACCTTTGACGGCGTCACGTTGAACGATGACGGCAACTATGCGCTCTATGCGCAGGAACTGCTCGACACCGAAGTGATCGACAAAGTGACGGTCAATCTCGGCACGACCGACGTCGACAGCCCGACGTCCTCGGCCTCGGGCTCGACGGTCAACTTCATCTCGCACATGCCGACCGACAAGACCCACGCCAAGCTGGTCGCATCGGGCGGCACTGACCACTACTATCGCGTGTTCGGCATGATCGACACCGGCACGTTCGGTCCGTGGGGGACCAAGGCGTGGTTCTCGGCCAGCAAGACGCAGAACGATTCCCCGTTCAACAACTATGGCCACATCCGCAAACACGAGTTCAACGGCCGCATCTATCAGCCGCTGTCAAAGCCGGGCGACTTCATCTCACTTGCCGGTTTCTATGTCGTCCTGCGCAACAATTTCTCGGGCTCGGTGCCGCTGTCGAACACCGCGCTCGCCGCTGACTCGGGTTCGGGCCTCACCTCTTTCCCCGCGACGACGGGGCCGGGCAGCTATTACAACTACAGCGGCTGCACCACGGCGACCGGGACCAAGGGCGTCGCCGACAGCGCCAATTCCTGCGGCAGCGCGTTCGACTACCGCTACAATCCAGCCAACCTGCTCAACCTGCGCGCGGCGATGAAGCTGACGCTGACCGACAAGCTGACGTTCACCTTCGACCCTTCGTACCAGTTCACCAAGGCGAACGGTGGCGGCACGGCCAACGCCTATGAGTCGGGCTGCTATCTGGTTTCGGGCAAGTGCACGACGGCCTCGGCCACTTCGATCCCGAGCGGAACGCCCCTCTACGGCTACGTCAACGGCAGCTATTACCTTGGCAAGGATCTCAACGGCGACGGCGACAGCATCGACTCTGTCCGCATGCTCGTCCCCAGCCAGACCAAGACCCACCGTGTCGCGCTCACCACCTCGCTCCGCTACGACGCAGCCCCCAGCCAGACTCTGCGCGTCGCATATGCCTTTGCCCGCTCGGACATCACGCAGTCGGGTGAAATGACCCCGATCGGCAGCGACGGCGGCGCGCTCAACGTCTGGGCCGTAAACAACCCGATCTCGGACACGGGCGGCAGCCTGATCCAGAAGCGCGACACCGACTCGATCGCGACGATGCACCAGGTCTCGGGCGAGTATCGCGGCAAGTTCCTCGACAATCGCCTGACCGTCACCGCAGGCCTGCGCGTTCCTTTCCTTCAGCGCCAGCTGACCAACTACTGCTTCACCCGCAACGCAGGCGGCGGCGTCAGCTGCGCCTTCGGGGATTCAGCGGCAGCCTATCAGGCAGCCTTCCCCTACAGCATCGGATCGAGCGGATCGCCGAGCGGCTCCGCCCTGCCCCAGACGCGCAAGTATTCCTATAGCGCGGTCCTGCCCAATGCAGGCCTGACGTTCGTCCTGCCGGTCGGCGAAACCTTCTTCAACTACTCGAAGGGGTATTCCGCGCCGCAGACCACCGCGCTCTACCAGTCGTTCTATTTCCAGCAGGGTACACCCGGCGTCGAAGCCCAGCCTGAAAAGACCGACAATTTCGACCTTGGCTGGCGCATCAACGACCGCAAGGTCACGGCGCAGGTGGATCTCTGGTACACCCACTTCAGCAATCGTCTCGGCACCGCCTACAACCCGACCGAAGGCACCTCGATCTATTCGAACCTCGGCTCGGTAAAGCGCTACGGCATCGATGCCAACCTTGCCTACAACGTCAACGAACACGTGACCGCGATGGTCTTCGGCTCGTGGCTGCACTCCGAAATCCAGAGCAATGTCACCGCCGGTTCGTGCTCGACGACGATGGTTGCCATCGGCGTCAACGGCTGCACCACCGTCAACCAGCTCGCCTATTACCAGACGGCGGGCAAGTTCGAATCGGGCATTCCGCAGTACACCGTCGGCGGCCGTCTCCAGGGCAATTACGGCCCGCTGCTGTTCGGGGTGCAGCTCAAGCACACCGGCGCCCGTTATGTGAACGACCAGAACACGCCGTTCCTGTCCTCGGGCAATACCGGTGTGACCGACGGCGCGGTCGTCTATCCGGCCAAGACTCCCGAATATACGCTGGTCGACATCGACGTCCGCATGAAGCTGGCGGCGCTCGGGCTCCACAACGACAGCTCCTATGTCCAGCTCAACGTGTCGAACCTGTTCAACCAGCACTATGTCGGCGGCTTCAGCGCCACGACCTCGCCCACCCAGACCTTCACCGGCACCCTCACCAATGCACAGATCGGTGCGCCGCGCGCGGTGATCGGGACACTCGTCCTGGGCTTCTGATCCAACGGGCGCGTGCCTGATCCCAAAAAGGGCGGTGATGCACCTGCATCGCCGCCCTTCCTTTTTTCAGGCATGGCGCCGGGGCGGTCCTCCCCGGCCGGGGATCACTTTCCCTGCCAGTTGGGCTTGCGCTTCTCGGCAAAGGCCGCCGCCCCCTCGCGCGCGTCCTGCGAAGTGAACACCGGGTCGATATAGGCCTGCTGCCGCCCCCACATGTCCGCTTCGGTCCATTCGTGCGAGTCGCGCACGATGGCCTTCGACGCGATCAGCGCGAGCGGTCCGTTCTCGGCAATGCGGGCGGCGAGCACGCGGGCTGCCTCGATCGCGGGCCCCTCGGTGATCTGATTGATGAAGCCAAGCTCATAGGCGCGCTGGGCCGTGATGAAATCCCCGGTCAGGGCAAGCTCCATTGCGATGCGCGGCGGGATCTGGCGCGGAAGCCGGATCAGCCCGCCTGCCGCTGCGGCAAGACCGCGCTTCACTTCGGGAATGCCGAACTTCGCCCCGCCATGGGCCACGATCAGGTCACATGCGAGCGCCAGTTCCATGCCCCCTGCCAGCGCATACCCGTCGACTGCGGCGATAATCGGCTTTTTCGGCGTCCATTGCGACAGCGCCCCGAACCCGCGCCCGGGCACGGAAGGCGACTCGCCACGCAGAAACCCCTTGAGATCCATGCCCGAACAGAACGTTCCCCCTGCCCCGGTCAGAATGGCGCAACGCAAGGCACCATCCGCATCAAGCCGGTCCATCGCCGCGGCGATCCCTTCGGCCGCCGCCTTGTTCATAGCATTCTTTGCCTCGGGCCGATTGAGCGTGACGATCAGGACATTGCCGCTGATCTCGGTCAGAACTTCGGCTTCCTGCGCAAGGGTCTGGGTCATGAATAGCTCTCCCAACAACTTAATTGATCGATTAAGTTCTAGGCCGCATTCCCCCTCCCTGTCCAGTACCGAACAGGATCGATGTCCGGTTCGAAACTCCGACGGGCCGGCGCGGGTGCCGCACCCCGGGTGTCGGCCCAGGCTCTCATCCCCAGACTCTCATCCCCAGACTCTCATCCTACGACGAATGCGCCGAAAGTCGGGGGAGGTCATGGGGGGCGGCGCTGCTTGCACCGTTTGTCGCACCTGCTAAGGGAACCGGCATGAGAGTCTGGTTCGAAACTCACCCCAGGGCGCGTTTGGTGTCAGACCCTGCGACCTCTCTCCCACCCAGGAAGGCGTGATATCGACATGGCCAAGATCAAGGTGAAAAACCCGATCGTCGAACTCGACGGCGACGAAATGACCCGCATCATCTGGGAATGGATCCGCGAACGACTGATCCTTCCCTATCTGGATATCGACCTCAAGTACTACGACCTGTCGGTCCAGAACCGCGATGCCACCGCCGACCAGATCACCATCGATTCCGCCAATGCGATCAAGGAATACGGTGTCGGCGTCAAGTGCGCGACCATTACCCCCGACGAAGCGCGCGTCACCGAATTCAACCTGCACAAGATGTGGAAGTCGCCCAACGGCACCATCCGCAACATTCTTGGCGGCGTTGTCTTCCGCGAACCGATCGTGATCCAGAACGTTCCCCGGCTGGTTCCGGGCTGGACCGACCCCATCGTCGTCGGCCGTCACGCTTTTGGTGACCAGTACAAGGCCACCGACACCCGCATCCCGGGTCCGGGCAAGCTGCGTCTCGTCTGGGACGGCGAAAACGGCGAAAAGATCGACCTCGACGTGTTCGATTTCCCGAGCGCTGGCGTCGCCATGGCGATGTACAACCTCGACGACTCGATCCGCGACTTCGCTCGCGCGAGCTTCAACTACGGCCTCTCGCTGGGCTGGCCGGTCTACCTTTCGACCAAGAACACCATCCTCAAGGCCTATGACGGCCGCTTCAAGGATCTGTTCGCCGAAGTGTTCGAAACCGAAGGCTTCAAGGAAAAGTTCGCTGCTGCCGGCATCGAATACCAGCACCGCCTGATCGACGACATGGTCGCCTCGGCGCTCAAGTGGTCGGGCAAGTTCGTCTGGGCTTGCAAGAACTACGACGGCGACGTGCAGTCGGACACCGTCGCGCAGGGCTTCGGTTCGCTGGGCCTGATGACCTCGGTTCTGATGTCGCCCGACGGCAAGACCATCGAAGCCGAAGCTGCTCACGGTACCGTGACCCGTCACTACCGCCAGCACCAGCAGGGCAAGCAGACCTCGACCAACCCGATTGCGTCGATCTTTGCCTGGACCCGTGGCCTGATCTATCGCGGCCGCTTCGACGAAACCCCCGAAGTGGTGCAGTTCGCCGAAACGCTCGAAAAGGTCTGCATCGAAACCGTCGAAAGCGGCAAGATGACCAAGGACCTCGCCATCCTGATCGGGCCCGACCAGCCCTGGATGACCACCGAGCAGTTCTTCGAAGCGATCGTGAAGAACCTCGAAACCAAGATGGCCAGCTGGTCCTGAGGATTTCCCTTCGCATGGGCTCGCTCCGGCGAGCCATGCGAAGGCCCCTCTCCCGACCGGTCTATGGACCACGAAAAAAGGCCCCGGCGTAATGCCGGGGCCTTTTTTGTGAGCTGTCGAGGCTTGAACGAAGGCTTATTCGGCCATGTCGAGGACCACGCGGCCTTCGATCTGGCCCTTGTGCATGCGATCGAAGATGGCGTTGATGTCGTCGAGCTTGGCGGTCTCGATCGTCGCGCGGACTTTGCCCGCTGCCGCAAAATCGAGCGATTCCTGAAGATCGAGGCGGGTCCCGACAATCGAGCCGCGCACGGTGATGCCTTCGAGCACGACGTCGAAAATGGGTAGGCCGAATTCGCCCGGCGGAAGACCAT
Source organism: Novosphingobium nitrogenifigens DSM 19370 (assembly GCF_000192575.1). Taxonomy (GTDB): domain Bacteria; phylum Pseudomonadota; class Alphaproteobacteria; order Sphingomonadales; family Sphingomonadaceae; genus Novosphingobium; species Novosphingobium nitrogenifigens. The sequence continues at coordinate 153,120 of NZ_GL876926.1, read as the reverse complement.
TGAGCGCGATCGTTCCACCACGGTCGACCATGTCGATTGCCTGACGGAATGCGCTGGTACCGACTGCCGTGACCAGCACACCCTGCGCACCGCTGCCGGTGGCCTTGCGGATCGCTTCACCGGGATTTTCATGGAGAGCGTTGATCGTCGCGATCGCGCCCAGCTTGCGCGCGAGTTCGAGCTTCGCATCGTCGATGTCCACCGCAACGACATTGAGCCCCATCGCGACCGCATATTGCACTGCCATGTGGCCAAGCCCGCCGATCCCGGAAATGACCACCAGATCACCGGACTTGGTATCGGTGACCTTGAGCCCCTTGTAGACCGTCACCCCGGCGCAGAGCACCGGCGCGATCTGCTGGAACGAGATATTGGCAGGCAGGTGGCCGACGAAATTGGGATCGGCGATCACGTAATCGGCAAAACCGCCGTTGATCGAATAGCCGGTGTTGAGCTGTTCGGCGCACAGGGTTTCCCAGCCACCGAGGCAGTGACGGCAATGGCCGCATGCCGTGTAGAGCCAGGGAACGCCGACGCGGTCGCCTTCCTTCACATGGGTGACGCCTGCGCCGACGGCAGAGACATATCCCACACCTTCATGACCGGGAATGAAAGGCGGCTGGGGCTTCACCGGCCAGTCGCCGCAAGCGGCGTGAAGGTCGGTGTGGCACACGCCCGACGCCTGAATGGCGACCTGAATCTGACCCGGGCCTGGTTCCGGCACGGCCACTTCCTCGATCACCAGCGGTTTGCCGAATTCGCGAACTACGGCAGCCTTCATCGTCCGGGCCATCAAACATCTCCTGAAACTGTGCGTCGGAAGGATCCGCGCACCTTCACCGCGTTTTCCTGCCCAAGCGAGCGGCAGGGGGCATTGCGCTTTATCAACCCGGCTGAACACGCTTCAGCCGCACGTGATAAGGCCCGCACATTCAAGCACATGGCTTGCAAGGGCGTCGACCCAAAGGCGACAGGACGGGGGCCTTCCCGGCACATCGCCCGCCTTGCCTGTCTCAGTTCTGCGTCACAGACAGAGAGCATGCCCCATTTCTACCGAAAACATACCCCCATTGCCCGCCAACAAAAAGGCCGCCCCGGCAAAGCTGCTGAAGCAACCCTGCCGAAGACGGCCTTTCATCTGAAAACGGAAGAAAGTTTGGTTGGGATCAGCCCGCCAGGACAGCCTTGGCCGCAGCGATCGCCTCGGCGGCCTTGCTGCCGTCGGGACCACCGCCCTGCGCCATGTCCGGACGACCGCCGCCGCCCTTCCCACCAAGCGCTGCAACGCCCGCGCGCACCAGATCGACGGCACTGACCTTGCCGACAAGATCGTCGGTCACGGCAGCCGCGATGCTGGCCTTGCCTTCGTTGACGGCGACCACGGCAGCGACACCCGAGCCCAGACGCTGCTTGGCCTGATCGAGCAAGCCGCGCAGTTCCTTGGGATCAAGGCCTTCGAGCACCTGGCCCGAGAACTTGATGCCGCCGATTTCCTCGTCGGCGTCAGCCGGGCTTGCTCCGCCGCCGCCCAGCGCAAGCGCCTTTTTCGCTTCTGCGAGTTCGCGTTCCAACTTGCGCCGTTCCTCGATCAGCGCGGCGACGCGCGTTTCGACTTCCTCGGGCGTCGTGCGCAGCAGTCCTGCGGTATGCTTGAGCGCGTCTTCGCGTCCGACCAGCCACTGGCGCGCGGCTTCCCCGGTCAGTGCCTCGATACGGCGCACACCCGACGACACGGCACTTTCCGAAACGATACGGAACACGCCGATGTCGCCCAATGCGCGGACGTGGGTGCCGCCGCACAGTTCGACCGAATAGGTCGCATCGGACGAGCCCCCCATCGACAGCACGCGGACTTCATCGCCGTACTTTTCGCCGAACAGCGCCATGGCGCCAGCTTCGATCGCGTCGTCGGGAGTCATCAGGCGGGTGACGACCGGGCTGTTGCCGCGAATCTGCGCGTTCACTTCGGCTTCGATGACTGCAATGTCCTCGGCGGAAAGCGCCGTGGGCTGCGAGAAGTCGAAGCGCAGGCGTTCACCCGCGACCAGCGAGCCCTTCTGCATGACATGCTGACCCAGGCGGTTGCGCAGCGCCTGATGCAGCAGGTGCGTCGCCGAGTGATTGGCACGCAACGCGTCGCGGCGAGCCGTGTCGATGGCCAGACGAACCAGATCGCCGACGCGAATCGTGCCGGTTTCGACCGTGCCCTGATGCGCGTGCAGCTTGCCGAGCGGCTTTTGCGTGTCTCCGACTGCAAGCACGAGGCCGGGGCCGGTGATCGTGCCGGTGTCACCTTGCTGGCCGCCGGATTCGCCGTAGAACGGGGTCTGGTTGGTGATGACGGTGACCGCGTCCCCGGCATTCGCCTCGGTCACTTCCTTGCCGTCCTTGACCAGTGCAACGACTTGCGCCTCGCCGGTGGTGGCGGTGTAGCCGGTGAATTCGGTCGCGCCCACGCGTTCGGCGATGTCGAACCACACTTCGCTGTCGGCAGTCTGGCCCGAACCCTTCCAGGCGGCGCGAGCAGCAGCCTTCTGCTGCGCCATGGCGGCGTCGAAGCCGTCGCGATCGACCGAAATGCCGCGAGCGCGCAGCGCGTCTTCGGTCAGGTCGTAAGGGAAGCCATACGTGTCATAGAGGCGGAACGCGGTTTCACCGGGCAGCTTGGCGCCTTCATCCATGCCGTCGGTCGCTTCGTCGAGAAGCTTGAGGCCGTTGGCGAGGGTCTGGCGGAAACGGGTTTCCTCGCGCTCGAGCACTTCCTCGATCAGCGCGCGGGCGCGACCGAGTTCGGGATAGGCCGCGCCCATCTCCGTGATCAGCGAGGGAACGAGGCGATGCATCAAGGGCTCCTTGGCCCCCAGGAGATGCGCATGGCGCATGGCGCGGCGCATGATGCGGCGCAGGACATAACCGCGCCCTTCGTTCGAAGGCAGCACGCCGTCGGCCAGGAGGAAGCTCGACGAGCGCAAGTGGTCGGCGATCACGCGATGGCTGGCGCGGTGCGCGTCGTCCGCCTTGACCCCGGTCAGGTTCTCGCTCGCCGCGATCAGCGCGCGGAACGTGTCGATGTCATAGTTGTCGTGTTCGCCCTGAAGCACGGCCGCAATGCGTTCGAGACCCATACCGGTGTCGATGCTGGGCTTGGGCAGGTTGCCGGTGATTTCCCCGGCGGTCTGCTCGAACTGCATGAACACGAGATTCCAGATCTCGATGAAGCGGTCGCCATCTTCGTCGGCCGATCCCGGAGGGCCGCCCCAGATCGACGGACCGTGGTCGTAGAAGATTTCCGAACAGGGACCGCACGGGCCATCGTCGCCCATCGCCCAGAAGTTATCCTTGGTCGCGATGCGGATGATGCGATCGTCGGAAAGTCCCGCGATCTTCTGCCACAGGCCGAATGCCTCGTCGTCGGTGTGATAGACCGTGACCAGGAGCTTGTCCTTGGGCAGGCCCCATTCGCGAGTCAGCAAGGTCCAGGCATGAGTGATCGCCTGTTCCTTGAAGTAGTCTCCGAAGGAGAAATTCCCCAGCATTTCGAAGAACGTATGATGCCGCGCGGTATACCCGACGTTATCGAGGTCGTTGTGCTTGCCCCCGGCGCGCACACACTTCTGCGAGGAAGTCGCGCGGGGCTGAGCTCGGGTCTCGAGCCCGGTGAAGACGTTCTTGAAGGGGACCATCCCCGCATTCGTGAACATCAGCGTCGGGTCGTTATAGGGAACGAGCGGCGCGGAAGGCACCACTTCGTGCCCATTGGAGCCGAAATAGTCGAGGAAGGACCGGCGGATTTCGTTCGTCGATGTCATGGGATGCCGATTAGGCGACCAAGCGCCGCCGAACAAGCGGGTTTCAGCGCGCAGACCGCTCCACTGTTGCCGATATGACCCATGCGGCAGCGGGCAATGTCACGCGACCGTCGCGATGATACCCTTCGAGGACGTCCGCCATCTGCCCCAGCACGTCTTTTCGCTCGACAGGTTCGAGAGCGGCAAGGCGAGGCGCCGCCGGACCGATCCGCGCAAAAAAGGCGAGAGCATCGGCGACCGGATCGTCCCCTGCCCCCGCGACATAGGCAAAGTCCACCGGTGTGAAAGCCACGTCGCGCCATCCGGCAAGGCAGCGCCGCACATGGTCGGGATCGGCAAAGGCAAAAGGCCCCGGGGGGAAATCCCCGACCTCGTCCGTGACGGTATCGGCCGGCGGCGGCAGAATGGCGTCGAACAGGTCGGCAAAGCGATTGCCCTCCCGATCGCGAAAGCAGCTGAACACCAGTCGCGCGTCCGGCGCGGCAATGGCGGCAAAATGGCGAAACACCGCAGGCGGGTCGGCGAAGAACATGACCCCGTGACGGCTGACCAGCAAATCAGGCGCTCCGGCCGGATCGACGAATACCCCTGCGTCCCCGCAATGGAACGTGACGGCCGTTCCGCTCGCTCGCTCCCGCGCTGCCGCGACCAGATCGGGACCGATGTCGATCCCGGCAATCCTCGCTTCGGGACGGGCCGCCGCCAATGCCAGCGACAATTCCCCCGCACCGCATCCGATGTCGAGAATATGGCTGCCCGGTTCCTTCGCGATCGCATCGAGCAACCTGGGCGTGAGGTTGGCAAAGCTGCGGTCGGTCCGCTGCCACTGTTCCGCCCAGGACCGTCCCACGCGCCCCTGCCAATCACTTCCGCTGGTCATGCCGTTCTTTCCCTGTCGATTTTTTCGATCGATTTTTCCCGTGATGGACCGAAAGGAGACAGGCGGACAAGCCCCCACACGACGGACCCGGCCACGATTTTCATACAAAAAAACGGCGCGCTTCGGTCGGGAAGCGCGCCGATCTCTGATCAGGAAGTAACCTGTGGGACACACTCATCAGGGCATGCGCCAGAGGGATTGAGACATCCCCGATCCCGAAACACAGGTTCGAGAAAACCGGGGTCACTGCCTCAAAACGATGCTTCAGGCGTCATCCTCTGCATCCGGGCCGGTCATCATGCCTTCGGCAACCTGATCGGTCCGGCTGCGGATGGCTGCCTCCAGACGATTGCAGACTTCGGGATTGTTACGCAGATAGTTCTTCGCGTTTTCGCGCCCCTGACCGATGCGGATCGAGTCATAGCTGAACCAAGCGCCCGACTTCTCGACGAGGCCGGCTTTGACCCCCAGATCGAGAATTTCGCCGATCTTGGAAATGCCTTCGCCGTACATGATGTCGAATTCGACCTGCTTGAACGGCGGGGCGACCTTGTTCTTCACCACCTTGACGCGCGTGGCGTTGCCGACGATCTCGTCGCGATCCTTGATCTGTCCGGTCCGACGGATGTCAAGACGGACCGAGGCATAGAACTTGAGCGCATTGCCGCCCGTCGTGGTTTCTGGATTGCCGTACATCACCCCGATCTTCATGCGAACCTGGTTGATGAAAATGACGAGGCAGCGCGAACGGCTGATCGAGCCGGTCAGCTTGCGCAGGGCCTGGCTCATCAGACGGGCCTGAAGACCGACGTGGCTGTCGCCCATTTCGCCTTCGATTTCGGCGCGAGGCACCAATGCTGCAACCGAGTCGACCACCAGCACGTCGATCGCGTTCGAACGAACCAGCGTATCGGTAATCTCCAGCGCTTGCTCACCGGTGTCGGGCTGCGAAACGATGAGATTGTCGATATCGACGCCCAGCTTCTTGGCATAGACCGGGTCAAGCGCATGTTCGGCGTCGACGAAAGCGGCGGTGCCACCTGCCTTCTGCGCCTCGGCAATGACGTGGAGCGCAAGCGTGGTCTTGCCCGAGCTTTCCGGCCCGTAGATTTCGACGATACGACCACGCGGCAGACCGCCGATGCCGAGCGCGATGTCGAGCCCGAGCGATCCGCTGGAGATCGCCTCGATCTGCATCGTCTCTTTCTGCCCGAGCTTCATCACCGAGCCCTTGCCGAATGCCCGATCGATCTGGGCGAGCGCCGCGTCGAGCGCCTTCTGACGGTCCATTTCCTTTTCTTTGCCTTCCTGAATGAGCTTGAGCTGCGCTGCCATGGCTTTGCACTCCCCCCTTGCTAGAGATGGCTGACAGGGACCGTCAACACCCACTTCGTACTCTATTCGTTCCAATGGAACAAGAGGGGAACATAAATTTCTCGCCAAATCGGAAGCAAAGAATAGCAACCACTTAGCACATTTGGATTTTCCCCGCCCGAACGCACAAGCACCCCCGAAGACGTGGCGGGACAAAGAGAAACCCACAGATACCCACACCCGCGAGAAAGGCGGGCGCCGATGACGGGAATGGATCGCGAAAGCTCGACTCGAGCGCGCGTTTCAGGCGCCTGCGGTTCCGCGCAGCACGTCTTCCACCGCCGAAACGATCTGTTGGACCGAGAACGGCTTGGGCAGGAAATGCATGTTGGGAATGTCGATTTCCCGCCGCAGCGTTTCCTCGGCATAGCCGGACATGAACAGGAACGGCAGTTCCGGACGATGGGCGCGAATTTCGCGGGCCATCGCCGGGCCATCCATGGTCGGCATGACCACGTCGGAAACGACGAGATCGAACCCGCCGCCTTCCTCATAGGTGCGGACGAGAGTCTCGAACCCTTCCTCGCCGTCGCTGGCCGTCGTCACTTCGTACCCCTGACGCACCAGCGCCCGTTCGGCGACGGCGCGAACGGTGTCCTCGTCCTCGACCAGCAGGACGCGCCCGCCATGGGTCCATTTCTGCCGACGCACTTCCGGTTGCCGCTCGCGTGCGGCTTCGGCCAGTTCGCCCGCATCGGGAATATGGACAGGCAGGAAGATCGAGAACCGGGTCCACTTGCCCTGTTCGCTGTCGGCGAAAATGAACCCGCCCGACTGCTTGACGATGCCGTAGACGGTCGCCAGCCCGAGGCCGGTGCCCTTCCCCCGATCCTTGGTGGTGAAGAACGGCTCGAAAATCTTGTCGAGGAGCTCAGGCGCAATGCCGTGACCGTTATCCTCGACAATCAGCGCGGTATATTCCCCGACCGGCAGGAAATCGACTTTCATCGCCCGCACCTGATCGGCCGAGATGCGCCGGGTCATGAGCTTGAGCACGCCCGGGACCTTGTTGTCCGCCATGGCGTCGCGGCCATTGACGGCAAGGTTGAGCAGAACCTGTTCAAGCTGCACCGGATCGGCGCGCACGGCACCCAGCCCCCGGTCGTGACTGACTTCCAGCGTGATCTTCTCGCCCAGCAGCCGCTTGAGCAGTGTCGAGACTTCGGCCACGACGTCGGGCAATTGCAGAACTTGCGGACGAAGCGTCTGCTGCCGCGAAAAGGCGAGCAACTGGCGGGTCAGGCTGGCCGCGCGGTTGGAATTGGCCTTGATCTGCTGAATGTCGTCGTAATCGCTGTCACCGGGCGTGTGGCGCATCAGGATCAGATCGCAATAGCCGATGATCGCGGTGAGCACGTTGTTGAAATCGTGCGCCACACCACCGGCCAGCTGCCCGACCGCCTGCATCTTCGAGGCTTGCGCGATCTCGTGCTTGAGCCGGGTTTCCTCGCTCGAATCCTTGAGGCTGAGCAGCACCGCACCTTCGCCAAGGCCGCGCACGGCGGCAAGGCTGATCAGCACCGGTTCGTCCGGCGTGTTGCGCAAGCGCACGGCAACATCGCCCGACGTCGGCGCCCCTTGCGCATGGCGGCGGACGGCATCGGCAAAGGCCCCCTTGTCCTCGCGAATGACAAGGTCGGACGGATAGGGCGGCGGTTGCTTGCCCTCATGCCCGGCCGCGCGCAGGAAGGCCGAATTGGCAAAGAGAAAGCGTCCGTCGCGGTCCACCATGCCAAGGCCAAGCGGCAGGCGTGCCAGCAGTGCCTCGATCTGTGGCAATCCGGCCCGCGCGTCACCGACGCCCGCATTGGTATCGACGATCAGGAACACCGAAGGACAGATCGACGGATCGATTTCCTCTCCATCGTCCGGATCGGAAATCGGGACATGCAGGAACCGGACGGGAAGGCCCCGTCCGCGTTCGCTGACGAAATAGATGTCCTGTTGCGCGTCGGCCTCGAAATGCGAGACGAAATCGCTGCCGACGATACCCGCTTCATCGACGCCCGCAGCACGTTCGGCAAAGCTGCGATTGGCTGCAAGAACGTGGCCGTCGGGCGCCACCACGGCAGCCTGAATGCTCTCGCGCCCGAGCGCGCGGCCGATCTTGCCCCCGATGGCGGAAATGGCCTGAGCCACCGGATCGTCGCGGACGATCGGAACCAGGCGCCAGACCAAGTGGTCCTCGCCCCGCCCGGCCCGCTCCACCGACAGGCTGAATGTCCCGGCAGCGGCCGTCACTTCCTCGACCAGCGCCGAACCGTCGCGCCATGCGATCCGCGCCGCTTCATCGGCGCGTGCAGGATCGGCCGCCGCCAGCGGCAGACGCGGCGGCGGCGAAGTGCCGAACCATTCGGTAAAGCGGCCATTGGCACAGACCAGTCGCCCGGCGCGATCGGTAATCGCGATCGCATCGGAGGGATGCTCGATCGCGGCATATGTGACCGACCAGTCGGGCGCGGCGAATTCGAGGCTTTCGGGTTGGGGCCGCAAAGCGAGCCCGCCCCGGATCGCCCCGGCGAGAATCATCGCCCCACCCGCAAACGCCAAGGGCGGCAGAACGTCGCCGGTAACAAAGCCGAGCAGCCCGGCGGTACCCGTCAGTCCGGCCGCCACGATCAGCACGTCGCGCCACGATCGCGAAGGCGCGGGAGATTCGGCAATCAATGCGTTCACGCGTCCACCTGCCCGGCCCCGACGAGCGTCGCGTCGCGACTGTCACCAAGGGCGAGGCGCCCCGGTCGACGCAACTGGCCCTGCCGCAACTGACGCCGCCGCATCACCCGCCAGCGCCATACCCGTGAAGCGATCACATGACCGAGCACGGCAGCTGCCAGCGCAAGCAGGATCAGGCCCAGCCCGATGGCCGGAGCCGCATCACTTTCCCCCCACGCGAGCCATTCGGCAGGCGTCGCGCCACGCGCGATAAAGCCCGTCACCGTCGCGAGATCGGCATGATAGCCGAATCGATTTCCGATTTCGGCCGCCGCAGGAAGAAAGACGAAGAGGACTGTCGGGGGCAGCGACACGAACGTCGTAATCGCGGCAATCGGGATGTTCGCCCGGAAAGGCAGGCACAAAAGCGCCGCGCCAACGACCTGCAATCCGGGCACCATCAGGAAAATGCCGACGAAAAGCCCGATCGCCACGCCGCGCGGGACCGTCCGACGAGTGAAGCGCCACAGTTCCGGTTTCGCCGCAAGCGGCGCGACAAAGCGATTGCGCTCGAGGCGCTCGCGCGTCGGAACCTGGGATCTGCCCCATTCGATGAGTCGGCTGAACATCACGGACACCGGTAAAGCGAAGTGTTCGGCGCCGGTATAGTCTTTCCTTCCTTGGGCAAAGATGAACCGTGCGCCACGCACGATCATGATGTCACAAAGGTTGGGCATGAAACGACGAAAGTCGAACTCCGGCCCGTTCTTGCATGACCTCGCACGGGAAAGACGCCTTCCCTCGCGATTGACCCACATCATTTTTCCGCATTGCAATGGGGCCTAGGCCACCCGGAGCACACCGATCGAATGCCGGCTTCTTCCCTGACCGGACATGCCCGGACTGGAGGCTCAATGTCGAAATTTGACGTGATCGTGGTCGGCGCGGGACCGGCAGGCCTTGCTTTTGCCCGCGCGCTTGCCGGGACCGGCCTGTCATTGGCCGTGGTCGAGCGGCAGACGCGCGAAAGCCTCGAAAACGCCGCTTTCGACGGTCGCGAAATCGCTCTGACGCATCGCTCGGTGGCGCATTTGCGCGATCTTGGCGCTTGGGACCGGATCGATCCCGCCGAAGTCGCTCCCTTGCGCGAGGCCCGCGTCTTTAACGGCCGCTCCCCGCTCGCCCTTTCCTTCGACACCGCCGGAACCGATGCCGACCGGCTCGGGACACTCATTCCCAACCACTGCATCCGCCGCGCCCTCTTTGCCGCGACGAAGGATCAGCCCGGCTTCACCCTCGTCGACGGGGCCACTGTCAAGGCAGCCGGAACCGACCGCAAGGGGGCCTGGGTCGAACTGAGCGATGGAAGCCGCCTCGAAGGCCGTCTGCTAATCGCAGCGGATTCGCGCTTTTCGGCCATTCGCGATCAACTCGGCATCGGCGCCCGGATCAACCGGCTCGGAAAATCGATGATGGTCTGTCGTGTGACGCATGAAGGCGATCACGAAGGCGTAGCGACCGAATGGTTCGACCATGGTCAGACCTTTGCCATGCTGCCTCTCAACGGTCACATGTCCTCGGCGGTGCTCACTCTGCCCTCGCACGAGATCGACCGGATCGCCGCCCTTCCCCGCGATGCTCTGGGTCAGGAACTGACGCGCCGGTACCATCGTCGGCTCGGCGCGATGCAGGTCGTTGCCGACCCTCAGGTCTATCCGCTCGCCGTCACATGGTCCCGTCATTTCGCCGCCACGCGCGCGGCGCTGATCGGCGATGCCGCCGTGGGCATGCACCCGGTTACCGCGCACGGCTTCAATCTCGGCCTTGCGGGGGCCGTTCGCCTTGCCGCGCTCATCCGCCAAGCCGCGGCGCGGGGACGCGACATCGGCTCCTCGCTACTGTTGCGTCGTTACGAAGCCGGGCATAGACTTGCGAGCAGACCGGTCTATGACGCGACCGCGATGATCGTCGGGCTCTATACCGCCGAAGACCCGGCAGCACGCCTTGCCCGCCACGTGACATTGAAGGCCGCCGCCCGGCTGCCTTACATTCGCCATGGTGTCAGGCAATTACTGTTGCAGCACTGACTGGAGAGTTTCATGCAGCACGTCCTTGGGAAGTCGGACGCCCCCGCGCCGTCGCATCCCGAAGATAATCAGCCCGCCGTCCGTACCGGGACCGGCGCCCGCATCCAGCTCACCGGCATCGCCGATGATCGAGCGATGTTGCGCGCTGCGGCGGAACTGACCCGCGACCTGCAGCGCCCCAATCCCTGGATCTACTGGCCCGATTTCCTCGGCTCGACTGCTGTCGGCTATGCCGCGCTCGCCGGGGTGATCTGGGCACCGACTCCGCTCGCAACCGTGGCTTTCTGGGTTATCGCGGTGATCGCGCTCTATCGCGCGACGCTGTTCATCCACGAAATCACCCATCTCAATCACGCCTTGCTGCCCGGTTTCCGCTTCGTGTGGAACCTGGTGCTGGGCGTGCCGACCATGCTGCCCTCGTTCATGTACGAAGGCATTCACATCATCCACCACACCCGTACCCGCTATGGCACGGTGGAAGATCCCGAATACCTGCCGCTGGCCCTGATGAAGCCATGGTCGCTGCCGCTGTTCCTGCTGATCTCGGTGCTGATGCCGGTCGGCCTGCTGCTGCGCTTCGGCGTGCTCGGCCCGCTGTCGATGGTCATTCCGCCGCTGCGCCGCGTGGTCGTCGCCCGTTTTTCCGGGTTGCAGATCAATCCCAAGTACGAACGTCGCAGCCCTGAAGGCGCTTTTGCTCGCCAGTGGTTCTGGGAAGAACTGGGCGCCAGCGTGGTCGCCGTCTCGATCCTCGCCACCACGGCCCTGGGCATTCTGCCCCTGCGCGTTCTGCTGGGCTACATGGTCGTCATCTCGGGCGTTGCCGTGCTCAACCAGATCCGCACGCTGGTCGCCCATCGCTGGGAAAACGAAGGCGATCCGCTGACCGTGACGGCACAGTATCTCGACAGCACCAACGTCCCTGACGGCGTTCTGCCGTGGATCTGGGCGCCAGTCGGCCTGCGGTTCCACGCCCTGCACCACCTGCTGCCGAGCCTTCCCTATCACTCGTTGGCCGAAGCGCATCGCCGCCTCGCCGGCGCCCTGGGCAAGGATTCGACCTACGAACAGGCCAATTATCCCACTCTGCGCGGGCTGCTCGGACGTCTTTTCGCCAGCACGCTCAAGCAGCGCGCGGCTCACTGAGCCCAACCCCAAGCGAAACCATGACCTTGCAGATCACTGTACCTGCGGCACCCACGGATGCCGACCGCGAAGCCGTGCTCGCGCCCCTGCGCGCGTTCAACATCAGTCAGGCGGGTGACCCGCGCATCCGTCCGGTCGCCGTGCTGTTGAAGGACGACAACGGCGTGACCGTCGGGGGCCTCTGGGGCCGGATCGGCTATGACTGGCTCTTTGTCGAACTGCTCGCCGTTCCCGAGGAAGCACGTGGCGGGGGCCACGGCCGAGCGCTGATGGCCGAGGCCGAACGAATCGCCCGCGAAGTTGGGTGCGTCGGCATCTGGCTCGACACCTACGAATTCCAAGCACGCGGCTTTTACGAAAAGCTGGGCTTTACACTGTTCGGCACGATCGGGGATTACCCGGTCGGCCACAGCCGTTTCTTCCTGCAAAAGCGGTTCTGAGGCGCAGCCTGACCCACGGATAAACTGCAGTTTATCCGTGGTCGCGCATGATCCGCGCCTTGTCGCGCTTCCAGTCGCGTTCCTTGATCGACGCACGCTTGTCCGCAGCGTTCTTGCCGCGCGCGAGCGCGAGTTCGACCTTGGCGCGACCGCGACCGTTGAAATAGACCGACAGCGGCACCAGCGTCATTCCCTTGCGCTCGACCGCACCGTGAAACCGGTCGATCTCGCGCTCTTTGAGCAAGAGCTTGCGCGGGCGCTTGGGCTCGTGATTGAAGCGGTTGCCGTGGCTGAATTCCGGGACGTTGGAATTGATCAGCCAGACTTCGCCGTTTTTCACTTCGGCATAGCTTTCCGCGATGGAGCCTTCGCCAAAGCGCAGCGATTTGACCTCCGTCCCGGTCAGCACGATCCCGGCCTCGTACACGTCCTCGATATAATAATCGAAACGCGCACGGCGGTTTTCGGCGACGATTTTCTTCTTGTCGAATGCAGGGGGAGTGGGACGGGCCATGATCGACGATCATCTAGGGTGCCCGGCCCCGAATTGCAAAGGGATCAAGCACGAAGATCGCGCGAAGGCCGGGAAAGAGCCAACATCATCCTGAATTTTCCGGGAACTCCGGTTTGACTTGCACGTTTCATAAAGCGCGGCGCATGCTGTGCGCGCAAGAAAGCGAGAGGCGCGCCAATGGCAAGAGCCGAGCAGGCTGAACGATGTGTTCTGGTGCTTCAGGGAGGAGGCGCGCTCGGCGCCTATCAGGGCGGTGTCTATGAGGCACTCGCAGCTTCCGACTATATCCCCGAATGGGTGGCGGGCATTTCGATCGGGGCGGTCAATGCCGCGCTGATCGCGGGAAATCCTCCGGACAAGCGCGTCTCGGCCTTGCGGGCTTTCTGGACCAGAGCGTCGAGCCGGGTCCCCTTCCCTTCCCCTTATGAAGACGGCTGGGGGCGCAAGCTCTTCAACGAAGGCGCGGCAGCAACGATCGCGATGACCGGGATACCCGGATTTTTCACGCCGCGATGGTCGACACCCTGGACCGCCCTGCCCGGATCGCCCGAAGCGATCAGCCTCTATGATACCGCGCCCTTGCGCGAGACCTTGCTGGAACTCGTCGATTTCGACCTGCTCAATGACGGGCCGCTGCGGTTCAGTGTTGGTGCGGTCAATGTCCTGACCGGCAATTTCGTCTATTTCGACAATCGCGAACGGCGGATCGGGCCGGAGCACATCATGGCCAGCGGCGCCCTGCCGCCCGGTTTCCCGCCGATGATGATCGATGGAGAGCCGTTCTGGGACGGCGGCATCGTTTCCAATACACCGCTCGAATTCGTGCTGGACGAACGCCGCGCCGATCCCCTGCTGGTGTTTCAGGTCGATCTGTTCAGCGCGCGGGGTATGATGCCGCGCACTCTGGCCGAAGCCGCGCAGCGCGAGAAGGACATCCGCTTTTCGAGCCGCACTCGGCTCAACACCGACATCCACAAGCGGATCGCGCAATTGCAGGCCGCTGCCGCGCGGCTGATCGACAAATTGCCCGAACACCTGCGCGACGATCCCGATGTCGCCACACTGACCCAGCATCACACTTGCGGCGCGGTCACGATCATGCATCTCATCAATCGGGCCGAAGGCTATGAATCCGAAGCCAAGGACTATGAATTCTCGCGCATGACTGTCGACGGGCACTGGCAATCGGGCATGGACGACGTCGCCCGCTCGCTGGCCAGTCCCCGCTGGCGTCACCGCCATCCCCCAAGCCAGGGCATCGTCACGCTCGACCTTGGCTGAACACCCCCAAAAACCGTTTCCGGAGAGATGGAGACCCTCATGAATCTCGACACCAAGATTGCGATCGTCACCGGCGCAGCCAGCGGCATCGGCCTTGCCATTGCCAAGCGCTATGCCGACGCGGGCGCCAAAGTCGCCATCGCCGACCTCAAGCTCGAAGCCGCGCAGGCGGCAGCAGACGCCATCAATGCGAACCATCCCGGCGCGGCGATGGCCGTGGCGATGGACGTGACCGACGAAAGCCAGGTCAACGCCGGTGTTGAAGCGGTCGTCGCCCGATGGGGCGGCGTCGACGTGCTGGTCTCCAATGCCGGGATCCAGATCGTCAATCCGGTCGAGGCCTTTGCCTTTTCCGACTGGAAGAAGATGCTGGCGATCCACCTCGACGGCGCTTTTCTCACCAGCAAGGCGGTCCTGCCCCACATGTATGCAAAAGGTTCGGGCGCGATCCTGTTCATGGGGTCGGTCCATTCCAAGGAAGCCTCCCCGCTCAAGAGCGCCTATGTCACGGCCAAGCACGGCCTGCTCGGCCTTGCCCGCGTCATCGCCAAGGAAGGCGGCCCCAAGGGCGTGCGCACCAACGTGATCTGCCCCGGCTTCGTCCGTACCCCGCTGGTCGACAAGCAGATCCCCGAGCAATCGAAGGAACTCGGGATCAGCGAGGAAGAGGTGGTGAAGAAAGTCATGCTCGGCCAGACGGTCGACGGCGAATTCACGACCGTTGATGACATTGCCGAAGTCGCGCTGTTCTTTGCCGCGTTCAAGTCCAACGCGCTCACCGGTCAATCGCTGACCGCCAGCCACGGCTGGTCGATGACCTAATTCATCGACCGATGAATTTCCGATGCGGCGTGGGGAGCCCCGCTCCTCACGCCGCCCGCGAATAAAAAGGGAGGCAGACTGATCAGGTCTGGCGCCGGATGCTTACGGGGGGACATCCGGAACCCGCAATCCGCCACAGCAGACACCCGAAAAGAGCGTCCCGCGACAAATCGCCACCTCCATATCCCCGGCCAGAGGCGGGCAGGGAAATCGAGCGCCTGTACCAAGACCAAGACAGCCTTCAGCACGGCAATAACGAATAAAATTCAAAATGAAGTCACGACAGACGCATAGTGTCACGCATCAGTCAGCAGAAACTCTCCAGCGGCCACACGACTCCAAGCGGCCTTTCAATTTATAGTAATGCTAACATCATCAGCTCAAATTGCAATTGTGCAGATGCAATATAATACCCCTTGCAATCAGGGCATTAGCCGACAGCCCTGCCCCATGCCACCATCGACAGATGCC
The DNA here is from genome assembly GCF_000192575.1 of Novosphingobium nitrogenifigens DSM 19370. Classification (GTDB taxonomy): domain Bacteria; phylum Pseudomonadota; class Alphaproteobacteria; order Sphingomonadales; family Sphingomonadaceae; genus Novosphingobium; species Novosphingobium nitrogenifigens. The sequence continues at coordinate 137,641 of NZ_GL876926.1, read as the reverse complement.
GAATTGGTGGCAATTCCTTCATCGCAGGGCAAATTCTTGCAAAAACGGTGCAAGTGCAGCGAAAAACCGCATAATACGGGATTGCGGTAAATCGAACCGATCCGGAGGATTTTACGCGCGCCCCGATTTCAGGCCAGCACGTGACGGGCCATGCGCGACTTTCGCCCTGCCCGGACAGGACCCCCGCGAGGACCAATGACGCCTCGAGCGGGAAGTGCGACCAAGTCGAAAAGAGGAAAACGCCCCCGGATGACAGTGTCGCCGGGGGCGCAAAAGGATCAGAGGATACCGGCGTGGACGAGCGCGGCATCGACCGCCTCGCGAGCCGCGTCGCTGCAGGGAACCAGCGGCAGGCGCAACTCGTCGGTCATCCATTCATGGACGCGGGTCAGAGCATACTTGACCGGCCCCGGCGAAGCATCCTCGAACATCGCGTAGTGGAGCGGATAGAGTCGATCGTTCAGCTCGCGCGCCTTGACGATGTCGTTGTCGGCGCAGGCCTTCTGGAAATCGGCGCAGAGACGCGGCGCGACATTGGCCGTGACCGAGATGCAACCAACCGCACCGGCGGCATTGGCCGGAAGCGCGAGTTCGTCATCACCCGACAGCTGGCAGAAATGCTTTCCGATACCCATGCGATGATCGGTCACGCGCGACAGGTCGCCGCTCGCATCCTTGATCCCGACGATACGATCGGGAAAACGCCGGGCCAGTTCGCACACGGTTTCGGGCAGGATGTCCGTCACCGTGCGACCGGGCACATTGTAAAGGATGATCGGCAGCTCGTTGTGTTCGGCCAGATAGCTGAAATGCGCGATCAGCCCGGCCTGGCTCGGCCGGTTGTAATAAGGCGCGACCAGCAAGGCGGCAGCCGCGCCGCACTTCTTGGAAAAGTTCATGTGCAGCAGCGCGTTCATGGTGTCGTTGCTGCCGCAACCGGCGATCACCGGCACGCGTCCTGCAGCCTGCTCGACGCAGACCTCGATCACGCGGTGATGTTCGGCATTCGATAGAGTCGAGTTTTCGCCGGTGGTGCCGCAGGGGACAAGCGCGGTCGAGCCGCTCTCTATCTGCCAGTCGACCAGCTTGCGAAAGGCTTTCTCATCAAACGCTCCGTCGCGAAAAGGAGTGACGAGAGCCGGAATGGAGCCGGAAAACATGGACTTTGTTCCTCAACTTGCGGCATTATGGACTCGAAACAGCCCGGCAACGCGCCGAACCGGCTCGATTAGCGACTTGCGCCTGATAAGGAGACGCCCCCCCGGATGTCCAGCACGGACATGATATTTGCGCCCGCTTTCGAACGCCTTCGTAAGACGATGGCGCTCGACAAGCCGCATGGCCTGCGCCGGATGATGACCAAGGCGCTGGTGCTCGCCCCCGCGATCGCGGGATCGGTCGCGTGCCATGCGAGCGAGGGTGGAACCGACGGGTCTGCCTGGGACCGGGCGCGTGCGGCGCTGATCTCGCAGGGTCAGGGGCCGATGGCGCAGGCAATCGACCGGTGGAAACTGCTGACGACGACGACCCGGCTCGGTTTTTCCGACTATGCCGGTTTCGTGCAGTCCTATCCGGGCTTTCCCGACGAAGACCGGCTGCGCCGCTCGGCCGAAAGCGCGCTCGAACATGACGTGCCCCCGCCCGCAACGCTGATCGCCTATTTCGACCGCAATCCCCCGCTGACCAATCCCGGCCGGGCGCAATATGCACTTGCGCTCCATGCTCTCGGACGGCCCGAAGCGGCCGCCATGGCACGCGCGGCATGGCGTGGCGGCGTGATGGGCGATGCAGCGGAAACCGCGATCCTTACCAATTGGGGCACTGCGCTCACCACGCAGGACCATGACGCGCGGATCGACGCCCTGCTCTGGACCGGCGCGGTTCCCGCTGCGCAACGCCTGTTGCCGTGGACGTCCCCGACCGTGCGCGCCATCGCGCAGGGCCGCATTGCCGCACTGTCGGGTGGCGATCCCTATGTCGCGGCCGGATTGCCGCCCGCGACGCTCGACGCCGACCCCGGCTTCGTCTTTCAACGCGCGAGGCAATTGCGCATGAGTGGTCGCGTCGGCGCCGAGGCCGGTTACCTTGCCGGTCGCCCACTGCTGGCCACCCAACCGTTCGACCGCCCTCACTGGATCGGCGAACTGCTCGCCGCCGCGCGTGGCGGTGCCGCGTTCGGCGACAGCGCCAGCACAGTGCGGATCGCGGCCGGAGCCATCGACGCGTTCGCACCGAACGAGGACATCAGCCAGATGTCCTTTGGACTGCGCGACGATTACACCTCGCTGATGTGGCTGGGGGGAACCACGGCGCTCTGGCGGCAGGGCGACGGCGTCACCGCCGCGAACCTGTTCCGCCGCTATGCCGATGCCGCCCGCACCCCCGGCACCAAGTCGCGCGGGCTTTACTGGGCCGGTCTTGCCCTTACCCGCGCTGGTCGGGCGACCGAGGCGCAAGCGGCCTTTGCCGATGCCGCCCGCTATAATGATCAGTTCTACGGCCTGCTCGCGCTCGAACGGCTCGGGCAACCGGTTCCCAATTTTGCCGCGACGCCGCTGCCCCAGCCGACGCCGGACGAACGGGCCCGCTTTGCCGCGCTGCCCCTCACCTCTGCCGTGCGCGAAGTTGCGCGCGAAGGCGATTGGCGCACGACCATCCGCTTTTTCAAGGAAATCGCCGAGCAGCAGCAGACTCCCGGCCAGCACGAACTGGTCGCGGAACTGGCCGAGAATATCGGCCGCCGCGATCTGGGCGTGATCGTGGGGCAGGCCGCCGAAACGCGCGGCTATCTCGCGTTCCAGCATATTGCCTTTCCCCTGATCCCCGTCCCGCCGGGGCAGACCGGATCGTGGACGATGATCCATGCGATCATCCGTCAGGAAAGCCAGTTCGCGCAGAACGCGATCAGCCATGCGGGTGCACGCGGGCTGATGCAGATGATGCCCCGCACTGCCGATGAACAGGCGGGCAAGCTCGGCCTGTCGTTCTCGTCCGACGCGCTGATTGCCGATCCGCAATTCAACATGTCGGTCGGCAGTGCCTATTTCGACCGGCTGCGCTCCTATTTCGGGGGCAGCTATCCGCTGGCCGTCGCCGCCTACAACGCGGGCGCGGGCAATGTGAACAAATGGCTGCGCGCCAATGGCGACCCACGCACCGGCCAGGTCGAATGGGTCGACTGGATCGAACTCATCCCGATTGCCGAAACGCGCGGCTATGTGCAGCACGTCCTGGAAAACGCAGTCGTCTACGAGGCGATGAACCCCGACAAGGCGACCTATGGCGGCCCCAACCCGCTCAGCCATTTCCTCGGCAAAGCCAATCCGGGGTGATTGCGCTCTTCCCCTTGCGCGACATCACCGGCTAAAGCCCATCCAATCATGAAACCTGATGGCAATCCGATCACACCCGCCGGGATGGCAGCCCTGCGCGCCCGTTACGACCACCTGCTCGGCACCGAACGCCCGCAGATCGTGGAAATCGTGAGCTGGGCAGCCGGGAACGGCGACCGTTCGGAAAACGGTGACTACCTCTACGGCCGCAAGCGCATGCGGGAAATCGACCGCGAACTGTCGCATCTTGCTCGCCGAATGAAAGCCGCGCGCGTGATCGACCCGGTGCAGCAGCAGGAACGCGAGCGCGTCCTGTTCGGCGCGACGGTCGAGATTGCCGACGAGGATGACAACCGCCGCACACTCACGCTGGTGGGCGACGACGAACAGGATGCCGGAAAGGGCCTGATCGGATGGGGAGCGCCGATCGCGCGGGCCCTGCGCGGCGCGCGCGTCGGTGACTTGCGCCGCGTGCGCCTGCCCGGCGGTGAAAAGGAATGGGAAATCATGACGATTTCCTATCCCGCAGCATGAGCCTGTCGGCTTGGGTCCGGGCGGCGTAAACAGGAAAGCGACAATGGCCAGCAAACGCTATTTCATCATGCGCCACGGCGAAACCGTCTACAATCTCACGCGCCGTCTGCAATCCAACACCATCCACACGCCGCTGACCGCGCTGGGTTGCACACAGGCGACGCGCATGGGTGAAGCGCTGCGCGAAACGCTGGGCCACGCTCCTGCCGCCCATGTGCACGTCTCGGACACCGGTCGCGCGTTGCAAACGCTCTCGCTGATTGCCGAACAGCTCGGGATCGACTGGTTTTCCGCCCATCGCACGATGGACCTCAAGGAAATCGACATGGGCAGCTGGTGCCTGCGCTCCTATGCCGAGATCGAAGCCGAGGTCGGCTCGATCCGCACGCCCGACCATCTGCTGCTGCCGGCGCCCGATGGCGAGGACTATCCCGCGATCGCCGCGCGCCTGTCCCGCTGGCTGTCGGGCCCCGGTTCGGCCCCGGGCGACCACATCGTCGTCATGCACGGCATTTCCAGCCGGGTTCTGCGTGGGATGCTCGGCGGTTTCCCGGTCCACCCGCAGTTTGGAACCGCCATTGCCCCGTCGCTGGTGCAAGGCTCGATCGCGCTGATCGAAGACGGCGCAGAGCGCGTGCTTTACGGCAGCAAGCAAGGCACGGAACACGCCTGATGGCCGAGATCGTCAACTTGCGCATGGCCCGGAAAGCGCGCGATCGTCGAACCGCCGAACAGGCCGCGGCGCAGAACCGTACCCGGTTCGGCGAAACCCGCGCGGCCCGCGAAATCCGCAAGGCCGAAACCACGCGCACCGAACGCGACCTTGCCGGGAAAAAGCGCGACGATAGCGACGGGACAGACTGATGCGCACCACCTATGAAGATGCGACCGTGCGCCTCTATTACCTGAGCGATGGGCCCGAAGGCGGTGTCGCCCAGACTTTGATGTACGGCCCCTTGTCCGACGCCATGGCGCTTGCCGCGCAACAGGAACCCGCCGTGCAGGACGGCCTGTGGATCGCGACCTCGAACGATGTCGTCGCCTGGCGCGATCTGGCCGAGGGCTGATGAGCCCTCGTTCGACTCCCCGGCGGATTGCCCGGCGGATTGCTCTTTCTGCCTGTGCCTGCGCGCTCGTCGGCGGCGCGGCGCAGGCCCGCGACATGCTGGGCGTGTGGAACGACTGGGGCGCCTTTCGCGATCCCGCGGTTCCCCGCTGCTACGCCATTGCCATGGCCCTGCCCCAACCCGGCAGCCATCGTCCGAGCCAGCCCTATACAACCGTCGCCACCTGGCCCAAACGCGGTATTCGGGGCGAATTGCATATCCATCTGTCGCGCCCGCTTGCCGCCGGAAGCCCGGTCGCCCTGATCATCGGATCGGCAAAATTCGCGCTCAAGCCGGGCGGCATCGACGCCTGGGCGATGGACGGACGCATGGACGCGGCGATCATTGCCGCCATGCGTTCGGGCAGCGAGATGACCGTCCTTGCCAAAGGCAGCGACGGCCACACCATGCGCGACGCCTATCGCCTCGCCGGTGCGGCCTCTGCCATGGACGCAGCGAGCCTGGGCTGCGCCAACGCCTGATTTCGATCAGAACTTGAAGCCGATGCTCGCCATCAACTGGTGACGGTCATTCTTCAGCGCGAAGTAGCTGGCATCAGGCGTCGTGCCCTTGTAGTTGAACTGACCGCTGCCATAGTGCGAATAATCGTACTCGATCTTGGCATAAGTCTTCTTCGTCAGGCGATGCTGCACGCCGAAACCAAAGCGCAGGCCGCTTGAGTTGGAATCATAGTGAAGCGTTTCACCGGTGTTCTCTCCGGTGATGCTGAACTGCGTATTGGCAAAGCCTGCTTTCACATAGAACAGGTTCTTGGGATTGAGCAGGAACCCGAAACGCCCACCAAGGAAGATGTCACGCCCCACGCGCATCCGCGTCATGTTGAACGTGCTCGATACGTTGGGGTTTTTCCAGTCGGCGGTGCTGCCGGTCACGTCGAATTCGGCGCCCAGAACCATGGTGGGATTGAGCGTGTAGTCGTAACCGATACCGCCGCCGTACGCGACGCCGTTGGCCGAATTGAAGAAATTCGCCGTGGAATCGATATCTTTCAGGCTGTGCCCGGTCATGTGGTCGAACCCGACGATCGCCTCGATATGTCCGCCGCCAAAGCCCAGCGCCGGCCAGGTCTTCTCGTCGATCTGCTCTTCGTCGTCCTCGAAATAGTACCCGCTCTGGGCGAAGGCCGGGGTCGCAATGGCCAGCATTCCCCCGCAAACCATCGCGGCCTGAAACTTCTTCATCGACTTCTCCATCGCCTCGCGTGCCCCTGTCGGACAGGACAACGAATGTGCGAGGCGCTCCCTTCCGCCGGGACAGGGGGGAAAGCCGATTTGAGACAATGTATTACAAACGCCCCAAATTCGGGGGCCGGATGACCTCGCCCCCGGTCGCATCTTGCGGATTTGCGAATATGGACGGCAGGCCTTATATACGGGCAATGCCGACACCGTTGATGCCGATCCCGGGCCATGTGGACCCGGTGCCCGTTCCCCGTGATGTAACCCCGCGCGAAGATGGGCGGATCGACCTTGTCGGCTTGCCGCGCAAGGCGATCACCGAGCTTTTCGCCACTGCCGGACTCGACGCCCGCGCCGCCAAACTGCGCGCGAAACAGGTGTTCCACTGGATCTACCATCGCGGCGTCACCGATTTCGACGCGATGACCGACATCGCCAAGACGATGCGCCCGTGGCTGAGCGAACGCTTCGTCATCGACCGTCCTTCGATCGTGACCGCACAGGCGTCGAGCGACGGCACCCGCAAGTGGCTTTTGCGCACGGCGGACAACCACGATTTCGAAATGGTGTTCATTCCCGACGCGGACCGGGGCACGCTGTGCGTGTCGAGCCAGGTCGGCTGCACGCTCAATTGCCGTTTCTGCCACACCGGGACGATGCGTCTGGTCCGCAATCTGACGCCGGGCGAAATCGTCGGGCAGGTCATGCTGGCGCGTGACGCTCTGGGCGAATGGCCCAAGGGCGGCGGGACGATGGCCGGGCTCGACGAAGACCCCGAGGACGATCCCGAAGGCGCACAGGCCTATACCGCCGACGGACGTCTGCTCACCAATATCGTCATGATGGGCATGGGCGAGCCGCTTTATAACTTCGACAATGTGCGCGACGCGCTCAAGATCGTGATGGACGGCGACGGCCTTGCCCTGTCGAAGCGCCGCATCACCCTTTCGACCAGCGGCGTCGTGCCGATGATGGATCGTTGTGGCGACGAGATCGGCGTCAATCTCGCCGTGTCGCTCCATGCGGTGACCAAGGAAGTGCGCGACGAGATCGTGCCGATCAACCGCAAGTACGGGCTCGAAGAACTGCTGTCGGCTTGCGCAGCCTATCCGGGCGCTTCCAACGCCCGTCGCATCACGTTCGAATACGTCATGCTGAAGGACAAGAACGACAGCGACGAGGACGCGCGCGAACTGGTCCGCCTGATCCGCAAGTACAAGCTTCCGGCAAAGGTCAACCTGATCCCGTTCAATCCCTGGCCCGGCGCGCCTTACGAATGTTCGACGCCCGAACGGATCAAGCGGTTTTCCGACATCGTGTTCGAAGCAGGCATCTCGGCACCCGTGCGCACTCCGCGCGGCCGTGACATCGATGCCGCCTGCGGTCAGCTCAAGACTGCGGCCGAGCGCAAGACCCGCGCCGAACTCGACCGCCTCGCCGAAGAAAAGCAGGCGGCGCTGGGATAAATCCCAAAAGAGTCTGATACAAAATTCGCTGCCGGGCGAATTTTGAAGACGGCACCGGCCCTCTCCCCCACCCGACCACCCAACGATAATACCCTATGGGTGGTCGGGTGGGGGAGAGGGCCGGTGCCGCTCATTGGAATTCCGGCAACGCCGGAATTCCAATCAAACACCAAGCGACGGACCGCACCGCTTCCACGACGAGGCGGTCACGGTCCGTCGCATCGGATTTGCGGCCTCTTCCATCCCGTTGATAAACGGGAATGCCATACAGGAAGGACCGTAGACCGACATGAGGATCGCCACGCTGCTTTGCGCAGCCATCATGACTGCTGCCGTGCCCACGATTGCCATGGCAGACGACCCGCACGACCCGACCATGCGCAGCGCCCGGGCCCGCGCCCGCGACCACGAGATCATCCGGCGCCTCAATCTGCGCGAGAGCGCCCACGTTCGCGAACGCGATGCCCGCTATGCCGCACAAAACGACGCCTATGTCCGCAGCCGCCAGCAATACGAACACGACATGGCCAATTGGCGGCGCGCCGTCTCGGCCTGCCAGTCGGGCGACTATTCGGCCTGCGGCAACTGACCGGCGGCCAGCGCGTAGATACTGGCCCAGACCAAACCCTGCTCGGTCAGGACCTGCACCGGCACGCGACGATATCCTTCGCCTTCGAAGGCATCGAGCCGGGGCCAATGCGCCGGAAGCTCGGATGAGTAAAACAGATGGACGGCGATTTCTTCGCCGTCCTCGTCCGGCACCATCCCCGGAAAGCCAAGATCGGCGCCCCAGCCTTGCGCAATCAGGCGTCCACGAACGACCCCGGTGGCCCAAGTCCCGCCAAGATCGGCAAGCTGATGCGCATTGGGCCGCCCGGGCGCGAGCGTGCCATAAGTGGCAAGACGCAAGTCGGCATCGTTCAATTCGGTCATCGATTTATCGCTCCATCAAGGCTGAAGCCAATGACGCAACAGCGCAGTGGTCTCATCCGGACATTCGAGCGGCGGCAAATGACCGCATCGTGCAAAGAGGTGAAAGTGCGCTCCGGCAATGCCGCGATGAAGCTCTTCCGCTTCGGATGGCGGGGTAAGCCGGTCATCGTCCCCGACACCGATCACTGTCGGCATCACGATGGAGGGCAAGATGGAACGGCTGTCGGGACGACGCAGGATGGCCTGCTGCTGTCGCAAAAATGCCTCGGCACCGACGCGAGCGGCCATCGCCTGCACCACTTCGCCGACCGCCCCGTGGACATGCCCGGCATGGACAAGCTGCGGCAGCATCCGCCCCGTAACTCCCTTGAAGCGGCCCATTTCCAAAGTCGCCATGGCGCTGCGCCTTTGCCGTGCACGCTCGTCACTGTCGGGTGCGGCGCAGGTCGCCAGCAAGGCAAGCCGCTCCACCCGTTCCGGCGCCCGGCGCAGAATTTCGAAGGCGACATAGCCCCCCATCGACAACGCCGCGAGCGCGAAACGGGCAGGCGCATGAGCCAGCACCCGTTCGGCCATCGCCCCGATGGTGTCGTCACGCGTGAGATCGGCTACCTGACACGATGCGACACTGCCAAGCGCGGCAGTCTGGGCCCGCCACAATTCCCGATCGCACAACAGGCCCGGCAAGAGCACCAACGACGGCTTAGCCACGGGCCGCACCTCCGAGCGAGAGAGCAAGACCCACGGCAAGAGCGGCCAGCACGCTGGTCAGGCCAACGACTCCGGCCCAGCCATGAGCCTGCCAGAACCAGCCGCCTGCCGAGCCGACGAAACTCGACCCCATGTAATAGGACAGGAGGTACAGCGACGAGGCGTGGCCCTTGGCATCTCCGGCAAGACGACCGACCCAGCCGCTGGCGACGGCATGGGCCCCGAAAAAGCCGATGGTGACCAGGAGGATGCCGATCGCAACGACAGGCAACGACACCGACAGGGTGATCAGCGATCCCGTCACCATCAGCGCCAGCGATCCGGTCAGCGGCCGACGACGCCCGAACCGGTCAGCGAGTTGCCCGGCCCAGGGAGAGGCAAACATGCCCGAAATATAGCTCAGGAAAATGAGGCTGATCGCGGTCGGCCCCAGCCGGAACGGCGGCGCCGACAGGCGAAAGCCCGCATAGTTGAACAGGGTCACGAAAACGCTGGTGAGCAGGAAACCGATCGCAAACAGGCGCGGCAGGTCGCGGTGGCGCAAGTGCGACGACCAGACCCGAACGTGGTGCCCGAGGCCCAGTGCCGACGCCGCCACAAAGCGCCGCGAGGGCGGCAAGAGCACGGCAAACCCCAGCGCGGAGGCGAGCCCGAGCGCCCCGAGCGTCGCCATCGCCAGACGCCAGCTTTCCCATTCGACCAGCAGCCCCATGCCGACCCGGCCCATCATCCCGCCAAAAGCCGTGCCCGCGACATAGAGCCCCATCGCCTTGCCCAGATCGCGGGGATGGATTTCCTCTGCCAGCCAGGCCATCGCCACGGCCGGAACACCGCCGAGCACGAGCCCTTCGCAAAACCGCGCGGCAAGCAACAGCGACCAGTTCGGGGCAAGGGCCGCCAGAAGATTGCACAGCCCCGCGAGCAACATCGAGGCGAACATCAGCCCACGTCGGGGCAACCCTTGCGACACGGCCCCGCTGACAAGGATCGATACAGCGAGCGCGCCGGTCGTCAGGGACAGCGCCATCGAGCTGGCCGTCGGAGAAATCCGATAGTCGCGGGCAAATTCGGGCAAGAGCGGCTGCACGCAATAGAGCAGCGAAAACGTCGCGAAACCGGCAAGGAACAGCGCAAGGCTGGCCCGGCGATAGGCCGGACTGCCCCGTTCGATTCCGGCGAACACGGCTGCGGGTGCTGAAGAAGAAGGGCGCGGGACCATGTGTGCAGATGTGGACATCCGCCCCCTGCAAGTCCAATATATGAAAGCCACGTTTGCAATTGCTTTTGGATATACCGTGGAACTGCGCCACATCCGCTATTTCCTCGCCGTCGCCGACGAGCGCAATTTCACGCGGGCTGCCGCGCGCGTCGGCATCGGCCAACCCCCTCTCAGCCAGCAGATCCGCGATCTTGAAACCGAGGTCGGCATGCCGCTGTTCCGCCGCGTCCCTCATGGCGCCGAACTGACCGAAGCAGGCACAGCCTTTCGCGCCGCGATCGAAGCCATCCCCGGCCAGGTCGCCCATGCCGTCGCCGCCGCCCAGCGCGCGGGACGCGGGGAAACCGGCGTTCTGCGCGTGGGCTTTACCGGATCCCTCGCCATGAACCCGCTGGTGCCGATGGCCTTTCGCGCCTTTCGCCGCCGTTATCCCGATGTCGAGCTGACTTTGACCGAAGGAAACAGCACCACGCTCGGCAATGGCCTGCGCGACGGAAGCATCGACGTGGCCTTCATGCGTCCGGGGGTGATCGACGTTGCCGACATGAAGCTGGCGCCGCTTCCCGACGAACCCATGGTGCTGGCCCTGCCCTCTGCCCATCGCCTGCTCGCACATGGTGATGAGAGCACCGTGCGCCTCGCCGACTTGGCCGAGGACATGTTCATCCTGACGCCCCGCGTGGTCGGCCCGACCCTGTTCGACGAAGCCATCAACGCCTGTCGCAGCGTGGGGTTCGAGCCGCGCCTCGGACAAACGGCACCGCAGATCGCCTCGGTCCTGTCGCTGGTCGCTGCTGAACAGGGTGTCTCGATCGTCCCGCTGTCCATGCGCCAGCTCGCTCTGGCGGGCGTCGTCTATCGGACGATCGCCGACGCTGCTCCCACGGCACGACTGGCACTCGCGCATTTGCGGTCGAACCATGCTGTCATGATCCGCAATTTCCTGACCACGGTAGAGGGGCGCGAAATCTGGGCGGGCAACCTCTCCTAAATCGCCCGTCCCTAAATAGTAAGCGTCGCATTGCGGGCCACGATCCTCACCCGGCCTCCGACCCAGATCCCGCTGTCGTCGATGGCAAGATCAATGTGACCGTCGGCACCGATGCTGCGTCCCTGCCCCGCTCGATAGCCCGGCGCCGCCGTCAATCCGGCGCCCAGCAGATATTGCGCCACCGAGGCATTGAGACTGCCTGTGACGGGGTCCTCGACCAACCGTCCGTTGGCATCGGCAAAGAACGCGCGGACTTCGAACTGGCGCTCATGCCCTTCGCCCCAAGGTCCGACGAGACCGACATCGGTTCCGATCGGCGCCGTCGGCACCGGACGCGCCGCGAGAACCGCTTGGGCGGACACGAGATGGAGGAGATGCCAGTCCGGGCCATTGTTCGCATGAACGGCGGCCACGACATCGGCTTCCGCGACACCGGCGATGCGGATCGCTTCGGCCCGGTCGGCCGGATCGAGCGGCCCCGAACGCACCAGCGGCGGCGCGCGAAAGGCAAGGGTTTCCCCCTCCTGCCGCACCTCGACAAGGCCGACCCCGCATTCCTGCACGATCACTCCATCCCGAGCCGGCTTGCCGCCCGCCGCCAGCCAGGCTGCTGCCGTTCCCAGTGTCGGATGCCCGGCAAAGGGCAATTCCCCCGCCGGATAGAAGATGCGCACCCTGTAATCCGCGCCATCCATGGTCGGCGGCAACACAAACGTGGTTTCCGAAAAGCCCAGCCAGCGTGTCAGAGCCAGCATCTGCGCACTGTCGAGCGCGTCGCCGCCTCGCACGACCGCAAGAGGATTGCCGGTCAACGAGCCGGAAGCGAAAACATCGAGAAGGTCGAACTGCATGACGCCAAGGTAGCCGCAACGCTCGCCACCACAAGCCGTCAAATCCGCTCGCCGCGACATTGCCACATCCCAACGGCCCGTTCAGCCCCCGTTGTCAGCCCGGCGGCAAAGGCGAGTGCATTGTCGCACGACGAAAAAAAGAGGACCAGACAATGCGCAATTCCAAGTGGCTGACTCGACTGGCCCCGGCCCTGTTGCTGCCCGCGATGCTGGCGACGGCGCCCGGCGTGGCCCTTGCCCATCCACACGACCACTATGGTCGCGATTACCACGAAGACCGTCCGGTCGGTCCCCGCGACCGTATCTGGCGCGGGGACGACGGACGCTATCACTGCCGCCGCAGCAACGGCACGACCGGCCTTCTGATCGGTGCGGGCGTCGGCGCCCTGGTGGGCCGTTCACTCGATTCCGGCGGTGACCATGCAACCGGGACGATCCTGGGTGCAGCCGGTGGCGCGCTGCTCGGGCGGTCGATCGACCGCAACAACGTACGTTGCCGCTAACCGATTGAGAGACCGAATCAAAATTCACCCTCGGTGAGTTTCCGGTTCGCTCATCCATCAGCTCCATGACCCGGGCGAACGACATCGTTCGCCCGGGTTTCGGCACTTTCATGCTGCGATGCACCGAGAATTTTGATCGGTTTCGGGGATATTATTACTTAAGTAATAACCAATATTTTATGGTTATTTTTCAATATCTTAAAAACGGATTCACCAGATTCCGAAGCCACCTCCCCACAGAGTCCATCCGATCTCCATTGGTCTGGAGATGCCCTTAGGCAAAGTCCCTGTTTCACTGTCTCTCGCCACCAATCGAAGGACCAGCGCAAGGCCGGTCCGAAACGGCGGAAGGACGAACGTGCGACAAGCGGATTGGCCATAGCTCCGGAGGGTTGCCAAGGGCTCGGGGGGTCCTGGCTTCTGCTATCCGTCGGAAATGCGGCGACGCATCCCGACCCGCTCACCCAGAATGTACCGGGCCGATACGCAAATACGGCCTGATGCAGTCGTGATGAACGTCATGCTGTCCTGTTTCGGAACCGCAGACCAATCGGTTTGCGGGCCGGCACCAAGGCGATGAGAAAACTATTTCGGGACGCACCCTGTCCGGCGTACGCGGCGCCGGACAGGGACACCGGCGGCAGCGCCATGCCTGGGCGGGGATCATCCCGGCCCGGAACAACCCCGGCCCGGAACAATTGTTGTCTTCTCCGCCCCCCTTGCCAGAGCGTCCGCTTGAGGCGATGCCCCCTCCATGACCGACGGCCTTGCATCCCAAGCCCCATCGACCGAGGCAACCATTCCACCGGGGCACCCGGACCATGGCCATCACGCCGAGCGCCCGCTGACACGCGGCGCGGTTCTTGCGCAGACCTGGCCGATCATGCTCGGGCAGGCCTCCGTCCCACTGGTGGGAATTGTCGACACCGCCATCATCGGGCGCACCGGCGATGCCGCGGCCCTTGCGGGCGTGGCGCTCGGCTCGGCGATCATCAATCTCGTGTTCTGGACTTTCGGTTTCCTGCGCATGGGCATGTCGGGACTGGTCGCACAGGCCCGGGGCGCTGCCGACGTGCGGGAAAGCGATGCCCTGCTGATCCGTGGCGTGACGATCGGGGGCGTGATCGGACTGGCCCTGCTGGCGCTGGCGGGACCGATCATGGGCCTCGCATTCTTTGCCCTGCCGCCCGGTGGAGGCGTCGCCGCGCCCGCCCATGCCTTCGTTGCCGCGCGTTTTCTCGGCGCGCCTGCCGCACTCGCCGGATTTGCGATCAACGGCTGGCTGGTCGGGTGTCGGCGGACCCGTCTCGCGCTCGTCCTCCAACTCGTGATGAATGCCGTCAACGTCGCGCTCGACACGCTGCTCGTCTGGCATTTCGGTCTTGGCGCGCAGGGCGCGGGCCTCGGGACGGCGGCGGCCGAATGGACTGCGCTCGTGCTCGGACTTGCCCTTGCCCTCGGGCCGGGCGGCGCACGCCCGCTCGCGCTCTTTTCCAAGGCGGGGTTCCGTGTCCTTGTCGCACGCGACCGGCTGGTCCGGTTGTTCGCGGTCAATCGCGACCTCATGATCCGCACGATCGCCCTGCTCGTGCTGTTCACCTGGTTCGCCAATGCCGGGGCACGCCTCGGGGCAATCACTCTGGCCGCGAACCACGTGCTGATGCAATTCATCGAACTGGCCGCCTATGTCCTCGATGCCTTTGCCATGACGGCCGAGGAACGCGTAGGACACGCGCTCGGCGCCAAATCGCGGGCATCATTCGATCGCGCCACCCGCCTGTCGGGAGAATTCGCCCTTGGCGGCGGGGCCTTGCTCGCGGTGCTGTTCCTTGTCGGTGGTCGATGGGGCATTGCCACGATCGCGACCGATCCGGGCGTGCGCCAAACCGCTCTGGCGCTCCTGCCCATGGCGGCCCTCGCCCCGCTGATCGGCGCGCCGAGCTGGCTGCTGGACGGCGTCTTCATCGGCGCGACCCAGGGACGCGCGCTGCGCAATGCGGCGGTGGTCTCGACTGCGGCTTACCTTGCCTGCGACCTTGCTTTTCGACCGTTCGGCGACACCGGGATCTGGGCCGCATTGCTGCTGAGTTACGTGTTTCGGGCCGCCACGCTTGGCCTTGCGCTGCCCGCATTGCGGCTCGGGGTGGGGAAAGAGTGACGGCAAGCCACGCCGCAGCGGTTGCACAAGCCCCGCGCCCCTGATACGCGCGCGCCCACTTATCCTTGCCCTACGTGCCAGCAGGAGTCGTACATGTCCGAAATCAAGCGGGTCGTCCTTGCCTATTCCGGCGGGCTTGACACCTCCGTCATCCTGAAGTGGCTGCAAGTCACCTATAACTGCGAAGTGGTGACCTTTACCGCCGACCTCGGCCAGGGCGAGGAACTCGAGCCCGCACGCGCCAAGGCCGAACTTCTCGGGATCAAGCCCGAGCACATCTATATCGACGACCTGCGCGAGGAATTCGTGCGCGATTTCGTCTTCCCGATGATGCGCGCCAATGCCCGCTATGAAGGCGACTATCTGCTCGGCACGTCGATCGCGCGCCCGCTGATCTCCAAGCGCCTGATCGAAATCGCCAAGGAAACCGGCGCCGACGCCGTCTCTCACGGCGCCACGGGCAAGGGCAACGACCAGGTTCGTTTCGAACTGTCCGCCTATGCGCTCGATCCCAGCATCAAGGTGATCGCGCCGTGGCGGGAATGGGATCTCGCCAGCCGTACCGCGCTGATCGCCTGGGCCGAAGCCCATCAGGTCCCGGTGCCCAAGGACAAGCGCGGGGAAAGCCCGTTCTCGACCGACGCCAACCTTCTCCACACCTCGTCGGAAGGCAAGGTTCTGGAAGATCCCTGGGCCGAAGTTCCCGACTACGTCTATTCGCGCACGGTCAATCCCGAAGACGCGCCGGATGAGCCGGAATACATCACCATCGATTTCGACAAGGGCGACGGCACCGCGATCAACGGCGTCGCGATGAGCCCCGCGACCCTGCTGACCACGCTCAACGAATATGGGCGCAAGCACGGCATCGGCCGCCTCGACCTCGTCGAGAACCGCTTCGTCGGCATGAAGAGCCGCGGCATGTACGAAACCCCGGGCGGCACGATCTATGCGGTCGCGCATCGCGGGATTGAATCGATCACGCTCGACCGTGGTGCCGCGCACCTCAAGGACGAGCTGATGCCCAAGTATGCAGAGTTGATCTACAACGGCTTCTGGTTCTCGCCCGAACGCGAAATGCTGCAGGCTGCGATCGATCACTCGCAGGCACGCGTCAACGGCACCGTCCGCCTCAAGCTCTACAAGGGCCAGGCGCTGGTGGTCGGCCGCAAGTCGCCCGACAGCCTCTATTCCGAACGCCACGTGACGTTCGAGGACGACGCGGGCGCCTATGACCAGAAGGACGCAGCCGGCTTCATCAAGCTCAACGCGCTTCGCCTTCGTCTTCTGGCCCAGCGCGACCGCTGATCCACCGGAGAGACCGGAACACGAAATCGGGAAAAGGGGTCGGGCAACCGACCCCTTTTTCTTTTTTCAGGCCTCGCTCAATCACTTGTCCGGCGATGTCCGGGACCTTGCAATTTGTGCTTGAACGACTCGCCAGAGAGGCGCAGCTTTCGTGGACAGGGACGGGAAATCACCCTGAAACGACCAATCATCTGATTGATCGCAATGGGAATTTTCGCCCCTTACGCCGGTACCTGACGCGTGTCGGAACATCATTGCCAAGGTGAGTGCCTCTACGGTCGCACTCTTGGCCAGATGACCAGCGGCGCGAAGTCCGGAATGGACATCGAACGAATGCAGGCCTTCGGGATCGACCTATCGTGCCCTTTGCAAAGAGGGGGATGTATCGATCTGGACTGCTTCCCCGAACGATGGCCAAACCCCTTCCCCCGATCCGCGGGGGTCCGTCCGCCCTTGGGCCTGCCGCTCTCGCATCGGCCGGCCATAGAGATCGGGAGCGGTGTCGCGGTCGACAGGCGAAAGGACCGACGTCCGCCTTTGTGGAGAAACAGAACTTTTGCGCGCATGCATGTTCTGTCGAATCCTGAGGCGACTGGTGCAACGGCTCTTCACGGATGGCCCCTCCCCGCGGGGTTTGCCCATCCTGATGGCCAAGACGGGATGTCGCCCTGCCTCTCGACAGGGACACCATCGGCAGACCCCCGCTTGGCGCGGTTCGGCACCGGGCCCATTGGTGGACGACAGTGGGGGCCGGCAGCGATGCCGGCCCTCATTCTGTGGCGCCCGCGCCCCAAAGAAAAGTTGCAAAAGCGATACGCAATCATATCTCTTGCCCCGCGTACCGCGTCGGCACGCAGCCGACTTACCATTGGGGCCCCGGAGAATTCATGGATATTGTCGAAGCCGTCGCATCGCGCCGTTCCGTGCGCGCCTTTCTCGATCGCCCAGTTGCGTTCGAAACCATTCGCCGCGTACTCGAACAGGCCCGCATGGCGCCGTCCGGCTGCAACTACCAGCCGTGGGAAGCCATTGTCCTGACCGGTGAGCCGCTCAAGGCCTTGCAGGACCGCTTGCTCGCCAGCGAACCGGACGATCCGCAGGAATACGACTGGTCCGCGCCCGGCAGCGTCGACAAATACCAGGACCGCCTGCGCGCGACCGGCGCTGCCCTCTACGAGGCGATGGACATTCCCCGCGATGCAACCGAACGCCGCAATGCCGTGGTCCGGGGCAACCTGATCTCGTTCGGCGCACCAGTCCTGCTGCTGTGCCATTTCCCCAAGTTCATGAAGGAGCCGCAGTGGTCGGATGTCGGCATGTGGCTGCAGACGATCATGCTGCTGCTGCGCGGCGAAGGGCTCGACACATGCGCGCAAGAATACATGGGCACCTATGGCCGCACCATCAAGGCACATCTGGGACTGTCGGACGACACCCTGCTGTTCTGCGGGCTCGCCATCGGCTGGCGAGATCCCGATGCTGCGGCCAACAATTTTGAGCGCCAGCGCGTCCCGCTCGACGAGCAGGTCCGCTTTTTCGGATTTGAATGAAGACAGGCTGGGGGAGACGCCACCATGGCGTCGCCCCCCTTGCATCACCCCATGATGTTCACACCGGCATCGACATAATGCGTGTCGCCGGTCACCGCTGCGGCCCGTTCGCTCACGAGAAAGGCCGCCATCCAGCCCACATCCTCGATCCCGACATCGCGCTTGAGCGGCGACCGATCGTGCGCATAGGCGACCATCGCATCGAAATGTTGGAGCCCGCCTGCCGCGCGCGTGACGATCGGCCCCGGCGACACTGCATTGACGCGAATGCCCTGCCCGCCGAGTTCAGAGGCAAGCACACGCACGACGCTTTCGAGCGCAGCCTTGACGCAGCCCATGACCGCATAACCGTCGATCACCCGTTCGCCACCAAGATAGCTCATGGCGAGCAAGCTTCCGCCCTCGGACATCAGCGACCGGGCCGCCCGGGCGGTGCGCACGAAGCTGTGGCACGACAAATCCATCGCCTGCGCAAAGCTGTCAGCAGGACATTCGATCAGCCCGTTCGCCAAAGCATCATGCGGGGCATAGGCCGCCGAGTGAATGACGAAGTCGACGGCGCCCCACCTGACAGCAAGATCGGCCATGACCTTTTCGAGATCGCCTTCCTGCCGGAAATCGAGCACGACGAGTTCCGCACCGAGGCTGTCGGCAAGCGGCTGCACCGCCACGCGCGCCTTTTCGCTGACACAGGTCAGGACGAACTCGGCACCGCATTCGTGCAGAACCTGAGCACATCCCCAGGCAATACTGCGCGCATCGGCAAGACCGATGATCAGACCCTTTTTGCCCGCAAGGGCCAATCCGTTGGAAATCATGTCGTTGCGGCCTCCATGGCGTATGGCAGCACTGGGATAGACGCCCGATTGCATAGCAGATTGCAATGTTGCGCCGCAACGAAAAATGATAAAATAACAGAATAGATCTATATATTACAGCATGTTACAATAATATTTCAACGCACAAGACTTACACGGACCTGCAATGAGATGAACTCATTGCAGCTCGTTTCACTCAGACGGCGCGCGGCCTTATACCAACCGCACCACAGGTTTCAGGCGAGTTCCTCCGGCACTTGGGGATAGGCTGTTTCGACCGAACCCAGAGCATCGCGCAAGGGAGCAAGCCAGGGTTCGAACTGCTTCCAGTGATCGACGCCATCGGTGAAGATCGGCTGGCGCACCTGCTCGGAACTGGCCGTGCGCACGGCGCGACGATTGCGCCAGAATGCAAGGCACTCTTCCTCGAACGGCACACCGACATGATCGAGCAGGGACCGGACTTCGGCCTCGGTATCGGCGACCATGCGTTCATAGATGACGCGATGGACCGCTCCCGGCGCCTCGCGATCGAACGCTGCCATCTGCCCGACATAGTCGCGATAATAGCGCCCGATTTCCGTAAGGTCGTATGTGAACAACTGCCCCCGCGCGAAGAACTGCTTCCATCCCGAAAAACAGCATCCCATCGGATGGCGCCGCGCGTCGATGATCGTCGCGCGGGGCAGGATCAGCCGGATGAGCCCGACATGCATCCAGTTGTTCGGCATCTTGTCGATGAAGCGCCGCTTGCCTTCCTTGCGATGAACCCGCGTGCGTTCGAGGTACTCCTCGCCCAGCCGGGTCAGCGCCGCCGCATCGAGAGAGCGGACGACATCACCATAGCTTGCAAATTCGCCGTCCTCGACGCGCGAATGAAGCCGGTCGGCAATCATCATCAGGTCGGGCAATTCCATCGTGCCTTCGATCTTCGAATGGCTCGACAGGATCTGCTCGACCAGCGTCGAACCTGCGCGGGGCAGACCGACGATGAAAATGGGATCGTCCGCCTGGCACCCCTGCCCTTCACGGCTGGAAAGAAACGGCGCGGTGAAGATTTCCGCATGTTCGCGCGCATCGCCCGAAATCCGTTCGGGATCATATTCGATCCCCTTGCGCCGCAGGGCATTGCCGCGTGCGTAATGCTCGAAGCTCTTTTCCGCCTCGCCTGCATCCTCATAGGCCTTGCCGAGCGCAAAATGAAGCTGGCTGGCCTGCTCATCGTCCTCGATCCCTTCCTGCGCGGCGAGCATTGCGGCAATGTCCTCGCCGGTCAGCTTGACCGTCTTGAGGTTGGCAAGGCTCCACCAGCCTTCGCCCAGCGCCGGATCGAGCGCAATCGAGCGCCGATAGGCGGCAATCGCATCGGCCTGGTTGCCCAGTGTCTTTTCAACGTGGCCGAGATTGAGCCAGACGCGCGGCTGATCGACGCCCCGCGCAACAAGGCCGCGATAGATCGTCCCGGCAGCCTCCTGCTCGCCCAACCGCACCTGCAACGAGGCCTTGAGCAAGGCATGGCCGACACTGTCCGGTTCGTCCTCGAGCAGGATCGAAGCATGGACCAGCGCATCGGCCACGTCCGGCCCCATCTGCATGATCCGCACCAGCAGCTCGCGCGCGGCCCCGAACCCCGGCGCCACCTCCAGCGTGCGCTTGAGCCGCGCGATCGCCTGATCGAGCTGCCCCTGCCGCCACGCGACTTCGCCATAGAGCCGCAATGCCGCAGCATCGCGCGGCAACATGCGAATGCGCTCCTCCAGCATGGCCTCGACCGTCTGGAAATTCTGCTGGTGCATGGCGATCGCCGCCTTGACCAGAACGGGATCACGCGTCGCCGCCTCGACCGCCTTGGCATCGGCGATCCGGGCATCGGCTTCCCGCCCGGTCTCACGCAGGGCTCCGGCAAGGGCATGCCAGGCGGGGAGGAAATCGGGCTTGAGCCCCAGCGCCCGTTCCAGCGCAACAACGGCCTGTCGTGGCTCGCCCATCTGGCCGTGGACCAGCGCGAGTTCGAACAGGGTCAGGGCCGAACGCGGCTGATCGGCTGCCAGCCGGGCCAGGACCGCGCGCGCCGCAGCCAGATCGCCGAGCAGGCGCAAGGCCTGCCCCTCGATCAGCATGGCTTGCGGATGGCCGGGCACGACCCGCAGGATTTCCCGTGCCTGTCCCAGTGCCATTGCCGGATCGCGCCCCAACAGCGCCGACGCATGACCGAGCGCGGCATCGAGTGTCAGGGTTTTCTCAGGCGCGCCGGGTCCGGCCATGACGTCTTCAACTCCATGCAACAATGGCGGATTGGCCTGCACAGCCCACCCCGCCTGTGATCACCCGAGTCCTGCGCCAGACGACGGGACTTGTCGAGTCTGCCTTAGCCGGACACCAGCGGCCTCGCACCTGCAACCACCCTTTTTGATGCAGGTGCGAGCAAGGCAATTGACAGTCATTTTTCCACTGGCACACTCGATTTCGGACAAGCGTACTAGAACCTGCGCCTTGTCCGAGGGGGACTTCGTCAAATTCTTCGCCGTCTGTCCGAACAGGGCGGACGCACGCCGGATTGTACCGGCGGACGATCTTGCACACCCCTTCGAGGCGGGGCCGCAAGAGCGCGGGCGGCAGGAACCATGGCGAAGCGCAAGTCCCCCGATCACAGGGAATGCCCGAAAGACGGCAGTCCGACGGGCCATTTGAGGGGGTCATGTCATGAAACTTGCTTCGGCGCGGGAAAGCCGTTCAGAACGCAGAACACCATTACGTCGCACTTTGCGCAAAGGGCTCGCCTCCACCATCCTGTCGGGCGCATCCTTGGCAGTCTTCATCCCGGCGCTTGCCCATGCCGCCGACGCACCGCCCGCCGCCGATACGCCGCAAGCCACGACCGGGACCGGCATGGCCAACGGCATGAGCGAAATCGTCGTCACCGCGACCCACCATTCCGAAAGCCTGCAAAAAGTCGCGATCAGCCTTCAGGCGCTCGACGCCGGGAAGCTGGAACAAAACCACGTCGCCAGCTTCACCGACTATGCCACGCTGCTGCCTTCGGTCTCGTTCGAAACGCTCGGCCCCGGCCGCAGCCAGCCGTACTTCCGCGGAATTTCAGTCAGCGGGGGACAGGCCTCGACCGTGGGCATGTACCTCGACGACATTCCGATCACGTCGCCCGGTTCGAACCCGGAAGTCCACGTCTATGACATCGAGCGCGTCGAGGCTCTGTCCGGGCCGCAAGGCACGCTGTTCGGCGCCAGTTCGCTTGCCGGGACGATCCGCATCATCACCAACAAGCCCAAGTTCGACAAGTTCGAATTCGGGATGGACATGGAAATCAACAAGTGGGGCAAAGGCGATCCCGGGGGATCGCTCGAAGCCTACATGAACATCCCGCTGACATCGAACCTTGCCGTACGCCTGATGGGCTTCGTCGATCGCACCGGCGGCTACATCAACAATACTCACGGCATCTACAACTACCAGTCGGTTCCGATCACGCTCGACAACGCCTCTCTGGTCAAGAACGCCTACAATGCGACCGAGGAGCACGGCGGCCGCGCGGCGATCAGCTGGGAACCGGCGCCCGACTGGGTCATCACCCCGCAAGTCACCTATCAGTATCTCAATTCGCAGGGCGGCTATAACTATGACCCGCGCGTCGGCGACCTCGCCGTTCACGACTACAGCCCGACCTGGCTCAAGGACCACTGGACCCAGGCCGAACTGGCGATCAAGGGGCATATCGGCGATTTCGAACTGGTTTCGGCAACCGGCCTGTTCTCCCGCACTTATGCCAATGCGAACGATTACACCTATTATTCGGTCACTTATGACCAGCTCGTCGCCGGAGGCAGCGTCGGCAGCTACTATACCAATTTCACCGACAAGAACGGGAAATACATCAACCCGACACAACAATATTACGGCCACGAGCACGACAAGAAATTTACCCAGGAAGTCCGCCTGAGCACACCGAAATCATGGCCATTCCAGATGACTCTCGGTGGATTTTACCAATACCAGCGCTACAGCTATGATGACAATTATTACATTCCGGGGCTATCGAGCGCTCTGAACTCCGGTGTCCCCGACGCCTTCCCCCCATTCTCCCCTGCCGTCGGTGGGGTTTACACCCCCGACTCCTATTACCTTGTCGAGCAGGACCGGCACTTCAAGGACGGAGCCTTCTTCGCCGAAGGCAATTACAACGTGACGCCCACGGTCAAGCTGACCGGCGGGGTCCGCTACTTCATTTCGGACAACGGCACCTATGGCTTTGCCGGAACATGGGGCAGCGCCGACAGTTCAAGGGCCCATCAGGCGAATGGGACCCAAGGGTGCTGGAACGAGGACAACAGCGTCCTTTACGGCAAGTTCATCCACCCCTCGCGCCTAAGCTGTATCAACGTCAACACCGGCTATCACGAGACCGGAGAGACTCACAAAGCCAGTGTCAGTTGGCAGTTCACGCCGTCGAAAATGGTCTATTTCACCTATTCGACCGGCTTCCGTCCCGGTGGCGGCAACCGACTGGCCAATGCGTCGCCCTACAAGTCCGACACGCTGACCAATTTCGAAATCGGCTGGAAAACGACCTGGGGCCGCCACTTCCGCTGGAACGCCGCCCTCTATTATGAAAAGTGGAACGGCATTCAGTATGTGGTGATCCCGCCCGGCTATCAGGGCGCGGGCGTGACCGTGAACGCGGGCAATGCGCGCGTCTACGGGATCGAAAGCGACGTCGAATGGAGACCGATCACCGGCCTTACCCTGTCGGCCAACGGCGCCTATAACGACGCCGCGCTGTCGAGCAATTTCTGCAATCTCCAGTCCCGTACGGACCTGACCATCCGCTCGACCTGCTCGACTTATGGCGACGACATGGCCGCCGCCAAGGGCACGCGCCTCCCCCGCCAGCCTCGGTTCAAGGGGTCCGCAACGGTTCGCTACGAATTCGCCCTCGCGGGAACCAATGCCTTCCTCCAGGGGCAAGTCCTGCACCAGTCCGGCAGCACCTCCGACCTCGACGTGTCCAACGACGCCCTGCTCGGCGATACGGCAGGCTTCACCACGTTCAATTTCTCAGGGGGGACCAAGCTCGGCAAGTTCTCGGTCGAAGCCTATATCGAAAACGCTTTCGACAATCGCGGCATCCTGTCGAAGAACACCTTCTGCTCGATCCAGTACTGCTCGGGCTCGTCACGCAGCTATCCGACCAAGCCGCAATTCTTCGGCCTGCGCGTCGGCTATAAATACTGATCGAATCGCAAAAGCGGGAAGCGGGCGGCAGCGACAAGCTGACCGCCCGTTCTCCTTAAAGACGCCCGGAAGCGACCAGTCCGGCAACTTGTGCGGTGGCAAAGCTGATCCCGTGAAGGTTGCGCCGCTGCGGTACACCCGGGATCGGGCGGGGATAGCCCGAGGCATAGAGAACCCCGTCCTTTTGCCGCACCTGGCCTCTGGGCACCTCCCAATCGAGACCAACCGCAAGAACGCCGCTACATTGCCCAGGCCAGCACGGCATGTCCTCTGCCGCCATCAACGGCGCCACGACACGCGCGGGGCAGATCTCCACGGCGTGGTCGAACAAGGCCGCATGGGCGGGATTGGCTGTCCCCAGGCTGCAATTGACCAGATCAGCGCCATGCCGCCCTGCCCAATCGATCGCAGTGACCAGAGCCCGCGCACTGGCCCGCAAGCCCTCGCGAAAGACACGGATCGGCAGGATGTCAGCCTCAGGCGCCAGTTCCTGTATCGCTGCCGTGACTGCGGTTCCGTGGCCCAGCCTGTCGCGACAGGCATCATGCTCATCAACGATAGTGCCATCGGACAGGATCATCACGCCCGGCAGGATCCGGTCGGCCAGAATATGGGGGTGATCAAGGTGAACCCCGCTGTCGATCACCACGATCCGAACGCGTTCACCCATCCGCACGCCTCTCGACCAGCGCGCGCCCGGCCTGCAAGGTGACGACCATGTCCGCCATCGCCGCGAGCGCAGGTTTGTGCGTTATCACGATCAGGGTAGCCTCGGGCATGGCCGCCCGCACCCCTTCGGCAACGCGCCGCTCGGTTTCCGCGTCAAGGGCGGCGCTGGGTTCGTCGAGCACGAGCACGCCAGGCTTGCGCAGCATCGCCCGAGCAAGGGCGATCCGTTGCCGCTCCCCAGCCGACAGGGCAAGGCCGCGTTCCCCGACCGGCGTGGACAGCCCTTGCGGCAGACGCGCGAGCAAAGGCCCAAGGCCCGCCGCTTGCGCAGCGGCGGCAATCTCGCCCTCCCCCGCATCGGCACAGGCAAACCCGATGTTTTCCGCAACCGTCGCATTGAACAGGAACGGCGTCTGGTCGATCAGGACCACGCCACGCCGCAAATCACCCAGCGCCAGGTCACGCACATCGATCCCGCCGATCAGCACCCGCCCCGCATCAGGATCGCGAAAACGCACGATCAAATCGGCGAGTGTCGACTTGCCCGCCCCGCTCTCACCAAGAATGGCGACCGTTGCCCCTGCAGGAACGGCAAAATCCACGCCTGCCAGAACTGCATCGCGATCATGCCGGAAATGCACGCCTTCGAAAGTCAGCGACAAAGGCCCCTGCGGCAAGACAAGCGGATCTTCTGCCTCCACGACATCGGGCGGCGTATCGAACAACTCGAAAATCCGCGCCAGTGCCACCCGCGTCGATGCAAGGCCTGCCGACAATCCCAGCAAGGCCTGAACCGGAGCGAACAGACGGGCGTGATAGGCCATGAAGGCCACCAGCGTCCCGATCGTCATCTCGCCCGACAGGATGCGCCACCCGCCATAGAGCGTGACCGCCGCACTCGTCGCTGCGAGCAGGGCTCCGGGCAGGGCCCCGGCCAGGAACGAGCCCAATTGCATCCGCAGCATGGCGGCAACGAAGGCGCGATTGCGGGCGGCAAAGCGGTCGGCTTCGTGCCGCTCTCCACCCAGCGCCGTCACCACGCGCATACCCATGACCGTATCGACCAGGAAACTGCCCAGATCAGCCCCCCGCTCGCGCATGGTCTGGGTGATGTCGACCAGCCGCCGTTGCAAGCGGACGAAGACCAGCACGGCAACCGGCACCAGCACCGTACCGACCACGAACAGCCGCCAGTCGAGCCAGACCATCATCGCCAGCGATCCGGCGAGGAACAGCACATTGCCAAGCACGGCGAGCAAGGTATCGCCCGCCGCCCGCTGCACGTCACTGACATCGTTGTTGATCCGGCTCATCAGGTCGCCGAGACGGAACCGGGCATAGAAACGCGGGCTCAAACGCTGAAGATGGACGAGCAAGGCCACGCGAATATCGAACAGCATCGAGGCCGAGAGCGCCACATAGCTGTAGGAGGACAGCACATTGAGCAGCGCCCCGCCCACTGTCGCCCCCAGAACCATCAGCGCGATGCGGACAAGCGCGGAAAAATCGTGGCGCAACAGCGCCTCGTCGATCATCAGCTTGGACAGCCACGGCTGCACCAGCCCGACCGCAGTCGCGACAAGATTGATCAGCAGGACAACCGCCAGCCGCCCGCGATAGGGCATGATCCACGGCAGCAACCGGCGATAGGTGCGCCAGTCCGCCACCGGCGGCGTAACCGGCGCGCGAGGCGGCATCGTGTCGGGGCGCGTTGGAGGTGTCAGGCGACGCGATCCCGCCGGACGAGACGATCACCAGCCAGAACGAAGCCCGGCTCCCCTGCCTCGGCCAGTTGCCGCGTACACCATGCATGCCCTTCGGCAAGGGCGGCGGCTTCCTCCTGCCACCAGTCGCTACGCCCGCCATGGGTATAGAAGGGCAGCGACGCGGCAAGGTGGCGCCGCATCGCCGCAATCACCATCGCGCGATAATGCGCGCCCAAGGCGGGCCCGTCCTGCACCGGGTCGAGCAAGGGACGGTCCACGCCGCATACTGCCGCCGCGACCGCCCCTGCAAGCAATCCACCCCGCACCGCCATCGCCGTCCCGTCGCCGCAGATCGGATCGAACGCGACCGCCCGGCTGCCGATCAGCAACCCTGCGTGATCGGCAAGGTCGTCGGCGATCCGGGGCGCAGTTTCAAAGCGGGCCTCGACATTGCCCAGTGTGGCAATCGCGGGCGCGACAAGGCGGCTTTGCCCAAGGCAGGCATCCGGATCGCCACCGACCGACAGCAACCAACCGGTCCCGTCGCCGACGGGCATCAGGAACAGCCAGCCTGCGTCAAGCGTTTCTACCTGCACCGCCTCGCTGTCGACGCCCTCGGTCAGCACGACCGGAGCCCCGGCGGCACGCCGCGACCCGAAATCACGCATCGAACATTCGCCCTGCCCCCCGACGGCATCGAGCGTGAAGGCCGCAGCCGATGGTCCGCTATCGCTTTCCTGGGGAGGAGGCAGGGCAGCGCCAAGACGCTCGCCGGACAGGATCAAACCGTTGTGCGGAAAACTGCGCGGTGTCTCGTCGCCCCAGCAGACCAGCCGGCGAGCGATGCGATGGCCTCGGGCAAGAGTGTCGGTCAGCGCCGCATGTCCGGCAAAGACATCGGCGAGCAGCGCCTGCGCCTGCTCCCCCAACATGACCACCGGTGCAGGACGCGCAGGGATTGGGGGCGTGAACGGCGCGGGCTTCCCCCCGAAAGCCGACTTCACATCCACGCCCCGGCCAACAAGACAATGTGCGGCAGTCGCGGCGGCAACGCCCCGTCCTGCCAGCACTACGCCTTGCGGCAATTCCCTCATCCAAAGTCCCCGCAACTTCGGGATGTTATTTCAGGATCAACATGCCCGCCATCGTGGCATCGGCGCCCAGATCCCAGGTCTTTTCGTATTTCATCGTCGCCGCGTCATAGACTTCGATGTCATAGCTGGCGCCATAGACATAGAGCTTTGTTCCATCGCCCGACATTCCGAGCGTGAAACGCGAACGGCAGTGGAATTCGACCTTGTCGGTGAGCTTGGCAGTGGCGAGATCGAATTTCCAGAATTCGCAACGCTTGTTGCCGGTCGCGCCATAAGTCGCGGCGGTATAGGCCGTCTTGCCGTCCGGGGTCACTTCGAGCCCGCTGATCTGGTTGGTGATCGGCCCGATCGGCGTGAAATCGAACTTGCGGTGTGTGAGGTCGACACGGCCGAGGCCGAACACCTTGTTATGGACATAAGGATCGGCAGCCGTGAACAACGAGACCAGTTCGTTCGGGCTGGTCATCTGCAGCCCTTCGACCCCGCTGCCGAAAGCGACGTTTTCATATCCGGTCGCATCGGCCTTTTGCAGATCGATACGGTCGACGACTTTCAGCGTCGCGGTATCGACGACGAGAACCTTGTCCTTGAAGGAATAGAGCGTCTTGCCGTCAGGCGAAATCGCCAGGGGCGAGCGCCAGCCGCCACCCACCGCGTCGTCCTCGGGGCTCAGTTCCACCGCCTTGACGATCTTCTTCTGGGCAATGTCAATCATCGCGAATTCCTGTCGCGAGACCGAATAGCGATCGACCTTCTTCTCGATATGATTGACGATCGTGTAGAAATAGCGGCCGGTCGGATCGGGCACACCGCCATTGAAGCGATAGCGATCGGTGGGTGTGTTGAGGCTGAACTGCGTGAGGACGTGGCGCGTTGCCGCGTCGAGCACGATCACCCCGCTGGTGGTGATCGTCGTCGCAAAGACTTTCTTGCCGTCCGCAGTCAGGCGCAGCGAGACCGGAAGACCGCTTTCGAGCGGGATACGCTCCTTGACGGTCCCCGTTGCTTCATCGACCGTGAACAGCTTGTCGGGATACGTCCCCAAAAGCAGCGTCCCGGCCTGGGCGGGACATGCGGCGGAACACAGACCAAGCCCCAGCGCGAGCGCGGCGGCACGGATTCGAAACGAAAGACGCGGCTTCATGACGGATCACCCGGGCGCTGGACGGTTCAGGGAAAGACGATGTCGAGATTGCGCCAGTCCTTGGTCGCAGCCGCGCACTTGCTCGCCCAATCAGGCGAATAGTTCACGTGATCGGCCATCTGCACCGGCCAGAAACACGTGACGTAGCAGTCATAGATGTCGCGCTCAACCGGCTGACACAGCCCCGCGGTGCCCCCGCTCGCGTCCACTTCCCAACCGGGCGAGAACGACAGCGAACATCCCATCGGGACATGCGGGCGCGGCGCCTGTTGCAGGGCGACGACATCCTCTTCCATTGCCGCAAGATCGGCCTCGATCCGGCGCGCCTTGGCGTTGAGCGGCTTGAGGTGCTTCATGACTGGACCTTTCGATCGGCAAAGCGGTCAAGGAATGCAGGATTGCGGGCGGCAAGCGTGCCGTAGATCCCGAGGCAGCGATCGGTCCATTCGCGGATCCAGTCGCAGTAATGCAGGTTGGCATGACCGGTATCGCCATACCGCACGAAAGCCTCGTGATGGCAGCCCCCGGCACAAAGCGGACGCGCCCAGCACGACGTGCACTCGTATTTTGCGCCGACGTGACCGCGCGCGAGGAAATCCACACGCTTTTCATGATCGACGCCGTGATCGACGTGGCCGAGCACATGATCGTCGGCATCGGTGAAGCGGTGGCACGGCGACAAGTCGCCCGAAGGACTGACGCCCAGAAGGCCGATACCCGCGCCGCAGGGATGCGACTTGTTGGTGCCCGCGACAAGCTCGCCAATCGTTTCCGACACGTTGGAAAAGCCGTGCATCTGCCCGCGCAGGGCATGGTCGAGCCATTCCTGTGCCAAGGCATGGAAACCGGCCAGAACGGTTCCCATGCCATCGCCGTCGAGGCCCCAGTCGCGGTCCTCGCCTGCACTCGTCACCGGCGCGAAACCGATTTCGTGAAACCCGATCTCGTCCTTGAGATGGCGATAGATGCCCACGACATCGGTCACCCCCGCGCTCAGCGTGACCCGGGCGGTGATCGCACGGCGGCGATGACGCGCGATCAGAGCCTTGAGCCGAGGCAGGATCACCGCATAGCTGCCCTTGCCGCTCTTGTAGACGCGCCGTGCGTCCTGCAGCTTTTCCGGCCCGTCGATCGAGACGGTCACCCCGATCGCCTTGTCGGCGAGAAAATCGATAATCTCGTCGGTCAGCAGCGTGGCATTGGTCGTCAGGCTATAGGTGACTTTCCGCCCGTTTTCCGCAGCCCGCTCGTCTGCATAGGCAACGACATCGCGCAAGAGACGGAAATTCATCAGCGTCTCGCCGCCGAAGAACGTGATGTGGACGCTTTCGCGCCCCTTGGCCCCGTCGAGCAGGAAATCGACCGCCGCCCGCGCGGTTTCGGGCGTCATGTACTTGGGCTTGCCGGTCGGCGTCGCAATGCGATCGGCGCCGAATTCATAGCAATACGTGCAGGCCAGATTGCACTGGTTGGTGATGTTGAGCACCAGGGCCTGCAAGGGGAAGTCGGCAGGCGGCGTATCGACCGCCGGGGCCGCGCTCACCACCTGATCGGATTCGATCAGGCGGACGAGCCGCAATTCGCGCAACAGGCCATCGGCATCGGCCGGGTCCATTCCGTCGGCCACCAGCGCGGCGGCCAGTTCGTCATGCGCGACCGCGCCGCCCTGCAGGCGTTCGAGCACGTCGGCAGTCGCCCCATCGAGCGCGAAAATCGCGCCCGCAGTCGGCAGATAGACGAATTCGGCATCGGCGGCGGCGAAACGATGCATTTCGCCCGCGCGATAACGGTGGAGCAGCGGCGCGCTCATTCGGAAATCTCGGGCTGGTCCCAGCGCTTGAACGAGGGAATGGTCACCACGAGATAGGCCTTGGCCGTCAACGGCTTGCCCAGTGTGTCACGGGCGGTCTTCGCCGTCGCAACGACCCAGACGTCACCGTAATTGTTGCGGTTGCCGCTACGCTTGGCGTTGGGGCCGTCAAGATTGGGGGTAAAGAACCCGGCCTTGGTAATTGTGCCGACGAAATCCTTGTCGTCGTCATACCAGGTGGCCCGAAATTCCTCGAGGCTGAAATCAGCATCGACCAGCCCGACCTTGACGTCGTCGGCGGTATTGGGCTTGCCGTCGGGACCGACGTCGAAGCCCCAGGCTTCGAACTGGTTGTAACCGCGCGGATGGGCTTCACCACCAAGGCGTGCGATCGCGGTTTCGGGCGTCACCTTGATATAGTCGACCCGGTGCCACACCGGCAAGGCGCCGGGCAGGACGGCCGAGCCGACCTTCACGTCATGGAGACCAGCCGCGACATCGGCCGCCGCGTCAACGCTCACCACCAGTTCATCAGGCTTGGCCGAGACGATTTTCGCAACCGACAGCCCACGGCCGAGATCGATCGTCTTTGCCGAAAGACCGGTCGGGAATGCATCGCCATAGATGTGCAGCACTTGCCCCTTGGCGCCGGCCTTGATCCCGCCTGCCGAAACCGCGCCGATCACCGGCGTTCCGTCCGCGCGGATCAGTTCCACGTCGTAGCCGAATTCCTGATATTCACCCCAGAACCAGCGTCCCGCCGCACTCTTGCCGTCGGCCGAGAACTGCATGACTTCGCGCAAGGGCTGATCCGGCGCGTCGGGCGCGAACGTCCCGCCCGTTGCAGCGCCAGCCCGACCACGCCACGAATAGCCGCCATAGACGACGCCGTTGCCCGACGAGGCAATCCCGGCCCCGCCACCCAGCGGATGGAGCGCGATCCTGGTCGCGAACTGCTCGGGCGCGCTACCCCCAGTTACATCCATGGTCCCGAACCACTCGCCCTTGCCGGGAAGATTGGCACTGATCAGCCA
The DNA here is from genome assembly GCF_000192575.1 of Novosphingobium nitrogenifigens DSM 19370. GTDB lineage: Bacteria > Pseudomonadota > Alphaproteobacteria > Sphingomonadales > Sphingomonadaceae > Novosphingobium > Novosphingobium nitrogenifigens. The sequence goes on along the minus strand of NZ_GL876926.1, from coordinate 106,258 downwards.
TTTGCCCGCAAGATGCGCTTCGTGGGGCTGCTTGCTCCACTGCACCCACTCCGCGCTGTGAAGCGGGGCTGCCTTGCGCAGATAGGCAAGCGCAACTTCGCCCGACGTCAGCGGAATGACCCCCGGCTTGTTCACCACCGGCGTGGTCTGGCCCAAGGTCGCACCCGGTTCGTCGGTCGCGGGCTTTCGATACTGGGCATCGGCCTGCGAATAGAGGGCGATATGGAATTCCTGCAGCAGCTTCCACTCCGCTGCCGAACGCCGCCACGACAGCGGCTGGGCAAAGGCATGGCAAGCAGCACACGCGGTGCGCAGGGATTCGCTGGGAATATTGGTTTCGTCGATGACGCGCTTTTCGACGAGATAGGAAACCGGCTTTGCCTCTTCGGGCGCAAGACCATGGCTTCCGGCAAGATAGCGCACGATATGACGCGCATCGTCGGGCGTAATTGCCGCACCGTTCAACCGGACCATGCGCTTGATCGCCTGATCCCAGCCTTCGGGCGTGGTGCGAAGCCAGGAAATCCGCGACAGATTACCCTTGGCGTCGGGCGTATGACAGGTACCGCACTTCTCGCGGGTCAAGGCGTCGGTGACGGGGATGCCTTCCTCGGTCTCGGCCACAGGCGTGGCCGAACCGGACAGCGATTCCCCGGCGACGGCACTGGTCGTCGCCAAGGCCGCGGCAGCGAGCAGCAACATCGTGCCGCGTCGCCCGCCAAATCGGACATGCGTCACGGCGCCATCCGCATCCTGTTCCGGAAGTGGGCGAACCATCGGTCAATCGTCCCCTTTGTGGTGATCTGCGGCGCAACCACACCGCCGAGACAAGAATGCGACCCGGAAACGACCCCCCCGAGCCCCGCACAACCGCCGATTCGCGGCTGCGGACAAGCGAAAAACTGGGCAGATGTCCTAAGTTGGTCAATCGCTTTGTTGCGATGCGGCAATAAGCATTCTCAATGCGGACGAAATTGGACTGGAAAACCCCCGAACCATCACGCAATGTGGGCAGTCAGGGGACTTTATCGAGCCGACCGGGAAGGCATTGCCGTGAATGACGTGAACCCGGATCTGACCGCCCCGGATCTGACCGCCCCGGATCTGACCGGCCCGGCCTTGACCGGAGGGACGGACGTCGCCGACGCCCCCGTCAATCACGTCCCCCTTTCGCCGCATCGCCCCGGCACGTACCTGCGCGGAACCGAAACGGTCTCGGCCATTCTCAAGGCCGCGCTCTCGGTCCTGATCAACGAAGGCGCGGGCGCATTCACCATCCGGCGTATCGCCGCCGAATGCGGGATGAAAGTCGGCAATGTCAGCTACCATTTCCCGCGCAAGGAACTATTGGTCAAAGTTCTGCTCGACGACTTGCTCGAAAGCTACAACAAGGTGCTCGACACCCGCGTGCGCCGCCCGGACCTCAGCACCGAGGAACGCTTGCGCCTTGTCATCGTGATCTGCCTTGATGACATCGCGGGCATGCGCACAACCCGGCTGTTCACCGAACTGTGGGCGCTTGCCAATCACAACCCGTTCATCGCCGATCGCGTGCGCGCCTTCTATCAGCGCGTCCACGACGTGATCTCAGAATACGTGACCGAGCTCAATCCGACTCTGCTGCCCGACGAAGTCCATACCGTCGCCCTGTTCATCAGCGCGGCCATGGAAGGCACGACACCGTTCCTGGGCTTCGAAAAACCGTGGGCCGCCAAGATGCCTGCGATCACCCGGATCGCTGCCCGTCATCTGGTTTCAATCGCAAGTACGATCACAGCTGAGGAAATTCACGAGCTCGCCCCCGTCCCGCCGCTTCCGTGAGGCGAATGACGGCGACCTGACTTCCGCCCGCGTTCCCGCGGCGCAACGCTCGCCCGCAGGCGTTGCATTTCCGCCGCCTGCCACAACAAAGGTGGGACCTGCGGGCGAATGCGTCTTGACTCAATTTGGACGCTCGTCAAATGTTTGTGCGATCACTGATGGGGGTGCGCACTTCATTGACGCGCGTCCGCATCGGACCATCATGCATCAATTGAAGTGACCATGCCGACGTCACCGCGTCCAGAGGGGCCTGCCACGATGAAGTCCGCCGCCATGCCCAAGCTTTCCGCCGCCTCCGCGATGGGCCTTGCCCTTGCCGCGACCATCGGGGCGATCTGCCTGCCTGCCGCACCCGCCCTTGCCGGGACCGCCTCGGTCGAGCCGGAAGATTCCGATGTCGCCCCGCTCCCCATGCCCAAGCCCAGTTGGTTCTATATCCAGCGCGGTTTCGTGCAGGCCGGAACCGGCGTCTACGACAGCGCCACCGGCAAGTATCTTGCCCAGGTCGAAACGCCCGTTCTGGGCGATCTGGCGATCGACCCGGCGGGCAAGCACTACTACGTCGCGGAATCGGTCTGGACCCGCCGCCTGCACGGCAAGCGCCAGGATTTCATCTCGATCTACGACAGCACCGGGCTCAAGCTCGAAGGCGACCTCGACATTCCGGGCCGCATGCTGGTCGGCGGACGCCTCCACAACTTCATCGTCAGCGATGACGGCAAGACCGGCTACGTCTACAACTTCAACCCGGTCTCCTCGGTCAACGTGATCGACCTTGCCAAGCGCAAGTTCGTCAAGACATTCGAACTGCCCGGCTGCGCCGACATCGTGACCTATCCCGGCGTAGGCCTTGCCGCGCTGTGCTCGGACGGCTCGATCGCCTCGATCAACCTGAAGGGCGCAAAGGAAGAGATCACCCGGACCGAGCCGTTCTTCAACGCGACGAACGACCCGATTTTCGACAACTATGCCTATGACAAGAGCAAGGCGCAGATGACGATGCTGACCTATACCGGCCTCGTCTATACCGCCAAGCTCGGGGCCAAGCCGGAAGTCAGCACGCCGTTCTCGATCCAGGAAGCGGCTGGCATCCGCAAGGGCGACACCAAGCCGCTCGAAGTCAACTGGTTCCCCGGCGGCGGCCAGCCGCTCGCCCTGCACTATGCCTCCAATCACATGTTCGTGCTGATGCACGCCGGTGAATTCTGGTCGCACAAGGCTGGCGCGACCGAGATCTGGGATCTCGACGTGACCGCGCACAAGGTGGTCAAGCGCCTCTCCGTCAGCGGCGAACCCAATTCGATCCAGGTCACGCAGGAAGCAAAGCCCCACCTCATCGTTGCGGGCGACGATGAAGTCGTGCAGGTGATCGACCCGGCGACCGGCGAAGTGAAGAGCCGGATCAAGGATGCGGGCACCGGCCCGATCCAGATCGCTGAATAAGCGCCACGGAGAGCTTTGACGCCATGAACTCCATTCTGGTCGAAACCGGTCTTGCTGGTGCCGTGGGCACCGGGATCGTGTTTGCCGGAGCGGGGCTGGCAAAGCTTCGCCACCGCGAACTCTTCCCCGGCGTCGTTGCCAATTACCGCCTGCTGCCCCCTGCGCTCGAGGCTCCGGTCGCCCTGCTCCTGCCTTTTGTCGAGGTGGTGCTGGGCGTCGGCCTCATTGCCAGCGGGCTTACGGGCGGGAAACTGGCTTGGCTCGGCTGGCCTGCGGCGGCGCTGTTCCTCGGTTTTGCCGCGGCCATGGCGATCAATATCCGCCGGGGTCGCGCCCATATCGATTGCGGCTGCGGCCGCTCGCAATTGCGCCAGCCGTTGAGCTGGGGCCTGGTCGTTCGCAATGGCGTGCTCGCGGCTCTTGCCGTCTGCCATGCCGTTGCCGGCGCCCCGGCCACGGCGCCGGATGCTGCGGGACTTGCCGTGGCTCTTGTCGCCGGACTGGCGCTGTACCTGTTCACCCTGCTTTTCAACGCCCTTGCGGCGCTGGCGGCCTCGCCGCTGGCTAGCGGACGGAGATAACCCTCGCGATGCTGACTGCCCTTGTAATCTCTTCGATCTTCGCCTGGGTGGTGATCCTCGGCCTCGTCATCGCGATCCTTGCCCTCGCCCGGCAGGTCGGCGTGCTGCACATGCGCGTGGCACCGGCAGGCGCGCTGACGACGGCAGGCGGCCCCTCGGTCGGCGCCAAGTCGCCCGCGATCCCGACCAAGACCATCGACGGCGCCAGCGTCAGCGTGGGCGGCCCTGCGCCGGGTTCGGCGCTGCGCCTCCTGATGTTCGTTTCGGCTTCGTGCCCGCTGTGCAAGAACCTGATCCCGATGGCCAAGAGCTTTGCCCGCGACGAACGCGTGCAGCTGATCTTCGTCGGCGACGACGACACCGCGGTTCAGCGCGACATGATCGCCAAGCAGGGTCTTGAAGGATACCAGTTCATCAACGGCCCCGACGTCGGCCAGGCTTTCGAAGTCGGCAAGCTGCCTTACGCGGTCCTGCTCGATGCAGACGGCGTCGTGCTGTCAAAGGGCCTCGTCAACAGCCGCGAACATCTCGAAAGCCTCGTCGTCGCGCACGAGATGGGGATCCGTTCGGTTCAGGACTACATCAACGGCCTGAACAAGGAACTCGCCTGAGACAGAGCCTGATGGGGCGGCATGACTGCCCCGACGAATTTGATCCCTTGCGGGATCGTAAAGACGAAGACCACCATGCCCGGCATGGGCTGATCAAACCAGATGGCGGCTCAGCCCATGCCCGCCGACCGGACAACGGGGGATGTTATGAAGAAGTTCAATGCTGACAGCCTTGGGGAAAAGGTGCTGCGGCGTTTTGCCGGCGGCACGTCGCGACGCGGCATGCTCGCCCGCGTCGGGGCGGCTCTCGTTGCGGCGCCGGTTTTCCCGCTGCTGCCCGTCAGCCGCGCGGAAGCGGCAGGCAAGCCCGACCGCTCGCCGGAAACCAAAACGGCCTTTGCCCGTGCGGCACAGACCAGCGACGACACCAAGTGCAATTACTGGCGTTATTGCGCGATCGATGGCGCGCTATGCACCTGCTGCGGCGGCGGCATCCACACGTGTCCTCCGGGCGCGGAACCCTCGCCGGTGTCGTGGGTCGGGACCTGTATCAATCCCGAAGACGGCAAGGCCTATCTGATCGCGTACCGCGACTGCTGCGGCAAGTCGTTCTGCAACAAGTGCAACTGCAACGGCTCCGATCGCGAAACGCAGATCTACACCCCGCAGCTCAACAACGACATCATCTGGTGCTTCGGCACGCAGAGCATGGAATACCATTGCTCGACCGCGGTTCTCGTCGGCGCAGCCTGAGACCCGGCCTGATGTCGAAGACCCGTTTTCAGGTGGCAAAGCCCTTGCTCGCCGTCGCGATCGTCGCGGCGGCGGGGATCGGCCTTGCCCGCGGCAATCTCCATGCCGCCCCCGGTGAAGCACACCCGGCACCGCTCGACCTTCATGCCTTGATGAGCGACCCCGATCAGGCGCGCATCGATTACATCGAACAGTGTGGCGGTTGCCATGGCGTCCGCGGGGATACAGTCCCGGCCCATCTTCCCGAACTGGAAGGGCGCGTCGGCTGGTTCATGTGCACGCCCGAGGCTCGCGCCTATCTGATCCGCCTGCCCAATGTGGCGCACAGCCGGATCAAGGATAACGCCGAACTCGCCGACATGATGAACTATGTCGTCTTCGTGCTGGGCGAAGGCAGTGCCCCGGCGGGCACCAAGCCTTTCACCACCGAGGAAGTCGCCCACGAGCGCCAGTTTGCCCTCACCAACAAGAACCTGACGGCCGAACGCCTGCGCCTGACCACCGATCTGGTCCGCAAGTGCCGTGCGCCGGAATCGATCAAGCAGCTCTATCCGGGCGAAAAGCTGTAAATCCTGCATCCGGGATGTCGGAAGGACCGAGATCCCGGATGGAACTCGCGCCACGTCAAAGCAGGCGGTCGAGCAAGGCCTCGTCAGGGCCGATCTGACCATCCAGCATCAACATCGCCAGCCCATGCACGAGCGCCCACGAGCGCAAGGCGTGGATTTCGACTTCGCCACCCTCGCGCGCGGCCAGTTGAGCGGCATGGACCTGCAACAAGGCCCCTGCTTCGGTTCCCCGCCGCTCTTCCACATCTGACGCCGCCAAGGCAGGCGAGGCAAAGATCAGGCGAAACAGCGCCGGATTGGCAAGCGCGAAATGGACATAGGCCCGCCCGGTCGCGGCAAAGCCCGCCTCGCCTCCACCTGCGGCCCGATCGGCCGCTTTCTGCGCCTCGCCCAGTTGAACCAACCCTTCATGCGCCAGCGCGGTCAACAGCGCCTCCTTGTCGGGAAAATGGCGATAGACGGAGGTGGCGCTTACCCCGGCGGCCCGCGCCACTTCACGCAAGGAGAGCGTTTCGGCGTCACGTTCGGCCAGCAATCGCAACCCCTGGGCGATCAGGGCCGAGCGCAAGTCGCCATGGTGATAGGGCCGTTTCGCAATGTTGACAGCGTTAGCATGATCCGACATGATAACAGTGTAAACATTGGGATGCGCCATGGGAAGTCCGATCCGATCCCTGATCCGTCACAATGGTGGCGTCATCGCGGCCGAAGCACTGGTCAATATCCTCGCACCGCTCGCGCTCTATGAAATGACCGTCGGGCACCGGGGCGAAGTCGAGGCCTTGCTCGTTTCCTCGCTCCCGCCCCTGATCTGGAGCCTGATCGGGCTCGCACGGAAACGAAAGCTCGATGCCTTGTCGGTGCTGGCACTGGCGGGCATTGCACTTTCGTTGCTGGCCTTTTTCGGTGGCGGGTCGGTTCGCTGGCTCGCCCTGCGCGAAAAGATGGTCACTCTGGCGATCGCGCTCGCATTCCTAGGTTCGGCGGCAATCGGGAAACCGCTGATCCTGCCGCTCGCCCGCGCCACGCTTGCACGGGAATCCGGTGAGGAACTGGCCGAGTTCGAACGCCGTTCCGGGGAAAGCTCCATCCGGCGGACCATCATGGTCATGACGCTGGTCTGGGGCTTTGGCCTCCTCGCCGATGTGCTCGTCTCGGTGGTGCTGATCTGGACTGTACCGATGCCTGTCTATCTCGTGGCGGGGCCGGTCCTGCTATATGTGACGCTCGGCGGCCTTGGCCTGTGGACGGCGCTCTATCGCCGCCACCGACGGGCCGCCGGAGCGCGGATCATTCCGAAGGCATGACCGATCCGATCGAGGCCGCGATCACCAGTCCGATTGCCAGCCACTGCTGCATCGTCAGGTGTTCGCCCAGCAGCATGGCTCCGGCAAAAGCGCCCACCGCCGGTTCGACGCTCATCAGGATACCGAAACGTCCCGCCGGAATGCGCTTCATCGCCACCATGTCGAGCGTATAGGGAATGGCGCTCGACAGGATCGCTGTCCCCAGACCCAGCACGATCACCGGCGGCGACAGGATCGCCGCACCGGCCGACGCCACGCCGATCGGCACTGCAAAGATCGACGCGGTTGCCATACCCAGCGTCACCGCCTGAACCGCCGGAATATTCCCGGTGCGCTGGCCAAAGATGATGTAGAGCCCCCAGCAGACCCCGGCCCCGAGCGCAAAGATCACGCCGACCGGATCGAGCCCGTGCTGTGCTTCGCGCAAAGGCAGCAGCAGCGCCAGACCACCTGCCGCAAGAAGAACCATGAGAATATCACGCGGACGACGCGATTTCACGACGGACACCGTCAGCGGCCCGAGGAACTCGATCGCCATGCCAAGTCCGAGCGGGAGCGTGCGCAACGACATGTAAAAGCTGAGATTCATCAGCCCGAGCACGATCCCGTAGCGGATCACCGCCACTTTGTCCGCGCGCGTCAATTTCGTCCGCCAGGGGCGGAACAGCACCGACATGATGATCGCGGCAAACCCGACCCGATAGGCAACCGCCCCCGGCGCACCGATCACCGGGAACAGATGCTTGGCAATCGACGTCCCGACGCAGACCGAAGACATCGATCCCGCCAGCGCCAGATAAGGGAGCGCACGCGTCAGCAACGGGGAAGCGGAACGGGTCGAGGCAGTCATGGTCGTCATGCGGCTCCTATAGCCGGTCTGCTCTGGCGAAGGGCGCCGAATTCAGCCATCATGCGCCTGTTTCCGTCACAAAAATGGCCTGCCTCGATCAAAACCGTCGAACTCGATGAATTCGATCAGCGAATCCTTGCGATCGTGCGTCGCAACAATCTGGAACCCGCACGCTCCATCGCGCAACAGGTAAGTCTATCGGAAAGCGCGGTTTTACGACGTCTTCGGCGACTGCGAACGACCGGCGTGATCGTCGCCGACGTGTCGCTGATCGATCCGGCACGACTTGCCCCGTCGATCACAATCCACGTTCTGGTCGAATTGAACCAGACCGGGCTGGTGCGGGAAAAGGCGCTTGTCTCGCGGCTCGAACAGCGGCCCGAAGTGATCGGTGCCTGGAATGTCACCGGCCGGGCCGATTTTCTTATCACCGTCGCGGTGCCCTCGATCGAAGCCTATCAGCGCTTCGCCGACGAAGTTCTGGCCTCGGACGAGAATGTCCGGGGTTTCGAAACGCTTGTCGCCCTGCGCGAAATCGTCCGGTCCGATCCCTTGCGCGCAGGGCTTCCCCGTCAGTCCGCCGAGTAGACGACCTTTCCACCGACCATCGTCATCAGCACCCGCGTATCGGCAATGGCGCGGGGATCCCCGGCAAAGATGTCGCGATCGATTTCGATAAGATCGGCAAACTTGCCCGGTTCGAGCGATCCGGCCACCTTTTCCATGCGCAATTCATAGGCAGCGCCGGTCGTGATCGCATGGACGGCCTGCGCTACCGTCAATCCGGGTCCGGGCAGCGGATGGGCATATTGCTCGCCCGCCGACGGCGCGTTCAACCGGGTCACCCCGACCTTGAGCGCGAACCATTCGTCGAGCGGATCGACCGGCCAGTCACTGCCATAGGCAATCGGCGCGCCCGCCTGCGTCAGATAGCCCGACGGTTCCAGCCGGGCATAGCGGTCGGGGCCCATGAACTCCTTCGCCCCGCCAACCGTATCGGCAGCCTGCTTTTCCCATTGGAACGACAGGACGGGAATGACGCCCAAGGCCTTGTACCGGGCATAGTCGGCCGGATCGACGCTCTCGTCATGGGCGATCGCGGGACGCGTGCCCCACTCGGGATGCGCCTTGCGCAAGGCTTCGCTGGCGTTGAGCGCAATGCGTACCGCGCCGTCGCCATCGGCATGCATATGCGGATCGAACCCCAGGGCGGCGAGTTTCTGCACCAGCGGATCGAGCACCGGCTGCGGGAAATAGGGCGCAGGCCCAGTGCCGCCACTGGGCTGCCAGTCGGGCATGTCGGCCGTCCCCTTGTTCACGCGATAGGGTTGCAACATCACGCCGGTAAAGGCAGGCGCCGTGATCACGCCGTCCATGAACAGCTTTACATTGCGAACGGTAATCCCCGGTTGCGGGCTCAGTTCGCCCTGATCGTACGCCTTGCGCAAGGCGACGATCCCGGCAATCGCCTTGTCCGGCGCGGGCCCATCCTTGGGCTCGATCACCGGGGCGAAATGCGCCCGCGCGGTCAGGCCGCCTTCCTTCGCTACTGTCGAAAAGGCCTCAACCGCCTCGGGCGGAGCCGCCGCGTCGAGAAAGCCGGTGACGCCCTGCTTTGCCATGGCAGCCAGAGCCGCCCGCGCTGCCGCATGATTGTCTGCGACCGTAGGCGGAGGCACCAGTCGGCTCAACAGATGCTGCGCTGCATCCTCCAGCAATCCCGTCGGCTGCCCGTTCGCGTCGTGATGGATCTGTCCGCCCACCGGGTCGGGCGTCTTTCCCGTGATCCCCGCCAGTTCCAGCGCGCGGCTATTGGCCAGCGTCGAATGCCCGAACGAGGATTGAATGATGATCGGCCGCTTCGTGGGCAAAGCATCGAGCAAGGCCTTTGTCGTCTCCACCCCGATCGGCTGGGTTTCCTGCTGGAACCAGTTGATGACGACCAGCCATTTCCCTTCCGCCGCAGAGCCTCCGTGATCGAGGCACCCCTTCACGATCCCCTGCATTTCCGGAATGGTCAGGCGTCGATAATCGAGCGTGCACGACAACAGCCCCAACCCACCGGCCAGAGGATGCATGTGCCCGTCGATCAGACCGGGCATCACCACCCGCCCTTTGAGATCGACCTTGCGCGTCCCCGCCCCGGCCAACGCCAAGGCCCCGGCATCATCCCCCACATAGACGATCCGCCCGTCCCGCACCGCCAGCGCGGAAACCACCCGGTCCCCGGCGTCGAGCGTGTGAATGGCGCCATGGGTAAAGACCACGTCGGCCGCAACGGGAGGAGCCGCCATGGCCGCAACCGGTGTCAGGACCATCCCAATCGAAGCCAGCAACCGCGCCTTCATCACCTATCCCCTCGCCGTTTTCGAGTCGCCGCAAATCCGGCAACCCCATCTGCGATCACTGCGCATTCCCGACGAACTTGGCCACTGCCTTGTTATCAGAGGATGAGAGAGGAAAAGAAGGATGCGAGGGCCATCGCCCTCGCGCTCCCGGCAGCCGACGAGGTACGCCCCGCCGTAACCCCCACCGACCGAGTTTGGGACGAAGCCGCCATCCGCAAGCCGAGATCAAAAGTGCGGCTGTCAGTCCAGCATCGAACGTTCTGAAAGGCAGCAAGCAGCGGTGGCGCCATATCGTCGGGTCAGTTCGCTGCGGAAAAATGAGCCCGGTGAGGTTGATCCCGGCACTCCCTGACTTTTGGCTACCCTGACGGCTTTTCATCGGGATGGATGAAGGCGGGCTTGGGCGCGTGACGGTGCCGGGAATCCTGGCGAAATCCGCCAACCGTTTCTTATCGTACGAAATTTTTGGTGACATCACAGCTCATTTGCCTATTGCCGCCCGCGGAAGTGCTAGAATCTGGGGACAATAATGCGTGGAAGCGGGCGTGAGCGCCTGCCGCTGATTGACGCCATGCGTACAATCGCGGCAGCGGCCGTTGTTTTTTATCATGCGGAAAATCTGTTCTGTACTAACGGACTGTTTCGCAGAGGTTATCTGTTTGTTGACTTGTTTTTTCTGATCAGCGGTTTTGTTCTTACGCTATCCATCGAAAAGAACGGGCGCATGTCTATCGATGGCCTGACTTTCTTCAAGGTCCGGTTTCGCCGCTTTCTCCCCATGACCGCGATCGGCCTGGTAAATGGCGCTTTGCTAATGGGCGGAGCCTCGCCGGTCAGCATGACCATTGCCAACATAGCACTTGGCCTAGTGATGGTGCCCAACCTCTTTTCCGGGGGAGATATCTTTCCTCTCAACTCGGTACAGTGGTCGCTGATGCAAGAATTGCTCGCCAATATAGCGCATGGCTTCGTGCTCAAGCGGATGAACGACAGGCAACTGGCACAGCTGGCAGGAGTTCTGGCGTTGCTGTTGATTGTGTCGATTGCCGTGCTGGGCGAGAACACGGGCGGTCCCGGTGTCAACAATTGGTGGCAGGGCTTGCCTCGCGGCGGCTTCAGCTATGTGGCGGGCATGTTGCTTGCGCGGCGCAGGTTGATCGCTCCGCCCGGGCCGGTTGTCTCGTGGCAGCTATCGCTGTTGGCGCCGGTGGTTATCATCGTCCTCATAAACCAGTTTCCGACTGCGAACTGGCGAGGGCCGGTGCGCGTCATTGGCGATATTGTCACATGTCTTGTGCTATTCCCGTGGTGCCTTTGGGTGGCTTCGTCCGCCCCGGTTCCTGCCCGGGTGGGTATCTGGTTGCGTCGCGCAGGCAGGCTGTCGTTTCCGATCTATGCCGTGCACTTGCCGATCATCAGGGTACTGGCGCCTGCAAATGAAGTCATGGCGCGAACGTATCCGGGCCATTATGCCATGCTTCATGCGCTGGCGCTGGTTGCTTCGTTTGCCGCAGCCTCGGTCATCGCTATCATACAGACCGTTTGGGCCCAACGCGCGCGCCGCGCAGTCGGTCAGCGAGTTCCGCAACCGTCCTGAACCGAGACAACGCCAGTGCTGGTTCAAACGGTCAGATCACTTTCGGCGCGCCACAGCGGCAGTTCCTAACGAAAGCCGACACAGCCATGCTATTGCCGAGGATCACAACCGAGGAGCCGGTGTATGGGCGAGGTTGAACGCGGGCATTTGATCGGGCCTTGGGAAAAGCTCGATTATTTCGACAGGCAGTCGATCGACTTGCCGCGTGCGGTCGGTCTGTTGGAGGCGTGGAACATCCTGATGGAGAAGCCTTGGCCGGGGCTGAAGTGGGCGTTTCGGGTTCGGGATGCGATTTCGGCGCGGTTCGGGGTGAAGCGGATCGGGGGATTTTCCGGGCAGCGAAAGGATGCGGTGGTGGTCGGGGAGCGGCTCGATTTCTTCCTTGTCGAAGGGGTGGGGCCAGAGGCTCTGCTGCTGACCGAGCGGGACCGGCATCTTGATGTCATGACCTGTATTTCGGTCAAGGAGACAAGGCTATCGATCACGTCCTCGGTGATCGTCCACAACTGGTTCGGGCACACCTATATGATACCGGTCGGCCCTGCGCACAAAGTGATCGTGCGCACCATGCTGGCGCAATTGCAGCGGACATTGGCCGAAGAAGCGGGGTCGGTGGAGCATGAACTCGGCCGGTCCGGGTGATCAGGCCAGCGTCAGGTAGAGTTCCGCTTCGATCATCCAGGCCGAACCGAACTGACGCCACTTGGCCGTATAAGTGCCGCTCGCAAGCGTGGTTCCGGTCGATGCCGCGACACCTTGCCAATGGCCGTGTTCGAAACCGATCGGTTCGATCCGGGACACGGTAATGGTTTCCGGCGTGCGGGTGTAAATCGTCGGGTCGGATGCGGAAAACTCCCGCCTCCACGCCAAAAGCTGCGCCTTGCGGCCCGACAGGAGAGCGCTGTCGGTGCCGGTGACGAGAACCGCATTGGGCGCAAGGAAGGCGCCGAGAGCGGACACATCGCGTTCGGCCAGCGCGCGGTTGAAGGCGCTGCGTTGAAGGCGGATGGCAAGGTCGGGGGATGACTGCATCGGCGGCTCCGGCAAGGATTGGAAAGCGGCGGTGCCGGATCAGTCCGGCTGCGCCTGCTTGATGACATGGAACGCGCCGCCCATCAGCCGGGTCACTTCCTCGGCGCTCAGGACATAATGCGGTTCATAGCGAAGCCCCTGTTGCGGGGTCTTCTTCCAGTGATCGACATAGAGCCCCTTGTTGGGACCAAACGTCAGGTCGACGTGCTTGGACAGCCGCGCCGGGCCCTGCGCCGAATAGGCCGCACGGAAAATCGCAATGTCGGCAACATAGGGACCGACCATGACCCAGACGTGGCCATCCCAGTCGGGTTGCGGGGTCGCGAAGACCTGCGCCCCATCGAAAGGTTCGCGATTGCCGAAAACGGGTTCGCCCGCGACTGACAAAGTCCCCGCGACAAGGTGGATCGGGGCGTCGATCCGGCGTTCGAGAGCCACCGCCAGCGCCGCGCTCATCAGCGCCGAAGCGCCCGGAACAGGGGGAAACACCTTGAGAATCTCCAGCGCGCATTGCGACAGCGCCGCGCGATCGGCTTCGTTCATTTCATAGGCCTTGAAAGCCTTGGCAGCGGGCCAGCCGTGCTGGGCGGCCACGCGCTTGCCGAGTTCGGCAATATCCCTGGGTGTCGACATCGCCCCCCCATAGGGCATTGGCCGGTGTCACACAAACGGCGCGCAGCCGAGGTCCCGGTTCCCCGGATACCGCCCTCTCAGGCCGGCGTTTCGACCAGTTCGGCAATCTCGAAGACGAAGCTCTTCCATCCCCGTATCCTTGCAGCCTCGTCCACCGGCGCGCGCTTGCGCCGGGCTTCGGCCAGCGAACGGGTATGGCCCCAGAACACTTCGGTCTTGCCGTTTTCGAGCACGGCAACGATCCGCCAGTAATGGGTGAAGGTGTCGGTCGTCGGCCCGATCGTCTTCACATACCCGTCCGGCATCGTCGCGGTGAGATAGCGGCGCTTCTTCTTCATCGCTGGCCCGTTCGATCCGGCAAGGGTTACTGGGGGTCGGATACCCGGGGCCGACCGGGGCCCAGGCCTCCCGATTTGACGATGAAATCGATGATCTCATCCAGCCCCTTGTTCTCCTTGAGATTGGTGAACAGGAACGGGCGTTCGCCGCGCATCTTGCGCGCGTCGCGGTCCATCACGCCAAGATCGGCACCGACCAGCGGGGCAAGGTCGATCTTGTTGATGACGAGCAGGTCCGACCGGGTGATGCCGGGACCGCCCTTACGCGGGATCTTGTCGCCCGCCGAAACGTCGATGACGTAAATGGTGATGTCGGCGAGTTCGGGGCTGAACGTCGCGGACAGGTTGTCGCCGCCGCTTTCGATGAAGATCGCTTCCAGCGTGGGAAAACGGGCGCACATGTCCTCGACGGCGGCAAGGTTGATGCTCGCGTCCTCACGGATCGCGGTATGCGGGCATCCGCCGGTTTCGACGCCCATGATCCGTTCGGGATCGAGCGCGCCGGACCGGGTGAGGAATTCGGCGTCCTCGCGCGTATAGATGTCGTTGGTGATCGCCGCGATGTCATAGCGGTCGCGCATCGCCTTGCACAGGCGATCGGTCAGTGCGGTCTTGCCCGAGCCGACCGGGCCGCCGATGCCGATGCGCAGCGGGCCATGGGTGGAAACGGGTGCGAAAGTTTCGGTCTGGGTCATGATCGGAACAGCCTGGTATAAAGCGTTTCGTGATGGATCGAGGCAAGGTCGAGCCGGGGAGCCGAGCTGCCACAGGCATCGAGCGAGGCGGACAGCGCACGGTCGACAATACCCGGAATGATCCGGGCCAGTCGCGCCGTCACGCGTTGCCCGTCGGTCTGGCCCAGCGGGACAAGACGCACACCCGCCGAAACCAGATTGGCGGCAAGCCCATGCAACATGGCATGCAACCCGGCGGACAGCGGCACGCCGTGCGCGGCAGCGGCAAGAGCGAAGACGGCGACGTGGGCAACCGGACGCCCGGCCATGCGCGCGGCGAATCCGTCGAGGGCCTTATGCGGCCACGCCTCACGCGTGACTTGCAGGAAAGCGCGTCCCTGCTGATGACTTTCGAGCGCGGTTTCGGCCGTGGCGACGAATGCGGCAGCAAGCTCTGCAATCTCGTCGAACGCGGCCGCATCCCCGGCGGCGCGCCAGGCGTGGACATAGAGCACCGCCTGCGTCCATCCGCCCCCGCGTTCCAGCACCGCCTCGACATAGGCGGCGAGCGCATCGGGACCGACGACCGCGCCGGTGGAAACGGCAGTCTCAAGCCCGTGGCTGTAACTGAAAGCGCCGATCGGATAACTGGGCGATGTCCACGCCAGCAACCGATGCAGCGCGGCGTCAGTGGGCATGGTCGTGGTGATGCCCGTGGTGATGGTCATGATCGTGGTGCCCGTGATCATGACCATGGCCGTGCCCATGACTGTGGCCATGCCCGTGATCGCCGTGGTCATGCCCCGCATAGGCGCCGCCTTCCGGCGTGAACGGCGCGTCGACCACATCGACTTCCGCCCCCAGCCCCAGCAACATCTCGAGGATCACCCCGTCGCGTCGCAAGAGGATATGATCCTCGTGAATTTCGGCGGGCAAATGCCGGTTGCCGATGTGCCAGGCCAGCCGCAAGAGGTCGAGCGCCCCTTTGCCGCGCACAGTCATCAAAGGCTCGGGCACGGCTTCGATGCGGACGATCCGTCCGTCGGACAGCTTCAGGCCGTCGCCGTGGCGCAACATGGTCGCGCGGGCGAGATCGAGCACGAAATCGGTGCCGCCCCGCGCGATATAGCGGAACCGGCGACGGTGCCGAGCTTCATAGTCGAGCACGATGAAATCGGCGGCAAGACTGTCGTCCCATGTCCCGGCAGGCAGGACTTCTCGGGCGGTCAGGGTATCGGTCATCACAAAGCCCTATCAGAACAGGAAATAGCGTTGGCCGAAAGCGACGCGGGCCGTCGGCTCGCACGTCAGCAATTCACCGTCGGCACGCACTTCATAAGTTTCGGGATCGACTTCGATGTCGGGCATGGCATCGTTGAGCACCATGTCGGCCTTGCCGATGCCGCCGCGCGTGTTGCGCACCGCTTCGAGCGGACGGACGAGCCCGAGACTGTGGCCGATCCCTTCCTCGATCCCCGCCGCGCTGACGAACAGGCGCGAGGACAGCGTGCCCGCGCGACCGAGCGTGCCGAACATGGGCCGGTAATGCACTGGCTGCGGCGTCGGGATCGACGCGTTGGGATCACCCATCGGCGCTGCCGCGATCATCCCGCCCTTGATCACGAGCGCGGGTTTGACGGCAAAAAAGGCCGGGTCCCACAGCACCAGATCGGCAAGCTTGCCCGGTTCGACCGAGCCGACGATATGCGAAATGCCATGGGCGATCGCCGGGTTGATCGTGTATTTGGCGATGTAGCGGCGCGCGCGCAGGTTGTCGGCCTCGGCATCGTCGCCGGGCAGGCTGCCGCGCTGCTGCTTCATCTTGTCGGCCGTCTGCCAGCAGCGGATCACCGTTTCCCCGACCCGGCCCATCGCCTGGCTGTCGGAACTCATCATCGAAAAGGCGCCGAGATCGTGGAGAATGTCCTCGGCCGCGATGGTTTCCCGGCGAATGCGGCTTTCGGCAAAAGCCACGTCCTCGGCAATGCGGGGGTCGAGATGGTGACAGACCATCAGCATGTCGAGATGTTCGTCGAGCGTGTTGACGGTGTAAGGCCGGGTCGGATTGGTCGAACTGGGCAGGACATTGGGCAATCCGGCGATGCGGATGATGTCCGGCGCATGGCCGCCCCCTGCCCCTTCGGTATGGAAAGCGTGGATCGTCCGGTCCTTGAACGCGGCGACCGTGCTTTCGACGAACCCGGCTTCGTTGAGCGTGTCGGTATGCAGCGTCACCTGCACGTCGAAACGGTCGGCAACGTCGAGGCAGCAGTCGATCGCCGCCGGTGTCGTTCCCCAATCCTCGTGCAGTTTCAGCCCGCAGGCGCCCGCGCGGACCATTTCCTCGAGCGCGCCGGGCTGGCTGGCATTGCCTTTCCCGAACAGGCCGAAATTCATGGGCATTGCTTCGAGTGCCTGCAACATCCGCCCGATGTGCCAGGGGCCGGGGGTGCAGGTCGTCGCCAGCGTCCCGTGCGCGGGACCGGTGCCACCACCGAGCATGGTCGTGATCCCGGCATAG
Source organism: Novosphingobium nitrogenifigens DSM 19370 (assembly GCF_000192575.1). Classification (GTDB taxonomy): domain Bacteria; phylum Pseudomonadota; class Alphaproteobacteria; order Sphingomonadales; family Sphingomonadaceae; genus Novosphingobium; species Novosphingobium nitrogenifigens. The sequence continues at coordinate 89,240 of NZ_GL876926.1, read as the reverse complement.
AGCGCCTCGTCGACCTGTTGCGGGCAGATGAAGTGGATATGGGTGTCGATGCCGCCTGCGGTCAGGATGCGCCCCTCGCCCGCGATCACTTCAGTGCCAGGGCCGATCGGAATGGTGACCCCGGGCTGGGTATCGGGATTGCCCGCCTTTCCAATCGCGGAAATGAGGCCACCACGGATCGCGACGTCGGCTTTCACCACGCCCCAATGGTCGAGGATCACGGCATTGGTAATGACGGTATCGGGTGCCCCTTCGGCGCGGGACATCTGCCCCTGCCCCATGCCGTCGCGGATCACCTTGCCGCCGCCGAATTTGACTTCCTCGCCATAGATCGTGCGGTCTTCCTCCACCCGGATCAGCAGCGAACTGTCGGCAAGGCGGATGCGGTCGCCAACGGTCGGGCCGAACATCGCCGCATAAGTCTGGCGCGAGATCGAAACCGACATCAGAGCGCCCCCATCACGTCGCCACGGAACCCGATCACGTGTCGCGTCCCGGCATAAGGGATCAGGCGCACTTCGCGCGACTGGCCCGGTTCGAACCGGATCGCAGTTCCCGCCGGAATGTCGAGCCGGTGTCCGCGCGCCGCCTCGCGGTCGAACTGGAGCGCCGGGTTGGTTTCGGCAAAATGGTAATGGCTGCCGACCTGGATCGGGCGGTCGCCGCCGTTCGCGACCGTCAGGACCATCGCCTCGCGATCGGCGTTGAGCAGGATGTCACCTTCCGCGACAAGCACTTCTCCCGGAATCATCGCAATTTCCTTCAACGGATCGGTTGGTGGACCGTGACGAGCTTGGTGCCGTCGGGGAACGTCGCCTCGACCTGGATCTCGTGGATCATCTCGGCAACGCCCTCCATGACTTGCCCGCGCGTCAACACGCCCGCGCCGCTCGCCATCAGGTCCGCCACGCTGGTGCCGTCGCGCGCGCCTTCGACGATGTGATCGGTGATGAGCGCGATGGCTTCGGGATGATTGAGGCGCACGCCGCGTTCAAGGCGACGGCGGGCGACAATGGCTGCCATGGCGACAAGCAGCTTGTCCTTTTCACGAGGAGTCAGATTCATCGGTCAATGCGTCCAGACGGCAGGAAGCGGAGTGGAAAGCCCTAGCGCAGCTTCGCGCAGGACAGACAGCAGATGCGACAGGCGACGACGCAGCCGCGCGGCATCGCTGTCGAGCAGGCGCAGCAGCAGGATCCCGTTGACGAGCGTCGCGCCGCCCTCGGCCCCGTCACCCGTCGCAAGTTCGATCACTTCGCGCGCGAGCGGAAGATGGGCGGCAGCATCCGGCCCGGCATAGATTGCACTTGCCATCGCCACCGCATCGCCCAGCCCCCAGGGCGCGGCGCAAAGCCCGGCGATGTCATCCTCCATCACGAAGCCGTCGGCCCAGACCAGTCGCCCGTCGCGCCGGATGCGCCAGGCATCGCGGATGAGCCCGGTCGTCATCCGCTCGCCCATGGCGATCCGCCCGAACACCAGACTTTCGACCGCCAGCAACCGGGCACTGCCGGAAAGGGCAATCTCCGTCCGCCGGTCGAGCCGAGCCGCGTCGAACAGGATCGCTTCCTGCGCCAGCCATTCGGCCCGCGCGCCGTCGGCGATGTCGATGCGCGTCACGATCGAGGCCGGTGCTTCGCCCGGCCCCACGCGATAGAGCTTTTCGGCGGCCTGTCCCATGACCGATGCACAGGCGCCTTCATCGACCGCAATGTCGAGGGCAATGCGATCGCCGCCGGTCAATCCGCCACTGGTGGTCAGCATGACCGCGAGCGGGAAGGCGCCTGTGGGAACGGCGGGAAACAGGACCCGGCACGGCGCCCGCTGATAGAGATCGGCCAGTCCGTTCGGCCCGAAGCGCAGGCGGGCGTGGCCATCGACACGCTGGTGCCGGAGTGCGGTTTCGGAAAAGCGGGGAAAGGATGGCGCCGAAGACGCGCGATCAAGAAAACTCATGCCATCTCACCGTGCCATGGCCCATCCCGGCTGGGCATGGGGCAAACCGCGTACCCGAAAACCCTTGTTGCCATTTCTCCAAGAGCCATGCGGTGGCTTGCAAAAACGGACTTGGCAAGCCGCCATCAACGATGATCTTGTCGCACCGTCCTTTTTCCGCGGAGATCCCGGCTCATGGCAACAAGGCTCGCCCCCCAGCTCCCGCCCGAAACACGGGCCGCCTTTCAGGAGGACGGGGTCGTCGTCCTGCGCGGGTTGTTCACCGATTGGATCGAGCCCTTGCGCGAAGGAACCGCGCGCAACATGGCCGAGCCGAGCCCGATGCACCGCAACTATACCAAGGGCGGCGCGCGTTTCTTCGGCGATTACTGCAACTGGGCCGCGATTCCCGAATTCAGGAGCTTTGTCCTCGACAGTCCGGCGGCCGAAATCGCCCGGCAATTGATGGGATCGCACAAGGCGCGGATTTTCCACGAACACCTGCTGGTCAAGGAATCGGGCGCCGACATTCCGACACCGTGGCACCATGACGGCCCCTATTACTGTGTCGACGGGCAACAGACGGTCAGCCTGTGGTTGCCGCTCGATCCGGTCCCGCGCGAAATCTGCCTCGAATCCGTGGCGGGCAGCCATCTGTGGGGCAAATTGTTCCGGCCTCGCCGCTTCGACGGCAGCGCCTATGACCACGACAACGACGCGCTGGTCGAAATGCCTGACATCTCGGCCAACCGGGATGACTACCGGATCATGGGCTGGGATCTGGACCTGGGCGATTGCATCGCGTTCAATTTCATGACCGTCCACGGCGCGCCGGGAAACATGACCGCCGGGAGCCGCCGTGCCTTTTCCACCCGCTGGTTCGGCGAAGACGTGGTCTATGCCGACCGCGGCGGCACGACCTCGCCACCCTACCCCCATCTGACCGGGAAACTGAAGACCGGCGATCCCCTGCCCGAAGACGAGTTTCCGGTCGTCGCGGGATAAAAAGGGGCAAGCGTTTCGCCATCTCCTCCTAGCGCGACGTCAACCCCTCCGCTCTTGCGACAGGGCCCGCAGCTTGTCCCAATCCCCGGCAATCAGGGCTTCTTTTTTTCGCCCGCCCTTCAGCTTCGGTTCGGCGGCAAATGCCTGATCCCGCTCGGGGAATGCCATGCCCCCTACCCGGCAGGCTCCAGCGCAATCACCCGTTCGGCGGCCGCCGTGACGGCGGTGTCCGTCCACAGGAACGGGACATAGCGCCCCGCCGCCCAGAGCGGGAACAGGTCGCGGTAATGTGCGTCCTGCGGATTGCCTGACTGGCCGGGGGCATTGATCACCAGCGAATTGTCCCAGGCGCCGACGTCGAGCACCATGCGCACCGAGGCGCCGCCGCCCACGCCATAGGCATTGCGCCCGTCCCATGTCGCCATCGGCGTACTGCCCGATCCGCCGACGCCGGCCGGTCCAACGGCCCAGCCGCCACGCTCGGCCACGGGGACGCGCGGGGCGATGGCCGGAGACCACTGCGCCACGTGAAGGGCGCCCCAACGCCAATGCGCGGGGTCGGGTCCGAGCCGCTTGACCGCGTCCCGCCATGCCTCGGCCAGCGAACGATCGACCACCTTGCGCCGGATACTGGCCGGATCGGCCCCGAGGGCGCTGTCGTTGCGGGCCAGCGCATCGATGACGGCGCCCGGCGTTGCATCTTCCAGAGCATGGACGAGATCGCCGGTCCCGACCGTCGCGGCCAGCACCGGCCCCAGGTGGCTCGCCTGCCAGATCTCGAACAAGGCCGCCGGGGCGCTGTCTGCGCTTTCATTGCCGTCCCAGCCCTTGAGCAGGGCAAGCGCCGCGCGAGTGTCGGGATCCTCGCTCTCGAAACCGTCGAACAGGACCATCGCGCGACGCGACAAGCGGCTGACCGTATCGGTCTGCAACGCGGTCATGTCCTCGATCGTCAGGCGCGACTTGGCCGAAAGCCGGGTCGTGATCTCGTCGATGCGCGAAGGATCGGACCACACGAAGCTGATCGGCCGAGTCTCGCTGGGCCAGTCAGGCGGCAGGTTGATCGCATTGGCCGAAGCGACAAAGCCCGAAGCGGGATTGCGCACCTCGGGCAGGATCGTCGGCGGGATCATGCCGTCCCATTCGTACCGCCCGTCGCCCGGCACCGGCAGCAACCCGTCCCAGCCCTTGCGCTGCGGCATGAAGGCCGAAGGACGCCAGCCGACCACGCCTTTGACATCGGCATAGACCAGATTGAGCGGCGGCGTTCCCCAATGAGCGTGGGCCGCGTCGAAATCGCCCCAGTCCTTTGCCTCGAACATCCACGTCGCATTGAAATAACCCGCCGCGCCGGGGGTGTTCCACACCGTGCGCAAGCCGAAGGCATGGCCCTCGTCCTCGTGGATGACCGGGCCGTGACGCGTGAATTTAAGCTCGACCTCGCGCGTCGCCCCGCCCTTGATCGCAACCGTCTCGCGCACCACGCGAAAGGGTTCCCAGCGTCCCTTGTAGTGATAGGCGCCGGGATGCAGCGGGCTGGTGCGATAGACGTAGAGATCTTCCTGATCGGCCGGAAAGATCGTCAGCCCCCAGGCTGCCGTTTCGTTGTGCCCGAAACTTACCCCCGGCAACGCCGGTTCCCCTGCCCCGGCAATATGGAAACCGGGCGCGGCCATGTCGACGAGATAGCGCAACGACGGCACGCCATGCGCGCGATGCGGATCGTTGGCGAGGATCGGCCGCCCCGTTGCCGAATGGGCGGCATCGATGGCCCAGTTGTTCGACCCTTCCTGCTGCCCGGCCCGATCGAGACTTCCCGACCACACCGCATCGGGAAGCCCAGCTTCGGCAAGCGGTCCCGGCGCAAACGCCACGCCCTTGGTCCCAAGCAGATACGTGTCGAGAACGTCGGCAGGAATGTCGCAAGGATCAAGCCCGGCAGGCACCTTGATCGCATGGACCGGCTCGATCCGGCGATGCAGCGTCAGGAACGGCGCCCCGCCCTTGCAGATCAGCCTTGCCCGTTCGACTTCGTCGGCAAGGTTCGAAACCAGCGCGTGACTGCGAATGCGCAGAACGTCATCGGCCTGCCAGTGGTCGGGACGCGAACCCGTCAGCGTAAACTCCCGAGGCAAGGGTTCGCGCCCGGCCTCGACTTCCCCGACATAGGCATTGATCCCGGCGACAAACGCCTCGGTCTCGGCATGGGCCGTGGCGGGATAGGTCGCCCATTCGGAGCGCATGTCCCCGCGATAGAGCAGCAGCCGGGCCGCGCGGTCCTGATCGAGGTAGGTTCCCCCGAGGCTGGCCGAAAGCAGCCCCAGCCCCCGCTTGCGCCACAAGTCGATCTGCCACAGGCGATCGCGCGCCGCGTTCCAGCCTTGCAGGAAAAAGGCATCGTGGACATTGGCCGCCCGCACATGGGCGATGCCCCAGCGATCGACGATCACGCGCCCCGGCGCCGTCAGTCCGGCAAGCGGCCGATGCTCGGCAACCGGTGCCGGGTCCGCCCATGCGGGAACCGCCGCGATCGAAAGTGCCAGAACGAGGCGGCGGGCCAGTCTCCGTGCGATCGGCTTCATCGACACTCCTTCCGTTTCGATCAGGCCGCGCGCACCCGGGTGATGACATCCTGAAACGCGCGATAGGCGTCCTCGCCAAGGTATTGCGCATACTGGCACTTCGCGAGCGCAGCCTGAGGCGGGAAAATCACCGGATTGTCGCGATAGGCCGCATCCATGGCCCTGAGCGCCGCGGCATTGGGCGTGGGATAGGCGATCGTGCGGGCAATGTCGGCCCCGGCTTCCGCGCTCAGGAGATAGTTGATGAACGCATGGGCGCCGTCGGGATTGGGCGCCCCCACCGGAATGCACAACTGGTCCGACTGGATCAGGCTGCCTTCCCTGGGCACGACGAAGGCCAGATCCTTGTCCTCGCGGATCACCTGCGCGATGTCGCCGTTGTATTCGATGACGATGTCGACATCGCCGCCGAGCAGGAGATCCTGCCCGTTGTCGTCATGGAACGTCGCGACATTGGGCTTCTGGCGGATGAGCAGCGCCTCGACCTCTTTCAACGTCGCCCGGTCGAACACGTTGGGATTTTTGCCCAGATAGATTTCGGCAAGGCGGCACAAGTCCGGCGCGTCGGACAAGAGAGCGATCCGCCCCTTGTAGCGATCGGAATCGAGCACCCATTTCCAGCTGTCGGGAACACCGTCCACTTTCGACTTGCGATAGCCGATCCCCAGCACCAGCCAGGTATAAGGCATGCTGTACTTGCGTTCGGGATCGAACGCGGGATGCTGAAACTGCGGCGCGATATTGGCCATGTTGGGGATTTTCGCATGGTCGAGCGGCGTCAGCAGATCGGCCTTGGCCATGCGTTGGACGAAGTCGTGCGAGGGCACGACCACGTCATATCCCGGATTGCCGCCCCGCAACTTGGCGAACAGCTCGTCGTTGCTGGAATAGAGGCTCATGCTGACATGGACGCCGCTCTGCTTTTCAAAGCCGGAGAGCGTGTTCCTGCCGACGTAGGTATCCCAGGTGTAGAAATTGACCTGATTGGCAGCAGGATTGTGGCATCCGCCCAATCCCGTGACCGTTATTCCGACTGCCGCCGCGCCAAGTCCGGAAAGAAAGCCGCGTCGCGATTGGGGAATCAGCATCCAATCCTCTTACTCTTTAGCCCGGTACCCGGCAACGGCGCCTCGCCGCCCATGAGATCACAGAACTCGATAAATATCCAGTCGCCCCATCATATCAGCGTTTAGGATCAAAGGGTTAAAGATTCAGGCGATCCCAGTCCTGCATCAGGTCCTCGCAGTCGCCGATGTCGGCCTTGATCGCAGCCCCCAGCGCCTGTGCGTCCCCGGCCGCGATCGCGGCGATCGCCACCCGGTGCTGGTCGACAAGATTGGCCGTGCCGTAGCGTCCATAGACCACCCGCATGAAGGGACCGAACTGCATCCACAGGCTTTCGATCATGCGGAACGTCATCGGCAAGGGCGCCGCGCCATAGATCAGCGAATGGAACCGATGGTTCGATTCCATGTAAGCGAGCACGTCCCCACCCGCGAGCGCGACATCGGTCGCCTCGTCCGCCGCGCGAATCTGGCGCAGGATCTCGGGCGTGATGTGCGACAAGGCCTCGGTCGCGATCATCGGTTCGAGCAGGATGCGCAGGCGCATGATTTCCTCGAAACGGACCGGCGTCATGCGCGGCACCATGACCGCGCGCTTGGAGCGGATTTCGACCGCGCCTTCGGCCGCGATCCGGCTCAGCGCATCGCGCACCGGCATCTGGCTCACCCCCATTTCCTGGGCGAGGCCGCGCGTCGAAATCCCCACGCCCGGCGCAATGCGCCCGGTGATCAGGCGATAACGAAGGTCATCATAAACCTTTTCGCGCAGAGAGGCCGGTCCTTCGCCTCCTTCGACGTCAGCGATGTCATCCATGTCCGGCGTTTCGCTTGCGACTGCCTTCATTCGCCTTGATGTCCCTAGTACTGCCTGTTCGTGCCCCCGACCACGCCGCAGCACGGGCGAAGTCAGGTGCAGTCTCCTGCGATCGCATCGATTTTGCAAAGGGGGCAATGCCACCCTTTTAAACCGGTCGATACCCCCTCCCTTGGGATAATGACCGCACAGACCGGTTCTGTGCCCAGTTCCAACCCCGCCGCAACGCCTTCGCAGCGTCCGATTTCGGCGCAAATAAGGTGCCCAAAAGGGCGGCCCGCCCCCTTGCCTTCACATTGACGCCGTGCCTGTCGAGGCGTATCTGTGATCTTAGCTGTTCAATGAGCGCATCACACGCTCATCCGGCGAAGCTTTTCCGGACCCATCCGGAAAGGCCGGTGTCGACACAGCCGATCTGTCCTGATCCCGATACGAGGGACGGGTCGGCAGCGATTTGCGAAAGAGTTCCATGGTCACTGTCCGCAACTACGACATTCCCGCCCTGCGCAAGCTCGACGTTGCGCATCACCTGCCGGCCCAGTCCAGCTACAAGCTGCAACAGGACATGGGTGGCAGCCGGATCATCACCCATGCCAAGGGATCGACCGTCTACGACGGCGAAGGCCACGCCATTCTCGACGGCATGGCCGGGCTCTGGTGCGTCAATGTCGGCTATGGCCGCAAGGAACTGGTCGATGTTGCGGCACGCCAGATGGAAGAGCTGCCGTTCTACAACACCTTTTTCCGCACCGCGACGCCCCCGCCCATCGAACTGGCGGCCAAAGTGGCGAGCCTTCTGGGCGGCAATCTCAACCACGTCTTCTTCAACAACAGCGGGTCGGAATCGAACGACACCGTGTTCCGCCTCGTACGCACGTACTGGGCGCTGAAAGGCGAGCCCAAGCGCACGATCTTCATCAGCCGCCACAACGCCTATCACGGCTCGACGGTTGCTTCGGCAAGCCTGGGTGGCATGGATTTCATGCACGTCCAGGGCGGACTGCCGATCCCGGGCATCGAACACGTGATGCAGCCCTACTGGTTCGGCGACGGCTTTAACGAAGATCCGGTCGCCTTCGGTGAACGCGCCGCCGCTGCCATCGAGGAACGCATTCTCGCCGTCGGCCCGGAAAACGTCGCCGCCTTCATCGGCGAACCGGTTCAGGGCGCCGGGGGCGTCATCATCCCCCCGCCCGGCTATTGGCAGAAAGTGGAAGCGATCTGCCGCAAGTACGGCATCCTGCTGGTTTCCGACGAAGTCATCTGCGGCTTCGGACGTCTGGGTGAATGGTTCGGCTTCCAGCACTTCGGGATCAAGCCCGACATCGTGTCGATGGCCAAGGGGCTGTCGTCGGGATACCTGCCGATTTCGGCGACCGGCGTGTCGAGCGAAATCGTCGAGGTCCTGCGCGCCTCGGGCGAGGAATTCGTCCACGGCTACACCTATTCGGGCCATCCCGTCGCGGCGGCGGTCGCGCTGCGCAATATCCAGATCATGGAAGACGAACACCTCGTCGAACGCACGCGCGAGGATACCGGCCCCTATCTCGCCAAGGTTCTGGCCGAACGGCTCGGCGACCATCCGCTGGTCGGTGAAGTGCGCTCGCTCGGCCTGATCGGCGCGGTCGAGATCGTCGCGGAAAAGGGCACCAATCGCCGCCACGGCACCGGCGGACAGGCTGGCCCCATCGTGCGCGACGCCTGCATCGCGCGCGGGTTGATGGTGCGCGCCATTCGCGACGCCATCGTGATGAGCCCCCCGCTCGTGATCACCCATGCCGAAATCGATCAGCTGGTCGGCACGATTGCCGATGCGCTCGATGCATCGGCCGAACAGCTCGCGGCCATCGGCTGACGGCTTAGGCGGGGACCGGTCATGCGCCGGTCCCCGCCTCTCGTTGCGCCGTCTGGAGCTACACCGTCTTTAGCTACACTGGCACTTCGCGCCATTCTCCGGGGGCGATCCCCTCCAGCGTCCAGTCCCCGATCCGCCAGCGCACCAGCCGCAAGGTCGGATGGCCGACCGCCGCCGTCATGCGCCGCACCTGCCGGTTCCGGCCTTCGCGAAGGATCAGTTTCAACCAGCAATCCGGCACGGACTTGCGGAAACGGACCGGCGGATTGCGCGGCCAGAGATCGGGCGCCTCGATCCGTTCAACCTGCGCCGGCAACGTCATCCCGTCCTTCAGCCGGACCCCGCGCCGCAACGCGGCCAGCGCATCCTCGTCGGGTTCCCCCTCCACCTGCACCAGATAGGTCTTGGGCGCCTTGTAGCGGGGATCGGCGATCCGCGCCTGCAACCGCCCGTCGTCGGTCAGCAGGAGCAGCCCCTCGCTATCGAGATCGAGGCGCCCGGCCGGATAGACGCCGGGCACGTCGATGAAGGTGGCCAGCGTCGGTCGCGCAGGCCCGGTGCTTTCATCCGTGAACTGGCACAGCACCCCATAAGGCTTGTTGAACGCGATCAGCACCGCTCACGCCTCGTCGTCGAAAGCAAGGCTGCCCTGATCGACGAGTGTTGCGATCGTTGCGACCGCGTCGGGCAAAGCCGCCAGTGCCGGGTCGAGCGTGAACGCCGGGCCCGAGCAAAGTTCTTCGGCAAGCGAAGCGGCCTCGCCGCGACACTCATGGCTCTCGCCGTCGACGAACAGCACAGCGCCGCCATCCTGCTGCCGGATGAAGGAAAAGCGACTGGCGGGATTGCGGCTGAGCCCCACGCCTTCGGACAGAAAATCGCGGACAGCCGACGCCCCAATCGGTTCCTCGCGGCTCCAGTCGACATCCGGGTACTTGGGCTGACTGTTGTAGGCTCCGAACCAGCGCGCAAAAGCCTCGCGATCGGACAGGGCGTCGAGCACCATGGCATGCAGGCGATCGAGAGCAGACGCCGTGATCTCGCCCGGACAGGCCTGCACCTTGAGATCGGGATCGGCATAACGGTCGTCCTCGACCATCGCGTCGACCTGATGCGCGCACCAGTTCTCGACCAGTTCGGCCCGCGAAGGCGCGCGGAAACCGATCGAATAGGTCATGCAGTCATCACCGACCGCCACTCCGTCATGCGCGATGCCCGGCGGGACATAAAGAATGTCGCCCGGCTCCAGGATCCAGTCGCCGGTCGCCTCGAAATCGGCAATCAGGCGCAGATCCTCGTGCGGTTCGAGCGGGGTGTCGGCATTGCACAAGGGCCCCACGCGCCAGCGTCGCTTTCCTTGCCCCTGGATCAGGAACACATCGTACTGGTCGTAATGCGGGCCGACGCCGGCGCCATCGGTCGCATAGCTGATCATCACGTCGTCGATGCGCCAGTCCGGCACGAAGCGGAACGGCTCGATCAGCGCTGCGACGTCAGGCACATGCTGATCGACGGCCTGAACCAGCAAAGTCCACGGTTCCTTGCCAAGGCTCGCGAAGCGTTCTTCGGGCAAAGGGCCGCTTTCCATCGCCAGCCCGTCCTTGCCCCGGACGATCAGCCGCGACTCAACGCCTTCCTCGCAGGCGAGCCCCGCCAGTTCGTCCGGTTCGAGCGGATTGCGCCAGGCCGCCCACGGATTGCGGATCAGCAAGGGGCGTTTTTGCCAGGTTTCGCTCAGGAACCGGTCGATGTCAAAATCAGTGAAATGCATGTCCAGCCCATGCGCCTGTGGCGGCCGCCTGTCAAAAATACCGGACGGGGAACCCGATGTCGGCTCATCCGTTCATCTTCCGTTGCTCCCGACATTGCCACGGTGCAATGAGACATTCGAAAACAGAAAAAGGACCGTCACCATGCGCAGGACCATTCTTGCCGTCGCCCTTGCGGCGATCACTCTGCCTCTCGCCACGCCTGCCCTTGCCGATCCGCCGCCGTGGGCTCCCGCGCACGGCGAACGCGACCATGGGCGCGATCGCGGGCCTGATCATGGCCGTGGGTACGACGACGGCGATTTTCGCGACCGTGGCCGTGGTCCCCGTAACATCTACGACGCACGCGGACGCTATTACGAACCGCATCAGCTTCGCCGCGACGACCGCATCTGGCGCGGGCGCGACGGCCGCTATTATTGCCACCGCGACAACGGCACGACTGGCCTTGTCGTCGGTGCCGCCATCGGTGGCCTGATCGGCAATCAGCTTGCCGGTCGCGGCGACCGCACGCTCGGCACGCTGCTCGGCGCGGCCGGTGGCGGTCTGCTCGGTCGCGAAATCGACCGCGGCAACGTTCGCTGCCGTTAAGCCGATGAAGACGACCCCCGATGCCCCGACGGCATCGGGGGCCGCTTTGCATTCGGAGTTCGGACTCTTCGGTTAACCATCATCTTTCTTATATTCTGCAAATTGTTGCGATTACCCCTCGGGTCTCACTCAATCGCCGGGGGGCGACCATGGCACGACAGAAACGGAATCGAACCAAACTCTGCGGCGTAACCGTTCTCTGGCTGATCGGCGCCAGACTGACGGTCGCCCTGGCTTCGATACTGATCGTTGCCCTGCTCGTCTTCCTGCAGCACCCGCACGGCGCTGCCGAAGCGACAAAAGCGGCCCAACATGTCGCGCTTTCGCTCGCACCGACGCTCGCGATCCTGGCATGGTCGGTACGGATCGCAATCGTGATCCTCGTTCGCAAGGGCATGTTGCCCGGAACGCAATTTCCCGATGACAGCGCAGACCTCGTCGCCGTCTTTGCCGAGCCGATCCCGGCCCCGGCCCGCCGCAACCCATCGACCCCATCCGCTCCCGCAGCGGCAGTTCCCTTGACAACGGGGCCCAAACCCTTCGGGCGCCGTCGCTCTCTGGTCATCGAAGAATAAGCCTGCGTGCCTTTGCACCTCAGTGCAGGCTTTCCTTTTCGGCGTTCAGTCGTTCCACCAGCTTTTCGATATCCTCGGGATTGAGAATCCAGGTCCGCGTCTTGCGTCCCTCGCGAAAAGTCGGGCGCGTCAGCAGCACGCGGGCCTGTTCCTTGGCGAACGGCTTGAAAATGGCGAAATGCATCACGCATTCGCGGATCGTGCCGATGATCGGCGTCTTGCCGTCAAGGTCGATAAGCGTGGCGGGCTGATCCCAGGGAATATCCAACATCATGTGATCCTACCGGCTCTTGCCCTCTCGGCAAAGCCTCCGTCTCTCAGGCGATCGCGTCCAGATAGGCTCTCACCGCCGTCTGCACATGGCGGAACCGATCCCCGCCAAGGTGTTTGCCGCCATACCAGCGCGTCACCACGACGAGATGATCCTTCAGCCCCTCACGCTCGAGCATTCTCAAAATGATCATGCCCGCGCCGCTTTCGCCGTCATCGTTCTTGACCTGCCCTTCGCCACAGATCAGGCCCCAGCTGTTGTGCGTGGCCTTGGCGAATTTCTTCGTCTTGCGCAGTTCGTCGATCAACGCGCGTGCTTCGGCCGTCGATCCGCACGGCGCACCCGACACGGCATACTTGGACCCGCGATCGGACAGGATGTTATCAAGGACGAGCATCAGGACAGGCTTAGCCTGCCTGCCCGCCCGCGTCGACCGGGCCGGGGATTTCCCCCGACCCGACCGGGACCATCAGCCCTTGAGCTTGGCCGCGATGCCTGCGACCCGTTCGCCATAGAGCACGGCCGTGTCGAGATCGCCCTTGTGGACTTCGTCGACCGACGCATCGGCAGGCGAGCGCACGAGCAGGCCGACCGAGCCGCCCAGATTGTTGAGATCGGCCGAAGTCGATGCCTTGGTGTTGGACGGCGGCGTACCGAGGCTGACCCAGATGCCGCCATGCTGCGAAGCCAGCGTCTGCAAGGTGATCAGCGCCACCTGCTTGTCGCCGTTGGGGCTTGCCGAATTGGTGAAGCCCCCAAAGACCTTGTCCGCCCACTGGCGCGTGAACCAGGCCTTGGACGTCGCGTCGGCGAATTTCTTGAACTGCCAACTGACATTGCCCATGTAAGTCGGCGCGCCGAAAATGATCGCGTCGGCTTCGTTGAGTGCGGTCCATTCCGCTTCTGCGATTTCGCCTTCCGGGCTGATCGCGACAAGTTCCGCGCCCGCGCCGCGAGCGACATGTTCGGCCACCACTTTGGTGTGGCCATAGCCCGAATGATAGACAACAACGATCTTGGCCATGATGTTCCTCGTCAAGGGAAACGAATGAGGGGAGCTTCGCCGACCTGTTCGGCAAGGCTCTTGGGGGTAACGACACCCGGCCCGCACCGTCTTGCGGCCCAGCCCCGGTCGCCCAAGGTTTCCATTGGAAACCAGGTGTCGTTTCGATAGATAGCGAGCCCCTCGCCCTCCGGTAAGAAGGCACCTTGCCGTAACATGGTTACCTCGACGAAACCGCCCTACGACGTCTACGACGCCAATTGCCCCGCCCGGCAGGTACTCGACCGCCTGAGCGACAAATGGGCCTTGCTCGTGCTCGATCGACTGAGAGGCGGCCCGTTGCGCTTCAACTCGCTGCGCCGGAGCATCTCTGGCGTTTCGCAGAAAGTCCTGTCGCAAGTGCTCAAGCGGCTCGAACGCGATGGCCTCATTTCCCGTCAGGTGTTCCCGACCGTACCGGTTTCGGTCGAATATGCGCTGACCTCGCTGGGCGGAACGCTGACCGCGACGGTCGAACTGCTGACCCATTGGGCCGAAACCAACATGGCCGCGATCGAGGCTGCGCAGGCCCGTTACGACGCCTCTCTCGCGCTGGCCTGATCCTGCGGATATGAAAAAAGGGGGGCGGTCGCAGGACCACCCCCCTTTTTCGCAATCCCGGCTTTCGCCGCAATCAGGCCTTCTGCAATTCCTTTTGCAGGGGCAATGACCGCAGCCGCTTGCCGGTCGCGGCAAAGACCGCATTGGCAAGCGCTGGAAAAATGATCGCGTTGGGCGGCTCGCCCATGCCGCCCGGCTTCTCGCTGCTTTCGATAATCGTGGCGTGGATCACCGGCGCCTCGTTCATGCGCAGCACGCGATAGTCGTGGAAATTCGACTGCTCGACTTGTCCACCGGCAATGGTGATCTCGCCGAAAAGCGCCGCCGATCCGCCAAAGTTCACACCGCTGTCAATCTGGGCGAGAATGCCCGAGGGATTGACTGCCTGACCGCAATCGACCGCCACGGTGACCTTGCGCACGGTGATCTGCTTGTCGCTGTCGACACTGACTTCGGCAACGGCGGCCATGTAGGTGTCCCAGACGTGCAGGACCGAAACGCCGCGTCCGATCCCGGCCGCAGTCTTTTCGCCCCAGCCCGACTGGGCCCGCACCGTTTCGAGCACCGCATGGGCGCGCGGATCGCTGATCTGCGACAGGCGATAGGCGATCGGGTCCTTGCCCAGCGAATGGGCGATCTCGTCGATCATGCTTTCGATCGCAAACGTGCTGCGCAAGCCGCCGACACCACGCCACCAGCTTGTCGGTACGAGGCTTTCGACCTGCTGGAACGTCACCTTGCGCGCGTCCGCACCATAAAGCGGGTTGATCGCCCCATCGACGGCATCATCGTCGACGCCGGTGAACTTGTCACCCAGAAGACGCGCCATGATCGAGGACCCGGCGATCTTGTGCTCCCAGCTCAGGATGCGGCCATCAGCAGCCAGCCCGATATTGAAGCGGTCGGCATAGACCGGCCGATACCAGTCGTGCGCGACGTCCTCTTCACGCGTCCAGACCAGCTTGACCGGGAACGGCACTTGCTTGGCAAGATCGACGCAACGCTCGATCATGTCGGGTTCGAGCCGACGACCGAACCCGCCACCCATGGTGCGGTTGTGGATGGCGACCTTTTCCATCGGCAGCCCGAGACGCGTCGCGATCACGCTGCGCGCCTGCGAGGGGATCTGGGTGCCGGTCCACACTTCGCAATGCCCGTCCTTTACCTGGGCAACGCAATTGGCGGGCTCCATGGTGGCATGGGCCAGAAACGGCTGGTGATAGGTACCGGTGAAGGTCCGCGCCGCACCCTGCCGC
Source organism: Novosphingobium nitrogenifigens DSM 19370 (assembly GCF_000192575.1). Classification (GTDB taxonomy): domain Bacteria; phylum Pseudomonadota; class Alphaproteobacteria; order Sphingomonadales; family Sphingomonadaceae; genus Novosphingobium; species Novosphingobium nitrogenifigens. The sequence continues at coordinate 73,920 of NZ_GL876926.1, read as the reverse complement.
ACTTTGTCGAGATCGCCCGACGTCGCCGCCACGAAACCGGGCTTGGCGAGCCCCGCCGTGACATTGGCGTCGATCTCTGCCTGATTGACAATGGTCCGCGAGGCATCGGCGTGCCACTGTGGCTTGGCAGCAGCCAGCCCCTGACGCGCGGCCCAAGTGTTGGTGGCAAGGACATAGACGACGTCGTCGCCCTTGATCACGCCCAGAACGCCCGGAACCGCCCGCGCTGCCGCTTCATCGACACCGGCGAGCTTGCCGCCGAAGACCGGGGATTGCGCAAGCGTCGCATAGCGCATGCCCGGCAGGATCACGTCGATCCCGTATTCGACTTTGCCGCGCGCCTTGGCATCGCCATCAAGACGCCGGAAAGGCTTGCCCACCACGGCATAGCTGCTCGTGGGCAGAACCGGCGCATCCTTGGGCAAAGGCGCAGCAGCCGCATCGGCAACGAGCGCAGCATAAGGCAGGCTGCGGTTGCTCGTCCGATGAACGATCGTCCCTTCGTGCGCGGCGCATTCACCGGCAGGTACGCCCCACTTCTTCGCCGCGACCGCGATCAGGGCGACGCGTGCTGTCGCGGCGGCTTCGCGCAAGGGCTGCCAGAGTTCGCGGATCGAAGTCGAGCCGCCGGTTTCCTGCGTGATCGGGGCGAAACGCGCCGCATCGCCATCGGGAATCGACACTTTGACGTCGCCGGGGCGAACCGCGAGTTCTTCGGCCGCGAGCATGACGATCGCGGTCATGATCCCCTGCCCCATCTCGGTCTTGGGCAAGGCGACCCCGACATGGCCTTCACCATCGACGCTGAGCCAGGCATTGGGCGCAACGGCAGCAGGCGTCGCCGCGCGCGTGCGGCTGGCGCCGATCGCGACAGGAACCATCAGCGCCCCGGTCAGGACGCCGGTCGCCGAAAGGACACCGCGACGGGTTGCAGTGATCATGCCTTTTCCTCCGCATGGATCTGGGCCGCGCGATGGACGGCGGCACGGATACGGGGATAAGTGCCGCAGCGGCAGATGTTGCCACTCATACCGGCGTCGATGTCCGCATCATCGGGATGGGCATTTTCCTTGAGCATGGCCGCCGCCGCGATGATCTGGCCGGGCTGGCAATAGCCGCACTGGACCACGTCGACTTCGTTCCATGCCGAAAACAGCGCCTTGCCCAGCGGCTGATCGGCCAGTCCCTCGATCGTGGTGATCGAGCGACCGACGGCATCGCCCGCCGGCGTCTGGCACCCGAACACGCGCACGCCATCGAGCAGAACGCTGCACGCGCCGCACAGGCCGACCGCGCAGCCGTATTTGGTTCCCGTCAATTGCGCGACATCGCGCAGGAGCCAGAGCAGCGGCATTTCCGGCGGGACGTCGAACGTACGCCTTTCGCCGTTGATGGTCAGGGTGACAGCCATGATTTCCCCCATGGGTTCTTGAAGCGTGATTTCTTGAAAACTTTGTCCGGCATCACGCCAGCCTGCGGCCCGTCCTGTCAAGGGGCGGGACCGCAATTGCCCTCAAAACGGAAGCGGCTCCAGGTCCGGTTCGACCCAGCCGCGCCGGGCCTCGAGCGAAAACAGCGTGTCCCGGTTCCAATGGGCAAGCAACCAGTCCGATTTGCCGAAAGCCGATGCCATCAGTCCGGCCAGAACCTCTTCGAGCGGAGCCTCCGTGTCCACCTTGGCCAGGCAGGCTTGTGCCGCCCGGATCGAGGCGCAGGTAATGGTGTGGTGATACCCGCCTGTATCGGTGTTCTCGCCGCCGACCGCCTCGTTATAGGTCATGATCAAAGGGCGCATCGCTTCGGGCGTCGCCAGATCGGGACGGTGCCTGGCCAGCCACAGGGCTGCGGCAAAGTGCCCCTCGTGCGTCCATTCCGCTTTCGGCAGAGTCCGGTCGAGAAACGCAAGCGTGTGCCGCTCGATCTCGGCTGTGGATGAAAGCGCCATGTTTCCCCCCAAACTCCCCCTTGGCGACCACAGGAAGGATAAACACCCCAGGTGGCGCCTGGGAAAGGTCTAGCCCCCTTTCCCGGCACCACCTGCAACAGGTCCCGTGTTGGGCCCCGCCGCGTCGCACGGGGCCGAGCGTCCCGTCCTTGCCGGTCGGAACCCATGTGGCGGAACGATCCGATGCAGGACCGATCCCTCGCGAAATCGGATCGTCGCAAATGCTGCAAGCGCGGCGAACCGTTTCGTTCGAGGCGTCGATAGCGGCAGCGATGCAATCATCGCCGATCCGGGTCGTCCGCACTCAAGACAGCACGAGCAAGTGACTCTGCCATCACAGTGGCCATGCGAGTACCACAACGGTTGCCCGGATACAGCCCTTGGCAGGGCTTGACGCCACCCTTGTACAACAAATGTACAACAAAGATGACCGGGATTAGCGCGACTGATAGCCGCGCCCCCTCTTACAGCAGCGGCAGATAGGTTTCGTATTCGAAACGGTCGATGTGGCTGAGGAATGCAGCGCGATCCTGCCGCTTGCACGCGACCACGATGTCCCGCAGCCGTTCCCCGAAAATGTCAGCGGCCAATGCCGAACCGGCGAAGCGTTCGATCGCCGCTCCCCATTCGACAGGCAAAGGTGCACCCGCGCCGGGATTGAGCGGATCCTGCGGCGGCGGCGGCATCTGCCCCGCCTCGATCCCCTGCAACATGGCCCCGAGCATGGCTCCGAGCGCGAGATAGGCATTGACGTCCGCACCCGAAATCCGGTGCTCGATCCGCGTCGCCTTTGCTCCGCCACCGACTTTCGCGCCATCGATCACACGGATTGCGGCCGAACGGTCATCATGCCCCCACCCGGCCGAAACCGGCGCATGGGCGTCGGGACGGAAGCGACGGAACGAATTGGCGTTGGGCGCAAAAGCCAGCATGGTTTCCGGCATCGCCGCGACCAGCCCCGCCACCGCATGGAACAGCGCAGGCGCGGGCGCCCCGGTTTCCGCGTCTGCCAGCACGTTGGCGCCCGAGGCATCATTGACACTGGCGTGAATGTGCATCCCGCTGCCCGAAGCCTCGCCATAGGGCTTGGCCATGAACGTCGCGCCCAGCCCATGCTGCGCCGCAAGTCCGCGCACGATCCGGCGCAGCAACATGGCATCGTCAGCCACTGCCAGCGCGTCCGCGCGATGCAGAATGTTGAGCTCGAACTGTCCCGGTCCGGCCTCGCTGATGACCCCGTCGGCGGGAATGCCGATCCCGTGGGCCGCCGCAAGGATCGCATCGATCAGAGCCTGATGATCGGCCAGCGCACTCGTCGAAAGCGTGTCGTTGCGGCGCCAGCTTGCCGCGCCGCCGCCCGAAGGGGGAACCGGCACACCGTTGTCCAGCCGGTAGAGATAGAATTCAAGTTCGACCGCCACGACCGGCGTCAATCCGCGCGCGGCATAACGCCCCACGATCGTTTCGAGCGCGCCGCGCGGATCGGCAACCGCCGGCGCCCCATCCCCGTCGCGCAACGACAGGAACGCCTGCGCCACTTTGTCGCCAAGCCAGGGAACAAGCGCGAAACGCCCCGCCACCGGAAAGCCGACCCCGTCCGGATCCCCGGTTCCGAAGGCAAGTCCCGCCTCGGCAACGTCGCAGCCCCAAACGTCCTGCGCAAAGACGGACAACGGGATAGGCAACCCCTTGGCATCGACCGATCCGGCCTTGTCGCGTGCCAGCCACTTGCCCTTGACCGCCCCGGCCACGTCGAACACGAACGCCTCGACGCGATCGACTTGCGGGTGCGCGGCCAGAAACGCCGCCAGCGATGCCTGTTCATCCGTACTCATGCTGCGATCACATATGCGATCCCCCAAAGGCTGTCCAGACCGGCCCAGCCGCGCCCGAGCCCATCCAAACCCCCGCAATTCAGGCACTTCCTGTCCCCGCAATTGCGGACGTCGCAAAAAGGTGGTCAGCCCGCGCAATCAAGGCAGTTGCACTGACGGCCTTGGTGGTTATGAAGTTCGCCACCCTAAGATCACAGTTAGGATTCGGAGATCGCACACCGCATGACTGCCCTTCCGACAGATGTCTCGCCGCTGGCCGTGATCGGAGCGTCCCGCCGCGCGGCATCCGATGGCGCGGTCCTGCCCACGATCAATCCCGCAACCGGAACCGTCCTTGCCGAATTGCCCGCGTGCGGCGCGGTGGAAATCGATGAAGCGGTATCCGTTGCCCGCGCCCGGTTCGAGGCCGGATCGTGGCGAGACATGGCCCCGCGCCAGCGCAAGGCCGTCATGCTGCGCGTCGCCGACGGCCTTGCCGCACGCGCCGAAGACTTCGCTCTTCTTGAAACGCTCGAGAGCGGAAAGCCGATTTCCGACACCCGCGCGGTCGATGTGCCGCTCGCGCTCAACACCTTGCGCTACTATGCCGAGGCGATCGACAAGATCCACGGCGAAGTCGGCCCCTCCGGCCCCGATCGCCTCTCGTGGGCCGTCCACGATCCGCTCGGCGTCATCGGCGCGATCGTCCCGTGGAATTTCCCGCTGCACATGGCGATGTGGAAAATCGCGCCCGCCATCGCGATGGGCAATTCGGTGGTGGTCAAGCCGTCCGAGCTGACTTCGCTGACCACGCTCCATTTCGCCGCCGTGGCACTCGAAGCGGGCCTGCCCGAAGGCGTGCTCAACATCGTTCCCGGAACCGGAGCACTGGCCGGTTCGGCACTGGCCCGTCACAACGACGTCGACATGATCACGTTCACCGGGTCCGGCCCGGTCGGACGCCAACTCATGCACGATGCCGCCGACAGCAATCTCAAGCGCGTGAGCCTCGAACTGGGCGGCAAGTCGCCGCATATCGTCTTTGCCGATTACCCCGACCTCGACCGCGTGGCCGAAGCCGCCGCCTGGGGCATCTTCTACAACCAGGGGCAAGTCTGCACCGCAGGCTCGCGGCTTCTGGTCGAACGGTCGATCCATGCCGACTTCGTCGCGCGTCTCGTCAAGGTTGCCGAAACGATCCGCCCCGGCAATCCGCTCGATCCGGCAACGCGTCTGGGCGCGGTCATCAGCGAAAAGCAGATGAACGGCGTGCTCCACCGCATTGCCGGGGCCCAGCGCGAGGGCGCCGACCTGATCCTGGGCGGGCGACAGGCCCTGAAGGAAAGCGGCGGGTTCTTTCTCGAACCAACGATCTTCGACCACGTCGCGCCGACGAGCGCACTGGCACGCGAGGAAGTCTTCGGACCGGTTCTTGCCGTCATTCCCTTCGACACGCCCGAAGAGGCGCTGCACCTTGCCAACGACACCGAATACGGCCTCGCCTCGGGCCTGTGGACCGGATCGATGGCACTGGCCAACCGCTTCGCCCGGCAATTGCGCGCAGGCCTCGTATGGATCAACGGCTGGGATGCCTGCGACATCACCATGCCGTTCGGCGGTTTCAAACAGTCCGGTTTCGGACGTGACCGCAGCCTCCATGCGCTCTACAAATATGCGGACCTCAAGTCGATTTCGGTGAGTTTCCCTCAATGAGCCGTCCCCTGCTCGGAATTGTTGCCTGTACCCGCGAAGCCGATGGAGAAACGATCCATCGCGTAATCGACCGCTATCTGCGCGCTCCGGCGACATGGTCGGGCGTCGATGTCGTTCTCGTCCCCGCGCTCGGGGCCCTCGCCGACCAGCGCAACCTCGCCGCACGGCTCGACGGCCTGCTCCTGACCGGCAGCACCTCCAATCTTGAACCCTGGCGCTATGGCGCGAGCGGGAACAACGGCCCGTTCGACCCGGCGCGCGATGCGACCAGCCTGACGCTCGCGAATGTCATGCTCGACGCGGGCAAGCCCGTGTTCGGCATCTGCCGGGGATTTCAGGAACTCAACGTCGTGTTCGGCGGCACGCTGCAACATCTTCCCGCCGACCAGCAGGTCGCGCATCATGCGCCCGCCGGCGTCTCGACCGAGGAGATGTTCGCGCACAGTCATCCGGTGACGCCGGTTCCGGGCGGCATGATCGCCTCGGCTCTGGGCGAACGTCCGCTGACCGTGAACTCGGTGCATTTTCAGGCCGTGGACCGGCTCGGCAACGGCCTTGCCGCCGAAGCCCACGCCCCCGACGGCCTTGTCGAAGCCTTTTCGGCGACCATGGGCAAGGCGCGCCTGCTTGCCGCGCAATGGCACCCGGAATGGGACGCCGACCGCAACCGCGCCTCGCGCTGGTTCTTCACCGCACTGGGCGAGGCCATGGGCGCAAACCCGCTGCAAAGCGCCGACGCCGCGTGATCGGCCCCGAAAACCCGAGGAAGCCGCACAAGATGCTGGGGGGCGCATGACCGACAAGACCAGTCACATTTCAGGGGGAAGCTCGGGCGCGTTCTGGGCCGTGTCCCTGGCCCCGATCGTGTGGATCGTGCTGTTTTTCGTAGTGCCGCTGTCGGTGATCTGGAGCTACAGCTTCGGCCGCACGCTGGGGCTGACCGAAGTGGCGGTGACCGGGACGCTCGACAACTATGTCCGCGTGTTCGATCCGGTCTATCTGCTGATCTTCGCCAAATCGCTGACGTTCGCGGCAATCACGACGGCGATCTGCCTGATCGTCGGCTTTCCCTATGCGCTGGTCATGACCTTTGCCACGCCGCGCGGAAAGATCCTGCTGCTGCTGGGCATCATGCTGCCGTTCTGGACCAACCTCTTGGTGCGCACTTATGCGCTCATGGCGGTCATGCGGACGGAAGGGTGGATCAACGACGGCCTCGGCCTGCTCGGGATTGGCCCGGTCGAAATGCTGCACACCAATTTCGCGGTCGTGACCGGCCTCGTCTACGTCCATCTGCCCTTCATCGTGCTGCCGCTGTTTTCGACGCTCGACCGGCTCGACCGTTCGCTGATCGAAGCCAGCCTCGATCTTGGCGCGGGACATCTGCGCACGATTTTCCAGATCGTGGTGCCGGTGGTACTGCCCGGCATTCTCTCGGCCGTGCTGCTCTGCTTCATTCCTGCGCTCGGCTCGTACCTTACCCCCGACCTGCTCGGCGGCCCGGACAGCCAGATGATCGCCAGCGTGATCGAGCGGCAGTTCAAGCGGGCCAACGACTGGCCTTTCGGCGCCGCGCTCTCGTTCATGCTCATGTACCTGACGCTTGCGGCCATGGTCTGGCGCGCATGGTCCGACCGCCGCGCCGGACGGAAGGAGGCGCACTGATGGCCCTGTTCGGCAAGAAACCCGGCGACAAGGGACCGCTCGACTATGCCAACCGCTGGCCGCTGCGCCTGTGGGTCGGTGCGGTACTGCTGTTCCTCTACCTCCCCCTCGCCAGCCTCGTGCTGTTCAGCTTCAATGATTCCCGCCGGACCATCCGTTGGGAAGGTTTCACCGTCGACTGGTACGGCAAGATGATGGGCGATGATGCCCTCATCAGCGCCTTTGCCAATTCGCTGACCATCGCCGCGATCTCGACGCTGTTCAGTGTCGTGCTGGGGACGATGACCGCCATTGCGCTCTGGAGCTTCCGCTTTCCCGGCAAGGGCCTCTTCGACGGCGTGGTCACGCTGCCCATCGTCGTTCCCGAAATCTGCATGGGTGTCGCCATGCTGGTCTTCTTCGGCACGATCGCGCCCTGGCCGCACGATCTGGTCTGGCCTTTCGATCTCGGCGCGATCACGATCGCCCATATCACGTTCAGCTTTCCCTTCGTCGCGGTCGTGGTGCGGGCACGGCTTGCCTCGTTCAATCGCGAGATGGAAGAAGCCGCGCGCGATCTGGGCGCGAGCGAACTGGGTGCCTTGCGCGACGTGCTGCTGCCCCATGTCCGCCCGGCGCTGATTTCCGGCGCACTGCTGGCTTTCACGCTCAGCCTCGACGACTTCGTCATCACCTTCTTCACGGCCGGGCCGAACACCGTGACGTTCCCGGTGAAGATCTATTCGATGGTGCGTTTCTCGGTCACACCCGAAGTCAACGCGGCCTCGACCGTGCTGATGGCGATCACGGTTGCCCTCACTCTTATCGGCATGAAACTGCAGGGGCGCGACATCGCCCAGATGGAAGGTCATTGATGTCCACTTCGCCCTCCCCGCTTTCGGGCAAGACCCTGATCCGCTTTGAAAACGTGAGCAAGCGGTTCGGCAGCTTCATTGCCGTCGACAATGTCAGCCTCGACATCGAGGCGGGCGAGTTCTTCTCGCTGCTCGGTCCGTCGGGTTGCGGCAAGACGACCTTGCTGCGCATGCTTGCAGGCCTTGAAACCCCGACCGAAGGACACATCCTCATCGATGGTGTCGACATGGCCGGGATCCCGCCCAATCGCCGCCCGGTCAACATGGTGTTCCAGTCCTATGCGGTGTTCCCGCATATGAACGTCGCCGACAATGTCGCCTACGGGCTCAAGATCGACAAAGTGCCCAAGGCCGAACGCGACGCCCGCGTTGCCGAGGCGCTGGCTCTGGTCAAGCTCAGCGACTTTGCCCATCGCCGCCCCGACCAGCTTTCGGGTGGGCAGCGCCAGCGCGTCGCCCTTGCCCGTGCTCTGGTCAAGCGGCCCAAGGTGCTGCTGCTCGACGAGCCGCTGTCCGCGCTCGACGCCAAGCTGCGCGACGCCATGCGTGCCGAACTGGCGCAGATCCAGCGCGATGTCGGCGTGACATTCGTCATGGTCACTCACGATCAGGACGAAGCGCTGGCCATGGCCAGCCGCTGCGCCCTGATGAACCGGGGCACCCTGCAACAAGTGGCCGCGCCCGGCGATCTCTACGAATATCCCGCCAACCGCTTCGTTGCCGACTTCATCGGCACGATCAACCTGTTCGAAGGCACGCTTTCGACCGACGAGCCGGACCATGCGGCGGTGACGACTGCCGCGCTCGACGCCCCGATCCATGTGAACCACGGCGTGACCGGCGCGCCCGATGCGCGCGTATGGGTCGGCATCCGGCCTGAAAAGATCGCGATGACCCCGCTCGACGCGCCGCGCCCGACCGGACCGGAGGCCCTGCCCCAGGCCAATGTCACCTCGGGTATCATCGTGACGTCGGCCTATCTCGGCTCGGTCACGCTCTATGACGTGGAAACGGCGACCGGAACGATCGTCAAGGTTTCCTCGCCCAACGGCGAACGCTCGGCCAATCCGGCGCTGCCGACCGGCACTTCGGTCTGGCTGCACTGGACGCCGACGGCTCCGGTTGTGCTTGTAAACTGACACGAACGCGCGTCATGGTGCATCCATGACGACGCGGCATTTCCCCGATCGGGCAGGCCCCAGCGGTGAGGACACGAGGCGCCATCCTGCCTCTTATTATGCCGCGACGCTCGATACCGACATCGCGGCCCCGCGGCTTGAGCAGGATACGACGGCCGACGTCTGCGTGATCGGCGGCGGGTTCACCGGGCTGGGCGCAGCGCTTGCTCTCGCCCGCGCGGGAAAAAGCGTCCGACTGGTCGAGGCTGGCCCGATCGGTTGGGGCGCGTCGGGTCGCAACGGCGGACAAGTCCATCTCGGCTGGAACAAGGACCAGCAATGGCTCGCCGAAAGACTGGGCGAACCGGCGGCCCGACGGCTGTGGGACGTCGCCCTTGCCGCCCGCGCCTTCCTCGACACCCTCATCGACAGCGATCCAGACCGCTGCGACTTTCGCGCCGGGCACATCCATGCCGATCACAAGGCGCGCTACGTCGCCCTGACGCACGAGCATGTCCGTTTCATGCGCGAAGCCTATGGGCACGAGGCGCTGACCCCGCTCAGCCGCGATGCCATGCGCGCCATGGTCGACAGTCCGGCCTATCACGGGGGCAGCCTCGACATGGCCGGGGGCCACCTCCACCCGCTCAAGCTGGTGCGGGCCATGGCGCGCCTTGCGGTCGCTGCAGGAGCGCGGCTCCATGGCCACAGCCCCGCGCGCTCGATCACCCCGACGCCCGACGGATGGGCGGTCGCAACACCTCTCGGAACGATCCGCGCGGGGCAAGTACTGGTCGCGGGCGGCGGTTATGCCAAGGGTCTGCTGGGTGAGATCGACGCCCGTGTCCTGCCCATCAACAACTATATCGCCACGACCGAGCCACTTGATCCCGTGCTTGCCGCGCGCCTGATCGCGGGCGGCCACTCGGTCTCCGATTCCCGTTTCGTGGTCCACTATTTCCGTGTTACACCCGACCATCGCCTGCTGTTCGGCGGCGGTGAAACATATGGCTACCGGTTTCCCCGGGATATCGCGGGATTTGTGCGACCGCATCTTGAACGCATCTATCCGCAACTGGCGGGTGTTCCCCTTGCCCATGCATGGGGCGGGACGCTTGCCATCACGCCTTACCGCCTTCCCTGTGCCCGAGAAGTTCGTCCTGGCCTCTGGTCGCTGAGCGGCTATTCCGGCCTTGGCGTCGTTCTCGCGCCTTTCCTCGGCGCGGCACTGGGTGAAGCGATGAGCGGACGGGGCAATGCCGCGTTCGACTGCCTGCGCCTCCTGCCCGCGCCTCGCTTCCCCGGGGGGCGCTGGCTGCGCTGGCCGACACTGGTTGCGGCCATGAGCTTCTTTGCTCTGCGCGACCGGATCTGACCGACACACGCCCCCGAAACCGACCGACGAATCCAACCGAGTTCACACATCATGACCCAGCAATTCGCCGAATGGATCCGCGCCAAAGGTATCAGCGAAGTCGAATGCATCGTGCCCGACATCAACGGCGTTCTGCGCGGCAAAGTCTTTCCCGCCGACAAGTTCCTCTCATCGGTCGGAAACATGAGCCTGCGCCTGCCCTCCAGCGTCTTTTCTGTCACCATCACCGGTGATTACGCCGATACCGACGCCGACGACTTCCTCTATCGCGACCCCGATGTCACCCTGCAGCCTGACTTGCGCTCGATCTGCGTCGCACCGGGCTTCCGCACGCCAACCGCATTCGTCGTCGCCGATGCGTTGCACCGCGACGGCACCCCCTTCGAAATCGCCCCCCGCTATGTCCTGCAACGCATACTCGACCGATTTTCGGATATCGGTTGGACCATGGTGGTCGCACCCGAACTCGAATTCTATCTCACCGAAATCAATCCGGACCCCGACCTGCCGATCCAGCCGCCGCGCGGGCGCTCGGGCCGCGCGGAAAGTTCGCCCCAGCCCTACGGCCTTGAATCGGTGACCGAGTACGAGGACATCATCGAGGAAATCTACGACAACTCGGAAACCGCCTCGCTTCAGCTCGACACGATGATCCACGAAAGCGGGACCGCGCAGCTGGAGATCAATTTCAACCACGGCGAACCTGTCGCGCTGTGCGATCAGGTTATCATCTTCAAGCGCATTGTTCGCCAGGTCGCCCTGAAGCACGGCGTCTATGCCACGTTCATGGCCAAGCCGATGGAATCCCAGCCGGGCAGCGCCATGCACCTGCACATTTCCGCCCAGAATGATCGCGGTATCAATCTGTTCGGCACGGAAGCAGGCATTACCGAGGATTTCCGCCATTTTGTCGGCGGCCTGCAACGCTACCTTCCCGAAATCGCGCCGCTCTTTGCGCCCAACGTCAATTCGTTCCGCCGCATGCGCCCGGCCCACAGCGCACCCATCAATGTCCAATGGGGCCACGACAACCGTTCGTGCGGATTGCGCATCCCGGTCAGCAATATCGCCAATACCCGGATCGAAAACCGCCTGCCCGGCGCCGATTGCAATCCCTATATCGCCATCGCAGCAAGCCTCGCCGCAGGCTTCATCGGGTTGCGCGACCGGATCGAACCCTTGCCCCTCATCACCCGCAACGCCTATCTCGAGGAACGCACGCTTCCGCGCAATCTCGATGCCGCGCTTAAACAGATGATGGCCTGCGAACCGGTCATGGAATTGCTCGGCGAAGGCTTCATCCGCGCCTTTTACGAGATCAAGATGAACGAATTGTCCGCTTATGACGAAGTCATCAGTTCGTGGGAGCGCGACCACCTGTTGCTCAAGGCCTGAATTCCTGCTCATGGCGACAAACGGTCGCGTCGAGGGGGCGCGACCGCAGGACAGCACAAGACGACAAGGGAGCCTCCGATCGATGAAGCGATCACGCCGCAATTTCCTCAAGGATATCGGCCTTGCCGGGATCGGCATCAGCTTCACCGGGGCGCTGGGTGCCTGTTCGCATCGTGGCGGACGGACGCTCAATCTCTACACCTGGGACACGTACATCGGCAAACACACCCTGCCGGATTTCGAAAAGGCGGCAGGGGCCCACGTCAACATCAGCCTCTTTGCCAACAATGACGAGCTTTTCGCCAAGCTGCGTGACGGCAATCCCGGCTATGACGTGATCGTGCCGTCCAACGACTTCGTCGAACGGCTGCACCAGATCGGCGCACTGGCCGACATCGACCATGCCAAAGTGCCCAACCTTGCCAATATCGACCCGCGCTTTCTCAACCCGCCGTTCGATCCGGGACGCAAGGTCTCGGTGCCCTATACCTGGATCGTCACCGGCATCGGCTATCGCAAGTCCAAGGTCGACGGTGTTCCCGACAGCTGGAAATGGGTGCTCGATTCCGATCGATACAAGGGACGGATCGGCCTGCTTGCCGAAGCGAGCGAACTGTTCGAGATCGGCACCAAGTATCTCGGCCTTCCCGCCAATACCGCCGACCCGGCAACGATCGCGCGGGTTCAGGCCATGCTGCTCAAGCAAAAGCCCAACATCGCAACGTTCCACGACGACAACGGACAGGATCTGCTGCTGGGCGGGGACATCGACCTTGTCATCGAATACAACGGCGACATTGCGCAAGTGATGCGCGAGGACAAGGATCTGGCCTTCGTCGTGCCGAAGGAAGGCGGCATTCTGGCCAGCGACGGCTTGTGCATTCCCAAGGGCGCGCCCAATCCCGACCTTGCCCACGCCTTCATCAATTTCGTGCTCGACGCGCACAACGGCGCGCACATCGCCGAAACGATTCGCTATCCGACGCCCAACAAGGCAGCCCTTGCCCTGATGCCGCCCGATTATCGCGACAGCCCGGTGATCTTCCCTCCGGCCGACGCGCTCGCGAAGTGCGAATACTCCCGGTACAAAGGGCTACAAGTCCAAGCTGCCTACGAAGACGCGATGACCCGCGTTCGCGCCGGTTGATCACAGCCTTCCGAAGCCGGTTTCGCAAGGCTTTCGATCTCAATAAAGATCACAGATGATACCGATGCGGCCCCCACCCCAGGGGCCGCATGCGTCTGCGCGTTACCGCCGGGCGTGCCCAAGAGGCCACAATATCCGCAAAAATACCGACAAAACGCCGCCTGAAACCCGTGACTTTTTGAACACACCGGCACGCTTGATGGCGTGATCTCAACAAGGCGTTTGACAATTTGATACATCCAAGGTGATGTCGGCGGGACAGTCTGTGATCCCTGATTGGAAACAGCCTTTAAAACAGGATGTTATTTCAATCGACGCGATCGAACGCTCACCACTGGGCGAACGGAACGCAAGGGATGCAGTCAGCACGGACCGAGGGGGTTTCTTCAATGTACCGTTCACATCACCGACAGGCCCGCAAGTGGCTTCTGGGCGCCGCCACGAGCCTGACCGCTCTCGCGCCGATCGCCGCCTATGCGCAGGAAGGAACCTCGTCGGTTCCCGCCGATCCGGCGACCGAAGCAAGCGCCAAGTCGCAGGGGCTGGGCGAAATCGTCGTGACCGCGACCCGCCGTCAGGAAAGCATTCAGAAGGTTCCGATCAGCCTTCAGGCCCTGAGCGCCGAAAAGCTCGAACAGCGCCAGGTGCAGAGCTTCGCGGACTATGCCGCCCTGCTCCCCAGCGTCAGCTTCGCATCGCTCGGCCCGGGTCGTTCGGACCTCTATTTCCGCGGCATCTCGTTCGACAGCGAAGGCGCGGGCGACACCTCGCAGCTTTCGGTTGCCGGCATCTATCTCGACGAAATCCCGCTGACGACCGCCGGGCGCATGCCCGAAGTGCACGTCTATGACATGCAGCGCGTCGAAGCGCTTTCGGGTCCGCAGGGTACGCTGTTCGGTTCTTCGTCGCTGTCGGGCACGCTGCGCCTGATCACCAACAAGCCCAAGCTCGGCAAGATCGAGGGCGGCTTCGACATCGAAGGCAACAAGTACGACAAGGGTGGCTTCGGCACCGTCGACGAAGGCTTCCTCAACATCCCGGTGACGGACAACGTCGCCGTGCGCATCGTCGGCTTCTACGACCACCAGGGCGGCTACATCGACAACAAGCCCGCCACGCACACCTACCCGATCTATGGCGCCGATTCTTCGAGCGAAAGCGGCTACAGCCAGACCGGCAGCTATACGATCAACAACCGCAATGTGGCGCAGAACAACTTCAACACCGTCGACGAATACGGCGGCCGCATCTCGGTCCTGGTTCAGGAAGGCGACTGGACCTTCATGCCCCAGTACGTCTACCAGTATCTCGATGCCAAGGGTTCGTTCAACTACGACCCCAAGGTCGGCGACCTTGCCGTGCATGACTTCAGCCCGACCGAAAACCGCGACGCGTGGATGCAGGCCGCGCTGACCATCAACGGCAAGGTGGGCGATTTCGACGTGGTGTCCTCGACCGGCTATTTCCACCGCCGGATCAAGAACTCGAACGACTACACCTATTACACCGTCGCCTACGACACGCCGGGCAACACCTCGTCGATCTGGTTCCACAACAGCGACGGGTCGACGATCAACCCGACGCAGGAATACCACGGCGACAACACCTACAACAAGTTCACGCAGGAAGTGCGCATCTCGGTGCCCAAGTCCTGGCCGTTCAGCCTGACTGTCGGCGGTTTCTACCAGTGGCAGAAGAAGAGCATCAACGAAGATTACTCGATCGCCGGCATCAGCGGCTCGTCCGACGGACAGCAGTCCTACCTGCGTCGTGACGCTTTCTATCTGACCGAAGTCGATCGCACCTATCAGGACTACGCGCTCTTCGCCGAAGGCACCTACGAAGTCGTCCACAACCTCAAAGTCACCGGCGGCGTCCGCCTGTTCCGCGCCAAGAACAAGGCCATCGGCTTTGAAGGCGTGGCATCGACCGCACAGGATGCAGGTTGCGCCGTCCCCTTCACCGCACCGCGCCTCGAAGCTTGCGACAACGTCTCGGTGGCGCACCCCTACAGCGAAGGCGGCGAAACCCACAAGGCGAGCGTCTCGTACCAGATCCGCCCCGACAAGATGGTCTACTTCACCTATTCGACGGGCTTCCGTCCGGGTGGCAGCAACACCATCGCGCCGGACCATCCGTACAAGGCCGATACGCTCTCCAACTTCGAAATCGGTTTCAAGACCGGTTGGGGGCGCCACTTCCGCCTGAACGCAGCCGCCTACTATGAAAAGTGGAAGGGCGTTCAATACTTCGTGGTCCCGGTCGGCTACAACGGCAACGGCCTGACCCTGAACGCGGGCGACGCACGCGTCTATGGTATCGAAGCCGACTTCGACCTGCGCTTCGGCGGCTTCTCGCTGTCGGGTTCGGGCTCGTACAACGACGCCAAGCTCGCCACCGACTTCTGCGCTCTCACTTCGTCCGGCAGCACCGAGCAGTTCAGCTCGTGCGCCGGCGACGCGGACAAGACCGCTGCTGCCAAGGGCACCCGCCTGCCCCGCCAGCCGCGCTTCAAGGGCCAGATCCAGGCGCGTTACGAGTACAAGATCGGTGAACTCGGCTCGTTCCTGCAGTTCGCAGCGAACCACCAGTCCTCGTCGACGTCGAACCTCGACACACTCAAGGACACGCTGCTCGGCGACGTTCCGGGCTTTACCAGCGTCGACTTCTCGACCGGGATCAGCAAGGACAAGTGGAGCGTCCAGTTCTACATCGACAACATCGCCGATAAGCGCGGTCAGCTGTCGCGCAACACCTTCTGCGCGATCGAAGTGTGCTCGGACTCGACCCGCACGTACACGATCAAGCCGCGCATCTTCGGCCTGAAGTTCTCCAACCGCTTCTGATACCCCGCCCCGGAACGCCGCCATACCGGCCGTTCCGGGGCACTTTCCGCAAGGGGCTCCACGTTTTCCACAGCCCCGCCAGAATATTGCGTAAAATACCAAAAAACCCGATTGACCCCGTCGCCCCACCCGCCTAAGAGCGCGGCCTGCCCGGCGACGAGGATAGATCCGAAGCGCCAAAAGCGGCCCATGTGGCGGAGTAGCTCAGCTGGTTAGAGCAGCGGAATCATAATCCGCGTGTCGGGGGTTCGAGTCCCTCCTCCGCTACCATAAAAACAATAACTTAGGTCCATCGCGATCCCTCCAGATCAGGGCCAGTTTACAAACTCTGTAAACCGCTAGGCGCTGAGGCGCTCCACCATCGACACAATGACACGTGCTTCATCGACGTATCGGCTGCGAATTTCGCTGATCCGTTTGGCCGTCCAGCCAATGGTTCGCGCGATCTCTTCATCGGTCAGCCCGCGCATGGCGAGCCAGGTTGCATAGGTCCCACGCAGGTCGTGCATGGTGCGGTCGAAGCCATCAGGTTTGGCCTTCTGGAACACGCTTCCCAGTCCGCTTTCGGTCCAAGGCTCGCCGCGACTGTTTCTCAGGATTGGGCCTGCCCCAGTGCCAATGGAGTCTAGCAACCCGCGAAGGTCAGGGAGGATTGGTATGATGGCTCGCCCTTTGCGCTTTCGGGTGGTCAGGATGATGGCCTTTTCTCCTACGTCTTCCCAGGCAACGCGAACCAGATCTCCCAATCTCAAGCCGGTTAGGCTCGCAAGGCGCAGGGCGCGATCCAGGTGGTCGGAATAGAGGGAGCGACCATTCTTGTCCTTGCTGCCTCGCATGGCCTCCCAGTGCCTGTCCTCCCAGATTTGGTCGGCTTTGTTGACATGATGGAGTTGTCGAATCCCAGTCGCAATGTTGACCGGGAGGATGCCTTCGCCCTGCGCCCAGCCAAGAACGGTGGCCATTGTGACGCTTGCTTTGTCGGCGGTGCGCGGCTGATCTGCCCACGTGTTGCGCCAATCGATGATCTCGGTGCGCATGCGCTGATCTTCAAAGGCAGCGATTGGCGCTTGGCCGAATTTTTCGCTGATGCGATCCAGCCACAGACGGTAATCTCGCTTGGTGCTCTCGGCCAATTTTGAGAATTCGGGACTTTGGCGATAGCGATCCAGAACATCGTCAAGGGTTGCAAGTGCCCCCTTGGTTGGGGAACGGGCCTTCTCTGCCTTCATGATGAGGGCCAGATCGACCACCGGCCGCTCGCCAAATGCCTTGTGGATGCAGGGCCCGCCACGCCACGCATAGACGTACCATATGCAGCCTTTGGCAGATCGCTTACCGACTATGTGCAGTCCGGTCACGACCCTGGTCTTTTGCCTTCCACGCATCGAATGCACTTCCAACTGGTTGGGTGGTCGGGGGGATGAAGGTGACGCCATCGGCGCGAATGTCGACGCCAGCGGCCGTGTGGCCCAAGCTGGTCCACCAGTCATAGGCTTGCTGAATTTCTGCCAATGGCACCAATCTGCGGCGTGAAGTCATTTCAGGGCTCCAATACTGGCAGTCGCGAGCCGCATTTCGACGCTCGATGAAGGCAGGCCGCACATCGAAGCACACGCAAAAGCACTGTTTGCATGAGCGCATCTCCTGTTGTATTTTACAGACATTCATCTGTAAAAAGTTTACATAAGTGTGTTAACTCACATATGTGAGATTCGTCAAGGCCCTTGGAAGGGGAATTTTTGGATGAGCATCGGAGGGCGAATTCTGGAGATCCGAAAGGCACTCGGCCTGAACCAAGCCGATGTCGCCTCGGAGCTTGGGATTTCGCACGGGGCGCTGGTGAATTATGAAAAGGGGCTGCGAGAGCCGCCTGCCAGCGTCATTCTGGGCTTCGCAGAGCGCTATAAGGTAAGCGCTGCATGGGTTTTGACTGGTGAGGGCCGACCGGATCAAGCCGGCCTCGATGAAGCATATGCGCGCTCAATAGAAACCGCTTGGACTTATCTAAGTCGCGGCGGTGACGATGTCGAAAAAGAGGCTTTGGTCAAGCTCGGGGGGGCCTTGTTTCAATATCTTCTTGAGCATGGCGAGATCAGTCCTGCGATGAGTGAGAAAATTTTTGCGTTGAGCGCTTGATATGATTGAAGATCGACTGACATCGATTACTGATGAGCGCTTGCTTGTGGCCTTGAAGGAAGTGAATCCTCCAATTGAAAAATTGATGGCCGATCGATTTGAGCTTCGGCAAGAAATGCGTCGCAAGCAGGCAGAGCTTGATGCGGAGCGTCAGCGTGTGAAAGAAATGCACTTCCTCACGTTTGAAGAGATTCCCCAAAGCTTGGCCTTCGCCAAGCGCACAGTTTTGTTAATTGCATCACTCTCCTTATTTGCCTTGATCATCGCCTACTTTTCAAAAATATTTGAAATCAAAACCATATCAATTATCTTCATCTCGCTCCTTTTGCCGATATGGCTTATAGATAGGGCGGAGGGGAAATTTGGCCGAATTTCATTATTTCGGTTTTGGTCGAAGAAATAAGAATTTATCTGATTTTTCAAGTGGGTGAGAGCTTTGTACACTTCTCTTCAAGCGCATTATCAGGCTCATAAAATCACCCTGGCAGGTGTCGATGATAGTGCATTTACACGGTCATTGACCTCCGCAAGAGTTCAGATGAACCCTCACCAGGTTGACGCAGCTCTGTTTGCGCTCAAGTCTCCGCTTTCAAAGGGGGTGCTGCTGGCAGATGAAGTCGGTTTGGGCAAAACCATCGAGGCCGGCTTGGTACTATCACAGCGCTGGGCCGAACATCGGCGGCGAATGATTTTGATTGTTCCCGCCTCGCTTCGAAAGCAATGGCAGCAAGAACTCTACGAGAAATTTTCGCTTCGCAGCGAGATCATCGAAGCGACCACCTATCGTGCGTTACGGCAGGCTGGAAATCGCCGACCGTTCGAAGCTGTGGATGGCATTGTCATCGTCTCGTATGAATTTGCCGCCCGGAAAGCTGATGATTTGCGACAAGTCCGCTGGGATTTGGTGGTTTTCGATGAAGCTCATCGCCTTCGCAACGTCTATCGCAAGGGGGGCTCTGCCCGAGCGAAAGACCTCAAAGATGCCCTGCAGGATCACTTCAAGATCCTGCTAACCGCAACGCCGCTTCAGAACTCATTGATGGAGCTATACGGCATCATCTCAATAATTGATGATGAGCACTTTGGCGGCGAAAATGCATTTCGGGCACAATATGCAGGTAGTGGCGCATCGTCAGCAGCGTTGGACGTTCTCCGCGACAGGCTCAAGCCCATTTGTCACCGGTCGCTGAGGCGGCAGGTGCAGGAAGCTGGTCACATCAGCTTCACGAAGCGAAATGCGAAGACTTTTCATTTCGATCCCTCGCAGCCGGAGCGAGATCTCTATGAGCAGCTTTCGACTTTTTTGAAACGCACGGATACAGTTTCATATGGGGACCGCGCTAACCAGTTGGTCGTTTTGCAAGTTCGGAAGATCTTGGGTTCCTCAAGTTTCGCAGTTGCCAAATATCTCGAAGCACTGATTGAGCGGTTGCAGCGTCGAAAAGCTGCATCCTTGAGCATGACGGATGATATTGAGGATTTTGGTACGACAATCGAGGAATCCGATCAGGACCAAGATGAGGACGATGATGTCCATATCACGCCTGAGATGATCGAGGCGGAAATCCTTGAGCTGCAAAGCTATCTTGCACTTGCCCAATCCATTGCCAAGAATGCCAAGGGCGAGGAACTGCTCAAGCGTCTGCCGCAGGTCATGGATGAGATCCATGCGAAGGGCGGCACAAGAAAGGCAGTAATTTTTACTGAAAGCGTTCGAACCCAGCGTTACCTTCGGGATTTGCTGGATACGCACGGCTATGCAGGCAAGGTCGTGTTGATGAATGGCTCCAATTCTGATGACGAAAGTCGTCGGATTTATGCTGAATGGCTCGCCCGCCATAAAGGGACGGACAAGGTTTCCGGTTCGAAGAGCGCCGATATGAAGGCGGCTATCGTAGAAGCTTTCAAAAGCGACGAGAAGGCAATCCTGATCGCCACCGAGAGCGGCGCTGAAGGTATCAATCTTCAATTTTGCTCGTTGCTGGTCAACTTCGACCTACCGTGGAATCCACAGCGTGTGGAGCAGCGTATTGGGCGATGCCATCGGTATGGGCAAAAGATCGACGTCACTGTCGTCAACATGCTCGATCTCACCAATCAGACCGAGCAGCGCATCCATGAACTTTTGAGTGAAAAGTTCCATCTGTTTGAAGGCGTTTTTGGTGCCAGCGACGAGGTTCTCGGCACTCTGATGAGCGGCGTTGACTTCGAGAAGGAAGTCTTGCGTATCGTCCAAGAGGGGCGGACGCCGGATCAAATCGAGTTTGAATTCAACGAGTTAAAATCTCGCATTCAAGATCATATCGATGCAGCATTTGAAGCCGCGCGCAACAAGTTGCTTGGCGAGATGGATGCTACCGTCGTTTCAAAGCTTCAGGATCGCGGTAAGGAATTGCAGCGCGTCGTTCCGGAATATCGCCAACGGCTACTCATGGTAGCCCATGCCGAGCTTGCCAACGCGCAATTCGATCATCCAGGTTCGGAAGTCTTCACGATCAACGGCCAGACTTACACGACCGAGTGGCCACAAGCAGACGAACGTGATTGGCAGTTTTTTCGAGTTAACGAAGGGCTGGGCGCCGAGTTGGTCGAAGCCGCGAAAAGCCGCGATCACACCGGTCAGATTGTCAAGGTCCGGTTCAAGCCGGAAAGCTTCCCATATGGCGGCCAGCTTGGCGCCGCTCGTGGTCTTGTGGGGCAGTCCGGTTGGATGCAGGTGTTCAAGGCGGTGATGCCGTCCGCCAATGCCCTGCGGGAAGAATTGCTGATCGCATGTGTTGATGACCATGGGAAACCGATCAAGGCCGAGGTGGCCGATCAATTGCTTCTTGCCCCCGCTGATGATCTGGGTGTCGAAACTCAGCAACCGGACGAGCCACGCCTTTCGGGCATCCGAGATGGGCTTTTTGGCAGCTTTTCTGACCGCGTATTCAAGGAAAATGAGGCATGGCTTGAGGCAGAGAGTGACCGGCTCGATCGGTATGCAGCGGACGTTGAGGTCGAACTCGATGCGCAAATTGCTGCGCTGGAAGCCGAGATCAAAGACTTGAAAAAGCAGAAGCGTGCGGCTGATGCCTCTATGCAGGACAAGATTGAAATTACACGAAAAATCAAGCGGATGGAGAACGAGGTTGATGACATCAAGCTTTCCAAATTCCAGCGCCGCAAAGACGCCCGACGAAAAGTTGAGGACATGCTTGATGAATTTGCCGACCAGTTGAATCAGAAGCCAACGATTCAGCCGCTTTTCACGCTGCGGTGGACAGTGGCTGCTGGTTCAAGTCGCCCCGAAAGTGCGATGGCTGCATAACGCCATGATTCCCGAGATTGGTCAGGTCCCGATCAGCCTCGAACTCGATTTCAGTTCCTATGAAGGCGACTGGAAGCATGTCGCTGCCTTTCGTGGGCAGCGTGGCTGGCTTCTGGCAGCCCAGGCGACTATCCAAAGTGAACGGGACATTTTGAGCCGGACATTGATCGTCGCCTGCGATGATCGGGACAATGTCATCCCTTCCTGGCGAGCCCTGCACTTGACGCAATGCTCATGGAGTAGCCTCGATTATTGCTACGAAGAGCCGCCTCAGATCCTGGACGATATGCTCTGTGAGGAAGAGGGCGCCTTCTATGCCCGCTGGCAACGATCCACAAACGCGGAACTGGGGGCGTTTTATGAGCAATCTCAGCGTGAGATCGAAGCGCTTGATCGCACCGTGAAGCTGAAGTCCAGGCAACTGGATCATCAAATCGGTGTTTTGCGACAGAGACGGCGCCGGCCAGATACCAGCATAGAGGCCCAAATCGCGCTCAACGCTGTGATTGCTGACCTTGAGGCAGAAAATGACAATCTGCTTGCCCGTTATGTTGACCAGCGTAGTGCCTTGCGTCGCCGCGCCGAAGCCCAAGAAGAATTGCTTTGGCGCCGAACGGATGTGCTCATTGAGGTTGAGCCGCTCTACATGGTCCGTTGGCGTTCAGGTTATCCCAGAGCTGAGCGGGACATTGCTCCGACATGGATAGAGGGCAGCTTCTACGCGCCGGCAGCACCCGAGGCGGAGGCGCCAATTGAGGATGCCGAATCGGTCCTCGCAAAAGTCGGTGCCGCTCTTCGCGCTAATGCAGCGAAGGAAGCAGCGAAACAGATTGACCCATCCGATGATCCTCAGAGTGCCACCAAGCCATCGCCGGCTGCTCATCCAGTCAGTGCCGCGCCATCCAAGAGCGAAACGGTAGCGATACAATCTCCAACTCCGCAGACGGTCGATCAGTCCAATGGAACTTGGACGCCGACAAGGCTGGCGACGCTGAAGCAGATGTGGGCCGATGGCATTTCTGCTGATGAGATTGCCCGCACGTTGGGCGGGGTCAAGCGAAACGCAGTGATCGGCAAAGCCTATCGGCTCGGCCTGCCAAAGCGGTTGAGCGCCTCGGAACAGACGCCGCCGCAAAAGCCTTCAATCGCGATCATTAAGCCCCATGCAGTGCCCGCGATCGGCGATGATCTGGCCGTCAAGCGGGCCATGCTCGCCGCGGAACTCGAAGATTTGATCGAGCACAGTAAGAAGTTTTTCCCCGGTTCGCGGAAGTTCCTTGCCAATCAAGAGGCGCAGGCTGCGACACGCAGGGAATTGGAGTTGCTGGACCGGCGAATGGCGGCGTCAGCGGCAGTGATTGGCAATGGCTGGTCTGACGATACCGATGGCGGCCCATGGTCGGGAAAGCGGGTGGAGATGCTCAGGCAGTTGTGGCTTTCCGGGCACTCGGCAGCCCAGATTGCCGAAGTGTTGGGCGGCACGAGCCGCAATGCCGTTATCAGCAAGGCCAAGAGGTTGGGCTTGCCGTTCAAAACTCCCACCGCGGGCGAGACAATCGACTGAGAAGGCGCTATCGCATTGTTATGACCAAAAAGACCAAGCTTGAACTGACCTGGCCCGGCAAGGATGAACGCCCTAAGCTGGAGCCGCGTATTCTGATCGAGGACCCCTCGAAGAGCTATCACGCACAAGTGCGGCGTGAGGGCGACATCTTCGATAATATGCTGATCAAGGGCGACAACTTGCTCGCGCTCAAGGCGCTGGAGCAGGATTATGCTGGCAAGGTGAAGTGTATTTTTATCGATCCTCCATATAATACTGGGTCTGCTTTCACACATTATGATGACGGTGTTGAGCACTCAATTTGGCTTAGTTTGATGAGGGATCGCCTCGAAATAATCAGGAATTTGCTTAGTGATGATGGTTCACTTTGGATTACTATTGATGACAACGAATCTCACTATCTGAAAATTCTTTGCGACGAAATTTTTGGTAGAGAAAATTTCGTATCCAATATTGTATGGCAATCAAAGGATACTCCAGGAAACAATGCGTCTACGATTGCGCAGACGCACAATATGGTGTTGGTCTTCAAAAAATCAGCGATTTGGAGGCCTTATTTGATACCGCGAAGTGAAAAGCAGGTAGCAAATTATAAAAACCCAGACAATGATCCACGAGGAGCGTGGCTTGGCACTCCTTTGACGCGCGCTGAATTTCGCGAGAGGGATTATTATGCCCTGACCAATGATGCTGGACGAGATGTTTGGCCACCGAAAGGTAGTTCCTGGCGTCGTCCTCCCGCTGAGCTTACCAAGCTTCAGTCTGAAAAAAGAATTTATTGGGGCAAGGATGGGGATGCAGATTTCCCGGTTGAGAAGAAATTTCTTAGCGAAGTGAAGGATGGTGTCGTTCCTCAGACATGGTGGCCTTACGATTTTGCGGGCAGCACACGGAATGCGAGCGCAGAACTGAAGGGGATTTTTGAAGGGGAAAAATCATTCGACACCCCAAAGCCTGAGAAAATCGTCCAAAGAGCTCTCGAGGTAGCAACTCGTCCTGGGGATATTGTTTTGGATTCATTTGCAGGATCTGGGACGACGGGAGCAGTGGCCCATAAAATGGGACGGCGCTGGATTATGGTCGAAATTGGGGATCACGCGACTACGCACATAATGCCGCGCCTTGTTAAGGTAGTGGATGGAATTGACCAAGGTGGCGTAAGTAAGATAGTTGATTGGAAGGGGGGTGGCGGCTTCCGATACTTCACTTTAGCCCCTTCGCTGCTTGAGCAAGACAAGTACGGGAACTGGGTGATCGCGAAGGATTACAATCCGGCGATGCTGGCCGAAGCCATGTGCAAGCATATGGGCTTCACCTACGCTCCCGCCGAAGATCCGCAGGAATATTGGCGGCACGGCCACTCGACGGAGACCGATTTCATCTATGTGACGACGCAGGCGCTGACCCATGATGCCTGCGCTAAAATCGCGCATGATGTTGGCCCGGACCGCAGCCTCCTGATTTGCTGCAAGGCGTTCGATACGAGGGCCGATGCCTTTGACAATCTGACCCTGGTGAAGATCCCGACCTCGATCTTGCAAAAGTGCGAATGGGGCCGTGACGACTATTCGTTGAACATCCAGAACCTGCCCATGGCCGAGGAGGATGGCGAGCCTACGGAGGATGAAGCTCCGAAGAAGGGCCGGCGCGGCGGCAAGGCCAAGCCCGATGCCATGGACCTGTTCGGCGGGGAGGCTGGCGATGAGTGAGCCGGTGAACGAAGCCCGCATCCGGCGTCAGATTGCCCAGCGCCTTTCACTGCGCGCGCCGCAGGAAAACTCGTTGTCGATCCTTGGGGATGTGCTGAGCCATATGGACTTCAGCGCTGAGACCGATCCGGTGGCGTTGCTGGAGGCGATCAAAGCCCAATACCCGACCGTTGCCGATTTTGAGAGGGAGTTCCCGTCGGTCTGCTTTTCGCTGGCCACAGGCGTGGGCAAAACACGTCTGATGGGGGCCTTCATTGCCTATCTCTATCTGTCCGGCCGCTCGAAGAATTTCTTCGTGCTGGCGCCGAACACCACGATCTATGACAAGCTGATTGCCGATTTTTCCAAGCAATCCTCGCCCAAATACGTGTTCCGCGGTATCTCGCAATTCGCCCAGACGCCGCCGGTGATCGTCACCGGCGATACGTGGCAGGAAGGGCGCGGCATTCGCGGCGCCGACCTGTTCGGCTCAGAGGCGATCATCAACATCTTCAACGTCGACAAGATCAACAAGGAAGGCGGAAAAATCCGTAGCTTCCGGGAGACCCTGGGCGACAGCTATTTCGACTACCTGTCAAAGCTGCCCGATCTGGTACTGTTGATGGACGAGGCGCACCGCTATCGCGCCAAGGCTGGGGCCAAGACCCTGTTCGAACTCAATCCCAAGTTGGGTCTCGAACTGACCGCAACGCCGAAAGCGGTGGGGACCAACAAAGAGTTCCGCAACGTCATCTTCAACTATGGCTTGGGCAACGCCATGGCGGATGGCTTTGTAAAGGAGCCTGCGGTTGCGACCCGCGCCGACTTCAATCCCAAAGACTATGACCCTGATGGCCTTGAAGCCATCATGCTTGAGGACGGGGTTCATTATCATGAGTTCGTGAAGACCGAACTGGAGCTTTATGCCCGGCAGACCGGACGTAAGCGGGTGTTCCCCTTCATGCTCGTCGTAGCGCAGGACACAACCCATGCAGGCAAGTTGAAGGCGCGGATCGAGAGCGAGGAGTTCTTCAAGGGGGCCTATAAGGGGCGCGTGATCGAAGTTCACTCAAACCTGAAGGGTGAGGAAAGCGACGATGCCATGTCGCGTCTGGTTCGTCTGGAAGAAGCTGGCGACACCGATATTGTTATCCACGTCAACAAGCTGAAGGAAGGTTGGGACGTCACCAACCTGTATACAATCGTGCCGCTGCGTGCTTCAGCGTCAGACATCCTGACCGAGCAGACGCTTGGGCGTGGTCTGCGCTTGCCCTACGGCGAGCGGACGGGGAACGAGGCGGTCGATACACTAACCGTGATCGCGCATGATCGGTTTGACGAGGTCATCAAGAAGGCACGCGAAGCGGATTCGATCGTCCAGATCAAGGAATACACGATCGGCGAAGGGGGGGACATCACCACCGCGCCACAGACGGTGCTGACTGTACCCACGGCTTTCGAGGCCGCGCTGACTGGCTCAGCCCCTCAGGTTCCTGATGACGACGACAAGGTTCGCGAAGTACTAGCGCCGGTCATCTTTGAAACACCCGAAGACCGACAGGTCGCTCAGTTGACCATCGATCTTATCCGCGAGAAGTATGAGCGCGAGCTCAAGGGTGGCCACAAGGAATTGAAAAGCCCCGAAGTCCAAAAGCGTATTGCTGAGGACGTTCGCCGGATTTCAAAGGCTCGACAGGGCACGCTGGAGGGCATTGTCGTCCAGCCTGATGTCGATCAACTGGTCGCTGTCGTGACCGCCAGCATCGCCGATAACAGCATCGAAATTCCAGAAATCGTCGTTCTGCCAAGCCGTGAGGTCAATTTCTGGTTCGAGGATTTTGACCTTTCGGGGATCAGCGACATTCGGTTCCAGCCTATCTCGGATCGCTTGCTGGTACGAAATCTGCGCGATCAAACCCAGCGCGAACTAGCGCGCGCCCTGGATGGACCACGAGAGGATCGGATCGAGAATTACATCGTGCGCTTCCTCATGGATTATCCTGAGGTCGATTATGATAGCCAGGCCGACCTGCTGTATAAGCTGGCGGGGCAAATGGTGGATCACTTGCGCAGCTACCTGCAAAGTGAAGACGATGTCGAAAATGTCGCGCTGGCCCAGGGCAAGGCCTTGGCGCAGCGCATCATGGTCCAAATGAAGCAACATTACCGGCAGACACCGGCAGAATATCGCGCAACCAAGGTTCGGTCTTTCCGCAGTCTTGAACCCCAGAATATTGCGTATTCACCTGCCAAATCGCTACTGCTGACAGAGGCCGCTAATCCACTTTCAGCAACGCCGGGATACACGTTTCGTGGGGGGCAAAAGAGCCCTTACAAATTTCACAAATTCCATTCTGATCCTGAGCGCCGGTTTGCCGTTTTGATCGACAGCGAATTTGAGAAGGACGTGATCCGTTGGCTCAAGCCGGCGCGCAATCAATTCCGCATCGAATACCAGCCAGGTAAGCCATACGAACCGGATTTCGTCGTTGAGCTTTCCGATCGGAAACTGATCGCAGAGATCAAGGCTGAGCGGGAAATGGACGATCCCATTGTCAAGGAAAAGGCGAGAGCTGCCGCCGAGTGGATCAAACATGCCAATGAATTTGCGGCAGAAGGGGATGGCAAACCTTGGGAATATGCCTTGATAACTGACCAAGCTGTAACCGAGAACGCAACTTTGGCGGGTCTTGTCGCCCGTTACGGCACCAAGATTTGATGATATGTGGGGCGCCTGCGGTAAAGTGGGCGCTCCAGCCTTGCCCCCAGAGACTATTTATCCGAGACTAGCAGCGCGATAACCGGATTGGGCCCGATTGAAAGATCGGGACTGTGAAATTTAGATTTCTGCTGCTTGCCGCTATGATCGGCTCTTCAGCTTACCCGTCGATGCTCGCCGCGCAGAGTGTCACCCTGGAGAACTTTGACAGTTCAGCAGGCAAGTTCCAGTCGTTTGCCCTCCGTGTCCCCGATCATGATGGGAAGCATGGTAGTGCTGCCTCATTGCTACTGGACGATTTCACCAGCATGGTTGAGCACAAACTGCCCGTGGCGGATGGCAGTCAAAAACCGCGCCGGGCAATCCCAGCTTCGCGACGGCAGAAAACCCTCCGCGACGAACTGCCCACTGATCCGATGCCTTGTTTGGCAGAGCCTTATGTACCCAGTCCGCAACTGCCAGGCCAGGCCGAGCGCCGTCGCGCCGTATGGTATTCGAGTATGGTAGCCGCCGCTTGCGAGGCGGGCGTGCCCGCTCGATTGTTCGACGCCCTCATCATCCAGGAAAGTCGATACAACCCTATAGCGATCAGCCCCAAGGGCGCGACTGGCCTCGCGCAACTTATGCCGGCCAGCGCTCGTATTCTGGGAGTTCGCAACATCCTGGATCCGCGTGAGAACATGCGTGCCGGGGCCCGTTATCTACGCGGCTTGCTCGATGAATTCGGCCGCTTTGACCTAGCGTTGGCCGCCTACAATGCTGGCGCAGGCCGCGTACGGGCAACAGGCCGGGTGCCCCGCATCACCGAGACCATTCACTACGTCTCGAGCATTCTGGTGACCATGCAGCGGGATCGTGTCCCGCGGCGTGGTGTAGCTTATCTGGGCCACCGCCAATTTCGGCATCAGCTTGAGCCGATCATGCACCGGTCACAGCCGAGAGCATGACGATGGGATTGTCGCTCACCGGCGCCATGGTTTCAAGGGACATGTAGCGCCCGCGCTGGACGGCCCATTCGTCGGACTGTTCCATGAGAATGGCACCAATCAGGCGGGTGATCGCAGCCTCGTTGGGGAAGATGCCCACGACCTCGGTGCGGCGCTTGATCTCGCCATTGAGGCGCTCGATGGGATTCGTGCTGTGCAACTTGGCGCGGTGTTCCTTTGGGAAGGTCATGTAGGCCAGCACGTCGGGTTCGGCATCGTCCATCAAAGTCGCCAGTTTCGGGAGCTTTGGGCGCATCTGGTCGGCGACGGAACGCCATTGCTGGCTGGCTGCCTCAGGCGTGTCCTGGGCAAAGGCGGTGCCGATGAATGCCGAGACGACGCGCCGGCCACTCTTGCCAGCATGGGCGAGCGCATTGCGCATGAAGTGGACGCGGCAACGCTGCCATGTTGCGCACAGCAGCTTGGACACCGCCGCCTTGATGCCTTCATGAGCATCGGAGATCACCAGCTTCACCCCACGCAGGCCCCGGCGCGTCAGCTTGCGCAGGAAGGCGGTCCAGAAGGGTTCTGCCTCGGATGGCCCGATGTCCATGCCCAGCACTTCGCGGCGACCGTCGCTATTGACGCCCACCGCGATGATCACCGCGACCGAGACGATCCGGCCGTTCTGGCGGACTTTGACATAGGTGGCATCGATCCAAAGGTACGGCCAGTCGCCCTCGATCGGGCGTTCGAGGAAGGCGTTGACCTTCTCGTCGAGCTCTTCGCACAGGCGACTGACCTGGCTCTTCGAAATGCCGTCCATGCCGAGCGCTTTGACCAGGTCATCGACCGAACGGGTCGAGATGCCATGCACATAGGCCTCCTGGATGACCGCCGTCAGCGCTCGCTCGGCCATCCGGCGCGGCTCCAGAAAACCGGGAAAATAGCTGCCTTTGCGCAACTTGGGGATGCGCAGTTCCACCGTTCCCGCGCGGGTTTGCCAGTCGCGGTCGCGATAGCCGTTGCGCTGGACAAGCCGATCAGTGGACTTCTCGCCGTGGCCCGCCCCCGTCAAGCCGCCGACCTCCATCTCCATTAAACGCCCGGCGGCAAACGAGATCATCTCGCGCAAAATATCCGCGTCAGGGGCCTTCTCGACCAGCGCGCGCAGGTGCATCATGGAAGCGGTCATCGTGGTTCTCCAGGTTCGAGCTTCGCAACCCAAACCTATCCGAAAAGCACGGTGACCACCCGCCAGATCCTACACCACGTCCCGGGACACGATCTGCAGCGGCAGCTTGCGACGCCTATGCCGCTTCGCGAATAGTCTGGCACTCCTCAATTCGTTGCGGCTGCGGCGACCCGAGGGAGATGCAACCGTTTGCCCATATTGTGCGGGCCGAGGGGCTTTCAGAGCGTGGGCAGCTTTATGAACTCATCGCGGCGCTGTCGGATCTGCTTCTGATTGGTGATCAGAATGTCGGCGAGCCACGACGTGAACTTCTCTTCGGCGGCCACCGACAAAGGCTCCATCGGGAAATCGGCGCTGGCATCCACCTTCTTAAAAACGGGTGCCAGCATCCGGATGAGGATCTCCAGCACTGGCTCATCATAGGCGCTCCAATCACCGATCACCTCAATGGCAATGACCGCCTTTGCGGCATCGATCCCGACAATAGCTGAGAGCCGCTTGAGATCGACGAGCCGCAAAGGCTTCTGGCCGTCTAGGAGACGACCAAGCTGGCGGCGGCTCATCCCCGCCAGCGATGCGATTTCTGCCATTGACCGGCCATCGCGGTTGATTCGGTCCCGAAGCAAGGCGCAATGGCTCCCAGAAACCGGGACCTCAGATACCAAGGCCGCCCGCTCCTGGGATACTAAAGTATAGTCATCATTGGGATTGATAGGCTCAGTCATAGTTCTCCTCGGCGCGCTGCGGCGTTAACCATAACCGGCGCGGGAGGGCGACTTTTGTCAAGTTTCAGGCAATGTCGTTGCTTTGGCTCAAAGACCCTTGTTCATCACATGGGCACAAGCGTTGATCGCCTCGATCACGCTGACCGATCGGCCGAGACGGCGGCCAGCCTCATCGCGAAAATCACGCAGCCGATCGTTGATTTTGGAATCGACCCGGATGTTGATCGGCACCTCGCCTATCAGCGCGTCGTGATGGCAAATTCCATCCAACACATTGAGAGGAATGTGAAATATCTCTTCTTTCGCTGAGGACAGCACTGTGGTCAGCAGGCGTCTGGGCGAGCAAAGCTCAAGCTCGCGCGACGAGAGATTGTGCAGCGCCAAGCTAAGCGCGCGAAACGCCGCCGGGCTCATTTTCAGGCGATGTGCGGTTTGAGATCGCGGCTGATGATTATCCCTTATCTGATCCTCTTTCATGGCCTGCCCCCATATCAATCTCCTGTTGCCCCATGATTTCAGCCCGATAATGGGCGCTGAGCGCCCACCCTTGCGCGAGATTGAAACAAGCCCCGTCTTGTTTCGCCCGCGACTGGGCGCTTCCCACACACCTGTTGGGCCGAATCGAGTCGAGCATACGCCCGGCCTTGGAATTTTACTTGATTTAGCGCCAATTTGGCGGGACCCACCTTGTCGGTGAGTCCCCGTCTGGCGGAGCCTTCGGATCGGCACAGGAAGCAAATCATTCCTGGCCCTCTCGAAAGGACTTACCCCATGACGTCCCTTGCTCTGCCGGCGCCCAAGCGCGCCTCGATCCTGCCCTATCTCGGTGTCGCTGTGGTGGCGGCGGCCATACTCGGCCCGGGCGCCGCCTTTGCCGGCACCGACACTTCGTTCAACACCGCGCTCACGCAGTTCACCAACTTCCTGTCCGGTTCGGGCGGCAAGGTGATCACCGTGTTGAGCCTGGCTGGCGGCATCGTCGGCCTGGCCTCCGGTCGCTTCTCGCTGGCGCAGGTTGCCGTGCCGGTCGGCACGGGCGTTGCCGCTGGCACGGGCGTGCCGATCGTCACCGCGATGGTCACCGCGACCATCTGACGAGAAGGTCGGCTGCGCGGGGAACTTGCCCCTCCCACACCCCCGCGCAGACCGGCCCGATCCCCCACAAACTCTTGTGACGGCGGGCAGCGATGGAACGCTATGCGATCCCCAAACATCTGGATGACCCCGAACTCATCGGGTTCTGGACGCTGGATGAGTTCCTGGTGATGGTCACCCCCTTCATCTGGGGCATTCTGGCTTCGCATATCGTCATCGGGCTGGTGTTCTCCACCGTGGCCTGGTTCGGTTATCGCAAACTCCGCGCCGGACGCTCGATGGCCTGGATCCTGCATTTTGGATACTGGCACCTTCCTGGCGAGTTTTTCGCCATGAAGAGCTTCCCGCCGTCCCATCTTCGCGTGTTGGCGGGCTGAGATGGACATCGATCTCGCCCACGACAAATCGCAAAGCATCCTGCGCCAACGCAACGGCCTCGCGCTGCTATCGCTGGTTCTGGGCCTCGTCGCGGTCGGCAGCGTGGTCTCTGCCGGACACAAAGATCGCGAGGTCGTGCTGGTGCCGACCCTGCGCACCCCGCTCACGCTAAGCAGCGCCAAGGTCTCGCCCGACTATCTTGAGATGGTGACCCGCGATGTGGCGATGGTTGCCCTCAACCGCTCGCCCCAAAGCCTGACCTACTGGATGGATTCCATCCTTGAGGTAACCGACGAGCAAGCCCGCGGCGAGGTCAAGAAGGCACTGATGAAAGTGGTGGCCGAGCAGCAAGGCTCGCAGATCACCCAGTTTTTCACGCCCGATGCGATGCATGTCGATCCCGACAAGCTGACCAGCACGGTGGGCGGCACGCTCCACACCGTGGTCGCCTCCAAGGAGGTGACCTCCGAGCATCGCACCTTCCGCTTCACCTGGACCTACAACGGCGTCTCCCTGAAGCTCAAAGGCTTCGGGATGATTGCCAAGCCGGAGGAAACGCCATGAGCGGCCCATTCCCCGGCGCCATCCCACAAGGGTTTTCCTTCATGGCCATTCTGGAATTGTCGGCAGGGGCAAGCCTTGCCCCGCGCCTTTGGCGGGCTGAGCGCGCCCTTGGCATCGCCCTCATCGGCGTCGGCCTTGCGAGTGCGGCACCCGCTTATGCCGATCAGACGCTGCTGGTGGCCGACAATGGCACGGTCCATTGCGAGGCCTCGGCCAAAGATCTGACCCGCATTTCGCTGAAGGATGACCAGTTCGCCTCGGTCTCCAAGGTGCAGGCGACCAATCCGGCCGACGATTTTCAGGTGGTCAACGAGCCGCTACGCGGAGACATCTACCTCTCCGTCGCCAATGGCTTTTCCAAGCCGACCATCTCCTTCTTCGGGACGACGCGCAAAGGCTTCGTCTACAAATTCACCTGCGCCGTCGGCGGCTCGGACGCCCGGCAGGTGTTCATCGCCAATGCCGATGTCGAGCATCCGCGCCCGGTCGGCGAGACATGGCCCGCTGGCCTCTCGGCGCAGGACGCCTCGGCCCGCCTAATCGCGGCCATGTACGCCCAGAAGCCGGTTGAAGGCTTCGACATCACCTGGCGCGCGCTGGTGCCAGTCAAAATCGACACGCTCCTCGTCCAGATGGTCGGGCAATATGTGGGGGCCTCCTACACCGGCAAGCTGCTCAAGATCACCAACCGCGGTAACAAGCCCGGCGTCCTGAGCGAGGACAAGGTTGCGCCTGCTGACGCCATCGCTGTGAGCATCACCAACCCGCGACTGGCCCCCGGTGAAGCAACCACGGCCTTCATTGTTCAGCGCAGCGCCGATGCGGGAGGTCAGCCATGAGCGCGCCCACCACGCAAGGCGGTCCCGCCACAGCAGCCCCCGGCACCGATGACCTCGCCCGCAATGCCGTCACTCGCCGACGCCAGCAGATCGCCATGTGGGGTCTGGGGGGTGTGCTGGTGATGGCCGGCATGTGGTGGATCCTGGCTTCGCCCACGCCCCAGACGGGCAGCGCGGACAAGAAGGACGATCCCAAGGCGATCAAGATCTCGACCGACGACATGGTCAACCGTTCGATGGCCGACAAGGAATGGATGGCCCTCTCGGAGAACCAGCTCAACACGCAGGGCAACCAGATCAAGACGCTGCAGGGTGATTCCGTCCGCCTCGATCAGCTCCAGAAACAGATCGAGGATCTGCAGGGCCAGAACCAGGCACTCAAGACCGATGGCTCCAAGGTGCTCTCGGCCTATCAGACCGAGAACGACCAGCTCCGGTCCCAGATTTCCGCGCTCTCGACCCAAATGCAGAGGGCGACCGCCGGGCCAAGCGCGCTTTATGGAACGGGCGCACCGCCGACCTATCAGCGGTCCTCCTCGATTCCCAGCGGGTCGCCTCTGGCGCAGCCCACTGGGGATCCGGCTCGCGCTGCCATCGATCCGGCCAGCACGCCACGTTCGAGCGAAGTGAAGCTACTGTCCTTCGGCGGCGATACAGGCGGGACGGGGACGCGCATGGTGCCCGGCAAAACGACCCAATTCACCGACAGCGAGAACTATCTGCCGCCCAATTCGATCGCGACAGCCAAGGTGGTGGTGGGCGTCGATGCCACGACCAACACAAAGAGCCAGACCGATCCGCTGCCCGTCGTGCTGCGCATCACCGGCCCCGCGCGCTCGGTCTATGCTCAAGGCAAGCTGCTCAAAACCAACATCGTTGGCTGCATGGTCAATGGCGCGGCGCTCGCCGATCTCTCGTCCGAAAAGGTCTATGTGAAGCTCCAGCGCATGACTTGCCCGCAGCCGGGCGGCAAAGTCGCGGTGAGCGAGGTCAAGGGCTTCATCGCCTTTGGCGGCAAGACCGGCGTGCGCGGCCGCGTGGTCAACCGCTCGGGCAATCTGGTGGGCCAGGCCTTCATCGCCGGTGTGCTGGGCGGTTTCGGGCGCGGCTTCTCGACCAATTCCTCGGCCTATCTGACCTCGCCCACGGTCAGCGTGAATGGCCAGCGCTCGACGCTCTCGCCGTCGGACATCGCCCAGGGCGGGCTTGGTCAGGGCGTCGCCCAGTCCGGCGACATGGTCTCCAAATATCTGATCGAGCGCGCCGAGCAATACCAGCCTGTCGTCGAAATGCCGACCGGCCTCGATGTCGAGGTCGTGTTCCTCGACGGCGTCTTCATCCGCAATTGAAGGAAACCCCTCGCGTGTCTCACTCCCGATCCTTTCTGCGCCTGCTACCTTTGCTCGGGCTTGCCCTGAGCACCTTGCCGACCATTGCCGAGGCCCGCGCCGCGACGGCAACGCGCGCTCGTCCTGCTCTGGCGAGGAATGCGGCAGCGATGCGGGCTTTGACCCAGCGCCTACCGCGCACCGCCGTCACCAAAGTCGATTGCGCCCATGTGCCGGGCATCTGCGAGGTGCAGGCTGGCGCCAACCTCTTCTACATCGATCCCTCAGCCCGCTACCTCATCGTCGGGCGGATCTATGACATGGAGACGCATCAAGATCTGACGGCCGCGCGCCTGCTGGCCATCAATCCTGATATGCTGGTCGGCGCCGCCGCATCGGCAAAGGCGCAAGAGACAGAGAGCGCAGGCCTTGCGCCCTCGCATCCCCAATCTGCGGTGGCGTCGGCTCCCGCTCAAAAGGTGAGCCTTGCAAGCCTTCCGGCCAATGGGGCCATCGAATGGGGTAGTGGCAATGCCAGTGCGCCTAATGTCACGGTCTTCAGCGACTTTCACTGCGGCTATTGCCGCGCGCTGCACCAGACCCTCAAGGCCATGGGCGCGCACGTTACCGAGCGGCCGATCTCGATCCTCGGCACGCGGGCGATTTCCGAAGCCGTGATCTGCGCCGAGGATAAGGCTACTGCCGTGGAGCGGGCCTATGGCGATCAGGATGTCGCGAAACACGCCTGCGACACCAGCGGCCTCGACGCCAACGAGGCCTTCGCCCGTGCCCATGGCTTCACCGGCACGCCGGTGCTGGTCCGTGAGGATGGCGCGGTGTTGCTGGGCTTCCGCCCGCGCGAATTCCTCGAAAGCTGGCTCAAGGGGGGCGCCTGACCCATGCGCATGTCCCCGATCATCGCCGCGCTCGGCCTGATGCCGCTGGCCGGTTGCTCGCTGTTCCACTCCAACGTCAAAGGCGGTTTCGTGTGCAGCGCGCCGCGCGGCACCTGCGCGCCATCGACCACCATCGATGACAGCGCCATCCACGCGATCGACGCCGAGGCCGACAGCAAAAACGCGCCCGCGCCCGATGGCCAGACCGCTGCCAGCGGGACTCAAGCATCCACCAATCCCAAGGAGAAGAAGGCATGGACCTTTGTCGGCCCAGCTCGGCCGGTGCTCAAAATTGTCTATTTGCCCTGGCGCGATGGTTCAGGCCGCCTCCATCCCCGCACCACCGGCTTTGTCCCCGTCGACGCGCCGCTTGCTTCCGAGCTGTCCAGCGCGTCGCTCGACGCGAAAGCCATGGGCACAGGCACCGAAATGAGCCTGCTCTCCCTTGCAGAATTGGCTCCCGACATGGCGCTGATGGATCCGTCACCCAAGCCAGCGATGCCAGCAAAGCCCAAGGCAGACGCCGCCGCTCCGATCACTCCCGGCGATCCGGTCGCGGCGATCAAGGACAAGGTGAAGGCGATCCTGAACCAGCCCCAAGAACAGCCCGGCACGCCAAAGCCTCCGGCCCCCCAGCCAACGCAAGCGAAGACCAACGCGGCGACCTTCCCGCCGCAGGGGAACTGACGCGCCATGCTCGCCCGGCTCATCGAACTTGTCACCGGCGACAGTGAGGCGCCCGAACATCGCGCAGAAACGCGCGATGTGCCCATGCTCGCCAGCTTCCTCGGCTACCGCGCCTATGCCGCCGAAACGCAGATCTTCCATCTCACCCGCTCGAAGGGCTTCATCCTCGAACTAGCCCCGCTCATGGGGGCCGATGAGCGCATCGGCGACATTCTGACCTCGATCATTTCCGATGTGCTGGTGGCCGGCTGCGAATTCCAGATCATCAATTACGCCAGCCCCCGGATCGCCGAGAAGCTGCAAGAGTGGGCCTTGCCCCGCGTCCGCGCCGGCGCGGTCTTCAACAAGCTGGCGCGGTACCGGCTCGACTTGCTGCGTAGCGGGGCCTGGGCATCGCTTGCCACCGATGGCCCCTTCCATCTGCGCCAGTTCCGCGTGCTCTTTGCTGTGGGGGTTGGCGCGGGTTCGGGCGTTGATACCGAGACACTGCTTGGCATCCGCGACGGGATCACCTCGGCGCTCGACTCGATCAACGTCAAGACGCGGATCTTCAGCCCAACCGAACTCATCCGTTTCATCGACGATGTGGTCTGCCCCGCGACGGGCGCTGGCGATGATGCGCCCGATTACAGCCCTTTCGATCCGATCAACGAGCAGTGCATCCGCCGCGATCTCGTCACCCGTGTCGAGAAGGACCGGCTGGTGCTTGAAGCGCCCTCGCTGCGCCCCTCAGGGCTTGTGATCGATGGCGCGCCCGAGATGGCCGATATGAGCCCGCACGAGTTCGATGTGCGGACCATGTCGGTTCGCTATTTTCCCGAACGCTGGGCGCCATGGGACACGCAAAAGGTCATCGGCGACATCTTCAATCCCAAGCTCTGCCTGCCGTGCCCGGTGCTCCAGTCGATCGCAGGGATCATCCCCTCGGCCGAAACCTCCGAAGCCAAGGCAGGTTGGAAGTTCACCCGCACCACGGCGTTAGCCGATGGCAAGGCTGCGCGCCTCGTCCCCAGCCTCAAGACCCAATCGGCTGAATGGGAGCATGTCCAGGCGCAGGTCCGTCTGGGGCAGAAGCTGGTCCAGATCTATTACAGCGTCACAATGGTCTCGCCGCTTGGCCGGGGCGATGTGAATGAGCGCACCCTCAAGGCGATCTACAAGGCCGCTGGCTGGGATCTGATCGACGAGACCTATCTCCAGACCGGCGGGCTGCTCGCATCCTTCCCATTGACGCTGGCCGATGGCCTGTCGCGCGATCTCATGCGGATGCGTCGCTTCCGCACGGTGCTCTCGGCCAATGTGGCGGCGCTCGCCCCAGTCCAGGGCGAATACAATGGTGGGGCGATCCCGCACCTGCTGTTCATCGGGCGGCGCGGTCAGCCCCAGTTCTGGTCGCCTTTCCAGAACAATGCCGGCAACCACAATGTCGCGATCGCTGGTAAATCAGGCTCGGGCAAGTCAGTGCTGCTTCAGGACCTGACCGCGAGCCTTGCCGGGGTCAACGCCAAGACCATAGTCATCGATGATGGCCGCTCCTTCGAGCATATGGCCAAAGCCTTGGGCGGCAAATTCACCGAGTTCAAGCTGTCGTCCGGCATCTCGATCAACCCGTTCCGCATGATCGATCTCGAGCTGGCGGCGGGCGACGAGGACTATCTCGTCGACTGCCTCGCGATGCTCAAAGCCATCATCAGCCAGATGGCCCGCTACGAGAACCGCCTCAACGACACCGAGCGCGGGCTGATTGATGCCGCGGTCAATGCCGTATGGAACGAGAAGGCGCGCGAGGGCACGGTCGATGGGATCATCGCTGCGCTGCGCGATGCCGGTCACCCTCAGGCGGACGATCTGGCGACAGCACTGCTGCCCTTCTCGGAAGCCGGCACCTATGGCCCGTTCTTCCTTGGCGACACCAATCTCGACCTCTCAGCCGATCTGACGGTTTTCGAGCTGTCGGACCTCTCCTCGCGCGAGGAACTGCGCAGCGTCGTCCTGACCTCGATCATGTTCGTTGCCTCGCAGACGATGAGGAAGCTCGACCGGCAGATCCCGAAGGCTCTCATCATCGATGAGGCCTGGGCGATGCTGAAGGGCGGCGCGATGGCCGATTTCGTCGAGACCTATTCGCGCACCTGCCGCAAATATGGCGCCTCGCTCATCACCGCGACCCAGTCAATTAATGACTTCTACAAGTCGGGCGGCTCGAAGGCAGCGCTGGAAAACTCCGACTGGATGCTGGTGCTCCAGCAGAAGCCCGAGACCATCGCGGATTTCCGCAAGTCCGACCGTTTCGAGATGGACAATTTCACCGACGCGCTGCTGCGTTCCTTGAAACGCAACGGCACGGAATATTCCGACCTGCTGATCCGTGGCCCGGATACAC
The DNA here is from genome assembly GCF_000192575.1 of Novosphingobium nitrogenifigens DSM 19370. Lineage (GTDB taxonomy): Bacteria > Pseudomonadota > Alphaproteobacteria > Sphingomonadales > Sphingomonadaceae > Novosphingobium > Novosphingobium nitrogenifigens. The sequence continues at coordinate 35,615 of NZ_GL876926.1, read as the reverse complement.
AGACCGTCTGCCGCCTCGTGCTCGATCCCTTCTCAGGCACGCTCTATTCGTCGAGCCCCGCCGTCTATGCCCGGATCGAGGCCGAAGTCGCGCGCGGCGCCACCATGGCCGAGGCCATCGAATGCGTGGCTTACGGCCTTGATCGTAGCTCCAAGGGAGCACGGCCATGACCCCGCGGCGCTCCGGCACCAAATCCACCTCCATCAACTGGGGCGCGGTGGCGGCTTGCGCTCTGCGCCTGACAGGTTGGTTTGCCGTCAATGTGCTGGCGGCTGCTGGCGTTCTGGCACTGATCCTCTTTGCGATCGGCGACTTCTCGCTGCCCGTCACCATGGCGCAGCTCGCCAATCTCGCAGACCGCTATGTCGCGGCCAACGCCATCCGCCGCGACCAGTTCGACAGCCAAGTCATTATCGGCTTCTTCGCGATCCTGTTGACTGTCACCTTCTTCCGCCGCGGCGGCTTTGCGCGGGCCTTCGAGGACGCCTCCGACAAAGGGAAACCCTCCGATGCACGATGACAACCCGCTGCCGCAGGGAGAATTGCCCTTGGGGCTCAAAGCAATTCCCACGCCTGCTGCCGTGACCGGCAGGCGCCGCTCACTGGTGGCCTTCCTTGCCAGCAATCGCCGCCAGATCCTCGCCATGGGCCTTTCCGGCGCTTGCCTGCTCTGGGGAAGCTGGACCACGCACAAGCTGCTCGGCCTCGAGCAGCGCGTGACCACGATCCGGAAAGTGGCACTGGCCGACCTCGTGCGGGACTATGTCCAGGCCGAGGCCCGCAGCGGCGCCACACCTGACCAGATCACGGCGGAAACCGGCGCCTACATCAAGGCGCTCAACCTCGCGGTCGCTCGCCACGCGGCGCAAGGCGAAGTCCTACTGCTGAGCAACGCCGTCGTCGCCGGCGATGTCCCCGACATCACGCCCCAGGTCCGCGACGAGGTCACGGCCAGCCTGGCCAAGCCGGCCTCATCTCAGAGCCCCGCCGTGCAGATGCAGCAGTTCTTCGATGCCAAGGGAGCCGACCATGGCAGCAGCAAGTGAAGCTGCGCCAGTCGCGGCACCGCGCGCGTCGTCGTGGCGCCTCAAGCTCGGCGGCATGGCGCTGATCGGCGGCGCAGCGCTTGGCTGGTCCGCACTCAAGGACTGGCACGACCACCACGCCTTCCTCATCAACGCCAGCGAATCGCTTCCCAACTGGGCGCTGCTGGTCGAGACCGGGCGCTTTCCCGCTCGCGGTGACTATGTCGTTTTCGCACCCGGCCATGATCCGCTGGTCGTCAAGCATTTCGGGGCTGATCCCAAGCCCTTCGCCAAGATCACCTATGGCGTGCCGGGCGATGTCGTCACCCGCACAGGCGACGCCGTGCGGGTGAATGGCAAGACCATCGCCCACTTGAAGCCCAAGACCCATCAAGGCGAAGATCTGCGCCCCGGCCCGCTTGGCACAATCCCACCGGGCTGCATCTATGCCGGAAGCCCGCACAGGGACGGGTTCGACAGCCGCTATGCCGCGATCGGCTTTGTCTGCCGCGACCGGTTGATCGGCATCGGGACGCCGATCCTGTGAGGCGCGCCGGTCCCGCCTCGATCCTGCTCGCCGTGCTTGGGATCGGCTCGGTGCCGATGATGGCGAGCGCCCGCGATTTCGGGACGTTTGGCCCGACTTGGTCGATTGCCGAGCCGGATCTGCTCGCGGTCATCAAGGCACGCCTCGAGGCCGCGCGGCAGAACGGCAAACTCGATGCCATGAACCAGCGCTTTGTCGAGGCGGCACAGGCCAGCGTGCGCCGGCCCCACGCGGTGACGGGGATCACGCCTGCCACTAGCGACAGGCGCTGGAGCTTCGATCCCAGTGTCACACTCTCTCAGGACATCCGCGATGCACGCGGGAATCTGATTGCCGCGCAGGGCCAGCGCTTCAATCCGCTGGGCCATCTCAATCTCGCGCATAGCTTCGCCTTCATCGATGGGGACAGTTCGGCTGAGCGCGAGTGGGCCATGCGCCAGGGCGCACCGGACAAGCTCTGGATCGTGCTGGTCAAAGGCTCGCCTACCGATCTCATGAAGGCAACCCAGCGCCGGTTCTATTTCGACCAGATGGGCAGCCTCACGGGCAAGTTCGGCATCGCCCACACGCCCGCGCTGCTCGTCCAGCAGGGCGATCATCTCGACATCCGCGAAGTGGCGCTGCCGCAAACCGGAGAACGGCCGGGAGACCGCCGATGAAGCGCATCCGCCCTGTCTTCTGGCAACGCTTTGGGCGTGGGCTACGCTCCGGCAAGGCAGCGCGCCGCGCTCCCCGTCGGATGGGCAAATTCTGGGCGATGCTCGCCGCCAGCCTGGCGTTGGGTTCGGCGCAAGTGGCGCAGGCGCAAGGCTCGCCTACTTGCCACGGCCATTTCCCCAATCCCATCACCGACATCTGCTGGGATTGCTTCTTCCCGCTCTCGATCGGTGGTTTCGACCTCTGGCCGAGCGACAAGCCCGACCCTGGAAACCCCAGCCTGCCGGTATGCCTCTGCGGCATCCGGCCGGGCCTGTCCTTCGGCTTCTGGGAGCCGGTGCGCCTTATCGATGTGACGACCAAGCCCTTCTGCTTCCCCAACCTTGGCGGGCTGACGATCAATCCTGGCATGTATGTGGGCAACGGCCATGTCTCGACCGCCTCACAGAAGGGCGGCAACACGCAGATGAGCGCCCAGTATCAGGCACATTATTACGTCTACCCGCTGTTCTATCTGCTCGAACTGCTGGGAGATTTCATCTGCTTTGAATCCGCCTCCTTCGATCTGGCCTATATGACCGAGATCGACCCGACCTGGAACGACGATACGCTGGCTGCGCTGGTCTATCCCGAGACCGTGGTCTTCGATTTTCCGCTGGCGCAGGTCGCTTGTGCTGCCGATTGCGTCGCCGCCACCGCCGCGCTGCCGCTCGACCAACTCTTCTGGTGCGCAGGCTGCAATGGCTCGATGTACCCGATGACCGGCAACATCGGTAACAACGATACGATGGACCAGTCGATGCGGCTTGCGGCCGAGCGCATGGTCTTCAAGATGCACCGCACCGCGCTGGCCTGGGGCACGATGGGGGATCAGGGCCTCTGCGGCAAATATATCATGCCGATCATGCGTAAGCAGCAATACCGGCTGCAAATGGTCAATCCGGTCGCGGCCACCTCAGGCCGCTATGCCTGCCAGCCTCCCGGAGGATCGACAGCCGTCCAGATCACCTCGCACACCTATCCGGTGGTGGGTGAGGATGTGGGCTACCTCCTTTGGCGCAAGCGCAATTGCTGCGCGTTCTGATGGGAGGGTCAAAGATGCGCAAATCTCTCCTGTTGCTCGGCTCTCTGGTCACCCTCGGCGGTGTCGGCACGGTGCTGGCCCAGACCACGGTCGATGGTCTCAATCTCGATGCCATCAACAAGGCAGCGCAGGCCCATGCCCGCAACCTCGGTCAATTTGTGGATCAAGTCCTCGGCCATCAGGCCGAGGCCAACGCCGATTTGGCCGACGACATGGCCGCATTGGTTGAGAGTTCTCAGGCCAGGGTGAAATCCGAAGCGACAGCGCGGGCCAAGGTGAACCCGACAGGCGATCCGATCGATCTAGACGCGCTGGTGGCGGACGCTGGCCACAGCATGGCGCCATCCCCGCAAGCTGCCCCGATGCTGATTGCCTTTGCCAGCCTGTCGATGCCGCCCGAGTCCCTGAAACGAATGATTGCCGACGTTTCCAAGGCGGGCGGCATGGTGGTCTTCAGGGGGTTCTCGCCCGGTGGTCCCAAGCCCTTCATGGCCGCATTGCATGAGGCCATCGGTGATACGTCCGGCGCTCATGTCAGCATCGATCCGCGGCTTTTCCGTGCCTTTGGCATTGAGGCGGTGCCCACCTATGTCGCGGCTTCGTCCAGCTTCGACCTCTGCTCGGGCGAAGACTGCGCTAGCAGCCCGACGCCCTATGACCGCATCGCTGGCAACGTCACCACCCATTTCGCGCTCGAGACCATCGCGCAAGGCCATGGCCCTGGCGCGATGGTTGCAAAGCAAGCGCTGGCCAATCTGGACCGCGTGCCATGAGGGGCCGCGCGATTTTGCTGGTGGGATTGGCTTGCCGCGCATTGCTCGCCGGTGCGCCGCTCGCTGCCCAGACCGTCGATCCCAAGGCTGCTGCCAGTGCGATCGCCAGCCAGTTGCTGGGCCAGGTCACCGGCAATGTCACCAGCCAGTCCGCGCCCAATGCCGTGCCCGGCTATGGCGGTGCCGATCTGCCGCAAGGCCAGTATCTGTCCAACCCGAACAGCCTTGCAGGGGACGGTGCGGTCGCCGCAGTCACCTCGCAGCCCTATGCCATCGTCACCAACCCGAACCGACCAGTGGTCGATGCCTCGAGCCTTGGCCTCTCGAGCGCCAAGCAGGTCGAGAGCAGCCCGACGAGCTACACCGGGATAGTGGGGAGTTCACAGGGCAATTGCCAGCCCATTCCGGCCAGCAGCGGCACGAGCAGCACCTATTACGATTCCTGCCACATCGGGACCGCCGAGACAGACAGCAGCTTCTCCTGCACCATTGGCTGGACCAACCAGTTCACCAGCGCCTACCAATATACCTGCCACACCTCGGAATGGGACATCTACAACCCCAACACCGGCGGCACGTTCTATTGGGGCGAGGTCTCCGACTGTGGCAGCTTTGCAAGCCAATCTTCCTGCACGCAGGTCAACCAGACCAAGAAGCCATCGGTCACCAACTGGCCGCCCGGCGCGGGCCTCGGCATGGTCTTCACCGAGACCGACACGACCTACAATTGCGGCGCGCAGACCAATTACGGCGCGAGTGCCTCGAAGACCTATTGCATCAATCACACGACGCTCTGCTTCGAGCCTCCGCCGCAGGATCTGGCTCCGGGTGTGCCAGGCGCGGCCTATGTCGGGCCGATCCAGATCTATCAGGGCTCGAGCGTCGACAATGCCGACTGTCAGGCCAAGCTGAAAGCCCTGCCGACCGGCGAGACTTGCATGCAACCCAGCCAGGTCTGCGTCGATGCCTCGCCCACCACGCGAACCATCAACGGCGTCCCGGTCACGCACGATTGTTGGCAATGGCAGGCCAGCTACCAGTGCAGCACGCTCTCGAATGCGAACGACTGCGCAACACTATCGGCGAAGAACAATTGCAGCTTCGACCACGAGGTCTGCCTCGACAGCCCGCAGATGGGTGCCTGTCAGGTCAAAAGCGAGGTCTACAAATGCACGACCCCGGCGACAAGCCAGACCACCCAGGCCTATTCGTGCAGCGGGGACGTCTATTGCATCGATGGAAGCTGCACCCAGCTTCCGACCTCGCCGGCGCCTGATCTGGCCAAAACCTTAGTCGCCATGAACGCGATGAAGGATGCCAAGCAGCAATTCGACGCCAACAACCTGACGATCTTCGATGGCGATGCCACCGGCTGCCACAAGCCGCTCTTCGGCCTCGTCAATTGCTGTGCGGGCAAGGTTTCCGGCCTGCTGACGGGCGCGGCGGCCGCCACGGCCGCCATCGGCCTCGCCTCGGGCAATCCGGCCATGCTGCTGGGCCTTGTGACCCAGTTCCTGCCGCTCTTCATGTGCTCGGGCGAGGAGATGCAACTCGACGTCAAAGACCGCATGGGCCTGTGCCATTATGTCGGCGAATATTGCTCGGAAAAGGCGCTCTTCGTCTGCACCACCATGCGCAAGAGCTACTGCTGCTACCAGTCCAAGCTTGCCCGTGTGATCCAGGAACAGGGCCGCGCGCAATTGGGGCTGGATTTCGGGAGCCCGCAATCGCCGACCTGCACCGGCTTTACCGTCGACCAGTTCTCCAAGCTCGACCTCTCCAAGATGGATTTCGCGGAAGTCTTTGCCGACTTCACCAGCGCGGTGTCGCTGCCCGCCTCGCTCCAGACCTCCGCCCAGATCCAGCAGAAGGTCCAAGCCTACTACCAAACCCATGGTCAAGGATCCTGACGCCATGCGCAAAGCCTCACGCCCGATCACCGCCACGTTCGCCGCCTTACTCGCTGGCGTAAGTCTTCTTGCGGCCAGCCCGCTCATGGCGATGGACAGCCCGCAAGCCAGCCCCACACTGGACCAGGAGGACATGTCCAATCGTGAGGATGTGAACCCGTCCACGCGTGAACAGGCGGACAAGGCCACAGGTGAACTTGTGGACACGTTCACCGTTACCGGCGATCCCTTCTATTGCGGCGAGCGCAAGCTGGGCACCTGGTTCTACTGCGAACGCCCGAAGGCCAAGCCCAGCGCGCCCACGACCAGCCCCGGTTCGGCATCGCCGACCTACCGCCAGCAGCTCGACAAGATCGGTGCGCGGCTTGAGGAGCTGAAGGCCAAGGCGATCCTCGAGCCGACCTCGGACAATATTATCGCCTATGTCCGCTATCAGCGCGAGCAACTCGACCGCGCCTCGACCTTTGCCGATGTCTGGGAGCGGGCCATCTGGCAGCACCCCGATCTCGATTACACGCTCCAGCGCCCGGTCAGCACGCTGGGCAAGACGGCATGGCTCGCCCAGCGCAAGACCGACCGTGAGGCCGTCATCTCATCGCTGTCGGAACGCTATGGGCTGTTCTTCTTCTACTCGTCGTCCTGCGGGGCCTGCGAGGTGTTCTCGCCCATCGTCCGCACGCTCTCGGACAAATATCACCTCTCGGTCCTGCCGGTCTCGATGGATGGCGGCCCGACACCCGCTTTTCCGCGCTTTGTCGTCAATCAGGGCCAGTATGAGAAGATGGGGCTAGAAGGCGGTCAGGTGCCGGCGCTCGTGCTCTTCGACACCTATCTCAAGAAGCCGATCCCTATCGGTTACGGCATCATGGCCGAGGATGAGGTGCTGCAACGCATCTTCTATCTCACCAGCGTCAAACCGGGGAGCGACTTCTGATGCGCTGGCCCCATGCGATCCGCCATTGGCTGGCCCGCATCCTCGCTGTGCTGGCGCTGGGCAATCTGCTCTGCGTCCAGACCGCGCAGGCTGATGTGAATGGCCAGCTCAATTCGTTTTTCTCGAACCTTGGCGGGGCGGCGAATGCCACTGGCCCGGTTGCCTATAACGGCCAACAGGGCGGCTATTACTCGGGCGGCAACCTCTGGGTGCGCTTCCCGGCGCAAACGACCTATCAGTTGGGCTCCCTCCAGATGCCCAGCGTCAAGGCCGGCTGCGGCGGCATCGACATTTTCACCGGCGGCTTTTCCTTCATCAACACCGACCAGATCGTCGCGGCCATGAAGGCGGCCGCCAATGGCGCGCTGGCCTTCGTCTTTGACCTCGCGATCAACGCCATCTCCTCACAGATCGGCACATCGATCGAGAAGATGATGCAGAAGGTCCAGCAGTTCACCCAGCACAGCCTCGACGCCTGTCAGGCAGGCCAACAGGTGGCAGCAGGCCTTGCCGGTATGGTGGGCGCGCGCGACAGCCAATTCTGCAAGATTATCGGCAACAGCCAGGGCGTCTTCTCTGACTGGGCATCGTCCGAGCAGGGCTGCGGCACAGGAGGCAGCCAAAGCTCGACCATCAAGGGCAACTCGGACAGCACGATTCCGGCCGGACCCTACAATTACACTTGGGTAATGCTGAGCCAGAAATACCCAAGCTTCGACACCGCCTTCAAACAATACCTGATGAGCCTTGTCGGCACGGTGATCTACCAGCCCGGCACCAGCGACACGCAAGGCCCAACCTTCAAGTTTCTGGGCCAAGGCGATCCGGCGCTCATCACCGCGCTGCTCGATGGTGGCAACAGCGCCACCGTCTATGCCTGCGACACCACCGACAAGTGCCTCAACCCCTCGCAGACCAGCCTGTCGGTCAGCACAGCCAATGCGCTCAAGACGCGGGTCTACAACCTGCTGATCGACATTGCCGGGCGCATCCAGGGCAACCAGCAACTGACCTCCGAGGAGATCGGCCTGCTCGGCGCCACCACAATCCCGCTCTACAAGATCATGGTGGTGAACGCTGCGGCGAGCTTTGGCGGCATGAACTCGGCTGACATTTCCAGCTTGGCCGAGATCACCTCGGTCGACCTGCTCGAAACCATCGTCGGCCAGTTCTACAGACTCGTGACTGACGGCCAATCTTCCTTCCAGAACGCCGATCCGCTGACCCTCAAGCAGTGGCAGGATCAGCTCCGCGATGTGACCAAAACGCTGGACGCGCAGGTGGTCCATAATTCCGAGCGGCTGACCCGCACCGAGCAGATCCTCGAGCGAACGATCCGTATCGAGGCCACGCTGCGCAACACCATGTCCCCACAGATGACCGCCGCCCTCCAGTTCGAGAGGTCGCTCGGCCAGCACCCCCTTCAGTGAGATCAGCCTCATGACCGTCAATCTCATCACCAGCGGGGGCGGTCAGTATATCGTCAACGTGCTGAATGCCGTCGCCGCCTGGACAGGTGGCGGCGGTTTCCGTTCGATGCTGCAAGTCGTGCTGGTGATGGGCCTCGGCTACAGCCTGCTGGTGATGGCCTTCTCATTGAACTGGCGGGTGCTGTTACACTGGTTCCTCTCGGCGACCGCCATGTACATGTGCATGATCGTGCCCACGACCACGGTGGTCGTCTCCGACACGATCAACCCGACGGTGGGCAATGGCGCGGTGGCCAATGTGCCAATCGGCCTTGCTATGGTCGCCAGCTTTTCGAGCCAAGTGAACAACTGGCTGACCAAGACAGCCGAGACTGTCTTCACCATGCCCTTGGCGCTGACCTATAGCGCGGGCGGGATGATCTATCCCACTCGGCTCAACGATTTGACCAGCCAGTTCACGATCGCCGATCCGATCATGAAGGCCAATGTCGAGGGCTATCTGGCCCAATGCACCTTCTATGACATCCTGCTCGGCCAAGGGAATGGTTGGTCGACGCTGGCCAGTTCGCCCGACCTGCTCTCCGCCATCGGCCCGGGCTCGCCGGCGCGCTCGACCACATGGATCCCCGCCGGTGGAGGCACAGCCTCGATCATCGGCTGCCAGAGCGCCTATCAGGCCATTGTTCAGGCCTATCCGGCCCTGACCACCGCTGGGATCAACTCAGCGGCGCCCGCCTTCTATCCTAACCTGTCTGCCGCCAGCGCAGTGGCCAAACTCAAGAGTGATCTACCCACCATGGCGCAGGCCTATTATGGCGGCACCTCGATGAGCGCGCAGACCATCTTTCAGCAGCGCTCTCTGGTGAACGCCTTCATGGAAGCGCGGGCCAACTTCGGATCGGGCGGAGGCGATACCTTCGCCGCGCTTCATGCCGATGTTCAGGCGCAAAACAGCTATATCTCGGCGGCGCGGCAGGCGATGACCTGGGTGCCGGTGCTGAACCTCGTGCTCACCATCGTCTTCTATGCGATGTTTCCGGTGGTCTTCCCGCTCTTCCTGTTTCCGCAGACCGGGCCGGCGCTGCTGAAGGGCTACCTCACGGGCTTCTTCTATCTTGCATCCTGGGGACCGATCTATGCTGTGCTCCACATGTTCATCACGCAATATTCGGCGGCCCAGCTTTCCGCGCTCGCGCCGAGTGGCATGACCATGGCCACGATGGTGGGTATCGATTCCGTCAACCAGAACATGGAAACGCTGGCTGGCTACCTCTTGATGTTCGTGCCGGTCATGGCCGCCGGTATGGCCAAGGGCGCCATGTCCATCGCGTCCAACACCACCGCCATGCTGGCGCCCGCGATGCACGCGGCCGAGGCTGCCGCCGTCGAGCGCACCACCGGAAACTATGCCTATGGCAACAGCCAGTTCCAGAACGTGACCGGGCATCAGGTCAACACCGCGCCCACCTGGACCGTCTCGGCCAGCCCGATCCCGCAGGTCAACATGCGCGGGGACAATGGTACGATCACCTCGACGATGGCCGACGGCTCGACCGTCTACAACACTTCGCAAGGCATCAGTCGTTTCGGCTTCTCGGCCAGCGAGATGCAAAGCGTCACTGGCAATCTTCAGCAGACCGGCGCGCAATATCACACGCGCGCCAATGCGCTGCGGGAGACCTCGGCCGAGCGCTGGAGCCACGGAATGCGCACCCTCGACAGCCTATCGTCTGGCTCGCGCCGTGCGAGCGGCAGTGAAGGGGCGACAGGCGGTCAGGGCGGGAACACCACCACATTGTCCGATCGGCAGGGGACCGATTCCAAGCAGCATACCGGCACCAACCGCACGATTGGCGAGAACCTTACTTCGGGCCGCTCGCTGGGCCATTCCGAGACCAACACGTTTGGGATCAATGCGGGCGCGAAGGCGGGTGTCGGCGGAAAGGTGCTGGGCGCCGAGGTGGGCGCCTCGGCAGGCGGAACATGGGATCATCGGTGGACGAAAACCACCGGCGATCAGGAAGCCCATGGCACCAGCGACAGCCTCAGCCAAAGCCAGGGCAGCAACGTCACGCGCTACCATGCCAATGGGCAGGACATCACGCTCACCGATGGCGGCTACTGGCGTGATGGCACCTTCCACCGCATCGAGAACTTTTCTGAAAAGCGCCACGCCATCGAGCGCGACTTTTCCGAGGCGCAATCACTGGAGCGGCAGGCAACCCGCTCCGACGAGGTCGGATCCCGCCTCGAAAGTATGGCCTCGCTCTCGCGCAGCAACGGCTACCAGATCTCCGACGACATGAGCCAGGTCATTGCCTCGCGCTATGCCGAAATGGCGGCAAGCCCTGAATTCCGCGATCTGGGCGCGCCATCACTCACCAACACCACACCATCCCCCCATCAGCGCGAAGTCCGTAACATGATCGTCGGGCGCATTCTGGAGCAATATGCGGCCGAGGGCTTGGCGCCGGTTCGGGCGGGTCTGGTGGATCCGGCTGCGGCGATGGGTGCCGTGCCAGCGCCCGCTGAGTTTTCCATGCCACATGCAACGCCTCGACCGCAGGGTCGCCGTAGCGCAGGATCAGCGGCCCGCCACGCGTCCCAGGGCCCGGGAGGTGGATCGGACACGCCCCATCATGCGCCGGGCGATGATGTTGCCAGAGCAGCAATTCAGAGGGGGGCCACTGAAGTTGCTGGTGATGACGCAGCAGCCAGGGCGACATTCGCGCGGAAAAGTGCCGCTACGGATGTCGAAGACAAAAGGATCAAACGCGATACACAATAAGCCTCAGTACAGCTTATTTGTGAGGCTTAAATCCGGGATCGGACTGAAATTCATCCGCGACCCGATCCATAGCTGCATGGCTCTCCAACTGCTGCTGATGATCCCGATAGGCATAAAGCCCCCCAAACACAGCAACCGCAACCAAGATTACCGGCACGACAATCATCACCGCCGTGGCGATCTTCCGCTGCCAGGCAACAGCCTGATGGCTCTTCAGGAAGGTGGGGATGCGGTCGTACTCGAGCGCCATCAGCGCTTCGGCCTTCGACCCACGGAAGCCAGCCTCGCGCAAGGCTGCATTCTCAGCAGTCAACTTCTCAACCTGAGCCTTGAGTTGGGCGATTTCGTGCTCGTCATCCATGGCGCCAAGTTACGTCAAAAGAGAACAAAACTCAAACAAATTGACGATTGGTTTGCTGCCAGAAGCAGGGCGGAAAGCCGTGCAAACTGGTCGCGATAAAGCAGAATACGAGCTTTGATGCTGTCGCTGCTTGTTTTGACCAAGAATTGCCGCGAACTTTGTAATAGGATCGCAATGGGTGTATATGCTGGTCTATGGCACATGAACTCGATGACATCCGGGCTCAAACCGAATGCCCTGTCTGCGGCGGCGATCTCAACGTCAGCTACAAAACTATGCGCCTGGGGCGAACAGTGGAGTGCCCGACCTGCGGTGAAACCATCCGCCCCATCGACGACACGCCCATTGGGAAAATTCAAAAGCTGATCGACGAGGCATAGTTCGACAGCGTCAGTGGAGCAGCATCTTCCGAGGTGCCGATGTGCTGCCAGAACCGGGAGAAGGTGGTCCTAACCGACCGGTGCTAGACTTCTGATCATCATGCCAGGACAGGTCACAAACCCAGTTCGATGGTTTTCTCAGGGACATGGGCCAACGCAGGCTTCTTACCGACCTCGGGCTTGGCGCGCTCCCCCCGCAATGTCTTAATATCAATCGCGAATTGGTCGGCCCGATCGGCCGCTGAACTGGGCGAAGGCGATTTGCGCAGACCTTCAGGCGCCGGCGACTGATTTGGAAACGCCGATGCCCCTGCGAGCTCAAGCGCACTGGCCTTGTCTCCGGGATTGGCTTGAATGGACCGGAGCAACGCGTCGCGATCATTTGTATAGATCGTGAGGTCGTCTCGCACGCGGGTAGCCATCACATGCGTCAGTCGCTGGTTTGACAAGTGTCGCTCGGCCGAATGCATGACGCCAATGCCTTGATCGGTGGTCATGCCCTGCGCCTGGTGCATGTTGATCGCGTAAGCCAAGCCAAGGCGGGACAGCATCCGGTCGCTGTGGGCCAACACGATGTTCACACCCTCACTTGTGCGAACCTCCACACCATCACGTTTGATGGCGACTACATCGGCCGAGGCGGAATTGAACAAGCCTCGCGCCTTGTCATTGGCAGTCCAGCGAATGCGGTCGCCTTCATGAAGGCGCAAGGTCTCGCGTTCGAACAGAGCCAGGTGGTCCCGCTTGTCAGTCGGATCAAGGCGATCAGGCCGGAACCGGACCCGCTTGCCCTCCGCGTCACGGAGGCTGACGACGCCCTTGGCGGAAACGCCAACCACATCATAGGTTCCGCGCTCAAGCCCGGCGGGGCGGTCTCGGCCGATCACTTCCAGAACCTGGCCGCTCCGGTAATGGCTGGCATAGCGCATTTCCTCGCGGGTGAGATTGACGCTTTCCAGACGCGAAAGGGCAAGGCCTTCACCGCGCAAGCTGCCTTCGGCCTTGAGCCCATCCTGCACCAGCGCATTGAGATGAGCGCGTGTCCCGCGCCCCGAAGCATAGAGCGCCGTCTTTTCACGATCCTCGGCCGAAAGTTCCAGCCATTTGCGTGCGGCCACCTCTCGAAAATCCGCGCCGGATGAGACCACCCGCTCGCCCAGAACCTCGAAAGCATCCTTGAAATGCCCGCCTCGCGTCAGGGATGCCACAGCCTTCATATGTTCAGTGCGTTGGCGGTGGCTGACATCAAGCTGCGCCATCGCAGGCCTGTGCTGCTGGATCAGGGAAAAAGCCTTGCCGGCATCGATCGGCTGCAATTGGGCGCGGTCCCCAATCATCACCAAGCGATCAAGGCCGAGGCGATTGGCAATGGTCACAAGGTCATTCATCGGCTTGTTCGCCACTAGCGAGGCCTCGTCGAGCACCAGCATGGTATCCTTGAGGGCGGCTCGCGAAGCCTCATAAGCCTCGCCTTGGCCTGCCAGGGCAGCGCGCAGATGCTGGTTCACGAAGGAGGAAACTGTCTGCGCCTCAATCCCGGCCTCGCTTTTCAGCATCTCGACCATCGTGTTGGCCTGCGCCAATCCCAGAACCTGTCGCCCTTCGCTTTTGGCTGTCTCGGCCATCGCTGAAATGAGCGTGGTTTTGCCCGCCCCTGCAACCCCTTGGATCACCACGGTACGGTCACTGCTGGACAGGGCCAGAATACCGGCATCCAATTGCTCCCCGCTCAAGGGGCGATCGCCGGAATGCACCTGCAATCGCTTGGCGGCATCGCTCGCACTCAGCACCGGGCCAGCAATCTCCCGACCAGCGTCGATCCCCTCAAGGAGGCGGCGCTCCTCCGCGATATGCTCTGGTGTCGTGACGTGAGTGACACTGCGATCAGGGCGACCCGATGTCCCGAATACCAACTGGCCCTTGTCAGCCAGAACGCGAACTCGCGCCTCGACGGCCTCGATGGTCACCCCCTTGATGCCCAGATCAAGCGCCGTTCGAGAGATCTCGTGGATCGGAAAAGCTGCCTCGCGTTGGCCCAGGATGCGGATCGCTGAAGCCACAGCCATTTCCGTACCGATCTCGGTCGCTGACAATGCCAACCGCGCCATGCCGCTGGTCACCAAGGGGTCGCCAGGCTTCAGCCACTCCCGCAATCCTTCTGCCCATTGGGCTGCAACGCTCGCGACCTGCCGTAGGGCATCAAAGGCGGTTTGCTTCTGGGATCCTTGCGTTTCCCGCGCCTCGGCTTCGGCAACCACTGCCTTGCCGTCAAACCCTAGCGCCGCTGCCCGCTCCCCCCATTCCGCGCGGAGGCTATCGCGATCATCGAGATTGATCTTGTCGTCGCGCGTGCGCTTGGTGATTTCCCGAAGGAGTTCGGGGTTGCGCCCGTCGCGGCCAAGGTCGGCGGCTTTGGCGAGGATGTCTTCGCGCCGCTGACTGAACTCCGTCAGCACCGCCTTGGGCACGCCCTCGATCTCGAACTGGCCGTGCTTGCCTGTCTGCCGGGTTTGATAGCCAAGCTCTTCGACCATGGTCCGCAAGGCAGCGTGATAGACGCTGCCGATCAGCGAGTTGTTCTTCCAGAGTTCGTCGTTGAACAGCGCCTGCCAGTTGCCCGCGACCTTGGTGAGATTGGCGACCACCACATGAATATGGGCCTGCGGATCAAGCTTGCGGCTCGTATCGTGCTGGAACATGGCATAGGTCAAATGGCCGGTGCGAAGGGGATCGCCCTTGGGGTTGTCGACATAGGTCCGCCCTTCGGCGAAAGTCTTCTCGACCCAGCCCATCGTCTGACGAACGGCCTGCATGTGGGCTGCAAGCAAGCGCTCATCGCCCGCGACATAGGCCAACACACTGGCTGACTTGGGCATCGAGAAGGTCAGGTCGAGCCCAGCGCGCCGCCGCTCGGGATCGCCGATCTGTTCGCCATCGGGCAGCTTGCCCTTGAGGAGATCCTCAAAGACCTGCTTCTCGACCTCGCCGGAAAGGCCCAGTTCCACTGCGCCCAGCCCGCCCCAGCCGCTCACTTCGCTGGCGTGCTCGCCGACATAATAGTCGTCCTTCGCGAAATAGTTGGCAGCGCCGCCTGCTGACCGAACCGAGGCAACCGACAGCACCGGTCAGAACCCCATATCCATATCGTCACCGAGACCAAGCGTTGGGTCACGGTCCACTGGGGTCGGGTGGTGGCGGTGCCTTTCGGCAGGGTCGGTAAATGACTGGCCGGTGCGTTCCTCAATGGTGATCTGCTGTTCGCGGCGCTGGGGTGATGAGGGACCGGTGGGCCTGGATCCCGATGCCTGATCCTCCTTGCCCTTGTCATCACGAGTCGTGCCCGAACTCTCACGTCCACCTGGCGATCTCGAACCCCGCAAACTGTCACGCAGACTGCTGCCGTCGTTGGATGCAGTCGGGGCATCGTCATCGGTCTTGGCCGGGGATTTTTCTTCAGCGCGCGTGTCCGCCTGAGCCTCTGCAGAGGTCATTTCACGCGGATCGGCAACGTCAGGTGCCGGGCGCTCTGTTGCCGCATCCGGCTCACTCGTCGCCGATTCCGGCTCGGCCATGGCCTGTTCGCCCGCACCGACGACGGGCGCCGGCCCACCATCACCGCCCGCGTCCGCTTCCTCGTCGTCCCCGCCGCCTCGGGGAACGTAAGCAGCCAGTTGCATGTCGGTCTTGCGCAGGAAGGGTTCAGCGATCTTGGGATAATCACGCCAGAGGAGGCGGATGCGTGCTGCCGGAAAGCCTTCAGGAAACTTCACATAGCCGTGGAGCGACGGCAGGTTCATGATATCATCCGGGATGACCAGCGGTTTGACCTCGGTGCGCGGCGTTATGGTGGCCGCATCACGCGACCGGCTTGCGCCGATCGAATAGGCCTCGTCCGTCTCACGCACTTCGCGGAAACCAATGAAGTTCGAGCAGACCTCGGCGGTGTTCTTGTCGGCGGTGGCGAGGATCAGCTTGGTGCGGGCCAGCGAGGCCAGATTGATCGCGCCTTCCTCGCCATAGGTTTCCGCCAGTTTGTCGAAGCTGTGCATGCCCAACACGAAGGCCCCGCCAAAGCCGCGGGCGGTCTGCAAGCCATGCTCGATTGCCGGCATCCGGTGAAGCGCGTGGACCTCGTCGAAGAGATACCACATCCGCAAATCACGGGTGCGCGGCATTCCCATCAGCGCATTGACCGCCAGATCCATCCAGAGCGTGAGCAGCGCGCGGTTAAGCGTGAGATCGGTATGGGTCGAGGTGATAAACAGGATCGAGCCCGGCACCGGATCCTCCTGCACCCAGCGCCGGATTGAGAACGGTGCCGCGCCACCCGCCACGGGGTCTGGAAGGAAGCGGATGGCCTGGGCATTGGTGTTGAAGACCGCGCGGATCGATTCCGCCATGCGCGCTGCCTCGACCGCTGTCAGCGGACTGGCGATGGTGTTGGCGAGCTTGGCATGGACCGCCTTGAGGTCGGCCGACATGAGGTGATGGGCGATGGCGCCATTAGTGGTCTCGCCCGAGGCCGCGAGCTTCACGCACATTTCGACAAAGAGCGTCCGCGCCGCCATGGCCCAGAAGGGCTCGGCATTGCCGCCGTCGCTGGGGATCAAGGCAGCCGCCGCCGAGATGTAATCGGCGTAATTCTGGCAGTCGTTGAAGATGGTCCAGGGCGGGCAGCGCTGGTCCATGGGGTTGAGGATATGATCGCGCCCTTCCTCATAGAAGGCCTCGACGAAGGCGCCGGTGAGGTCAAAAACCACACAGCGCTGGCCCCGCTCGCGCGCCTCGGTCACCAGCTTGCGGAGCTGGGTCGTCTTGCCTGCGCCGGTGGTGCCGATCAGCATGGCGTGGGTCTGTTCGAGCCGCCAGGGATAGGCGATGCCCGCCATGGCGTAGGGCACATGCAGGCCCAGCGCGACACGCTCAGCGATGGTCGCCGCAGCGACACGTTCAGCCACCATGGTTGGGTGACGCTCGGCCAGTTCGAGGGCGAATTCGGCAGCGTTGTGGGCCTCGATCTCGCCGTCCAGTACTTCGGCGCTGACCAGCATCGCGCCGCGCTCGTGCCGCTCCCTGAGGATGTCGACGCCGATCTTCTGCGACAGACGGACGAACCAGGTCGCCAGTGGGCCGCTGAAGAAGAGCGATCCGGCCAGAGCTACGATCATGCAACGGACGAATTTGGTCCAGGCCTGCGCGACATCGGGATAGTCAGGCACGTCGCCGATGGTCATGGGTACGATGCTGTCGTCGGGCAGCGTCAGATTGACGCTGTGGCCGGGATCGAGATCGACCAGATCCCACAGGTCGGCAAAGATCCGCATCTCGACGAGTTGCACCTCATGCTCTCGCATCAGCAGCGCCAGCAGCAGGACCAACAGCAGGCTGAAGCTGAGGACTGCTGCCAGGACGGGCCAGCGCAAGCCCTCCATCATCATCATGTAGCGTAGCCGGATGAGCTGCGACCCACGGGTGAAGGCCCCGACGTTGCGGACGATCTCGCCGCGCGCCGATTCATGCTCAACCGCGACTGGGCGCCGGTCGAAGCGAATGTCCCCGTCACGCGGCATGGTATTTTTTCGCGTGTTCGATGGCGAGGTCGAGCAGGCGGTCAGCGTCCTCTGGCGATGCCTTTTGAAGCAGGGCGTCGAGGACAAGTGTGTTGAACTCGATCATGGTGATGAGACGAGGAAAGTCGAAACCATGACCGCGCTCTGCAAAGGGCAGGGCAATGTTGATGAGGTTGCGGGTCGTTTCGGAAATCGACGTGCCCTGCTTCTCGGCAAGGACTTGAAGACGTTCAGCCTGCCGCGCTGTCATGCTGACGCCGATAGGAATGTAGTCGGCCATTCTGCTTCTCTTTGTGCAGAGGCCGGTTCAGTTATCGCCTAGGCAATCTACCGCTTGAGTGGCTGGAATTCAAGCTTCAGACGCTGTCATTCGCCACTCGAGAGCGTAAAGGCGTTGCAGTAGACTGCATCGAAAATAGGACTATTCTAGAGTAACTTAGGATAAATTTGCAGCGTACTGCATGAATTTGGATGAACAATCGCCATCTTGCACCCTGCTGCAACAGCCGTTGCAAGGATGCAGCAGTGTGCAACGCGATCTAACCATCAGACAATGCTGTTTATTTTTTCAGACGGTCGGCCTTATGTATCTGCGGCCCTCCGCGTTCGGTGTGCTGCCAGTCCCTTCAGGAACAGGGCAATTCAGAATGATCGTAGATGCTTGAGGTTGTCTGCCAATGACCGGGTTCCTGCTCACCGCCCAGTCGCCGACAGGCGCTAGGGGCACGGCGGCTCAGTCCAAAGACAACCGGTCGCCGAGCTGTTGGATAAGATCCATCCGCTCGTGCAGGATGGCGACGATCAGCGGCGGATCATTTCCACGGAGAAGGCAGAAAACATAGTGATGCTCAATGCGGGCCATCCGTAAGCCGGGGTGCATATCGCTCATCTCTCGATGGGAACCCAAGCCTTGGGCGAGACGCGCGATGCCTTGCTCGAGCTTGGCCATGTAGGCGCGGACCTGCGCCTCGCCCCATTGCTGGCGTGTGTAGCGGACGATTGACCTGACATCAGCCTCGGCCGCCGCAGTCAGAACATAGGTGTGGCTCAAGAGGCTTGGCCCGTGCCCAATTCCTGATCAACGATGGCATTGATGCTCAGCGCCGAGGTCTGTCCGGCCAAGCCCTGTTCGATGCGCTCGCCCAGCAGCGCTTGCAATTCACGCCAAGCCTGATCGCCACTGGCATCAGCGGGGAACAGGCGTTCGAGCGCATATTGCTTGATCGTCTTACCTTGAAGGGCAGCCAGTGCCTTCAGGCTCTGGTGCTGTTGGCTGGTAATGTCGATAGTCAGGCGGCTCATGTCGACCTCTTGGCGATTACAACAAACCATCATTACCGCAAATGTGGGTTTGTGGCCAGCTTGGTATTCCACGCCGTTTCCAACACGCGCGCGGTATGAGGTGGGCTTGTCCCACCTCTACGTCCGCGTGCGTCCTGCCATCGGAAAAGAGAAGGAGGACGCCGCAGATGCGGCGCCCTCCAAAGCGTCAGGCAGCGACGCGCTGGTGGCGTTGGGCGAAAGCGTGGTGGGGCACGTTCGCCTCACGCACGCGGCTCAAGAGATTGGACTGGAGGCCCGAGCCTTCGCAGACGATGGCGTGGACCGGTTTAAGGTTCATCAGTTGCTCGTTGCGGACGAAGCCTGCGCGCTTGCCCAGTGCCCGGTTGAGGGTGAAGCGGACGGTCTTGACGCCGCGCGCGGCGGCCCAGGCGTGGGCGATCTGGTCGCAGCCCTTGTGCTGTGCAGTGGTGGCGAGGATCATGTGGGGCACGCGGGCGTGGGTTTCATCGAGGGCCTGCCAGAGGAGTTCGTGGTCGTGCCAGTCGGTGCCGCCGGAGAAGATCACCACCGGGCCGGTGGGCGCGTGGTCTTCGCGGCGCTTGGCAGCGCGGGCAGCGAGGAAGTCGCGGGCGTCGATCTGGCTGGCGGTCAGGCCGGAGGAGACGCGGGTGCCCTTGACCGTCGAGAACGGGCGGCCAGTTTCGACGCGGTAGATCTCGCCGGCGTAGTCGCGCATGGCTTCCATCGCCTCGCGGCAGTCCATCAGCGTCTGGGCGATGCGCTGGGTCTCTTCCAGTTCGACGGCGTAGATTTCGGAAGGGTCAAAGGCGCGGGCCATGTCGCCCAGCTTCCTGGTGGCTTCGTCCTCGCGCTTCTCGATGCGCTGCGAGGTGACGTGGAAGCTGTTGACGATACCCCACACGATGTCCTGGCCGAATTCCTCCATGCGGGTGCCACGGAAGAGATCGAAGACGGTGCCGATGACCATTTCCATCGCCCCGCGCGCAACCTGCGGGTCGGGCATGTCGGTGGCGGCGGGTTCGTCGTGGACGGAGAGTTGCGCCATACTGCCTTGCTCGGTGAAGGCAGTGTCAAAGCCGGGGACTTCGATCTGCTCGCGGTAAAAAGCAGAGAGGGCTTCGAAATTGGCGAATGCTTGCGTCATGGTGACCTCCAGAAGGCTTCTTGTTCGTCATCCTCGTGATGACGGGAGGTCAGAGGGCGAGCAGGACCAGCTTGTCAGGGACGTTGGCCGGGAAGCTGGGAGCGCAGCGGACGGAACCCGGTTGACGCCGCGCCAGCGGGGCGTGGGGGAGCCGATTTTGTGGTGGGCACGCCCGCCGCAAAATTGGGGGCACCGCGCATCCTTGCACAAGCGCCCGGCCAGCTTGCCATGCTAGGACTACGAGAGAGAGATTGTTGGTTTCAGGGGTACGCTACGGTGCCCCAAGCGCCCCGCGCCAGTCGATCGTCACCCGAATGGGCCGAGACCCGCATGGGGCTCGGTGGAGCCCGGAGCCCGTCAGGGTTTTGGGCGGAATAGAGCGCGGTGACCGCCTCGGCGGTCAGGCGTTAGCATCCAATGATAGAGACCAGAACGAAACACCTGCAAAACCGTGGGAAGAATCCCGCATTTTCGCCTAACTGCGTTGACTTCAACGTATAGTCCTTCACCTATGCGCCATGCGATGCGGACAGGACTGGCAGCCTACATTTATAAAACGCGTGATTGCTCAATTTAAGAGCAGCACGGAAGTTGTCCATGTAGCCACCGATGCGGGCAATGGATTTCTCAAGGGCATGGGAAACAGGCAAGGCGACGAATCGCTTGCCTGTGAATTGGTTGGCTCAGAGCTCGCTTCACTGGTGGGCTTATCCGTGCCGCCCTTTGCTATCATCGATTTGCAGGATCTGGAGATCAATACATTGAGTGGCAGGCGACTTGGAATGGGGCCTGCCTTCATTTCAAAAGACCAAGGAATGGTCATTACCGCCGATGCGGAAGGCAGTTGCTTGGGCCGGCTTCGTAGACGAAGCGACCTTTCTTTGCTGATCGCTTTTGACACCTGGGTCCGTAATCCGGATCGGTGCCCACCGCCTGATCACGCTGAGCAACTCCCCAATCGCGACAATCTCATGTTTCGCAAAAGCAGGGGCTGGTATGAGCTTATGGCTTTCGATCATACCCACTGCTTCATGGTGGCCGAGCTCGAAACCGACCTGCAGGGGGACCACTTTGTCGATGACTCCGGGGTGTATGGTGCATTTCCAGAGTTTCGGCCCTATATTGACGAGGCGAGCTTGCGCGCAGCCTGCGCGACCATTGCCAGCATTGACGAAGCACAGGTGTTGGAGATAATCGCGGCCGTCCCGCATCCGTGGGGTCCGACCCAGGCGGTTCGCGAACGATGGGCACAACAAATTATTAACCGCGCTGCGCGAGTGGAAGAATATGTTATCTCAGCGCTCGTCCCTCAGGGGCAGCTGGGTGTTTAGGAGGCCGGACATGTCAAAATATCAAGGGAAATACGCCCTTGTGCAATATTGTCCGGTCCCGGAGCGGCTGGAGTTCGTCAACATTGGCTTGCTGCTGATGGTGCCGGAGTTGCCTTTTTTCGACGTTCGGTTTGCTAATGGTCAGTCGCGCGTCGAGCGGCTTTTTGGTAAGCAATCCAAGCCCCATCTCGATTCTCTGAAGGCCTCGTTCCGGTCGCGCCTGCTTGAGCAATTCAGCCAAGATCGCGATGGCTCTGGCTTTGAGGAATTCGCTGCGCGTCGCGCCAACGAAATCCGCCTTTCGCCGCTCCAGTCGGTTCTGGTTACGGATGCAGCGGAGGATTTCGACGAGCTGTTCAATGCGCTGGTTGGCGATCAGGATCCGGTTCGTCGCGAGCCACAGATCAGGAGGAAGCTGCGAGAAGCTTTCATCCGGCATGGCGTTGATAATTTGCTCGAAAAGCCTGCAGAGATTGCGCTGCCGGAATACGACCTCTCGATCAACGTGCCATATGGCTATCAGAACGGGTGCTATAACCTCATCGACGGTATGCGCTTGCCAGCGCAGACGATGGACGGCCTCAAAGAGGCCGGCAAGCGTGCGATGGAAGGCAGCATGATCTGGAAGCATTTTGCAGACGGACCACGTAAAAAGTTGGTTGTCGTCGGCGATTTCTCCCAGCAGTCGAATGGCTTTTATCACGCTGTCCAGGAGCAGTTCGATCAAGCCAATGTCGGGCTCTATCGCCTCGACGATATGGGGCCTTTGTATGAAGACATTCAGCTTCAGGCCACTGTTCATGGCTGCCATTCCTTGAGTTGATTCAAGAAACAGATTGATCATCGCTCACATCAAAGGGGTGCCGCTTGCGGCACCCCTATCGGTTTAATGCACCGCCACCACATCGATGAGTAGACCGTCGAGGCTATCGATGCCGCGCTCGCTGGCGATCAGGCTCCAGGCGGCAACCAGTTCCTCGAAATATTCAGCATCGACCAGCGTCTCGGCGCTGGCTTCGCCAAGCTGGCTTTGCTCCCAGGCAAGGGCGTGGGCGGCGTCGGTTGAAGAGGCGATGGAATTGCCGAGATGGGCGGCGATTTCGTAATCGCTCATCGCAGCGGCTTGGGCACGGATACGGGCGACCATGGCGGGGTTGGTGACGGTGATGCCGCAGGGGACGCAGGCGAATTCATCGAAGGCCGAGGTGTAAAACATGGGCTTGCTCCCGAAAGAGAAAGGGCGGCCCGTGGGGCCGCCCGTCTCGGTCAAATGAACTCGATCTCGTCAGCGACGATCTCGGTGTTGTAGTAGGTCCGCCCGTCCTTCTCGTTGCGGGTGTAGCGGATCTCGCCAGTGACGATCAGCTTGTCGCCCTTCTTCTTGTGGTTGGCGATCGACTTGCCGAGGCCGTTGAAGGCCTTGATGGTGTGGAACTGGTCGTAGGTTTCGGCGTAGCCATCATCGCCCTTGACGACCTGGCCGTCCTTGATGACCGGCCTGCTGGTGACGAGGGTGAAGCTGACTCCGCCCTTGCTGTCGGTGCCGAAGCGGCTGATGTCGGAGGTGATGCGGCCGGACAGGAAAACCTTGTTCATGGGAAGTCTCCAGATCTTACCGGCGAGCCTTTCCCGCCGGGATGAACTAAAGCGCAGCCCGCGATTGAGGGGCCGCCGCACCGGAGCGCAGCGTAGGGGAACCTCCATTTTTCGAGTGGTGCGGGCCTGAGCGCAGCGAAGAACTCGGTCGACAAATGGGGGTTGCGACGGTCCCGCGCGGGCGTAGTGTTCATCCCTTCTCTGGCGGGATGGCTTGCCGGTCAGATTGCCCGGAGATGTGTGACCAAGGTTGTGCTTTGCTGTCGGGCTGCCCCGAAATCAGGTGCCGTGCTTGGCACTGCCAAGAGCCTGCTTGCCCGCACTTGCCCCTGTGCCGCCGCTCCGTGGTCGCCAGGCAAGAGGTCTTGAGCATGGCTTGGCCCCCGACCCACAGTATTGCACCCAAGGCCTCGCCCGACCGGAAAGCGTTCGCCCGCTACAGTATCGGGCGACTGGCTGTCATCGGCGATGCTGCACCCATTCGAGACGGAACGGGCGCGCCACAACAGCCGTGCAAGCTGTGTTTTGATAGATCAGGCCTGAGCGGCGGCCTGCGGGTTGAGCGGGTTTTCGGGATCAAGGCATTGCAGCGCATGATCGATATGCATGGCTGCAAGCAGATCCCCAGCGTCAGAGAGCCGGCACTTTATCTCGGACAGCGAGGCATTAATCGCCTGATAGTCGGCTTGCGTGAGCGGAATGCGGTGATCGTTCATGATAGGAGGCCTTTGGCAGGGCAGTTCTGACAAGTGCAGATTAGCAGACTAGCGTTACAACGCTCGGGAAGCCGAGGTTTAACACAGATTGGCCGCATGAAGGGGCGGACGGGATCGTTCTGCAAGATCATTTACATATTATAGTTGATAAACTCAAAGTATGTAAATCGCGATCCTGCTGCGCATGGACATGCGTAAACTGGTTGGCCGGAATTTCGCGCGCCTGCGTCGGGATCGGGGCCTGACTCAGGAGCAGGTCGCGGAGCGTTCTGGCTTCAGCCAGCAATATCTCAGCAATTTGGAGCGTGGATGGCGCAATCCGACCGTCATCACGCTTTACGAGCTGTCGCTGGCGCTGGGCGTCAGCCATGTCGATTTGGTCCGCCCCGACCTCGAAGATCCCATCGAGCATTGAACGAAAATAGGCGACCCGTCGCGAGACGGGCCGCCCATAGGAACAAGCATTCTGGAGGTTGGGATCAGGCCGCCTTGGCGAGGCCCGGTTCGAGATCGCCAAAGGGCGAGGCATCGCGGCGAGCATCATCGCCAGCACCAAAGCCATCGTTGGCCGCGCCCATCACGGTCGTATCGGCGAAGCCTGCCTCGGCCCGACGGCGCGGTCGCGACCAGGCGATGTTGAGCGCGCCATCGGCCTGCGCGAACAGCGCGATCGACAGCGGAGCCTCGAAGCTGGGATCGTCGATCTGGCCCTGAAGGAAGGTGCTACCGCCATTGTTCGCCGTCTTCTCCCACAGGCCACCAACGGGGATGAACTGGCCATTCTTGGCGCGGACCATCACATCATACTTGGGGGCGGCGGCATTGCTGGAATTGACCGGGCGCAGGCCCACCACGAGGTCGAGCGTGGCGGTCTGGATCTTGCCCATGTAAACGCCAGCGCCGTTGAGCTTCAGTTCACCGATATTCATGGCCGTATTCTCCTCTGGCCCGACACCCTCTTGCGTCCTGGGTGCCGAAGGTTGGTTCGCGTCTTTGGCCCCTTGGCCCCAGACACCCATCCTCGATCCCCTCAACTCTTCCCCGCCCGGTGGCCGCCCAGCGCCGCGCCGCCGGAGACGAGCAAGGCCAGCGTCCCGGCATGTCGCCAAGCGCCGCAGGCAGGAAAATGATGCCCCGAGCGAACATCACCCGAGGCATCGCGAGCAAACCGTCAGGCCGCGTCCATATAATTAGGATTGTCGTTGGCCGAGGCCGCCACACGAAAGCCGGAGCGGCGCTGGGGGCGCAGCCACGCGACGTTGTAGCTGCCGTCGCTCTGGCGAAAGGCGCTGATCGCCAGAGGACGCGTCATCGAGGGATCATCGATGCGGCCTTGGAGGAAGCATTCGCCGGTCGTCTTCGAGGTCTGCTCCCACAGCGCGCCAACCTGGACGGCGGCACCGGCGGGGCTTAGCGTGCAGATCTCATAGCGTGGGGCATTGGGATGGTTCGAGCTCACGCCGCGCAGGGCGAAACTCATGGCGACGGTCAGCGTGGCGATACTGCCGGTCAGCGCGCCGCGGTCGTTGGCGCGAATGGTGCCGATGTTCATGGGGGCTTCCTTTGGCAAAGGCCCCGACTTGCGTTCCAGGGGCCGCAGGGTGGGATGTGTCTCTGGGCGCCTGCGCCCATGACACTTACCTTCCACCCGCTTGCCTTTTCTACATTTTGCATCACCAAAGAATTGAAGTACCTTAACTTCGATTCTCATTGGGAGATATAAAGGGTCGGGAATTTGGCCATTTGAACTGCGTTTGAAGGCCTGTTACAGAACTGATTGAATTTGAAATGCTTTTTCCGATCTCTTTAGTGGCCAGGGCTAAGGTGCCTGATCGATGACCAAGCTTGATTATTCCAAAGGCTACACTTTCGACCCCGCCCGAACGCAGCGATATGGTGACGTCCTTGCTCCCGATCCTGTCGTGATGAAGGTGCTGCCCAACAAGCGTAAAAAGAAGAAGCACAAAGCAAAGCCCGTTCAGGCACAGAAGGTCGCGCCGAAGCGACAGGCACCGGTGAAGCAGGTCATCGCGAAGCCCAAAAAAGTCAAACCTGCAAAAGTCGCGCCGGTGAAGCCCGCACGCACGCCGGAACAGGCGCAGGCGGAGGCCGAAGCAAAAGCAACTGCCAAGGAGGCACATCGTCACCGATGCCTCGCCAAAGCACGGCGCCGAGAGGCAGAGATAGCCGCGAAAAAGAAATCACATTTGCGTGCATGGGCGGACAGCCAAACCGAACTCAACAGCGATCGCGAAGAACTTCGCCGTCGCTGGCGGGCTGCCTTGCTCAGTACGCCACCATCCCTCTAAGTTCTATTTGTCGATTTGTAATTAATTTTCGATACCTGCGTGGTAATAGGGTGTGTGCAGGCCACAGATGTTCTCCGGTGACCAACGCAGATGCCCGCCAGACAGAAAGCGCCCATCCTCCGGATTCACCGTCACCGGCCCGTTGGCCAGCACGTCGAAGAAGGTGCCGTTGATCGGATCCATCGTCGCCACCCAGCATTTCTCGAAAGTGACAGGGCGGCTGAGGTCGAGCGCGATCAGGTCCGGGATCGGCACTATCGCGTAGAGGCAGAAGAGGAATGAGGTGGAGCAGGCATTGTCGATGATTTCGGCAAGCTGCTCGTGGCTGATGATCGGCGCGCGCCGCCGCCGCGTATGTCGTGGCAGGGCACGGTCGGCCGGATGGCGGTTGCCACAGGCTTTTCGGAACTCCCCGATGGTGTAGCCGAGGTTGTTAAGCGCGAATTGCAGATTGGCGGTGATGGCAAGTTCGCTGGCCTGAGGCCAAGGACGATGCGAGAAGACCAGCGCATCATCGAGCCAGCGCTCGGCACTGAAGCGGAACAGCAATTCGCAACGGTCATAGCTGGCGAAGAGATCGGCCACGCTGCTGTCGTCGCGCTCGGCGGCACAATCCTCCCAAGCGTAGCGAATGGCGTCGATGGCCTCGCTGTCTTCGTCGAGGTCTGCCTCATGCAAGCACGAGCGCAATTGCGGCGCCACCTCGTGATACCAGGTCTGGTAAGGCTCGGCGGGCGGGAATTCGGCCTCCATGGCATCCTCGATAGCATTGCCGTCATAGCGGGCGTCGATGATCCGCGCGGCCAAGGCGTTGAGGCTTTTGAGCGACCAGCAATCGGAGCGGTCCCGCCAGTAACGGGTATGCGGGAAATTGTCAGCCAGTGCTCCGACCCAGCTTTCACCAGCGGCGCTGGCCAGAAAGGCTGGATCGGCAAGAGCATTGGGCGCGGGTAGAGTGGGAACGGTGAACATGGGTTTTGAGCTTCCTTTCGGGTTCACCCGCCCATCGCCCTCTCAGCTTTGCGACCTGTGGCATCGCCCACATGTCCACATGTGGACCTATGACGCCGTGGACATGTGAACAGGTGGACGTGTCATCTCCGCCCAGTCGTTGAAACCAGCGGGGCAGCGCTCAAAGCTCAAAGGCTGATCGGGCGATTGCCATGCAGCGATGGCAGCCCTTGCGGCCTGTATTCCCTCATGGTCGTTGTCAGGCAGGAGGATCACCTGCTGGCTGCCGGAACCAACCGCGAAGCCAGCAAAGTTGCGCAGTCCAAAGCAGGTTCCGGCATCGCGCCCGGTGAGTTGGCGATAGGCGCAGGCTGTCTCAAAGCCCTCCGCAATCCGCATGGTGTCGCCCGCGAAGCTGGCGGGCCAGGTTCCACCGCGCGAATTGCCCAGCATCATACGATGTGTGCGCTGGCCGGTTACGGGGTCCAAAAACAGGCGCTGGATAGCAATGACGCGCTGCGCTCGAAAGACGCCGACCAGCAAGGCTGGCAGGCGTCTGGGCGATGGGCCGGGCCCCATCGGGCACGCTGGATGGAACCGTACATCGGGCGGCATCACGGTGATGCCCCGGATCTCGCGTAAATAGCGGTGCGCCAGCGTTCCCGTGATCGCTACCCCTTCGGACCAGAGCCGCTGAAAGGGCGCGGTCCGATCATTGGCTGGCACAGGCAAAGCGCGCTGGCTGCCGACCGGATGCCCCAAGACGTGCCGGATGGCCCGCATGACATCTCCGCCATCGCATCCGGCAAAGCAATGGACGAGGATCGAATGCTGCCCTTGTCGGATCGACAGGCTGGGCGTGCGATCCTCATGCGCCGGACACGGCACCAGCGCATAGCGGCCATTCCAATGTCCGCCGAGGCGGGCAACGATGGCCAGCGTCTCGGCGGTGGGTTGAAAGCGCATTCTGACAAGCTCCTGAAAGGATGGGGTCAGCCACGGCAATGGCGGCAGCCAGAGCCGTCGCAACAATCAGCCCAGGCGCTGATGTGGAGGGTCCAGCCGTCCTTGAAGCGCGCGGATACGCCCGTGGCATATTCCAGCGTGCTGGCATCATGGTCGAGTTCGAAGCACCAGTCTTCCTCAAGCCTTTCCCAGACCTCGTAAATATGGGCGAGGTTGCAGTTGAAGTTGGGAAAGGAATGGCGCGCGAGGTCGGCGATGGTGACCTCGGCGCCGAACCTTTCGTGGGCGCGGTCGACGACAAGCTGCCCGCACATCAGTAATCCTCGGGCAGCAGGATGGTCATCACCCGCGTGGTGATCGAGGCATCGGCAGGATCCTCCGAGCCGAATTCCATCGCCGCGTCGTAATAATCGATCTTCATCCACACTTTGCGGCCGAGAAACTCGATCGCGGCAAAGTCCCGCTCGGGGCTGTCTTCCGAGAAGGTGCAATGGCGAAAGGCCGCCATAAGGCGGGCTTGCAGCACGATGGTTTCCTCGGGCGCGCCCTCGCTCTCGGCCAGGCGCTCGAGGCAATTGCGGGTGATGACGATGCGAGCGCTGCGGTCGAGGCCAAGGCGAGTGCGATCATTGAGCCGGGCAATCTGTTCCAGGCGCGCGTCTGCGCCCGCCGACGTGGCGGTGGTCAGCATGATGGTTCTCCGGTGGGTGGGCGTCAGGCGGTGGGCGCAATGAGCGCGGACAGCGCGGGATCGATAGTGAAGCCGAGCGCTTGGGCCAGCGCGATGGCAGCCTCGATGTCGGCGGTGGTCAGGTTGAAAGCGGCGGCGAAGTCGCCCAGCGTTTCATGCGCCTTGGGTTGAACGCCATGGAGCTTGCCCGCCGCTTGCGTGACGGCGAAGGGCCAGCAATGGGCCACGCCGACAACACCCTCCGGCAAGATCAGCAGCGTGTCGCCGCTGGCGATCCGATCATCGGTCTGTGTTGCGTCATAGGCATTCCCTGTGCTGGCAAAGCCGTGAATGCGCCGGGCTGTGAAGGCGAAGCGTTCGCTGTCGGTGAGCATGAGGCGTAACCTTTCGGGCGAGCGGAATTGCTCGCACCGCCGCCTCCACCTCCACTCTTCGCCACATGGGGGAGTGTCGATCGATGCCCGAAGGCGCAATGCTTCACTCGAACGGCAGCATCCCCATCAGGCCGCGCCCGGCCCACCGCGTCGCGGTCTGCTCAACGGCCAGTTCATCCTCCCAGGTCCGGCAAAGCCCAAAGGCTTCCCGTGGTGAGCCTTCGATCCATGTTTTCCAGTGATCCTGACGAAGGATCACCGGCATACGATCATGAACCTCGCATATCTGGGGCGAGCTTTCGACCATGACCATGCTGTAGGCATCGCCCCATTCCTCGGTAGCCCGCCATAGACCGGCCACCGCGAATGGCTCACCGCTCGGGATGGAATACCAAGTCCGGGTCATTTGCCCCGCTTCACCTTCCGGTTCGGCCCAGGCCGAGACCGGGATCAGGCAGCGGCGGCTTTCAAAACTGGCCCGCCAGAAGGCAGTGCTCAGCTTGTCGTCGCGGGCGTTGGTGACGGGCTTGTGCTTGAGTTTCTGACCGTTGCGGCCGGTCATGACGAGCGGGAAGCCCCAGTTCATCACCTTCAGGCGCCGCCCCGCCATCACCAGCCCAGGATAACCGGGATAGACTTCTTCGCTATAATTGGCGCCTTGGGTGGCTTCGACACCAAACAAGTGGGCAATGTCAGCGGCAGGTTTATTCAGACGATAAAGGTTGCACATGGGATCTTGCCTCACGTGATGCGGCATGACTGTCAACCTGCGTTGGCCTGAATACGGTTTTTCAGCGCCATGCGTTGCATGGATGGCAATCGGCAGCATCTTTTCCGCACTTGCGAAATTCATGTTGCAATGCGATATAAAACTCGCCTTTCAGGCATCCTCTCCCAAACTTTCCAAAGGCCAGCCTTCGGGCTGGCCATTTTTTTGCCCGATGGTCTGGGCCACCTCGGGCGCGGCCCTATTGCCTACATGTTCACATTATGTTCTCATTTGCGGCTCACCCGATTCGGGCTGGAGCCCATGCGAAAACCAACGACGATTGAACACCTTTACCTTGATTTTGATGGATTCTTCGCATCCGTCGAGCAATTGCGCGACCCTCATCTGCGGGGGCGGCCGGTTGGCGTGATCCCCTATGCCGGTGGGGGACGCACCTGCATCATTGCATGTTCGCGTGAGGCCAAGGCGCGCGGCGTGAAAAACATCATGATGGTCGATGAGGCGCGGCGACTATGCCGCGACATCGTTCTCGTACCGCAAAAACCGGACCTCTATCGCAGAGCGCACAATGCCCTGATCTCGGAAATCGGGTCGGTGATCCCGGTGGATCAGGTGAAATCGATCGACGAGGTTTCGTGCTGGCTCGACGAGACCCAGCGGAGCGAACCCACTGATCTGGCCCAGCGGATCAAGAACACGATCCGCTATAACATCGGCGCTACGCTGACCTGCTCGATCGGCTTTGCCGCCAACCGGCATCTGGCCAAGATCGCCAGCGACACGAAGAAGCCCGATGGCCTGACGATCTGGTATCCTGAGGACGTTCCGGCCCAGCTTGCCCGGCTCAAGCTGGAGGACATTCCTGGCATCGGGCGATCAATGGTCAAGCGACTTGCCGCGGCCCGCGTTGGGGATGTGCCAGGCTTGCTGGCCCTACAGCCCAAGCAGATGCGGGCGATCTGGCGCAACGTGACGGGGGAACGACTGTGGTATGCGCTCCATGGCTATGCCGTGGAGGCGCCTGAGACGGAGCGGAATATGTTCGGCCATGCCCGTGTGCTGCCGCCCGACCAGCGCAGTCTGGATGATGCCCGCGCCATTACCCGCCTGCTGCTGGTGAAGGCCGCGCGGCGAATGCGGCGATCCAATTTCTATGCCTCGGCGCTCTATCTCTGGGTCAAGGGCTTCGAACGCGGCTGGGGGAACGTCGCCC
The DNA here is from genome assembly GCF_000192575.1 of Novosphingobium nitrogenifigens DSM 19370. Lineage (GTDB taxonomy): Bacteria > Pseudomonadota > Alphaproteobacteria > Sphingomonadales > Sphingomonadaceae > Novosphingobium > Novosphingobium nitrogenifigens. Next base: position 4,830 of record NZ_GL876926.1, on the reverse strand, counting down.
CCTTGGGCGAGGTTCAAGACGACATGGCCATTCTCGCCGCGCTCAACGAGTTGTGGGAACGCGTGACGGCGGTGATCCCGCCCATGACCAAGATCATGCGGGTGAGCGTGACGCTGGGCGAATTGACGCTCGATACGGCGCGACAGCCCGATCTGTTCGCCAATGACGACAAGGAGCGGCAGCGCTGCGAAGCGTTGAGCCGGACAATGGATGGTCTCAATTCCCGCTTCGGCCAGACGGTGGTGAGCGTTGGTCCTTGGGCACCGCCTGCCGGTGGCAATGTCGGATCGAAGATCAGCTACACGCGCATTCCAGAAGCGGAGGACAACTGGTGAGTTGGCTCGATGCCATCCAGTTGCGCGACCTCGATGCCGGCGCGCGGCTTGAGCTCACTTGTCGCAACTGCGGCAAGGTGCGCTTCGTGACTCCAGCGCAATTGCTGGCGCTCGGCGATTTCGGGCACCTGTGGTTGTCGGAAGTGCAGGCCCGTGCCCGATGCAAGCAACGTGGCTGCAAAGGCGCGATGCGCCTCGCGCTGCCCCATCGCGGCGAAACGAAGGGATTTGTTGGGGGTATTGCCTGATTGCCCCCTCGTGACTGGGAAATATTACGCTATGCATGTGCCGTCACCGAACGGATGAGGACGTTATTTCCATGGCCGATGAAACGCTGCTGACGCTGGCTGCCGATATTGTTTCCGCCCATGTCAGCCACAACGCCGTTGCCGCTGACCAACTTCCCGTGCTGATCCAGTCGGTCTATGCCTCGCTTGCGGGCTTGGGCCAGGCTCCCGCGCCGGTGGAAGAGAAGCGCGAGCCTGCCGTCTCGGTGCGCTCATCGGTCAAGGCCGATGCGATCGCGTGCCTCGAATGCGGGGCCAAGATGAAGATGCTCAAGCGGCATCTCTCGACCGACCATGGAATCAGCCCCGCCGAATATCGCACCCGTTGGAGCCTGCCCGCCGACTATCCCATGGTCGCGCCGGACTATGCCGCCAAGCGCAAGGAACTGGCGGTGAAGATCGGTCTCGGTCGCAAGCCGAAGGCGGTGGTCGAAGCAGAACCGGCTCCGAAGCCCAAGGCGGCGCGACGGAAGAAGCAGGCAGCGCCTGCGTAAGGCCGCATCAGGAAGATATTCCGAACCGATAGCTTGACGAAATTTTCGGGTGAGCTTTCGGCTTGTTCGGAAATGTGGGTCGGAGAAGAGCTAGCGTGAGCGATACCCCAGAACAGCGTGACAGGACGTTGGTCAGCCACGACGGCCGCATCCTCCTGATGAGCTGTAAGCAATTCGTCGACGAGATCGTAATGGGCGATGCCTGCTTCGTTTGTGGCGTCTCACCGAGGGACAAGCCGTTCAATGACGAGCACATCATCCCCCGATGGGTCCTCAGACGGTTTGGCCTGTTCGACAAACAGATCACCTTACCCACCGGCGAACGTCGCCATTACCGGGGCTACCGGGTCCCCTGTTGCGTGGCCTGCAATAGCTTGCTTGGCGATAAAGTGGAGACGCCGATCTCCCAACTGCTGGACGGCGACTATCAAGCGGTGATGCGTCGCCTAGATGAGCCAACGCTTCGATTGCTCTTCATCTGGCTGGCCCTGCTGTTCTTCAAGATCCACCTTAAGGACCGTTCCGTCAGGCTGCACAAAGACCCCCGGATTGGGCCTGAGGTGGTCGGTGACGCCTATGACTGGGGTGATATGCACCATCTCCATGCCATCGTTCGTTCGCCGTACACCAAAGCCAGCCTGTTGCCAGGCGTGATCGGCTCGCTGCGGATTTATGAGATCACCGGTGAACTCACGCAAGACGCTTGGGATTATCTAGACTTCAGCTACGACCAGACGATGGTCGTTCGGGTCGGGAGAGTCGGCATCGTGGCCACGTTGAACGACTCAACAGCCGGCGAAAGCGCCTGGTCGGATCGCCTGGACGTCATCGACGGGCCCATCTCGGAGCTACAACTGCGGGAGATTGGAGCGATGTTTGCCTTGGCCAACCGGGATCTGATTGATCGTCCGGTCTTCTCAACCCTCATCTACGACAAAGCATTCGCGATGATCACCTGCCAGCGGCCACCGCTAAAGCTCAAGGACTTCGCCCCCGAGGCCTTTGGGGAGGTCTTGTTGTTTGCGGTCCGAAACTACGTCGAGGCTAGAGCCATCACGGTGGACAACTCGCGGGACCCGGAGAAGGTTGCAGCGGCTATCGCCACCGGATACGTGCGCTTCCTGACGTTCAATGGAGAATTCATCCGACCTAAGATTTTCCGAGAGGGTGCGAGCTGATGAGCGACCTGACGGAGGAATGCCTCCGCATCTTGAACAAGGGTCTCTTCGAGATCACCGATCCGGGCCCCCTCCATCAGCCGATCAGTAGTTTTTCAATCCGACGGGACGATAAACTGCGCCTCATTTTGGAGACTGAGGCCCCCCCCAATGCGACGGCGGCGGCAGTCAATCAGCCGCCAGGCACGGTTCGCATGACTACCGAGCGAGCGCTACTCCGCAGCGTAGGCGGCCTCGAAGGGGAATTCTTCGGGATTGTTCCCTACAGCCAGTACCGCCAGGCCAAGGGCGCGACTGAGCAGCCCCTCAAGGAATTGACCCAGGTTCATATCGCCAAGACCAACAACCCTTCCGGGGCGCCCGCAGCATACGTCATCGACTGGCTCGAAAACCTGCCCAAAAGCCCATACACTTGGCCTGCAGCCTCCGAAGTTGTCACCAGAACCATCACAACTCGGAGAATTTGGCTCAACGACGGTATCTCCATCGCCAAAGATAACGACCGATTCGACACCTCGTGGAACACAGCCAAGGTGACGGTGGATGGGGTAACCTTTTACGTTTGCGCGCTCGACGGAGAAGGCCGGCCAGGCGCGAGAAAGCCGGGGTGCATCGTGTACGATGGCACCCCCGATGACGAGTTCCGAAAGAAAATCCGCACGGGCCTCTCATTCGCTATGGGCGTTTATTTGGTCGATCTCGGAACAAGCCATTACGACGCTGAATGGAACGTCGTGTCTACATTAGCGCGAAGCGCCTACAGCCTTCGCGGCCATGCCTTCGACATTGAAACACTCCAGCTCGCGCCGCTCGGCGACCGCTTTCTGAACGAGCTAGGTGCCCCGCAGCTGACAAGGGCGATCCAGGCGTTTGTGACAGCGTTCGACGTCCTTGACCTTGCAAACCTGCACTGGGCCTTCTGGCATGCTTGCGTCGCTACCCCGCACATGGCGCCCGCGCACTTTGGCGCGACCATCGAGGGCCTGCAGAGCGCCTACACCAAAGCCAACCCTGGAAAGGTGCGTGAAGGCTGGGCTACACCAGACGAATGGAAGAAGCTTAAGGTGGCGCTCAGCGGCATCATTGCGGACGCCGACGTCTCCATTGAGGCGAAACATGCCCTCCAAGGCAACCTGCATACCTTTAATGGCATTAATCAGCGTCAGCGGCTGAAGAACGTCATGGCTGCCCTGAATCTCGAACTGGGCAAAGACGAAGATGCAGCTTGGCGCCGACGGAACATGGCCGCGCACGGCACGCCCATCCCTCTGGGGCAGGAGGTGGCGGCGATCCGCGACATGAAGCTGTTGAGAGGGGTGTTCCAGCGCCTACTGCTGCGAATCACCGGCGCGGCAGACCAGTACATCGACTATACCTCGCCCAACTACGAGTACCGACTTCTGTGCCAGGCTCCGCCGAAGATCGGCTAGGCGTTGGTGAATTTGCGGTGGAAGTCGATGTTCGCCCTCCGCCGAGTCAGGGATCTGCCGTTAAGCGCACGATGGAATTAAAGCGCTTCGCCTTGAAACACTCCAGCAACGCCCGCAGGGCTTCTTGCTGCTGAAGCAGAGCATCAAGGCAATCCGGAGCGCTATCGACGAAAGCCTCATGGTCGGGGTCGCTCATGTCGAGCACCCGAGAGACGGCTTGCAAGATCTGGAGCATCGCAGGCGCACGCGCCATGAGGCGCAGATTGGCCAGCGCCTCGTCATAACGGCGGGCTCCGGCCTGCCTGACCGTGCCGATGCAGGTGTAGCTGCCGGACACTGGATCAATTGCCGTGATCTCCGCAACCCAGTGGAACGGCCAGTCGGCGGTGGTGCGGCAAAGGCTGCCTTCGAGCCATTCGCCAGAGGTAGGCAATCGGGTCATAGGAATCTCCTGAAATCGAACGATCAGGCGGCTTTGAGCCAAGGCTGATCGACAGGCAGATGGATTGGGGCAAAGTCGAGGCGGCAGGCAGTGGCCTCGAAAGTCGGCGCGGTGCTGGAGAGCCAGTGACGAGCCGGGCCAGAGACATCGCTCCATTCGCAGCGGATGCGATAGTCACGGTCGATCCGCTCGCAGATCCAGACGGCAGCTTGCCCATCGAGGCAAGTCAGGCCGATGTCGGCATAAGGGTTGCGCAGTAGGACCCGATGTTCAAACCCACGCCAGCGATGGATGGGATCGAAGGAGCGCATGTCTTGCCGCATTCCGCTGCGGATCGCTGCCACCAGATCGAGATAGGCGGGAAGCCAGTCGGCGGGCGGAATGCCAGATATGGCGCGGCAGGCGGCCTTTGCGCCTTCCGGCCAGAATGGGGCGACAGCCAAGCCGCGCCTCATGCTGCCAGCGGCAGTGGCGTCACCGCTGCCTTGTGCGCCGCGTGGATCCAGTCTGTGGCCGCCTGCGCCTGCGCGGCAGCGTTGAAGATCGCCTTGGGATCGTGGCGCAAAGCCCCCAGCCAACTCGCAAGGTAGGCGGCATGGTCGGGCCGCGGCGTGTAGGCGAGACCCAGATCGGCCATCAGGTAGCTTGCGCCCAACTCGGCCAC
>NZ_GL876925.1:74768-75610 GCF_000192575.1 Novosphingobium nitrogenifigens DSM 19370 | reverse complement strand
TTAGGATCAGGACTCGTTGATCACAGCCAGAAGAGCACGGTTGCAGCCAGAGCGAGAGCGGAGAAGAAGACTTTTGGGCAGCGGTCGTAGCGGGTCGCCACGCGGCGCCAGTCCTTCAGGCGGCCGAACATGATCTCGATGCGGTTGCGGCGCTTGTATCGGCGTTTGTCGTATTTGACGGGCATAGAACGGGATTTTCGGCCCGGAATGCAAGGCTTGATGCCCTTTTGCTCAAGCGCGTCGCGGAACCATTCGGCATCATAGCCCCGGTCAGCCAGCATCCACTGCGCCTTGGGCAAATCATCGAGCAGGGCCGCTGCGCCGGTGTAATCGCTGATCTGGCCCGCCGTGATGAAGAAGCTCAAGGGGCGACCGTTGGCATCGGTGACGGCGTGAAGCTTGGTGTTCATGCCACCCTTGGTCCGCCCGATCAGTCGTCCGAGCCCCTTTTTTTGACCCCAAGGCTGGACGCCGTGCGGTGAGCCTTGAGGTAAGTCGCGTCGATCATGACGGTTTGCGGCTCGGCCCTCTGGGCGGCGAGACCCTCCATCATCCGGGTGAACACGCCCATCTCTCCCCACCGTTTCCAGCGGTTATACAAGGTCTTGTGCGGCCCATATTCCCTCGGCGCATCTCGCCAGCGCAGCCCGTTCCGGTTGACGAAGATGATCCCACTCAACACCCGCCGGTCATCAACCCGGGGCTTGCCATGGCTCTTGGAGAAATAGGGCGACAGCCGCGCCATCTGCTCGTCCGTCAGCCAATACAAGTCACTCATGCTCAGTCTCCTCGTGGAGCCTGAATCACATCAACGCCTGCCAATCAATGGGTCCTGGGCTTAG
>NZ_GL876925.1:13661-74668 GCF_000192575.1 Novosphingobium nitrogenifigens DSM 19370 | reverse complement strand
ATTCTTGTTTTGCCGCGTTTTCCAAGCCACCAGATGATTCCATCTGGTTCGAAAACGCTCTAGGCCCCCAGCCCGTCCTCGATCAGGTCCACGCCGACAAGGCAGATCTCGCCTTCGTCGATCACGACCTCGATCGGGGACAGGCCCTCGCCCCGGCAGGGCCCCTCGACGCACAGGCCGGTGCCCATGTCGAACAGCGCGCCGTGCTTGCCGCACTGGATGCGCATGCCCTCGCCGTCGAGGAATTCACCGCGTTCCCAGTCGAGGTGGACGCCCTGATGCGGGCAGCGGTTTTCATAGGCGCGGACGTGCTTGCCCCAGCGCAGGATGAAAATGGGCCAGACTTGCGGCGCACCGTCGGCGCCGGGCCGGGCGAGCACGAATGCGCGCGCACGGCGGTTGGGGATGTCGTCCAGCGCGCAAACGGCATAGATCGCCGGGGTCCCCGTGCTCGTCATGTCCGGGCTCGTCATGTCCGTGCCCCCGGTTCGGGAAGCGGCAGGAGCCCCATGCGGAAGCTGATCGTCATGTGCGCCGCGCGCTTCATCGCCTTGTCGGCAAGATCGGGGGGCAGCACTTCGCCTACCGCTTGCGAAAAGAACGCCATCCAGCGATCGAAATGCGCTTCCTCCACCCGCAAATGGGTGTGATGCGAATAAGGCGTGCCGCGCTGGTAGCGCTGCGTCCCGAGCAAGGCATGGCTCCAGAAATCGGCAACGATCGCCATGTGGGGTTCAAGCTCGGGAATTTCGGCGCGGAACATCGGCCCGAGCAGATCGTCGGCAAGGCACAGGTCATAGAACCGGTGCACCATCGCCACGATCTGCGCCTCGGCCGCCGCGTCGACGGCAGGTTCAGGAGGAATCGCGCCCTCGTCGGGGGGCGAGGAACAGATCGGGTCGTTCATGCCATGCCTCCTTGCGCCACGGGCGCGAATGCGGGACGGGCATGGGCCATCCGGGCCAGCAGGGCTTCCCCGTCCTCGCTACCGAAACACTGGTCGAAGTCGTCGCATTCGCTGCAAACGGGCGCCGCGCACAGGGTAAAGCCCTCGTCCGAACACATCATGCGATAGAAGAACTTCTTCCATTTCATGTCCTGTTCGTTGCGGCGGGCAAGGCGCGGAAAATGGCGGCGCATCACTTCACTGAGCTCCGCGCGGTTGCCGAGCCCCAAGTCCTGCCACAAATGGTGGGGCCGCATGGCGCGCCGGGCGATCATCCGCGCGAGCAGGGCCTCGAACCGGGTGGCGCCGCTGCTGTTCATCCACAGGATGTCGCGCAGGGTCTGTTCCTGCACTCCCACCGCCAGAACCGCGCCCCCCGCCCCGGCAAGGCCGAACCCGCCAAAAAGGCACCGCGCGAGGGCGGCATGGTCGGCGCCGTCAAGGCCGCTGCGTTCGGCAAGGTCCACGCCTTCGCGCTCGGCTTCCCCGGCGGCCAGCGCCAGCACGGCGGCCGCCACGTGCGCATCGAAGGGATCGCTGCCCACCGCCGCCGCCGCATCGGTCAGGGCGTCGTAAAGCAGCCCCGCCCGCATCGCCGTCACGCCTCCCCGTGCGTCTGGCAACTGGTCGGGCAGACCCGCGCACAGGCGCCGCAACCGATGCAGGCCGCCGCGTCGTCGAGCGCCATGACCCGCTTGACGATTTCGTCGTCATCGTCGTCGTCATCGACCAGCGCGCCGTCTTCGGTAAGGCCGTGGAGACCCATGACGCCCCGCCCGCAGACCTTGAAGCAGCGCCCGCAGCCGATGCACAGTTCCGGATTGATGGCGAGAAGGTATTCCGGGGTCCAGGCGCGCCCGCCGCGCGTCAGCATCCCGGTCACGCCTTTTCCTCCAAAGCCTTGATCGCCGCCCGCGCCTCGGCCAGCGCGGCGTAGGTTTCCACCACGCGCTGCGCCACGACCGGCACTTTCTCGACCCCGACGGGCAAGTCCTCGGACAAGTCGTGCAAGTCCATCTTGGCCTGCATTGCCTTGGCCGACAGCTTTTTCACTTCGGCCTTGAGCGTATCGACATCGACCATCGCCTTGCCTCCCTCAGTAATCCGCAACGGCGGGGAACTGCTCGATCATCGCGATCGCCTGCGCGATCAGCTTCTCGGCCTCGGCATTGAGCTTTTCGAGGCTGTCGAAGCCGAAGCGATGAACGTCGCGCAGCGCCTTGTTGACCACGATCAGGCGCCCGCAGGCGAGCACCATGCGGCCAAAGCCTTCATGACTGAGCTTCATCAACGGGCTGACCATCCGTCCGCAGCGCCGTTCGATCGTCAGGCACAGCGCGCCATAGAACAGTTCCAGCCGCCAGATCGTGTCGGGATCGGGATCGCCGATGATCGGAATGGCCCGGCGCTTGTCCTTGTCGACGATGAACGGTTCGATCAGGTCCAGATCGCTCTTGCGGTCCCACGATCCGTGGGTGTCCTGCGCACGGATCTGGCGGACGAGATCGGCGGCAAAGCCCTCGATCACGGGCAGGGTTGCAGTCGCTTCCATGGTCAGGCTTCCTCTTCCTCGAAATCGAAACTGCGCTCGCCGGACTTGCTCATGATCTTGCGCAGCCACGGCGGCGGCGTGCCCTTGAGCACGTCCTGCAGGCGGCCGAGCATGGCCTCGATCGGTTCGGGCTCGGCGACTTTCATCGGGTGGATGTTCTGTGCCACCACCCGCGCCGCGCCCGATCCGCCGATCGCCGCAACGACCAGGATCGACACGCCTGCCAGTGCTTCCAGCTTGGGCGCGAGCTTGTCCTCGTTGCCGTCCTCGTTGAGCTCGCCGGAGAACTCCACCACCCGGTCGAGCGCCCATCCTTCGGCAGTCAGGTCATAGATCGCCAGATTGCGGGCCCAGCCGAAATGGGCGTCGATCCGTTGGAGATCCTGTGTGGCAAAGGCTACTTTCATTCCGCTGCCTCCCTGATGGTGGTGTGCGTGCTGGTGGAATCATCGGCCCAGGCATCGCGCCAGTCGTCGGCGCCTGCCTCGTGGCGGGCGTGCATCAGCATGTTGCCGATCGCGAAAATAAGGTCGCGCGTGCCCTTGTACCCGACGCTGACGAGGTGCCCCGCGCCCAGTGTGTCGAACAGCGGCAAGCCGATGCGGAAATGGGGAAGACCCAGCCGCTCGGCCGCCTGCCGCCCGTGGCTGTGCGTGACGAGGATCTGCGCATGTCCTTCCCGCGCCTCGTCCTCCATGTCTTCCAGATCGCCGATCACGACTTTGGCGGCGGGCACTTCGGCATGGAGCGGGCTTGCGGTCGAGGACACCGCGCTGACGATCTCGCCGCCCATTTCGTGCAGGAACGTCGTCAGCGCATAAAGCAGGTCGGGTTCGGCCGCGACCGCGATACGCCGCCCGCCGATGTGGAAATGCCCGTCGAGCATGGCATCGATCAATTGCCCGCGCTGACGCCGGTAGCGCAGCGGCACCGGCCGCCCGGAAATCCGCGACAGATAGCCCATCAGCACGTCGCAGGGGGCAAGCCCGGTCAGCCGTTCGAACAGGCGATAGGGCACCCCGGTCCGGCGCATCAGCGCCTCGGCCGCCGGGCGCATCTGTTCGCCGATGGCGATGGTATGGGCGGCCATGCCCATCGCGCGCACGTCGCCGACCGATGTCCCGCCCAGCGTGGTCGGGGTAAAATCCTGCGGGATATGCCCGTCGAGCGAGCCGGAAAGATCGGGCAGGAACGTCGGCACCAGCCCGAATGCCTCGAACAGGTCGCGCAATTCGTCGATGTCACCGGGCGTCATGTGACATCCGGGCAGGACATTGACCCGCGCGGGATCGCGTATCGGCGTTACCCCCGGCTCGACCGCATCGACGAGATGTTCAACCATCGCCTCGACCGCGCGGGCCCAGCCGTCCTGAAACGCGCCCGCGAAGTCGGGCGTCGAACAGGGCACGATCGCGATCGACGCCAGCTCGGGATGACGCGCGCGGATCTGGCGGACGAAGCCGTCGAGATCGTCGCCCTTGATCTCCGTCACCCCGGTCGAACAGATCCCGATCAGCTCGGGCCTGGTCCGCTTGGCAATATTGAGCACGGCCTGCTCGACATTGTCGAACCCGCCCAGAACGGTCGCCACTTCGCTCATGGCGGTGGTCTGCAACGGGATCGCCTCGCGGAAATGGCGGACGAACAGGACCAGCCCGAACGAAGTGCACCCCTGCGATCCGTGCAGCAGCGGCATCGTGCCGCGCAGCCCCATGAACGCGAGCGCGCCCCCGATCGGCTGGCTCATCTTGAGCGGATTGACCGTGCAGGCCTTGCCCGAGCGTTCGACCCGCGCCATCACGCCGCCTCCGACGAAGGCGCTTCGGCAAGGGCAAGGCTTTGCCAGTCGGGCGCGTCCTCGTCCCATGGCGCGGGCGCGCGCACCTGTTCCCACATCGGGTTCGACAAAGTGCGGTCGATTTCGCGCACCATCGCGACCATGCCGTGATACCCGGCAAAGGCCTCGTGCCGTTCCTGGTTGATGTCCATCCACGGCATCGTCGCTTTCAATGCGACGAACTGCGACCGCCCGCCCGACAGCATGATGTCCGCTTCGGACCCCTTGAGCATCCGGTACATCTCGCGCGGGGGCATGTCGTCGATCATGTGCGCGTCGGCGCCCATGATCTCCTTGATCTTGTCCTTGTCCTCGTCGGTCGATTTCTTGACCGAAGTGCCGACCACTTCCATCCCCGCTTCCTGCAGGGCGGAGACCACCGACCAGCTCTTGACGCCCCCGGTGATGAGCAGGACGCGTTTTCCGCCAAGGCGGCGGCGATAGGGTTCGATCGCGGCCCAGGCGCGGGCTTCCTCGCGCGCGATCACCGCTTCGGTGCGGTCGGACAATTCGGGATCGGCCCCCCGCTCGATCAGCAGCCGGGCGATCTGGCGCAAGGAGTCCGACATGTCGCCGATGCCGTAGAACGACCCCTCGAAGAACGGGATGGCGTAGCGTTCCTCCATCTTGCGCGCGACGTTGATCATCGCCTTGGAACAGACCATCATCGCCGCGCGGGCGCGGTGCGACCACGCCACTTCGCGATAGCGCGCATCGCCCGAAATGCAGGAGAGGATGCGGATGCCAAGCTCGTCCAGCAGCGGCTTTACCTGCCAGAGTTCCCCGGCCAGATTGTATTCGCCGATGATGTTGATGTCATAGGGCGTGGTCTGCTCGGGCTCGACCGTGCCGATGACATGCTTGAGCAGAGCCTCACCCGCCAGCTTGTTGCCGAGGTTTTTCGGACCCACGAAACCGGGCGACAGGATCGGAATGCACGGGGTGCCGAGCTTTGCGCTCGCCGCCTTGCACACCGCCTCGATGTCGTCGCCGATCATTGCGGGCACGCATGTCTGGTAGACGAAGATCGCGGGCGGATCGTACTTCGCCTTGATCTCGCGCATCGCCTTGAACAGCCGCTTTTCGCCGCCAAAGACGATGTCGTTCTCGTTCATGTCGGTGGTGAAACCGGTGCGATAGAGCATGGACCCCGACGACTTGGCGCCGCGATTGTCCCAGCTCGACCCCTCGCAGGCGATCGGCCCGTGGACGAGATGGGCGACGTCGGTGATCGGCTGCAACGCGATCTTGGCGCCGTCGAACGCGCAGCCTCCCGCCGCGCCGCCGGGCTGCAACTGCTTGGTGCAGCCCTTCTTGCGCTCTTTCTCGGACTTGGCCTGGTTCTTGTCGCAACCGGGTTCGTTGAAGACATCCTGTACGGTCTGGTTCAGACTGCTCATCGCTCTTGTCTCCGAAAACGGACCCGGTCGCGGTTCATGGGCTGCTCTTTTCCGCGATCAGCGGATGATGTCGTAGGAATAGTCGGTCTGGGACGGCACGTTGGTGTTGGCGTCCATGTGCTCGAAAATGCGATCGAGAATGGTCACCAGCACGTTGAGCCCGCCCTGATAGCCCCACACCGGATAGCGGTGCTTGTGATGGCGATCGAAGATGGGGAACCCGACGCGGATCAGCGGTACGCCGGTGTCGCGTTCGAGATACTTGCCGTAAGTGTTCCCGATCAGGAAATCGGGCTTTTCGGTGAACAGCAGGCTGCGCATGTGCCACAGGTCCTTGCCCGGATAGGCCTTGCACCCCGCCCCGAACGGCGAGCTGTCGAAAAGGTCCTGCATCTTGGCCGCCCAGGCCTTGTTGCCGTTGGTCGAAAGCACCACGACCGGCTCGCCGCCCAGTTCCATCACGAACTGCGCCAGGCCATAGCAAAGGTCGGGATCGCCATAGATCGCGAACTTCTTGCCATGGATATGGGCGTTGGAATCCGCGATGGCATCGACCAGACGCCCGCGTTCCTTGGCGAGGTCGTCGGGGATCTCAACCCCGGCAAGGCGCGCGACTTCCATGACGAAGCGGTCGGTCGCCTCGACCCCGATCGGGTGATTGAGCGCCACGGTTTCCTGCCCGTGCGCGGCAATGAACGGCAGCGTCTTTTCGGTGCAGAATTCCTGCATCGAAATGGTCGCCCTGGCATGAACCGCCTGGCCCGCTTCCTCGAGCGTGGTACCGCCGTCGTACATGCGGAATTCGCCATCGGTCGGCGTGTCCCAGACGTCGGAATTGTCGCCCAGGATCGTGTATTCGACTTTCATCATGTCGAAGATGCGCTTCACTTCGCGCGTGTTGCCGACGGTATAGCCGTCAAAGCCGCCGAGGAAGTTGATCTTCGCATTGGGCACACGCACGGTCTTTTCGATCGTGCCTGCCTTGCCGTCCCAGAAATATTCAAGGACGCCCTTCATGGCATTGTCATAGCCGGTGATATGGCTGCCGACGAAAGCCGGGGTATGGGCAAAGGGAACGTCGAAATCCTCAGGGATCGATCCCTTCTCGCGCGCCGTCTTGATAAAGGCGTTGAGATCGTCCCCGATCACTTCGGCCATGCAGGTGGTCGAAACCGCGATCATCTTGGGCTTGTACATCGAATAAGTGTTGGCGAGCCCGTCGATCATGTTGTTGAGCCCGCCGAACACCGCCGCGTCCTCGGTCATCGAGGAACTGACGCACGACGTCGGCTCCTTGAAATGGCGCGAGAAGTGCGAGCGGTAATAGGCGACGCACCCTTGCGAGCCGTGGACGAAGGGGATCGTGCCTTCGAACCCAACCGCGACGAAGACCGCGCCCAGCGGCTGGCACGCCTTGGCCGGATTGACCACCAGCGCCTCGCGGCTGAAATTGAGGTCCTTGTATTCCTCGGTCTTGGCCCATTCGCGGACGCGTTCGACTTCGGCCTCGGGGTGCCGGTTTTCGAAATTCGCCCGCTTGTTGGCGATCATGTCCTTGTATTCTTCACCCCGAAACAGTTCGAAGTGGTCTTTGATGTGCTCTGCGTCCTGGGGCATGGCTGCCTCCCTGCGAATGTAGGTGGTGGGGGCGACGCCGTGGCCACCCCGGTTTCCCGAACTTATTCGGCGGCGATCGCGACGTATTCGGGGTCGGCCTTCCACGGTGCGTGGGGCAGCTTCCAGACCGGCGAATTGATCGCCATGTCCATGTCGCGGGCAAAGATCGCGAAGCCGTCATAGCCGTGATAGGGACCCGAATAGTCCCACGAGTGCATCTGGCGGAACGGCACGCCCATTTTCTGGAAGACGTACTTTTCCTTGATGCCCGAACCGACGAGATCGGGTTTCACCGTTTCCACGAACTTCTCGAATTCATAGCCGGTGACGTCGTCGTAGATCAGCGTGCCGTCCTTGACGTAATGCTGGGCGGTGCGCTGATAGTCGTCGTTGTGCCCGAATTCATAGCCGGTCCCGACGACATTCATGCCCAGGTCCTCATAGGCGCCGATGACATGGCGCGGACGCAGGCCGCCGACATAGAGCATCACCGTCTTGCCCTGAAGGCGCGGCTTGTACTTGGCGATCACCGCATCGGTCAGCGCGCGGTACTTGGCGATGACGGCTTCGGCCCCGGCCTGGATCTTCTCGTCGAAATAGCTGGCGATCTTGCGCAGCGATTCCTCGATCTTGGTGGGGCCGAAGAAATTGTATTCCACCCACGGAATGCCGTACTTTTCTTCCATGTGCCGGCTGATGTAATTCATCGAGCGATAGCAGTGGAGGACGTTGAGCTTGGCCTTGGGCGTGGCTTCGAGTTCGGCGATGGTGCCGTCGCCCGACCATTGCGCAATGACGCGCAGGCCCATTTCCTCGAGCAGGATGCGGCTCGACCAGGCGTCACCGCCGATGTTGTAGTCGCCGATGATGGCAACGTCGTAGGGCCCCGGTTCGAACGCGAGTTCCTTGCCTTCGCTCTTGTCGAAGACCCAGTCGCGGATGGCATCGTTGGCGATGTGGTGGCCAAGCGACTGCGACACCCCGCGAAACCCTTCGCAGCGCACCGGCACGATGGTCTTGCCGCCGTATTCCTTGCTCTTGTTCTTCGAAACCGCCTCGATGTCGTCACCGATCAGGCCGATCGGGCATTCCGACTGCACCGAGATGCCCTTGTTGAGCGGGAACAGCACTTCGATCTCGTCGATCAGCTTGGCGAGCTTCTTGTCGCCGCCGAACACGATGTCCTTTTCCTGGAAATCGGACGTGAACTGCATGGTGCCGAACGTGTCGATGCCGGTCGTACCCACGTAATAGTTGCGGCGCGCGGCCCAGCTGTATTGCCCACAGCCGACCGGGCCGTGGCTGATGTGGATCATGTCCTTGATCGGGCCCCACACCACGCCCTTCGACCCGGCATAGGCACAGCCGCGGATCGTCATGACGCCGGGAATGGACTTGATGTTGGACTTGACGCCGCAGTCGCTCTTGCCTTCCTCATGCACGTTGAGGTGCTTGGCACGGCGCTTGGCGGTCTTTTCGGGGTAGACCGTCAGGACTTCCTGGATCAACGCCCGGTTGCGGTCCTTGACTTCCTGAATGGTGGTGGGGGTCGAGACGCTCATCTTTCTGGGTTCCTCCTGATGGGTCCACCGCCCGCGTCCCCCATAGGACGGGGAACGCGTCGGGACCGGGAAACCGGGCCGGACCGGAGGACGTGGCGCATCCTTTCCGATCCGGCCCGGGCGGTGGGGCGGATCAGACCAGCTGCGACGCCGTCTTGCCGACCTGGGTTTCGTCCACGGCCGAAATGATGCCGTGTTCCATCAGCAGGTCTTCAAGCTCGTCCATGCTGATCGGCGTGGGGATCACGCCCCGACCGGCGTTGTTGTGGATCTTCTGCGCAAGCGTGCGATATTCGTCGGCCTGACGGCTGTCGGGCGCATATTCGATCACGGTCATGCGGCGCAGTTCGGCATGCTGCACGATGTTGTCGCGCGGAACGAAGTGGATCAGCTGGGTGCCCAGCTTCTTGGCCAGCGATTCAGCCAGCTCCAGTTCCTTGTCGGTCTGGCGTTCGTTGCAGATGAGGCCGCCCAGGCGAACCCCGCCGGAATTGGCGTATTTGAGAATACCCTTCGAGATGTTGTTGGCCGCGTACATGGCCATCATCTCGCCCGACATGACGATGTAGATTTCCTGCGCCTTGTTCTCGCGGATCGGCATGGCAAAGCCGCCGCACACGACGTCGCCCAGAACGTCGTACGAGACGTAGTCGATGTTGTCGTAGGCGCCGTTTTCTTCAAGGAAGTTGATCGAGGTGATGACCCCGCGACCAGCGCAGCCCACGCCCGGTTCCGGACCGCCGCTTTCGACGCAGCGGATGTCCTTGTACCCGATCTTCATCACGTCTTCGAGTTCGAGATCCTCGACCGACCCTGCTTCGGCGGCAAGGCTGAGGATGGTGTCCTGCGCCTTGGCATGGAGCATCAGGCGGGTGGAATCGGCCTTGGGGTCGCAGCCGACAATCAGGATGCGCTGGCCGAGGTCGGCGAGAGCGGCGAGAGTGTTCTGCGACGTCGTGGACTTGCCGATGCCGCCCTTGCCGTAAAAGGCAATCTGACGAAGTGACATGGGTATCTCCTGTCTGGTTTCACGCGAACGTTTCTTCGGCCGGACAGGTCGGCGATCGCCGGGCCCCGTCTGCCGTTACTCCCCCGTCGCGTCCGTATCGTTGGCGGCGGGTCAGACGGCAGACCGCCCCGAAAGGCCGCCTCACCGCTGCACCGGCTGTTTCGCAAAGGGCGTGCCAAATCCCTCGGAACACATTTTAATCGTTGTTTTACAGGTTTTTGATGGAGATTTCCGGGCCCGGCACCCGCGTGTGACAAACCCAACAAAGCCGCCCCACCTGTCGCAAAACCCACGCACCCCTGCCGCCATGTCGCAAAGGTCACATGGCCCCTTTCCGACGGGGAAAGCCGACAATACCGACATTTGGGCCGACACTTGTGCGCCCTCTGCCCCGTCCGGGTGCGGATGGAACGGATCGTGCATGACCCCATCCGTCCCCGAACGGAGAACCATGATGCAGATCGGAGTTGAAACCAGCAAAGCCGTCGACCAGCGCCGCGTCTTCGTGGTCGACGACGACGAAATCACCCGCGCCGCGTTGCAGTTCATGCTGCACGACGAAATCGAGACGCACGAGCTGTCCGACCTCGCCGGCGCCTATGCCAAGGGGCAGGACTGGCTTCAGCCCGACCTCGTCATTCTGGGGATCGGCATTCTCGTTGCCGAAGGGATCGCGGCAGTCGGCGATGTCACTGCCCGCTGGCCCGCCGCCCGCATCCTGATCGCGACGGGCAAGGAAGACGAAGCGCTCGCGCTCGAGGCTCTGCGTCACGGCGCCCACGGCGCGCTCGTCAAACCCCTGCGCCTCGAAACCGTCCGCCAGAAAGTCGACACCATCCTCGGCCGCGCGGGCGGGATGCCGCTCATTCAACTGGGCGGGTTATGACCGCTGTCCACAGCCCCCGGGGTGGACATGGCACATGGCGCGCAGCTACCCGCGCGCCATGGCAATCATCGCAACCATCATGAACACCGTCACCGGACGTCCGCTTCAGAAAATGACGTTCGGCCGCATGCCCAAGCCCTGGACCAGCTTCAATCTCGAAACCGGCGAGCTGGTCTCGGCCGAACGGATCGAAATCGGCAAGCCCGCTCCGGGCAAAGTGGTGACGCCCGTCGAAGTCTGGGTCACGGTCAAGCCCAAGGATTGAGAAACACGCAGATGGCCGCCCGAAAGCGGCCATCTGCCCATCAAGCCTCGGTCGCGAGGATCACGTGCGAGGCTTTGAACGCGGCCAGAGTGGTGCGGCCGATGGCAAGACCCATGTCCTTGAGCGACTGGGTGGTAACGACCGCCGCCAGTTCGGTTTCCTCGCCGATGTCGACCACCACTTCGCTTTCGACCGGGCCCTCGATAATGGCGACGATCGTCCCGCCGATGAGATTGCGGGCCGACAGGCGCAGGCCCGGCACGTCGTCGAGCAGCGTGATGAAGCTCGACTTGATGAGCGCCACCGCCGTACCGCCCGGATGGAGGCCCAGCGCCTCGACGCTGGTATTGGTGACAAGCGCGTCGATGACGATGCGGTCGTTGACCAAAAGGCCGACTTCGGCGTTGATGGGGCCGTGGACGATCGCGGTCACCATGCCGTAAAGCTGGTTGCGCGCGCTGGTCCGCAGGCGGGCGCGGGGGGCTCCCCCGGATGTCGCGACGCTCATGCCTGCGGCCCTCCGGCGAGTTGGGCGGTGTCGGCAAAGAGAGCCTGCAATTCCCCGCTGGCGTACATTTCGCGCACGATATCGCATCCTCCGACAAATTCGCCGCGGACATAGACCTGCGGCAAAGTGGGCCAATCCGAAAATTCCTTGATCCCTTCACGCAGGAACGGATCGTTCAGCACGTCGACCCCGACGTAAGGGCGGCCGAGCGCGTCGAGCACTTTCACCACGCCTGCCGAAAAGCCGCATTGCGGCGCTTTCGGATCGCCCTTCATGAATACCACGATCTCGTTCTCGGTCACCAGTGTGCGGATACGGTCAGACGTCGCCACGGCTTGTCTCCTTTCCTTCGGGTACGAAAGTCTGCAGGGCGAGCGCGTGAAGCGCCCCACCCATGTCCGGGCCGATCGCGGCATAGACCAGCTTGTGCTGCGCGATCCGGCTCTTTCCGGCAAAGGCGGCGCTGGTCACGCGCGCGGCCCAATGGTCGCCGTCGCCGGCCATGTCGATCATCATGACCTGTGCGTCGGGCAAGGCGGCCCTGATCCGGTCGGCAATGGCCGCAGCGTCCATCGGCATCAGACGAAACTCAACACTTCGACCGTGATGTCCTCGGTTCCGAGCACGGTGCACTGGCACGCAAGGCGCGATTTGGACCCCACGCCGACCATGCAGTCGAGCCGCGCGTTCTCGTCCGGGCTCAGCCGCGAGACGCCCTTGCGCCCTTCCAGCAAAAAGATGTGGCATTCCCCGCACGTGCTCTTGCCGTCGCACTTGTGGTTCACCTTTTCCCCGTGGGCGAGCATGGCGGCGAGGATATTGTCCCCTTCCGCAACCGTGATGGCGGTGCCGGAAGGTTTGAACGTCAAAATGGGCATGGGCATGTCTCCAATTCAGTAGATGGCCGCCCCCGCCCCGCTGTTGATCGAGGCGTCCTTCATCCGGGCGACCATGAAGGCCACCTGATCGGGTGTGAGATGGGCGTGGAAAGGCAGGGCGATCGCGCGATCGGCGACTTTTTCGGTGACGAAGAGATCGCCCTTGCGCCAGCCGAGGTCGCGATAGGCGCGCTGAAGGTGGAGGGGGCTCGAATAGGCGCAGGCCTCGACCGCCTCGGTCTTCATGTCCTCGAGCACGGCGTCGCGCGCGGAACGGGTGAAACGCGTGCCCAGATGAACGACATAGAGGAACCAGTGGACCTCTTCGACATCGGGGGCGACATAGGGGGGCTTGATCCCCTCGAAACTCTGCATGAAGCCGTCGTACATCGCCTGGACCCCGCGCCGCCGTTCGAGCAGCACGTCGAGCCGAGCGAGTTGCGACAGGGCAAGGGCGGCAACCATCTCGCCCATGCCGACCGCCAGCGGGGGCGCCATCGTCGCCGACACCGATCCGCGTTCCGCCAGAGTCCGCCGCGCCAGACGCCGTACCGCCATGGCAAGGTCAGCATCGTCGGTGACGAGCACCGCCCCTTCGCCGCAACAGATGACGCCGGGCTGGGCAAAATCGAACAGGGCCACGTCGCCGAACGTTCCGACTTCGCCCGCCTTGTGCCGCGATCCGATCGCCTCGCAGCTGTCCTCGATCAGGAACAACCCGTGAGCGTCGGCCAGCGCGCGCAAGGCGGGCCAGTCGGCGGGATGACCGGCGGTATTGGCCGCCAGGATCGCGCGCGTTGCCGGACCGATCCGTCCCGCAGCCTTCGCCGGGGAAAGCGTTCCCGACCAATAGTCGATGTCGGCAAAGACCGGCACGGCTCCGGCCGCGAGAATGCCGTGGGCGGTTTCGCGAAATCCGTGGCCCGGGCAGATCACTTCGTCGCCCGGCCCGATCCCGCGCGCGCGCAGGGCCAGCATCAGCGCGAGCGGCGCGCTGGCCAGAGCCAGTCCGTGCGCCCGTCCCAGCCGCGCGGCAAAGGCCTTTTCCAATGCCGTCGCCTGCGGCCCCTCGCCCAGCCGCGTTCCGCGCAGCACCGCCTCGACCGCCGCCAGATCCTCGGCCGTGAGGTCGGGATCACACAGCGGGATCTGCAAAGGCTCGCCCGTCGCGATCGAGACCACGTTGCCCCCCGGGCGCTCTGCTGCCGCGCCGCTCATGCGCGGGCGTCCCGCGCCTTGCGCGCGATCAGCAGCGCGGTCGCCTGTTCCGGGCTGTCGGTCACGCGGATGCAATGGGCCGACGCATCGAGCAGATGGAGATCGAGCGCGGGATGGCTGCGAAAGGGTTCCTCCAGCACGTCGTCGGCATCGCAATGCCGCCGCCCCACTTGCGGCACCAGCCGGGCAAGCGCGCTGTCGAGCGCGGTGATGTCGACGCCCGCGTCCACCGCCGCCAGGAGAGCGTCGATCCGTGCAATGTCGAAAGGAACCAGGGCCATCGCGTGCTCCTATTGCCAGAATTGCCGTTCGGGATCGGTATTGAGCCGCGCCAGCGCATCGGGCAGGCGGGCAAACAGACTGTCCTCCAGCCAGCGGTCCTCGGCATGGACCTTGCGGTGGAGCACCCAGCACCGGACGCTTTCGCGCCATTCCAGCCGGGCAATGTCGATCGTGCCCCCGTCGGGATCGGGCCCGCGCGAACAGCATGGGCTGCGCACCAGATAGCCGCCTTCGACCGGCAGGACGTCGGGCCGGACATAGAGATAGCGTTCGCGCGCAGAGAGCGCGCGCGTGACGCGCACGAGGTCCATCTCGTTGGGATGGCGGCTCGTACCCGATCCGGCGAACGGAGATCCGGGCGGCAGGGTGAACGCGATCGACATGGGGCTCGGGCTCCCTAAACCGCTTCCAGTTCGTCCTCGACGCATCCGACCAGCAGCAGCGGGCCGAATTCGACAAGGTAGACCGGAGTGTTGCTGTCGGTGTGGACGCCCGAATTGACCACTTCGCCCGCCGTCCCCGCCGCGACCAGCAAGGCGTCATCGTCATGGCCGGGATGGCTGCCGTCGTTGACCAGATCGACGCAGGCGCGCACTTTCTGCCCCCACTGGAAACGCGGCTCGCGCATGGGGCTCAATCCCGCGATCATGCGCCCGCCCCCGACAGGATCGCGGCCGGAAAGGCGCTGGGCAGGTCATCATCCCGCCCGTCATCATCGGCCATCGGCGCCAATTCGCGCCGCTTCATGCCCACCCGGTGACCGGTCTCGGGAAAATCGACGCCATAGATATAGAATTGCTGGAGAAAAGTGCCGATCGAGGTAACGACGCCCTCCTCGCCCTTTTTCACCAGGAGATCGCCGATCTCCTTGCCGGGATAAGTCCCGTCGTTGCGCACCGTGCGCAGCGAACGCACTTTCTCGCCATAGCGAAAGGCCGGTGGGCCATTGAGTTCGACGACATCGCTGTCACGGACGATATTACTCATCCCCCGCCTCCATCCGATCGAGCACATCGACCAGAACGCGCGCGCCGATGCGGTCCGCCCGGTCGAGGAACAGGAGTTTTTCGGCCGCCCGCCGTCCTTCCGCATAACGCCCGAGGCGCATGTTGAGATAGGCATAGGCCTTGAGCGAAAAGAGGAAGAAACGCGGGTGCAGCGCGCCCCAGTCGGAAAAGTCCGCATCATCGGGCTCGACCGCGTGCCAGTCCTCGCCCAGCACGTTCTGCGCCATCGCCTTGGCCAGGCATTCGCGCGCGATGTCCAGCGCCTCGATCAACCGCCCCTTGTAGAAATAGAAGCGATAGAACGCGATCAGGACCGAGGCATGGCCCGGCGCGATCCGCGCCGCGTCGAGCAGATGCGTCTCGGCAACGTCGGAATGGCGATAGCACAAGGCCGCCCGGTCGAGATGGACTTGCGCCTCGATCGGCAGCCCCCCGCCCAGCAGGGGATCGTCCATCAGGCCGATCCCCCGGTCGATATGCCGATCCTGTGCAGGAGCAGTCATGCCGGTGCCCCCTGATATCGGGGCAAGGCCGTATCGATCACACAGGTGTGATCGACCGGACAGATCGCCACGCATTGCGGGGTGTCGTAATGGCCGATGCATTCGGTACACTTGGCCGGGTCGATGACAAAGGTCGTGCCCTGTTCCGAGATCGCCTCGTTCGGGCATTCCGCTTCACAGGCCGAACAATTGGTGCACTGACCGGCAACGATTTTGTAGGGCATCGTCGCCTCCCCTTACCCGGCCAGCAGGGCGCCGCCAGAATAGGCACCCTGGCGAATGGCCGCATCGCCCCGTTCGACGTGGACGATCGCGCCCGACGCGACATTGGCGAGATAGTCCTTGAACCACGCGATCGCCGAAGCCTCGATATATTCGTGGGCAAAGCGATCGACCGGCTCGATTCCGGCCTTTTCGAGATCGGCACGCGGGCAACCGCCGATCTTGGCGACAAAGACCGCGTGGCAGTCGTTGATCGCGCGGGTGATCGTGTCGAGCGCGTCCTCTTCGCCGAAACCGCCCTGGCAATAGAGATCGACGCGGCGATGGCCGACGAACTTGGCGCCCTTTGCGCTCAGCTCATAGACCTGGAATTCCTTGGCATGGCCGAAATGCTCGTTGATGACGCCGTGTCCCTTGGTCGCGACCGCCACCAGCACGCTGATCTCGCCCACCGCGTCGAGCCCGGCGATCTCGTCGGCCTTGGCCGCGACTTTGGCCTGACGCTCGGCCTCGACCGCCTCCTGATAGGCCTTGCGCCCTTCGGCATCGTACTGGACGTCCATCGCCATGATCTTGTCGGTGGTGAATTCGGCCGAGCGATCCTCGCCCAGCAGGCCGACCGCGTCGGCGCGGCACTGGCGGCAATGGCGCATCATGTTCATGTCGCCTTCGCAGGCGTCCTGAAGCGCTTTCAGCTCCTGCGCGCTCGGCCCCCGCTGCCCGTTGAGGCCAAAGACGGTGCCGTGTTCGGGCGCGGAAATCAGCGGCATGATATTGTGCAGGAACGCTCCGCGCGCCTTCACCGCCTTGTTCACCTCGACAAGGTGCATGTCGTTGACGCCGGGGATCATGACCGAATTGATCTTGGCCAGAATGCCCCGCTCGGTCAGCATCTCGAGCCCCTTGAGCTGACGCTCCATCAGGATGCGGCTCGCCTCGATCCCCTCGACCCGCTGGTGGTTCCAGAACACCCACGGATAGATGTGCTGGCCGACTTCGGGATCGACCATGTTGATGGTGATGGTGACGTGATCGACCTTGTACTTGGCGATTTCGTCCACCCAGTCGGGAAGAGCAAGGCCATTGGTCGACAGGCACAGCTTGATGTCGGGCGCGACTTCGCTGATCAGGCGGAACGTCTCGAACGTCTTGCGCGGATTGGCAAGCGGATCGCCCGGCCCGGCAATGCCCAGCACGGTCATCTGCGGAATGGTCGAGGCGACGGCCAGCACCTTGCGCGCGGCCTGTTCGGGGCTCAACCGTTCGGACACGACGCCGGGACGGCTTTCATTGGCGCAATCGTACTTGCGGTTGCAATAGTTGCACTGAATGTTGCAGGCCGGAGCCACCGCCACGTGCATGCGGGCGTAATGGTGATGGGCCTCTTCGGAATAGCAGGGGTGGTTCTTCACCTTTTCCCAGATTTCGGGCGGCATGTCGGCCGGACCCGCGCTGGACCCGCACGAAGCCTTGCCACCCTCGCTGCTCGTGCCGCAGCCTTTGTGCTCGGCCATCTTCTGCATCACATCGGCGATATCGACCACCGGTTCTCCGGCGGTACTCCCCAGAACGGAACTGGCCATAAGCTGCTCCTTGATTTGGGTCGGTCCTGGACGGACATGCCCGGACGACCATGTGCCGGGTCATTCGCAAAGCCTGTGCCAAGTCCCCAAAGACGCAGATTTCCGCCGAATTCCGTGTATTCCCGGTGTGTTCGTCGTTGTGGGATTTGCGCCATTGTCGGGAACCGGACAGGCCCCACAAACAGAAACGGCGCCGACGGGCCTCTTGGCCTTGGTCGACGCCGCGTTAAGGAGGCGGTACCGGCCCACGCCCCCACCGCCTGCAAAATTCGCTCCCTGCGAATTTTGAAACAACTCTCAGGTCAGGACATCAGGCGGTTCAATGCCTCTCCCAAAGGCATGTCGATCACGACGAAATCATGCTCGTCGAGAAAGCGGTGTTCATTGCGCGTCAGGCTGGCGACCTCGACGATCGCGTAATGGCGGTCCGACGACCGCTTGATGATCTGCCGCGCATAGGATCGCAGCATCTGGTCGTGGAAACGGCATCCCGCGAACAGGAACGCCTTGCCGGTGCGGCGGCGGCGCACTTCGTCCGGGATCGGTGTCTGAATGTCGATCTCGGTCAGGACTTCGACATAATCCGCGTCGGAAATCAGGAAATTGCCCAAGGGCCGCGCGCTGCCGTGCGGGGTATAGAGCACTGTGCGCGCCGCTTCGCCAAGGCTTGCCGGGATCTGATCGCCCGAAGGGCCGAACCAGCGATACCACTTGTCCTCGCCGATCAGAGCGCGGCTGATCGCCTGCACTTCGGCCCAGTCGGTCGCGGTTTCGGCAAGCGCCCCGCGCATGTCCCCCGCATACCAGCTGTCCACCACCAGCGGCAGGCCGAGCCCGGCGAGCCAGCGGTGGAACGACGATGGCACGATGCCGGGGGCAAAGGCATCCGTCATCCACGCGACCAGCGTATCGCGGAACCGGTGGCTTTCGATATATTGCGCCGCGGCCCAGGCATTGCCGACCGCGCGCCGGGGCAAAGTCGTGCGCGTCGCGAAATAGGCGGCCAGATCCTCGGGCGTCAGCGGCACCGGCGAAGGCGAGACCGTCAACGCGGAAATGCCGGGGCCAAGGTAGGGAACCACGTCTCCCGCGCGCAAGCCTTGCGCAATTTCGGGCAGCAGCACCTCGGGGTTTGAAAGCGCGAGTGTCGCCATGGCTCAATCCTCCCCGCTGCGCTTGCGCGCCTCGACCGTGATCGGAAGACGCGTGTCGTCGGCCATTTCGGGCAAGTCCAGCACCCAGCCGTTGCCCAGCCGCACCCAGCCGCCCCACAGGCGATCGCTCTCGATTTCCACGATCGGCTCTTCCAGATCCTTTTTGGGCACATAGGCGGACAGCGCGCCCTCGGCGCGGCGGATCATCACTTTCATGGGGCTTTCTCCGGGTCGGGGACGGAATTGACGAGGCGCAGGCCTGTGCCCTGACGATGAACGGCAAGGCGGGCGGCGAGCTGCGGCACCGCCGCGATGCGTTCGTGCGCAAGCTCGCGGATCGGTTCTTCCGGATCATCGAGCAACTCGAACAGTTCCTCTTCCGCGATCCGTTCGGCAACGACATGACGGACGCGAAAATCGCTGTCGGACAGCATCAGCACCAGTTGGTCGGCGGGCAGGCGCTCGGCCACTTCGCGCCGGACCAGCGGGTCGGGATCGAACGTCATGTCGGGCAAGGCGCGCAAGTCGATGCGCCGCGCCACCCATTGCCGCACTTCGGGATCGGGATCGTGCCGGACCAGCGGCAAAAGCTCGGGCGGCATCCGCCGCACCGCCGTCAGCCGCACCATATAGGCGCTGTCGTGGATCGCGGGCATCAGCGCCTGCCCCGACAGGCGCGAGGCGGCGGCGATGCGCACATCGGTATCGGGATCGTTTATCATCTCGCGAATGCGCTCCTCGGGAAGCCGCAGCGTGGCCATGGCCCGCACTTCGGGTTCCGGGTCTTTCAGCATCGGGGGCAGGCGAAAGAGGTTGCAATGACGGGCAGCTCCCGCGCGCACCTCGAAATAGGGATGATCGAGATACCGGTCCGCCAATTCGGGATTCCCGCGCAGGAACCGTTCGACCCGTCGCGCCCGGCGGTCGCGGATACAGGCCTTGCCCTTGGCGCAAAGCCCCATCTGGTTGATCGCGATATGCGCACATTCGCGACAGCGGATCGGCCGCCCCTGCCAGTCGAGCGGGGGGCCGAGGCCGTCATCGCGTTCGAGACGCGAACCGTCGCCGGGAACCAAGGCCGTCCGTCCGGCAGAGGGCGACGATCAGGCCGGAACGCAGGTATTGGGAACCGGACAGACCACCGCGCACTGGGCCGTGTCGAAATGCCCTTCGCACTCGGTGCACTTGGCCGGGTCGATGATAAAGGTTTCCCCCTTCATGCGGATCGCCGCATTGGGGCATTCGAACTCGCACGCGCTGCACCCGGTGCACTGCGACGCGATGATCTTGTAGGCCATGGTGGATCTCCTCGATGACGGTTGCCCGAGGTGCAAAGCAGAAACCGTGCCAGAGCCGGGAACCCCACCTTTCCGCCATTTCGCGCCCGCAGACCCATGTCGCACTTGCGACAGGGCTGTTGGAAAGCCGACGCAGGATCAGCCGGCCATCTCCGCCATCACGCCCCGCCCCCACCCCCACCGGGTGTCAGGACTTTTGCGAATGATTTCAGATCATTGATTTCGTTATCGGTTGCATCGGCGTGCTGCCGGACACCCCGTGGACGGGCAATCATCGCCAGACACAGCACAGCGGCAAGGACACCCGCGCAGGCGCAGGCGAGCAGGACCAGCGGCATCGCGGAAACCAGCAAGGCGTGCCGACCGGCCTGCATTGCCGTCACCGCGATGAGGATCGCGGGCAGCGTATTCGCAAGGTTCATGTACCCCAGCAATCGCCCCCTCTGGCCGGACGTGGCGATCATTTCGGCTACAAAAGCCGCTTCGACCGAGAAAAAGGCCGCCAGAGCCAGATGAAGTACCGCATAGGACAAGGCGAGGGATCGCCAACCGGGCGCCAGTGCAAAACCCGCCAGAGCCAGTGCCGCCAACAGCGCACTGACCGCCATGAGCTTGCGTCGGTCAGACAGAATATCCGACCATCGGCCCGCCGCGACGGCGCCGCAACAGGCCGCCAGCGCAGCCCATAGCGAGAGCCAGCCCACGGCGCCGTCTGCGTCCCATCGGCCGCCCCCCATCCCCCCTCGCGTCAGAAAGGCAATATAAGGGTAGAGATAATTCGTCAGCAACGTGGCGCCCAGTTGCAGCAAAAAGCGCGCCCACCATGCCAGGACGATATTGCGCACCGGCAGCGGCCCCATCGCGGGCGGCGCGTGGAAAGGAATCCCGGTTTGCGCCCGGCTGACCCCGAACGGCCACAAGACCAGCAGCGGCGCCACACAAAGCGTGACCAATAAGAGCGTCCCCCAAAAGCCGCGCAAGCCGTCGACCGGCGCCACCCAGGCCACCAAGCCCACCGCGCCCGTGGCCAGCGGCAATGCGCAATTGAGGAAGCCTGCAACCCGCCCTTTGCGCTGATCGGGAATATAGTCCGAGATGAGCGCGCCCATCGGCGAGAGCAGCAGATTGACGGCAATCTGGAAGGCAACGACCCCCAGGATGAGCAAGAGCGGATCAAAGGATACGGCAAGAACGCCATACGTGGCGATCAGGCACACGAGGCCACTCGCCAAAGTCAGGCGGCGGTCGCCCCGGCGCACCATGGCCTTGTCGCTCATGTGGCCTGCGACAATATTGGCAAGGCTGGCCACGACCCCGCCGACCAGCACCAACAGGCTGAGCAGGCGTTCGCTACCGCCCGCCACCGTGATCAACGCCACCCGGCGCGGGAGCAGCAGGACCAGCAGCGGCATGAACGCGATATATGCGCCCACATAGGCCTGCACATAAAGCGCTTCGCCAAACGTCAGGGCACGGGATTTTGCCACCACGTCACCCGTGCGGCATTTGCGTTGTCGATCGCACCACGAATTCATAGGGCGCTTCAAAAGCGCCGAACCCGTCCTCGCCCTTTGAAATGGCGATCAATTGCGCGCAGGCTTTGCCGATCATCGCGGCCGTCGGCTGCCGGATCGCGGTCAGCGGGGGGACACTGAACCGCACGCCCGGCGTATCTTCAAAGCTGATCACCGAAAGGTCATCGGGCACTTTGAGCCCGCGACCGGCCGCGACATGCAGAGCGGCAAACGCCATCTTGTCATTGTCGGCGATGATGGCTGTCGGGGGGCTGGGCGTATCGAGCATCTGTTCGAGGACTTCGACCGCCATGTCGAAATAGAAATTCCCCGCGCCGATGGGGCCTGCGGTTTCCGGCAGGCCCGCTTCGGCGAGCGCCTCACGGAAAGCGGCGCGTCGCCGCTGGGACGGACCATAACTGAGCGGGCCGGTCAGAAAACCGATGTGGCGATGGCCCAGATCGAGCAAATGGCGCGTAACCTCGCGCATGGCGCCCGCATCGTCCATGAACACATCGACAAAGTGGCCGCCTTCGCTGTGTCCCACCCGTGCGCAAGGAATACCCTGCCGGTCGAGCCAGTCGGTCAGTTCGCCGTTGTCGCAATGGGGCGGGGTCAGGATCACCCCGTCGGGGCGCAGGGAGCCGATGGCCCGGGATATTTGCGGAATGGCCGTATCGGTATCCGTGTCGATCAGTTCAAGCACGATATGGTAATTGTGCCGCTCGCATTCGCTCATGCCGCCATAGAGCATCTGATCGACCCAGTCGTTGCCGCGCCCCGATGTCCAGTTCTCGAACGTGCGGGCGCGATCATTTATCGAAAGGATCAGATAAGAACGCCCGCCGCCCATCCTCCTTGCCGAGAGATTGGGCACATAACCGAGCTTTTCGACCATCGCTTCAACACGTTGGCGGACTGCGGGCTTCACATTGGGGCCGTTGTTGATGACGCGTGAAACAGTCTGGCGCGAGAC
The DNA here is from genome assembly GCF_000192575.1 of Novosphingobium nitrogenifigens DSM 19370. Classification (GTDB taxonomy): domain Bacteria; phylum Pseudomonadota; class Alphaproteobacteria; order Sphingomonadales; family Sphingomonadaceae; genus Novosphingobium; species Novosphingobium nitrogenifigens. The sequence goes on along the minus strand of NZ_GL876925.1, from coordinate 52,451 downwards.
ACCGGCGGCGGTAGCAACATCCTCGATCGTGACTTTTTTAGGCTTTTGCATCGCAATCCCTTCGCCCGGATTATCCCCGTAAAGGGGCCCGACCACAAGAAGATTGAGAGCGTTCACAAGGCATATTGTGAACGCTCTCAAGATGAGGTAATCCCCGTCGCAAGCAATGATTCACCGCCTGAAAGGCGGCGCACGGGAGAGATGAATGAGACGGCTTAAATCCCGTAAGGGGATGATCGGAGGCCTGTGCCTGACTGCCCTGGCCTTGCCGATGGCAGTTCAGGCGAAAAGCGCCCAGCCCAAGGTAGAACCACTCCCCCTTGAACAGCAGATCACCGCTCTGCTTGGCCGCATGAGCGTCGAACACAAAGTCGCGCAGTTGGTCGAGCCCGACATCGGCTCGATCACGCCCGAAGACATGCGCCGTTACCGTTTCGGCACGATCCTGAATGGCGGCAACAGCGGACCGGGCGGCGATGACAAGGCGCCCGCCCCGGCATGGCTGGCGCTGGCCGATGCCATGTATCGCGCCGGAACCGAACCCCTGCCGAACGGAGAACCGGTGATCCCGCCCATCTGGGGCATCGATGCGGTGCATGGAAACAACAACATCGTCGGGGCCACGCTGTTTCCGCACAATATGGCGCTGGGTGCGGCGCATGATCCCGAACTGGTACGGCGCATCGGCGCCGCCACGGCCGAAGAAATCGCGGTCATCGGCGTGGACTGGGCTTTTGCGCCGACGCTGGCGGTGGTCCAGGATACCCGCTGGGGCCGCTCTTACGAGAGTTTTTCCGAAGACCCCGAGCAGGTTGCACAAATGGGCGTGGCCGAAGTCGAAGGGTTGCAGGGCAAGCTTGGTGCAAAAGACTTCCTCGACCAGCGTCACGTGCTGGCGAGCATCAAGCACTTCTTTGCCGACGGCGGAACCGGCGGCGTCGACCAGGGCGACACCCGCGGCGATCTGGACGCCATCATCCGCACCCATGCCAGCCCCTATATCCCTGCGATCAAGGCGGGCGCCCAGACGGTAATGGCCTCTTTCTCGAGCATCAACGGACAGAAGATGCACGGCAACAAGGCGTTTCTGACCGACCTGTTGCGCACCCGGATGGGCTTTGACGGCCTGTTGGCGGGCGACTGGAACGCACATGGGCAAGTGCCGGGTTGCAGCAACACCGATTGCCCGCAGGCGCTCTTGTCGGGTCTGGATGTGTTCATGGTGCCCAACGACTGGCGCGGGCTGTATGATTCCTTGCTGCGCGAAGTGCGCGACGGCACGATCCCGATGTCCCGGCTGGATGAAGCCGTCGGGCGCGTGCTGCGGGTCAAGCTGCGGTACGGCGTGTTTGAAAAGCCTGCTCCGGGCAAGCGTGCCCTTGCCGGGCAATGGGGCTTGCTCGGCTCGCCCGACCATCGCGCTCTCGCCCGCGAGGCTGTGGCCAAGTCGCTGGTCCTGCTGAAAAACGATGGGGTTTTGCCGATCAAAGGCTCGGCGCAGATTCTGGTCGCAGGTCACGCGGCGGACGATATTGCGCAAGCAGCGGGCGGGTGGTCGATCACCTGGCAAGGCGGCGGCGATCTGACCAATGCCGATTTCCCCGGCGCGACATCGATTTTCGCAGGGATTGCCGCAGCGGCCAATGCGGCGGGAGGCCATGCGACTCTTTCGCCCGACGGCAGCTTTGCCAAGCGTCCCGATGTCGCCGTCGTGGTTTTCGGCGAAAAGCCCTATGCCGAATTCGTCGGCGACCGTCCCGATCATGCGCTGCGCGACGAAGAAGGCCTGACCCTGCTGCGCAAACTCAAGGCGGCAGGCGTGCCGACCGTGGCCGTGTTGCTGTCGGGCCGTCCGCTCTGGATGAACCGCGAACTCGCCGCTGCCGATGCCTTTGTCGCGGCATGGCTTCCCGGCAGCGAGGGCGCGGGGATTTCCGATGTGTTGATCGGTGATGCGAAAGGCCGCGCGCGCAAGGATTTCAGCGGCAAGCTCACGTTTGCCTGGCCATCGGCGTGCGACGCATCGGGCAAACCCCTGTTCGCGCATGATTTCGGCGGCAGCTATCATCAGCCCATGCCGGGTTTGCCCGCGCTCGGACAGACCTGTGCCGCCTTGCAGGCGAGCGCGGGCAACATTTTCGAGATCTTTCACAAGCGACTGGCGGGCGGCGTGGATGCCAGCATCCGCGCAGGCACCGACGAAGTGCAACTGCACGGCTTTGTCGGCTCCGGCCCGCGTGCCGCTCTGCGCGTGCTGGGCTTTGACTATTCCGCACAGGAAGACGCGCGCGAATTGCGCTGGACTGCGCCCGCCGAACTGCGCCTCACCTGGTCGGCCGACCAGATGCAGCCCTTCAACGGCGCAAACTCGGGCGAAGTCGTGCTGCGATACACGATAGATCAGGCTCCCACGGGCCCGGTCACACTGAGCGGCGAAGGAGGCAAGGCAGTCGATCTTGTCCCGACCTTTACCGCTTTTGCCGCCCATGGCTGGCAGAGCGCGCATATTCCGCTGGCCTGCCTTGGCGGCAGCGGGATCCGCGGCCTTGCCCTGGCTTCTGCCGCGCCGCTCGGAATGAAAATCGCCACGATCGAATTGCGCCCCGGCGGGCAGGCAAAGGCCTGCACCGGGCCGATGTGAAACCCGCGCAATCAAGCGCGGGAAAAAGTAAAAATTCAAAGAGGAGGATGTTGATGAGGGGCAATTTCAAATCTGCCGCTTCGGTGGCCGGGATGGCCATCGCGCTGGCATATGGACCAACCGCAGCACTGGCCCAACAGGCCAGTCCGGCCACCGCTTCGCCCGAAGAAACCCATGCGCCCGAAGCTCATGCAGCCGATGCCCATGCGCCCGACGAAAGCCAGGCGATCATCGTGACGGGCCTGCGCAAATCGCTGGCCGATGCCGTAGGCATCAAGCGCAACACGCAAGGCGTCGTCGATGCGATCACCTCGGAAGATATCGGCAAGATGCCCGATACCAACCTTGCCGAATCCATCCAGCGCATTCCGGGCGTGTCGATCGACCGCGCCAACAACGAAGGTTCGCGCGTGACCGTGCGCGGCTTTGGCCCTGAATTCAACCTTGTCACGCTCAACGGTCGCTCGATGCCGGGCAGCGGCACCGGCGGCACCCGCTCGTTCGACTTTGCCAATATTTCGGCCGACGGCGTTTCGGGGATCGAGGTGTTCAAGACCGGTCGCGCCGATGTGGCATCGGGCGGCATCGGTTCGACCATCGACATCCACACCGCACGCCCGTTCGACCACAACGGCTTGCGCGCGTCGGCCCAGATCAAGGGCACCGACGATACATCGAGGTCGGGCTTTCATGTGACGCCCGAATTTTCCGGGCTGATCAGCGACACCTTTGCCGACGACCGGATCGGCGTGCTGCTCAACGGCTCCTATTCCGAACGCGACAGCCAGACCCAGTCGGCCTATACCCGCGGCTGGCTCAATCTGGGCGAGGCCGATCTCGGCAGCGCCACGATCACCAACAACAGCACCAACCCGCTGGGCCATGTCTGGGCGCCGCAGGACGCCAACTGGGCCGTGGAAAATCACCACCGCACCCGCTTCAACGGGCAGGCCGTTTTGCAGTTCAAGCCGACCGACACGATCGTCGGCACAGTCGACTACACGTATGCGCTCTACAAGGATCACGCGCTCAAGAACAGCTTCGGCGCATGGTTCGGCTATGGCGGCGCACTGACCAGCGCCACGATCGATCCCCACGGCACGATCACCAATCTGGTCGATGCGGGTTCGGACCTGTCTTACACCGGAACCGATGACAAACAGCGCAACGAGTTGAGTTCGCTGGGCGGGAATGTGAAGTGGCAGGCACTCGACAATCTCACGGTCGTTGCCGACGCTCATCATTCGGTGAATACCTCGACCGACGAGAGCCAGTTCTACATCGTCGGGCAGGATCAGAATTATTCGATCAACAAGATCTTTGATTCGACCAAGACATCGATCCCCACAACGACCTGGACATTCCAGTCGCCGCACAATGTGAACAATCTCGACACATCCCTGATCACGCCGCTGTTCGGACAGCACAATTTCAACCGCCAGCGCACCTCGATCAATGAAGCCAAGCTGGAAACCGAATGGCGCAACAGCAGTGACAGCGGGTTGCACGCGATCAAGGTGGGGGTGAATTACAAGCAGACCAAGACGGCATTTACCGTCTACAACAGCGGCAATATCTCCAACGGGTATTACGATCCCCGCCTCGACGGCGCCTTGCCGTCCTCGCTCTTTACCAAAGTCAGTTCGTCCACGCTGCTGAACGGGATGTCGGGCGGCGGCAGCGGCATTCTGGTGCCCTATTTCTACAGCTTCAATCCCTTCGCCGTTTCGCAGGCCCTGGCAGGCTTGCCCAACTACAACGGCACCGGCCCTGCGCCCGCCTATCCCTCGGGCTATGGCTATGGCGCGACCCCGGCCACGGACAATCTCATCAAGGAACGCACCTTCTCCGCCTATTTGCAGATGCAGTTCGATACCGAATTCAACGGCATGCGGTTCAAGGCACAGGCAGGCGTGCGTTATGAGCACACCAGCGTGACCTCGGCCTCGCTGCAGAACACCCCGGTGTCGGTGACATGGAACAACCCCACCGAGTTCCAGACCCAGTTCCTGCCCGGCTCACAGACTTATACGGCGGGCAGCAGCTACAACAACTTCCTGCCCGCCATCGACGCCAGCCTTCAGATCACCAGGCGCCTGACGGCGCGTGCATCCTACAGCTCAACGATCACGCGTTCGGATCTCAATTCGCTGGTGTCGACACAGGTGGTCAATGCCAACCCGCACGCGGGCAATCGCACCATTTCCTCGGGGAACCCGGCGCTTCTCCCCTATACGTCACAGAATTTCGACGTTTCTCTTGAATACTATGTGAAGAACAACAGCTATTTCTCGGTCAACTATTTCGTCAAGCAAGTCTCCAACTTCATCACCCAGACCACCAGCAACGTCACCATTCCCGGGCTGACCGATGCCTCTGCGGGCGCGATCGCCCAGAGGGCGACCGCCGAAGTTCTGGCCGCCGGACAGCAGGCAAGCCCGCAGAACATCTTTGCGCAAATGATGCTCGATACCGGCCAGCAGTCATTCGTCGGTCAACCGAACGATCCCTTGCTCACCTGGCAATTGACCAAGCCGAGCAACGGGCCGACCGTCAACATTCACGGCTTTGAATTTGCCGGACAATACGTTTTCGGCGACACCGGCTTTGGTCTTCAGGCCAACGTCTCCCTTCCGGCGGGCGGCGCGCATTACGACAACAACAACATCCTTGAACAGTTTGCCCTGCCGGGCCTGAGCAAGTCGTACAACATTGTCGGCTTCTACGAAAAGCACGGCTTCCAGACCCGCATCGCCTGGAACCATCGCGGTGCATTCCTTGCCGCGATTTCACAGCCGCTCTATGCCAACCAGCCGACCTATACCGCAGCCTATGGCCAGCTCGACGCCAGTGCGAGCTATGACATCAACAGGCACGCGACGGTGTTCGTCGATGCCGTCAACATCCTTGGCGCCTCGCAGAACCAGTATGGGCGCTACACCAACCAGTTCCTCTATGCCGCAAAGGGCTATGGCCGCTATCAGGTGGGGGTGCGCGTAAAGCTCTGAGAACCTGATCCAGGCATTCGCGAGGGGGGCGTTCACACCGTCCCCCCGCTTTTTCAGGACAATGTCTGCAAGATGAGTTCGCGCAGTTGGGCAGCACGGTTGCGGGTCAGCCTTCCCGCCACACCGCGTGCCGCATCGGGCAGATGATCGAATGCAGGACCATTGGTTTCAAACACCAGAGTGTCGAACACCACTTTCCACGCCGCACGCTGTGCCTCGGGCAAATCGCGCAAGGTCAGGAGGCCGGAAAGCAGGGCCGACATCGGTGAGCCCAGATAGGCAGGAACATCACGCCACCATGTGTTGACCATGACATTGACGCCATCGAGGGATTCCACGCCATGCCACCACAATGTCGGAATATAGATCGCGTCACCCGGCTCGAGCATGGCGACCAGACCATGGGCCTCGGCTTCGCGATAGCGGGGAAAGCGCTCGTAATCGGGCGCGCGTATATCGACCAGGCTGATCGGCTGGCCTGCCGGGGTCAGATCGAGCGGCCCCATGTAAAGATTGGGCAGTTGCTCGATGGGAAACAACGTGAACTTGCGCCGCCCCGCCACGACGCAGGCGATATTTTCGACATTGTCATAGTGGGGGGCCGTCATCGTCCGATTGCCGATCCACATGGACCGCAAAAACTGACTGGCCGGGATAAACCCGTCGAGGTGATGGCTTTGCGCAAAACCGGGAAAATACCCGTCGAGAGCGAGCGATCCGGCGAACAGTGCAGCAGGCTCAGGATTGGCCGCTTCCCGGCGCAGCCGCGCGAAAAATTCGGCCGCCGGAGTCAGTTCCTGGCGGTAATTGAAGCTGGTATAGCCCTCATCATAGAAAAAGCGGCCATGATGAACCGGGTCGCAGACAAAATGGGGGATCGGAAGGCTCGACGCTGTCAGGGCGAGATGATCGAGCAAGGCATCTTCATCAAGAGCGACAGAAGGCCACTGAGAAACAAGGCCCTTCATGATCGCGGGTTTTCCGGAGGCCTTTATTTCATTTAAGAAAATATCGGGCGTCACCGATGTGAATTGAGGAACGTTTTTCATATTGTATTCTTCTTAATTTCACAATTTATCATATGATATCTGGAGAGCGGGTCAAGCAGGCATGGTAAATTTTGTTCCCCTGAGCTTTGAAGAACACAAGCGCCTGAGGCTCGCCACCAGCTATGGCGTGGCGCTGGGCGACGGCCTTGGCATGGTGAGCGTGGTCCCCACCGAAATCCCGGCGCTGATCACCTCCTATCCCCTGTTCTTCCGCCGGTCCCCCGCAACCGGCCGCTATGAACTGGGCGCGATGCTCGGCTTCGAAGCAGAGGAAAACCTGTTTCTGAGCGATGATGGCTGGGACGCGAGCTATGTTCCGCTCACCTTGCGCCGCGCGCCCTTTGCCGTGCAGCAAAGCGCCTCCTCACCCGATCGCAACAGCCTGATGATCGATCTCGACAGCCCGCGCCTCAGCCTTGCCACAGGCGATGTCCTGTTCTTCTCCGACGGGCGCCCCTCCGAGCGCTTGCAGGCCATTGTCGATGCGCTGGAAGCCCTGGTCAAAGGCGCGGGTATCGGCCGCGATTACGTCGATGTTCTCGACGCGCTGGGCCTGATCGAACCGGTCGATGTGCGGATCGATCTGGGCAACGGCGTCACGCACAATCCGCCGGGCCTGTTCACGATCGCACAATCCCGGCTGACGGATTTGCCCGATGCCGCGCTGACCGATCTGCACCGGCGCGGCTATCTGGGCTGGGTCTATCAACAGGCCGCCTCGGTCGGTCAGATCGCCAATCTCATCCTGCGCAAGAACCGGGCGAGGGCAAGCCGTGTCGCCTGACTGCCCGCGGGCCCCTGACCTGGCGCGCGCCATCATCATCGTGGGCGGCGGGACGGCAGGTTGGCTCGCCGCCGGGCTCCTCGCTGCAAGGCTTGGGCTTGCCGCACGCGATGATCTGCAAATCACGGTCGTGGAATCGCCGCGCGTCCCCATTCTGGGCGTGGGCGAAGGCACATGGCCGACGTTCCGCCAAAGCCTGAAAGCGATGGGGATAGGCGAAGCCGATTTCCTTGCCGCCTGCGACGCCACGTTCAAGCAGGGATCGCAATTCGTCGGCTGGAACCAGAGCCCGGTTCCCGGCGGACACAGCTATATCCACCCCTTCACCCCACCCCACCGCTTCGGCGAACTCGATCTGGCCTCGGCATGGCTGGCGGAGCCCACCACGGGTTTCGACGAGGCGGTATGCTTTCAGACTGTCCTGTGCCGGGCCGGATTGGCCCCCAAGTTGCGCAACAGCCCGGACTACGAAGGCATCGGCAATTACGCCTATCACTTCGACGCGGGCAAAGTGGCCGCCTTCCTCAAAGATCACTGCATCGCCCATCTCGGCGTCAAGCATGTCGCGGACGATGTGCTCGACTGCGTGACAGACAGGGGCGACGACGGGGAGGGCGATGGCGCGATCACCGCCTTGCGCACTGCCCGTCACGGCGATCTGCCGGGTGATCTCTTCATCGATTGCAGCGGTCAGCACGGCGTGCTGATGGACCGGGTCTACAAGGCGCGGATGGTCGATTGCCGGGATATCCTGCTGGTCGATACTGCCCTCGCCATTCCCGTCCCCTATCCGCAAGCCGACAGCCCCATCGCGTCGGTCACGCTGGCCACAGCGCAAAGTGCGGGATGGATCTGGGACATCGGCCTCAAGACAAGGCGCGGAACAGGCTATGTCTATTCCAGCCGCCATGTCTCGCATGATGAGGCTCGGCACACGCTGGACCGCTATGTCCGAACCATTTCGGGAAAACCGATGCAGGACGAACCGCGCCGCATCGCCATCAATTCGGGGTATCGAGAGCGCTTCTGGATCGCCAATTGCGTGGCAATCGGGGTGTCCGCCGGCTTTATCGAACCGCTGGAAGCCTCAAGCATCGCGATGATTGAGATCTCGGCCAATCATCTGGCCGAGCATCTGACATTCGACCGCAAAGTCATGGCGATCGAAGCGGGTCGGTTCAATCGCAAGATGGACCAACTCTGGCACGATGTGATTGATTTCCTGAAACTGCATTACGTCCTCAGCGATCGCACAGAGCCGTTCTGGCTGGATAATCGGGCCCCCTGCTCGATCCCCTCCTCCCTGCGCGACAACCTGCGTATCTGGCAGAACCGTCCGCCGATCGAGGGCGATTTCGTCCACACCTGCCAATTGTTCGGTCCGGCAAGCTATCAATACATCCTTTACGGCATGCACCGGGCGGGGGCCGTGAAAGGCGACGCTTCATGCAAGCCCCGCAACGAGAGAGCGAATAACCATATTGGCGAAGTAAGAGCTCTGACTGCAAAGCTCAGCCGCGTTCTGGGGCCAAACCGGGATTTTGCCGTCGGAATCTGACTTTCGAAATTCGCAGGCGGGCGAGTTTTTGAAAGCGCCCCCACTTCCCAATCCCACGTCCAATTCGCAACAGGAGCGTGCATAGATGGCCCTCATTCCTTCAGGAACCACCGGCACCGATACGACCACCGACAGCAATGCCGGGATCAATGCTCCGCATCTGCAATGGTTCGTGATGGGGCTATTCTTTTGCTTCGGAGGGATCACCAGCCTCAACGATGTGATCATTCCGAAACTGAAAGAACTTTTCACTCTCAATTATACGCAGGCAATGCTTGTCCAGTTCTGTTTTTTCACCGCCTATGCACTCATCGGCATTCCCGGCGCCCGGCTGGTCAAGAAAATCGGCTATATGCGCGGCGCGGTGGTCGGACTTCTGACAATGATGGCGGGGTGCCTGCTGTTTATCCCGGCCAGCCGGACCGCGACTTATGCCCTGTTCCTGACCGCGCTTTTCGTCCTGGCAAGCGGCGTCGTGATTGTTCAGGTCGTGGCCAATCCGCTCATCTCGCTGCTGGGCGCCCCCCGGACCGCGCATAGCCGCCTGACGTTTGCGCAAGGCTTCAACTCGCTGGGCACCACGATCTTTCCCTATTTCGGGGCAATCCTCATTCTGGGCGGGCTCCGGCGGATCGACGTCGCCGCACTGTCGGGCGCGCAACTAGACGCCTATCGCACCTCGGAAAGCCAGGCGATTGTCCAGGGCTATCTCGCCCTTGCCGTGGCCCTTGGCGTGGTCGCGGCGGCGGTATGGCATTTCCGCAATGCATTACGGGACGAAAGCCACGAGCAAAGCAGCATCCTGACGGGCCTGAAACTGCTGAGGCGCCCGCGTTTTGGTTTCGGCGCGCTTTGTATCTTCCTTTATGTCGGAGCCGAGGTTTCCATCGGCTCCCTGATCGTCAACTATCTCCGGCAACCCTCGGTACTCGGACTGACTCAGGAAGCCGCAGGCAGGATGATCGGTCTTTATTGGGCCGGAGCCATGACGGGCCGCTTTATCGGCTCGGCCGTGCTGCGTGTCGTCAACCCGGGCAAAGTTCTGGCAGGCGTTGCTCTGGGCGCGCTGATCCTGCTGGCCCTTTCGACCCACATGACCGGCCCGATGGGCGGCTATAGCCTGCTGGCGATCGGCCTGATGAACTCGGTCATGTTCCCGACGATCTTCTCGCTGGCCTGCGAGAAGCTTGGCCCGCACGCTGCGGATGGTTCGGGCATTCTGAATGTCGCGATCTCCGGTGGCGCCGTGGTTCCGCTGCTCACCGGCGCGATTGCGGACACGACCGGCAGCCTCGCCACGGCATTGATCGTGCCCGCCTTGTGCTATGGCATGATCGCGGCGTTTGGTGTCTATGCAAGGCGGCCTTGCCTACCCCAGAGTCACGACCTGTTGCGCCAGCCGTTCGACTTCGCTGCGCTGGTGACTGACATAGAGGATGGGGATGGCCAGATCATCGCGGATGCGTTCGATCAGGGTCATGATCTCGCCCCGGCGCGCGGGGTCCAGCGAGGATAGCGGTTCGTCCATCAGGAAAAACCGCGCCCCCGACAGGAGCGCGCGGCCGATGGCGACCCGTTGGGCTTCGCCGCCCGACAGGCCGCGCACGCGCCGGTTCAGCAAGTGGCCGATGCCCAGAAAGGCGCAGGCTTCGTCCGGGGTGATCCGCCGCTCCTCGCGCCGGGCAAGGCGCCAGCCATAAAGCAGGTTTGCCTCCACCCCCATATGGGGAAACAGGCGATGGTCCTGAAACACATAGCCGCAGGCACGCCGCTCGGGGGGCAGGTCGATCCCCGCCGCGCTGTCGAAGAGAACGCGTCCGCCCACGACAATGCGCCCCGCGCCCGGCCGGACGAGCCCCGCCACCATGTCGAGCACGGTCGTCTTGCCCGCGCCCGAAGGCCCGAGCAGCGCGGTCACGCCTTGCGCCCCGGCAAAGCGCGCGGCGATCGTGCGCCCGCCCCGGTCCAGGGTAACGTCGACGTCAAATCCCATCGGCATTCCCCATCCGGCGGGCAAGGATTTCGGAAAGGGCCAGCGCGACCAGCGACAAGACCACCGACACGACGGCAAGGCGCGTGACCGTGTCCTCTGCGCCCGGCAATTGCAGCGCGGCATAGATCGCCAGCGGTAATGTCTGGGTCTCGCCCGGAATATTCGAGACGAACGTGATGGTAGCGCCGAATTCCCCCAGGCTGCGCGCGAAGCCGAGCACCAGTCCGGCAAGGATGCCGGGCATCACCATCGGCAGCGTGATCCCGAAAAAGACCCGCAGGCGCGAGGCCCCCAGCGTCCGCGCCGCACTTTCGAAACGGCGGTCCACCGCCGCGATCGACAGCCGCATGGCCCGCACCATCAGGGGAAAAGCCATGATCGCGCTGGCAAGCGCCGCCCCGGTCCAGCGGAACATCACCGAAATGCCCCATTCCTGCAACCAGCGCCCGACCACCCCCTGCCCGCCAAAGACCAGCAGCAAGAGCCAGCCCATGACCACCGGCGGCAGGACCAGCGGCAAGTGAACGAGCGCGTCGAGCACGATCCAGCCCACGAACCGCCCGCGCGCGAGCACCCAGGCGACGGCAAAGGCAAAGGGCAGCACGCCCAGGATCGCGACCGCGCTGACTTTCATCGAGAGCGCGACGATGTCCCATTCCTCGACCGTCAGCATCGGCGCCTCCTTCATGGGTGAGAAGATCAGTTGCGCGCGGGGCCGAACCCGAAACCGGCGAAAATCCGTTGCCCTTCGCCCGACAACAGGAAACGGCGAAACCCCTCGGCATCGGGGCTTGTCGAGGTGACGAGGGTCGCTGCGGGATAGACGATCGGGCTGTGCGTTCCTTCTGGAAAGACGCCCACCACACGCACTCGGGGCTCGACCGCCGCGTCGGTTGCAAAGACGATGCCGAGCGGGGCATCCCCCCGCGCGACAAGGGCCAGCGCAACCCGCACGGTTTCGACGCCCGCCAGCCGCCCGGCGACTTGCGGCCAGACCTTGAGCGTGGTCAGCGCCTCTTTCGCATAGTCGCCGACCGGGACCGCGCCGACTTGTCCGGTGGCCAGCCGCCCGTCGGGGCCGAGGGCTTGTGCCAGCGGAAAGCCCGGCGCGATGGTCAGGCGCACGCGACTGCCGACCGGTGCGATCAGGACCAGCCGGTTGCTCGCGATCACTGCGCGCGTTGCAGGACGAATGCGCCCCGCCCGCGCGACCGCGTCCATCCACGGATTGTCCGCCGCGACGAAAAGATCGGCGGGCGCGCCGTTCATGACCTGCCGCGCGAGTGCCGAGGACGAGGCGAACGAAAGCACCGGATGGGGATGCCCCTTGCCCGCCCAGACATCGGCAGCCCGGCTCAGGGATTCCCGCAAACTGCCCGCCGCCAGCACGACTGGAGCGCCTCCCGCGAGGGCGGGCCCGCCTCCCAACAGAACGAGAGCAAGCGACAGCAAGCCGAGCAAACGGCGAAGGGTCATGCGGACCTCCATCGGATCAGACATGGAAGCGCAGGGTAAAGCCGAACATGCGCGGATCGCTCGGCGTGCCGACGATAAGTCCGCTGTTGCCCGCCTGAACCGTCACGTTCTGGAGATAGTTGACGTTGAACACGTTGCGCACGAACAGCGCCGCTTCCCAGCCTTGGCTTCCCCGGAACCCGATGGTGGCATTGACCAGCGTATAGCCGTTGATCTTGGTATAGGCGCTGTCAGTCGCGTCGCCATAGATCGAGGTCCGCGCACTGACATCGGCGCGCAGGAACACTTCGCCCTTGCCCAGCGGTTGCCAGCCTTCGCCCCCGATCGTGCCGGTCCAGTGCGGCAGGCCAGGCAACCCCTTGCCCGACAAGTCGCATTGCGCGGTCGACGATCCGGTCAGTTCGATCGGACAGGGGCCGTTGGCATAGGAAATGTAGCGCCCGTCGGCATAGGCGCCGCTGGCCCGCAACGAGATATAGCGGCCGATCTGGGCCGTGCCGTCGAATTCGATCCCGCGCACCCGCACGCGGGGAATGTTGGCCAGATAGGACCGCAGCGCGACGACGGCGGCATTGTCGACCACGTTCGCCTGAAAATCGCGGACGCGGGTGATATAGCCGGTAAGATTGGCAACGACCGCTCCGTTGAGCCAGCGGGTCTTGATCCCCGCCTCGATCGTGGTGTTGTGCTCGGGCCGGACGGTCACGGTCGACAGGATCGGATCGCCGCTCGCATGGCCGGAAACGCCCGAAGGATAGACCGGCAGGCCCGACATGTTGATCCCGCCCGATTTCTGGGACCGGGCATAGCTCGCATAGATCATGACCGGATCGACCGGCGTCCAGGCCAGATTGACCCGGCCCGACGCGCTGCCGTCGCTGACGCGCCCGGTATAGCTTTGCGCGCGCAGGATCGAGGCCTTGTCGCTGATCTGGCTGGTGGTCAATCCGGTGGTGAGGCCGCCCGACGTCTGCACGTCATAGGAACCGTCCTTGACTTCGTAGGTATAGCGGATGCCCCCCGTCAGCGCGAGGCGAGAGGTCAGGTGCCCGGTCACTTCGCCGAAAACACCGAGGCTGTCGGTGGTGAAATCGGTCGTCCCGCTCGACTGATACCCGTCGAGCAGGTTCGACGGACGCCCCGCAGGAAGCAGCCAATAGGTCGCGAGCGGGCCATAGATGCTGATCGGGTGGCCGACGATTTTCTGGCGGAAGTAATAGAACCCGCCGACGTAATCGACGATGTGGCCAACCGACCCTGCCGCGCGCAGTTCCTGGCTGAACTGGTCCTGTCGCGAAGGGATATGCTGCACCTCCTGTATGGCAAGGCCGGTATAGTCGCGGTCGTTGGCCGCGTCCCAGTTCCAGAACCGCCAGGCCGAAACCGACGTCAGCGTCACTGCCGCCAGTTTCCATTCGGCAATCGCGGAAACCCCGCCTTCGTTGGTATTGACCCCCAACGCCGCGTCGATGTCGGTCAGCCGGTCATAGGGATTGGTGCTGGGCGGACTATAGCCCACCCCGGCGGCAAGGGCGGCATATTGCTGGGCTGCGGATTTCAATGTGGGGGCAACCCCGACATAGACCTGCGTACAGCAATTGTTGTTGAAATCGCTCCAGTCGCCGATGATCCGCAGCGAGAACGTCTTGGTCGGCTGATACAGCAATTGCCCGCGCACGGCGTCGCTGTGCACGTTGTTGACCCATTGCTGCGTCTTGACGTTGTAGATCACCCCGTCGCGGCGAGTGGCGAGGCCCGACAGGCGAAAGGCGAGAACGTCGCTGACCAAGGGACCGGTAATCGCGGCCTTGGCCTGCCAGTAATTCTGGTTGCCGACCGAAAATTCGCCGTCCGCCCCATATTTGAATTCCGGCGCCTTGGTGGTGATGTTGATTGCGCCCGCAGTCGTGTTCTTGCCGAACAGCGTGCCTTGCGGACCGCGCAGCACTTCGACTTGTTCCAGATCGGTGAAATCGAACGCGGCCGTTGCCGGGCGCGCGTGATAGACCTGATCCACATAGAACCCGACGCCCGGTTCCAGCCCGTCGTTGGCCTGGCTGATCGCGACGACACTGCTGCCCAGCCCGCGAATGGTAAAAGCGGTATTGCGCGGATTGGGCGAGGAATAGTTGAGCGAGGGGACCAGTTGCATCAACTGATTGACGTTGACGGTATAAGTCCGGGTGAGAAGGTCAGCGCCCAGCGCATTGAGCGCGGCGGGAACCTGATGCTCATCCTCCACCCGGCGGCGCGCGGTGACGTAAATGGGTGCTTGGGCGGCGGCCCCTTCACCCGGTTCGGGCGCAGGTGTGGGCGCCGGTTCTGCGGCAAAGGCCATGCCTCCTCCCGCCAGACAGGCGAGCACCAAGATCGAGTTCGACGCGCGGAAAACCGTCATGCAGCCTCCTCTTTTTTCCATCCCTGTTCTGGAAACGCGCCCTTCCCCTGCGCCGAACCCCCGTCCGACGCAGCGCACCATCTCTCTCTTCTTGATAAAGTGGCCCCGCGCTTGCGGCAGGGGTCATTCAGTTGATCGTATTGGAAAACTCAGCACGAACCGTGCCAAACCCGGGCCACCCCATACTTGCCGCGCCGCAGCACGGCAAAGCACCGGACAACCGCCCCGCGATTGCCCGGTTCCCGACAAAACCTGTCACAAACCGGACAGAAATTGGCAGGAACCCGCCAGAATTCCGCGCAATCAGCGCGGCGGCGTGCCCAGCGATGCGAACCGCGACTGGACATGAGCGCGACGATCCACGCCCAGTTTGGCGAAGATGTTGCGCAAATGGAATTTGACCGTGTGTTCGGTCATGCCCAGCGAGCGGGCGATTTCCTTGTTCGTCCGGCCCATCCCGACATGCAGCGCGACTTGCTGTTCGCGGCTGCTGAGCCGCGCCGCGCTGTCCTCGTCGTGCGGGCGCGCTGGTGAGGCCGCAACCGGCGCAGGCAGAACCTCCGCACTGCCGGGGACCAGCCGTTGCAATTCGGGCGGCAGAGGCCCCACCTGCAGGAACGGCAGACCGATCTGCGCCTGACGGGCAAGGTCGCGGGCCATGACGAAATCGCGTTCCGCCCCCGCCCCCTGCCCCGTGCGGGAGCGGACCAGCGCCCGCAGGACCAGCGCGCGGACGGCAAAGATCTCTGCCCCCGTCGCATGCGCGCATTCGATCAGGTCGCTCGCCACCGCTTCGGCCCGGGCCGGGTCGTGATCGACAAGATGAAGGACAAGCGCCAGCCCCGCTTCCTGATAAGGGCGCCAGACCGCGCTGTCGGTGCGCCAGCGCCCCGGCGGCACCACATCGAGCAAGTATCGGGCGAGCCGATGCGCCTCGGCATCGTCCCCGACCATCTGCGCCAGCAAGAGCCGCTGGGCCGCGATCAGGTGTTGCAGCCGCCGGTGGGGACGCGCCTCATGCAAGGCCAGCGCGTCGTCGAGCGCGGCTTCCATCGCCGGGACATCTCCGCGCAACCGGGCGGCATGAAACCGCGTGTCGAGCCCCGCCGCGTGGATTTCGAACCAGCCGTCATAATCGCGCACATGGCGGAACGCGTCGGTCGAAACCGGGTCATCGGCATTCCCGACCCCATTCTGCCAGAAATGGAGATAGCCCCAGAGCACGTCGGCCAGTGAGCGCAGGCCGCTGTCCTCGCCGAAATTGGTCTCCGCCATTTGCCGCGCGCGCCGCAGGTAATCGGACGATGCGGCGGTATCGCCCCGATAGAGCGCCGCGATCCCGGCATGGAGATAGGAATAGTTGAGCCCGAGGATGGACGCGGCGCGGCGCATCGACACCATCGACTGCCCCGCAAGGCTTTCGGCGCGGACGATGTCCCCCGCCGCCAGCGCCGACAGTGCCTGCGTGCATTCGATCACTCCGCGCACCAGCGGCTGATCCTCGGGCACTTCGGACCGCACCGCCTCGTAATGGTCGAGGTGGCCGGTCGAGAGGACATTGTCCTCATAGGAATGGAGCAGCGCGGTGACGCAAAAGGCATCGCATTCGGCAATGTCGGGCGCAGTCCAGTCGCGCGGGCTGTCGAGACCGGGCGGCAACATGTCGAGCGCCTGCCGCGCGCCGGGAAGGTCGCCGTTCTTGATGCGCAGATAGGCGTCGGCAACGACCACGCGCGGATAAGGCCCGCGTTCGACCGGGGGCATGTGATGAAGCGCGACGATCAGATCATCGCGACGACCGTAAAGGATCATCTGCCAGCCGCCCGCCTGCTCGATCAGCATGGCGCAACGCCCGAAATCGCCCGCCTTTGCCGCGTGCCGCACGGCTTCGGAAAAACGCCCGCGCGCCTCGAATGCGCGCGAGGCCTGCGCATGAAGCCCCGCGACCCGCGCGCCATGGCGCCGAGCGAGCGTCGCGCGCAGGTAATCGGCGAAAAGGTGGTGATAGCGATACCACGTCCCCTCGCCCTCGACCGGAATGATCAGCGATTGCAGGGGTTCGAGCCGGTCCATCATGTCCCAGCTGTCCTCGCGCCCGCGCACTGCATCGGCAAGATCGACCGAAAACCGTTCGAGGATCGCGGTTTCGAGCAGGAAATCGACGAGATCGGGTGGCAAAGTGCCCAGCACCTGATCGGCCAGATAGCTCGACAAGTGCCCGCCGCGCCGGATCAGCTCGCCCAGCGCCGTCGACAGGTTCGCCTGATCACGCAGCACCAGCCGCGCCAGTTGCAGCGCGACCGGCCACCCTTCGGTCTGTTCGACGAGGGTGTCGATCTCGCTCTCGGCCAGATCGAGGCTCAACAATTCGCGCGATTCCCGCACGGTCAGGCGCATGTGATCGGCGCTCAATTCGCTGGCCAGCCCCGCCACGATCAAGCGCGGCACGCCGATATTGGGTCTTTGCCGTGAGCTCAGGATGATATGCGCCGTCCCCGGCAGACGACGGACGAGATCCTGCACCAGCCCGTCGAGTTCGGGACAGGCGCAGCGGTGATAATCGTCGAGGATGAGATAGGCGGTACGGTCGTGCGCGGCAAAAGCCTGGACAATCTGGCGCACCATCATGTCGATGCCGGTTTCGGCAAAACCGCGTTCGACATGGGCGTCGAACCCCTGAAGATCGATCCCCGCCGCCCGCATGGCAAGCAGGATGCCGGTCAGGAAATGGCGCGGTTCGGCATCTTCTTCATCCAGCGTGAGCCAGGCGCAGGTCGCCCCTAACCCGCCCACATCGCCCCCGACCGCATCGACCCATTGCGCCAGCAGCGTGCTTTTGCCGAACCCCGCCGGCGCGATCAGCAAAGCCAGGCGCGCCGAAGCCAGCACCCGCAAGGTTTCGATCAAGCGAGGCCGTTCGACCAGTGCAATCCGCTGTCGCGGCACTTCGAATTTGAATTGCAGGGCCGGGCCGGACCCGGAGGAACCTCTCAAAGCATCTCCCTTTCGCCACCGCGCGAGGTGATGCCACCCTCCCCGTTTTGTCAAGAGACGCCGCCCCAACAGCGCCCAGCCATGATGGCAGGCGCCGTGCCTCGATCATGCGATCAAGGGCACGAATCCGCATTCGATCAAAAAGGCATAAATGTCGTTGTAAACGCCAGGAACTCGGGTCCCGTCTTCATCCGATCCCTCTGGCACGAATACGACCACCCCCTGGCGCGCCCGTGTGAGCAAAACACGATAGGCATTGGCGACGTAGGTTTTGCGCGCCTCGTCGTTGACTGCCTGCCAACGTGTGCCTTTGAATTGCAAAGCCTGCCACGCACCATCAGTACGCCGGAAATTGGCATCCCAGCACACACAGGCCCAATCCAGCTCCAGTCCTTGCACATCAAACTCGGTCCCGGCGTCTTCCAACGCGTCCGATGATCGCACATCATCGCATGGTGCGAGGAACCACTTGGCCGGCTCAATCTTGGCTTTTACAAACACGCCATGGGGTTTGAGCCGAGCCGCATTGGACGATGCGAGCAGCCCCGCCCGTTCGGCCCCGCGACGCTTGGATCGAAGCCAGCGACGCCCCTGTTCAAGGTTGCGTGTAATATAGAGCGGAAAGTCGGTGAGTGCGTCCCTGACTTGCCGCGCGGCGATGACGTCCCCGGCGATCACGTGACCGATAAAATCGGACAGACGCTCTGCACGAAACGAGCGCAGCGAAGTCGCCAGATGCAGCGCTGGCGCCGTCACTTCGTCGGCCAAGTGACACGAATGCGCCAAGCCTTGGGGAATATGCGCCTGCCAATGCGGAAAGCTCCGCTCCAAAGCGCGCAGCCATTCCTCAATGCCTGCCTCGCCAGTGTTGATCTCCTGCCCACCGCCCACCAGACAGATGATCGCACACCAATCCTCATGGCGATCCATCACGGAAAGCAGGAACTCGGGCTCGGACATCGAAAAGCCGACCTGCCCCTTTTTCTGCTGCATGAATTTCGACGTCTGCTCGACGTCCCAGGCGCGCTGGGCTTCGTCAAACACAGCGACTTTTTCGACCGGAGCCTCCCGCGTGGCGAGCGCATCATCGCGAAAGTGATGGATATTTTGAATGAAGGCCGCGGCCCGGCGATCTTCCTCAACCTTTGAAACGCTGGCACCCATTTCGCGCGCTTTTGCCACGGCATCCAGAGCCAAAGCCTCGCGCAAGACATCGACCAACGGCCCGTTGCCAGAGAGAAAAACCGCGTGTTCATCACGATGAAGCCGCTTTCGCGCTGTAGCGAGATTGAGCCCGGCGAGCGTCTTGCCCGAGCCTGGCACACCGGTGATAAAACAAATGATCTTGCGCCCGTCGCGCTTGGCCGCCTCGATCGCACCGGCAACGTAATCGGCCGTATGCGTCAGGTTTTCCGCCCCGGCCTCTGATCGCGAAATTTCCTCGACCGCATGACGGCGATAAAGCGCCTGGGCTGCCTCCACGATTGTAGGCGTGGGCCGATACCGTCCCGCCGCCCAAGCATCGGCATCAATGGCCGCCCCGCCATAAGCCCCACAGATATGACGAATGGTCGGCAAGAGCCCCGCGGCATTGACCCCGAGCGGACGGGCCAAGCCATCGGCATCCCACTGGATCGGCCGTTCATCCACCCCCGCTGCCTCGGTGGCAACCAGGATCGGTACAATGGTCCGGCCATGACTGGTTTCGTGAAAATGCTTGAGGTCCAAGCCATAGCCATAAACCTGATCAAGGCCGGAGCGATCATAGTGCCGCGCGCCCAGCTTGTATTCGACGACGAAGACAATCCCATCAACCAAGAGGATCAAATCCGCCCGCCGCCCCATCCGCGGGATCAGAAACTCCATGAATGCATGAGCCCCGGGCAATTCCCACGCCAGTTCTCGCAAATGATGAATTTGATATTCCCACGCAGTCCGCTGCGCCGGTTCTAACGCATACGACAAGCGAGACGCCAACTGGCCAAAAAGTTCTGCATCCGTCCGACCGGCAAGGTCCTCAGTTGGCAAAGACAAATAAGCGCGGTTCATCATGTCCACTTGGACCCGGAACGGCAGGGTCGCAAGGGATAGCATCTCACCAATACCGATCGCCCAAAAGTGCGGGAAGGGAAGCGGCGCCCACGCCCCATTAGGCGGCCTTGGCGCAGGCAAAGGAAAATTGAGGTGAAAATGTCCACCGGATTAATAGAGGTTCCGGTTCGGGGTGGAAAGCAGTCCGAAAAACACGTATTCATCTGACTTAAAAGGAAATTATATGCCTCCTCACCGCAGAGGGCTGATGCTGGCCGCCTCCTTCCTGGCGATGGCACACGGTGGGGCCGTGATGGCGCAGGAGCCTGCGACCTCCGGTCCGGCGGATCAGACAGGGCAGGCGAGCGACATTATCGTCACCGGGACGCGCAGTGCGAACCAGACTGCGGCCAAGAGCCTCAGCCCGATCACCGTGATCAGCGCGTCCGAGTTGCGCCAGACCGGTCAAGGCGATTTGCGGGATGCGCTGGTGCAACTGACGCCCTCGCTGTCGCGACAGGTGATGGGGCTCGATCAGGGTTCGCTGACGGACGCAATCAGCCTGCGTGGCCTGACGGCGGATCAGACGCTGGTGCTCGTCAACGGACGGCGGCGGCATACGACGGCGGCATTGAACTTCGACCCCGGCCCGCAACAGGGCACGACCCCGGTCGATATCGACATGATCCCGGCCTCTGCGGTGGAACGGATCGAGGTCCTGCAGGATGGTGCGGCGGCCCAATACGGGTCCGATGCGATCGCCGGGGTGATCAATATCATCCTTAAAGGACAACACGACGGCTTTAGCGCACAGGCATTGAACGGCGGCACTTACAAGGGCGACGGCTTTACCACCAACGAGTCCGTGTCCAAGGGCTTTGACCTTGGCGGTCGCGGCTTTGTGCAAGTGAGCGCCGAAGTGCTGCATCGCAATCGCACCGACCGCAGCGGCGCCGACACGCGCACGGGCCTTTACAACAACCCCGCGATCGGTTCGCCCGAAACCACGCGCGAAAGCTTTAGCGTCAACGCCTCCTATCAACTCTCGCCGGGGGTCGAAATCTACTCGTTCGACAGCTTTGCCCATCGCGATGCCCGGCGCTGGGCCTATGTCCGCCTGCCGTCCAGCCTGCCTGCGGTCTATCCCAACGGCTATCAACCGGTCGAAACGATCGGCGAGAATGATTTCAGCGCATCGGTGGGCCTGCGCGGAGACAACCTGCTGGGCTGGCACTGGGACTTGAGCTCGACTTTCGGCGGAGACAGCGACAATCTCGGCCTTTACGACACGGCCAACACCGGCCTTTATGCAGCGACCGGATCGACCCCCACCTCGGTCAAGGTCGGCCATTACGGCAACACGCAATGGACCAGCAATCTCGACCTGCGCCGCTCGCTCGCGCTTCCCTGGCTGGCATCGCCGTTGAACGTGGCCATGGGCGCGGAATATCGCCGCGATACCTATTCAATCGATCCGGGCGAGGAAGCCTCGTATGTCTATGGCGGCACACAGGGCTATCAGGGCATTTCCCCGATCAACACGACCCGCGCCCATCGCGATGTGGCGGCCGGCTATATCGACCTGTCGGCCAAGCTCCTGCCGGGCTGGCAAGTCGACCTCGCCGGACGGTACGAACACTATTCGGATGTGGGCGATACCAAGACCGGCAAGATTTCAACGCGCTATGACGTCACCCGCTGGCTCGCCCTGCGCGGCACGGTGAGCAACGGCTTCCGCGCGCCGACGCTGGCGCAGGAACATTTCGTCAGCATCATCGCCTCGCCCACTTATGCCAATGCACAGCTGGCCGTGGATTCTGCAGGAGCGAGGGCGCTCGGGGCGTCCCCCCTCCGCCCGGAAAAATCGACCAACTACAGCGCGGGACTGGTGCTCAATCCCCTCGCCCGGCTGACGATCACCGTGGACGCCTATCTCATCTCGATCCGCGACCGGATCGTGGACGGCGGCGTCTATAACGGCCAGACCGCGCTCGATGCGCTGGCCTTGCAAGGGGTAAGCCTGCCGTCCGGGGTGACGCCCGACAGCGTCGCCGCGCAATATTTCGCCAATGGCGTCAACACCCGCACCCGCGGCCTCGACATCACCTTCCGCTACAAGACCTCGCTCGGCAGGCTGGGATCGGTGACATGGGACGCAGCCGCCAACCTCAATCACACGACGGTGACCCATGTCGGCACGGACCAGAACGGCAACCCGCTGCTCAATGCGCAGGGGATCGCCTATCTCTCCTCGGCCTATCCCGCGTCCAAGATCATCTTTGGCGGACACTGGACGCAAAAACGCTGGGACGTGACCGCGCATGAAATCCGCTATGGCCACACCGCGTCACAGCTCGAATATTACAGCGGCCCCAACGCGTTTTCGAACACGACCTTCCTGCCATTCGTGAACCAGCCGCGCTGGGTCACCAATCTCGAAATCGGCTATCGCGTGAACGATACGCTGCACGTGGCGCTGGGGGCGAACAACCTGTTCGATGCCTATCCCTCGCGCATTCCAGCCGAAACATCCTATCTCGGTGCGGCGCGCTATGACACGGCCAGCCAGCAACTGGGCCAGGACGGGGGGTTCTACTATCTCCGCCTGAATCTCAATATTTAAACACGATTTCCGATACCCCCTTCCCGTTGCCCCGGAGCAACGGGAAGGACCCCTGCCGCCTTTTTGAGATGTCGCGAAAAAAGGCGAATGGCCGATCAGACACTTAGGCCGCCTCGGCAGTGCCCGATGCGACGAACCGCACATTTTGCGGTTGGCTTTTCGCGGTCCATTCGGCTAGTCGACCAAGGTCTGAGGCAATGACAGTGTAGCCACGCACCTTGGGTGCGGCCCTATCCTTCCGTTCCAGCAGAACAAGAAATGTAATCCCGGCATTTACCGTCGGGGTTTGTGCGGCACAGCAAGGATTAAGAGCAGGTGATGGTGGCGTCCCGATCGAATGAAGCACTCTGCGAGCCTGTAGTTGATCAATCGATTGCGGCGAATGCAAATGAACCTTGCGCAAATGGATCGACCGAAGCGTTGGGACGCATTCTGGCGCGGCGGTTCAAATCCTGTGGCCCGGAGTGGAAGCGCAGCGCGCTGCAATTGACGACGACCGCAACCTTGTTCTTCGCCTCGCTTGCCGTGATGGGCATGATTTCGCAGTTCAGCTATGGACTGACGCTTCTGCTCGCGATCCCGACAGCCGGGCTGCTGGTGCGCCTTTTCATCATTCAACATGATTGCGGGCACGGCTCCTTCTTCAAGTCGCGGGCCGCCAACGATGCGCTGGGCCGCGCGATTTCCACGCTCACGCTCACGCCTTATGGCCATTGGCGACAGGGTCATGCGATCCATCATGCCAGCAGCGGCAATCTCGACCGTCGCGGACGGGGCGATGTCGACATGCTGACGGTCGCGGAATACGAGGCCCTCTCGCCGCTCGGGAAATTCGGCTACCGCCTCTATCGCAATCCGTTCGTCATGGTCATGATCGGCGCGCCGCTCAATTTCATCGTGCTTCAGCGGATCCCGCGGGGACAGTCGTTCCGAAACCGCGATTCCCGCAATAGCATGATGGCCCTGAACCTCGCCCTCGTCGTGGTTTTCGGCGTGCCCATGGCGGTGTTCGGTGTTGCGCCGGTGCTCATGACCTATCTGCCGGTGATGGTGATCGCCTCGTGGATCGGAAACTGGCTGTTCTATGTCCAGCACCAGTTCGAGGATCCCTATTGGGAACGGGACGGCGACTGGAATTTCCACACGGCGGCGCTGCGCGGCAGTTCCTATTTCGACCTTCCCCCGATCCTCCAGTGGTTCAGCGGCAATATCGGCCTGCACCATGTGCATCACTTGTGCAGCCGCATTCCCAACTACCGCCTGCAGGACTGTGTCGACAGCGCGCCGGAACTGGAACGCATCACCAAGCGGATCACGCTGCGCGAAAGCCTGTCGTGCTGGCGCCTCGGCCTGTGGGACGAACAACGCCAGGTGATGGTGAGCTTCCGGGATTTGCAGGCGTGGGACGCAGAGGCGCTCACGAGCCTGAACCCAGCTTGAGACTTCGGAACCGGACAGCATGACCCGCATCCTTGTCGATGCCGACGCCTGCCCCGTGAAGGACGAGATATACAAGGTGGCTTTCCGTCACCTCGTGCCGGTGACGATCGTCAGCAACAGCTTCCTTCGCGTCCCCGCTCATGACTTGATCGAGCGGATCGTGGTCAGCGATGGCTTCGACGCCGCCGACGACTGGATCGCCGAACGCGCGGCACCCGACACAGTCTGCATCACCGCCGACATCCTTCTTGCCGACCGGTGCCTCAAGGCCAATGCCGTGGTGATCGCGCCCAACGGAAAGCCCTTTACCGCCAATTCGATCGGCAGCGCCATCGCCACCCGCGCGATCATGGCGGACTTGCGCGCCAACGGCGACGCCATCGGCGGCCCGCCGCCCTTTGCCAAGGCCGACCGCTCGCGCTTTCTCTCCGCACTCGATGAAGCGCTCGTGCGTTTGAAGCGTTTAGGTTAAGGCAAATAATGGCAGAAAAATTCGAACGGCATCGGCAGCCCTGGAACGCGGCGGAAATCCAGAAACTGCACACGCTGGCCAAGAAGGGCATGGCGCTGAAAGCTATCGCCAAGGCCCTGACGCGCAGCGAGGAATCCGTCAAAGATCGCGCCAAGGCCGACGGCCTCTCGATCGCGAAACTGCGATAGGCCCAACGCGGCTGAACGCACCCGCTTGCGGTGGCGGGGCAAATGGTCCTCACCCCTCGATTGCCGCACCGGTCAGGGCGCGGCCAAGGTCGATCAACTGGGCCAGACCATTGGCGCTCGTCTTTGCCATGATCGCGGCGCGGTGGTCTTCGACAGTCTTGATCGAGATCCCGAGGCGGTCGGCAACAGTCTTGTTGGGGTGGCCCAGGACGAGGAGGTCAAAGACTTCGCGTTCGCGGCGGGACAGGGGTTCGAGCCGGGTGACGGCGGCGCGACGGACGCGGGACCAGGAAAGGGCTTCCTCGATGGCAGCCATCAGGCGGTCTTCGTCGAGCGGTTTTTCCAGGTAATCGACGCCGCCGAACTTGCGCACGGCATCGACGGCGTCGGTGGTGACCGGCCACGCCGTCATGAAGACGACCGCCATCGCAGGTTGCAGGGCCCTGGCCGAGCGGGACACGGCAAAGCCGTCGGCCGAGCCGATGCGGATATCGCACAACAGGCAATCGGGCGCGAAGTCGGCGAGAGCCGCGAGCAGGTCCTGAGGATCGGAAAAGCTGCGCACCTCGTGGCCGCGCCATGCCAGCAGCCGCATCAGCGCATCGGCAAGATCGCGGTCGTCGTCGAGCACGGCAATGCGACCGGGCTCGCTCACAGCGCCCGCAACCCCGGTTCGACCCGTCATGTCGTACGTTCTCCTGTTGCCAACGGCAGGATCATGGTCGCGGCCCATCGCCCGCCCTCTTCGCGATGATCGATACGGCCTCCACAGGCTTCGACGATGGTCCGGGCAATCATCAGGCCCACGCCCATCCCTTCCTGCCGGACATGACGCTCGCGAAAGGCATTGCGCACGCGGATGCACGCGGCGTCTCCATCCTGCTCGACCGCGACATCGACAACCGGCCCGGTGGAATGGGACAAGGCATTGCGCAACAGGTTGACCAGTGCCTGAACCAGTTCGACATCCCGGCCCACCACGACAAGATCGTCCGGGACCGGCGCAATCGCCAGTTCGACGCCATGGGCGCGGAACTCTGCCCCGGCAAGGTCGGCGGCCGCTTCGACCAGATAGCGGACCGCGATCAGAGCCGGGGCCACTTCGCCCCGTTCGCCGAACCGGCGCAAGCGGCGAACCAGCGTGGCGATCCCCTGCGCCTTGCCATCGATACGCCGCACGCTTTCGGCAAGATCGTCGGTGCCGTTGGTCATATGCCGCAAATGACGCGCCTCGATCGCCAGCGTGGTCAAAGGTTGGCTGATTTCGTGAATGACCGAAACCGACATCGCGCGCAGCGTCTTCAAACGGTCCGCTTGCAGCAAGAGCCGGTTGCGCCGGTCGAGCGCCTCCAGCGCGGCGCTTTCCGCGTCGGAATAACTGGCGGCGAGATAGCCCACGATCACGATCGAGGCGAGGCCCAGGTGCCAGTGGATCTTTTCAAGGTCCGCCATACCTCCGGCCAGAAGCGACCGGCCGACGACGGGAAGCGCGGTGAACGGCAGCATCAACAGCGTGACGAGCACCAGCACCGACCATGTCACCGCACGCCCCTGGCGCAGGCCGATCCACGCAACGGCGAGCATCAGCGGCATCGCCTGAAACGACAGACCCACGTTCCAGAACACGGTGTTGAGACCCAGTGCCCCCAGCAGGATCGCGCCGATTTCGGCCACTTGCCCCAACCCGATGCGCAAGACCCCGCCGGCCGCGCCGCGCGTATCGGGCGCGGCCAGGAGGATGATCGGCGGTGCCACCATCAACACGCCCAGCAAATCGCCCAGCGCCATCGTCGTCAGAGCGGTAATCAGCGACGCCCCGTCGGTCACGCCGATCTGGTCCGGCCGCAGCAAATCCTGCGGCACCAGCATTGCCATCCCGGCAAAAGGCGCCACGACACAGGCAAAACCCAATTGCATCGGCGCCGACATCACGATCGTCGACGACTTGCTCGCAACCCGGCGAATGAGAGCGATGGCAAGGCCGTACCCCAACCCCGGCACGATCGCGGAATAGATCCGCCAGACCGGGTTCAATTCAAGGTCGTGCCACTTCATGCCCCCGGTCAGGAGATCGGAAACCAGCTCCACCACGGCGCAAGGCGCGGCAAAACGCGCGCCCAGCAGCCACAGCAGGGCAAAGCGCAAGCCCGCCGCCGGATACCACAGCGAATAGAAATTCGGCCCGCTCCACGCCTGCGCCAACCAGTGCAGCAGGGAAAAAGCCACGCCATAGCCGACGAGGACCACGCCCACCCGCCAGCCGCTGCGCCATTGCGCAGCACTGGCCCCAAGAACAAATGTCTCGCCAGCCCCCCACATGTGGGAGATCATTGCCCATCCGGCACCGGAATGCCAACGGGATTTCGCCGTAACTGCTTAAATACCCAGAATTATCCGGACAATCCGGCGCGGGCCCGGCCCCCGAGGGAACAGGGCCCGCGCGAACAGGGATCAGCCGACGTCGAACTTCACGCCCTGTGCCAGCGGCAGTTCGCGGCCGTAATTGATGGCGTTGGTCTGACGGCGCATATAGGCCTTCCACGCGTCCGAACCGCTTTCGCGGCCGCCGCCGGTTTCCTTTTCACCGCCGAACGCCCCGCCGATTTCCGCGCCCGAGGTGCCCATGTTGACATTGGCGATGCCGCAATCCGACCCGACCGCGGACAGGAACTGTTCGACTTCGCGAATGTCGGTGGCAAAGATCGACGACGACAGGCCCTGCGGCACGTCGTTCTGCAACGCGATCGCCTGATCGAGCGTCTCGTACTTCATGACATAGAGGATCGGCGCGAAAGTTTCGTGCAGGACCGGGCCTTCCTGCCGTTCGACTTCGACCAGAGCGGGGCGGACGTAGTACGATGCATCGCCGTTCACATCGACGCGCTCGCCGCCGTGGACCTTGGCACCCATGGCGCGCGCGCTGTCGAGTGCGGCCTGCATCGCGTCGAACGACTGGCGATCGATCAGCGGACCGACCAGAGCATCGCTCGACAAGGGCGAGCCGACGCTGATCTTTTCATAGACCGAAATCAGCCCGGGCACGAGCCGGTCATAGACGTCGGCATGGACGATCAGACGGCGCAGCGTGGTGCACCGCTGGCCCGCCGTCCCCATGGCGCCGAACGCCACCGCGCGCAGCGTCAGGTCGAGATCGGCCGAAGGCGTCACGATCGAGGCATTGTTGCCGCCCAGTTCGAGAATGGTGCGACCAAAACGGCGCGCCACGCGTTCGCCGACAATGCGGCCCATCGCGGTCGAACCGGTGGCGGAGACGACCGGCACGCGCGGATCGTCGACCATCTGCTGACCGATGTCGCGACCACCGACGAGCAGGCCGAGCAGGCCTTCGGGGGCTTCAGCACCGAAACGGGCGACGACGCGACGGAACAGCGCCTCGACCGCAAGCGCGGTCAGCGGGGTCTTTTCCGACGGCTTCCAGATCACGCTGTCGCCGCACACGAGCGCCAGCGCGGCGTTCCAGCTCCACACCGCGACGGGGAAATTGAACGCGGAAATCACGCCGACCGGACCGATCGGGTGCCATTGTTCGGTGATGCGGTGATCGGCGCGCTCGGACGGCAGGCACTGCCCCTGAAGCTGACGCGAGAGACCGACTGCAAAGTCGCAGATGTCGATCATTTCCTGCACTTCGCCGAGCCCTTCGGACTTGACCTTGCCCACCTCGATCGAAACCAGCGCGCCCAGATCATCCTTGGCCGCGCGCAGTTCCTCGCCCAACAGGCGGACGAATTCACCGCGACGGGGCGCGGGAACCTTGCGCCACAGGGCAAAGGCCTGCTTGCTCTGCGCAATGACGGCATCGGCCTGCGCGGGCGTGATTTCGACGACATTCGCGATGATCTCGCCGGTCACGGGCGAAGTCACCGCGATCGCACCGTCGCGGAACGTCGCGGGATCGACCTGCAGACGTTCGAGCAGGGCGATCGTTTCGGCGGCAACGGATTGGGACATGCACATTTCCTTGGGTCAGACGTAGTTCAGCGGGCGCCGACGAGATGGGTCGCGAGCGCGCCGTATTCGTAGATGGCTTCCTTTGCCAAACGTAGCGAAGGACGGCCGGGGATGGAAAGCGGCAACGAGAAATCTTCCGCCGCCATGTCGCCCAGGATCAGCCGGGCCAGATCGCGGCCAAAGGTCGTGCCCGGCGCAATGCCGCGCCCGTTATAGCCGCTGATCGAATGGATATTGCGGGCCAGACGGTGGAACCGGGGCACCGCATCGTCGGTCATGCCGATCCAGCCGTACCATTCGTGTTCAAAGCCGACCCCGGCAAGCTGGGGAAAGAGGCGGCGCATCTCGCGCTTGCTCCAGTCGCGATGGATCATGGCGCCCGGCCCGCGCAGCGCGCCGACGCTGCCGAACACCAACCGCCCGGACGTGTCGAAGCGATAGGAGGACAGCACCGAGCGGGTATCCCACACCCCTTCCAGATTGGGCAGGATCATTTGCCGCATGGTGTCCGACAAGGGCCGCGTGGCGAGGTTGAAATA
Source organism: Novosphingobium nitrogenifigens DSM 19370 (assembly GCF_000192575.1). Classification (GTDB taxonomy): domain Bacteria; phylum Pseudomonadota; class Alphaproteobacteria; order Sphingomonadales; family Sphingomonadaceae; genus Novosphingobium; species Novosphingobium nitrogenifigens. The sequence continues at coordinate 23,285 of NZ_GL876925.1, read as the reverse complement.
GGGCAAATAGACTTGTTCGCTGCGCAATTGCGTCCACACGTTCTGCGCATAGGCATCGCTGGCGACGATGACGTGGGGCGCGGTCACGCTGCCGGTCGCCGTCGTCACTTTCCACGCGTGCCCGAGGTCTTCGTAACCGGTCGCGGCGCTGCGGGTGAAAAACCGCGCGCCCTGCTCGCTCGCCGCGCGGGCAAGGCCGCGCACATAGGCCAGCGGTTGAATGGTCCCCGCGCGCCGGTCGCGCAAGGCGCCGGTATAGGCCGCCGAGCCCACCGCCTTGCGCGTCTGTTCCGCGTCGAGCAGTTCGACATCGGCCCCGCGCATTTTCCATTCGCGCGCCCGGCTGGTGATTTCGTCCAGCCCTTTGGCCCCGACCGCAACGTGCAGTGTGGAATTGGGCGTTGCCTGGCACTCGATGCCGTATTTGTCGACGATGCCATAGACCATGCGCGGCGCCTGTCCGAGCTGTTCCAGAATGCGTTCGCCATAGGTCTCGCCGAGCAATCCGGGAATGTCGCTGGGCATGACCCAGAGCCCGGCATTGACCAGCCCGACATTGCGCCCGGCGCCGCCGAAACCGATTTCCGTCGCTTCCAGAACGATCGCCTGCTTGCCCGCCTCGGCCAGATGGAGCGCCGCCGAACACCCGGTATAGCCCGCGCCGATGATGACCACATCGGCCTTGCAATCTCCGTAAAGCGTCGTGGTCGGGATCGCCGGAGGGGCCGAAGCCTCCCACAGGCCGTGAGTGCGTGCGTCGTTGTTCATGCCATGCTCGCCCGAAAGAGGAAACGGAAGGGATCGGACGGATGGCCCCCTCGCTGCCGTTCGACCGCGCCAGATTGCAAAGGCCGCGCGTGCCGCGCAAACGAGGAATCGGCACCATGTCATTCCGCCCGGTAATGACCCCGCAACAAGGGCAGGGACAAGTCGCCGGGCAAGGCTTGGACGCCCCGCCGTTCCGTGCGAACCGGGCGCAAGACCCGCGACCACAGGACCCCGACCGACATGGCGTTGCCCCGCCGATTTCTGCCCCCGATGTCGCTCCTGTGCGCGTTCGAGGCCGCCGCGCGTCATCAAAGCTTCACTGCCGCCGCCAACGAGCTTCACCTGACCCAGGGCGCGGTCAGCCGCCAGATCCGCGCGCTCGAAACCACGCTGGGCGCGCCGCTGTTCCATCGCGACAAACAGAAAGTGAAGCTGACCGTTGCAGGCGAAGCCTATGCCCGCGACATCCGCGAAGCCTTGCGCCGGATTTCCCGCGCCACATTGGGCTTTCGCGCCAATCCCGACGGCGGATCGCTGACCCTTGCCATCCTGCCCGCGTTCGGCACCCGCTGGCTCGCGCCCAGACTGCCCGCCTTTCTCGCGGCCAATCCGGGGATCACCGTCAATCTCGAAACCCGGCTCGACCCGTTCGATTTCCGTTTCGACAATGTCGACGCGGCCATTCACTTCGGCTCGGACGACTGGCCCGGCGCGCGCACCATGCATCTGATGGACGAAATGGTGTTTCCCGCGTGCAGCCCCGACTTGCGCGCGCGCTATGACTTCCGCGAACCCGGCGACCTCGTCCGCGCGCCCCTGCTCCACCTCGGCCCGCGCCCCAATGCGTGGGAATTGTGGTTCGAAGCCAACCATGTCGCCATCGGCGAAGTCCACGGCATGTTGCTCGACCAGTTCCTGTCGGCCGCACAAGCCGCCGCATCAGGCCTTGGCGTCGCCCTGCTCCCCCGCACCCTGTTCGAACCCGAACTCGCCCGAGGCGATCTCGTCCCCGCCATTGACCGCCCCATGACCACCACCGGCGCCTATTACCTCGCCTGGCCCGCCACCCACGACCCCCACCCCGCCCTGCGCACGTTCCGCGAATGGCTGAAAGACGTGGTGCAATCGGGACAGGGCTAACGAGGGCGAAGTCATCTGGTAGGCGCCTGCCGCCGCCATAACCCCAGAAACGACGAGATAGGCAGACGATCCGGAAGGTCCCCTTCGAATGAAAGAGGGGCGCTCAGCCGCCCTTCGTCCAAGTTGCCTGAAGGCAGTTCCGTTTGGATGATGACTTGGACGGTGTAGGTGATTAGCTGTTGCTTCTCTGTTGCATAGTTCGCCGCTTGAGGGCATCAAGCTACTTTAAGGGGGGTAGGTGTGGCTTTAGCAACAACTCTGATCAACACCCCTGCGCGCGAAACAGGCGCAACCGGAGGGCGATATGATTTTCAGACCATGTGGGGTCTGGCGCTCCTATTTCAGCAGCACGGCACCAATGACGACTATGCGATCATCTTTGAGTTTCATGACGATGTCGCGCTGCTGGATCACGCCGTCAATCCGACATCGGTTCGCTTCTATCAGGTCAAATCCAAAGCGACAAACCACGGCTGGACGCTGACTTCCCTGCTCAAGCGAGAGAAGGTCAAGACCGAAGACGGGGTGAAGGAGAAGCCGTCGTACATCGATAAGATGTACGACAACGTCGACAAGTTTCAGGGCGCGGTCTTGTCGGCTGATTTCGTTTCCAACCAGCTTTGCGGGTTCAATGCGGAAAAAACATCCTTTCGCCTGAATGAATGCACTGAGAAAGATTTCAAGAAGATCGTTGCGTCGGTCAAGGAAAGCTATCCCGCTGCCACCGAGGCCTTGGTCGGCGTGCTGGGGTTTCAGCGCACAGATCTGAGTCTTAGCGATGCCATTTCTCACACAAAAGGCAAGCTCCAGACCTTTATCGCCGAGCAACTTGGCACAGTGTGGTTCAGCCCGGAGGCAGTTTACCAGGCGATTGTCGATGAGTGTCGCAGAAAAGCCAATTTTTCCGGTGAGGTTACCTCACTACAGCAGGCGATCAAGGACAAGGGGCTCACCAAGAACAACGTGCAGGAGTGGCTTGATGCGATCCAGAGCAGCAGCCGTTCCCCTGAATGGAGCACAATCGCACCAAGCCTGAGTCTGCCGTTTTCCGAGCAGCTCCGCATCAATCAGGAATATGGCGTTTATCGCGCAGCCGCACTCAACTCGGCTGATCGGGCTGTGCAAAGGGTTCGAATGAAAATTTCAGAAGCGATCCCTTCTGTCATCGATGATCCAAAGCTCAGCCTCGATGAGATGATTGCAAGCATTTATGGGCAAGCTGAGGAAACCGCAAAGAAGTATCTTACCCCGTTTAGCGCAGCGCGACTAAAGGCGATGATTATCTATGAGATATACACGTATTATTAAAGCTGATCAATACAAGCGATTGATAAGAAGCATAAGAAAGAAGTCCTATGAAAAACTTGAAGTTGCGAAAGCTTCTTCTTCTGTCGATGATCGAGGAAAAGGCCAGGCAAGAGACATTTAATGATCGAACCACGGTTGTCTTTGGTGAAAATGACACCGGAAAATCTCACCTGATAAAATCGATCTACAGCGCATTCGGCGCGACCGCGTCGGTCGTCAACGAGAAATGGAGCAAGGCGTCGGTTACAACGATGCTAGAATTCTCGATCGATGGGACGATTTATTCAATCCTTCGCTTCGATGATCAGTATGCTTTGTTCGATGCTGGCGATGATCTGGTCTGGGCCGGCGCTTCCCTTGTAAAGGACGTCGGGCCAGAGATCGCCAGACTGCTCGATTTTACGATCGAGCTCGCAACAAAATCGAACGACCTGGTCATTCCGCCGCCGCAATTTTGCTTCCTGCCGTTTTATCAGGATCAGGATCGCGGATGGGATGACACGTGGAGTTCGTTCAAGAGCCTTTCTATGATCCCGGACTTCAAGAGGAGCATTCTCGAGTATCACACGGGGATCCGCCCGAAGGAGTATTACAGCGCCAAAGCGCTGCGTGCTGAGGCCCAGCGCGAACAAAATGAGCTCAAGGCTGAGCGGCGCGCCCTGGAGCGCGCTACCGCGCGGCTGCGCAATGGTCGAGCACCTGTCACGGTAACCTTCTCACCTGAGCTCTTCGAGCACCAAATCCAGCAATTGCTTGCCGAGTTGAATGAGCTTCGCGCCATTTACGATGGCGTCAAGACTAGGTCGCGTTGACAAAGTGAGGCAGCCATCTGCGGATGGCGGCAAGATTTAGGAAGCTGGCGAACGAAAGCGCGGTTTTGTCGTAGCGCGTGGCGACACGGCGGAACTGCTTGAGATGTCCGAACATGCGCTCGATGCGATTGCGGTCCCGATAGCGTCGGAAATCGCAGGAAATGTGTTCGCGGCGATTGGACTTGGGAGGGATGATCGGCAGGATGCCGTGCATCAGCAGATTTTCGCGAACAGCGTCGCCGTCATAGCCCTTATCGGCCAGCAGAGCCTTGGGCTTGGCGACAGGGATCGCCATCAGAGCACCAACTGCGCCATAGTCCGAGGCTTCACCGCTTGTCAGGATGAAACCGAGAGGGCGTCCTTGATTGTCGCAGCGGGCGTGGACTTTGCACGTAAAGCCGCCGCGTGATCGACCAAAAGCCTGCGCACGAGCCCCCCTTTTCCGCCCACTGCCGAAACATGGCCGCGAACCGTGGTGCTGTCGATCATGTGCTGCCAGTCGTCGGTCAGTCCCAACTCCACCAATGTCGCCAGGATCGCATCCCACACGCCCTGCTCGGCCCAGCGCCGAAACCGCACATAGACGGAGTTCCACAGGCCATAACGCTCGTGCATGTCGCGCCAGGGGCAGCCGACCCGCAGGACATGCAGCATTCCATTGAGAAAGCGCCGGTTGTCATGGGCGGGACGGGATTTGCGACCGCGCTCAGATGGCAGCAGTCCTGCGATCACTTCCCATTCTTCGTCCGTCAGGTCGCCCCGAGCCATGGCCACTCCCGCAAATAGCAGCCTTGAATCAGAAGTCAGGGCGTTTGGGAATCCACTTTGTCAACGCAACCTAGGATCTCCGAGCTCCAGTCCCGGCGCGCGATTATCGTTGAGGAAATCGAGATTGCCCGTATTGCATTGGTGGAACTCGATGCCGATGTGAAATTCACGCAGGATCTGAGCGATGCGCAGGTCGTATGTCCGACCTGCAATACGATCCATGAGAATGACTTTGCCAACCGCTTCAGCCTGATCAGCGATGCAGACGCGTGCAGGGGCTTCCTTGCGAGCGCACGGCATTCGCTTGTCGAGGTTGAGGATGATGTTGCCCGGCAGTTCCAGTCACTCAAGGCCTCCGAAGAACGCATCCGGCGCATCGAGGCGCTGCTTGAAGCGCAGCGAGGCGAGATCAAACTCCGCGATATGCTCAAGGACGAAAGCGAACGCATCGTCGATGCTACGATCGCGGCAGAACGGGCGGTAATTGATGAGGGAATTTCTAGCTGGCATGCCAAGGAGGATGCCGCCGGCGAGTTGATGAAAAGGCACAGCAGCGCGAAGCGCAAAGCGGAGATCGTGGCCTTTTACGCCAAGAAACTTAGCGCGTTTGCACTTGAGCTTGGTGTGACATTTGGGACGTCTGCCGGCAAAAGCGTGTCACCAAAGATCAATGAAACTGGAAGCTATGGGCCACGGGCTTTGCTTGCCTATCATTACGCCCTTCTGCATACCATTCGCGAATTCACGACCTCCTGCCTCTGCCCGGTCATTCTGGACACGCCATTGCAGCAGGATCAGGATGAAAAGAATGCCTCTGCAATCATCGCCTTTGCGCTGAAAAACCTGCCGGCAGACATGCAACTGGTGCTTGGCACAGTGTCTCTGCACGGCGTCGACTATGACGGCTATTCGATCAATTTTAAGGCCAAGGAGTCTCTTCTTCAGAAAGACCAGTTCGAAGAGGTCAACGCTTATATCCGCCCCTTTATCAACAAGATGCTCGGCCAGGATCAAGGGGAGTTATTGTAGCGCTGCGCCGTTGGAATGAACTGCGCCAGTCTTTCCGGATGGCTCAACTTTTGAGTGTTGAATGAACGAAAGGCCGCTTTCTACGATCACGAAACGGCCTTGAACTTCGGATATTGAAGTGGGAGGAGACACGCGCGACGCGTCCCCTCCCAAGTATATGGTCAGCTTGCCGTATAACCCCCATCAATGACCAGCTTCTGGCCGGTGACGAAGGAAGACTCGTCCGACATCAGGAAAACTGCGGGCTTGGCGATTTCGACCGGAACGCCCATGCGACCGCCGAACTTGCCGCGCGGGACGATATCGGCGTGTTCCACCGGGTCGTTGCAAAGCGGGTGCAGCGCCGCAAGCTGGGTGAAGTCGAAGGCATCCGTTGCCAGTGACTTCTCCTTTGCCAGCGCGCTCTTGTCGGCGTTGACCGCCGCCTGGAACAGAGGCGTCATGATATAGCCCGGGTTCACCGTGTTCACACGAATGCCATATTCGGCCAGTTGCAGGGCCAGGGCCTTTGACAGGCCGACGACGCCATGTTTCCCCATCGTGTACTGAATGAGGTTGAAACGATCGATCAGTACCTCGCCCGTGTCCGGGTTCACGACCTTGGGACGACCGGCGACACCGTGAATGCTGGATACCAGCACGAGGGAGCCTTTCGTCCCGTGCTTGATCATCAGGCGCGAGCCATAGAGCGCAGTATAGAAAACCCCGTCTTCATTGATGCTCTGGATAAACTTGCGGGATTTCAGGACCGCTTCCGGGTCCTTGTCAAAGTCTTCCGCCGTCGCCACGCCGGCATTGGCCATCACGGCATCCACCCGTCCGTAGGTCTTCTCGGTGATCTCGAACAGCTTTTCGACGTCTTTGGGGTTGGTCACGTCAGTATGAACGTAGATGGCACGACCCGCGCCATATTGCTCGTTCAGGCTCTTGGCGAACGCTTCGCCCAGTTCGTCGTTGATGTCGGAAATGACAACTCCCGCAGCACCTTCGGCGAGAGCTTCGCGAACCGTTGCCGATCCGATTGAATCATATCCCGGAATCGCCGAAACTGAGCCCGTCACCACGACAATTTTGTCGTTTAGCTTACCCATGTTGACTTCTCCTTTGATTAGGTTTGGGGGGGGGAGGTTTCAGGCCTGGAGCCAGCGCCGCACGTCCTCTTCCCTGGGCAGGCCGCCCGAGTGGACGACTTTGCCGTCGATCACGATGCCGGGGGTGGCAAGGATGCCGTACTTTGCCATTTCGGCGTAATCGGTGACTTTTTCGACGGCGACTTCAAGGCCGAGATCGCGGGCGGCGGCTTCCACCATGGCCTGCGTTGCCTGGCATCGCTTGCAGCCCGGGCCGAGTACCTTGACGTCTTTCATGAAAAAATCCTCTTCAGGAATAAAGCGCGTTGAACAGGTAGCCGACGCCCAGAATGCCCAGGGCGACAACCGCGATGAACACGGCAATCAGCTTGAGGCTGAGCACCTTGCGCAAAATGATCATTTCGGGAAGCGAGAGAGCGATGACCGACATCATGAATGCCAGCACCGTGCCCAGTGCGGCCCCCTTGCTCAACAGGGCCTCGACCACCGGGATGATCCCGGCCGCGTTGGAATATAGCGGAATGCCGACCACGACCGCGGCGGGAACCGACCACCAGGCATTGCCCCCCATGATACCGGAAAGCAGGGTGGCGGGCACATACCCATGGATGAAAGCCCCGGCCCCGATCCCGGCAATGAGCCAGATCCAGACTTTGCCGACGATTTCCTTCACGGCGTCCCAGCCGGCCTCGAACCGGTCGATCCAGGTGCAGTGATCGGCTTCCGGTTCAAGCGCGCCCGCGCGCACTTCGCGTACCCAGGGTTCGAGCCAGCCTTCGAGATGCAGCCTGCCGATGACCCATCCCGCGACGATCGCAACGCTCAGGCCAAAGACGAGATAGGTCAGCGCGACTTTCCAGCCCACCAGAGCAAAGAGCAGGCCAAGCGCCACCTCGTTGATCATCGGCGCCGCGATGAGGAACGAGAACGTCACGCCCAAAGGCACACCGGCAGACACGAAACCGACGAACAACGGCACCGCCGAACAGGAACAGAACGGCGTCACGACCCCCAGATGCGCCGCCGCGATGTTGCCCAGCCCTTCACGCTTGCCCGCCAACAGAGCCCGCGTCCGTTCGGGGGAGAAAAAGCTGCGCACCACGCCCATGGCAAAGACCACCAGCGTCAACAGCATCAGCACCTTGGGCGTGTCGTAAAAGAAAAACTCGATCGAAGTCATCAGGGGGCTGCCCTGTTCGATCGGCATCCGCGCCACCAGCCACCGCGCGAGGGCCGGCAGTTGTCCATAAATCGCGAACCACGCCACAAGCGCGACGGCGACCCCTGCGAACCATGCCGCCTGAGACTTCCCGACTTGACGCAGCGATGTGACGGGCACGTTCATCCAGACAACCTTCCTTGAAAGGACTTTATATGCAAATATTCGCATATAGCCATTGAGGCCAGTCAAATCACTGATGCGCCACAGGCGGCCGACCATTCCCCGCCAAACCCATCGCGATTACACGATGCATTCTTGCCGCCCCTGATCCCATCGGATAAACCCGATCCATGGAAGTGCCGGACGCTCTCTCGATTCTCTCGGCGCTCGGCCACCCGACGCGGCTCGCAACATTCAGGCTGCTCGTTCGCCACGAACCGGACGGCCTTTCGACCGGCGACCTGGTCGAGGCCTCGGGTCTCAGCCAGAGCACATTTTCGACCCATCTTGCCGTCATGGCGAAAGCGGGTCTCGTCATTTCGGAAAAACGCGGCCGCCATCAGATCCAGCGGGCCAATCTCGATGCCCTGCGCGCGCTCATGCTCTTTCTTGCCAGGGATTGTTGCCAGGGACGGACCGAAGTGTGCGAACCGCTGCTCTCCGCGCTCGCCTGCTGCTGACGAGGCCGGGATGACCGGCATCGCGATCCGCCCCCAATCAACGAAAAGGCGCCTTTTCCCATGCCCGATCACTACTATCTCCGCCCCCTTCCCGATCCGGACAGCCTCCCGGCGCTCGACCCGCGTTATGTCCGCCGCCGTCCGGCGCTGGGGCTGGGCGATCTCGCCCCGCCGCCCCGCGTCCTGCTGCTCTACGGCTCGCTGAGAGAGCGTTCCTATTCGCGCCTGGCCGTCGAAGAGGCCGCGCGGCTCCTGCGCTTTTTCGGTTGCGAGACCCGCATCTTCGATCCGCGCGATCTGCCCCTGCCCGACCAGATCGAGAACGACGACCATCCCGCCGTTCACGAACTGCGCGAGCACTCCCTCTGGTCCGAGGCGCAAGTCTGGTGCAGCCCGGAACGCCACGGCCAGATCACCGGCATCATGAAGACCCAGATCGATCACCTGCCGCTTGCCATGAAAGGCCTTCGTCCGACGCAAGGGCGCGTTCTGGCCGTGATGCAGGTCTGCGCGGGCTCGCAATCGTTCAACAGCATCAACACCCTGCGGGTCCTGGGCCGCTGGATGCGCATGTTCACGATCCCCAACCAGTCCTCGGTCGCCAAAGCCTATGAGGAATTCGACGAAGCCGGGCGCATGAAACCTTCGGCTTATTATGACCGGATCGTCGACGTCATGGAGGAACTCGTGCGCTTCACGGTACTCCTGCGCCCCCATGCCGAGCAGTTGGTGGACCGTTACTCCGAGCGCAAGGACCGCAACGAACCGGTCGAGACACCCGTCGAAACAGCAGGCCTTGCCCGGCACATGCCCCAATCCTGAGATCCGGGAGCCCTGCCCGCAACAGGGCGCGCGGCCTTAGAGTC
>NZ_GL876925.1:0-13039 GCF_000192575.1 Novosphingobium nitrogenifigens DSM 19370 | reverse complement strand
TTATACCAACCTGTGATGAGAGAAGCGCATCGCAGGTTGGGTATAAGCCTTTATTGAACCATCCTTTTACCCCGGCGAATTACCCCGGCGAACCAGGCGCATTTCCATTACAATCCAATTCGGACGATCGAGTGATGGAAAAATAACCTGATCGAACGATTTCCTATCGACTCTTTATTCGCATCAGGTTTACTCTGCGCCAGCAGGTTTCAAGCACGTCAATAAAATCGGGGTCCATCGTCAGGATTTTGGATTTTGCACCGCCTTTCGCCTTGGCGACGGGCCGGAGAGGTGTGTCTGGCGCTGGGCCTGTTTTCCTATCAAGAGGAGCTTCAGGCATGGTCACGAAGGTTCTGGAAACGCGCGCCGTCGGGGTCGGGACGATCCCGGTCGGGTGGGTTCAGCTGCCCGACGGGTCCTATGCCTTGCAGGTTTCGGCGACCAATCCGGACGGCAGCAATATCGGAACCGGGTCGGGCGGCGGCTCCAATGCGTCGGTGGGCGCGATCGGCACCACCGCACCGACGAGTGCGACCTCGGTCGGGATCACCGACGGCAGCGGCAATCTGCGCGCGGTGTCGACGGCGCCGGGAGCGCAAGGATCGACCGGGACCAACATTGCCGCGAGCGGGCCTCTGGGCATTTACAACACTGCCGCGCCGAGCCTGTCGAACGGGCAATATTCGGCCCTCCAACTCGATTCCGCCAGCAACCTCAAAACCAGCCTCCAGACGGCCTTGCCGCCGGGCACCAACATGATCGGGTCGGTCGTGGGCCGCCCGTCACAGATCAGCCCGGCGATCACGGTGACGGCCGGGACATATGCCACCGGCAATGTCGTGGGCGGGGTGCTGACTTTGCCCGCCGCGCTCGACGCGACCGATCTTTGCGGCATTCTTCAGGACATCCTGATCGTCAACAAGGCGACTTCGGGCAACACCTGTTCATGGTCGGTGGCGCTGTTCAACGCGAACCCGAGCGGATCGACCTTTACCGACAAGGCCGCCCCGGTGATCGCCACCGCCGACATGGCCAAGTTGCTCGGCGTCTTTTCCGTCAGCGCGCTTTCGGGCGGGAACGTGCTCGGCTCGGCAGTCGGCATTGCCCAGGCCGACGCGATCGGCGCCTATGTCATCGGCGCCTCGACCACGCTCTATGCCGTTCTCATCGTCACCGGCACTCCGACGTTCGGGACCACGTCCGACGTGTCCCTGATGCTCCGGATCATGAAAGGGTGACGCAATGCCCCTCATCGGATCGCGCCGGACGCTGATTTCGCGGCGTCCGCAGCAAACCTATACCAGTCCGTCGCGTTATTCGTTCATGGGCACGGGGATGCGCTGGCCCAACACCGGGTCGGCGACGACGAATGTCTTTCACGTCACCGAATGGTATTTCGGCACGCCCGATTATCCGGTCACCGACCCGCGCGTCTTCGCGACATCGTTCTACAGCCCGACGGCGGGGGAAACGCTGCTCGCCGCCGGGGCCAGCATCACGATCCAGGGGTGGGCGATCGAAGTCAGCAGCGGGACGTGGGTCGCGTGCGACGGGGCGTCTTCGTCGGGGCTGGCAACGATCGACAATACCGTGGCCGGATCGCTGTTGCCGCGCATTCCGACGACCCTGGCCGCCAACACGGTGTACCGCGCGCGCATTGCCTTTTTCGTGTCGTCGGCGGGCATCACCATTCCGCGCACGACGTTCGACGTGCTCAACGCGGCGGGCGGCCCGGTCAGGACACAGAGCAGCGCCTCCACGCTGTTCTCGTACCTCTCCACCAGTACCACGCTCAACAATACCGGATTGAGCTACCTGCCCGCGTACATGATCGCCAAGGGGGGCGACGGGCGCCCGGCCTTCGTCGCGTTCGGGGACAGCATCGGCGCAGGCGTCAATCACAGCCAGGTCGGCGCGGCATGGACCGCGCGCAACGCCATGGGCTATATCGAAGTCGCTCTCGACGACAAGACGACAAGCAAGCGGCTTGCCCTGTTCAATTCCTGCGTCCCGGGCAATCGCCCCTGCGGCCCGTCGGGATGGGACCAACAGGCCAACTGGGCGAACAAGATCGCCGCGCTACAGGCCGCCTATGCGGTACAGGGCGCATGGCCGTTCGATTTCATCATCAGCCAGCATATCACCAACGCGGTCCCCTATACGTATGACAGCGGCGAATTGCGCACCGGGATGGGGCGCTATTACACCCTGCTCAAATCCCTGTTCGGAAAGCCAATTACCCAGATCGAAGGGCTACCCGGCACGACCACCTCGAACGGGTTCCAGACCGTGGCGGGCGAGACGCCAGCCAGCGGCAAGGGCTATCCCACCACCAGCCACGGCGACATGTGGTTCTTCAACGCCGATGTCGGGATCGACGGCATTCCCGACCCGAGCACCTATTATCGCACCAACGGCTATATCGAGGACAGCGTGGGGGCGTGGCGCTATGCCTCGGCGGATCTGGCGTCCAACCGCCCGTTGTGGGCGCTGCGTTCGTTCACCACCACGCTGGCCGCCGCCGCGGCCCAGAACGCCACCTCGGTCAGCATGACCGCCGCGCCCACCGTCGGGGCGACGCTTTATATCCAGGCGTCCGACGGCACATGGTCCTCGATCGGCCGCAACGTAAAGACGGTTTCGGGCAGTGGCCCCTATACCGTCACTTTCGACGGCACCCCGATCAGCGCCAGCGTCGGCGCGGCCAGCGGCGCCGTCGTCCAGGAAGCCCCGAGCGAAGGGCTGCATCCTTCCGCCCTGCTGCACCGCAATGTACTGGTCCAGTCGATGATCGACTGGAAAACGCGCCGAGGCTGGATTTGAAATTCGGGGAGGTGGCAGCGGCTCACCTTCTCTCCGCTATCAGCGAACTGCGGTAAACTATTGCAATCGCCAATATTTGATCTTCCCCAACAGAGCATGAGGTTAATTCAATTCATTCAATAGACATTACCCCCTAGGGCCTTGCGGGCAGGCAGACACGCGCCAGTCGGCTGCGCCTGAACTGCAAAAAGATGGGGGAACAATCATGCAGTATCGTCGGTCTCTTCTTGCCACCACCGGCGTCCTTGCCCTTGCGCTGGTGGCCGGAACCGCCCGCGCCGAAACGGGGGAAACGCCCACGCCCGCAACGGGAACAGCAACGCCCGGCGCCGATCCGCAAATCATCGTCACCGGTACGCGCACGACCGGAACCCGCGCCGCCGACAGTTCCGCACCGATCCAGATCGTCGGACAAAGCGCGTTCCAGAACGTCGGGCAACAGGACTTGCGCCAGGTCCTTGCCCAGAGCCTGCCCAGCCTCAATTTCCAGTCGTTCGGCGGGGACGCGGCCAACCTGACGCTCACCGCTGCGCTGCGCGGGATTAGCCCCAATGACACGCTGGTCCTGATCAACGGCAAACGGCGGCATTTCACTGCCAATCTCGCGGTTCTGGGCGGCAGTCCCTATTCGGGCTCGGCCACCACCGATCTCAGCTTTGTGCCGACCAGCTCCATCGGCCATGTCGAAGTGCTTCAGGACGGCGCCGCCGCGCAATACGGGTCCGACGCCATCGCCGGGGTCGTCAACATCATCCTCAAGAACGCCGACCACGGCGGATCGCTGTCGGTCACCGGCGGCCAGTATTACAACGGCGACGGCAAGACGTTCGAAGCCGCGCTCAACACCGGGTTCAAGCTGGGCGATCGCGGCTTTGCCAATGTGACGGCGGAATACCGGTTCCACGATTACAGCCGTCGCGGCACTTACGACCACCGCTATTTCAACACCGACGGCTCGCTCAAGAGTTCGGCCAGCGCGCGGGACGCAGCGGGGGTTCTGAACAATTCCTCCACCCCATACGTCAACACGATCAGCGGGGATTCGCATTACAGCCTGTTCAACGTCGCGCTCAACGCGGGCTATGCCCTGACCGACGGGATCGATGCCTATGCGTTCGGCAGCTATGGCAACCGCGTGGCGTCGAGCAACGAGAACTATCGCCCGGCCAGCCGCGTCGTCGGCACCGATGCGACCGGGGTGACCATCGTCCCCTTCCCCACCGGATTTACGCCGCGCATCGGCCTGCGGGAACAGGATTTCTCGCTGACGGCGGGGTTGAAAGGCGATCTCGCCGGATGGAAATGGGATGCCTCGGGCACGTACGGACGCGATGCCGCCGCGCTCTATACGCTCGATTCCGCCAATGCCGCCGCATGGCTGCCGATCCAGAAAGCGACCACCGGCGCCGTTGCGCCCCAGCGCAATTTCTATGACGGGACGCTGACCAACAGCGAATGGTCGGTCGATCTCGACGTGACGCGCGATTTCGACATCGGCCTTGCCAAGCCGCTGACGTTCGCGTTCGGCGGCCAGTACCGCTATGACAGCTATGGGATCAAGGCGGGGGAACCGGCCTCCACTTATGCCGGGGGCGCGGCCTCCTATGCCGGGTTCTCGGACACCGACGCCGGGGTCAACGGACGAAAGGCCTATGCCGCCTATATCGACGTCGCCGCCGATCCGGTCGCAGGCCTTCACGTCGATCTGGCCGGGCGGTTCGAACATTATTCCGATTTCGGCGATGAATGGACCGGCAAAGTCAACGCCCGCTATGATTTCAGCCCCGCCTTCGCCTTGCGCGGGACAGTCAGCAACGGGTTCCGCGCGCCGACGCTGGCCGAGGAATACTATTCATCGACCAATGTCAGCCCCAATTCCACCTATGCGCAATTGCCGCCCAATTCGCGCGCGGTCGCGGCGCTGGGCTTCGGTGCGCTCAAACCGGAAAAGTCGACCAACTTCTCGGTCGGTTTCGTCGCCCATCCGACCCATGCGATCCAGTTGACGGTCGACGCCTATCAGATCCGCATCCGCGACCGCATCGTCGCCTCGGGCGCTCTGGTCGGCTATTCCAAGGGGTGGGGCACCGACGGCATCGTGTCGCAGGCGATCTATGACACGATCCTGGCGCGCGGCATCCAGTCGGGCGAGAACCTCTCATACCTGGGCATCAACATCTTTGCCAACGGCGCCGACACCCGCACGCGCGGGATCGAGGCGACGCTGACCACCAGCACGCGGTTCAGCGCGTCCGACCACGTCGACTGGTCCCTGGGCTTCAATTACAACCAGACCACGATCCAGCGCACGTACGGCCTGCCCGCTGCCGTCTATAACGCCGCGTTCAACCAGACCACGCTGCTATCGCCCAATGCCATCGACGCCCTGACCAGTGCCACGCCGAAAGTCAAAGTGATCGGCAACGCGCTGATCACCCACAACAATCTCTCGCTCAATCTGCGGGGCACGATCTATGGCCGGACCAGCCAGCATATCAGCCTCGACGGCACCGGCACGGGCGATCTGATCAACCGCACGCCGACCGCCTTCATCGCCGATGTCGATCTGGGCTGGAAAGTCACGCGGGCAGTGCGGCTCGATGTCGGCGCCAACAACGTGTTCAACCGCAAGGCATCGACCGTCGCCAACGTATCGGACGGCGCAGGCGGCGTCACTCCGGCGGACGGCAGCAATGTCTATGCCCGCCCGATTTCCAACACCCCGTGGGGCATCAACGGTGGCTATTACTACGCCCGCGCCACGTTCCTGTTCTGACGTCCGACACTCCGGGGGGGCGGCATCCCTCTTGGCCGCCCCCACCCGCCGCCGGTCATGATCCCGCACGTCCTTCGCAGGGTCGGACCGGTCGGCACCCGGCCTCGGGGGAGGCCGGGCACGCCGCCGCGCATCGCGCCTTTGCGTCCGGGGATCGGGGCGCGCGAAAGGGCTCGTGCGCGGCGGCGTTTCATTTGGCCCCTATCACAAGAACTGAACCGACCCTTGCGGGAACTCGTTTGTTCCAGGAGCGCCCGCGCCATAGCCAGAATGCGCCATTTTGCAGGAGCGTCACGTCATGGGTCTGTTCGAACCGGGTCGCCTGGGGCACCTCACTCTGCCCAACCGCATCGTCATGGCGCCGCTCGGCCGCGCGCGGAACGATCCCGACACCCGCAAACCCGGCGCGCTGTCGGTCGAATACTATCGGCAACGGGCCAGCGCAGGCCTTATCATCAGCGAAGCCACCCACGTCTCGGCGGGCAGCGTCAGCCGTCCGGGCACCGGCGCCATCCACACCGCCGCGCAAGTCGAAGCATGGCGGCGCGTGACCAATGCCGTTCACGATGCAGGCGGCCGCATTTTCCAGCAATTGTTCCACCTCGGGCGCAAGGCCGATCCCGACCGCCTGCCCGGACGCCAGCCCCCGCCCGCCCCGTCGGCGATTGCCGCACGCGGTACGCTGCCGGGGCCACAGGGGCCAAAGCCATTTCCGGTCCCCCGGCCCTTGCGCCTCGGAGAAATCGCCGCCTTGCGCGACGAATTCGGCCTTGCCCTCGTCAATGCCAGTTCCGCCGGGTTCGACGGGGTGGAACTTCACGCGGCCAACGGGTTCCTGATCGAACAGTTCCTGCGCGACGACAGCAACCAGCGCGTCGATGCCTATGGCGGCTCGATCGCGGCGCGCGCGCGGTTCCTGCTGCAACTCGTCGATGCCGCACTCGAAGTCTTCGGTCCAGAGGGCGTCGGCGTGCGCCTCTCCCCCCATTTCGACATCGACGGCCCCGGCGCGTCCGACCCGGCGCTGCTCTATCCCTATATCGCCGAACAACTGGGGCAGCGCGGGATCGCCTATCTCCACGTGATCGAGCCCGACTCCATCCCGCACCCGCGCAAGATCGCCGCCCGCCTGAAAGAGGCGTTCGGCGGCCCCTTCATTCTTGCCGGAGAATTCACCCGCGACAGCGCCGAAGCCGCCCTGGCCCAGAGCCGCGCCGACTTCATCGCCTTCGGCCGCCCCTTCATCGCCAACCCCGACCTCGTCGCCCGCTTCCGCCAGCCCGAGCCGGTCCTCAACCCCACCGACGAAGCCACCTGGTACTCCGGCGGCGCCCACGGCTACACCGACTACCCGACCCTTGCCCAAACTCTGGTCAACGCGGGGTAAGGGCGCTCAGGGCTTGCCCGACGAGGCGTCCGAGGCGTCCGGCACAGCGTCAGACGCATGATCCTCGCGCGCCTGTCGGGCTTCGGCGTCCCTTTGCTTCTTCTTCTGGTCCTGATCGTGATGCCACTTGATCGACATGAACATGGCCACGCCCAACACCACAAGCTTGAACGCGATTAAAACGAGGGGAACCCAATCCATCACTTTGACCTGACACTATCCATCGCGAGGCACAGCGCCTCGACCACCGGGCAAAGCCGAAGCCCGCAACACGCGCCGCCCCTACACCCCCACCCCCACCCCGAACAAGCACCACCCAAGTCGAAGGCATCACGCCTGGGTGGGAGAATTACGGTGACGAGTGCGAAAACCCCTGAATGGCTTTCAGCTTCGCCCACATTCCGTAAATTTGGGGATCAACGCACCTGTCGCAGCAATCTTACCGCTTGCGCTGGTCCGCGCTCTTGTCGCGCAGGGCCTTGAATTCGGAGCCCGCGTTCCACACCGGCCAGTCGCGGGACCAGCCATAGCGACGGCCGAGCGCATAGACGAGGTTGACGTCGGCGGTGGCGCCGGAGAGGTCCCAGTCCGGCGACCATGCGTCGCAGGTCTGGTGATAGCAGTGGGCGGTATAGTCGCTGACCCACTTGTCCCCGGCGGCGCGACCGCCCTTGACCAGATCGGCCCCGCCACCCGCGCCCATCAGCAACAGCGTGGGCACACCGCGCTTGGCGAACGAGAAATGGTCCGCGCGATAGAACAACCCGCGCTCGGCCTTGCTGTCGGGCGTGATCGTGCGTCCTTGCGCGGCGGCGGCCCTGGCCAGATCGGCTTCAAGACTGTCCTGCCCGGCCCCGATCAGAACCACATCGCGCGATGCGCCCGCCGTCTGCAACACGTCGATGGTGAGGTTGGCGACCGTCTTTTCCAGCGGGAACACCGGGTTCTGCGCATAATATTCCGACCCCAGCAGCCCGCGTTCCTCCGCCGTCCAGAACCCGAACACCAATGTGCGCGAGGGGCGCGGCGCGGCCTTGAACGCGCGGGCCAGCGCCAGCACTCCGGCAACGCCCAGCCCGTCGTCATTCGCGCCGGGCCGCACCGTGCGCCCCTGTGCATCGGGCGCGCCCTGCCCATAGGCATCCCAATGCGCGCCGAACATCACCGTTTCGTCCGCGTGCCGCGTGCCGGGGATCATTGCCAGCACATTGCGGCTTTCGATCCGGCTCGATTGCACCGGCATGGTCAGCGACAGGGTCGTGCCCGTCAGCGGGACCGGACGGAAATCGGCCTGCCGCGCCGCCGCTTTCAACGTGGCGAGGTCGAGCCCCGACGCCTTGAACAGGCGCTCGGCAAAGGCGTGTGAAATCCAGCTCTGCACCGCGACCGGCTGCGGCTGTCCGGCACCGACCGGCAGGGCATAAGTCCCGCCCACGCTGTTGCCCGCCACGTTCCAGCCATAACCCGCCGGTCCGTCCTCGTGCACCAGCAAGGCGCCGACCGCCCCGCGCCGCGCCGCTTCCTCGTACTTGTAGGTCCAGCGGCCGTAATAGGTCATCGCCCGACCGCCGAACTTGCCCCAGGCGCCGTCGTGCGGGGTCGCTTCGTAATCGGGATCGTTGACGAGGAAGACCGCAACCTTGCCTTTGAGATCCACGCCCTTGAAATCGTCCCAGCCACGTTCGGGGGCCGACACGCCATAGCCGACGAAGACCAGCGGCGCGCCCGCGATCTCCACCCGATCCCCTGCCCGCGCGGTGGTGGGGGCGATGTCAGGCCCGACCACCGGCGCCAGATCCTGCCCACCGGCCATGATCGAAAGCAGCGTCGGCTTTCCCGCGACATTGTGGATCATCGGCACCGTCTGCGTCCACTGCCCGCCCGGCCCGGCAGGCGCCAGCCCCAGCGCCTTGAGCTGCGCAGTCAACCAGGCAACCGTCCGCTCCTCGCCCGCCGTCCCGGGCGAGCGCCCCTCATACGCGTCCGAGGCGATCTCCTTCACCGTCGCCGAAAGCTCACCCGCACGCACCGGAGCAGGGGCCGGAGCCGCAACAGGCCGAGCAAGAACCGGCGCCCCCGCCAGCAAGGCAAGACCCGAACAAAGCGTGGAGCGGAGAACAAGACGCAGCATGGGAAACACTCTTTCAACAGCCATCCGCCCCCGCATAACCGATGCCTTTTCCCAAAGATATGTGCATTTGCAACCGGTTGCCCCACCACGCCCCGAGGCTGCCTATGCAGCACGCACAGGTCGTCCGAAATTCGCACCGGCACGAATGACAACCACATCGGACCAAACCAAGACAAACCGAAACGGATAAAATGGAAAATTTATTGAGGCACCGCTTACCGAACCACATCCGGTATCGCATCAAAACGGTATCGCCAATCTATTGCACGAAAATCCCATTTTTCGACCGCAAACGTTTTACATTACCAGAAATCAGAATGCATCAGAAAACAATAATGCCAAACATCGCGACATGAACCATTTCACCCTCTTTTTGGCGAAACAAAAGTGGAATATGCTTCACGAAACACAAAAATGATTCTCAACCATACGCCGACACCATCACAGCGTAACAAATGCGCCATCTGGAAGTTTAATATTTGATATGTAAATATTAAATTGAATGGAGATTTGATGATGTCTCCCCAAAATATTAAATATGCACCATACTCTCCCGCAACCGGCACACCTTTGTTCACGGACCTTCCGGGCGATGCGCACCCCCGGATATTCGAGATCGGCCTCGTCCTGGCCGGGGCGGTTTCCGCCGGAGCCTATACCGGCGGCGTTCTCGACTTCCTGTTCGAGGCCCTCGACGCTCTCGCCGACAATCGCGCGAACGACGGCAGGGGCCTCCACGAAGTCCGTTTGAAAGTCATCACCGGCGCATCGGCCGGGGGAATGACCGCCGCGATCACTGCTGCTGCCGCAAAGCGCCGGTTTCCCCATATCCGCACCGACAATGACGCGGCGAGCAAGGGAGCGGACAATCCGTTCTACAACGCATGGGTCTTGCAGATCGACATTCGCAGCCTGCTCGATACCGCCGACCTTGCCGCGACGAAGGCCGCCTTCGGCAAGCCTGTCCTGCAATCCCTGCTCGACTGCTCGGTACTCGACACCATCGTCACGACGACGCTGGGCGCCCGCAACAACGACAGCGCCGATCCGCCCGACAGACCATGGCTCGCCGACAGAGTCCATCTCTGCTTCACGACCACCAATCTGCGCGGCGTCACTTACGCCTTTCCCTTTTCCGGCAGTCAGGGCGCACTCTATTCGATGACCCGTCATAACGATGTGGCACGTTTCAGCCTTCATGTACGAGGCAGCAGCACGCCCCGCCCCGACGAAATCGACCTCTCTTTCGTTCCCGCCGGCACCACCGACAGCGATTGGAGCAGCATGGGACAGGCAGCCCTTGCCACCGGAGCCTTTCCGGTGGCCCTGCGTGCCCGCGCCATCAAGCCCATAGCGGAGCTTTATGCCGCATCGTGGTTCAACAAACAGGGCACCGCCACGCTGACTTCATCGGTCAAATCCGAATTCACGACGGAGGGACAGCTCATCCACCTGGACGACGACACGCCCTCTCAGCCCGACCTGCAATACATCGCCATCGACGGCGGCATGATCAACAACGAACCGCTGGAACTGGCCCGGATCGAACTGGCGGGCATTCTCGGCCACAATCCGCAAACCGCACAAAGCGCCTGTCGCGCGGTCATCATGGTCGATCCCTTTCCCGCGACGCCCGACCCCGGCACACTGACGGGCACGGGGAATGAAACGGTGTGGGCCGTCATGGGCGGCATGATGACCGCCTTCACCAACCAGAACCGTTTCCATCCCGAGGATATCCGACTGGCACTCGACGAAAGTGTCTACAGCCGCTTCATGATCAGCCCGAGCGGCCCGAATGCCAAGGAGGGCGCCCAGGCCATTGCAGGCGGCGCGCTTCACGGCTTTTCCGGCTTTCTCGACAAGAGCTATCGCCATCACGACTTCATGCTCGGGCGGCTCAATTGCTACAATTTCCTGAAATATTACTTCACCATCCCGATCCCCGAGCCGACCGACAACAGTACGCCCATGCCGTGGCTCTTTTCCGGCGAGCCACGCACTCTGAACGAAGACCTGCCCCCTCACCTTCGCACGGGACCACGGCATACAGCCGTCCCATCATCCCCTTGTTCGGCACGGCAGCGTCGGAACCCGCATCCCCGCGATGGCCCGTCGACACATTCGATCCCGACAGCCTGCGCCGTGCCTTCGGCCGCAGGTTCGACGCGGTCGTCGACGCCTATATCAAGACCATGGCCACCGCCCCGTGGCGCATCGGCATGGGTCTGGCATGGACTGCGATCGTTCCCGGCGGCCTGATCCGCCGTGGTGCGACCGGTTGGCTGGTCACCAAATTGCGTGAACTGCTCACCGAGCACGGACTGCTCGGAAGGAAGCAAGCATAACCATGGCCGATAGGGCCACCGATAACCATTCGACCGCAAAAAAAGCAAACACGGAGAGAGGATATGAGCAGCCAGTTGTCCATCAAGGAAACGCTTTACGTCCAACGATCCTGCGCGGTCTGCGGTTACTATAAAGGTCCGCTGGACGGGATCTGGACCAATGCCGTCACCGTGGCCGAACAGGCGTTGAACGACGAGGCCAAGCGCCTGCGCACAACGCTCGGAACGTTTGACGACCGTTCGGAACGCAACATCGCCACGCTGATCATCCCCGCCCAGGAAGTCGCGCGCCACTTCATGACCGCCGCCCAGACGTTCGGTTCGACCGTCCGCATCATTTCAGGCACGCGCACTTACGCCGAACAGGACGAACTCTACGCCATCGGCCGCACGACCGAACTCCACCGCAGCCCGGTCACAAAAGCCCGCGGCGGCCACAGCAACCACAATTTCGGCATCGCCTGGGACGTCGGCATTTTCGACGCCGAGGGACGTTACCTCACCGGCAACACCGCCGACCAAAGCGCGACTTACGCCGCCCTTGGAAAACACATCAAGGATCGCGTCACCGCCATCGAATGGGGCGGCGACTGGCACAGCTTCATCGACCGCCCCCACTACCAGTTGGCCACCGGCAAACAGGTGGCCGAAATCCGGAAGCGCTTTGAAAACGGGGAAAACCTCACCGCATGAAAAGCACCCACCTCGATGATCGAGCTTCACACCAACGCATAATTATAAGTGACAGCCGAAATTGGGCTCAGGCGCCATCTTCGGATCTTCAACTTCGTCGCCCCGGACTTGATCCGGGGCCCCGCTCGGTTCTTGCCGCCGCCACGTCTCTTTCCGCACGTTAGCGGGATCCCGGGTCAAGCCCGGGATGACGGAAATAAAACCAATAATATCATTCCTATATGTCACAGGAATCTGCCCGCGCGGCCTACTCCCCGCCGATCTTCTCGAAACCACGGCGATAATACGCCAGAGCACTGGCGCCGTCGCGCAGGGCGATGCCGGTGACGCGGCCGATGAAGATGCTGTGGGAATAGCCGTCGAGGATGGAGACCAGCTCGCATGTCAGGCTGCCGGCGGCTTCGGGATGGGCCCTGTGCGTGGCGCCCAAGGGGTCGGTCCATTCGTGCCAGGGGCCGGTCTTGTCGAAGCGGTCCTCTACCCCAAGCGCGCTGTTGGCGAATGCGGCGGCGACTGCGTCCTGGCCTCCTGACAGTTGATTGACGCAGAAACAGCCGTTGTCGCGCAGGACATCGTGGATCCGGGACTTGCGGTTGACGCAGACGAGGACGCTGGGCGGTTCGTCCGAAAGGCTGGAGAAAGCCGTGACCGTCGTGCCGTGCAGGCCCGCCTTGCCCATGGTCGTCACGACATGCACCGCAGCGGGCAATTGCGCCATGGCGTCGCGGAACAGCTGCGTGCTCGCTTCCTTGGGGAAGTCATGCGCCATTTATCGTCTCCCATGCCTTGCCGGGCAAAAAGGCCGGAGCGACAGGCAAGGCTGTCGCCCCGGCACCAGGGTGGTTCGTCGTGACGTCGGCCCTCGATCAGCGCAGCCCCCA